>CAVXUW010000001.1:0-106062 GCA_963765105.1 uncultured Thermoleophilia bacterium
CTGAGGTGGAGCCGCAGTTCTCGCATTTGTAGCAACTGCCCGAGCGGATCATCGTCCAGCCGCAGCTGGAGCAGATGGCGCCGTCGGTCTGCATACGGAACGTGTACGCGCCGCCCTGGGCCGGTGACAACGGGATCTCCGTCTGGCCCGGCGTGTTGGCGTGAGCAGTCGGCAGCTCGATGACGTTGCCGGCGGGAGCAGCGCCCGCGGCAGCGGTCGGCTCTCGGGGCAACATCGACTCGGCAGCCGTAAGGGCTTTGGCCTCGGCACGCAGTTGCTCGGTGATGATGCCGACCTGGCGCTTCTCGTCCTCGGACAGGAACTTCGACGAGAGCCAACGCACAACGTAGTCGATGATCGACTTCGCCATCGGGATCTCGGGGTTGCCCGTGAACCCGGATGGCTCGAATCGCATGTGGCTGAGCTTGTCGGCCATCACGGCAAGCGGCACACCGTGCTGCAACGCCAGCGACATGCAGATGGCGAGGGAGTCCATGAGGCCGGCCACCGTGGAGCCCTGCTTGGCCATCTTCATGAACACCTCACCCGGGCTGCCGTCTTCGTACTTGCCGACGGTGATGTATCCGTCGTGGTCGGCGATGGAGAAGTGGTGGGTAATGGCCTCACGCTCATCCGGCATACGACGACGTGTCGGGCGGGCCGCCGCCATGGGCTCGGGAACCGACTTACCCGTCGACAACGGCTGAGTGCGCTTGGAGCCGTCACGGTAGATCGCGAGGGCCTTCACACCGGACTTCCACGCGAGGATGTATGCACCGGCAATCTCCTCCGGTGAGGCCTCGGTGGGCATGTTCACCGTCTTGGAGATGGCGCCGGAAATGAACGGCTGCACGGCACCCATCATCTTGATGTGGCCGCTGGCCGAGATCGAGCGCGTGCCCTTGAGCGGCGTGAATGCGCAGTCGAATACCGAGAGGTGCTCCTGCTTGAGGCTGGGGGCACCCTCGATGGTCTCGTTCTCGTCGACGAAGCCGACGATGGCGTCGACCTCGGCGTCGGTGTAGCCCAGGGTGCGAAGGGCGCGCGGGACGGTGTTGTTGACGAGCTTGATGACCCCACCACCGACCAGGCGCTTGTACTTCACCAGGGCGATGTCGGGCTCGACGCCGGTGGTGTCGCAGTCCATCATGAAGCCGATGGTCCCGGTGGGCGCCAGCACACTGGCCTGAGAGTTACGCAGGCCGTGCACCGCCCCGCGGTCGACGACGTTGCGCCATGCGGCGCGGGCCGCGTGCACCAAATCCGGCTCGGGCACGAGGCTCTCGTTGATCTCCTCGATCGCCTTCTGATGCATGCGCATGACGCCTTGCATGGGGGCGGCGTTGACGGCGTACCCCTCGAACGGTCCCATCCGCTCCGCCAGACGGGTGGACATCTCGTACGCCCGCCCGGTCATGAGCGACGTGACGGCACCGGCGTAGGCACGGCCGGTGTCGGAGTCGTAGGCCAGGCCGTGGGACATGAGCAGCGCACCGAGGTTCGCGTAGCCGAGACCAAGCTGCCGGAAGTTACGCGCGTTGTCGCCGATCTCCTGGGTGGGGTACCCGGAGCGCGACACGATGATGTCCATCGCGGTGATGGTGGTGTCGATGGCGTGGTTGAAGTCCTCCACCAGGAACTTTCCGTCGTCGTCGACGAACTTCATGAGGTTGAGCGACGCGAGGTTGCAGGCGGAGTTATCGAGGTGCATGTACTCGCTGCACGGGTTCGACGCGTTGATGCGGCCGCTGTTGGGGCAGGTGTGCCACCGGTTGATGGTGGAGTCGAACTGCATGCCCGGGTCACCGCACACCCATGCGGCCTCGGCGATGTCGCGCATCAGGTCGCGCGCCTTCATGGTGTCCATGACCTCACCGGTGGTGACCGATGTGGTGGACCATTCCTCGTTTGCTTCCACGGCGAGCATGAACTCGTCGTTGGCGCGGACGGAGTTGTTGGCGTTCTGGAACTGGATGGACTGCCACACCTCGCCGTTCATGCCCATGTCGTAGCCCATCTCACCCAGGGCCCAGGCCTTCTTCTCCTCGTTGGCCTTACAGCCGACGAAGTCTTTGATGTCGGGGTGATCGGCGTTGAGGATGACCATCTTCGCGGCACGACGGGTGGTGCCACCGGACTTGATGGCGCCGGCGCACGAGTCGGCGCCACGCATGAAGCTCACCGGCCCGGAGGCAGTGCCCCCACCGGAGAGCGACTCCCGCGACGAACGCACCCGCGACAGGTTGATACCAGAGCCGGAGCCACCCTTGAAGATGACGCCTTCCTTGCTGATCCACGACAGGATGGAGTCCATGGTGTCGTCGACCGACAGGATGAAACAAGCGCTCGACTGCGGGTTCTCGCGGGTGCCCATGTTGAACCACACCGGCGAGTTGAACGCCACCTTCTGCTGCACCAAAAGATGCGTCATCTCGGCCTCGAAGGTGTCGCCCTCACTGGGGTCGGAGAAGTACCCCTCCTCGTCACCCCACTGACGGAGGGTCAACACAACCCGGTCGATGAGTTGCCGCACACTCGATTCACGCCGGGGCGAACCAAGTTGCCCGCGAAAGTATTTGGAGGCCACCACGTTCGTGGCAAGCTGCGACCAGTCCTTCGGGAAGTCGAGGTCATTCTGCTCGAACACCGCCGCGCCACCCTCTGCCTGGATACTGGCCGACCGACGTTCCCACGCCACCTCGTCATACGGGTGAACGCCGGGGGTGGTGAAGTAGCGGCGCAGCGCAAGGCGCGCTCGTGCGTCACCTGAGGCCTGTGAGGCGGCGAGCTGGGTGGCCATTAAGGGGTTTCCTCCTGATTTGATGATGCTGATGCGGGAGTGGCGAGCCCTCCGGTGAGCGCCCGCAGGCGTCGTCCGGGGACGGGTTGTGGGTCGGTCATTGTATCGAACATCTGTTCGTCGAGCGAGGCCTGTCCACGTGTCAACGCGGGGGCACTTTCCAGTCGCTTGAGCTCGTCTTCGAACTCTTCGACGTCGGAGAATTGGCGGTACACCGACGCGAAACGCACGTAGGCGACCTGGTCGATGTCTTTGAGTCGGCGCAGGGCAAAGTCACCGATCAGGTTGCTGGACGCCTCCTGACGCAACCGGTTGCGCAGCTCCGACTCAATGTCACGCACCGCCATCTCGAGCAGTTGCGTTGAGACCTGCCGTTTGTGGCATGCCCGTTGAAGACCGGACAGCAACTTCTGCCGGTCGAACGGCTCGCGCTCACCGGACGCCTTGATCACGACGAGCGGCATCTCCTCGAAACGCTCGTATGTGGTGAACCGTCGGGCGCAGGAACCGCATTCACGGCGCCGGCGGATGGCGTCTTTGGCGTCAGAGACGCGGGACTCGACCACACGGTGGTCGGGGTGTTCGCAGAAAGGGCAGATCACGGGTCGGTACGCTATCCCTGGGGTCGGACGAATGTCACGCACACCACATTCAGCGCGCGGAGGAGTGATCCTGCACGGTAAACCCCAACCGCGCAACCCGCCCTAAAATCGTTCCCCCCGCAATTGGGGAGCTATTTCTTTCGGGCGTTTCCGCTCACTTGAGGAACTTGACGTTCCGCAGCGGCCAGTAGGTCACCTCGGCCTGTCCGATGACGTTGTCGATCGGCACAAACGGGTCGCTCCACTGCTTTGAATCGCACGAGTTGCCGCGATTGTCGCCGAGCACAAAGATGGAGCCCGGCGGCACCGTGTAACGCGGGAGGGACGGGGCGGGGTTGGGCCGTGCCGCCTCGACGTCGAAGATCTCGCCGTTGATACGCACGGTCCGTTCACCCACGATGGTCTCGACCGTATCTCCGGGAAGTCCGATCACCCGCTTGACGAACGGCACGTCGGGGCTGGTGGCCGTACAGGTCTCCCGGGCCGCTGCCGTGGCGTTGAACACGACGATGTCGCCGCGTTCGATGTCGCGGAAGCGGTAGATGATTCGGTTGGCGATGACCCGGTCACCTTCTTTGATGGTGGGAATCATCGACCCCGTGGGGATTTGGTACGGCTTGGCCACGGCGGCCTGAATGAGAAACGCCAGGGAGATCGCCACTGCGACGGGCAGGACGATGTCCTTCATGAGGCGACGAAGGATCATTCCGGTGCCGCGTCATCGTCGTCGCGGCGACGTCGCGCCGCCAGGATGGCGCCGACCAGAAGCAGCACTGCCGCCGGAATTCCGATGAGCGCGCCCGCGCCGATGCCGGAGTCGTCGGACTCAGGTGCCGGGGATGGGCAAGGCCGCTCCGCGGTGCCCACCAACGCCGGATTCGCCAGTGCGGCGTCGATCGTTTCGAGCTCTTCACCGTAGGCAACCGGTTCGAGGGACTTTTGCGCCGTGTCGTAGTCGGCGCGGCTGTGGCAGCTGTCGATGGCGCCGTTGTCCTTCACGTCGTTGATAACGTCCTCGGGGCTCGCAACCGCAGCCGCGGTGAACACGCCGAATAGGGCGAGCGTGAGAAGGCATGCGAAACGGCGACGTAACACGGCAACCACCACGGTGACAGAGGGAACGGACGGCGAGCGCGGGAGCGACGCTGATCGTATCGATGTCTCGTTAAGCCCTCAAGGCGACAGGGTCACCCACTACCTGGGCTTCATGGCCTTGGTGGGCTGGTCGGCACTGGCACTTGCCGGTGGCGGAGTTGACCTCGGAAGCCTCGACGGCGGGTGGGGGCAGACCAGTTTCATGGCCGCGTTGATCGGCGGGCCGGTGCTCGCCGTGGTCTGCCTCATTCGCATCCGAAAGGTCGCATGGTCGCGTGCCACGTCCGTAACGATCGGCGCTTTCGCCGCGCTGGCGGCATGGTCGGCGGTGTCGATCGCGTGGGCGAGCCGCCCCGATCTGGCGTGGCTCTCGGCCAACCGCACCGCCCTTGCGCTTGCTGCGGTCGTCGTCGGTGTCGCGTGGGGCGCATCACAGACGGCACCAGCACGGTCGTTGGCGGTGGGCGTGAGCCTCGCGGCGTTGCCCGTGCTTGTGTGGTCGCTCGCCGGGCGGGTGGTGCCCGACCTTGCGGCGCCACTCGTCGACACCCCGCGCCTCACCGCACCCATCGGCCATGCCAACGGTTTGGCCGTGGTTGCGGCCATGGCCCTCCCAGGGGCCCTCGTGTGGGCCGGAGACATCCGACGACGTCGCGACCTGTCCGTTGTGATCGCGGCAGTGCCGCTGCTGGTGATCGTCCTGACCGGATCGCGAAGCGGTGCCATCGCCACGCTCGTAACGATTGGCGTGGCCCTGTGGCTTTTGCCCGACCGGCCGCGCATGCTGGCGACCCTCGGCGCCGCCGCCGCCGGGATCGTTTCGGCGGCGTGGCTTGCGCTCACCGCGGACGGCCTGAGCGGTGGGAACATCCTTCCCGTGCCGGGTCAGCGACGTGGCATCGGCCTGGTGCTCGGAGGCCTGATCGCCGCCGGAATCATCGCGGCGATTGTTCTTCGGCCCGCGCTGGTGCCCGTCGCGAGACGGGTGAGCAGCATGCTTACTCGCCCCGTCGCAGCTGTGGCGGTCGCCGTCGTCGTCGTCGGCGCCGCGGTGGTGGTGTGGGCTGGTCGGGGCGTCACGGCAAACGACGGCGCCACCCGTGTCTTCAGCGCCGATTCCAACAACCGCTCCGCCTGGTGGGGGCAGGCGTGGCGCGGTTTCCTCGACGCGCCCCTGGCCGGAAACGGCGCCGGCAGCTTTCCGGTGACGCACCTGACCGAGCGAACCGCCGACGTGCCCAGCCTCCAAGTCCGCCAACCGCATCAACTGGTGTTGGAGCTCCTCACGGAGATCGGCATCGTCGGCCTGGTGCTTGCACTCGTGGCGCTGGGCGGTGTCGTCGTCGCCGCGCACACGGGGCGCCGCGCCGTCGGGCCGGCCGTGTGCCTCCTGATGCCGTTTCTCGTGACCGCTCAACTCGACTGGACCTGGGCTATCCCCGCCGCAACCCTGCCCGCCATGGCCGCCGCGGGAGTAATCGTCGCTCATGGCGCCCGGGGCCGGTCGATCAGATGGGCATCATGGGGACGCCTGGGTACTGCCAGCGCCTGCGCCCTCGTCGTTGCGGGCGGTGGTGTCGCCGCGTGGGCCGCGAAGTCGGCGGCGTGGGATGCGCGCCTGCTGCGGCAGGATTTCGACCTCACGGCCGCGCTTGCCCGGGCAGAGCGCGCCACCGACCTCAACCCACTTGCCATTCATGGCCTCATGATCGAGGCCCTGGTGCGCGAGGCCGTTGACGACATCCCCGGGGCTCAGGCCGCCGCACGACGGGCCACCACCCGTCACCCCGATAACCCCACCCCATGGGAGTGCGTCGCGGCGCTCACGAGCGGTCCCGAGAAGTCCGCCGCCCAGGAGCAGCTGTCCCAGCTGGATCCGGCGCGAAACCCCAACCGACCGTTTGCCTGCATCGCGACCCGCTAGCGGTCGCCTCCGTTTGAGTGGGAACGCGCCGCGGAAAGCGTGGGGGCGCCGAGTAGTGCTCCGCTCACCTGGTCTTTGCACCGCGAGGCATAATGCGCTCGCCGAGTCCGTGCGGGACGACAGACGCGTGGAACGCGTAGAGCGATTCGTCGTAGCGCGGGTGCCCGTGTGACGCCGACATCCCACCATCGACGACCAAAGTGTGACCAGTGACGTAACTCGACGCGTCCGACGCCAGAAACAGGAGCGGTCCGACGAGTTCATCGGGATCGCCCACCCGGCCGGTTGGCTGCTGGCTCAGTATCCGATCGCCGTACACGGGCGCATCGATGTAGGGGCTGGCCATCTCGCTGGGAAACCAGCCCGGCGCCAGGGCATTGACACGAACGCCCCGATCGGCCCAGGACACGGCAAGGTTGCGGCACAGATTGATGACCCCCGCCTTAGTCGCCTGATACGCGGGCGGGAAGCACTGCTGACCCCGCAGCCCCGCCACCGACGACACGGCAATGATCGATCCGGAACCGGCCGCCAGCATGCGGGCGCCGGCCTCGCGCAGGCAATACCAAACGCCCAGAAGATTCACCTGCACCGTCTGCTCGAAAAGTTCGTGCGGCAAGCGTTCCGGCATCGGACCGCCGTCGGCAGCAGTGCCGGCGTTCGCCACCAGCACGTCGAGCCCCCCGTAATGCTCCGCAACCGTGAAGATGGCGTCACCGACCTGGACGGCGTCGGTCACGTCGCACGGCACGACGAGGCAGTCTCCACCGTCAGTGCGTATCCGCTCGGCAACGGCTTCGAGTCTGTCGGCGCGCCGCGCGGTGATCGCGACTCTCGCCCCCGCCGCAGCGAGGGCTTCCGCAAACCGCTCACCCAACCCGGATGACGCTCCCGTCACCATCGCGACACGCCCGTCGAGGCGCAGGGTGGGAAGGGCGTCGGGGCTCATGGTCTCGCCATCTCCTGTGTCGTGCGATCGAATTAACCGAACGAGCCCAACATCCCCGCCGCCGCCATCAGCGTCGCCGTGTCCCAGTAGACGCGCTCCTCACGGATGCGACCGCCCTCGACGATCACGACGCTCACCCCGCGCAACTCTCCCGCCTTCCCGGTGGCCGGGAGCGGGCCAAACGGGGCACTCGACGTCCCCCGGAAGGTCCACTCCAGCACCTCACGATCGGCTTCAGCGGTGCGCGACCTGACCTCCAGCTCACAATCCGGCCACGCCGAGATGATCTCGCCGACGCCGGCGGCGATGGCCTCGCGCCCTTCCAGGCGCCGATGCGTGAAAGCGACCTCGTCGCGAACACCGTCATCCGTGTAGAGAGCCGCGATCTGCGCGGGATCCCGAGCGTCCCATGCGGTTGCGATTTCGTCAATGAGCATCGTGGCCCCCTCCGGCATTCGCTGTTGGGACAGCGCGGATCTGTGCGGGCTCGGAGTCCGTCAACCTGACGGCGACACCCGCGAAGAAGCGTTCACGGGCGGCGCAATACGCTGCCCAACCAGGAACCAGGGGATCATCCGGGTCGAGTGGGCGCAGGTCATCCCGACGGAACGAGACCACCTTATGGGTAGGGGGGTCGCTCAATCCGTTCACTGTCATGACTTCCCCTCTCGTGGTCAGTCGCAACGCGGTGCGTCAAAACCGAGGGGGTTTCATCGACGCACGTCGAGACACGACCACGCTAGGACGTCCCGCGAGCGTTTACATCGGGGGAATCCCCAGGGTGAATCGACAACCTGCGAAAACATGCAACCAACGGCCGCTCCCCACACCTGTATCTCTCGTATGAACTAAGCCGGGATCGTCGTGCCGGCGCGTGCGATGTTGTAGGCCAGCTCGGCGCGCGTTCTCACGCCCAGCTTCGCAAACACGTGCCCAAGGTGGTACTCCACCGTCTTGGGGCTGATGAACAGGGCAGTCGCCACCTCTTTGTTCGTCGCCCCTTCGGCGACCGCGAGGGCGACCCGCAGCTCCTGAGGCGTCAGTTCCCCGGTGGCCGCTTTGCCTGCGCTGCGCGGTCGGACGCCGGTCACCCGAAGCTCACGGCGTGCCCACTCGGCCCACGGCGCCGCGCCGATCGCCGCGAACGTCTCGAGCGCCGCGTTGAGCGGTTCGCGTGCATCCTTCATCCGCCGCGCCTGGCGACGCCGCTCACCGAGGCACAACAGGGTTCGCGCCCGCTCGAACGGCGTCGGAGTGTGCGCGTGAAACTCCAAAGCCTTCGCGAAATGGGCTTCGAACGCGTCGGATGGGGCGAGGAGGCCGCGACAGCGGGCGACCGCGGCATGAACCCACGGAACGCCGATGGCGTCAGCCTTCTGGTTGAGTGCCGCCAGCTGTCGTTCCGCCTCCTCGATCCGGCCCAGCCGGATCAGCGTTTCGATCAAGTCCTGCTCGAAGGGGACGAGGAGAGGATGTGCCCGTCCGCCTGCCCAGGTGCGGCGTGCGGCGTCGCTGAGATGAATGACGGCACGGTCGGGGTCTGGTTCACCGAGTGCGAGCAAGCCGAGCGCTGCCTCTGCGAAGATCGGCAGGCTATCGGCCTCGCTCTCACCCAAACCCTCAATCCCCGCCTCGGCGTGAGAGCAACAGTCGGCTGTCCTGCCCAGGATTGCCTCAATCCTCGCAAGTGTGCCAAGAGCCCACCCGCGCACCCCCAGCTGCCCGGTTTCCCCAGCGATGTCCGCGGCCTCGCCTGCGTCAGCGCGAGCCTCGTGGAGTCGGCCGAGACGACCGAGAACCTCGGCGCGGACGGTAAGTGGGTACGGGAGCGCCGACGGCGTGCTGCGCATTCGCGCGGCCCGGGTTGCCGTGGTCGTTCGGTCCAAAGCATCGGAGTACCGCTCCTCGAGCATCAGCCTGTGGTGGAGAGACACACTCCAGAACCACGCAACCGGATCGCCATTTGTGGCCATACGAATGAGTTCCGCCTCGGCCTCGCCCGAGATCCGACGGGGCTCACACGTGTTCATCAACGCTGAGGCCAGTGCGACCTCCACGAGCGCGTTGACCCCGGGCGGTGCGTCCTTCGCAAGCATGGCTGCCCGCTCGGCGAACAGGCGAGCTTCGTCAACTTCGCCCCGCATAGTGCTCCCGAGCATCGCCTGAGTAAGGAAAGCGGCTGCTGCGTATGGATCGACGGAGACGAAACGGTCTGCCGCCGCAATGAGCATATTGACCGCTTTCCGGCAGGAGCCTCCCCACGTCTCGACATGAGCCCGCGACGCGATTGCCCCGCCAACCTGCTGAGGGTCGGCCTCGAGCCCAATCACGGCGTCGAGCAGGGCCGCCGCACGCGCAAAAGCACCCGCCTGCACCGCGCATTGTCCCGCCAATCCCAGTAGTCGGCCGCGGTCGACAACATGGGGGCTCAGCCGTGCTGCGGCAGAGAACGCATCGGCAGCGACCATGTAGGCGTTTCGCGCGGCGGCTCGGCCGGCTGCGTGCTCAAGCGCCGCCGCCACCGTCGGGTTGGGACCGGTGCTTGCCAGCGCCAGGTGCCATGCCCGCCGGTCGAGAATCTCGTGAGTGTCCGTCCCGTGCGCGGCCACGGCAAGCGCGCGATGTGCGGAGCGTCGCTCGGACGCGGACGCCGACTGGTAGACGGCGGCACGCACCAGTGGATGGGCAAAACGCGGACCTGAGGGATGCAGGCTCACCACCCCGGCCCGTTCGGCCTCCTCGAGATCGGCGCGCGATACGCCTTCTGCGTGCAGTGCCACATCGAGCAGTCCGCTGCCGTCATCGGCGCTGGCGATGAGCAGGGCGCGCTGAGTCACCGGCGTAAGGTCGCGCACGGAGCGGAGGAACGCCCGCTGCAGATACGCCCCGACGGGAAGCGGATCAGGAAGAGGCTCGCGGCCGGCCAACTGCGGCGGTGTGAGCGAGCGCGCCAACTCCGTGAGCGCAAGCGGGTTGCCCCGGGCGTCGGCGACCAGACGGTCGATGACGTCCGGAGCCGGCGCATTCGCCGCAGAGCGCACCAGCAACTGGCCGGCGGTAGAGCGGCAGAGTCCGTCAATGCGCAGCCGAGGGAGCGCCGTGGAGTCCGTTAGCTCGTTGGCGCCGTCACGCACCGCGAGCACAATGCGTATGTCCTCGGCCGCGATCCGTCGCGCCACAAAGAAGATCGCCTCGAGCGACTCATGATCCAATCAATGTGCGTCATCGACGATGCAGACGACGGGGCCGTCGTCCGCGGCCGCAGCAAGCAGCCCAAGGGTGGCCGCATACGTCGTGAAACGATCACCGGGCGACGCCGGGCCCAGGGCGAGGGCTCCCCGCAACGCATCGGCCTGCGGGGCGGGCAGGTCATCGATGTGATTGGCGATGGGGCCAAGCAGGTCCGCGAGGCCCGCGAAGGCCAGCCGCGACTCCGCCTCCACGCCCGCCGCTTTGAGAAGACGGGCTCCATCGGCCGCCTGACGCGCGTAGGCGAGCAGCGTCGTCTTGCCGATGCCCGCCTCGCCTGAGATCAGCAGCACGCCAGTGCGGTTCTGCCCGCAGCGCTGGAGGACCTCATCGAGAACGGCTCTCTCAGCATCCCGTCCCAGCATGTACGCAATCTCTTGCGAACACCGGGAAGTTGCAACTAATTCCGTCGACCGTCTTACACAGTGAACGGTTTGGGGGTCCCTTCGGGTCGAGAAGCCGCTCCCCAGCCGGATTCAGCTGCGGCACACCACGCGTTGCCGGCGACCTAGCCCCGTTTCAGTCGCCGCAGGCGCAGGATGTGTGCGGCCGCCTCGCTCACGATGTCACCACTCATCTTCGACTCGCCATGGATGCGTTCGGTGAAGGTGATCGGCACCTCGGTGACGCGGAAGCCGGCGAGCAGCGCCCGGTAGGTCAACTCCACCTGAAAGACGTAGCCGGCCGCCGTGACCTCATCCAGCGGCAGCGTTTCGAGCACCACACGACGGAAGCACTTGAAACCGCCGGTGAGATCGCGCAGCGCGACGCCCAACACCCGACGGGCGTACCAGCAGCCGCCGCGGCTGATGATGCGCCGCGCGAGGCCCCAGCGCGCCACACCACCTCCGCGCGTGTAGCGCGAGCCGAGCACGAGATCGGCGTCCTCGGCGGCCGCAATGAGGCGCGGTACGTCGGCGGGGTTGTGGGAAAAGTCGGCATCCATCTCGAGGATGAGCTCCGCACCGGCGGCGAGTGCGGTGCCAAAACCGGCCCGGTAGGCCGGGCCGATGCCCTCTTTGGCCGTGCGGCGGAGCACGGCCACGCGCGGGTCGCGCGCAGTGACCCGGTCGGCCAGGTCTGCGGTGCCGTCGGGCGAGCCGTCGTCCACGACCAGCACATGACCGTCGATGGCGTGGGCGTCGAAGACGTCGAGCAGCGCATCGAGAATCGCGGTGATGTTCTCGGCCTCCTGATAGGTGGGAAGCACCACCCACGCGGGCCGACGCTGAGGCACGCTCACGCCTCGGGCAACGTGACCGCAAACGTGACCGGCTCGCCGATGGCCGCATCAGCGCCGTCACCACGGGTGACCTGAGCGACATGGACCGCCAGGACGCGGGCCGCCGGATCGAGGGAGGGTGAGAGGGCCAGGGACACCTCGCTCACGCTACCGCCGGACTCCTCGTGCACCGGCACCGCCCGGTAGCGCCGGCCGCAGTCGTCCCACACATCAACCGCAGCGCGAGCGATAGCCGGTGTTTCGGTGGCGTTGGACGACGACCCAAGTGCCGAGAGCGTCAGAACCGACCGTTCCCGATAGCGCTCGAGCGCGACCGCGCAGACGGCCACGCCGTCCCGCAGGCGCACCTGCCCCACTGGGACAAGATCGATGAAACCGTTGGCCGTGCGCGCCGGGACCGAGCCCGTGGACGGGGGGCGACGGCGATCCTGAGGCAACGCGGGAACCTCGGCCACGGTTCGTGGCGGTCTGAGGTCGATCAGGAGGTTCCACGGCCCACCGCTGACCGCGCGGTTGACCCCCGCCGGGGCGCCGCGTGAAGGGTTGATGCGCATGATCCCGTCGACAACAAGCTCGAGGCGCTCAACCTCGGGCGGGAGATCCGGGGCACACCCCACCGCGCAGATGAGCTGACCGAGCCCGGAGGTGCTGCTCACCAGCCACGTGGTGTAGCGCGTCCCCCGGTCGTCGCGGGCGACCAGGCCGGTCGTGGGATCCCAGTCGATGAGACCCGGGGCATCGCTGAGGATGAGGAGCGGAACGAGGAACCCGTCACGATGGTGCTCCACCGCGAGGGCGGCCACGAGCGTCTCACCGCCACGCGCGACGACGGCGCTCGGGGTGAGACCACCGAAGGTCGTGCTGTCGCGCGCCTGATGGCCGGTTGATGAGGTGGTGACGGACGGCACACCCTAAGATTGCCAGGTGTCCGCTCCATCGCCCACGCTCGTGCTGATCCATCCGTTTCCTGTCGACGCCAGCTTTTGGGGACCGATGTGGCGTGAGCTCGACACCGACGTGGTTCTCCTCACCCCCGAGTTCCCCGGTTTTGGTGGCGCACCGGCACTGATGGCGCCCTCGATCGACGGTTTCGCCGACTCGGTCGCACAGCTCATTCGCGACGAAGGATCGCCACCCGCGACGGTGGTGGGCCTGTCGCTGGGCGGATACGTGGCGCAGTCGCTCGCCGTTCGCCACCCCGACTGCGTCGCCGGGCTGGTGCTGGCCAACACCCGCGCCGAGGGCGACGACGCTGCGGGTAAAGACGCCCGTAACCGGGGCATCGACACCATTCGCATCGACGGGCTCTCGACCTTTCTCGATGGGTTGCTGCCCCGCCTACTCAGCCCCGCCGCACCCGCAGAGGTCTGGGAGCGCGTCCACGCCATCGCCGCTCGGCAGGATCCCGACGCGGTGTGCGCCGCCCTGGAGGCACTGCGCGACCGACCCGACCGACGCGATGAGGTTTCCGCCATCGCCGTCCCCACGATCGTCGTCGTCGGCCGCGACGATGCCATCACACCTCGGGAGGCGTCCGATGCGCTCACCGCGGCCATTGCCGGCTCCACCCAACGCGTCCTCGACACGGGGCACCTGTCGGCAATCGAAGCCCCCGCCCCGTTCGCCGCGGTCATCCGTGACGCTCTCACCGCCACCGCACCGGGCCGGCCGGAATGAGCCTCCAGACCTGGCTTGCATTCTTCGTCGCGTCGTGGCTCATCAGCCTGGCCCCCGGTCCCGGGGCGGTGTCCACCATGTCGAGCGCCGTACGTGTGGGGGTGCGTCGTTCGGGCTACAACCTCATCGGCCTGGAGCTGGGCCTCATTTTCGTCCTGCTGATCGTGGCCAGCGGGGTGGGCGCCCTGATCGTGGCGTCGGCAACCCTGTTTGGTGTGGTGAAGTGGGTGGGCGTGGCGTACCTGTTGTATCTCGGCTTGCGTCAGTTCCTGTCCGGGGCCAGTTCGAGCGTCGCCACCGATGATGAGAGGGCCGGCCAGACGCCGCGCAACCTCATCCTTCAGGGCTTTTTGGTCAACGCCTCGAACCCCAAAGGTATTGCGTTCATGCTGGCGGTGCTGCCCCAGTTCATCGACCCGAACACCGCCCAGATTCCGCAGTACGTGATCTGCGCGGCCACGTTGGTGTTTACCGACATCGTGGTGATGAACGGCTACGCATTTTTCGCGTCACGCGTTCTGCGCCTGCTGCGTACCCCCGCCCGTAACCGGTGGGTGGGGAGGGTTTTCGCGGGGATGTACGTGGGCGCGGCGGGGCTTCTCGCCGCGTTCGGCCGACACACCTAGTAGTCCGGTGGTGCGCTCCGTCCGCCGCGGTGGCGGGCGTAGTAGTTGTTGGCCTTGGCGCGTGAGCCACAGATCTCCATGGAGCACCAGCGGCGACTGCCGTTGCGGCTGGAGTCGAGGTACATAACCGAGCAATCCTCCGCCGCACATTCGCGTACTCGGACGATCTCCTCGCGCGCGAGGTCCAGGGCATCAAGGAGTGCCGGGACGAGGAGGCAGCGGCAGGTCGACACCTCCGGACAGAAGTTCGGTCGCAGCGTGGCGCGATCGATGGTGAGACGGCCCGGTGTGGCGCTGAGCCACTCCGCGACGATCTCCCCAATGGTCTCGGCGTCGTGCGCGACGAAAGCGGTGCGCAACTCGTGGCGAACCGCACGGATGAAGTCGAGGTCGGCCACGGCGGGCGTCTCTGCCGGCTCACCAAAACCTCCCTCCCGCAGCCACTGAACGACGTGCTGTGGCAGGGCAAGGAGATCGGCGCCATTCGCGGCGACGGTGTTGCAGAGATCCAGGGACGGTCGTCCCCCTAACCACACGAACGGACTACCGGGTTTGACCATCCCCCCACCTCAGGCGTATTGTTCTCACTGGTAAATCATTACCACACTGGTTTGCAACAGGAGTATCAATGCCTTCCCTGCCTCCGGCAATTACACTTTCCCACACTGAGCGCGGTCGGGGCCGCCTCGTCGTCGCCCTCCATGACCTGGGTCGTTCGAGCGACGCGATGCTTCGTGCATTGCGCCCGCTGAACAAACGCTTTCGCATCATCGCCCCGGACCTCCGCGGGCATGGCGACTCGCCCACGCCGACGGGGCCGTGGA
This sequence comes from uncultured Thermoleophilia bacterium, assembly GCA_963765105.1. Taxonomy (GTDB): domain Bacteria; phylum Actinomycetota; class Thermoleophilia; order Miltoncostaeales; family Miltoncostaeaceae; genus CALMEC01. The sequence continues at coordinate 14,990 of CAVXUW010000001.1, forward strand.
GCATTGACGACTTCGCATCGGACGTGTCACGGCTCATTGCCGCCGAGGGCGGAAACGCCATCGTCGTGGGTGTCGGGCTCGGCGGGGCGACGGGTCTGTCGCTGGCGCTCGGTCACCCGGGGCTGGTTTCGGCGCTCGTGGTCAGCGGCGCGGCCGCACGGTCGGAGGACATCGACGGGCAGGAGCGCTGGGCACGGATGGCACGCATGATCCGTGAGCGGAGCGGCTCGGAAGGCGTGGCTTTGGCCGCCGAAGCGATGGGCACCCGCCCGGACCTACGGGGCGCGCTGGTGCAGATCGATCCTCCCGTGTTCGTGTTGGCCGGCGAGGCCGACCGCGCCTACCCGCCCGACGCGCAACAAGAGCTGGCGCGCTCTCTCCCGGGCGCACGCTTCCAGCGGGTCGACGGGGCCGGACACGACCTGGCAACCGATCGTCCCGAGGAGCTCGTTGCCGCGGTGGAGTGGATCGCCGGCGTCGCCGCACAGCGCCTCGCCACCGCGGCTTAGCTCTTCCCGCGACGGGTTAGCGCAGAGCGCGGCGGGCACGGGAGCCCGCGGCGCTCGCCATGCCCGCGAGGAGCACGAGGGCGGACAGTGAGGTGGTGAGCGCGGCGAAATCGCGGGCCACAAGATCGTCTTTGATGAGTCGTCCGAGGCCGGCGGCGCCGACCACACCGACAATGACGGTCTCGCGCATGATCACCTCCCAGCGGTAGACGCCGAGGGCCACCAGACGTGGTCCCAGTTGGGGAAGCGTTGCGTAAAAGAGCGTCTGCGTGCGCGTTGCACCCGATGCGCGCAAAGCCTCGGCGGGTCGTGGATCCATGTCTTCGAACGACTCGCCGAACAGCCGTGTCATGACTCCGGCGTTGTAGATCCCCAGCGCAACCACCCCCGGCCACATTCCGGGATAGAAAACCAGGGCTGCCAGAAAGACCCACACCGGCGGGGGCACCGCCCGCGCCACGAGTGCGCCCAGACGCACGCCGCCGCGACCGGTTGCCGTCGCAACCGTGGAAACGACGTTGCGTCCCCCCCCGCGGGGCAGGTCGCCCGCAACCGAGCGTGCACCCAGGATGGCCAGAACCAAACCCACGGTCGCCGAGAACGCGATGGCCAGGAGTGACATCGCCACCGTCTCGAGCGACGCGGAGCCGAGCGCCGACCACCCGCCGGGACCCAGGCGAGGCGGGAACATCTCGCCGACGACGTCGCCAAACAGGTCGACGCGGCGTTCCTCCCACGCGACCGAGGGATCGAGCCGCACCCACCACCAGGACGCGGCCACGGCCACGATGAGGGCGACGGCCCACCTGACGTGCGCGCGACGCTCTGGAGTCGTGGGCATCGCCGTGCGCACCGTTAGCGACACCGGCACGCGAACGTCCCCGCAACGGAAAATGCTGGCGTTGTCACGACGACGCGCCCGTGACGAAACGGTGTCGGCCGCGACCGACACCAACACCAACGCCCAGATCATCGTCCACATCTCGTTGTAGCGCAGCGATTGGAAGCTCAGGTCGATTTGGTAGCCCAACCCGCCGGCACCGACGACACCGAGAATCGCTGCGGCGCGGACCGCACACTCGAAGCGGTACCACCCGTAGGCCACGAGGTCGGACCGCACGATGGGCGCCACGCCATAGACCAGCGACACCAGCCGGCCCGCTCCGTTCGCACGGAGCTGCCGATAGGGGCGCGCATCGGCTTCGTCGAGGGTATCGGCGAACACCGATGCGGTGACGGCGCCAAACGGTAGACCGATGGCGAGGACTGCGACGAGAGGAGCCGTGCCCAACACCTCGGCCAGAATCAGCGCCCAGACGATCTCGTTGACCCCCCGTGGAACGACGTCCAGCCCGCGCACCAGCCGACGAAGGACCTCCCGCACGACGCGCCGGGATCGGCCAGCCCGGCCGTCAACCTCCCAACTCCGCGCGGCCAATAGTGGGGCGCCCACGAGGCCGATCAGGAGGCTGAGGAGGGTTCCGAGGAGCGCGTACGACAGGGTGGTCGCGGCTGCACGTGCGGCGATCTCAAGAAAGGTGGGGCTGAGATCGGGTTGCACCATCGCGGACCAGAAGTTGGCGAAGTTCGGCCATCCCGAGGTGTTGACGACGTCGCCGCCGACGCCGGCACTGAGGGTCGATGCGACGAGCGCAACAACAAGGAGGAGAACCCACCCCCGTCGGCCGGCCAGGAGACCGCTGCCGGCGCGACGGCCGTTGGCCACGCGAGACGGCGCCGCCTCGGCGGAGACCGTCATGCGGCCGTCGCGGGGTAGATCAGCCCGAGATGCCGACTGTCGAGCTCACTCACCGCAACATCGACCGCGATTCGTCCGTCGACGAGGCCCACGATGCGGTCGCAGTGACGGCGCGCGAGCTCGAGATTGTGCAGGCTCGCGATCACCGTCGGTCCTTGCGAGTCAGGGCCCGACCAGCGGGCGCTGGTGAGTGCGGCGACAATGACATTCGCCAGATCTGGATCAAGGCTCGATGCCGGTTCATCGGCCAACACCACCTGCGGCTTCTGCAAAAGCACCCGGGCCACCGCGACGCGTTGCTGTTCACCACCGGACAGTTCGTCGGTACGGCGATCAGCGAAACCGTCGAGCTCCACCTGCACCAGAGCGGCGGCGGTTGCCGAGCCAACCCGGTGGGAGAGCAGTGATCTCAACGCCGTTCGCGTGCGGATCGCACCGAGCGCACCAGCGGTGACGTTGTGCCGCACGCGCAGTGGTCCCGGAAGGTCGAGCCCCTGGGCAATCGTCCCGATGCGGCGCCGCAGCTCCCGCAGCTCGCGTGGGCCCGCGCTCACCATGTCCGTGCCGAGCACCTGAACGCTTCCTGAGGAGACCTGAACAGATCCATTGAGAAGGCGCAACAGACTGGACTTGCCCGCCCCGCTTCGCCCGAGAAGGGCAACCCGCTCGTTCGCGTTGACCGTGAGATCAATGCCGGAGAGCGCGGGTGCGCCGTCGTAGTGGACGGAGGCACCGCGGATCACAATCACGGGACTAGCGGGGGCGGATAACACCGATCTGCTTTGCGATCGCTTCAATCGCCGCGTAGTTGGCGCCGTCGGTCGGGATGAACGAACCGGCACCGAACTGCGCAAGGATGGCCTTCTCGTTTGGGGTGTCGCCATCAATGGCGAGGAGGGCATCCTTCAGGGACATCGTGAACCCATCGCCGAACGTTCTGTCGGCGGTTGGCTGGAGGACCCAGTGGTAGTCGGCGTACGGCGGGGTGCGGAACACTTCAACCACCTTGGCCGTGTCGATCTTCCCTTCAGCGACCTGTTTGTCCCACACCTGCGAGTTCAATGCGCCCACGTCGAACGTACCGGAGCTGACGAGCTCGATCGTTTTGTCGTGGGCACCGGAGAAACCCGCTTTGCCCTTGAGGTCGTTGTCGACGTCCACACCGGCCTGGGACAGAAAATGCTGCGGCATGACCCGGCCGGATGTCGACGACTCGGATCCAAACGTGAATGACTTGCCGCGCACGGCGGAGAGGCCGTCGACCGAGTCGAACTTTGCGATGCCACTTGTGGCTCGGGCGATGAACACTGAGGTGAACTTCGCGTCGATGTCGCGTTGGGCAAGCGCGGGGGCACCGTCGACCTCCGCGCGGGCCTGCACGCCCGTAAGGCCACCGAACCAGACGAGGTCAAGATCACGGGTGCGAAAAGCCGCCACGGATGCCTGGTAGTCGGTCACCGGGACGTACTCCACCGCAATTCCCGGAAGCTCCGCCTCCAGGTAGTCCGACACGAGACCGTAAGTGCGGACGAGTTTCTCGGGGTCCTGATCGGGGATGGCGCCGACCCGCAATGTCCCACGAAACTCTCCGGGAGTGGTCGTGGACTCGGTGGTGCCCGACGCGGCCGCCGGATCGGACTCATCCGAGCCGCAGGCGGCGAGCAGCCCAACGGTCGCGGCAAGGACTGCCGTGAGAGTGACAAAGCGGGTACGACGTCGCGTCATTCGTCTTCCTTCATCGCGGCGAACGGTCGGAGAACCGTCGTGTTTCTCAGGGAGTGCCACGACGAGGTCACCGTCGTAGTTCGACGGGAAATCATCGCGGCTCGCAAAGGACACTGCCAGAGTCGCGACGCCGATCTGGCATCAACATCCAGAGTTTTGGGAACGTTAAGGTTGGGCGTAAACGCCCGGCGCACTACTCCGCGGCCGTGTCCCCATTGCCCGTCGAGGGCGTGACCTCGCCGTTCACGACATCCGCGAGGGCCCGAATGATGCGCACGCACATCGCGTCGCTGACCGCCACCTGAACTTCGCTCTCGTCGGCATCCTGGAAGGCGAGCGTCCAATGCGGGCGTGTTAGCCCGTCGGGCATCTGCTGGGGTGGCGTGACCGCCATGCCCGTGATCTGCGGGTGCAGGACCCAGAACATCCCCTCGGGCATCCCCACGTTCTCGGGAGTCCAGTTGAGCACGTCGGCCGGGAGCTGTTGACGCATCGGTTCGGCCTGAGTGAACGCGTTCATCATTCCTTCGGCATCGGTGCGACTGATGGGCAGCTGCATCACCATGTTGGTGCCACCGATGAACTCCAGGATGGCCGCCGGCTCCGTCCCGGGCTCGGGCTCGTCTTGGCCCTCGGCCACCTCGAAGTCCCCGTGACAGTTGAAGTCGGTCGCGTGAAATCCCACAGTCATTCTCATGCCGGCAATGTTGCCAGACACGCGCGGGCCCCGTGAGCCGAACCGTGCCGAGCACTTTCGACTCACGCGACCCGGACACGCTACGACACGGCCGACACCACGATCTGCGTGGTGGCCGATTGCGTGGAGACACCCGAGTAGCCGCCGGCCCAGCCGGTGGGGCCGCCGAAGCGGACGATCGCCCACGTCGCAAAACGCCCGTAGAGATCCGGTGGGCTCTGGAAGATCCGCTGGTCACCCCGGTCGGGCAGGTTCGCTGCAGTGTTTACCGTCTCGGTGATGAGGTTGGCCGAGCGCATCAGGTCGCGGAACGAACGGTTGGGAAGTCGTTCGCGCTCACGCCAGGTCGTGCGGCTGCCGTAGACGGAAGGGGCCGGAGAATCGACACCCGACCGCACCGACGGACGAACACCCGTGGGAGCCACCTTGAGCAGCTGCTTCTCATCGCGCACCAGGTCGCGGGAGTAGAGGTACGCCGTGTTCGAGTCATCGCGAATGAGACTCCACACCGCGTAGTTGCGCTCCAAGTCAGCATGAGCGATATGGATCGGGCCGGTGACACGCGCCACTCGTTTCAACTCGCCCGCGGCGGTTAGACGCGTGAGCGTCTCCTCACCGGTGGAGTACGCGGCGTACTGACCGCCCGGAATTGCCTGGCGCCACATCACTTCTCCGCTGCCGCTGCGCCAGACGCCGGTGATGGCGCCGCCTCCCGTGTGCTTCTGGCCGCGCACGACCTTTGGAACAACCGTGGGTTCACGCAAATCCCAGGTCAGCACCTCGGAGCGGCGGTCGGCGCCGGCGCCGGTGTGACGCACCCACGCCACGAGCGGACCGTAGGCGTCACCTGTGACGATGCGTGTGTCGGTGGCGCCGGCGACCTCTTTGTCGAGGACGGTCTCCGCGCCGGTGGGAATCGTGAGCGCCACGAGCCGCGCCGGATCGGTGCCGGACTGGGTGCGAGCGATCACGGTGGGGCCACTGATCCCGAGGAGCATCTGGTTCGCACAGTCCGACAGCGGGGCCGAGGTGGGAATCTGCACCAGCGTCTTGGCACCGCCGATCCGGCGCGCCCAGATCTCCGCCGACGACGTCGGCGTGGGACAGCGTATCCACGCCGCCCATTGGGACCCGCGCACCACATCGCGGGCAATGCCGCTTTGCTCGGTCAAGACGAACGGGGCTGCCGACGCAGGAGCGGCGACGGCGACGCCAAGAAGCGCCGCTACGGGAAGGACGCGTCGCAGGGACATCGTCGTACCTCCAAAGTTGCTTGCGCCGGGCACGCTACGACCCGCGCATGTGCGCAACGTGAAGACAACGTAAGCGATCCGTAGGTTCTCGCCCAGATCCACAAGGTCTATTCGCTCGCGTCGACGGAGCCCAGTAGTTCAATCCGCGCACGCGAACCCGGCGCCCGTGCCAGCCGCGCATCCAGCGTCACGAGGGGCAGCGCGAGGGCTTCGGCGAGGGCGAGGTAGATGGCGTCGTAAAACGATGCGTTCGAACGAAGCTGCCACGCACGATGAAGGAGCTCCGTATGGCCGACTCGTTGAATCGGGAAGTTCGCGAGCTCCGCAAGGGCCTGGGCAGCGCGGCGCGGCGTGAGCTCCCCCGCGAGAACCGCTCGTCGAAGCACGTGGCCGACCTCGGCGTCGATGAGATGAGGTGCCCAAAGGTCGGGCGCCGCACGCCGAATTCTCCGCGCCGCCTGGTCCGCGAACTCACCTCCCGCCAGGAACTCAACGAGAACTGAGGCATCGACCACCACTAGCCGTCGCGGACCTCACGGAGGGCTGCCAAGACCGTCGCCGTTCTCAGTCCAGATCGTCCGCGAGCCGCAACGCGTTCTTCGATTTCGGCAATCGATGATCGACGTGCGATGACCTCGAGATCCCGCTTGAGAAAGTCCGAGAGCGACATGCCCTCCGCCGCTGCGCGCATCTTAAGCGTGCGGTGAAGCTCATCGGGGACGTTACGAATCTGAATCATCGTTCCCATGTGCTCCACATTATCGCATGTGGTTCACATGCGACAGGTGGGCCCTAACCGCGGCTGCGGCTGGGGCGCTCAGCGGGGCCGGTCCGCACCGGACGACCCAGCAGGCGCATCGCCTTGAGACCGAGGGAGAGTTTCTCTCGGTCGTCGCTCTTGCCGACGTCGAGCCCGCTGAGCTCGGCGATGCGGTCGAGGCGGTAGCGCACCGTGTGGCGGTGGGTGTAGAGCGTTCCGGCGGTGGCGGCGAGGTTGCCGTCCAACTCGAGGTAGGTGGCGAGGGTGCCGACGAGCTCCGTTTGGTACTGCTCGTCGTAGGCCACGAGCGGTGCAAGGGTTGACTCGAAAAACGATGAGAGCTCGTCGGGGCGATCGGCAAAGATCTGGAAGAGCAGCTTGTAGGTGCCCGTCTCCTCGAAGGTGACGACCTCACCCATGCGCCCAAGGCGCTCGCCGATCGACAGCGCCAGCTCGGCCTCGTCGAGCGCCGCGCCCAGCCGTTCGGGCTCGGAGGTGTGGCGCGACAACGCCAACGTCACCGCAAGCCCTGCCGCCGTCTCACGCGTCGCAGTGGAGAGCCGACGCGCCAGCCCGTGAGCGCGCTCGTCAACGCCGGGTCCCTCGTCCTCAAGGTCGGTGGGCGTCGGCAACAGCACCAGCAGCCGTCCGCCCGTCCAATCCACCAGTGCGCGAGGCCAGTGCAGGTCGAGCACCGCACGCACCTGCGACAGAAAGCGTCGAGCAACGCGTTCATCGACGATGTCCGCACCCTGCGGCGTGCGCAGGGTTCCGATCATGGCCACCGCGCCGCTCGACAGGTCGGCACCCAACAGTCGGGCGCGACGGACAATGGAGTCGCGACTCACAACCTCGCCGGCGATGAGCTCCTCGATGAGCTCCCCCCGCAGGCGTGACTCGGTCTCAACCCGGGCCTCTTCTCGGGCGTGCTCCATTGCGCAGGCGTCAACGACTTCGGCGAGCACCGCACGGTCGACGGGACGTGGTGGGCGGGAGAACCACACCACCACAGCTCCGACGGCATCGGTGGGGCCGGGAATGGGCTCAACGACCGCGTCCCCCACCCCCAAGTCCAAAAATGGCGTAAACACCCCGGTGGGGTCGGCCTCGCGCGCCTTTTCGAACGCACGGTCAAGTACCGCCTCTTGCTGGCCGTCCAGGTCGGTCCCCGCCAACAGATCGAGGTAGGGATCGACAACCGCGACGGTGCAGCCCAGAAGCTCCCCGGCCAGACGCGCGAGCGCCGGGAATCCCTCTCCGGCAAGCAATGGCCCGCGAAGTGCCCGACGTGCGGACGTCGCCGCGGCGGATGTCCCGGAGCCAATCGCGCTCGCCAAGGCGGCGATCACCGGACCCCACGGTTCGTCCGCCCCGATAACGATAACCGGCACGTCGAGCTCAACGTCGGGCGCGCTGCGCGAAACCACGGCGACGCACCCGGCCGGCACCTCGGTGAGTCCGTCGGGCGCGATAACGACGGCGTCAGCCGACGCCGGGGCGAGGGGATCCCAGGGCACGAGGGCACGCACCGCAACATCGAGTGACGCGTCACGGGGGACAACGCGCGCCGACGTCACGGCGGGAAGGGCCATGAGGTCCGCCAACGTTGGGACACCCCCAACATGGGCAGCAGTCGTTTGCGCGCGGGTCGCCACTGCCTCAAGCATGGGCACCCGCCGGCCCCGGGTCAAGGCGCAGTGGGCGGTTTTCGCCAAATGGCCAACCGAAAGGGGGTCGCTCTTTGCCCTGCGCACAGGAATAGTGACAACGGTTTCGCTGATAGCGTCGCGGGTCGTGAGCACACCCGGAAAGGACACCCCGTGACGCGGGACGAGGTCATCGCCCAAATCGACGAGCGGGGCGTGAAGTTCATCCGCCTCTGGTTCACCGATATCTTGGGCCAGCTGAAGAGTTTCGCCGTCACAAAAGATGACATCGCGGCGGGCCTGGACCACGGCATGGGGTTTGACGGGTCGTCCATCACCGGGTTCAACGCCATCGAAGAATCCGACATGGTGGCGATGCCCGATCCCTCCACATTCGCCCTCCTTCCCTACCGCCCGCAAGAACACGCAGTCGCCCGCATGTTTTGCGACATCCAGGTTCCCGGCGGGGCGCCGTACGAGGGCGACCCACGCTACGTGCTTCGCCGTGCCATGGAACGGGCCCACGCGATGGGTTTTGACGACTTTCTCGTCGGCCCTGAGCTCGAGTTTTTCTACTTCCGCAGCCCCACCGGCACCGAGCCGCTCGACCGCGGCGGGTACTTCGACCTCACCACCCTCGACGCCGCCAGCGACGTGCGTCGCGAGACGGTGTTGGCACTGGAGTCGATGGGCATTCCCATCGCATACTCCCACCACGAGGGCGGACCGTCACAACACGAGATCGACATGCGCTCGGCGGGCGCGCTCGCCATGGCCGACAACGTCATGACGTACCGGACGGTGGTCAAGGAGGTTGCCCACCAGCATGGGTACTACGCGACCTTCATGCCGAAACCGCTCGATGGCGAGAACGGCAGCGCGATGCACACCCACCAAAGCCTCTTGCGCGGCGGTGAGAACGCGTTCTTCGATGCCGAGGACAGCCTTCACCTCTCGTCGGTCGGCAAGAGCTTCATCGCCGGACAGTTGCGTCATGCGCGCGAGCTGTCGTGCGTCTTTGCGCAGTGGGTCAACTCGTACAAGCGGCTGGTCCCCGGCTACGAGGCGCCGGTATACATCGCGTGGAGCCGGCGCAACCGCAGCGCCCTCATCCGGGTGCCGGCCAACCCGCCAGGTAAAGAGGACTCAACTCGCGTCGAGATTCGCTGTCCCGACCCCGCGTGCAACCCGTACCTCACGTTCGCCGCGCTCCTTCACGCCGGTCTTGATGGCATCGAGCACGGCTACGACCTGCCCGAGCCGATGGACACCAACCTCTATGACCTGTCCCATGACGAGCGGCTTCGCCTCGGCATCGAGGCGCTGCCCGAGTCGCTTGGCGATGCCATCGAGCTGGGAGCCGAGAGCGAGCTTCTCCTCACGACCTTTGGCGAGCACATTCACAGCCGTTACGTCGAGATCAAGCGCCAGGAGTGGGAGGACTACCGCGTGCGCGTCACCCCGTACGAGTTGGAGCGCTACCTCCCCATCTTGTAGCTCTCCTAGACTCCCCGGCGACGATGCTTCTCCTTCCCGCGACATTCGGCCTCGATCCGTGGCCGTCCAAGCTCGTTTTGATTGCGATCGTGCTCGGCACGGCCATCGTGGCGTTCGGCGCGCTGAGGTGGCTGGTGCCAAAGCTGGCCGGGCGGATTCGACCCGGTCGCGACGTCGGCCGCTATCGCCAGCGCCAGACCGCCGCTGCGCTGCTGTCGACAGTGCTGCGCTACCTCGTTCTCATCGCCGCGATCGTCGCGATCGTCGTCATCATCACCGGCGGTGGCGGCGCCGGGGCGCTCGGTGGCAGCGCGTTCATCGCCATCGTGATCGGCTTCGCCAGCCAACGCCTCCTCGCCGACATGATCGCCGGCTTCTTCATCCTGTTCGAAGGCCAATACGGCGTGGGCGACTTCATCTCCCTCGAACCCTCGGGCTACACCGGGGTTGTGGAGGAGGTGGGCGTGCGCACCACCGTGCTGCGTGACGTGGACGGCGACCGGTGCTTCGTCCCGAACGGTCAGATCAGCGCCGTGCGACGGCTGCCGTCGGCCGTCTCCGTACTATCGGTAACGCTTCTGACCCGCGACCCCGAAACGGCCGAGGCGACGCTGGCCGATCTGCGCGATCTCACCTGGTCGGGGGGGCTGGTCGTCAACACCGTCGCCGGGGTGGCGCGGCGCGATGTCGGCGATGACATCAGCTCCGTCCACGCGCGCGTGAGCGTCCCCGTGGGGCTCGTGGAGGGTGCCCGGGAGATGATCGTCGCAATGCTGACGGGGCGCCTCGGTGCGGGTTTGCTTGCGGAACCGGTGGTGATGGGCGTTCATCCGCGTGAATCGGAGCGACCGGGATCCGCAACGGGCGCCGAGCCGCAGTGAGCCGACCGACCCGGGTGCGGACGCAACAACGCCAGGGGCTCACCCGTAGGCTGTGACGCGATGAGCACCCCTCTTCGTGTGGCAATCGATTTGCGCAGCGTCGCCGACGGTGACCGCGGCGGCGTCGCCCGTTTTGCCATCGGCATCACCGAAGCGCTCGCCCGACGCCAATGGTTGACCGTGCTCCCTTTCGCCCCCACCGAGCTCACGACCGATCTGTCGGTCGACCTCCACCAGTTGGGCGGCGGCGGATCGTTTCGTCAGCAGCAACTGGCGCTTCCTCGCCTTCTGTCGAGCCTCAAAGCCGACGTGCTGCTGTCGCCGGCAAACCATGGGCTTCCGGTTACCGCGCCGTGCCCGATGGTGCTGGTGATTCACGACACCGTCGCGTGGGACGACCCCGAGGGCGTGGCATCGGTAACCGGCACACGTTTCTCTCGCTCGGTGTCGCTGAGCCGTGCCGCACGCATCGTGACGCTCTCTGAGCATTCGCAGGGGGCCATCACCCGGCGGCTGGGCGTGGCCGCCTCGCGGATCCGGGTCGTCCCGGGCGGGGTTGACGAGCGTTTCTTCGCCCCCGTGGACGAGGAGACCATCGAACGCGCGCGCATCAACTACGGGGTTTCACGTGGCAGCGTTCTTCACGTGGGTGGACTCAAGGCGCGACGTAACCTTCCGACGCTGGTTCGTGCCATCGCAACCCTGCCCGCGGACATCGCTCCGCACCTGACGTTGGCGGGCTCCGGCCCCGAGGGCGAAGGGCTTGCGTCGATGGCCCGGCTTATCGGCTTGGGAGAGCGTTTCCACCTTGCCGGTTTTGTGGAGGATGCCGATCTGCCCGCGGTGTACCGCGCCGCGGCATGTGTGGTGTTGGCCGGCACCGAGGAGGGCTTTGGGCTCCCGGCCCTTGAGGCGATGGCAAGCGGCACCCCGGTGGTGGCCGCCCGTGCCGGCGCTCTGCCCGAAGTCACCGCCCGAGCCGCCCGACTCTTCCCCGCCGAAGATGTGACGGCCCTGGCAGGACACCTCCGCGATGTGTTGAGCTCACCCGATGAACAGAGCCGCATGGCCGCCCTCGGGCGCCAGCAGGCCGCCACGTACACATGGGAGCAGGCGAGCCGCGCCATGGAGACGGTTTTGCGCGAAGCATGTGAGCCGAGCAGCTCGCGACGCGCGCCCGGCTGGGCGATTACCGCCCTGCGGAACCTGTTTCGCTAGAACGCTCGCCCACGGCGGTAAAGAGTGCCTCCCAGCGGGCGACCGCGCGATCCCACGTGAGCTCGCCCACCCAGCGCGCGCCCGCGGCCCCAAGCGCCGCCGCGGCCTCGGAGTTCGTGGTGAGGGCACGAAGCTGCCGGGTGTAGTCGCGCCCATCGGCGTAGAGCAAACCCCCACCGGACCGTTCGCTTTGGCCGACGAGGACGGCGTTCCGAGCTGTGGCAAGGGTGGGGCGGCCCTGTTGCCACGCTTCCAGCAGCACGAGTGAGAGGCTCTCGTTCACCGACGGCATCACCAACGCCTCGGCGGCCGCGAGCACGTCGCTGCGCTCCTGATCGGTCACAAAACCCAGCGCGTGGACCCACGCCGGTACCGACACACCCTCAGGTCGTCGACCCACCAACACCAACTCCACGTCGCCACCGCCGTCACGGTAGCGGCGGTGATCCTCGAACAGTTCAGTGATGCCTTTGCCGGGATCGATGCGCCCCACGTAGACGACGAATCGTCTCGGGAGATCGAACCGACGACGGGCGCGGGCGCCATCCCCGAGTGGCCGGGGTGACACGCCCGTGCCGACGATCTGCTCGGGCCGGTCGTCGGTGTCATGGGTGTGGCGCACGAGCGTGCGTTCTTCCGGGGTGAGGTAGGCGAAACCACCGGCAAGGGCGACCACTCCGCGGGTGACGGCGAAGCGGAACATCGGTTCGTTGTGGGCAGCGGGCACGAGCACTCCGCGCCCGGCGACAAGCGGCATCGCCAGCTGCGTGGTTGCGTACAGGTAGGTCCAGAGCGCGACGCCCTCCACCCGGGGCGCCACCTGGGCCAGCCGGGCGAGGAGAGACCGGCTCACCGGCCCCTGCGCCTGCACCCACTGGGCCTCGCTCTCCCAGTCTCCCCACCCCAGGGCGATACGGTTGGCGCACCGGGCGGCGGCCACCGGGTCGCTCGGCGTGAAGTCAAACCGCTCCACCTGCACACCGTGGTCATCGCTCACTCCGGGGGAGAAGTAGGGCGTCCACGGCACGTAGTCACGCGAGGTGGTGGTCAGGACCCGAACGTCATGGCCGCGCTCCGCGAGAGCCCGGGCGGTGTCGCGGCACAATGCTTCTGCCCCGCCGGCAACCTCCTCGCCGTAGCGCTGGACCACGAACGCGAGCCTCATTCGGCTCGGGTGCCCTCCGCTGCGGCCGGATCATCAATACGGCTCAGCCGCGCTTCAAGGTCGGCAACCCGTCCGTAGAGGTCGGCCCGGTCGGTCTCGAGCTGCCCGATGAGCTCCAGCAGTGAGGGTGCGATGATCTTCAGCAGTGTGCGTCGCACCCCGGTGACGAGCGGACCGATGGGGCGGGCCCGGTGGGAGGTGGTGGGCAGTGGCACCCGCAGGGGCGGGCGCGCAGGGGCGCCGGCGGCGTCACGCAGTTGGTCGAGCAGGTCGGACGGATCCGGAGCCGGCCGATCCGTGCTCACCACGCGCCTTTCTTTGCCAACACCGTCGGGATGGTGCGGGCGATGATCTCCAGGTCGAGCCACACGGACCACGACTCGATGTAGCTGAAGTCGAGTCGCACGAGTTCGTCGAAGCTGAGCTCAGACCGCCCGCTTACCTGCCAGAGGCCGGTCATGCCGGGAAGCACCAGATACCGCTTCTTGTGAACGTCGTCGAGGAGGGCGTAGTCACGCTCGGGCAGTGGACGCGGCCCGACCAGCGACATCTCTCCACGAAACACGTTGATGAGTTGAGGAAGCTCGTCGATGGACAGGCGGCGCAACAGGCGCCCCACCCGCGTTACGCGAGGGTCGTTCCGTACCTTGAAAAGCGCGCCGTCCGCCTCGTTGCGATCCTCGAGTTCCTTCTGCCGGGTGGGGGCATCAACCGCCATCGTCCGCAACTTGAAGCAGTCAAATGGCACCTCGTCGACCCCGACGCGGCGGCTGCGAAACAGCACCGGCCCGCCGTCCTCGAGCTTGATGGCGATCACGGCGATCAGGAGGATGGGAGATACCAGCAGTAGCACCAGCGAGCCGACCAGCAGGTCGAAGATGCGTTTGACGAGGAAGGCTCCGCCCGAGAGGACCGGCGGTTTGAGGTCGAACAGGGGGAGCCCCGGTGCGGGTACGGCGCGGAGGCTGTGCGACAAGAGCTCGGTCGCGGTGGGGGCAAAACGCACCGGGATCTCATGACTGCGACACTCGTCGAGCAGCGCCAAAATGGGCGCGTCGGCACCCATCGCGCCGGAGATGATGACCTCGTCGACGCGTTGCCCATCGAGGGCGGCCACGAGCGCCGGAGAGATCGCGGCGTGGGGCGCGGCGGGGTCGACGAGCTCGTGTCGACCGACCACGCGATACGGGATGCCGTGCTTCACACCGCTTCGCTGGAGGCTGCGGGCAACCTCATCGGTGACGGTGGGGGCCCCCACGAGCATCGCGCGGCGCTCCACATGCAGCAGCTCGAGCGCCATGGCGGTGAGGCTCGAATGGCTGGCACGAAGCGCAACGATTAGGACGCTGACGGCGAGAAACGACGCGTAGAAGACGTAGTAGGTGCGAAAATCGTTGCCGGCCGCGATCACCAGCGCGGCGACGATGACCGTCACAACAGCCACCGACCCGATGATGCGGGCGGCCTGACCACGCCGTTCACGATCGTGGTAGAGGCGGGCTCGGGCGAAGACGAGCACGAGCACGACGCTGGCGATGGGAAGGACACGCTGTTCCTCAACCCAGATGGCGCCCCAGTCGACGGGGAGGCCGCGCAACACGAACTTGCCGGCCAGCGCCGCGAGAATTCCGACGAACAGCGCCACGAGGTCGATCACGACGAGGCCGACAACCGAGGCAACCCGTCGCGCCCACTGCTTGGCGGCGTAGCGACCCACGATTGGTGAGAAGCGTGCGTCGCGGCGAACGTGCCGCCGGGTGGGAACGCTCCCCACTCCTACCTCACGCGCACTTTGATGGCGGGACTCGTTCGCAGTACCGCCCGGCCGGAGCGCGTCTGCCCCGACCACTGTGCCCGCAGTCGAACCGTCGAGTTCGGCCGCATCGTCAGCTTGAAGCTGCCGTCACGACTGGTGGTGACCCGGGCGATTCGCACCCAGCGTGACCCCACGCGCCGCTGAATCGCAACGCGCACCTTGCCCGACGCGTTACGCACCTGACCGCGCACCGTCACCCGGCTTCCGGCCGACACGCGGTCGGCGCCCATCACCGTCAACGGCAGGACGAACGACGTGTAGACCGGGTTTCGCCTTCTCTGCCTGCGTCAGGAGCCCTGACCGCCACCCCGGATGATCCTGAAGGAGGTAGTAGGTCGTCAGCGTCACGCGCGGGTTGAGTTGGACGCGGCGGTACGCGTCGGTGATGAACGTCGCCTGCTGGGCACGGTTGAAGACGATCGGGTACTCCGGCGTTGTCTCGGTGGCGAAGCCGTATTCGGTGAGCCACAGGCGTTTGCCGGTGAGGTAGGTCGAATCGACGGCCCGCTCGAACACGGCCAGGTTGTAGAGGTCCACATACGTGCGTCCCGACGGGGTCGAATCCGACGGCGGGCGAAGGGGATACGGGTGGTGGCTCACCACGTCCATCGGGGGGCGCAGACCCGGGGCATTCAGCGCACGGATGAAGTCGTCCGGGGTGACGCGCACGGGCTCATTGTCGCAGGGGCAGCGATCACCGGCGGGCGCCGTAACCGCGCCACCAATGGTTGCCGCTGGGTCGACCTTCTTCACACCGGCCGAGAACGCCTTCAGCAACTTCGCGTACGTATCCGGCGAGACCGCCACCCATTCAGCGCCCTGGCGCTCGTACTGCGGGCGCAGAAACAGGGCGATGTTCGGTTCGTTCCAGCCCTCCCACTTCGTAACGCCACGCGGGGAGTAGCGGCGTGCGGCGGCTTCGCCAAATGCGCCGAAGTCGGCCGCATCCTTGGGGCGGATCGACGTCGCGGGGAAGCGAGTTCCCACTGCGACGGTGGGGTCGGCCGCCCATGCGGGCGTGCCGTACACCGCGAACAGCACCTCGATCTTGTTCGCCGCCGCCGCGGTTACGACGGTGTCGTACTGGAGCCAGTCGTAGGCCGGGTCGGCCGGGTTCGTGGGATTTGTCGGTCGTGACTTGGCAACGATGTCCCATCGCAGGTCCACCCGCACAACGGATGCGCCCGCATCGGCAAGCAGTGCCATCCGGCGCGGTACGTCGGTGGCGTACACGAGCCGGTCGTCTTGCAGTCCGGTTTGCGCCGTGACCCCGGCGGGTTTTATGGCGATCGGCAAGCCGCCGGCAGCGGCTACGCCTGCGCCGGAAAGGCCCAGCGCCGTCACGGCAATCGCGGTGATCAGGCGGATGCGGAGGGAATGTGTCATGGCGGGGCGGGACCCTACCAGCGGCCTATGAGCATCCCGTTAAGGTTTCGTGCGCGAAAACGGCACGTGTCATGCCGCGATACGGTCGACGGGTCGACGGGAGCCGCCCAGAAGCGCGAGGGTGACCTCGCCAACAGGAAGCCCATCCCCACGAGCCTGGGCCAGGGCAGCGGTGCGTGTTGTGGCCAGCCCCAGCGCACGACGAAGCGACGCGTCGACAGCCGCCAACCATTCACCCGGTCGGTCGACGTGAACCAACACGGCGCCCCCGTCCAGCGAGTCGAGCACCGCGGCGACCAAAGCCGGAAGCTCACGGGCGCCCTGCTCCTCATTCACAAGCGGGTGCCACCGCACACGAAAGCCGGCCAACGCCGCCTCGAGCAGGCCATGACGCGAACGCATGCCCGACACGATTGTCTCGATCCCCTGCGCTGACCACCACTCGAGCTCGCCGTCACGCCGCAGCACCCGATGTGACCGGCCCCCTCCACCCGGCCGCTCGGCCACCACCAAACGACCCGGCACCAGCCACGCGTATGTCCGCGGTTCCATCGTCTCCTCCTCCGTTCACGTTGTGGGGGATCGTGCCCGGCACACCTGTGACAGCGCCACACCGAGGTGTGACAAAACACGCGCCACTCTGTGCCAATCGCACCCCGGTCAGGCACGACGCGCGCGGCCACCCGGCTATGGTGTGCCGGGAATGCCCCTCCCGGTTCTGCTCGATGTCACACCGCTCTCCCGGGGCCATTCCGACCGTGGGATCGGCGCCGCCCTCCGCGGCCTGCTGGCCGGGCTGGCCGGCGTCCCCGCCGAGTCGCGACCCACCCTGGTGACCCGGGCGGGACAAATCACCCCAAACGGGTTTGCGATGAAGGCCGTGCCCTGGCCGGCCTGGCCTCTCGCTCATCTTCCCGACCCCTGGCCCACCCTCACCGTGGGCCCAGCCCTTCGCCGCTCCCCCCCTCACCTGTTTCACGCCACCCAAACCGACCTCGTGCCCCACCGACCCGGGATGCCTTTGGTGGTGACGTGCTACGACCTCATCCCCCTTCACGTTCCCCTGCGCAACCCGTTTCACCGACACGTCTACGCTACGTACCTCAAGCGGTTGCGGGACGCGGATCTCGTCATCACGATCAGCATGGCCACGGCGATGGATGTGACCGCCCAGCTGGGTATCCCCTACGAGCGAATGCGTGTGGTTCCGTTGGGTCTCCCCGCCGCTCCGCCGCCGGATGGCGCCACCCCAAACGCCCCTTATGTCCTGTACGCCAACAGCATCGAACCGCACAAGAATCCCCACATCGCCGTTGATGCCGTGGCTGCGAGCAACCACGACACGCACCTCGTGATGTGCGGCCTGTGGAGTCGTCGTCGACGCGAGGCCCTGGAGCGGCATGTGGTCGAACGGGGCATGGCCGACCGGGTGCATCTGCTCGGCTACGTCCCGGCCGATCACCTTGCAGCTCTGCGTCGCGACGCCGCCGCCGTCATCGTGCCATCGTTGTTTGAGGGCTTCGGCCTGCCGGTGCTCGAGGCGTTGGCCGTGGGGACCCCCGTCGTGGCATCGGACATACCGGCGCTGCGAGAGGCAGGCGGAGCGGTGGCAACGTACGTCGAGCCCACCGACGTGGAGGAATGGGCGGCCGCAATCGATGACGAGATCGACAACCCCGATCGTCGTTCCGAGGTGGCCGAGGCCGGGGCCGAGCACGTGGCCCCGTTTACCTGGACACGAACGGCCGAGCTGACCGTCGAGGCGTGGCAGGAGGTGCTCGCCCGTGGCTGAGCGTGTCGTGGTGATCGTCGACGCACGCATCGCGCGTCGACGTGCAACCGGGGCGTCGTCCTACGTGCGGAACCTCGAAGCCGCCATCGCCGCCGAAAATCCGCCCGACCTCGATGTGCGGTTTGCCTATGGCCCACCCGGGCTGCCGCGCCGCAATCGCGTGACGAGCATCGGCAACCTGGTGATCGACCTCGCGTGGACCCACGTGGCCGTTCCCGTTGCCGCGCGCCGACAACGCGCCGGCGTGGTTCACGCCCCGTTCAACTGGGCGCCGTGGTGGGCACCGTGCCCCACCGTCGTGACGATGCAAGATGTGGCGTGGGAACGGGTCCCCGAGACCTTTCCTCCCGCCTTTCGGCGCTACGCCCGCCTGTTTGCCAAACGCAGCACCCGGACCGCCCGACGGGTGATTACGACGTCGGAGTCCACCGCCCGCGACCTGGCCACCCTCTACGGAACGCCACGCGAGCGGATGCGTACCGTGCCCATCGGCATCGCGACCGACCCCGCCCCCACCTCCGTCGAGCGCGAGCCGTTCATCCTCGCCGTGGGGGAGTTCGAACCGCGCAAACGCATCCTGGAGCTGATCGCCGCGCACCGTGCGTACCTGCGCACGGCCCCGGCCGACCCGCCCCCCTGTCGCCTCGTCATCGCCGGAGCGGGAGGGTCGCAACACGCTGCCGTCCATGCCGCGGCCGGCCCGGAATGTGACCTTCTGGGCTTCGTCTCGACCGACCGCCTGGCCGACCTATACCGCCGAGCAACGCTGCTGGTTTACCCGTCGGCGTACGAGGGCTTCGGCCTTCCCGTGTTGGAGGCCATGGCCCATGGCTGCCCCGCGCTGATCGCCGACAACTCGTCGCTCCAGCGAAATCGGTGGCGACGCGGCAATCCTTCTGACCGACCCCACCATCGACGGGATCGCGCGCCAGCTGTCGGACGCCCTGGCGAACCGCGCCGAACTGGCCGCCCGCGGGGAGGCCTCTCGCGCCCACGCCGCCCAGTTCGCGTGGGACGACGTTGCGCGCCGTACGTTGGATGTCTACCGCGAGGCGATCGCCGGATGAGGGTGGCGGTCGACTGCCACATGGTTGGCCAACCCGCCGCCGGCGACGCCGGCAACGCGCGGTTCCACACCGAGCTGACCCATGCCCTCGTGGCCACGCGACCACCCAACGACGATGTCCTCGCGTTCGTCGCCCACGCCGCCGCGCGTGAGGCCCTGCCCGCGGTGCGTTGCATCGACGTTCCGGCGAGCAACCTGCGGCGGTTGTCGAGTGGGCTGGCCGGCGCTCTCCGCGCGAGCCACAGTGACCGACTCATCGTGAGCTACATCGCACCCGTTCGCGCGCCCTGCCCCGTGGCCGTCGTGGTGCACGACATCACCTACCGTCTGCACCCGGAGTGGTTCTCCCCGCGCGTTCGGGCGCTTCTGGGAGTGATGGTGCCCTGGTCGATGCGCCGGGCCGGTGTGGTGATCACCGTGTCACAGCGCAGCAAGGCCGACATCGTGTCGGCGTACGGAATCGACCCGGGGCGCATTCATGTCGTGACCAATGTTCCCGCGGCCGCCTTCACCCCCGACGCCGACGCCCCCGAGCGCGTGGCGCGCGACCATGGCCTGGACCGCTACGTCCTGTTCGTTGGCGACGTCCATCCCCGCAAGAACCTCACGGCGCTTGCCGAGGCCATGCGCCTGCTTGGACGACCCGTCGCTGCCGCTCGTGGTGGTAGGACGCCTGGGTCACCACGGGCAGGAGATCCTGCGCGCGGCGGGTGCCCGATGGCTCGGCCCGCAGGGCGACCCGGCGCTGGCCGACCTGTACCGGGCCGCCACGGTCACCTGCTACCCCTCGCTGTATGAGGGATTTGGTCTGCCGGTGGTGGAGGCCATGGCCTGCGGATCCCCCGTGGTCGCCTCCAACCGCGGCGCTATTCCCGAGGTGGCGGGCGACGCGGCGCTGGTGGTGGAACCCACCCCCGCCGGCCTGGCCGAGGGTCTGCGTGCTGCGATGGAGCCGGCAACGGCGGAGCGCCTTCGCGCCGCGGGCCCGCAGCGTGCCGCCCACTTCACGCCGCACGACATGGGCACCGCCACCTGGGCGGCGCTGCGGGCGGTCGCATGAAGATCGCACTGATCGGCACGCGCGGCATCCCGGCCGCGTACTCCGGCTTCGAGACCGCCGTGGAGCACCTGGCCACAGCAGTTCACCGACCGCGGTCACGAGGTGGTGGTCTACTGCCGGCCGCACATGACCGAGCGGCGGAGCCACCCACGCCGGCGCGCGCCTGGTGCACCTGCGCACGGTGCGCAACAAGTACCTCGACACCCTGGCCCACACCGCCGTGTCGACCGCGCACATGGTCACCCGCGAGCGCCCGGACGTGGCGATCTACTTCATCGCCGGCAACGCCCCGGTCGTGCCGTTCGCCCGCCTCGCCGGCATCCCCTCGATCCTGCAGATCGACGGCCTCGACTCCGAACGGGCCAAGTGGCCGGCCGCCGCCCGCGCCTACCTGCGTTGCGCCGAGCGCATCGCCCCACGCGCGGCGACGCATCGCCGTGACCGACTCCCAGGCCGTGGCCGACATCTACGCCGCAAAGTACGGCCACACCATCGAGGCGATCCCCTACGGCGCCGACGTGCCCGACCCGGGCGGCAACGAATGGTGCGAGAAGCTCGGGGTGGAGCCCGGCAAGTTCATCCTGTTCGTCGGCCGACTGGTGCCGGAGAACAACGCACACCTGCTCGTCGCCGCGCACCGGCAGCTCGACACCGACTGGCCCCTGGTGATCGTGGGCGACGCCCCGTACGCCGACCGTTACATCGCCGACCTGACGGCCTCCGCCGGCCCCAACGTCCTGTTCCCCGGCTACGTGTTCGGCGACGGCTACCGGGAACTGCTCCACCGCTGCGGAATCATGTGCGCCCCCACCGAGGTGGGCGGCACCCACCCGGTCATCATCGAAGCGATGGCCGCCGGCGCGTGCCTCGTGGTGAGCGACCACGGCCCCAACGTGGAGGTGGTGGGCGACGGCGCGGCCACGTTCGCGCTCGCCGACGGAGCGACCGACCTCGCCGCCCGAGCTCACGCAGCTCATCGGACGACCCGGCGCGGCGTGCCGCTCTCGGGAGCGGCCGCAGCGACCCGCGCCGCCGACCGCTTCAGCTGGGACGTCTGCGCCGACCGCTACCTGGAACTGTGCGAGCAGGTGCGCCGTCACTGACGCGCTTACCCTGTCGGTGATCATCGTTTCGCATGAGTGTCGCGAGCACCTTCTGGCGTGTCTCACGGATCTCGGTGAAGCACGCAATGCGATCGATCTGTGGGTGACGGTCGTCGACAACGCCTCCTCGGACGGCACCGTCGACATGGTGCGTCACAACCACCCCTGGGTGAGCCTCGATCCGCTCGACGAGAACATCGGCTTTGGCCGAGCCAACAACCGTGCGCTCGAACGGGTCCGTACTGAGAACGTCCTGTTGCTCAACCCAGACACTCGCGTGAACGCCGACGAGCTCACCGCGTGCGTCTGCGAGTTGGCCAACCGTCACGACGTGGGCGTCCTCACCCCCCGGGTGGTCGACGGGTCCGGCATGTTCGACCGCCGATGCATCCGGGGCTTCCCGACGCTTTGGAGTTTGGCATGCCACGTGACCCGCCTGGACCGAGTGCTCCGCGGGCACCGCGCGCGCCGCTATGCCCAGAGGTGGCTGAGCGGCACACAAGAGGCCGATGTTGAAGCGGTGAGTGGCGCCGTGATGTTCTGCCGCACCGCGGCGCTTCGGGCGGTCGGTGGTTTCGATGAGCGCTTCTTTATGTACGGCGAGGACATCGACCTGTGCCTGCGCGTGCGCACCGTGGGGTGGCGGGTAGTCTTTTGGCCCGGGGCGAGCATTACCCATATCGGGGGCGGGGCAGTGACTAACCGTCGCGCGCAGGCCGCATGGGCGCGTGCGATCGGCGATCTCCACCGAGTCCACCGACCCGGGGTTGCTGGGCGACTGGCGGGCGCAGTCTGCGACACCGCCGGGAGGATCCTCGCCCCCGGCTGGTTTCGCGGGCGCATCACACCCAGAGCCGACCCGTCCAAGCGGTGATCTCGAAGAGTGGGCGGCTACACTGGCCCTCGTGAACACATTAGTCACCGCGCGCCGGCATGCGCCGCTCTTTCGTAACCTCGTGCGCCGCGAGATGCGCCAGCGCTACAAGGCCTCCGCCTTCGGTTTGGTGTGGACGCTCATCAACCCGCTGGTCATGGTCACCGCCTACTGGTTTGTGTTCCGGTTCGTGTTCCCGTCCGGGGCGAACAACCCCTACGCGCTGTTCCTGTTCGTCGGGCTCGCGATCTGGGGGGTGTTCATGGGAGGCGCTCAGGCGGCCGCGTCGAGCCTCGTGTCGAACGCCAGCTTGGTGACCAAAGTGAAGTTCCCGCGGCAGATCGTCCCCCTCTCAGCGATGACCGGCAACTGGTTCACCGCTGCCACGATGTTCGCGGTCGCCCTCCCGTTGTGCGCGATCTGGGGCCGGGGGAACCGCCTGACCTGGTTGGCTCTGCCCCCGTTGATCTTGCTCCTCGCCGTGATGACGGTCGGGTTCGGTCTTCTCGTCGCAGCGGTTAACGTCTACTTCCGCGATGTCGAGCACATCCTGGGAGCCCTAGCGCTGCCGTGGTTCTTTCTCACGCCGATCTTCTACAGCTTCGACATGATCGATGGGCCGGGGCGAGGCGGCGCCATCGATGTTCTCCACTGGGGAAATCCCGTGAGCCCATTCGTGCTCGCCATCCGCGACCCCTTGTTTTTTGGCCGCTGGCCAAGCGCCGCCGACACGGTCTATTGCGTGGTCGCCGCGGGTGTGATGCTCGTCATCGGCTGGGCGGTGTTCCACCGGCTTGAACGCGAGATGGCGGTAGAACTCTAGCGATGGCACTCGAACCCGGAGCAGTACGGTTGCGGGGCGCGTCGCGGAGCTTCCGCATCGCGCATGAACGTAACGCAACGCTCAAGGAGGCGCTGATTCGCCGGCGGCGCGGCTCGTTCACCGACCTTTGGGCGCTTCGCAACGTTGACCTCGACATCGCGCCAGGCGATTCGCTCGGCATAATCGGCCAAAACGGTTCGGGGAAGAGCACGCTGCTCAAGCTGATCGCTGGCATCCTGCCACCGCAGGAGGGAACGATCGAGGTCGGCGGCACGGTCGCGTCGATGTTGGAGCTGGGGGCGGGTTTCCACCCGGACTTCACAGGACGTGAGAATGTCTTTATGAATGGATCGATCTACGGCCTGTCGGAAGGCAGCGTTGCGAAGCGTCTCGACTCCATCCTCGACTTTGCCGAGCTTCACGACTTCATTGACATGCCGGTAAAGACGTATTCAAGCGGAATGCAAATGCGACTCGCGTTCGCCGTTGCCAGTCATGTCAACCCAGACATTCTCCTTCTCGATGAAGTACTTGCCGTCGGTGACGAGGCGTTTCAGCGCAAGTGTTTCGGACGCATCTTTGATTACCGCCGCCGCGGCGGGACCATCGTCCTCGTCTCTCATGACCCCGCCGCGATCGAGCGGGTCTGCGATCGCGTGATCATGATTCGAGACGGAACGGTGATTGAGGACGGTCCACCGAACCAGGTCCTTCCCCTCTACCACCGTTCGCTCGCCGATGCGCCGCACGCCGACCAAAACTCCAAACGCGACGGCGATGCGCCCGATGACAACCGAACCTGGGGCAATCGTGAGGTCATCATCGACGAGGTGCAGCTGGTCGGTCCCGACGGCCCTACAGATCGTTTCATGAGCGGCGACTCTTTGACGATCGAGCTGTCGGTTACCGCGCAGCGACCCGTCGAAACGCCGATCTTTGGCATCGCGCTGCACACCGCCGAGGGCGCGCTGATGTACGGGACGAACACCCGGATGGACGCGCTGCCGCTCGACATGCTTCACGGTTCCGCCACCGTTAGGTTTACGGTCCCAGCAATCGGTCTCCACGAGGGGCAATTCACGCTTACCGTCGCCGCCCATTCATACGACGAGCAGACGGTCTACCACTGGCGCGATCGACTCACTGAGTTCTCGGTCTTCCAGGCGCGACCCGGGGTCGGACCCGTCGAACTCGCGGGCGACTGGTCGGTGCAACCCGGCCCGCAGACCGAGCGCTCCCCGTCCTTCGCCAACCTCGAACGACCATCACTCACCGACAGCTGACCTAGACTGGGTCGCGATGGCGAGACGATGAAGGAGCAGCCGATGGCAACGAGCAAGCCAACAGACGACGCGGGTACTGACGACGTGATCGACATCGACGCCCTCATGGCGGACCTCCGCCGTCGCGCTGCTGAGAAGAAGGCCCAGGGGCTTTATTCGGTTGACGCTCTGGCTGCCGACGCCGTGATCAACGACGAGCCGTTTCGCGCAGACGACCTTGAGCGTCTGCGCGAATCGGCGGTCCACACCATCGACCTCTCAGTCGTTCAGTCGCAAAAGCCGGTAGTCGGACCCATCGTGACCCGATTCAAGCGCCTTGCGACCCGCAGTGCGAGCCAGCCCGTCTACTCCCTGGCAGCGCAGAACAACGCCTTCAACGCCGACCTCCTTCGCTATGTCGCTCTCTTGGGCTCCGACGCAAACGTCGTTCGGCGCACAGTTGAGGGTCACGGGGCCCGGGTCGACGAACTGAGCGCAACGCTCGCCTCTGCGAACGACGATATCTCGGCGGCGGTGGCGGCGGTCACGGACCTGGCAGGGAAGCTGGAGCGCCTTGACGAACGGCTCGATCGCATTGAGCACCTGCTCCAGGACGTGCGGACGGAGTCACTGGCCGCTCGTCTTCAGTCCTTGGAGGCGCGCGCGGAGAATGCGTCGAATTCTCAGGCGTGACGATCAGCGATCTGTGCACACCCGCTCGCACCGCTGCGCCGGAATGACCGCATCACTGTGAGGGAACCGCGCATCGCGTTTGTCACACCGCGCTACGGCCCTGACGTTGTGGGAGGCGCGGAGACGTTGTGTCGACTTATGGCGCAGAACCTCGCGCGCCACGGGACGTCCGTGGAGGTACTGACGACCTGCGCGGACAACCACTTCACGTGGAGTAATGACCTCCCGGCCGGTGAGACCACTGACGGGGAGGTTCGCGTCCGCCGATTTGCCGTCTCGTCCGAGCGATCGAATCAACGCTGGCTTGACCTCCACACACAGATCGCTCTCGGACACGCGACGAGCTACGCCGACCAACTGGAATGGATGGCGAACTCGGTCTGGTCCGAAGAGCTCAACGACGCGGCCGCCGACCGTTCCCGCTACGACTGGGTGATCGGCATTCCTTATCTCTTCGGCACCACCTTTTGGACGGCGGCGAGCCGCCCCGACCGGACGTGCCTGATTCCGTGTGTCCATGACGAACGCCACGCGTGGCAACCGGTCGTGCGATCCATGTTGAGCGGAGTACGTGGCTCACTCCTCAACTCACACGGGGAGTCGCTCCTTTTTCAACGCCTGGCACCTCACGCCCGTTGGCGCGTTGTAGGTGTCGGTTACGACGATGAGCCCGTCCCCAGCAGAGCGGACGTCGAGGCATTCTGCGCGAACCGCAACATCGCCCCCGGCTACCTTCTTTACGCCGGACGACGGGAGGTTGCGAAGGGTGTTCCTCTTCTGTTCGATCATTACCGTGCGTTCCGAGAGCAGTCACCGGGAGCACCGCCTCTTGCTCTGATGGGCGCAGGGGACTTGCCGGTTCCGGAGGACCTGCGCGACTGTGTGATCGAGCTGGGGTTCGTACCGACCGAGGACCGCGCCACGGCGTACGCGGGTGCTGCGGTCCTCCTCCATCCGTCGCGTCTGGAGAGCCTCGGCATGGTGATGCTCGAAGCGTGGTTGACGGGGACTCCGGCGTTGGTCAACTCAGGGTCGCCCGTTCTCGTCGACCATTGCCGCACATCGGGCGGAGGCCTGTGGTTCGATGACGTCGAGACGTTCTGCCTGGCGCTCGAACAGATGCTCACCGACGACGCTCTGCGCGACCGCCTCGCCACGGCCGGTCGCGAATACACGCGAACGACCTTCTCGTGGGAAGAAGTGCGGCGGCGCCTCCTCGGCGCGCTCGAGGAGTGGGAATGAGCCAGGGAGTGCACCTGGTCACAACCGGTTTCGCCCCGCGCGATGCCATCAGCCAGCACGTCCTGGAGGCACAGCGTGTGATTCGTGCGATGGGACTTCGGTGCGAAGTCTTCGCGCAACCGGAGCTCATCCACCCCTACTTGCGAGACCAAGCGCACTCCGGTTTCGATTGGAAGCGCGTCACCCAACCATCGGACGTTGCGATCCTGCACTACTCGATCAGCAGCCCGGTGATTCTTCACGTTGCCGACGTCGCCGCTCGATGTGCGCTCAACTACCACAACATTACTCCGCCTCATTTCCTGTGGCGCTTCGCTCCCGAGATAGCCATCGAGTGCGCTCGGGGCCGGCGAAACCTCGCGTTGCTCGCCGATCGTGTCGTCGCAACCGCCGCCGACTCGGAGTACAACGCCCGCGAGCTCGAAGCGATGGGCTTTCCCACCGCGCGTGTCGTCGGCCTCCTGCGGCCACCGCTTGCTTCGCCGACGCCGCGTCTCTCGTTGCCGGGGGGACCGATCGACATCCTGTTCGTCGGCCGCGGAGTTCCGAACAAGGCCCAGCACGATCTGATCCTCACGATCGCCGCACTTCATCAAGCCGGCCACGACGCTCGGCTTCGCCTCGTCGGTAGCTGGGGCGGGGTCGAACGCTACCGCGAATACTGCGCTCACATTGCCGAGATCACCGGCGTCGAGCGGCACGTCACGTTCGAAGGATCTCTCACTGATGAGCAACTCGCCGACGCCTACGCAACCGCTGACCTTTTTCTCTGCCTGTCAGACCACGAAGGCTTCTGCGTTCCGCTTCTCGAAGCGATGCTCGCGGAACTGCCCATCGTGGCGTACGGCAGCAGCGCGATCCCGTGGACACTAGGGGACGGCGGCCTTGTACTCGATGAGAAACCACCCTCGCTCGTCGCTGAAGCGATTGTCGAGACGATGTCGTCCTCGTCCCTGCGACGGCGACTGGACAATGGGAGACAGACGCGCCTGGAGTTCCATGGGGCGTCAGCCGTCGAGGAGCGGCTGACGGCCTTCATCGAGGCGGTCGCGTGAGCGAACTCGGCCTTCCGTCACGCTTCCCGAGTGACGTTTCGGGTGTGGTCAGCACCCTGCAGACGTGCTTGAGCGAGTGGGGTCTACCCGGCAACGACGCCACCATCGCTTTCGGCTCTGGCTCAGTGTTCGGCGGGCGCTCGGGTCTGAATACCGTCCTCGTTCCCTTGGTGGATGGGCAGAACCAGGACGTCGCTCAACGGACTGTTCGATCAGCCGGCGTCGTCGTCCTGCTCGACCCGGCCGAGCTCGGCCTCCTCGGAGGTGCTCTCGACGAGTCCCGTGTCTTGCTCAGCGGGATCCCGAGGCCGTCGATGACAGCTCGAGACGAGTTTAACCCAAGCCCAGGCGAGCATCCCCTCTACGCATCGCTCTGGTCTGCCCTCGGCGGCGCACCGCCCACAGTGTGGGTATGGGGCCGCGGCGTGTGGTGTCTTATCCGAGCCGTCACGGCGTGGAGTTGCGGCTTCCCAGTTGTCGCGGCCCCCGGGACCCCACGACACTCGCTCCTGACCAGCGGAGGGACGCTCTTCGCGCGATCGGGCTGTGAGATGGTTGAGGCTTCGTCCTTTCTGCGCGACTCGCCTGCGCTCGCCCGGGAGACTGCGCGCCGGGGAAAGATGGTGTGTGATGGGCTCCCAACCGTGGTCGACGTCTGCACGGTCATCGCCGAAGCCATCGAAGTTGCTCGGATCGACAGCTCAAACGGGGGGTAGGGGAACGGTTGGCAACGAAAGGGCACCACATGACTGCCGAGCACGACGACGCTGAGACGATGCGTGGACCTGACGCACCTCCCCTCTCGCCTCTCGAGCGCTATCTACGTCGGCCTTCGCCGACCATTCCTCTCGGAGACTTCACCCGCGGCGCATCTGTCGTGCGATGGGTGCGGGCCTGTCTGGCGCGGGCAGTCATGCCTACTCTCACGAGCTGGCAGGACGAGATGACGGCCGCCGACAACGACCTTCGCGACGGGCTGGGATGGGTTTCTCACGCCTTGACGTCCGAGCAGGTCGCTCGCGAGCAGCTTGATCGGCGTGCCGATGAGCTCGCTCAGATGGAACGAGCGTCCGCACAGCACATCGCCGCCCTGACCGAGCGACTCGACGAACTCGAGAAGGCGCAGCGCGTCGCCCGCGCCGAGATTGAGCGACAGCAACTGCGAATCTCCCCGCCTACTCCGGACGCGCCTCACACTCCCGAGCTCGCCACAGCTGTGTTCGACTACCTGCCCTTCGAGAATACGTTCCGCGGCAGTGAGGAACTCATTCGCGAACGTCAGAGTCGCTACATCGAGACATTCGCCGACTGTGGACCCGTGCTCGATATCGGCTGTGGGCGCGGCGAGTTCCTCGAACTTCTGCGCGACGCCGGAGTACCCGCTCGTGGGATCGACTCGGACACGGCGATGGTGTTGCACGCACAGTCGAAGGGCCTCGACGTTGTTCAGGCGGATCTCTTCGACTATCTGGCCGAACTCCCGCTGGGGAGCCTTGGCGGCATCCTGTGCTCGCACGTCATCGAACATCTGCCCGCGAGCGCGCAGATTCGCCTGGTACGACTCGCCGGCGCGGCGCTGCGACCCGGAGGGAGGATGGTCTTCGAGACGCCGAATCCCCAGTCGCTGATCGCCGGCTCGATCAACTTCTACTGCGACCCGACCCACCTGCGACCGGTCTACCCCGACACACTCGCCTTCCTGGTGGAACAAGAGGGATTCCATGATGTGCGAGTCGAGTTCCTCTCACCGGCTCCGGCCGAGGTGCGCTTGCCGGTGATCACGCCGGTCGACGGGCCGCTGCGTGACACGATCGATCAGGTTCGCGAGTCACTTGACCGGCTGGATCGAATCGTTTTTGGCTACCAGGAGTACGCGGTTGTCGGAACACGCGACTAGCCCGTGCCCGATGGTCAGCGGCGCTTCGCTCCGTGCAACGGATCTCTGCGGCGACCACACCAAACGGATCCGTTACAACCTTCTTAAAGCCCGAGCACTTGACTACCCACCCCTCGTCTGGTCTCCTGGACATGTCGAGCTTCGAAGGGGTGAGTCGATGACCGTTGTCCGTTTCTTGGCTAAGCATCGATGGCTGCGTTGGGTGTTCTCCATTGCAGCAGGGCTGCTGTTGAGTGGTGCACCGGTTGCCGTGGCGAAGCCGGGGACCCCTGTCTTTGCCTTCCCTGCTCCCGCACACTGGCCTCCCGAAGCGGTGCTTGGGTGGACGGGGGTCGCGAACACCTTCACACACCCGTGCCAGTTCAACGAGATCACCGCGCAGGACATCGCCGATGGTTCGTTGCTTCGGGTTCGCGTAAGTCCGGGCGGATATGAGACCGCCTTAGGCGGCCAATGGGCTATCCAACCCATCACGCAGTGGGTCTACCTCAGCCGCACTCCGACGTTCCTCCTTCAAGATGGACACCAATATCGTTTCGCAGTTCGGTCCGGAGAGTTTACGACCGAAACCGATCTCTGCGTCTTTGAGCGCGCGACGAACATCGTTTATGGAGACCAAAGCGCCTTTACGTCCCCCCCAACCGGCATCGATCTCACCCCTCCGATCGTGTCGATGACCGTTGGCGGGAGGGAACCGATCCCAGCGACGTTTGCGTTCAAGGGAAGAAATTACGTCGATTTTCCCATCTTCGTGTTGCCGAATCCCGTCGCACGGGTGCAGGCTTCTGCGACTGACCCGATTCCGCCCGGCGGAACGTTCGCCTCGGGGGTTGCCCGCATCGAGTTCGTCGGAAGCACGCCTCAAGAGACCTCCGTCTTGTCGAGCGAGCCGCTTGTTTTCAACGAAGGCGTCAACGGTCTACTTGTTGTCGCGCACGACGCCGCGGGCAACAGGGGGTTCAGTCCGCCCCTCGTTTGGGTTGACCGCACTCCGCCCAAAATCGCTGTTAGTCAGGCGTCGGCATGGTCGGTGCCGGCCGGCGTCCCGGTCACGATCGCCGCAGTCGTGTCCGATGAGGGTCCGGCTGTCGGCCCAGCGCCGGTCACGTGGCGTTTTGACGACGGTCGAGTGATGACAGGTTCCTCGGTGACGCGACGCTACCAACGCGATGGCACGTTCTGCGGAACCGCCAACACACGTGATCTCGTCGGTAACTCCGCATCCACGTCGTTCGTGATACGCGTCGGCTTCACGAAACGCGCACCCGACATCGGATCGGTGCGCATCTCCGGGTCGCGCCGGGTGGGCTCACGACTGACCGTTCGTTCCTGCATCGCACGCACCGGGTGGGTTCGCGTCGCCCTACGCCGGGGGGGCTCGGTCGTCGCTAGCCGCTACGTCTACGCACAACCGGGAATCCTCGAAACCCGGTTTACCCTCCGAACCGCCGGGAGCCTCGAAGTGAGAGTCTCAACACGCCAATCCCGCACAACGCGGGGAGTGCGCGTCACCTAGCCCCTCAACGATCACAGCATCCGGAACCCGACGAGGCTCGCGCTACCGTGTGCGCTCGCGCTCCCGGATGCGTTTCAAGAACATGGGCCGGGGATCGCCACCGGGTTTGGCAGCGCCGGGAGGCGGCCCGGGGTTCACCGCGCCGTCCTCGGTGAGCGCTCGCAGAATCTCTCCACGGCGCCGTCGCATCGAGGCGATCATCGCCATCATCCCGACACCGATCTTGAAAGCGGGAAGGAAGCGCTCGGTCGTGCCGTCGAGCCCGCCGCGCGCCTTGTAGTTCACCGGTACTTGGATCACGCCCCACCGCCCGATGATCGAGAGCAGCATGATCTCCGGGCCGAGGATGCCACCGTAGTTCTTGAGGTGAGGCTCGATCCTCCTGATTGCGTCTCCCCGCATGAGCCGCATCGTGCACCCCACGTCGGAGAGGGAGTTCGTGTTGAACATCACCTCCAGCTGCTTCGCCACGGCCCAGTTTCCCCACCGGAGAAAGTGGCCCATATTGGCGCCGTCCCAAATCAGTTCCCGGATCGTTCGCGAGCCGTAGACGAAGTCGAAGTCACCCGAGTAGCTCAATAGCTTCCAAAGATCCCCAGGATCAAAGGTGCCGTCGGGCTCGCAGACACAGATCCAGTCAGCCGTCGTTTCTCGGATCCCACATCGAATCGCCGCGCCATACCCTTGGCGCGACTCATGGACCTCTCGCGCGGCGGATCCCCGGACTTCCTCGCTCGTCCCAGGCTCGGCGTTGTTGTTGACGACCAGAATGTCGTCGACAATTCCCAGCGCCGCGAAGCCGTCGATCACCTGGCGAATGGTCGCCTTCTCGCGATAGGTCGGCAGGATCACCGCAATGGTTTGGCCTTGCCACATCAGCGCATCACCTCGGCGATCACGAGCATTTGGCCGGCAAAGGGCCGGAACGGCGAACGAAGGTAGAGCGGCGTCAAGAAGGTCAGATGACTGAAGCGCGACTTGAGCGAGAACGGCAGAAACCGCGCGTGACATGTCACGACGCGAAAGCCTGCGGCGGTGACGGTGTCGCTGAGGGAGACGTCGGACAAGGGTGTCACGTGAGTGTAGTCGTCCCAGTAGGCGCCGGGACACAGACGGATGTTGGGACCCATGAGGATGAGGCGTCCGCCCGGTCGAAGGACGCGGCGACAGCCGGCCAGTGTCTGGTCGATCTGCTCACGCGTCAGATGCTCGAGCAGGTTTGATGAGAACACCACATCGAACTCGTCCGGCCCAAACGCCGACGCCAGATCCGTGGCCGACAGTGTGCGCGTCTCGACACCATCCGCCGCGAACTCGTCGATTCGGGGGTTCATGTCAACGGCGACCCGTCGACGCGCGGTCACATTGTTGATAAAGGTGCAGTAGCCCGCGCCGACGTCCAACACGTCGGCGGCGTCCGTCCAATTGGCGGCGAGATGGGCGACGATGTGGGCCCAGACGCGGTCACGTCGCGGGTCCTCGCGAAAGCGCGTTGCGAAGTAGCGCTCGTTGTCGGTTTCGCTCTGGGTTTCGATCGGCATCAGACCACATAGATTGCGGGACCTCGGCAACGGATCATAGTGATCCGGTTGAGGGGCGGGTTCCCTCAACCGCTCCCGCTGTCGTTCTCCCTCGGTCCGGGGGTAAGCTGCGCGCGTGGCAACGTCCGCTCACCGGCAGGCTCCGGTTCGACGGCGCGCGCTCATCGGAGCGACCGTCGGCCTGCCCATCAGCGCTCTGCTTTTGTGGTTGTCCCTGCGCAACACCGACCTTCCCCGTGCATGGAGCGTGCTGCGCGAGACCCGCCTGCCATGGGTGCTCGCGGCATTGGCAGGGGTCGGCGCGTTTTTCCTCGCCCAAGCGGCGCGCTGGCGCGTTCTTCTCCGTCCAGTGCGTGACGCATCCCTTCGTGAGGTCAGCGCGGTCGTGCTCGGAGCCGCGGCGATCAGCAACACGATTCCCGGTCGTCCGGGTGACCTCGCCCGTATCTGGTGGGTTGCGTCGACCACGGGCAAGAGCCCGGTTCGGGCCGCCAGCACCGTTGCGCTGGACCGCATTGCGGACATCGTCGTTCTCGTCGGCGCGCTCGCCGTTGCTGCAAGCCAAAGCCCCCCGCGACGGGGCATCGCGGGCGTGCTCATCGCCTCGTCGATCGTGAGCGTCGTCCTCGTTCTCGCGCTCGTGGCCTCCTTCCTCTACGTCCATTCCGAGCGCGGCCGCGCACGTGCGGAGTCGGACCCGCATCGGGGGCGGGGGCGGCAGCTGCTGTCGGTGTTCCTGCGCGGCCTTACCGAGGTCTCCCCACGTGAGGCGCTGGTCGTCCTCGGCTGCACCGGCCTGGCGTGGCTCAGCTTCGGCCTCGGAGCGTGGGCGTCAGCGCAGGCGTTGGGGGTGTCCCTCTCACCCCTTGCCGTCGTGATGCTCACGACAACGATCAATCTCGGCACGGCAATCCCATCGTCGCCCGGTTTCGTCGGGACCTATCAATGGCTCACCATCGCGACGCTCGAGCCCTACGGGATCACGCGCGACACTGCCTTTGCCTACTCGCTCCTACTGCACGCCTTGATGCTGGTTCCCGCCACGGTGATCGGCTACGCGCTCACCGGCGCACTTCTGCGCCGCGGTCTCGCCCCCGTCGACGAGGTCCTCCCAACAACAACGGATGCGCTCGCCGTACCCTTGGCGGTCCATCTCGCCTCACGCGACGCAGAGGCGCTCTCCTCTGATGCGGGCGGCCGCATGCCCTAGCCGGGCGCTGCGTTCGTGTCAGCGAAGAGATCGAAGGTCGGCCGCGAAGGCCGGGGTGTCGTTCAGGATCTGGCGGGCGAGGAACCGTGAGCCGTTGATGTTCAGGTGGCTCAGATCGCGAAACATCAGCCGCCCATCGATCGTCATTTCACACGTGTCCTCATCGCAGAAGTACTGGGCGGTGCTCAGCATCCGGGTGTTGGGCACCTGTCCAACGACGCGACGAAGCACCGGCAGGTATGCGTCGTATCGCGCACGGAATGCATCGGCTGGCTGTGAGCACTTGGGAGGCAAAACGAGGCCGCGGCGGTACTTGCAGCTGAAGGGCTCGAAGGGGAAGTCAGGGGTGTCGTCGGGAACGAAGACCGCCTTGCCCGAGCGCGATACCAGGGTGAGCGTCTCGGTCAGCTCTGCCTCCGGAACCCCGCGGCCACCCCAGTAGGCGTTGATGACGACGGTCGAAATCGACGGGCTCGCCGTCACCACATCGAGAATGCGCGCGAACTGCGGGTTCGACTTGACCGGCAAGCCGTCAACGATGTAGTAGGCGACGTTTGCGTCGGGCAAGGAGTCGGCAAGGCCCAAGAAGAGATGCTCGGCGTGGCTGTCGCCGATCAGGACCAGGTCGATGTTCGGGTCGGGTTTCGACTGTTGGCAGCGAAGGATCCCCTCCCAGTTGAGTGACTGGTCACGGATCTCCCGGGGGGTGCACGTGAAGTTGTGATCGCGGACGTATGAATGGAACTCCACGTGCCCGATGTCGCCTTGGTGGGCGATGGGGATCTGGCCCGATTCGTAGCGCGGAGTCCAGTAGTGCGTCGCTGCCCACCCAATGCTGGACGCCACAAGGAGCGACGGGGCAACAACCCCAACCGCGACGGCAACCCCCCGTGCGCGACTCGACACTTCAAGCCGCCTCAGCGGGTCCTCGACCCAGCGATACGAGGCGAGAGCGGGCAGAACCGACAGCAGCGCGGCGACGAGCGGCGCCCACTCGTATTGGGGCCACAGGACTTTCGCGAACACGATCGGCGGCCAATGCCAAAGGTAGAGCGAGTAGGACCAGTCACCGATCTTGACCATCGGGCGACTGGCCAGGAGCGGGTTTGTCACACTGCCTGGGATGCCACCCGCAACCAGGAGCAGGCCGGTAGCCGCCACCGGAAGCAGTGCCCACGGGCCTGGGAAAGTGGTCGTGCTGGTAATGACGAAAAGAGACAGTGCGAGGAGCGCGAGTCCCGCCACGCCGAGGAGCGAAGCGAGGCGCCGTGATCCCCCCTTGACTGCCAGTGGAGCAAGCGCCAACAGTGCTCCGACACCAAATTCCCAGGCCCGATTCACCGGACCGTAGAAGCCAAACCAGAACTCCCCCCGTCCGTTGCCCAGGAGCCCGGCCGCGTGAAGGCTCGCCGCAAGGAAGGACCCAGCCGTTACCATGCCAACGAGCACGACGGGGGCGAATCGAAAGCGTGCACTGCGCAGGAGGAGCCAACCGAGGGCGAGGATCGCTGGGAATACGAAGTAGAACTGCTCCTCAACCGAAAGTGACCAAGTGTTGAGCAGCGGGTTGGACTCGGCCGGCGCATCGAAGTAGTCGCCCGTGCTCTTCGCGATGGCCCAGTTGGCGCTGAACAACATCGCGCCAGCCGCCGTCTTGGATGCGACCTGCTGCGACCCCAGCGGCGAGAGCACTAGTGAGGCAAGCACCATCGTTGCGGCCACCAGGACCGCGAGCGCGGGAACGAGCCGCTTGAAGCGGCGGATGTAGAAGCGCGCGAAACGGATGCGACCCTGTTTTAGCCACTCGCGCTGCAACATGCCGGTGATCACGAAGCCGGAGATCACGAAGAACGTGTCGACGCCGATGAAGCCGCCGGGGACCGACAGGCCGGCGTGGAAGGCAATCACGACAAGCACGGAGATGGCTCGAAGGCCCTGGATGTCGAGCCGCCGGTTGGGTGCCCCCGAAGTCGGCGGACTAGACACGGGTCGCTCCCATTCGCCCATTTCTCATCATCGTGGGAGTCCCGGGTCCTCGAGTTCGATCCTGCTCGCGCGGACGATCCGCCGGTCGGACATCAGCGCGGTGGCGCCCTCGACGGTGAAGCTGAACCGCACGCGACCTGACCCCAGCCGAAGGTTCTGCGTGACGATCGTCTCGGCGCCGGGAGGGAGCGCCGCCCGCTTTCGGCTGCCATCCGGGCCAACGATGGAGATCGTCACCTCGGAAGACGCGCTGTTGATCAGGGTGATCCGCGAGGTGACGGGCCGATCTCCCGTGAGATCGTTCTGCAGAAAGAACGATCCGCGACGATCGAGCCAGCGGCTGTAGCTGACACCGTCTGCCTCCGGGCCACTCACGCCGTCGCCAGGCACGAAATACACGGGATTGACGTTTCGGTCGCAGTACGCAGCCCTCTCGCTCGCCGGCACATCGTCGTCGGCACCAAGCGGCGCGAGGGGGAAGAAGAAGCGTCGCCCTTCCTCGCTGACGATGGGCGCGTTTCCCGAGGCTTTGGTCAACTGGTCGCGAATCGTTGCGGGGTCGGCGTAGCCCGCTCCGTCCATCCAGATCCCGGCAAAGCCACAGCGCTGAAGGACGCGTGTCTTCTTTTCGATACCAATCCCGGCGAGACGTTCGAGCCACTTGCCTTCGCGTCCGCGGATCGCCCCGTAGCTCCACCGAAGATGGTCGGAGTGGAGGTAGCCGATCGCACTGTCGTAGTCACTCATCGCACCGGGTCCGGCGCTCTCGGGGAACTGTTGCTCAGGGAGGGTGTAGATAGCGGCGCCGCGCTGAACACGTGACTCGATCTGCGTAACAAATCGTTCCTCCGACTCCCACTTCTTTTTCGCGCCCTCGTAGTGGGCGGCGTCGAGCCGGTTGCCGGTCTGATCGTAGAGACCGATCGCCACGACACCAATAAGGACGAGGGGGTAGGCCCAACGCGCGTTGCCCCGGGCCCGAGCGCGTGCGAAGACACCATCAAGGGCAAAGGCGATTGCGGCCAAGCCGCAGAAGGTGATGACCACGCTGATGCGGCCGAGTCCTCTCAATGCCGGGTGCACGAGTATCGAGAAGAGGCCATTCCCACCACCGATCGTGCCGAAGAGGAAGGCGGTTGCGGCACAGATCACGAGTGGCCCGTAGCGCCGGCGGCGGCTGACGCTGACGCCACGAGTCAACGCGATGAGCGCGACGGCAACCAATAGGGCGAGGCCCAGATTGCCGACAAGACCGATGTAAGCACCGTCTTCGCCAGCGAACTTGAGGCTCGTCTCCTCGCGGAAGGTCGCGCCGACTCGCGCAGCGGGCCCGAAGTTGTGGAACGGAGGTGGCAACACCATGTGCATGAGCGTGAGACCGTAGATCTCGCTTTCGTTCGCGAAACGAACAGGCACCTCGGTGTTTGCCCCTTCGCTCCACCTTTGGAGAAGAGTCGGCGAAGTATTGATCGCGATGACAAACACAATCAGGAACATGGCTACCAGCCCGCCTGCCGCGACCCGGAACTTCCGCTGCACTAGAAGTGTGGCGACGCCAACAGCCAGCAAGACGAGCGTGAACGATGCAAGGTAGAGCCCTGTCGACGCAATCGCGGCGCAGGTTGCGACGGTGGTGACGTTTCTCCGCGTCAACCAGTTACGCGGTCGTCGAGACAACGTCGCTGGTGAGAAGATCGCGACACCGTTCATCAGGCGCACAACGAGCAAGATGGCAAATGGGAGAGCGTAGTAGCCGATCAATAGCAACCAACCACTCGAGCGAAAGTGGTAGGAGATAAAGGCGTACAGAAGGCCGGCTGCCGCACCTGACCAAAGCGATACACCCAGGCGGCGGAGCGCGATGAACGCGCAGACGGCGCAGAGGGGATATGTCAGGAGCACCCAGAGGTTGACAGTGATCGCAAAGTCGGGAGAGAACCAGGAGATGAACCGAATGAGAAGCAGATTGAGATTGTCGGCACCAAGGGGGTAGTCGAAGAAGGTGAGATCTTTGGGGTAACCAAGAAGCGGATTCCTGAGATACCCGCCGTTTTCATCGATCGCCTTGGTCAGCATGTTGTAGAAGGTGCCGTCACCGACCTGGAACTCCGGGATGCGCAGCGATGTTTCCCAACGACGAAGGGTGATCCAGGCAACGATTAAGCTGACGACAGCCAAGCCAGAGGCCACCCGAACGTCGGCGGACGTCAGAAAACGGTGAAGCCAACCAACTTCATCGCCTCGCTTTGCTGACGGACGGCCCTCACGGGTCCGCGGCGGAGCCGGGCCAGAGGGGTCGCTCACGTTGCCAACCCCGTTGAGCGGCGCCGGGTCTTTCGGAGTGGCGGAACCGGAAGCTTCACCGCGCTAGCCTACTTTGCGCGCTCGACGCAGGCCGGACGAACGCCACGTTTCCATGAGCTCCGTTTGCGTGTAGCCGCGTCGTCAGCACCCGAGCGCGTCACAACCCGAGCGGTGGTGGCTCGACGCGCAGCATGACACCAAGTTCACGTTCATCGTCGTTGAAGCCTTAGTCACGGGGGACCCAGGGTGGGGTCAACGTCAATTTCGATGGACTACGGACTGCCGTTGCGTAGGTGATTGGGCACGGGCAGACGGACGAGCTGCCACGCGTTGATTCCCGGTTGGGCCTTGAGCACACCCAACGTGCCCCGGAAACCGCACAGGTGGGGAGTCGGTGTTCCAGGTCGGGCCCATTGGTCGCGATCACGACGGCGGCTTTCGGCTCGGTTGTTTCCAGTTGAATTCGAGCGCGGGCGCTGGTCCAGCGGTACGACGCTCGGGCACCGGGGCCGCAAGCGTGATCCGCTCTACAAGATCCGGAAGCTCTTGCTCAAAGGCGCTGAACGGCTCGACGGGATGGGCCTTGACCGGATGCTTTTGGAGATGCGCCTCTGCGAGGTGGTGCGCGGATTTCTGTGTATGCCTGACTGGCTGTGGCCTGTTGAGGTCGTGACCGGTCGGCGTAGCCGCGGCGGAGCGATTCCGGCAGGAGCGGCCAGGAAGGAGCACCCGTGATGGGCGATATGGATGTCCAGATATCCCGGACGAGCTGATCGATCAGCTGTTGGGGAGTGCCGGGGCCGGAGCAGCTGACCGGCCGGATGGGTTGATCAACCAGCTGCGTAAGCGGCTGATCGAGCGGGCGGCCGGCGCCGAGCTGGAGCAGCATCTCGGCTACCCGCCCGGTGGCAGGCCGCCGGAGGCGCAGCCGAACCGGCGCAACGGGCGCCGGCCGAAGACGCTGCGGACGGTCGATGGGCCGTTGACGGTCGAGATGCCCGCGTGACCGGGCGGGTGAGTTCGAGCCGCGGGTCGTGCCGAAGCACGCCCGCTCGCTTCGACGGCTTCGACGACCAGATCCTCGCCCTGTACGCCGGCGGGATGACGACCCGCGAGATCCGGCGCCACCTGCGCGAGCTGTACGGCGTCGACGTCTCGGACGGGCTGATCGCGAGGTGACCGCCTCGATCCAGGACGACGTGCGAGCGTGGCAGGCACGGCCGCTCGAGGAGCTGTACGTCGTCGTCTACCTGGACGCGATGCAGGTCTCGATCCGCGATCAGCAGGTCGTCCGCAAGAAGGCCGTCTACGTCGCGATCGGTGTCAACGCTCGAGGGTGAACGCGACTGTCCTCGGCCTGTGGATCGAAAAGACCGAAGGCGCCCGGTTCTGGACGAGCGTGCTGACCGAACCTGCAAAACCGCGGCGTCAATGACATCCTCGTCTGTCTGCACCGACGGCCTCGCCGGCTTCCCGGAAGCGATCGACGCGGTGTTCCCGCAACGCGATCAACCAGACCTGCATCGTCCACGTCGTCCGCCAGTCCCTGCGGTACTTGTCCTGGCAAGACCGCAAGACGCTGCGCCGCCGAACTGCGACGCATCTACACCGCCCCTGATGCCGAAGCCGCCCGCCGGTGCTCGAACGAGCTCGAGGCCGAATGGGCCGACAACCCCAGCCGCCAAAACGCGCACTCGCGGTCTGGGACCGCGCGTGGGAGCAGGATCATCCCCGTTCCTCGCCTTCCCCGACGAGATCCGCAGGATCATCTACACAACCAACGCGGTCGAGAGCCTGCACTCCCAGATCCGAAAGACGATCAAAACCAGAGGCCAGTTCCCCAACGACGACGCCGCCCTCCGACTCATCTGGCTCGCGATCACCGCGCGAAAACCAGCTGGCGCACCTGCTACAACTGGAGCACGGCGATGGCATCCTCCGCATCCACTTCGAAGACCGCATCCCCAAATGAACAATCAAACGGCATATACGAAAAAGCGCGCACCCTCCTCTGCGACCCAGACGGCGACGTCACCGGCGCGTGGGCGCGAAGGAA
The DNA here is from genome assembly GCA_963765105.1 of uncultured Thermoleophilia bacterium. GTDB lineage: Bacteria > Actinomycetota > Thermoleophilia > Miltoncostaeales > Miltoncostaeaceae > CALMEC01. The sequence continues at coordinate 54,782 of CAVXUW010000001.1, forward strand.
TCCGTGAGAGACATCTACCCGACCGACAACCGAGGCGACGCCGAGCTGCGTCTCGACAAGGCCATCGAGGGCGGTCGCGCCGACTGGGTCGATGAGATCCGCTCGCTCGGCAGAACCCCTCCACCGATGGCGCACAGAGATCTTGAACCACCAACTGACGGGAGCGTCGAACGGGCCGACCGAGGGCCTGAACCCCCTCGTCAAGAAGGTCAAACGCGCAGGCAACGGCTTCCGCTGCTTCACCAACTACCGGCGGCGCGTCCTACTGCACGCCGGGGGCTGCGACTGGCCCGCCATCAGACCCGCACCACCCAGGATCCGAACACGCCAACCCCACTAAAACCGGAAGAGCCCGTTTACATAATGCTCACGCACTCATTACAACTAAAGAGCGACCGAATTGGTGTTCGGCTGTAGCGTTGTCGAATTTGCTCACGCGACAAGTGGGCGCTTCCTCGGGAGCTAGAATGTGGTTTCGTCTCCGGCGGGTGGGCGTTTGGGTAGTGGCGGCTACCGTGTTAGCGCCAGCGTCAACCGCTCTTGGGGTGCCCACGGCGCCGACGCTTACAGACGTGCCCGATTCGTTCAACATCGGGTACACCCGTGGTGGGCCCTACTCGGCTCGCGGACTTAAATGGACGCCATCTCGGTTTTCTGAGCCGTGTCGCATGTACGAGATCGATGTGCTCGAGTCGGACACAGGTACGACTCAAGTGTACCCGTGGCAATCACTCGCCGGCTCGTCCTGGGACCTCGGGCGTGATTTCGCGCCGCAGACTTCTTTCGCAGCGCTCGGCTACCAGCCCAACTTCAGCCCGCCGTTCAGGGATGGCTACAAATACCGCTTCCGTGTGCGAGGGATCGAGTACGGACCCGCGCCTTCGGATCCCGACCGGTGCACAATCCCGACGTCACAGGCCGTCATCACCACCGGCGCGTGGAGCAATTCGTCTGGACCGGTGGTCGCCGACTTCAGCCGGCCTGAGGTAACGATGCGGATCATCAGTGCGACCCCGCTGGCCCGTCCGGCCGGTTTGGCACCGGCTTTCGTTGTGCGCTCACCGACCGTCACGGTCGAGGCCAGCGCCACCGACCCGGCACCCCAAGGACGCGCGGCGTCGGGAATCGCACAAGTAGGGGTGCCGGGCCTGGCCGTGGCATCGGACCAGGTCACACACTCCGTGTCACTGGTCGAGGGCGCCAATGACGTCACCGCCTACGCCTGGGACCGAGCCGACAACGTCGGTCATGTAGGGAGCTACGAAGGCGTGCCGGATCCAACAACGGTGTGGCGGGACACCACCGCCCCAGTTGTTTTCGCCAGCCACGATGGACTTTGGAGCACAGCGCCGAGAGTCGCATCAGCGTTTGAGGCATCCGGCAGCGATCCTGGGGGACCGCCCGATCAGGGTGCGCTGACGCACTTCCGGTGGACGTTCGGTGATCGATCTCCGCCACAATCCGGTGAACGCGTTACACACGCCTACGCGCGCCCTGGGCTGTATTGCGGCACGCTCAGCGCACAGGACCTGGCCGGCAACCGCGGCTTCACATCGTTCGCGACCCGCGTCGGACGACGTTCCGTCCCGCGCATTGGACGAACGACGATAAGCGGGCCGCGACGTGTTGGCACGACCCTCACCGTTCGAACCTGTGTCGCCGAGAGCGGCGACTTGAAGATCGTGCTGCAAGGCCCCAATCGACGAGTGATCTCCCGCAGCCGCCAAAATGTCCGACCGGGCTACGTTACCGTGCAGCTTCGCGCCAAACGGCGCGGCCCCGCTCGCATCACCGTTACCATCAACGGAGCCACGAAGAGCATCCCCATCACCATTCGCTAACACGACCCGAACGCGAGGGCGACGGACCGGAGTTCCGGTCCACTCGCGGCCGGGCAGGAACTTTGGCGCTAACCCTTCCCTACCTGCCAATCCGCTCCAAGTCGGCGTCTACCATCATGGCGACCAGGGCCTCGAAGTCGACCCTAGGCTCCCAGCCCAACACACGCTTCGCCTTTGCCGGGTCACCCACCAGCAGGTCCACTTCCGCGGGACGAATGAAGCGCGGGTCGGTGCGGATGTGGTCCTTCCAGTCGAGGCCCACGTGGCCGAAGGCGAGTTCCACGAGGCGCTCGACCGTGTGGGTCTCGCCGGTTGCGACGACGTAGTCGTCAGGTTCGTCCTGCTGCAGCATGCGCCACATGGCGTCCACGTAGTCGCCGGCGAAGCCCCAGTCGCGTTTGGCGTCGAGGTTGCCCATGGCGATGTGGTCGGCGAGGCCCAGCTTGATCCGTGCGACGCCATCGGTGACCTTGCGCGTCACGAACTCCAGGCCGCGGCGGGGCGACTCGTGGTTGAAGAGGATCCCCGACGAGCAGTGCATGCCGTAGCTCTCGCGGTAGTTGACCGTGATGTAGTGGCCGTAGCACTTCGCCACGCCGTACGGGCTGCGCGGGTAGAGCGGCGTGACTTCGCTCTGGGGCACCTCCTGAACCTTGCCGAACATCTCGCTCGAGCTGGCCTGGTAGAAGCGGATCTTCGGGTTGACCTGGCGGATGGCCTCGAGCAGACGCGTCACGCCGACGGCGGTGAACTCGGCGGTGAGCACCGGCTGCGACCACGACGTCGGCACGAACGACTGCGCCGCGAGGTTGTAGACCTCGTCGGGCTCCGAGTCGATCGAGCGCCTGCGTCAGCGACGGTTGGTCGAGCAGGTCGCCCTGCACGAAGTGCAGCCGGTCGCGGATGTGCTCGATGCGTTCGTACGACTCGGTCGACGCGCGCCGCACCATGCCCCACACCTCGTAGCCCTTGTCGAGGAGGAGCTCGGCAAGGTACGAGCCGTCTTGGCCGGTGACGCCGGTAATGAGAGCGGTGGGCATCAGTCGGGTCATTCTCCTCGCGCACGCGGTCGCGCCAGTAAGTCGAGCGTGTCGTTCAGGGTCTGTACTCCAGAGGAATCTGCGGCATCCACCCGGTGTCGGCGGTGAGCCGATCGGCGGAACCATAGAGATCGGGCTGCTCACCGGCGCGAACCCGGGTTTCGTCGCTCGTGATGACGGTGGGCTCGCGCGCCAGGCTCCGCAACGTCTCGAGCAGCTCGCCGACGCGAGCGCGAACGGCCCGAGCACGGCAGGTACGACCGCGTCCGGGTCGCCCCGCTCGAGCGATCTGGCGATAGGCACGCGACGATGTCGCGTACATCGGAGAAGTCCCGCCGTGTGGCCACGTTGCCCACGCGCGATCGCGATGCTGCATCGTCGCCGTCGCGTTCGCCCTCGGCAATCTGACGCGCCACGCTGGGAACGACGAAGCGGGTGTCCTGCCCCGGGCCGATGTGGTTGAACGGGCGGGCGCGCAGAGATCTGAAGGCCGTAACCGTCGCGGTACTGGCGGCGCGGCGATGTCGGCCGCCGCTTTCGATGCCGCATAGGGCGAGTGGGGGCGCATCGGCGTGTCCTCGTCAACAGGGAGCGCGTCCGGAGGAACCAGCCCGTACACCTCGCCACTCGTGACCACCAGACACCGGGCCGACGGACGCGTCGGTCCGTACCGCATCAAGCACCGAGAGCGTGCCGTCGAGGTTGATACGCCACGTGCCGCGATGGATCGGCGAAGGACTGACCCACTGAGGCCGCGCCCGCCAGGTGGACGACCGCGTCGGGACTGACCGTCGCCGACGGCTGTCGCGACCTGCGCAGCGTCGGCGATGTCCGCGACGACAGATGTCGTCGACATCCGGAACAGGCGTCGCCGGCACGGCCATGTCGAGACCCACCACCTCGTAGCCGTTGGCGACCAGTTCGCGGGCCAGGTGACGGCCGACGAAGCCGCAGATTCCAGTGATGAGTGCCCGCACGGGGGGCGACGATACCAAGCGCGTTGCCACCCGGATCTGACGCTTGGCGCGTGCGAGCTTGCCTCGAACGATGTGGGCTTCTACGCTCGCGGTTAATGCCGTCGTCTCACCGCCCGGTCACTGCCGGCCTCATCACCCTCATCGCGGCCGTTTGTGTGGCGCTCACCGCCCTCACACTCGGGTCGTCGCCGGCCTCCGGCACGCCGCAAGACGTCGTCGACGCCTGGGTCTCCGGCGATGTTCAGCTGGCAACTCAATCGGACGCCGCCGATCTGTTCGGCGCGATCTCGTTGTTTGCCGTCCAGAAGCCACCCGAACTCCAGCCCCAATTTGCGGCCGCTGTTCGGGTTCGCGTCCGCGAGATTGTCTGGGGCATCCGCCCCGGCGCCCCCGAAACGCAGCCCGCCGAAATCCCCCAGGCGCAGATACCGATTTGGATGATGCTGGCGGCCGGAGGCGCAGGCGCACTCCTGGTCGCGGGCTTCGCCGCGAGCGTCTGGCGTCGATCACGCCGAAACACCGCCACGCGCGAGACGATGGCGTAGGGCGCGCTCGCCCGGTAATGTGCCGCAATCCGACGGCTTTCTTAGGTCGCGGGTCGTTCCAGCTGTTCCCCGACCAACGAGGGCCGTTGATGTCCCCTGCACCGAACTCCACGCTCACCATCCGCGCGCGCATCGCCTCCGAGATCGGCAACTTCGGACGTGTAATGGCCGCGATCGGTGAGACCGGGGCCGACATCGGCGGGGTGGACATCGTGTCGTCCGCGAAAGACTCCCTCACGCGCGACATCACCGTCGCCACCCACGACAACGCCCAGGCCGATGCCGTGCTTGCGGCCCTCTCCGGCCTGACCGGGGTGGACGTCATCTCGTCGCACAACGGCACCATGATGGCCCACGTCGGTGGCACGCTGACGATGAGAAACCGTGCAGCGATCACCGGTCGTGACGACCTGTCGATGGCCTACACCCCCGGCGTGGCGCGTGTGTGCATGGCCATCCATCACGATCCTGAGCGCACGTGGGACCTCACCATTCGCGGCAACAGCATTGCGGTCATCACCGATGGAAGCAGCGTCGTTGGCCAGGGCAACCTGGGAGCGTTGGCCGCGCTGCCCTCGGCCGAGGCCAAGTGCGTGTTCCTCCGTGAAATGGCCGCAATCGACGGCTTTCCCTTGCCTCTCGACGTCACCACGGCCGCCGAGATCACGCCGGTTGTCAGCAAAATTGTTTCCGTCTTCGCCGGTGTCCATCTCACCGACATGGCGGCCCCTGGCTGTTTCGACGTTCACCACGCCCTCAGTGAGCTCATCGACATCCCGGTGCTTCACGACGAGCAGGAGGGCACGTCGGCCGCTCTGCTTGCCGGTCTGATCAACGGCCTGGGCCTGGTGGGAAAGGACCTCGCGAACGCGCAGGTCGTCATCGTCGGGGTTGGCCCCAGCGGCGTTGCGACGGCCCGTCTGCTCGTTGCCGCAGGCGTCGGACAGGTCATTGCATGTGACAACGACGGCAGCTTGCATGCTGGCAAGCAATTTGATCGGCCCGAGCTTCAGTGGGTGGCGGAGAACACGAACCTCGATCGGCTGGAGGGTGACGCCGCGACCCTTGTGGCCGGAGCCGACGCCGTTATCGACTTCTCGAACGCCGCCGTCCTCAGCGTCGATGCCGTGCGGTCGATGGCAAAGGATCCCCTGGTGTTCGCATTGGCCATGCCCACCCCCGAGGCGGAGGCCGCCGACGTCGCCGCGGTGTTTGCCACCGCTCACCCCGACCTGCCCAACCAGATCACCTCGTCATTGGCCTTTCCCGGAATCTGGCGGGGGGCGCTGGATTGCCGCGCCCGACGGATCGACGAATCAATGGTGCTCGCCGCCGCACATGCCATTGCGGAGACCTGCGCCGGCGCCGTGGCCCCCGATCATGTGGTGCCATCGGTGTTCAACGCTGACCTGGTTCCAAACGTCGCCACCGCGGTGCGCGGCGCCGCGGAAGCCGCCGGGCACGCCCGGCTCGTCGGCGCCGCCTAACCCCTTTCCGCCGCCGCACCGCGCGGTCTCGGCGCGCCCCTGCGACGCACAACCATTGTTACGTTTTTGTGGTTTCACTGGAGATTTCTGGCTCGACGTCGATAATCCATCCACGACGCGGAAACCACCGCTCCCCACCGCGTTGTTCGGAAAGGATTCTGAATGAGCACCCATCCCGCAAAGCCGACTGCACCCTCACGCCGCTGGGCCACCGCGCTTGCCGTGGCCGCGACGATGCTGGCAGCGTTCGGCAGTTCGGCGCAGAACGCAAGCGCCGCGCCACAGACGGTGCGCGCCACAGCGACCACCACTGAGAAGGTCACCGACCACGGACGCACCTGGGCCCGACGCGCCGACCCGGTTGCCACACAGCGGGTCGCCGGCCAGGGACGCGCATGGTCCCGACGTGTTGACCCTGTCGCCACACAACGTGTTGTCAGCCGGGGACGCGCTTGGCGCAGCTCGTACGACACCGCGACCGGCTTCACGTTCACAACGACGTCGACAGCCATCCAGGGACGACGCTACACCGAGACGGAGTCCGGACGCTCCTGGCGTTAGTCGACACCGACCGCTTTCTCACGTTCACACGCAGGCCATGGCTGACGCTGTTGGCTTCGATGGAAAGGACTCCTCAAGCATGAACGAAACACGCACCGCCAACGCCGCCTTCGGCATTCGCCGGATCTGGACCGCACTGCTCGTTGCCGCGAGCCTCGCGATCGCGGTGGCTGGCTTCGGCGTCAACGCACCCGCGGCGCAGGCAGCGATCACGTATCACGGCGGAATCTCAGAGCCCTCCCCCACCGTTCCGCGGATCGGCGTTGTTGGCATCTCGCTCGGCGACGACGGCGGGCGCAACAACACCAACGGCCGATCCTGGCGCTAGTCGCTCGCCGACGAAGGGCCAGCCCAATGGGGTGTGTAACAACTGAGGAGCGGTCGTGACGCTCATTGGGCCCCGGGGAGTCACGTGGGTAGCAGCCGCTAGTGTCGCGGCGGGCGCCCTGGGCGCAACGCCGACGAACGCTGCCGCCGCATCGACACCGCAATTGTCGACGATCATGCCGGCGGCCAAGAATGCTGATCAGGCCGTGACACGTCCGGCCCCGGTCTACCAAAGCAGCCCCGATCGCAAAGCGGAAGGCGGCCACCCCGACGAAGCAGAAGGTGACCAAGGTCAAGGGCTCCCGGGGCGTTCGCCTCGGCCGCAAAGGCTCACCCAAGCGTTAGAGCGCGTCGAGGGCCGCCTGGAAGTCATCGGCCATGCCGTGGTGACCGTTGATGAGTGAGCGATCGATGCCGGCGAGGTAGGCATCGGCGGCCTCATCATCACGACCGAGATGATGGAGACATTCGGCGAGCCGACCCCAGGCGCTGCCCTCGTCGTCGGCGAGCGCGAGATAGGCGGTGAACTCACGGGAAGCCCCGTCCCAGTCCTCGTTGCGAAAGAGCTCGGTGGCGTAGCCGTAGTGCGCACGCGGTTCATTGGGTTCGGCGGCGACGAGCCCCGCGAAGTAGGTGAGTCGATCCACGACCCGCACACTACGAGAGCCCACCGACCCACGCCGTAGGCTCCCGGGCATGAATGTCAGCTCACTCGACAGCGCAACACAATTCGTCACCGCCGACGGCAGCCTCATCCGCGAACTCTTCGGCCCGGCCACGACCCCGGGACAGAACCAGAGCCTTGCCGAGGCCACCATCCCAGCCGGCCAGGCCACCCAGCGCCACTACCACCAGGACGCCGAGGAGATCTACTTCATCGTCGCCGGGGCCGGTCGGATGGAGCTCGACGGGGTGGAGCGTGACGTCACACCGGGAGATGCCATCCTCATTCCGCCGGGCGCATGGCACCAGATCACCACCGTTGGCGATGAGCCCCTGCGGCTTTTGTGCGCCTGTTCGCCGCCGTATCGTCATGAGGACACGTTCTTCTCCGACAAAACTTTGTAACACCTGCAGCGTCGGTTCCCGTTGCGCCGAGGCTGAGAAGCGTGTTTGATCGTGCGGATGCGTACGATGCTGTGTCCACCGCGGCACGGTGCTAGCGTGTTACAAAGTCCCCCACCGCAGAGTTTTGCGGTGGCCCTTCGACCGCTCGTCTCAGGAGCACTCGCGTGAATCTGCGCGACTATCTGCCCGTCCTCGTCTTCTTTGGCATCGGCATTGTCATCGGTGGCGGCATCCTCCTTCTCTCCCGCCTCGGGCGCCGCAAGTACAGCGCCGTCAAGGAGCTTCCCTACGAGAGCGGCATCCTGGCCACGGGTGCGGTGCGCCAGCGGTTCTCCATCGACTTCTATCTCACCGCCATGCTGTTCATCGTGTTCGACATCGAGCTCGCGTTCTTCTACCCACTGGCCGTCGTACTGAAGTCGGTCGGGCTCGCCGCAGTGATCGAGCTGACGATCTTCGTCGGAGTGCTCGGCGCGGGCCTTGCCTACGTCTGGCGGAAAGGGGCGCTCGAATGGCGCTGATCCCACCCCCCGGAACCCCGATCGAACGGGCGCCGCGCACGCAGCCCGAGGTCGACTGGGACTTGCGTGATCCCGAAGTCGCCGACTTCGTCAACCGCGGCCTACTCATGACGACGTTCGACAAGGTCACCGCGTGGGCACGCTCATCGGCGATCTGGCCCGCGGGATTCGGTCTCGCGTGTTGTGCCATCGAGATGATGCACATGATCACGCCGCGCATCGACATCGGCCGTTTCGGCGCCGAAGTTATCCGCGCGTCGCCGCGCCAGTCCGACCTCATGATCGTGTCGGGGCGCGTGTCCCAAAAGATGGCCCCGGTGCTCCGCCACATCTACGAACAGATGCTCGAGCCCAAATGGGTCATCTCCATGGGCGCCTGCGCATCAAGCGGCGGCGTGTTCAACAACTACGCACTCGTCCAGGGCGTCGACAAAGTCGTGCCGGTTGACGTCTACGTCCCCGGCTGCCCCCCGCGACCCGAGGGTCTCGTCGAGGGCATCATGCTTTTGCAGAAGAAGATCGGGACAAAGGGACAGTCCTCCTCGCGGGAGCTGTGGAACGCGCAGCAGGCGAAGGACGCGTCCTGAGCGACATCAGCCTCGTCATCGCCGCAACGTGCCAAGGCGCCGTCGTCGCCGAGTACGAGGCGTTTGGTGAAGTCACCGTCGAGATCGTCAAAGAGCAACTCCTTGACGTGGCCCGCGTGCTGGCTGCCCGACCCACCTCGTTTCGCCTGCTGTCGGATGTGTCGTGCGTCGACTTCCCCGACGAACCCGGTCGGTTCCGCCTGGCCTACCAGCTGTACTCGCTCGAGACCGGGGCCCGACTTCGGCTGCGCGTGTGGGCTGGCGCCGAGAACCCCGAGGTCGACTCCGTCACGTCGGTTTGGCCCACCGCGAACTGGCACGAGCGCGAGGTGTACGACCTCATGGGCGTGCGCTTTCGCGGCCACCCCGACCTGGCACGCATCATGATGCCCGACGATTGGGATGGGCACCCGCTGCGCAAGGACTACCCGCTCGGCGGGGAGGAGGTGACCTTCAGCGATGCCGTCTGACGAAGTCACCCCAGGAGGAGGGGGTTTCCCCCTCTCAACCGAGGCCCGCGGCGTGCTCGAGGCGGCTCGCCGTGAGGGACGTGGGCTCACCGACACCGAACGCGCCATCGCCCAGGTCGAGGCATTCACCGCCGCCGACGCTGAGGAGATGACCCGCCGCAACGAGGCCCCCGTTGAGGACCCGGGCACGCGCAAGCCGATGGTCATCAACCTCGGCCCCCAGCACCCCTCCACCCACGGAGTGCTGCGCCTCATCACCCAGCTCGACGGCGAGACCGTGATCGACGTTCACCCGGTCATCGGCTACCTGCACACCGGCATCGAGAAGCAGTGCGAGAACAAGACCTACTGGCAGGCCATCACGCTCGTAACGCGCATGGACTACCTGTCGCCGTACTTCAACACGCTGGCCTACTGCATGGCCGTGGAGAAGCTCCTCGACCTCGAGGTACCCGAACGCGCCGAGTACATCCGGGTGATCATGTGCGAGCTCAATCGCATCACCTCGCACCTTGTGTGGCTCGGCACCAGCGGCTTGGAGCTGGGCGCCATCTCCGTGTTCTTCTACACCTATCGTGAACGCGACGAGGCACTCGACCTGGGCGAGATGATCTCCGGTGAGCGGATGAACACCCGGTACTTCCACGTGGGTGGTTGCGCGGCCGACATGCCCGAGGGCTTCGAAGACGCCATGCGCCGGTTCATCAAGAAGATGCCGGGGCGCATCGACGAGTACGAGACGTTGCTCTCCCGCAACCAGATCTGGGTCGACCGCACCAAAGGCGTCGGCATCCTTCCGGTCGACGACCTCATCGGCTTGGGCGTCACCGGCCCGGCCCTGCGTGCCGCCGGGGTCAGCCACGACCTGCGCAAAGCTCACCCGTACTGCAGCTACGAGCACTTCGACTTCGACGTTCCCACCGCCACTGAAGGCGACGTGTACGCGCGCTACACGGTGCGGCTGCAAGGAGATGCGCGAGTCGGTGCGGATCATCGAACAGGCGCTCGACGGGATGCCCTCCGGCAGCCACATCGCCGACGATCGCAAGGTCGTGCTCCCCCCGCGCGAAGAGCTCGCCGTCTCCATGGAAGCGCTCATCCACCACTTCAAACTCGTGACCGAGGGGTTCACCGTCCCCGCCGGCGAGGTCTACGCAAGCCGTCGAAAGCCCCCGCGGCGAACTCGCGCTGCTACCTCGTCTCCGACGGCGGCCCCAAACCCTACCGCTGCCACATGCGCGACCCCTCTTTCGTCAACCTGCAAGCGCTGCGACCCATGGCGAAGGGCTCCTACCTCGCCGACATGATCGCCATGATCGGCTCCATGGACAACGTCATGGGCGGCGTTGATCGATGAAGATCTCGCTCGAAAGTCTTTCGCGGTGTAATCGCCCCCAGCCCGACGTTTGCGCAATTTTCGAGCGGGCCGCACACGCAGCCGATCCGACTCCCTTTGAGAGCACGATCGGTGGCGCATTGCTCAAAGCAACGCGCCACCCGGGCAAGGCTCCTTCAGGGAATCTCTTTTCTCGACTCTGTGAGGTCGCGTGACCGCCGCCCAGATCTCAGCGCACCTCCAGCCGATCCGGCACGAATTCGCCGATCCCCGGTCGCTCGTGCTTCCTGCGCTCAAGTATGCCCAGACGGAGAACGGGGCATCTGGCCGAGGCGACCTTGCCGCAGTGGCTGAGGCCACCGGGTACTCCCAGGCGTATGTGGAGAGCGTCGCCACGTTCTATGACCGGCTTTATCTCAAGCCGGTGGGCAAGCGCGTCGTGTCGGTGTGCGTGACCCTGTCATGCATGTTGCGCGGCTCCGACGAGCTCCTCGAGCATCTGTGCGAGCACCTCGATCTGCCACATCACGGGGGCACCACGGCTGACGGGCGATCACGGTGCAGGAGGCCCAGTGCCTCGGCGCATGTGACCGCGCACCCTGCATCCAGGTCGACGCCGAGAACATGATCGGCCCACTCAGCCCGACCCGACGCCGCGCGCATCGTCGATGAACTTCGCGACGCCCCCGCACCGGCGGAGTTCTGGCGATGAGGATGGTGCGTCGATGCCAGTAATGCACAGCGTCTACCGGCAACGGCTCGACGGGAGCGACGGCGTGCTCACCGAGCTGCCCGACTACGAAGGCACCGGCGGCTACGTCGCGCTGAAGAAGGCGCTCACCACCCTCGACCCGGACGAGGTGCTCTACCAGTTCCACCGCTCCGGCCTGCGCGGGCGCGGCGGCGCAGGCTTCCCCATGGGCCGCAAAGCCGGCTTCTTGCCGAAGAGCTCACCCCTGCCGGCCTACGTCGTGTGCAACGCCGACGAAAGCGAGCCGGGAACGTTCAAGGACCGCGAGATCATGGAGGAGAACCCCTTCCAGCTTCTCGAGGGAATCGTGCTGGCCGCCTACGCCGTCGGTTCGCACCGCGCCTACATCTACATCCGGGGCGAGTACGAACACCAGGCCCGTGTCCTCGACCAGCGCATCGCCCAGGCCCGTGCCGCCGGCTACCTCGGCGCCGGAGTCTGCGGCTCGTACTTCGACTGTGACATCACCGTCTACCGCGGCGCCGGGGCGTACATCTGCGGTGAGGAGACCGGCCTGCTCGAAAGCCTCGAGGGCAAGCGCGGCCAGCCGCGCCTCAAGCCGCCGTTTCCTGCGGTCGCCGGCCTGTACGGCTCGCCAACGCTGATCAACAACGTCGAGACCCTCGCGGCGCTTCCGCCCATCATCGACAAGGGCGCCGACTGGTACGCCGCCATCGGCCCCGAGAAGAGCCCCGGCATCGAAGATCTTCTCCGTCTCCGGCCACGTGCTTCGCCCCGGCAACTACGAGGTCGTGCTCGGCGAGACCACTCTGCGGGAGCTGGTGTACGACCTGGCCGGCGGCCTTGCGGCCCGGCCAGGCGTTCAAGGCCTGCTGGGTCGGCGGATCGAGCGTGCCCGTGCTCGGCGCGCAACACCTCGACACGCCGCTCGACTACGAATCGCTGCAGGCCGCAGGCACGTTCCTCGGCTCCGGCGGGTGCATCGTGATGGACGACTCCGGCTGCATCGTGCGAGCGTCGCTGCGACTGGCGCACTTCTACCGCCACGAGAGCTGCGGCAAGTGCTCGCCCGTGCCGCGAGGGCACCACCTGGCTCGAGAAGATCCTCTCAGCGGATGGTCGACGGCCAGGGCCGCATCGAGGACCTGGAACTGCTCGAGTCGCTCTTCGGCCGCATCTCCGGCAAGACGCTCTGCGCGCTTGCCGACGGCGCCGTCGCCCCCATCAAGAGCGCCATCGAGTTGTTCCGCGACGACTTCGTCCGCGTGATCGAGAACGGCGGCTCGCCACGCCCCGATCCGATGTTGGAGGCCGTGGTTGCCTGAGCGAGACCCCCACCGCACCCACCACGGTCACGCTCAGCATCAACGGCCGCGAGATCGAGGCGGCCCCGGGCACGCGTTTTGGTCGACGCCGCCGCTGCCGTCGGCATCGAGATCCCGATCTTCTGTTACGAGCCGCGCCTTGGCGCACCCATCGGCGCGTGCCGCATGTGCCTGGTCGAGGTGGAGGGCATGCGCGGCCTGCAAACTGCCTGCTCCACGCCGGTCGGCCGCCGACATGGTGGTGCGCACCAACAGCGAGGTCGCGGTCGAGGCCCAGGACGGCGTGCTTGGAGCTCCTCCTCGCCAACCACCCGCTCGACTGCCCGGTGTGCGACAAGGGCGGCGAGTGCCCGCTCCAGGACCGCACCTTCAAGTTCGGGCCGGGCCGCGACCCGCTTCAGCGAGCCGAAGCGCCACTTCCCCAAGCCGCTCGACCTCTCGCCGCTCGTGGCGATCGACCGCGAGCGGTGCATCACCTGTTACCGCTGCGTGCGCTTCAGCCAGGACGTTGCCGAGGACCGGCAGCTCACCTTCCAGGAGCGCGGCGCCGACTCCGAGGTCGCCACGTTCACCGGCGATCCGTACCTCGGGCGGTTCACCGGAAACATCATCGACCTCTGCCCCGTCGGGCGCGCTCACCAGCATCCCGTACCGATTCGTCTCCCGGCCGTGGGACCTGCAGAACACGCCGTCGGTGTGCGGACTGCTGCCCGGTGGGCTGCAACACCGAGCTCACCCAGCGCGAAGGCGAGGTCAAGCGCGTCACCGGCCGTGAGCGAGCCCAACATGGCCGTCGAGGAGGGCTGGCTGTGCGACAAGGGCCGGTGGGGCTACGCCGCTGCCTGGTCGGACGACCGCATCCTCAAACCCATCGTGCGCGACGGCCGGAGTGGCGCGTGAGGTGTCGATCGAGGAAGCCGTCGACGCCGCCGCGAAGGTGCTGGGGCGCGCCGCCGCCCCCGGTTTCCTCATCGGCGGTGCCGCCACCATCGAGGAGGCGTTCCTGTCGCAGGCACTCGCCGCGGCGATTCCCGGTGGGTCGGGTTGGTCGGCTCGGCATCCCGGGTGACGCCCTCGCGGCGTCTGCGGAGGCTGCCCGGCGCCCAGCTCGGTGACGTTGACGGCGCCGACCTCGTGGCAGTCGTCGGCGGCGACATCGCCAACCAGCACCCGGTGGTCGAGCTTCGCATCCGCAAGGCCGCGCGCCGCAAGTGCGCCGTCGTCATCGTCGGCCCACGCCCACAGGAACTCGCCGACCGCGCGCCGACGCCGTGCGCACCCCGCCGGGGCAGCTGGTGATCGGCCTCGGCACCGTCGCGAAAGCACTTCAGGAGGCGACGTCGCCGATCGTGATGTGGGACGAGGCCGACCTGGCCAGGCGAGCCCGACGCGGCCGCCGAGCTCGCCCGCATCGCCGCGGCCGCGAACGCACGGCAGATCGAGCTTGGCCGCCGACGTCAACGGCGTTGGCCTGCGCGCCCTCGGCATCCCGCACCACTGGCTTCCTGGAGGCCCTCGACGACCAGACGATCGGCACACTCGTCACCGTTCTCGCCGACCCGCTCGAATCGCCAGGTGCGACCCGCTGGGCCGCCGGACTGCCCAAGGCCGGACCCACTCATCGCGATCGCCACGCACCGCTCCGCCATCACCGATCGTGCCGACATCGTGCTGCCCGCCCTGATGCACCACGAGCATGGAGGGCGTGCTCGTCTCCACCACCGGACGTGCCCAACGGCTGCGCCCCGGCGCACGCGGGCCGGAAGATGCCGCCGCAGCGTGGGAGCTTCTTATCGCCCTCAGCCACCGCGTCGGCAAGCCCGCTCCCGTGCGCACCCCCGCCCAGGCGTTCGCCGCCGCCGCGGCGGCGAACCCCGCGCTGTCGGGCATGACCACGAATCGCTCGGCACCGAGGGTCAGGTCATCGCCCACACCGGCGACCGACGTTTCGGGCTCCGCCGTGGCGCACCGCGAACCCGAGGGCGACGGCCTGCTGCTGGTCTCACCACCGAGATCTTCGGCGACGCGATCACTGGCCACCGCTCCGACGCGCTCGCGGCGGTCCGGACGGCCGCCGCGCTCGCACCTGGCGCCCGGGCCAGGCGCAGCGCACTCGGTTTGTCGGCGGGTCAGCGCGCGCGAGTCACCTCGCCCATACGGCAGCTGCGAGCTCACCGTTGCGGATCGACTCGCAGCTCCCGAGGGGGTCGCGTTCGTTTCGGCGCGGGCCTCCGTCGTCCGGCGACACGGCGCTGCTCGCCCGCGACCACGGCCCGGTTCGCGTCACCGTGGAGGCGCGCGCTAGTGGCCCAGGAGGCCTTCCTCACGATCGTGATCAAGGCCGTCGCTGCTGGTGTTCGTGGTCGTCACCGCGTTCGCCTACCTCGTGCTGCTCGAGCGCAAGCTGATCGGACGGATGCAGGCGCGCTACGGCCCCAACCGGACCGGGCTGTTCGGCTTCCTGCAGCCGCGGCCGACGTGCGTGAAGCTGATCTTCAAGGAGGACTTCATCCCGGCGGGCGCCAACAGCATCCTGTTCCAACTCGGCGCCGGTCATCTCGGTGTTCGCCGCGATCTCGGCATCGTGATCATCCCGTTCGGCGAGCCCACCAGTGGTTGGGCCACCAGATCAACTTCGTCGGCACCGACCTGAACGTCGGCCTGCTGTTCGTGTTCGCGCTGTCGGGCCTCGGCTTCTACGGCCTGATCCTGGGCGGCTACGCCAGCGGCAACAAGTACTCGCTGCTGGGCGCCGCGCGCACCGCCGCGCAGCTGGTCTCGTACGAGGTCGCGATGGGCCTGTCGGTGGTGGGCGTGCTGATGCTCTCGCGAGAGCCTGTCGCTCGTCGACATCGTCCACGCCCAGGCCGACACCGTCTGGTACATCGTGCTGCAGCCGGTCGGGTTTCATCATCTTCCTGATCGCCGGAACCGCCGAGACCAACCGCCCGCCGTTCGACCTGCCCGAGGCCGAGAGCGAGCTCGTCGCCGGGCTACCACACCGAGTACGGCGGCATGAAGTTCGCGGCGTTCGCGATGGCCGAGTACCTCAACATGGTTATCGTCGCGGCGCCTCGCCGCGACGCTCTTCCTCGGCGGCTTCAGCGGCCCGTGGCTTCCCGGGCCCCTGTGGCTGGCGATCAAGGTCCTCGGCCTGGTGCTGCTGTTCAT
This sequence comes from uncultured Thermoleophilia bacterium, assembly GCA_963765105.1. Lineage (GTDB taxonomy): Bacteria > Actinomycetota > Thermoleophilia > Miltoncostaeales > Miltoncostaeaceae > CALMEC01. The sequence goes on from CAVXUW010000001.1 coordinate 70,750, forward strand.
CTGGTTCCGCGCGACGCTGCCCGCGTTTGCGCTACGACCGGCTGATGAAGCTCGGCTGGAAGCTCCTCCTGCCGCTTGCCACCCTCAACCTGCTGGTCACGGCCGATCGTCGTCGGCATCTGGTTTCAGCGAACGTGAGTGATCGGAAGCGACTCTACTCTATGGGCATACAAGCGACACACTCAAGGGCTTCGGCGTCACGTTCAAGACGATGCTGAAGGCCCCCAGGACGATCGGCTACCCGGAGCACAAGACCCCGGTGCACTCGCGCTTCCGGGGACGCCACCGGCTGTGGAAGTTCGAGAACGGCCTCGAGAAGTGCGTCGGCTGCTCGCTGTGCGCGGCCGCCTGCCCGGCCGACTGCATCCGCGTGGTCGCCGAGGAGAACACCCCCGACAACCGCGTGTCGGCCGGTGAGCGCTTCGCCCGCATCTACGAGATCAACATGTCGCGCTGCATCTTCTGCGGCTACTGCGAGATCGCGTGCCCGTTCGACGCGATCACGCTCGAGAACGAGTACGAGATGAGCGAGTACAACCGGCCGCGCGACCTGGTCTACACCAAGGACATGCTGCTGGCGCCGCACCCCAAGCAGGTGCCCGCTGCGCGCCCGGACCAGGAGATCTAGACCACCCGTGGGCGAGCAGATCGCATTCGGCCTGTCGGCCGCTGGGGCGGTGGGCTGCGGCCGTGCTCGTCATCACGCTGAACAACGCGTTCCGCGCGGCGGTGGCGCTGATCGGCACGCTCATCTCGGTGGCGGTGCTGTTCCTGCTGCAGGCCGCGCCGTTCGTCGCGTTCGTGCAGATCATCGTCTACGCGGGCGCCATCGTGACGCTCTTCCTGTTCGTGCTGGCGTACCTGGGTGAACGCGTCGCAGGGCATCCCCCGATCGCCTGGCGCGCTACCAGGTGTTCTCGTGGATCGTGGTGCTGGCGTTCGCCGGCATGGGCGGCATCGTGCTTCTTGTCGAGCAAGCTGCCCGGCATCGGCGACCCGACCCCGCCCGTCGATGACATCGGCAGCCCGCAGGCCATCGGTGAGTCGTTCCTGCAAGGAGCACCTCTGCCGTTCGAGGTGACGTCCCTGGTGCTGCTGGTCGCCGCCGTCGGTGCGGTGCTGCTGGCAAAACGCGCCGTGCTGGCGGAGCGTGGCCGGTGACATCGCGGCGGCCAACGGGGTGCCGCTCGGCTTCTACCTGGCCGTGTCCGGTCGCTCTCATTGCGCTGGGCCTCATCGGCGTCATGACCCGCCGCAACCCGCTCATGCTGCTGCTGGCCGTCGAGCTGATGCTGAACGCCGCCAACGTCGCGCTCGTCGGCTTCAGCCCGCTACTGGAACGACACGAGCGGCCAGATCTTCGTGCTGATCGTGATGGTCGTCGCCGCCGCCGAGGTCGTCATCGGCCTGGGCCTCGTGGTGTCGGTCTTCCGCCAGCGCGGCGACCTCGACGTCGACGAGATGTCGGAGCTTCGCGGCTGATGGGCACCCTCGGCTGGATCGTGCTCGGGCTGCCCCTGCTGGGGAGCGCTCATCCTGGCCCTGCTTCGGCGCCGGCGGAGCCGCCCAAGAGCGCTCACCCGCCTCGTCGGCTGCGGCTCCATCGGCCTCGCGTTCGTCCTGACCGTTGGCGATCTTCTTCGGATGGTCGGCGAAAACCCCGAGGAGCGCGTCCACGTGTCGCGCCTGTGGGAGTGGATCGACATCGGCAACCTCAAGGTCGACCTGGCGATCCGCATCGACCAGCTGTCGGTGATGATGATGCTGGTCATCACCGGCGTGGGCTTTCTCGATCCACGTCTACTCGGTCGAGTACATGGACCACGAGGCCGGCTACCGCCGCTTCTTCGCGGAGATGAACTTCTTCGTGTTCTCGATGCTGCTGCTGGTCGAGGCCGCCAACTTCATCTTCCTGATCGTCGGGTGGGCGTTCGTGGGACTGGCCAGCTACCTGCTGATCGGCTTCTACTACGACCGGCCCGTCGCGGTCGCCGCCGCCAAGAAGGCGTTCGTGATCAACGTGATCGGCGACGTCGGCATGGTCATCGCCGCGTTCCTGCTGGTGCGCGAGCTGGGCACGCTCGACTACACCGCGGTGTTCGCCACGGCGCCCGACAAGCATCGAGGTCGGGAAGCGGCGTGGCGGTCGCCATCGCACTGCTGCTGTTCGTCGGCGCCGCCGCCAAGAGCGCGCAGGTGCCGCTGCACACGTGGCTGCCCGACGCGATGGAGGGCCCCACCCCGGTCAGCGCCCTCATCCACGCGGCCACGATGGTCACGGCCGGCGTCTACCTGATCGTGCGCACACACGTGCTGTACGAGCTGGCGCCGCGTCGCGATGGACATCGTCGCCGTCATCGGGTGCATCACCCTCGTGATGGCCGCCACCATCGCCATCGCGCAGGAGGACATCAAACGCGTGCTCGCCTGGAGCACCGTCAGCCAGATCGGCTACATGATCATGGGCGTCGGGCTCGGGCGCGTACTCGTCCGGGATGTTCCACTTCCTCACCCACGCCTTCTTCAAGGCGCTGCTGTTCCTCGCCGCCGGCATCGTCATCCACGCCCTGGCGGGCGAGCAGAGCCTCGACCGATGGGCGGCGCTCGCGCCGTACCTGCGCTTCGCCTACGTCGACCATCGCCATCGGCTGCCTGGCCATCGCCGGCGTGCCCGGGTTTGCCGGGCTTCTTCAGCAAGGACGACATCCTGGCCCACGCCCTCGCGCGCGGCGGCTTCGGCGCGACCTGTTTGTGTTCGGCTGCGATCGCCGCGTTCCTCACGGCGTTCTACATGTTCCGGCTGTTCTTCCGGGTGTTCGCACGCGGCCGAGCCCGACGGCGGCTACGAGCACACACCGCACGGCGCCGGGCTGGGCGATGAGCGTCCCCGGTCGGCATCCTGGCCGTGCTGTCGATCGTCGGCGGGTGGCTGCAGGTGCCGTTCGGTTGGCACGGAATTCAGCGACTGGCTGGACCCAGTCGTCGCCGACAGCCTGCCTCGACCGCTCGAACCCACCCACGCACAAGAGATCGCGACCATCGTCGTGTCGACAACGCGCCGCGCTCGTGCGGGATCCTGCTTGGCCTGGTACGTCTTCGCCCGCGACCCGTCGCGCCGTGTGCGCGCCGCCGCGGCGATGCCCAACCTGCGTGGCTTCCTCGAAGATGCCTACCGGTTCGACGACATCTACGACGAGCGTGGTGGTGACCCCGGTCGCGTTGGCGGCAGAGCTGCCTGCGCGACGACGCCGAACCACTCATTGCTCGCAGGCTCCGATCAACGCGGTGTCACGCTGCCGTCACCGCGGCGGCCCGCGGCATGCGCTGGGCGTTCAGAGCGGCCTGGTGCGAACCTATGCGTTCGCGCTCGTCGCCGGGCTCGTCGGGGTGGCGGTCATCTTCATCATGGTGAGCCGATGAGTGCCCTGGGTCACCGCCATCGTGCTGCTGCCCCTGTTCGGAGCCATCGCAATGTTCGCGGTGCCCGAGGGCAACGCGCCGTATCGCGCGCGGCATCGCTCTTCTGACGCTCGACTGGCCACGCTCGTCCTGACCGGCGATCCTGGTCGGCCTGTTCGACCGAAACGGTCGGCGAGCTTCAGTTCGTCGATCATCAGGACCATGCGCCGACCGCATCGGCCTGGCCTGGGACGTCGGCGTCGACGGCATCTCGCTGTGGCTGATCGCTGCTGACGGCCGGCCTGTTCTTCCTCGCGATCATCGCGGCTGCGGTACGGACACCGGAACGTCCCCGGGCCTTCATGGGTCTGCTGCTCCTCGCCGAGTGCGGCTTGCTCGGCCTGTTCGCCGCCGGTGACCTGATCCTCTTCTACGTGTTCTGGGAGGCGATGCTCGTCCCGTTCGCGCTCCTCATGTGGATGTGGGGATCGGGCGAGCGCGGCCCTGCCACGTTGACGTTCGTGATCTACACGATGGTCGGCAGCCTGCTGATGCTGGTCGCGATCCTGTCGGCCGGCGTTCATCGCCCAGGGCCGCGGCGAAGCGCTGACGTTCAACATCCACGCGCTCACCCAGCCACGACTGGACCACGACGCAAAGTCCACGCTGGTTGTTCGCCGCGTTCGCCTGGCGTTTCTCATCAAGTTGCCGCTCTTCCCCTTCCATGGGTGGATGCCGCGGCGCGTACACCGCCGCCCCGCTCCTGGTGACCGGCTCTGCTGTCCGCGGTGATGAGCAAGGCCGGCGCCTACGGCCTCATGCGTGTCGGCCTGCCGATGTTTCCCGAAGGCGCCGAGCGTTTCGCCATCCTCATCAGCGTGCTGGCCGTGATCGGGATCATCTACGGCTCGCTGCTCGCCTGGCGGGCAACGACCATGCGCATGCTCGTGGCGTACTCGAGCCTCGCCCATCTGGGCTTCATCGTGCTGGGGATCATGGCCTTCAACGTGACCGCCGGCCAGGGCGCGGTACTGCAGATGGTGAACCATGGCATCGTCACCGCCGCCGCCTTCGCGATCGTCGGCATCGTCGCACGCGCACAGGCGCGGTGACGAGGAGATGGACGAGATCGAGGGCCTGGCAAACGGCGCCCCGTGGCTTGCCGGCATCTTCCTCGTGGTCGCGATGGCGGCACTCGCCATTCCCGGGTCGAACGCCTTCGTCGGCGAGTTCTTCATCCTTGTCGGGCGTCTTCCAGGAACGACCGCTGCTTGCCGTGCTGGCGTGCATCGGCATCGTCTACGCGTCGGTCTACATGCTGCGGCTGTACCAGTCGAGCATGAACGGGCCCAAGCGCGGGTGACGCCGATCGGGCCGAGCTGGGCTGGCGCGACAGCCTGTACCTGCTGCCCCTGGTCGCGGCAATGCTGCTCATCGCCCTTTGGCCGGCGTCCATCGCCGGCTCGACCAAGGAGTCGGTGAAGTCCACGGTCGCCGCTCCCGCCACGATCGCCGCCGGGTACTGCTGGCAGGTGGCGGCCGATGACGCACCGCGCACCGACCTCGACGACGTGGGCGACTGCGGCGACAGCACCGACGAGGTCGACTCCCCAGTGCTCGAGGATGCGGCCCCGTGAACGTTTCCGCAACCACACCGTTTCTGATCGTCTCCGCCGCCGGGGTACTGGCACTGATCGCCGGTGTCCTTCCCGGCCGGCGGCTTCAGCGCGTGCTGCCGACGCTGCTCGGCGTCGGTGCGGTCTCGGCGCCGCCGCCATCGTTACCGCCGTGCTGTGGGGTGATCGAGCAAACCGCCATCGGCGGCAACTTCGTCTCCGACAATTTCACCCTGCTGCTCAACTTCCTCTTCATCGGTGCCGCGCTCGCGACGCTGGCGCTGTCGTGGCGTGAACCCTCGTCCACCGACAAACGCGGTGAATACGCCGGGCTCATCCTGCTGTCGACCGCGGGAATGATGCTGGTCGCCGCGTCGGGCACGACCATCGTGCTGTTCCTCGGCATCGAGCTCCTGTCGGTGGCTCTCTACGTGTTGTGTGCCATCGAGACCTGGCGTATGCGTTCGCTGGAGAGCGGCCTGAAGTACCTCATCGTCGGGGCCGTCGGATCGGCGATCTTCCTGTACGGCCTCGCGTTCCTCTACGGCGCCTCCGGCACCACGGTTCTCTCCGACATCGGCCAACGCCTGGCCGACACCAACCTCATGACCGACCCCATGACGCTCGCCGCGCATGGCGATGATCGTGGTGGGCCTCGGCATTCAAAGCGTCGGCCGTGCCGTTCCACATGTGGACCCCCGACGTCTACGAGGGCGCACCCACGCCGATAACGGCGTTCATGGCGACCGGCACCAAAGCCGTGGCCCTTGCCGCGATCATGCGCATCTTCAGCGAGTCGCTCATCGACCTGGTCGACGACTGGAAGGTGGCCATCGCCATCGTGGCGGCCGTCACGATCATCGTCGGTAACGTCGCCGCCCTGCTCCAGGAGAGCATGAAGCGGATGCTCGCATACTCCGGCATCGCCCAGGCCGGGTACCTCTTGATCGGGATCGCGACGGGAACCATCCGCGGCGCCGAAGCCGTCCTGTACTACCTGTTTGCCTACCTGGTGATGACACTGGCCGTGTTTGCCGTCGTCATCGTGCGGGAACGCGAGGTCCCCGATGGGGACCGAATCAGCTCCTTCCGCGGCTTCGGCCGTCGCCGCCCCGTGATGGGTGTGGTGCTCACCCTCGCGCTGCTCTCACTAGCGGGCATCCCGCCGCTGTCGGGCTTCATCGGCAAGTTCCTGCTCTTCGGCGCGGCCGTCGACGCCGACATGACCTGGCTTGCGATCGTCGGCGCGGTCGGCAGCATGATCAGCCTCGGCTATTACCTCCGCGTGCTCGGTACCGCGTGGCTGAGCGACCCGCCGCCGACCGAGCGCCGCCTCACCGTCCCGGTGGCCGTCGGCTCCGTTGGTCTCGTGTGCGCCGCGCTGGTCGTGGTCTTCACCTTCGCCGCCGACCCCCTGATCGACCTGTGCCGCGACGCCGCCCGGGCAATCATCCCGGGCTGACCAACCCCTCAGAGTCCACGATTGGCGACGTTCGACTCTCGGACCACGAGCGGTCTCTCCCGCGGTGTTCCTCGGTGAGGAAACAGCGACAGGTTCCAGCTTGTGATGTTGCGGTACACGCAGGGCAGCGAAAGAGCTGGACCGCACGCATGCGTCAGATCCCGAAACTGCTGGTGATGCGGTGATGTCTCCCGTTATGATGTTATGATGTTCTCTATGCGGACGACCCTGACTCTCGAACCCGAGGTTGCGGCTCTCCTTCGACGCCGGATGGCGGAGACCGGAGGATCGCTCAAGGCCGTCGTTAACGACGCGATTCGGGCAGGACTTGTCGACCAGCGGGCCAGCAAAACTAAGTACCGACTGGTGCCGCGTGAGATGGGCGAGCCATCGGTCCCGCTGACCAAGGCACTGCAACTCGCGGCGGATCTTGAAGACGACGAGATCGTCCGCAAGCTCGCAGGCGGCCGATAGCCCGCTGTGCGACTCGTTGATGCCAACGTCCTTCTCTACGCGGTCAACCGCTCCTCACAACAACACTCAGTCGCACGACGCTGGTTGGAGCAGTCCCTCAACGGTGGCGAGACGGTCGCGTTTGCGTGGATCGCTCTTCTTGCCTTCATTCGAATTGGCACGCGGCACGGCATTTTCCCGGAGCCACTCGAACCCGCAGCCGCGTGCGGCTACGTTGACGAGTGGGTGACGCGCCCGGGAAGCGTTGTCCTTGACCCCACTCCTCGTCACCTGGCAGTTCTCCAGGGACTCCTCAACGAGTCCGGGACGGCAGGTAACCTGACAAGTGACGCGCACCTCGCGGCGTTGGCTATCGAACATGGTGCCGAGGTCTGGTCGTTCGACCGCGACTTCGGACGCTTTCCCGGGGTGCGCAGCCGGGTGCCCGGGGTGGACGCGTAGCACTCGGCTGACATTCCGCGCGAGAGAGGTCTATCGTCGCAGACAGCGATGAGCGAGTGGCGCACGATTATCGAGCCGTTTCGGATTCACTCGGTTGAGCCCCTGCGGATGACAACACGGGCCGAGCGGCAGGAGCGGCTGACCGAGGCCGGGTACAACCTGTTTGGGCTTCGCGCGAGTGACGTCCTGGTTGACCTGCTCACCGACTCCGGCACCGGCGCAATGTCGAGTGAGCAGTGGGCGGGCATCCAACGTGGCGACGAGTCGTATGCCGGTGCGCGGTCCTGGTTTCGTTTCCACGCAGCGGTGACGGAACTCTTCCCGTTCGCCCACATCCTGCCGACGCACCAGGGCCGGGCCGCGGAGAAGATTCTTTTTACTGTCGTCGGTGGCGCGGGGAAGGTGGTGCCGAACAACGCACACTTCGATACGACCCGAGCGAATGTCGAGTTCACCGGAGCAGAGGCGGTTGATCTCCCCATCCCCGAGGCCCGCACACCGGGGGTGCGCCACCCCTTCAAGGGCAACATGGACATCGCCGCGCTTGACGCGCTACTCAGCGAACGGGCGAGCGACGTTCCGATGGTGTTCGTGACGGTCACCAACAACGCCGGTGGTGGGCAGCCGGTGAGCATGGAGAACATCCGGGCCGTGCGCGCGCTGTGCGACCGCCACGGCGTTCCCCTGTTCATCGATGCCTGCCGCTTTGCCGAGAACGCCTGGTTCGTCAAAAGTCGCGAGCCCGGCTATGCCGACGCGACTATCCCCGACATCGTTCGTGAGATGTCGGGCATGGCCGACGGCATGACGATGTCGGCGAAGAAGGACCCACTTGCCAACATCGGTGGGTGGCTCGCGATGAACGACGGCGCCCTGGCCGAGCAGTGCCGCAACCTCGTCATCCTGACCGAGGGCTTTCCCACCTATGGCGGCCTGGCCGGCCGCGACCTCGAGGCCATCGCCCAGGGCCTGGCTGAGGCAGTGGACGAGGACTACCTCCGCTACCGCATCCGCTCCACCGCCTACCTGGGCGACGCGCTCGAGCAGGCCGGCGTGCCGGTGGTCGTCCCTTTCGGCGGACACGCCATCTTCATCGATGCCCGCGCCTTGCTGCCACACATCCCGCCGACGTCCTATCCCGGCCAGGCGCTTGCGTGCGCCCTCTACCTCGAAGGCGGTATCCGTTCGTGTGAGATCGGCACGGTGATGTTCGGACGGCAACCCGACGGCTCGGAGGTTCCCGCGGCCATGGACCTCGTCCGGCTGGCGATCCCTCGGCGCACCTACACGCAAAGCCACATCGACTACGTCATCGAGGTCGTCAACGCGGTCGCCCAGCAGGGCGCACGGCTCACCGGTCTCCAGATCGTGGAGCAACCCGCGCAACTTCGCCACTTCACCGCCCGTTTCGCACCGGCGCCGAACATCGCCTCATAGCCCCTGTCTCCGAGCCGCAACTCACGCTCCCCATCACATATCATTGATAAGTCGTTGAGTAGTTGCTAAACTCCTCGGCATGTCATCTCTGGACACGGCTCTCGACACCGTCCTCGACCTCGCGTTTGCGCGGACCGTCATCGTGCGTGATGTCGACGCTACGGTGGCCGCCCATCACGGCCTTGGGATGAGTGATCTCGCACTTCTTCTGGAGCTCGCGACCACGTCGGATGGTCGCATGCGCCGTGTGGAGCTGGCGCGACGCTTGGGCATCACCACCTCCGGAGTGGCCCGACAGCTGGGTCCGCTCGAACGCATCGGCGTGGTGGGGCGCGAAGCCAGCCCCGGCGACGCGCGCCTTGTTAACGTCGTGCTCACCCCGGCCGGCGCGGAGCTTGCAACCAACGCCGCCCGGACCGCCACCCAGGCCGCCGATCGCATTCTCAGTCGGATCTGGTCGGAGAAGGAGCGGCGGCAGCTGGGCACCCTCGTCGCACAGCCGCGGGATTCCGAGGCTCTTCCGTCACGCGGATAGATGAGACGGACCCAACGCGGGAGGCTGCCTCGCGCGATAGAGTCTGTCCTGGCTGCAACGCCGACCCACGAGATTCTGGCCTTCCCGGAGGTCGGAACGCGGCGCTCGGCGCACATGCGCAGCCGTCTGGAAGGTTGGCCCCGCTCCGTGATCTCTTCTTCACACGATCCCAACGCCGCCGGCGATCTCACCGGTGCGCCGCTCCTTGAGATGATCCGCTCGTCCGTGATCGGCGAGGACCAGGTGCTGCACGGTCCCTACGGACCACGCCGGGTGACGTACGCCGACTACACCGCGTCCGGTCGCGCACTCACGTTCATCGAGGACTTCATTCGCGACGAGGTCCTGCCGCGCTACGCGAACACGCATACCGAGTCGAGCGGCACCGGTCGGCAAACGACACGGCTACGCGAAGACGCCCGGCAGATCATTCGGGAGGCCCTCGGCGGGGATGAGTCGATCGCCGTGATCTTTTGCGGGTCGGGCAGCACCGGCGCCATCGATCGACTCATCGGCATCCTCAACCTCCGCATCCCGGCGGACCTCAATGCCCAGTACCACTTGTCGGACCAGATCCCTCAGGCCGCACGGCCGGTGGTGTTCATCGGTCCGTTTGAACATCACTCGAATGAGGTGTCGTGGCGCGAGACCATCGCCGACGTGGTCGTTATCCCCGCCGACGTCGACGGCAACATCGACCAGTCCGTACTTGCGGCCGAGCTCGTGCGTTACGCCGACCGTCCCCTGCGCATCGGTTCATTCTCGGCGGCGAGCAATGTCACCGGGATTCTTTCGGACACGTGCGCGATCTCTCGTCTGCTGCATCAGCACGGGGCCCTGTCGTTCTGGGATTTCGCCGCGGCGGCGCCGTACATCGCCATCGACATGGTCCCCACGCAGTGCTCGGATGGCGACGCCGACTCCCTCACCTCTCTGGATGCGGTGTTCATCAGCCCGCACAAGTTCGTCGGTGGTCCGGGCACACCGGGTGTCCTCGCTGTTCGCCGCGAAATCGTGCGCAACGCCGTGCCCGTGGTTCCCGGGGGAGGGACGGTCGCGTACGTGAATGCGTCGGAACACGTCTACCTGAGCGACATCGAGCATCGGGAGGAGGGCGGCACGCCGGCGATCGTCGAGTCGATCCGCGCGGGCCTGGTGTTCCAACTCAAAGAGGCCGTTGGCGCCAATGTGATTCGGGAACGCGAGGAGGAGTACCTCCACCGGGCCCTCAACCGCTGGGACGCAAACCCGGCAATCGAGACGCTCGGCAACCGCAGCTCCGACCGACTGCCGATCGTCTCGTTCGTGGTGCGCCGGGTGGAGTCCGACGGACAGCCCGGCCGTTACGTCCACCACAACTTCATCGTCACGCTGCTCAACGACCTGTTCGGCATTCAGGCGCGAGGGGGATGCTCCTGCGCCGGCCCATATGGGCACCGACTACTGGGCATCGATCTCGAACACTCGCATGCCTTCCAACGCGAGATCGCACTGGGGAGCGAAGGGATCAGGCCGGGATGGGTGCGAGTGAACGTCAACTACTTCTTGTCCGACGAGGTGGTGAGCTATCTGCTTGACGCGGTGGACCTCGTCGCCACGGATGGTTGGCGGCTGATGCCCGAATATCGCTTCGACCCCACCACGGGGTTGTGGCAACACCGCGACGGTCCCGGCGCACCGCCGCTCCGCCTCAACGATGTCCGCTACGACGAGCATGGTCGGATGACATTCCCACGACACGACGAACGGGCGCCTCAATCAGCCTTACCCACCTATCTGGATGACGCGCGCGCACTCTTTGCCGAGCGCACCCTGAGGCCGGACGACCTCCCGACCGTCGCGGCCACGGCCAACTGCGCTTGCGCCTCGTCCGGCTTTCAGGAGCTGCAGTGGTTCGAGCTTCCCGAGATCTGCCTCACCGCCGCCTGACCCTCAGAACGGTGCCGTCAGGGCCGAATCGACGGGTATGAAGTCGCGCCATCGGTCGAAGCGGGATCGATGCGACGAGGCGTACAACCTCGGGTATCCACCAGAACGACGGCGGATTGTTGTCGTCTTTCTTTCCCACAGGCGGTGACAGCGTTGCCAGCGTGTGGCTCACGCCCTGACGTGCCTGCTGGGAATCGGCTGCAACGTTCTCCCTCGACCAGTTCCATTTCCTTATTCCGAAATGGGCGATAGCACCCCGCATTCACGGTGCGTGTCATCCCCCATCCGACGCACCAGGAAGTCTATTTGTGACCGCGCTGTACCTCGCATACGCGCTCGGTATTTCGATCCTTGCCGTCGTTGCCGCCTCCACCCTGGCGTGGATGCTGTATGCCTGGCGTACCCCGGATCGCCTGCTGCGTACCCGCTTTCCTGAGCCGCGCGAGCCGGAGCTATCGTTCTCACTGATCGTCCCGGCGCGCCATGAAGAGCAAGTGCTCGGCCAAACGCTCGACTCGCTGGCGGCGCTCGACCATCCCGATTTCGAGATCGTGGCGGTGGTGGGTGCGGACGACGATGCCACCGCGCAGGTCGCACGGGCTGCCGCCCAGCGTCACCCTGACCACATCCGTGTGGTGGTCGACGACACGTGGCCCAAGAGCAAACCCCGTGCCCTCAACATCGCCCTACCGCATTGCCGCGGCAAGGTGGTCGGTGTATTCGACGCCGAGGACGACGTTCACCCGGAACTGCTGCGAAACATCGATGCGCTGCTGGTGGAGTCGGGCGCCGAGATCGCCCAGGGCGGCGTGCAGCTCGTCAACTACTGGTCGAACTGGTACTCGGTGCGCAACTGCTTGGAGTACTACTTCTGGTTTCGCAGCCGCCTGCACTTCCATGCCGATATGGCGTTCATCCCCTTGGGTGGCAACACCGTCTTCATCCGGGCCGAGTCGCTGCGGGCCGCGGGCGGCTGGGACCCGCAGTGCCTGGCGGAGGACTGCGAGCTGGGCGTGCGCCTCAGTGTGGCCGGTGCGCGGGTGGCGGTGGCCTACGAGCCGGAGCTGGTGACACGCGAGGAAACGCCGTCGAGTCTGTGGGAGCTGTTCAAGCAGCGCACCCGTTGGAACCAGGGGTTCCTCCAGGTCTTGCGCAAAGGCGTGTGGCGCGGTCTGCCCTCACGTACTCAACGCGCATTGGCCTGGTACACGCTCGGCATGCCGTTTCTGCAGGCGTTTACCGGGGTGTTGATCCCGCTGTCGGTTATCGCGATGCTCGTGCTCGACGTGCCGCTTCCCCTCGCGCTGTTCTCGTTCATTCCGTTGGTGCTGACCATCATCACGCTGCTGGTGGAGATGATCGGGCTGCAGGATCTGCGGCGCCTCTTTCGTGGCCCCGCCCGGATGCGTGACTACGCGCGGCTGATCATCGGGTTGCCGTTTTACCAAGTGATGCTCGCTCTGGCGGCACTGCGCGCGGCAATGCGTGAGATGGCGGGCCGCCGCAACTGGGAGAAGACCGCGCACGCCGGGGCTCACCTCGAGCCCCACGGCCAAGGAGCGGGTGGCCGATGAGAATGGCGCGCTACACCGCCGTGTCGGCATTCTCGATCGTGCTGACGCAAATTCTGCTGGTGGCGTTCTCCCTTGCCGGCGTGGCGGCCACCGTCGCCAACGTGGCGGCCGTGCTTCTGGCCGCCATCCCGGCGTTCGTGCTCAACCGACGCTGGACCTGGGGCGACCGCACCGACCGGCGCCTCAACCGGCAAATCGCGATCTTCTGGAGCACCATCGCCGTCGGGCTGGTCGTCTCCACCGCCGCGGTGTGGGTGACATCGCTCACGACCACCGCCCCCCAGGCGCTCGCGGCCGCCAACCTCGCCGCCTTCGCCCTCCTGTGGGCCGCCCGCTTTGTGGTGCTCGATCGCCTCGCCTTTGTCGATACCGAGTCACTGACGGACGGCGGCGGTGACCAGTCGTGGCGCGGCTACGCACGGAAACTCATGTTTGCGAGCCCCGCCATCGCGGCGGTGGGCGCTGCCGTTGCGGTTCACGGCTGGGGGATGAACTCCTACCCCGCGCGGTTCGACGACGAGGGCACCTACGTCTCCCAGGCATGGTCGGTGATGGCCCACGGTGAACTCTCCCACTACACCTACTGGTACGACCATCCGCCCGTGGGGTGGATCCAGCTCGTGCCGTGGCTGTGGTTGAGTGGGGGGTTCGAGCGCGCCACCAGCGCCGTCGCCGCAGGACGTGAGGTGATGCTGTTCGTCCACTTCGTCACCGCGGCGCTCATCTACGTCTGGGCCCGGCGTCTGAACATGGCCCGTGGCTTCGCGGCTGCGGCGGTGCTCTTGTTCTCGCTCTCCCCACTCGCCCTGTACTGGCAACGGCAGGTGCTGCTCGACAACCTTGGCGTGATGTGGGCCATCGCGGCGTTCGTGCTGGCCCGCTCACCCCAACGGCGCCTGTCGGCCCACGCCGGGGCCGGTGCGTGCTTCGCGATGGCCGTACTCAGCAAGGAGACACTCCTGCTCCTGCTACCCGCCCTGGCTCTCGAGTTGTGGCGCGCAACCCCGCGCGACACCCGTCGGTACAGCTTCGCGTTAGCCGGCAGCCTCCTGTCATCGGTGGTGCTGTTCTACCCGTTGATGGCGCTCCTGCGTGGCGAGCTGTTTCCGGGAGAGGGCCATGTGAGCCTGTGGGACGGCATCGCCTTTCAGTTGTTCGACCGTGAGGGCTCGGGGTTCGTGCTCGACCAGTGGTCGAACGCCAACAACATCGTGGAGGGGTGGCTCACGACCGACCCGTGGCTTTTGGGTGCCGGGGCACTGCTTGTTCCCGTCGCGTTGCTCGTTGCGCGCTTGCGTCCCGCGGCACTGGCCTTAGGGATCTCGCTCGTGATGCTGCTGCGCTCCGGGTACCTGCCGGTTCCGTACCTCATTGTCATGTTGCCGTTCGCGGCCATGACGATCGCGGGAGTGGGTGACGGGCTGTGGGCCTGGATGGTGCGCCGCTACGGCTCCCCCGCGCGCGGTGTCGTACGAGCGACGGTGCGCCTGTCGGGACGGGCAGTCGCGGCGGCGGCGCTCGCGACGATGGTGTTCGTCACCTTCACACGAACAGCGCCGGCGTGGGCCAACACACTCGACCGCCAGCTGGCAGCCGAAGAGGATGGACCGACGCGCCAAGCCGAAGCGTGGCTTCGCCAAAACGTTCCCCGCAGCGAACGCCTGCTCGTCGACAACACCATATGGCTCGACCTCATCGTCGACGGCTACGACCGGGATCGGGTGGTCTGGTACTACAAGCTCGATCTCGACCCCGAGGTGGCGGAACAGTTCCCGCGGCGATGGCGTGACTTCGACTACCTCGTCTCCACCGAGGGCGTGCGCTCCACGCAGTACCTGGTGCCGTCGGTGGACGAAGCCCTGGAGAAGTCCAGTATCGCCGCGACGTTTGGCGATGGCGTCGACCGTATCGAGATCCTACGAATACCGAAGGAGAGGTAACCCATGGACCTGACCGTTGTCGTTCCCACCCGCAACGAAGTGGGCGCTGTTCGGGAACTCGCCGCCCGCACCCAATCCGCGCTCGGGCCCGCAGGGGTGGACTACGAGATCCTGTTCGTCGACGACTCGGACGACGCAACACCGCAGGAGGTGATGCGCCATCGCGACGCCGGCGAGCCCGTTCGGCTCATCCATCGCGAACCCGGCGATCGTGATGGCGGCTTGGCAACCGCCGTGCAAGCCGGGTTTGAGGATGCGCGGGAGTCCGACCTGCTCGCCGTGATGGATGGCGATCTGCAACACCCACCGGAGGTGCTGCCGCACCTCGTCGACGCCGCCTACCAAGGGGCGGACGTCGTCGTCGCGAGTCGCTTCGTCGATGGCGGTGGCGAGACCGCCGGCCTTGCCGGTCCGTTGCGACGACTCGTCACGCAGGCAACCCGTGGGGCCGCGCGCGCCGCCCTGCCGGAGGCACGACCGGTTAAGGACCCCCTCTCCGGCTGCTTTCTCGTGCGGCGAGAGGTCGTCGCCAACGTCCCGCTCAAGGCGAAGGGCTTCAAGATCCTCCTCGAGATCCTCGCCCGCGGTCAGTGGTCACAGGTGGCCGAAGTCCCGATGCGCATGTCCACCCGCGCTCACGGGCAGTCCAACGCCGGCTGGCGCGAGGGCATCGACTACGCGCAACAACTCATCCGCCTCCGCCGGGATTCCCCGCAGCGGTGAGGGCAGAGACCGCCAGGCGAGCCTGCCGCGAGGACGGCGGCCGAGTCTTCCTCTCTCGTTTGGGGCGTAGTGTGACGACAGCGCTACCGCACTACCGAGATTGATAGCGAGCGCAACGTGTATCAGGATCCGTCCGGGCACCTCACTAGGAGAAACGCCCGCCCGAGCCCGCCGGGCTTCATGCACGAGGAGACCCATGAAAAGTCGCATCGCACTTGTCGCAGGAACTGTCAGCATCGGCCTCCTCGGGAGCGCCGTCGTGGCTGACGCCGCGACACCGTCGCGCCTGCGGTTGACGGGGATCGGCCCGCTCACGCTTGGCATGACCCGGCCGGCCGCCGTCGCAACCGGTTGGCTCGCAAACCCGCAGGCGGGATGTGAGTTCTACGGTCCAACGGCTCGGGGCTACGACTTCACCGGGCCGCAAGCCCCTGCCGGGCTCGTGGGCAACGCCTCGTTCACCAACGGCAAGCTCGTGAACATCAGCTTCCGTCGCGGCGTTCAAACCCACGTCGGCGTCCGCCCCGGGGTGTCCACTCGGCAAGCAATGGTCCGCGCGTACCGGCAGGGCGGTTTCGTGGTCACCGACCGGTTCCAACCGGTTTTCCAGACCCGGTTCATCACCGCCAGGCGCGGCGGTAAGTCAATCCAAGCGACGACCCGGGCGGGAAAGGTGTTCCAACTCTCGATCCCGCTGACCGAGATCTGCGACTGACTACGTCGCGACATCACTCAACCAGGCGCGGTAGTGACCCAACGTCGGATCAGGTGAACTCGCGGCGGTTGAGCATGCCCCCAACCGAGATGGCGACCCCGCCAATCAGCGCGAGGAAGATTCCGTACTTGAGTTCGAAGAGCGAGCCGCCGGGTCGCACCAGCATGCGAAAGAGGACGAGAAGCGCCGCGACGGATCCGGCGGATTCCACGATACGGCGCAGTGACTGATCCAACTTTCCGGTGCCGACGAGGCCGATGATCGCCACGCAACCGATCGCAACGATCACGAGGGCGACGTCCACGTACGTAAAGACGTCGAATGCCGAGAAGGTCAGTTTCTGCGTGAACCCAGTGATGAACGCGTCAGCGATCGGGTCGCCGGCACTCCCCAGGGCCCCCGTCGCCAACCCGTACCAGGGCAGAAACAGGGCGGCGAGCAGGGCAATCGCACCACCAAGGGCCACGCGATCGCCTTTTGTTAACTGCACCGTCACGCCGCGTCCTTCCACGTCACCGACACATCGCTTCCTTCGAAGTATCGGCGCTCGGTTACAGCACTTGAGCGAGGAGTCGTCGGCGGCTCGTCACAACTCAGAGGCGGAAGGCTGCGCGCATCGACGGCGCCGTCGCAGCAAACCCGAGGAACGGTAGTCCGAGTAACTCCTCGGTCGTCCTGAGCATCGAATAGTGGTTGAACGGTTGGTTGCTCGTACGGCGATGTGACGTCGGGGCGATCACGATCGTCGCGATGTGGTTCTCCGGGGTGCCGTCGCTCTCATCCCAGGTCAGGAACACCACGGTTCGGCCCGCCTGGTATTGCGGCGTTCGCACAATCTTGGGAATGAACTGTCGAAGCCACGCATCACCCGTGGCGACGGGACAGTCGTGTGTGCCGTTGCACAGGTCCGGTGTGATGAACGTGAAACGGGCGCTGAGATCTGGGGGGTCAGCCAGCGGCACGTTGCGGGTGGCGCATTCTGCTGCGATCGGCGTGTAGTACGTGGCCGGGTTGTGCCGCACGGCATATGTGCCCGAGTTGGCCAAGGCACAGTTCGTCGGCATGTTGTCCTGAAGCGCCCGCCAGTTGCCCTTCAGCTGCCCGAAGATCGAGTCGATGTTGAGCGGGTGAGCGGTTGGGGGACCGCTGTCGGCAAGGGCGTTTTGCATCGTGCCGGAGGTCATCGCGATGTAGTTGCGTAACGACGGATGGATCTCTGCACTCATCTGGGTGGCGTTGCCATAAGCGCGGGAAAGCTGCGTGAGGTAGGGGGCCGCCGGCGCCCCAATGACGTGCTCGTAGTTTTTGTTCTCCATCACGATCCAGACGACATGATCGACGCGGAACATCCCCGGACGGACCGTGAAGATGCTGCTTGCGCGACGGAACGTGGTCGTTCCCGGTGCCCGGACCGCAGCGACGAGGCGGCGGGGGCCCGGTTCTATCGCCGGCAGACGAAAACGCGCGGTGAAACGACCGAGACGGTTGGTTTTGACCCGCGTGGCCCGTACCCCACCGATGTCGATCACGCCCGTCGACGCTGCGGGAAACCCCTTCCCCTGAAGTTCGATCACTTGACCGAACTTTCCGGTCGCAACCGGCACCGTCACTGACGGCGCCGCCGCCGCGGACGCCGCGCCAATGAGCAACAGGACGATGGCACATCCGAAAACGCCCTCCGCCGAGGC
Source organism: uncultured Thermoleophilia bacterium (assembly GCA_963765105.1). Taxonomy (GTDB): domain Bacteria; phylum Actinomycetota; class Thermoleophilia; order Miltoncostaeales; family Miltoncostaeaceae; genus CALMEC01. Next base: position 88,683 of record CAVXUW010000001.1, read on the forward strand.
TCTGCGTGTCCGAGTCGTGCCCGGTCTCCCGCCCGGCGCGACTGAGTCGCATCGAAACGCCGACTTCGTACCTCGTGGCCCCTCACGGTTCATTGATCTTCCTTCGCCGGATGCGATGGGACATTCCCGGATCGGGATTCATTTCCTTCTGGTACCCGACCCCGGCGCTGAGCACGAGCATCCACAAGCAGGTTGGGAACGATGCTTAGAGGACGGTGATCTGGGCGGCGTGACCGGGCGAACGGGCGAGACGCTCATCGCGGGTGACCAGTGGGCATTGCAGAGCTTCGGCGAGAGCGACGTAGGTGGCGTCGTACGCGCTCAGGTTGTCGCGGAGGCTGAAGGCCCGTCGACGTAAGGAGTCGCCGGCAGACCACCTGTGCAGTGGGAGATACTCAAAGTCGGTGAGGACGTCCTGCGCTCGGGTTGCGGTGATGCGCCCTTCGCGTGTCAGCCCGCGAAGCGCAGAGACGATCTCGACGTCGAGAAGGGCGGGACTGTGCAGCTCCTCATCAGCCATATGGGCCCGCAGCGATTCGCTTCCGTCGACCCCGGTGAGGGCGTCGACGATCGCGGAGCAATCGACGACGATCACCCTCTGGCGCGCCGAGTGAGTTCGTTGTCGCGTTCGTTCCGGGCGCCGTCGAGGACGTCGACCACTGATCCGGACGCCCGTTCGGCCCTCTCCGCAGCGCGCTCGAGCACCTCAGCCACCGTTGGACGCGCCGCCGCGCTCTCGATGACCTCGAGCACGTAGGCGTTGAGGGACTGACCGCGGCTTGCAGCTCGGGCCTTGAGCACTCGACGCGTCTCATCAGGCACGTTTCTAATCTGCAGTGGCGAAGGCATACATTCATAATAGCACTAGATGCATTCACTTTGCATGCAGCCCGATCGGGTCGCCGTGCCGTTTCGAGAGACGCGCGGTCGTTGCGGGGTTCATGGATGATGTGTCGATCGAAACCAGGAGGTCAGGTCATGAGTCGTTGGGCCAATGAGCAGTTCTTCGAGGATCTCGCCGCCAGAGGCGGCTACCGCATTACACGTTCGGGTCCGGGTGATTTCACGTTGAGCGGTGCTCGCGGTGCGATTGAGTGGACCTGCCGGGCTCACCGGTACAGCGACACGGAGCAGACGACCGCGTCGGTGTCGTGGCTGTGTCCGACCGTGGCCATCCGCGAACACGACGTCCGCGATGTCATCGCATCGTTGCACGATGGGGCGACAGGTCGTGCGATACCTGCGCTTCCTCCCTCGCTGACGGTGTCGTATTCCGGGCCGCAGACCGATCTGGGCCATCTCGTCGACGTTGTCCGAAGCCGTAGCCTGAAGGCCCTGTGGCAGCGTCCACAGCGCGAGCTCGTGATTGATGATCCGTACGGCATCGTCGACGACGACCTCGCCGGGCGACTTGAACATTGGCCACCTGCCTTCACCGGTGCTCGTGAGGATCGGCCGGTTCGTCTGTCACTCGTTCGTCTTGAGACCGACGGTCTGTGGGTTCGGTCCGAAGGATGGTGGGATAGCGCCGCCACCCTCGATCATCAAATTCGACTGGGCATTGATCTCGCCGCCCGGCTGGCGATGGTGCGCAGCGCGGACTCGCCGCCCACCGAAGAAGCGTGATGACCGCGACAGACTACGGTGACGGTGGTCACGACGAGCGGAACGAGTGTCACCACCAATGGGAACGAACGAGAGACGACGATGTCGTACTGAGCCCCTCCTGGGTCGGTATATGTCCGCGGCCGATCGTCTCTTTATACGACAGAAAGTCAGTGTCCTCTGCGACCAAGAATCCACCCCTCGACGCGACACGAGGCCACGAGATCTACCCCAACGCAGAGAGGGCGGCGTTGACCAGCGCCAGCTCGTCGGCGGTTACTTCGGGGGTGACCTTCCCGGGGACGGCCGCGATGAGCAGGTCGTTGAAGGCGCTGGATCTCGGCAAGTGCGTCCGTCTTCATCGCTGATGACGACGAGGCCGGAGGTGGCGGCGGCTCAGGTCGTGGCGGCTCAGGTGGCGACGGCTCAGGTGGCGGCGGCTCGGTGTCGTGGGCGACACAACTCGGGTTGCTGGCCTTGCTGTTCATTCGTCGTCGGCGAGTGAACTGCTCTAGGGGCTCATCATGTTGCGCTTAGTCGCACCGGCAACGATCACGAAGGGCCGCATGGCGCTGATCAGCGTGGCCGGCCCCGGTGCCGAGATCCTGCTGGGCCTTGTTGGACTCGTAGCCATGGGTGCCGACCTCACGTCATTTCATACGATGACACCGGGTTACCGGGGCATCTTGCTGTGGTTCGGCCCGATTCTTGGCTTGGCGAACCTGATACCGATCCTTCCGCTTGACGGCGGCAACATCGTGGCGCTCGGATTCGAACGGCTACTTCCCGGTCGGGGCCGCTACCGCTACCAGCAGGCAAGCCTGGCCATGGCCGGCATGCTGACCGTCGCCGGCGTGCTACGAAGCCGGAGCGGGTCGCTCTCCGCGCTCTTGCTGCCTGGCGTGATGTTGCTCGCCATGAACTGGGGCGTGCTCAGCGCCAGTCGGCCAGCCAACGTTGCCAACGATCCCGCTACTGGTGCCGCCGCCGCCGAAGCCATGTCGTGGCACACCGGCAAACTCCAGCCGTTTCCTGCAGGTACCAGCCCGTCACCGTGGTTGACCGCGAGCCTGCTACATCGCTCGGGAGACCGGGTGGGTGCTGCACGCACCCTTGGCGATTCCTTGGCCTTCTCTTCGGGGTACTGGCACCTCGCCGATGATGCCCCGCACGACGCGCTGCCTCGCGCTCGTGGAGCTTGTGCCTGAAGCTGCCTCGGTTGAGAACCTGCAGGCTGCTCGCACGTTTCATCACGTCCTGCACCGCCTCGGCTACCTGCAACGAGCGATCGCGTACGGCGCTCGGATCTTCGAACGCCATCGCGACTCCTTCACCGCCCATCAATTGGCGACCGAGTTGGCGGTTTTGGGCCACAGCGATCCCGCAATGGCCTGGCTGCGAACTGCACTCGCCGACCCTGCTGAGCACGACCGTCTCAGCGACTCCGGCCTCGATGCCCTGCGATCTCGCCCCGACTGGGCGAGCGCCATCGGTATGCCACCGCCCCGCTGACCCACCCTGCCGTTCAGATTCCGGGTCGAGACGCGGACGGTCGTCAGACAAGGCCGAGGCCTCGCCTGACGATCCTGCACGCAACGATCGGCTAGAAGCCGAGGCTGCCGCGGACGGTGTTGAGTAGTTCGGTGATTGGCACGCGGACCTGCTCCATGGTGTCGCGGTCGCGGACCGTGACGGCGTTGTCCTCGAGGGTGTCGAAGTCGACGGTGACGCAGAACGGCGTGCCGACTTCGTCCTGGCGGGCGTAGCGCTTGCCGATGGACTGGGTCTCGTCGTAGTCGCACATGTAGTGCGGCTGCAGAATGCTGAGCACCTGCTCGGAGACGGCCGGTCAAGCTCGTCCTTCTTCGACAGCGGCAGCACCGCGACCTTGTACGGGCGCCAGCCGTGGATGCAGCCGCAGCACGACGCGGTCTCGCCCTTGACCTCTTCCTCGTCGTAGGCCGCGAGCAGGAAGGCGATCGTCGTGCGGGTGGCACCGGCGGCCGGCTCGATGACGTGCGGCATGTAGCGCTCGTTGGTGGCTTGGTCGTAGTACTCGAGCTTCTCGCCCGAGTGCTTGGCGTGCTGGGTGAGGTCGTAGTCGCTGCGGTTGGCGATGCCCTCGAGCTCGTCCCAACCCCACGGGAACAGGAACTCCACGTCGGACGTGCCCGACGAGTAGTGCGACAGCTCGTCGGCGTCGTGCGGGCGCAGGCGCAGCATGCTCGTCGGGCATGCCGAGGTCGAGGTACCAGCTGATAGCGCTCGTCGCACCAGTACTCGTACCACTGCTGGCGCCTCGTCCGGCGGGACGAAGAACTCCATCTCCATCTGCTCGAACTCGCGGGTGCGGAAGACGAAGTTGCCGGGCGTGATCTCGTTGCGGAACGACTTGCCGACCTGGGCGATGCCGAACGGCGGCTTCTTGCGCGTGGTGTGCAGCACGTTCGTGAAGTTGACGAACATGCCCTGCGCCGTCTCGGGCCGCAGGTAGGCCACGGCGCCGGCGTCCTCCACCGGGCCGGCGTGGGTCTTGAACATGAGGTTGAACTGCGCGGGCCTCGGTGAACGTGCCCCGCTTGCCGCAGCTCGGGCACGTGATCCGGGTCGTCGAGCTTGTCGAGACGGAACCGCTGCTTGCAGTTCGTGCAGTCGACGAGCGGGTCGGTGAAGTTGGCCAGGTGGCCGCGACGCCTCCCAGACCTGCGGCGGGCCGAGGATGGCCGCGTCGAGGCCGACGACGTCGTCGCGCAGCTGCACCATCGACCGCCACCACGCGTCCTTCACGTTGCGCAGCAGCAGCACGCCGAGGGGGCCGTAGTCGTAGGTGGACCGGAAGCCGCCGTAGATCTCGGCGGACGGGAACACGAAGCCCCGGCGCTTGCAGAGGTTGACGATCTGATCGAGTTCGGTCGCTGGCATAGCCCGGAGATGTTAGTGGCCCAACCGTCGCGGGTCCGCCTTGCATTTGCCGCTGCTCAGCGGCGGTCGGCCGCGCATCGGGCTTGTCGAGGATGTGTACCGCCCGCAATCGGCGCTCGACGTGGTGCTCGAACGCCTTCACTGCGAGCTGGTCCACCTCGTGGGCTGCCGGTCCCTCGTCGGCAGCCAAGACACGAGCGAGTTCGCCGTTCAGAATGCCGCGAATGATGTCCGGCGCGTCGGCCGACATCGGAGTGCCCTGGCGGCACGTCACGGCACAGCGCGCCGCCCTGGTGGGCATCGAAGGCCACGAGGGGCCCGGCTGACTCGCATGTCACGCACTCGTTGAGCTCGGGTGCGACCCCGTCGGCGGCGAGCAGTTTCAAGTAGAATGCTGGCACGAGTAGTCGTGACGGTCGGGTCTGGAGCGCTCGAATTGCGCCGACAAGCATGTGGTAGAGCCGGGCGTTGGCTTCGTGCTCGTGCGTAATCTGGTCGACCGCCTCCAGCACGCCACGCCGGCTGACAGTCGGTCGAGATCCTCGCGGACAGTGCGGAACAGGTCGACCGTCTCGGCCTGGTTGATGGTGTCGAGCTCGCTTACCCTCACGTACCAGCAGATTGATGTGAGACAGCGGTTCGAGCCGCCCACCGAACCGACTTGAGCCCTTTCGCACGCCCTTGGCCACCGCGCGTACCTTGCCGTGCTGCTCGGTGATGATCACCACGATGCGGTCGGCTTCGCCCAGCTTGTACGTCCGCAGCACCACACCGGGGTCGCGGTAGGTGGCGGTCACGCCTCCAGGCCACCAAAGCGGCGATCGCGCCGCTGGTACTCGCGCACCGCGTCGGCAAGGTGCTCGCGCCGGAAGTCGGGCCACAGCACGTCGGTGAACACCAGCTCGCTGTAGGCCAGCTCCCACAGCAGGAAGTTCGAGATGCGGTACTCGCCCGACGTGCGCATCATCAGGTCGGGATCGGGCATCTCGGGGTGGTACAGCCGCTGCGCGATCGCCTTCTCGTCGACCTTGTCGGCGGCGATAGCCCTCGGCCACGATGCTGTCGACCGCATCGACGATCTCGGCGCGGCCGCCGTAGTTGAACGCGAAGGTCAGCGTCAGCGTGCGTGTTGTGCTCGGTCAGAGCCATCGACTCGTCCATCCGCTTGAGCAGTCGCCGCGGCACACGCCAATCGCGACGACCGGCGAAGCGGATGCGCACGCCCTGCTCGTGGAGCTCGTCTCGGCGGCGCAGCAGGATGTACTCGTTGAAGCGCATCAGGTAGCGCACTTCGTCGACCGGTCGCCGCCAGTTCTCGGTCGAGAACGCGTACACGGTGAGCCAGTTGATGCCGAGCTCGAGCGCGCCCTCGACCGCGTCGAACAGCGCCTCTTCGCCGGCGGCGTGGCCTTCGGTGCGCTTCAGGCCACGTGCGGTGGCCCAGCGGCCGTTGCCGTCCATCACGCAGCCGACGTGGGTGGGGATGCGGGATTGGTCGAGTCCGTCGAGCAGGCCATCACCCGAACGTTACCGCTGCAGCGGCCCGCCGTCGGTATCCGCGTGTGAGCGGTCCCCGAATGTGGGGGCGCGGCCGTCTACGATGCTGCGGTGTCCACGGCCGACCGACCTCGCTGCAGCACGCCTGCAATCGGTGGTCGGCCACCTTGCGGGCGGCGGCGAGAGCCCGACCGGGCCAGCGCGAATGACCCGTGCGGTGGCCGACGCGATCGAAACCGGCCGCCACCTGGTGGTGCAGGCCGGCACAGGCACCGGCAAGAGCGCTGGCCTACCTGGTGCCGATCATTGTCCGGCCGCAAGGTCGTGGTGGCCACCGCGACCAAGGCGCTGCAGGACCAGCTCGCGACCAAGGACCTGCCGTTCCTCGGCCGAGCAGCTCGACCGGCCAGTGCGCTTCGCCGTGCTCAAGGGCCGGTCGAACTACCTGTGCCTGCAGCGTGTGCGCGAGATCGCAGGCGGCGGAGAAGGCCAGCTCGAGATCGACGACGTGGCGCCGCACGATCAAGGCCGAGATCCGCAAGCTGCTGCTTGGGCCGGGCACGACCGAGACCGGCGACCAGGCCGAGCTCGACTGGGCACCGTCGCCACGGGCGTGGCAGGCGGTGACCGCACCTCCGAGGAGTGCCCGGGCGCCACGGTGCCCGCTCGGCGAACCGTGCTTCGCCGAGGCGGCCCGCCGGAAGGCGGCCATGGCCGACGTGATCGTCGTCAACATGCACCTGTACGGCACCCACGTCGCGTCGGGCGGCGCCGTGCTGCCCGAGCACGACGTCGTCGTGTTCGACGAGGCCCACCAGCTCGAAGACATCACCTCCGACACCGCTGGCATGGCCTCGGCCCCGGCCGCTTCCTGAACTGGGCCCGCATCGTGCGCCAAGTCCTTGCCGACGACGACTGATGGCCGCCGGAATCGCCGGATCGGCGACCCGGCTTACGCATGCCAGCACACCGTCGTCGGATCAGCGACTCGCCCGACCGCTTCCGCCGAGCATCGGCGAACAGCGCTGGCCGAGGCCGCGGCAGCGTCGAGCAAGATCCTGGCGGCGCTGCGGCCAGATCGACAACGAGACCGACGACGTCAAGCAGCGAAAGCTGCGGGCCACGAAGGCACGCCGGTCGCTGGCCGAAGACCTCGACAGGGCCATGGCGCTCGCCGACGGCTACGTGGCCTGGGTGGAGGGCGGCTGCCGACCGGGCCACGCTCGCCGATGGCCCCCATCGACGTGGCCCCGTGCTGCGCGCCAAGGCGTGTGGCAGGTCAGCGCACCGCCATCCTCACGAGCGCCACCATCCCCGCCAGCCTCCCGGAGCGGGTCGGGCTCGACCCCGGCGGCACCGACAGCGACTCGACGTGGGCAGCCCGTTCGACTACGCGGTCGGCCGGCATCCTCTACAACGCCACCCACCTGCCCGACCCTCGCCCGCCCGACTACACCGCCGCGGTCCACGACGAGCTCGAGGCGCTCATCACCGCGGCCGGCGGCCGGACGCTGGCGCTGTTCACGAGCTACAAGGCGCTCGGCGCCGCCGTCGACGCCTTGCGGGCCCGGCTGCCGTTCCGCATCCTCGAGCCAGCGCGACCTGCCCAAGACCGCACTGGTCGCAGCGCGTTCGCCGTGAGGAATCGGCCTGCCTGTTCGCCACCACGGGCCTGTTCCAGGGCATCGACGTGCCCGGCGCCACGCTCAGCCTCGTCACGATCGACAGGATCCCGTTCCCCCGCCCCGACGACCCGCTGCTCGAGGCGCGGCGCGAAGCTGCCGGCGCCGCCGCGTTCCGCGACGTCGACCTGCCCCGCGCCGCCACCTGTTGGCCCAGGCCGCCGGCCGGCTCATCCGCACGGCCGACGGACCGTGGTGTGGTCGCCGATCCTCGACCCGCGCCTCAACAAGGCCGGCTACCGCTGGGACGTCGTGAACGCACTGCCGCCGATGCGTCGAACCCGCCACCGCGCCGAGGCCGAGGCGTTCCTGCGTGAAATCACCGGCCAAGCACCGCCTGACCGGTGTGCCTGACCGGTGTGCCTGACCGGTGTGGATCAGCCGGTGCCGAGCTTGTAGCCGATGCCGCGCACGGTAAGGATGATGCGCGGATCATCCGGCTGGTCCTCCACCTTCACGCGCAGCCGACGGATGTGGGCATCAACCAGGCGGCTGTCGCCGAGGTAGTCGTAGCCCCAGACCCGTTCCAGCAGCTGGTCGCGTGACAGCACCATGCCTGGGTGGTCGGCGAATTCGCACAGCAGCAAGAACTCGGTCTTGGTGAGCTGCAATCTTCGCCCCGCTTGAGCACCACACCCTGCTCACGGCGCAGCTCGAGGTCACCGAAGCTGGCCGCCTTCGGCTGGCTGACCCGTGGAGCTGCACCCGGCGCAACAGCGCACGAATGCGCGCAGCCAGCTCCTTGGCGACCACCGGTTTCGTCACATAGTCGTCGGCGCCGGCTTCTAGGCCAGCCACCAGGTCGTACGTGTCGGTCTGCGCGGTCACGATCATGATGGGCACGATGCTCTTGGCCCGCAACGTGCGGCATACGTCGAAGCCCTGAATGTCGGGCAGACGAAGGTCCAGAAGCACCAGGTCGGGCTCGTCTCGGTCGAATGCTGCCAGTCCGGCCTTGCCGTCGCGCGCCTCGGCCACCACGTAACCCTCATCTTCGAGCGCCAGGCGCAGCGCCAGTCGGATCTCGTCATCGTCCTCGATAAACAGCAGTCGGTTCATCCGATGCGACCCTTTCTCACTTTGTTACAGGAAACAAACAAATCTTCCGTCCAGTCGTCACAATTATGCGTCATTCTGTCTATGGGTCCACGCTGCTTGGTGGGGTGCCTCCTCCCCCTGGCGCCTCACCAACTCGTGGAACATGCCACATCCGGCCCGGATGTGCGGGAAGATAGAGCTGTGAGTGCTCATCCGCCGCGTCGCCGACCATGGTCGCTGGGACTGCGGCACGCGTCACTGTTGGCTTCGCGTTGCTGGGCCTCGCCGTCTCGGTCGGACTGGCCTTCAGCTCGTATTTTCTTGCCGAGCGAGGCTTGCGCTCCAAGTTCGAGGTTGCGTCGGTCGCTGAGGCGAAGGCCAAGGCACGGACCGTGCGTGACCTCCTGCGCAATGGAGAGCGGAACCCTGAAGACCTTTTCACCAACGCGCTGAAACCCGAAACCGGGAACTTCATCGGTGTGCTCATTGACGGCCAGTGGCGGGCGATTGACCCCACCTTCACGGAGTACTTTCCTGCCGCGTTCTCTGAGGGCATCAAGCGTGGCGAACCCGGAAAGATGCCAGCCCGCATCAACAAGGTCGACTTCCTGCTTGTCACCATTCCGCCTCCCGATGATCCTGCTGATCGGGTCACGATCACCAGTTATGTGCAGGCGTTCTCGCTGGCCGACCTCAACAAGACGTTGCGGACCTTGGCGAGCGCATTGATCCTTGGCTCGACCATTGCCGCCATCGGCTCGGCATCGATCGGGTTGTGGACGTCGCGTCGTGTCCTTCGCCCGCTGGCCCGCGTCACGGACGCCGCGAGTCGGCTGGCCTCCGGCGGGCTCGATACTCGGCTGCGACCCGAGTCGGACCCGGCACTGCAACGGTTGGCCACATCGTTCAACAACATGGCCGACGCGGTCGAGGAACGGATTCAACGTGAGGCACGATTCGCGTCCGATGTGAGCCACGAGCTGCGGACGCCGCTGCAAACCCTGATCGGTTCGATCGAGATCCTCGATGCTCGCAAGGCCGAGTTGCCCGAGCGGTCGCGCCAGGCGGTGGACCTGCTCGTCACCCAAAGCAAGCGCTTTCACCAGATGGTGCTCGACCTGCTCGAAATTTCTCGGCTCGATGCAGGGGCGGCGGATCTTCACACCGAACAAGTGCTGCTCGACCAGTTCGTGACCCGGGTCGCCGCCCGCTACGGCTACCGCGTGCCCGTCGTTACCGAACCGAACTGGCAGCAGCAGCCCGTGGTCGTAGACCGTCGGCGGCTGGAGCGTGCCCTGGCCAACCTGCTGGGCAACGCCGAACACCACGCTGGCGGGCCGGTGCGCATCACGCTCGATGGCGCCACGGTCGCCAATGGGCAATCCGTGATCCGCATTGGCGTGGAGGACGCCGGCCCTGGCGTGCTCGACGCTGAGAAAAGCCAGATCTTTGAACGATTCTTCCGCGGAGCAACCGCCCGGCATCGTGCCGGTACTGGGCTCGGGTTGGCGTTGGTGCACGAACATGTTCACCTGCAAGGCGGCCGAGTCTGGGTAGAGGACCGCGTCGAGGTCCCGGTGCCCGCTTTGTCATCGAGCTTCCGGCGGAGGAGGAATGATCAGCGTGAACACTCGCACCCGGCGACTCGCCCTCAGTAGCTGTCTGCTGTTGTCGGGCTGCGGCCGAGCGGCAAGCTCCGCCGATTCACCCCATCGACCGGGCGGAGGTCGCGACAGCATTCCAGGACCCGACCACGACCACGACGCAGACCACGCTCCCCAAGCCACCGAGCACCACCACCTCCACGACGGTGGCGACCGACCACCACCACGACCACGACCCTGCCACCGACCACCGTGCCGTCCGAGGAGGTCGTCGTGTACTTCGTGACCGCAGACGGTCGGCTCCAGCCGCAGCCAATCCGCCGACCGATTCCCGTCGATCCGCTGGCTGCACTGAACGAGATGCAATCGACGCGGGGCCAAGCCGGTTTGCGAACCTTCATTTCGCCCGGCTTGATCCTCAAACTTACGGCAGAACGGCTCGATTCCGCTGCGTACGTCGGTGTGCACCTCGATCCATCGTTCCTTGGCCGCGAGCCGCTCGATCGGCTGGCTGCCGCAGCGCAGATCACCATGACGCTGACGGGCCTCCGCGGTATCGGCAATATCGGTTTGGTTGTCGACAACGAGCTGATCGAGAGCCTGGTGCCCGGACTCACGCTCGGGAGCGCGCCGCTGGTATCGCACGCCGATTATTCCGCCTTGGTCATTGCTGGCTAGCCGGTCGTGAGCCCGGTGAGCTCACCAACGGGAAGGTCGCCCGCCACGAGCAACCGCCACGCTGCTTTGGTGAGCCCGACCACACGGTCTAGGCGAATTTCTACAAAGGCGTTCTTGGCAATGGCACGCAGGGCGGCAAGCGCTTCGAGCAGCACTCTGGCTGCTTCGACATCCATCATGCCGACCGGCTCAAGACGATCCCGACCGGAACCACTCACTTCTAGGGAAAAGTTCGTCATCGACCTACTCCTTCGGCTGGGGTGAACACCCGTAACTGTGCCAGCACAGCGGCGCGCAGCTCAGTGCCGTTAGGTTACGATTCCATGACTTTTTCTCGATTCTTAACAAATCGAGCGGGTCGAACGACTACGAACCGTCGGCCCAGAAGGCGCTCAATGCGCTCCGGCCGATGTTGCCAGTTGCGATCCACTTTCACGAACAGCTCGAGATAGGCACCAGGGTCCATCTGCTGCTCGCACGGCAATGCCGACGGCCTTCAACAGCGCGCCCTTCTTCCCGATGACCATGCCTTTTTGGCTGTCCCGTTCGACGAGGATTTCGCAGCGCAGCGGCCATTCCCACTCGGTCACCCGTGTTGCAATGGAGTAGGGCAGCTCCTGCTCGGTCAGCGCCAACAGCTGCTCTCGAACTAACTCAGCCACACGTACGGCCTCTGGCTGGTCGGTGAGCATGTCGTCGGGAAAGTACTGCGGACCGTCTTCCATGCGGGAGATCAAATGCTCGAGCAAGGCTTCCATGCCCTCAGCCGTGGCCGCCGAGATCGGGAAAAACGCCGAGGCATCGATACCGCTCACCGCTTTGAGCTGGTGGAGGATCGTTTCCGGGGCTGCGATGTCGGTCTTGTTGACAACGATGACTGGGTTCTTCGGCAGTCGTTCAGCGACCCAGCGATCACCTTTTCCGAATGGTTTGGTGGCATCGAGCACGAAACACACCACATCCACATCCGAGAGTGCCTCGGTTGCTGAGGCGTTCAAGCGAGTACCAAGCGCCGTAACCGGTTTGTGGAGCCCTGGTGTATCCACAAAGACGAGCTGCACATTCGGGCGGTTCAATACACCGCGAACGTTGATCCGGGTGGTCTGCGGCTTGTCCGAAACGATGGACACCTTCAAGCCGCACGCTCGGTTCACCAGCGTGGATTTACCGACGTTTGGTCGGCCTACCACCGATACAAAACCCGATTTCATGCGGCCCCTTCATCATTCGCGGCGTCCGTTGACGGTCGCGTTACCAGCACTTTTGTGACCCGACGGCCATCCATTTCGACCGCTCGGAAGCTGTGGCCTTGGAACATCACTTCTTCGCCAACGGTAGGCACATGGCCCAGCGAGGCGAAGACGAATCCACCAATAGTGTCCCAGTCCTCGTCTGGCATGGCCAGGCCGAGTTCGTGGTTGAGATCATGAATCGCTGTGCCGCCGTCCACCAGAAGCTGCCCGGTGTCCAACTGTTGTACGTCGGCCACTTCGTTGTCGTACTCGTCCATGATGTCACCAACGAGTTCCTCTAGGCAGTCCTCCAAGGTGACGAGACCGGCGATACCGCCGTACTCATCGACCAGGATCACCATGTGGTATTTCTCCGCCTGCATTTCACGCATCAAGCGAGCGAGCGGTTTGGTTTCCGGCACGAAGCGGGCATCACCGAGATGGAAGCAACGAGATCGGTGCCGCTGCCGGAGCGGTCGGCCCGCATGAGATCTTTGGTGTAGGCAATGCCCAAGACGTCATCGAGCGCATCGCCGATGACGGGCAGCCGTGAATAGCCGTGTTCGATCGCTACGTCCAACGCCTCGCTTACTCTCGCTGTCGATGGGACCGTCACCATGTCAGGCCTCGGGACCATGACCTCTCGGGCCACGGTGTCGCCAAATTCCAGCACGGACGCGATGAGCTCACGTTCTTCGTTCTCGATCACGTCATCGTCTGCCGCAGCACCAACGATGCCGAGCAGTTCCTGTTCGGACACAAACGGCCCTCGGCGCAGCCCCTTGCCTGGCACCAAAACGTTTGCCAGCCCAATCAGTCCCCGAACAAGGGGTTGCAGCGGCGTGAGGCGAGTCAGCGCCAGGACGGGCCGTGCCGTGGCCAACACGACTCGATCGGTAGCGACCATGGCCCAGGTCTTGGGCAGCACCTCGGCCACCACGAAGATCACGCCGACGAGCACCAGATAGCTGCCGAACTGGCCCCACCGGCCAAACGACCGGTCGGATACCGAGCGCGACCAGGAACGCAGCGCCCACGCGAGCGGTCGTTGACACCAGGAGCAACAAGTTCATGGAGCGATGCGGCTCGTCTGCCAAGCGGACGAGCGCTCGACCCGATGCCGGGTGGCCGCTGGCCAGCGCTGCGGCCTTTGGCCGACTGGTTCGACCAATAGCGGTCTCGGCCGCCGAAACGAACCCAGCAATGGCCAGCAGGACGGCAACGCTGACGAACAGCCAGAAATCACCGGTTTGTACCGCAGCGAGCATCATCCGGCGATGTGATCCTGGCGGAACCCTTGCGGCACCGGCCCGCGCCAGTGGAACTGCGCAAGGAGTGCACGTTCTTTGGCTTGCATGACGTCGCGCTCTTCGGGCTCGGCGTGGTCGTGGCCAAGCACGTGGAGCAGCCCGTGGACGACGAGCAGCGCTATTTCGTCGTCTGCGGTGCCGGCATGTTCTTCTGCTTGACGAAGCGCCACGGCAGGGCATACGACCACATCACCGAGAAGCATTGGCACATCATCGGGGTCGATCGGCGATCGGTCGGGACCAACGCTCGTGGGCATGGGGTACCCACCCATGTCCACTTCGGCATCTATGGGGAACGCGAGCACGTCCATGGGCAGCGTTCACGCCCATGAACTCAAGATTGAGCTCTGCGATCGCCTCTTCACTCAAGAAAAGCAGGCTGAGTTCGGTGTTGCCACGCACCCCTTCCTCGTACAGTACATCGCGGGCCAACGTCGCCCAACGTTCGAGATCCACCGGGAGCGTCTGCTCATCGGCAACGAACACTTCTGCGTCGCCATCGCCGCCGCGTCGCTGCGGGCCTACAACTCGGGGCCGGCCAGAGTCAGGCATGCTGCGCAGTCTCTCGTTCGTAGGCGGCCACGATGTCGGCCACGATCCGGTGACGCACGACGTCCTCGGCGCTTAGGTGGACGAAGGCCAACTGCTCGATCCCGGCGAGGATCTTTTCAAGGCCGTGCAAACCACTGCGACCGCCAGCAATGTCGACCTGGGTAGTGTCGCCGGTAACGACAACTTTGGAGTTGAAACCAATACGGGTGAGAAACATCTTCATCTGCTCGGGCGTGGTGTTTTGGGCCTCGTCCAGAATGATAAAGCTGTTGTTGAGGGTTCGACCACGCATGAAGGCCAGGGGTGCGACTTCGATCTTGTTCTGCTCGTTGAGCTTGGCCACGCCTTCGGTGTCCAAAATGTCGTGTAAGCACGTGGTATAACGGACGCAAGTAGGGGTCAACCTTGGCCATGAGGTCGCCGGGGAGGAAACCGAGCCGCTCCCCCGCCTCCACCGCCGGCCGAGTCAGAATGATCCGGCTCACCTGCTTGCTCTGAAGTGCTTGCACCGCCATCGCGACGGCAAGCCAACTCTTCCGGTTCCGGCAGGCCCAAGTCCGAAGGTGATCACATTCGACCGGATTGCATCGACGTAGCGCTTCTGGCCGCTGGTCTTCGGGCGAATCGTTTTACCCTTGGCACCTCGAATGACCTCATCGGTCAGCACCTGCGAGGGTCGTTCCGACTCGCGGACCATGCCAATGGAGCGACGAAGCGTCACTTCATCGAGCCCCTGCCCACGCTGCAACACAGGACGAGCTCGCTGAAAAGCTTCCCGACTTGATCGGAGGACTCGCCGTCGATCACGACCTGATTACCACGAACCACAATGCGGTGGTCCGGAAATGCCTGCTCAATGATTCGCAGGTGGGCATCGCGATGGCCTAGCAAGGCCACCATCAGGTGATTTCCGGGAATTGTGAATTCGACGTGGGCAGCCGTCACAGCTGCGTCAGTCGGAGAGATGGAGGCGGCTGCAGGGGGAAGCATCGTGCTTGCCAGGCTACCGCACTGCATTGGCGATTGGTCAGGAGGTTCCATGTTTGCCAGCTCGGCCATATGACGATCCGCGAGCCAGGACTGGAAATCCAGCGCTGCAAGTGGCTTGGAGAACAAGTAGCCCTGCAGGCCGTCGCAGCCTTGCGAGGTCAGCACATCGGCCTGTTCGCGTTGCTCAACACCTTCGGCAATCACGTCGATCTTCAGCACGTAGGCCATCACGATAATGGCCGCCGTGATGGCGGCATCGCTCTCGCCGATCACGATCCGGTCCACGAAGCTCTTGTCGATCTTCACACAGTCAACGGGGAAGCGGGTGAGGTAGCCAAAGCTGGAATAGCCCGTACCAAAGTCGTCGATCTTTACGCGAACGCCCCGTTCGCGGATGGCTTGCAACGTGGAGAGGCTGTCGGTCGCGGTCGCTAGGTCTGTTTCGGTGAGTTCAACGGCGAGTCGGTGCGGTGGCAGCCCGCTGAGGAGCAGCGCGGCATCAACCTGGCTCACCAGCACCCCTCCCAGCAGTTGGGCCGCCGACACGTTGACCGCGATGTCAGGTACATGCCCTCGGGCGTCTGCCAGCCAGCCAGCAGCCTCGCAGCACGCCTGCTGGAGCACGTAGCTGCCCAACTCCACGACCTGACCGGTCTCTTCGGCCAGCGGGATGAATTCGGCAGGGCTGATGAAGCCACGCACGGGATCACGCCACCGCACGAGCGCCTCGGCCGATTGCACCAAGCCGGTACGGGCATCAAGTACGGGTTGGTAGTGCACCGAAATCTGACTATCGGCCAACGCCTGGGGAAGTTGCTCGCGAACGAAGTTTCGAAGCCGCTGCCGCTCCTCGACCTCGTTGGTGAACAGCGCCACCACCGCGCCTCGGGGTCGACTTGCCGGGCGGTTTGCCCAGCAAGTCGGGCTCGCGACAACAGAGCGTTCGGCCGACCGCCGTGCTCGGGTGCCAGGGCGACGCCGCACTGGATGGCCACCGAGCCACGATGCTCGGGCAGATCCACCGGGTCAGCGAGCGCCGCATGCAAACGAGCGACCGTTGGCAGCGCCGAGGCGAGCCGTCGCCCCCCGGCAAAACAACGATCAGATCCTCAGATCCAAGCGAACCGGCGAATGCGTGAGGGACGGTGTCGAGAAATGCCGAGGCGAACGCGGCGACCTCTTGCAGCAGCCGCTGGCGTTCGTCGGGCAGTGGCGGCGCTATGCGGTCATCGTCGATGGTGATGACCACGATCGCCGGGCGCCTCGGCATCAAGGAGTTGGCGAATCCGCCGGCTGACCGCGGCCAGGTCGGCAACCCGGTCAAGGGCTCCACCCCCGGTGCCGGTGCCGCCCGTGGATCAGCGAGCGCCCGTCGGGACCGTTCACGGTGCAGTTGCAGTTCGGCCTGTTCTAATTCGGTCCGGGCCCGCAGCACGGCAGATTCGAGCTGCGCCTGACCGGCAGCGAGTTGCTCGCTGCGCCGTCGCTCGTCCTCCATGCGTGCCGACATCTCCACGAACCGGAACCGGCGAGCGCCATCGGCCATGAGCGTGGCTCGGTGGGCCTGGTACTGCTTCGCGCCGTTCGCAGGGCCGAAGGGAGATCACCAGACTGTTCGTAGACGTCGGTGAGCTCACCGAGGTACATCGTGAGCCGGACGGAATCTCGTAGTTGGCGGCCGCGTTCGATGCTGGCGATGAACGACGCCTGCGCCTCGATTAGCCGGCCGCCACGATGCTGGACAACGGCACGGGCGTAGAGCAGATCTACGTCACGCCGGCCGGCACCCGCGCTCATGAGGGTGAGCGACTCGGCTTCTGCGAGTTCAAAGCGGGCGACGGAGTCCCAACCAAGTTTCGCTGCGCATATCGCACGCATGACATAGGCCCACGAACGGAGACGTGAGTGGCCGAAGAGGTCACGGGCCTGCCCGGCGAGATGGAACGCCCGTTCGGAAAATCCTTGAGTTCTACCGACGAGATTGCCATGTTCAAGGTGGCCGCCCCGGCGGTAATGCGGTCTCCCATGGCCGAGAACGCAGCGGCCACTTCGCCAAATTTTAGTCCGAGCGATTTCGGTTTGCGCATCGCCGGGGAACTCGCCGAAGACGCCGGCGAGTCGCATCTCTGCTTTGGCTTCAAGAAGTTGGTCGCCGCAGGAGCGAGCCAGACGCCGAGCGTGGCGGGCGCTGAGGGCCGCCTCTTCAAGGGCAGCGCTCTCAAAGTAGAGCGTTGCCAAGACCAGTTGTGCTTCTGCCTCGCCGAGGGTGT
>CAVXUW010000002.1:0-1505977 GCA_963765105.1 uncultured Thermoleophilia bacterium
TCCAAGGTCTTTGCCATCGGAAGCCCCTTTGGCTTGCGAAACACAGTGACGGCTGGGGTCGTGAGCGCTTTTCGCACCGTAAATGAAAACGGTGGTCAAGGCGTCATCCAGTTCGACGCACCCGTCAACCCCGGTAACTCCGGCGGCGGGTTGTTCGACCTTGCCGGTGAGCTCGTCGGTATTCCGACCAGCATCACCAGTCTCAACGGCGGCGGAAACGTTGGCATCGGCTTCGCCGTCCCCGCATCCCGTGTGCGGCAACAACTCGCCCGCGTTCGCTAAGCGATGCATCCCGAAAGGATTTCCATGACGGACCCCACCGTCGTTCCTTCCCAGGAACAAACCCCCCGTGAGCGACTCGAAACGATCCTCTACGAGCTGCGGCGTGTGATCGTTGGCCAGGATCGTCTACTCGACCGCATGATCGTGGCGATGCTCTCACGCGGTCACGTACTGCTCGAAGGTGTCCCCGGCCTCGCGAAAACGCTCACGCTGGAGACGGTGGCCAAGGTGGCCGGCGGTCAGTTCTCCCGGATTCAGTTCACTCCGGACCTCGTCCCCTCGGACGTTGTGGGTGGTCAGGTGCTCGACCGCTCTGGCAACTTCACCACACGATTTGGGCCGGTTTTTGCCAACTTCGTTTTGGCCGACGAGATCAACCGCGCCCCCGCTAAGGTGCAGTCGGCATTGCTGGAGGTGATGGCCGAGGGGCACGTCTCGATCGCCGGTGAGACCCACCCGATACCGCGTCCCTTCTTTGTGCTGGCCACACAAAACCCGGTGGAGAGCGAGGGTGTCTACGCCCTGCCGGAAGCGCAGCTCGACCGCTTCGCGATGAAGCTCGTGGTCGACTACCCCAGCCAGGAGGACGAGGAAGAGATCGTGCGGCGCATGGCCTCCGAGCCGCCCCAGGTGCGACAGCTCATGACGCCGCAGGAGATCGCGGCGCTGCAAACGATCACCGACGCCGCATTCGTCGACCACCGCGTACGCGCATACGCCGTGCGGCTGACCACCGCCACTCGCAACCCTGCCAACGAGGGTGTGGGGCATCTCGGCCCCTACCTCGACATGGGCGGCTCCCCTCGAGCATCGCTCGCCCTTATCCGGGGGAGCAAGGCCCTCGCGGTGATGCGCGGACGCAACTACGTGCTGCCGGAGGACGTGCATTCCCTCTTCCTCGATTGTCTGCGCCATCGTGTGATGCTGAGTTACGAGGCCCTGGCGGCCGACGTGAAACCCGATCAGGTCCTCGAGGCCATTCTCGAGGCCGTCCCCCAACCGCAGGTCGAGCTTGGAACAAACCGTTCAGTCGCCTGACGCGGTCCTTCGCCGGGTTGAGCTGCGCATCGCGCGCCGACTCGACGGGCTGCTGCAGGGTGAGCGACGGGGACGACGCCCCGGCCCGGGGAGCGACTACTCGATCACGCGCACCTACCAACCCGGCGACGACGTACGCTGGATCGACTGGCCCCTCTCGGCCCGCGTCGGTGAGCCCACCGTGCGCGTTCCCGAGCTCGAGCCGGTGCTCACGGCGTGGGCGTTGGTCGATGCATCGCCCTCAATGGCGTTCGGAACCGTGCGTACCACCAAAATCGATCTGGCGCGCGAGGTGCTGGCCGGCCTGGGTGTGGTGCTGCGCCGACGCGGCGACCGACTCGGAGTCGCCGTCAGCACCTCCGGCGACCTCGATGTCATTCGCCCACCCCGCGGTGACCGGCGCGGCCTCATCGCCGGCCTCTCGGCCCTCGACGAGATCACCATCCCCACCGGGCAGGGTCGCACCGACCTGGCACCCGCTGTGGCGGGCCTGGGCCGGGTGCTGCGTCACCGCGGCTTGGTGATCATCCTCTCCGACTTCCCGCCATCGGATGGGCTGGAACAAGCCCTTGGCGCCTTGGGGCGACGGCAGGAGCTGCTGCTCGTGGAACTGCGCGACCCACGTGAACGCGAGCTGCCGGTGCTTGGCCCGGTCACCCTTCGTGATGTCGAAACCAACCGCACCGTGCTGGTCGACACTGCCGACCCACGCTTTCAGGAGCGCTTCCGGGCCGTGGCTGCCGAGCGCGACCGGCAGAAACTCGCCATGTTTCGCCGGGTGGGCGCGCGCCATCTGATCGCCAGCACCGATATCGACTGGGTGCTGCCCCTGGCACGCGCGCTCATGCGTCCGCCGCCGGTTCGGAGGATCGCATGAGCTTTCAGTGGCCCCTCGCGCTGCTCTCGCTGCTTCTGATCCCGATTGCGATCAGCCTGTACATCCTCTACCGCCGCCGGGTCGCGCGCAGCGCCGTGCCATTTCCCGACGTCGACGTTCTCGTGGCCGCCCAGCATCGTCCACGGCTGCGGCGCTACCTACCCCTCGCGCTGGCGGGGCTCTCGCTCGCGGCATTCCTGTTTGCACTGGGTCGCCCCAACATCACCCGCGGTGTACCGCGGGAACAGGCCACGATCGTCTTGGCGATCGACGTCTCCGGGTCGATGGCCGCGGAAGATGTCGAGCCGAATCGTCTCGATGCGGCGCAGGATGCCGCGAAGGCGTTCGCCGAACGCGTGCCCCGCCAGTACCGCATCGGTTTGGTGAGCTTTGCCGGTGTCGCCACCCTTCAGGTTCCGCCCACCACCGATCGCGTTGCGTTCAACTCCGCGGTGGACAACCTCAACCCGCAAGGCGCAACGGCCATCGGCGAAGCCATCTTTACCTCACTCGACGCCATCCGGGCGACGCAACCGACCGCGGCGACGGAGTTGAAGGCGGCACGAATTCTCTTGCTGTCGGATGGATCAACCACCACTGGACGCACCAACGAGGAGGCCGCGGCCGCCGCTCGTGAAGCGAAGGTGCCGGTGGCGACGGTTGCTCTTGGTACCCCGGACGGTGTGCTGCTGAACGGCACCGCGGTGCCACCCAGCCCGGGGGCGCTGCGTGCGCTGGCTGAGGCGACGGGAGCCCAGTCATATGAGACGCGCGATGCCGAGTCGCTGTCGGCCGTGTACGAGAAGCTGGGCAGCATCATCGGGACCGTTGATGTGAAGGACGAGATCACCGGCTGGCCGGCGGGCCTGGGCGCGCTCTTCCTCGCGCTTGCCGGCCTTGCCGCCTGGCGATTCGGGGCGCGCCTCCCGTGACCTGGAAAAGTCCTCACTGGTTGTGGGCCTTGCTGGCGCTGCCGCTGGTGGGTGCTGCCCTCGTTGCCTGGGCCCGCGACCGTCGTCGCTCGACCGCTGCGTACGCCGATCCCGCTCTCATCGATCTCCGCCCGTCGCGCCGGGTGCGCACGCTGCGCTACGTTGCCGGCGTCTTCGCGCTTGTGGCGATGACCCTGGGCATCGTTGCGCTGGCACGTCCGGCCACCCCCGCCGAGGGGAAGGAGAAGCGCAGCACGGTGATACTGGCCATCGATACCTCGAAGTCGATGTTGAAGGACGACCTGGCGCCGACCCGCCTGGCGGCGGCGGTTGACGCGGCGAAGCGCTTCCTCGATAGCGCGCCGAAGGATGCCGCAATCGGTTTCGTCACGTTCGCGGGCGGGGCCACCGTGCGGGTGGCGCCGGTGACCGATCGCGATGAGGTGCGCCAAGCGCTCGACAACCTCCCGATCACGGAGGGCACTGCCATCGGTGATGCGATCACCGCGTCGTTGGCATCGATCAAGGGCTCTGGCGCCCTGGCCGAGGTGCCGGAATCGGCGGAGAGCTCGGCGGCGCGCATCTTTCTCCTGACCGACGGTGCGAACTCCGCGGGGTCGAACCCCCTCGATGCCGTGGTTGAGGCAGCCAACCTCAAGGTGCCGATTTACACGGTGCTGCTCGGCAACGACCCGGGCCGCGCCGACTCTCTCGCCCCGAGCGACCTGCTCAGCACCCTGGCTAACGAGTCGGGCGGCGTCTTCACCCGGTCCACGAGCGAGAGCGATCTGGCGCGGGTGTTCCAGGACATTGGATCATCGCTGGCCTCGGTTCGCCGTCTCGATGAGTTCACTGTCTGGCCCGTGCTCGGCGCGATCATCGCCCTCCTCCTCGCGGCGCTGGCAGTGATTGCCAGTGAACTTCGCCCCAGCCCGGTGGTGCTGCGCGCCCGCTAGTCGGTTGGCGTGAGATCGGCCCACGTCCACGTGACGCGGGCTTCGAGTGGATCTCCGGGACGCACCCAGGCGTCACCGACACCCAGTTCGCCGGGCGGGGCGGTTTGGGGTTCGACGCAGACGAGGTCGGGAAGTTGGTCGAACACCACCATCCAGTGCGCGGAGGTGTGACACGTCATGTGCAAAGCATTGGGCCAGGTCAACTCGGCGCGGCCGCTGGGCACCTCAAAGGCATCGTCGTACGGGCCGACGACTTCTGCCGGGTCGAGTCGGCGGCCGGTCGGCAAGCGATCGGGGCCGCGTTCCAAAAGCGCGACCGCCGCGGCCTGCCATTGGAGGTCGCCACCACGGGCCAGCCGACGTCGAAACCATGGATGCCAACCGATCCGCGCGGGAAACGCTTCCCCGCTGCTTGTGAGCGTCAGCTCCGACGACAAGCGGCTCTCGGTGAGCGTCCAGGTGAGCCGTACCTGTCCGGCCCACGGCCAGGGAGGGCCGACGTTCACCGCGAGGCAAACCGCGTCACGCCACCGACGGACGACCGACCACGCGGCATCGAGCACCGTTCCGTGGAGGGCCCACGTGTTGTAGCTCGCCGGGAGGTGATACGACGTGTTGTCGACGGTGACGATGTTGTGTGGAACGCGTCCGGCCCATGGGGCCATCGGGTAGCAGCCGTATTCCACGGGATCGGTCCCGCGGGCTCCCAACAGCTCCAGGTCGCCCACCGTCCACGACACCAGTCGTGCCCCAACCAGCGGGTCGATCTGTACTGCGGCCTTTCTCGCCGTCAGTGTCAGCGGTGGGGTCGTCAGGCGGCCACGGCTCCCCGGCGGCGGCCCACCGTTCCCAAAGGATCGTTCAGAAGCGGGGCGAAGACCGACTCGGCGGCCCCGAGCAGGGCCGAGTCACGGCCCAATGCCGGCAGCGTAAACCGCACCTGCTGTCGTGGCGCGATCAGCGCGACGTCCATGTACTGGCTCAGGTGGGTCTCCACCAGCGGCAGGATGCGACGTAACAGGCCACCGAACACGATGACCTCCGGGTTGAAGATGTTGACGAGGTTCGCAAGGCCGATGCCGAGCCAGCGGGCGACGTCGCTAAGGACGTTGGCGTCGCCCGACTCCTCCACACTCGCCAGGAGGAGGTCGATGTCGTCACCGTCTGTTCCCCCGAGTGCCCGCAGTACGGCGTCTTCGCCGATCTCCGTCTCCCAACAGCCACGGCGCCCGCAGCGACACACACGTCCATCGGGGTTGACCACCATGTGCCCGACCTCGCCGCCGTACCCCCCCGCGCCGATCATCGGGCGCCCATCGAGAATGATGCCGCCACCCACCCCGACCTCGCCGGACAAGAACACGGCGTTGGATACCCCGGCGGCGCTTCCCCGCAGGTGTTCGGAGATCACACCCATGTCGGCGTCGTTGCCCACGACGATGGGGAGGGGTTGCCCCAGCAGCTCACTCAGCGCGGCCGCCAGCGGAACATCAACCCAGCCCATGTTCGGCGCGAGATGGACGAAGCCGTCCGAATGGCGAACGATCCCCGGCACGGCGATGCCAATGCCGACGCACACCGCGCTCGGTGAGGCGTGAGCGAGGTACTCGGCGATCAACCGACCCATGTCAGCGAGGACGTCCGTGGGTTCCGAGGTTCCCCGTGCGTGGGGAACGCTCTGGCGATGGGTCACGAGCCCGCCGAGCGAGACAACGGCGGCAATCGTGCGCTCCACGCGGAGGTCAAACGCAATGGCGTAGTTGTCGCTGTTGGGTGTCACGACGATCGACGGGCGACCCACTCCGCGGCCGATGGGTGCGCCCTCATGGACGATGCCGGCGCGGGCCAGATCGGTGGTGAGCGCCCCAACGGTGCTGCGGTTGAGGCCGGTGAGGCGGGTGAGGTCGGCGCGCGAGACCGACCCGTTCAGGTGAAGGATTCGCACCAGCCGACTGAGGTTGTGACGGCGCACCTCGTCTTGGGTGGCGCCGGCGAGCGACGTGCTCACGGCGCGCTGCATGGGGACGTCATCGATTAATCGAGGTCAGGCCGCGAGTGCCCGGCGACGCGAGAGAGCGTCGACGCTTGCGGCGATCAAGAGGACCAGGCCGGTGATGACGAATTGGATTCCGGCCTCGTCGGTGACGAGTGGTAGCCCGTTGGCGATGACGGCCACCACCATCCCACCAAGAACGGCGTCCGCGACCTTTCCGCGCCCGCCGAACAGGCTCGTGCCGCCAATGACCGCCGCCCCGACGGCGTAGAGGAGCGTCGTGGATCCGCCCGTTGACGGGGAGATCGACCCGTCGCGCGAGGCAAACAGGATGCCGGCGACCGCAGCCAGGACCGAGCAGATGACGCAGCAGATGATGATGATCTTCTTGACGTTGATGCCGGCACGTCGCGCCGCTTCACGGTTGCCCCCGACGGCGTACACGTGACGCCCGAACGCCGTTCGCGTCAAGAGAAACGTCAGTCCGACCAAAAGGATCAGGATGAGCGGAACCACGTAGGGCACTCCCCGTATGGACGTGATCTGGGGGTTGACCGAGCGTTCACGGTTGAGGAAGGAGGTGACGGCGCCGGCAATCACGGCAATCACGGCGAGCTTCACGGCCCAGACCGTGAACGACTCCGACGTGAGCCCCGACGCGAGTCGCCGCCTGAGGCGCAGCCCGGTGACGACGCCGTAGAACGCCACGGAGCCGGCAGCAAGCAGCCAACCCACGAACGGCTTGAGGTTCTTGTTCTGGAGCGCCAGGACGGTGTCGTTGGCGATACCGATGGTGCCGCCGTCGCCGATGATCAGCAGCAGCGTTCCCTGCAGGGCCAGGAACATTGCGAGCGTTACGACGAACGAGGGGATGCCGAGAAGGGCGACGAGCATCCCGATAAACAGGCCGATGGCAACGCCCGCAAGTAGGCACGTGAGGAGGGCCAGAGGAAGTGGCCACCCCTGCTCGGTGAGCGTCACACCGAGAATGGCCGCGGCCGTTCCGGCAGCGAAGCCGCTGGAGAGGTCGATCTCGCCCAGCAGAAGCAGGAACACCAACCCCATCGCGAGAGTGATGATCATCGCTCCCTGTGTGAGCAGGTTGGCGAAGTTGAACGCCGAGAAGAACGTGCTGCCCTCGAGGGCGGTGAAGATGATGACGAGAGCGATCAGCCCGAGCACCGCCGGGAGTGAGCCCAGCTCGCCTCCGCGCACCCGCTGGATGTATGCGATCGCCGAGTCGCGCAGGCCAAGCGGGCCAGCGAGCTCGGTGTCGTCGATCTGCGGTTCGATGGCGGTGCTCATACGACCGCTCCGGTCTGCTGTGGCTTGAGACCGAGATCACCGCTGTGGCCGGAGGTAATGAGCTCGACCACCTGACCGTGCGTAACGTCTTTCGCGGGGACCTGCGCCGCGATGCGGCCGAGGAACAGCACGGCAATGTTGTCGGCCACCTGCAGCACGTCGTTCATGTTGTGGGAGATAAGGATGACGGCGAGGCCGTTGTCGGCAAGCTGGCGCACGAGCTTCAGCACCTGCTCGGTCTGCGCCACGCCAAGGGCAGCAGTGGGCTCGTCGAGAATCACGAGCTTCGAGTTCCACAGCACTGCCCGGGCGATCGCCACAGTCTGACGCTGGCCACCGGAGAGGCTCGCCACCGTCTGGCGTACCGACTGCAGCGTTCGTACCGACAGCCCGTCGAGGGTCTTTCTGGCGCGGGTCTCCATCTCGTCCTCGTTCAACGTGATCCGTGCCGCAGGGTCTCGCGGCCCAGGAACATGTTGTCGACGACGTCGAGGTTGTTGCACAACGCCAGGTCTTGGTAGACGACCTCGATGCCGAGGGCGTTCGCGGCTTTCGGGTCGTGGACGGTGACGTGCTCACCGTCGAAGATGTAGTCGCCGCTGTCGAACGCGTGGATGCCGGCCACTCCCTTGATCAGGGTGGACTTTCCGGCGCCGTTGTCACCGACGAGCGCGGTGACCTGGCCGGAGTACACGTCTAGGTCGACGTCGCGCAGAACCTGGACGGCGCCGAAGCTCTTGTCGATGCCCCGGAGCGAAAGAAGCGGTTCGCCGGACGGTGGGGCGTGGGGCACAACTTCTGGTGACGACATTTGGAACCTCGGTGCGACCGGGTGGAGGGGGAGAAACAGCCGGGTGGGGATGAGCGTCGCCGCCAATCCCCACCCGGTACATCGATCTAGCTGCACGCCGTACTTCGTGCACGCCTCCTTCAGCGCGGGAGTCGTGCAGAGCTTGTCGGCGGTGGTGAAGCCGTCGGCCACGACGTCCTTGACGTTCTCCGCGAAGATCGCCTGCGGAATGAGCAGCTTGGACGGAACGTCCTTGCCCGTCTCGGTGTCCTTCGTCGACGCCGGTCGACGGTGGGTGTCTCACCCTTGGCGAGGGCGACGGCGAGCTCGGAAGCCGCGTCGGCCTCGGCCTTGATGGCCTTGTAGACCGTCATGCACTGGGTTCCGGCAAGCACGCGCTGCAGGCCTTCGTCGGTTGCGTCCTGGCCGGTGACCGGGACCTTGCCGGCGACGCCGTTCTTGGTGAGCACAGCGACAACTGCGCCACCGAGACCGTCGTTGGCGGCGTCAACGCCGACGAAGTTGCCCTTCGCCTTCGTGTACATCTGCTCGAAGATCGTTCCGGCCTGGGTGTTGTCCCAGTCCGGCACCGACTGGTCGGCGGCGATCGTGTAGCCGGCCTTCGTGATGGCTGCCTCGTAGCCCTGCTTGAAGAGCGTGGCGTTGTTGTCGGTGGGTGATCCGTTGAGGAGGGCCACCGGGCCATCGTTCTTGCCGAGCTTCTTCATGCAGGTCACAAGACCCTCGCCTTGGGCGGTGCCCACGGCCACGTTGTCGAACGACACGTAGTACGACGCCTCGCCACCGAGGGTCAGGCGGTCGTAGTCGATGGTCTTGATGCCCTGCGCCGATGCCTTCTTCTCACAGGCGGCACCAGTGGCGCTGTCGAGGTTCACGATCATCAGCACGCTCACCTTGGCGCCGATCATCTGATCACACAAGGTGGCGAACTTGGCCTTGTCGCCGTTGGCGTTCTGGATGTCGGCTGTGACACCGGCAGCCGTGAAAGCCTCGGTGAGGAAGCGGCGGTCGGCCGTCTCCCACCGTGCCGACGATGCGCTGTCGGGGAGGATCACGCCGACGCTGCCGGGGGCAGCGGCCGCGGTGTCGGTGCCGCCGGAACCGCCGGCTGCAGGTTCGTCGTCGCCGCAGGCGGCGAGCCCGGTGGACATCGCGGCAAGTGCTGCCACGATGACCAGGGAACGTTTTCTCATGATGTCTCCTTCTGTGGTGGTCCAGCGAGAGCGGTGGACACGAGGTGGGTCGAGTGGTTGATCAGTCACGACGTAGTAACTCCGAGTATGCGATCGACAACGAGCTGGTCCAGTCGTTCGATCTGGAAGGACCGACCCGCCATCGTGTCGAGGTCGAACTCCTCATCCTTGAGGGCGGACGCAGTGTCCGCGCGGTAGCTCCCGACGGTCTCCGCCGCGAGGTCAAAAACGCCCGACACACGGAGGGCCTCACGAACCTGAGGGTCCTCGTCGAACTGTCGAGCCTTCTGCGGCAAGAGCTTTGTAGGTGCGCATGCAGCCGCGGGCGAAGTCCCAGATTCCCTCACCGGTCTCCACACGGTAGGGCCGGGCGTCGAAGTGGCGCGGGCCGTCATAGCCGCTGCGCTCCAGGAGACGGACGAGGAAGAACTGATCCTTGATGCCCTCGGAGCCAAAGCGGAAGTCCTGGTCGTACCGGCCGATGCGCTGGTCGTTGAGGTCGATGTGGAACAGCTTGTCCTGCCACAGCGCCTGCGCCACGCCGTGATGGAATGACAAGCCCACCATGGTCTCGTGCGCGTACTCGGGGTTCAGACCCACCATGTCGGGGTGCTCGAGCGTGGTGATGAACGCCAGCGCGTGGCCGATGGTGGGCAGAAAGATGTCTCCGCGCGGCTCGTTGGGCTTGGGCTCGAGGGCAAACCGGATGTCGATGCCCTGATCGCGGCAGTAGCCCGTGAGGAAGTTGAGCGCCTCGCGGAAGCGGTCGAGCGCGTCGCGTCGGCTCCTTTGCCGCGTGCGACTCGACACCCTCGCGACCGCCCCAGAAAACGTAGGTCGGCACGCCCAGCTCGGCGGCGAGATCGAGGTTGCGCATGACCTTCTGAATTGCGAAGCGCCGCACGGCCGGGTCGTTGCTGGTAAACGCCCCGTCTTTGAACACCGCGTGCGAGAACAGGTTGGTGGTGGCCATGGAAGCCACCACGCCGTGCTCCGTGAGCGCGCGCGAGAAGCGCGCCACGATGCGATCGCGTTCGGCGGCCGTCGACCCGAACGGGATGAGGTCGTCATCGTGAAAGCTGACACCCCAGGCGCCGATCTCGGCCAGCTTCGCAACGAAGTCGACGGGGTCGATCGGGCGTGCGCGTCGGCCCTCCGAAGGGATCGCTGCCGACGTGGCCAATGGTCCATAAACCAAAGGCGAACTTGTCGGCAGGGGTGGGAGCGAGCGAGTCGGTCATGGCGATGTGGGGACGAAGGAGAGCATGTTGTCGCCCGCAACATATTCGATTCGCAACGTCTGGCACAAGGGCAGAAGCGACAATTGTTTCACGCTGGGAGCACGCGTTTCGTCATCTCGTTGGCGGGCGTGAGCCGTCCACAGAGCGGACTCGTGGACCGTCAGCTTCCGTTTCGGGGCGCACCTGCGCGTAGGCCGTGCGTACCGATGGTGTCGGTTCGGTAACGACGATCTGGGTTCCCGGTTGATCCCACTCGGGTGGTTGGCCATCACCCTGAAGGGCCCACGCGGCCTGCCGTGCGGCACCCAAGGCGACGTACTCCCCCGGGGCGGGGACGGTGATCGTGCCACCCATCAGGGCGGCGGCGACCTGCTGCACCGCGGGTGAGGCGGCTGCCCCACCGATGAGCAGCACTCGGCGCGGGGTGACACCGGCAGCGCCGAGCGCATCGATTGCGTCGGCCAGCCCGCAGAGCATTCCCTCGATCGCGGCGCGTGCGAGGTTCCCCGGGGTCATGTTCTCACGGGTCAAGCCGTGGAGGCTGCCGGTGGCGTTCGGGAGATCCGGCGTGCGCTCTCCGTCGAGGTACGGGATCAGGGTTATCCCCTCCGCCCCCGCTGGCGCGGCGAGGGCAAGGGCGCTCAGCCGGGCAAGATCGACACCCAGCAGGTGCGCGGTGGCACTCAGCACACGTGCGGCGTTCAATGTGCACACCAGGGGGAGCCACCGACCTGTGGCATCGGCGAAACCGGCGACGTGCCCCGAGTCGTCCCGCGTCGGTGCATCGGCAACGGCAAAAGCGGTCCCGGACGTTCCGAGTGACACCGCCACATCGCCGGCTTCGAGACCGAGTCCCAGTGCCGCCGCCATGTTGTCGCCCGTTCCCGCGCCAAGGAGCACGCCCGAGGGCGTCTGTCCCACCACCTCGCCTGGGCCGGCAACACGGGGAACCCCGACGTCGCGTCCCACGGCGAGCTTCAGCAGATCGGTGCGGTAATGGCCGCTGATGGGCGACCAGTAGCCGGTGCCGCTGGCATCGCCGCGATCGGTGGTCGGGGTTAGGGGCATCCCCGCCAGTCGCCAGGTGAGCCAGTCATGGGGCAACATCACCTGGGCGACCCGCGCCGCGTGCCCCGGCTCGGAGCGGGCCAACCAGCGCAACTTGGTGACGGTAAACGACGCCACCGGCACACTGCCCACGGCGTCGGCCCACGCGGTGGGGCCGCCCAGCTCGTCGATGAGGTCGCGGGCATCGGGCGCTGAGCGCGTGTCGTTCCACAGCAGTGCCGGGCGGATCGACTCACCGTCAGCGTCGAGGGTGACGAGGCCGTGCTGCTGTCCGGCCACGGCGAGTGCGGCCACGTCGCTGAGGAGGTCTTGCGACGCGGTGGCGAGCGCGTCCCACCAGGCGTTGGGGGCGCATTCGGTGCCATCGGGGTGGGGTGCGCGACCCTCACGAACGACTCGCCCGGTCTCGGCGTCACAGACGACCACCTTTACCGACTGCGTCGATGAATCGATTCCGGCGACCAGTGGCATGCGGCGCACCCTATCCGCATGTGCGCGCGCCCATGCGGCACATATTGCGGGCGAGCGTGAGGGGCGGGCAGACTGCCGACATGTTTGGTGATGTCTATTGGCAGCGACCTCGACCGGCATCTCGCGCCCCGCTGCGGGGCGACGCACGAGCGGATGTTGCGATCATCGGCGCCGGAATCGGTGGGTTGGCGGCGGCCTGGCACCTGGCGAATCGTGGTGTGCGGAGCATCGTCGTCGAGGCCCGTGGCGTCGCCAGCGGGGCTAGTGGACGAAACGGGGGCTTCCTCATCGCGGGGGCGGCCGCCATGTACAACGATGCCCGGCGTCAGTTCGGCGCCGACGTTGCACGGCGCATCTATCGCGCGACGCTCGATGCGCAGGACGACGTCATCGCTCTTGCAGCCAAAATGGGCGTTGGCGACGCGATCCAACGCGTTGGCCTGTTGCGGTTGGCCGTTGACCGTGGCGAGGTCGACCACGTCGCCGAGCACTGCGCTGCCCTTGCCGAGGATGGCTTTCCGGGCGAGATGGTCGACGCGGCGGCGCTGCCCGAGGCGGTGCGCCGACCCGACCGTGCCGGACTGTGGACGGGGCACGATGCGTCGGTGCATCCGGTTCGGCTGCTCCGCGCGTTGGCCGACGTCCTCACTGAACGGGGCGTCACGATCGTCGAGGGCACGACGGTACGTGCGATCTCCGCGACGGAGGGGGGCGTTGTCGTGACGACTGCTCATGGCGCGATTGAGGCCGCCCATGCCGTGGTTGCCGCCGACGGCGCGGTCGCCACGTTGGTCCCCGAATTTCGCGGCCGCATTCGACCACGGCGGCTTCACATGGTCGCCACCGCGCCTGGCGCGCGGCCACACGTCGCGCACCCGGTGTATGCCCGGTACGGCTACGAGTATCACCAGCAGCGTCCCGACGGCACGATCGTGCTCGGCGGCTTCTCGGATCTCGACGGCGTTCACTCCTACACCGACCGCGAGGACGCTTCCCCACTGGTGCATGATCGTCTCGCCGCGTACCTGCGCGACGATCTCGGAGTCGATGAGCCCGTTGCCTCGCGGTGGGTGGGTATCGTGGGCTACACGGACGACGGTCGTCCGTTTGTCGGCCCGACGGCCGCGTCGTCTCGGGTGTTCGTGATGGGTGGCTACTGCGGCACCGGGAACCTCTGCGCCTGGGTTGGCGCGCGGATCGTCGCCGAGATGATCAGCACCGGCATGAGCGTCGATGCCGACCTCTTCGATTCCTCGCGACCCGCGGTGTGAAAAACATAGTTCTTAGCGTAAAAACGGATAAAGTTCATAAACGTCCGCAATAACTGACGTTGTGGATAGCGGTCGGAGGGCCATGGAGCGGCAAACACATTGGTTCGTGAGAAAGCTTGTTCTCGCTCAGGCGGCGACAATCGTCGCCCTCGCGCTCGTCTGCGCTTTGCTGTTTCGACGTCTTCGCAACCGTGAGGCGGACGCCGCCGACCTTGCTGAGCTGGCACTCATCGACAGCCTCACCGGCCTGCGCAATCGGCGTGCCTTCGACGAGGAGCTGACCCAGGCCCTGGACGTACGCTCACGCGGCCCGGTGCGGCCGCGGCTGGCGCTCGCCATGATCGACATGCGCGGCCTCAAAGCCCTCAACGACTCATTGGGTCACCAAGTCGGTGACGACCGGCTGGTCACCCTCGCCCAGATTCTCCGCGCCAACGTCCGTGGTGGCGACTCGGTGTACCGCCTCGGCGGCGATGAGTTCATGCTGGTGTTGCCCGGGCAGGGGGCGCACGAGGCGCGGCGCCTTCTTGGGCGCGTGTCGGTGGGCCTGGCCGAGCACGCCATCGCGATCTCCGTGGGTGTGGCCGAGGCATCGACGTCGGTCTCGACCGATGCCCTCATCGGCCGCGCCGACCGCGCGCTCGTGG
This sequence comes from uncultured Thermoleophilia bacterium, assembly GCA_963765105.1. Classification (GTDB taxonomy): domain Bacteria; phylum Actinomycetota; class Thermoleophilia; order Miltoncostaeales; family Miltoncostaeaceae; genus CALMEC01. The sequence goes on from CAVXUW010000002.1 coordinate 14,086, forward strand.
TGGCTAAGCGCGGGCCGGAGAGCATCGTCGTGTGGCAACCCGGCCTCGACTACGTTTCGCCGAGCGACACACCGGCCACGCAGCCGGAGTGGCCGAGTGGAGACAGCGAGAACTCCGGCAGGTAGCCCGGCCGAAACCGCCGCCACGTGGCATGAGCATTGCGTAAACGATCTGTCACGCTTCAAAGAGAGCCCTTGCGCCGTGGAGGGCGGCTCGCAGAGGGTGAGAACCGAGGCCGAACGCAGCGTGAGTCGCGCGCGGCCCGATCTGACCATTGCACGGCACAGGCCACTGGCACGTGCCATGACGCGAAGCGAGGCAACCCCGTGAAGCAGGCCCACACGACACGCACCCGAACGATTGTCTTTGTCCTGACGAGCGCAGGAGCTCTGGCCGCTGGCACCGTGCCGGCGGCGGCCTGCCCATCCGTCCCCTTTTATGGCTTGAAGAGCTCGCCGACCCACATAAAGTTTGCCGACATCCCCACGTTCAAGAACGGTCCCGGCGGGACGCTCAGCGTCACGAAGGACTTCACGTCGTCGGCCAGCTACCAGGTCACCGCGGGAGCGGAGTCGGAGGTCGGCGCTGTTCTCGCCAGCGCCAAGGTCTCCATCAGCGCATCACTCACGAAGACGAACTCGTCGACAGTGACCAACAACTACACGCGTAAGATCCCACGCGGGAAGTACGGCAACGTCCAATACGTCGCGTGGGGCCGCAAGGTGACGTGGAAGAAGTACGTCTTCACGTCGGCGTGCAAACAGGTCCTGGTGGCTCGCGGCACGATCAAGTTCCCCGCCAACAAAGAGGGCTGGCGCTACTGGACAAGTAATCGCTGAGGCTCGGGAGCCGCTACGCCGGTACGAGGGCCAGGGGGCGTAGCGGCGCTCCCGTGGCCCCCACCATCTTGAGCGACGCCCCGACGAACGTGAACGCGGTGTGGCCGCTGGCGGCCAGCTCGTCGAGGGCGAGGTTCTCGATGATGTAGATGCCATGTCGTACCAGCAGCACGACGTGGCCGGGCAGCTCACAGTTATACGTCGCGTCGCGCACACCGATGGCGTCCCACGCGAGGTTGTCGGCCCCAACCGCCGCTACGCCGAGCGTGGCCAGCCACTCCGAGGCATCGGCAGCCATGCCCGCCGAAGCGACGTAACGCGCCGGGTCGTTCCAATTTGCCCCGTTCCCCAGCCGCACCAGCACGACATCTCCCGCGGCGATGGCGACCGCCGTAGCGTCGGCACACTGTCGCAGCGTGTCAGCGCTGACGAGGGACCCGGGGGCGATTTCATCGACGCCCGCTGCCCCGGCCACATCGAGCAGCACCCCACGTCCGACGAGTGGCGGGATGGTCTCGGCTCCGAACGCGGTGAACCCGTTCATCGTCTCGGCGGCCGTCGCGTTGGATCCATCGTGAAGGTGGAGGTGCTCGGCCTGGTGACAGATCGCATCGATGTGCGTGCCGGCATGCTCGGGCGCGGTCACCAACCCGGATGCCCCGGTGCGGGGCCCACGGGTGTCCGGGTCGTAGGCGTCGCCGTGGCGACGGTGGAGGACGAAACTGTACCCCGGCCCGTGCGCACCGAATGACGGCATGCCGGCAAACCGCGGCTGTTCCAGATCGATGGCGCGCAGGTGTGGGGGAGCGTTCATTGACGCGACTCTATCCGCCCCCGTGGGACCGTCTACTTCGGAAGAAAAGCACCGTCAAATTCGGAACAAAACAACCGTCTACTTCGGCGTAAAAGTACCGTCTACTTCGGAACTGTGCAAAGATGCCCAAATGGAATCAGGGATTCTTGAGGACCATGTCGGGCGTCGCCTGCAGTCGCTGATCACCGTGAGAATGGCGGAAGAAGCGGTCATCGCGCTTCATGGGCCGCGTACGGTTGGCAAGTCGACGCTTCTCGACGATGTCGCACGTGATTCGGGACGGGTGCGTCTTGATCTGGATGATCCGACGACCCTTGGAGCCGTCACATCCGATCCGACACTTTTCGTTCAAGGACCATCGCCCGTTTGCGTTGACGAGTACCAACGCGCACCCGTTCTGCTTGATGCGATCAAAGCGGAGCTCAGCAACGATTTTCGACCCGGCCGCTTTGTCCTCACCGGCTCAACGACATACGCCAGTCTTCCCCTCGACGCCCAGTCGCTCACGGGTCGACTGCACCTCATCCAGGTGTGGCCGCTCTCGCAGGGGGAGATCGCGGAGGCTCACGAAACCTTCGTCGAACAACTCGTCGCCGATCCTTCATCACTCATCTCTTCCGCGCCGTCCGCAACTTCACGGGAGGAGTACGCAGAACGAATCATCCGTGGCGGGATGCCGCTTGCGCTGCGGCGTCCAACGACAGCTGCGCGGAACCGTTGGTTTGACGACTACGTTGCCCTTGTTGTCGAACGGGACGTCATGGACCTCTCTCGGGTGCGCCAGCGGGAGGCTCTGCCGCGACTCCTCCGCCAACTTGCCGCCCAGACAGGCGGGCTTCTCTCCATCGCAAAAGCCGCGCGGCAGGCGGGTATTGAACAATCGACCGCCGAGAGTTATACGAAGCTTCTGGAGGCTGCTTTTCTCGTTCACCGGTTGCCTGCGTGGGGGCGTACTCTGCGAAGTCGAATTGGTACGAGCCCCAAAGTGCACCTTGTGGATTCTGGCCTCGCCGCTCGGCTCCATGGGGTCACCACTGAGAAGCTGGCCCTTCGCGAGCCCGCCTCACTCGTTGAGTTCGGGCATCTCTTGGAGACGTTCGTCGTTGACGAGGTCCTCAAGCAGGCGGGATGGCTCGAGCAGCGTGTTACCACGGGTCACCTCCGCACGAAAGACGGTCTCGAGGTGGACCTTGTCGTGGAACGCGACGACGGTGGCGTCATTGGTATCGAGGTCAAGGCGGGAGTCGATGTTGACACGAGGGACTTTCGTGGTCTGCGGCTTCTCCGGACAATGACTGGCGAACGGTTCATTGGCGGTGTCGTCATCAACCTTGGTCGACACGCATACACCGCTGACGACCGCATGCATGTCATTCCGGCCGATCGTCTCTGGATGGCCTGACACCGCCTGAGGCTCGGTCGGATGGGCGCACCCTTTGCTAGCGTCAGTGCGCTGCTCTTCCCGCTGTGAAAGGACACGGATCCATGGGTGTTTCGAACGACGCAAGCCCGAAGTTCGCCGGCTACGCTCACCCGGAGCGTCTGGTCACCACCGACTGGTTGGCCGAGCACCTGGACGACCCCAACGTCGTCGTCGCCGAGTCCGATGAGGACGTGCTCTTGTACGACACGGGGCACATCCCCGGGGCCGTGCGTATCGACTGGCATCTCGACCTGAACGACCAGGTGGCTCGTGACTACGTCGACGCCGATGGCTTCGCGCAGGTGATGTCAGCGAAGGGAATCACGCGCGACACAACGATCGTCTTCTACGGCGACAACTTCAACTGGTGGGCTGCCTACGCCCTGTGGGTGTGCAGCCTCTTCGGCCACGCGGATGTGCGCCTCCTCGACGGCGGTCGATCGAAGTGGCTCGACGAGGGACGTCCGATGACCACCGATGTTCCGTCGCGCACTCCTACGGTGTACCCGGTCATCGACCGGGACGACGTCACGCTCCGTGCCTTCAAAGAGGATGTGCTGACCCACATCGGGAAAGGGCCACTCGTGGACGTGCGCTCGCCGGGCGAGTTCAACGGCGATGTCACCCACATGCCGGACTATCCGCAGGAGGGCGTGTTGCGCGCCGGTCACATTCCTACGGCATCGAGCGTGCCATGGCGCCGCGCCGCGAACGAGGACGGCACGTTCAAGACCGCCGACGATCTGCGAGCGATCTACGAGCAGGAGATCGGTCTCAACCAATCCGATGACGTGGTCACCTACTGCCGCATCGGTGAGCGCTCGAGCCACACGTGGTTTGTCTTGACCCACCTGCTGGGCTTCCCGAAGGTGCGCAACTACGACGGTTCGTGGTGTGAGTGGGGCAACTCGGTGCGGGTGCCGATCGAGAAGCCCGGCTATCCGGTTCGCCCGTGAGGCGGAGCTTCAGGAGATCGTCGACGAGTTCGCGGAGTCGCCGAAGGAGCTTCCGGCTCGCCATCCTGCTCGACTTCGCGAACAACCTGCCGTCGGTCCCGGATCACATCGATCGTGATTCCCTCGAGCAAGTTCACGAGTGTCAAACCCCGTTCTTCGTGGCCACGGAGGTGGGCGATGACGGCCGTGTTGCACTCTTCTTCGACGCCCCGCCGGAGGCGCCCACGACACGCGGCTACGCGGGCGTTCTGAGCGCCGGGCTGTCCGGTGCGACGGCTGAGGAGATCCTCGACACCCCCGCAGACTTCTTCGTCGGGATGGGTCTCGCCGAGCTCATCAGCCCGTTGCGTCTGCGAGGAATGGGCGCGATTCTGGCCCGGGTGAAGCGCCAGGTCGTGGAGAAGAGTGGCTAACCCTGCCGATCGTGGTCGACGAGGGCAACGCACACCCGATCGCGGGTTGCGTCAACGGATGCACCGAGATCGCAGGACCGTACCATTGCAGGGACTGCGACGACGCTCTCGCGGGCTAGCCAAGGGCGGCGAGACGGCGACTGAGAAAGGTGCGCTCGGCGTCGTTCGGGTTGAGTGCCAGGGCTCGCTCGTAAGCTGCGCGTGCATCAACCGCCTGCCCGCCACGTCGCAGGAGGTCGGCGCGTGCTGCATGGAACAGGTAGTAGCCGTCGAGGTCGTCGTCAAGCGCGTCGATCAGGGTGAGGCCGGCGTCGGGGCCGTCGACCATCGCGACGGCGACGGCGTGGTTGAGCGACGTTACCGGCGAGGGGCGTAGTGCCCCGAGCCGCTCGTACAGCAGCACGATCTGACGCCAATCGGTTTGCTCGGTCGACGGGGCGTGGGCGTGCAGCGCCGCGATGGCGGCATGAAGCTGGTACGGGCCGGCGCGACGGTGCGCGATCGCCCGATCGAGGAGACGGGTGCCGAGCTCAATGGCGTCGTGGTCCCAGCGGGCTCGGTCTTGGTCGTCAAGGAGCACGATCGATCCGTCGTCACCCACGCGGGTGTCACGCCGCGAGTTGTGCAGGAGCATCAGTGCCAGGAGGGCAAGCACCTCTGCCTCATCCGGCATCAACGCGGCGAGAAGTTGGCCGAGTCGAATGGCCTCGGTGGCGAGGGCGCGATGCGACTCGGTCTGCGAATAGCCCTGGTTGAAGATGAGATAGAGCACTGCCAGAACACCGTCAAGCCGGTCGGTCAACGCCTCATCCGGTGGGATGCGAATAGGGATGCCGGCGTCGCGCACACGTCGTTTCGCGCGAACGATGCGTTGGGCCATGGTTGGCTCGGTGGTAAGGAACGCTGCCGCGATCTCGTCGGTTGTGAGCCCGCCAACGAGCCGCAGCGTCAGTGCCACGCGTGCATCCATTGCGAGCGCCGGGTGGCAGCACGTAAAGACCAGACGCAAGACGTTCGTCGGGGATTGGCATCTCGTCGTCCATGTCGTCGGGTGCGTCGAAGCGGGAGAGTGATTCCAGTTCGTCGACCGCGCGGGCGTGGATGCGATCGCGACGGATGCGGTCGATCGCGCGGTTGCGGGCCGTGGCGATGATCCACGCTGCGGGGTTGCGCGGCTCACCATCGCGCGGCCAGTGAGTGAGGGCGGTCGCGAACGCCTCCTGAACGGCGTCCTCGGCGCGATCGAGATCCCCGGTCGCGCGCGCAATGATGGCGACCGCCCGTGCCCACTCAGCCTCGAAGACGTCCTCGATCAGCTCGCCGCGCCTCCCGGTTGGTCGAAGACCGTGAACGGCCGAAGCTCGATGGTGCCGTATGCGGCTCCCGGGCACTTCTTCGCCCATTCGATCGCCTCGTCGACCGAGGGCACGTCGAGCAGGTAGTAGCCGCCGAGGGACTCTTTCGTCTCGGCATACGGGCCGTCGGTGACGATGTCCTTGCCGTCACGCTGAGAAACGCAGGTTGCCGTCGAGGTGGCTTGCAGGGCATCTCCGGAGATCAACACGCCGGCTTTCCCAAGGTCGTCGGTGTAGCGGAACCACTTGTCGAGCTCCGCCTGCTGAGCCTCCGGCGGAACGTCCGACCAGTCCACGTCAGGCGAGTAGATCAAGAGCATGTACTTCATGGGTCCTCCCGGATCCGATGGTGGCTGTCAATGAGAAGACGATCGGCAAATCGCGTTTTCGACAGTCGAAGCGAAGTTCGTCAGAAAGACAAGGAGTTCCCAGAGGAGCGCGACGCCCTCATTGTCACACGTACGCAGTTTGCGCAGAGTCTCCCGCTCTGGCAATGAGTTCGAACGAGGGCGGCGTGACCCGCGTTCACGAGGGGGCGAAACGCATCGACTGAGTCTCTCAACCAATCGCCGGCACCAGAGGGCCGAACCCAGCTTCAGAACACACAAACCAGGGCTATGTTCCTTCTACGTTGTAAAGGGGTGGTGGGGACATCCCGCATCCAGGTGAGGATCTCTCGCCCACCGGTTGTCTCACCCGAAGAGCAGTGACCGGTGCAGGCCGGTGGCAGCGAGGTTGCCGGTTGCGATGGCTGCGGCGACGTTGTTGGCGCCGGTGAGGTCGCCGGCGGCGAAGACGTGTGGGTGGGATGTCGCGCCGAACGTGTCGGCGGTTACGAAGCCGGTGCCGTTGGGTTGCTCGTGTGTCGCCAGGCCCAGCTGGGTGGCGAGGTCGTCGCGCGGTGTGAGTGGGGCGACGATGTGGATCGCGTCGCAACCCTGGTCCTGTCCGTTGGCGAAGCGGATGACGCCGGGAGCGACGGATGCGATCGGGCGCTCGTCCACGGGGATGCCCGCCTCGTGGAGGGCGGCGGCCTCGGGTTCGGGCAGTGGTGCGCCGGGTAGCGCGATGAGGTCCTTACTCCAGCCGCGTAGTAGCGACACTCGGTGCTCGAGGCCCTCCGGGCCGAGCAGGGCGATCCGCGTGTCGCGGTGCTCCCAGCCGTGGCAGTAGGGGCACGCGAATGCCTGGTGGCCCCACAGGGCATCGAGTCCGGGGATGTCAGGGACCGTGTAGTTCATCCCGCCGGCGAGCAGGACGCGGCGCGCGGTCACGCTCGTGTCGTCGGCGAGTGTTGCGGTGAACCACTGCGAGTCGTCGCCGGGCGCGATTGCGGTGACGACGCCGGCCCGCAGTATTACGGCCGGGTGGGCCGCCAGTTGTTCGCGGCCGATGGCGTAGAGCTCGGCGGGACTTGTCCCATCCTGGCCGAGTAGGCCGCCGATGGCTGTGGCGGTGCGGTTGCTGGGCTCGCCGGCGTTGACGACGAGCGTGTCCACCCGTGCGCGGCCGAGCACGAGCGCGGCGGACAGGCCGGCGGCGGCCCCACCGACGACGAGGGCGTCGACGTCGGTCACGGCCAGAACGCCTCGTCGCGCACCGTGTCCCCTCCGCGGGGACGCCGTCCGCCGACGCACAAAAGGTCGAGGCCCTGCGGCCCGGCCTCGAACGCCCGCATCACGGGCGCGTCGACGCGTACCGCATCCCAGGTCGCGAGCTCGATGATCTCCTGGTCGAGCTTGAGGCGGCCGGAACCGCCAACGACGACGTAGACCTCCTCCTGCTCGCGGTGGCGGTGGCCGAACGGCATCCTCGCACCGGGCTCGAAGGTGAAGCGGCTCACGCCGACCTCGCGAGTCTCAAGCGCATCGCGGCCCATCAGCCAGCGCATCGGCGATCCCGCGGGGCTCTTGTCGCGCAGTCGATTCAGGTTCTTCTTCGCCCAAGGCACGCTCAGATGCTTGCGCACCCAGACTCCGTTTGGCAAGGTATTTGCCGAAATGGCAAACAACGAGTCGGTCGACGAGCGCACACGCCGGCGCTTGCGGGAGCTACGTGAGCAAACCGGGCTGTCGCTCGACGAGGTTGGCGGACGGGCGGGTATGGCCGCCTCCACGGTGTCGCGGCTCGAGTCCGGTGCGCGGCGCCTCGCCCTTCACCACCTCCCACCGCTCGCGCAGGCGCTCGGCGTGACGGTCGATGCGCTGCTCACGCCAGCAGAGCAGCCCGATCCCCGGGTCCGCGGGCGGGCGTTCAGACGCTCCGGGATCACGTTCATACCCCTCAGTCGCGCCGGGACGTCCACGGGACTACGAGCGTTCAAGATCGACTACCCCGCTGTGCAGCATGACCGTCCGCTGAAGGTTCACGACGGGCATGACTGGATCTATGTTCTGTCGGGCCGCATCCGCCTCGTGCTCGGCGACCAAGACTTCGTACTCGAGGTGGGCGAGGCCGCGGAGTTCTCCTGCCGCACCCCGCACTGGCTCGGCGCCGTCGACGGCCCAGCTGAAGCGCTCGCGGTGTTCGGCCCCCACGGCGAACAGCTCCACACCCGCTAACGCCGCGCGGGTCCCACTCCGGTCGGACCGGCGGCAGGTCACGTCGGGCAGAAACGCTCCTACGCTTCCCCGGTTGTTCGCGAACCGTTCGCCCGACTTCGGGCAATGAGAGGTGATGGCTCTGCCCCACGACGAAAGCAGACGTGTTGAACGAGTTTGCACAGACGATTCCCATCAGCCGCCTCGGCACGACGCCCGTGTCTGAGTCACCCACCTCCGCGACGTCGGTTGGCCGCGATGTGATCGCAGTCATCGAGTCCCAGACCCGCCCCGAGGCGTTCGCGGAGATCTTCGACCGCCACTGGCCCGCGATCCACAAATTCTGCGTCAGCCGCGCAGGTCAGTCCGGCGAGGATCTTGCCGCCGAAACGTTCCGGATTGCCTTCGACCAGCGCGATCGTTTCGACCAGACCGCGCTCGACGCGCGACCCTGGCTTTTTGGCATCGCCACCAACTTGGTGCGCCGTCACTTCCGCACGGCCGAACGCGCACGCCGGGCCGAGGCGCGGGTCGTCGCGCTGCCCGACGTCGATATGGCTGACGCGGCGCTGGGACGGGTCGAGGCCGAGCTGCTCGGCCCGGTGTTGGCCGACGCGCTCGCGTCGCTCAACCCGGCCGATCGTGACGCGCTTTTGCTGCACGCGTGGGCGGACCTGACCTACGAACAAATCGCCGTTGCGATGGACACGCCCGTCGGCACCGTGCGCTCGCGCATCAACCGTGCCCGCACGCGCCTCCAAGCACACCTCACCACCTCACGAAAGGACCAAGCATGACCCACCACGACGATCTTTCTTGGCTCGCCGACAACCAACCGGCACCCTCTGCTCCAACCACCCGGGCGACGTCGACCGCACGTCGTTCCTTGGTCGCCCACATCACCGACGCGGCTATTCCAACGCCAGCACGCGCCCCGCGCGATGCGACCCGCACCCGCGCACACCGGCGGTGGCTACGCCCGTCACGCATCCTCGCAGCGACAGCAGTCGCGAGCGTTGCCGCGGCGGCGCTCGTCGTGCCGCTTGTCGGCGGAGGCGGAGCAGGCCTCGTGCCGCAAGCCTCCGCGGCTCCGCCGCTCGTGAGGCTCGCCAAGTCCGTCGGCCAAACGCCGACCCCAGCCGGCGACGCAACCCTCGTGATCCGCCGCCACGCCTTCTCCAACGGCGACACGCCGATCGACGGTGCCGACCTGTACGCCGACAACGGCGCCTACTACTACGCCCAAACGCTCGCGGGCCTACCGGCCGCCATCGGACGCTCATCGCAACAGACAGACACCGCCTGGTTTGAGCGGCACCTGGCCGCCGCACTCGGGGCTCTCAAGCTCCCCACCGACGAAGCTCGCACACGGATGGCCAACGCGTCGTTCGCCCCCGGTTTCAGCCCCGACACGCCAGCGCCCCCCAAGGCCGCCCCCGTAACCAGGCCAGGCACCGCCGGACGCCCGAAAACGTCGACGAAGCGTTTGGCCACCGGTGACTACATGACGCAGTTCGAGGGGCGCATCTGGATGAACTCGCTGGACACACTCACCGCGGCCGGTAGCCGCTCCGATGTCCGCGCAGGCGTGCTCAGTCTACTCGCGACCGTCAAACACGTCACCGTCACGGAGTCAGCGCTCGATGGACAGAAGGTGATGGAAGTCGGCGGTCGGCTTTTGGCTGACGGCTACACGGAAACGCTCGTGATCAACGCCGACACCGGCATACCGATCAAGTTCACCGGCGGGTACCCCGGCGAGACCCCGGCCGTCGTCGTGACCTACCGCGTCTCACGAGCGACCGTGAAAAACATCGCCACGCGCTAATCCACAGAGACCGACCGGCCGCCCCCCAGGGGCGGTCGGCGCCAACCAGCTCCAACACTCCGCACACAGGTCCACGTCTCAGCGCGAGCGTTTGCTGAGACGGCAGGGCCGGCAAAGCAGCAGAGTCTGTCGAAAGTCCACTACCTGCCTCAAACGATCGTATATGGCAGACCGAGGGCGGCCGCCGAGAATCGTCACACCACCAAAGGGTCTGCCGCTGGTCCGTCTGCGCCCAGACCTAGACGATGACGCGTTCGACCGGGATGGCGGAGCCGGTGAAGTCGAGCACGGGGCAGTGGCCATCGACGGCGTCGGCAAGTTCTTGGTAGCGCTCTGCCGATTCTGGGCCGTTGAGCTTCACGCGAAGGCGGATGGCCGAGTAGCCGGGGCGGACCGAGTCGTCGACGCCGAAGAATCCCCGCAGGTCGATGTCGCCGTCTGCTTCGACGTTGACCGAGTCGAGCTCGACGCCAAGCTTCATTGCCCACACCCGATACGTGATCGCCTGGCAGGTCGTCAGCGCGGCCAGCACCAGTTCGACGGGGTTGGGGCCTTCGTCGGTTCCGCCAAGGCCCTTCGGCTCGTCGACCGTGATGCGGTGCTTGCGGATATCGACATCCATGCGCAGTCCCTCGGTGAGCTCGGCGCCCACCGTGAAGGTCATCTGCGCCGACTCCGGTGTGGAGAACTTCTCGATCAGTGCGTTGACGCCGGCCTGTGCCGCCTGAACCTGGGTTGTCATCCTGCGCTCTTTCGTCCGGGAGGGCTGAAAGGCGGATATTACCACCAGGAAAACTGGGTTTCCGGCTCGCGGGTATCTATTCGCTCCTTCGGAGTGGCTTGACGTATCGGCCGGAGACGCTGTCGTCGATCAGCTGCGTCAGGCGCCGCTCGCGTGTTTCCGTACGCTTGGCGTCCATCACCCAACGGATTGATGCGCGCTGGTACCACGGTGGCTGCGTGGAGAAGTAGGCCCAGGCGTCCGTGTTCGCGCGGAGACGCTCCTCGTACTCGGGAGCGAGAATCGCCTCATCGGTTTGCTCATGCGCATAGACCGCGGTCCTCTTCTCCGAGCGTGCCGCGAAGGCCCGTAGGCCGGCCTCGTGCATGAGCCCGAGCTCCGTGAGCTCCGCCACGCGTCGGACGTTGACGGCGCTCCAAATGCTCCCCGGTCGACGTGGCGTGAACCGATGCATGTAGCTCACGTCGTCGATGCGGTTGATACGCCCGTCGATCCAACCGAAACACAACGCCTGATCGACCGACTCGGGCCAGGTAATGCTGGGGATGCCCGACGCGACCTTGTAGAAGCCAACCGGCACCTCGGTCGCGGTGTCGTGGTTAACGGCCAGCCAGGCCCGCCACTCGTCCGGCGTCGCGAAGAAGAGGGGGACTACCGCCATTCGCCTGACCTAGCCGTCCCGGTCACACCGCAGCTGGCCGGCGATGGCCCAGTCGTGGGTGGCGTAGTCCTCGAACAGGATCCGCACGGTGGCGCGGTCGCAGTCGAGCACGCTGACCATGGTGTCGGTCAGCTCCTTCGCCAGCTGGCGCTTCTGCTCAACGGTGCGGCCTTCGAACATGGAGATGTGAATGATCGGCATGCCACGGACTTCGCCACGCCGCCGCCGATCCCTCAGCCGATGGCAACCATCCGCTCGATCGACAGGCGCGCCTTGGCGGCGACGTCCTCGGGAACGGTCACCGCGAACTTGCCGTCGCGGAGGCTGTCGCGGACCTTCTCGAGCGTGATCATCTTCATGTACTTGCAGATCGCCCGCTCCGACACCGTCTCGAAGCGCTTGCCCGGGACGTCCTTCTGCAGGCGGTGGATGATGCCGTTCTCGGTGGCCACGAGGAACTTCTCGGCCGGTGACTTCCGCGCGAAGTGGACCATGCCTTCGGTCGAGAGGATGTGGGTCTTGTTGTCGGCGAAGGCCATGCACTTGCTGGCGCACCCACACTCCGGGTGGACGAGCAGCTCCGCGTCGGGGTTGGCTTTGCGGGCGTTGTCGATGTCCTCCGGGTGGATGTCGGCGTGCACGTGGCACTCGCCGAGCCACTTGGTGAGCTTCCGGCCCGTCACGTTCTCGAGCCACATGCCCAGGAACTGGTCGGGCAGGAACAGGATCTCCCGGTCTTCGGGGATCGCGTCGATGATCGCGCGAGCGTTGCCGCTGGTGCAGCAGTAGTCGCTCTCGGCCTTCACCTCGGCCGTCGTGTTGACGTAGCTCACGACGACCGCGCCGGGGTGCTCGGCCTTCCAGGCACGCAGCTGGTCGGCGTCAATCGATGCGGCGAGCGAGCAGCCCGGCGTCGAGGTCGGGGATCAGCACGGTCTTTTCGGGCGAGAGGATCACGGCGGTCTCGGCCATGAAGTGAACCCCACAGAACACGATGACCTCGGCGTCAGTGGCCGCGGCCTGGCGTGAGAGCCCGAGCGAGTCGCCCACGTAGTCGGCGACGTCCTGCACCTCTGGCACCTGGTAGTTGTGCGCCAGGATGACGGCATCGTGCTCGCGGGCGAGGGCACGTACCTCCTCCTGCATCGTGGTGACGAGCTGGGTGGTCATTGAACCTCCAAGGAGACATCGAGCCAGGTTGCGGAATGGGTGATTGCGCCGACGGAGATGACATCGACCCCGGTGAGGGCAACGTCACGGATGGTGGACAGGGTGATACCGCCGGATGCCTCGACCTCCGCGCGTCCGGCCACCCGTTCAACGGCCTCGCGCATCATGGGTAGCGACATGTTGTCGAGCATGATCCGGTCGGCGCCGGCAGTGAGAGCGTCGGCCAGCTGATCCAGGTTCTCAACCTCGACGGTGAGCTCAAGGTCGGGATGCGCGGCACGGGCGAGCGCGATCGCCGGAGCAACGCCGCCGGCCACCCGCAGGTGGTTGTCCTTGATGAGGATGCGCGTCGTACAGCCCCATCCGGTGGTTCGTGCCGCCGCCGCAGGCGACCGCGTACTTGTCGAGCTGCCGCAGTCCGGGCATCGTCTTTCGCGTGTCGAGGACCCGGGCTCCGGTGCCGGCAATGGCGTCGACATACGCGCGGGTGAGCGTGGCGACGCCACACATGCGCCCGAGGATGTTGAGCGCCGTGCGCTCGCCGGCAAGCACGGCGCGTGCCGGGCCCGCAATGCGCGCGAGCTCCAGCGGCGGGTCGATGGTTGCGCCGTCGGCGACTGAGATGGGTGACGCTGCACGCTCGGGGTCGACCGCGCGAAAGACCGCATCGACGACGTCCAGCCCGGCGACGACGCCGGGGGCCTTCGCCAGCGACGACCGCGTCGCACAGCTCGTCGGCCGGGATGGTCGACTCGCCGGTGACGTCACCGGCGCCAAGGTCCTCGGCGAGGGCCAAAGCCACGATGGCCTCGATGTCGAGGGCGGTCAGTTCCATCGAGACCACCTGGGGCGACTCGCCCCGCCGCTGAACGATGTGGCCCAGGAATGCGTCGTCTTCCAACGGGCAGTCGGCTCGGAAGTGCACGCCGCGGCTCTCCTCACGGGTGAGCGCCGCCTGTGCAACGAGGCGGGCCACGGTGTGCGGCGCCTCGAGGAGCTTCTCCAGGCCGGCGCCGTCGCGGATGAGTCCGGCGTGCTCCCACAGGGCCTCGCGCAGGGCGGGGTCGGGAAGCGGCTCGGATGCGGGCAGGTCGGGCGCCGGCCCCGGGGGAAGGTCCAGCCCGTCTTCGGCGGCGGCGGCGATGGCCGCGCGGCGACCGAACACCATGCACTCAAGCAGCGAGTTCGAGGCCAGGCGGTTGGCGCCGTGGACACCGGTGGACGCACATTCTCCGGCGGCGTAGAGCCGGGCGATCTCGGTGCGCCCGTCGAGGTCGGTGACGATGCCGCCGATGAAGTAATGCGCGGCGGGGGCCACCGGGATCGGGTTCGCCGCCGGGTCGAGACCCGACTCGTCGCGAATGGCGGTCATGAGGCCCGAGAACTTGTCGCGGTTGATCGCGCGCAGGTCGAGCGTGACTGTTCCGGTCTGAGCGTTGATCGCGCGTGCCACGACGTCGCGCGGCGCCAACTCTTCGATGAAGCGGTCGCCGTGTTCGTCCAGCAGCGTCGCGCCGGCGCCACGAAGCGCTTCGGTGAGAAGGAGCGAGGTTCCGGCCAGGGCGGTGGGGTGAAACTGCGTGAACTCCATGTCGGCCACTGCGGCGCCGGCCTTGTAGGCGGCGGCGATCCCTCCACCCACGGCGTTCGGGTGCGTTGGTGGTGCGCGCCCACAGCCCGGCGGCTCCGCCGGTCGCGAGGATCGTGCCGCGCGCGGACATGGGCCCCTCATCGGTGAGCACCCCGAAGCACTCACCGCCGTCGGTCCACAGACCGCGCACGCGCAGCCCTTCCGGGTGGTGATGTTTGGGTGCTCGCGTGGCGCGCGCGGCCAAGGTGCGCGCGACGTGCCAGCCGGTGGCCGCCCCGCCCGCGTGGACGATGCGGTTGCGGCAGTGGCCGCCCTCCAAACCCGAGGTCGTCGTCGAAGTCGACGCCCACATCGCGCAGGTCCTGAATGCGTGCCGGTGCTTCGGTGACGAGGACGTCAACTGCGCTGGTGCGACAGATCCCGCGCCCGGCCGCGTGGGTGTCGGCCGCGTGCAGTTCCGCGGAGTCGTCGGGGCCCACCGCGGCGGCGATGCCGCCCTGCGCGCGGGAGCTGTTGGCGTGCTCGACCGGCCCCGCGGTGATGAGGAGAACCTCGGAGTCGGCGGCGGCGGTGAGGGCTGCATGAAGCCCGGCAATCCCGGAACCCACCACGATCACCCGGTCGTCGGCCTTGCCGTTGGCGCGGTGTCTGGGTTAGTTTGCGACTACAGAGGCGAAAACATGACGCGAAGTGTAGCAGACCCCCCATTCCCGGCACCGACGAACGTCAGTCTCGCGGCCATCTTCCAAGTGCGTGCCGGGCGGCTCAGTGTGCTTGCGTGGCAGCGCGATCGCGAGCCCAACACCGGGGGCGTGGGCGCTACCGGGTGGGTACCTCTCGCCGGGGGAGAGCCTGGAGGAGTCGATCACCCGCCATCTCGCGGCGAAGGTCGACGTTCGCGAGGTGGCGCACATCGAACAGCTCGGCACCTGGAGCAACCCGGATCGGCACCCGTCGGAATGGCAGGTCGTCACGGCCTACCTCGGTCTCGTCGCTGCCGACCTCGACCCGGCACTTCCCGACGACACGGCATGGCACCCGGTCGACCCTCCTCCAACGTTCGCCTTTGACCACGAAGCGATCGTGTTGACCGCCCGGGAGCGGCTGCGCGCCAAACTCTCGTACACGAACATCGGCTTCGCGCTCGCGCCGCCCGCCTTCACCATCTCCGAGCTCCGTGACCTGTACGTCGCGGCACTGGGGCATCCGGTCTCGGCGACCAATCTGCAGCGTGTGCTGGTGCGTCGCGGCGAGCTGGTGGCCACGGGCAAGCGACGCGCATCCGGCGCCGGCGGCGGTCGCCCCGCGGCCGAGTTTCGTTTCCGCGTTCGGGCACTCGAAGTGACCGACCAGTTCGCGGTCCTTCGGCCACCACGGGGTGCGTGAAACCCCGGCGAACGTGATGTATCGATTTTGGTCAGCTCCCTTCGTTGTTTCGGGGAAATGCGGCACAATTGTCCGGAGCTTCAGCGACGACGAGACGGGGTGCGTGTGAACAAACGTTTGGCGATGGCGTTGGCGTGCGCGTTCTTCGCGATGAGCGCGGTGAGCGCATCGGCGACCACGCTGCAGCTTCGGTTCGACACCACGCGCGATCCGGCCAACTTTTTTGCGGGTGAGATCACCCCGGACGGCAGCGCCCCGTACGGCTTGGTGCGCGGATCGGTCAACCAAACGTTTACGGCCGCGGTGACGGCCGACGATGGCTCGCCGGTGACGGGCTGCCTCATCTCCGAGGTGGTGGAGCTGGTGGACCTCGACGGAAAGGTCTACGCCGTCAGCCAATGCGCCGATCCGACCTCGAAGCTCTTTCACTTCTTGCCGACGCCGCAGTTGGCGATCGATCGACCCACCGACATCTACGCACGCATTATCGCGAGCGCGGCACAGACGAGCGATGGGCAAACGCTCTCGCCGGCCAACAGCAACTTTGCGTTGATGTTCGTCGAGCCACGCATCTTTGACGAAGGTCCGAAGGCGGCACGTGGGAAGCGTTTCCTCGTAAAGATTCGTGTTGGCGTTCCGTCGCCCCGACCCGAGAAGGGCACGATCGTTCTGCAGCGTCAGAGCGGTGCGAAGTGGGTGACGTTGCGGACACGCGCCCCCAACACCCTGGGGCGTTTCTCCGCCTGGGTCGCCCTCCCTGCGGCGGTCAACGTTTTTCGTGTGAGGTTCGTCCCGAAGTCGGCTCCCGGAGTTACGACGTGGTTGCCGGCTGAGGTGCGCTCCAAGGTACGAAAGACTGCCGCTTAGCGGCTCTTTCTCGCGGAAGCGGGCGGCATCAGGTGCCCATCGCGGCGTACCGCTCGTTTAGTCGGAGGTCTCGCTGAGGCTCGTCGGTTTCGCCGTCGTCGAACGGCTGCGGCGACGCGGGGGTGCGTCGGTCAGCACGTAGGTGACGGTTGCTGACGCGCTGATCTCGTGTGCTCCCGGCTCCATCGGCGGAGCGTCGGCGGACATCTTCGCGAAGCGTGCGAACTTCGGCACGAGGGCCGCCCCCGCCGTCTGCTGCGCCATCGCTGATGATGATGGCGGTTCCCAGGGCCCGGCCGGCGGCGATGGCCATGCGCTCAGCGGTTTCGCGCGCGGCAATCACGGCCTCGCCGCGAAGTTCGTCCATTACGTCGTCGGCATTGCTGACCTCGAAGACGGGACCGTCGAGTCGCGTGGCCCCGGCGTCGAGCGCAACCTGGCCAAGGCGTGCGGCTTCGTCGAGGCGCGCACGGATGCTGACGCTGCCGCTTCCCGCGAACCCGGCGCGGCGTTGACCGCGATCGTCCCATTCACCCGAAACGTAGACGCCACTGGCCCAGATCTCGCAGTCGTTACCGGCGGCGGCCTTCACGTCCTTAAGGAGTGCAGCCAACGAGCTGGAGCATGCGGCAAACGCAGCGCCCTGGGTTGTGGCGCGGCTGTCGACCACGGCGGTCCAGACGGCGATATCGGGGCTCACCCGGCGGCGGGCGGTTCCCTGAACGGTGATGCGATCTCGGTTCGGCATTCCTCAAATTCTATCTGGTGCGTCAAACACTCGGGCCCTGGACCTGGTCGATCCGCTCAAGCACCGCGTCGAGGGTCGCTCCGCGCGATGCAGCGTCGGGCAGCGTGGGGGCGGACGCTTCGGCGCGATGGATGTGGACGGAGCGCATTCCGGCCGCGATCGGTCCCGTGACGTCTGGTTCCCAGGAATCGCCCACAAACAGGGTTCGCGTGGGGTCGGCGTCCATCGCCGTGAGCGTGTGCGCGTAGATGCGCGGATGCGGTTTTCGCGCCCCCGCGTGGGCGGAGCTGATGGCGACGTCGAGTAAGTGGGTCACCCCGACGGCATCCAAGTAGGGATCGAGGTCCCAGTGCCAGTTTGAGCACACTCCGACCCGCAGACCACGTTGCCGCAATGCAGTGAGGACGGGAATGGTTTCCGTGAAGGCCTCGACGGCAAAGGCCCGGATCGCGGCCCTCAGATCCCCAATGATGCGCTCCACCTCCGGCGGGCCGTCCACGCCCGCTCGGCGGAGAAGAGCGGTCCATCGCACGTCTTCCCACGCCTCATAGGCCGAACGGCTTGCGCTGGCATCGATGTGTTCGGTGCCGTCGAGCTGGTCGATGTGCCAGTCGGCTGCGACCTCGTCGCTGAGATCCACGCCGATCTCGGCAAGGAGCTCGCGCAACGTCCGCGGGGGGCCCGCCGGTCGCACCAACGTTCCATAGAAGTCAAAGAGAACCGTGTCAATCCGCACCGCCTCATCCTGCCATGACCCGGCCGCGCCGGTGAGAAGTGAAAGTAGATGGCAAGCGCTCTGATCAGGGCAGCAAACTGCTCATCTGAGCATCGGGAAAAGCCGACCCGGCCGAAGAGCATCGAGCTTCACCTGCCTTATGTCCTCATATGGCATAATGATGTGTATGAAACGCACCACCATCATGGCGGACGAGGATCTGCTCGATCGACTGCGTCGGATTGCCCGTGACGAGAAGACCTCCCTTGCTGAGGTCATCCGCCAAGGGCTCGAGCTGCGCACCCAGAGTCGGCCGACGCCCCTGTCATTCATCGGGACAGGTTCTGGCGAACCCGGCGGGACGACCGGTCGCGACGCAGGGAACATCGATTTCGAGCCGCCCGAGTGGCGCTAGTCTCAGACACCGGTCCGCTCTATGCGGCCATGGACGAAGCCGACATGGATCATCGGTCGTGCGCCGCCCTTTTCTTAGGCACCGTCGAACGGGTCGTCGTTCCGTCCCCGGTCCTCGTGGAGCTCGAATGGCTCGCGACGAAACGGTTGGGGGGGAAACCCTTCGAGCACTTTCTCAACGACGTCGACGCCGGGGCAATCACGATCGTGGACCTCACCGGTGATGACTACCGTCGGTGTCGCGATCTCATGCGACAGTACGCCGACTTTCCGCTGGGGTTCGTCGATGCCGCCGTGGTGGCGGTCGTCGAGCGTTTAAGCGAGCCAAAACTCGCGACCCTTGATCATCGCCATTTCTTGGCTGTCCGTCCCGCTCACGTTCCCAGCCTTACCCTACTGCCGGAGTATCCGCCCGCGTCCTAGTTCGCCGGGACGCTGATGGTCTCACCCGTCTCTGCAGAGCGATAGATCGCCTCGATGGCGCGTGCTTGGGCGATGGCGTCATCGGGACCTACCCGCAGATCCGTGGTTCCGGTGATTGCGTCGGACACGTTCTCGAGCTCGCACCGATAGGGGTCGGCATGGTCGATGGTGATGTGCTCGACGCCGTCCGGGCGACGAAGCTCGATACCGGGGTTCCCGTTGAGCCAGGGATCGTCAATCCACAGTGAGCCCTCCACACCGAGCACTTCCATCTGGTCACGGAATGGAGACGAGAAGCCGCAGTCAAACAGCCCGAGCACGCCGTTGGTCATGCGCATCGTGACGGTCATTGCGAGGTCAACACCGCTCGGGCCGACGCGTTGCTCGGCGCTCACACGCTCCGGCTCGGCACTCGCCACCAGACGAATCCCGCTCAGGCAGTAGCAGCCCACGTCCATCATGCCGCCACCGTCCAGGTCGGCACGGTTGCGTGTGTCGTCCAGGCCGCGCGTGGTCTCCAGCGAGAAGTTGAACGCGGTCCTCACCGTGACCAGCTCGCCGATGACGCCTTCGGCGAGAAGCTCCACGAGGCGAGTGGTCTGCGGTGTGTGGCGCCACATGAAACCCTCGGAAAGGATGAGGCCCGCATCGGCAGCAGCGGCGACCGCGGCCTCTGCCTCGGCGCCGCGTCGCGTGAAGGGCTTTTCCACCAGCACGTGCTTCCCGGCGGCCAGCGCCTCCAGCGTGAGCGACACGTGGGAGGCGTTTGGCGTGGAGATATACACGGCGTCCACGTCGGGGTCGGAAAAGAGGGCGGCGTAGCTGCCGTGTGCACGCGGTATGTCGTGGAGTTTTGCGTACTCCGTTGCCCGCGTCGTGTCGCGACTGGCGACGGCGACGATGTCGACGCGGTCGGACGCACGTGCCCCCGCGATGATCTTCTCGTTGATGAGCGCGGTGGAAACCAGGCCCCATCTCACCCCCATGACGCCTCCTTCATTGGACGCAGGGCGGCCTCGAGAATACGCAGCCCGCGCGGGCGCGTGACGACGAACGCCACAAACTCGGCGACATCTTCAGCGCTCATCATTCCCACCTCATCCTCCGGTTCACGACCGCGGCCAAACCCAAAGCCCGTTGCGACGCCACCGGGGCAGAGGTTGGTGCAGCGAATGCCGTGCTCACGTAACTCGTGATCGAGCGCACGGGTAAACCCAACCTGTGCGAACTTCGAGGCGCAGTAGACCGTCTCGTTCGGCAGTCCCCGCCGACCGGCTTCGGATGCCAGGCTCACAATGTCCGCGGCGTCACTTCGCAGCAGGTAGGGAAGGGCGGCGCGTGCTGCATGGAGGGTGCCTTTGACGTTGACGTCGATCATTTCGTCGATCTCATCGTTGGAGATGTCCAGCAGCGGCCCGTAGCTGGCCACGCCGGCGTTGGCGACGAGGATGTCAATGCCACCGAAGCGTTCGACGGTTTCGGCGACGGCTGCCTCCATCTCGTCGGCGCTGCGCACATCGGCGGTGATGCCGATGGCGCCGGGCAGGCCCAGGTCGCCACCGGTCCGTGACACCAGGGCCACGTGAGCGCCATCGGTGGCAAAGCGTCGGCCCACCGCGGCGCCAATCCCACGGCTGCCGCCCGTGACGAACGCTACGCGCCCTGCGAGATCGTTACTCATGCGGCCTCCGCCGACTGTTGGCTGTCGTTTCGGGTGAGGACCCGCGCCCAGTCGGGGGTGTCGGTCACCGTGATCACGTCGGTGTCGATGTCGGCGTTGGCCGGCATCTGGCTTCCCGGCAGTCGGCAGGCTGCGGTGCCCCAGGCCACGGCACGGCGCAGCTGGTCGACCAGGTCACCGTTCGCCGCGATAAACCCCGCCAGGAGCGCGTCACCGGCCCCGACGGTGCTGCCGACCACTGCGGGCGCGCTGGCCGCATGCAGAACACGGGTTGGCGTTACCGCCAGGGCGCCGTCCGGTCCGAGCGAGCACAACACCGTGCCAACGCCGCTGGCCACAAGCGCCGCGCATGCCACGTGGGCATCGCCCAGCGTGGTGATGGTGTCCCCATGGAGGTCTTCCAGCTCGGCGAGGTTGGGCTTCACCAGCGACGGCCCGGCGGCCACACCGTGTCGCAGGGCATCGGCGTCGGCATCCAAAGCAACAGCGCAGTCAAATTCCCGCGCCTCAGCGATGATCTCACCGTAGGTCTCCGCGGGGCACCCGGGGGGCAGGCTGCCAGACAGGACGAGCCATGAGCTGGTGTCGAGATATGTGCGGATGGCCGAGCGGATCATCGACACGGTCTCGGGTGAGTGACGCGGTCCCGGTCCGTTGACTTTGGTGACGACCCCCGCGGGTGTGACGACCGCGACGTTGGTGCGCAACACGCCGGAGACGGGGATGACGTCGAGCACTCCGTCGACATCGAGAAGCTCCGTGTACCGGGCCGCGGTCGCCGGATCGAGCGCGGCGACGGCACGTGTTGGCACGCCGTTCGCGGCGAGGGCGCGCGTGACGTTGACGCCCTTCCCTGCGGCCTCCAGGCGTTCGCTACTGGCCCGAACGACGGTTCCCGTGCCGAGGGTCTCGACCTCGAAGGTGAGGTCGAAGCTCGGGTTGAGTGTGACGGTGGTAATCACACCAGCACCGGCGACAGTCCGGCCGAGGCGAGCTCGCGTGCCGCCGACAGGGAAAGCTCGGCATCGCTGATCAGCATGTCAATTTCGCCCAGGGTGGCGAACGTTTCGAAGTAGTCCTTGCCGTACTTGCTGTGATCGGCAAGGAGCACGACACGGGAAGCCGTGGCAACGATGAGCCGTTTGATCTCGGCTTCCACGTTGTTTGGTGTGGTCAGTCCACGTCCGACCGAAATGCCGTTGGTCGCGATGAATGCGGTGTCGACGTGAATCTGGCGAAGTCGCCCTTCCGCCCACGGGCCGACCGTGGCGAGGGTGGGTCCGCGCACCTCGCCGCCCAGCGTCAGGACGGTGAAGCCGGGTCGGTCGGCCAGCGCCAGGGCGATCGACAGGGCATGCGTCACGACCGTCAGGTTCTTGTCGCTTGGAAGAAGGTCGGCCAGCACTCCGGTGGTCGTGCCGGCATCGATGAACAACGTGCCGTTCTCGGGGATCTCTTGGATGGCGCGCTCAGCGATGCGGCGCTTCTCATCGACCATCGTGAGAAAGCGCTCGATAACCGCCGGCTCCAGGCTTTGCTGATCGGTGGGGACGGCGCCGCCATGGACGCGATGAAGCAGGCCGGCTTGCTCGAGCTGGCCCATATCGCGGCGGATCGTCTCCGTGGTGACCGCCATGGCGTGTGCCAACTCCGTGACTGTTACGCGCCCGGCGCGCCGGGCGCGGGCGAGAATCTCCTGCCGTCGTTCGTGGGCAAACATCGTCACGTGGTGGCGTCCCCGATGGTCGGTCCCCCCGACAGGGTGGTGCCCTGTTGGTCGACGCTCACGGCGCCGGTCATGATCGCCACCGCATCCGACATCGTGTGGCTCTGCGGCGTGACGATGGCGGCGCGCCGACCAAGCCGCTGGATGTGAATGCGGTCGGCCAGCTCGAACACGTGCGGCATGTTGTGGCTGATCAGGATGATCGGCAGGCCACGTTCGCGCACGTCGTTGATCAGATCGAGCACCCGCCGCGATTCGCGCACACCCAGGGCCGCGGTGGGCTCGTCCATGATGATGACGCGGCTGCCGAACACCGCGGCCCGCGCCACCGAGACGCCCTGGCGCTGACCACCCGACAGGGTCTCCACCGCCTGGCCCATGTCCTGCACCGTGAGGATGCCGAGCTCCTTCATGTGACGCTTGGCGTCGTCCTGCATGCCGGACTTGTCGAGCATGCGCAGGAACTGGCCGAAGACGTCCTTACGCCGACGTTCCCGGCCCAGGAAGAGGTTGTCGGAGATGTCGAGCGACGGAGCCACGGCCAGCGTCTGGTGAACGGTCTCGATGCCCTGGTCGCGCGCATCGAGCGGATCGCGAAAACGCACCGGCTGACCGTCGAGGAACATTTCGCCCTCATCCGGCTGGATCGCGCCGGCCAGGCACTTGATGAGCGTGGACTTCCCGGCGCCGTTGTCGCCGATCACCCCCACGATCTCGCCGGGGTAGAGGTCGAAGTCGACACCGTCCAAGGCGACGACACTCCCGAAGATCTTCACGATCTTGCGGGCTTCCATGATGGGTTCGCGAATCTCCGTGCTCATGCCTTCACCCTCCGAATCCACTGGTCGAGCGCGACGGCGGCGATCACGAGAACGCCGATCGCGAAGTTCACCCACAGAACGTCGAGCCCCGCGAGGGGAAGACCGCTCGCGAAGATGCCGACGATCACCGCGCCGATCAGTGCGCCGATCACGCTGCCGCGACCACCGAACAGGCTGATGCCGCCGATCACCACGGCGGTGATGCTCTGAAGCTCAAGCGCGTTGGAGTTGGCCTGCGGGCTCACGGCGTTGCGTCCGATCGAGATCCACGCGGCGACGGCGCACAGAAGACCGGCGACGACGTAGACGGACAGAAGCACACGGTCGGTGCGGATACCGGCCAACCGCGCCGCATTGGCGTCGCTTCCCACTGCGTAGACATGTCGACCCCACGCCGTCCAATTCAGCGCGAACCACACGAGCGCGAACATGACCAGCATCACCATGACGCCGGTGTTGAGTCCGAAGGTGGCGATCGTCCACTTCGGGCCGAGCGCTGCGAGCGCTGCCGCTCCTACGCAGAGAAGCCCGACGATGCCAAAGGCCGCCGGGAGGGCCCGATGGGTTGGGATGCGGGCGAGCCGTGGCGTCTTCGCGTCACTCCCCACCGACGAGATGTGACGCCCCCAGGCCGTGCGGCTCAGAACGAACCAGGTGAGGGCAAAGATTGCGAGCACCGCGGGGACGGCCACGACGAGACGAGCCACGTTGTTGATGAACGCGGCCGATATGACCCACACCGCGGCCGTGCAGAGAAGACCAAGGGCGATGTACACCGCGGACAGGATGCGACTGGGGCGAAGCCCGGCGAGCCGTGGTGCGCTCGGGTCGCCGCTCGCCTCCCGGATATGGCGCCACCACGCGGTCGCGCCCAGAAGGATCCAGGCAACGGGAAAGATGGCCAACATCGCCAGGACGCCGGCGCGTACGTCGAAGCCGAGGATGTTGTAGGTCTTGCCCAACCAGGTGAGCATGGGCGCATCGGCCTCGAGGGTCGAGGCGCCGATGGTCTGGCTTTTGGAGATGTAGAGGTTGAGGCTCTGAAAGATGCTCAGGGTCCCGAGCGTCGTGATGAACGGCGGTAGGCGAAACCTCGTGACGAGGAGGCCATTGAGCAGGCCACCGGCAAGCCCGACGAGCAGTCCCATGAGCAGCGCGATCGGTGTGGGCCAACCGGCATCGACCGCGAGGCGTCCCATCACGACGGAGCTGAGGACCATCAGGAAGCCGACGGACAGGTCGATGCCTGCGGTCAGGATGACCAGGCTCTGGGCAATGGCGAGCGTGCCGGCAATCATCACCTGCTGTGTCGTGGTCGACAGCGTCGACGGCGAGTAGAAGTTCGATCCCACGATGATCGCGAACGCGATGAACGCGAAGATCAGGACAATGAGGGGTGATCCGACCTCCCAGCGGTGGAGGAGTCCCTGCAGCCGCTCGAGCTTCGTGCGGTCGCGCTGCATGAATTGTTCGGCGGCATGGGTCGGGGCACCGGCGGCCACCAACTCGTGGTCCGCGGTTCCGGGCCGCGTGGGCGGATCGGACATGTCATCTCCTCGGGCCCCGGCTGCGGGGCGCGTCAGGTTCAGGGAGGGTTGGGGTGGGAGCGGCCGGCATGCCGGCCGCTCCCGGGGGGGTACTACCTACTGGCGACTAGCCCCAGCAGTTGGTGAGACCGGTAGCCGTGTCCTGTGACTCGATGCCGGAGGCCGGCTTGTCGGTCGTGAGGATCACGCCGGTGTTGAAGAAGTCGAGGCCGGGGCTGTTCTCCGGCTTCGTGCCGTCGGCGGCGAACTTGACGACTGCGTCAACGCCAAGCGAGGCCATCTTCAAGGGGAACTGCATCGACGTTGCGCCGATGACGCCACCCGCCACGTTCTTCACACCCGCGCACCCACCGTCGACGGAGACGATCGTAACGTCCTTCTCCTTGCCGGCGGCCTTGAGAGCGGCGTACGCACCGGCGGCGGCCGGCTCATTGATGGTGTAGACGAGGTTGACTCCGGGGTCCTTCTGGAGCAGCTTCTCCATGGCGGCCCGACCACCCGGCTCGGCACCGTCGGTCACGTCGTTGCCGACGATCCGCGGGTCCTTCTCGTCGCCGATCTTCTTCTCATCGCCGACATCGACGCCAAAGCCCTTGAGGAAGCCCTGGTCACGAAGAACGTCGACGCTGACCTGGCTGGCGTTGAGGTCGAGAAGAGCGATCTTCGCGTCCTTGGCCTTGTCGCCCAGGGTTGCGGCAGCCCACTGACCCACGAGCTCACCGGCCTTGAAGTTGTCGGTGGCGAACGTCGCGTCCGCAGCCGTTGCCGGCTCAAGCGGCGTGTCGAGGGCGATCACGAGGATGCCGGCGGCACGTGCCTTCTCGATCGACGGCACGATGGCCTTCGAGTCACTCGGCGTGATCAGGATGCCCTTTGCCTTGGCGGCAATGAGGGTTTCGATGGCGGCAACCTGCGAGGCGTTGTCGCCGTCCTGCTTACCGGCGAACGACTGGAGCTCGGCCCCGGCCTTCGTCGCAGCTTCCTGGGCGCCTTCCTTCATCTTGACGAAGAAGGGGTTCGTGTCGGTCTTCGTGATGAGACCAATCAGAACCTTCTCGCCCGCAGGGGCCGTGGTGTCGGTGCCGCCACCAGCGGCAGGCTTGTCATCGCTGCCACAACCCGCCGCGACCAGCGCGAACGCCGCGGTGAGTGCGAGAGCGGAGCCCAAGAGTTTTCCTCTTGGTTTCATTGATACATCCCCCTTTCGCCCCGCGAATCCCGCCGGGCCGAAGTCCTGTGTTTGGTTTTCTGCCCGACTCGAATGTTGGACCGTGTGGTTCTACGTGACATTGGTTGGGATGTCAAGGGGCGCGCACACAATTCGCTGGACACGTTCGGGACGATCGCGCCCGGGCCACCAACGAGGGCTAGCGAATGGTGGGAAGCGCGCGTGGCTGCGCGACGGCGCGTGGCTCCCGGCCGGTCGCCCGAAGGGCAAGATGCGCGGCGCCCCGGGCAGCGCTGCGTGCGTCGGCATGGACGTCGAGTCGGTTGCCTAATCGTCGGGTGAGCGATTCACGAAGTCCGTCGTTGTCGATCCACCCTCCGGCGGCGATGATTCGTCGCACCGGTGAGCCCACCCGCTCAAGGTCGCGCACCAGCCGAGCCTGCCCGTCCGCCACCGCCTCGTAGGCACGGCGCCACAGCTCGTCCGACGGAGCCGGCCGTGGGGGGGAGAGCGCATCAAGCGAGGGCGGCAAACCCAACATGTCGCGAATGGGCTGCAAGATCAGCCCGCAAGGGGTGGAGCCCAGCATCACCAGCGCCTGTCCGTCGAGCCCACGGTCAACCGTGAAATCCATCGCCGTGGCGCGCGCCATGGCGTCGTCGCCCATCTCGGTGTCGATGATGCGGACGGCAGCTCCCGAGGTGCCGCAGGAGAGCACGGCGACGTAGGGGTCGGTGGCACCAAGGCCCAGGGCGGACGTGTAGCCGTCGAGCCCCGCCACCGTGGCGACAGCGCCGCGCAACGCCGTGGGGCCGGCGTGGACCGTGCCCGCGGGAGCCCCGGCCGGCACCAACTCGCCGAACCACTGACGTGACGCGTTGGCCCAACCGAGGGCGTCGTCGGAGAACTCTGCGCGGCGCACATCGAGGGCACCGGTCCGCGAGGCCAACGACAGCTCGGTCTGTGGTGTCGCACCGAATGCCGACACCACCCACTCGGCAACGCTCATCCACCGCCGCGCGCGCCTCAGGTCGGTCCCATTCTCGGCAAGCCACCGCCACTTCACGATCGACGGGCGGTCATTGGGGCGCCGACCGGATGTGATGTCGAATTCGGGCAGGTCGTGTTCCAGCGCATCGGCGTGGTTCTGCCCCCGCTGGTCGTGCCAAGCGATGGCGGGTGCGATGGGTTCGCCGCTGCTGTCGACGAGAACGCCGGTCTCGCCCATCCCGGTCACGCCGATGGCGGCAACGTGAGTGACCTCGTGTGCGCTTCGCAGGGCCAGGTCCACGGCGTGTACCGCGGCCTCGGCGAGCTGTTTCGGGTGGATCTCGGCGCCGGTCTCGGTGGGTGACCATGGCGTGCGGATGTTGCCGTCTCCACGCGGGCGGAGCTCACCGTCGTAGACCACAGCCTTGATGAACGTCGTCCCGACGTCAACGCCGACTACCGCATCACGCACCGTCAAAACCAACCTTCTGCTGTTCGCGACCGCTGCGGGCGCTCCCTGAGATCTCGTCGGGCCCGAGCCGATGGAATCGACCGCTTGCCCTAGCCCGCCCTGCCATGGACTCTAGACTCCCGCAAGAAACAACGGGGCGACGACATCAGACGGGCGGGACGATGACCTACGGCGGTATCGAGGCAGGGGGCACCAAGTTTGTGTGTGTTGTGGGCACCGGCCCCGACAACATCGCCGCCAGCGAGCGCTTTCCCACACGTGCGCCAGCAGAGACCCTCGCTGACGTCACAGCTTTCTTCCGGGCCTACATGGACCACAGCGGCCCGCTTGACGGCCTTGGCATCGCATCCTTCGGCCCGCTTGAGCTTCGCCCGGGCAACCACCGGCAAGGGTGGATCACCAGAACCCCCAAGGCGGGCTGGTCGAACACCGACCTCGTTGGCCCCTTGCGCGACGCGCTTGACGTGCCCGTAGCCATCGACACCGATGTCAATGGAGCGGCGCTCGCCGAGGGAATATGGGGTGCGGGGAGGGGCTGTTCCAACCTTGTCTACGTCACCATCGGCACGGGCATCGGGGGCGGCGCCCTCGTGAATGGCCGGCCAGTGCATGGTCTGCCGCACCCGGAGATGGGGCACCTCATCGTCCCGCGAGAACCGGGGGACGACTTTGCGGGCCACTGCCCTTTTCATGGGGACTGCTTCGAGGGCATGGCCAGCGGTCCGGCGGTGGCGGCACGCTGGGGGTGTCCTGCGGAGCAACTGCGCGGGGATGACCTCACCCGTGCGGTCGCGATCGAGGCCGGGTACATCGCGTCCGGTGTTCGCAACATCGTCTATACATTGGCGCCCGAGCGGGTGGTCATTGGCGGGGGGATCTCCCACCTGGACGGGCTCTTCCCTGCCGTTCACGATCGCCTGCGGGAGACGCTTGCCGGTTACCCGGGTTGCGATGAGCATCAGCTCGACACCTTCGTCGTCCGGCCCGGCCTGGGTGACCGTGCCGGCGCGGCGGGTGCCCTCGCGCTTGCGGCAGGCGCCGCCGCTTAGATCAGTGGGTCGTCGCCATCGGCCGTGTGACGGCAGGGGCCGCACATCGAGCCGGGGTTGTAGCGGTTGAGGCGGGTTGAGCAGCGCTCACACAGTCGCGGCCGTGTGGAGGGGCGCATGATCTGCGGCTGAGGGCAGTCGCAGAGCTTGGGCTTCGGCGCGTTGCGGGGCCGAAGTAGCTCGGCCATGAGTCCGCAGCTCGTGCAGATGATCTCAATGCGTTCAAGTGTGGCGCGTCCCATCACCCACCATTATCGACACATCTGGGGCAGAACGAGAGGGAAGACGTTTACTTCCGACCGGTTGCGCCGTCCGAGATGTCGCTGGCGCGGAGCTGAAGGGCCTCCCCAACCGGGGTTCGTCGGCTGCGAACGACCTCCAAAGCGCTTTCACCAAGCGATTCCCACACATCCAGCTTCGTCCGCACCCGCTTGATCACCTCGTTGGTGAACTCGTCGGTGTGGGCGTGGCCGCCCAAGTCCATGGTGCGAACTTCGTCGCCAACCGTCTCGAGCGAGGCTTCATAGATGGCCCGTGACGCGGTGTCCTCCTGCATGTAGCTCAGCACGGCGCCGCCGGCGAGGATCATGGCGAGGGGATTTGCGACGTTCTTCCCCTTCAGTGTCGGTGCGGTTCCGTGCGGTGCCTCGGCCATGACGACGGTGGGTTTGAAGTCAGCGTCGATCGCAAAGAGCAGCGATTCGGCACCGGCGATGGAGCCAAACAACTGCAGCACCATGTCGGAGAGGAGGTCGCCGTCGCGGTTGAGCGCCGGAACCACCAGGGCGTCGCCCGTGTGGGAGATGAGCATCGCGTAGGTCGCGTCGATCAGCATGGGCTTGTAGGCCACCTCGGGATGGCGCTCGGCGGCGGCGTCGAGCTCCTCCTTCAACATGCCCTCGTAGACGGGTGAGACGGTCCACTTCGGTCCACCCGTCACGGTGGCGTGCATCTTTTGCGCCTGAAGAAAGGCCACCTCGGCCACCGCGCGGCAGGTGCGGCGTGAGATGTGCTCGGTGCGGTAGGCCACCTCGTCATCACCCGAACTCTCGCGGTGCTCCTTGGCGCCGTAGGCATCATCAACGGCCATCCGCACCACGGAGATGGGTGCGTGGATCCCGCCGACAGGGCGAACTCCCGACAGACGCCGCCCGGTGCGAATGATCACCTTGCCGTCGATCCCCTCACGCAAGATGGCGTTGGGGCTGCCCACGTCACCCATGCCCTCAGGAGTGATCGTTGCCGCCTTCAGTCCGAACCCGTGAGTGAGCATCGCCTGTGCCGCCTCGTGGACCACGGCGTTCTTCGTCGCCCGTCGATTCTCGAGCGAGAGGTCGTAGTGCTCGAACGTCAGGTCCACCCCGGTCACGCTTGAGTCGAGCACGCGGAGCGCCTCGTCCAGGAGCTCCTGCCCGGTTTCGTCACCGTCCATGACTACAAGTGTTTTTGGCATGGCGGCATCCTAGTGTGACCGGGTCACGCGATCGCCCGGAGCACGGCGCAGACCACGCCGGCGGCGACGACGATGACGAGGAACGGCGCGCGACGCCAGGCCAGGACGATCGCCACGAGAACTGCGGGCAGTCGGGCATCGGCAACGAAGCGTTGTCCGTCGGTCACCGAGTTCACCAGGATGAGGGCGGCCAGCATCGGCGCCGCGACGATCGCCAGAAGCGCATCGAGTCGCACCGGCAGCTCGCGTCCGGCCAGTACCAGCGGGCCCACGACCTTCGTCGCATAGACAGCGGCGGCAAGCCCCAAGATGGCCCACCAACTCACGCGTTCACCTGGCGCACGATGAGCGGGATCGCGACGCACACGCCGAGAGCCGCGGCGATGATCGGGATTCCCGCGGGGGTAAAGGGAACTAAGGCGGCGGCGATGATGAGCCCGGCGGCGGCCGCGCGCGGGGCCCCGGGCCGCCGAAGCTGAGGAGCGATGAGGGCGACGAAGGCCGCCGGGAACACCGCGTCGAGTCCAAACGTCTCAGGGTTGGTGACGGTGGTCGACAGCAGCGCTCCCCCCAGGGTGGAGAGGTTCCAGGCAACGAACAACGTGGCGCCGGTCACGGTGAAGGCAAAGCGCGCGAGCGTGCGGTCTGTCTGTGCTGCGGCCATGGCGGTTGACTCGTCGATGATCACCTGCGAGCAGAGCAGCCGCTGCCCCAGATGGCGCGGGAGCACGCGGCTCACCGCGGCCCCGTACGCCACGTGTCGCAGCGACAGCATGATCCCGTTGGCCACAGCCGTGCCGACGGCGCCGCCGGCATCGATGACACTGACCACCGCCAACTGCGATGCGCCGGTGAACACCAGCAAGGACATTGCGCATGCCTGGGCCACCGAGAGCCCCGCGGTCACGGCGAGTGCTCCGAGCGAAAAGCCGTAGATGGCTGAGGCCACGCTGATCCCGATCGCCGTCCGCGTGATATCCCGCCGTCTATCGGATTCAGTGGGCGCAGGCATCGGCGGTGGACGCTATCGCCTGTCGAATCACGATGGCCCGGTTGTCGAGGTGCTGGTGGACGACTAGGCTCACTTGTGATCGCGACTTTCCCTGGAGAGAAAATGTCGGGCGGATCGCACACGGATGAGAAGGCCCCGGACGTTGCTGTCATCGTGGTCTCCGGCGTCGGGGATGACGCACCTGGCAGTGGTCGCGACGGAGTCATCGAGGCGCTCACCAGTGACCCCGGGCGGCGGTGGTCGCGCTCGGGCACACCCGGCAAGATCACCCTCGTCGCGTCGGCCGACACCGGCGACTCCGACGGCGCTGCGCTTCACACGGGTTTGGGAGCCCCGAACCTACGTCGCCCGTTCGGCGTTCCCGTAGCGGACCTCGATGGTCCCGCGGGCAGCACCGTCCGCGTCTACGAAATGTTCTGGGCCGATCTCTCACGAGCGCAGGGCTCGCTGCAGCGTCTCTTCTATCTCCTGTTTGCCATCACCTTCCAGGTGTCGACACTGGGGCGTGAAGCCCTCGCCGGTTTGCCCGAGGTGGACGACCGTCGAACTCAGCGCATCCGGCTCTGGCTGGGACGGACCCTCACCGCCGGCTCGTACTGGCTCGTCTATGTACTTACGCCACTCGTCGTTGCGATGATCGCCCTCGCCACTATTGTCAACCTCCTTTTGCTGGTGAACGGCAACCGCATCACCAGCTGGGCACTCCTCATCCTGATGGGCCTTGCTGCGGTGGGCGCGAGTTGGTGGATTGCCGAGCGCATCTACCGGGGCGGCTGGACGTTCGATCGCCCGGAGGCGCCGTGGGCCCTCACCCCGGCATCGGCCAGCCCGTGGCCGGGGCGTGCGGTGATCGGCCTCGGTGTCGGGCTGACGGCCGCCGCGTTTTGGCTCGGCCTCGCCGACCACAAGGAATTTCCCCTTCAGCTCACCTACCTTTTGCTGGTCGCGACGGTGGCTGCGGCAGTCGCCGTCGCATCGGCGGTTCGGGCCCCCGTGGACGATCCTCAGCAAGTGCACGCTGTGCGTCGTCGTGTGCGACGCATCATCTGCGCGGCGTTTGTGGCGGTTCCCGCAGGGGCCGTTCTCCTGGCCGCGTCGTTGGGCTCGTTGCCGGGCAACCCAGATATCGGCACCACCGATGCGGCCGGTGGCGGGGTCGCCGCTCGTGCGGCCACCGCCCTCACGATGATCGCCTTCGGTGCCTTTCGCTTCGCCTGGATCGTCCTGCTGCTCATCACGCTGGCCTGCGCCGTCCTCGCGGTCATGTTGCGCTTTCGGCCGGCGGGCTCTGGCGACGAACACCGTCGTGTGAGCGCCACGGTGATGTTGTCGCTCATGCTCGGCCCGCTGCTTTTTGCCATCGGCGCGGCCACCGCTTTTCTCGTCTTTGCGGCACTCTCACGTTTCTTCCCCGACTACGCGAAATCGTGGCCGGGCAACTATCGGCCTCGTGAGCTGGGCGAGACGCTCCTTCGGCCGCTCGGTGAGGGGAGTTCGCGTTTGGGCGACACAACGGCCTGGGGATATGAGGTCGTGCGCGGAACCATCCAGCCGGTTGGCGTTGGTCTCGTCGTGGTCGCCGCGGCGCTCGCCGCCATCGTGTTCTTCTTCCGTCGGTACCTCCGGACGTTTCGTGCACGCAACCACTACGCCTCTGCGGCCGACATCTCCGTCGAGCAGGGCAATAGCTTCACAACGGCGTTCATGCGTGTGGGAAGCGACGGCATGGTCTGTGGCGTCTACCTCGTCATGGTGATCCTTGCCGTGGTCGCGGCGACGGTCTTCTGGACCGTTCCGGCGAACGGCGTGCAAGACCTCGGACGTGCGTTCTCCAAGATCGCGGTGCCGTTGGCGTACGGTCTCGCGGTGCTTGCCATCGCCGGGATTGGCTTACGCAATGTTGGCATCGTGGGACGCCTCGGCGGTGGGTTCACCACCAACCTGGGCCGCGCCCTGGATTTGGTCTACGACATCACCACCTACCTGCGGGCGGCGAACCCGGCCATCGTCCCGCCACGGGTTCAGATGGTGGCCCGTTACCGCGCGGTCCTGCGGCAGGTTGCCGCCGATAGCCCGAAGCATGTGGTCGTGATGGCGCATAGCCAGGGCACGATTCTCACCTTGGCGACACTGCTGGGTGATACACAGCGCTCACCGAGGTTTGGCCCTCCGGGCCCGGCGGAACTGCCGGGGGCGCCCCTCACCTTCCTGAGCTATGGATCGCCGGTGACGCAGACCTACGAGCAACGCTTCCCCACCCGCTTCCGGGTGTGGACCGATCCGGCGACGTTGGTGGGGTCTCCAATCACCCGCTGGCTCAACGTGTTTCGCGCAGGTGACTACATCGGTCGTGCCGTTGGTGAGCACGACAGCTACGACCCCGCGCTCACCACCTCTGGGGCGCAGCGGCAAGAACGCTGTCTCGGCCCGGGCCATCACACCGGCTACTTAAGCGACGAGCGGTGGCGTCGGGTGGCCCGTCACGTTGTGGCGGCCCCCCACACCGCGCAACTCGTCGATGTTGCGCTTGACGACCTCACTGTCGTTGGCCGCGACGAGGCGCCGTCAGCCTGACGGGCGATGGGCCACGAAGATTTCGCGGCCCCGGCGGTCTTTGTCGGTCGTTTCGGTGACGATGAGCGGAGAGAGCCCTGCGTCGGTGAGCACGTCCAACCACGTCTCGCGGTGAAAGAGGCCGGTGCGGTGGGTCTCGTGACGGGTTCGCACACCCCCCATCGGCGTTACGCAGCACGAACAGATATTCGGTCTGTATCCAGGTGTCGAAGGGGTTGGGGTCCCAGGTCCATTCGAGGTAGCGGGCGCCGCGTCCGTCGGCCGCGTCGGCTCCGCCGTGTTCGGTGCTCGGCGCGAACGTGTCGGCCAGATCGTCCGGCATGAGCACCGCAACCCCGCTCGGCATGAGGTGCGCGACCGCCGTCGCCACCGCCGCACAAAGATCGTCGAGGCTCGTCATGTCGTCGATGGCGTCGTGGACAAAGACGGCATCGAAGGTCCGACCCAGCCGCACCGAACGCATGTCGCCTTCCTGGTGAGCGCACCCCGGGTTCAGCGTATGCGACACCGCGAGCATCGCCGGTGAGAGGTCGACGAGGGTCATGGCGAAGCGCTGCGCAAGGTAGTGCGCACTGTGGCCGCCGCCGCTCCCGAGCTCCAGAACCTCACGCACCGGGATCTCCGCCGAGGCCAAAAGATCTGCAGCCATGGTTGCCTCCCCAGCGTCGTCCTCCACCGGCGAGATGAGCGGCCACCACTCGGCCAGCTCACCGTAGAGGACGTGCGCGGCCACCGCCGAGACGCTACCGCTTCGGTGGGCCGTTCCCCCGAATGTCGACTAACATAGCGGCCATGACGACGGCTCCCTCATCCGGGCTTGTCGCTGAGGGTCTGACCAAGCGCTACGGCGAAACGGTCGCGCTTGACGATGCCTCATTCACCGTCCCGCGCGGCACCGTGTGCGGTCTGCTGGGGCCGAACGGCGCGGGCAAGACCACGGCCGTGCGCATCCTCACCACACTGGCGACGGCCGATTGGGGGCGCGCCGAGGTCGCGGGCATCGACGTTGCTGCGGAGCCGAAGCGGGTGCGTCAGCTGATCGGTCTTGCCGCCCAGGACGCCACGGTCGATCAGTTGCTCACCGGGCGCGAGAACCTCGCCATGATCGGTGAGCTTCACCATCTCGGCGGCCGCGTCGCCCGCGCGCGAGCCTCCGAGCTCCTGGAGCAGTTCGACCTGGTCGATGCTGCCGATCGATTGGCCAAGACGTACTCCGGCGGGATGCGGCGACGGCTCGACTTGGCCGCCACGCTGGTCAGTCGGCCGGAGGTACTGTTCCTCGACGAGCCCACAACCGGGCTCGACCCGCGGGCGCGAAACGAGTTGTGGGACGTGCTCGACACACTGGTGGGGGAGGGCACGACCATTCTTCTCACCACCCAGTACCTGGAGGAGGCCGACCGGCTTGCCGACGACATCGTGGTCATCGACCACGGTCGTGTCATCGCCCACGGTGATTCGCGTCAGCTGAAGCAGCAGGTGGGTGGCGCGCAGGTGTTCGTGTGCGTGGTCGATCCGTCACGGCTCGGCGAGGCGGCCGGGCTGGTGGAGCGCATTACCCGCCACGCACCCACGATCGACGCGTCGGCGCGCCTTGCGTCGGCCCCCACGGATTCGGGGCCGCGTGCCGTGTCGCAACTGGCCGACGCGTTGGCGCAGTCGGGTATCGAGGTTGATGACGTGGGTCTTCGCCAACCGACCCTCGACGATGTGTTTTTGACCCTGACGGGCGCTGCCCCGGTAGATGAGACCGAGAGCGAAGGAGCGTCCGCATGAGTACCGCCGTTCCCGATGTCTCCGCCCGTCACGGCAGCTTCTTCGGCGACGCTTGGGTGATCGCGAAGCGCATGCTGCGCCACATCCGCCGCCAGCCCGAGAACCTGGCCGACGTCACCATCCAGCCCATCATGTTCGTCCTGCTGTTCGCCTACGTCTTCGGCGGCGCAATCAACGTGGCGGGCCCTGGCGGGTACAAGGAGTTCCTCATGGGGGGAATCTTCGCCCAGACCATCGTGTTCGGGGCTTTCGGCGTTGCCATCGCCTTGGCCTACGACCGACAGAACGGCGCCATTGACCGCTTCCGCTCGTTGCCGCTCGCTCGCGGGTCGGTGCTCGCGGGACACGCCATCGCCAGCCTCATGCGTGGCATGTTGCCGATCGTGCTGATGTCGCTCTGCGGGCTCCTCGTGGGGTGGCGCATTCGCAACGGGATCGTCGACGCCCTCGCCGGATACGCCCTGATGATCGCGTTCTCGTTCGCCATCATCTGGTTAGGGGTGTTGTTGGGAAGTCTTCTCCCGTCGCCCGAGGCGGTGCAGGGCATCGCCTTCATCATCATCTTCCCGGTCACGTTCATCGCCAGTACCTTCGTGCCGGTCGGGACCCTGCCCGGAGTGCTCAAGACCGTCGCCGAATGGAACCCGGTCACCGCCGTCTCCGAAGCCCTGCGTGTGCTGTTCGGCAACCCCACCGGCGAATACGGCGCCGATCCCCCGTGGCCGCTCGACCACCCGGTGGCGTACAGCTTCCTCTGGGTCGGCATCATCATCGCCGTTTGCGCGCCGCTGGCCATACGGAGCTACCAGCGCAGCATCACGCGCTAGAGGGCACCACGCGCGTTTAAGCCAGAACCCGTTTTCTGCTATCCTCGTTGGAGGCGCCCATCGGCGTCATCCGAAGGGGAGTATCCCCACGCGTATCGTCGTCACCCCGGGCGTACCCTGTCCCGGCGATGCGGACCCACCGGTTGGGAGAGACCTTCGGCTGATCATCAATCAGCCGGGAGGTTGCCGCCATGGGGACGACTGTAGGAACGTGGGCCATTCTTGCCGCTGCGGTCGCAGCGATGCTTGCATTCGACCTGTTCTTTTTTGGTCGCGGATCCAGCACCATCAGCTTCCGCACCGCGGCCATCTGGAGCGTCGTGTGGACCGTGGTCGGGATCGCCTTCGTCGGCGTCGTCGCGGCCCTGCGTAGCGGGGATGCGGCCGGCGAGTACCTCGCCGGCTACGTCATCGAGAAGAGCCTGTCCATCGACAACCTCTTCGTCTTCGCGTTGATCTTCAGCTACTTCGCAGTCCCGCTCACCGCCCAGCGGCGCGTCATCTTCTGGGGCATCGTCGGCGCCATCCTCTTGCGCGGCATATTCATCTTCGTCGGTGATGCTCTGCTCGACGCGTTCCACTGGATGATCTACGTCTTCGGTGCGTTCCTCGTTCTCACCGCAGTCCGCATGCTGCGTCACAGTGACGTGGAGATTCACCCGGAGAAGAACCCGGCGCTGCGTCTCTTGCGGCGGGTGATACCCGTGAGCCCGGACTACCACGGAGACGACTTCTTCATCCGGGATGCGGGTCGGCGCGTGGCGACGCCACTGGTTGCGGCGTTCGTCCTCGTCGCCACGTTTGACGTGGTGTTCGCGGTCGACTCCATCCCGGCTATCTTCGCCGTGACCGACGACACGTTTGTGGTGTACGCCGCCAACGCCATGTCGTTGCTCGGCCTCACCTCGCTCTACTTCCTTCTTGCGGGAATGATCGAACGTTTCCGCTACCTCAGCGTGGGGCTGGCCGTCGTACTTGCGTTCGTGGGAACGAAGATGCTTCTCGCCGACGTGTACAAGATCCCCATCGTGATCTCCCTTGGCGTGATCATCGGCGTGTTGGCGATCGCGATCGGGGCAAGCTTGTTGACGACGCGTGCTCTCGACGACGATGGTGGGGAGGTGTCGGCCACCTCAGACGATGTGCACCGCGAGCCCGTTGGTTGATCCGCGAACGGTGACGGAGTTCCCCGCCAGCGTGAGGCTCAAGCGACCGTCCGCCAACGGAACGTCGGAGAGGTCCAGATGAGTCAACCCCCGGGGCGTGGCGGGGCGAAACGTCACCGACCCGCCCGGGATGTCAGGGGCGATGCCCAGCGCCAACGCGACGAGCCCAAACGAAACGCCCGCGGCCCACGCCTGCGGTTGGCAGGCCGTCGGGTACGGCGTCGGGGCAGCGGCCCGCCCGCGTGGTTCACCACCGTAGAGCTCCGGTAGCTGGCCGTCAAAGGCAGCAAGCGCGTCGATCAAATCACCGGCCAGCCGCATCGCCAGGGCATCATGCCCGTAGCGGCGAAGTCCCTCACACGTGATGAGCGTGTCATGAGGCCACACCGAGCCACGGTGATACGACTGCGGATCGAACCCGGCCATCCCGGCGCCGAGGGTGCGAAGGCCCCATCCACTTGCCATCTGGTCACTGCCCAGGTGGCGCGCGACCTCGGCGGCCTCGTCGGATGAGGGAACATCGCACCACAGTAGATGGCCCATGTTGGAGCCGATGCCGTCGACGGGGCGGTCGTCGCCATCGAGCGCAACGGCGAAGTAGCCCGGTGTTTCACCACGGCGGGGAATCCAGAATCGCTGGCGGATCGCGTCACGAAGGTGTGCGGCTTCGTCGACGAGCGCGGAGGCGCTGGTTGTGTCCCCCAGCCCGGCCAGCACGGCGGCAAGCTCTCGTCGTGCGCGGTAGGCATATCCCTGAACCTCCACCAGTGCCACTGGCCCCTGGGCGCGGAGTCCGTCGGCAAACGTGATGGCGTCGGGTGAGTCCATCCACCCGTGATTGCGCAGCCCGGTCGCTGAGTCGGTGCCGTAGCGAAGAAACCCATCGTCTCCCGGTGAGGGGCTGGCCTGGAGCCACATCCATGCGGCGCGAGCGGCGGGGATCAGGCTCTCGATTGTTTCCCGCGGCGCTCCCCAGCGCCATGCCTCACCGAGCATGATGAGGAAGAGCGGCGTCGCATCGATTGACCCAAAGTAGGGGCGTGTGCCGCGCGTGGTTCCGGCCCCAAGCCAGTGGGCATCACTAAAGCGCAGCTCGTGAAGGATCTTGCCGGGTTCCTCATGGTTATTGGGATCCGTGCGATCCGCCTGTCGCGCGGCGAGCGTCGCGAGGGTGTCTACCAGGAGCGTGGGGGCGAACAGTCGAGCTTGCCAGGCGCTGATCAGGCTGTCGCGTCCGAACAGCGCGACGTACCACGGTGCGCCCGCGGCAACGGTGGGGTGTTCGGGCGTCATCGGGTCGCTGATGGCGAGACGAGCAAAGGCAAAGCGCGACCACGCGCATCCCTCGGCGAGCGTCGTCGGCTCGGACGTGACGCGGAACGTCTCATCGGCCAGCGCGGGCGGTGCGGTGCGTTGATGCGCCTGACCGGTTCCGGTGCGGACCTCGATGTGAAGAAGCCACGGGGACTCCCGCGAGAGCAACTGCTGCCACTGAAAATCGCCATCACTCTCGTTGTTGGGGGGTGGATCGAGCCGGATCGTGGTGGTGCGGTCTCCTTCGGCAAGACGGTACGTGCCAGCTTCTCCCGTGCCGGGACGTTTCTCGGCGGTGGTCTCACCCGAGCGCAGCGCGACGATGTCCACGAAGTCAGCTGCCATCGTGAGGGTGATGGTTGCCGTGCCCTCATCGCCACTACGTCGCACGACAACGTCCTCGTCAAACCCACCGGGACGAACGCGGCGTCGACGGGTAAGGCGAATCGGGGTATCCGATGTGCCGTCTATCTCGGCGCACAACTCGGCTGTGGTGACCAGCTCGCCAGAGCTCGCGCCAAGCGGCTGGCCATCGATGCATAGGCGCATCTGCGAGAGGTGGCGCATGTCATCGACGAAGAGCCCGTCATGGGTATCGCGGATGTCACCATCCCCGCGCGAGGTGACAAAGGTTGTTCCCGCGATGGCGATCGCTCGCTCGGCGGCGGCCACCATCACACGCTCGGGCGGCTGGGCTGAGGAGGGCGGCGCTGGTGTGGCCATGCGAGGGTCGGCCAGAATGGACTACGTCCGGATGGCGGCGCCACTCCCGTTGAACAGGTGAAGCCGGTTCGGGTCGATGCGGAGATCGACGGTGTCACCCACCGTGACGGAAACGGAGGGGGTAAAGCGCGCAAGGACGCGAGCGCCGGAGACGGTGGCCACCTCCACTTCGTCACCTTCCACCTCGGCGATGTCGCTGGTTGAGGCGTTACGGCCATCGACTGTCAGGTGAACCATCAGGTCCGACCCCAATGCTTCGATCAGGTCGACCGTGCCTCGGAGGCCCGTCGTCGCCCCCGCGGGGGCGTCGTCGGGGTGGTGCATGTTCTCCGGGCGGACGCCCACAACGACGTCCTCGTCGGCATGTGTTGCCAGCGCCGGGCGTTTCGCCACAGCTTCGGGCGACAGCGCGAGTGTTTGCGAACCGACGAGCACGCTCATCCCGCCGTCGGGGCCCGGGGCGAGGCGCGCTTCAAGGAGGTTCATCGATGGTGAACCGATGAACGCCGCGACGAAGAGATTGTCTGGGCTGTCGTACAGGCGCTGTGGCTCGTCCACCTGTTGAAGCACACCGCGCTTCATCACCGCAACGCGGTCACCCATCGTCATTGCCTCGACCTGGTCGTGGGTGACATAGATGGTCGTCACGCCGAGGTCGCGCTGGATGCGTGCGATCTCGGCGCGCATCTGGACACGCAGCTTGGCATCGAGGTTCGAAAGCGGCTCGTCCATCAGGAACACCGAGGGGCGCCGCACAATGGCCCGACCCATGGCCACGCGCTGACGCTGACCACCGGAGAGTTGACCGGGTTTGCGATCGATGTACTCGGTGAGCTCGAGAATGCGGGCTGCCTCGTCCACACGTTCGGCGATCTCCGCGGCCGGCGCTTTGCGCAGCTTGAGTGCAAACGCGATGTTCTCGCGCACGGTCATGTGTGGATACAACGCGTAGTTCTGAAAGACCATGGCGATGTCGCGGTCGGCAGCGTGCACGTCGTTCACGACGTTTTCGCCGATGGTGAGGGTGCCGTCGCTAATGGTCTCCAGCCCGGCGACCATGCGCAGCGCCGTCGACTTGCCACAGCCGGACGGGCCGACGAGCACGAGGAACTCGCCGTCGGCGATTTCCAGGTTGAGGTCGCTTACCGCGGCGTAGCCGTTCGGGTAGACCTTGTTGACAGAGTCCAGGGCAACGCGTGCCATCACGCTCTCCTAACCGAGTTCATTACCAAGTGACCGTCAGGATCAACGGTGACGTGCAGGGGGTCGATGATCTCCCCGGCAAAGGTGCCGTCCGCATCAAACATGCGCCACGCGAGAAACATCGGCCCGTCATTTGTCTGTGCGATACGACCCGAAAAGCACGTTGTTCCGTCATCCGGGCCGAGCGGGTCGGAGTCCACGAGCGTGAACGGACCCGTGGGATCGTTGCCGACCGCGTAGAACGTGCCCGTGCGCGGCGGCCGACCGTGCCGGTCGCGCCACGCCGTGCTGTGGGTCTCGGCGGCCGTGCAAAACAACAGGTACCAAAGCCCGTCCAGTTCGAGCACCTGGGGAACCTCGAGATGACCGTACTGGCCGGCGGGACGTACCTCGATGGGGTCGGTCACGCGCCAGTCGACAAGGTCGACCGACCGCGCCCGTCCGATGACGCCGCGGGCATCCTTCGCGCCCGCCGCCGCCCGGGCGGTGACGTACGCCTCGAACCCGCCGTTGACGGGCATCACCCACGGGTCGCGCCATGCTTGGTCGTGCCAGGAAGCAAGGTCGAGCGCCTCATATGTGGACGGGTCGAGTTCGATCAGCGGGTTACCGGGATGCCGCGTCCAGGTCACGAGGTCATCCGATACGGCCGCGCCGATGCGCTGGCGCAGACCGTTCTCAGCACGCCGGACCCCGGTGTAAAAGCACCACCACGTGCCGTTGTGGTGGATGACCGAACCCGTCCAGGTGGCCAAGTCATCCCAGGCGCCCTCGACGCCGGGATGCAGCGCGTCGGGAAGCACCTCCCAGTTGGCGAGGTCCGTCGACACCGCGTGGCCGACGGTGGCGTTGTGGTGGCGC
The DNA here is from genome assembly GCA_963765105.1 of uncultured Thermoleophilia bacterium. Taxonomy (GTDB): domain Bacteria; phylum Actinomycetota; class Thermoleophilia; order Miltoncostaeales; family Miltoncostaeaceae; genus CALMEC01. The sequence goes on from CAVXUW010000002.1 coordinate 55,334, forward strand.
CGGTCGGGATCGCCAAGGGATCGCGGTGCCTGAAGATAGAACACGTGGTGATGGTCGCCCTCCCGGGCGAGCCAGAAATCCCAGATCCACTTGTCGTCGAGTCTCAGCATCAGCCCTTCAGTCCCGATCGCGCGACGCTTTGGATGAACCACCGTTGGAACAGGATGAAGACGACCAGCAGCGGCAAAGTCGTCATCGTCGCGTAGGCCATGATGTCGCCCCAGCTGATCGGCTGCTGCGTGCGAAAGATGGCAATGCCCACCGGAAGCGGGCGCACGCTGCTGTCGGTGGTCACCAGCACCGGCCACAGGTACTCCCCCCAGATCTGAAGGAAGTGAAGGATGCCCACCGTCGCAAAGGCGGGCTTAGCCAAGGGCAAGACCACTTTGAAGAACGTGCGAACCGGACCACAGCCGTCGATCCGGGCCGCCTCCTCGAGTTCTTTCGGGACGGCGAGGAAAAACGAGTAGAACAGGTAGGTGAACAGCGGGGACGCGATAAACGGAAGGATCTGCACGTAGAGCGTGTCGGTCCACCCAAGCTTCGAAACGGAGTACAGCAGGGGAATCGCGACCGCTTGGAACGGGATGATCGTGAGGGCGATGACCCCGAGCAGAAGTGGCTTCGAGAGCTTGAATGGCAGCCGCGCCAAGGCGTACCCGAAGGCGGAGTTGACGACGAGTCCCACGGCGACCGTAATAACGCTGATGATCGCCGAATTGCGAAAGAGAACCCACATGTCGGCCCGGTCGGCGGCGTTGCCAAAGTTTGTGCCGTCGAAGGGGTTGGGCACGAACGCGCGGAGAGAATCGCCGTCGGCAACGACGCTGCCGTCCTTCTTGAACGCCCCCACGAGCATGATGACCAGCGGGGTAAGGAAGAAGAACGCCAAGAGGATCATGGCGAGATACGTTGGCCATGTGCGCTCGTGCGCGGCACGCGCCGCTCGTGAACCAAACCCAACGGCGCTCATGACTCACGCTCCTCTTTTAGGAACTTCCGTTGCACGATGGTGAGCGCGAGCACAACGATGAAGAAGATCACCGCGATCGCCGACGCCTGCGCAATCGCCTTACGTTCGAAACCGGTGTCAACCAGCTCCACCATCACCGTGTTCGTCGCGTTCAATGGGCCACCACGCGTCAGTGCCCACACTTGGTCGAAAAGTCGGAACGACAGGATCATCGTGATCGTGATCACAAAGATCAGTGTGTTACGAAGCTGGGGCAGCGTGACGTAGAAGAACTGTTGTCGCTTGGTCGCGCCGTCGATCGCTGATGCTTCGTAAAGCTCCTGGGGAATGTCCTGGAGTCCGGCCAGCAGGATGATCATCTGGAAGCCGGCGCCCTGCCAGATCGAGATCAACATGATTGCCGGTAGCGCCATTGTCGTGCTCTGCAGCCAACTTGACTCGATCGCGCCGAAGGAGATTGCGCGGAGGAAGCCGTTGACGAGACCGTTGGACGGGTCCAACAAGAGGAACCAGATGACGGCCGCGACGGTCAACACCACGATCACGGGGAGAAAGAACACGGCGCGGAAGAATTTCACCGCCCGGACCTTCTTGTTGACGAGCACCGCCATCCACAAGGCGAGCGCGGTCTGCACCGGCACGACGACGGCGGCGAAGATCAGGTTGTTGGAGAAACCCCGCCAAAAGTCCGGGTCTTTGAAGACGCGAATGTAGTTGCGGAAGCCCACCAGATCGATGGGCCGGGCCGAGTTGAGGCGCGCATTCGTAAACGAGAGATAGATCGCGAAGCAGAACGGCAGGATGAGGAACAACAGTAGGAAGATGAGACCGGGAAGGGAGAAAACTGTTCCCCACCAGGCGTTGCCGCGGCGGCCGCGTAGTCGCGGTGCGGGTTGGGAGACCGTGTTGGTCGCCATGAAACCTCCAAACACGAAAAGGAGTGAGTGCAGCCCGGCGACGAAAGGGGGGAACGTCGCCGGGCTGCGGATCGATCAGAACTTCGGATCGGGATACCCGTCGTTGTCCGTGATGTCCTCATCGATCGTCTTGACGGCCTTGTCGAGCGAGGCCTTGACATCGGCTTTGTCGATGATGTCCTGGATTGCCTGGTTGAAGGCGTTGGACACCGTGTTGTAGGCCGGAGTGGTCGGGCGAGGAACCGAGAGACCCTTCGCGTGCTGCTGGACGAAGAGCTCCAGGTCGCCGCCGGCGGCGAACTTCGGATCGGCGTTTGCCACCGAGGTGCGGGCCGGGATTGCGCCGGCCGCGCCGGCAATCAGCTTCTGCTGCTCGGGCTGAAGCGTGTACTCAATGAACTTCCACGCCGCGTCGGCGTCGGCCGTCTTCTTGCCGATTGCCCACTGCCAACTCCCCTGACCAGTCTTGACTCCGGTGCCGAAGTCGGGAAGCGGCAGGACGATGAGGTCGTCCTTGAACTTCTCCTTGTAGGGGTTGTACATCCAGTGACCAACCCAGCTGACGGCGGCCTTGCCGGTCACGAAGTCGTCGTCGGCGGTGTTGTCGCCCACGTACCCGTCTTTGAACCAGCTCTGGAAGGTCGTAAGTGCCTTCACCGCGCCGTCGGAGTTGAGCTGACCCTCGGCCGAGCTGTTGTCCTCGGAAAGGAGGTTGCCGCCGGCCGACCACACGATGGGAGCAAAGCCGTAGGCGTACCACTCGCCCTGGCCGTAGTTCTTCTTCAGGTCGAGCGGCTTGCTAAAGCCGGCCGCCTTGAACTTGCCGAGGGCCGCAGTGAACTCGTCAGCGGTCCATGGCTTGTCCAGCGTGGGAGCAGTGAGCCCGGCCTTCTTGAGTGCCGACTTCGTCGTGTACAGACCGAGGCCGGAATCGAACATTCCGACGGCCCAACTCTGTCCGGCGTACTCGCCCTGCCGAACGATCGACGGGAGAAGATCGGCCTTCAGGTCGGTGGGAATGCAGTTGGTGATCGGCTGGAGATCCTCCGAGAACGCGAACGTAAAGGCCTTTGACGCATCGGTGTCGACGACGTCCGGGACCGAGTCGGAGTCGGCCTGGCCGCCGAGACTGGTGGCGTAGTCACCCTCAGGAACCAGTTTCAGCGTCGCCTTCACGTCGGTTTGGCTGGCGTTGAAGCCGGCCACCATCTTGGTCACGGCCTTCACCTCGGCCTCGGCGCCTTGATGCCACTGAACCGTGATGTTTGCCGGGCCGGCGACCTTGCCGTCGCATCCGCCTGCGGCACTATCGCCACCGTCACCTCCGGATGATGAGTCACTTCCGCCGCACCCGACGAGGGCGGCACTTGCGCCGATCACCGCCAAGGCGATGAAACGGCCACGATGTGTGAGTCTCATGGGACTCTCCCTTTCTGTGTTCTTGCCGTGACCGGTCATCGCGGTCACCGGGATGTCGGACGGGCACGCGTCGCGCGTGACCGCGGCCGACCGGTTGTTTCGCGCGGGATGAGATCGAGGTCGAGGGTGATCGTCGATGCCGGAACGCTGGCCGGGGAATCGACCGTTTCGAGGAGAAGCTCGGCAGCGCGCTTTCCGGTCTCGAAAAGTGGTTGGCGCACCGTTGTCAGGCCAATGAAGCTGGCGATTTCCAGGTCGTCAAAGCCGATGACCGAAAGGTCGCCCGGCACATCGATGCCCACTGAGCGAGCGGCTTCGAGCACACCAAGGGCCTGTGTGTCGGAGGACGCGAAGACTGCGGTCGGGCGGCGTGGCATCGACAACAAACGCGTTGTGAGCATCATTGCGACGGCCCGCGAGTGCTCGCCCAAGAGAATCAGGCCGTCGTTGCGTTCGACCCCGGCGTCGGCGAGTGCCGCGAGGTACCCCTGTTGCCGGTCGTCGCTCGAGGTGAAGTGAAAGCCCTCTTCCGGCGCATCGCCCAGGAAGGCGATGCGGCGGTGGCCCAGTGTCAGCAGATGCTCGGTCGCGATCCGACCGCCCACGACGTCGTCGATGACAATGCTGGGGAAGTCGACACTTTGAGCGTCGACAACCACTGTCGGAACGCCGGTTTCACGCAGTTGCGTGGCCTCGTCGGCGGTGGGGGACAGGGAGATGATGATGGCGCCGTCGACGCGATGGCGTTGGCACAGATCGGCGATGCGTCGCTCGCGTTGCTCGCCCGTTTCAACGGTGGCGAGCCCCAGGTCGTACGAACTCGTCCCCAGGGTTTCGACGACGCCGCGCAGGCGTTCGACGACGGAGGGGCGGGTGAGGTGCGGGGCAGTGACGCCGATCGTCGAGGCCCTGCCCCGCGACAACGCTCGGGCGGCTGGGCTCGGGCGGAAGCCCAACTCCTGAATGGCGTGGTTAACTCGGTCGCGAGTGGCGCCGCGGACATTCTCGCGGCCGTTCAAGACCCGTGACACCGTTCCGATTCCCACCCCCGCGCGCTGCGCCACATCACGAATCGTGGTGGTGGCCTTTCCTGCGTGACGTGTTGGAACCGTTTCCATTAGGATCGACGAGAACGTACCCCTTCGCAACAACTGTGTCAAGGTGGAGGCAACCGTGCGCTTCAAAGTTCTCGATCCATCCGACCACCCGGCATTCCTCGACCTGCCCTGGCACCAGCCGCTGGTCGAGTGGGACACGTCGCGCATCGTCGACATTCCGCAAGGTCTCCACCGGCACGTCGTGCGCTTTCTCGACTACGACGGAACGCTCTACGTGGTGAAAGAACTCCCTGAACCGCTGGCCCATCGCGAGTTGCGGATTCTGCGTGCGCTCACCGGCCTGCACGTCCCGTGTGTGGAAGGGGTTGGGGTGGTTACCGAACGTGGGCCGGCGTGTGGCGGCAACGGGATCGTCATCACTCGGCACCTGACGTTCTCCCTCTCGTTGCGCGTTCTCCTGATGGATGGCCGCATGCCACACCTGCACGAGCGCGTGCTCGATGCCACGGTCGGCATGTTGGTGCGCAACCACGTGGCCGGTTTTTTCTGGGGCGACTGCTCGCTCGCCAACACGCTCTTTCGGCGTGACGCCGGGGCTCTGACGGCGTACGTCGTCGACGTCGAGACCGGTGAGCTGCATGCTCACCTCAGCGAGGGTCAGCGAATGACCGACCTCCACATTGCCACCGAGAACCTGGCCGGGGGTTTGGCCGACCTCATCGCCTCAGGAACGTTGTCCACGGATGTCGACCCGGTCGAAACTGCCGACCAGGTCGAGGGGCGCTACCGGCAACTCTGGGCAGAGATCACCGACGAACAGAGCTTCGGCACCAGCGAGGGGTACTTGCTCGAGGAGCGCATCCGGCGGATCAACGATCTGGGTTTCGACGTGGGGGAGATCGAGCTCGCCCACACCTCCGATGGCGACCACTTCCATCTCATTCCGCGCATCGTCGAGGTTGGCTTCCACGGCCCGCGCCTGTTCGAGTTGACCGGGCTGCGGGCGCAGGAGAATCAGGCGCGCGGTCTCCTCAACGACATCTCCCGTTTTCGCTCCGAGTTGGAAGTGCAGCGCGGGCGCCCCGTCAGCGAGGCGATCGCGGCGGTCCGCTGGTTCGACGCGCTCTTCGATCCCACCACCGGCGCGGTCCCCGCCGAGCTGCTTGTGAAGCTCGAGCCGGCCGAGATCTACCACCAGATCCTCGAGCACCGCTACTTCCTCTCGGAGGCCCAGGGCGCCGACGTGGGCATGCCCGAGGCGGTTGCCTCATATGTTGATCAGGTGCTTCGTCACGCCCCGGATGAGCAGCGCGTCATCGACCCCACCAACTAGTTCGGCCTGGCCTGCGCCCGCTGACGGGCGCGCCAGGCACGCGCCTTGACGCGTGAGCCGCACGCGCGGGTTGAGCACCATGTCCCCGAGCGGTTGTACGACTGGTCGTAGATCACCCAGTGGCAATGACCGCAGGCTTTCAGTCGCGTCCAGGTGTCGTCCTGAAACGCCACGAAGATCGCCTCCGCGAGGGCGGCGAAGTAAGCGTTGAGACCGCCGCGCACGGCCGAGAAGTGCGGCGACGGGAGCAGCTTGATCGTCACGGCAACCTCGGCAAGGGATGCCTCGATCGCCGCGGCTCCATGCTCGGGGCCCGTCGTCACCAGCTCTCGGATCGCCGAGCGAAATGCAACGACACGTTCGAGATCGTCCCGTGTGCGGCGTCCCGGTCCAAAGCCCTCCCGCCCAAGCCACCGCGCCAGCTCGGCCGTTGTGCGAAGGATGTCTGCACCCGATTCCATGTTCTGGGTGTTACACAGGCGCCGTACGCGCTCGAGCTCGGCCGGAGCCTCGCGTCCCGCGGGCCAACTGGCGTCAGGAATCATGAGGCTGGCGGCGTCCACCGGGTGGTTCTTTGCGCTCATCGAGCATCAGTGTAGCGTTACCAGCGAATGACAAATGACCGTCAACACCGATTCGGCGCGATTGCCACCGTTCTTCGTCTCGCGGCACAGCGTCAACGTGCACGTCCATTGCGTGGCGCCCTCGTCTCACTCGGGGTCGCCGCGGCAACGGCGACGGTCCTTGGCGTGTTTGGTGGCGGCTTGATCTCCTCGGATCTTCGGGTCCGATCGGCACTCGACAGCGTGAGTGATGCGGAGCGTTCCGTGCGTTTCCTCTGGCGTGGAACGAGCCCCGCGGATGGGCTGGCGGCGCTCGATCGACAGGTGGCCGCACCCGTCGCCGAACTCACCTCCGGGCCAGTAGCTCGGTCAGTCCAGCTACGTGAACTCAACCTCGGTGGACGGGGCGTGGTTTTGACCGCCGTCGGCGACGCCCCTCGGTGGTTGGATGTCGTAGCGGGTTCGCTCCCTGGGCCCTGCCGGCCCGAGCGCTGCGAGGTGGTCCAGGTCGCTGGGGCGGAGACACCCGTCCGCGGGGTGGACGGCGCCCGCGTCGTTGTGGTGGGAACCGCGCGACTGCGCTCCAACCTTCCGTTCGGTGATCTGGTGGGGGCGCGCTCCGCGCAGGGATCCTTCTCGGACACCCCGGTTCTTGTGGCGAGTGACCGTGAGGGGCTGTCAGCGCTGCCGGGTCTGTCGTTTGCCTACCGCACCTACACCTGGTCGGCGGCGGTGTCCCAACGTCAGGCCCACCCCTGGTCCATCGATGCCCTGCTGGGTCGTCAGGCGCGGTTGGGGCAGCAGCTGGCCGCCGCCGATGGTGGCTTTGGGCTCACCGCTCCCGAGGGCGCGTTGGTGGAGGCACGTGACGCCAGCCGACGGGCGGCCAGCCGCATTCAGCTGATCGGCGGAGTCGCCGCCGCTCTCGTTTTTGGCTTTGCGTTGCTCGCGGCCATGGCGCTCCGTGACGAACACGCCGAGGAGCGCGATCGCCTCGCACGTCGCGGTGCCGGGCGGGGTCTACGGGCACTCTTCACGGCCGCGGAGCGGGCGTGGATGGCGCTGGTGGGCGTGGTGATCGGCTCCGCACTCGCCGTTGCCGTTGTTTGGCTCATTGCTCGGCGAGCCGATGTGGATGCCGGTGAGGTGCTTCGACAGTCGCTTCTTTCCTCATCGGGGCTGATTCGTGCGGGGCTCGTGTGGGTCGCGACGACGATGATTCTCGTGATCGCTCAACGCCCTCCTCCCCCGGAAGGGTCAGCGGGGCGTATTCATCTCGTCGACGTTGCCGCCGCGGGAGGCCTCGCGGCAATCGCCCTGGCGGCGGCACGGGGAAGTACCGACCCCGATCGCCTGTCCGGTCGCGATTCCGACCCTCTGCTCATGGTGCTGCCGGTGGCGGCCGCACTTGTGGCGGGCATCGTCATTGCACGCCTGTTCGGTCCGCTCATGCGGCTCGTCGAACGGCGTGCCCGGCACGCGCGGATGTCGACGCGTCTTGCGCTCGTCGCATTGGCGCGCCGACCGGGCCGCTCGGCGCTCACCGCTGCGTTCTTGGTAATGGGCCTCGGCCTTGCCGTCTTCGCACAGACCTACCGGGCCACGCTGCAACGCGGCAACACCGACCAGGCGACGTTTGTCGTGCCGCGCGACCTCACCATCACTCAGGGATCACGGCCGCGCCCGCCGGTTGCGGCGGACATCAACCTGCCGCCGGGCGCCACAGTCGAATCAATCCTGCGGCAGCCGGTATCCATTCGGGGGGCGAGCCTTCCGCAGAGCGCAACGCTTCTGGGGGTTCCCGCGTCCCGCCTCGGCGATGGATGGCGGGGAGACTTCTCCGATACCAGTGCCGAGGAGCTCACACGCCGTCTTGCCCCGGTCGCCGACACCCGCCTCACCGGCGTCGATCTTCCTGCCGCGGCCACATCGGTTCGGTTCCCGGCCCGGCAGATCTCGGGTCCCGCCGTCGACGTGCGCCTCGTCGTGCAGACCGCTGACGGCGCCACCGAAGCCCTGGTCCTTGCTCCCACCGGCAACGGCACGTTGGCCGGACCGATTGGCGACAGCGTGCGCGGTGGGCGCATCGTCGGGATCGAGGCGGTTCTCACGCCGGCGCAACAGATCAACGTTGGCCATTCCGAAGGCGAGGGCCGGGGCAGTGATTCGGTCGTGGGGACCATGGCACTCGGGCCGCTTGTGGCGGAGCCCGGCGGTGCGACCGTCGCCGACTGGTCGGGGTGGGATGGTCAGGGTGCAATGGCGATTGTGGCGCGAAACGGTCCGACCGTTGACGTTCGCTACGTCCTCGGACGTGAGAAGCGGGCGCTCTTTCGCGCCGCACAACCGTGGGACAACGGGCCGCTTCCCGTCCTGGTCAGTGACGACCTCGCGCGCCAGGCCGGAGTGGGAAACGACATCACCTTCACGGTCGGTGGGGTCAACGTCACCGGCCGGATCATTGCCGATTCCCGCCAGTTTCCCACCATCTCCGACGGGCCCTTCGTGGTCGCCGATGTGGGTCGCCTCAGCCGACAGCTTCACCTGGCAAGCCCCGGCGTCGGGACCACCAACGAGTTGTGGGTCAGTGGTGGAGGGCGGGCGCTCGCGGCGGTGCGTGAACGGGCTCAGCGTGACCGGCTCGCGGTTGCGTCACGGAGCGACGTTGGCCAGCGCCTCGCCGCCGATCCCCTGGCTCGGGGGATCCTCACCACGCTCATGGCCGCCGCGCTCATCGCGGTCGCATTGGGGGCTATCGCCCTGGTGCTTGCCATGGTGAGCGACCTGCGTGACGAGCGGCGATACACCGCCGACCTGTCATTGCAGGGTGTATCCACCGGCACGCTCCGTTCTCACATGTGGCAGCGCGGCGCGCTCATTGTCGCGACCGGAATCGCCGGCGGGCTCATTCTGGGGACGATTCTCTCCACACTCGTGGTCCGGCTGGTGCGTGTTGCGGCGGATACCCGCACGCCCGTGCCGCCCCTGGCGTATGCGGCGGGGTGGCCCACCATCCTCGTCGGGCTGATCGCGTTCTCGGTCATCGCGGCCGGCGCGGTGACGTTCGTGACGCGCGCACCCGCGGCACTTCGATCACCGCGGAACTACACGTCATGAACGACGCCGTCTCGGTCACCAACGTGTTTCGGATCTATCAAACGGCCGATGGTGATGCGCCCGCTTTGCAGGGGGTGACGCTCACCGTCGCGCCGGGAGAGCTCGTGGCCATCATCGGTCCAAGCGGATCGGGAAAGAGCACTCTCTTGCGTATCATCGCCGGCGACGAGAAACCCGACGCGGGACAAGCGGTGGTGTTGGGACGCGCGCTACGGACGCTGGTGCCGGCGGCGCTCGCATCCTTCCGGGCGCATGAGCTCGGCGTCATCGATCAGTACGCCGAGCGGACCATCGCGCCCGATGCGACGAGTCGCGACGCCATCGCGCTTCAACTGCAACTTCTCGGCACGGACCGCGCGACCGCCCTCGAGAGGGCCGATGACTTGCTCGCGCGGATCGGGCTCGCACCCCACGCTGCACAACGGGTGCGTGAGCTGTCGGGCGGGCAGCGTCAACGTGTTGCCGTCGCGGCGGCCATCGCACACCGCCCGAAGCTGCTGTTGGCCGATGAGCCCACCGGTGAGCTCGATTCCGCGTCCGCCGCCGCGGTCCACGCCCTCATCGCCCAGCTCGTTCGCCACGAGGGAGCGACCGCAATCCTCGTGTCGCACGATCCGGCGGTTGGGAGGTTCGCGGATCGAGTTCTCACGATCGCTGACGGTCGGCTGGCAGTCGAGCAGAGCGCCGCCGGCACATCGCTCGTGGTGAGCACATCGGGTTGGGTACAGCTCCCGGAGAGCGTGCGTCGCGACTCCGGAGTGGCGCAGCGGGTGACGGTGGATCGCGCGAATGGCGGCATCGTCCTGCGTGGCGACGCGCCGCATCTGTCCACCACATTCCCGGCACCCCCAACCACCCCCAACGCGGGTCCCGAACGCTCGGTGATCGCCGAACTAGAAGCCGTAACGGTTCGGTACGGGCCGGAGATGCCCCCCGCGCTGAATGCGTTAACCGCGTGCTTCTCCGCGGGGACGCTCACCGCCGTTACCGGTCCGTCCGGCTCTGGCAAGACGACTCTCGTCAATGTTCTGTGCGGCCGCGTGCGCCCTTCTGATGGCATTTGTCGCGTCACCGGGATTGATCTGGACACCCTCGATGACGATGGCCTCGCCGACCTGCGCCGACGGGTCATCGCCGTGGTCGAACAGGACATCGGGCTCGTCCCGTTCCTCACAATTCGCGAGAACATTGCGTTCGGGCTGGCCCTCCGTGGGCGTGACGACGACGCCCTGGACGACCTCATGAAACGCCTTGGGATTGCACATCGCGCCGATCAACGAGTGGAACGCCTCTCGGCCGGTGAGCGTCAACGCGTGGCGTTGGCACGGGCGCTCGCAGTCAGCCCCCGACTGCTCATCATCGATGAACCCACCTCACGTCTCGATCGGGCGAACGCCGACGCCATTGTCGAGATCATCGCCGGCATCGTCGGTGATGGTCCATGCGTCGTGTGTGCCACCCACGACCCCGCGCTGATTTCCCAGGCTGGTCGTCACCTCGACCTTGCGGCCAGTTAGTGCGTCCCCGATCGAGCCCCATCATTTGTCCTCGAAGCACGGGAGTGGACCGCCCTCTACCAGTGCGGAGCGGTTCGCCGCAGCACGGCCAGCGCCGCTTCGCGTCGCGGAGATGCCGTACCGGTCTTCCACGCGATGAAGATCTCGTTCGTCGGCGCATTTCTGGGCCGGGCGATCTCGATGAGCTCCCGTCGCGCAAGTTGCTGCTCGCAGAGATACCGCGGCACGGCCGCAATACCGGCACCCGCCAGAGCGACGGCAACCACTGATCGTAGGTCCGGAACCAGTACTGCCGGTTCGGGAACGTCGGCTCCGAACACTTCGCGGTAGTAGCGCTCGGTCACGGGAAGTTCCTCCGAGTAGGCGATGAGTGGCACATCGGCGAGTGAGGTGACATCGACGCCGCCGCGATCACCGCCAACTATTGCTGCGGCCCAACGTGGAACACCGACAAGGACGAATGTCTCGTGGGCGAGCGATTCATACTCGACGCCGCGTCGCCGGACACGCCGAGTCGCGACGGCGAGATCCAAGGAGCCGTCGCTGACGCTCGTGATCAGGTCGTCCGGCAATCCGAATCGCACGCGCAATCCGATCCGTTGCTCACAGAGCACTGCGAGTGCGGGCAGTACCTTTGCGTTGAGGAACTCGGCCGGACCGCCAAGGTAAACGTATCCCGCAGGAGCGGGTCCACCGGCGCGGGCGGTCGCGACATGCGTTGTCACGGCGTCGAGGTGAGATGCGACTCCGCGCGCGAGGTCATGAGCCGCCTGGGTTGGGACTGTGCCGCGCGGGGTCCGCGTGAACAGCACGCGGCCCAACTGGGCCTCGAGCGCTTTGATGTGACCCGAGACGGCCGGTTGGGTCAGGTTGAGCGACGGAGCGGCCTTTGTAATTGACGCTGCGCGATAGACGCCAATGAAACTCCGCAGGAGTTCGAGTTCTGAGGCCATAACGCAGTTTATCGTCATACCGCACATACCTGAATTGAATATGGTCCGGTGGCGACCTACCGTGACTGATGACGCGACCGGACCACTGCGGTCGCCAGAGACAGAAGGAGTGACATGACGACCCCCAAAGTCCTGTTCGTTCTCACCAGCCAGGACACGCTCGGTGACACGGGAACACCAACGGGCTGGTACCTCCCCGAGGTCTCCCACCCATACGCCGTCTTCACCACAGCCGGCTATGAGATCGACTTCGTGAGCCCCAGGGGAGGCGAGCCCCCGATGGACGGTGGCGACTCGCCCGATCCCATCAGTGCGGAATTCCTCGCCGACGACGCGACACGCGATCGGCTGCGGACCACCCTCACGCCGGATGAGGTGTCGCCGCAGGACTACGTCGCTATCTTCTACGCCGGTGGCCACGGAGCGATGTGGGACTTCCCCGACAACGTGCGCCTCGCGCAGATTGCGGCGGCCATCTACGACGCAGACGGCGTGGTGGGTGCGGTATGCCATGGACCGGCGGGCCTCGTGAACATCACACTGTCCGACGGGAGTTCACTCGTCGACGGCAAAGAGGTCTCGACGTTTACCAACGAGGAAGAAGCTGCGGTCGGGCGCACCAACATCGTCCCGTTCCTGCTCGAGAGCCGCCTCGCCGAGCGTGGAGCGCGAATCACCAAGACCGCGAACTTCGTGGAACACACCGCCGAAAGCGGCCGACTCGTCACGGGACAGAACCCGGCATCGGCAACCGCGGTGGCCGAGGCGATGGTCCGTGTGCTGCGAGCCGCCCCGGCACCGATCACCGGTTAAGCTCCGTTTCTCACCGCGACGAGGGTACGCTGAAACGGATGAACCATCGAATACTCGGAAAGGACGGCCCCGTCGTTTCGGCCATCGGGCTTGGGGCGATGGGCTTCTCCGGAACCTACGGCGAGGCTGACGACCAGGAGTCCATCACCACCATCCGTCGTGCCCTTGACCTCGGCGTCGCGTTCATCGATACCGCCGATGTCTACGGCGCCGGCCACAACGAGGAGCTCGTCGGCAAAGCCATCGCCGGACGGCGGGACGAGGTCGTCCTCGCGACGAAGTTCGGTTTCGTGTCGAGCCCCGCATCGGATGAACCTCAGATCGACGGCAGCCCCGCGCACATCGCGGAGGCGATCGATGCGAGCCTGCGTCGCCTCAACGTCGATCACATCGACCTGTACTACCTTCACCGGGTCGATCCCAACGTCCCGATCGAGGAGACCGTAGGGGCCATGGCGCAGCTGGTGAGCGCCGGCAAGGTGCGGCACCTCGGGCTCTCGGAGGTTGGTCCCAAGATACTGCGGCGCGCCCACGCGGTGCATCCCATCGCCGCTGTTCAAAGTGAGTACGCGCTGTGGACCCGTGAGCTGGAGCAGGAGCTCATGCCGACGCTGCGCGAGCTGGGCGTCGGGCTCGTGGCCTTCAGCCCGCTTGGCCGCGGGATGCTGGCGGGCACGGTGCGAAGCGCATCAGATCTGCCGGAGGGTGACCTGCGTCGCATCTTCCCGCGATTTCAGGGCGACAACCTTGACCGCAACGCGGTCATTGCCAGCACAGTGGTTGAGATCGCCGAGGCCCGTGGTGTCAGCGCCGCTCAAGTGGCGCTTGCCTGGGTTCTGCACCAGGGCCCGGACATCGTGCCGATTCCTGGAACCCGCCGCGTCGCCAACCTGGAATCCAACGCTGCCGCTGTCGATCTTGTCCTGTCGGCCGCAGAGCTCAACGCCCTTGCGGCGGCCATGCCCGCCGATGCGGTCTCGGGTGACCGCTACCCGGACTCCTTGCGACGCCTCGCCGACCAGGGGCGCTGATCATCCGACGAGCGCTCCCTGCGATCGCTGCGGCCGCCCTCGTCGGTGGCGGCATCGGCGCGGCGATCACCGCGGTGGCGCGTACCGGCACGAGTGGCGATCGATCGGTGGCGCCCTCGCGTGTGACAATCCCGGCGCAGCCGGTACCCAGTGGTGAGGTTCAGGTGGTAACCGAGACGGTGCGCCTCAGATCAGGCTTCACGTCGCGTCATCGGCATGGTGGGCTCACTGTCAACTTTGTCCGTTCCGGTCAGGTGGAGATCACCGACCTCGCCGGTGTGCGCCGTTACGGCCCTGGCCAGACGTTTGCCGAACCCGGGGGACGTGTCCATACCCTTCGAGTCATCGATGCCGTGCGTATGGATGTGGTGAGGTTGCTCCCACCAGGGGCTGAGGCGACGACGGACGTAGCCTAGCGACGCACAACGGCGTCCGCCGCGCGGCTTCTCTCGTCGCTTCAGGAGTCGCGTGCGACGAGGTCGAGGCGGCCACAGTGGAGACACCGGTACGCCTCCACCGCCAGGCGCGTTCGGCCGAAGCGGCGGGCACGGCCAAACAGGCCTCTCTTGAGCTGGCCTTCCACCCGGCGCGAATGCCCCGCGAGCCCTCGCCCCGATCGTCGAGAAACCCGGGTTCGACGGCCTCTCACATGCACGGCACTTCGTTGGTGTGTCACCACTGCCGTTGCCGGCCCCAGGGATTGTCACTCTCCGTCGGTCGATTCGGTGAATCCTCGAACGGGTGCGCATCCGAGACGCAGCGCGAACACCTGTTCGCTACACTCAGCACGTGGATCAACCGTCGATCCTTCACGCCGATCTCGATGCCTTCTACGCATCCGTCGAGCAGCTTCTGCACCCGGAGCTTCGCGGTCGCCCGATGGCCGTTGGCGGCTCGGTGGTGTTGGCGGCCTCATATGAGGCGAAGCAATTCGGCGTCAGCGGAGGGATGCCCGGGCGGCGTGCGAAGGAGCTCTGTCCCGAACTGGTTTTCGTCACCGGGAGCTTTGCCAAGTACCAGACCATTGGCGACCAGGTGATGGCCATTCTCGGTGACTTCACGCCGGTGATTCAGCGGGTCTCCATCGACGAGGCGTTCCTCGATGTCGGGGGCTCACGGCGACTGTTTGGCTCTCCCGCGGAGATCGCGGCCACGATCCGCCGGCGCGTGCGCGATGAGGTGGGACTCCCCATCTCGGTCGGTGGCGCACGCACGAAACACCTCGCAAAAATCGCCTCGCAGGTCGCGAAGCCGGACGGCCTGGTGATCGTTGACCCGGCTCGTGAACGTGAGTTCCTCGACCCACTGCCGGTGCGTCTGGTGTGGGGGGTGGGGCCGGTCACCGAGGCTCGCCTGGCGGGGCAAGGCATCACGACCATCGGCCAGTTGTCGCGTTCGCAACCCGACACGCTCGCGAGACTGCTCGGCGGCACTCAGGGGACCAAGCTCCGATCCCTTGCCAACAACGACGACTGGCGCACCGTGCAGACGTCCGGGGGAGCGAAGTCTGTGGGCGCCCAATCCGCGTTTCCGCGCACTGCACCCACCCCCGCCCTGCTCGCCGAGGTGCTCGGTCACCTGGCCGACCGCGTCGCCAGCCGATTGCGATCGGGCGGGCGAGCGGGCCGAACGGTGACGGTGCGCGTGCGGTTCACCGGCCTTCGCGCCGTCACGCGGTCACTGACGCTTTCCGAGCCCATCGCGTCGACGCTGACACTGCGTGAGATCGCCGAGTCGCTCGTCCTGCAGGCGTTGGCCGATCACCCGACGGATCGTGAGGTGACCCTCCTCGCCATTGCCGTCGCGCAACTTGATGAGGCGCCCGACGTTCAACTCGAACTGGTGCCGAGCGACGACGATGCCCAGCGTCAGAGTTCGCCGTCCGGCGCCGCCCGTCTGGCCGTCGATGCGTCGATGGACGCGGTACGACGTCGATTCGGTCGCACTGCAGTGGGCTATGCCACCCCGGCACTCTCCGACCGGGGCGACGTCCCGGATGAGTTTCGCGAGCTCGCGGAACGGGATCTGTGATCGCCACCGGCGGGCGACGTTGAACGAGCCGCCCGCAAAGGGGCGACTCCCGTCGCTCGGACCACGCGGTGAGGGATGGGTGATCCTTCAACTGGCGCTTTTGGCAACCGTGGTCGTGGTGAGCTGGTTGGCCCCCGCGTGGGCGGGTGACGGGACGGTGCGACACGTCGCCGGTGTTGCGCTCCTGACAATCGGGCTCGGTACCGGCCTCGCCGCGGCGCGATCGCTCGGGGCGGCGCTCACTCCGTTTCCTCGGCCGCGTGATGATGCACCCGTTGTCGCACGCGGTCCGTACCGCCTCGTACGTCACCCCATCTACTCTGCCCTCGTCCTGTGCGCCGTCGGTGTGTCGCTACTGGGTTCACCATGGGCGCTGATCGTCACCGCGGTTGTCATGGTGTTCTTCGCGCTGAAGGCGCGGCGTGAGGAGGCGATGCTCCTCCACCGTGATTCCACCTACGCGGACTACTGCACGGCCGTGCGGTGGAAGTTTTTCCCCGGCGTTTGGTAGGTCAGCTTCCTTCGTAGATGGCGCGGTAGGGCGTGATCGTCATGGGAAACGATGTCCCAATTGCCGGTCGCAGCCCAACGGTGTAGAGGGGCTCGCTCGATGCGGGCGTCACGGTCCGCGCGGCGGCACGGCGTGGCGCCGGAGTCGGCCACCCCGGAGCGACGATGGGTTCGCGAGAAAGCGTTGGGGCATCGGTGATCGACGGCCACGATGGCACTGCCGGGCTGGCCGCCGGGAGGGTGACCGACGCTGGCGTGGTGATTGCGCTGAGCCCGCCGTCGGGCACGAGGGCAATGGTCCGGGGCGTGAGTGCCGCTGCGATGTTCTCAGTGGTGACGAACGTTGGCGCGGAAACCTCGGTTGTTGCCTGTTCCAGCTTTGCCGTGGCGATATCGGCGACAGCCGGGGCGTCGGCCGCAACGACGGGCGTCGCCTCCGCTGCAGGCGCCGGGAGCTCACGCTCGGGGGCGGTGTGGATTGCGAGAGGACGGTTGAGCTCCTGCTCATCGAGCAACTGGGTGAGAAGTGCGTCTTCGCGCATGGACTCGTTGTCCTCGAGCATGCCAAGCACAGTGATCGCCAAGCGTGGGCGAACACGGGCTTGACGGGGTGGTGCGGCGGGCTTGCCGGGACGGACGAAGCGCCGGCGAAGCGCGGCCATGTCGACGGTGCCCGAGGTCGCTTGCGTGGCGGGACGCGCACTGCTCATCTCTTCCCCCTGGTTCTGTGGCGCGGTGACCCGAGCCCATCCGCGCGTGCGGCAGCGCCGCGTCAGCGTATGGAATGTGCATCGTTGGTCAGCGTCCGTGCTGGTCTCTCGTCCCTCATGTCCGTGAGGTCCGACGACGAAATTCGCCGTTACGGAATGTATCGGCAGAAACGCCACGGACATTAGTCCCACCGAACACGGATTGCGGAACCATCACCTTCCAGGTGGTCATTCTGAGATGGTGCGGCGATGAACCGACCGTTTGCTCAGGTTGACGTCTTTACGCAGCAGCCGTATCTGGGGAACCCCGTCGCGGTGGTCCTCGACGCGTCGGGCCTGACAACGGACGAGATGCAGCGCTTTGCGAACTGGACGAACCTCTCTGAGACGACCTTCGTTCTCCCAGCGACATCGCTCCAGGCGGACTATCAGGTTCGGATCTTCACCACCTCGCGTGAGCTGCCGTTTGCGGGACACCCCACTTTGGGCACCTGCCATGCGTGGGTCGAGCACGGAGGGACTCCCCGTCAGGCCGACCAGATCATTCAGGAATGCGCGGCCGGGCTCATCCCGATCCGTCGCGGCAACGATGGCTATGCGTTTGCCGCGCCGCCCCGAACGCGGACCGGTCCGGTTGACGATGCGTTGCTCGCCAAGATTGCCGACCAGTTACGGATCGACGTGGCGACGATTGTCGATGCCCAGTGGATCGCGAATGGCCCGGGGTGGATCGGGGCGATGCTGGCCTCTGCGGAGGCGGTTCTGGCTGTGCGCCCCGGGGTCGTCGACGAAGACATTGCCCTCATCGGGTCGAGCCCAGCGGGGGCGGAGCAGGCGTTCGAGGTGCGGGCCTTCTTTCCCAAAGACGGAGCGACGGCAGAAGACCCCGTCACCGGAAGCGCCAACGCGTCCTTGGCCCAGTGGTTCATCGAGTCCGGCCACGCAAAGCCCCCGTACCGTGTGCGTCAAGGTACGGCGCTCGAGCGTTGCGGAATCGTTCACATCGATACCGACGCCGAGGGGACGGTCTGGGTGGGCGGCGGAACAATCACCGGTGTTACGGGCTCGGTGGTCCTGTAGCGGGTTAGGCGACGCGGCGACGCGCGAACCGCGCCCGAGCTTTTTCGGCCTCGTCCTCCCGATTCTTTGGTGGGGCGGAGGTCGACAGGTCATCGAGCAGGTGCATCGAAATGTGGGCGATGGCCTCGACAGCGCGGTCAAACGCCTCGGCGTTGACACGAGATGGCTTGGTGAAGCCACTCAGTTTCCGAACGTATTGAAGCGCGGCTGCTCTTACTTCGTCGTCGGTGGCTGTGGGCTCGAAGTTATAGAGGGTCTTGATGTTGCGACACATCGCAGGTCGTCCTTTCGTGTGTGCCGGCTATTCGCCGATGCCGTACTGGTCGCGCACGAGGCTACCGAGCCCGCGCTTTTCGAGCCGATCGAGCGGAGCACGAAACGTCACCTGAACGACGCCCGGGTGGCGTCCAATCTCGATGGCTCCGGTAATGGTTGCGCGGTTTTTGACCTCGGGAACGGTCATGTCCAAAAGCCAGGCGGCGCGTTCGAGGCCGTTGTCGGTGGCGCTGTTGAGGTCGGGGCCGGTCCCAACGACGGAGATTGGGGCGGTTTCTTCAAGAGAGCTGACTCCCCACTGCTTTGCCACGTGCAGCGCCCGGGCGCGTTCGTGATCCGACAGCGGGCGGGCGAGGAACGGGAGGTCCTCCGCCACCGGCAGCAGAATCGGACCATCGATCGCGAGGTTCTTGATGACATGAACCTGAAGCGTGACAGTGCCCGAGACGTCGCTGGTGTGGCCGGCGATCTCGCCGTCACCCTGCAGGGCATGCATATCGCCCAGGTACACGCCACCACCCGCGACCTTCACCGGCGCGATCACGATGGCGCCCGCCCGGGCTGCGTCGATATCCATGTGGCCGTCGGTTCGGTGGGTCTGGAGCTGCTCGGCACTGATGGCGTACTCGTGGGGAGCCCCGATGAGAAACGAGCCAAAGTCACCGGCATTGTGGGAGTCGGGGATGGCGATTGACGGTGTTGTGCCGAGCTGGCCCATGAAGGGACGTAGCCGCCCCACGAGGCCGACGAGATCGTGCGGGGCGAAGATCAGAACCGAGTTCTGGATGGAGTTCTCGGGCATCGCGGCGTAGCGGTTGGCATCGCGTGCAATCGTCTCGGCCGCATCTTTGTGGACGGTGACGCCAACCTCGTGGTTCTCGTCAAAGCAGATCGTGTAACCGTTCGTAAACGTGAACGGTGATGCATCGGCGCCGCAGCTGACGCACCGAATCGCCTCCTGGCCGATGCCCTCCACCCTCGTTTCGGGGTAGAGCATGCCGCAGCCCTGGCAGCGTCCCGCCACATACGGGTCACCAAAAAAACGACCGTCCATCATCTGGTCGTTGCCGGAGGCCGTCGCCATTGAGGTGACGGCCACGTCTTTGATGCGGATGACGATGGCGTCGCCCACCTCGGCCCCGTCGACGGCGACCGGCTGGGTGACTTCGTGCCCGCCGCGGATTGCGGGGGTGATCATCGGTCCCCAGCATCCCGGGGCGGTGTTGACAAGGATGTGGCCGCCGTCGCGGACGGGCCCGAGCATCTCGACGTCGGGGCGAAGCACCCCGTCGCAGTAGGTGTTGACGAACACCGTTTCGTGGGCAACACGGGTGTCAATTGCCATGGGGATCTCCTGGGTGGTGGTGCCGCCGGCGGCCGGCAAGAGCAAGGCGAGCTCGTCGCCCGCGGTCAGTGTCGCATCGGGGGCGACGTGAGCCCCGCGGACAATGGGAAGGGCCCGGGTAAGGACGCCGGCGAGGTCTGGCGCTGCCGACTCGACGGCGCGACAGGCGTCAGTGACGGTGGCTCCGTCCGGAACGGTCACGGTCAGGCGGGATGCGCCGCCAGTACGGGCAAGTTCTCCGCTGAGTCGCACGACGATCTGCACGTTGCTCCCGACACTTACGGGAAGCCTCAGCATACCGCCGCAACGTCTCTGTGGATGCCCGTGCAACCCCTGAGGTCGCCGTGAAGTCGATTCGGGTTTTCCTCACAGTGCCTCGCCCGCCAAGCGCACGCCGGGCGATTGCCGTCGTGTCTTCTGCCGGGTACGAAACGGTAAACCTCAACTACCTGGCACGGCGCGCCGATAGCTTTCAAGTCGTGACGACTCCCGCCGCCGCCCTCCACTCGAAGCTGCTCCGTGCGGCGCGTCTGCGCCGAGAGGAGGGAGCCGCATCTCTGGCGCTGGCCCAGGAAGTCGCGCATGATGCGATGGAGTCAGGCGATGTGTCGGTGTACTGCCAGGCACTCGCTTTGCAAGGCCAGTTGCTCCTCATCTACGGCGATCTGGACCAAGCCTTTGCGTTGGCTGCTCGAATCGACACCGTCTCCCACGGTAGCGTCGACGCGTGCGTGACAGTCGCTGTTGAGGTGTTCCACGCTCAGCTGGCTTTCCTCTTGGGGTCATATCGGGATGCCATTGTCCGTGCGACGCGGGCCATCGCGAGCGCGGACGCCAACGGTGACGCGACCCTGCGTGCGAAGGCGCGCAATGAAACGTGTTTCGTGCTCGGTAGCCTCGATGCGCCCTCAGTTCCGGAGTTAGTGGCGCAACGACTCGCGCTGAGCCAGCAGAACGGTGATCGCTGGGAAGAGGCCATGGTCCACAACGACCGAGCATGTATGGCCATGGCACGTGGTGCCGTCGACGATGCGCTTGTCGAGATTGCGCTGGCAGAGAAGCTCGCCGCAACCGTGGAGGGTCCGACCCTCTTGTTGGACTCGATCATTGGAACAAGTCGCGCCGAGGTGCTCCTCGCCGACGGACGCCAAACCGAGGCAACGGCGAGTGTGCTTGCCGTTCTGGAGGCGCTCGAGTGCTCAGCAACCCCTCACCCGTACCTGCTTGGCATGGCCGCGGGCGTCGCCGTGCGGGTTCTGACGGCCGAGGGTCGTATCGATGACGCGAAGGCGCTTGGATATACGGCGGTTCACCGCCTTGGCGAGTCGATGCCGCTGTCACGAAGCGCCATTCTCGCAACAATCGCTGATGCGCTGGGGGAGGCAGGACGCACTGATGAGGCTTACGCGGCGCTTTCGGCGAGCGTCGTGCTCGAACGCGGCGCCACTCGTCAGTTCGCCGAGCTGCAACGCGACTTGGAGCAAGCGGTCGCCGACCACCGTGATGCGCGAGTCGAGGCTGACAGCCTTCGCGATGAGGCGGACCGTGACTGGCTCACGGGTTTGCACAACCGGCGGTATCTCGCGCGTCTTCCCCTAGCCGGGGCCGAGACGGTGGGCATCGTGTTGGTCGACCTCGACAATTTCAAGCCGGTGAACGACACCTACGGACACGATGTCGGAGACCGCGTGCTGATCCGTGTGACGCAGCTTCTTGGCGCCGCCGCTCGCGCCGACGATACCGTCGTCCGTCTTGGCGGCGATGAGTTCGTCGTTGTGATGATCGGTGCCGACCGTGGCCAGGCGTTTGCCTGTGCTCATCGCTTGCAGATGATGCTGGCGGAGGAGTCCTGGGAGTTCGTTGGCCCGTCTGTTTCCGTCGGTGCCAGCGTCGGATACACATCCGGCCCCGGCTCAACACCGATTGACGAGCTCCTGATCGAGGCCGACCGCTACCTCTACGACGTCAAGCGATCGGGCCGCGGACAGATCGCCGGGACGGCACACAGCGACTGACGGCTCCGGGCGCCAG
Organism: uncultured Thermoleophilia bacterium; assembly: GCA_963765105.1. Classification (GTDB taxonomy): domain Bacteria; phylum Actinomycetota; class Thermoleophilia; order Miltoncostaeales; family Miltoncostaeaceae; genus CALMEC01. The sequence continues at coordinate 77,011 of CAVXUW010000002.1, forward strand.
GGGCAGGGCGACGATCGGAAGATCCCGGAGACGTCGACTGTGACGGTGTGCGCAGTGGGATCAACGGCCACGAGCTGCTGTCGGATGCTGCCTCGTGTGGCCACCTTGTTGCCGCCAGTGCGGACGTTGTCGCTGTCGGCACTGGAATTGCTTTCGCGGGGCGACGGCAAGCCTCAGAAAACGCCCTGCCCCCGGGTGGCTCTCCGGTGGCAGGGCCCATACCATTGCCCTGAACGCGCGTGCCAGGGGCGTTCGCGAGTAGCTCGGGTCGCGTTGGGCGTCTGCCCTTCGGACCGAAAGCGCCCGGTCCGAAGGGCATCGCACATGCCGCTGACCTAGCCGAGCTTCACTCCGGGAGGGAGGAGCACGGAGTCGATGGCGTGGATCACACCGTTCGACGCGGCGACGTCCGCCTGTGCCACCACCGCGGTGGGGCCAACCTTGACCATGCCACCCTCGAGGGTGACATCAACCGTCGAGCCCTCGACCGTCGCGGGCTTTGACGGACCCGTGATGTCTGCGGCCATCACTTTTGCCGGCAGCACGTGATAGGTCAAGATCTTCGCGAGATCAGGGCTTGCAAGGAGCTGGTCCTGTGTCAGGCCCGCGTCCTTCAACGTCTTTTCAAAGGCGGCGTTGGTGGGTGCAAACACCGTAAACGGTCCCGCGCCCGAGAGCGTTTCGGCCAGACCGGCCTTGGTGACCGCGGCGACAAGAATGGAAAAGTCCGGGTTGCTGGCAGCAACATCAACGATGGTTCCGGTTGCCGCCTCGGTTGTTGAGGTTCCGGCTTCGGTGGTGCTGGTGGCGGGCGCCGCCGAGGTTCCGGCGCCGCTTCCGGAGTCGGCGTCGTCTCCGCAGCCGGCAACGATCAACGCAGCCGCTGCGAGGACAACAACACCGAATGTGCGGCGTCGTGACAAGGTCTTCATGGGGTGGTCCTCCTGGTGGATTACTGGACGCATTCGATGCGTGCTCACCCGGTGATACGCGAACTCGGTGTCGCCCGGATCAATGACCTGACATGTGCTGCGTCGGCACTATTGGCCGTGGGGCACAACGACGGTGTGCGCAGTTTGTTCGGATCGCGCGGGACGGATGTTGGCCGGGGCCGTAGATTCCCGGGGTGACGAGAATGGCGACAGGGTGAGCGACACCCCAAGTGCGTTCGAGGACTATTCGGTCGTGCCGACGCTCTTCGATGAGATCTTCGCCAGTGGTGGCGTCCCCCGCCAACACGCGCACCGTCTCGTCGACGGCATCGAAGCGCTGGGGCGCGAACGGCTCATCGCAGCTGGCGATCGCCGTGACGTGATCTTCATGCAACAGGGCATCACATTCGCCCTCGTCGGTGAGGGCGGGGCGGCACGCGACCGACCCTTTCCACTCGATCTTGTGCCACGCGTGATTCCCTCCGACGAATGGAGCGAGATCGAACGAGGGCTCATCCAGCGCATCCGTGCCCTCAACGCCTTCTGCGACGACATCTACCATGACCGGCAGATCATCGCGGCCGGACACGTGCCGTGGTCGCTGGTGGTGAGTCGCTCCGCGTTTACTCGGGCCGCCCACCACATCCGGCCACCCGGCGGGGTTTACTGCCACGTCTCCGGCTGTGACCTCGTGCGTGATGCCGATGGCACCTGGAAAGTCCTTGAAGACAACGTTCGCACACCATCCGGTGTGTCATACGTGCTCGAAAATCGTCGCGCGATGCGGCGACTTGTGCCGGGGCTATTTCAGGGGTACCACGTGCGCTCCGTCGACGACTACCCGGCACTTTTGCTTGCCGCCCTTCGCGCCGCAGCGCCCGGCGGCGATGAACACCCCACCGTTGTCGTGTGGACCCCCGGTAGCTACAACAGCGCCTACTTCGAACACTCCTACCTGGCGCGCCAGATGGGGGTCGAGCTCGTCGAAGCGTCGGACCTTCTGGTGCGCGACAACTTCTGTTACCTCAGCACCACCCGCGGGCTTGCGCGCGTCCATGTCATCTACCGACGCATCGATGATTCCTACATCGACCCCGTGGAGTTCCGCCCCGACTCCCTGCTGGGCATCCCCGGCCTCATGCGGGCCTATCGCGCCGGCAATGTCGCGATCGCGAACGCCGTGGGCACCGGGGTGGCTGATGACAAGGCGATCTATCCGTATGTTCCCGAGATGATTCGCTTCTATCTGGGTGAGGAGCCGGTACTTCAGAACGTCACCACCTACGATATGAGCGACCCCGAACAGTGCGAATGGGCGCTCGGTCGGCTCGACCGGCTCGTGGTGAAACCCACGGCGGAGTCGGGTGGCGCCGGGGTCTTTATCGGACCGACGGCCACCAGTGACCAGATCGCGATGCAGACCGCACTTGTCCGCGCCGACCCGCGGCGCTGGATCGCACAGGAGGTCGTCCAGCTCTCCACCGTGCCCACCGTCCAGGCCGATGGCACGCTCGAGCCTCGCCACGTCGACCTTCGTCCCTTCGCGGTTTATGGCCAAAGCATCTCGGTTATCCCCGGCGGCCTCACACGAGTGGCGCTCCCCGCCGGTGAGATGGTTGTCAACTCCTCGAAGGGCGGCGGTTCAAAGGACACCTGGGTGCTTCAGGAGTCGATCTCCCAAGGCGAGGAGAACGGGGCCGCAGCTCTTAACCCCGCACCCCTGCCAGAACTTCGCATTGCCGGGTGGCACAGCCAGCAGCAGCAACAACAACAGGTCGGTTCCTAAGTGCTCGCGCGCATCGCTCACGAGTTGTTCTGGCTCGGCCGTTCGGTTGCGCGTGCCGACCACACGGCGCGTCTGCTCGAGGGTGTCTTTCACGGCCAGCTCGAAGGGCAGCAGGACGACCCGTCGGTAATGACCCTGTCATGGGACGCGCTGCTGGCGATGACCGGGACTCGGTCGGACGACGCGCCACCCGGGCCGGCGAGCCCTGAGACAGTGATTCGTCTCATGGTGGCCGATCCGACCCAACCGGCGTCCATCGTTGCGTCGGTTGAAGCGGCACGCGAGCGGGCGCGGGCAGTGCGCGACGTGATCTCGCTCGACATGTGGGAAACCGTCAACACCCTTCACATGCGCATCTGTCAACGCGATATCGGCCCCGAGCTTCGTCGCGAGCCGTCGGCGCTTTTCGATTCGGTTCGTCAGCGGTGCTCATTGTTTTGGGGCGTTCAGCGACGCACGATGCTGCGTGACGACAGCCTGGCATTCCTCAACGCCGGCGCCGAGATCGAGGCGGCCGACATTGTTGCGCGCATGCTCCGCGTGACGCTGCCGTTGGCGAACGGTGTGGACGAAAACGACGCGGCTCGCGACGGCCCGGCGTTGGCCCTTCTTCGTGCGGTGGGTGGGCTCCAAGCCTTCCGACGGGCCACGTCAGCTGTCCCGCACCTCATTCCGGTGGCTCGGTTCTTGATCTTCGAGTCCGCGTTTCCCGATTCCATCGCCGCCTGCGCCGAGAGCCTCCGGCGGGCCCTCGCGCGCGCCGACGTTGCGGCCACCCATGCACCTCCGGTCTTGCGTCTGGCACGGCTTGCGGCCGATCTCGACTTCCGGCGGCGCGAGCCCGCGCAGGTGCGTGGCCTCGTCGACACACTCGAGATTGCTCAGAAGGAGCTGGCTGCCGTTGATGCCGATATCTCCGCCCGGTACTTCGCCGGGGCGGAGCGCCCCGCACTTCGGATGGGGGCGGGGCGAGTTTGAACTTCGACATCCGCTACCACACCGAGTATCGCTACGCGGGGGCGGTGACCGACAACATGAACACGGTGCGTGTGACACCCGCCGCCACATCCACGCAACGTCTGCGCCACTTCTCTCTCACGGTTACGCCGGAGGTTCGTGTGTTCTCGCGTGAGGACTACTTTGGGACGGTTGTGCACGAGTTCGAGGTTGCGCGCCCACATGAGACCCTCACGATCGACGTCACCGCCGGCGTTGATGTTGCCGTGCCGCAACCACCACCGGAGGTGTCGTGGGAGGCGCTGGCGGAACCCTCGTATCTCCAGGCGGGCGCCGAGTTTCTGATCCCCCATCCGGCCGCGCGCCCTCATCCCACGCTTGCTCGGATCATCGAGCAGGCACGGTCTGCAACACCACTGGCCACCGCCGACCGGATCACCAACGTCATTCCGGAGGAATTTGAGTACCGAAAGGGCGTCACGTACGTCGGCTCAACGGTGGCCGACCTGCTCGACGCCGGGGCGGGTGTCTGTCAGGACTTCGTTCACCTCGCACTCGGCCTGTTGCGTGAGCTCGGTATCGCCTCACGGTACTGCTCCGGCTACCTGTTCGTCGAGAACGACGACGGTGCGCAGTCGGTTGAGGTCGAAACGCACGCGTGGCTCGAGATCCTGCTTCCCATATCCGCAGCCGATGGCGTATGGGTTGCCCTCGATCCGACCAACCGCGGATTGGTCGGTGACCGGCATGTCAAGATCGGCCACGGGCGTTGGTACTCCGATGTCCCCCCGGTGCGCGGAATCTTCCGTGGCCCCGCCGGTGGAGAACTGACCGCTGACGTTGTCATGACCCAGCTCGACGCGGACCGGGAAAGAGCCTCTCCCAAATAGATCGCCTCCTGGGTCGCAGGTACTCTGCGGGTTCCCCGCCGTATCCCGGGGTCCGAATGGGTACCGTCTCATTCGGCGCGAATCGAAAGGACGGGGGGTGCAGATGGCATCTGATGCCGAGACGAGATTCGGGGTGCTGTCTGATGCCACCGCAGGCCAAGCGCGGTCGCTGCGGCGGTGGAACCTCGGGGCGGCCCTCCTTCACCTCGTTTCTGGTCTCGCAATGATCGTTCTCGGCAACTCGTTCACGTTGCCGGTGAGCACGTTCAACCTCAACGGCCCGCCGGGCACGCCCTTGGGTGATGGGGTGGTGGAGCGCATTGGCGATCTCCGCTTGGCATGGGCAACCGCCGCCTTCGCGCTGTTGTCAGCGCTGTTTCACCTGATCGTCGCTTCACCGGCAGGCATGCCGCGATACCTCAACGAGCTCGACCACGGTCGCAACCGCTTCCGGTGGGTGGAGTACTCGCTGTCGGCGTCGCTGATGATCGTGTTGATCGCCATGATTTGCGGCGTCACCGATCTGGCCGCGCTCATCCTGATCGCCGTGCTGAACGCGGCGATGATCCTCTGCGGCTGGCTCATGGAGGTGGCCAACCCACCCGACCGCGAACGTACGTGGTGGACGCCGTTCTGGTTTGGGTGCGTTGCCGGTGCCGGACCGTGGATTGCGATTGCTGTCTACATCGCCGTCAACGTGTCGCAACCCGGCGCTTCCGGCCCACCCGGTTTCGTCTACGCCATCCTGGTAAGCATCTTCGTCCTCTTCAACTGCTTTGCCATCAACCAGTGGCTGCAATTCCGTCGCGTGGGGCGATGGCAGAACTACCTCTTTGGGGAACGTACCTACATCGTGCTGAGCCTGGTCGCCAAAACCGTGCTCGCCTGGCAGATCTTCGCCAACACCCTCATCGACTGATCGAACGGTCCTAGGCGCTGTCGAACGACGCGTCGACGAAACCGTCCTGCGGCGGACCGGCTGTGGCGCGGTATACGCTGACGGCAATGCCCTCTCTGAGCCCAGACTGGATGGACCCGCAGTGGCTGCTCAACCGCTTCGGTTCGCAGTTCTTCTGGGTCGGTGCTGTGATCGTGTTTATCGAGTGCGGCTTGCTGTTTCCGATTCTGCCCGGCGACTCACTGCTGTTTGCCGTCGGCCTCTTCATTTCCCGCGGCGATATCGGGATCAACATTGTGGCGGCATGCCTGATTCTCAGCGTTGCCGCCTTCCTGGGGAACGTCGTGGGCTATGAGATCGGTCGCGGCCTCGGCGGGCGATTGTACGAACGAAATGGCCGTTTCATCAATGCGGCAAACTTCGCCAAGACCCACAATTTCTTCGAAAAGCACGGCAACAAGGCCCTTGTGATGGGGCGGTTCGTGCCGATCGTGCGGACCTTCATCACCGTGGTCGCGGGCGTCGGTCGGATGGAACGGCGCCGGTTCTTCCTGTGGAGCGCGGTTGGGGCGGTGCTGTGGGCGACCGGCCTCACGATGCTGGGCTATTTTCTCGGCGGTGTGGATCTCATTCACGACCACCTCGAAGCGGCCATACTCGTCATCATTGCGATTTCTGTGCTGCCGATGATCATCGAATACTCCCGTCACCGCCGCCAATCGGCGCGGGCCGATGCTGTGGCCACCGAGACGTCCGCCACGAGCGGGGACTAGCCATCTCCCGGTGTGCCGTGAGGGCACCTCAGCGAATGAGAACCGTTGTCTGCGCGACCGTCACCTGGCGACGTCCGACGCGCAACGTGCAGGTGTAGCGACCTGCCGGTAAGACGCGCCCGGTCGACAGCGAGATGATGAGGGTGCGTTTGTAGGCCCGTCGTACCGGCGCGATCCGAATCGGTCCGACACAGCGCTGCACAACTCCGGGATGTCGTTGCGCTGGATCGGCCACAAAACGGTAGTTGACCCAGATGACCCGCGCTCCGCGGCGAATGCCGGTGACTTGGCGACCACCGTCCGCGCGGCTGAAGAACGCTCTGGCGTAACCCTCCTTCGGCGCGGCGAGCGTGAACGGAATGATCTGGGTGATCACGGTGCCCGCCTCGTCGGGGCCGGTCACAAACGCCTGGTAGCGCCCGGGAGGCATGGTCGTCGGTAGGCGGTGGGTGACAGTGCGGCGCCGAGGCGAGAGGGCAACCCGCTTTCTGAGCAACGCACGCTGTGTGCCCTCCGCCCGGAGAACGAGGGTCAGCGCGCCGGTGCGTGCGGGCAGCCCGTTGAGTTGCAGCGATCCGAGCTGTCGACTCGACTTCCAACGGGACGTGACGCGGGCGCCACCGATCAGTCCCGGCGTCGTCGTGACGCGATCAGCCCCCACTCCGGTTCCGAACCGGTTGGTGACGACGAGCCGGTAGTGCAGCGTAAGTCCGGCGGTCGGCTGGGTCAGGTTCGCGGCAGCCGGCGCGGAAAACGTGTCGGGGGCAATCGGGATGTCGGGAGTGCGGCTGCCGTACGCCGTCGTGGGCCCGTACTCGAAGTGATAGGTCGAGGCCTGGAGCCGCGGACGCACGGCACCGGTCAGGGTCAGTGACGTTCGGGTCCCGTTGGTCGCGTCGCCGGTGGTCGCGACTGGTGGTGGATAGGGAGTGGTGTTGACAAGAGTCGTCACACCGAGGAAGCCGGCCAGCGCCCAATCGGCTCGACCGTCGCTATCGAAATCACCGGGCGTTGCCCAATTGACGAAGGCCCCCGGCAGGTACAAGGCGGCACCGAACGGTCCCCCATCCGTGCTGGGAAGGACGCTGACCGGCGTGAGAGTTCCCCCCTGTGACAGTGGATCCGGGTAGCCGTCGCCGTTGAGATCCACGTTCCGCCGTGCGATCTTCGGCGAGGCTCCAAAATTGAGCGGGCTCGGCGTCGGATCGAACGCTCCGCGCCCGAGGCCACGGTGGAGTCGGGCGTCGCTGCCCATTCCACCGAACGTGGTCACGATCAGGTCGAGCGCACCGTCCTGGTCGACATCGACGAGAGCACATTCGCTCACCGTGTTCGGGCTGGTGGACAACGTCGTGGGAGGCTGAAACCCCGTGGCCGAGGTCGGGCTCGTGAGCAGAATCGAGATCGTGCTCGCCCCGGTCACGACCAGGTCACGCCGCCGGTCGCCGTTGAGGTCGCCGCTGCTCATGCTGGTGGGTGTGGTGATTGGCACAGGCGTGGGTCCGGGAGCGAACTCGCCGCGGCCGTTGCCGATCAGCACCCGCACGTTTGCCGGTGAAGTGGATTGATCCACGTATGCGAGGTCGAGGGCGCCATCGCCGCCGATGTCGCCGAGCGCGATCGGCGGAGCCAGCGGCGTGCTCGGCGGTGCCCCTAAGGCCACGCGTTGAATCGTGCCGGAGTGGTTCAGCCCTCCCCCGGCGGCGCCGATGAGCAGTTCGATCCGTGCGAAGTAGGAGGACGGTGTCGAGACCCTCTCGATACCCCCGACGATCACGTCCTCGCGACCGTCTCCGTTCACGTCGCCTGAGACGACGGTCCCAGCCGAACCCACGAGGGTCGTGTCGTCGTTTGGGCGCCCCCCGGTGGTAAAGGTTCCATCGCCGGCGCCGTGCATCAGGGTGACATGACCCATGCCCGCCACGTCATCGGCGACGCCGACGGCAACGAGATCGAGGTTGGCGTCGCCATCGACGTTCATCGGAAGGGCTTGAAGCCAAATGTAGTCGTAGGGCTGAAACAGCGGTGTGGTGCGGAATGTCGGCTCGATCGCCGCCGCCGGACCCGCCGCCGTACCGATCACGAGGGCGATGGCCACCCGGTGCACCCATCGCGCCACGGACCGGCTGGGTGGTTGCGTTCCCGGGATGCTCACCGCGACCTGATCCCAATCGTCGGCTGCGCCAACCAGACGTAACGAGCGCCGGTGATCGTCAACAACGGTCGTTGCGCGTTGCCGGAACGCGACGTGAGAACTTCGGCGTCCACTGCGGCGAGCATACGCCCTGATCGGGCAACGACATCCCCGTGGCGGCTGGATCACGATCGCTGCCGGGATGGTGACGCGTTGGTCGCCGACCGGTATCACGCGAATGATTGCACCCTCTCAAAGGGGCCCCGGCGGTTCCCGGGGGCGCACTCGACAAGTGACGCGAACACGAAAAAGGGCGGCTAACCGTCCTGGTGGCGAATGAGATCAGCGGGACGGTGACGCTCCACGATACGCGCTAGCCGGGTGGCGGGGAGGGGACGCCAACGGGTGCCCCCTCCCCGCGTCACGGCCGCACCGATGCCCACGAAAGGCTGATCTCCGCGAACGAGGTCCCGACGGTAAGCCGGGTCTCCGCCGGCCGGAGGGATCGTCGCAGCGCAACGTATGCCGATCACATCTCTGCGCCGCGTCGGTGCCCGATTCCCCTACCATCGAGAGCGAATGCGTCCCGACCTCAACCCGTACCCCGCTGCACCCCGTAACGAGCTGAGCGGGAGCAGCGACGGCCTGGCACGTACGTGGCTTCGTCGAGCGTGGGCGCCGCTCGCGGTTGTATTGGGCGTGCTTTTGAAGTTCAAGGCCGTCGCCGCGGCACTGCTCAAGATCAAGTTCCTGGGTGGCGCCCTGTCGATGCTGATCTCGGTCGGCGGTTACGCCGTCTTCTGGGGCTGGCGCTTCGCACTCGGCTTCGTGCTGCTTCTGCTGGTCCACGAGCTCGGGCACGTCGCCGAGGCACGCCGACAGGGCCTCGACACCAGCGGCGTGTACTTCATCCCATTCCTCGGTGCGGTGATGTTGCTGAAAGAGCACTCGAAGGATGCCGCCAAGGCCGCATGGCTGGGGATCGCCGGGCCGATTGTGGGCAGTGTCGGCGCCCTGGCAGTGTGGGGAGCCGGGGTGGTGTTCGACTCCGATCTGCTCGTGGCGCTCGCGTTCACCGGGTTCCTGCTCAACCTGTTTAACCTCATCCCGGTTTTCCCGCTCGACGGCGGCTGGATCACGGCGGTGTTTCACCCGACGTTCTGGGCCCTCGGCCTCGGCGGTCTCGTGATCCTGTTCTTCGTTTTTCCCAGCCCGATCATCCCGATCATCGTCATCGTCGGAGGTATTGAGTTGTGGAAGCGACTGCGGGGCAAGGGGGTACACGATGCGGCCTATCACGACATCCCTGACGGTCAGCGCAGCACGATTGCCCTGACGTACATCGGGCTGGTCGCTCTCCTCGCCCTCGGCATGAGCGCCACGCACGAGGCTCGTGAGCTGGATGGCGATCTGCGGCAGGAGGCGATCACGCGCGAGGTTCCGACGGCCTCCACATCCGAGCAGACGAGACCGTTTCGGATGTCGGCACGCTGAGTGTGACCACGGTTCGTGGTGCGGGCCCGACCGCTTGGCGTCACCAGCCACGGCTATGGTTCCGTCCGTGAAACGTCACCCGGCTATCGCTCACCGCCGAATCCCGGCATGGTTCGTCGCGGTTGTCGCCCTTGCCGCGCCGACAGTTGTGGCGGCCGAACCGGCAGGGAGCCAGGCCCGGGCGTTCCAGGCGGCGCGGCTTGACGCCGGTCTGCGTCACACATGTGCGGTCGTCGCGACCGGGGCGGTGTGGTGCTGGGGATCTGACGAGTTCGGTCAGCTCGGCAACGACCCGGCCTTTGGGGTGGGCGTGGCGAGCGCGACGCCGGTTCCGGTGGCTCTGCCGGCCGGGCGCACCGCGACGGCGGTGTCGGCAGGGCCGGCGCACACATGCGCCAGCCTGGACGACGGCACGGCATGGTGCTGGGGCCGTGACGAGCAGGGCGAGCTTGGCAACGATATTCAGTTGGTCTCGAGTGGAGTGCCGGTGCGAGTGCCGTTGCCGTCGGGCCGCGTCGTGGTGTCGATCAGTGCGGCCGATCAGCATTCGTGTGCGGCTCTTGACGATGGCAGCGCGTGGTGCTGGGGTACGGAGGGCAGCGGCGAGATCGGCGATGGTGAGGAAGCGTTCGGCGAGGCATCGACGGCGGTGCAGGTGCTGCTGCCGCCGGGTGGGCGCGCTACCGCCGTCAGCGCCGGTGGCGATCACACCTGCGCGATCTTGAGCGACGGCTCGGTGTGGTGTTGGGGAGCCGACTCCGTCGGACAGCTCGGAACCGACGTGGGCGATCCACCTGCCGGCCAGCCACAGATTCGCGTGCAACCGGTCAGGGCCGATCTCCCGGCCGGCGCCACGGCCGTTGCGTTGAGTGCCGGCGGCGCCACCACCTGCGCGGTTCTCAATGACACATCCGCTTGGTGTTGGGGTGCCGACTTCAATGGGCAGCTCGGCAACAGTCCCCAATTTGAATCACGTCCGCTGCCGCAGCCGGTCACATTGCTGCGGGATGTCTCCGCGATCAGCACGTCGAGTTCCGAAACCGGTGATCACACCTGCGCCGTTTGGAGCGGTGGCTCGGTTGCCTGCTGGGGTCAGGACGACCGGGGGCAGCTCGGCGATGACGCCGTGCTTGGGGGTTCGCCGGTGCCGGTGGGCGTGGCTCTGCCCGGTGGCCGCACCGCACGGGCCATCGCTGTCGGTGGTTCCCACACGTGTGCCACGCTGGATGACGGGTCGCTGGCCTGCTGGGGCTTCGACGCGACAGGCCAGCTTGGCAACGGGCCGGACGCCGCAAACGTCCCCGCCGCCGCCGCCGCGCCCCTCGCCCTATCCGCATCAGTCATGGTGGGCCGCCTCACGGACCTGTCCGTAGCGGTCGCTGGCCTTCCGGCGACGCTGCGCACGGGGCGGACGGCAAAGGTGACCGTTACGGTGCGAAACGCCGGTCCGGATCCCGCCACGGATCCCCGTATCGCCCTGCGCGCGCGGGGGGTCAAGATCCAGCGGGATGCCGCAGTAACCGGCAACGCGACCAGTGCGGCGTGGCGTCCCGGGACGCTCGCCCCCGGTGCGCAAGCGCAGGTTGTCCTGACCGTCTCAAGCGCGGCACCGGGCGCGGCATCGCTCACCGTCGAGGTTGCGGCTGCTGCGGAGCGGGACGTCGATTCAATCGCAGGCGACGCGAAGGCGGGAGATGACGATCTGGCAGCGATCCTCACGCGGGTTACCGGGCCACGCCGCGTCGTGCAGGCGCGGCTTGCCGTCACCACGGCGGCCTCCGGGGATCGAGCACTCTTCCGGGCGTTCACCGTTTTGAACGTGTTGCGTGATGACCGGGTCTCGATTCGCTGCGTGCGCGGCTGCGCGCTCAAACGCAGCGTGCTCGCCGCCGGCACGAGAGTGAGCTTCGGTCCGCTGTTTCGCAAACGGCGTCTGCCGGTGGGTGCGATTGTCGAAACGCGCATCACCAGCGAAGGCGCAATCGGACGTTCGATTCGGGTGACGGTGACGAAGCGCGGCACCGGCATCGGTGTGACGCGGAAGGAGTGCCGCATCCAGCGGACCGGTCGCCTCACCAACTGCGTGACCAGGTAAAGCAAAGCCGCTGGTCGCTACCCCGTCGTCTCAGACGCTGTGAGGTGAAGCGTTGTCCGCCAGCGGTCTTGAGCGCGACTCCTTCTGACGTCACGTCCCGTCACGGCGAATCCCGCGCATCGCTCACCGGTTGTCGAGTCGCGATGCCCCGATCGTGCTTGCCGGTGCCGCACTCCCGGCAGACGACAGGGACGAGGCCGACTATCGATGGCTCCCAGATCATCCGTTGTCCCCAGCAGAGTGAACAGTGCGCACCGAGCGTGCTCCACGGTGTTGTCGCGTCCGTGGTCGGCGTTTCTTTGTCTGGTCCCTGGTTCACTGTCGCTCCTCCGTTTCGGAGATCCGGTCGAAGACATATGGTGCGGATACATACCCCTGCTGGAACAGGTGGATGTGGCGAAAGTGCCATGCGTCGCGTTCGGCCCTGATGGCAGCCGCTCGTCCCAACGGCGCAATCCGACGCCGTTGCCTGGTGCATCGGGCGAAGGCCGTTCCCGCGACGACCGGTCGCGATAGGTGGTCGAGGGTGATGAAAACCCGCAGTACCGTCGGGGGAATGACCGATGTCCGTGCTCTGGCGCAGATGCCATGGTCGTCGCATCGTGCGGATGTCGGGTTCGACAGGAAAGGGCTTTCGGCGTCTGCGGAGATCCCTTCATTGCGCGGCGGGAGGACATGGTGGGCAACGATTCTCAGCGGAAGAGAGCCCGATGGGCGTTGATCGGCTTCGGGGTGGCCGGTCTCGTTGCCGGGGCGAGTGCACTTGTGATCGCGGTTGTCGCGGTCGGGATCTTGCTCGTGCCATTCCTCGTTTGGCTGGCGTGGAACGTCCTCGACTTCGGTGCCGCAATCGGGGCGCAGGAATTGAGCTTCTGGGGTGTCGTATTGATGACGCTGTTTCTCACCGTCGGGTTCGGGGGGCGGATCGTGATCGCCTTGGTGGTGTGGCTCATCGATCCGCAGTGGCTTGCCGACTCCGCCGAACTCAACTGGCCGCAGCCATCGTTTCGCACGTTCATTGCCCTCGCACTGCTTCTGATGGTCGCGCAGCTTCCCGCTCACACCCACGAGCCACGCCGCGACGTGCCGGAGACGAGCAGCGGCATGGGGTGACACCAACACGTCGTGGCTGCGCGGCGGGTCCCGGCAGCTCCGGGCTCACCCCCGACGAGCTGTCAAAGGCGATGCTGCTCGACGTGGAGGTTGCCCCGGCTCGTCCGGGCCCACGATTGCTGCAGTGACCTCATCGGCCGTTGTCGGGTTCGTGCCGTTCGCCGGCTCGGGGGCGGGGTACTCCGCTCCGCACCACTCGCAGTGTGTGATCGGCTGATCGATGTCGATTTCCGGCATCGATGCCCCTCGCCCACACGTCTCGCAGGGGCTATTTTTCGTGGTGCGCTGCATGTCTGTGGTGCTCCTCACGAGTCCGCATCGCGGTGGTCGTTGGTCGTGACGATACGTCGAAACCGCTCGTGGCGGGTCAGCGAGAGTGCGAGCCGGGCGTGCGGGAAACCCGCGGGCCGTTGCGCCGTCGTCGCCCAGCCCGATGGAAAGGTCGTGCCAGATTGGAGCCATCTGCTCGTAAGCAGCATGATCGCCAGCCCGCAGCAACGCCGACCGTGGAGCCCGCAGGTCGGGAACGAGTCGGCGCGTCTGGGGCGCAGTCTGCCTCCGGTAGCGTGCGGACCGCCGGCCCTGCCTGACGACCCCGACCGACTGAGGCGACGCGATGACTTCGAGACAGGCTTTCGCGGAGCGACATCTGTCCTATCGCGCGGGGTGGCTGCGCGCCGCCGTTCTAGGCGCGAACGACGGGATTCTGTCCACGGCGAGCCTGGTGCTGGGCGTCGCCGCAGCAGGAGCGTCGCGCGGGGCGATCGTGACGGCGGGAGTGGCCGGGCTCGTGGCAGGTGCCATGTCCATGGCGGCTGGGGAGTACGTGTCGGTCAGCTCGCAACGTGACACTGAGCGCGCCGACCTCGCGCTCGAGCGACGGGAGCTCGCCGACGATCCCGACGGCGAGTTGGAGGAACTCGCCCAGATCTATCGGGAGCGCGGACTCTCCGACGAGCTTGCCGCCCAGGTAGCAAGCGAGCTCTCCGACGGAGACCGCCTGCGCGTCCATGCTCGGGACGAGCTGGGAATCGACCCCGATTCGCTTGCCCGACCGTTCCAGGCGGCGTGGGCGTCTGCCGTCTCATTCACCGTCGGCGCTGCCGTGCCACTCCTCGCGATCGCGCTCACGCCCAGCGGGGTACGAGTGGTGACGGCGATTGGCATCACGCTCGTCGCCCTGGGAGTGCTGGGCGTCGTCGGGGCCCGTCTCGGCGGCGCGCCTGTGGCGCGCGCCGCACTTCGGGTCGTTCTCGGTGGGGCATTTGCGATGGCCATAACGATGGCAATCGGAGCACTCGTGGGTACGGCTATCTGAGGCTCGCGGGTGGAGCCCACGATCGATGCCGGACGGGCGGTGTGCACGTCGATGTGGAATGCGGTTGTGACAACGGCCAACGATGTCATCCGCACTGCGTTGCCTCAGGCCGCCCGCCGTGGCGTTTGCCTTTCTCTCGGTCAACGCCACGACAGGCAATGGTGTGGACGTGCGGCCGCAATGGTGGCTCTCTGCCGGAGCGGCGTCGATCCCGCCGTCTCACGTCCGTGCGAGCCGGCGGCGCTGAGCCATCGGTCGATCGTGCAATCGCCAGGGAGTCGTCACATAAGTGTGCCCGATAGTGAACCGAACGCCGCTCAGGACCAGCAATCATTAGGGCATGGCTAACGACACCAGGCGACCCGATCGATTTCGCCGTGTGATGAGCGCACCACGCCGCCGATCCCACCCCGCTCTCCGCATCTTTCCCGCGACCGTCGTCGTCGCCGTCCTGGGAGTCATGGCGATCGGTGCACACGCCCGCGGCGCGAAGGAGCTGCGCACCGTCGCTGCGACACAACCCCGCGCCGTCTCCGCGAAGCCACGGGTGGTACGCATGAGCCCACGCGGGAATGCCGTCACGACGACCCGCCCCATCGTGATCCAGTTTTCGCGTCGCATGAACCGTGGCGCCGTCCGTCGCAGCGTGGCCATCACACCCGCCGTACGGTGCATCTGGCGGTGGAACACTGCCTCCACGCGACTCACCTGTCGGCACGCGGCGCGTCTGCGCTCCGGCACGGTCTATCGGGTGACCGTTGCGCGGAAGGCGCGCAGCGCCGCGGGCGTGCGGCTGCGGCGAAGCGTGGTCCACCGGTTTCGCACTGCCCCACCGACAACACCTCCGCCACCGACACCCCCGCCGGTCGCGCCCGGACCGATCGTGGAGACCGGCGTGCCTATCGGTAACAGCACCGCATTCCGCATCACCCGCCCTGCAGGGGTGACCGGTGACGTGAACGTGACGGTCGGCTCTCTTCCGCCCGGTGTTGTCGCCCCGGCCAACGTCGTGCTTCCCGCCGGGGCCAATGAGGTGTGGTATCCGGTTGGCGCGACTACCTCAGCCAGTCCCGGGACGGTAGCGGTGACGTTTGCGGTTGGAGGGAAAGCCGAGACCCGGCAACTGCCGCTCCTTCGCCGTCAACGTGGCGGGCTCGAGGGAATCGGTAGCGCGGGAATCAACGTCGACGGCCCCGACGACTGGGCCAACAAACTCTTCGCCGACGCGGCCAAACAGGCCCGCCCCTGGGTCGAGATCACCGGCCCCTTCGGCGTTCGCCTTCCGCCCGCCGACCTCGACGCAAACGGCTGGCCCACACGTGACGGACGTCTCCTCATGTTCGCCATCCGCCGTGCCGGCGGAACGTACGCATTGCGGTTCACCGGAACGGCGAACGTCTCAGCCTTCGGCGGCACCGTCAGCGGTCTCAGCTACGACGCGGCGTCCAACACGACGTCGGGAACGCTCACCGTCCCGATTCTGCCGGAGCTCGATGAGAACATCGTTTGGCTTGACTTCCCGGCATCTCGTCGCACCGCTGCGAGCGCACTGAACACCGGTGTCACCAACGTAAGCCTGATGCGCCCGCAAACCGAGGGTGGCTCGGTGCCCTACCCGTTCGGCACGACGTTTACGAACGAGGCGAAGGGCTACTACTCACACTTCAGCACGCTGCGCATGATGGGGGCACAGGGCACCAACTGGTCGATCATCCGCACCTGGGCCGACCGACCCTTTCCGAGCGATTCCAGCCAGGCCAAAATCCATGCAAAGACGGGTTTCACTGAAGAGGTGGTCAACGGTTTCGCGCTTGAGTACCAGATCCAACTCTGCAACGAGACCCAGCGTGACTGTTGGTTCAACGTGCCGGAGTTGGCCGATGACGACTACGTGCGCCGCATGGCTCAAATGATCCAGACGCAACTCGACCCCTCACTTCGTGCCTACATCGAGTACAGCAACGAGGTCTGGAACCCGACGTTCCCGGCCTGGCACCACACGCTGCGCGAGGCCCGCGCCGAGGTCGCGGCGAGCCCGGCGAGCCCGCTCGCGTTCGACGGCTCTACCGACCAGTACGTGTGGCGGGTTCGCTGGTTCGCACGGCGGTCCGTTCAGATCAGCGACATCTTCCGGCAGGTCGTTGGCGACAGCCAGATGATGACGCGCATCCGTCCGGTGCTCGAGAGCCAGCTCGTCATCACTTACGATGACGACCTCGCACTCGGGTTCCTCGAGGGCTATTACAACAACCCGCGGTTTGCCGCGAACCCACGTCCGCCGTGGGATTACTTCTACGCAATCGGTGGTGCGACGTACGCGGGAGTCGACGCCGTCGACAACATCAACACGGTGGAGGGCGCGTTCGCCAAGGATTGGGACATCTTTCCCGAGGGACGCTTGTCGACGAAGATCGTTGATGAGAAGCACCGGGCGATCAGCTACGGCGTGAGGTATGCCTCCTACGAGGGTGGGCCAAGCTTGTGGGGCGACATCTCCGGGGCGCAGAACCCGAACAACCCCACGTCCAATGCGCTGCGCTACCAGATCCGTCTCGACCCGAGATTCCTGGGCAAGGTGGCGGGCCTCCACAACCTCTTCCTTCAAGCGGGTGGGGATCTGGACGTGGTCTTCGGCCCAGCCAACGGCTACATCGGGGCCTGGTCGTTGCTCAACGACCTCGCCGACCAGAACAACCCGCAGCGCAACTACGGCCTGCGGGGAATCGATCAGGCAAGCACGACGACGCGTCCGGTCGTGTTTCTCGGCACGGCACTTCCGGCGACCCTCAACCCGCGGGCACCCGCAACCGACACCGCCGCGCCCGAATTCACCCGTGGCAACTCGACGACCTTCGGTCGGGCGGCCACCGACACGCTCGCGTTTACGGCACACACCACGACTGCCCGTACCGTCACGGTGACGGTGAACGGACTGGCCGTCGGCGCCGCCGCGATCGCGCTGTTCGTCGACGGATCGTTCGCGGGCTTTCTCGAGCTGCCGAACGGCGCGACGACGAGCACCCCGCTCACGGTGGTACTCGCAGCGGGCTCGCACTCACTGCGTTTTGAGCCCGGAGTCGGTGAGGCCCGCCTCGACGCCGTCGCCGCGAGGTAGTGGAAGTGACCACCCACAGTGTTGCCGGTGGTACCGGCCTCCTGACTCGACTGCCGATCTGTGGGGGACGACACGGGCGGTCGACGCGGGGGCCGTGGCCGGCCCCGGCGCAGGACCGCGTCGAGGCGAAGCTGGTGGAGTTGGCTGATGCGTGGCCGGAGTGGGGTCACCGCAGACTCGTCGACCTCGCCCGCCTCGACGGGATGGAGCTGTCGGATTCCACGGCGTTGCGGGCCCTGAAACGCACCGGCCGTGTACTCAAACCGGATTACACCCGTGAGATACGGCGCCACGCCCACGCCCGCTGAGCGGCGTTCGTCGTGCCGCCCAGCGGACCCGATCAGGTGTGGCAGATGGACTTCACCGAATACGAAACCACCCAAGGTGGAACGTGGCGCATCGGCGGGTGCGCCGACTACTGGTCGAAGACGGAGCTGGGCTGGAACGTCACGACGACGCAAAACCACCAGGACGCGATCGCGGCGATACGCATCGCGATCGCGGAGGCCGAACGGCTGCGCGGCGGCACACCGCTGCTCGAACAGTTGACGAACCCCGACACCGGGGAGCTACGGCCAACACGTCGGACGCGGTGAGCGTCAATATCAACGGTAAGTGGTGGGCACCGACCACGTCCGTTGAGGGCGGGCTCGGTAACTTGGCGTCCCGGATGGGTTAGCCTTTCCCGCATGGCCACTCGTGACGAGCTTGACGCCCTGACCGCCAAGGAACTGCACGATCGTTCCGTCACGCGCGCTGTGCACCATCTTGACATCAAGTTCTTTCACGAGCTGCTGTCGACGCTGCCTGCGGCGGAAGCCGCGCTGGGTGAGGTCGACCGCAGCAACGCCGACGTCTTCAAGCTTCTCTCACTCGTCAACGACGCCGTTGCGGCTGACGAGGGCCCGCTCGCCGATGCGCTGCGACCGTTCTACACGGCGTATCTTCTCGAGCACGAGACCTAGGACACCCCACCCCGAACGACCCGGGGACTACAGGAGGGGGACGTCTCCGGCCTCGCCGGCCTCGTAGACGACGTTTGCCCGGCCTACCAGGAACGGGTCGAGTGGGCCGATGCGTTCGACGTCCTTGTTCGTGTAGGGCATGCGGTGGAGCACGTAGCGCATCGCGTTGAGTCGTGCGCGCTTTTTGCAGTCGGACTTGATCACGACCCACGGTGCGTCGGCGGTGTCGGTGTGCAGGAACACCGCCTCCTTCGCGGCGGTGTATTCATCCCACATGTCGAGTGATGCGAGGTCGATTGGTGAGAGCTTCCATTGCTTGAGCGGGTGACGCTGCCGTTCGGCGAACCTCCGTTGCTGCTCCTCGCGGCTCACCGAGAACCAGAACTTGATGAGGTGTACGCCGCTGCGCACCAGGTTGCGCTCGAACTCCGGGGCCTGGCGCATGAACTCCTGGTACTCCTCGTCGGTACAGAACCCCATGACGCGTTCCACCCCGGCCCGGTTGTACCACGACCGGTCGAACAGCACGATCTCGCCCCGTGTCGGCAGGTGCTGGACGTAGCGTTGGAAATACCACTGGCCCTGCTCGGTCGGGGTGGGTTTCTCCAACGCAACCACGCGCGATCCGCGGGGGTTCAGGTGCTCCATGAATCGCTTGATGGTGCCGCCCTTGCCCGCTGCGTCACGACCTTCGAACACGATCACAATGCGCTGTCCGGTTTCCTTCGCCCATGCCTGGAGCTTCAAGAGTTCGACCTGCAGCCGATACTTCTGACGTTCGTAGGTCTTGCGGGCCATCAGGTTTGTGTACGGGTAAACCGTCTGGCGCCAGTTGGCGATGAGCACGTCGTCGGGATGGATCGGCGGGGTGCCGTACACGGGCGCATCCTGACCGAGGAGCTGCTCACCCACGGCCACCCGATCGTCGGCCGACGTGCCGGCGAGCACCGCCTCGAGCCATTTTGCGACCTCGGCCATCTCCCGGGAGTCGGCGTTTGCCAGCACGTCTTGCACCGCGTTCACCAAAGCGCCTTGGGCGCTCTCGGTCTCCTGTGCGGTTTCAAAGCGCTCGATGCCCGCCGGGGTGAGATTCGGCGAGATGTCTCCCTGGCGCGCGCGACGTGTCATGTGCCGGAGGATAGTCCAGCGCCGTCGCTCGTGACGTGCACGACGAGCGGGCGGGATGTGCCGGTCGCGCCGGGTCGACCCCACTAACCCAGGGCAAGCTGGTCTTGTGACCCGATCCGCTGCGGAAGAAAATGACCCGCCCCACACCGGGGGAAGTGTGGGGCGGGTGGCGTCGGGAACCGTGAGATCCCCGACACGTGCGGAGTCGGCGCTGAGTTACGCCGCCGCGCGTGAGACCGCCCCGAGCGATTCGCTCGTATGTGGCGCGGTCCGGCCAAGAGCGGCTCGACTTGTCAACAACACCAAGCCGAAGCCGATTTTTGCGAGAAGGTCGATCACCGCGAACATGGCGACCTCGGTCGTCAAGCTGATGGTCGACGTTCCTTCTGTTCCGAGAATCCAGATGATGGGGTAGAGACTCCACAGGCCCACGGTGAGGCCGGCCAATCGTGTGAACGTGGTGGCAACTTCCGGGCCCTTCAACCGTGCCATCGCGATGAACTCCCGGACGAGAATCCCGACAATCCCCACGAATGCGATCGAGCTGACGGTAAACCAGATGTAGCGCTCGTTGCCGGTGGTGAGACCGGCGATCAAGCCTGTCCCGATCATGTAGACGTCGAGGCCGATGAGCCACGCGATGAGCCGTCGATCCGCCCCGACCAGGATCGCCAGATCGAGGAGGAGAAGGGGCGTCGTAATCAGCCAGTCGATGTATCGGGCGTAGAAGACATCGCGACCGTCGATCGAGACGATGCCCTGATCGAGTGCCATCGCCAAATATGCTGTCGCTGCGACGGCCGCGATGAAGAATGTGATCAGAAAAAAATCTCGTCCCTCGCCCTGTGCGTTGCGGCCGAGGACGAGGAAGGCAAGCGCACCGAGGGTCATGCCCGCGGTGCCGATCCAAAGCCACGTCGTCATTTCATTTCCCTCAATCGTTGGGACGTACTCGACGGCGTTTCATCTGAGTGCGTCGTTGCCGAAGAATGTTCCGAATTCGCGGGCGCACCGCGACGCTCCCGATGAGCATTCGCCCAAGCGGTGAGCGCACACCCGACCCCGCTGTCGCCAGGACGCGACCGTCGGCGTCGTTGATTGTCAACTGGTTCCCGGCGATCCGAAGGCCGTTGGCCGCGGCGGAAAGCCACATCCGCGAATCCCGCGGCGACGTTGCCTCATGGACCGTCAATACCAGGCGCTCCCCGTCACCGGTGAGCGTCGCGCTGACTCCCTCGCTACTCAGGTTGAGGTCGCCGCGGATCGACAGCTGGGGCCGGGTGGTCACGCTTTGCGTTCGGTCGTCGTGATGTGAAGCGTGCCATGAAGCCGCCAGGTCGCACGAGGCGAGTTTGGCGAGGTGTCGCGCGGAACCTCGACGAACAGGTCATCGAAGCGGTAGCTGATCTGGGATCCGCGACCGGTGAGGCGCTCGTACAGTCCCTCGGCCAGGTCAGGCCAGGTATCGGGTGGGCGTGAGTCGGTGGACATGTCGAACCTTTCTGTGATGGATGTGATTCCGATTGCGCGTCTGACGAAGTGAAAACCGGCTGGACTTGACGGGAGCGATCGATTCACGAAGAATGTGGACAGACACTGGACGTCTGTCTAGATTTTGTCAAGGGGGAACGAGATGGGTGAGAGTGGCGCGAACGACGCCGTTTCGATCGGAGCTCTCTCGCGCCAGTCCGGCGTGCGCGTGGACACCCTGCGCGCGTGGGAGCGCCGCTATCGCATCCTGACCCCGGAACGGAGCGTCGGTGGTCATCGACGGTATGCGGCAGGCGACGTGCGGCGGGTGCTGTGGTTGGCGAGCCGCGTGGCCGATGGGCAGCGCATCAGCGACGCCGTTGCGGCTCTCCGCTTCCTCGGCGGGGACGATCCCGACGCGGCGCATGCGGGGGCCGTTCGCTCATTGGTGGATGCGGCGATCTCCGGTGATGCCGCGGCAGTCCACGACAGCCTGGGCGCTGCGTTCGGGCTTCTCCCCGTCACACAGGTGTTCGACGCCGTCGTGTTTCCGGCTCTGGTGGAGCTGGGTGAGCGTTGGGCGGCGGGCGAGATGGCGATCGCGGCAGAGCATCTGCTCACCGCCGCGACGGTTGGCTGGCTGGCACGCCACACGCCTCCTGCTGGAGAAACTGGTGCGTCATCCGTAGTGGTGTTTTGCCCGTCGGGTGAGCGGCATGAGTTGGGCGCGATGGTGATCTCGTACCTCCTTCGCCAAGAGGGATTGGCGCCGGTCTATCTCGGCGCGGACACACCGCTTGTCGAAGCAGCCCGCCTGGCACGTCATCAGAACGCCCGCGCGGCGATCGCGGTCTGCACACTTCCGGACACCGCGTCCGATCTGATCGCGGAGCTCAATCACGCCGCGATCACCGGCACGTGGGTCCTCGCCGGGCCGGCCTTCGTCGATCGCACGGTGGATCTGCCGGGCGTCACGGTCTGGGGACCGAGGTGGGAGGATGCCGAGCGCGCTGCCGCTGCGCTGGCCGCTGGGGAAGCAGCCACCGCGACATGATCGGGAGTGCTTGCCCACGGAGCGGTGGCCGCCGCACCCGCCCTGGGCCGGCGGGTCGTGACCGCCCATCGCGAGTGGGATTGACGTGCGTCGGGCGGCTGATGGTGGCGTACCTCTCTGCGGGTCGATCAGGCGCGTGAGGTCAACCGGCTGAGCCCGGCTCGGGTTGGACGACCGGCACAGTCGTCGTTCGCCGCCCGGGAGTAGGCGCTCGAGCCAGGCGGGGAGCCACCAGTTGGCGGTGCCGAGCAATTTCATCGTTGCCGGCACGAGGACCATGCGGACGATTGTTGCGTCGATGAAGATGGCCGTCGCGAGGCCCATGCCGAACATCTTGGTGGACGGGTCGTTCCCGGCGACGAAACCGAGGAACACGGACACCATGATCATCGCTGCCGACGTGATGACCCGCG
The DNA here is from genome assembly GCA_963765105.1 of uncultured Thermoleophilia bacterium. Lineage (GTDB taxonomy): Bacteria > Actinomycetota > Thermoleophilia > Miltoncostaeales > Miltoncostaeaceae > CALMEC01. The sequence continues at coordinate 99,546 of CAVXUW010000002.1, forward strand.
CCGTGGACCCGAGCCCGCGCACGATCGCCGAGTCGTTGTCGCCCGTGGCAAGGTAATGCTCACGCACACGCGACAGGAGGAACACCTCGTAGTCCATCGACAGGCCGAAGGCGATCGCGAACATGAACATGGGGATGAACGAGACGATGGGAACGGCCGACTCCACACCGATCAGCGATGCGCCCCACCCCCACTGGAACACCATCACCATCACCCCGTAGGCCGCGCCAATGCTGAGCAGGTTCAGCAGCGCCGCCTTGATCGGCACAACGATCGACCGGAACACGAACACCAACAGCAGCATCGACAGACCGACCACCGCTGCGATGAACACCACGAGGCGGTCAGCCACCCGGTCGCTGGTATCGGCGAACACCGACACCTGGCCGCCGACGTAGGCCTGCGCGGGTGAGCCTGCGACGGCGGTGGGGATGACCTCGGCACGGATGCGCGCCAACGTGTCGCGTGTCGCGGCGTCTTGCGGAGCGCTCGTCGGGATCGCGACCAGCGACGCGTAACTGGAGCGGGTGTCGACGGTGGGTGCTTCGACCGAGGCGATCCCGCGGTCGGCGCTGAGCTCACGGCGCAATGACTCGACGGCTGTTGGGTCTCCGGCGGTGTCGACGGCGATCAACAGCGGGCCGTTGGTGCCCGGCCCGAACCCGGACGCAACTAGGTCGTAGGCGCGCCGTTCGGTACGATTTTCGGGGAGCGTGCCATCGTCGGGAGTACCCAAACGAAGCGCCAGCGCCGGGGCGGCCAGGGCAAGCAAAACAACGGTTGCGCCGACCGCGTACACCTTGGCGTGAGCGGTGACGTGGGTGCCCCACCGCTCCCAGCGTGGTGTGGCGTCGGCGGGGCGCCGGCGGCGGACCGAAAGCCGGTTGATCCAGGGGCCGGCCAACCGCAAGAGGGCGGGCAAGAGCGTCACCGAGGCGCTGACCATCAACAACACAACGATCGAGATACCGATCCCTGCGGCGGTCAGAAATGGCAGCCCGGCGACCGCAAGCCCAAGAATCGAGACCAGGACGGTGCCACCCGCAAACACCACGGACCTCCCTGCCGTCGCCACGGCTTGTGCGATCGACGTGGTGATCTCCATCCCTTCGGCAAGGTGCTCGCGATGGCGTGACACCGCTCCAGTGGCTCTGCCCAAGGGGTCCGGCGAAGATTCGTTCACGTTCCTGACCTCGCCCGCTTTCGGCGCCCATCGAAGCGGAGATCGAACTCAAAGTGGTCGAGCTGCTTTATCGAGAGCGACTCCTTGGAGGTGCTCCTCCTCCAGTATCCGAGGTGAGTGCGCAGCTGCGCGTGACCGGATCTCGGGCCCGCAAACTGCTCCTTGAGTGCCGGGATTGGCGTGCGCGGAGGGTTGGTGCCGCGCACGCCAGTCCCCAATCGGGCCTAACGGTAGGTCGTCGCGTACCGGACGCCCGGGATGACGACAGCGCTCGGAGCCAGCCGGGCCCGTGCCGTCGCGTCGTCCTTCAGGGTGTCCTGCAGGAAGGCGGTGGACAGGTGGAGGATCACCCGGAGCGCGCGAGGCTTGTTCCAGGCCGGGTCGACACAGAAGAGCGGGCGAAACCAACGGGTTTTGAGCCACGGCTGGTCCTTGCAGGGCGACGTGAAGACAAAGTGCTCCGCGCCTTTCAGGGCGACCAGGCTCTTCGTCGGGCTCGCGACGTTGTCGTAGGTGAGCTTGGTGCCCCACCCATAGGGGGTGCCCGTGTCGGCGGTGCCCCCGATCGCCATCGTCGGGACGGTGATCTTCGCAAGACCCGCCCGGTCGAACATGTAGGCGTCACCGGCCATCGGAATGATCGCCTTTACCCGCGGGTCGCCGGCCGACGGCCACAGGCCGCTCGGTGGTTGTGCCAGGCCCGCACGGACGGCCATCTTCCGTTCCATCGGAAGGATCGGATCGCAGAAGAAGGCCAGTGGCGACTTCTCCGGCAGGGCGCCGCAGCGGGAGCGATACGCCGTCATGTCGTATTGCGCCCCGGCGGCCGCCAGGGCCGTGTAGCCGCCATACGAATGACCGACCACGGCAACCCGTGACATGTCGAGGAGACCCGCGAGCGTGCCGCCCGGTGCCGTGAGGCCCTCCGCGAAGTCGAGGGTCCGGGTGACGCTGCGCGGCCGGTCGATGAGCCCCTTCCAGAGTCCTTGGAACGTGGGGTCGAGCGTCTCGCGGTGCTCGGGTGCCACGACCACGAAACCGTGTGAGGCGTAGTGCTCCGTCAACACCGCGTACGCGGCGGGGCTCAGGTGGAACCCGTGGGAGAACACGATCACCGGATACGGAGTCGCGCCGGCGACGGGAGCCGCGCCTGTCAGGGACCGGCCGAACGCGTAAAGCGGGCGGGTCGGTTTCCCGGTCCGGTCCTTGTTCTTCACGACGTATCGCGTTCTCTGCACAACCCCCGTGGGGATGACACCCGGGTACCAGACGTGGATGTCCATTCGCTCGCGCCGGGTCGCGTCGACCAGGCGCTGATAGCCCACGCCATGGGGTCCACGAGCCGAATAGCTGAGCGACGTTTCAGGTGCGGCTGCCACCGCCGACGGTTGGGCGCTCCCTGCCGATGCTCCGGTGCCGAGCGCGGCGAGCGCCACTCCGAACACCGCGAGCGGGGTCGACCATCTCTTGTGAACGATCATGCTTCTCCTTTTGTTGAGTGGAGGTGAGTGAGGGGGTACCTAGTGCTGCTCGGGTGCGACGACCGGTGTCGCAGCCGGACTCGGCGTGGGTGTGGCCGTGCTTCCGGGCAGGATGCGGTCCAGCCAGGCGGGGAGCCACCAATTCGCACGGCCCATCAGGGTCATCGCGGCGGGCACGAGGATCATCCGGACGATGGTGGCGTCGACGAAGATCGCGGTGGCGAGGCCCACGCCGAACATCTTCGTGGAGGGGTCGCTGCCGGCGACAAAGCCCAGGAACACCGACACCATGATCATCGCGGCCGAGGTGATCACCCGACCGGTCGACGCGAGGCCACGGACCACCGAGGCGTGGTTGTCGCCGGTGGCCAGGTAGTGCTCCCGTACACGTGAGAGGAGAAACACCTCGTAGTCCATGGAGAGGCCGAAGACGATGGCGAACATGAACAGTGGAATGAACGAGACGATTGGCACCGTCTGCTCCACCCCGATGAGCGACGCGCCCCAGCCCCACTGAAAGACCATCACCACCACGCCGTACGCGGCGCCGATGGACAGGAGGTTCAGCACCGCCGCCTTGATCGGTACAAGGATGGAGCGGAACACGAACACCAAGAGCAGGAACGAGAGGCCGACGACCGCCGCGATGAAGGCGGGCAGGCGGTCGGTCACGCGATCGCTCAGGTCGATGAAGTTCGCTGTTTGGCCTCCCAGGTAGGCGCGCGTGTCGGATCCGTCGAGCGCTTTCGGAACGACCTGGTCGCGCAGGCGAAGGAGCGTCTGGCGGGTGGTCGCGTCCTGGGGAGCGGTGGTCGGGATTGCGGTGATGGACGCGACGTCCGACCCGTCGTCGACGACCGGCGTCTCTACTGTCGCGATGCCCGGGTCACGCGACACGGCGTCTGCCAGCCCGGCAAGCGCCGCTCGGTCCTGTGCGCCGTCGACCGCGATAAGAAGGGGACCGTTGATCCCGGGTCCGAAGCCCGCCGCAACGAGGTCGTAGGCCTGCCGCTCCGTGCGGGAGTCGGGCAACGTGCCGTCGTCGGGTGTGCCGAGGCGAAGCCCAAGAACCGGTGCCGACAGCGCGAGCAAGACCACGGTTGCGCCAACCGCATAACGCCGGGCGTGCCGTGCGACATGGTGGGCCCATCCCTCCCAGCGCGAGGTTTCGGCGCCCTCGGATCCGCGGCGGCGGACCCGGAGTCGATCGATGCGTGGCCCGATCAGGCCGAGAAGGCCCGGGAGCAGCGACACCGACGCGGTGACCATCAGCAGGACGACGACGGCGATTGCGATACCGGCAGCCGTCACGAAGGGTAGTCCGGTCACCGCCAACCCGAAGATGGAGACGAGCACCGTGCCGCCGGCGAACACCACGGTGCGGCCGGAGGTCGCGACCGCGTGCCCGATCGAGTCCTGGATGCTCATGCCCTGCGCCAGGTTCTCGCGGTGGCGTGACACAAGAAGCAGGGCGTAGTCGATCCCCACGCCAAGGCCGACCATCGCCGCCATCATCGTGGACCAGCTGGGGATCTCGATGAAGTGGCCCACCAGGGGGAGCAGGCTGATTCCGACCGCCAGTCCGAAGAGGGCGAGCATGATCGGCACCGCCATTGCGATCACCGATCCGAAGGCGATGAGCAGAATGATCGCCGCGATCGCGACGCCGGCCAGTTCGGCGAGACTGCCCTCGGGTTGCTCGAAGGCGAAGAAGAGCTCGCCGTTCGCCTCGATCTGCAGCGTGTCCCCGGCGGGTGCGCCCCGGGCAACTCCGAGCGCCTCCTTGAACCGGACGAGATCGCTGGCGTCGAGGTCGCGCTCAACGGGGTACTGGACCCGGATGAGCGCGACGCGCCCGTCGCGGGACACCGCCGCCGACGGATCGGAGGCACCGCGCACCTTCGGGAGGGATGCAAACAGGCCGCGGACCTGGGCTGCGGCCTGCACTGCAGCTGAGGAGTTTGTGAACGTCACCCCCTCTCCACGCGGGGTAAGAACCACCTGGGCCGTTAGCCCGGCGCGCGCTGCGCCCGCCGAATCCAGAAGCTCAACGGCGGTCTGGGAGTCGCTGCCCGGAATGTTGAAGCGGTCTTCGAAGTCCCGGCCGAATGCTGATGCCGCGACGACCACGGCGGCTGCGACGACAAGCCACGCGCCGATGGTGATGAGCGGCCGCCGTGCGGCGAAGCGACCAATTGAGAACAAGAGACGAGACACGCTGACCCTCCAGGCGGTGGTGTGGAACTGGGCACCGTGAGTGTCGTCGTGGGGACGTGTCCGCCGCATCGGCGTATCGGCTCGATTGGGCCTGGCCGATGGAACGGTTTGCATCTCCCACTTTCGGCCGATGGGGCACGGGCACCGTCCGGCCTACACTTCCTTTCGTGCGCACCGCCCTACTGTCTTTCTGGAACGAGCCGCCGGTCGCCGACCCACCCCGGCGGGTCTGGCGTGACTGGGCGTTGGTCGCCCTCCTCGTGCCGGCAGCCGTCCTCGAGGTGATCCTCCGGGAGGACGTTACGTACCGCTGGGTGTCGTTCGTCGTGTGCTTGGCCGGGATGCCGTTTCTCCTCGTCCGGAGGACACACCCGCTCCTCGCAGTCGCCGTCACCTTTGGCGCAACGATCGTGATCGATATCCCGTGGCTACTGACCGGGTTCGACGGATTTGCGCCGGGTCTCTATACCTCGGCCTACGTGGTCGTGCTGGCGTACGCCCTCTTCCGGTGGGGCTCGGGCCGCGAGGCGCTCATCGGCTTCGGGATCATTCTTACGGCGGCGTTGATCAGCCTCGTCTTCGACTTCTCGACGCTCAGTGAGTCGATTACCGGGTTCACGCTCTTCCTCCTGATCATCGCCGCCGGTGCCGTAATGCGTTACCGCACACGCGCGCGGGTCAGTAAACGGGACGAGATGCGGGCCCGCGAGCGGGAGGGCCTTGCTCGCGACCTGCATGACACCGTGGCCCACCACGTGTCGGCGATCGCAATCCGGGCTCAGGCCGGGCTCGCGGTCGCGGGAACCGACCCGGCCGCGGCCACGGAGGCTCTCCGGGTGATCGACGCTGAGGCCTCCCGGACGCTCGCCGAGATGCGCACGATCGTCTGTGGTCTCCGTGACGAAGAGCCGCTGGAGTTCGCCCCTCTGCCCGGCATCGCCGATGTCCACGGTCTGGCGCAGACCGCACCCGGCGAGGTCCCGGTGCGTATTTCGGTCGAGGGCGACTCCCGACGTGTGCCAGCGCCGGTCGCCGCCGCCGCCTACCGGCTTGTTCAGGAGTCTTTGACCAATGCCCGCCGCCATGCTCGGCGGGCGAGTCAGATCGATGTGCGGGTCCGAACCGGCGACGATGCCGTGACTGTGGAGGTCACGGACGATGGGGACGCTTCGGTGCGCCACGGGGCAGGGTATGGGATCGTCGGGATGATGGAACGCGCGGAAGCGCTCGGTGGAACCTGTGTGGTCGGTCCGCGGGCAGATCGGGGGTGGGCCGTGATCGCAGTGCTGCCCCTTAAGGGAGCGTCGGCATGAGCGTTCGCGTGCTCGTCGCCGACGACCAGGAGATCGTCCGCACCGGCCTCGCGATGATCCTCGACGCTCAGGAGGGTATCGAGGTCGTCGGGCAGGCCGCCGACGGCAGCGAGGCCGTTGAGCTGGCTCGCCGCCTTCGACCAGACGTCTGCCTGTTCGATATTCGCATGCCGGTGATGGACGGCGTGGAAGCCACCCGCCGGCTCGCCGGTCCGGACGTCACCGACCCCATGGCAGTCGTCGTCATCACCACCTTTGACCTCGACGAGTACGTCCACGCGGCCCTCAAGGCGGGGGCCCGCGGCTTCCTCCTCAAAGACGCCGGTCCGGAGCTTCTCGTTCAGGCCATCCACGCCGCCGCGAGCGGCGACGCGCTGATCGCCCCCAGCATCACCGCGCGCCTGCTCTCCACCTTCGCCGACTCCGGTGGCGCGGCCCCCGCCCAGCCGCGGGAACCGCTGACCGAGCGTGAGGAGGAGGTCCTGGCGACCCTCGCCCGGGGCCGCACGAACACCGAGATCGCCGAGGAACTGTTCATCAGCCTCAGCACCGTCAAAACGCACGTCGCCAGCCTCATGGACAAACTCGGGGCCCGAAACCGTGTGGAGATCGCCATCTGGGCCCACGAAACCGGCCGCGCGGACTCCGCAACCTAAGGAACGCAAGTGCGCCGGCCGATTGGCGGGGGCCAACGCCCCCCGCCAGGGCTGGGAGGCTGGACGTTCGTGGGTTCGGTCACTCGACCGGCCTCGCTCGCCGCCCCACCGGCCGACGCAAGGCGGCCCGAGATGAACCTCGAATATGGCCGACCAGTCGTGTCGGTACTTACCCGAGGGTGGGCCGGGATGCACACGGATGCGTGCGCCCATCAGCGACAGGAAGATGACGACAATAAATGCGTCAGTTGAGAGAGGTTCGTGAGCCTGATGATGCGGTCGGCAGGCGGGGAGGGGAGTTGGTGGGAATGGTCGCGACCGACAACGCATCGTCATCCGTATTGGGCGCCCGCTCCGGTGCGTCGCCGGCGAGCGATTCAGACACCAACGGGGCGGACCAGAGGTCAACACCGGTCCCTCGATCCACTGACGTGCGGTGATCGTCCTCGGGCTATTCGTCGGCGTCGACGGAGCCCCAGTGGGACGTGGTGTCCACGCATTGGGCAGCGTGAGCGAACGCACCGCACATGGGGCGCCCTGATCGGTTCTGGTCACGCGTCCGGTTCGGACGAGTAGCGCGCCATGGCAACGTCGCCACACGAACGAGGCTGGACGTTCTTCACCAATCACGCCCACATCCTTCTCTGCTTGGCTCGAGATCCCGATCTGCGGCTACGGGATCTGGCCCTCGATGTCGGGATTACGGAACGGGCCGCACAGCGGATCGTGCGTGACCTCGCCGATGCCGGCTACATCACGTGCGAGCGGCATGGGCGTCGCAATCGCTACACGCTGCACTTGGAGCGAGCCTTGCGCCACCGGCTTGAGGCCCACCGAGCGATCGGGGATGTCATCGCGCTGCTCGGTGTCGATCCGAAAGCTGCGTCATCGCCCCGGACGCAGCCGCGCGAGCGGATCGACGTGTGAGCCGCGGCAGGTCACGGCCGGTGGCGCGCCCCTCGCGTGTTCCGAGGTCAGCCACCAACTCGCGGCCCGACCACCCGACAACGTCTTGGTACGCATCAACACCCGAGGCAGTGATCCGCATATTGGACACCGATGTCAAAGGACTGACGTCGGGTGCCGCGGCCGAACGACTGGCGGCGCACGGGCCGAACGCAATCCCCCGCGCTGGCGCGGATGGCCCACTCACAGTGCTGTTTCGGCAGATCCACAACCCTTTGATCTGGGTGTTGATTGCCTCCGGCACCGTCGCGATCCTCCTCGGAAGGCCGATCGATGGGGCGGTTGTGCTGGGTGTGGTCATCGCAAACGCCGCAATCGGATTCGTTCAGGAGTTCCGTGCGAGCAAAGCGATTGAAGCGCTCATTGCGATGGTCCCTGAGCAGGCCACCGTTCTGCGCGACGGGCGGCGCCTCACGATCAACGCCGCCGACCTCGTCCCGGGCGACATCACCTTCCTTGCGTCTGGCGACAAGGTGCCGGCCGACCTGCGCCTGCTTCACCTGCGAAGCCTGCAGGTGGACGAGTCGGCCTTGACTGGGGAATCAGTCCCGGTCGAGAAGGGTGTTGCATGTGTCGCCTCCGACGCGCCGGTGGCGGAGCGTCGTGCGATGGTGCACGGCGGGACCCTCGTGACGTACGGCACTGCGACGGCGATCGTCGTCGCCACGGGAGCCCACACGGAACTCGGGAAGATCTCGTCGCTGCTCGAGAGTGTCTCCGCGCTGCAGACGCCGTTGACCCACGCGATGGCGCGGGTTGCGACATGGCTGACCATTGTGATCTCGGTCATCGCGGCGTTGCTCGTCATCGTCGGACTCGTCCGCGGCTACCCGCTGGTCGATGCGGTCGTCACGGCGATCGCACTGGCGGTGGGCGCGATTCCCGAGGGGCTTCCGGCGATCATCACGATCGCTCTGGCGATCGCCGTTCAGCGAATGGCGCGTCGCCACGCAGTGATCCGCAAGCTCCCCGCGGTCGAGGCGCTTGGTTCGACCACGATCGTCTGCAGCGACAAGACCGGCACCCTCACCCGCAACGAAATGACGGTTCAGGAGTTGTGGACGCCAACCGGCGGCGCCTACAGGCTCTCCGGGGTGGGCTACGCTCCGTCGGGCGCGCTCTCACGCAACGGAGGGAGCGATCTGCCCGAACCACCGGGTGACGTCGTCACGCTTGCGCGGGCGGGTGTGTTGTGTTCGGACGCGACGGTGCTCCTCGACGAGGGTGTCTGGCGGGTTCACGGTGACCCCACGGAGGGGGCGCTGGTCGTGGCGGGGCGGAAGGTGGGACTCGACCCTGACGGTGAGAGGAGCGCCCGCCCGCGCGACGATGCGATCCCGTTTGAGTCGGAGCATCAGTACATGGCGACCGTGCACGGGAACGAACTTGTCGTCAAAGGCGCCCCCGAAGTCGTGCTCGCCCATTGCCTCCCCGGCTATCGCACTGCCGCCAACGCCGAGGTCATCCGGATGGCCGCCCAAGGAATGCGCGTCCTGGCGATCGCACGCGGAACGCGCGGCGGCGGTCATCTACAGGACGCATTGGCGAACCTTGAACTGCTCGGCTTCGAAGGCATGATTGACCCACCCCGGCCGGAAGCGATCGCCGCCGTCGCCGCATGCAGGCGCGCCGGCATATCGGTGAAGATGATCACCGGCGACCACCCCGAGACCGCAACAGCGATCGGGCAGCAGCTCGGACTTCAAACGAGCGCCGTCGTCGTCGCCGGCGCAGAGCTCGCCCGGCTCACCGACGATGAGTTGCGTGACGTGTCACGGGATGTGAGCGTCTTTGCGCGGGTTGCGCCGGAACACAAGTTGCGGCTCGTCGCGGCCCTCCAGGCCCAGGGCGAGGTCGTCGCCATGACGGGCGACGGCGTCAACGACGCCCCCGCCCTCAAACAAGCCGACATCGGGGTGGCGATGGGAATCACCGGCACCGCCGTGTCGAAGGAATCGGCGGACATGATTTTGACCGACGACAACTTCGCCAGCATCGAAGCCGCAATTGAGGAGGGCCGTCGCGTCTACGACAACCTCGTCAAGGCGCTCGCCTTCGTGCTGCCGACCAACCTCAGCTTCGCGCTCGTGATCTTCCTGTCGGTCGTCTTCTTCCCGATCGAGGCGGGTGTGCCGCTGCTCCCGATGGAGCCGGTGCAGTTGCTGTGGATCAATCTCGTCGCGACGGTCACGCTAGCGCTCCCACTTGCGTTCGAGGTGGGTGAGCGCGACGCGATGCACCGCCCGCCGCGGCCACCCTCCGAGCCGATCCTCAATCGCTTCGTGCTCATCAGAACGACAGTCGTCGCGAGTCTGATGACCGCTGGAGCAATCGGATTGTTCCTCTGGGAGTACTACCTGCAAAACGATGGTGAGGTTGCCCAGTCTGTCGTGCTTGCCCAGGCGCAGACCATGAGCGTGACGACGGTCATTCTCTTCCAGATCTTCTACCTGCTGAACTGCCGGTCGCTTCGCGACTCGGTGTTCACCATCGGCCTGTGGAGCAATGCCACGGTGTTTGTTGGCATCGCCGGCATCTTCGCCCTGCAGCTCGGATATGTCTACCTACCATTCATGAACGAGGTGTTCGGCTCGGCGCCCCTCCCGCTCGCCGCATGGGCTGAGGCGACCGCTGTTGCCCTCCTGGTGCTTCCCGTCATCAGCATTGAGAAGCACCGCCGCCGCGAGAAACGTTCCCGTGGGCGGTAGGCGACAACGACGGCCCCGACGTCGACGCGGGTACTCGTGTCCGCACTGGCAGAGTGAACCCACGTTTCGGATGCGTCAGGTGGTCGTCATGCGTCGCGGCCGTCAACCTCCGACCACCGAGAGTAGTGCCCACCCGCCCTGGTCAGGAACGCCTCAGGTGTTGACGCAATTGCCCGACAAGCGGCCGTCACCGTGACTGCTCGGGGAAACCGAAGGCCGGGTTCGGGCGCAGACGGATGACGTCACCGTACGCAGCTCCAAGGCTTGAGCTTCAGGGGCGGAGGAGTATTTGCCGGAGCTAGGCAACACGAACGCGCACGTTGCGGACCCGCGTGAGCCGATCAATTTGCTGATGCGGGACCTGCGTGCGCGGCCCGAGGGCCTCACCGAGCGGGAGGCCGCGCGGCGCCTTGTCGCCTACGGGCCGAATGAGCTGCACCGTCGTGGCGGCCGGCGCTGGCCGCGGGAGATCACCAAACAGCTCACCCATCCGCTGGCGCTCCTCCTCTGGCTCGCCGCAGCCTTGGCCTTCGTCGGAGGCACCCCCGTGCTCGCTGGAGCCATCGTTGCGGTCATCGGCCTCAACGCGGCGTTCGCGTTCGCTGAGGAGCGCCAGGCAGAGCGCGCGATCGAGGCGCTCACCCGCTATCTCCCGCAACAGGCCAGCGTCCGCCGGGACGGCGAGCGAAGAGTGATCGATGCCCGTCAGCTCGTCCCTGGCGACGTGCTCCTCGTCACCGAGGGCGATCTGGTCTCGGCCGACGCGCGACTCGTTTCGGGGGCCGTTGAGGTTGACCTCTCAACGCTCACGGGCGAGTCGCAACCGGCGTTGCGTGCCGCCGAGTATGCCGATGCGATGGGCCCTCTCCTCGAGGCCCGCGAGCTCGTGTTCAGCGGGACGACATGCGTGGCTGGTGAGGGTGAGGCGCTTGTCTTTGCGACTGGGATGCAGACCGAGCTCGGTCGTATCGCGGCGCTCTCCGAGCGAGTGGAGGTCGACGCGAGCCCACTCGAGCAGCAGGTCAGAAAGGTCGCCTGGTTAATCGCCCTCGTTGCGGTGGTTGCCGGCCTCGCGTTCCTGCCCCTCGGTTGGCTTGTCGCGGGGCTGCCGCTCGGCGATGCCGTCACGTTTTCCATCGGTCTGATCGTCGCGAACGTCCCTGAGGGTCTGCTGCCGACGATCACGCTCGCCTTGGCCGTCGGGGTCGCGGGACTCGCACGCCAAGGCGCCCTGGTCAAACGGTTGAGCGCCGTCGAAACGCTGGGTTCGACGACCGTCATCTGCACCGACAAGACAGGCACTCTCACCGAAAACCGCATGCGCGCGGTGCGCCTCTGGACACGCGGCGGCGAACTCGACTTGGAGGGGGCGGAGGTCCCACACGAAGCGGCGAGCGATCCGCTCGTCGGGCTTCTGGCTCGGGGGCTCGCTGCGTGCAGCACCGCCGAACTCGCCCCGACGCCAACCGGGAAGTCACGGGGTGAGGCGACCGAGATCGGGTTGCTCGAGGCCGCCCGCACACTCGGTGTCGATGTCACGGTGGTTCGCCGTGAGTCGCAGCGGCGACTTCTCAACCGCTTCGACCCCAAGCTGCGGTTGATGTCGACCATCGACGAGCGAATCAGCGGGGGTCTCACGGTGCACGTCAAGGGAGCACCGGAGGAAGTCCTCGCGCGCTCCACCCGTATTTGCGTGCAGGATCGCGAACGACCCCTCACCGAGCGGGACCGCACCGACGTGATGACCGTGCTCGAGCGCTACGCGTCGCAGGGCCTGCGCGTCCTGGCGGTCGCGCGCCGTCGGTTGCCTGACGGGCCGGCAGCCGCAACACGTCGCGAGGACGCTGAGCGAGAGCTGTGCCTAATGGGCCTCATCGCGCTTTTCGATCCGCCTCGTGCCGAAGTTGCAACAGCAGTGGCCCGCTGTCACGACGCGGGCATCCGCATCCTGGTCGTCACCGGCGACTACGGCCCGACGGCAGCTGAGATTGCACGACGCGTGGGGATCAGGACCGATGGATCCACCGTTGTGACCGGCGAAGAGCTGGAGTCCATGAGCGAAGGCGAACTCGATCAACTGCTGCGGGAGGGACGGGAGCTGATCTTCGCGCGGGCCTCGCCGGAAGTGAAACTCCGGATCGCCGACGCCCTGCGCGCAGAGGGCCATGTTGTCGCGATGACCGGCGACGGTGTCAACGACGCCCCGGCGCTCAGGCAGGCCGATATCGGTGTGGCGATGGGACTCTCCGGTACCGACGTCGCCCGGGAGTCCTCCACCATGATCCTCACCGACGATAACTTCGCCACGATCGTCGCGGCTGTCGCGGCCGGCCGGCGAGTGTACGACAACGTCCGTAAGTTCATCTTCTACATCTTCACCCACGCGACACCGGAGGTCGTGCCGTTCCTCGTGTTCGCGCTCTCCGGCGGCACGATCCCGCTGCCGCTGACCGTCTTGCAGATCCTCGCGATCGACCTCGGGACGGAGATTCTCCCGGCCCTCGCACTCGGCCGCGAGCCGGCGGAGGCGGGCCTGATGAACCGTCCGCCACGACCACGCACCGAGGGGGTGATCCACCGGTCCCTCCTCTTCCGCGCCTGGCTCTTCCTCGGCCTCCTTGAGGCCGCCCTCGTCCTCGGCGGCTTCTTCTTCGTTCTGCTCCGCGCCGGCTGGTCGCCGAGCGACCCAACAGGCACCGGTTCCGCCTTGCACGCCGACTATCTCACGGCCACAACGATGACCTTCGCAGGCATCGTCGCCTGCCAGATCGGAACGGCCGTTGCGGCCCGGACCGAGCGTGCCTCGTTGCGTTCGGTCGGCTTCTTCACGAACCCGATGCTGCTTTGGGGGCTCGTGTCTGAGGTTGCGTTCCTGATCGCCTTGGTCTACGTCCCATCGCTCCAGAACATCTTCGGCACCGCCGCCCTCGGACCGGTGGAGATCGCCATCCTCGTCACGTTCCCGCCGATCATCTGGGGCGCCGACGAACTCCGCCGCCTCGTCCTTCGACGGCGTCTTCGCGAGGCGTCGCCGCCGTCGTCGTGACGACGCGCCTTGTGCCCCCGGCGCCTTTCATCGGTGTCGTGTGTGCCGTCCACACCAGTCGATGGGAGTTTCGTCTGCGCGCGCGCTGAGCCGGGCTGTACCTTTCATTCCCGGTGGTCGGCGTTCTGATCGTCGGAGACTCTTCACTGCGGGGCACAGGTGTTCAGATGAGGCGCACACCAGCGAACGGGAGGTGCCGTGTCCGAGAAGTTCGACAAGACGTTCTGGGAAGACCACTACGCGGAGCACGCGGGACGACGACATCCACCGACACCGCACCTGCAGGAGCTGGCGAAGGAGTTGCACCCGGGAACGGCCCTCGATGCGGGCTGTGGCGAAGGCGCCGACGCAATCTGGTTGGCAACCCAGGGGTGGCGCGTCACCGCTGTCGATGTCTCGCGGGTTGCGATCGAATACGCGACGCAAGCCGCACAGGAAGCTTCCCTCGATCATCCGATCGAATGGCTCGAAGCGGATCTCGCGGAATGGACACCCCCGCCCGGCAGCTTCGACCTCGTGTCGGCCCAGTACCTCCACGTACCTGCCGCCGCGCGCAACAACGTCCTTGACTCCTTGGCTGATGCGGTTGCGCCGGGCGGCACCCTCCTTTTCGCCGACCATGAGCCCAACGAGGCGGGGCACTCCCATGCGGAACTGGCGATGGCCGCCGTCGTGGCCGAGCGGCTCGATCCTCAGCGGTGGCAAATCGACCAGCGGTCGGCCAGCCACGAAACGACTGGGGCCCATCAACATGCCCATGCCGTGGCCGACCTTGTGCTCCGCGCACGGCGCATCCCGGACGTCTAATTCGTGCGCTAGTCGTTCCCCCGATCGTCGTCGTCGAAAGCGAACGGCCTGAGGCAGCATCACCGTGGGTCGCCGTGACCAACGGCGTCACGGCCGGAGCGAAAAGCCGAAGCGCACCTCGCGGAAGTACCAGTAGCTGCTCGTCACCCAGAGGACGGCGAGCAGGGTGAAGAGCAGGCCGCCGGCGACGGGGAGCACCCATCTCGGAAAGCCATGGTCCTTGACGATCACCATCTTGGCGGCAAAGACCCCGTAGAAGAACGTGCCCACGAGGGAGTGCGTCAGCACGCGGGCGTCGCCGGTTTGGAAGCCGATGATGAACACGCAGTGAAAGACGATCGGCAGGGTGAACAGGATCGCCAGCCGGCCCGACCAGCGATGGACCCGCGCCACGGCCTGCGGGCGGGCGGGGATGACCCCGGCCAGCCTCCCGTAGATGCGAGCGGCGGTGGCGATCTGAACGAGCGCGAACGCGATGGCGATGGTGGCGAGCCACGCCTTGGCCGCAATCGTCGACGTGAACACCGTCTCGACAAGGTCGCTGTAGCCGGACGCGACATCCCCGGTGAGGTGGCTGATGCTCATGGGCGCCTCAGTGGGGTCGTCGTTTTCGCGCGCAGCGCGTCCTCGATCGATCGCCAGCTTGTGACGAGATCGCCGTCGTGGGCCGCAATGGCCGCCACGCATGGACGTCCTGCGGTGACGTTGCGCGCCTGCCCGCAGCGCTGGCCGTCCTGGGCGATGGCGCTGACAGCGCGCCGGAGCCCAGCGCCGCCCGGCAGATCCGCTCCGACCAGGGTGAGGATCCCCGGCAGGTAACCGTCACGCCCTGCTTGGCCGACGATCCCGACGCCATCGCCGGGATTGGATGGGTCGCCGTTACCGTCGACATCCGCGACGGGCTGGCCGAGCGCGATGTTCACCATGTGCTCGCCGTGGAACCTGATGTTCGCGAGATTGCCCTCGTCGAGCGCGATGCGCAGGAAGCGGATGTGCTCGCGAAGCAGGGCGATCTGCCCGTCGGCTCCGTTCACCAGGCCGACGCCCTGGGCGCCGGTCGGGGAGCTTACCAGCAGCTCACCGAGCCCCGCGATGTCGGCACGTAGCACCGGCGCATCGGCCGAGGGCCCTACGAGGACGCTGTCGGACCCGACCGCGAGGCTGCCGATCCCCGCGTCGGCAAGGCGGACGCGCTGCGCGCCCGGGTCGATCGCCGCGACGCGCCGGGCACCGTCGGCCCCATCCACCCAGACCGCCCACCCATCCGGGGCGGGCTGGTCGAGCTCGATGGTCAGACCCTGCAGGAGCGCGCCGGTCATGGTGACGGTCCCGGCCTGCTCCCCGGATGGCGCGACGCCGCTACCACGGTCGCCACCGCCGATCGACATGACGTAGGCCACGACGTCGGCGGCGTCCGGTCCGCCGACGAGGTTCGCCGGCATCGCGCCACGCCCCGCGGCGATCACCGCGGCGATCTCCTTGCCGTCGCGTGGCACACCCGCAAGCGTGGGGCCGATGCCGCCACCCACCCCGCGTTCCCCATGGCAGCCCGCACAGCTCGTGGCGAAGAGTCCCTCACCGCGTGCCGCGTCCCCGCCGCTCACCGCCGCCGCGTCCGTGGCCGGTGTGAACGGCGCGAGCTTTCCGAGACCAAAAACGGCGGCGCTGACGACGGCCAGCAGCCCGAGCGCGAGCCCCCACCGGGGTGTGCGCGTGGAGGCGCCGTCGGTCGTCACGCCGTCCCTGTTCGCTCGGCGCGCCGCGCAACGGGTACCGTCCTCGTGGCATCACCCAGTCGGGATGAGTGAGGAGATCTGCTTGTGTCGAACTGCTCCACGCCGAGTTCACCGCCTGGCAGCACCGTTCGTTCGCCTGACCCGTCGCCACTCGTCGCCGGAACGTACCACTCCGCCCCGGGGCGGTGCGCCCAGCGCCCGGATCGAGCCGCCACCGCGATGCCGCGAGGAGTTCCGGTGACCCGTGCCGTGGCGTGCTCTTCTGACATGCCGGTAGCGAAGGGGTCGCAATACGCGGGACGCGACAGATCGTTGATGCGGCGCTGGTGCTTTTCGTGGTTGGCGGCACTGGCGCCCTATCCGCCTCCGGCGTGCACCCGCGCAGCTCACTCGATCGCGAACGGCACCCTGGTCGCGCAGGCTCGTTCATGATGTCACCGCCACAGCCGTTCGGCGACGGTCGGTTGCCGTGTTGCCGGCCGACTCAGGTCAGTGGCCGGGAACGATCGTCACGCAGCACTGGTCGGCTTGCGGGGCCAGGCGCGCTTCGTCGGGTGTCGCGCACGTGACACTGCGAAGGTCGCGACCGCGAACGTCGGCGCCGCCGCGGCGTCGTACGTTCGGTGCATGAGCAACTCTCACTCGGAGACGACCATGCAGACCACCTCGCACACCCATCTGCCCGTCGCGTTCACACGGACATACGCGGCGGCGATCGCCCTCCTGGCCCTGACGGGGCTACCGGCCATTGGGCAGGCCGTGCCACCGGGAGTTGCCGCCCCAACGGGCGATCTTCCCGTCCTCGAACAACCGCCGCCTCCCACCACCACGGTTCATTCGGCCGTCGAGCTGGCCGCGGTCCTGCGCTCACCATTCCGCGGCCGAATCGTCATCCCGAAAGACGCGGATTGGACGATGAGTGATCTCTGTGGCGCCCGGGACGAGTTTGGCAATTGTGTCGCGACGTCCCTGACGGAGCTTCCCATTCGCTCGGGTGTTGAGCTCGTGGGTGAGCGCGGCTTCCTCGGCCGTCGCCCGACGCTGCGGGCGAGCCGGGCGACCGAGCGGTACCGGCTGTTCGTCATCACCGGCAGCGACGCGCGGATCACCGGGTTGCACCTGCGCGGGCCATCGCGCAGCACGACGAAAGACCAGCCCATAGTCGAGGCCATCACGGCCATTCAGGACCCGACCGGTGCGGCTGGCCGGCGTGTGACCATCGCCGACAACGAGCTCGACTCGTGGCCCGGCAGCGCGGTCAACATCTGTGGCAACTACGAGCCGCACGCCGAGGGTGTCTGCGACATCGGTCCCCGCGGGCCACGCGAGCATACCGGTCCACTGACGACCCGCGCTGATGCGGCATCGATGCGCGTCGAACGCAACTACATCCACCACAACGCGCGGGACAGCGCCGGGTACGGCGTCGTCGTGAGCGGCAACGCCTACGTCACGATTGAAGGCAACGTGTTCGATTTCAACCGGCACGACATCGCCTCCGACGGCCTCGCGTTCAACGGCTACATCGCGCGGTTCAACTACGTCCTGCAGGGCGGATTCACCTATGGCAGCAACGGTTACTGGGGCCAGCACTTCGACGTTCACGGAACAGGAACCCCAGCCAGCCAGAAGGAGGGTCACTACGACGGCGGCATGGCCGGCGAGTTCTACGAGATCGCGTTCAACACGTTCCGCGGGGCGCAGCGCTACGGCGGGCTCTTGGGTGTCGCCAAGAAGACACGTGCGGCCTTCGAGTTACGTGGGCGGCCGACGATGGGGGCCACCTTTGCGGGCAACGTCGTGGTGCATGACGGATCGTTGGGGAGCGCGATCCGGCTCAAGGGAGGGAGCGACGCGACACTGATCCCGCCCACACCGGCGAAGTTCAACCTCACCGTTCGCGGTAACCGCTACGACACCGACTACTCGCAAGAGCTCGCCCCGGGCGACTTCGACGGCGACGGCCGCACCGACGCGTTCGTGGCGAACGGCACCGGCTGGTTCTTCTCCCGCGGTGGTATGGAGCCGTGGGAGTTCCTGCGTCCCTCGAACAAACGGGTCCGTGAGCTGGCGTTCGCCGATGTCGACAACGACGGTCGCACCGACGTGCTGTACCGCGACGGGGCCGGGAATCTCGGTTACGTGGCAGGTGGTGCGGCGGCCAACCTCACACCGCTGACAACCCTCCCGGTGGCGATCACCGGTTTGCGCAGCGGGGACTTCGACGGCGACGGACGCACCGACCTGTTTCACACCGTCAACGGTCAATGGTGGGTGTGGTACGGAAGCACACGTGTGTGGACCACGACCCAGACATCGTCGGCGACCATCGACGAGCTCCTCGTCGGCGAGTTCGACGACCTCATAGGAACCGACGTGGCGGTGGTTCAGCGACGGGAGTGGGCGGTCTCCAGTGGTACCACCCAGCCCTGGACCCGCCTCAACGCCAAGCTGCTCGATCGGTTCACCGGCACTGTCGCGGCCGACTTCGACGGCAACGGCCGCACCGACATCGCCGTCTCATCCGGCGGCAAGTGGCGGTTCAGCCCGGATGGCCGGGGCCCCCTCACTTCGCTTCGCACCGGCCGGGAGCCGATCGCGAAGACGCTGATCGGACGGTTCGACGGCGGCACGAAAGCGGTCGCCGTGACATTCAACGTCCGCGCCGCCATCCCGCCCGTCGGCGAGCGCCTCGTCATCTGGCGCGGCATCGGCAGCGGGAACAGCTTCCAACCCCACTCACGGCAGAACATGCGGTAGACCCACGCAGAAACCTCGGCAGGACAGCGAGTGTGCCGGCAGCCTCCCTGCCGGCACACTCGCTGTCGGTGAGCGGCGCACGAGACGGGGTGTCGCGGATGGTTGCGGCCCTCAGCATCCCAGCGGGCCGTTTCGCGGTCGGCGCGTATCGCTCTACTCCGCCAGAAGCCGACGCAGGGACTCGAACCCCGGACCCCATCACTACGAGTAGAGATCGGCAGTGGCCGAGATCGCTGCCGGGTAGCCGACCAACATCACCGGCGCCAGCCGCCGGGTTCCCCGGTGGTTCCTCAGGGACCCGATCAGGCCGTTGCCGAGCCCGACAACCATTCCGGGACCGAACAGGAACGTCCAGTCCTTGGCCTGCGCGAGCGACACCGCGAGCGACCCAGCGGCCGGATCGTCGTGTTGGAGCGACACGATTCCGAGGACAAAGAGGATCCCCCTGGGCGATGAAGCCGCACCCGACGATCCTGGCCGTCACGTAGCTGAGCGAGAAGATCTCGCTCTTGTTCTTGAGGATGGGGAACACCACGACGGCGGTTCCGATGTTGGCGACGATGAGGACAAATTCCCGCAGCGCGCCGAGGTAGATACGACTGTCGCCGCCATCCCCGGCGATGAACCCGGCTGGGTCGTCGAGAACCGGCTGGAAGAGTGCAAGGGCTCCGATTGAGGTGACGAACGTCATCAGGAAGAGCACGCCTGCGGCGAACGACATCTTGCGATCGACCGTCCAACGTTCCGTTCTCATGTCACCCTCCGTTCATTGATCGTGCGGCCCCGTGTTGCCGGAGACGACCCAGGAGTGGACCTGCGCGACTGGAGATCCGCCGAACATCGCGGAAGACGCATGAATCGCAATGCTTCGTTGCGCCGGGCGCCATGTCACCAGAACGAATGCCGGACGCTCAACGAGTCGCGTCGTGCCCGATGTGGCGCGGCGAGACTTGCCGGCTGACCCCCGCTCCGACTGACGCAGGGCCTCAACGGCCCGCGGCCCGGCGAGTGGAGTCGAGTCGAATCTCGTAGAGGTACCGACGGAGCGTGAATGCCCGGTCCGAGTGGGCCAAGCCGGCGGCGATGCTGCGGCGTTTGAGGGAAGCATGGGCGCGGTTGCGCTTCGCGATGTGAGGGTGCTGCTGCCCGCTGCGAGCGTCTCTCGTGCCGTCGACAGCGCGTATCTCGACCGTAAAGCGTGCAATAGGTCCCACGTCGTCCATAAAGTATTGGCTTCAGCGCTTTAGAGAGACTAGGGTGTGCGTGTGAGGCTCAATGACTACGCATCGACTCTGTTCGGGGGGCCCCGCCGAACCCTTGGCCCCCATGGCTACGTCGCGTACTTCCCGGCACCGATCCCCCGCACGCTCGAACTTACGAGCGGGACGGTCCGCCTCCTTGCGGACGCCGAAGCGGCGCTCGGGACCCTCTCAGGCGTGGGGCAGCTCGTTCCCAATCCCCACCTACTGATCCGCCCGTACCTGTTGCGCGAGGCCTTGGCGTCGACACGGATCGAGGGGACGCAGGCGTCACTACTCGACGTGCTGGAAGTCGAGGCGACGGGAGAGACTCCGAACGCCGACGTGGAAGAGGTGATCAACTACATCAGTGCCTTGGAGTGGGGGCTCGCTCAGGTCGACCGGTTGCCGCTTGGCACCAGGCTGATCTGCGGCATGCATGAGCGACTCCTCGCCGGTGTGCGCGGCAGGGAGCGAACGCCGGGCGCGCTTCGCACCAGCCAGAACTGGGTGGGCGGGGCCGGCTCGACGATCGAGACCGCGCGGTTCGTCCCGCCTCCGCCTGATGAGCTGCCAGGTCTGCTGGCCGACTGGGAGCGCTTCGCGCACGAGCAGGTCGACTTGCCGATCCTGATCGAGAACGCGCTGCTTCACTACCAGTTCGAGACGTTCCACCCGTTTCTCGATGGCAACGGACGTCTGGGACGGCTCCTGATTGTGCTTCTGCTCGTTGAGCGAGGTCGCCTCTCGGCGCCCCTCCTCTACCTCAGCTCGTACCTCGAGCGCGACCGCGAGCGCTACTACGAAGCGTTGCAAACCGTGCGCGAGAGCGGCGACCCGGTCCCCTGGATCGATCTGTTCCTCGAAGCCGTCAAGACCCAGGCGGTAGACGCCGTTGACCGGGCACAGCGGATCGTCGAGCTTCGTGAGCGCTATCGGGTGGCTGCCGCATCAATCGCGTCGAGCAAAGGCGTCTTCCTCGTCGACCTCATCTGCGAGATGCCCGTTGTGTCCTCGCGAACAGTTGAACAGCGACTCGAGGTGACCCGCCCCACGGCGCTGAAGCTCCTTCGTCAGCTCGAAGAACTCGGCGTGCTGACTGAGGCCGACCGTGGCCCCCGCGGGCAGCGGCGCTACGTGGCGCGAGAGCTCGTGGCAGCAGTAACCGAGGAGCGCCCATAAGCCGACGGTCGTCACACCTGACCCGACGGCCGTCGCACTCGAAACAGGGATTGACCGCCGGTGTCCTCCCGGCCTCACACGAAGCTCCCGTAAAAGCGTCGATTCCTTAAGCCGACGCGGGGACTCGAACCCCCGACCATCACTACGAGTGGGCTGACGCGAGGCACGCGCGTTGGGGTTCCCTCCGGCGGGCGGTACCCCGTGTGTACTGACTCTCCGGGAGAGGTTGTGCCCTATCAGCGAATCACCCTTAACCCTGACCAGATGGGCGGGGTGCCGTGCATCCGTTCGCTTCGGATCCCCGTCGCGACTGTTGTCGGGATGGTTGCCGATGGCATAGCGGATGAGGCGATTTTGGCTGCCTATCCGGATCTCGAGGCCGAAGATGTTTGAGAGTCGCTTTGCTACGCCGCTGAGGCGGTCAGAGAACGGGAGATCCCGGTTATCAGTCGGGGTTGAGATTCCTCGTCGGCAACGCGCATCTCCGGCGGTTGCGACCGCGGTCGCTGATGCGGGGCATGACGCCGACTGCAAGTGGCGCCCTCGACGGCGAAGCCATCCTCAAGACCTACCGCCTCGCCGCCGGCTACCTCTACCAAGCGCCGCTACGCGCAGCGCTCCGCCGATCACTCGGGGTCGCATGGCGCGATCCCGTCAAAGGAATGGCCGAGATCAAGGCGTGCCAGCCCACGTCCTCGCAACCTTCTCGCCTCGACGCGCACAGGTCGGCGGCTACAGAGACGGACATGGGACCGCCGGCTTCTACGCCGGCAAGGTCGCAGCCGTCGAGACTCGCGAACGCAAGGAGGAGGTCGATCTGGTCGCCCTCCGAGAGGAATGGTGAGCCTGGGCCGTCGGCGTCGGCGTCGGATTCGGCGAGCACAACATCGCGGCACTGCTCGACCGGGCACTCGTTAACAACGCCGGGGTCGATCCGGGGAGTCGTACGCCCTTTGACCGGCAGCCACGCGTGGCGCCAGCGTCGGTGGGAAGATGGTGCCATCGGCCGCATAGATGACTATCGCGCTTCGCTCGCGGGCCTCGCGGACTGGATGCCATTCTTGGCGGCCAACAGCGGTCTGCCGGGGCCGCGGGGCAACCTTGAGTTGGTCGCCGCGTGCGGGGAAGAGGCCGACGCGAGCCGGGCCGGGCTCCTGATCGCGAGCGGCGATGAGTTCGCGACGGTGTGTGGCCTCGTTACGCTGGGCCGCCTGCTTGGTCGGGGTGACGACGCCCAGGTCAGCGTGCTTCACGGTTACGCTTCCGACGAGCGTTGGCGTGTGCGCGAGGGCGTCGCGATGGCCTTGCAGCGCGCCGCCGCCGACGATCCCGCCCGGGCGTTCACGGTTGCTGAGCGATGGGCGAACGACCCCGACGCACTGGTACGCAGAGCCGCGGTGGCGGCGGTATGCGAACCGCGTCTTATTCGAGACCCCAGCTTCGCGCGACGAGCCCTCCGCGTGGTCGAGCGGGTAACCGCCGCACTCGCCGAGCTGCCGCCGAACGAGCGGCGGGTTCCTTCGGTGCGAACGTTGCGCCAAGCGCTTGGCTATGCCTGGAGTGTGGCCATTGCCGCGATCCCTGACGTGGGTCTGCCATCGTTTCGTCAACTCGCGGAGCGCTCCGACGCTGACCTTCAGTGGATCGTGCACGAGAACCTCAAGAAGCACCGCCTGAAGCGCCTCCTCGACACGGGCAGGTAACCCCGGTTGTCGAGAGACCCGCGCGAAGTCGAGATCACTGCGCCGGGGCCGCCGGGGGACCTCAGTGACGCGACCACGCGGCAGTCGTCCGGACGCGCGAGACGAGTCTCAGAACCCGTGGTTTGTGGACTCCCTCGGTGAGGGGTTTCACGCGTCTAAAGGATCGCAGTCGAGGAGCCCTCTCTCCTCTCCAGCCCGGGTTTGCTGCGGGAATCCGCTGAGTGGCCTTCGGAGGGGTACGGATGGCGGTTGCAGCGCTCGTCGCTACGGTCGTGGAACCGATCGATCGGAGGACTGATGTCGGCAACGGGAGTCAGCGGCGACCGGACGATGGCTGGAATGCCGGAGCCGTTCCACGGGTTTGCGAGGTTCCCGACCCATCACTGCGTGACGGGGTCGTTGAGGTACGTTTACGGGTACCACGGCTATCCGATCTCCGAGGACCTTCTGCTGGGGCTCGGCCGGGGATTGGGGTTTGTGTACTTCCACATCAAAGGCGCCGATCCGTTCTACGGCGGCAGGGCGAACTTCGGCAGTCCGAAGGAGGAAGGGTTGGAGAAGACTGCCGGCAGGCGCACCGGGGTGGCGGTTCAGTCGCACACGACCTCGAGCGCCCGGAAGGCCGAGCAGAGCTTGTGCGAGCTGCTCGAGGCGGCTGAGCCGGTGCTCGTTTACCTCGACATGGGGTTTTTGCCGTACTTGGACCTGCCGGACGGGTATCACTTCGGTGGGCATGCGGTCGTGGTGGCTGGCTATGACGCCGCCAGTGGGCGGGTGCTGGTCGCCGACCGCGACCCGGAGCTGCATCCAGTCGCTTGGGGCGTGCTCGAGCAGGCGCGCGGCTCGCAATACAAGCCGTTCCCGCCGCGCCACGCGTGGTACACGTTCAACTTCGCCGCCGCTCGCCCACCCACCCCGGGTGAAGTCCGCGAGGCGATCGGTGAGGTGTGCCGAGGGATGCTGGAGCCACCAATCGCGAACCTCGGCGTGAAAGGGATCCGCAAGGCGAGCGTGGAGACACGGCGGTGGCCGGAGATCCTCGACGCGGACGCGCTGCGCCGTACCTGTTTCAACGCGGCAATTTTCATCGACCACCGTGGCGGCACGGGCGGCGGGATCTTTCGCTATATGTACGCTCGTTTCCTCGCCGAGGCCGCGACGATCACCGATGATCTTCGCCTAGCCTCAATGGGAGCGGAGCTGAACGCGATCGGCGATCGGTGGGAAGACGTCGCTGCTGCTTTTGCGAAGGCGGCGGAGGCCGAGAACCCGGCGGAGTCGCTCGGGAGGGTGACTGCGCCGATGGAGGAGATCGCCGACCGCGAGCAGGGTCTCTGGGAGCGTCTCGAAATCATGATCGCCGCCTAAGACGGATGGTTGCACTTATGAACGCTGGGTTTCTGTGCGAATGGGGCCCGTCTTGGGCCTACGTTGGGCCTACATATAGGGACGGATTTCGGAGGTTTTTCCAACCGCTCGTCGAGACCGTGTGCGTTGCTATCAGGAGCGCTGGAACGAGGGCGCTGGCCCACACTGCGTCTTGATGGCTTGCCTTCAAAAGGGCATAGTCGCGTTTATGGCACGACAAGAGACCACGATCTATCTCGAACCGGATCTTCTGCGTGCGACCAAGACGCTCGCCGCGAGTTCTGGACGCCGCGATTACGAGGTGATCGAGGAGGCCCTGCGCGCGTACATGCGAAGCGAGGAAGCAGCGGCGGGTCGGCGCCAGTTGCAGGAGATGCTCGACCGCTGGGGACAGGCCGGCGACGGCCTCGATGAGGACGATGCGCTCGAGCTGGCCTCGCGGGAGGTCCGCGAGGTCCGACGCGAACGACGCGCGCGCGGGTAAGCACGTTCGGTGCGGGCAGTCTTGGACTGCAACGTGCTCGTCTCGGCGCGTCTGTCGCCAGTCGGCGCCTCAGCCCTATTGCTCCGGGCCGCTTCTCAGGAGCGGTTCGAGTTGATCGTCAGCGCCGAGCTTCTGGGTGAGCTGACCGATGTGCTTTCTCGCGAGCGGTTTCGTCGCTGGTTCAGCGCCGAGGAGGCCGATGCGTTTGTCGCCGCTCTGCGGTCGGCGGCGACATTCGTCGACGACCCGCCGGCTCCACAGCCAGCGGGCGTGGCCGCTGACCGCGCCATGGCGAACGATGCCCGTTACTGGCTCACCAGCTAATTTCTGACACCGACAGGTGAACGACGGCCGCCGAAACCGAACATCGAACAACGACCGCCCGATGTCAAAAACCATCTCGTCATCGCGTTCACAACCCAGATCGACACTCGGTGTCTGATCGTCGACCAGGCACCTGCCGGCCCGTGGCTTGTCAACGAGGATGCCGATCAACTAGCGTCCGTTTATGCGACGAAAAAGCTGGGCCGGAGGGGCCGTACTTGTTGCCCTTCTTTCCCAGGTGGGTGCCGCCGCGGGCGTCCCGCTTCTCCTGGAGAAGCCGCAGGGCGCGAAGGTTGTGTCGGTGGGAAAGCGGGCGATTGCCACGTCATTCGCCCCGGTGGCCCTAACCGGGGGAACGCGAAGCGCGGTCGTCTACCGAGGGTCGGGCGGCGCGACCATCGCCATCGGCGTTGCGCGCTACCGCACGGCGGCCGACGCGAAGAGGGCGTATCGCATCGCACTTCGCGGCGGACGACCCCTTGGGAAAGCCGCCCGGATACGCGTATCGGTCGCCAAAGCGGCGACCACCGCGGTCGCGGTAACCCGTGTGAACGGTGCGGTGACCACAGTGACGTACCGTGTCGGTGTGCGCGACGCGGTGACGGCCCGGCGCAACGTCGCGCTCATCATCGAGATGCAACGAGCGCAGCTCCAACGCGCACTGACGGCCACTGCCGATCAGAACGCACGTGACGCGATCCCGGCGAACGGTGAGATCTCGCCCGCACTCGCGCTCCGCCTTTTCGCCACCGTCTACCGGCGATCCATCCCCGGGGTCACGCCGTTCCCCGGCCCCCCATCGGAAGAACAGTCCGGCACCGGGGTTGCGCTCGGGGTGCTTCAGCACCTCGCTGCGTACACACCGCAGCAGCGCTCCGTGATCGTCGCCACCCTGGACGTGCCGGCGTCGAGCTCATTCGCTCGCCGTGAACCGGGGGCGAAAGCACAATCGGGAACCGGTATCTCGCCGAAGAAGACGGCGGCCCTTACGGAACGGCCCGAGTGGAAGCTGTTTGTCGACAAGCACATCGCGTACTACCAGGCGAGGCTCGGGGTTACCTTGAACGTTCCCGTTCGGGTCTTCGAATCGAGCGAACCGATCGGCGGGTTCATGGACGCCTTCCCCGTCGATGCGAGTGGAAACCCGACTCTCACCAACCCTGCGTACTGTCGAGTGCGCACACGATCAGGTGAGATCGCACAAGATCGCTTCGCGCTCGCCCACGAGGTGTTTCACTGCTTTCAGTTCCAGCTCGTTCCGGATGCGGCGCAGTGGGGAAGCGGCCGCGACTGGTGGGTCGAGGGACTCGCGAGCTGGGCCGCCTTCAAGTCGTTTGGCCGGTCCCCTGGCGCGTCGGCGGACTACGTGGGTTACATCCGCGCGCCGGGCCGAAGCCTTTTGGCACGGTCCTACGATGCGGTCGGTTTCTGGTCGCGTTTGGAGGAGCTGTCGTCCGAAGCGGCCATGTGGTCACGAATGAATGCGGTTCTTGGCGCCCGGTCCTTCGACGCACGTGTCGCGGCGGCCGGCGCCACCGATTCGACGTTTCTTGCCACCTGGGCTTCCGGGATGTGGCGGACACCTGGGGTGGGTCAGGCGTGGACCCAACGACTTCCGTTCTTTCTTCCCGCGACCGCCGAACCGTTCGCACCGAAACCGATCGCCGGAAGCACCAGCATCACGGCTGCTCCGTGGACCACGGTCCACTACCTCACCGTGACCGACAGCGCACAGCCGTTGGTCAACGTGGTGCCACTCACCGGCAGCCTGCGGCTTGCTTCCAAAACACGTGATCTGGGGAGCAACGGTGGTTGGTTCTGTCTCAAGGGAGCGTGCAAGTGCCCGGCCGGCCAGTTTGGCGAACCGCCACGGTCCGAAAGGGTATCCGAGCTTCGACTTGCCGGCGCGGGTTCGGCGGGGATGAGTGCGAGCGTCACCTATCACGCGCTTTCCTCCTACTGCAGCAGGACCCGTGTACCGGCGCCGAAGGGGCCGGCCGAGTCGAACGGCGATCCCCACATCACCACGCTCGACGGACTGCACTACGACTTCCAAGCGGCGGGCGAGTTCGTGTTGACACGAGCCCTGGCAGGAGACCTCGAGATCCAGGCCCGACAGGAACAGTTCCGGACCAGGACCGACGTGACCGTCAATACCGTGATTGCGATGAAGCTGCCGGGCGGACGGGTCACGGTGGCCGCGGCACCAGGCGGCGGGGACCCGCTGGTCGCCATCGGGGGAACCCCGACCACGGTCGATCGGAACGCACGCCTGTCGATCGCCGGCGGGACCATCTCACGCGACGACCGCGGCTGGGTCGAGGTGTTATGGCCGGATGGCTCGGTCGCACGTGTTCGGCCGGTGGGCGAGTACGGCGTGTCGGTCATGGTTTCGCTCGCCGAAGTGCGACGCGGACGGGTACGCGGGATCCTGGGCGACTTCGACGGCGATCCACGTGACGACCTCACCGCGGCCGGCGGCAAGCGCATCGGCTTCACGATCACGGATGAGCCGTCATGGGACGGAGTGGTGCGGTACGGGGTCCGTGACGAGTTTGCGACCAAGACCTTCGATGCGCTGTACGACACGTTCGGCAACTCGTGGCGTATCACCGCAGCCCGGTCGTTGTTCGACTACGCACCCGGGCAGTCGACCGTGACCTTCACCAAGCGGTCGATCCCCACACGGCCCCAGGACCCCGACGGCCTTCGCGCCGCACGGCGGCGGGCCGCCGAGGCCACATGTCGTGCCGCGGGGGTGACCCGTGCCGGCCCCCTGGAGGATTGCATCACCGACGTGGCGCTCACCGGCGACCCGGCGTTCGCCGCCGACGCCGCGAACGCCGAACGAGCTGCCGAGAACTGGCGGCCGCTCACCGGTGTGGAGAACCGGCGCACCCGGGTGAGTGTTGCCCGAACCGACGACGGCTCACTGCACCTGGCGTTCGGCGAGAGCGCGGGCCCGGGAACGGACAGAATGGTGACCCAGACGATCGGCCCAGACGGCACGCAGGTCTCGGGGAGCACCACCATCGCCGACCTCGACGGCCAGCCGACGCTGACGCCGGCACCCGGCGGTGGCCTGGTCGCCGCCACCGGAGTGGTCGACGCGTCGGTGACCGGACTGCTGCGCTTTACAACGAACCCACCGAACCGCACCTGGTCGGCGCCGACCGTGGTGAGCTCCACAGGAACCGTCTACACCGGCTTTGCGCAGTCGTTGACGCTTCCGAACGGGTCCAACATCTCGGTGTCGGCACGCGAGGCCGTCGCCGTCGTGCTTGCCGGGACGAACCCGGCCAACCCGGGCACGCCGCTCACCACTGGCAACCCCGACTGCTATTCGTCGTCGCCCCGGCTCGCACGCGACCCGGCCACCGGGACGCTCTGGGCCGCCTGGCGTCAATGGGACTGCGCCGACGGGGGGATCTTCGTGCAGGTGGTAGACCCGGCGTCGGGCACGCCGATCGGTACCCCTCAACTCGCCCCGGCGTCACGCTGGTCCGGTGGGAGTACGGACGTCGACCTGAACACCGGCGTACCGATCGTCGTGGGCCCGGCAGGTGGGGTTGGTGTTGCCTACTGGTCGGCCGCGGCCGGTCGGGGGCAGGTCCTGCTGTGGACACCGGGGGCCGCCAGCGCACGCGTGGTTGCCGACTCGGTGTCGGATCCGCGTCGAGTACACGCTGTTGCCGAGCCGGGTTCGGGCAGCGTGTGGGTGGGTTGGGAGGATTCCCGGGTGAGCTTCCAGGTCACCAAGATGCCGCTCGCGGCGGGCGAGCCCACCTCACGACAGAGCGTCCAGCCGCCGTACGGTGTCACAATCCCGGTGTTTTCCGGGACGTTGTGGACGATCGGTTCGGCACGCGACGGTGAAGTGACCGTGCTGTTCGGGGGCGAGCGCACCAGCGACGTTCCCGGACGTATGTGGTCGAACGCCGTACGCGGTTAGCCCGAACGCGATCGGCGTGGTTCACGCGTCATCCGCGTACGCGCTCCACAAGTGAAGAGCGACTCGTGCGACGGTCAGGACGGAACGCGGATCACCCGGAGGACGTCGGTGCTGGCTGCCCGTTCGTCGATTCCTGCCAGTACGACGACCAAGTCCCCAGACTTGACGTGCCCGCCGTCGCGTGCCGCCGTCAGGGCATCCCGCACCATTTGCTCGTTGTCGGCGAACGCGGAGAGCGTGAGCGGAATCGCGCCCCAGCTGATCGAGAGCTGCTGTCGAACACGTTCGTCCGGTGTGAACCCGAGGATCGGGGTACGCGGTCGGTACCGGGCGACGGCGCGCACGGTGAAGCCACTGCGGGTCAAGCAGACGATCGCCGTCGCATCGAGTTCCTGCGCGACACGCCATGCGGCGTCGGTCATCGTGTCGGTGACACGCCTTTTGTGCCCGTGCCCCGATTCGGGGTCCTCCACGATGAGGCGGGTGACCATGCGGGTCCAGTTTTCGACATCGAAGTTCGCGTCCGCGCGGGCGCAGAGGCGCGCCATCGTCGCGACGACGTTCACCGGGTCTCTCCCTGTCGCCGTCTCACCCGACAGCATCACCGCCGACGAACCGTCGAACACGGCGTTTGCGACATCCGAGGCCTCTGCCCGTGTCGGCGCCGCAGCGCGGACCATCGACTCCAGCATCTGAGTTGCGGTGATCGCGGGGCGCCCATGGGCGATGCATTCGCGGATGATGTGTTTCTGCAGATGCGGAAGCTCCTCGATCGGACACTCGATGCCTAGATCACCGCGGGCGATCATCACCGCACCCGCCACTTGGAGGATGCCGACCAGGTTGTCGACCGCGCTTCGCGTCTCGATCTTCGCGACGACAAGCGGTCCACGGGGGTGCGGTTCGGTCCCGAGCCGACGAACGTCATGGGCGGAACGAACGAACGACAGCGCAACCATGTCGACACCCTCGGCCACGAACGCATCCAGGATCCGCAGATCCTCAGGCGTCGGGGTACTCACCTGGAGACGGTCCGACGGGATGTGGACACCGGGCTTGCCGGTCAGATGACCTCCATGCAGCACCACCGCCTCGAGCCCGCGGCCCGACGTGGCAACCACCGTGACGTCGATTGCTCCGTCCCCGAAGCTGATGCGGTCGCCTGCCTCGATGCCGTCGAGAAGCCCCGAGTAC
The DNA here is from genome assembly GCA_963765105.1 of uncultured Thermoleophilia bacterium. Taxonomy (GTDB): domain Bacteria; phylum Actinomycetota; class Thermoleophilia; order Miltoncostaeales; family Miltoncostaeaceae; genus CALMEC01. The sequence goes on from CAVXUW010000002.1 coordinate 129,864, forward strand.
TCGACGCCGATGACATCCCGTGTCGACTCAGCGGCGTCGGGAACCAGCAGGACGTGGTGTCCGTCCGGCAGCTCAACCCCTTCCCGCCCGAAGCTCGCCGCACGAACCTTCGGCCCGGGCAGATCCACAAGCGTCCCGATCGGGCGACCCATGTCCTTCGCGATGGCGCGTACCCGGCGATGCACCTCGAGGGCATCCTCCACGGTGCCGTGCGAGAGGTTCAGCCGCACCGCATCCATCCCGGCGGCGATCATCCCCCGAAGCACCGACTCACGCTCGGACGCGGGCCCGATCGTGGCGATGATTTTTGTGCGTCGCGTCTGGGTCGTCACTTCGCGCCAGGATAGCGGCGATGCACGGGCGTATCCGGCAGACTGCGCTTGGAACACCCCGGGCCGGTTCTTGGGGCCTTCCTCGCGCCGTACCAGCCGTGATCTGCTCCAACGCTCCGGCGTCCAAGCGCAGGCTCAAGCATGGATGGCGCGTCGAGCTACCTTGGACCCACTGGCTCACATCTGCGGTAAGCGCAGACTTCCCCGAAAATCAACGTTGACTCAGGTGCTCGGCTCGCCGCCGATCTCGTCAGAATGGCGTGTCGTGTGCGCGATCGGGGATTGTTCGTAACCGAGCGCGATGGCCTGTCGACGCACCGCCACTGCCGCCGGCCAAACTGGCGACCCGCCTCGCGTGGCCTTGCTTTCCTGGTGGTCGCTTGTGATAATCCGCACGTACTCTCGTGGCAATTGATACGAGCTGCGAGTGTGCGCCGAATCTCATGAAATCGACAACAGGGGGTAGTCGTGGCTGACGAAAGCGTGTACCGCGTCATCGAGGTGGTTGGAACGAGCACCGAGTCGTGGGAGGCCGCTACAAAGGCCGCAGTCGAAACCGCCGCAGGATCGTTGCGGGACCTTCGCGTCGCCGAGGTCACCAAGCTCGACGTCACCATCGATGAGGGCAAGGTCACCCGCTACCGCGCGAGGATGAGCCTCTCGTTCAAGTACGAGAAGAACTCCTAAGGGCCGCGGCGACGCGGCACGCGCACTTGCAGTACTGAGCAGGCGCACACCGACATCCCACCCGTCCAAGCACGGGGCCGGGTGGGATGTCGTGGCCCTGCTTGTTCGCTCTGAAGTCCCCCGGTGGAGGAGGGGTGAACGACTACCGCGTTGGGCCTACGCGCATGGTGTGTTTCTGCAGGTTTCCGCTGGCGGCAAGTTCGGCTTCGGTCGACGATTTCCTCGGGAGACAGACAGTGCGCCGGTTGGATACACCGTCCCCGTCTGTGCGGGGCCGGCGTCGTCATGTGGTGCGCCGCCGCACTTCGGTGGCGAATCGCGGTGTACCGGCCCGGGTGAGCGAGTCGAGCAAAGCTCCGAGCGTCTTGGGGTCGCGGCGGTTCGCTGCTGCTTGTCGCTCGAGTTCGTCGATGACCGGGTCGGGTGCGAGGTCGAGTTGGTCGAGCAGGAAGGTGTCGGGGTCGACGACCTCCAGTTCGAATGGCTCGACGCTTTGGGGTGGGAAGTCCCGTGTGTTGAAGGTGAGGATGGCTGCAGCGTTCGCGTGCACGGCGGCGGCGAGGACGTGTCGGTCTTTCGGGTCGCAGGTCAGACCGTCGATCAAAGAGCGGTAGCCGGTGACGTTCGCGTCAGGAAACGCAGCGTTCATCTCCGTGGTCAGCCGGTCGACGGCCTCGGCGGCGATTCCGCGCTCGACGAGGTTGCGTTGTAGTTCAATGATGATGTCGACTGACCACAGCGGCCGGTAGAGGAGAGGCCGCGCTCGGCGAGTCGGAGGAGGGTGTCTCGCAAGTGGGCGGGGTACACGACGCAGGTGTCGAGCACGACTGAGTACGGCACGTCGGCTCAGCGGGTGCGTCTGGGCGTCGCGGTCTGTTCGTACATGTCGGCGGCGTCGGCGATCTCGACCATCCGGTCGAGCGCGGCTCGCCGTTCTTGGGATGCGCGGTCCCGGTAGGCGAGGACGTCTGCGAGGCGCACTCTGCGATGGCGCCCTGGCTGTTCGAATGGGATCTCCCCGGACTCAAGGAGCTTGACGAGGGTCGGTCGGCTCACCCCGAGCAGTTCCGCGGCTTCTTGTGTTGTGAGGCGCTGCTGTACTGGTGCGATGGTGACCGCCTGACCGCGGGCCATCGCTTCGACGACGCCGAGAAGGACCTCGAAGACCTGCGACGGCAGGACCAACCGCTCGCCGTTTGGGCCGGACAACGTTGTCGCCTGTCCCGCCCCGGGGCGGCTCAGCGTCTCCATGAGCGCATCGAGTGATTCTGTGGGCGGTAGGACGGTGCGTTCGAGTGTGGGTGTCGGCATCTCAGTTGCTCCCTTCTTCACAAACAATCTACCGCAATTCGAAAAAATCGCAAGCGGTCGCGGGCTACGACATGCTCAGGGGACGGCAGTCCCAGCCATCAACGTCGTGTGGCCGCTGCGCCGGCCGGACCCAGCACGCGAGTGAGCATCGACACTGCTTGGAAACCCGTTCGTCGGCCCGCGCGACCTCGATGGGTTCACCCATTCGGTCTGGCACCGGGAGGGGAACGGCGGCCTCCTCTCGTGCGCCTCGGTGCGGGAGCCAGAGTCGCCTCGGGTACCCTCGGGTCGACGTGCGCGTGCACGGACGATGGGCATGCTTAACACACGTCCAGGTGGGTAGCGGCTATCATGCAACTCCGCATCAGCGAACGATTGGTTGTCGCATGTGCGTTGCCGCAAGCTGTCGCCGTCTCCGTCGCGGGTTAGCTGCGGGCCGCGCAATGTGGCGCCGCGGCCCGATCGGGATCGCCGGCCTCCTGGCCGGGCTCATTGCCGTTGGGCCTGCCGCCGCCTACGACACCGGCCCGCACTTTGACATCACCCGGGACGCCCTGGCGGCGGAGGGGTTCGGTGAGAAGGCGATCCAGATTGCCCAGGTCACCAACTGGATGGTTGACCTCTACGAGAACGCCGGAATCGACTCCGTTCTCCGGGCATGCAAGCAACCTGAAGATCATCGTGGGAGGTGCGGTCTTCGGGCGGGAGCAGTGGGCTGACAACGTGGTGAAGTCCTCTGACCGCTCTCACTTCGATCAGACTGAGGGGGGCTTCCCGAACACGGCCACGGTCTCGGCGGAATGGTTGCGCTTACAGCGCAACGTGGGGCGGATCGCGAGGGAGGCGCGCGACAAGAACGACCCGCAGATGCTCAACGCGATCATCGGGATGAGCCTCCACCAGGTCCAGGATTTCTACTCCCACACCAACTGGCTGGAGCCCGCCGGCGCCGACCCGGCTCGCCGGGGACCGGGATGGGAGATGCAAGGGTGGGGTCGAACGCCGACATGGTTTGACGTCGTGGCGCCGGTGCGCGACGCCGAGGACATCTACTCAGCCGGCAGCACCGGCCGCACTCGAAACCACGGCGGCTGGAACGCCGACGGCAACAAGAGCCTGGACTTCTCCATGGCCAAGGACTGGCCGGGACGGCCGATGTACACGGAGGCCCATATCGCCTCCTACTTCGCTGCGCGGCAATGGGTTCAGGCACTCCGGGCCCATGTCGCCGACGACGCCTTCTGGAACCGGGCAATGTCGTTCAGCAATGCCCCCGGCTCGTTGGCGCTCGATCAGAATGGCGCCACCAACATCTCCCTGGCGTCGGGTCATTGGCAGGGGCAGGGCGAGGCGTGCAACCCGAGCATCTCGACGTTGAGCTGCGGGTCGCGTGTCGGCCCCGGCGGCAATCTGGTCGACCTTCGCGGAGCGGTGAAGGACTTCTTCTCCAACCAGCGCAGCCGTTACCGCCTCCTCTTCGAGCGTCTCATCGTGCCGATGGCAGCTCCCAACAGCACGGACCCGATTTTCCCTGTCGCGTCGAGCCAGGCGATGCAAGGGCAGACGCGCTTCGTCAAGCTCGACGTCACCAAGGTCGCCCAGATTGATGATCTCGACACCCCCGGATCGGCAGACTTCTTCGCCCGCACCAAGATCGCTGGTCAGTCATATCTGAGTGCCGTGATCCACAACTACGACAGCTTCGGGTTCCGAAAGCCCAACGCACCGTTTACCTGGATCAAGGCGCTCCCCAAGACGGCGACGTTTGGGGCTCCGGTCGACACGATCACCGTCCGTATCCGCACCGGCAGCGCACGGGGCGGCGGCACCGACGACGATGTCTACCTGCGGATCAATGACCGCCAGCGCTTCCTGCTCGACAAACGTCTCTACGACGACTTCGAGCGGAACGACAACGACACCTACAGCGTCCCGATCGACGACGCAGTGTCGCGGGGGCTGCGCGTAGGTGACATCCAGTACATCCAGATCGAGAAATCCAAAGACGGCGTCGGTGGGGCATGGCGGCTGGCCGACGTTGTCGTGGTGGTGAACGGTGTCGCGGTCTCGTCAAACCTCCGCATCGACCGCTGGCTGAATTCCGGCAACCGCACTTGGCGCTCAGCGACCTTCACGCCCACGGCGCCGACCGGGACGGGGGTGCCGGTGTTCCTGCAGCTTTGGGAGCTTGACCCGGCGATCCGTGGCGACAACGACCACACCGACACGAACGTCTACGACCGGCGAAAGGACAACGGGCTCGTCTACTCGCCGGACACCACCGCGACAGGAACGTTCGCCGGAGCGAGCCGTCTGAAAGGTCGACTCGGCGACGGCGAACGCGCGTCGCTCAACTACCGGATCACCACCGAGAACACGGTCCTGTCGCGGATCACGCCCAAGCCCCCGCTGCCGCCGCCCCCGGGCCCGGTGCTGCTGCCCGACCTGGTGCTCGAAAACTTCACGTTGGCGTCTTTCACGGTGAGGAACATCGGGCAGGCCACGGCGGGGCCGTTCTCCGTGTCGCGGACAGGCGCCGGTACTTTCAACTTCCCGGCCCTGGCCGCGGGTGCCACCGTCACCCAGAACGCCCCAATCGCGTGTACCACGCCGATCATGCACATCGCGGTGGTTGACTCCACCTCCCAGGTGGCCGAGAGCAACGAGACCAACAACAGCGCGACATTCGTTATCTCGTTCTGCTGAGCGGAGGTTTGTCCACCCAGCGGGCGGGGGGATGTCGTCAGCCTCCGTCGCGACAGGACGGCTTCGTTTCGCCGTCTCAACATTCGCGGTGGGCCGTTGTGTGTTGGGGTGCGAGGGGTGATGACGGTTCTGCTGGCGGGAGAGGCAAACATGTTGACCTCCGCGCCAGGCGCGACATGAGGTGTCCGGATGACCGCTGGCGATTGCGGCAACCAGGGTCGTTGGCGGGATGCGAGTGGGTGATTCGCAGACGCGGCCAATCGGGTGTGGGGGTGGGACCATTCACCTCCCGCATCTGAAACATGCCGGGCAGGGGGAGGTGAGCCCACGTTGACCTCCGCGGTCCACGAACCCCCGAACGGGGAGTAGCGATGTGGAGCGCCAAAGTGCAGTGTCCACACATGCGAGTGGTTGCTCGGACGTTCAGGTCCTGTGCGACTCGCCCGGCCGGCCGGCCGCGCCGCCGCGTGTTGGCCGCGCTGCTCGTGGTGGGGAGTGCGGTCGGCGTCTGCGGCTGGGGGCATCACCCTGTCCCGCACCGACGTCGCGTTGCCGGCAGGCGCCGGAGCTGACGCGGTCCGTGTCGGCAACTTCGTCGGGACGTCGGGCCGCCGAGGCGCGCAGGCTTAGCCGTGACGGGAGTGATCGGCGGCCTCGTCGGACTGGCGTTTCTGGCCGGAGGCGGGCTGCTCGTCGGATTCCACGAGACCAAACGCGACGGCGACGGCTTCTACACGTCCTACGCCAAGCAGCTCGCAACACCGACCTACGCACTCACCTCCGACACGCTCGATGTCGGCACCGAGGGACCCGGTTGGCTATTTCGACGCGATCGGCTCGGCAGCGTGCGGGTCGCGACAAAGGGAACAGGGAACCACCCGATGTTCATCGGCGTCGGGCCCACGCGAGAGGTCGCCGCGTACTTGAAGTCGGTTGCTCATGACCAGGTCAGCGACCTCGACGGCGACCGACCGGTGACATACGAGCGTCACGCGGGTGCGTCGGCACCGCAGCGACCGGCCACCCAGCAGTTCTGGGCGGTCTCCACGGCCGGCACCGAAGCGCAAGTCGTCAAGTGGCCGGTGACGAAGGGCTCGTGGACGGTTGTCGTGATGAACGCCGACGGCTCACGCGGAGTCCGCACGACCGCAACCATCGGGGCGGACATACCGCTGGTGTTCGGCATCGGGATCGGCCTACTCGCCGTTGGGGTGCTCATTGGAAGCGGTGCGGGCGTGGCTCTGTACTTCAGCAGACGCCGCCCGCGTCGATCGTCGTCAGAGTCGCCCGTTGCGTCGCGCCTACCGCGGGGGACCGAGGGTTGACGCCCTCGGTCCGGGGAGTAGGTTCCTCTTGAGACGTCTTCCTTTCATCCGCCTCGTTCGCCCGGTCGCAGTAGCGGCTGAGAGGTCCGTCGAGTACGGGAAACCGCGGACCGAAGTGGAGGAGGACTTGGCGACGGCCCATCCAGCACCAGCCCTTGGACATGGAGCTGGTGAACGCCGGTCGCCGCGGGCCTCGCTTTTGGTTGCGATCGCGGTCGCAGGTGGTGCGACGACCGTCGGGTCATTGTGGTTCGGCTTCACCAATGCCGAGGTCGGCGGCGTGCAACTCGCGCTGCTCGAATGGATCAGCGTTCCCTACATCGTGGCCGGGTTGATCGCGTGGTGGCATCGCCCGGAGAGCCGGCTCGGCGTGTTGATGGTGGCGGGCGGTCTTGCAACCGGCCTGTCGGGACTCCAATTCTCGACCCTCCCAGCGGCGCACACGCTCGGAGTGGCTTTCGATGTGCTCCCTGCGGTGATCTTCCTCCACGTTTTCCTGGCGTTTCCGCAGGGGCACCTGCGATCGCGATTCGAGGGCGTGATTGTCGCTGCGGGCTACGTCGCCGCCGTCGGACTTCAGCTGGTCAAGATGGCGCTTGGCGGGGTCGGCGAGGACAATTTGTTGGAGCTCACCGCCCGTCCCGACGCCGCACGCACGGTCGAGCAGGTGCAGCTGGTGTCGATCGCCGGCATGTGTCTGGTGGGGATCGGTGTGCTGGCGCTGCGCAGACGGACCGGGGGAAAGCCCCTTCGACGCCCCGTCCAGCTATTGGTCAACTCGTTTGCGCTGGGTCTGGTGATGGTGGCGGTCTTGTACGTGTTCGGTGCGTTCGAGGGACCCGCCTTCCGGGAGATCCAGCGGGCGACCCTGGCTGTGATCGGCATCTCCCCGCTGGCATTCCTCTACGGACTGCTCGACGCTCGGCTTGCACGTTCTGCCGTGGGCGATCTGTTCGTGTCGCTGCGATCCGATCCGTCGCCGACCGGGCTGCAGTCCTCACTCGCGGCGGCTTTGCGCGACCCGTCGCTGAAACTGGCGTATTGGTTCGCGGAGTTCGAGAGTTGGGGCGACCCCGACGGGCGGCCAGTGGAGTTGCCGGACGAGAAATGCGGGCGTGCAACCACGCTGATCAACCGCGACGGGGCGCCGATGGCCGCACTCCTCCATGACCCCGCCCTCAACGATGAGCCCCGCCTGCTCGAGGCAGTCGGTGCCGCGGCGGGGATCGCGCTCGAGAATGGTCGGCTGCAGGCGGAGCAGACCGCACACCTCGCCGAACTCAGGGGCTCCCGGGCCCGGGTTGTCGAGGCGAGCCAGAAGGAGCGACAGCGCCTCGAGCGCAATCTCCACGACGGCGCCCAGCAGCGCCTTATCGCACTCTCGCTCGAGTTGAGTCTCTTGGAGCGCCAGTTGGCTGACAACCCCGACGCGGCAACGCGTTTGGATCGCGCGCGTGATGAGATCGCGGTTTCGCTCGAGGAGTTGCGGACGGTTGCACGTGGGTTGCATCCCGCCGTGCTGAGCGGTCACGGATTGGACGTTGCACTCCAGTCGATCGCAGCGCAGTCTCCGACACCGGTCACGTTGAACATTCAGGTGGAAGGCAGGTTGCCGGAGCCGATCGAGGTGGCGGCCTATTACGTCGTCTCGGAGAGCCTTGCCAACATTGCCAAGCACGCCAAGGCGACGAAGGTCAGCGTCGATGTCACACGCGACGGCGAGGCGGTTGTGGTCGAAGTCGTCGATGACGGCGTGGGTGGAGCGAGCACCGACACCGGGTCTGGGTTGCGCGGCCTGGCCGATCGTGTGGAGGCCCACGGGGGTCGCCTGCGTGTCTGGAGCCCGCCAGGCGAAGGGACACGACTGCGGGCGGAGCTGCCATGCGTGTAGCGATCGTCGAAGACAGCGTGCTGTTGCGCGAGGGAGTGGCGAGACTGCTCGTCGATGCGGGTCTCGACGTGGTTGCCCAGTTCGACAACGCTGATGACGTGCTGATCCGGCTGCGTGCAGACCAACCCGACGTCGTGATCCTTGATATCAGGTTGCCGCCGACTCATAGTGACGAGGGGCTTCGCGCCGCCATCGAGATCCGCTCGTTGTATCCGTCGGTCGGTGTGTTGGTGCTGTCGCAGTACGTTGAGCTCGGCTTGGCGTTGAAGTTGCTCGCCGACTCCGCCGAGGGCGTCGGGTACCTGCTGAAGGACCGCATCAGCGATGTCGACGCGTTCCTCGCCGCTGTCCGGCGGGTCGCCGAAGGTGGGTCCGCGCTCGATCCGATCATCGTGTCGACGCTGCTTTCGCGTCAACGACCGGACGATCCACTCGCACAGCTGACACCGCGGGAGCGTGAGGTGCTCGAGTTGATGGCGGGCGGTAGCTCCAACCAGGGGATTGCCGACAAGCTCGTGATCACATTGCGCGCGGTCGAGAAGTACGTCTCGAGCATCTTCGGGAAGCTCGATCTCCCTTCGAGCGGGAGCGAGTCACGCCGAGTCCACGCGGTGCTGCTGTTTCTGCGTTCCTGACCGCCCGTCAGGACACCAGAAACCCGGCCTGCCGAACGGCAAGCGTCCCGTCTATCGCGTCCCGACGGTCGCTGCGAACGTCGCTGCACCTCGTCGTTCCCAAACAGGAGCAGTGATGAAAACACGCATCATCCAGAACAACCCGAACGAACCACCCCACGACCCCCGACCAGTTCATACGCCCGCCGGAGACCCCAAGCAACCGCGAAACCTGGCGGCTCGCATGGGCCGCTGGAGCGCAGGCCACAAGAAGACGGCCATCTTCGGGTGGATCGGATTCGTGATCGCCGTCCTGGTGCTCGGCGGCGCGATCGGCACCAAACAACTCGACCCGCAGAAGGCCGGCGCGGGCGAGTCCGGGCGGATCAACGCCCTGCTCGCCGACGAGTTCAAGCAAGCCCAGGGCGACTCCGTCCTGATCCAAAGCACCAAGACAACCGTCGACGACCCTGCCTTCACGGCAGCGATCAACGACGTCACGCGCACCGCGAGCAGTCTCGCGCAGGTCAAGAAAGTCGAGTCACCGCTCTCACCGGGCAATGAAGGGCGGATCTCCAAGGATCGCCATACGGCACTTGTGACCCTCGAGCTTCGCACCACAGACCTCGAGGAAGCCAAGACCCTCGACGCCCCGGTCGAGAAGGCGATCCTCGCCGCAGCGACCCGCCATCCCGGCATCGCCATCGAAGAGTTCGGGGTCAACGCGGAGAAGCAGCTCGACGACGCCGTGGTCAAGGACTTCAAGAAGGCTGGGACGTTGTCGCTCCCCGTCACACTGATCATCCTGATCGTCGCCTTCGGGGCGCTTGTCGCGGCAGGGCTCCCGTTCCTCCTCGCACTCAGCTCCGTCATTGCGACGATGGGCCTGCTCGCAATCCCAAGTCAGTTCATGCCGCTGGACAAAGACGTCGGAGTGATCGTGCTATTGATCGGTCTCGCCGTCGGCGTCGACTACTCAATGTTCTACCTGAAGCGCGAACGCGAGGAACGCGCCGCAGGGCGCGGTGAGCGCGCAGCGCTCGAAGCTGCTGCCGCCACCTCGGGACGCTCCGTATTGATCTCGGGCCTCACGGTCATGGTCGCGATGGGCGGCATGCTGTTCACGGGCAACAAGACGTTCGTCGGGTTCGGGATGGCGACAATGCTTGTGGTGGCAGTCGCGGTGCTCGGGTCGCTCACCGTCCTGCCGGCCTTGCTCGCTGCGCTCGGCGACAAGGTCGACAAGCTCCGCGTCCCGTTCCTGCACCTTCTCCGCCGCAACGACGGAGAAGGTCGCATGTGGAGCGCAATCCTCGATCGCGTCCTTCGTCGCCCGCTCATCTCAGCGGTCGTCGCTGGGGGCGCCCTTCTTGCCCTCGCCGCCCCCGCGCTGCACATGCACGTCGCGACGCCCGGGTTCGAGACGCTCCCGCAGAATCTCTCGTCGGTACAGACCTACAACAAGCTCCAGGCCGCGTTTCCCGGCCAGGCCGTCTCAGCGCAGGTCGTTGTCAAGGCCGACGACGTCCGCACACCAGCGGTCACTTCAGCGATCGCAGACCTTGAGCGCACCGCGATCGACACGGGTGAGTTCGCACAGCCGACCGACGTGCAGATCAACCCCGCGGGCACCATCGCGGTGGTTTCGCTCGCAATCCAAGGGAAGGGCACAGACAATGCATCCGTCGCCGCCCTCAAGACCTTGCGCACGTCCGTGATCCCGGCAACCGTCGGGCGGCTTGGCGCTACGGACGTTGGCGTGACCGGTCCCACCGCCCTCGAGAAGGACTCCAACGATCAGCTCAAGAACGCCGCCCCATGGGTCTTCGCATTCGTCCTGGCGTTTGCGTTTCTCCTGATGTTGCTGACCTTCCGGTCGGTGGTGATCGCCATCAAAGCGGTCGTCCTCAACCTGCTGTCGGTCGCCGCCGCCTACGGCGCGCTCGTCCTGGTGTTCCAGCATGGTTGGGGGAAGAGCCTGCTCGGCTTCTCGGTGGTCCCGGGCGGGATCATGGGGTTCCTTCCGATCTTCCTGTTCGTGATCCTGTTCGGCCTGTCGATGGACTACCACGTGTTCATCATCAGCCGCATCCGCGAAGCGTTTGACCGCGGAATGCCCACGGACGAGGCCGTCTCGCACGGCATCAAGCGAACCGCGGGAGTGGTCACCAGCGCAGCGCTCGTGATGTTCGGGGTCTTCTCGATCTTCGCGACGCTGCAGTTCATGTTCCTCAAGCAGTTCGGCGTCGGCCTCGCTATCGCCGTGCTGATCGACGCAACGATCATCCGGGCAGTCCTTCTGCCCGCATCGATGAAGCTCCTCGGCGACTGGAACTGGTACCTGCCCAGATGGCTCAATTGGTTGCCGTACCTCTCGCACGAGGGGGTGACCGAGGCACCTGTTGTCGGTCCGAAAACGATCGTCCAACCGGCCGACGCCTAACGCGCTCCGCCGGTTCGGTCCGCCTCTGCGGCGGGCCGAACCGGCGCGATGCGATCGACAAGGTCCGACTCGATGCACACCGCACCCCACTTGGTGGCTCACGCGACAAACCGGCGCCATCGCCGTCCGACCGCGTGCGTACCCGCGTCGAACCTGCACGCTACTCGACGCGGCGCTGCTCAAAGACGAGGGACTGTGGCGCTGGGGCTGGTGTGGGACACGTGGCACCTGCGGTTGTACCTTGTCGGCTCCGACCTACGCCCAACGAGCCTCTTCGCCGCCTGGGTGCTTCGCCACGGAACACTCGTCGATGCTCCGAGGATTACTTCACCGTGAATGATGTAATCACGTGTTCGCCAGGTGTTCTCCAGCCGCAAATACCTACAACCACGGCGGCGCCGCGGACGCAGAAAGCCCTGCACATCAGAGAGAGCCGACGCGGGGACTCGAACCCCGGACCCCATCATTACGAGTGAAGAGGGTGATCGGCCGCAAACCGTTTAGCCATAAGGACTCTTACTGGATCGCCAAGGCCGTGTGGGCCTACCTTGGGCCTACGCTACAGGCGTAGTTACGCATCACCCCAACCGAGCTTCACATCGAGCGCCAGCCAGTCTGCGGCGTCCTCGCTTCGACGATAGCTGCACGCAAGACAGCAACCTGGACCGAGACCAAGTCCGAACGCATCGCTCACGGTCTCGACCTCGAGGGTACGCCCTCCGCACACCGGGCACTCGGCGGCTTCAGCCAAGCAGGCCGAGTCTCCATAACCTTCGTGAATCGCGAGTGCCAGGTGACGTCGGGTCCTCTCACCCTCAGGCAAAGCGGCCCAATATCGTCCGGCCCGCTCTCGTTCAGCGGCGTCGGCCGATATCGCTTCGACTTCAGCTACGTCCTGGACTTCGTCATCGAGGACCCGTAGAGCGGGATGGCGATCTAGCTCACGAAGCGCCAGAATGGCGGCGTCCTCCAGTACATCCCCTTCCCGCGCATGTCGCGGCGCGTCAGTTGCGGCGATTGCCTGCATCAGCCGGGGCACGTCAACCGGGACCAAGTCCTCCATCTCGTCATTCTCGGTGCCGAGTACCTCGTTGAGGTGCGCCTGCAGAGCCGCGTCATGCTCCGAATCGGCAATCAGCACGACCCCGTCCGCTCGCTCCTCTCCGATCGTCTGCAAGGTCCTGAGGAGGTCTGCCGCGGAACGGACGCGGCCGTCCTTCCGGTAGAGCTTGTCTGGCACTTCGAAGCAGACAATCGCCGCCAACGCGTTATTCAGCGCTTGCGCAAAGACGCTCTCTCTGCCGCCGCGGTCAGTCGACCGGATCAGGGTAGCCATGCATTGCGCGTAGTGACGCCGACGCCCCACTTGTCGGTCCGAGTCATCCAACAACGGAACAATAGATCCGAGATCGTGGAGCCGGTCGGAACCAGGTGCCGACAGCCCGTTTCTGATGCGGGACACACGCTGGGTCGCTCAGGTCCAGGTCGTCGGGCGCGACTCGAACGGGCCTAGCTCTCCGCGGGCGAGTGCCGCGGCACAGGAGTACTGCCAGTTGGTCCGCCGAGTGGTCAGGAACCGGACCGTGCGGCAGCCAGGGACCTCGAGCGCTTCGGCTGAGTTGTAGAAGACAGTTCGCGGGGCGCGAACGTTCGAAGTGAGTCGCGCAAACAGCAACTGGTACTCCTTCCCACCGATAAAGATCACCGGCTCAGTCGTTTCGGGAGGGAGCATCATGAAGTCCGCGTAGCGGTCGTCGCGACGACGTCGCGTCCACGGATCGACCCCGGCGCCCTTCGAGAACGTGATGTCGTAGTCAGGTGTCAGGAACGAGCCACGAATGAGGCCCCAACCGGCTGACAGCACGAACACGTTGTTCACACCGAACGCGACTGCAAGCTGGCGGTAGGCACCGTTCGCGTAGAGCTGTATTGCTGGGAGGAGGCCAAGGGGATTGGACTCGCCTTTGCGCTGGTTGTACTCGATGAGGACCTCGCGCCAGCTGCCGTCTCGGTCCGACTGATCATCAGGTCGTGCGTAAAGAAGGTTGGCGGCTGAGGGAGCGGAGGCCGGGTCCCCCACGAACTTGACTGGTCTGCCGTCGAGGGTGCGCAGCCGTCCCGCCTCAAGAAGCTTTTTGCCGGCGCACTGGATGACGACGATCACATCCGACCAATGCGATCGATGAGCTTCTCCAAGGTGTCGAGATACGCGGGGTCGTGCGTCTCGCCGACGTGCCGAGAGTTCCAGAGGCCGGAACTACGAACGAGGTCGCGGTTGCATTGGTTTCCCAGCCACTTCGGCGACGGGGGGTCGATGACCTCCCTACCGTAATTGCTCAGTAGTGCGAGCGTGTTGCGTTCGATGTAGCCGCGGAGGCTGGCTGGTCTGGGTTCGTCGTCGATGGCCAGCCACAGAAACGGCATCTGCCCGATCCGCTGGCTGACAGCTGCCTCAAGGGGCTGCTCCCGGTCGCGCACGTCTCGCGGCGCCGACGCGCCAACGCCCCAGGTCGGGACCACCTGACCTCCACGCTCGAGCAACGACGCGCCGACCAAGAGTCGAAAGATCGAGCCGCGATGGTTACCGCCGGTGCCGTTTGCCCTCCCGCGGTGTTGGCGGAGCCGCCCCCACAACGTTGATGCGCTTTGGGGAGTGAGGGCGTGAGTCCCGACTCGCACCACTCGTTGCCCGAGCCCACTGTCGAGTCGCTCTTCTCCGTCTTCCATGAAGAAGTACACGCCGCGCGCCGGCCAGGCCAGTTGACCTGAGCAGGAACCAAGGTGCCTGGGCCCGCCCAGCGCGCCATCGAGAACAGCGAGGGCGTCGTAGAGCCGGCGGACATCGTTGATGCGGTTCGTGCCCAGGCGCGTAAATCTAGCGGTTCGGTCCGACCACTCCTCACCGCGGGTGCAGCCCGAGCAGCCCGTAGGATCCAGAGTCACCGAACTGGGACGTCCATGTGACCGAAGCGATCGCCGAGACACCCCCGCAATCCGCCATCCCTCCGCCGCTCCCTGAACAAGGACAGCTCGTCGAAGTGCGGGCGCGCCAGTGGGTGGTGGCTGAGGTCGATTCAGGTTCGCTCGAGGCCCCGTCGCTCGATCCGCTCAAGCCACGCCAACATCTGGTCACCCTCAGATGCGTCGATGACGACGCTGCCCCTGACGAATCGCTGCAGGTGATCTGGGAGATCGAGCCCGGCGCACGGATCGTTGAGCGGGGCGGCTTCCCGATTCCCGATCGGCTCGATGACCCGGCAGAGTTCGCGGCGTTCCTCGACGCGGTCAGGTGGGGTTCGCTGTCGGCAAGCAACCCACGTCAGTTGCTTGCGCCGTTTCAGAGTGGCGTCGACATCGAGAGCTACCAGCTCGATCCGCTTGCCAGGGCGATCGAGATGGCTCGTGTCAGCCTGCTGATCGCCGACGACGTAGGCCTCGGCAAGACGATCGAGGCGGGTCTGATCGTCAAGGAACTCCTGCTGCGCTATCGCGCACGCCGAGTGCTGGTGGTCGCCCCCGCGGACCTGACGCTCCAGTGGCGCGACGAGATGCGCGACAAGTTCGGCCTTGAGTTTCGGATCATCGACTCGGCCCTCATCAAGTCGCTCCGCCGTGAACAGGGCCTGCACGCCAACCCGTGGAGCCACTTTCCGCGACTCATCACCTCGATCGACTTCCTCAAGCAGGAGCGCGTCATGCGCCGCTTCCGCGAAACCTTACCGGGCCCCGGCGACCCGCGGTTCCCGCGGCCGTGGGACCTGCTCATCGTCGACGAAGCCCACAACGTGGCCCCCGCCGGGCGCGGCAAGTACGTCACCGAGTCCCAGCGCACACGGGCAATCCGCGAGATCACCGAACACTGCGAACACCGCATCTTCCTGACCGCCACTCCCCACAACGGCTACGACGAGAGCTTCACCGCGCTACTGGAGCTGCTCGATTCGCAGCGGTTCGCGCGAGGGGTGGCACCAACCGAGGAGCAGAAGCGTCGTGTCATGGTCCGTCGGCTCAAGTCCGAGCTGCCTGCCGAGTTCGATGAGCGTCCACGGTTCCCCAAGCGGGAGCTGCAGGAGATCGACGTCGACTATCCCGAACCGGAGCGCGAAGCCCATCGCCTGCTGCGCCGGTATGGCGAACTCCGCACCGAGCGGGTGGGTGGCGAGGCCGGCACGCTCGCAATCGACTTCGTGCTGCAGCTCCTTAAGAAGCGCTTGCTCTCGTCGCCGCAAGCATTCGCCAACACACTGGCGGTGCACCGCGAGACGATCACACAACCGGCAGCCAAAACCGAGCGGCGACGTGCTCCGCTGGACGTGCTGCGCGCCTACATGGATCGTGCCGGCGACGCGTTCGAGGATGACGAGGAATACCGCGAGAGCGAAGAGCGTGCGCATCGCACCGCTGTCGAACTCTTGCCGACTTCGTCACCGGACGAGCTCGAAGTCCTCGACCAGCTCATCGGTTGGGCCGAGGAGGCCGCCCGGCGTGCCGACGCCAAGGCCAACGCGCTCATCGACCTAATCGAGCAAACGTGCCGCACCAAAGGCAGGTGGAACGGCGAGCGCATCATCGTGTTCACCGAGTACCGCGACACGCAGAAGTGGCTGTTCGACCTGCTCGACGCCCGCGGCCTGACCAAGGGCGACCGGGTCGAGCTGATCTGGGGTGGCATGGACGACGACGAGCGCGCCAAAAAGAAGGCCGCCTTCCAGGCCGATCCCGCCGATGCTCCCGTGCGGGTGCTGATCGGCACCGATGCGGCGAGCGAAGGCATCAACCTGCAACGCCACTGCCACCGTGTCGTGCACTACGAGATCCCGTGGAACCCCGTTCGCCTCGAGCAGCGAAACGGTCGCGTCGACCGTCACGGCCAGACCCACCCGGTGCAGGTCTTCCACTTCGTGCCGGCCGGGTGGCGCGAGATGTGCGACCTGGCCGATCTTCCGGTGGGAGAGCTGGACGGCGACCTGGAGTTCCTGCGGCGTGTCGTTCAGAAGGTCGAGGCCATCCGGGAGATGCTCGGCAGCGTCGGCCCTGTGATCGCCCGCCAGGTCAGCGAGGCGATGCTGGGCCGCATCACGCAGCTCGACACCGCAACGGCCGAGGTCGCGGGGCAGCGCGTTCGCAGCCAGCTCGACTTCGAGCGCAAGTTGGACGACCGCATCCGCGAGCTGGTGCAGGCCTATGACGAGACCCGAGCCGAGCTGCACCTGACCCCCAGCCACGTCCAACACGTCGTCGAGGTGGCGTTGAGCTTGGCGCGTCAACAGCCGCTCACGCCGGCGACCGAGCCGGGTGCGTTCCGCATGCCCCAGCTCACCGGCGGATGGAGTCGCTGCACCGACGGACTTGCGCACCCGTTCACCCAGGCTGCTCGGCCAATCACCTTCGACCCGCTCGTCGCACGTGGGCGCGACGACGTAGTGCTCTGCCACGTGGGCCATCGACTCGTGCAGATGGCGTTACGCCTGCTTCGGGCCGAGGTCTTCCAGACCGGTGGCAGCGCCAAACTTGGCCGCGTCAGCGCGGTCGCCTCCAGCGATCCGCGTCTCCGCGAGCCGCTCGCCGTCGCTTTCGCAAGGCTCGTTATTATCGGCGCCGAAGGCCACCGCCTACATGAGGAGATCATCCAGGCCGGTGGCTACATCACCGAGGGACGCATCCAGCGCGAGCGGGTCCGACCGCTCGCCGAAGCGCTCGAATACCCAGTCGATGGTCCGGTCGACGATCACATGGCCGCCCGGATTGTCGCGCAGCACGCCAAGCTCATCGACGACCTCGACGGCGCGCTCCGCGAGCGCGCCGGCGAGCGCGAACGCAGCCTCAGGGAGACCGTCGAAACACGGCTCAGAGAGGAGCACGAGCGATCCCGATCGGTGCTGGAGGAACTACGCAGTCACATTGAACAAGAACTGACGCGCGAGAAGCAGTTGTCGTTCTTCGATGACGACGCCCAGCGTGGCCAGTACACACTCGATCGCGAGTTCCTGCGTCAACGGTTGGACCAGATCCCGCGGCAGATCGAGGAGGAGGCTGCTCACCTGGCACGGCGGTTCCGCGATCCCCAGGCGCGGATCTTTCCCATCGCCGTTGAATACCGCATCCCGCAGCGGCTGGTTATCCGGTGAGCAACACCCGCCCGCGCGGTCGCCGCTCGGTCGCCCACAGCCATGTGGACTGGCTGCGGCTCGTCGAGGTGTCCGGTCCGTTCCTTTCACTCAAGGTCATGGGCGAAGCGTTCCCGCAGGGCTTGGAGCGCCCGGACGACGACGCCGAGGTCGCCGAGGATCTGCGTCTTGCGTTCGACGGGTGGGAGGACGACCGCGCCAACGCGGCCGTCCACCAGGCGTTCGTCAGATTCATGTTGGAACGAGTGCTCGAGTATTCGCCCGTAACGCTGCGAACAGACGCGGGACGCTTCACCGCCAAGCTCGCCGAGCACGGTGTGTCGCTCAAGCCGGACTTCGTGGTGGCCTCGGGCGACGAGCCTGCACTGCTGGTGATCGTCGCGCCTGCCGGCGCATCCTTGGAACACGCGTTCCGTGACGGGGGGCTGTCGGCCTCCCACGCCGAGCGGATGCGCCTGCTGCTGCGCGCAACGGGAGCTCTGTCTGGCATCGTCACCAGCGGCGACAAGTGGATGCTGGTGCACGTCCCCAAGGACGGCACCGCGACCTTCGCCATTTGGGACACCGCGTTGCTCCTTGAGGAACGCGAGACCCTGCGAGCATTGCGCAGCCTGCTGGGCACGCGCCGCGTCCTGGCACAGACGACCGACGACAGCCTTGATGGGTTGTTGGCTCGGTCGGCTGACGACGAGCGCGAGGTCACCGACGCGCTCGGAGATCAGGCCCGCCGTGTGGTCGAGATGTTGGTCAGCGCGTTCGACGCCGCCGACCGCGAGGCGCACGGAGCGCTGTTGGCAGGGTTCGAACCGCCGACGCTCTATGAGGCGGTCGTTGCGGTCACGATGCGGCTGATCTTCTTGTTCACCGCCGAGGCTCAGGACCTGCTGCCCACCGACGGCGCCTGGGTCGACTCCTACGCCATCACCCCGATGCGTGGCCGGTTAACGGAGGACCGTCGCCGCGACAGCGAGGAGGTCCTCAACCTTCGCTACGACGCGTGGCCGCAGCTGCTCGCGACGTTCCGCGCAATTCACGGCGGCGTCGAACACGAGGCCGTTCGCCTCCCCGGCTACGGCGGCGGCCTGTTCGACCCGACGCGTTACCCGTTCCTCGAAGGTGTTGACGGCAGGACACCACGCGTATCCAACGCCCAAGTGCTGCGGGTGCTCGACGACCTGCAGACGCTCGAGGTGGCCGTCCCGGGAGGCCGCGAGCGCAGGCCACTCTCGTTCCGTGCGCTTGGCGTCGAGCAGATCGGCCACGTCTACGAGCGCTTGCTGGAGCACTGGGCGGTTCGGGCCGAAGCGCCCGCGTTGGGGCTGGCCGGAAGCAAGAAGAAGGAACCCGAGATTGCCCTCGACGAGCTCGAGGATCGTACGGCACAGGGGGAAACCGAGCTAATCGCCTTCCTCGTCGAGCAGACGGGACGATCGGAGCGGGCCATCATGAC
Source organism: uncultured Thermoleophilia bacterium (assembly GCA_963765105.1). GTDB lineage: Bacteria > Actinomycetota > Thermoleophilia > Miltoncostaeales > Miltoncostaeaceae > CALMEC01. The sequence goes on from CAVXUW010000002.1 coordinate 148,751, forward strand.
CGGCCGTACCAAGGCGCCCGACGCCGCACAGCTCGCGGCGTTGCGCGCCGCGTGCGACAACGACGACGACTTGCTCGACCGGGTCATCCCGTACGCAGGGCTCACCCGCAACGACCATGACCGCCGCCCCTGTGTCTACCTCCCCGGGCGGGTGTATGTGACCGAACGCCCCGGAGGCCGCGCGTTCCAGAGTCACTACACCCCGCGCAGCCTCACCGAACCTACCGTTGAGTACGCCCTCGAACCGATCGTGTTCGAAGGGCCGGCTGAGGGCTGGTCGCGCGACAACTGGCGACTCCGCGAACCACACGAGCTGCTCGACCTCCGCATCTGCGACATCGCTGTCGGATCCGCTGCCTTCCTTGTCGCCGCCTGCCGACAACTCGCGAAGCGCCTCGTCGAGAGCTGGGCCCGATACCCCGCGGGCCGCCCACCCGAGCTGCCGAGCGACGTCGATGAGCAGGATCTGCTCGCCCGTCGCCTCATTGCCGAGCGATGCCTGTACGGCGTCGACAAGAACCCGCTCGCGATCGAGATCGCGAAGGTGTCGCTGTGGCTCACCACGCTCCGCAAAGATCGGCCGTTCACCTTCCTCGACCATGCGTTGCGCGTCGGTGACTCGCTGATCGGCATCACCGACATCGCGCAGCTCGAGTACCTCTCGCTGTCAGAGCGGGCGACGCTGCTCCCCGACACGGCTCGTGCGGGCGTGACGGCGGCGATTGCCAAGGCGCGCGAGCTTCGCACCGCGATCGCGGCGACTGACGCCGTCGACTTGCGGCAGCTCGAGGAGAAACAGGAGCTGCTCCGGGGGGTTGAGCGGACGACCGCCGCTCTCCGCGCCGCCGCGGATCTGGTTGTTTTCGCGGAGCTCGGTGCGACCGGTCGTGCGGGCACCGATGCGGCGCAGTTGATGGAGCCTCATCTTCCCGCGATCCAAGAAACGCTCGCGAATGAAGGACTGCCCGATGTCTCGATTGTGGCCGGCGCGACGAACTTCCTGTCTCCCGGCGGGGAGAAGCTTGTCGATGCGAACCTGCGCCCCCTTCACTGGCCGCTCGAGTTCCCCGAGGTGTTCCAAGGGGAGCGGTGTGGCTTCGACATGATCGTCGGCAACCCGCCCTTTCTGGGCGGCCAGGTGCTAACCGGCACTTTTGGGGTGCCGTATCGGGAATATCTCGTCGAGCGCATTGGAAAGGGAATGCGCGGTAGCGCGGATCTCTGCGCCTATTTCTTCCTGCGAGCGGTCGACCTTCTCGCCGATGATGGGTCGCTGTCGCTCCTCGCGACGAACACGATTGCTCAGGGCGATACGCGCGAGGTTGGATTGGCGCAGATCATCGCGAGGGGATCGACGATCTTCAGGGCGGTCCCAAGTCGCAAGTGGCCGACTGAGGCGAACCTCGAGATCGCACAGGTGTGGCTGAAGAGAGGCTCTTGGGCAGGACCTGCCGTCATCGGAGACGGTGTCGTTTCTGCGATCAGCTCCGACCTCGCGCGCCCCCGTCGGGTCATCGGAGACCCATATCGGCTCGCCGCCAATGCCAGACGCTCGTTTATCGGGTCGTACGTGCTGGGTCTTGGCTTCGTGCTCAGCCCGGAGCAGGCGCAGGATCTTCTCGACCGCGACCCACGCAACGCCGAGGTGGTCTTCCCCTACCTCACGGGCGAAGATTTCCAGTCCCGGCCCGATCAGTCGCCGAGTCGGTGGGTGATCAACTTCGTTGATTGGACGATAGAGCGAGCGCAGACGTACCCCGCACCCTTCTCCGTCGTCGAGGGCCTGGTCAAGGCCGAGCGTCAGAGTAAGAATCGAGCGGCGCTCCGTGAGCGCTGGTGGATATACGCTGAGAACCGACCTGGCTTGAGAGCAGCGTTGGCCGAACGACCGCTCGCTTTCGTCCGCTCTTTGACCTCCAATAGCCACACGGTGATGGAGGTTCCGAGGTCTGGTCAGGTTCTTGACCAGACTCTCGTCGTCTTCGCTGTTCAAGACTGGCAGGAGTTCTCAGTCGTCGCTTCCACGCCCCACGAGGTATGGGCATGGCGACAGGGACCGACGCTTCGAACCGACAGGCGATACACCCCAAGCGCTTGCTTCGAGACCTTTCCGTTCCCGGCGACCCTCCCGCAGGGAGACACGGGGAAGACCCTTCACGATTTCCGGGCCGAGCGGACCCGGGTGCGCAACGAGGGCCTCACCTCGCTGACGAACCGCATCAATGACCCGGCGCAGGACGACGACGACATCGCCCGACTGCGTGAGCTGATGGCGCAGATGGATCGTGAGGTCGTCGCCGCGTACGGGTGGGGGGACCTCGACCTCGACCACGGGTTCCACGACACGCGGATCGGACGGAGGTACACGATCGGCGAGGCGGCGCGGGAGGAGATCGTCGACCGCCTGCTCGAACTCAACCACGAGCGGTACGCCGATGAGGTCAAGCGCGGCCTGCATCAACCCAAGAAGGCTACGAAGGCAAAGAAGAAGGCGGGGCCCTCGGAGCAGACGAGTCTGCTCGGCGACGAACCGTCCGAGCACGACGCGTGACGACCAACCTGCCGGACGTGCTCGGCGTCAGCGTGATCGACGACCTCAACCGCGCCGCCGAGCAGGTGACCGCCCGGCCCGACGCGGCAATGGACATCGCCTGGCCGGCGATCGAGCGGGGGATGTTCCGACTCGCCGGACTCACGTTGTCGCACTGGCTCGCAAACGGGAGGCACGATGCTGCGCAACTGCCGCTTCGCCGGGAGGGCGGATCGCTCCTTGGGCTCCTGGCGCTGGGCTCTGCGGTATCGACGATCGCGTTCTGCAACATGCGCGCGCCGCTCATGCCGGCCGAGAAGCTGATCGTTCCTCAGGTCAACCGGTTCAAGGCAACCGTCGAGGGTGTGGCTGCAGCAACGGCAGGCGTCGCCGGCGACCGACTGCGATCTCCGCGGTTCGACCTGGTGAGAGCGGTCGAGGGCTGCAAGTGGAGCGACCGGAAGAGTACGAGCCTCGCCGGCGCGCTGGAGCCGTTCGTTCGGCTGAGGAACCTGGAGGCCCATCACGCTGGCCGCGAGCAGGAGTGGGTCGTCGGCCATCCCGACTACGCGCGCATCTTCGCGCCGCTCCTCATCGAGGCAGCGTGGGACCTGTTCGGCAACGCTGAGGTCGGTGTCTCGCTCCGAGGCCTGTGCGTGGCGACGGTGGTCCAGCGAGCGCCTTCACGGCGCGGACGGCCGGCGCTGACGACGTTTGCCCCGGATCATCCGGCGGTCCAGCGCGCTTACTCCGAAACGGCGGTCGAGGTGGCAGAGGGCGGCGAGGTCGTACTCGATCTCGGCACGGGCCCGACGAGTGCTCGGGTCGTCGCGCCGTTCGTTAACCTCGCTCAAGGGATCCCCAGCAGCCTGGCTGCCCTGCTCGCCGACGAGCCGGGCTGATCAGTCAGGCAGGCCGAACGCCTCGCGGAGCTTCGCCTGGGTGTACGGATGCGTCAGCTTGGCTGCGCTGTTCTGGTTGGCGAAGAAGTCTGACTCCTTGACGGCGGCTTCGCGGTCGAGCGCGACGATCCAGCGGACGGGGACGACCCACTCGGCGAGCTTCGGGTTGTCGGCGTCGGCACCCGCATCGGGCGCGCGGGCGACATCGACATACGACACGACCTGGCCATCCTTCTCGACACGCAGGTCCTTGGCGAGTGCGGCCTCACCGAGTACTTCCCCGACTCCGACGTACCCGCCGACACCACTTCCCTGGGGGATGTAGACGAACACGCGGTTGCCGGTCTTGAGCTGCTTGAGCGACTTCGAATACCACTCGCCTCCACCGGCGGACACGAAGCCGTATGCCTTGGCGTCGTCCCAGTCGCGGCGTTGGTCCTCGCCGAAAGCGAAGTAGAAGTCGCGACCGTTCCACGTGGGCGGGTGTTCGGCCGCGTACTCGTAGGCGGAGGCAACCTCCCGAAGGAGAGTCTCCGCGGGATTCGCGATGGTGGTCCCTTGGCCGACCGGCTTTCCCGACGCAGACTCGATCGCGGTCAGATTCGGCCATGCGCGACGCACGATCACGCTTCGCCAGAGCGAGATGTAGGGGCCGTTGTCGTTCCAGATCGAGGTCATCCCCGCCTTCTCGCCCCGGATCCAGACGAGCAGGATCTCGCGGCCCTTGCCGATGGCGGTCTGAAGCGTCGCCAGCTGGGCAGCTTCGAGTTCACGCGCCCAGCCGAGCAGTTTGCGAAGCGGCTCCTGGTGTTCGGCGGCGGCATGCTCGATCGCCTGTTCGAAGGCATCCGAGCCCTCGACCTTCTTGGGTGTGGGCGCCTTTGATTGCCCCTTGGCGGGTATGACCGCCTCCGGGAAGTGCTCGGGGTCGACTCATTTGCGGAACGAGGATCTGTTCGTCGCCGACCTGATAGGCCGAGACAGTGATCAAGTCGATGATGATCCCGCTGCTGATTGATTCGAGATAGCCCACCAGCTGCACCAACTCGGCCGGCGCCTCGTCCAGCACGAGCACCAGCCGGAAGGCGCCGGCCGCGAGCGAATCGGCGAGCGCCTCGTCGAACGCCTCGAGATCAAACTGACCGGACTGATCGGCCTGCGCGACCGTCTCCGCAATAGAGATTGCCGGGCCTTGCCCGAGGTAGTCCCGAGTCGATGCCTCAAGATCGGCCGGGCTGAGGCCCTTGAGATAGGCCGCGTACGTGAGGATCTGGGCGACAACGGCCCGGCGGGCTTCGGCGTTGCGCCGAAGCTTGATCTCGATGATGGTCGGGCGGCCCTCTGCGTCGACCGCCAGCAAGTCGACGTACCCGGGTCCGATCGCGAACTCGCGCCCGAGGAGCGTCAACGTCGGATCGCCGGAGAGGGGAAGCAGATTGGGCGCCTCCTCGATCAGGTCATGGAGCGCCGCCTCAGACGGAAACCCGCTCGGTAACAGCGGCTGCCACTGCTCGTCGCTCTTGCGCCAGATCGCGGGGCTCATGGAGGGACAGTATCGATGGCGCGAGGATGGCCGTCGCCTCGCTCTGACGCACAGCGGCCGATATTCCGGGTAATGTCATTTATGGCACTTGCCGATTACGCAAGTGGCAAACGATTCGTTTGCTATTATCTGACCAACGGGAGGCAGCAGTGGCAACAGATATCGAGCGGAGACAAGAGATCGGCCGGAACATCAAGGCCGCCCGCGAGCGTGCCGGGTTGAGTCAGCAGCAGCTCGTCGACCGTATCGGCGGTGACGTCTCGCGCCTCAGCAGGTTGGAGAGCGGTGAGCGCGGACTCGATAGCGTGCTGTTGTTCGATCTTGCCGATGCGCTCGACGTGTCGGTGGATTCGCTGCTCTCCTCGGGGCGCGTGACGGCCTTCGCGCGTGGTGAACGTCAGCCCGATGAGGACGACGCACATGTCCGTTGGGGCAAGCGGATGATCGAGGAGATGCAGGCGGCGGAGCGCCTGGTGGAGCGGTATGGCCTCTGATCTTCGACAGCCACCATGGCTCGAGGGCGAGCGTGCGGCGAGCGCGCTCCGATTCGAGCTGGGGCTGGGCTACGCACCGATCGACATCTACGACGTGATCGCACGGCGGGGGGTGGCGCTCGCGTTCCGTGACCTGCAAGGGGACGACGGCCGCTACATCTTCCACGCGGGACAGGGCCTGATCATCGTCAACTCGACCGGTACGGAAGCCTCTCGGCAACGCTTTACGGCGGCGCACGAGCTTGGCCACCACGAGCTGCACCGGTTCTCGGGGGACGACGAGACGCCGACTTACCTTGTCGATCGCGACATCCTTGCGACCGGTGGCGATCGGCGAGAGGTCGAGGCGAATGCGTTCGCTGCGTCCTTCCTGCTGCCGGGTGAGGCACTCAAGGCCGAGTTCCCGGTTCGCGGCAAGGTCGAAGTGGAGGACGTGGTCGCGATCATGCGGCGGTACGGCGTCTCGTTCACGACCGCCGTGTTCCGGCTGCACAACACGCAACGGATTACGGCGCGCGTGCGTGATGCACTCCGGAGCGAAGGTGAAGGTCGGGTTCACGAACTCGGCGGCGACCTCCCCCCGCCCACCGGGCCAACCCCACCCGTCGGCCTGGAGCGCAGTCTCGCCAAGCTGTACCGCGCTGGGTTGGTCGAGGCCGACAGGGTCGCCGAGACTCTTGGTGTAGACCGCAAGTCCATCGTTTCACGCTTTGGTGATCCCGCGCCGACCGGGACCAACGCGGATGCGCTCCTCGCCGAGCTGGAGTCGGAGGTGTAACCGAGATGGAGGACGCACCTGATCCGGACCGTTTGACGGTGGGCGCCGACGCTTCGGTGCTCATCGACCTGGTGGCGGGCAGGCGCCTGCTGAATCTCAAGGAGCTATTCGGCGAGGTTGCGGTGCCGGCCCTGGTGCATACCGAAATTGAACGCGGGCTTGGGTCCCATCCGATCAATCAGGGCATCCTCAGAGCCGACTACCTGCTCAAGGTTGCTGCCGACGATCCGGAAGATCTTCAGCTGATGGCGGACTTCCATCTCCTGTGGTCGAGCGCGGGGACCGACAACGCCGGCGAGGCAGAGCTGGTGGTGCTGAGCCGGCGACACGGCTGGATTGCGCTGCTTGAGGACCGCCAAGGGCGGGAGGCCGCCAAGCGTGAGGGGGTCTATCCGGTGCGCATGACGACGTGTGCGGCGGCAGCCGCGGCCTGCGACGTGATGACACTCGAGCGCGCATGGGGTCTTCATTGCGGCTACCACCGGAACCGCACGCGTCCGTTGCCGATCGGGATCACACCGGCGGATCGGCCTCGCTTCGAACGTGCCGTCGAGATCGTCCGCCGCCTCCACGCCCGACAGGGCGCTCCCCCTTGGCCGGAGATGTTGCGGGGCTCGTCCCTCGACCCCTGCCAGCTCGACGACCTGGTCGTCGCGTCAGCCAACTCCACCCACGAATGATCGGGAAGGATCATCAATGACAACGACCGCACCAAACCCCATCGCGACCGACCCGATGGTTGAGAGTGCATTCGAAGCCCACGAAAGGGCGATTCGAGTGCCCGACGTCCAGAACGCGGAGGCCAAGGCACTTCATCCTCCGCTCCGCAAGGACCTTACCGACCGGCTCGGTCTGCCGGAGACAGCATCGTTTCTCGCGGGCTCCTACCGGCGAAAGACGCAGATCGCGCCCCTCCAGGACCTTGACATCATCATCGTGATGGGCTCGGCCGGACCGGACGGCCCCGATCAATCCCCTGTCGATGTGCTTGGTCGAGTCGCGAGGGCAGCCGAATCCTGTGACCTTGTCCGACGGATTGACAAGATCGGCGTGCGTGCCGTCACGTGCGTGCTCTGGAATTCGGAGATCATGCTCGACTTCGTGCCGGCGTTCGAGGCCGGAGTCGAGGAGCGGCTCTGGCTTTGCCGCAACAAGCCAGAGGACGGCCTGGTGGATTGGTCGCTGGCGCACCCTCGCGGGCAGATCCTCGCGACCTCGACGGCGAACATCGCCTGTGGTGGCACGTACATCCCGCTCGTCCGTGTCGCAAAAGGCTGGAACTGTGCTGCAGGCCCCGGGGACGAAAAGCTGTTGCCCTCGTACGCCCTTGAAGCCGCGACTCACGGAGCCCTCGGACTTGAGCCAACCGCGTTTGCCCCGGGTCTGGCGGCGACCTTGGCCACTCTTGAAGACCATCTTGTCAACCATCGTCCTCTCCCGGATCCGGGTAGTCCTGAGAGCGACGTGTTCGAGATGCTCGATGAGGACCGACGGCAACGAGCCATCCCGATCGTGCGAGCCGCTTCGCGCCAAGCTGAGCAGGCGTGCAACAGCGCCCGCGAGTTGGCACTCGCAATCTGGGGCGACCTGCTCGGCCCGACGTTCCCCGGCCCGGCCCAGCGTCCCGGACGAATCGGTGCGGGCCTGGTTGCGGGCACGGTGGGCGTGGCGGGTTCTGGTATCAGCGTCTCAGCTGCTGCGCGGTCCCTTCCGAAGACGACGCGCGCATGGAGACCCTTCCCCCGATGAGCGGCAGCGCCCGCTCCGGCGGCAGACCTTCGCGTCGGTCGCGACCGACCAGCCGTCCGGCGGTGACGACACCTGCCATCCGCCTTCCGTGGTGGTTCGGACAGGCGCGGGCATTCCTCACGGAGATGGAGACAGGCTTGGCTGAAGCCGAAGTGGTACGGATGACCGCGAACGAAATCAGCGACCACCCGGTTCTGCGGGCGGTTCAACGGGCCCGAGACATGTGGACGGCCCGGGGGTATCGCTTCGCCGTCCAGGGGCCATTCGGGCTCGCGAGGTTGGTGATCCTCCTCTCGAGCCGCCGGCCCGACGAGGTCGTTGTCGTCTGCTTGGATGGGCCTAACGGCGCGGAAATCGCTTCACCACACCGCAACGGCAGGCCCGGAGCATCCTCAGCGTACGAGCTATGTCTGTTCTTCCCGGGTGATCCGGAGTCCAACCGTTGGGTACCCAGCGACGGGCTTGTGCTCCTCGCCGACCTCGCAAGGGTTCATGTCTGGAAGGAACACTTCTGGCGGACCGAAGGGTTCTGGCCAGGCCCTGAAGCTCCCCATGGATACCTGGACGAAGCGGCATGAGCCTACGACCCTTCCTCTGCCACGCCCGAGCGGATAGGTCACGCCTCGAAGTCTTCAGCACCGAGTTGAGCATCGCAGGCGCCGACGGCTGGCAGGACGTCAACGACTTGCGGCTCGGTCGTCGGAACAAACGCGAGATCCGGCGTGTCATGGCAGAGGAAGCGGGTGGCCTGATCTGGTTTGGTACACCGGCAGCGACGAACTCAAAGTTCATCCGCAGAGTTGAGGTCCCGGCGGCACTGGTACGTTCCAATCGCGGCGATTTCCCTCTTGTGCCGGTCTTCGCGGATCTCCGCCCGAGCGAATTGCGTGCGGTGCGCCTTCGTTGGCCGCGATGGCGGACGAGCCTGGCACGATTGATCGACCACAACGGGATTGTCCGGGACGACGGCGAGGCGGATGAGTTGCTATGGCAACGAGCCTCTCACGCGTACGTCCGTCATGCCGTTCTCGCGCGGGGCAACCAACCGGCACGAGTTGCCATCAGCTGCGTGGCTGCACCAGAGCGAACAGCCGACGTCGTTCTGGACTGGCGGAGCCTGATTGGGTCCTCACGGACCATGGATCCACGTGGGCCCGCCCGAGCCCACGCAGCTCTCGCGAACCTTCGTCAAGCCTTCCAAGAGGCTGGAGCCAAGCGCATCGAGGTATCGGCCCAGCTCTTCCTCCCTTTGGCCGTGCTCGTGGGGCTCGAGTTCGCCCCGATGACGGGGTTGACCTTGGTAGTCGAGCAGCGGACTCAGACAACAACACGGTGGATCTCCGTGGAAGAACTCGCAGATCCGCTCGACTCGGCGGACGTGGAGGTCGAACGCCAGATCCGCGGCGGGGTGGGTCCAACAGTTGTCGTTGTTTCGACACCCGAACCGATCGTAGGTGCCGTCGCACGGTATTGCGATCAGATCAACGCGCGAGAAGTCATCACTCTTCACGTCGCAACGCTCCTCGACCCTCCCATGACGGGAGTTCTTGCGCGCCAGGTAGCGGCAGTCCTGGCCGACCTCACGGATCGGGGAGTGGAGAAGCACCTTCTCATTCGAGGCCCGGTGAGCCTCGCTGTGTTGATCGGCGCTGCCGGCAACACGATGGGTCGAACAACAGTGCCGCTGTGGAATGGCGATGGTGGATACGGTCCAGGACTGGTCCTGGGTGGAGCGGCGGCTGCCCAGCAACCTGATCTCCTTCGACATTGAACGCAGGAGGGGCATCGGAAGTCGGAACTGAGATGCTTGTCTCAGCATGGTGAAACGCGCAGATACAGGATCGGACAGCACAGGGCTGCGCGTGGCCTCGCCGTCGGCGCTTCGACGTGAACTGCTCGACCTGGTCGTCGGCGAACTCTGTGGCCCGGCCGGGGGTGCGGAGGAGATCCTTCCGGGGCGGCAGCGACCCCGGGATCGATACTTGGCGGGGGTCATCGCCCCGACGGGCGTGCAGTTCGAACCTGAGCGAGAAGAGGGGCTTCAGGCTGGGGACGACGACATCGAGGACAGCGCCGACGGTGACCAGGCCGGATCGCGGTCCTACCTGCCGTCGTCGATCGGGATGACCTTCCATGTTGTGCGTGGAACGGCGGCCTTGCGCGTACGGGCGTCGTGGGGTCGGTACGAGCGTGTTCGCAATCCCGATGAGGATGGCAGCGGGCGCGTTTGGCAGCGCGTCCCCATGAGCGGTGAGGTCGACCTGCCGCTCGCGGCGCGCGAGGGAGGGATCCGCCTGACTCCTGTGCCTGAACTGCCGGACGTCGGGATCGAAGCGCACGTGCGGCCGGCGGGTGATGACCTGGCGGTGACGCTCTTCCTGAGGAACGATCAGACGGAACCCGACCGCAACCGCGATATCGCATGGTTGTTCCAGGGGCAGATCGAAGCGTCCGCCCCGGACGGCGCGGCGGTGTTTGTCGCAAGCGACCGCCCGCCCGCCGATGACGCACCGTCCGAGGAACGGCGCCTTGCGCTGGCCTATCGTCGTCGGCGAGAGTTTGCTGTCGGTCACGGTATCGCCGTCGGGGCGGATGTCTCTGCGACTGATCCTGCTCGGGCGACCGCGATACGGACCCACGTCATCCCGCAGCGTGAGGTTCCACAGACCGGCGCGCCTGACGACGAACCGCGGCTCGTTGAACTCGAACGTGACATGCGCGTGCTCAGCAAAGCCTCCGACGCCGACCTGCCAGGACTGCTTGAGCCGCTCATCGAGGGATACCGCGACTGGCTCGTGCTACAGAAGGCACGGATTGACGCCGGCGTGGACGGGCTCGCCGGACATGGGGTCACTGCCAACGGGGTGATCGACGAAGCCCGCTATGCACTCGCGCGGATAGCGGAGGGGATCGAGACGCTGCGCATCGACCCAGATGCGTGTGAGGCATTCCGCTTCGCAAACACGGCTATGGCCCAGCAGCGCGTGCACAGCATGTGGGCTGAGCATCGGCGCCGCGGTGGCGAGGATCCGCTGACCGCGTTTGACATCCCAAAGAACCGGCGCTGGCGGCCCTTTCAGCTCGCGTTCATCCTGCTGAACCTGCCGTCCATCGCCGATCCTCGGCACCCTGACCGAGGAGCGTCGCCGAGCGCGCGGTGTGACCTGTTGTGGTTCCCGACCGGTGGTGGCAAGACCGAGGCCTACCTCGGCCTCGCCGCTTTCACGATGGCGATGCGGCGCTTGCAGGGTCCCTTGGGGATCGGCGCGCCGACGCCGGGGTGGCCGTGCTGATGCGCTACACGTTGCGGGTCTTGACCTTGCAGCAGTTCCAGCGAGCGGCAGCGTTGATCTGCGCGTGCGAGGTCCAGCGTCGGGCCGATCCCGACCGTTGGGGTGAGGAGCCGTTTCGGATCGGGTTGTGGGTCGGTCAGGCGACGACACCCAACACCGTCGAGCAGGCCCACGAGGCGCATACGCAACCAGCACGGTGATGGGTACGTCAGGACCGGCGGTGGCCGGCCCGATCAACTTGCCGCCTGCCCGTGGTGCGGGTGCCAGATACAGGCAGGTCGGGACATCATCGTCGAGACGTACGAAAAGGGGCGCGCACGAGTCTTGACGTATTGCTCCGACACAACCGGGGCGTGTGCGTTCTCCCGCAAGGGCTCGCCCGGCGAGGGCATCCCGGTGATGACCGTCGACGAGGAGATCTATCGGCGCCTGCCGGCCATGCTGATCGCGACCGTGGACAAGTTCGCGCAGCTGCCGTGGAACGGAGCCACCCAGGCGTTGTTTGGAACGGTGGATGGCCGATGCGAACGCCACGGATTCCGCGCGGTGGGCTTGCAGGACGCCGACTCGCACCCGCAGAAGGGCAACCTGCCCCGGGCGCGGACGGTCGAGCGGGACGTGATGATTCGCCCGCCGGACCTGATCATCCAAGACGAGTTGCACTTGATCTCCGGACCTCTGGGCACCCTGGTGGGCCTGTACGAGACTGCCGTCGATCATCTGTGCTTCGTGGAAACTCGATGGCCGGATCGTTCGACCGAAGGTCGTCGCATCGACCGCGACCATCCGGCAGGCACGGGAGCAGGTGCACGCCCTGTTCATGCGCGATGTGGCGGTGTTCCCTCCGCAAGGTCTCGATGCCGAGGACAGCTTCTTCTCGAAGGAACGCGCTGCGACCGACGAGGACTATGGTCGCCTGTACCTGGGGGTGTGTGCTCCGGGCAGGCGTCTGAAGGTCGCGCTGATCCGCACCTACTTCGCCTTCCTGGCTGCGGCGCAGCGGCTGTACGAGAAGTACGAGGCACACGCCGATCCCTGGATGAGCCTGGTCGGCTACTTCGGGTCGATTCGGGAGCTGGCCGGAATGAGACGTGCGTGTGAGGACGACATCAGAACCAGGCTCCTGCGCGCCGACGAGCACGGATTGGCGCGGCGGAGCATCTCGCCGGGCAGCATCGAAGAGCTCACGTCGCGACTGTCTGCCGCGGATATCCCGCGCCTGCTCGATCAGATGGAGCGTGGCTTTGGTCCTCCACAAACACCCGAGGCGAAACGATCGGGCCCCCCTCAGCCGCGTCCATTGGACGTGTTGCTGGCGACGAACATGATCTCGGTCGGCGTCGACATCGGCCGACTCGGCTTGATGGTCGCCGCGGGACAGCCGAAGTCCACCGCCGAGTACATCCAGGCCACGAGCCGCGTTGGGCGCTCCACACCAGGGATCGTATGCACCGTCTTCAACTGGGCCCGACCGCGCGACCTCTCGCATTACACGCGCTTTGAGCACTACCACGACTGCTTCTACCGGCACGTCGAGCCGCTCTCGGTCACGCCTTTTGCCAAGCGGTCGCTCGACCGGGGTTTGTCTGCGCTACTCGCTTCGCTGATCCGTCTGCACGACGTGGGATCGAGCCCCAACGGCGGCGCGCAGGACCTGGACCGAGACGGTGAACTGGTCCGCGAGGTGATTCGCGTGATCGCGGAGCGTGCGGGGGGCGTCGACTCGTCAAGTGCGACCGTGACCGAAGTGCGGGAGATGCTGGAGTCGCGTTTGGATGCGTGGCGCGCCCAGGCCGACCAGATGCTCGCAACTGGCAGTCGGCTTGGCTACCAAACCGGTCGGGACTCAACGACAATCGGTTTGCTGAAGAACCCCGGTACCGAACCCTGGACCCTGTTCACCACGCTCAACTCGCTCCGGGACGTGGAGCCGAGCGCAGGGCTTGTGTTGCGTGACGGTGCCTTTTGGGTCGGTAGTGGGGATGAGAACATCTCGTGAGTACTCAAGCCCGATCCCAGCGCGTGGGCGCCTTGCGTCCCTCTGCGTTGATCCACACGTTCGGAATCGGCGCTGTGGTGGAGCTACCGCGGCTCTCGGTCATGATCATGGGCCTCGACGAGTGGCGACGTGAGGGAGCTGCCGCGATCGAAGAGCCGCGCTTGCTGCGTGCCATTCAGCAGGAACCGGGTCTGAAGAATGTGCGGCGTCTGCTCGCTCCTCCGATCGTCGAGTCGGACGGACCATCGGGTTTGAGTGGTCTGGACGCCGCTCGGTCGATCGGGGTTCCAGTCGGCGTGTTCCCACGGTGGCTGGTATGCCCCGTCTGCCACCGTCTAGCCCCGATTGAGGGCGGGCAGTTCGAACTCAAGCTCAATGCGTTCCGGCCTGAACGATCTCAGTACGTCCACCGCAACTGCCAGAGGGCGCGAGGCTCTGCGCCACCGGTGGTGCCGGCCCGCTTCGTGATGGCGTGCGAGGACGGCCATATGGATGACTTTCCCTGGGCTGCCTTTGTGCATCGTGTCGCAACCGAGGCGGACGTCTTGTGCGCGTGGAAGCTGCGCCTCAACGAGTTCGGCGTCTCCGGCGAGGCAGCCGATGTCTATGTGCAGTGCGAAACGTGCGACGCGCAGAGACCGATGGCCAACGCGTTCGGCGAGACTGCGTCTGACGATGACAGCGACACGCCGCAGCCCCTCGCGTGTGCCGGGGCTCACCCTCACCTACGCACTCGCGGATCGTGCACGCTGGTCGCCAAGACGATCTTGCTTGGCGCCTCCAACTCCTGGTTCTCGGTCACACGCTCCGCTTTGTCGCTCCCACAGCATGAGGATCCACTGCTCGAAGAGGTCGCTCGCCGCTGGGATGACCTGCAACACGTCACAGTCCCAGAAGTGCTGACGGCGTTTCGGGCGACCGACAAGCTCATCGGGCTCGAGCAGTACCCCGACGCGGCGGTGCTCGCCGCGATCGCAACCCACCGGACGACGGGCCCGAGTTCGGAGCCCGCTGACCTGAGGGTGCGGGAGTGGGAACTGCTGACCTCTGACAATCCCCCGCACAACCCAGACTTCCGAGCGCACTCGGTCGCCGTGCCCAGCACCTTGTCCAACGTCATCGAGAGGGTGGTGTTGGTCGAACGCCTACGTGAGGTTCAGGCGCTGATTGGCTTTACTCGGGTGAGCCCTCCCTCGGGAGATGGGGAAGATGAGCGCTGGACCGGGTTGAGCCGTCGCGACCCCGAGTGGCTGCCAGCCGCCGAGGTTCACGGCGAGGGGATCTTTATCCAACTCCGCGAGGCGCATCTGACTGCCTGGCGGAAGGGGGTCCGCGAGCGCGAAGAGCAGCTGATGGACGCACACGTCGCGTGGTGCAACCGGCGGGGCATCGAGAACCCCCGTGAGCATTTCCCTGGCATGCGCATGGTGTCTGGTGCACTCGTTCGCGCACGCTTTGATGCGGCGGATGGCCCTCGACAGTGGGTACTCGCAGTCCGCGATTCGGGAGCGGCTGTATGTCGTCGGCGAGCACCTCGAGGGTGGTCCGATGGCAGGACTCCTGCTCTACACCGCGGCCCCGGGGTCGGAGGGGACCCTGGGTGGTCTCGTCACGCTCGGCGAGCCGCAACGGCTGGCGCCCTTGATCGAAGGTGCCCTGCGAGACGCGATGCTCTGTGGCTCCGATCCGCTCTGTGCAGAGACCGTGTCCGACGATGGAGGTCTAACCCTGCACGGCGCGGCTTGCTATGCGTGCATGTTTGCACCGGAGACATCTTGCGAGCGCGGGAACCGCTACCTGGACCGGGCCGTCTTGGTTCCGCTCATCACCGGCCGTCGTGACGGCTTCTTCGGTCGAGAGCGTGAGTAAGGCCGAGCCCTTGGCAAAGGTGATCGCGGACACCGCGGCCGCGTTATCGACATCTGCGCTCCGGACGCTGGTCGATCAACTCCGCAGCGGGGCAGCGCCTCACGCAATCCGTGACGCCATCCCGACAACGAGTTACCGGACAGCCGTCGAGCGTCTACTTGCAAGCAGCTCTGCTGACGGCCCTCTGGACCGAGCCTCAATCGCACTGGCGCTGGAGTCTGTCGCGGCGAGTCGGCGGGACGCACCCCGCCTCAGCCTGGTCTGGACGGGACCGACAACGGACGCGGTGTCCGTGCGGAGGACCGACCAGGCGCTCCTGCAGCTAATCAACCGGGCCACCGCGCGGGTCATCGTCGTGAGCTTCGCGGTCTACAAGGTGCCGAACGTCGCGGCGACCCTTGAGAAGGCAGCCCGCCGAGGAGTCTTGGTGGACCTCGTCGTCGAAACCGAGGCGGCGAGCGGAGGCAAGATTGCGTTCGACGGCTGGGAGAAACTCGGTTACGATGTGCACAAGACCTACGGCTGTGGACCTGGGCGCATGACCGCCGGCCAGTGACCTCGTCGGGGAAGCTGCGCGACGCTGCACGCCAAGTGCGCTGTCGCAGACGGGGAGCGGCTACTCGTTTCGAGCGCGAACCTGACCGAGTTTGCGCTCAACTTCAACATGGAGCTCGGGCTGCTTCTTTCCGGCGGTGAGGTGCCGGGCAACGTCGCGAGGCACTTCGACGCGTTGATGACCAACGGCGACCTGGTAGATGTGGACGGCGACAATTGAGGAAGCTCGAATGTGGTGCGCCCGCCGCTGCCAGCAACACAGATTCCACGTTCTCGGGATCGGAACGCCGATCGTGACGGTCGCCTGATGGGTACGTTGGTGACACATCGTTGCGGAAGTTGCGGGTATGAGACTGACGTATCCGGAGGGCCCGATGCCGTCCCGAGAACACCCGGTGCGACGCCCCGGTCGGAGACTCGTGACTTGGCTGGGGACCTGGGTGGCACCCGCAACCTCTGGGGTGGGAAGAGCGCTGGTTCCTCTGCCCAGGGTCGCACTCATCCCGGACCTATCTTGGACCTACTGCTGTCACTTTGCGTCCAGTCCTGGCAGGTGCTGTCCACTCGGTTCGGAATGAAATCGCCTGTAAATCATGGTTTTCGAGAGAGCCGACGCGGGGACTCGAACCCCGGACCCCATCATTACGAGTGATGTGCTCTACCAGCTGAGCTACGTCGGCAGGCGGCGTGACGCCGCGCCGCATAAGGATAGCGGCCTCGTGGCCTGACGGGTATCGCTGGTTGCTGTCGGCGGATCGTCTCGGCTTCTCCTCCCCCCCGGATCGGATCCTGTTTCGGCAACCTCGAGACGGGGCTTCGAAAGACCTCGAAACACGGGGGAATAGTCCCCGGAAACGGGGTGTGTCGATGCTGAAGCCATGGCTGAGAATTCTTTCGTCGTCTCGTGTTGGCTCCCGGCGATGTCGTCAACAGCGAGGCAGAGGTGGATGCCCTGCTCATCGGACGCTCTTGGGGGAGTGGTGCCCTGACACGGCGAGGTGAACGCCATCGATTGCTCGCACCGGTGGGTGGGAGACGGATACGGGGGCGAGTTCGTCCGGCCGGGCCCGGGTTGGGACCGGCCGGACTCTGCTCGCCCGTGCGGGCGTGATCTATGCGCCCGGGGTGTAGCTGACCAGCTCGGCGCGGCCGCCGTTGCCGTCGAGGTGGACGCTCAAGATGGGGCCCACGTCGGGGGCGTAGAACTTGAGCTCTTGCACTTTCGGCTCGGTTGGCACGAGGTCGCGGGTCATGAGGACCTGATCGGCGAAGTGCCCGAACGGCACCTGAACCTGCTCCTGCCCCACGGTGATCACCGCGGCTTTGTCCTCGGCCTCGCCGGCCAGGTACTCCTGCCGGTAGGCGAGCCCCGGTTGCGGGTTGGCCGCCATCGCGATGCCGGGTTGGGCGCCGTCGACACCCGCCTCGAACGAACCGTCGCGGTCGACCAACTTACCGTTATCGTAGTTCTTGACCGCCTCACCCAGGTACCAGATGTTCCCGGTGCTGTCCTGGGCGTACCAGTCGTCGGTGATCTCCACCGGCACGCCGTTCTCACTCACCGTGTCGCGGATGACGCGGGCGGTGACGCCATTGGCGACCTTTTTCAGCTCCCTCGTGACGGTGACGACCACCTTCTGCGTCGTCCCAGTGGTGTCCGTTTCGGTGTACACCCAGGTGGCGCCGGGCGCCATGGGCCAGTAACGGTTGTCGATGGTGGTGGTGAACTCCTTCGGGTCGAGCGTGACCGGCTCGCTTCCCTGGGGAAGTCCCTGGTTCGCGCCGGCGGCGGTGGGTGTCGCACCGGGCGGTGAGGCCCCCGTGCCCTCGCCCGCGGACGTGCTGGTGCCGCCACAACCGGCCAGCCCAGCGATCGCGGCCACCACCACCGCGCTGAGTTTGGTGCGAAGATCCATGACGTCTCCCTCGATACGGGGACGCGATGCGTCCCACCTGAGTCCCAGGGTCGCAACCCGTCCCTAAGGACTCCTTGAGAACCGGTTGGCCTCGGGCTCAACGCACGACGCCGACGGGGTGGCGGCGGGCGCTCGGGAGGTGCAGTGGTGAGCGCGCCGTCGGCCAGGCCATCGGGGTTGGCTTGCCCGTGAGGTGAACGCACTGCCGTGCCCGTCACTGCGAAGGACTGGCGTCCACCAGCTATCGAACGGTGACGATGATCCTGCGGAGGTTGGAGCGCTGGCCGAACTCGTCGGTTGCCGACACCGTGAGTCGGTAGGTACCGGGACGAAGCCGGCTGCCGCCGACCTTCCCCGGGATCGCAAACCGGGCGGATGTCGCGGCAACGAGGTCGCGCCTGACGGTGCCGCGCGTGGTGATACGGACGCAGCGTTTGCCGGTTCGTGCCGTGAGGCGGCAGCGGCCGGCCCGTCGACGCCCGGGGTCAAACCGTTCGATGAGGACCGAGACCCGGGAAGTGGCGGTCAGCGAGAATCTGATCGTGACGGGGCGGTTGGTGACCACGCGTTTCGGTGTGACCGTGAGCCGGCCCAGAGCCGGGGCGGCGGGAAGCGCCTGGGTGGTGAACGTGAGATCAGGCCCCTGAGCGGTGCCCCGATCGGTGATCGCCACCACCCTCACATGGTAGACGGTTCCGGGTGACAGGCCCGCGATCGCTGCGCTCACCGCAGTTGCCGATACGGAGGCAGCCACCGGCATGTCGGCCGTGGCGACACCATAAGCCGTTGTTGTGCCGTATTCGAATCGGTAGGTGCCCGGGCGGCTGAAGGTGGTGACGGTGCCATTGAGCGTCGCCCCGTTACGGGTGACGGCGGTGGGAGGACCGGTCACCGCAACCGGCGGCGGGATGTACTCGTCGGCCCCGATATCCGGCACGACGATCACGCGCGGCTCGCCCTCGAAGTCGAACACACCTTGAACCGACGCCGGATCTCCCCGGTCGATCGTTGGTGATCCGGGGAGCTGATGCACGTCGGTTCCGCCGGCCAGATCGACGAGCAGCGGAGATGTGAGCACGTTGTTCGGGCCTGCGGTGATCGTGGTGGTGCCCGGACCTTCCGACCGCAGACGGCCTGCGCCGAACGCGGAGTAGTCGACGTTCGCGGTGGCGGTGCGCGTTGGCTGGCCGGCAGTATCGGTGATGAGATCCGCGCCGCCGGCTCCGGGGCCGCCGCGCAGGATGCTGTTACGAATGACGAGATTGGTGACCACGGAATCGAACCCTGAGCTGACGCGGACCGCGTAACGTTCGGCCGCCGGTGCAACGATGGTGCTGTTGGTCAGAGTGCCCGAGAGGATTGCCCCGTTCCCGCTCGTGGATCGCAGAACACTGTTGCGAACGTTCCACTGCGCGCCGATCACCGCGATTCCGTTGCCGGTCTGGTCGATGAGCACGCGTTCGAGTGTCGTGTTGGCCGAGGACGTTCCGTTTCCGGTCAGGAGGGTTTCCAGGCCGCCGATCGTTCCGATGTTGCCCCGCATGACAAGGTCGCGGATGACGGAGTTGGCGCCGAAGACACGCAGCATCTGGGTTTCGACGATCAAGCCGCCCCATGCGATGGTGGGTCGCGGTTGATTGTCCGCGCCGCGGATCGTCAGACTATTGGCGAAGGCGGAGAACGGCAGAATGACTTGGTGCTCCCCCGGCAGGACGATGACCTCGTCGCCGTCCCCCGCATCCTCAACCGCTACCTCCACTTGGCAGGGCGCCGAGTCCGTGCACGCTGTCCCGGCACCGGCCGGTGCGGCATATCGCTGCGTGGCAGTCGCGGTCGGCACCAGCGTGGCCAATGCCACGAACACGGCGGCACGCGATATGTCGCGGAATGTCACTACAGGGCTTTTCATCATCGGTAAATGTAGTGCGGCGGCCGGGCGAGAGGCTGTGATCTGCGGGTCCGGCGGTGCGTGTGGAATGACAGCGATACCCTGGGTCGGCAGGTACCCGGCCCGACGGCGCCTAACGTGCTGGTTGGTGCCTGGTGGTGTTGGCGCGCGGGTGCCGGGCTGCCACAATCCGCGGGCTGCGTCAAAACTGAGGGAATCAATGAGCGAGCGCGCGTCGCGATCGGTGGCAGGGTGACTAGAGGATGGGCCGTTGTAGCGGTGTTTTTTGCCCTGTGCGGGGCGGGGCCCGCCGCGGGGTTCAACTTCGGCCTGCCGCAGACGACGAGCATCGGGGAGGGGCCCCGCCTGGTCGTGCCGATTCATTTGAATGACGACGGGCGCATCGACTTCGTCGCAATCACGTACTCGGGGTCGCAGCCCACCGATCCGATCCCGTCCCTCATCCCGCTGACGCAATCGACCAGCGGGGTGCTGACCGTCGGGACCCCGATTCCGGCCGGCATGGATGTCAGCGCGCCGCGGGCCACGGTGGCCGACCTCACCGGCGACCGTCTCGACGATCTGGTGCTCTCGGGGGTCGCGGCGGGGGCTGGCGGTGTCCCGCTCGGCAGGATCGTTCTCTACCCACGCCAAGCGGGTGGTGGACTCGGCGCCCCCCGCATTCTCGCGAACTTCGCGGCCGGGGGTGCGACACCGCCGATCGCGGCCGGTGACCTCACAGGTGACGGAGCGCTCGACCTTGTCTACTGGGACCCCGTCATCACCGGTCTGCATCTCTTAGTGGGTGACGGTGCCGGGAACTTCACGGAGGCTGGTGAGGGCAGCACTCCCTGGGTGGTCGATTTTCGGGTCGCTGACATCGATGCGAACGGCCGAAACGAGCTGGTGGTGGCCGGCCTCAACGACGTTCAAGTGATCCGACCGACTGCGGTGGCGGGCGGGCGATTCTCGTTTTCCGGTTCCTACACAGTTGCGCCCCAGCCGGTTCGGCCGGGGAATACCCCCACCGTCAACGCCGTGGCCGCCGCGGATGTGAACCGTGACAGCTTCCTCGACGTCGTCGTGTCGGTCGGCGAGTCGGGCACCGGCGGGGTGCAAGTGTTCCCCGGCCGTTCCGACGGTCTGCTGCGACCGACCCCCGACCTCTTCGACGCCGGGGAACTGCCCGAACTGACGCGAAGCCTCGCCGACCTCAACGGCGACGGATACCGTGACCTCAGCATGAACCGCGCCGGCGTGCCCGGGGGACTGGGTGTGGCGCCGGGTCTCGACAGCGGCGGCTTCGGGCTGGCCCTCGGTCTCCCCATCCCGGCCAGCGGAGCCCCGATCGCGGTCGACATCAACGGCGACGGTCGAACGGACCTCGCGTACTGGAGCACAACCGGATTCCCGAACACGATCTCCTACGTAGTGAACACCAGTGTCTACCCACCCCCACTGGCCGAGACCACGGCCGCGACGAACATCGCGAAACGGTCGCTCACCCTCAACGGACGGGCAACCACCCGCCTGCAGGCCGGCAGCTACCTGTTCCAGTACGGCATCACACCGGCTCTCGGTTCGGCGACTGCGCCGGCAGCGATCGGCGAAGGCCGTTTCTCGCAGGTGGCGTCCGCGACGCTCGACGGGTTGGCGCCCGGCGGCACGTACTACTACCGGCTGGTCGTCACCACACCGTTCGGCACCACCCCCGGGCAGATTCAGCAGGTACGGACCGGTGGGCTGATCGATGCCGCATCGTTCACGCCGCGCTGGCAGTTCGGGCGCCCCACCGGGACGCTGACGCTCACCGGTCTGCCAAAAACCGCGGGGCGCCTGAAGGTGGAGGTGAAGCTGCCGGGGAAGAAGGCGGCCGCGCTTCGACGGACCAACGTCGCGTTCACCGGCGGGCAAGCTCGGCTGCGGATCCCGCTTCGCAGCGCACCGCTGCGCCCGGGAGCGGTGCGCGTCATCGTCACCGGTCGCGACGATGAGGGAACACGGCTGACGCAGGAACTGGTCGTTCGCCTAAAGGCACCCGCGTCCGGGTGGGCCAATGCCTACTTCACCCGACAGGAGGGGTCGGCGTTTCTGGGCTCATCGGTTCGCCGCCCCGTCACCCTGCGCGTGAACTACGACTTCGACGGATCACTTCCGAAGAAGCGCACTACGCGGTTCTACAACTCCTGCCGCGCCTCGGGCGTGCGTTTCCTGACAGAGCAGGCGCGCCGGATCGGGCGGGACAACACCCTGGGAATCACCATGAACGTCGGGGGGCGCACCTTCACCCCCGGGATCTACACCTGCGTTCTGCGCGCCAACACGCGGAACGGTTTCCCCGTCGCCCGCGTCACCATCCGCGTCCGCCGCTGACCGACCGGACATCACCGGTGCATCTGCAGATGGGTTAGCGGGGGAGGGAAACGTCGACGGTGCGCCCGCCGTATCCGTTGACTTTGTCGCGGCCTTCGATGGTGACGCGATCGATGCCTTCGGGGATGCGCACGCCCGTCTGGCGACGGGTGAACGGCTGCTCGGTGGCGTGGTCGTGGGCCAGCGTGTGCTCGCCCAGCACGGTGCCGTCCGGGGCCAGCACACGCCACCCGTCGGCGTACCGCTCCGGGGTGTCGTACGAGGAGGACACCGTCACCTCAAACACCCAGTTCCCCCCGGTGCGCTCCGTTGTGGCCGACACGATATCGGGGAACGTTTGAGTCGCTCTCTCTGCGGGAGGTGAGGACGTCGTTGTGGTGCGGTTTCCGCACCCGATGAGGCTCAGGGACGCGACGGCAAGCAGGGTGAGGAGAAACGCTCGCATCGGCCGTAGTGTGACGTGTTTGCCTGTGGCTCGTCCAGGTGATCGGTCGCGGCCTGCAGTGCCGGGCTACGCCTGCAGCGCCGAGGTTTGTGCCAGAAGGCGACGCAGCTCACTACTCGAGAGGGGCTTCGAGAAGTAGAAGCCTTGGGCACGCACGCAACCGAGTTCACGTAGGCCCTCCACCTGGTCCAGATCTTCCACGCCTTCGGCGATGGTGCTGAGCCCGAGGGAATCGCCGATACCGACGATCATGCTGGCGATGCGTGCGTCGCGCTGGCCCGCCGAAAGCCCCGACACGAAGCTCCGGTCGATCTTCACCAGGTCGATCGGGAGCTTCGCAAGATACGACAGCGACGAGTACCCGGTGCCGAAGTCGTCGATCGCGATGACCACTCCCAGCCCTTTCAATGCCGTGAGCTGTTCGAGCATGCGTTCGGAGTCACGCATCACGTCGCTCTCGGTGATCTCCAAGTTCAAGCGGCGTGCCGGGAAGCCGCTGTCGGTGAGGGCGGATTTGACGATGTCGATGAAGTCCGGCTGCTCCAGCTGACGCACCGCAACGTTCACGGACACCTGAAGTTCGTCGGCGCCGTCCCACGACCAACTCATTGCCTCGTTCAACGCGGTGCGAAGCGCCCAGGCCCCGAAGGTCGAGATCAGGCCGGTCTCCTCGGCGATGGGGATGAACACCGTTGGTTCGATCGCGCCGTACGTGGGGTGATTCCACCGCATCAGCACCTCGACGGCAGTGGCGCAATGGGTGTCCAAGTTCACGATTGGTTGATATGCCAGAGACAACTGATCGCGCTCCAAGGCCCGGTGAAGCTCGCTGGTGAGTGCCAGGCGGTTGGTGGCGTTCTCGGCCATGGACGGATCGAAGACGGCGTAGCCGGCTCGTCCGCGCTGCTTGGCCGCGTACATCGCAACGTCGGCGTTGCGGATCAGCTCAGGCGCAGTCACCGCCGCGTCGCTGGAGAGGGCGATGCCCAAGCTTCCCTGGATCACGACCTCGCGGCCGTCGAGGGTGATCGGCTCGCGCAATGCCTCACCGATTCGCTCGGCCAAGCCGCGAACCTCGTCGACGTTCGACACCGACTCGACCAGGATGGCGAACTCGTCGCCACCCAGGCGGGCGGCCGTGTCGGTGACGCGAAGGACGCTCCGTATGCGTTGCGCCACGTCGATGAGCAGTGCGTCTCCTGCGGCGTGTCCGAGGCTGTCGTTGACGATCTTGAAGTCGTCGAGGTCGAGCATGACCACGGCCACGATGGTGCCTTCGCGGTTCTGAAAGCTCAAGGCGTGTGACACCCGATCGACAAATAGGGCGCGGTTGGCCAGGTCGGTCAAGGAGTCATGGAATGCCCGGTGGGTAAGGGTGGCCTCCATCTCCTTGCGTTCGGAGATGTCGCGGGTGTTGAGGACGTACCCGTTCACCGCGACGTCGTCCAACTGCCGCGAGCAGACGGTCTCGACGTAGCGGGTGCCCCCATCGGGGTGCCGGGTCCGCCACTCGATGGGTTCGGTGTTGTCGAGCACCGTGGTGCCGCGATGGGCCAGATGGCTCATCGCGCTGAAGTCCTCGTCATCCACGAGCTCGTGGAGCTGGCGGTTCACCAGATCGGCCGGCCGGCAGCCGAAGAGCCGCTCGGTCGGTTGGGAGGCGTAGACGATCGCGCCGGCGGCGTCGACGACCATCACCGCATCACTGGAGTTTTGAACGAGTGACCGGAAGCGCCGT
The DNA here is from genome assembly GCA_963765105.1 of uncultured Thermoleophilia bacterium. Taxonomy (GTDB): domain Bacteria; phylum Actinomycetota; class Thermoleophilia; order Miltoncostaeales; family Miltoncostaeaceae; genus CALMEC01. The sequence continues at coordinate 172,823 of CAVXUW010000002.1, forward strand.
TCGCTGGAACGCAGGGCCCGCATCAGTCGGGCGCGGGCGCGTTCGAGCCCGAACCACAGGGCGAGGCCGATGACACCGAGGCTGCTGAGAAGCCCGACAATGAGCCAGAAGAGGTTGCGCCACAGGGTGCGGCTGCGTGCACCGGCTTCGTCGACCCGGGCGGTTGCCGCCACGAGCCAGCGATCCAGGGCGTTGTCGAGAACCGCGGCGGGTGCGTCGGTGCCCTCCACCGCGGCCTTCTCCGCCCGCCGGTCCCTGTTGCTGCCGAGAAAGCCGGAGGCCAGCGCGTCGATTTCGGCGATGCTGGCGACGATGTCTTTGCGCGCTTGTGCCGCCGCCGGGCCATCGCCTCCGACCCTCTGCTGCACCAGACGAAGGGCACCTTGCCGGAATCGTGCGTAGTCGGCAAACGCCACCGCGCCCGTGGCGGGCTTGCCTTCGGCGCGCAGACGCCAAATGTCCGATCGCTGGCGTAGTCCCTTGCTCCGGACATCGAGCAACTCGCGCAGTTGGGCCTCGCCACGTTGCTGCGTCGTCGCCGAGCGCAGGATGGCACCACCCAGCACCACTACGAGAATCACGCTGGTGAGGCACACCGACGCCAGAGCGAGCGCCTGGAGCATTTGCAGTCGACGGACACGGCGAGTCGGCTCATGCCACCCGTTGAGGTCGAGCGTGGGGCCGTCTTCGGTGGGAGCTGTGGGCAACACCACGTCACTGCATCGGCGGACCTGCCCGTGATCATTAGGTTCTGCGGGGCACCGTCGTTGTTCTGTGGTGCGTCAGCCGACCGGGATGCCCGCGCCGGCGAGGCGCGTGTTGTCATTCGGGGGGTCGCCGGTTGGTGGGGGTGTCGGGAAGGCGATGATGAATGTGCTCCCTCCGCCTTCACCCGCTGTGACGCTCAGTTGTCCGCCGTGGGCGACCACGATCTCGCGACTGATGGCCAGGCCCAGGCCCGCACCGCCCGTGCGGCCACGTACCGGGTCGGCCCGCGTGAACCGTTCGAAGATCGTTTGCGTGAGCTCAGGGGGAACGCCCGGTCCGCCGTCGATCACCGACATTCGTACAGAGGAACTGTCACGCGCGATGTGAACGCGCACGGATCCCCCCGGGGGGGAGACGCGAATGGCGTTGTCGAGGAGGTTCCCGATGACCTGCTCGATGCGGTCGCGGTCGCACGACACGGTGACGGATTCGCCGGAGACGTCGAGGGTCACCTCCGTCGCTGCCGCTGCGGCGGCGTGGGTGCGAACGGCACGCTCGGCCAGCTCATGGAGGTCGACCGGTGAGCGCAGCAGGTCGAGCTGGCCATCGTCGATGCGGGCCAGGGTGAGGAGGTTGTCAACGATGCGTCCCATGCGCGCGGCTTCCTCCTGCAGGCTGTGAAGGACGGCGCGGGCGTCGTGGGTGAGGTCGTCGTGGCGCAGGCTCACGTCGAGTTCCGCGCGCATCGCGGCCAGGGGCGCTCGCAACTCGTGGGAGGCATTTGCGATGAGCTGCTCACGTGCGGCCACGCCGCTTTGCAGTCGGTCGAGCATCGCGTTGAAGGTCTGCGCCAAGCGGTTGAGCTCGTCCCGTGCGGGGGGTACCCAGACGCGTTGTTCCAACCCCTGGATGTCGATGGCGCTGGCGCGCATGGTCATTCGCTCCACCGGTCGCATCGCTCGTCCGGCAACCGCCCACGCGCCGAAGCCGGCGAGAACGAGCCCCACGGCGCCGCCGATGAGAAGAAGGAGCGCCACGCGATTGACGGCGGAGTCGATCTCCTCGAGGGGATCGGCCACCACCAGCACGCCACGCCCGTTGCCGATCGCGACGGGGACCGAGATGGCTCGGACGTGTACACGTCGCGTGCCCAGGCGGTACGAGTCCGTGAACGTCGAGGCGGTCTGTGCCGACGCCACGGTTCGTGGGTCGAGGACGGATGAGCGGATGAGGTCGTTGCCGGCCGATTGGACGACGACACCGCGCATATCGACCAGTTGCGCGCCCAGAGTTCGCGAGCCCGGAGCTTTCACGGCTTCGGTTGTCGCCTCGGTGAATTCGATGGCACCCTCATCTCGGTACCCCTGCGCGATCTTTCCGGCGGTCACTGTGAGCGACCGGTCGACTTCGGCGGTGAGGTCGCTGCGGAGGCGGTTGACAACGAAGCTGCCAAGCGCCACCAACATTGCTGCCAAGACGAGCACGAACCAGGCGGTCAGGCGAAGGCGGATGGGAATGCGACTCATGACCCGTCCATCATGAAACCTGCCCCGCGGATCGTTCGAATGGCAGGCGAGCCGAACGGCACGTCGAGTTTGCGTCGGAGGTACCCGATGTAGACGTCTACGACGTTGCCCGACCCTTCGTAGTTGGCGTCCCACACGTGGTCGAGCAGCTCGGTGCGGGTGACCACACGGCCCGCGTTTCTGACCAGGTATTCGAGCAGGGCGAACTCCTTCGCGGTGAGCTCGATCGGTTGGTCCTGCCGGTGAACCGTGTGGGCGGCCGGGTCGACCACCACGTCACCGGCATGCAGTAGCGCGGGACGTTCGGGCACGCCACGGCGGATGAGGGCACGCAGACGCGCCACCAGCTCGCCATAGTCGAACGGCTTGACGAGGTAATCGTCGGCGCCGCTGTCGAGGCCGCGGATGCGATCGGCCACGCCGTCGCGCGCGGTGAGCATCAGAACGGGTGCCCAGTGCTCGGTGTTTCGCAGCTCCTGGCACACGGTGACGCCATCGATGCCGGGCAGCATGACGTCCAAGATGACCGCGTCGTAGGTGTGGACGCGGGCGTTGAACAGTGCGTCTTCGCCGGTCCCCGTCACGTCGACGGCGTATCCGTCGGCACGAAGGCCCCGGGCCAACGTGGCGGCCAACTTGGCGTCATCTTCGGCGATCAGTAGTCGCATCACACCCCCTGCAGGACATCAAAGCATGGATTTCCTGTCGTCACCCTGATCCGGTGATGCTGAGAGCACGATAAGAAGCCGGTGTCGACCGAATCGCGCGTTGGGGATCCGGTCGGCACCGGCAGGAAACGCATCAGGGGCCGGTGGTGAACGTCTCGGACGAGAGCGTTTGGTTGCCACCCTTCTCGATGGCCAGAACCTCCCACTCGTACTCGGTGTTGGGGAGCAAGAACCCGGGTGGGACCTTGAGGCTCGTTGCGGTGGGTGGCATCGTCACGTCCAACGTGACCTTCGGCAGGGTGCGCAGACCGGTGTTGGGTTGAACGATGAGGACCTGGTAGCCGATGATCGGGCTCCCATTGGGGGGTGCGACCGGCTTCCACGTCACCGTCATGTCGGTCGGCTTCTGTGGCCCCTGAGACGTGAGAGGCGAAACCAGCTGCGGGCCTGCGGGGATGTCGTGCCCGAGGATGGCGGTGCCGATGTAGCGCTCGCCCTTCAGGCCAGTGCCTCGCACTGCGTACTTGCCCTTCGGGAAGCGTCTGAGCAGTTTGGTCAGCGACAGTTGGGAGAACGTCGGTTCGGCGCTTTCGAGGAAAAGCTCCGTGCCGCCTTGCCTGCCCATGCGTCCCGTCGTCGTTGTGGTGAGGATCTCGGCGCCGCTCGGATCGAAAAGCGAGATCTGCTTCCACGGGTCGGCGTCGAGGAAAAGCTGCACACCGCCGTCGCTGTCGGTTGCGTTGACCTCGAACTTGAGGCGGGCGTCTTTGAGTCGGACCACTTTCCCCGGCGTCTTACCGGTAGTTGTCGCCTGCGACGGGGAGGTGGCGCTCCCGCCTCCCGATGCCGCGCCGGCGATCGCTGTCCCAAGGGCGGCGGTTGCCACCCCCGTCAGCAGAGTGCGATGAATCCACGTCTTCACGGTGCGTTCCTTTCGGATGGGCTGCCCGATAGTGGGCTGCGCCGCGCACGTTAAGACGCCGATATTGAGACGACACTAAGGTCTCGGCGTCACCAGGGAGAGGGCTGGTAGTCCTTGAGGAAGCAGCCGAAGAGGTCCTCGCCGGCTTCGCCTCGCACGATGGGGTCGTAGACGCGGGCGGCGCCGTCCACCAGGTCGAGCGGGGCGTGGAAGCCTTCGCCGGCCAGGCGCATCTTGGTGGGGTGGGGGCGTTCGTCGGTGATCCAGCCGGTGTCGACAGCGGTCATGAGAATGCTGTCCGTCTCGAGCATCTCGCGGGCACTGGTGCGAGTGAGCATGTTGAGCGCGGCCTTCGCCATGTTGGTGTGCGGGTGACCGGGGCCCTTGTATCCGCGGCTGAACTGGCCCTCCATCGCGCTGACGTTGACCACGTAGGTGCGTCGGGCGGACGCGGCGGCCAGGGCGGACCGCAGGCGGCTCACCAGGATGAACGGGGCCACCGCGTTGCACAGGTGCACCTCGAGCATCTCGACGGGGTCGACGTGTTGCACGTGGTCGATCCAACTGTTGGTGGAGGCCGGGTCGGGCACCAGGCCTCCCGCGTCGATGGCGACGGCCCGCGCAACGCGCTCCGGCGAGGCCGAACGGGCGGTGAGCGCCAACTCGGTGAGGGAGTGCGGAGTGGGCGTCCAATGAGTCGCCTCGCCGGTTGGCAGCTCAGTGGGGTGGGCGTCGGTGGTGCGACCAAAGGTCACCACCGGTGGCAAGTCACCGGCGGGGAGTGGTTCGTCTTCGGCGTGGGCAAGTAGGGCGTAGGAGTCGGGTGGGCGACGCACCGTTTGGGCCGCGTTGTTGATGAGGATGTCGAGTGGCCCCTCGTCGGTGATGGCGTCGGCCATGGCGACCACCTGAGCGGGGGCGCGCAGGTCGATCCCCACGATCGAGAGACGGTCGATCCACTCCGGGCTGTCGTCCATCGCGGTGAAGCGACGGATGGCGTCGTTGGGAAAGCGCGTGGTGATGGTGGTGTGGGCGCCGTCGCGCAGCAAGCGCAACGCGATGTACATGCCGATCTTCGCGCGTCCACCGGTGAGCAGGGCGCGTCGGCCGGTGAGGTCGGTGCGCTGGACACGTTTGGCATGATGGCCTGCGGCGCAATCGGGGCAGAGCTGGTGGTAGAAGGCGTCGACGACGTGGTAGCGCACCTTGCACACGTAGCACGGGCGGCCCTGCATGAGCGTTCCCGCGGTGCCCCCGGACACGCTCGATGCGAGCGGTATGCCGCGTGTCTCGTCGTCGATGCGTCCGGGCGCGCCGGTGGCGGTTGCCTCGGTGACCGCGGTGTCGTTGGCCACCACCGCCTCGCGGGCGGAGCGTCGCCGGCGGACCTTGACGCTCTTGTAAATGCCGGCGGTGGCCTGGCGTACCGCCACGGCATCGGGGTGATCGATCGGCAGGTGCTTCAAGGCATCGGCCACGCGCTGAATGGCCGCCATGTCGGCGGGGTCCACTCCGTCGTGGTGATTCTCCGGGGTGGGGCTATGCACCGGACTCGCAGAGCGCTTTCAGCCGCTCCAGGCCGTCGCGCTGCGCCCCTGCGAGGCGCTCTTCGGTGTCGATGGAGGCATCGAGAAAGGTGGCGCGTGTGTGCCACAGGATGGTGCAGCCGCCATCGCGCGGTACCACCGCGAAACTGGCTTCGTGCGATGCCAGCGGTGGCCCGGCAATAACGGTGTAGCTGTAGCGGCGCTCGTCGTCGTCGCGTTCGAGGATGCGTTCCACAAGCTCACCGCCATCGGCAGTGGTGAGCGTGCGGATATCGCCGTCGATGGTGCACGTGACGTACTTGGTAAACCACCGTGGGACACCGGTGGGGTCGCCGACCACTGCCCAGGCCGCGTCCGGTGAGGCCTCGACATCGATCGTCAGCTCATACGCGTTAGCCATCGCTACCCTCGTCCGTGTGGTTCGTCCCAGTTGATACGGGGACCCGCGGGAACGATACGTGTCGGGTTCAGCGACGGATGTGTCATGTAGTAGTGACGCTTGATATGGCTCATGTCGACCGTGGCCGCGACGCCCGGTCGTTGGTAGAGCTCCCGCGCGTAGGCCCAGAGGTTCGGCATGTCGGCAATGCGGTTTCGGTTGCACTTGAAGTGGCCCACATACACCGCGTCGAAGCGCACGAGCGTTGGGAACAGGCGCCAGTCGGCCTCGGTGATTCGGTCGCCCACGAGATAGCGCTGCCGGGATAGGCGTTCCTCCAGCCAGTCGAGCGACCCGAAGAGCGCCGCGAACGCTTGGTCGTAGGCCCTCTGAGAGCCCGCGAAGCCGCAGCGGTACACGCCGTTGTTGATGGTGTCGTACACCCGCGCGTTGACGGTGTCGATTTTCTCGCGCAGGGCCGGGGGGTAGTAATCGTCCTTCACGTCGGTGAACGCGTCGAAGGCCGAGCCCAACATGCGGATGATCTCGGAGGACTCGTTGTTGACGATCTGGTGGGCCACGCGATCCCAGAGCACCGGGACGGTGACGTTGCCGGCGTAGTCGGGGTTGGTGGCGCGGTAGGCCTCCGAGAGATAGGCGAACCCGTTGACCGGGTCGTCACCCGCGCCGGGCACTTCGCGAAACGCCCAACCGTGCTCGTCGCGGATGGGATCGACTATCGACATCGACACCACATGCTCGAGCTTCTTGAGAACCCGCATGATGATCGTGCGATGCGCCCACGGGCAAGCGAGGGAGACGTACAGGTGGTAGCGATCCGGTTCGGCGAGGAAGTCGGTCGATCCGTCGGCGGTGACCCAGCGGCGAAACACACTGTCGCGCCGGATAAACGCCCCGCCGGTGTCGGTGGGGACGGTGTAGCCGGATGCGGTGCGGGCGGGGTCGTCTGTTGACATGCGCCCAGGCTAGCGACTCCCCCGAAATCGGTCGCTCGATCGGTGCCGGGCGGGCCGGGGAGCGACGCGGTACGGTGATCCGCGTGCCGCTTACCGATCGTGCTCCCGCTCTCCTGTGTCGCGACGTCCAAAAGACGTTCGAGGGCGGTGTGCGCGCGTTGGACGGCGTGGACCTGATCGTTCCTGACGGCGCCTTCGTTGGCCTCCTCGGGCCGAACGGCGCCGGCAAGACCACACTCATCCGCAGCGTGGTCGGGCTCGTGGTGCCGGACGGTGGCGAGATGGAGGTGATGGGACGGTCGATGCTCGGGCCGGACGCCCCGGCCGCGCGCGCGACGGTGGGCTACGCGCCGCAAGAGGTGGCCCTTGACCGGTTCGTCAAAGTGAGTGACCTGCTGTCGCTCCACGGTCGCTACTTCGGCATGACGCGTGCCGACGCATCGGCCCGTGCGGACGAACTGCTCGACGTGTTCGACCTCAGTGACAAGGCCGGTGTCTTGCCGAGCCGCCTGTCGGGTGGGATGCGTCGGCGACTCATGCTTGCCCGCGCCCTTGTCCACCGACCGTCACTGGTGATCTTGGACGAGCCGACCGCGGGGGTGGACATCGAGCTGCGCGATGAGCTGTGGCAGTACATCCGCAAGCTGCACTCGGGCGGCACCACCATCCTTCTGACGACGCACTACCTCGAAGAAGCCGAAGCGTTGTGCGAGTCGGTTTCGTTCATTCGTGCTGGGCGCATCGTTGCCGAGGGCACCCCGGTAGAGCTGCGTGAGCGCTACAGCGCGAGCGACCTCGAAGATGTCTACCGCCAGGTGGTGAACGGATGAGCGATCAGGCCTTGAGTCACGGCCAGTGGCGTGGGGCGGCGGCCCTGGCGCAGCGCGAAGTCACGCGGGTGCTTCGCCTGTGGAGCCAGACCATTGCCCCCAACGTGGTGTCGGCCGTGCTGTTCGTGGCGATCTTCGGCATCGCTCTCGGCGGGCGTATCCGCCAGATCGACGGGGTCGACTACGAGGCATTCATCGTGCCCGGGCTCATCCTCATGGGCATCGGCACCTCCGCCTACTCCAACACGGCATCGTCGCTCTATCAGGCGCGGTTTGACGGCTTCATCGACGATCCGGTGAGTGGCCCCATGGGGGCTCGGCATCTGTTGGCGGCCTACCTGGCCGGGGGAATCGTCCGCGGCCTCGCCATCGGCGCGCTCACGTTCATCGTGGCACTGCCCCTGGTGAATCTTCCCGCGGTCAACCCCACCTCCGCCATCATCGCGTTCATCTGCGCCGCCGTTGGCTTCAGCGCATTGGGCGTCGGTGTGGGCCTCATCGCGTCGACATGGGACCAGCAGTCCTACGTCGGCAACCTCATCCTTCAACCCCTCGTGTTTCTGGGGGGTGTGTTCTACAGCGTCAATCTGCTCGATCAACCCTGGCGTGGGCTCACGAAAGCGGACCCGATTCTCTACATGGTGGCCGCCAGTCGACACGGCATGCTCGGCACGAGCGAGATCAACATCTGGGCATCACTCGGCGTGACCGTCGGGGTGACCGCCAGCCTCGTGGCCTGGGCCGGGTGGCTCGTTGGCCGCGGTACCGGCTTACGCACGTAATAGTTGGCGTCCACCCACTGGGTGGAGTCGGCGACGCGTTCGGATGAGCGGTTGTTCATCACGCGAGCTGCTTCTCGCGGGTTTCGGCCTGCATCGCCGCGCACAAGCGGAACGCGATCTCGTAGCCCAGTGTGAGGTCATCGCCCACGACCACCATGGTCGACGGGCCTGCGGCCAGGGCGTCGAGTTCGTTGCCGGAGCGGTTGGTGATGAGCACAACGGGTCCGTCGTGGTCATCGAGCTCAGCAATGATCTGTGAGAGATCGGTTGACGGATCGTTGTAGTCAACGACGATGACGGCGCCGACATCGCGTTTGTCGGATGGTGCGACCTCGATGACGTGGTGGCCCAGGCCTTCGAGTGTTTGCACCATTGAGGTGCGGTCATGTTCTTGTTGGGTGACGACGCGAATCTCGCGGGTCTTCATTGCTCTGTCTCTCCTCACAACAGGTTCGGTTTACCGACGCCGTATGCGGATGCGCACGGCGAGTTCACCGGGGCCAGTGCCCCGGGGCGGTGTACCTACCCGGGGCGGAGGGCGACAGCGCGATACGCGCTGGGTACGCGGCGGGGGCGATCAGCGAATGACCGTCCGGCGGTTGGCGCGAACGCCAAGCTGAGAATCAACAAAAGGAGTGCGATCTGGTTGGGAACACCGCTGCGCGTGTCCTCGTCGTTCGGGGCGAACGGCACCATCCCCATGAGAATGGCCAGTGCGCGCAGACCCCGATCGGGTGAGTTCGTGAGATTCCACGTGGCCGCGAGACCGGGGAGGGTGGGGCGTGCCGCGTCGGCGGTGGCGAGTGCGTGCGTCGCTGACGCAGCAGGTGCGACGGGGGCGTTGCGTCGCGATGCGATGGCGAATGGACGCAGCAGCCGTCCTGGCTCGGGAACGATGGGAGCGAGCGCGTGGCGCTCAGCGATGACCGGCGCGACGGGCCGAGGGGCGACCACCGGCGGTTGAATCACTTTGGGTGTGGCCGGACGCGCCGTTGCGGGCGTCGTTGACACGGCCGGAGTGACTGCGGGAGTATCCACCGCCGGGGGCGTCTGCGTGGGCACCGGGGCCTCGGGTGTCGCGGCCACGGTTGGGGGCGTTGGCTGCGCCGCGGACACCGGGTTTGTCCCGGTCGTGCGTGCCGGTTCGACAATGGTCTCGGTCGGAGCCGCGGCGCTCGGCGGGGGCGTTCCGGTTGCCGGTGATGTGCCCGTCGCGGGGACGGCCGGTGCCGGCGTGGCGGCGGGGGGTGCCGTGGCGATGGGAAGGGGCGGGTCGCTCGTCGGTGTCGTCGCGGCGATGACCGGTGCGGTCGCCGGTCCGGTCTCGGCGGTGGCTGGGGTGGGTGGGGCAGCTGGGGCAGGGGCGGTGGCCGCAATCACGAAACCCGTGGTGGCGGCGTCACTGACGGCGTCGTCGTTCGCGACGGCCGTGGGGGCGAATGCTGCAGCGGTGACCAGCGCAAGTGCCCAAGCCGCACGACGAGCGATGCGACGTCTGTGCGGCTGCGATGTCTCCTGACGATGCCTCACTGGAACCCGTTTCCCCCGAAAACAGCTAACTCCAGACCTGCCAAATCTACTCAGAGGTTCTGGAGGGTGCAAATCTTCCGGGTACGGTGTCTCAGTAGGTGAGAACTCGCTGCTTAAACGGTGAGACGGCCGACGAGCGGACGCGCCGGGTGGCCGCCGCGGATCCGTGACACGGACGCCAGCAACCCCTCGACGAGCAGGTCGAGTGTTGGGTTGAGTTCCAACTCTGAGCGGGCCTGCTGAAGGGAATCGAGGATTGTCGCGAGCACGGCCGCGTCGCGTGGCGCAGCGGTGGTCAGCTTGTCGCGGCGGTCGTGGTGCCGCACCGCCGCATCTGCGCCGACCGCGACGGCGAGGCCATCGGCCACGAGGCCGATGGCGCCGTCGAGGACGTGCGCCCAACCGTCCGTCAGCGCCCGGCGCCGCTCGCGCTTCTCCTGATCTTCCACGCGTTTGGCGGCGCCGCGTTCACCGCGCTTGCCAGCGAGCGCTTCGGCCTCGGCCCGCAGACGATCGAGCTCCGCGGAGGGGAGACCCGCAGCGGTCTGCTCCATGCGCATCTGGATGTCGCGGACGAGCAGCGGGCCGGACGTCGTGCCCGTGAGCATCGCTTCGCCCAGGTCAACCCCGATCACGCGCATCGCGCGCTCGAAGGGGTTTGCGGTAAGCGCGAACGCGCCGTCGGCCCGGGCGCGTCCTGCGGCATCCGCAGTGCTCATCCCGCCGGCTTCGAGCTGCTCGGCGATGCGGCGCCAACCGGGCGTGCGAAAGGGAACTGGGAGGCAGCGCGAGCGGATGGTGGGAAGCAGGTCGCTCACATGGTCGGTCACGAGGATGACGGTGGAGCGGGGGGGTGGTTCCTCCAGTTGTTTGAGGATGCGCGGCGCGCCGTCCTGTTCGCGCAGGCGCTCCGCGCCGTCGATGATCACCACACGTCGCAGGCCCACCGACGGGCGAGTGGCGAGGTCGGCTAGCGCGGGTTCCAGGTCGGCGTCGAGGCGGATGGAGGCGCCGCTTGCGGCAACGATGGTCAGGTCGAGTGACGTGTCGTCCGGCCCGTGCGTTCCGGACGGATCGATGAGCGCCCAGGCGGTCTCACGTGCGGCCCGACGCTTGCCGGTTCCCGGAGGTCCGAAGAAGAGCAGCTGTTGGGGAGGGTCCGGCCGATCGAGAGATCGCTGCAGAATGCGTTCCGCCAAGGGCTGGTCGGGAAGGGTGATCACAGCAGTCCTACGAGCGTCGCCATAACCGATGCGTGTACCTGCTCGGGGGTGCCCAGGGCGGCAACCAGGGTTACGCGATCGGGAAAGCGCAGCATCAGGTCACGGTAGCCGGCGGCGACGGTCTCTTGCAGACCGACCCCTTCCGACTCGAAGCGGTCGCCCGGGCCGGAGGCGCGTTCGGCCGAGATCGACGGCGGCACGTCGAGAACGATGGCGATGTCCGGCAGGCAGCCGTCCACGGCCGGGGCGTTGATGTCCCATACCCTGTCGATCCCCAGGTCCCGACCGGCACCCTGGTAGGCAAGGGACGAATCGATGAACCGATCGGTCACGACCCATTTGCCGGCGTCGAGCGCGGGGCGAATGACCTCACGGACGTGCTGGGCGCGGGCGGCGGCAAACAGCAGCGCCTCGGTGATGGGCGCCATGGCGTGGCCGCCAAGGAGCAAGGTGCGGATGCCCTCGCCCAGCGGTGTGCCACCGGGTTCGCGGGTGAGCACAACATCGTGCCCCTGGGCACGCAGGGCGTCGGCCAGCAGGCCAATCTGCGTCGACTTTCCGGAGCCATCGGTGCCCTCAAGGCTGATGAAGCGGCCACTCACAGCGGGTTTGCCGTCAGCGTCATGGCGATGATGACCGCCACGATCGCGAGGGCGATGACCCACCCTGCCGGACGTGCCCATCGCGGTGGCGCGTCGGGCTCATCAAGGCGTTCTTCAAAGCTGCCACGAAGACGCGACAGCACGTCCGGCCGGTTGCGTTTTGGGTCATGAGCCAACGCGACTGATCACGGCGGTGGGGCAACCCGAGACGTCCGGACAGCGGGGTTGGTCGCGTCGGCCGCGGATGACGGGCCGGACCATCGGCGCATGGCAGGCGGTGCAGGACTGTCCGGGCACCGCGAGGATCTCGACGCCCTTCGGCAGGCGGTACGAGCGGCCACACCCCATGCATTTCAAGCGGTCACGCACGCCTCCCATCCAGTCGTCGCACTCGGGGCAGGGCCCGATGAGCCGGCCGGAGTCGAAGCCGTCAGGGGCGGTGGGGCGTGCGGCGCCGTCAAGCAGCGCCCTCACGCGTCCGGTGGCCTCCGCGCGAGAGAGCGTGCCGCGGCTCACGGCGTCAATCCACCGGTCGCACTTCGTCGTGGTTGCGGGGTCGAGCAGGATCGATGGAAGCGCGGCGCTCACCAGGGACGCCGCGGGTGACCACCACGCGGGTTCACCCACCAGGTAGCCGCGCTCGGCGAGGCGGTCGAGGGTCTCGGGCTTGATCCCGCTGGCCATGAGCAGGTCGCGGGCAACGGGGCCCCCACCGGCAATGGTGAGTGCCGCCAGGTCTTGCCGTCGAAGGGCGGGGTCGAGGCGGCTGAGGTAGCTGGCAAACACCGCGTCGATCTCGTGGGCGGCGGCGTGTGCGTCGGCGGAAAGGTCATCGACGTGGCGCAACTTGTCGAATGGCGGCGATCCGGCGCGGCACGCGCGCAGAAGAAGCGGGCGCCCCTCGCAGGCCACATCGCGTGCCTGGGCGGCAAGCAGCGGGTCGTCCATGCACAAAACGAGCGACTCGGCGTCCCGTGCGAGAAGCCGTACGGCGTTTGCCGGGGCGCGTCGTGACGGCTGCCAGGCGGGCGGGTCGCCCTGCGGCGTAAACAGAAGGCCGCCGAGGCCGATGACGCGAGTGACCTCGCCGCGGTTGGTCGACTCGAACACAGAAACGCGGTGAACCTCGAACTCGCGAATGGGGCCGCCGCTGAGCTGGTCGGCCACATTTCGTGCAGACGCCTGCGTATCCGTCACAATGAGTCGCACAAGTCACACCCTTTCCCTGGGGACGAAAGCGAGAATACCAACGTGTCAGCACGTCCAGCCATCATCACCGGCGGCGCGGGGTTCATCGGCTCCAACCTGGCCGACGCCCTCATCGCCGACGGCGTCGATGTCCACATCGTCGACAACCTGTCCAACGGGAAGGCTGCGCAAGTGCCCCCGACGGCGGAGTTCCACGAGATGGACATCCGTGACGCAGAGGGGATGCGTGCCCTGGCCGAGCGTGTGCAACCGTCGGTGATCTTTCACTTGGCCGCCCAGGCCGATGTGCGGAAGGCGATCGAGGACCCGGCGTTCGACGCCGACGTCAACATCACGGGAACGCTGTCGGTGTTGGAGGCTGCCCACGCCTGCGGCGCGCGCGTTGTTTTCGCCAGCACGGGGGGTGCGGGGTACGGCGAGTACGAGGGGTTGCCGGTGCCCACGCCCGAGACCTGTGAGACCCGCCCGATGTCGCACTATGGGATGAGCAAAATGGCCGGAGAGGGCTATATCGGGCTCTATGGTCGACTCTATGGCCTGAATGGGGTCTGCTTGCGCCTGGGGAACGTCTACGGGCCACGCCAGGATCCGCACGGTGAGGCCGGAGTGGTCGCCATTTTCTGCGGGAAGTTGCTCGATGGGGAGCCCGCCCGGGTGTTTGGTGACGGTCGCCAGACGCGCGACTACGTGTATGTGGGGGACGTCGTGCGCGCGTTCATCGCCGCGTCGACCGGCCTGGCCGGCCAGACGGTCAACATTGGTACCGGCCGGGAGGTGAGCGTGCTCGACCTCATTGCCGGTTTGGACTTTGACCAGAACCCAGACCTTCAACCTGCACGTGAGGGTGAGCTTCAGCGCAGTTCGCTGGATCCTGCGAAGGCCAGCGAGCTCTATGGGTGGCGTGCCGAGATGGCGCTCAATGACGGCTTGCGGGCGACGCTCGAATCGGTGAAAGCGGTGCGCGAGAACCCAGGCGTGCGGCCACCGGGGGCGTTCAGCTCGTAGGTCGTCCCGCGCGTGGCGCGGGCCGGCCGATGCGCGGGGGCCGAACGTCGCGTCCCTCAACAACGGCGCGCGGCACATCGTCCACCATCCAGCGAATCTCATCGGGCTCCACCCGCAACATCTTCGCCGCGGCCGCCAGCCCATCGCTGATGCCCGGTGCCCGCCAGGTGGGTGAGTGCATGTCCGACGCGATGATGTGCACCATTCCGGTGCGCAGCAGTTGGCGGGCGATACGCATGGGGCGGTAGCCGTTCTCACCGGTGAGGCTGGCGGCGGTCACCTGAACCAGAGCTCCGCGACCAACAAGGTCGGTCATGCGATCGGGCTGTGACTGAACGGACGCAGCGCGCTCCGGGTGCGCCAGCACGACGCTATGGCCGCGAAGTTCGAGCGCGGTCATGAGCTGAGGGAGCTCCAGTGGCCATCCCTGAAACGGCATCTCGATGAGCAGCCACCGCCCGGTGGCGCCGAAGGTGGCGGCGTAAAGCTCGTCGTCGTCCATCGCCAGGGCCCGGTCGATGGCGATCTCCAGGCCAGAGACGAGGCGGAGGCCGATCCTCTCAGCGTTGATGGCCGACTGAACCTCAGCGATCGCTTTCATCACGGTGGTTGGGGTGGTGTCGTAGCGGTACCCACGGTGAGGGGTGCAGACGACCGTGTCGATGCCATCCGCGGCCGCAAGCCGTGCCATCTCAACCGAGTCTTCGGCCGTCGTGGGGCCATCGTCGATGCCCGGAAGGATGTGGGAGTGGATATCGATCATGCGCGGCTCACTCTGACAGGCCCGCGTTGACCTCGGCCGTCTCGCCGTTCTTTGAACGGATGAGCAGTGAGCCGCTAAACTCTTCGAATCTCGGGGCTATAGCTCAGTTGGGAGAGCGCCTGGATCGCACCCAGGAGGTCAGCGGTTCGAATCCGCTTAGCTCCATGTCTTCGCTCCGGCGGCGGTTTCGCCGCCCGCACGGGCCATCGGTTTCTGCCCCGTGTCCCATTAGGTCCCTGTCACCAGGCGGGACATTCCAGCCGCTTCAGAACCGTATGTATCAACCGGTTTGGGGCGTACTCCCTTTGTCATGACTCCTCCCAGAGATGACGTGCTCGTACGGCTACGCGATGAGCGGGTGACGAATGGTGATCCGCCGGTCTCGCAAGAACGTGACGGTGGTGTCGAATTGCCGGCTACCGACGCTGGCCCGATTGGGCTGCTTGTGGTGCATGGCGTCGGCAAGCAGAACCGCGGCGCAACCATGCGAGGAGTGCTCAAGGGGTTGCAGCACAGCTACGGCGACGCAATCGGCATCGACTGGGTCGAGAATGACCGGCACGCGTTGATCACTGGTCTCGGACGTCCTGTCCACGTGATCGAGGTCTACTGGGCCGACCTGCTCCGCGGGGAGACGGTTGAGGGAACATTCGATTTCGCACGCGTGTTCGAGGTGACGTGGTTTCCGTCGCTCAACGCCCGCGCCGGACTGCTCGATCCGCAGATCGTCTCCACGGGGCGTGTTCGACGCTGGACCTGGACCCTCGCTGTGCTGAGTCCTGTTCTGTCGTGTGCCGTTTATGGAGCGTCGCTCATCGCCATGTTTACCGCCCTGCCGGGCAGGCGGAAACGGGCTGGTGCCGCCAGCGAAGTTCCCGCCGACCGGGAGCGGACATGGTTTGACAACGCGATGGACGACATCGCGGGCGACGTCTTCAACTACGTCGATGGCAACCAAGGGTCGTTCCCCGCCAGGACTGCACGCACGGAACGCATCGGTGAGAACGTCGGTGAGATCAGAGGCCGGTTCGACGATGCGCATGGGCGCGCGGTCAATGCCGGCTGTAGCGAGGTCCAAGTTGTTGCCCACAGCCTGGGAACGGTCATCGCATTCAACGCAATTTCATTCGCGGCTGCGACGGGTTCGGAGACCCGGCTAACACGGGTCTACACGATCGGGAGCCCCCTCGAAAAGTTCCGGTTCTTCTGGACGCCGCTGCTGAACACTCCAGCGGATGACCCGCACTCTGCGTCCATGGACGACCACGCACGATCTGCCCCTCCGGCGTTCGCCTGGGACAACTTCTACAGCCCGCTCGATCTCGTTTCCGGGAAGCTCAATGGCTTTCCTGGTTGGCCAAAACCAGATAACCATGTGGTGCCGCAATTGGGGGGCCTGGCATCGTCGCATGTGGCGTACGACGCCAACCCGGCGTTTGTCAGCGCCCTGGGCCGGGGACTCGGTGGCCCATCGCCCAAGATTCGCACGTCGAGGCTCAAACGCTTCCGGCGCGGCGTACTCGCCGTGCTGCAGAACCTCCTTCTTCCACTGGGCATCGTTCTGCTTGCCGCGTTCGGGCTTGCCGCTCTCCTCGCCGGCGGCAGGATTCTCGGTTGGACAATGGGTATCCCCGTGCGATCTCTCGGGCACGAGGGGGTGGCCCGAGGGATCGAGCTTGTGGTTGTGGCATTGGTCTTCCTCGGAGGCACCGTCTTCGCGGTGATGCGGGGGCGCCGAGACGCAATCGCAGCTCACCGAAAACACTGGGCACCCAGCGAAACCGGCGATCGCACACCGGAGGAAGCTCTGGTGTGAGCAACCAACAACGGTGCCTGAACTGAGTTCGACAGGATCACGGGCAGCGACGCAAGGCGGGCGCCTCCTTCCGCTGATTCGCTGGCGGAGCATCGTCAGGTCGGTGCCGAGTTCGGCCAATGTGGCAGCACCGTATCCCACCGATCAGTTCGCCGAGTACCTCAGCGCTTCGGCCGACAGGGGCGGAACCCGTACGTGTAGTCGAAAGCGTCTTCGGCCCGTGTCCCATTGGGTCCCTGTCACCAAGCGGGGACATGGCCTCGATCGACCAGATCGGCCTGGTGGAGCCACCCAAAGTGGTTGCCCTCGACAAGAGTCGCTACCTCATCGTCGATGGCGTGCTGCGATGGCGGCATCGGTTTCGGCCTGTGTCCCGTTAAGTCCCTGTCACCAGGTGGGGACATCGTCGGCGAATTTGGTCGGACTGATCTGAGGCCGGACCCGATCAGCTCATGAGGGCGACGAGCTGGTCGAGGGCGGCGCCCCAGCCTTCGTGGAAGCCCATCTCGGCGTGGCGGCGGCGTCCGTCCTCGTCGGGGTGGATGGCGATTGCCCGGTAGTGCGTGCCACCGCCCGGCGCGGGAGCGATCTCGATGCGCCCGGTGAAGGGCAGGTCTTCAGCGCCGTTGCTCGGGCTGACTGGCCGGAACCCTTCGGCCATCACGCTGGTCCATACCAGCAGTCGATCCGGGTCGACCACGAGGTAGCAGCCGGCGTTGGGGAAACGCTCCCCTTCGGGGGACTCCATGGTGATGATGCTGCGCCCGCCGGGGCGGACGTCGATGTCGCAGGCGACGGTCTTCCACGGCGCCGGCGTGAACCACTGAAGGATCAGCTCGGGTTCGGTCCACGCGGCCCACACCCGGTCGGGTGCCACCGCAATGGTGCGTTCGAGTACGAGGTCAAGGTCGGGGTTCGGGGTGTAGTCGCTCATGGTGGCTCCATCTCGTTCGGAAGCGAGCAGCACCGCGTCGAGTCGGTCGGTTTGGCGCTGCCAGTGGTTTCGGTGGGTAGATAGCCAGTCAGCCGCGGGCCCAAACCTGTCGGGCGCCAACTGGTAGACGCGGGTACGGCCCGTCTTGTGCGAGGTGACGACGCCGGCGTCCTCGAGCACCCCGAGGTGCTGCATGAACGACGGCAGCGCCATCGCAAAGGGTCGGGCGAGCTCGCTCGCTGCTGCGGGCCGGATGCTCAACCGTTCGACCACGGCGAGCCGTGTCCGATCGGCCAGCGCTTTGAACAGCGCCGCCAGTGGTTGGTCGACCATTTTGTAAGGCATATGCCTAACTATTGCACCCAGTCCGACCGGCGTCAACCAACGAGCCTGGTCTCACGTCGGACAGCGAACGCGACAACCCAGCCCGCCGGCCCACTGCAGCCGGGCGTAGGTGCGGGCGTCTCGGTCGTCGCGTCTTGGATCGAACCGTCGCTGGAGGCACCGTGACTCGAACCCCGCAGCGAAGCCGACCTGGCCGCGAAAACGCTGGGTACCAAGCCGCCCGACAAGGAGCTGGGGAACCTGGTCTCGAGAGAGCTCCTCGCGACCTCGTGAACCGGCGTCCCCGGCGACTCCCGTCGGGGGTTTCCCACCGGCGTGACCGGGGGACCTCCGGATGCAGGGTCCCCGTGCGCCGGCAAGGCTGCACCGCAAAAGCGGTACACACAGGCGGAG
Source organism: uncultured Thermoleophilia bacterium (assembly GCA_963765105.1). GTDB lineage: Bacteria > Actinomycetota > Thermoleophilia > Miltoncostaeales > Miltoncostaeaceae > CALMEC01. Next base: position 190,982 of record CAVXUW010000002.1, read on the forward strand.
GTGACGGCATGGCGACCCTGCTCGCCGAGTACAAGGTCGAGGATCGTGACCGGTTCAAGGTGGTGTTCGACGAGTTCGCCGATGTGCGGCGGGAGCTCGGCGTCACCCATCACCGGCTGCTGGCGGCCGCCGACGATCCCCAGATTGTCGCGGTCGCAATCGAGTTCGCGTCACTCGAGTCCGCGCGCGCCTTTGCGGCTGCGCCGCGCCGCATCGAGACGCTCCAGCGCGCCGGTGTGATCGAACGCGCCGACCTCGTCCTCGAGGAGATCGAGACCATCGCGTACTGACCCAAGGGAGCGGAACACGATCGCCGTCATCTGATGCCGGTCTCGGCGTCCTCGGGTGTGCGGGCCTCCGGCGGGGAGTGAACCGCCGGAGGCGCGGGAGTCACATCGGGAGGGCCTCGTGCACCTCGACCACACCGTCTGTGGCTCCCAGCAGCGGACATCCCGCGGCAATCGCGGTTGCCGCCGCGAGGTCGGCAGCCTCGACGATCGAGTAGCCGGTCACCCCGGACGTCGTCCCGTCGCTCACGCCGCCTTGGCCCACCGACGCGGACGCGCCGAACGGACTCCCCGGGTCAGCGACCGCGGAGCCGACGTCTGCGAACCAGCCTGTCCAGGCCGCCATCACCGCATCCCGCTCTGCCTGGCTATCGGGCATGTCGCCGCCGCCGCGGTAGGTCAACACGTACTTCGCCATCTCTCCTCCTTCGTTCGTGACGGTTGTTCCGTCGTGCCTCTAAGACGAACGACCGCACACGGAATCGACACCGGTGAGAGCGTGTCACAGTCCCACTCGGGCCTGTTGCGTTGGTCGGATTATTTCACCGGAGGTGCGGTCGGTGTGCTGCGGTTGACGCACAGGCCGGCGAGGATGAGGAAGACCGGCACCACCAGGAAAGCCCGGTGGGTTCCGATGCGATCGGCCAAGGCCCCCAGGAGGAACGGGCCGATGCCCACCGCGACGCCGACGGCCAACGAAGATCGGGCCGAGGCGAGGTCGGAGCGGCCCGGCGCGGTGCGGAGGGCACGCAGGAGTCCCACCGGAAAATGGGCGGAGACACCGAGCCCGCAGATCGCCAGACCGATCATTGCTGGGATTGCAGATGTGCTGATCCAGAACAACCCGAAGCCCAGGCCGGCAAGAAACAGAGAGCGCACGAAGACCCAATCGAGATCACGACGCAGCAGCACTCTCGCACCGGCGATGCGGCCCACGGCCATGCCGGCCACGAGTGCGGTTACGCCGGCAGCAGCTGTGCCCTCAGACAGTTCCACCCGGTCGCGCAGGATGTCGGAGGTCCAGATCGTCATGGAGAACTCGACGGCGACGCAGAACGCGATGGCGGTCCACGCCCACCAGTAGCGGCGGGACAGGGAACCCGAGGGAGTGGAGTCGTGATCGTCCGCGAGACGGTGATCGGTGATCGATTCGCGCCCGAGGGCGACCGCGAGAGTCGCGGCGAGCACGAGCGCGACCAGTAGGCCTGTCCGCCATCCGGCGCCGATGCCCACCGCTCCGCCGATGATCAGTGGTGCCAGAAGCCCCACCACGGTCGCTCCGGCGTGGCCCTCGCTGACGGCACCGGAACCGGCGGCGCCGTGATGATCGGCCAGCACCGTTGAACTACTCGTAACGACGAACGAGCCGCCGAGAGTTGTGATGAACGCTCCCAGCAACGTCATTGGCAACGCGGTGAACGCGCAGAACACGGCCACCCCGGCGCAGGCCGTGGCCAGACCACCCCACAAGGCGCGGCTGCGTCCAACCCGCTGCACCACTCGCGACCCAACCAGCCCGACCGCCACCGCTCCCAGCGCCATCGCCGTTCCGTGCAGGCCGGACAGGGTCTTGCTGATGTCCTGGTCGTCGCGCAGCAGCCGGATGGCCGGACCCAGGCCGTAGAGGATGTAGCCGTACACCCCCAGCTGAAGGTAGACGAGCCACGTCAGGCGGTCGCGGACGATGCTCGGCATTGATGCGAGCCTATTGGTTGGCCCGTCACATGGCCTTGGCGTCGCCTAGGTGAGGTCGTCCTCCCACCACTCGCCGGAGTTTCGGTGACCGTCGACGCGGGAGGCCTCGGCCTCGCGCAGCTCCACCCGGCGGATCTTGCCGCTGATCGTCTTCGGCAGCTCGGCGAACTCGATGCGGCGGATACGTTTGTAGGGCGCCAGGCGGTCGGCCGCGAAGGTGAGGATGGCCCGGGCGGTGTCCTCGGTGGGCTCGTGACCCGGGGCGAGGGCCACGAACGCCTTGGGCACGGCCAGTCGCACTGGGTCGGGGCTGGGAACAACCGCGGCCTCTGCGACGGCCGCGTGTTCGATGAGCGCGCTCTCGAGCTCGAACGGAGAGATGCGGTAGTCGGATGCTTTGAACACGTCGTCGGTGCGGCCCACGAAGGTGAGATACCCGTCGCCGTCGCGCAGGGCCACGTCGCCGGTGTGATACACGCCGTCGCGCATCGCCTCGGCGGTGAGGTCGGCCGAGTCGCGATAGCCGGTCATGAGGCCCAGGGGCCGGTCGGCCAGGTCGATGCACACTTCGCCTTCGCCCGTTCCGTCGATCCGCGTGCCGTCGGTTCCGACGAGGACGATGGGGTACCCCGGGGCCGGTCGACCCATCGAGCCGGGGCGGACCTCGGCGCCGACGAAGTTGCCCACCTGCAGTGTGGTCTCGGTTTGCCCGTAGCCGTCACGGATCGTGATGCCCCACGCGCGCTCCACTTGCGCGATGACCTCGGGGTTCAGCGGCTCGCCGGCTCCGATGATCTCGCGCAGATGCACCGGGTACCGGGACAGGTCGTGTTGGATGAGCAGCCGCCACACGGTGGGTGGTGCGCACAACGATGTGACCTTGTGGGTGACGAGCGCATCGAGCAGGGCGGTGGCTTCGAAGCGCGGTTGGTTGAAGATGAACACCGTCGCCTCGGCGTTCCACGGTGCAAAAAAACACGACCAGGCGTGCTTGGCCCAGCCGGGGGAGGAGATGTTGAGGTGCACGTCGCCGGGGCGCAGGCCCAGCCAGTACATGGTGCTGAGGTGTCCCACCGGGTAGCTCACATGGGTGTGCTCCACCAGCTTCGGTAGGTGCGTGGTGCCGCTGGTGAAGTAGAGCACGAGCGGATCTGACGCCGTGGTTGGGCCGTCGGGTGTGAACTCGGCCGGCCCGGAAACAAGGTCGGAGTACGCCTGCCACCCGGTGGGTGCCGTCCCAACAGCAACACGCACGCCGTCGAAGTCGAGGCCGTCGAAGCGCTCGCACAGGTCGGCGTCACAGACGACCGCGCGTACCCGTCCGCGCTCGAGTCGGTCGGCGAGGTCGGCGGGTTTCAGGAGGGTGGAGGCGGGGATGAGCACCGCTCCCAACTTCATCGCGGCGAGCATGGTGACCCACAGCTCGGGCACGTTTCCCAGCATCACGAGCATGCGCTCGCCGCGCGAGACGCCCAGCGCGCGCATGCTGTTGGCCACCCGGTTCGACGCGTCCGTGAGATCGCCAAAGGTCAGTCGTGCATCGGCGCCGTCGTCACCGACCACGTGCAGAGCCACACGATCGCGCGGCGGCACCCGGTCGAACCAGTCGAGCGCCCAGTTGAACTCGTCGAGCTGCGGCCACTGGAACGTGGCGCGCGCGCGGGCGTAATCACCAACACATTTCAGGAGCCCATCCCGCGCCGTGCGAAACACCTCGCTCATCGGCGAAGGTTACCGGAGCACGCTCTACCGCCGGGCACGCTCGAACCTGGCCACGGCTACTCCGTCTCCGCGTCCCATCGACCGCTGATTGGCTGAATGAGAGTCTCGTCATCGCCGAGATACGTCTGGTCCAGTTTTTTGCATACGGATGGTCCAACGAAAAGAACGGGGTCCGTTGGGAGAAAGGCGCGTTCTTCCGAGCACGCACAACGGCCCGGCGGTGAGGACGGGCCGTTGGGGTAGTGCGATGCAGACCGCTCAGGGCCGGGGCTGCCGTCCCGGTCCCTGAGGGTCAGCGGGCAGGAAACGTCTAGTTGGTTCCCGGGTTGTGGTCGGTTGCCGGGTCGGTGGCACCGGCGTTCGGGTTACCGGCGAGACGGGTCTCGGCGGGAGGCGTGACCTCTTCGTCGGCCGGCTCTGTCTCGGCGGCGCCGACGATCACCTTCTGCTCACACGACTTGTGAACGATGTCGTTGGCACGGGCGTAGGCGATGTCACGGCCGCGGCCACAGATGAGGATGTCCACCTGGTTGTCGTCGGCACGTGCGATCAGGACGTCGTGTCCGAAGCCACCGATGAGGATGTCCTCACCCGGCCCGGCGTACAGCGTGTCGAACCCGCGACCACCCGAGACGCGGTCGTTTCCGGAACCACCGAGCACCACGTCGTGGCCCCAGTCACCGGCGACGACGTCGTCGCCCAGCTGGCCGTACACCGTGTCGTGACCGATGCCACCGTGAACGGTGTCGTTGTCCTCGTTACCAAACACGCGGTCATGGCCGTAGCCGCCGCCGATCCAGTCGTTACCCAAACCGCCACGGATGACGTCGTGGCCGCGGAAGCCGGTGAGGAAATCCCCACCCGCAAGACCTTGGATGACGTCGGCGCCACGCGTGCCGGTCAACATGTCGATTGAATCCGTGCCATTCACATCGGCGGAAAACGCCGGTGCCGCGACTGCCAACGCAGCCACCGCCGCAACAAACCCGGTCCTGAACTTCATCTCATCACTCCTTGGTCGCTCGCTACCAACTGACGGCGGGGACTCTGGCGGCCGGTCATGAGAGGAAAACGCAATTCGTGTTCGGAAGCTGTAAGGGCTTCGCGGGAGAGATGTAAGGACCTTCAGCAATCTCCAAGGTCTCACAGGAATCTCCCAAACTCATACCTACAGAGGGCGAAACGACGCCGGACGGGGAGTAGCGTCGCATCACTGAATCATCCGGGTCCACCCTCTCTGGGGTTGGCCTGTGACGAACAAGGAGAACTGTCTCGTGAAAACACGGAGACGTACGACCGCATTGGCGGTCGGTGTGCTGGCGCTGGTTGCGCCGGGCGCCGGAGCCGCCGCGGACGTCGATGCCCTCAACCCGTACCTGGTGAGTGGCGCGAAAGCAAACGCCGACGAGCTCGCTCGTGCCGGCTACGACCTGATCGAAGGTAACGGTGCCGGTGGAAAAATCGGCATCGTGGCCACCGCCGGCCAAGCGCAGGCGCTGAGGTCTCGCGGGCTTACTGTCGAAGCGCCACAGGGAACCGCTCGTGCGTTCTCGCGCGCTGCTGCTGCGCCGGTGCTGGCCGACCCCGCCTACGGGTTTGATGTCTTCCGACCCTGGAGCCTGAAGCCCGCACCATGCGCAACGACATGTTCCGCCACGGTGCCGCTGAAGCCGCTCAAGGAGATCTACGACGATCTCGCCAAGGCGAACCCCGACATCGTGACCCGCGTGGTCTACGGCAAGTCGCAGAACACGGGGCAGGAGTTGGTGGCCTACAAGGTCACCATGCGTGGTGGAAAACGCAAGCCCACTGTGCTTTACAACTCGGTGCAGCACGCCCGTGAGTGGATCGCCGCCGAAACCAACCGGCGCCTGTTCACCTACGTCGTGTCGAACAAGAAGAACAACGGCACCGACATCCCGAAGATCCTGCGGAACACGGAGCTGTGGTTTGTTCCCATGGTCAACCCCGATGGGTACGACTACACGTTCCAGAGCAAGGCGACGCGGCTGTGGCGCAAGAACCTGCGCGATGTGAACGGTGACGGCACCATCGCCCCCGGCGACGGCGTCGACCCCAACCGCAACTGGCCGGTCAAGTGGAACTACGATCTCGAGGGTTCGTCGGCTGAGTCGACGAGCGAGACCTACCACGGAACTGGCCCGGCCTCGGAGTCGGAGGTTGCGGCCCTCGAGGCGCTCACGAAGCGCATCAAGCCGAAGTTCCAGATCGACTATCACTCGTTCGGCAACCTCATCCTGTACCCCGAGGGGTGGCAGGTTGAAACCAAAGCCGGCGACGACCCGCTGTTCACCACGCTCGCGGGCGATGACCGCAAACCGGCCATCGACAAGTACGACCCGGACCTCAGCGCCGAGCTGTACACCGTAAACGGTGACATCGCCGACAACAGCCTGGAGAAGTTCGGTGTCCAGGCCGTCACGGTTGAACTCGACGGTGGTTCTGGTGACCCGGTTGGTGGCACGCAGGACAACGCGAACGCCTTCCCGCCGGGTGGCTTCGTCTTCCAGGACAGCGAGGCCGACGTCCAGAAGGTGTTCGAGGCCAACGTGGAATACGCCCTCGACTTCGCACGTTCGGCGCCCACACCGGACAACCCCAAGTCGCACATCGGCAACGTTGCGCCGAACTTCGTTCCCACGACGTTCACGGTGTCAAACGGCAGTCCGCAAACCGTCGAAGTGAACGCCAAGCGTTCGCTCGGCAAGGTGCGTCTGCGCTACCGCATCAACGGTGGTCGCATCCGTACCGTCGGCACCCGCGAGTTCAGGGGTGGCGAGCGCTACGGGTACCCTGGTGTGTACTACCACCACCTGCGCGGCAAGGTGCGTGGCGCCAAAGCCGGCGACAAGGTGGAGGTGTGGTTCACGGCGAAGGGCAAGAAGTCCGAGCCGTTCACCTACACGCAGGCCTCCAAGACCCGTAACCCCGTGCTGATTCTGTCGGCCGAGGACTACGCCGGTCCCAGCGGGGCTCCGGGAGCCACCGACGCTCCGCGGTACCTCGACTCCTACAAGAAGGCCCTGGAAGACAACGGTGTGGGCTACGACGTCTACGACGTCGGTGGCGCCAACCGCGTTGCCCCGACGGCCCTCGGAACCCTGTCCCACTACAAGGCCATCGTCTGGTACACCGGCGATGACAACATCACCCGTGCCCCCGGTCAGCCGGGCGGTACCGGAACGACCAGGATCCTCGACGACCAAATCCTCGCCGTGCGTGACTACCTCAACGAGGGCGGCAAGGTGCTGGTGACCGGGCAAAATGCACTGCAAGGTGCATGGGATGGATTCCTGTTCAACCCGCTCGGTCCGACGCCACCGAACCCGGCCTGCCCGGGGAACGTGACGAACGGCAACGGTAACGCCGACGATCCTGTGGACGTTGGCGGCAACCCACTCCAGCCCGAGAACTGCGTGGCGGTCTCCAACGACTTCCTGCAGTACTACCTCGGCGCGTACCTGAACATCCCGACCCCGGTGGGCGACCCTGACTCGCTTCCGCTCGTGGGCGCAGGCACCCCGTTCGGGACGCTTCCGTTCACCCTGAACGGCGCCGACTCGGCGAAGAACCAGGGCACCGCGGATGCATTGTCGCCGGGGAACATCAAGTCGTTCCTCACGACGTCGAGCATCCTGAAGCCCGACGTCTACCCGCAGTTCACCAGCAAGAAGGCAATCGGCTTCGACCGGCCGCCGGCGTTCTCGCCGCCGACCGGCGCGAACTACGTCTTCTCCGAGGTGGACGACGAGGCATACAAGCGCCTCACGACCACCATCGACACCACTGGTGTGACCTCGGCGTCGATGCAGTTCTCGGTGTCGCACGACACCGAGGCGGGCTGGGACTACGTCTTTGTGGAGGCACACAACGTGGGCCAAAACAACTGGACGACCCTGAAGGACGAGAACGGCAACACCACCCAGGACACCGGTTTGTCCTGCCCGTCGTTCCCGATCACCGTGATCCACCCGCAGTTGGCCAGCTACATGACGTACACCGGCCCGGCGACCCCGTCGGGTGACCCCGCCGACTGCACACCCACCGGCACCACCGGTGAGTGGTGGGGATCCACCGGCAACTCCGGTGGGTTCAAGAAGTGGAACGTCACGATCCCGCCGGCGATGGTTGCCGCCGGGCCCGTCGAGGTCTCCATCTCGTACTTCGGCGACGTCGCGGTGCAGGGTCTTGGCGCCTTCATTGATGACGTGGTCATCACGAAGAACAGCACGGCCGGTGCGGCGGAGTCGTTCGAAGCCGGCCTCGGGGCCTTCGCGGTTCCGGGTGCCCCAGCCGGTAGCCCGGTCAACGACAACGACTGGACCATCCGCGGGGACATCGGCTACGTCGATGGCCCGGGTATCGCAACTGAGGACACGCTGTTGTGGGGCTTCGGCCTCGAGGGTGTCACCGGTCGCGACAAGCGAGCCGCCCTGCTGAAGGATGGCCTCACGTACCTCGGTGTCTCCCCGGGCGCTGCTCGGTAAGGCTCTGAGCAGTACCCCGTGACTAAGGGCCGTCGTCACCCTCCCGGTGGCGGCGGCCCCTGGTCGTTGTGCCCGCGAACATCCGACACGTTGTCTGGCCCTTCGCGTTTGCGCAGGCAGGGTCGGTGAGAGCAGGGCCCGGGTAGCGTCGGGGGCCTGGCTCAGTGGGACAGGTGGGATAGGTGAGGGCCCGGCCGTCCTCGACCGAGCCCTCGTCTGTGGTCACAACCTCAGCGAATCGTGATTCGCCGGGTCGTGGTGAGGACTGCGCCGTTCGCGTCAATGAACGTCGCGGTCGCCGTCGCCCGGCCACGGGCGGAGCGACGGGCCATCGCGAGTCGGACGGTGACGACCTTGGTCGCCCCGGCCGGAATGATGAAGGCACGCGACCCGATCCCCCGTCGCTGACTAAGGCGCACGGTGCCGCGGCATGAGGCCTCTTCTGCCGCCGGGCAAGTGATGCTCACCTTGACGCGGCCAGCGATGTTCCGAGAGCGGGACGTCCCGATCACGGTGCCCGTGCTGACCGACTCGCACGCGCGCAACTGGTCGAAGCGGTCTGCGAGGACGGTGTCAACCGCGCCGCCGCACGAGACGTCGTCGGCCGATATGTCACGGCTCGCGATGCGATCCGCACCGTCGCCACCGTCGAGAGTGTCGGTGTCAAGGCCTCCGTTCAGCGAGTCGTTTCCGCGACCACCGGTGAGGCTGTCCGACCCGCCCAAGCCGGAGAGCATGTCGCTGCCCCCGCCGCCGTCGAGCTGGTTGGAGGAGGCGTTTCCGGTGATTGTGTCGTCGAACGTCGTGCCGACTACGTCCTCGATGTCGGCCGCGATGTTGTCGTTCTCTCCGGTGATGCCGTCGTTCGCGACATCATCGAGGGAGACCGTGATCTGAGAGCGCCGCTCTGTGTAGGTCACGCGGTCTGTACCAGTGCCGCCGCGAATGACGTCAGCGCTGCCATCGTCATAGCTGACGTCGACTTCGTCGTCACCCGTCCCGGTCGTGATCGTGTCTGCGCCTGCGTCATCGAAGACCCGGTCGACGCCATCTCCTGAGGAAATCGTGTCGTTTCCTGAGCCCCCCTGGATCGAGTCCGCCCCGGGGCCGGCGGTGATGGAGTCGTTACCGGGACCACCCTGGAGTTGAGTGGGCGCCCCGCTCTGCATACCGACGATCCGGTTGGCCGCCTCTCCGCCCTCAATGTCCTCGACGTCGACGATGTTGTCACCCTCGCCGGCCCCGCCGTCGTCGGCGACCCCGTCCATCGTGAGGACAAGCGGAGCGACGCGCTCGCGCGCGTCCAGGCGATCGTCGTCCGGTCCAAGGTTGATCACATCAGCGCCGTCCGGGTTCGGTGTCAGCGTCACCGTGTCCCGACCCGGTCCGGCATCGATGACGTCGTTGCCGGTGTCCGCGCCGGAGTACCGATCGGCGCCTTGGCCACCGACTTGGATGTCGGCTCCTGGCCCTCCGCTAAGGCTGTCGTTCCCGCCGCGTCCGTTCAGCGTGTCGTTGCCGTCCTCTCCGGAGAGAAACTCGTCGATCGTCTCCCCGCCGGTCAGGGTGTCGTTGCCGGCACCTCCGAGAAGCTGGAAACCAGAGCCCGACGGGCCGATGAGGGAATCGGCCATGGTTGCCGAGTCGTTGCCGTCGCCGAGGCTCGCGTAGACCAGGTTGAGGTTCGGCGGAATAGCGCAGGATGCGGCGTTGGCGCCCATGGCGGTGCAGCCGGCGCCGGCGGTGACCGCTGCGCCGGTGTCGGTGAAGACGATTGCCGTTGCCGACTGAGAGACGGTCAGCAGATTGGTTTCGCCGGCGGGGGCCGTGTAGCCAATGTTCGATCCGCTCAGGCTGGCGGTGCCGGCGAGTGCGTTGGTCGCGCTACCGAGCACTCCCAGGGCGGCTGCGGTGGTGATGATGAGACTGCGTTTCATGGTGGTGCCTTTCGTGTTTCCGGATATGTCCGGTTGTGCGGATAGGTGGCGTTTTGGTGTTCACGCCGATGAGATGAGACTCGCGAGTGAGGCCTTCGGTGTCTGTCGCGGACGTGACACCCCGTGCTTCCATCTCGTGACGCGCCGACGTCCGGCCGCGAGCCGTGAGGGCCCGCCGGCGCTGCCGGCAGGGGAGGGGGCGGTGGGTTAGCGGCGCACCCGCACCGTCGACCGTGTGGTACCGGGTATGCCGGGGATTGCGATCTCAGCGGTGATGCGCACAGAGCGGCTTACGACGCGCCGGCCTGAGCGGCTGAGCAGCACCGACACCGTCCGGCTCGTTCCCGCAGGGATGGTGAACTGGGTGCGACCGAGAGCTGACCGCCGTGTGAGGCGCACAGTGCCGGTGCAGCTTGCGCCTTCGGCCGCGGGGCAGCTGATGGCGATCGCGAACCGGTTGCTTCGCAGGCGTCCGCTACGGGCCGCGGTGGCCCCTGCGCTCGTCGCTTCACACCCGCGCAAATCGTCGAGTCGGTCGATCAGGGCAGTGTCGACCCCGCCCCCACACTCAAGCGCGTCATTGAACCCGTCCCGTGCGAGCAGCCGGTCCGCGCCGTCGCCGCCCTCGAGAGCGTCAACCCCGGCACCGCCGTCAATCGTGTCGGTACCTCGGCCGCCGCGCAGCGCGTCCGAGCCCCCGCGCCCGACGAGGGTGTCGTCGCCGTCTCCGCCGTCGAACTGGTTCGCCGCGTCGTTGCCGGTGAGCCGGTCGTCGAAGACGGTACCGGTCACGTCCTCGACGTCCGAAGCGACATTGTCGTTCTCGTTCGCCACTCCGTCGTTGGCAACGTCGTCGAGTGTGACGCTGACAGACGCAGCGGAGCGGGAGTAGTCGAGGAGGTCGGTGTCGGCGCCCCCGCGGAAGATGTCGACGTCCGACGTGTTCGAGCTGTTGATGAGGGTGTCGTCTCCTGCGCCGCCGTCGAGCGTGTCAGCGCCTTCGCGTCCGCGGAGCGTGTCGTTCCCACCGACCCCGGAGAGCACGTCGTTGCCCGCGCCACCGTCGAGGTCGTCGGAACTGGGGCCGCCGGTCATCGTGTCGTTCCCGTCGTTGCCGTCGAGCGACGTCGGGGCGTTCGACGGCGTGGCGACCATCCGGTCGTTCCCGTTTCCGCCGTTGAGCTGCTCGACATCAACGCCGATGTTGTCGCCTTCGCCCGCCTCGCCATCGTCGGCGACTCCGTCGGCCGTCACCGTGAGGGGCGCGGTCCTGCTGCGGTAAGTCACGGAGTCGTCGCCGACGCCGAGGTTGATCACGTCGGCGCCGTCGGCGAGTGACGTCGCGTCGTAGTTGTCGTTGTCGATACCACCGTCAATCGTGTCGTTGCCGGCGTCAGCGCCAAGCCGATCGGAGCCGGCGCCACCCGAGACCTGATCATTTCCGATGCCGCCGAAGAGGGAATCGCGTCCGCCTCGGCCGGAGATCACGTCATTCCCGTCATCGCCGATCAACGTGTCGTCGATTAGATCGCCACCCAGGATGGTGTCGTTGCCGGCGTCGCCGGTGATCACCGATTGGACGGCCGCCACCGTGCCGTCGATAGTTGCCTGGTCGTTGCCGTCGAGGAGTCGGGCCTCTAGCCGGATGATCCCGGCGGCGGGGCACCGTGCGGAGTTCGCATTAACGGCGACGCACGGCGCGGTCGGCGTGATCGTCGCGCCCGGGTCGGTGATGAGGTAGTCGGTGCCGGACCGAGTCACGGTCAGGGTGTTCGTCTCGCCGATTCCGGCGACGTAGCGAACCGCGCTGTTACTGGCGGTGAGGGTCGACGCCGACGCGCTGCCCACCCCGGCGAGAGTGGTGATCGCGGCTGCCGCGGCGATCAGGGTGTTGCGTTTCATGTGAAGACCTCGCTTGGAAAGGGCCCTGTGGACCTATTTGTGCGGTCGTCGAGAGCAACGCCGCAGGTGTAGATCCAGACTGGCCCGGCCCGGTAAGAGGGTCTGTCTCAGCCGTGACACAACGAAAGTCCCGTTCGCGACACGGGCTCCCTGTCTACACCTGGTGACAGGGACCTAATGGGACATGGGTACCGTCAGGCCGCTTCGCGATACGCCGCGGGTGTTGCGGTTCGGCGACTCAGGCGCTTGGCTACTGCGCTTCGTGAGATGCCCAGCTCCTGCCCAATCTGCTGATGGCTCATGCCGAGGTTCGCAGCCGCCTGAACGCCCTCTACTGGACCCAGAAGTTGGGTGAGCGTTATCGCGCTCGGAGTTCGGGGGCCATCGTCCTCGCGAGCGACAAACTGGGCAAAGAGAGTCCGTGCCCGTTGAGGCAGCGGGTGGAAGAGGTGAAGCAACCAGTCCTGGTCGAGACAGGTGAGGATTGGCGCGTTCGTCATGACGTCGCGGAAGCTGCTCCACTGCCAGCTTTGGGCATCGTCAACGAGCCCGGCAGTAACCGGGTTGCGTGCGACGTATCGAATAGTTGCGAAGAGCTGAGCATCATCGCCGATGAGTTTGGAGAAGTACCGGTCCGTGAACACATGCCCTGAAGCGCTACGCCTCCAGTTGAGACGGCGGGCATGCCGCGACAGCAGATCCCGCATCCCCGCGTCCAGATCAGCATGCGGTGTGGTGAGGCCCAAGTGCACGTGGTTTCCCATCAAGCAGTATGCGAACACCCGCCACGATCGCTGCGCGGCAACATGGTCGAGATCCTTGAGAAACGCACCTCGGTCGTGATCGGAAACAAACACGCTTTGCCGGTTGTTCCCGCGGGCGGTTACGTGGTAGCTGCCGTCATGAACCAGTTGGCGTGGCCGTCGACTCATGGAGGATCTCCTTCTCGCGTGATGTCCTCCTAGTAGAGGGCCACGCGAGGCGAATCCACCCCCCCGAACGGGGGGCTGTCCCATTAAGTCCCTGTCACCACGTGGGGAAGGGGCCGGTCAAGCCGATGATGGTGTCAGTCGGCGGCCACGATTGAGGCGAGTTGGCTCAGCGGCAGTGCCTCAATGTTCGGGGCGAGGGGGTAGCGCTCGGTCCCGGGGTAGACGACATAGAGCGCGTCGAGCTGAAGGTCGGCCATGGCGTTTGCCATTGAGCGGGTCGTGCGGGGAGCGTCCGCACGTTTGATCTCGACGCCGATGTTGCGCCCATCATGGACAAAGAAGGCATCCAGCTCGGCCCCGGCTTGGGTGCGCCAGAAATACATGGGGGTCGTCCCCAGAATCAGAGCAATCTGCTCGACGACCATCCCTTCCCAGCTCGCTCCCACCTTCGGGTGGCCGAGGAGGCCGTTCATCGTGTCGATCCCCAGAAGGGTGTGAAGCGTCCCCGGGTCGCGTAAATAGACCTTCGGTGAGCGTGTCACGCGCTTGCCGACGTTCGCAAACCATGGTTGCAGTTGCCGCACAACGAGCGCGCCGGTGAGCGCATCGAGGTAACGCCGTGTCGTGGGCTGCGATACCGCGAGGGCGCGCGCCAACTCGGAGCCATTCCAGGTCTGTGCGTGGTAGTGGGCCAACATGGTCCAGAAACGGCGCATCTGTGACGCCGGAATACGGGCGCCAAACTGCGCGAGGTCGCGTTCTAGGAACGTCGCAACGTAGCTCCCGCGCCACGCGATTGAGTCGTCGCCGTCGCGTACGTACGCCGCGGGAAGCCCTCCTTGCAGCCAGAGTCGGTCGTGATGCAGTGGGTCGATATCGGCGAGGCGCAGCCCGCCGAGCTCGACGATCTCGACTCTCCCAGCAAGGGATTCCGCACCGTGCGTCACGAGCTCTGGTGATGCGCTGCCGAGGATGAGGAACGTGGCCGGTCGGTTGGGTCGGTCGGCCAGCACGCGCAGCACGGGGAAGATCTCGGGCGCACGCTGTGCCTCGTCGATGACGACGAGTCCGTTGAGCGATTGCAGAGCCAACATCGGCTCGGCGAGACGGGCGGCGTCGGTCGGGTTCTCGAGATCGAAGACCGTTGCCGCCGGCTCGCGGGCGACGAGTTGCCCTGCCAACGTGGACTTTCCGGCTTGCCGGGGTCCGACGAGCAGCGTGATGGGCGAACGTGCGACTGCTCGTTCCAATCGTGCCCGATCAGCGTGTCGGTCGATCACTCGCATGATTTTACCATGTAATTTCAACATATCACGTTGAAAATACAAGTATAAGTGGAACCACTACCCGGCGTAGGCGGCGAGTCCGGTGATGTCTTGGCCGAGGATGAGGGCGTGGATGTCGTGCGTGCCTTCGTAGGTGTAGACGCTCTCCAGGTTCATCATGTGGCGGAACACCGGGTACTCGTCCACCACGCCGTTGGCGCCGAGGATGTCGCGCGCAGTGCGCGCGCAGGCGAGGGCGTGGGCGACGTTGTTGCGCTTGGCCATCGACACCTGCTGCGGGCGGAGCTTCCCGGCGTCCTTCAGCCGGCCCAGTTGGAGGGCCAGGAGCTGGCCGGTGGTGATGCCGGTGAGCATGTCAGCGAACTTCTCCTGCACCAGTTGGAACCCGGCGATGGGACGGTCGAACTGAACCCGGGTTTTCGCATAGTCAAGCGCCGTTGTGTAACAGCTCATCGCGGCGCCGAGGCTGCCCCAGGCGATGCCGTAGCGCGCCTGGTTGAGGCACGAGAGGGGAGAGCCGAGGCCCTTCGACTTCGGCAAGCGTGCGGAATCGGGCACCCGGACGTCGGCGAGGTGAAGTTCGCTGGTAACCGACGCTCGCAAGCTCCACTTGCCATGCATGTCGGTGGCCGTGAAACCCGGGGTGCCGGCGTCGATGAGGAAACCGCGCACGCCGTCATCGGTCTGTGCCCACACGATGGCGACGTCGCAGATCGATCCGCTGGTGATCCACCGCTTGGTGCCCGAGATGAGCCAGTCGCCACCGTCGCGGGTGGCGCGGGTGAGCATGCCGCCGGGGTTGGAGCCGAAGTCGGGCTCGGTGAGGCCGAAACAGCCGATCGCCTCGCCGCGGCCCATGGCCGGCAGCCAGCGATCCTTCTGCTCGTCGGAGCCGAAGGCGTGGATGGCGTACATCGACAAGGCGCCCTGCACCGACACGAACGAGCGCAGTGAGCTGTCGCCGCGCTCCAGCTCTTGCATGATGAGCCCGTAGGCCACTGAGCCCAGGCCCGGCAGGTCGTAGCCGGTGAGGTTGGCACCGAGAAGGCCCAGCTCAGCGAGCTTCGGCACGAGCTCTTTCGGGAAGCGCCCGTCACGGGTGGCCTCCTCGATGATGGGGAGCACGTCGCGCTCAACGAACCCGCGGACCGTGTCGCGAATGAGCCGCTCCTCCTCGGTGAGCAGCTCGTCAATGCCAATGAAGTCAACTCCGGTGTACGCCATTCATACAGCTTAGCCACGGTCTCGAGCCGTACGGGTGGCAAACTGCGCCCGATGGCAAACTCCGACCGATTTCATGCGCTCCAGGGAACCCGGGAGGCCCGCGACCCGCTCGAGGTCGCGCTCGTCGACGCCATCGCCGGGCTCCCCGCCGTTGCGGCGCCTCCCGTCGGGTTCGCCCCGTACCTCCTCAACCTCTTCGACGCGCAGCTGGAGAGCCGTCACCTCGATCACGCGGCCCGATGGATGCGGGCGAAGGGTGCCGGCTTCTACACGATCGGCTCGGCCGGGCATGAGAGCAACGCCGCCGTGGCTGAGGCGCTTCGACCGACCGACCCAGCTCTCCTCCACTACCGCTCGGGCGGCTTCTACTGCGCTCGGGCGCGGCAGGTGCAGGGCATCGATCCGGTGCGCGACGTCCTGCTCGGGATGTTGGCGTCGGCGGATGAACCTATCGCCGGGGGGCGCCACAAAGTGTTCGGTCGGCACGAGATGGCGATCATCCCGCAGACCTCGACAATCTCATCACAGCTGCCCCGCGCCATGGGCGTGGCGTTCACCATCGGACGCGCCCGCAAGCTGGATACGCAGATCGCCTGGGACGACGACGCGGTGGTGGTCTGCAGCTTCGGCGATGCGTCGGCGAACCACTCGACCGCCGTCGGGGCGATCAACGCGTCGTGCCACGCGGCCCACGCGCACCTTCCGGTGCCGATCCTCTGGGTGTGCGAGGACAACGGCCTCGGCGTGAGCGTCCGCACCCCCACCGGGTGGATCGAGGTGGCGTTCTGCGACCGTCCGCGCATGCGCTACCTCGCCGTGGACGGCACCGATCCCGTGGCGGTCATGCAGGCGACGGCTGACCTGGTCGAGGGCATTCGACGCGACCGCCGCCCCGCGTTCCTTCACCTCAAAACGGTGCGGTACATGGGGCACGCCGGGTCGGACGTGGAGGCCTCGTACCGAACTCGCGACGAGATCCGGCGCGACTACGAGCGCGACCCCATCCTGGGCACCGCCCGGGCCATCGTGGCTCAGGGAGCGGCCACCCCGGCGCAGTTGACGGAGCGATTCGAGCAGGTCCGAACGCGGGTGCGCGACCTGGCCATTGAGCTGCTCGACACCCCTCAACTCCGCTCGGCCGACGAGGTGATGGCTCCCCTGTCTCCGCGAACACCGGACCAGGTCGCCGACGTGGCCGCCCGTGTGGCCGACCGGGCCGCCCGTCGCGAATGGTTCGGTGACTCACTCCCGGAGGACGAAGGGCCGCTGGGTCTCAGCCAGGCGATCAACCGGACGCTGGCCGACCTTCTCCTTTCCGAACAACGCACGATGGTTTTCGGTGAGGACGTGGCCGTCAAGGGTGGCGTCTACGGCCTCACCCGCGGCCTCCACGCCAAAGCCGGAGCCGGACGCGTGTTCGACACGCTGCTCGACGAGCAGTCGATCCTGGGCCTCGCCTTGGGCGCCGCGGTGTCGGGCCTGGTGCCGATCCCCGAGATCCAGTACCTGGCCTACCTGCACAACGCCGAGGACCAACTGCGGGGCGAGGCGGCAAGCCTTGCCTACTTCTCGCAGGGGCAGTACCGCAACGGGATGGTCATCCGCGTCGCGGGGCTCGCCTACCAAAAGGGCTTTGGCGGGCACTTCCACAACGACAACGGGGTGAGCGTGCTGCGCGACATCCCGGGAATCGTCGTGGCCTCACCTGGCCGCCCCGAGGATGCCGCGGCCATGCTGCGCACCTGCGTGGCGGCGGCGGTGGTGGACGGCACGGTGAGCGTGTTCCTCGAACCGATCGCGCTCTACCTCACCCGTGACCTGCACACGGATGGTGACGGCGCCTGGCTCGCCCCCTATGAGCCGCCCGATCGCTGGGGCGAAAAGCACGTTGCGATTGGTGAGCCCCGGGTGCACGGCGATGGTGACGACCTGCTGATCGTGACCTGGGCGAACGGGCTTCACATGTCCCTGCGTGTGGCAAAGCGACTGGCCGACGAGGGCATCGCCTGCCGGGTGCTCGACCTTCGCTGGCTCGCTCCGCTCCCGCATGAGGTGGTGGCCCGCGAAGCCGAGGCCGTGGGCCGGGTCCTCATCGTCGATGAGACCCGCGCGAGCGGTGGTGTGGGGGAGGCCATCGTGGCCGGGTTGGTGGAACGCAACTTCCGTGGGCCCATCACACGCGTGGCGGGCTACGACACGTTCATCCCCTTGGGCGATGCGGCCAACCACGTCCTTGTCGGCGAGGCGGATATCGAACGCGCGGCGCGGGACCTCGCGGCCGAGAGCTAGAGCCGGTCGGCGACCTCGACGAGGTCGTCGTAGTCGATCTGCCCGAGGCTCCGCCCGCGGATCACGCCCGTCTCGTCGATGAAGAGCGTCACTGGGAGCGACTCCACTTTGAGGGCGTCGTAGCCGACCTTGCCGAGGTCGTCATGGATCGACGGGTGCGTCCACCCAACGTCTCGGTTGAACTTCTGGCCGGCGGATTTGACGGTGTCGACGTTGACACCGAGCATCACGACGTCGGTGCGGTCTTCGGTGAACTTCTTGATGTCCGGCGCCTCGTCCTTGCACGGCCCGCACCACGATGCCCACAGGTTGATGATGACCTTCTTGCCTTTGTAGTCGGCGAGTTCGATGGTGCTGTCGTCGGTGAGGCTGGGTCCCCGAACGCCGACGGCCACCTCGGTGCCATCGAGCGACGGCCCCCCGGCAACGATCTTCGGCAGAGCCTTCTCCCCGCCGTCGCCGCGACGCTGAATTCCCAGCGCGATCCCCCCGAGCACGGTGAGAAGCACCAGTCCCGAGAGGATCGGCTTGAGGACACTCGCCTTGTGCTCCGCGCTCACGCTCGAAGGTGTAGCAGATGATGGCTACGGGTTGAGTTGACTGCGACGATTCCGGGAGTTGGCCGACGGCAACGAAAACGTCCCCGACGACTGGATGTGGCTGTTTCCATCGACATCGGGGGGCCTTTGGCTGCGATCCGCATGAAGTGCCTGACGGCGTAGACGATCAGCTTGCGCTCAACACCTTCAGCACGGCCTCGCCGTAGCGGTCGGCCTTGGCTTGGCCGATACCTGTGATGTCGAGCAGAGCGTCCGAGGTGGCGGGGCGTTGCGTCGCCAGCGCCCGCAGAGTTGCGTCGTTGAACACAACGTACGGGGGGACGCCCTGCTCGCTGGCGAGGCGAGTGCGCAGCGCGCGGAGCGCCTCGAAGATCGGCTGAGCGGCCGGCTCCAGGGTTTCAACGGGGCTGCGTTTGCGCGATCGACGGGTCGCAGCGCGGGGCTCTACCCGGCGCAGCACCAGCTCGCGTTCCCCGCGCAGCACCTCGCGGGCGGCGTCGGTGGTGGTGAGGCCACCGTAACCATCCGGGCTGGGGCGCAGGAAACCGAGCGCTGCGAGTTGGCGGATGACGCCGCGCCAGCTCTGTTCGTCGAGGTCGGCTCCCACGCCGAAGGTGGGAAGTTCGTTGTGGCCGTGCTGCGCCACCTTGGTGGTCTCACGACCCAGCAGCACGTCCATGATGTGCATCGCGCCGAACCGGCCACCGGTGCGCACCACCGCCGACAACGCCTTCTGTGCGGCCACGGTCGCGTCCCAGGTCACCGGCGGCTCGATGCACACGTCGCAGTTGCCGCACGGCCCGTCGTAGTGCTCCCCGAAGTACGCCAGCAGTCGCGTTCGCCGACACTCCGCGGTTTCACAGTAGGCAAGCAGCGCATCGAGGCGGCGGGTCTCCACCCGTTTCACCGCGTCGGGCGCGTCAGAGGTGTCGATGAACCGTCGCACCATCACCAGGTCGGCCAGGCCGTAGGCCATCCAGGCGTCGGAGGGTTCGCCGTCGCGCCCGGCACGGCCGGTCTCTTGGTAGTAGCCCTCCAAGCTCTTCGGCAGGTCGAGGTGGGCCACGAACCGCACGTCGGGTTTGTCGATGCCCATGCCGAAGGCGATCGTCGCGACCATCACCACGGCGTCGTCACGCAGGAAGCGCTCCTGGTTGGCGGAGCGCTGATCCGAAGGAAGGCCCGCGTGGTAGGCCAGCGCGTCGATGCCCTCGTTTCTCAGAAACGCGGCGATTTCCTCGGTGCGTTTGCGGGACAGGCAGTAGACGATGCCGGCCTCGTCACGATGGTCCTTGAGGAACGTCACGAGCTGCTCGCGTTCCTGGCTCTTCTCCACCACCGCGTACCGGATGTTGGGTCGGTCGAAGCTCGAGACGAACTCGCGAGCGTCGCCCAGGCGGAGGCGCTGGCGGATCTCCGCGCGGGTGAGCTCGTCGGCGGTGGCCGTCAGCGCGATACGCGGCACCCCGGGGTAGCGCTCGGCCAGCACCTCGAGCTGGAGATACTCCGGCCGGAAGTCGTGACCCCATTGCGACACACAGTGGGCCTCGTCGATCGCAAACAGGGCGAGGTCGCCCCGGCCACGGAGCTCGTCGAGCAGGTTGAGAAACCCCTCTGTGAGCAGCCGTTCCGGCGCGACATACACGATGTCGAGCCCGCCGTTCATGAGGGCTCCGACCACCTGACGAGCCTCACCGGCCTCGAGTGACGAGTTGAGGAACGCGGCGTTGACCCCGACCTGCCGAAGCGCCGCCACCTGGTCCTGCATCAGCGCGATGAGGGGGGAGACCACCACCCCAACCCCCGGTCGCAGGATCGCGGGAATCTGGTAGCAGACCGACTTTCCGCCACCCGTGGGCATCAGGACGATCGCGTCACGGCCGGCCATGATCTCCCCGATGACCGCTTCCTGGTCACCGCGAAACGCCGAGTACCCGAAGACCCGGCTAAGACATTCCTGGGGCGAGGTCATTGAACCAATCGTGCCGATGGTACTCGGACGACTCCCGGTGACCATGATCATCGACGCCGCGAACGCGTTCGCAACACCGATCACGAACCGCCGGGCCGCGATACGAAACCATGACAGTGGTCCCAGCGATTGCGAGACAACGGTGGCGTAAGCTTCACCCGTCAGGAATCAGACCCTTAAAGAGGCGCCATGAGAATCGTTCCGGCTGATTATCCCCCCCGTTTCCGCGCGTCCGACTATGTCGTGCGTCCCGTGGCTGGTGAGGACGAACGCATTGACGTGGGCGTCTTGTTTGTCGGTGCGGGCCCGGCCGGGCTTGCCGGGGCGGTGCGCCTGGGGCAGCTCCTTGCCGAGGACCCCGCCGTGGCCGAGCAGCTGGGCGAGGTTCCCATCGCCGTTATCGAGAAGGGCAAGAACGCCGGCTCGCACCTGATGTCGGGCGCGGTCATGCGTCCCGGCCCGTTCCAGTCGCTGTTCCCGGATGTCGACAAGGCCGACCTGCCGATCTATTCGGAGGTCAGGAGCGAGGCCATGTACTTCATGACCAAGAGCGCCGCGTTTCGTCTGCCGGTGCCGCCGCCGCAGATGAAAAACCACGGCAACTGGGTGATCTCCGTGAGCCAGCTCGCGCGGTGGATGGCAGAGCAGGCCGAGGAACTCGGCGCCTACATGCTCCCCGAGACCGACGCACAGAAGCTGATCGTCGACGACGGCCGCGTCATGGGTGTTGTCACCGGTGACAAGGGGCGCGGCAAGGAGGGCGAGGAACTCGGCACGTTCGAGCCCGGCATGGAGCTCCACGCCAACGTCACCGCCGTGTGCGAAGGCACGCAGGGCCACATCGCCGGAGTGCTGCGCAAGCACTTCGAGCTCGACCAAGCCCCCATGACGTACGAGCTGGGCGTCAAAGAGGTGTGGGAGGTGCCGAAGCCGCTCACCAAGCTCATCCACACCGCCGGTTGGCCGCTTCGCCTTAGCTCCAAGTACCGTGAATACGGCGGGTCGTGGATCTACCCGATGGGCGAGGACAAAGTCTCCATCGGCTTCGTCACCGGCCTCGACTACGCCGACGCGAGCCTCTCGGTTCACGACATCCTCCAGCAGTTCAAGTCGCACAAGCTGGTGAAGCGGCATCCTCGAGGGTGGTCGCCGCATCGCCTGGGGCGCCAAGACCATCCCGGGTGGTGGCTTCAACGCGCTGCCCAAGCGCCTGCACGTTCCCGGCGCCGTCCTATGTGGCGACTCGGCCGGCTTCGTCAACATGAGCGCACTTAAGGGTGTTCACTACGCCATCCAGTCCGGCATCCTCGCCGCCGAGGCGATCTACGACTCGCTGAAGGCCGGCACCGCCACCACCACGACCGGCCTTTGGGGCTACGACAAGAAGGTGCACGACAGCATCATCTGGAAGGACCTGTGGCGTGAGCGCAACGTGCGGCCTGCTTTCCAGCAGAGCTTCCTCTACGGCGCCATCATCGGCGGCGTCGCCACCGGAACCTTCGGCAAGTTCCCGAAACACATCGATCATCACGCCGACGCCACGGCCGACGTCTTCGTCGGCGACCGGGCGAAGGAGTACCCCAAGCCCGACGGGCAGTACTACTTCGACAAGCTCTCCTCCGTGTTCATCAGCGGGAACAAGACCCGTGACGATCAGCCCAACCACATTCGTGTGCAGACCCACGTGCCACGTGAGCTTGCGGTCATGTGGGAGGCCATGTGCCCCGCCCAGGTGTACGAGGTCGAGGAAAACGGCGGCGGCACCATGGTGAACGTCAAAGTCAATGCGTCGAACTGCGTGCAGTGCGGCGCCATCACCGCGAAGGGTGGTCAGCTCACCCCGCCGGAAGGGGGCTCGGGCCCCGAGTACACGCTCACGTAGGCGTCCTGGGTGAGTACGCGGCCCGCGGACCCCGCGGCCCAGGCGCGCTTTTCGGTGGAGGCCATCGCAGCAGCAACAGCGGTGAGTCGAAACCGGCGGTGACGAAGCTGTAAAGGCGCTCATGTCGGGGCCCGCATGTGCCGAAACGACTGCCATGCGTGGCATCCGCCAATGGCCGGTTCGTCAGTCGTCCGCCGAAGATTCCTGGACTCCCGCTCGGGTGGCCACCCTTGTTGTGGCCATCGGTCTCGTCCCGGCGCTTGTCGCGGCCGTCTTCTTGATGCGGTCGGCCCGAAGCGACGCGAACAGTCGAACCGATGCCGAAATCAGTCGTCAGGCCGAGGCACAGCGCGGCACGTTCGAGGCCTACTTCGAGCGCGCACGGTCGTCTGCTCTGCTCACCGCACAGAACCCCTCGTTTCTCTCGTTCTACCGGGAACCCGGGGCGCGCGAGGCGCGAGTGCGGCGAAACGGTCCGACGCTTCGAACCGCCACCCAGGCCCTTGGCTTCCTCGAGACGCTCTACCCGTCCAGCATCAGCGAAGCCTCCTTCATTGACGTGGGTGGGGCCGAGAACGCGCGGATGGTCCGTGGTGAGCTCGCCCCGATCGCCGACCTCTCCCCCGACGAGTCCACGGCGGTGTTCTTCGCGCCGGCCTTTGCTCTCGAGCCCGGGGAGGTTCACCAGTCACGGCCCTATCGGTCGGAGGACACGGACGAATGGGTGATCTCGAACGCGACACCGATTGCGCTCAACGGCACGAAAATCGCGATCGTCCGCTTTGATGTTTCGATCGAGAGCTTCCGCCGTGAGGCGGCAAAGCGCGCCGGTGACCAGCGGGTACTTGTCATCGATGCAAAAACCAGCGCCCCCGTCTTCGACAGCCTCTCGCCGCAAAAGCCCGGCACCGAACTCGCGCCAACGGTCACGACCATCGGTCAGTTGACGGGAGACATGGGAACGTTCAATCGGGACGGCTGGCGTTTTCACTACGAACGGCTGGCCAGCACGTCGACCAACGCGAACGATTGGTACATCGTCACGAGCGCAGCCGCGCCCGGTGGCCTCTCCCGGGTGGTGATTCTGCCGCTCCTGCTCATGCTGGCGCTCGTCGCTTTCCTCGCCCTGTACGTGGCCCGTCGTTGGGGCGGCATGACCGCGGCTTTGGCCGCCGGCGTTGAACGCGAGAAGGCGATGCACGCCGAGACTCAGGAGGCCGAGAAGCTTGCGCGCGCCGACGGGCTTCGCCGCGTCGTGCAGGAGTACCGCGATTTCGCCGGTCGGGTGGCCAGTGGTGACCTCACCGCTCGCGTCCAGACCGAAACGTCGAGCGAGCTGTTCGCGCTGTCGACTGAGCTCAACCAAATGGTTCACGACCTTGCCGCCATGTCAGCCGACGTCCGCACGGCAAGTCACGAGGTTCATGGCGCCACCGAGCGGATCGAACGCATCGTCAGTGAGCACAGCGTTGCTACCGCTACCCAAGCCGCCGCTGTCGACGAGACCACATCGGCGTCGAGGCGGGTGCGCCAATCGGCCGAACGGGCGGCATCGCAAGCCAAGGACCTTGCTGAGCACGCCGACGAAGCGATCGTCGTGTCGAATGAAGGCGGCCGCATCGTGGGCGAGATCGTCGGCGGCATGTCGAGCATCAACGACACCGTCCTGCGCATCGCGAACGAGATCACGGCGCTCTCCCAAGAGACCCGAGCGATCGAAGAGATCACCCGCTCGGTCAACGAAATCGCCGATCAATCCAACATGCTGGCACTCAACGCCACCATCGAGGCCGCCCGCGCCGGTGAGCACGGTCGTGGCTTCGCCGTCGTCGCCGACGAGGTTCGTGTCCTGGCCGGTCAGTCGAAAGCCGCCACATCTCAAGTGGGCGAGATCCTTGCCCGCATCGAACAACGCACCGCCGCCGCTGTTGAAGCGACCGCTGCCGGAACATCTGCCGCCGGTGAGGGAATGTCGCTTGCACGGGACGCCGGCGCCGCCATCGAGCGTCTCGCCGACACACTGCGCGGAACCGCCGAGGCGTCCGCCGAGATCGCCACCCTCGTGCAACAACAGTTTGGTCAGTCGGACGACATCGCACGATCGATGAACGACCTTGCCGTCTCCACCGCCCAGATCTCCCACGGCGTTGAGGAGGCCATGAACTCCGCCGCGATGCTCCGCACCCTGGCCGACCGCCTGGGCGCACTAACCGATCGATACCAGATCGCCGATCCTGTGATCCACCCCGACGAACGGCGCTCGACGATTAGCTCGGTGTAGCGCGCCGGACCACGGCGAGGGCGGCATCATCATGAAGTGGTCCACCGGCGAAGCGGCGAGCTGCGGCGTAGATCTCCGTGGCGATGGCCGTTGCCGGTTGCGTAACGACACCCAGGACTGTCTGTCGTAACCGTTCCTCGCCAAACATGTCATCGCCACGGCGGGCGTCGAGGATCCCGTCAGTGGTGAGCACCAGCAGGGCGCCGGGTGGGAAGGCGGTCTCGTGCGTGCGGTAGGGATCCTCCATGATGAACCCGATCGGGGGATCCGGGTCGTCGAGCGGGGTTACCGACCCGTCGGCGCCCACCAGAAGCGGTGGGGGATGGCCCGCGCTCGTCCACGTGAGCGAGTCATCGTCAAGGTCGATCACGGCCAGAAAGCCGGTGACAAAGGCGGCATCGCCGAGGCGGCCGGTAACCAATCGGGCGAGGTGGTCGAGCAGGCGGCCGGGATCGTGCTCCTGCGCGGAGAGGCCCTCCAGCAGGTACCGCACCATTCCGGTGGTGCCGGCGGCTTGCACGCCTTTGCCGGCCACATCACCCACCATCACCGCGACCTTGCCGTCGGCCAGAACCCAGATGTCGTACAGGTCGCCGCCCACCATGGCGCCGGCGGCGGCGCGGTACAGGGTCGCCATCTCCAGACCCTCCACCTCGGGTGGCTCCTCGGCCAAGAGCGCATCCTGCAGGGTCTCGGCGATCTGACGTTCCTGCTCGAACAGCAGCGCGTTTTGGATGGCGGCCTCGGTGTGGCGTGCGAGCTCCGTCAAGACACGCAAGTCGCGTTCGTCGAAGGCGTTCGGTGAGGGGGAATGAACGGCCAGGACCCCGTACACCCGGTCGACCAGCTCGATCGGCACCGCGACAAACGAGCGCACCCCTTCCAGGTCGTCGACATCGGGGTCGGAAATGGCGTCGCTGCAGATGAAGGCGCGTCGACTTTGCACCACGCGACCCAGGGTGCCTTCGCCCCGGCGTCGACGCATGCGTCGCAGGGTCTCGCGATCGAACCCGCGTGATGCGGCGGGGGTGAGGTCCCCGCGGCGACGCACGGTGAGAAGGGCCACCTGCTCGGTGGCCACCAATCCCACCACCTGTGAGACGAGCTGCTCGTGAATGTCGGTGCGTGTGAGGGCCGACGCCAGCATGTGGGCGGCCCGGGCGATAGCGATCTCCTCCTGTGCGCGCTGCTCCTCACGCTCCAACAGCTGGGCGTTCTCCTCCGCCAATGCCCGTGCCTCGAGCAGAGCACGATGGCGCACGGTGATGTCGGAGAGAATGACGACGCGCCCGAGCAGGCTGCCCGTCGCGTCACGCACGGGGGAGCTAAACCGCTCCAGCACCAGACCGTCGATTGTGTCCAACTGATCGCGCAGGGTGACGTCAGGCCCCTCACCAAAGCGCATTGCGATCTCCGCATATGCGTCGGGGTCACGGAAGCGTGGTGAGATGTGCTCACGCAGCATCCGGTCGGCCGACTGGCCCAACAGGATGTCAGGCGACACGCGAAGCAATTCACCATAGGCGCGGTTGACGATGGTGATGATGCCGTCGGTGTCCATCACGATGACGCCGTTGCGGGTGGTGGCAAGGACTGCTTCCAGTACCTGACGGGTGCGGCGGTTGCGGTCGCGAAGGAGGGCGTTTTGGACGGCAAGGGAGATCTGGGGGGCGAGGGCCTCCACCGCCTCCTGCTCACGTGCACCGATCGGGTCGTGCCCGGCGAAGTTGACCAAAGCGAGCGCCCCCATGTGGGGATTGCTTCTCGTGCGAAGTGGCATGGCAACGGCGCTGGCCCCGCGCAAGACACTCCGGGCGTCGCGAAGGGGCACCCCGGTGTCTTCGATCTCGGCGAGTCGGGCCAACACGGCGGGTTCGCTCATGATGTCGGGCCACAGAACGGTCGACCCGCCGGAGAGAGCGCTCAATCCGAGGTCAGCGGTCTCGGGACGCACTGATGCCAAGGCCGGGCCGTACGTGCGGCCGATCACCGGGTCCTCGGCGCTGTAGGCACGCGCCACACGCTTCCGGTCCTCCTCGCCGCCGCGAAGGATCACCAGGTCCACCGCCAATGCTTCGCGAAGACGGTCGGCAATCAAGGTGAGGCTCTCGTCGAGTGACGCGGGGGGTTCGAGCCCGGCAAGCAGCTCGAAGGGCTGGCCCTCGTCCATGCGACGAGCGCTGATGGCAGGTGTGGGGTTCTTAGGAGTCACGGTGCACCGTGATCATCTTCACATAGTGTGCGGCACTTCCCCGAATTTGCTCACGCTGTTCGGGCGTCGTTTCCCGCATCACCCGTCCCGGGACGCCGAGAACCAGCGATCCGGGCGGCACGACCGTTCCCTCAACGAGCACTGCCCCCGCACCGATGATCGAGCCGCTGCCGACGTGACAGTGGTTCATCACGATGGCGCCGATGCCAATGAGAACCTCATCCTCGATCGTGCATCCGTGAACGCAGGCCTGGTGGCCGATGGTGACGGAGCTGCCGATCGTGCAGGGAACCCCAGCGTCGGCATGAATGACCACGCCGTCCTGCACGTTGGTGTCTGCGCCCACTGCAATCTGATCGGTATCTCCGCGAATCGTCGCGTTGGGCCACACCGACACGTTGCGCCCGAGATCCACTCGGCCGATGACGCAGGCGGCCGCATGGACAAAAGCGCCCGCAGCAAGGCTCGGGGAATGCGTACCAAGCGGAAGGATCAGGAGACAAACACTATCCCGGCACGCTCATCGCCGAGACACGACGTGCTTGACAACACAATTCATGGGACTACGATGCGCTCATCGACCGCGCCGCCCAGGAGGTTCCGAGATGTTTCGACTTCGTTCCGTCGCAGTAATTTCCCTTATTGCCGCCTTCGGTCTCGTTGGAGCAGGCTGCGGCGACAGTGACGATGCGAGTTCCGGCGGCGGCGGCACGGCACCTGCGGCCACCTCCACCCCGGCCGCGACGTCCACCACCGAAGCGGCTGTCGGTGATGCCGCTGCGGGCAAGACGGTCTTCGAGTCAAAGTGCCAGGGCTGCCACCTCAACGGTGGAAGCGAAGCAGGCACTGGTCCCGTGCTGAAAGGCAAAGGTCTGGACGCGGCAGGGATCACAGCGCAAATCAAGAACGGCGGCGGTGTGATGCCCGCGAATCTCGTGACGGGTGCGGACCTCGACAATGTCGTCGCGTTCCTGGTCAGCTTGCAGTAACACGAACCGCGGTTGAGGTGGTTGAGCGGGCCGCATTTGCGGTCCGCTCCCGTTTGCGGCGTTCACCACGGGTGGAATGTCACCCGCAGACGGGGCGAGATCACCGGGAAACACGTCGCCCAACCGAATAGACTCCGCCGTACCTGATGGGTTACTTCGGAGGTCACGAGATGCGCAGGGCGAGAGACCAGGTCATCACATTCGCGCTCATTGGTGCCGTTGTCGCGCTGTTCGCCGGCTGCGGTGGACCTGAACCGGACGAAGCGACGACCCCGCCGAATGCGCAAACCGTCAAGAACGGCGAGTACCTCAGCGACAAGAAGAAGGACGCTGAGGGAGGCGAAGGCGGCGAAGGCAGCGCCGACGTGGCGGCGGGGAAGACCGCTTTCGAGGGTAAGTGTCAAAGCTGTCACCTCAACGGCGGCGCAGAGGCCGGTGGCATCGGTCCCGTCCTCAAAGATAAGGGCCTGACCGCCGCATCCATCGAGACGCAGATCGTCAACGGCAAGGGCGCGATGCCCGCTGGTCTCGCCGAGGGCGAGGATCTGAAGACCATCACCGCCTACGTCGCGAGCATCCAGGGCGCGAAAGCTGAGGGTGGGGAAGAGCCTGCGGGCGGGACCCCGGCCGAAGGCGGGGACGACCCGGCGATTGCCGCCGGTGCAAAGGTCTACGAGGGAGCATGTCAGAGCTGCCACGGCGCAAACGGCACGGCGGGCCCCGTCGGTCCGCAAATCGCCGGGAAAGGCCTTGCCGAGGAGGCCATCCGCACTCAGATCGTCAACGGCAAGGGCGCGATGCCGGGTGGCCTTGCAACCGGCGAGGACCTCGAAAACGTCGTGAAGTACCTCGTCAGCCTCCAATAACTGGGAATTCATACGGGATGGGGCGGTGCGATAGCATCGCCCTATGGGACTCACCGTAACCTCGAACACTGCCTCTGGACGGCTCGTTCTCGCGCTTGAGGGCGAACTCGACATCTACACCGTCGGAGCTTTTCGTCACGAGTCCGACAAGCTCGACCCGGCTGCAGCGCAGATCATCGTCGACCTCACCAACGTGAGCCTGCTCGACTCCTCGGGACTCGGCGCGCTCGTGAGCCTGCTGAACCGCGCGCGTGCCGCCGACAGTATGCTCGGCGTTGTTTGCCCCCAACGCCACCTGCGTCGCGTCTTCGAGATCACCGGCCTGCGTCGGGCCTTTGTGTTCGGCGATGATGTCGACGCCGTGACCGCCGCCCTCGCCGAGGCCGCCACCCCCGCCGCATAGTCCGCTGCTCGACCTTCGGCTGATACGGGCGGAGCCCGACCGAGTGCGGGTTGCCCTCACACGGCGCGGCGCCGCCGAGCGGCTTGACGCGCTCATTGAGCTTGACGGCAAGTGTCGGGAACTTCGCACGACCGTGGAACAGACTCGAGCCGAACGTACGCGTGCGTCCACGGCAATCGGCCAGGCGAAGCAGGCCGGCACCGACTCCACGGCCGCCGAAGCCGAAGCCCGTGCGCTGGGTACGCAGCTCGCTGCTCAGGACGCGCAGCTTGGCGAGCTCGAAAGCCGACGCGACGCGGAGCTGCTCCAGCTCCCCAATCTGGGGGAGGACGCTGCCCCCGACGGCGGTGAGGACGACGCCGTTGAGCTGCGGATCGTGGGTGCCCTTCCGCAGTTCGACTTTCCCGTGCGCGATCATGTGGAGATCGGCACGGCCGCGGGCATCCTTGATCTCGAACGGGCCGCACGTACCTCGGGCGCACGGTTCGTCTACCTCATGGGTCCGCTGGTTCGGCTGCAGATGGCGGTCGTGGCGTTCACCCTCGACCTGCTCGAGACCGAAGGCTTCATCCCGGTCATTCCTCCCGTCCTCGTGCGGGAAGAGGCCATGTACGGCACCGGGTTCTTCCCGACCGACCGCGCATCGATCTACCAAACCGCTGATGATGACCTCTACCTCGTCGGCACGTCAGAGGTTCCCCTTGCCGCACTTCACCAGGACGAGATCATCGATGTCGACGACCTCCCCTTGCGCTACGCGGGGGTGTCGTCGTGTTTTCGTCGCGAGGCGGGGTCGGCCGGGAAGGACACCCGCGGCATGTTTCGGGTGCATCAGTTCGACAAGGTCGAGATGTTCTCGTTCTGTCACCCCGACCGATCTGCCGAGGAACACCAGCTCATCCTGTCGCTCGAGGAGCGCATCCTGCAGGCATTCGAGCTGCCTTACCGCGTCGTGGACATCGCCGTTGGCGACCTCGGTGCCTCGGCCGCACGCAAGTTTGACTGCGAAGCATGGATGGCCGGGCAGGAGCGCTACCGCGAGGTCACCAGCTGCTCCAACTGCACCGACTATCAGGCCCGGCGCCTCAAGGTGCGGTTCAAGTCCGGCAAGGGGACGGAGCCTCTGCACACGTTGAATGGAACGGCGGTCGCGCTCAGCCGCACGCTCATCGCCCTGCTCGAAACCCATCAACGGGCCGACGGGTCGGTCGCCATCCCGGCCGCTCTGGTGCCGTACGGGGCCCCGGCGGAGATCACCCCGAAGTAATGGCGGTCACCGTCGCAGTGGTGGGTCACTGCGAATGGGTTACCCACGCACGCGGTCGCGTGCCCGCTGTGGGGGAGATCGTCCATCTCGACGGCGCCTTCGACGAGGCCGCGGGGGGTGGAGCAGACACCGCGGCGGCGGTTGCGAGCCTGGGCGCCCGGTCCCGCTTTTTCACCGCCGTCGGGAACGACGCAACCGGCGAGGCCGTTGGGAAAGGGCTCGCGCAAGCGGGGATCGACGTGGTTGCCGTCGAGAGGGCGGTGCCGCATCCGCGTGCCTTCACGGTGATCGACGCGTCGGGCGAGCGGACGATCATGGTTACCGGCGGGAGGATCACACCGACCATCGACGACCCGCTTCCCTGGGGTGAGCTGGCCCGCTGCGACGCCACCTACTTCATCGGTGACGACCCGCGCACGCTCATCGCGGCCCGCGCATCGCGGCATCTCGTCGTCGCCGCCCGCCGCCTGTCGGCCCTCATCGAGAGCGGGGTCGCCGCCGACGTCATCGTGGCCAGCGCAACCGATGCCGACGAGACCTTCCACCCGGCGGGTCTGCCCGTGCCGCCACGAGCGGTGGTACTCACCGAGGGTGCGGACGGAGGACGCATCGTCATTGGCGACCGCGAGCAACGCTTCGCGGCGGTCTCACTCAACGGGCCACTTGTCGATACCTATGGCGCGGGCGACAGCTTCGCTGCCGGCCTCACGGTCGGCCTTGCCCGAGGGTTGCCGCTCGATGAGGCTGTGGCACTCGGTGCCCAAGCGGCCGCCCACGTTCTCATCCACCGCGGTGGCGTCGCCTTTCGGGCACAGTAGGCGTGCCGCGGCGCGGCCGAGAGGTGCTTTCATGACGGAAACGGGAGACTCAATGAACCATCACGACCAGATGCGTGAGGCGTTCCAGGTGCCCTTCGCCGAGACAATCCTCACGCGGCGATCACGTCGTGTGGGGCTCGGCATGAGCGTCCCTGACGGGCCGCTGCAGTACGCGTCGCCCCATCCGCCGATGCCGCTTAGTGAGTGGGAAGAGGCGTTCCTGGTGTGGATGGGCACCGGGGTCACCGGCCTTGCGCTTGCCGATCTCCCCACTGACGGCATCTCCTGGATGCATGGTTTCTCCGGCCGCTCGTGGCCCTGCTCATGCAACTCGCACTCCACGGAGCTGTTTTTCACCAACGACTCGGGACTCCACCTCGTGCGCCTCGGGGAGGACACACCAGACGAGGTATCCGTCTTCGCGGGCCAGTCCGACGACGAGCGTTTTGCCGAGTTGCTGGGCCGCTTTCGCGCCGCCACGACAACTCTGAGCGCGGGGCGGGCGGACCTCCCCACGGGTGAGCCGGGCCTGTTCGGCTTCAACGCGTGGAACGTGAACCAGCCGGGCACGACGCTGTTTGTGCCGGTGACCAACACGACCATCGAGTACATGACCCTGCTGTTCATCTACTTCGACGAGATCAACCGCTTCAGCGTGGTCGACGAACTCTCCGGCGGGCGCACGTGCGGACTTGACCGCTGGGTGGGGTCAGGGCGGTTGGGAGCGGTGGAGCTTTCGTTGATGGACCTGGAGCTCCGCGTGTTAACAAGCCTGAACGTCGAGGGTGCGTTCATCTGCCAGAACATGAACCTCGCCGCTCAGGCGCTGGGTCTCGGTGGTTGGGCGTTCACGGGTTTCCTGCCCCATCACGTGCTCGGCGTCGACCCCGCTCATGAGGGCTTTGGCTTTCGCTTCATCACCCCCGAGTCGAGCCCCCGGCATGCGGTGAAGCCCGTGCCGGTGGGGCGCGACGGCGTACTCGAGGCACTGTGCCCACCGTACGTTCCCGACATGCGCGCTGCCGTCGACCGCTATCTCGAGACCTGGTCGGCCGCGTCCGGGAAAGCCTCGGCCTTCCAGAATGCCGAGGACGTGATGCGCGCCCGTCCCGCACCGAGCGACGAAACGATTGAGATCGTCAAGGCATACTGCACGTACGTCCGCGAGACGTACGGCCGTTTCCCGGCGTTCATCGACCCCATGTTTGTGCGGCTCGTTTTCCAAGCCCATCACATCGACGTCGACTTCTACGACCAGTTCTATCGCGGTGCGCCACTTACCGATCGCCACCGGGAGCACCTCGCTCGGTGGCACCCGTCTTCTGCGTCGGGGTGAGGGGGAGGGGGCCTTTCGCTCTCGTCCGTGGAGTGCATGACTGTCGCCGCCGGCTGGACCTTGGGTTCCAGCGCGCGGGGGACGGCGACCGTTCTCTGAAAGAGAAGCCATCGTGAACCATCTTTCAGTCGTGACGGTAGGAACGGCTCGACGAGGATGACCGTGTCGCAGTGCGCGACCGTGATTGGCCCACACACTTCCGACCACTCCGTCGAGGACTGACGTTGCCGAGAGCGGCCGATTCGTGAGAGCCCGCGGCCAGGTAGCTGGCATCGCTGAGTAACGAGTCGTGAGCGCGCGACGGGCCCCGCGGTGCCGTCTGTCGCGGCCACTACGATCGACACCATGTTCAAAACCCTCGTCATTCTCGCCGTTCTCGTCGCCATCGTGCTTGTCGTGATCTGGGCGTGGGCGCAGCGGAGCAGGCGCAAACAGATTGCCGAACGCGCGGCACGCATCGCCGAAGCCGATGCGCCCGGCGCAGCGCTCCGTTCGCTTCGCGTCGCAGATGTGGTTGGTTTGGGGGGTGCCATGTGGACCGTCGAGGGAACGCTCCGGTTCGACGAAGACGGCTTTGAGTGGCAGGAGCACCTGCTCGTCGACGGGAATCGACGTGAGTGGCTGTCGGTCGAAGATGACGACGGCGCTCTGTCGGCGTGGCAATGGTCGCGACTGAATGCGCCGGGGGTCGAGCCCGGCCCGGCAGAGGTCATTGTCGAGGGAGTGGCCTATCGCCTCAAAGAACGTGGATCGGCCCGATTCGTCTCGGAAGGTGCGACCGGTGCGCCAACAGCCGGTACCGCCGACTACGCCGACTACGAAGCAGACAACCAACGGCTCGGCTTCGAGCGTTACACGCAGTCGGGGTCGTGGGAAGCGTCGACCGGGAGGCGCGTAGCCGAGCTCGAGATCGACGTCTACCCGGGCAGTGACCGGAAATGATCGCTCGGCTCAACGTCCCGTTTCGGGACACCAGCGCGGATGATCTTTCTCTGACCCTCGCGTTCGAGGACGTACCGGCGCGACCCGCATTGGCTGAGCTGTGCATCCCAATCGCCGGAATGCAGATCGAGATACGCGTGCTGGCCGGCTCCCATGAAGCACGCATTGTGGGAGGCGGTGTTCGTTTGTCGGAGGTCGTCGGCTGCGACGAGGTCTCCCCGCATGGCCTGCCGCCGGTGTTGGAGCACCCATTGACGGCGGGGAGGTATGTGTTTCGTGCGGAGACTCGGCGGCTGGGTGCGTCGGGGTTCGATGCGATGGCCCAGGACCTGGTCGCGCAGCTTGGGTCCGATCCGCAGGGGCTCGTCGGTCGGTTCCCCGGGCACCCGAACGCGCTCACCGGCCTGGCCACGTGCGCTGATGACACGGGCATTGGCTGGACGACGTGGCACTTGTACCCATCGCATTGCGAACTCGTGAGGACTGACAGTCGCGTCACGCTGCGCTAACACGCGTTGCCCTCATGGGCGTGTTGGTGCTCTGTGCGCTGACGACCGCCGGCTGCCTCAGCGCCTCCGTCCGCGGCTGGATCGCCGACCACTACGAGAAGCGTCCATCTGAGGACGGGGTCGACATCTACCACGCCACGGAAGCTCCGACCGCCGTAGCCAAACGCATCTCCGATGCACGCAAACCGGCCGATCGCCGCGTCACTGCGTCGGGGGTGTTCCTTCGCTACCGCAACGACATGGTCGGGATCGTCGCCGACCCGGCGGGGGGCTCACGGATTCTTGTCACGGATGAGAAGCGCGGCTACACCTACTTCTATCCCTACGTCGGCGGTCACTGGGGTACCTACTCGGGAACCGGTGGCGGCTTCCGCGGAGGCGGCCCGGGGGCGGGCAAATGAGGCGGCATCTCCTGATCGCAGTCATGGCCGGCTGGGCGATGGTCGGTGCAGCGGCGGCCCACGCGGTCCCCATTCTGACGCAGGCTGACGCCGAGGAGCTGGTTGAGACGCTACGCGAGGCCTCGGAGCGTCAGGGTGGCGTTTGCTACGGCTGGACAGTCAGCGTCGGCATCGGCGGTTCCGAGGTCGGATCGTCCCAAGGAGGTCCCGGTGTGGCGTTGCTCCCGAGTAGCTGCGAGCGCTATGCCATCTTGGTCGGCCGCATCAACTACGTGCCGGAGGCATCGGAATCCGATGACTCGGCCGCGGTTTCTGTCGACACGAACCTCGACATCAACTACTCACCCGAGCGGCTGGGCCTGACGGCGAAAACTCTCATCACGGAACGCGACGACAGCGCGCTCGTCAGTTTGGTTGAGGGCTTGCCGCTCATCGTGGCGGAGGACGCCAACCTTCCCTACGTGGCATTCGAGCCACGGGCGGAGCCGCTGGCCGGCGATGGTCCAACGAACCGACCAGGAAGCGATTGGTGGCGCCAGTACTGGGGCTTTGCCGTCGTTCTCATCCTGCTTCCTTTGGTCATCGTTGCGGCACTCGCGATGACACGTCTGAAGAACAGGTCCACACACGCTCAGCAGAGTTCTCCAACGGACAAGGAGTGGGATTGAACTACCTCGAACAGCTCGCATCGGCCCTGGCGTATGGAGCGTTGGGCCTCATACTGCTCGTCGTCGGCTACTTCGTGATCGATCTGCTCACACCGGGGCATCTGGGAAAGGCCATCTCGCGCACGCAGAGTCGTAGCGCCGCGGTTGTTCTCGGCGCGATGCTGCTGGCGCTGGGTGCCGTCGTGGCCAGCTCGATTGCCGCGGCCCGTGGTGACAACACATGGAAGGGTCTCGGTGAGACTCTGGGCTACAGCCTTGTCGGAATCGTGCTCTTGGCCGTTTCGTACACCGTGGTGGACGCGCTCACCCCGGGCAAGCTGGGAGACGTGCTCGAGTCCGAGCGCGTCGAACCCGTGGCCTGGGTGCTCGCAGCGTTCATGGTGGGTGTTGGCGCGATCCTCGCCGCTGCGATCAGCTGACAGTGTGACAACCGTCGACTCCGTGACGTTGCGCCAACCGCGGCGCATCCGTGCGCTCGTGCTGTTCGCGGGGTTGGCGGCGGCCGCCTGTGGGTTCGTCTACGAGCTCCTTCTGGTCACGCTGGGGAGCCATCTCATCGGCAACTCGGTTCAGCAGGTGTCGATCGTGCTCGCCGTCTTCGTGGCTGCGATGGGGGTGGGGAGCCTGCTGGTCAAGCCCCTTCTTGCGCGTCCCGTGGCGAGCCTCGTCGTGATCGAAGGCGCGGTTGCGCTCATCGGCGGCGTGTCGGCCATCGGTCTCTATGCCGCATTCGCCTGGCTCGACCTCTATCAGCAGGCCATGATCGTCGCGGCTGTTGTCGTCGGGGCGTTGGTGGGCGCTGAGCTCCCGTTGTTGATTGCGCTGCTGCAGCGCGTTCGGCCCGAATCCGCTGGCCGGTCCGCATCCGACCTGTTGGCCGCCGACTATGCCGGTGCCTTGGTGGCCGGCCTCAGTTTTCCGTTTCTCCTGGTGCCGCTATTGGGTCAATTACAAACGGGGCTTGCCGTTGGGTCCCTCAACGCCGGCTGCGGTCTGCTGATCCTCTGGCTCTTTCGACGCGACGTGCGGCCCCTGTCTCGGGCGGCGCTCGGCACCGGACTGACGGGAGTTCTCATCATCCTCGCAACGATGGCCGCACTGATCGAACCCTTCGAGGTGACGGCACGTCAAGCGCTCTACGACGACCCGATCGTGCGGGACGACGATTCGGCCTATCAGAGCATCGTGTTGACAAGCGCCGGCGGCGGGCGCGACCTGCGGCTGTTCCTGAACGGGGACCTGCAGTTCTCGTCACTCGACGAGTATCGCTACCACGAGGCGCTCGTCCATCCCGCGATGGCGGGGCCTCACCAGCGGGTCTTGGTGTTGGGAGGTGGGGACGGGCTGGCACTGCGTGAAGTCCTGCGGTATCCCGACGCTCAGCAGGTGGTCGAAGTGGAGCTCGACCCTGCGGTTCTGCGCCTCGCGCGTGAGGACCGCCGCCTGCTGAGCCTAAACAAGGCGAGCTTGTCTGATCCGCGCGTGCAGATCGTCGTTGACGACGCGTTTCCGTGGCTCCGTGCCAACCAACGCGCGTTCGACGTGATCATCGTCGACTTTCCGGACCCGGACGACTCCGCGCTGGCCAAGCTCTACTCCCAGGAGGTGTACGGCCTGATGGCGCGATCGCTACGACCCGGTGGGCGGATCGTCGTCCAATCCGGCTCGCCGTACTTCGCGCCGAAGGCCTATTGGGGGATCGAACGGACCCTGCGCAACGCCGGATTGGCAACGACGCCGTACCACGTGGATGTGCCGAGCTTCGGTGACTGGGGGTTCCACTTGGCGTCTGCTACCGCTGCCCCGCCCGTGCGTCTCGATGCGCCGGGCCCACTCCGTTTCCTCGATGACGCCGTGTTGGCTGCGGCGCGAACGTTCCCGGCAGATCGACGCCGCATGAACGTCCAGGGGTCAACGCTCAACCGGCCCCGCATCCTGGACTACGCGGCCGAGGGGTGGCGCGACGAGTAACGGCTAGCGCGCGACGGCCTCGAGGGCCTGCGTCAGGTCGGCCCAGAGATCGTCGGGGTGTTCAAGGCCCACGCTGAGGCGGATGAGGGTCTCCGGGGTTCCGTTGTCGCGCTCCGAGGGGTAGCGACCGCGGCGTTCCATCGACGTCTCAACACCACCGAGGCTGGTGGCCGGCACGATCAGTTGGGTTGCCTGGCACACGGCGTCGGCGTCGGCAGCGGTGCCGTGCGTTTCGAACGCCACAACAGCGCCCGGGCCCGTCATCTGCGCTGACACGATCGCGCTACCGGGGTGGTCCGGCAGGCCGGGGTAGCGCACGCGACTTACCACCGGGTGGTCGTGAAGGTGCTGGGCAAGGAGCATGGCCGTGGCTTGTGCGCGCTCCATCCGTACTGGGAGGGTGCGCAGGCCGCGGAGAGCAAGGAAGGCTTCCAGAGCACCCGGTGTGGCGCCTGCGGTCGATCGGCGACTGCGCAGTTTGACGGCATCGTCCTCGGATCGCGACACCGCGATGCCGAGAAGCAGGTCGGCGTGGCCCCCGATGAACTTCGTAACCGAGTGGGTCACCACATCGGCGCCGAGAGCCAACGGCGTCTGAAGGATGGGGGTCGCAAACGTGTTGTCCACACAAAGCCGGGCACCCATCTGGTGAGCGACCGTCGCGACACGGGCCAGGTCGACGATCTCCATCAACGGGTTGGTGGGGGACTCCGTCCACACCAGACTCGCTTCGCCGCCCACGCGTTCCAGGGACTCGGGTGTGACCAGGTCCACCAACTGAAGGGAGATGCGTCCCTGGTCGTGGCGTTCGCGCAGCTGTTCGAGCACCCCGTAGTAGAGCGCCGTTTGCGCGATCACAACGGCACCGAGCGGTAGCTCGTCGAGCACTGCTGAGCTCGCAGCCAGGCCCGATGCAAAGGCAACGGCGTTCCCACCTTCCAGAAGCCCGAGTGCGTCCTCGAGGGCCTCCCAGCCGGGGTTGCCGTCGCGGCCGTAGATCAGGTCGCCGTCGGCCCGATAGGTCGATGCCGGGGTGATCGCCACGTTGAGTGGCGCCCCCGCCTCAGGGGCGGGTCGCCCGGCGGTGATGGCCTGCGTGTCCCGGTGAATGCTCATCGCCGCGAACGCTACCCGGCAAATCAATCAGGAGGTGATTGAAAATCTCAATGTCAACAAGAACTTGAGGTATTGCGGTCGCGCCGATTGAGGCACTCGGTATCGGGGATATGTCGGCGGAAGCTGCCACCGAGTAGCTATCCTCAAATCGTTGTTCGGCACCCTCAAGGAGCGTCCTGAATGAGTGATCGTCCCATCCCCACCGATGCGGAATTGCGTGAACGGCTCACGCCCGAGCAGTACGCCATCACCCGGCAGGCCGGCACGGAGCGGGCATTCACGGGCGCCTACTGGGATAACCACGACGACGGCATGTACCGCTGCATCGTGTGCCACGAGCCGCTCTTTTCCAGCACGACGAAGTTCGAGTCGGGCAGCGGGTGGCCGAGCTTCTTCGCGCCCACTGCGGAGGGCGCGGTGGCGGAGCACAGCGACACCAGCCACGGCATGGTCCGCACTGAGGTCACGTGCGCCCGGTGCGGCTCGCACCTGGGGCACCTGTTCCCGGATGGCCCCAACCCCACGGGCCTGCGCTACTGCATCAACTCGGCGTCGCTCGACTTTGCCACCGATCCGGACGCCGCCTGACGCTCAGCCGTTTTCTCACGTTCTCTCAGTGATCTCCCAGGCTTCGTCATTACCGTGAAACGGGACATCACGCGACGAATGGATGAGGACAGAATGAGATCAGCCCGCACGTTCTTTGCGGTTGCCGCAGCGGTCGTGACTGTCGGAGGGCTCGCTGCATGCGGTGGGGACGAGAACACCTCCCAAGCCGCCGGGTCGACTTCGGTCGACACGACGGCGGTTGTGACGTCCGACACCGTTCCCGCGACGTCTTCGGCGCCCGACGCCAGCTCAGCAGCGTCGACCGGGAAGGTCTCGGCCAACGACGCCTCCGCGGAGGAAATCACCGCGGCACTGGGAGGCAGCGGGTGTTGAGAACGCCGACAAGTGGACGCGTGAGGTGATGGAGTATCGGCCCTACCCGAGCGACGATCCGTCGCTGGCCGAGCTCCGAAAGGAACTGCTGAAGTACAATCCCAGCGACGAGCAGTTGGAACTCATCCTGGGTGCGCTGCAACCGTGATCGAACCCTCGGCGGCCGGGCCGGAGCGGTTTCTTCGCTCCGGCCTTCTTGCGATCGCTGGCCTGGGCGTCATTGGCACGTTGCTTGAGCTGGCACTGGCTCGTCACTGGAGCGGGCCACTGCAAGTTCTTCCCTGGGTGGTGCTCATCGCATTGGGCGCCGCAACCCTGGCCCTCGTGCGCCGACCCGGGCCCGCGTCGCGGCGCGCGGCGCGCGCGGTTGCCACGCTCGCGTTCGCCTCGGGTCTTCTCGGCGTCTACAAACACGTTGAGGCCAATCACGAGGCTGGCCCACTCGATGCCGTTTACGGTGCCCGGTGGGACGCGATGAGTGGGCTCTCGCAGTGGTGGCACGCGCTCATCGAATCGGTGGGTCCATCTCCGTCATTCGCCCCCGGCGCGACGGCCCTGATCGGTCTGTGCCTTCTGGTCGCGACTCATGGCAGCGTTCCTGCAGCGGGAACGGCGGAGGACTCGGCCGAGCTCTCCGCGCGGTTCTCGTCCCCGACGCGGTTGAGTGAATTGGGCGATGTCGTTCCCCTCTCGTGTCCAGACCCGACGCTGACCGAGGCGACGGGCCTTCTGCGGCGTTTGCGGGAAACCGACCGGGGACGTGTCGAAGAAGCAACCTACGATCCCCACAATCCCGGAGACGACGACCGTTCCGGTGCGCCATGCCGAGATCGGGGCTCACACCTGGATCCAGCGGCAGTCGGCTCACGCGCACGACGGAACGGGGCTATCGCTCGCAATCACACTGATGTGCGATCTGACCGAAGCGGTCGGCCCATCGTGCTGTTGCGACGCCGCGAGCCGCAGTGCGCCGTTGTCGGCTACTGGGTTATCCCGAGGGCCCATGGACGTCGTCCGATGCGTTTGAGCTGTGGAGAGCGAACTTTGCGTTCTGGTTGCCACACAGAACACACGGAGAGAACGGAACGCGGAGGGGGCGGGAATCCACTCTTGACAGGGGCGACGCGGAGTATCTTGGTCGCGATCCGTTTCTGAGGGCCGGTGACTACGTTGCGACCTGCCGCAGCCGGAACCCCAGCGAACGAACGAGGTCATCACGCGCTTTGCCGCGCCACGGTGACCCGCCGTTTCGGATGTCGTCCACCATATCCACGGCGACGCTCATCGTGGTATCGAGTGCCGTTCGGGCGGCGCGTTCAGGAAGCCCCACGTGGCGTGCGTAGTCCAGGAGCCGTCGTCGCGTCACCCCTTCGCGCGTGCCACTGACCGAAAGCGCAAGCTCATGGTCGTCGTACGGAATCGTCGACGGAATGTCGTAAACCGGCGCCACAACCATCTCTGGACGGGCTGTTCCGCCCTGCGTCGGTGAGCGACCCACCACGGAAAGGTTCTTCCCGTGGAGGTCGCCGTTGCCGGAAAGCCAGGCCCAAGCCACCTGGACAAACACCGAGCGGGTTGCGAGTGGCCGCGACGCACAGGCATCTGCGATGGCCCGAGTCAGCTCTTCGGTCCGGATGCTGTATTTGTCGCCGGGGTGCAGCCCAAGTAGTTGCGTTGCATCCTCGACCGGTAGTCGCTGTAACCCGTCGGGAGTCGGCATTCGGTCGAACCGAGTGATCAGCAGGCCGGGCGTGCCGGCGGCATCGGTGACGAGCTCCCAGTCCACGACCGGGATCGGAAGCCGAGCAGCATGGGTGAGGAAGAAGGCCTCGTTGAGCACCAGCTTCGGCAGCTCGGGTGGAGTCAATTTCAGAAGATGCGCGCGGCCCTCATGAAGAAGCGGCACAGTGATCATGCGACCCGAGACCTTGTCTTGTACACCCGCCAACACCGATGGGTCGCCCACTCCCTGGCCGGCGAGCAGATCTGCGAAGCGGATGCCACGCCACTCATGCGCCGTGGTGGGCGCCGCGTGGGTCGGCAAAAGCTCGGGGGTTGATGTGACGGAGACATCCCCGACCGGGTCCTCTCCGACGCCAAGAAGCAGGCTCAGCTCGTCGTCGGCCGATACCTTTAGCTGCCGTCGCAACGCGGTAAGGCGTCGACCCTCCGGCAAAAGCGCGGCAAAGAAGGCGGGCACCGAGCGGCCCGGGGACACGAACGTCTCTTCCGTCAGCGGGAGGGTCGTCGCGATAGGGATCGTCGCAGCATCAAGGTAGTCCCGCGCATAGACGAACTCGGTGCCACGGTCGGTCCGGGTGAGCGTGGCCGCACGGCGTCCGTCTTTATGGACGTATGCGGTCGCCAGGTCGCGAACGTCGTCCACGTCATGTTCCTCGAACTTCGAGACGAAGCTCGAGTCCGAGCGCCTCGAGCACTGATGTCACGTGGTCGAGCTGCACGGCGGGCTTGTCGTGTTCGAGCGCCCGGACGAATCGCTCGGATACCCCCGCCAGATCGGCGAGCTCCGCCTGCCGCAGCCCGAGCGCGATGCGTCGCTGTCGAATGATTGTTCCAAACACCTGTACCTCCGGCACGTTCGTTCCGATGATGTCCATCGTAGCAGTAAGACGAGTAATAACGGTACGAACGTGCCGATACCACGGTTTCAGGCGCCTCGCATCGTTTGATCGGTACGAACGTGCCGCTTGCAGTGCCTATTGAGCGCTCGTCTGATGCCACGGGAGGAAAGCGGAGGGGGAGGGATTTGAACCCTCGAGGGGCGTGAACCCCTGACGGTTTTCAAGACCGTTGCATTCGACCGCTCTGCCACCCCTCCGGGGGTCAACCTCGGTCTGCGTCGCGCCGATATCGTACGATAGTGATCGCGCGGAGAGGTGGCTGAGAGGCTGAAAGCGCCCGCCTGCTAAGTGGGTAACGGGGAATAACCTCGTTCGAGGGTTCGAATCCCTCCCTCTCCGTTTGATTCACACACAATTGAACCTGGCTCGATCCCCCCGCACGTCGACGTGACCGACGGGGCGGAGGTACTAACCTGCGCGTTCCATCCGGGGCGCGCGACGCTCCTGTCGTGCACGCGCTGTGAGCGCCCGGCCTGCCCGGACTGCCTGGTTCAGGCCGCCGTAGGACGCCACTGCATCGGGTGCGTGAAGGAGCAGATCAAAGCGGGACCGGGCGTGGCCCGTGAGCTGACCGCCCATCAGCGCAGCCTTCGTCGCCCCGGGTTGGTCTTCTGGGGCCTTCTCGCCGCGTTCGTGGCCCTGTGTGTGGGCATCACGTTCATCGACACCTCGACGCTCCCGGATGTCCCCGGGGCTTTGCGTGCAACGTCGTTCTTGTTGGTTGTTGTCGGGTGGATCGTGTCGCTGTGCCTTCACGAATGGGCTCACGCGTACGTGGCCCACCGCACAGGTGACCACTCGGTCGTGGCCCGCGGGTACCTGACGCTCGATCCACGCAAGTACGCCGACCCCATCTTTTCCGTTGTGCTGCCCGTCGCGTTCCTGTTGCTTGGCGGCATCGGTCTGCCCGGCGGAGCGGTGTGGATCGACAAGGGCAACATCCGCTCCCACCACCATCGATCGCTGGTGTCCCTCGCCGGGCCCATCGTCAACATCGTGTTCGGCATCGCGTGCTTCGGCGTCGTCAACCTCGGGCTGGTGGATTCCTCGATCGCGCTCAAGTCATCCCTCGCGTACCTCGGCTGGTTGGAGTTCGCCACCGCGGCGCTCAACCTGTTACCGGTGCCGGGCCTCGACGGCTATGGGGTGATCGAGCCGTACCTGCCGTACAGCGTGCGCTCCGTCATCAACCCGTTCGCCAACTACGCCATCATGATTCTGCTTGTGCTGATGATCAGCGTGCCGAGCTTCGGCAGCTTTCTCTTTGACGCAGCGACCTGGGGAGTCGAGGCCATCGGCGGCGACATGGGCTTCGTCAGTGCCGGCCGGTTCATCGGCGATGTGCAGCTGCGCTGAGTTCGCGCGCGCTGGCTAGCTGCGGCTGTCACGGACGCGCACCACGATGAGCGTGGTGGCGACCTGAACGCCGATGACGAGGGCGCCCATCATGAGAATTGCTGCTCCGCCGGTCCACCCGGCCATGTTGGCCACGGTGGCGCTGAGCGCAAAGCCGGCCGCCACGATGGCGGCGCGTTCACGGTGAGCAGGTTGCTCGAAAGG
This sequence comes from uncultured Thermoleophilia bacterium, assembly GCA_963765105.1. Taxonomy (GTDB): domain Bacteria; phylum Actinomycetota; class Thermoleophilia; order Miltoncostaeales; family Miltoncostaeaceae; genus CALMEC01. Next base: position 234,101 of record CAVXUW010000002.1, read on the forward strand.
CAGTCGTCGGGAGCGCTCGGGCCGATTCGAAAGGGGGACGTTTCGGCGTCGACGGCGAAGGGGAAGCGCTATCGCGGCCGCAAGGGCCGATCCGAACGCGATCCCGACAATGACTGCAAGTACAGCTTCCACTCTCTCTCCAAAGTTCGTGGATGTCTGCTTCATCGTCAGGTTGGCAGCCCACCTTTAGCCCCCGGTAGCGGTTGTGTGAAGGATGGGAAAAGTGACGATTCTGGTACCCTGCCTGGGTTGCGCCAGTAGCTCAGTCGGATAGAGCGTCGGTCTACGAAACCGAAGGTCACAGGTTCGAATCCTGTCTGGCGCGTCCATCGAAGCCCCTGCACCAGCGGGGGTTTCGTCGTTTCGGGGGGCGGTCGAGACGGGCCGATCAGGGCTCCATCCCTTGTTTGATCCCTTGCGGTGCATGGTTGCGGTCATCGTAGGCCCTCGGCTCGGGTGTCCCGATCGAGCGTTTCGGGTTCGGTGTCGGGCGCCCTCGAGCCAACCGGGATCACGTAGGGCGGGGTAGTCATCGAGGCGGATAGAGGTCATGGTCATGCTGCGTTCCTTTCAGTGAGTGCCGCGGGTGCGGCGGGTTGTGTGTCGCCACGGAGGTCCCGGGCGACGGCCTGTCTGAGCGCGTCCTGCTGGGCGAGGGTGAGACCGGCGGCGGGATCGGTGATGATCCGGCGAACGGCGGTCGCGACCTTCGCGGCGGTTTCTGAGTAGACCCGCCGGGCTATGAGTTCCGCGCCGACGGTGACGGAGACTCGGGCGAGTCGCGCGGCCCGGTCCCGCTCCGCCCCGTAAAGCTCGACGAGCGCTTGCCCGTCGGGGGTGGCGACGTCCACACCGGCTGCGACACGGTGACGTAACGCTTCGACGTTCCCCGCGGCCTCGGCGGAGAGGGCAAGGACGAGTTCCACCGGGTCGACCGCCGGGATCGGCTCGACACCGAGGCGAAGGAGTTCCCGCCGGGCGCGTTGCCGGGCAGCGTGTTTACGGCCACCGGGGGACGCGCCGCCATGGAACTTGCAGTTCCCGATCCCCTTGTGGTCGGTGCCGAACCCCGCCGGTTGACGGCACCGTGATCCGTCGGCTTTCCGTGCCCCGCACGCAGGCGCGCTCATGAGTCCCCCCGCCAGGCCGCCGTCATGAGTCCCGGCCGGTCTGATCCCTCATATGATCCCTTACGACCCCGGATTTCCGGTGCCCTGGACGTACCTCGACGCACTTCACTCGGTGAAGCGGCTTCGGTGTGATCCCTTTCGGGGCCCGTGTTTACGGGGTTTTCGGGTGCCTGGCGGCGGCGGCGCTTGGTGGCGTTTGTGGTCCTACGAAACCGAAGGTCACAGGTTCGAATCCTGTCTGGCGCGTGAAGGAAAGCCTCGCTAAGGCGGGGTTTTCTCGTTGAGCGCGCCGCTACCGTGATGGCGACGGAGACGGTTTGAAGAGAGCCGACGTGATCCTCTCGGGAGTCGCAGCGGTCGGCAGGTGCTCGAGTCGACTGTCGGGGACCGAGCGCGCCGAGCGCGCGCCGCCGGGATCGCATAGGGCTGCAGGCCGCGGCCAAGCAGCTGCTGACCTCGCAGGGCTGGCCGCGCTGGGCGCGCGCGCGTTCGCTCGAATGCTGTCTGGCGCGCCGAAAAGCCCTGGCAATACGGGCCCTTGCTTTGTGGCGGCCCCGCTCAGACCCGAGACCCGACCGTCGTCGGGCCAATCGCTACGAGGGGCTGAACGTGGGCAGCGCGCCCGGGGGCGCGGCGCTCTTGATGATCGGGATGTCGACGATGTCGCTCTTGCCAAGCGGGGCCTTCGGCCCTGCGCGCCAGCCGGCGTCGCGGATCGACCCGTCACGGCCGACGCTGAGGTAAAGCTCACTCGTGAATTCCAGGCCGAACGCACCAGCCTTCGATCCCATCACGAACGTGGCGCTGCCGTCGCGGAAGTTCGACGAGAGCTTGCCGAACCCCGTCAGCAGTGGCAGAGGACCCCAGTCACCCGAGACCTCCACCTCCGAACAGTTGACCTCCCAACCGAAACCAACCGGCGATCCGGGGGCGATCTCCGCTTCGCCCAGGCTGCCAGAGACCTTGAGTCCCTGAAGGGCCGGGGGGCACGGATTGGGGTTGATGGTGTCCGGCGCGGCGGTCGGGTTCGTCGGAGGCTCGGGTTGTGGGATGACGCAGACCATCTCGGCCAAGAACTCGGTCCCGACCATCGGAACGGCGCCGTCGATGATGAGCCCCCACATGGTGTCCCCGATCTCGTCGATGAACTGGGCCGCGATCTCGTTCTGGACGGGGTCCGAGATGTTCTGAAGAAGCGCGTCCATGCGGCGGTGCGACACCCGCCACGACTCGCGCAGGGTCGCCTCCAACTGCGTCTGGCGGTTGAGCCACACCGGGTGGTTCTGCACGAACGTCGGGTGGCATCGGTCGTACACGCAGTTCGGATCGGGGTTGCCGACGCAGTCGATCACCGCCGTGCGGGCCGACTCGCCGTCGGCGACCGCAAGCGCGGTGATCTCGTCGAGCAGCGACTGCGCCTTGGCCAGCTCCGCCTTCGCGGTCGGGGATGCCGGGACGGCGCTGATCGCGTTGCGCAGATCCGCCGATCGCTGGCTCTCCGCCGGTGAGGCTTTCAACCTCCACGCCGAGTCGAGTGCCACGAGCGTCGGGGCCCGAGCGGAGCGGGCGGTGAACTTCGCGTTGGTAGCCTCGTTCAAGCGTCCGTAGTACTCCGGGTATCCTCGCGCCTTCTCGGGCAGCGCCGGATACCCGATCGGCGGGAAGACGCCGTCCTTCCCGACGGTCAGGTCACCGAAGTCGCCGTCGCGATCCGCTCGGACCCCGACACATGACAGTCGCTCCTCGCTGCGCTCCAGCGGCCGTTTCATTGCGGCGCGGAACTCGCACGCGGCTTCGCTCTCCTTGTTCTGGCAGAGCAGCGCCACCCCGAGAGTCTCCCGGGCCTCCACAAGCCAAGGTGACGCCCTGAGCGCCGTCCGGGCGTCGACGGCCGCTGCCCGGAAGCGTCGGAGCGCGACGAGCGCCGCCGCGCGGTTGGCCAGAAGTACCGTGGTGCTGGAAAGGCTGTGTGACGCCAGACGCCGAGCAGGCAGACGACGCGCCTGATCGAGGAACGCGAGCGCCTCTGACGGGCGGTCGAGTGTAAGGAGCATCGCGGCGGCGTCGATGAGCAGGAGCGGATCGCCCGGATGGTTCGCGCGGGCCGCGAGGAGCGCCGCGAGCGCACCCTTGGGCGAGCCCTTCAGACCGGCCGCCGCCGCCAGACGCTGCCCGCCCAGGCTCGTCCGTACGAAACGGCTGCGTTTGAGCTTGGCGTACCGGGCGCCCTTGCTTCCGACGAGTTGATTCGCGCGCGCCAGTGCCGCCGTGAAGGTCAGGGGGCGCTGTCTGAGGGCGGCCGGCCGGAACGACGAGGGGAAGCAGGCCAGCCGGGCGATCGTCAAGTTCGCCGAGCCGGCTGAGTCGGGAAGCGGCTGCCGCGAGTTGCGGAACGAGAGCGAACCCGTAATCGCTCCGGCGGCCGGGACCACTACCACCAGCGCGACGATTGCGCCGAGCGAAGAAGTGACCGCTCGCCGGAGCCAAGTGCCCTCCATGCCACGGACGCTACCGAGCGGACTCGGGGTTTACAACGCTGCCCTCGGGGACCGATCTTTGAACGCCGGGGAGGGCGATTACCGCAGCACGATCGACTGGCCGACCACCCTACCCCCGGTCGGGAGCTTGACGATCGCGGTGAGGAGATACCGATACCCCCCCGAAGGAATCGGCCGAGATGCGCGAAGCGTCGCCGCGCTGCGGCCGCTCGGGATGCGAATCGTCAGCCGCCGCGTGCCGGGTACCAGCATGGGGCCCTCCAGCCGGAGCGTCACTGCCGCGCGCCGCGCCGCGGGCGAGCGCCACAGGTCACACCGCAAGGAGCGCGTGCTCACCCGACTCGCACGGCGACACGTCGCACGCACGACGGGCCGCAGGCTTCTCACGACCGAGATGGTGCCCGCGCGCGTGTTCATCAGCAGAACGTCTTGGCGGCCATCGAGATCGAGATCGCCCGTGGCGATCCTGTCTATCCTGTCCCCTCGTGTCGCCCCGAAGGGGATGGGGAAGTCGAAGCCACCTCGCGCTCCGGCGGGCGCCGCGGCGAGGCCGTAACTGCGGGTCTGGACGATGTCTGCTCGCCGGTCCCCGTTCACGTCCGCGACGTCAATCAGCCACGTGTCGGGCGCAACGGTGGCCGCCCCGTGCCTGTGCCTGAAGCCTCCCTGCCCATCACCCTCGAGGACGTCAATCGCTCAAAGCCGTCGTCGAGGATTGCACGACGTTGACGCTGGCGCCCGCCGCCCGCGGCGGCGCGGGCGGTGGCTACCGCCGCCCGGCCGACAGTCGATAGCGGCGGACCTCCGTCACGGGCCGGTATCCGACGTTTACGTAGAACGGCCCGGCCTCGGAACCGTGCGAGAAGCCCTTCGCCGCCGCGCCCGAGCCCGCCATCACGCAGACGACGTGCGATCGGCTGCGGCCATCCCCGTAGAAGACCAGGTCTCCCGGGGCGGCCTCGGCCAGCGTGATCTCCCGGCCGTGGTCCACGAGGGTGCCGGTCCATCCCTGCCCGTCGTACCCGCGCCCGTTCGGGTCGGGCGCGGCGGCCTGGAAGTACAGCCACGTGACGGAGCTGGAGCAGTCCTCGAAGATCGGGAACCGGGGCAGGAGCAGGCCCTGACGCACACCCTGCATCCTCTTGGCGAGGAGCCGCGCCCGCGCCCCGGGCCCGGCGTACCGGATGACGTCGCTGTTGTCGATCATGATGTGGGCAGCCCGGACGATCTGCTCCACGGCGGCGGCGCGCCGGACCGTCGCGGCCGCAGCGGCCCGGCGCGCACGCTGTTCCCCGACGAAGACGTTGATCTGCTTGCTCTCGTCGTTGTTCAGGAACTGGCGGTCCAGGATCGCCCACACGCGGAGGCCGATGTTCCCCGTCGCCTGCAGCCCGGCGGCCCGCTGGATGCCCTCGACCGCGCGCCGGGTGTTGCTGCCGAAGTAGCCCTTCGCCTTGACGTCGGTGTGCCCGGCGCGGCGAAGCGCGCGCTGGACAAGCGTGAGCGGGGTTCCGTAGAATTTACCGTCAGCGAGCATGTTGCCGGGGAACTCGGCGCGGATCGCGACGCTCACGAGGACTCGCCGATGTCCCCGGGCCCGAAGACCGACTCGGGGTCGGGCAGCGGCTCGTCGCTAACGCCGCCGACGTCGCCACGGTCCTTGGGAATTGCGCTGTCGTCGGCGAGCTCAGGAGTGTCCTCGGGCAGGAGTAGCCCGCCGGGCTCGGCGACAACGTCGACCAGGATGTTGGGCTCGTTGCCCGGTCTGCCCGGTCCGGGTCGTTCGAAGTCGACCCTTCCCCGGCGTCTCCGCGCCCCCGTCATGGAGCAACGCTAACCGCAACAAGGTGCACGGTCAAGCAACGGCGCGCATCGAGCGTGGGACAGCCGTACGTGGGCAGGCGACGAGGTTTCCGCCGACGCGTCCGCCCCGCTCTCCTCACGAGAGCCCCGTGGGAACGGCCTCTCTCGGCGCAATGGAACTGGTGCTCTCGCTTTCACGCCGAGGCCCGCTCTGCCGAGGCCCGGCAGCACCTCGCCCAGCACGGCTACGAGGGGATGTCTCCTCGCGGCCATCGCACACGAGGCCGGGAGCGGGTCGCGTCGGTCGTCTGGCGCGCGCTCGGTGGACGGGTCCCGCGACGAGTGTGAGTCCGGGCATCTCCGATCCGGTTGAGAGTTGCACCCAGCGCAGAGGTGATGGGTCAACGGGGGGTCAACACGAGCCCTCGAATCGAGCCGAAACGCGAGCGTCTCTTCTGGACAGGGTATGGTTTCGATACCGCCGATAGCCAGATTGACCGCATGATGCCGAGACGGTTCTCTGCACCTGCGAAACCGAAGGTCACAGGTTCGAATCCTGTCTGGCGCGTCGGGCGCATTGAGTGCGTTGTCCTTTCGAGAGGGGAGCACCGTGGGCACATCGCCACCCGCCACACCCGGCTCGTACCCGATTCGGCAAATCGTCACCGACGATCTGGCACGAAACCGCGCGACGGTCTTCTTCCGGATCATCCTCGCGATCCCCCATCTCATCTGGATAGCTCTGTGGGGTGTCGCCGCCTTCGTCGTGCTCGTGATCAACTGGTTCGCCACCCTCATCGCCGGCCAATCGCCGGACTGGGCGCATCAGTTCCTCAGTGCGTACACGCGTTACACGGCTCAGCTGACGTCCTACCTCTACTTCGCGGCTGACCCCTATCCCGGGTTTCTCGGTGGGCCGGGCTACCCGCTCGACCTCGAGATCGACCCACCCGCTCCTCAGCGACGAGTCATCACATTGTTCCGGGTCATTTTGGTCATCCCGATGGCGATCGTTTCGGGCGTGTTCCAGTACGTTCAGGTCGCCGTCGCATTCGTCTCCTGGTTCTACATCCTCTTCACCGGCCGGATGCACCCGGGCATGAGGAACATCATCGCGTTCTGTATCGCCCTCAACGCACGTGTGAACGGCTACATCCTGTTGCTCACTGATCGTTACCCGACCTTCTCGGAGAACGAGTTTCCAACGTCATGAGTTGGTTCGCGGCAGGTTGGTGAGCGACGGCTCCAAGGGAGACGGTTGGGCCTTACCGTCGGCGGGCGACGCGAACGACAAGGCCGAGTTCAGGGATCGTCGCCCAGGCACCGCCCGCGACCGCCACGATGGATGAGCCGATGTTCGCGTCACTGCTGTGGGTGGGCGGCCCAAAGGAGATGGGCGCGCTGTAGCGGGCGGTTGCCGAATCGATGAACCGCGCCTCACGACGGGTGCCACGCCGCGCGCCGACACCGGCGCGCACCATCCAGATTCCGTCCTGCCCGACCGACGCTGATGCGGCTTCCTCGAGGAAGTAGCTGGACGAATCGTCCGATGGGAGAAAGATCCCCGGTCCTGATGGTCCGCCACGTGGATCGAGGCGCCTGATCGTCGGACCCAGCGTCCAGACCTGCTCGCCTCCCGTCGCCAAGGTTCCGGTGCCGATGACGTTCTGTATGCGAACGCCACGTGGGCTCGTACGGTTGATTTGAAGGACCTTCAAGGGCGCACTTGAGAAGAAGTCGTCCGGCCGTCCCGCTATCCAAATGGCGTTCCCCGCCTGGGCAATGGCGCTGACGTCGGCGATGGCCTCGGAGAACGCGAACGGGATGCGCTCAACCGTGCGTCCACGTGTGTCGACATGAATCACGCGGAGGTTGGCGAAGGTGAATGAACTCCAATCGAAACGTCCCACAACAACCCAGGCGCCTGCGGTGTTCGCTGTCATGGCGAGCAGGTAGTCATCGGGCGAACGCGACACGCGAATCGTGGCCTGGCGTCGCCCTGTGGTGCCATCGATGAGGCCAAGCTGTCGCGCCTCGGCGACCCACACATGACCGCCATGCGCGGCAATCACGGAGGCCTCACCCACCCGTAGGGACTTCCCGATACGACGCCCCGTCGCCGAATCGAATCGAGCCACTGTACTCGTACGGTCACCGACGAGTGCCCATACGATTCCATTCGTCAGCGCGAGCCCGCGGATTGTTCCGCCAAAGGCGACGGTTGGTTCGGCAGAACGTCGCGTGACAACGATCTTCGCGGGCGACAGGGACGCTGCGCCCTGGTCCACGAGGCGCATCCGGAAGGTCCGACGGCCAGGTGCCCCGCCCGGAGCTCTCATCGACGCCGTGCGGCCTGAGAACCTCTGGGAACGCCTGGTGATCCAGCGACTGCCGCGGCGCTCCTGTAGCTGAAGTTGTGCCCGGACGACCCCCCGAGACACCCGCACGTCGATCCCGACAAGGGAGCCGGCGAGGACCTCTTTCGGAGCGGTGATCGTCTCGATCGTTGCCGGTACACGCTGAGGTGACTCGCCGTATTCGACGAGACGCCGGATCACCAAACGTTGTTCAATTTCGAACAACGATGTGAGGGCGACTGCGCGACCGGAGGGTGCGATCGCGATCTCATCCACATTTTCCGGGCCGATGTCGGGAGCGACCAGGGCCTGCGATCGGCTCCACAGTCCGTTCGCAGTTCCAATCGACGCGCGAAAGCTCCCCTCAAAGGCCGCGTCCACCACCGAGACCCACGCAACGACCGCCGCTGCCGAATCGTTCACGTCGACAACAACCCGACTGAACGGAACGTTCCGAGCGAGGCGGGCCGGGGCGGCAAACCCGCCGCCGGCGGCGGCGCGGGCGACCATGACGGAATACCCGGCTCGGCCGTCATCGGCGGTCCACGCGACAACGGCGGTTCCGTTCGGACTGGACTGCATCACGGGTTGGGCGTCGCGGCTGGCAGAGCCCAAGGAGACCGCGGGTTCCCATGCCGATGTTGTCGCCCGGATCTGGGACGTCCACAACTTCGCGGACTCGGTCCATGCCACGCGGGCGTTGCCAGCGTCATCGATGGCAATGTCCGCCGCGTCGATGGGTGAGGTGCTTGTTCGAATCGTCAGCGGATCACTCCACGGCGCATCCGGGGCGGATCGGGTGATTGCTCGGAGCTGGACGTTCGTGTCGGATACGGACTCCACCCAAACAACGGCAGCGGCGCCGGACCTGGCCAACGCGTAGCCACGGAGGGTTGACGCCACCTTCGGCGTGGAGACGATCCGACCCCTTTCCGGGGCGCCGGTGGCCCGGGAGCGGTAGGCCACGCCGATCTGGGGCGTTTCCCCGGCATTCCAGGTGATGAATCCGTCGCCAGAAGGGGAGAGGCGCGCAGCCATGTTCCCATTCCGAGCGAATGCAAACACCGCCGAGATCGGAAGATCGACCGGGGAGGCCAATGGCGTGCCGCCAGTGGGAGTGAACACCAGGGAAACGCCGTCCTCATCCACACGCCCGTCGAGCGTGTCGCCCGTCGCGTTCACCGCGATGTCGCGGGCAAAGAAGAAGGTGCTGGGTGAGGTGATCTGAACGCGTGTCAGTGTGGGCTCACCGTCGGCGTTCTTGGGGATCTCGACGAAGGTCTTTGGGGGGTTTATTGTCGAGAAGCGATCAACTTCGACCGGGGAACCCCAGCCCGGGGCCGCGGCACCGATCGGTGCGAAGGCGAACGTCGACAACGTGGTGATGACGAGAGCGCCAACGGCGCGACGAATCCTTCTCAACACTGCTCCTCCTGAGCACGATCTACTTCTCACCCGGGACAAATCGTCCTTGACGCCTTAGTGAGTTTAGACGGAGTTAAGGGAATGTCTGCCCCCCGTAAGTCGAGGTTCACATCCCGGACCTAGCGTCGACGGCGTTCACTCTCCCAAACAATCTGGAGGATGTATGAAACGCCAACTGGGCCGTGTCGGGGTCGCTGTGACCGCCGTACTGGCCGTCGCCGCACCAACCGCCGCTTTTGCGACGGGCGAGGCTGAGGAGCGCAAGCAGTTCGTTGCGAGCGCCATTGAGAACACCACCACCGACCAGGCGACGCTTCGTCTGCAGAAGGCCATCGACAAGGACGGGGAATGGGCCCGCTACGTCGTGACCGAATCATCCAACCGCGCCGACGCCGAGCGTCGCGGCGTCAACTGGTCGCCCAAGCTCGCCAACGCACGTGGCACTACCGCCGTGCAGCGCGGGTGGCTCGACTGGCGCGGTGTCCTTCATGTTGAGGACACTGTCGACTTCACGCCCACCCGTGTCGTGACACCCGGACCGGGCGGTTTCCCGCCGGCTGCCGCAACTCCCGGCGCCGTTGGTCAGGCCCGTTACAGCCCACTCGTTCAGCTTCCAAACGGCACGGTCATCAACGCGCCCCACATTCAGAACGCCAGCGGTGAGCACGACAAGCTCGTAAAACCCATCGCCGGTCGTTACGCGACGTTCCAGGAGACCGAGGGCTTCTACGAAGGTAAGGACGTCTACTACGTGTCGTTCGAATCCTCAGCACCGGACATCGCAGCCCTCGAAGGTGCCACGTACGCACCGAACCTCAACGCTGCTCCCGGCCTCGGCTCCAACGAGCGCAGCTCGGCACGCAGCGGCATCGCCCCGTTCGTCAACGGCCAGACCGGCGTCGACAACCCGAACCGTCAGGGACTCAACTCGGCGCTTCTGGGTGAAGGCGACCCGCTCAACGTGGTTGAGTCACGACCGCGTCAGAAGGAGTACAGCCCACTGTGGGATGTCCACGCTGCGGTCTGGACCGACACGGCCATCTCCTCGGGGCAGCGCGTCCTCCAGGACGACTTCGAGTCCATCGAGAAGCTCGCTGACGGCGGCGCCATCACGGGTCCCGGCGGCTCGTTCGACGCCATCGGCGCAATCGTCAACTGCCCGGTGATCAGCATCGAGAAGTAGCCCCACGGGCTGCGGCCCGATGACGTGATGTCTACGGCGCCGGTGGGGTGGGATCCACCGGCGTTGTCGACCTTGGTGGTGTGGGTGGTTTTCGCGGGCGCCGCCGGCGTGCTGGGCGTCGACGGGGCCAGCCGCCCGCCTCCGACCGAGAACCCAGCTGCGGGATCCACACACCGTGCAGACCGTGAGCCTCGAGAAGGCGCATTCCGTCATTCCGGCCCAGGACGAACGCGGCCTTCGCCGCCACCTCTGCCTGCTCACACGTGGGTGCCGAGACGGCGACCGGCCCCGTCGCCCTGGAGAAGCGCGAGCCCCAGGAGCGGAAAGAGGAGGACCGACAAAAGTCCGGCCGACACCAGCGCGGCCGACGTCTCCCCGTCAATAGCGCCCAGCTCTCGCCCGATGGCGCTGGCGGCGACGATGAACGGGAGTGAGGTCGCCTGAAGAAGGCCGGCCACGAGCGCGCGGGCGCGATCCGATCGTTGCGCGATAGAGAAGGGCGGGCAGGCCGCGCACCGTCAGCAGCGCCGCGAGGAAGACCGGGATCGTCGCGAGCGCTGCGGGGCTTTCCGTCAGGGCGGCCAGGTCGAAGCGCACGCCACTGGTCACGAAGAACACCGGGATGAAGATGCCGTATCCAGCGCCGTCGAGCTTCGCCCGGAGCAACGGATGCGTGCGCATCGTGTCCCGGTCGACGATCGCCACGATAAGGCCGGCGGCGAACGCACCCAAGATGACCTCGAGCCCGAATGCCCCGGCCAGGGCGACCAGCCCGACGATCAGGAGGAACGCGCCACGCACACGGATCTGTGCTGAGGTGTCCTGGAGCCGCAGAAGAAGGTTGGAGACCGGACGAATGTGTTCCGCTCCCGCAAGCGCCACGGCGAGGGCGACAAGGGCCGCCGCGAACACGCCCAGCGTCAGCAGTTGAGAGCCGACGCCGGCTCCGTCGCGCGAGAAGAAGATCGAGAGCAGGATGATCGCCCCGAAGTCGGCGATCGACGCCCCCGCGACGACGAGCTGACCGAACGGCGTCGCCAGCTCATGGGCGTCTTTCAGCACCGGAACAACGACTCCGAGTGACGTGGCCATCAGGATGATCGCGATGAGGAGCGGTCGCTCGACCACCCCCGTCGCCGCGAGCAACACACCCGCAAGACCCGCGATCGCAATCGACGAAACGAACCCGCCGCGGCTAGGCGCAGTATGGTCCCGCGGACATTGTGCGGACCGATCTCGAGACGGGCGAGGAAAAGCAGAAAGGCGAGCCCTACCGCCGCGAATACCGCAACCGGCTCATCCACCTCGACCCAGCCAAGCACCGACGGACCCACGATGATGCCCGCGACGATCTCGAGAACCACGGCGGGAAGGCGCACACGCGGCGCGAGCCCCAACAGCCCCGGAACCGCAAAGGCGATGGCCACGATGATCAACAGGTTGACGAACTCGGACTCAGGCATCGCGATCGCCGCGTTTCGGCATCCCAGTGACGGACCGTCGATTGCTCCGGTGGATCCACATACCTGTTCGTCCCGGCGACCACACCGCCGTTACGGCCCTCCGCGCGTTGTAACGCATCGCCGGCACGCGGAACGAATCAAGGATGGACGCGAACTGCCTCACGCGGCGACGCAGGCGATTGATGCCGAGCAATCCGGGTGACGGCGGTACGAACAACCTTCGAAGCGGTGCCGCCACAGGAGAGCCGTAGTGACCGACAACAGCATGCGAGAGCCGGGTGCCACGAGCGCTCGCCGCGGGTGACGAGCGATCCTGACGCAACGGCGTGGGAGTCCGCCTGCGCCGCCGGGTACCAGGCGTCGCAATTCGCCGGGATGGTGGCGCTCGCCGAAGGTGGCGACGTCGCCGCGGCCGTGGGGGCGGAACGGGGAGAGCAGCTCGCGTGGGTGAGACGCCGCGCCGGCCTTGAGTGACGCATCGCCTTCGCCGGTTGTAACGCCCCGGTCAGTGTCGGGACAGATCGCTCACGAAATGTGGAGCGATCCACTCACCTGAAGGAGGCACACCGTGACCACCATCGCCGAGACCCTCGACATCGCACCCGACACGACCCTGACCCCGGAGCTGACAACCGCGCTGGGCGCCGCCAAGCTCTACGACATGGCCAATGCGCTGCTTCGCTACCACTGCGCGACCTGCAGCGGCGACTTCGACGAGGCCACCGTGGAGGCCGTCCTGAAGCGCGCAGCCGCCAACACCCACGGGGAGGCCATTACACCGGAACTTGAGATGGCGGTGGCTATCGCACGTACCCGCAACACCGCGCTCGACGCCCTCGTCTACGCGTGTGCGACCTGTTCCGGGGAGTTCGACGAGGCCACTGTGGAGGCCGTCCTGAAGCGCGCCGCCGCCAACACCCACGGCGCCGCGATCACCCCGCTGCTCGAAGCCGCCATCCCCACGGCGTAGCGTCACAGTGGGGCGGAGCACCGTCGGTGCTCCGCCCCACACCTCGGTCGGGGCAGATGACAGCTTTCCCATCTGCGGATAGAGTGACTTGGTGGGGCCCGTCGGCGAACAGCGCGGCACGAGCGAGGCAACGGCGGATCGGTTGCTTCTCGGAAAGCTGCGCAGCGGCGACGAAGCCGCATTCCGCCAACTCGTCGACACGTACCACTCCGCCCTCATGCGGCTTGCCCGCTCGTACGTTCGCGACCGGCAGGTCGTCGAGGAGGTTGTCCAGGAGACCTGGCTCGGAGTGATCCGCGGAATCGAACGGTTCGAGGGGAGATCGTCGCTGCGGACCTGGATCTACCGGATCCTGGTGAACACGGCGCAAAAGCGCGGAGCACGTGAGGCACGTAGCGTTCCCTTTGCGACGTTGTCCGGCGGAGGCGGCGACGGAGAGGACAGCGTCGACCCCGATCGTTTCATCCCCGAGGGGCAGCTGTGGGCCGGGCATTGGTCGGCGCCACCCAACCCATGGGAGCACGGTCTCGACGAGCAGCTGCTGGCTGACGAAGCACGGACCCTGATCGAAACGGCCATCGCGACGCTGCCCGATCCCCAGCGCCAGGTTGTGACCCTGCGCGACGTGGAGGGCTGGTCGGCCGAGGAGGTGTGCGAGCTGCTCGAGTTGACGGAGGGAAACCAGAGGGTCCTCTTGCACCGAGGTCGCGCAAAGGTTCGCCAGGCACTCGAGGATTACTTCGTTCCGAGCCCGAGATGACCAGCCGCTGCAACGAACGGGGCGGATTGGGGAACAGAAGACCACGATGATGACGCGTCTGTCACCACTGCCCCGTGAGTTCGCCATCACGCGCGACGCCCTCAAGCGGGTTGCCGTGCATATCCTCGCCCGTCGTCGGCATGACGTAACGGGTCGATTTGGGCTGCGCCCATCACCGGTCGGTATCGCAACGCCCGCGTTCGGGGACGATGCCGAGGTTGTCCGCACTCACGGCGCGTACCTCATTCACGAGACCCGGGGTCGCACGAGTGCGGCGCCGCTGACCTCGTTGTCCGCTGCCGCCGCCATGGTCGGTGTGGACCTCGCCGCCGACCTGAACGTCGGACACGACACGCCGCCGACCGGCGATCCTGATACGCCGGTTGCGATCGACGCGTCATCGGCCGCCGCGCTCGCCGACTGGTACCGAGTAGTCGCATTCGCACTGGACGCAACCGTCACAACGCTGCCCGCCCACGCGGCGGCGTCCGTCGCTCAGCTGTGGCCGGAGCACTTCGATGTCGCCCTCGATGTGGCGTGGGGGGGAGAGCAGGACGGCCAGCGGGTCAACCTCGGAGGCTCGCCCGGCGACAGCTTCGAACCGGACCCCTACGCCTATGTCGGGCCGTGGGGCGCGGAACGCCCGCTCGAGCCCGAGTACTGGAACGCCCCGTTTGGCGCCGTGCTGCGCTACAGCGACGTTGACGCGGATGACCCGGTGAGCTCGCTCGTCGCGTTCTATCGACACGGATGGGAGCTCCTCACACGATGACGGAAGGCACAAACGCCATGAGCAGCGAGCAGCTGATCCGTATCGCCACCTGGAGCGAAGTGCCCGACCGCACACCGGTCGGCGCGCAGGTCGACGGTGTCGAGCTGGTGATCGTGAGGGTCGATGATGTGCCAAACGTGCTGTACGGCCGGTGCCAGCACCGCGGCGCCCTGATGAGCGACGGAACCGTCGACGGCCCCAACATCGTGTGCGGCGTCCATGGCTGGGACTACCGCATCGACACGGGTGTGAGCTCGTACAACAACGCCGAGGCCCTCGAACGCTTCCCCGCGACAATCGAGGACGACGGCCTCTCCGTCTCACGCGCGGACATCGACGCGTTCCGGGACCGCCACCCCGAGCCCGATCACTCGATCGACTACCAGGGTCGCTTTCACGCGGGGCATGCCCCGGAGGAGCCCTTCGTCGATGAGATTCGCGAGTTCGCCGCTCACGGCCTCGATCGTGTGGGTCACCACGGACGAGTCGCCGCGATGGGCGTCCCTCGCCAGGAGCTTCCCTCATGGGACGCGCTCCAAATCGTGACCGCGCAGCTGGCGCGAGCACCGCTCCTCGATGAGGAGCCAGTCGCGACGCAGACGGTGATCGGCCCAGGCGCCGAGCGCCCGCTCACCCTTACGATTCCGATCATCGTGTCCGACATGAGCTTCGGTGCGATCTCGCAAGAGGCGAAGGAGGCCCTTGCGACCGGTGCCGAGCTCGCGGGCACCGGCATCTGCTCCGGGGAAGGCGGGATGCTTCCCGAGGAGCAGGCCGCCAATTCCCGCTACTTCTACGAGCTGGCATCCGGGCGGTTTGGTTGGTCGCTCGATCTCGTTGAGCGCGTGCAAGCATTTCACTTCAAGGTCGGACAGGGCGCCAAGACCGGCACCGGCGGCCACCTCCCCGGTCATAAAGTGGTGGGACGCATCGCCGAGGTGCGTGGCCTCGCCGAAGGCCAAGCCGCGATCTCGCCCGCGCGCTTTCCCGACTGGGGTATGGCCGACTTGCGGCGCGTCGCGGACGAGGTACGTGAGCGCTCCGGCGGTATCCCCGTCGGGGTCAAGATGTCGGCACAGCACATCGAAGCCGACCTCGACGCCGCGATCGCCCTTGGTATCGACTACGTCATCCTCGACGGTCGCGGCGGCGGCACCGGAGCGGCGCCGCGAATCTTCCGCGACAACATCTCGGTTCCGCTGATCCCGGCGATCGCCCGAGCACGCGCTCATCTGGACCGTACGGGCCGTCAGAACATCACCCTCATCGCGACCGGTGGCCTTCGCACCCCCGCCGACTTCGTCAAGGCCCTCGCTCTCGGCGCCGACGCTGTCGCCATCGCCAACTCGGCGCTGCAGGCCATCGGCTGCGTCGGCATGCGCGCCTGCCACACCAACAACTGCCCGGTCGGCATCGCCACGCAGAAGCCCCACCTTCGAGCTCGTCTGCCCGTCGTCGAGGCGTCGCAACGACTGGCGCGGTACCTGGAGGCAACGACCGGGCTGATGCAGGTGATGGCACGCGCCTGTGGGCACCCGTCGCTGGCGGACTTCGCACCGAGCGACCTCGTCACGTTCGACCGTGAGATGCATTCCCTCTCCGGCGTGGCCTATGCGGGAGTCACCCCATGACACCCTTGGACACCACGCTGGTGTGGCATCACGTCGCCGATGTCGATGATTTGGACGACGGCCGCGTCCGGACCGTGACGGCCGGGCACCGCTCCCTGGCACTGACCCGGGTGGGTGATCGCTTCGGGGCACTCGACAACCGTTGCCCGCACCAAGGGGGGCCGCTGGGTGAGGGCTCCATCGAAAACGGCCTGCTGCGCTGCCCGTGGCACGGCTACGACTACGACCCTCTTACCGGAGCGCCTCCGCCACCGTTCACCGACGCCCCGTCGTGCTTCGCGGTCGAAGTCCGCGAGGGGGCTGTCTACGTCGGACTCCCTCCCGAGGATGACCACGTCCGCACGGTCTCCGACGTGATGGCCGAGACGCTCGTCGCGTGGGGCGTAACCCACGTCTTCGGCATGGTCGGCCACTCCAACCTGGGTTTCGCCGACGCCATCCGACGACAGGAGCGCGACGGCAAACTGCGATTCATCGGAATCCGCCACGAGGGTGCCGCAGCGTTCGCCGCCTCCGCGTACGGGAAGCTGACGGGACGGCCGGGGGCGTGCTTTGCCATCGCGGGCCCCGGGTCGACCAACCTTCTGACCGGCCTCTACGACGCCAAGGTCGATCGTTCGCCGGTGATCGCGATCAGCGGCCAGGTGCCGTCGAAGGTGTTGGGACGCGGAGCGTTTCAGGATGTCGACCTCACCGCGGTGTTCGCCGATGTCGCGCGCTTTAGCCGCACGGTGAACGCCGAGTCGGACCACGCCGAGATGGTCGCCCTCGCGGCCAAGCACGCGCTTGACGGACCCGGGGTGGGCCACCTTGTCCTGCCCGACGAGGTCCAAGTGCTCGCCGCCGGATCTGCCGGCGCCGCCGGTCCCGCGGGCCGCATGGCCGACCGCCGTGTGGCGCCCGCCTCGGAGCCGCTCGCCGAGGCGGTGGAGATGCTGGGAGGGGCGCGGCGGCCGGTCATCGTGGTCGGTCACGGCGCACGCGACGGCATCGCCGCGATCGTGGCCCTTGCCGAGCACCTCGGCGCGCCGATCATCACCACCTTCAAAGCCAAGGGTCTTGTCGCCGACCGCCATCCACTTGCCGGTGGCGTACTGGGCCGCAGCGGCACCCCGGTGGCGAGTTGGCTCATGAACGAGAGTGACCTCCTCCTCGTGTTCGGCGCGTCGTTCTCGAACCACACCGGCATCGCCCCCTACAAGCCCATCGTTCAGATCGACGCCGACCCTGCGGGGCTGGGCCGATTCCACCCCGTGAGCGTCGCCCTGCTCGGCGATGCCGCACTCACGGCCGCTGCGCTTCAGTCGGTCGCTGCGAGCACAGCCGTGGTGGATCAACGCCCCGACGTTGCGGCGCGATGGTCGCTGTGGCGTGCCGAAAAGGCGCGGCGCCGCGGCGACGACGCGGGGGCCGGCGTCGGCTCGGCAGCCGTCTTCGACGTCCTCACCCAGGAAGTTGCCGCCGACGCCGTCATTGCCGTGGACGTCGGCAACAACACCTACAGCTTTGGTCGCTACTTCGAGTGTCAGGCGCAGACGGTGCTGATGTCGGGGTATCTCGGCTCAATCGGGTTCGGCCTTCCCGCGGCCATGGGCGCGTGGGCCGCCATCCAGGCTGATGGTTCGCACCGTCAGGTCGTCGCCGTCGCAGGTGACGGCGGTCTTGGCCAGTACCTCGCCGAGCTGTCGACGCTGGTCAAGTACGAGATGGACATCACCCTGGTGGTCCTCAACAACAATCAGCTCGGGAAGATCTCGAAGGAGCAGCGTGCCGCGGAACTCGACGTGTGGCAGACCTCACTGGTGAACCCGAGCTTCGCCGAGTTCGCGCGCCTGTGCGGCGCGTCTGGCGAGCGGGTCGACCACATCGATCAACTCATCCCCGCCCTGCGCACCGCCCTCGACCATCCTGGACCCGCGCTGGTCGAGGTCATGACGGACGCCGATCTGGTCTGAGGCTGAGCCGGCGAGGAGAGGTGATGCGGTTCCCCGGCATGGCCACCGCATGGCGCGTGCAACGCAATCGTGCTGATGAATCGGCAGAGAACGCCTCGAATCGGCGCGAGAACAGGAGTTCCTCGAAACGCCGTCCACTCATCGTTCGGGTTGTGCAAACGTCGGGTCGTTTGACGCCATCGGCGCAATCATCAGCCGTCGGTCCTCAGCACCGAGAGTAGCCCCTCAGGCTGCGGCTCGATGAGGTGATGTCTACGGCGCCGGTGGGCTTGGATCCACCGGCGTTGTCGACGTTGGTGGTGTGGGTGGTGTCGCCGGTGTCGCTGGCGTGCTGGGCGTCGATGGAGTGGTTGGTGTTTCCGGGGTGTCCGGTTTGTCGGGCGTGTCGGGTTCCTCGGGTTTCGGAGGACCCAAGACGACGATGGCGTTCTCGGGGCGGTAGGTCCACCGAAACGTTTCGTTGCGCCTTACCGTGTCGTCGACGTACACCTTCCGCGTGTAGCTGATGGCAAATCCGCCCGACCCGGCCGATTGCTTGATGTTGCGTGTGCCCGGCGGCAGCGATGGATCCTTCCGCTCGATGGTCTTTGGCTTGGTCGGGTTGGTTGGTTCACCCGATCCGCTCTCGATCCGGCGTCCGAGCTTTGAGCTGTAGAACGACACGGTGACGCCGTTGTTCCCGGCGAACGCCGCTACCAGGATGGCCGCGTCCCAATCGTTGCGAAATACCACGTCCGGCCCGCCCCAAGAGAGCGTCGCCTCGCGGCCCTTGGGGTACCGCGAAATCCAGAACTCGTGCGGCGTGTTGGCGATAATTTCCAACCCGGCGAAGAATGCGGCGTTATAGGTGGTGGTCGCCACTTGGCTCACGCCACCGCCGTAGGAGTCAACGAGCTCCCCCGCGGCGATTGTCGGCGCCTTCACGTATCCGCGAGCGGCGGTGCGCTGGCCGAGGTTGTCGTTGAGGGAAAAGCGTGCGCCGGCGGGAATGATCGTTCCATTGAGTGTCTGAACTGCACGGCGAATGTTGGTGACGCGTGGTGGGCAGCACGCGTACGGTGTGGTGAACGACGAGATGCGCTCGGTGACCTTGAGGGCGCGCGCATCGGCGGTGCGGAACGTCGCGCGTTTCTTCGTGACTGTCACCGGGACGGTCGGCGCGTCGGGGTTCTTGGCGATTGCCGTGGCAAGCGCCGCTGCGTCGAGTTGAATTCCGGGAAGTGACTGGATCACAACGACGCGTTCGCCCCGGATCTGCAACCGCGCGTCTTTGGGATCGCCCTCCGCAATGCCGAGGGGCTTCACAACGGCGGTGCGGATCGTGTCGGCATCGAGGTCGACGGCGATAGTGCGTTTGCGAACGGGGAAACGCAGCGCAGCGCGCGTGACCTTGGCCGTCAACGGAGTGGACCGATCGCCATAGGTCACTAACCGCTCGGTGGCGAGGATGCGTTCCGCAAGCGTCTTGGCTTGTCGCGCATCGGCATCGTCGGCCTCTGGGGCGGCATCGCGAATCGGCAGCGCGATGGTCTCGGGGAGGCGTTCGATCTGCGCGACGAGCTTGGCGCGGTCGATCGCCTTGCCCGGCTTGGCCGGCGTGGTGGTGATCTCTCCGTCGACCACCTTCACCGTGGCAGAAACCGCCGGGGCCGACAGCGTGTCCTGGGTCTCGCGAATGAGCCCCGTGACCGCCTCGTCGGTGACGGCAAAGCGCAGCGGAAACTCTTTCGCCGACCCGACGCCAACCTTTGCGAGGAGCCGACCGAAACGACCGCGTGACGTGCGGGCGGCCTCCACCGTGTCGTCGATGCGAGCGGCGGACGTGACAGCAGAGCCCGTCACGGTACGTCGAAAGGACGGGTCGGTCGTCGAGGTCAACACGATTTCCCGTTTGCGGAGCGGTTTCGCAGCGGCCGCCAGTCGTGTCTTCGCTTCTGCGGGTGACAGGCCTCCGATGTCGACTCCGCCGACGCGAACGTTGGGCGGGATCGCATCCGTGCCGACGTTCGCGAGCACAACGCCTCCCACCAGCACGACGGCCGCTGCACCACCCAGCCCAACCCGGCGGCGACGCTGCTGAGAGCGACGATGAGCTGCCCGGCGCGCCCGCAGCGCATCGCTGCTTCCGTTCGTC
The DNA here is from genome assembly GCA_963765105.1 of uncultured Thermoleophilia bacterium. Lineage (GTDB taxonomy): Bacteria > Actinomycetota > Thermoleophilia > Miltoncostaeales > Miltoncostaeaceae > CALMEC01. The sequence continues at coordinate 254,182 of CAVXUW010000002.1, forward strand.
AGCCGCGCAGTGTCGTCGTCACGTACCTCCATGCCCACCCCATCCTTTCAGTCGCCGCCAAAAAGCCGATGCGCAGCGGGTGAAACGGCGCGTCGCCGCTGCGGGCTATATTCTTCACGCAGTGGACGGCGACCTCCCGCCGAGTACCTGCGCCCCGCTGGGCGGGGCATGAGCGACACTCTCCGTGTCGGCGTTGTTCTCCTGCTCATTCTGGGAAACGCATTCTTCGTCGCGGCCGAGTACGCGTTGGTCACTGCGCGTCGTGGCCGCCTTGAGGAACGGGCCGAGAAAGGCAGCCGATCCGCCAAGGTGGCTCTGCGGCTCATGGACGAGCCGGTGCGGCTCATCTCCACCGTTCAGATTGCGATTACCGTCTTCGGTATCGCACTTGGCTCGGTCGGTGAGCCGGTGGTTACGAACCTGCTCGACTTCATGCCGCGGACGCTTGCCTTTGCGCTTGCGTTCATCGTCCTCACGTACCTGTCGGTTGCCCTCGGTGAGCTCATCCCGAAGGCGCTCGCGTTGCAGAAGGCGGAAGCCATCGCCGTGGGGTTGGCCGTGCCCATCAACTTCCTGTCGAAGGCGCTGTACCCCGTGGTGTGGCTCTTGCAGCACTCGTCGGCTGTCGTTCTCAAGATGTTCGGCGTCAAGGCCGCGCCCGCCGGGATGATTACCTACACGCGCGAGGATATCTTGCAGTCGGTGGCCGCCGCTGAGGACGTTGGTGAGATCGAGCAGGCCGAGGAAGAGATGCTCTACAAGGTCTTCGACTTCGCCGGCAAGGAGGTGGAGGAGGTTATGGTCCCCAAGCCACAGGTCATTGCCATCTCCGGTGAGCTTCCCACCTCGGAGATACTTGCCACCGTCATCGACTCGCCCTTCACTCGCTACCCCGTCTACCACGAATCCCTCGACGACATTACCGGGGTGCTGCACGTTCGCGACCTGTTCAAGGCGATCCACGCCCACGGGGTTGAGGGTGTCGATCTCGCCGCGATTCTTCGCCCGGCCTACATCGTTCCCGAGACCAAGGATCTGGGCGCCCTGCTCGCCGATTTCCGCCGTACCAAGCAGCACATGGCTGTTGTGGTCGATGAGTACGGGGCCACCCAGGGAATTGTGACGCTCGAGGATCTGCTCGAAGAGATCGTCGGTGAGATCGAAGACGAGTTCGACCTTCCAGACACACGTGTCGAACGCGTCGACGATCACCGCATTCGTATCGACGGGACCTTCACGATCGACGACTTCAACGAGGAGTTCATGACCGACCTCGACCACGAGGACTTCAACACGATGGCGGGTCTGGTGTTCGGTGAGCTGGGCCGTCAACCCGAGGTGGGGGATGTCATCAAGGCCGGAGGCATCCACTGCACCGTCCTCGCGATCGACGGCAACCGCATCAACCGTCTGGAAGTGGAGTTCGCTGCTGCGCCGCTCAACTTCGCCGACGCCGATGACGAGGTCGACAGCACCGACTAGCGTGATGGTCGTTGCTCACTCATCGGGCTCGCGATGATGCGGTCGTCTCTGCGCGCGATCTGGAGACGGAGTCTGAGCCGGCCCTCGACGTTGCATGAACGGTCAAGTAAACTCGTATGAGCGTGAACGTGGCAGCGCGCGGGGCGTTGCCGCGTTCACGTTTCTGCCCGGCGAGGTGTGAGTTCGCTCGCTCGTCGTGCCACGGTCGGGGCGCCCATCTCCGCGGCGAGGTCGGCGAAGCCTGGTGTTGGACCGGGCCACTGCCAGTCGTCGACCTGCCCGACGTCGACGGTTGTCACAAGCCGCGCCAGGTGACGAAAGCGCGTGGCGAGCTCTCGGTTGTCCCGCAGCGTCGTGGCGAGTCGCTCCGCGCCGCGGAGACCGGCGACATCCCAGTCGGCGACGTCATCGGGGATGTGTTCAAGCGATCCGTACTGCGCGAGCACCGTGCTCGCACTTTTGGCGCCCCAGCCGGCCAGCCCGGGGAAACCGTCGGCGGCGTCGCCCACCAGCCCCAGATAGTCGGGGATGCTCTCGGGCGGAACACCGAACTTTGCGATCACCCCGTCGTGGTCGGTGATCTCGCGCTTGCGGCGATCGACTTGAACCACGCGGGTTCCGCGGACGCACTGGGCCAGGTCCTTGTCCGGTGAGCAGATCAGGACACGCTGCACGCGGTCGTCCCTTTCGGCGACGGCTGCTGCCGAGGCGAGGGCGTCGTCGGCCTCGTGCTCCACGACCGCCCAGGTCGTGACGCCCATGGCCACAAGTGCCTCCTCCAACACAGGGATTTGCTCGGTGATCAGCGGCTCCATGCCGTCGCCGGTCTTGTATCCGGGCCACAGGTCGTTGCGGAAGCTCTCGATGACGTGGTCGGAGGCCACCGCGATATGAGTGGCGCCATCTTGAATGAGTTGCAATGTGGAGTTGAGCACGCCGACGACACCGTCTCGTGGTCCCGGGGGCGCACCGCGCGCCGCACCGTAGAACTGACGGAAGAGCTCGTACGTTCCGTCGATGAGGTGCACGTCCATGTGGTCGAGACCCTACCGGTGTCGACAGAGTCGCCAGATCGCCCTTAACGATTCCCTGTCCGATCGTTGGACACGTACCCCTCACGGCCCTCTAAACTGACGACCGTGGGCCAGCCCGTGAAAATCACCGTCATCACGGGCGCCGAGCCCGGCCGGGAGATCTCTGTCGATCGCGAGATGCTTCTGGGACGTGCCGAGCCGGCCGACATCGTCATCGTCGATCCGCGTGTTTCCGGCCGTCATGCGCTACTTCGTCCAAGCGACCACGGCGCAATGATTGAGGACATCGGCTCCAGCAACGGCACGTTCGTGAACGGCCGGCAGATCACCGGGCCACACGCGCTGACGGGCGGCGATGAGATTCAGGTGGGCGACACGAAGCTTCGCGTCGAGGGTGCGCCGGTTCAGGCGACGACGGTTGGTGAGGTCAACGGTTGGAACCTCACGGTGCGGACGGGGCCCGATGTCGGGCTCGTGCATGCCCTTCGCGAGGGCGAGCAGCTCTTCATTGGTCGGGACGCCTCCGCACAGATCGCCTTGACCGATTCACGCGTCTCCACGCAACATGCCGCGGTTCAACTGCTGAACGGCCACGCCACGGTCCGGGACGTGGGGTCGGCCAACGGCACCCTCCTCAACGGCTCGCCGGTGACCGGCTCCACCAGCCTCACGGCAGGGTCGGAGATCCAGGTGGGCGAGACGGTCATCGTTGCCACGATGGGTGCCCCGGCGGCGGGAGGGCCCACCCCGACGGTTCTCGGGGTGATCCCGAAGGAGCTGTCGACGCCCGCGCCGCCGGCGCCGCCCCGCTCACGCAAAGCCTTGGTTGGCGCCAGCCTTGCCAGCGCACTGGTCATCGCCGGGGGCATCACCGCAGGAGCCTTTGTGCTCAAAGGCGGCGATGACGACAAGACGCTGACAACGGCCGAGGTTGTGCGCGCCAATCGCAACGCCACGGTTCTCATCCTCAGCCGTCAGAACGGCGAGCCCAGCAGCAGCGGATCCGGGTTTGTCGTTGACGCCAAGCAGGGCCTCATCGTGACGAACAACCACGTTGCCACCGGCGGCGAGTTGACCGTGCAGCCCGAGGCAGCACGTTCACGTCAGGTGCCGGCGAAGATTGTCGCTGCCCTTCCGTGTGAGGATCTGGCGCTCATCCAGATCGAAGACACCGACGCCAAGACCGCCATCCGGCCAGTCACGTTCGCGCAAACCCCGTTCGAGCAGGGTGACGCGGTGACTGCTCTCGGCTACCCGGGCTCCGCAGAGGGTGGGCGGGACTTCGGAAGGGACAGCCTGTCGACAACATCAGGTGTCGTGTCGAAAGTCGATGCGCGCTATGACGCGCCCCGCAGCGGTGTCCCGTTGCTGACGTCGGTGGTTCAGCACACCGCCGCCGTCAACCCGGGAAACTCCGGCGGGCCGTTGTTTGACGATGCCGGTGAGCTCGTGGGTGTCAACACCGCGATCTTCGGTCGCGGCGGACAGCGGCTCGAGGGTGAGAGCTACGCGGTGTCCATCAAGCGGCTGCGCGAGCGTCTCGAGGTTCTCAAGCGTGGTGACTCACAAAAGTGGCTTGGCATGTCTTTTGGCGGAACAGCCGTCACCAACGACAACCAGGAAGTCGGTCTTGAGATCAATGGCATCACCCCCGACTCACCAGCCGACACGGCCGGTATCGCCAACGGCAGTGTGCTTGTTGCCGTCGATGGCAAGCCGGTCGTGGATGTCGTCGACTACTGCGAAGCGGTCCCCGAGAAGGAAGGCGATGACGTGACACTGACCATTGGAACCCCTGGAGTAGGAGTGACCGAGGTGTCGGTCGAGGTGGGATCAGATGGCTGAGCTATCTCCCGGGTCGGTCTTCGGCGACTTCGAGATCGAGGGCCTGGTCGCGCACGGCGGCATGGGCATCGTCTACAAGGCCCGGCAGCGGCAACTGGGCCGACTCACCGCGCTGAAGATCATTGCGCCGCACCTCGCACTCGACGAGGGTTTCCGCGAGCGCTTCCGCCGTGAGGCGCAGATGGCCGCCGCAATCGACCACCCCAACATTCTCCCCATCTATGACGCCGGGGAAATCGACGGGCAGCCCTATCTGGCGATGCGCTATGTGGAGGGCACGGACCTTCGCAACGTGATCGACAAGGAGTCACCGCTTGATCCTGAGCGAGTGGTTGGGATCATGAGCCAGGTGGCGTCGGCACTCGACGCGGCCCATGCTCGTGGGCTTATTCACCGCGATGTGAAGCCCGGCAACATCCTGATCGACCAGAGCCAAGCGGGTCGCGAGATCGTCTACCTCACCGACTTCGGCCTTACCCGTGGACGCACCGACACCCGCTTTACCCAGACGGGTACATGGGTGGGCACCGTTGACTACATGGCGCCGGAGCAGTTCGAGTCGCGTCAGGCGGACTACCGCGTCGACCAGTACTCCCTCGCATGCATGATGTACGAAACATTCGCCGGAACGCGACCATTTGAGCGCGACTCCGACGTGCAGGTGATGTTCGCCCACATTCGCGATGAGCCGCCGGCCGTTTCGGCGGGGCGCCCCGAGATTCCGCCCGCCGTCGATGACGCGCTGCGCAAGGGGATGGCGAAGACCCCGGAGGAGCGCTTCGGTTCCTGTAGCGAGCTCGTCGACCACGCACGCTTCGCGCTGTCCATGCCCGCTGGTCCGGTCATCACGTCCACCGGCACCGCACCCGTGACGCAGAGCGCGACCGTGGTCGGCGAGAGCCCGTCGGGCGCGTACGCCCCGCCACCGCCACCACCTCCCCCGGCGCCGGAGTATCGACCGCCCGCGCCTCCTGCGCCCGTCTCTGCTGAGCCCGTACATGCCAGCGCACCGCCGCAGTTCTCCCAACCCAACGGTGCTCCTCTCGGGTCGAAGCCGACGAAGAAGTTGGCGCTCATCGGCGGAGGCGCCGCCGCATTGATCGCCGGTGTTGTCGCAGCGGTTGCGCTCACCGGCGGCGACTCGAAGGGTTCGGGGGTCAACACCAACGGGTCGACGCCGACGGTGCAGTCCACATCAATCGGTTCGACTGACAGCACACCATCGACCGACACCACCTCAACCCCTCCCGCCGACACCTTCCCGCCGGCGACCGCCGGCGAGGTGCTCCAGATCGCCACCCGACCCACTCAGGGCGTGGTCGTCTACAAGATCAACGCACAAGGCACGGAGGGGACACTGCGCGTGGCGTTCGACGATACCCGCCTCGGCATCGTCTTCCGTGCGCAGGGCAACGAACTACGCCTGCAAACCTCGGGCAACGAACCCCAGTGGGCGTGCGCGCGCCAGGGGCAGGGGCAAACCCTGTGCTTCAAAAACAGCAGTCTCACCCCAGAGCTGCGGACGACGTTCGTTGACACCATCGCCGCATTCCAGAAGGTCATTTCCAATGAGGGGCTCCAGACGCTCTTTAGCCCGATCGTCCTGCTAGGCCCTGAGGTCTACGGTGATCGCCAAATTGAACGCGAGGTCGCGTGCTTCCAGAAGCGCACCGACGAAGGGCTGGCGCGTCTTTGTACCACCGAAGACAGCTTCGTGACCGACATCTCCGTCGTGGTCAACAAGCAGCCGTCGCTCTTCCGGGCGACGTCCCTCAAGGCCAGCATCCAGGATTCCGACTTCGCGCCACCTGCCGCGTTGCGGTAGCGACTACAACACCAGAAGCAAGGCGTCGGTGGGCGCATAGTCGTCCGTGAGTGTCGGGACGTCGTCCACGGGTATCGCCCCGTCGCGCCGGCTGGCGATCGGCTCGGTTAGGTCGGGCGCGTCGGGAGAGGTGCGGAGCACCTCGTTCCACCGTTCTTTCAGGAAATCCGGCGACGAGGCGGGGGAGTCGGTCGCGACGAGGATGATGTTGCGGATCTCGCTGTCGTCCCGAGGGCCGGGGGCATCTTTCACCGGGTGTACCTCCACGGTCGCGAACTGCGTGCGGTAGGTGCGGTAGATCGAGCGAAACAGGCGTGACTGTTCACCGGAGACGGCACCGATGATGTTGGTGACCATGGCGCCACCGGGTGTGAGCCGCTTTTTCGCCAGCTCCAGAAACTCGCTGGTCGCGAGGTGCGCCGGGATGGAGTCGGCGTAGAAGGCGTCGATGAGGATGAGGTCGTAGCGGTCGTCGTTCTTCTGAAGCCACTGTCGGCCGTCGTCAACATGGACCGCGATGCGTGGATCGTCGGGGAGAGCAAAGTACTTTCGTGCGACGGTGACGACCTCTTTGTCGATCTCTACGGCGTCCATCTGAAGCTCGGGGAAGTCCCGCCACATCTGCTTGGGAAGTGACCCGCCGCCCAATCCGATGAACAAGACGCGTTTGGCCGCGGGCCGGTACGCGAGGCCCAGATGCATGGCCGGCTCGTAGTCGAACACCGATGCATACGGGTCATCGAGCTTCATCGCACTCTGGTAGGAGCTGTCGAACCGGAGGTAGCGGTTGGTGCCATCCTCGGTGACCAGGATGCGGTGGTATTGGGTGTCTTTCGCATACACCGCATCGAGGGCACGTGATGCCTGTTCCAGCGGCTCGGACGGGGCTTGGCGTTCACGCCGGGTTGGGGACCAGTTCGTGGCCTCGGCCGCCGAGAGGCGCCGCTCCTGTTCCGGGGCGAGGGTGAACGACGCGATCAGGCCGGCAACGACGACAACCCCGGCGGCGACCGTGCCAAGCCAGAGTCGTTCGGTTGCGGCAATAGCCAACACCACTACGGCCAAAGTTGTTGCAGCGATCGCCAACAACTGATCCAGACCAAACGAGGGGATGAGAAAGAAGGCCGTGAGGAACGTTCCGACAATGCTTCCCGCGGTGGAGAGCGAGAACAGACCCCCCGAGGTGCGCCCCAACGTGGAGATCGACGTGACCACCAAGCGCACCGCAATGGGCGTTGTGGCCGCCATCACGACGCTGGCGGGCCCAAACAAGAGAATCGCGGCGATGAGCGGGTTGAGCCGCGGGCCGGGGTCCCACCGAACAACGAACTCGAGGATCGATTGGTCGAGCAGCGGGATAAGCAGAACTCCGATAGCACCGAGAGTCATGCTCGTCACCAAAAGCCATGCCGCCGGAAGCCGGTCGGCGGCGATACCACCCACCCAGTATCCGACCATGAGGCCGGTAAGCACCACTCCGATCAGTGCGCCCCACACGAACAGCGAGTTACCAAAAAAAGGCGCCAGCACGCGGCTCGCGGCGATCTCCATACCCAAGAGCACGGCGCCGGATGTGAACACCCCTAACGCAATCATGCCGAAGCGCAGTCGCGAACTCGGCGTGGGCAGGGAAGAGGGGTTGGTCACGACCCGCATCGAAGCAGTCGGGCGGCCGCGTGTCCAGCGATCGTGGATGGGTCCCTGCGCGGCACCGCAACGATGAGGCTCCTAAACTCGGGGTATGGCGCACGTGTTTCCCCGAGATGAGCACTTCATGCGCCGCGCGCTGGATAAAGCGCGGGAGGCCGCAGAACATGGCGATGTGCCAGTCGGCGCGGTGGTCGTTCGCGACGGGGAGATCATTGGCGCGGCCGGTAACGAGCGCGAGCTCCGGGGCGACCCCACCGCACACGCCGAGTGTTTGGCGCTGCGCGAGGCCGCGCTCACCCTGCGTGGCTGGCGGCTCATCGGCACCGTCCTGTACTGCACCCTCGAGCCGTGCCCGATGTGCGCTGGTGCGATTCAGCAGGCGCGCGTGTCGCGGGTGGTCTACGGCGCCCCGGACCAGAAGGTCGGCGCTGCCGGTTCGGTCATCGACGTTCTCCGAAACCCACGGCTCATCCACCGCGTCGACGTCACCGGTGGGGTGCTCGCGCAGGAATCCCTCGCCGTGATGCAACAGTTCTTCGACGAACGCCGGTAGGTATGACGAAACGCCTTCCCATCGCCGTCGCTATCGACGCGGCGCTCATCATCGCGTTCGCCGTCATCGGCCGTCGCACCCACGACGGAGAGAGTGGCGTCGGCTACGTGTTGGAGATCGCATCGCCATTTCTCATCGGCTACGTCGTTGCCGTGGCGATCTCACGCCTCGATCGTGGTCCAATCGATGTGCGCCGCGCCGTCCCGCTGGCGATCCTCACCGTCATTTTCGGCCTCGCCCTCCGCTCCCTCGTCTTCGACCGCGGCATCGCCCCAGCATTCATGACTGTGGCCCTCATCACCATCACCGTGCTGCTCGTGGGGTGGCGGCTGGTGGCGGGCCATTTCTTCATCGACCGGTGGGTCCACCAGCGCCCCGGGCCGATCACGGAGTTCTCACCACCGAGAGAACTGACACCCGATGAAGAACGGGTCATCCGTTGGCTGCTACAGAACAGCCCTGTTCCCGCGTCGGCCCAATTCACGCCAAAGGTCGAAAGCCTCCGAGTGGTTGACGAGAGTGCCGGTGCAGGTTGGATGATTCGTTTCGTTCTCCTTGGCGAGTCCGAGCGGAAGACAACGACCGGACTGACCGTTGTCGCTGAGGCACACGCCATTCAGCCCCAGCCCTCTGGTGCCCCGGGTGAAATGATCCTCCTCGCCAGTGACGATTCGCTCTTCTCGTTGGAGCTCGTCTGGCAGGACGATCGAGAGGCGCACGGGCCTCTTCCCCCCGAGCAGTTGCAGATCGGGCCGCTCTTCGGTTCTGCCGACGTGCCCGGCCACCGGTGAGCGTCGTCGCCCCGTCGTCATTGTGAATGAAGAGGGGTATCGCCCAACCATCGGGGAGCGCTATCGGGCGAAACGCTCCTTCGGGCGTCGGATAACTGTCTACCGACGATGGTGCGTGGTTTGGGCGGTGGCTGAGCACCGGACGTCCCGCGGAGGGACGTCCGGTGAATAGACTCCTAGATCAGGGTCGCGCACTGCCCGTAGGGAATGCCGGCCACGATGTTCGGTGCCGTCAATCCGGGTTCGCTGTTGGTTGGCGGCAGGTTGTTACCGCCGCAGACGAGATCCCCACCGATGACGTTGCCACCCACAAATGGGGGCGTGCCGACGGTGACCTGGTTGTCATCCACGGTCATCGTCTCACCGGTGGTGTTGTAACGGATCGACCACACACTGGGACGTGGCGGCATCGCGGTCCGAGTCGCTCCCGCCACTTCGACTCCACCCCAGATTCGGTTGTAGTTGAGCTCGAGCCCGTAGTCGGTGCCGCGGTGGACCACGACGTCCTGGCGGATCGTCATCCCCACGATGGCAACGTCCTTGACATTCGTCGCGGTTACCCCGCCGACGATCGTGCCGTTCGAGACAGAGCTCATGTCGAAGCCGGAGATCACCAGCCGGGTACCTTTGATCGACTCGATCGATCCGCCGATGCGAACACGCTTTGCTCCGAGATCGACCGTCGAGTCACGTCGCGCGACAATGTCGCCATGGACGCGGATGTCGTCCGAGGCGAGTGTCGCGCCGCGACGCACGAGCACGTCGCCGGTGACCCGAACGCCGTTGGCTGTGCAGGTCGCCCCCGCCGGCACCACGAGGTCGCTGACGGTGCCGCTGATCGACCCTGTGCAGGTCGCTGCGACGGCGGGGACTGCAGAGGCCGCAAACGCCATCCCCGATAGAGCGGCGACGAGTGCCGCAACACTTCTGGTTTTCACTTGGGTTTCCTCCCGCGAAAACGACGCGGACGTGTATCGCCCGGTCATCGGTAGGAGCGGGCTGTGGGGGCCGTGATACACCGCACGTCGTGTCAGAGGCCTCGTGCGGGGAAGCGCGGACTTCGCACGGTGAGCCCCTGACATCGACGATGCAGGTCAGCGGAGAGGAAGGGATTTGAACCCTCGAAGCGAGAGAACCCGCTTACGCGATTTCCAGTCGCGCTCCTTCGACCGCTCGGACACCTCTCCGCCGACGATGGTACCGGACCCGCGATAGCGCTGGTGGAGCGCGATGGCGCTCTTGCTAATCTCCCCGGCGGAGAGGTGGCAGAGCGGTCGAATGCGGCGGTCTCGAAAACCGTTTCGGGCTTTTGGGTCCGACGGGGGTTCAAATCCCCCCCTCTCCGCTTGTGCTTCTCATACGCCGCGCTCACCACGGCTCTTAGGCGGCCTATGCGTCGGGCCTTTCGGCCCGCCTCAAATGCTGATCGCGGCTGTTTCTCATACGCCGCGCTCACCACGGCTCTTGCGCGGCCTATGCGTCGGGCCTTTCGGCCCGCCTCAAGTGCTGATCGCGGCTGTTTCTCATACGCCGCGCTCACCCACGGCTCTTAGGCGGCCTATGCGTCGGGCCTTTCGGCCCGGCATAAACGTTGATCGCGCCTAAACCGGGAGCGCGGTCACCACGATGTTGTCGCGGTAGGAGCCCTCGCTGCGGAGGAACGGGCCGCCGCAGGTGACCAGCACCAGACGCGCACGGCCGCGTTGTGACCAGGCGCTTGCCGGGAGGTTCTTCTTCAGCAGACGCCGTACCGAGGTGATGCGGTAGGTGCGTGCCCGTCCGTCGGACGTCGTCACCCGAACGCGCATGCCGGCCTTCGCCTTTCGGAGGTTGACGAACGCACCTGCACCGGCGGCGGCCGAATCGACGTGACCGCCGATCAATACCGAACCATTGGCGTCGCCAGGGGCGGACCCGTCACGCCACCAGCCGAGGCGGCGGATGTTGACCGGCACGGCCAGCGCACCCTTTGAGAGGTCGATACCGACGGATTGCACCGTGGCGCTCATCCGTAGTGCCGAGATCTCCACTTTCGTGGGGGCCGGGTTGGTTGAGCCGGTTGTGACGGCCGTCGTTGCCGGGTCGCCTTTACCGGTCAAAACCAGCGGACGCACCAGCGCGGTCTCCGCTGCCAAGCCGCACTTGCCAAGCACTTCCGGCACCAGGCCGGCGGCCAGGAGCTTCTCACGGAAGACGTAAAGACCGGCCCTCGGCAGGCGCGTGCTGGGGGACTTGAAGGTACCGTCGCCCGGGACGGCAAGACGACCGGTCCAGACCGGGGTGCCATCACAGCTGATGGCAGCACGTGAGGCGAACGGACCGTAGAGCGACACTTCCACCGTCGCCGGTGTTTGGCCAAGGCCCGTCACCTTCACGTTGTCGTAGATCGCTCCGCCAGGGAGGATGACCTCGCTCGAGGCAAGGGTCGTGACGTTGGGGCCGGGGCGCGAGAGGGTCGTCTCCGTTGCCTCGCCGCATGCGGTGGTTGCCGCATCGTTCGCGGGGCCTCCCGCCAGTGACTCGCGGTAGGTGAAGTAGCCGGCCCGGTCGATCGCGATGGGTTCGGTGACATAGGTGCCGTCACCGTTCGCAGTGAACGTCTGGGTGGCGTAGGGGGTGCCGGAGCAGTTGATAGCGGCGACCGTGTCGTACGGACCCCATAGCTCCACCTGGACCGTTGCGCTCACGACCCCAAGGCCGGTGACGACGACGGTGTCGCTAATGGTGGAACCGGGTTTCGTCTCCGCCGCGCTCACCTGAGTGCGCACTTGCGGCGCGCCGACCACGATGGCCGTTTCGGCCACATCGGCGCAGAGGGTCTCGACCGGGCGAACCAAGTCGCTCTCCGCGATGGTCTCGCGGTAGGTGTAGTAGCCGGGGACCGTGATGGTGGTCGTGGCCGTGGGCTGCTCACCGTCTGCGCTGAACGGCACAGTGCCGCTCCACACGGGCGGCGTGTCGCACTTGATGGCCTCACGGCTGGGGAACGGGCCGTAGAGAGCAGCGTTCACGGTAACCGCCTGGCCACCGAGACCGTCCACCTGAATGCGGTCAAACAACGATCCGCCGGGTCGCAGGGTGGACGTGCTCACAATGGTGCGCACCCGCGGCGCGACCCGCACGCGGAAACGCTCGGCCGTGTCGGTACACGGTGTGGTGACCCCACTGATGTTGGCATCACCGGGCACAACGAGCTGGTACTGGTACCAACCGGGGGTGGCCGGTGTAAACGGCGCCGTGTCGTAGATGCCGGAGCGGTCAGGGCCGATGACGCTGGTGTTCACCGGCGTGCCCGTGCAGGCAATGGCCGCCTGAGAAGCGAACGGTCCGTAGACGTTCACCGTGATGCTGCGAACGACGCCACGGGGCAGACCCTTGAGGGTGACGTTATCGCGCACCGATTCGGTGAGGAGGATGTCGGCGGGTGTTGCCTTGGTGGTCACGCCGATGGTGCCCGGAGCAACGGCACCGGCCACGTTGGCGGTGAGGCGCTGCTGGTCGGGCGCCGCCATGCGCTGGCCGTTGCGCGCAGCCGCACTTACGGTGGCCTTGTAGACCTTCGGAGCGTTTGATGCAACGGCGCCACTGGTGACGTTGAGCTTTACACCCGCCGCAACATCGTTGGGCGTAAACGTCACACGGGCGACACCGGAGCTGTTGGCCCGAACCTTGGACGGCACGTCTGCTGCGCCCGTCGCCGTCAAAGAGAAGCCGACATTCGGCACGGCGGCGCCGGTGGCGGAGATGAGGCGGATGGTTGCGCTGCCCGGCGCGCCGATCGTGAGGCCCGGGGTGATCGTCGTACGGATGGTGTACGGGCCGCGGTAGCGGCTCGAGTCGCGCGACATGCGGTTGAAGATCGACACGACCTGCGGGTTGAGGGCGCTGGGGTCAACCTCACCGGGTGCGCCATCACCCATGATGCTGTGAACGAACAGCATCGTCGCCGCCTGCTGGTTACGGTTATTGCTGCGTCCGTAGTTCCACAACCCGTACGCCATACGTGCCTGTTGCGTGGCGGAGATGTTCCGTCCGTTGGAGTTGCGCAGCCCAGAGGAGCTCACCTGGGTGAAGTCGTACCGTGCGGCCGGGTACCACCACCGCAGGTCGATACAGAATGTCGGGCCTTCGCCTTCGACTGCCCCGCGGAAATCACCGAACCAACGGATGCCGTAGCGGTAGTTCTTGTAGAACCCGGTGCCGTTCGTGCCGCAGGTGTTGCGGCCGGCGGTGGAGCACGGATCGTTCTGGTTTGGAGGCTCGCGAGTGAGCGCAGTGGACGGCGCAATGAGGGCGGCGCAAACCGCGGCGAGCAGGGCAATTGTGTAATGGCGACGGGACATTCGGCAATCCTACCCATCACCGCCGAGCCCGGGGCCGTCCTCAAGGAATCCATACGCTCCGCACGCAAAATCGCCGGTGGTATCCTCTTCGAGCTCGGGCAGTTAGCTCAGCGGGAGAGCGCCCGCCTCACACGCGGGAGGTCACTGGTTCAATCCCAGTACTGCCCACTTTGACCAAAACCACTCCACGTCCACACAACCGGTGGCTCCAACTTTTCGTCGGAATGCTCCTGGGGTTTGCCTGGGGGTCGATCATGTGGGGAGTCACGACCCTGATCGGTCAACAGACGGGCGGTGCCCGCGGTTGGTTGCTCATCGCACTTCCCATGGCCATGATCGGCGGCGGGGTGGCGGCAGTCTTTGGCGCCCGCGGAGCACGTTCCCGCGGGGAGGGCGTCGGACCCCGTTTTCGTCGCCGCGGTTAGCGGCGCCACTCCGACGTGGTGTGAGCCAACGGGCTATCCTCGCTTCTGCGGGATCCGGGCGAGCGCTTCGGCGAGGTCCTATTCGGTGAGCGTCCGTGAACCAGGTCAGGTCCGAGAGGAAGCAGCCTTAAGTGGAGCCGCTCAGGCGCAATGGGGTTTCCTCGCCGAAGCGCTGGCCCGGGTCCCCACCCTGTCCCCACCGTGCCGGATCCCGTGACTGACGCCCCACACGAACCCCGCGGCAGCCTCTACAACCGCTACCGCCCCCTCCGTTTCGACGACCTGGTCGGCCAGGAGCACGTCGCGCGCGCCCTCGGCAACGCGCTCACCGCCGGCCGCCCGGCTCTCGGCTATTTGTTCTCCGGTCCCCGTGGCACTGGCAAGACCACCACGGCCCGCATCCTCGCCCGATGCCTCAACTGTCAGAACTCCCCGGTGCCGACGGCCACGCCGTGCATGGAATGTGACTCGTGTCGCCGCATCGGTCATGGCGACTGGCTCGACGTCGTGGAAGTCGACGCGGCATCCAGCGCCCGACGGATCGATGAGATGCGTGAATGGCTCGACACGGTGCGCTACGCCCCGGTGACCTCGCGCTACCGCATCACCATCATGGACGAGGCCCACCAGATACAGGAGGGCGCCGCCAGCGCACTCCTGAAGACGTTGGAGGAGCCGCCACCTCACCTTGTCGTCATTCTCTGCACGACTCACCCGTGGGACATCCTCCCCACTATTCGCTCGCGCCTGCAGCACTTTGCGTTGCGCAAGCCGGGAGTGGCGAACCTGGTGACCGTCCTCACGCGCGTGGCCGGGCAGGAGAACATCGACGCGCCACCGGATGCGTTGGACTTGGTCGCGCGGTCGGCCGATGGCAGCTACCGCGACGCGCTGGGCCTGCTCGACCAGTTGTCGGCCTACGGCGATGGGCGCGTGGCCGTCGATGACGTGCGTGAGCTGTTCGGAGCGGTGGAGCGTGAAGAGATCTTTGGTCTGGTCGATCACCTCGCCGCGGGCGACAGCGCCGGGGCAATCGAGCAGCTCGAGGTCACCCTCGATCGGGGTGCCGATGCGGAGCAACTGATTCGCGGCTTGGTGAACCATCTGCGCTTTGTCTGCCTGTTGCAGCAGGGCGCCGCACCGCGAGACGACTGGTCCTACTCGCCCGACGAGCTCGATCGCCTGCGGCAGCAGTCCAACCAGGTGCCGCCGGGTCGCGTCGTACGCGGTCTGGACCTGATCGCCGACGCCCAGGTACGCATCCGCCACGGCCAGGCCGACCCGCGCGTGCAGCTTGAGCTGGTGGCCGTCAAGTTGGCTCATCCCGCACTTGACGCCGGTACACAAGCGTTGACCGCTCGCGTCGACGCGCTCGAACGTGGCGCGCCCCGCCAACCTGCGGCCCCGGTCCCTCCGCCCCCGCCGGCGCCCGCCGCCGTAGCGCCTTCTGTGCGTGAGGATGCTCCCCCCGTGGCCGAGGAGCCGCCGACGCCGGATGTCGCGGAGGCGCCTGTGGAGCCGGCGCCTGCCGAGAGCGTTCCGCCGTCGCGCCCGCGCGAGCCGATCACCGCGGACAGGGAGCACGTCGGTCGCATTTGGCCGCAGGTTGTCGCACACCTTGAGAGCGAGAACGCCACCGTCCATGGCTTCCTTCACGACTCATCGATCGTCGAGGTCACCGAGGACGAGGTCTCTGTTGCGGTGAGTGGAGTCTTCGCCCCGTTGTTGGAGAAACCCAACGAGCGGGCCATCATTGAGCGAGTACTCGAACACAGCGCCGGACGGCGCTTCGGTGTGCGGTTTGTGACCGCTCCGGTGGGCGGTCCGCGCGAGGTGTCGCTCGACAGCACCCCGCAACACGATCAGGCGTCATTGATGGAAGAACTCAAGCGTCAATTCAATGCCACGGAGGAGTCCTGATGGGTCAGAGCCCGGCGAAAATGATCAAGCAGATGCAGAAGCTCCAAGAAGATATGGCCCGTGCACAGGAGGATCTGGCCGAGCAGGAGGTCAGCGCCAGCGCCGGTGGCGGCGCCGTCACCGTGACGATCTCTGGGTCGCTGGAGGTCACCGATGTGAAGATCGACCCCGCTGCAGTCGAGGACCTCGAGCTTCTTCAAGACACCATCGTTGCGGCCAGTAACGAGGCCATGCGCAAAGCCCAGGAGTTGGCCAACAGCCGGCTGGGTTCGGTGGCGGGCGCGCTTGGCAAGATGGGGATCCCCGGGCTGTAGTGGCATCGGTTCTTCCCCAATCGGTTGAACGCCTCGTGGCGGAGCTCTCGAAGCTTCCCGGTCTGGGGCCCCGGTCGGCTCAACGACTGGCTTTTCACGTGATGAAGACCTCGCCGGAACGGGCGCATGCCCTGGCCGAGGCGCTGGTGGAGGTGAAAGAACGACTTCGTCCCTGTACCGCGTGTTTCAGCTTCGCCGAAGACGACCTGTGCCTCATCTGCGCGGACCCACGTCGCGACACCACGCTGTTGTGCGCCGTGGAGGAGCCCTCGGCAATCATTCCGATTGAGCGCACGCACGAGTACCGCGGCCGCTACCACGTGCTGGGCGGCGCGCTCTCACCGATTGACGGGGTCGACCCCGACGACTTGAAACTTGATCAGCTTGTCGCCCGTATCGCGTCCGACGGCGTGCAGGAGCTGGTGATCGCCACCAACCCGACCATGTCGGGAGAGGCCACCGCCCTGTACGTGGCCGACCTTGTGCGCGGTACCGTTCGGGTGACGCGCTTGGCCAGCGGCCTTCCCGTGGGGGCCGACCTCGAGCACGCTGATGAACTGACCCTCGGACGGGCCCTGCTGGGCCGACGGGAGATATGAATGAGTGACGACCCCCTCGACGAACCGGTTGGCTACATCAACCTTCCGACCGGCACCCCCGTGGTGGCCAGTGACGGCACGCCTGTGGGCGCAGTCCACCGCGTTCATCACCACGAGCGTGAACGGATCTTCGACGGCATCGAGGTGACGAGTGACGATGGGCGGCGGTTCGTCGATGCGCCTGAGGTGGGCCACATGACCCGACGCCAGGTGGAGCTCGAGGTCGACGCGGCTTCATTCGCGGCTCACCCGGTCAAACGGGGCCTTCTGGGCGGCCTCGACATGGAGGCGCGGCGCGTCGCTCGCAGCCTTCGCAAGCGCCTTCCCGGCGGCTAACGCGAATGGCTGGCTGGCTGCCTGACACGTTTGACCCTCCCCAGCAGGTGTCCCTTGCCACCGGCCACCATATGCGTCCCATCCGCGCCAGCGACGTCGACATCGACTACCCCGCGGTGATGGGAAGTCGGGAGCGACTCTGGGTCGAGTTCGGCCCGGCCTGGGGGTGGCCTCCCGCCACCATGACGTGGGACGAGGATCGTGCGGACCTCGAACGACACGAGAGGGAGATGGTTGAGCGGGCCTCCTACAACTACGCCGTCTTCAACGTTGACGAGTCTGAACTCCTCGGCTGCGTCTACATCGACCCGCCGCAGAAAGTCGGGGGAGACGCCGAGATCTCGTGGTGGGTCGTGAACGGTGAGAGGGAAGGGCCGCTCGATCGCGAGCTGGCACGATTTGTCCCGCGGTGGATTGCCGACGAGTGGCCCTTCACGTCCCCCCAGCTCATTGGCATCGACCTGAGCTGGGCCGACTACCTCGCACGACCGGCTATCTGAGACGCATCGCCGGGGTTGTGTCCCATTGCGCGTCCCGGAGATGATCCGGCGCGTCCCGCTACAATTCCCGCCGACCCTGCTCCGAGGAGGACAACATCGCGCTGCGCGTCATGAAGTTTGGTGGAAGCTCCGTCGCTGACGCCGAGAAGATCAGGAATGTGGCTCGCCGGATTGCGGAGGCCAAAGAGAGCGGCGACGAGGTCGTCGCGGTCGTCTCGGCCCGTGGAAAGACCACTGATGGTCTGGTGGCCATGGCGAATGAGATCTCGGACACCCCGACGCCGCGTGAGATGGACATGCTCCTGTCGACCGGCGAGCGCATCTCATGCGCGCTCATGGCGATGGCACTTCACGACCTCGGCCACGAAGCGATGTCCTTTACGGGGTCTCAGGCCGGCATCGTCACCGACACTGCCCACACGAAGGCAAAGATCGTCGAGATCAAGGCCGACCGTCTCCGCGACGCCATCCGCGACGACCGCATCGTTCTGGTCGCCGGATTCCAAGGCGTGTCGACGGCCAACGACGTCACCACCCTTGGCCGGGGCGGCAGCGACACCACCGCTGTGGCGCTCGCCGCGGCGCTCGACGCGTCGGTGTGTGAGATCTACACCGACGTCACCGGGGTGTTCACCGCCGACCCACGAATCGTTCCCGATGCGCGCAAACTGCCACTCGTCAGCCACGAGGAGATGCTCGAGGCCGCGGCGAACGGCTCAAAAGTGCTCGCCCTGCGATCCGTCGAGTTTGCCCGAAACCACAATGTGCCCGTGCACGTACGCTCGTCGTTCGTGCGTGACGAGGGCACCTGGATCACCGAGGAGACCCCGAAAATGGAAAAGGCCATCGTGTCCGCCATCGCCCACAAAAGTGACGAGGCGAAGATCACGCTGACGCGTGTGGCCGACAGCCCCGGTGTTGCCGGCACCATCTTCACCGGGCTCGCCGACGCCATGATCAACGTCGACACCATCATCCAGAACGTCAGCCACGACGGCCACACCGACGTGTCGTTCACCCTCCCGCTCACCGAGCTGCGCAAGGCCGAAGAGGTGGTCGAGGCGATGCGCTCCACGCTCACCTACGACGGCCTCCTCACCGACGACCAGATCGGCAAGGTCACACTTGTCGGCGCGGGGATGAAGTCCGAGCCGGGCGTCGCCGCCAAAATGTTTCGCGTCCTCGCCGCGGAAGGAATCAACATCCAGATGATCGATACGTCCACCATCCGCATCACGGTCGTGATCGATCGGCGTGAGGTGGAGCGCGCAGTGCGCGCGCTACACGATGCGTTCGACCTCGACAGCGAGGCAGAACGGAGGGTCCATGTTTAGGGTCGCCGTTGCCGGCGCCACCGGCGCCGTCGGTGGTGTGATGCTGCGGGTGCTCGAGGAGCGCGGCTTTCCCGTCACCGAGCTTCGGCCGTTGGCCTCGTCGCGTAGCGTCGGCAAGGAGATCGACTTCCTCGGCCGATCCATTGCGGTGCGGGAGTTGACGCCGGACGCGTTCGAGGGCATCGACATTGCGCTGTTCTCCGCCGGCGGCGATCGGTCACGCATGTTTGCTCCCGCTGCGGTCGAGGCCGGCGCCGTGGTCATCGACAACTCGTCGGCCTTTCGCATGGACGCCCACGTTCCGCTCGTCGTTCCCGAGGTGAACGAAAAGCACCTTGAGGGGCACAGCGGTGTCATCGCCAACCCCAATTGTGTCGCGGCCCCGCTCGTCGTGGCGCTCAAGCCCATCGCCGATGCCGTGGGTCTGGAGCGCGTGATCGTCTCGAGCTACCAATCGGTCAGTGGAACCGGTGCGGCGGCGATTGAGGAACTCGCGACCCAAAGCCGCGGCGTGCTCGATGGCGATGAGCCGGAACCGTCCGTCTATCCGCACCCGATCGCGTTCAACGTGTTGCCGCATATTGGCCCGTTCGAGGAGTCGGGCTATACCGACGAGGAAACGAAGGTTGGGAACGAGACGCGCAAGATGCTCGACATGCCGGATCTGCCAGTGAGCGCCACCTGCGTGCGCGTGCCCGTCGTGCGTTCACACTCGGAATCGGTACAAATCGAGACGACCGAAAAGATCAGCGCCCAGCACGTTCGTGAGCTGCTCATGGGTGCCCCCGGTCTGGTGCTGGCCGATGATCCCGCGCACAATGTGTATCCGCTGGCACGGACATCCGAGGGGCGCGATGAGGTCTTCATCGGCCGCATCCGCGAGGACAGCTCACACCCGCGAGGCCTTGTTTTCTGGCTCGTCAGCGACAACCTGCGTAAGGGCGCAGCCACCAACGCCGTCCAGATCGCCGAGTCACTTGTCACGCGCGGCTGGTTGTAGCACCGAGTCGAGCCACTCGTCGATCGTTGCGGCGGTCCACGTCGGGTCTTCCATGTGAGGAAGGTGCCCGACATCGGGGGCGACGCGGACGGCCCAGTCGGGATGGTCGCGGGCAACGTGACGCACGGCGCGAACGGGGACGATGCAGTCACGCGCGCCATGGATAAGGAGTACCGGTGCGCGAACACCGTGCCGCACAGCGGCAAGGGAGCGCCGTCGTGCGAGCGCCCGTAACGTTGATGCTGCGGCGATCGCAAACTCGCGATCGCGGTGAATGAGGGACTCCCGCTCGATGGCGAGGTCGAGGTGTTGGCGTACCAGGTGTGGGTCGAGACGGTCGGGATGGGCGCAGCACAGTCGAAGGATGCGCTCCATGATCTCCTGGGGTGACTGGCGGCGACGTTGTGCGGCGAGCCGGGCCATCCCGATGGCCGGCACGAGGTACGGGGCAAACCCGCGGATAACGTTCGGGGCGGGAAGTGAACGCCAGCCTGCCGGCGAGGGCGGTGCGATCACGGCCACGGCGGCGACGGTGTCGGGATTCCCCACCGCGTGACGCAGGCTGAGGAGCGCGCCCATCGAGTGACCCACCAGCACGGCTGGGCCGGGTGCGATCTCCGCCAAGAAACGCGTCAGGAGAACCCGGTTGTGGTCGACGTGAGCGGAGCGCGATGCATGCGCGGTTGTCCCGGTGGTCCGACCCGCGCCAACAAGGTCGAGTGCGATCACGCGTCGGTGCTGCGCGAGCTTGGGCGCCAGCGCCGCCCAGTTCAGATGTGAGCCACCCAAGCCGTGGACACACACGACCGTGCCGCCCGCGACCGACCCGCCAAAGTCCACGTAGTGGACGGGCACATCGATTGTGATCCAACCTGACGTCATCGAATCAGGGGAGAAGGTGGAGATGCGTCGCCGACTAGAGCTGGCTGGCGGGCGGCAACTCATCGAACACGATGGGTCGGCCGTTCTGGGTGACCTGCCGGCGCGCCGGCGGCCGACCGTCGCGCGCGGCGGTCGCGCACGCATCGCACACGGGCCGGTCATCGACGACATCCTCACCCGACGGGCCGTGCTCAGGGTCGATCCGGCAGAGCCCAAAGAAGCGATCGTCTGCGGGTAGATGGATTCCGATCAGCACGCCGGCCTCTTCGATTCGCACGAAGGCCTCGCTGACGTCGTCGGTGAGCTCCTCGACATCCTCCGGCCCTGCAGCGCGGGCAAGGATGGCGTCGATGAGTACTTGGTGCTCCACCACCTCATCGATAAGCCCGTGGGCCTGCGGGGTAAGCTCGACGTGACGCGACACCATGCCGGTGCGGGCCCTTAGCGCATCGAGTTGCACCTGCATCTGCGTGCGGGCATCGAGCATTGCCACCCGCTGTGGGCGCTGAACACGTTTGTTACCCAAGGCGACTGCCCATACCCCGCCAAGGGTGCCGATGCCCAGCAGTGCAAGCGCTTCACGAATCGGCACACCTGCCCCCAGTGGCGCAGTCGCGCCATCGTTGCCTTACCGAGGGGATGATACGAGCCGCGCCGCCGGGGGGGTGGCATGAGCGCTCAACAGTGCCGTGAATGCGCCGGCCGGCATCGGGCGTGCAAAGTAGTACCCCTGAGCGTGGTCGCAGCCCAACCCGGTCAGAATGGCGCGTTGATCGAACGTCTCAACTCCTTCGGCAACGACGGACATGCCCAACTCGTGGGTCAAGGCGATGATGTGTCGAACGATCGTCGCCGACGAACCGATCTCTGTCACATGTGCGATGAAGCCACGATCGATCTTCAGTGATTGGAGGTTGAGGTCGGCAAGGTAGGCCAGCGACGAGTACCCCTTACCGAAGTCGTCGAGCGAGAGGTCAACACCGAGGGTTCGGATGCGGTCGACGACCTCGCGGGCGGAATTGTCCTGACCGATCAGCACGCTCTCGGTGATCTCCAACGTCAGCGCCGACGTGCTCAACTCGTGCTCACGAAGACAGCGATGCAGGCGGGCATCGAAGTCCGATTCCTCAAGCTGCTTCACCGAAACGTTGGCATGAAGGCGAAAATCGTCCGCGATGAGGGGCGCCCACGCCTGGCGCTGTGCACAGGCCTCACGAATGACCCATTCACCGATGGGAATGATGAGGCCCGTGTCTTCGGCCAAGCTGATGAGGTCGGCGATGGAGATGTCCTGTTGGTCGGGCGAGTTCCAACGCAGAAGCGCCTCCGCGCCGATAGTGCGGCCATCGGTGAGGTCCACCAGCGGCTGGTAGTGGAGCGACAGCTCGTTGTTTGTGAGCGCGTTACGCAGGGCGACCTCGGTGTCGAGACGCCGGCGGGCCTCCTCCCCGAGGGCACGAGAGAAGCGGGCATGACGGGCGCGGCCGGTTTGCTTGGCGTGGTACATCGCCACGTCGGCTTGCTGAACCAGATCGCTGCGTCTCGAGCTCCGGCTCGTCGAATGCGATTCCCACGCTGGCGGTCACGACGATCTCTCGTCCCGCCACCATGATGGGAGCCGAAAGGCTCGCGATGATCCGCTCCGCGACCTCGTCGACCTCCGCGTCGGAGTGGACGTGGGGAAGGAGCACCGTGAACTCATCGCCACCGTGACGCGCGACGACGTCATTCGGGCGGAGGCAGCCGGAGAGGCGGTGCGCGACGGCGCGGAGGAGCTCGTCGCCCGCCGCGTGACCAAGACTGTCGTTGACCGCCTTGAAGCGGTCGATGTCGATGAAAAGCACTGCTGAGCGACCCGCGTTCGCGCCCTCCGAGAGCTGTCGCGCCAACTCATCGCCGAAAAACGCCCGGTTCGGCAAGCCCGTCAGGGCGTCGTAGTAGGCGCGGCGCATTCCTTCCACGGCGTGAGCGTTACTCAGGGCCAGGCTTGCCGTTTGGGTGAACATCTCGAGCGCCTCACGCTGAAGGTCGGTGAACGCGACGGTTCGACTGGCGACGCAGAGGGCCCCGACGACCGTGCCTGCTTCGTGGATGGGTGCGGCCATCATCGCCTCGACACCGAATGCGACGAACTCCGGGAGCATTCTCTCCGCGACCTGGTAGTTGTTGACGATCACCAGGCGGTTTTCCCGAACGGCCTGGCCGGTGACGCCGATCTCGATCGGCACCGAGTTGACGAACGGTCGAACGTCGTCCGGGATCCCGTACGAGGCGACCATGTGATGCGTGGTCGGTGAGTCCGGGTCGACCAAGCGCACCATCACGATCTCGCTGAGAAACTCACCCAAGCCTTGCGTGATTGCGTGGAGCATCTCATCGAGCTCGGCGCGACCGGCGATCGCCTGTTGGATCTCCGAGATGCGCAGCAGCATGTCCTGGCGCTTCTGTTGCTCCGTGAAGAGATGGAGGCTGCGGAGCGACAGCGCGAGCACGCGGGTCATGCTTCGCAGCAGTCCGCGCTCCTCCGGCGTAAACGTGGCCGGCGCGACCCGGCCGACGACCAGGTGGTAATGCCCCTCGGGTGTGTCGTGGGACGCGCCCAACGTCGCCACATCTCCGACTCCGGGGAGAGCGACGACGCCATCGGGCGTGCCGAGCAGCGTCGAGACCTGAATCGGGCAGATCCCGTCCGTACGCGGGAAGCCGATCCATCCGACCGGGCGACCGTTGTCGCCGACGACGGCAACCTCTGCTTCGAAGGCCTCGGCAGCACGCTCGGCCGCCTCCCTCTGGGCGGTTGCCGCGTCAGAGCATTCGCTGATCCGGGCGAGAAACTCGGCAAGTTGATGCGCCGACCAGGCGCCGGTGGTGGCGTTCGGTTCGATCATCCGACCGCAAGGACCACGAGTGTCTCGTTGTGGAACCCGTTGATCCCGTGGGTGCGTGCGATCTCCCCGTAGGTGTAGAAGCCGGCGACGGGAGCGCCCGACGCCTGCTCCGCGATCCGATCGATCTCGCGACGGATGCCCGTCTCTCCGAGCACGCTGCGCCGTGCAATACAGTCGAACGCGATCATCGCGAGGGGCTCCTCCGACAGGGGAGCCAGCGCTTCTGCACATGCGGAATCCGTGGCGTCGAGAACGGACTGCTCGTCACCCGACAGTGCCCAAACGTACGCACCTTCCGGCACCGTCGCCAGGCACACGAGCGCGCCGTTCTCCACGTCGATCTCGCTGATGAACCGCACGATGGGCTCGCCGACGCGACGCGCCAGCCCCAGCGGATGCTCGAGGGCAAATTGTCTGAACACGGCAGGGTCAGCTACGGCTGCCGGTGGCGCACCGAGTCGCTCGACGTACACGTCAGTGGCGGGACGCCCGTCGATCTCGTAGACGATGTTCCGGTCAGATCGCGTCACGAGCATCGAATCGCCGACGGTCGTCCAGCCGTGTCGGACCCCGACGCCGAACGGACCGTCCGAGCTGATGGCGGCGCTGACGACGGCGTTCGTGAGAACGCGTGAGCCGTGGAACTGGTAGGTGCGCGTCATCTTCAGGTCGTCTCCAGCGCATCCGCCCACGATCGGAACAGCCGCCCCCAACTCCTGATAGGCGCCCCGCACGATGTCTTGCTGGTCACCGGCGAGGGCATCGGTGAGGAGCATCATGACCGTGTGAGCGCGCGTGTCGACATCGTGGATGGCACGCGCGGCGCTGGCGCCGGCAACACGCAGGTCATCGGATGCGTTTTCGGCGCATCCGGTTACGACCGAGAAGCCGTCGCCGCCGAACGCGATGGCCACCACACCGCTGTCGCCGGGGCCGTTGGTCGCGATCTCCCCCGCGGTCGAGCAGCCGATGAGCGCGGCGTCGCCGATCCCGTCGGACAGGCTCCCCACGAGGACGGAGAGGTCGTAGGCGTCGCTGGCAAACACGACGAGAAGACGGATGTCGCGGCGACCATCCAGCGCCGAATCCAGGGTCTCCCGGGCAGCGGTGATTGCATCGGTGTTCTCAGAACGTCCGACGCCGATCCACCGCGGGCGCGGCACATCTCGGGATTCGTGCGCATCCATGCACTCGTCATCGGCAGTTTTTGCTGTTAACTGAACCGGATCGTCTGGACAGAACGAGGTCTACGGGGAGCGGGGCAGAGCTAGACGCGCGGCCCACCGCCACTGCCACCGCGCCGCCGGCGTAGCAGCCGTTCAATCGCGAGGGGCGCCGCCCACATCACCGCGCGTTTGATGAGACGACTCGACCGGCGTCCCTTGGCCGCCGGCGGCACGGCGCGACGGCGAAACGGGAGCTTCATCGGGCGCCCACGGTCTCCAGGACCTTGTCGACCGGGACCATGTGGCGCTTGAACTGCATGATGTCGTTCGACATTCCGAGGCCCAGGCCCAGAAGCTGCGGCAAGTGAAGCACCGGCATGTTGTACTCGGTGCCGTTGAGGACCTCGGCCTTCCGCTGGTAGGCGTCCATCGCCAGGTGGCACAACGGACACGGCGTGACCATGCAGTCCGCGCCGGCGTCACGCGCTCCCGAAAGGGCGACGTGCGACTCTTTGAGCGCCACCTGCTCGCGGGCTAGAACGATGGGGAAGCCACAGCAGGTGGTCTTCCCGTCGTAGTCGGCCACCTCGCCGCCGAGGGCACGGATAAGTCGTTCCATCGACTGAGGTTTGTCGGGGTCTTCGAAACCCATCACCGACGACGGACGGAGAAGCTGGCATCCGTAGTAGGGCGCCACGCGAAGGCCATTGAGGCCCCGCGGTCCCTGCTTCTCCAGCATCGCGAGGCCCTCTTCGGTGGAGATGTACCACAGCAGGTGGGTCACATCGACGCTACCGGTGTACGGGCGTGAGCCAGCCTTGACCAGCTCGCCGTTGACCTGCTCCAGCAGCCGCGAATCTTCCTTCACCATCTTGTTGGCCCGGCGCAGGTTGAGCGTGCAGACGTTGCAGATGGTGAGGATGTCGTGGCCCAGTCCCTCGGCCTCGGAGAGGATGCGCACGTTGAGCGTGAGATACAAATTGGGCTTCGCCTGGGCGATGTCACCCGCGCCGCAGCAGGTGGCGCCCGGCATGGGCACGAGCTCGATGTCGAGCATCGGAGCGAGCGCGTGGGTGGTGGCGTTCAGCTCCTTCGACGAGAACTCCGCGATACAGCCGGGGTAGTACGCGAACTGGCGAGCCAATTAAATCGTCTCCTTGACGTTCTTCATGAGCTTCTTCACCTCGTCGTGGCGCTTCACCTTGTGGGGAAACGGTGACGGTGCCTTGCCCTTCGACAG
This sequence comes from uncultured Thermoleophilia bacterium, assembly GCA_963765105.1. Classification (GTDB taxonomy): domain Bacteria; phylum Actinomycetota; class Thermoleophilia; order Miltoncostaeales; family Miltoncostaeaceae; genus CALMEC01. Next base: position 280,309 of record CAVXUW010000002.1, read on the forward strand.
CATCTTGAGGGCGAACGGGATGTCGAACTGCGCTTTGATCGGGTCCGTAAACGGCACCAGAAGCGTCTCGTTGAGCTTACCGCCGGTGCGCATGGAGATGAGAAAGGCCTTCGCGTGGCGGGCGCCCGCGTCCTTCATGCTGCGCCCTTCTTGGAAGGCGATGCCGCCGAGCTTTTCGATCGCGTCGCGCGGGTCGACGCCCTTGGGGCAGCGCTCGTTGCACATCATGCAGCGGGTGCAGTCCCACACACCGTGCTTTCCGGTGTAGAGCTTGACGCGCTCCTCACGTCGGCTGTCGCGCACGTCCGCGGCGTAGCGATAACCCCAGGCGAAGGCGGCCGGGCCGACGAACTCCGAGTCGGCGGTCAGGGAGTTGCATTCGGAGTAACAGGCGGCGCACAGGATGCAGTTGGCTTCCTTGTTCACCCGCTGCATCGCTTCCTTCGAGACGATGCGCTCCTTCTCCGGCGGCGCGTCGTCGGCGATGAGGTACGGCTTTACCGACTTGACCTTCTCCCAGAACGGGTCGAGGTCGACGACCAGGTCTTTGATCGGCGTGAAGTTGCCAATGGGGTCGACCTGAACGGTGTCCTTGCCCGACCACTTCTTCAGGTCCTCAACCTGCTGCATGCATGAGAGCACTGTTCGCCCGTCGGCCTTGCACGCGCACGAGCCGCAGATCGCGCTGCGGCAGGAATATCGCACGGCCAGCGAGCCATCTTGCGTCGTTCTGAATGTCGAGCATCGCGTCAAGCAGCGTCTTCTGACCCTCATGTTCCAGCTGGAAGTCCTGGTAGAACGACTCCGGCCGTGCCGCGTCGGGCTGGTAGCGGAAGATCTTGAATGTCGTGGCTGGCACGCGAAGGCTCCCTTGGTGCGGCTCTAGTAGGTGCGGACTTGTGGCTGGTACTTGGTCATCGTGACCTCCGAGTAATCGAGGCGGATGGTGTCATCCTCGAGGTACGACAGCGTGTGCTTCATCCAGTTGTCGTCGTCGCGCTCGGGGTAGTCGAGGCGCCAGTGTGCGCCGCGGCTCTCGGTGCGTGTAACCGCACCCTCGACCATGCACGAGGCCAGGTCAAGCAGCCAACCGGTCTCGATGGTGTGGATGAGTGACTGGTTGAACGTGCGTCCCTTGTCCGTGACGATGACGTCCTTGAACTGCTCGCGCAGGTCGTGGACGGTGTCCTTGGCCGCTGCGAGATCCGCGCCGGTGCGAAACACACCCACCTGCTCCTGCATGGTGTCGGAAAGGGCGTCACGCAGCTCGTGCTGGCGCGGTCCGTTCGAGCGGTCGAGCAGGCGACGCAGACGTTGCTCGAAGTCGCGTGCAGCGTTGGGGGTGGCGCCGCCGCCGTTGCCGTTGCGGCTCGAGGCGAAGCGGGCAGCAGCGTTGCCGGCGCGCTTGCCGAACACCACCGTCTCGAGCAGCGAGTTGCCACCAAGGCGGTTGGCCCCATGAACGGACACGCAGGCACACTCACCCGCGGCGTACAGGCCGGGCATGTGCGGTGCGGCTCCCCAGTTGTCGACGTGCACGCCACCCATGTGGTAATGGGCGCCGGGGCGGATCGGGATGGGCGCCTCGATGGGGTCGACACCGGCGAAGGCGATGGCCAGCTCGCGAATCTGTGGCAGACGCTCCAGGATGCGCTCCGCGCCCAGATGACGCAGGTCGATGTACACGCAGCCATTGTCGCCGCGGCCTTCGAGGATCTCCGTGGCCTCGGCACGCGAGACGACGTCGCGCGAAGCGAGCTCCAATTTGTTGGGCGCGTACTTCTCCATGAAGCGTTCGCCGTCTTTGTTCAGCAGGTAGCCGCCCTCGCCGCGGGCGCCCTCGGTGACGAGCACGCCGTTGGTCTTGAGCGTGGTGGGGTGAAACTGCATGAACTCCATGTCCTTCAGCGGTACGCCGGCCGCGAGAGCCAGGCCCATACCGTCTCCGGTGGAGGAGTGGGAGTTCGTGGAGGGGCGGTAGACGCGTCCGGCGCCACCGGTGGCGAGGATCACGGCCTTGGCCGAGAGGGTCTCGACGGTGCCGTGAATCATGTCGTAGGCCACGACACCGCAGCAGGCGCCGTTGGTGTCGCGCACCAGCTCGGTGACGAAGTACTCCTCGTACGTCGGAATGTCGTACTTCACGCACACGGTCCAGAGCGTGTGGAGAATCACGAGGCCGGTGACGTCGGCGGCGAAGCACGTGCGCGGGAAACCGGCGCCACCAAACGGCCGCTGCGCGATCTTGCCCGTGGTCTCATGCCGGCTGAAGACCGCGCCCCAGTGCTCGAGCTGGATGATCTCACCGGGGGCCTCTTCGCAGAGGACGGCGATGGCGTCCTGGTCCCCGATGTAGTCCGAACCCTTGACGGTGTCGAACGTGTGGTTCTCGGGGTTGTCGTCCGTCTCGTTTCCGAGCGCGGCGTTGATGCCACCCTGCGCGGCGCCCGAGTGGCTGCGCACCGGGTGGATCTTTGTGACGAGCGCCACGTCTGCGCCAGCCTCTTTCGCGGCGATCGCCGCGCGCATTCCGGCAAGCCCGGCTCCCACTACTACTACGTCATGCGTCCGCACGCTCGAAACTCCTCTGGTAGAGGTACTCCACAACTCTACCGGACGTTTTCGCCAGTTCCTGCACCTGCCATCTGCGATCGGCCCGCTTGTCGGGGGGCAAGTGTCCCACGCCAACGAAACGCCACGAACCCGGCGAGGCCCGCACCGATACCCGCAATCACAATCGCCACCCGGGCGCCGGGGCCATCGGCCACGATGCCGGAGATGGCCGCGCCGAGTGCGAAGCCGATCGGAAAGGCAACGTTCAACCAGGCAAACGCCTCGGTCACCATGCCCTCGGGCGCCAGCTCTCCGGTGAGGGTGTAGAGCAGGCTCAGAAACGGGGCGATGGCCAGGCCTGCGACCGCTGCGAGCGGGGCAAACGCCCACAGGTTCGGGGCGAAGGCGGCCGGCACAAAGCCCAATCCACAGATGATGCCGATTTTCCCCATGCGGACTGCGGCGGGATCGGAGTGTGAGCGTGAACCGACGATGAGTCCCCCGATGGCGCTCCCAATGGCCCAAAAGGCCGTGAACAGGCCGGCCAGGTTCGGGTGGCCCTCCTGTCGTGAGAGCGCCGTCACTGCCACCTCGAAGCTTCCGAAACTGACCGCGGCGAGGACAGCTGCCAAACACAGGATGCGCACTGCGGGGTTTCCCATGGCGCTCCGCCCCCGCCGGTCAACGTCAGTCGTTCGCCATTGGCGTGACAGCGGCGTTGTCACGAACCAGAGCGTGCCGCCCAATTGGAGCGCAGCGGCGACATAGAGGGCTTCGGGGGGTCCTGCCAATGACGCGACAACCGTGGCGATGAGCGGCCCTAGGGTGAAGACCGTTTCCTGGATGATCGATTCAAGGGCGTAGACCGAGCGGAGGTTCTGTCCGGCGAAGACGGTTGCGAGAATGGTTCGTTGACACGCTGAGATCGGTGGGATCACGCCGGTCAGCGCCGAGAGAACGATCAGCGTCCCCGACGAGTTGGTGAGATGGCCCGCCGTTGCCAGGGCACAGACCGTCGCGGCGCTACCGACGGCAACCGGGATCAAGACGCGGCGCTGGCCCAAACGGTCGACGAGGCGTCCGAGCGGCGCCGCACACATAGCCGACACCCCAAATGCGGCGGCAACGGCGATACCGGCGACGGTAAACGACCCTGTCGCCTCACGCACGAGAAGAACGATCCCGAGTGATTCGAACCCGACAGGCAGCCGAGCGAGGGTTCCGGCGACGAACAGCGACCGCACGCCCGGCGTCGTAAGGATGGGTCGGTACGCGGACAGGCTCACCGACGCAGGTTACGGACGCGAGCGGGTTGGGCCCACCTGACCGGTCCCTATGGTGCCCGATCGGTATAATCCCCCGGCTTTCGGCCGCCCAGCGAGGCGGCCATGTTTACGTCATCTTCGAAGGAGCGCGCAACTCGTGGGTCACAAAGTCACCTTCATTCCTGGCGACGGCACCGGCCCGGAGATTGCCGAAGCGACAAAGCGCGTCCTTGACGCGACGGGCGTTGGTTTCGAGTGGGATGTCGAAGAAGCCGGAGTCGACATCATGAAGACGGCGGGGACGCCGCTTCCCGACTCGGTTATCGCGTCGATCAAGAAGAACAAGGTCGCCATCAAAGGCCCCATCACCACGCCCGTTGGCACCGGCTTTCGCAGCGTCAACGTCGCGCTGCGTAAGGCGCTCGACCTCTACGCCTGTATACGTCCCTGCAAAACGTACAAAGGCGTACGCAGCCGGTACGAGGACATCGATCTCGTCTTCGTCCGGGAGAACACCGAAGACCTCTACGCCGGCATCGAGTTTGAGAAGGACACTCCGGACGCGCTGAAGATCAAGGCCGAGATCGAGAACTTGTCGCACGGCGTCAAGATCGCCGACCACTCGGGAATCTCGATCAAGCCGATCTCGGTGGAAGGCACGCGCCGCATCGTGCAGTACGCCTTCGACTACGCCCGTGAGTTCGGCCGCAAAAAGGTCACGGCCGTCCACAAGGCCAACATCATGAAGTACACCGACGGCCTGTTCCTTTCGGTCGCCACCGAGGTGGCGGAGAAGAACTCGGACATCGAGTTCGAGGAGCGCATCGTCGACAACATGTGCATGCAGCTCGTCCAGAAACCCGAGCTGTACGACGTCCTCGTACTGCCGAACCTCTACGGCGACGTTCTTTCTGACCTCGGCGCCGGCCTTGTCGGCGGCCTCGGTGTCGCTCCCGGCGCCAACATCGGTGACGACGCCGCCCTGTTCGAGCCCACTCACGGCAGCGCACCGAAGTACGCCGGCCAGAATAGGGTCAACCCCATGGCCATGATGCTCTCCGGCGTCATGATGCTTCGCTACCTCAAAGAGACCGACGCGGCCAACCGGTTGGAGACCGCTATCGCCGAACTCATCGCCGAAGGCAAGGACGTCACCTACGACATGAAGCCGAACCGCGACGACCCGACCGCCGTCGGTACCAGTGGCGTCGCCGACGCGCTTGTCGCCAAACTCGGCGGCTAACCCTTCGCACTGCTCGCCCTGACGACCTTGAGAGGACGCTCGTGAAGAACCCCATTCGTGTTGCCGTCACTGGAGCTGCCGGCCAGATCGGCTACAGCCTCCTTCCCCGCATCGCCGCCGGTGAAATGTTCGGCGCCGACCAGCCGGTCATCCTCCAGCTTCTGGAGATCCCGGTTGACGGGCCGCAGAAGGCAATGCGCGGTGTGGCGATGGAACTCGACGATTGCGCGTTCCCGCTCCTCCACGGCATGGTGCTGGCCGACGATCCGAAGGTCGCGTTCGCTGACGCCAACTGGTGTCTGCTGGTCGGCTCCAAGCCGCGCGGCCCGGGAATGGAGCGCGCGGATCTGCTGCGTGACAACGGCAAGATTTTCGTGGAGCAGGGTCGGGCCATCGATGACGTCGCTGCCGCCGACTGCCGCGTGGCCGTCGTTGGTAACCCCTGTAACACCAACTGCATGATCGCCGCGTCGCAGGCCAAGCGCCTCGGCCCGGAGCGGTTTACCGCCATGACCAGGCTCGACCAGAATCGTGCCGTCACGCAGATTGCGCAGAAGGCCGGCGCGATGGTCACCGACGTCATCAACCTCATCATCTTCGGCAACCACTCACCAACGATGTTCGCCGACTTCACCAACGGCACCGTTGGTGGAAAGCCAATCACCGAGGCCATCACCGACCACGCCTGGCTGCGGGAGGAGTTCCTCCCCACTGTTGGCAAGCGTGGGGCCGCCATCATCGAGGCCCGTGGCCTCTCGAGCGCTGCGTCGGCGGCGAACGCCTTGATCGGCCACGTGAAATCCCTCATCACCCCGGGCGACACGCTCCACTCCATCGCTGTCCACTCCGACGGTTCGTATGGATTGTCCGAGGGTGTCTGGGCATCGATGCCGGTGCGCACCACCGGCGTTGGCGAGTACACCGTCGACACCAGCTTCACGCACGACGACTTCGCCAAGGAGAAGATCGCCGCCACCAACGACGAGCTGGTGGGCGAGCGCGAAACCGTCGCAGAGATGATGGGGTAGGTCCCGCTGTTCGGGAGCTGCTCGCATGTGGCGGGCAGCTCGCGCGCGCGTTAGATCAGGAGGGTGACCGCCGCGCCGAGGGACTGATAGGTCGCCATCGCGCGCCGATCCCGTGAGAGCAACGGCAGGTTGTTGGCGACGGCAACGGCGGCGACGAGGGCGTCGTAGACTGCGCCACCAGAGATGTTCAGTGCGGGAAGCTGCGTCGTGAGGCGTTGTGCATCGTGTGGGACGAGCCAGCGAGTTTCGGGGAAGTTCCTCGCAAGTGCGGTGGCGATGTCGGAGACGCTGCGTCGTTGGGGCGGCGGCAGGCGCGTGAGTACCGAGACCGTCTCAAACCATGCGTGGCCCGCGAGGCCGACGCTCCGTCCGCGGATCGCGCCGCGGGAGGCCTCGTGACCGTCATGCCCGGGGAGCATCGATGCGACGGCGACGCTGGTGTCGATGAGGATAACGCTACTTCTGGTCGGCAAGTCGCATCTCGCGGACATCGTCGTCGCTCAATGACGCCCCCGTCTCGGGAATGATGAGAAAGCCGTCCTTCTCAACGAACCCGTGACCGGAGACCGGCTCGATGCGAAGGCCGGCACCGTCGATGACCACATCCACGGTTGTTCCGGGAAGGAGCCCGACATCATCACGAAGCTCTTTGGGAATGACCAGACGCCCGGCTTTGTCGATGGGTGCATGCATGGGATTAGCATACCAGAGAGATGCCATTACGCTCCGCCGACCTCATCACTCGGGCACAACCCGATAGGCTCGCCCGGTGAGCGACCACCTTCGGCTCTCGGTCGTTCTCCCGGCCTATAACGAACAGGAACGGCTCCCCGCCACGCTGGCGGCGTGGCACGAGTATCTCTCCGTCCAGGGCTACTCGTGGGAGATCGTCGTCGCCGACGACGGCAGCCGTGACGGCACCGCCGCTGCCGCAGAGGCATTCGCTGCCCACAACCCCGGGGTACGCGTGGTTCGCCTGGAGCAAAACCGGGGGAAGGGTGGCGCCGTGCGTGCCGGCGTGATGGCGGCCACCGGCGACGCGATCCTATTTGCCGATGCCGACCTCGGCATCCCGGCACGGTTCACGGCGGCCGCCCTCGAGACCCTCGCCGCCGGCGCCGATGTCGCCACCGGAGAGCGCAGCCTTCGGGCGTACGCGAGCGAGGAACGCAGCATCGTGCGTGTGCTCGCCGGCGCGGCCGTGCAGGTGAGCCGCCGGCTCTTCGGGCTCACCTTCGTGCGCGATAGCCAGTGCGGCTTCAAAGCGTTTCGGCGCGAAACCGCTTATGCGATCTTCCGCAAGACCGTCATCGATTCGTTCGCCTTCGACATCGAGGTGCTCTACCTGGCGCGGCGCCTCAAGGCGCGTGTGCAGCCCTTCCCGGTGGAGGTGTCATTCCAGGCCGGCTCGACCTTCGACGTCAAGAAGCACCTGCCCCGCTTCCTCAAAGACATCGTGCGCACTCGCGTGAACGCCCTGCGAGGCGTCTACGACTGACGGACGTCTCTAGGCGTAGCGGCGGCCGCCGGCAAACTGGCGGGAGTAGTAGCGCGAGGTCTTTATCGAGCTGATCTTCACCACATCACCGGTGCTTGGTGCGTGGACGAACTCCTGGTTCGGCCCACCGATGTAGAGGCCCATGTGATGGATGTAGCCCGAGCTGTCCGCGAAGAACACGGCGTCACCGGGGAGAAGTTGCTCCACCTGTGGGATGGGTGTTCCCACCCTGGCTTGGTCGGCGGCCACGCGGGGGAGCTTCACGCCCTGCTCCGCGAAGACGAAGTAGACGAGACCGCTGCAGTCGAACCCGCTCGGTGAGGTTCCTCCCCAGAGATACGGGACGCCCTGGAAGCCGAGGGCCCGGTTGAGAGCGCGCTGTGCCTTGCCCGAGCCGGCGCCTTCGACGGCCTTTGCCGGGCCGCTGGCGACGAGCACGGGCTTACCGGGGCGCGGTTGGAATGCGTTGGAACCCATCGCCGCCGCGCCGCTGAACGACGCCGGGAAGGCGTAACCATCTTTGCGCAGCGTGAGGCGTCGGGTCTTCTTGACGGCTCCTGTCGTCATCGTTCGTTCGCCGTCGAGGCCGAGGTACTTGGGGTCGCTTGCCGTGAAGTCGAACGGGGCGGTTGGGAGTTTGCGCTGCGTCAATGCACGCGAGCGCAGCGCCACCGCTCCGGCACGCAATGCGGCGGAGCCGGTGGTACCCCAGTTGGCGGGCATATCGCCCGGGAGGGTGCCCAGCAAGTACAGCTCAACGTCGATCACATTGTTGACGCTGAGGGTCTTCTCACGGCCGTCATAGAACACCAGTTGGCCGCGGTAGCGTCGATCGATGATGGTCGGCTCGGCCAGGCGGGTCCCGGTCTCCGCGCCCAGCGAATCAACGATGACGGGACCTTTGAGCCGGTACGTCGTTGCGGTCGCCTCGACGTCGCTCACGATGTAGTCGGTGCCGCTACGGACGATCCGGTAGCGGTGGCCGGCCAGCAATGTCGCGCCGGCAAACGTGGTGTCGGGCGCACCGTCGGTAAGCGCCAGCTCGCTCTGTCCGGTAACCACCGCTTCGGGTGCCTCGTCGGCGAGAAGGACACGGATGGGTGCCTCGGGCGTGCGCATGAACGCCACGCCAGGGAAGGCACGCTTCAGAATCTGCGGGGCCGACTTGCCCTTCTTGGCGAGCCGATACGCCTCTTGCCGGCTGATCGCCGCGGAGGCGGGGCCGATGGCTCCAAACATCACGGTCAGGCCGATGGCGATTGCCAGGGGCCGACGGGCAGGTCGGGCGAGTCGCATCGGCCGGGACCTTACCATGAGGTTTCGGCGACTTCAGCGTCGGCGGGTCGCCCATCGGGAGCGTTTAAGAAACTGTTCAGCCCCGAGTCGTTCGAGATCGTCGCGCATGAGTGAGGCAACGGCCCGTGCCTCGTGCTCAGTGCCATCAACCCGGTGGGTTGCCAGGACTCGTCCATCGGTCTCGTCAACGATCAGGACCAGGTAGCGCGCACCCAGGCGCGCGAAGGGCCCGCGTCGAGTCTGGCGATAGTCGGGCGCCGCAGCGGGTCCCGACTCGATCATCACGACCAGCCTCACGACATCGGGCTCCGATCGGACCTAGACGTTCTTCGCCCGGCGACGCGCCCGGTAGCGGCGGATCTGGGGTGGAAGGAGCCACCCCGCGAGGAAGCCCAGGATCAGCGACGAGACGATGACCCAGATGAGGGATGAGGTCGTCGTAAAGAACACGAAGCTCACCCGCACCTCGCGCGTGTTACGGAAGATGAAGGTGACCAGCAGGATTGCGACGATAACGAGCACGCCGACCCGGATGAGCTGGCGGCGTTGCCGATCGTCCAGGCCGTCGGGATCCGGTTGTGCAGTTCCCGGGAGAACCTCGGTGGGGCCCTCTGGGGGAAGCGCCTTTGTGGGTTCGTTCTCCATCGTGATGTGTTCTAGGCGGTGGCGAACACCTGGCCCAGGCGCTCCATTCCTTCGCTGATCTCCGCGGGGCTCACACCACTGTAGGCCAGGCGCAAGGTGCGCTCTCCGCCCTCCAGGAAGCAATCGCTCCCCTTCACGTACTGGATGCCGGCGTCGGCAGCCGGTGTGAACAACGCGTCGGCTGACAGCGGCTCCGGAAGCTCCAGCCAGAGGAAGAACCCACCCTCCGGCGGCGTGCATTGGGTCCCCTCGGGCAGGTGCGCCAGGCCGGCGACCATTGCATCGCGCCGCTCGCGCATAAGATCGGTCACTTTTGCGACGTTTGGTTCGAACTTGCCGCTCGAAACGATGTGATGGATGGCGGCTTCGGCGAGCAGTGAGGGGGAGATGTAGGTACGCGATGCGACGTTCACGAGGTCTGCGGCAACGTCGGGTGGGGCCACGATGTAGCCAACGCGAAGTCCCGGTGCGACCGTCTTCGAAAACGATGAGGTGAAGATCACACGCTCGGGTCCGGCCACGCTCACCAGGCTGGGCAGATGCTCACCCTCGAACCGCAGCAGGCCGTAGGGGTCGTCTTCCAGGATGGGGAAGCCGTACTTCTCGGCGAGCGTCACAAGCGCCGTGCGCTTCTCGGCGCTTACCGTCGCCCCGCTCGGGTTCTGAAAGTTGGGGATCGTGTACAGCAACTTCGGCACGCGTCCGGCGGCGCATGCGGATGCCAGCACATCGACGTCGAGGCCGTCCGTCTCGACTGGCACGGGCAACACGTCGATGCCGTGCAGGTTCGCCTGAAGAAGCGCTCGGTCGTAGGTAGGCGCCTCAACAGCGAGGACATCTCCGGGGCCGAACATGCTGTCGAGTAGGAAGACAAAACCCTGGAGGGAGCCGTTGGTGATGAACACCTGGTCGGCGCCGACGCCGTGTTGGGCGCCAAGCACCTCACGCAGTGGTGGGTAGCCGTGGCCGGTGCCGTAGCTCAGGATGCGTGTGGCATCGGCGCTGAGCGCGACTGCGGTGCTTTCAGCGATGAGCTCACCGGAGAGGGCTTCGGGGCACGGGGCTCCACGGGCAAAAGAAATGGTCGCGGGCATGAGCGGAGCCTAGCAACGCGCCCAACGGCGACGCCGCAGGAGCCGAACCCGTCTGATACGGTAAATTAGTCATGACTAACTTTGAGGACCCGACGCGGGACAAACGGCCAAACTTCGTTGTTGACGCACCCGCGCATGCGCTGCCGGGTGAGGCCAAGGTGCTTGCCGCAGCGGAGCGGTCTCTCAACGACGAGCGCCACGGGTTTCGCGCCCTCTGGCCGTTCCTCGGCCCGGCGTTCATCGCCGCCGTCGCCTACGTTGACCCCGGAAACTTCGCCACCAACGTCGCTGCCGGATCCAAGTTCGGCTACATGCTCCTGTGGGTTGTGCTGATGTCGAACCTGATGGCGATGCTCATCCAGTCGATGAGTGCCAAGCTCGGCATCGCAACGGGTCTGAACCTGCCCGAGGCGTGCCGCGAGCGATTCTCCCGTCGGGTGTCGTTGGGCCTGTGGGGGCAAGCCGAGCTCATCGCCATGGCCACTGATCTCGCCGAGGTCATCGGCGCCGCGCTTGGCCTCAGGCTCCTCTTTGGGATCCCCCTGTTTTGGGGAGCGGTGATCGCTGGTGCCGTGTCGTTCGGCATCTTGGCGCTTCAGACCTACGGCGGTTTTCGGCGCCTCGAGGCGGTGATCGTCGGGTTTGTGGGCATCATCCTCATCGGCTTTGCCGTGCAAGTGGTGGCCGCCAAGCCCTCGGCCTCCGGGATCTTCGAAGGGCTCACCACCCCACGTTTTGACGGTAGCGACAGCGTGCTCCTCGCCGTCGGCATCCTCGGCGCCACGGTGATGCCCCATGTCATCTATCTGCACTCGGCGCTCACTCAGCGGCGCGTTGTCACCGACGACGACGGGGAGCGGCTCAAGTTGTTTCGTTTCGAACGGATCGACGTCATCATCGCGATGGTCATCGCCGGTGCCATCAACATGAGCATGATCGTGATGGCCGCCGGCGTGTTCAACAGCCGGGGCCTGACGGAGGTCGAGGACATCGACAAGGTCTCCGACGGGCTTGGGCAGCTTGTCGGCCGCCCGGCGGAGCTCTTCTTCGGTATCGCGCTGCTCGCATCGGGCTTGTCCGCCACGTCCGTGGGCACCTTGGCGGGCCAGGTTGTGATGCAGGGCTTCATCCGCCGTCGCATCCCGATCTTTCTTCGTCGCGCGATCACCCTGGCGCCGGCCTTGCTCATCGTCGGCATCGGCGTCAACCCGTCGTCGGCGCTGGTACTCAGCCAGGTGTTCCTGTCGTTCGGTATTCCTTTCGCGCTCATCCCGCTCGTGCTGATCTGTCGGGATCGAAAACGGATGGGGGTCTTGGTGAACCGGCGGTTGACGAACTGGGCGGCCTATGTCGCGGTGACCATCATCGTCGGTCTCAACATCTTTCTGCTTCAGCAAACGTTGTTCGCGTAGGATTTCCCTATGCCTCAATGGGTTGCGTGGTTGATCGCGTCAGGTGTGCTCGCCATCGGTGAGATTTTGACGCTGGCGATGGTCCTCGGCCCGTTGGCGCTTGCCGCCCTGATCGCTGCGGGTGCGTCCGTGCTGGGTGTCGGCGTGGTGGGGTCGCTCGCCGTGTTCGCCATCGCGGCGCTTGCCGGGCTCTTCGCCTTGCGTCCCATTGCGAAGCGTCACCTGCGGATTCCGCCGAAGGCCCGCACCGGAATCGATGCCCTCACCGGTCAAGAGGCGATCGTCATTGACCGTGTTGATCAAGACGGTGGGACAGTCAAGCTGGCGGGTGAAGTGTGGACGGCCAAGTCACTCGACAGCAGCCGAGTCTTCGAGTCGGGTGACCGGGTAACCGTCGCCGAGATCGTGGGCGCAACCGCGATCGTCATGGAATAGAAAGGACCACGGATGTCTCCTGGGATTATCGCGCTCATCGTCATTGTTGTCTTTGTGCTGGTGGTGCTGGTGAAGTCGATTCAGATCGTCCCCCAAGCGCGCGCCGGCGTCGTGGAACGCCTTGGGCGTTATGACCGCACTATTGAGGCGGGTCTCCGCATCCTGGTTCCGTTTATCGACCGGGTACGCCACCTTGCCGACTTGCGCGAGCAGGTCGTGTCGTTCCCGCCGCAGCCGGTCATTACAGAGGACAACCTGGTGGTGAACATCGACTCGGTCATCTACTACCAAATCACGGATGCGAAGGCGGTGACCTACGAGATCGCCAGCTACATCCAAGCAATTGAGCAGCTGACCGTCACCACGCTCCGAAACGTCATTGGTGGCATGTCTCTGGAGGAAACCCTCACGTCGCGCGACGCGATCAACAGCCAGCTTCGGGGCGTGCTCGACGAGGCCACCGGTCGATGGGGCATCCGCGTAAACCGCGTGGAACTCAAGGCCATCGATCCGCCAATGGGTATTCAGGAGGCGATGGAGAAGCAGATGCGTGCCGAGCGCGACCGGCGCGCCGCCATCCTCACCGCTGAGGGCATCAAGCAGTCGCAGATCCTCACCGCCGAGGGCGAGAAGCAGAGCGCCATTCTCAAGGCCGAAGGTGGCCGCCAAGCGCTGATCCTCACGGCCCAGGCCAGCCGCGAGGCGCAGATGCTGGAGGCCGAAGGCCAGGCGAAAGCCATCGAGACCGTCTTCAACGCCATTCACGCCGGCAAGCCTGACGAGAAGCTCCTTGCCTACCAGTACCTAAAAATGCTTCCCCACCTGGCTCAAGGTGACGCCAACAAACTCTGGATCATTCCGAGTGAGTTCACACAGGCCTTGGCGAAGGTCGCCGGGGTCATTGCCCCACCCGGCGCACCGAAGGCTAACGACGCACCAGATCCCGAGCCCTAACTGGGGACAATCATCCATCGCGACATCGGCCGAAACGGTGAAGTCGGTCGGCTAAGCTCGAAAACATGAACGACGCTCTCCTCGTTGGGCACATTCTCTTGGCCATCGTGCTCATCGGCCCGATCTCGGTTGCGGCATCGTTCTTCCCGAAGTTGGTTGGCCAGGAGGCGCAAGGGGCGGCGGCGCGCATCCTTCACCGCATCACCCGGGTCTACGGAGCAGGGGCTTTCCTTGTGCCCGTCATCGGCATCGCCTTGGCGATCAAACTCAAGGTGATGGACACCGCATGGGTGGGCACGTCGATTCTTCTGAGCGGCGTCGCCGGCGTGCTGTTGTGGTTCGTCGTGGCCGATCAGTCCCGAGCGCTTCAGCGCCCGCCTGGTCACAAGCGCATGCCCATGGTCGCCGGGCTCTTCAACGTCTGCTGGGTGGCGATACTCATCCTGATGGTCCTCAAGCCCGGATGAGCCCTGCGGCACTTCGCCGCCTGTTCTTTTGGTTGACGCTGCTCGAGACGGTCACCCTGGTCGTGCTGGTCGTCAACCGCCTTGGACGCCACAACGAGGTCATCACCTCGTCGGTCGGCCCGGTTCACGGCATCCTCTACGCGGCCTGCATCGCCGTCGTCCTCATGATCCCGAAGGTTCCAACCCGCATCCGTGCGATGACCGTGCTGCCGGTGTTCGGTGCACCTGTTGCGTGGTGGATGCTGCGCCGCGAACGGGTTTAGACGATCTCCACCGGTACGCCGGCTTGGGCGTAGCGGGCGAGGGCACGCACCCCGTCGCGGGACATTCGGATGCAGCCGTTCGAGACCGCTTTGCCGAGGACGGACGAGCTGGGCCAACCGTGGATGGCGGCGATGCCGTCACCACCCGCAAACGTCTTGAGGACATTGCTGTGGGCAGTGAGCACAAGAATGTGTGGGCCGAGCTGACCGCTCGCGCGTACCGGGTCGTAGATCGCGAAGAGACCCTTGGGCGTGGGTGTGCGTGCGGCTCCGACGGCGACTTTGAACTTCTTCGCGACCTTGCCGTTCTTGAACACCTTGATGGAGCGCCCGTTGGTGCTGATGCGAATCCATGTGGTTGTCTTCTTCAACTCCACCGCTTCGGCGGGAACCCACCCCTGCGCGCCGTTCGGGCGGAAGGGCAGGTGCAGGCGCACCCATGCGGTCTCACCGACCATGGTCGACTCGGTGACCATGTAGACGGCGGCGCCCTGCGCCCACGGTGTGTAGTGACGAAGCTTCTTGTAGACCTTCCCGTCCGGGCCTGCGGACTTTCGGGCAACAACGGGGTAGAGAATGCGCGCCGTCCACGACTCGGCCACTGCCGGTGCGGTGGGCATGACTGCCGGTACTGCGGAGTCCGTTGTGACGGTTTCCTCTGCCACGGCAATCGGGGACAACGCCGACAGGGCGACAACGGCAAGGAGTGCGATGAGACGGTTTCGAATGCGCATGGGTGAGGAGGGTAGCGGGGCTGGCGGCGGGAACAAAGAAGAGATGGGTGGCCGTAACAGAAACCTGACCACCCATCTGTTCTCGGCTTAACCCAGCTTTTCCTTGACGAACTGAGCGACTTCGGTGGGGTTGGTACCCACGCGAACGCCCTTTGCCTCGAGCGCTTCCTTCTTTGCCTGGGCGGTCCCGGACGAGCCGGTGATGATGGCTCCGGCGTGGCCCATCTGCTTCCCCGGCGGCGCCTGGAAACCTGCGATGTAGGCAACAACGGGCGTCGTCATATGGGCGGCGATGAAGTCGGCGGCCTTCTCTTCCTCGTTTCCGCCGATCTCACCGACCATCACGACCAGGTCGGTCTCGTCGTCCTGCTCGAAACGGCCGAGGATGTCGATGAAGGAACTGCCAACGACGGGGTCGCCGCCGATACCGACGACGGTGCTTTGTCCGATGCCGAGGAGCGCCAGCTCCTTCGAGATTTGGTACGTGAGGGTGCCGCTGCGACTCACCAAGCCGACGCGCCCCGGGTTGAACACCTGGGTGGGCATGATGCCGACGGTGGCCTTGCCGGGGCTGATGACGCCCGGACAGTTCGGACCGACGAGCGTCTGGTCTCCACGCTTGAGGTGCGTGTAGATGCGCAGCATGTCGTGGGCGGGGATGCCCTCGGTGATGCAGATGATCAGCTCGACACCGCTCTCAATGGCCTCGTACAGGGCGTCGGGAGCGAACCGGGGTGGCACGAACACCATGGCCGTGTTGGCCTGGGTCTCCTGCACCGCTTGGTGGAGCGTGTTGAAGACCGGGATGCCCTCGACGTCCTGTCCGCCCTTACCCGGTGTGACCCCGGCGACCACGCTGGTGCCGTAGGCCTTGTTGCGGGTGGCGTGAAAGGCGCCCTCACGTCCGGTGATGCCTTGCACCACCAGCCGAGTGTTTCCGTCAACGAGGATGCTCATCTATACGCCTCCTTCGACACGGCACTTAGGCGGCCTATTCGCCAGCCCTGGGGGCGGGCTCAAACGTCTACGTCGGCTCATTTACGCCTCCTTCGACACGGCACTTAGGCGGCCTATTCGCCAGCCCTGGGGGCGGGCTCAAACGTCTACGTCGGCTCATTTACGCCCCTTTCGCAAATGCGACGGCGCGCTCGGCGGCCGACAGCATCGTTGGTTCGACAACGACGTTCGCCGGTGCCCGGTCCTTGATGATGGCGCGCCCTTCTTCCTCGTTGGTGCCGTCAAGGCGCACCACGATAGGGAGCGTCGTCTTGAGTTGGTCGATTGCCGTGAGGAGGCCTCCCGCGACCTCGTCGCAGCGGGTGATTCCGCCGAAGATGTTGATGAGAAGGGACTTCACCTTGTCATCGGAGAGCAGCACCTCAAGGGCGGCGACAACCTCATCGGCCTTTGATCCACCGCCGGCGTCGAGGAAGTTGGCGGGGCGGCCACCGGCGAGGGCGACCACGTCCAGGGTGCTCATGACAAGTCCGGCACCGTTGCCGAGAATGCCGACGTCGCCGTCGAGCTTCACGTACGTGACGCCCTTCTCCTGCGCCATCTTCTCCTGCGGGTCGGTGTGCCCAGCTTCCTGCAGGGCGAGGATGTCCGGGTGGCGGTAGAGGGCGTTGCCGTCGATCGTGACCTTGGCGTCGAGGGCGATGACCCGGCCATCGGTGGTCCAGATGAGCGGGTTCACCTCCATCAGCATCGCGTCGAGGTCGACGAAGCCCTCGTAGAGCTTGAGGAGGATGTCGACGACGCCCTTCTGGGCGCCCTCGTCGATACCCGCCTCGTAGACGAGTCGGCGCGCGTGATGCGGCTGGAGTCCGGTGAGCGGGTCGATGTGGAGCCGCGCGAGCTTCTCGGGGTGTTCCTCGGCGACCGATTCAATGTCGATGCCGCCCATGGCCGACAGCATGACCAGCGGCTTCTTCTCGCTACGGTCGAAGGTGATGGAGGCGTAGTACTCCTTCGCGATGTCCGACGCCGCCTCGATCCACACGCGGTGGACGATGTGGCCCTTGATGTCCATGCCGAGAATGGCCTGGGCGTAGTCTCGGTCTCATCGGGGTTCTCGGCGACCTTGATGCCGCCGGCCTTGCCGCGTCCACCAACCTGTACTTGCGCCTTGACGGCGACCCGACCGCCGATACGCTCGGCCGCGGCGCGTGCTTCCGCCGGTGTCTTCGGCGACCTCGCCGAGCCGGCACGGGAATGTCGTGCCGGGCAAAGAGTTCCTTGCCCTGATACTCGAAGAGATCCAACGTCCACCTTCCCCGATCGAACAAAATGGCCCCCGGACTGGGGACCGCGAGCAATCCTACCCATGGCGGTAACCTTGGTGACCGTGACGGATGACCTCACGAAACGCCTCGAAATGTTGCTGGTGTTGCAGTGGCTCGACGAGGGGCGGCCGGAAGACGGCGTGGTCGCTATGTCGGTAACGACTGCGGCCAGTGAATTGGGGTTGGAGCCCGACCGTTCCGGCGTGCTGGCGGTGCTGTCGGCACTGGGTGATCTCGAGGAACGCAAGCTCGTGCGCGTCGCGCTGGAGGGCCCGGTTCAACGTGACCCGCGGGTGACCTTGAGCTCCGAGCTCCGTCGCGACGCGGGCAGCGTGTTCGGCGGGAGGGATTCCGACAACCTCACTGCCGACTAGTTCCTTGGCCGACGCAGCGGACACCGCGCGCGGCCATCGCATCACGATGCTAGAATGGCAGCATGCGTACGACCGTGACCTTGAACGCAGATGTTGCTGCTGCCGTGGAACGAATGAGGAAGGAGCGCGGCGTGGGTCCGAGTGAGGCCATCAACGAGCTCGCCCGCTTGGGAATGGTCGAACGCGAGGGTGAGAAGCCTTTTACGCAACGAACGTTCGACACGGGTCTCATCGTTGACGTCAGCAACGTTCAGGACGCCTTGGATATCGCGGAAGGCGCCAATCGCCGCTAATGCTGGTTGATGCCAACCTGCTCGTCTACGCCGTACTCAGTGAGAGCCCATTCCATGAGCGGGCGAAGGGATGGTGGGAAGCGGCGCTGTCAGGGACGACCCGTGTCGGGCTGCCGTGGCCGAGCCTTCTCGCCTTTCTGCGGCTGGTGACGAATCCCCGCGTTGTCCAGGTCCCTCTCCCAATGACCGATGCATGGGGTGTTGTCGACGAGTGGCTCGAACGCGAGGTCGTCTGGGTTCCGCAACCAACTCGGTCCCATCGTGATGTGCTCGGCGGTCTCCTGACGAGCCTCCATATTGCCGCGAACCATGTTCCCGACGCTCACTTGGCAAGCCTCGCTATCGAGCACGGTGTCACGCTCTATTCGAACGACAGCGACTTCGCTCGCTTCACCGGACTCCGTTGGACCAACCCGCTGGCCTGAGCACGAGCCTTACCCGAACGTGAAGGCGTAGCCGCTGGTTCCCGGGGCGAGTCGGATGAGCAGGCGGTGGTCGCTCTCCTTGGGCAGCTTCACCAGGTCGTAGAGGCGGTGCTCACGCACGGTGAGGCGGCCGTCGGCGTTCACGTCCGTACCGGCGTTGGCCGCGGCGATGGGTTGGCCGTCGAGCAGGACCTCGGCGGGGAGCGGCTTGCCGTTGCCGCCGAGTACGAGGAACACGCGCTTCGCGCGAAAGCGCAGGTCGATAGAAAAGTCCGCGCCCGCGGTGACCCGCTCCGTGGTCACGAGGCCCTCCCCCTGGAAGGCGACGTGATCAATAGCCAGCGCATCGGGACTGTCGTAGCGGACGGGTTTGTCGCGGGCGATCGGCGGGGTGCTGTCGAAACGGTCGATACGGGAGTGCCCGAGGTAGGTCTCCGGCGTGATCGGCGAATGGCCACGCGGAGCGGTTTCGGCGACCTGCTGTGCGCTGGCGCCTGTCTCGGCCAGCAGAAGACGGATGTTCTTCTCCGTCTCGTCATAGGCGCCCTCGCCAAAGTGGTAGGCGCGGACGTTGCCCTCCTGATCGATCAGGTACTTCGCCGGCCAGTACTGGTTGCCCCAGGCATTCCACGTGCCGTAATCCGGGTCAAGTGCCACCGGCCAGGTGACTCCCAGATCCGTGATGGCCTTCCTCACGTTGTCGGGCTCCCGCTCAAACGCGAACTCCGGTGTATGGACGCCGACGATGACGAGGCCCTCGTCGCGGTAGCGCCTATCCCACTCACGCAGGTGGGGAATGGTGCGAATGCAGTTGATACACGAGTACGTCCAGAAATCGATGAGCACAACCTTGCCGCGCAGCTCCTTGAGGGTGCGCGGAATCCCGTCGGCGTTGAACCACTCGGTGAGGCCGGCGAACTCGGGTGCGGCCGCGTAGACGGGCAAGTCGACTTTGGGGGCGATGGTGGGTGCAGCGACGGGTTTCGGTTTCTCTGCTTGTGGCGACTTCGGCTCTTGGGCGACGGTTGTGATGGGGTTCGTGTTCTGCTCGCGGCCCTGAACTTTTGCGAGTCCATCCGATGCAGCGGCGGAGCGCTCGGCCGCTTGAAGGGTGTTGGTGTAGCCGGGGACGGAGTTGACGGCCCATGCAGTGAGTCGTGTGTCGAGGCCGGTGAAGATGAGCACCCCGGTGGCGGCGAGCAGTACGCCCATTCCCACGCGAATCGGTACTGCCCGAGGAGCCAGGCGCTTCGCCAGGCGTTGCCCGCCGCGCATGATGACGAGCATGGGGAGCGCCGCACCGATGGCATAGACGAACAGCACAAGCCAGGTGCTGGCACCGATCTTCTCGGTGGCGGTTGCGGCGGCGATGGCGCTGAACACGGGTCCCGCGCACGGTGCCCACACCAGACCGAGGCCGAGGCCCATGAGCACCCCGCCACCAAAACCGTCTCTGCCCGTGGGAACGCGGCTTCCGAGGCGTTGAAGCGGTGCCAGCAGGCGAGTAACGCGATCACCAAACGCGGGGATGATCATTGTGAGGGCGAAGCCGAGGAGCACGACGACCCCGACGTTGCGTTGCGCCGACGCCGACAGGCCGATCGCGTCGAACGCCGCGGTGAGCGCCAGAGTGAACACCACAAGCGTGATGACAAAGCCGACGACGATGCCGATGGGGCGACGCCGGCCGCCGGTTGCCGCACCGGCCAGAGCCACCGGAAGCACCGGCAACACGCACGGGGAGATCGCCGTCACGATGCCCGCAAGGAATGCAACGGGTATGAGTATCGCCAGATCCACTCACGAAGCCTAAATCGAGGTGCTTAAGCGTCCCTTACGGAAGTAACATCGACCGCCTGGTAGCCCGCCCGTGTCGTCCTCATTTCACATCACCACACCGGGGCTCGTGCTGCGCCCCCCCGCGACCGTCGGATGCCGACGCTTTGGTCTCCGCGGGCGGATTTCGCATGAGCACGTCTCCGCACTCCTCTCGCTCGAGGTGACCGTGTGATTCGCACCGAACGCTTGGTCATTCGTGAGCTGACCGTCGCGGATGCCGTTGACTACGCACGCGAGGCCGACGACCCGCGTATCGCGGCGGGTCTCCGCGACGGCTTCCCCAGCCCCTACACCGTCGCGCTGGCGCGTGGGTTTCTCTCGTCGGCGGACGAGCGTCACCCGCTGTACAGCTTGGGCATCACTCGTGACGGTGCACTGATCGGGGCCGTTGGGCTGCTCCCCGGCGACGACGTGGGCCGGTTCACGGCGGAGGTGGGGTACTGGCTCGGGGTGAACCATTGGGGGCAGGGCTACGCCACCGAAGCGCTTGCGGCGTTCACCGACTATGTCTTCGCGAACACCGAGTTTGTGCGCCTGGAGGGTGGGGTCTTCGCGGGCAACGACACATCGGGCCGGGTGCTCGAAAAGTGCGGCTACCGGCTCGAGGCCGTCCAGAGGGATAGTGCATTCAAGGAGGGCCAGATCCTCGACGTGGCGCTCTACGTGCGTTTGCGGGCGTAGAGGGGTTTGTCGTGGTGTCTGGCTCCGGGCCAGATCGTCTGGGACCTGTCAGCGTGCCCGCATGAGCGGTGAGGCTCGAGCGGGCCAGCAGCGGCGCGTGATGCGCGTGGTGTTCGGCTCCCAGGTGCTGGCCGGGGCCGGGCTTGCCGCCGGCATCACCGTCGGCGCGCTCCTGGCGAAAGACATGTTGGGATCGGATGCCGCCGCCGGTGTGCCCGCCGCTCTCTTCACCGTGGGCTCCGCGGCCGCGGCTCTCTTCGTGGGTGCGTTGTCGCAGCGAGCGGGGCGCCGCCCCGGCCTCGCGATGGGGTACGCCGTGGGCGCAGTTGGCGGGGCAGGTGTGGTGGTGGCCGCGGCCGTCGACAGTGTCACCCTCCTGTTCGTCTCCCTCGTGCTCTACGGGTCGGGGTCGGCAACGAACCTGCAGGCCCGCTACGCCGGTGCCGACCTCGCAGAGCCCGAACGTCGTGGTCGCGCGGTGAGCCGGGTGTTGGTCGCAACAACCTTGGGGGCCGTTGCCGGGCCAAACCTCACCGAGCCAACCGGGGCGCTGGCTCGAGAACTTGGTCTGCCCACCCTGGCCGGACCGTTCCTGCTGGCCACCGTTGCCTACCTTCTCGCCGCGATCGTCGTGGCGGTGATGCTCCGTCCCGACCCGCTGTTACTTGCCCGTCAGTGGAAGGCCGAGGACCCGGTCGTCGAGACCGCCGCACCACCCGTCGCCGATCGCCCCACCCTGCGCATCGCGTCGGTCGGCATGGTGCTGACGCAGATGGTGATGGTGGGCGTAATGACGATGACCCCGGTACACATCACGGGGCACGGCCATGGTCTCGGTGCGGCCGGCTTCGTGATCTCCGTCCACATCGCGGCGATGTACCTCCCGGCGCCGCTCTCCGGATTACTCGTCGACCGCTTCGGGCGGCGCACGGTACTTGGCCTCGCCGGCATCGTGTTGCTCGGCGCCGGGGTGGTCGGGGCGCTCGCGCCGCCATCGTCGATCGCCCTACTCGCGGTCGCCCTCGGGCTCCTCGGCCTGGGCTGGAGCCTCGGTCTCGTCGCCGGCTCGGCAATGGTCACCGACGCCGTGCCACTGGAGAGTCGCGCGAAAACGCAGGGCACCGTGGACGTGGCCGTCTCCCTTGCCGGCGCCACCGGCGGAATCGGCAGCGGATTTCTCGTGGCGGCAAGCAACTTTCCTGTGCTGAGCCTGAGTGGTGGGGCACTCGCCCTTTTGATACTCCCGGTCCTTTTGGCCGACCGGGCTCGCCGCCAGGCCGAGCCTCGCCTGGCGTAATCGTCTTCCTACGACACCGTTGCCAAGGGTTGTCCCGACTGCACGGCGTCTCCCGCGGCGACAGCGAGCTCCTTGACTGTCCCCGCCTGGTGGGCGGTGACCTCGTTTTCCATTTTCATCGCCTCGACGATGGCGATGACATCGCCCACGGCGACCTGGGCCCCGACCTCCACAAGCACCTTGAGGACGGTGCCCTGCATGGGGCTCACCACGGTGTCGCCCGTCGCGCCGCTGCCAACGGGCGTTGATGCGGCCCGCTTGGCGCGCTTCGGCGTGGCGCCGCCGGCTGCGGAGGCGTCGAGAAAAAGGCGCACCTCGAAGCGCTTGCCGTCCACCTCGGCGGTGACCCGGCGCTCGGTGCGGTCCCCAGGGACGTCGGCGGTTGGTGCGTTCGCGGGGCGGTCGTCGGTGGGGAGCGGGGTGGCGGTGTCGGCCATCGCGGCGAGCTTTGCGTGGCACGCTCCGCCCGCGATGAACTCCTGGTCGTTGAGCAGCCACTTGTGGAACGGGATGAGCGTCGTGGGGCCCTCCACCACGTACTCGTCGAGGGCGCGCAGCATGCGGCGACGGGCGGTCTCGCGGTCGACGTCCCACACCACGAGCTTCGCGATCATCGGGTCGTAGATATCGGGGATGATCGACCCGGCCTGCACACCGGAGTCGACACGGATGCCCGGGCCGGTCGGCTCGCGGTAGGCGGTGATTCGACCCGGCGTGGGCAGGAAGCGGTTGCTCGCGTCCTCGGCGTTGATGCGGCACTCGAAGGCGTGACCGCGGGGTTTGACGTCCTTCTGCTTCAGCGACATCGGCTCGCCCGCCGCGATGCGCACCATCTCGCGGATGAGGTCGACGCCGCACACCATCTCGGTGACGGTGTGCTCCACCTGGATGCGCGTGTTCATCTCGAGGAAGAAGAACTCGTCGCCCGAGACCAGGTACTCGCACGTGCCGGCCGACCGGTACCCCACCGCCTTTGCGGCGCGAACCGACGCCTCACCCATGCGCTTGCGCAGGTCGGCCGACACGACGGGGCTCGGTGTCTCCTCCACCAATTTCTGGTGGCGACGCTGAACGGAGCAGTCACGCTCACCCAGGGAGATCGCGTTGCCATGAGCATCAGCCAGGACTTGGATCTCGACGTGACGTGGGTCGGGGAGGTAGCGCTCCAGGTACACGACATCATCGGCGAAGAACTTCTCGGCCTCGCGTCGCGCGCCCTCGAAGGCCTCTTTCAGGGCACCGGCGTCGAGGGCCACGCGAAAGCCCTTACCGCCGCCCCCGGCGGCGGCCTTGACGGCGACCGGGTAGCCGATGCTCTTTGCAATCCGTTTCGCTGCGGCGAGCGTGTCGACGCTTTCGCGCACTCCCGGAACGATGGGGACACCCGCGTCGTGCATGAGCGCTCGCGCGGCGATCTTGGAGCCCATTGCGTCGATCGCCTCGGGCGGCGGGCCGATAAAGACGATGCCCGCGTTGGCACAGGCACGCGCGAATGACGCGTTCTCCGCGAGGAAGCCGTAGCCGGGGTGAATGGCGTCGGCACCGGCCCGTTGTGCGGTCTCAATGATGGTGTCGGCCTTGAGGTAGCTCTCGGTCGCCGGTCCCGCGCCGATGAGGTAGGCCTCGTCGGCGTGCTGCACGAACAGCGCGTCACGGTCGACCTCGCTGTAGACGGCGACCGAGGCGATGCCCATCTCGCGCAGCGTGCGAAACACGCGGATCGCGATCTCCCCACGGTTGGCCACCAACACCTTACGAAACATCCACATCCCTCCGGTCGTGCGAAACCCGAATCGATTCCATGATCGCTGCCCGACGCCACCCCGAGCGGTACGCCGCCGGCAGCTGTGGGGCCCCGGCCGGCGTTTCGCCGTCGATGAGCACCTGCACCGCTGCCACGATGGCGGCGGCCTCCTGCGCGGACGGACGACCCGTGATCTGAACCTCGCCCACCGGCGTCACAGTGGGATGTTCCCGTGCTTGCGTTTCGGCCCCGCCTCACGCTTGGTGAGCGACATCTCAAGCGCCGTGATGAGCCACGGACGGGTCTCCTCGGGCTCGATGACGTCGTCGACGTAACCACGCTCAGCCGCGATGTACGGGTTGGCAAAGCGCTCGGTGTACTCGGCCACCAGCTCGGCGCGCTTTGTCGCGGCGTCCCCGCCATCGGCGACTGCCGCCTCGATCTCCCGCTTGAAAACGATGTTCACGGCGCCCTCGGGGCCCATCACGGCGATCTCGGCCGTGGGCCACGCGGCGTTGAAGTCGGCGCCGATGTGCTTGCTGCTCATCACGTCGTAGGCGCCGCCGTAGGCCTTCCGAGTGATGACCGTGAGCTTCGGTACGGTCGCCTCGGCGTAGGCGTAGAGCAGCTTGGCTCCATGGAGGATGATGCCGCCGTACTCCTGCGACGTGCCGGGGAGAAAGCCCGGGACATCGACGAACGACACCAGCGGGATGTTGAACGCGTCGCAGAAACGGATGAACCGCGCGCCCTTGATGGAGGCGTCAATGTCGAGCACCCCGGCCAAGGCCTTTGGCTGGTTGCCCACCACACCGACCGAGTGGCCGTTGAGTCGGGCAAAGCCGACGACCAGGTTCTGGGCGTAGAGCGGGGCGACCTCGAAGAAGTACTCGTCGTCGACCACCGCCCGGATGACTGCGGTCATGTCGTACGGCTTGGTGGGTTGGTCCGGAATGATCGAGGCGAGCACTGCGTCTTGCCGTGCAGGGTCGTCGTCCGGACGCTCGTAGGGCGGCGGATCGATGTTGTTCTGCGGGAGGAACGACATCAGCTCGCGCACCATCGCGAGGCAGTCCGGCTCGTCCTCGGCGGCGAAGTGCGCAACCCCTGACTTGGTGGCGTGTGACACGGCGCCACCCAGCTCCTCCATGCTCACCTCTTCACCCGTGACGGTCTTGATGACCTCCGGGCCGGTGATGAACATGTGGCTGGTTTCCTTCACCATGAAGATGAAGTCGGTGATGGCCGGGCTGTAGACCGCGCCGCCGGCGCACGGTCCCATGACCACGCTGATCTGCGGCACCACACCGCTGGCTCGGACGTTGCGGAAGAAGATGTCGGCGTAACCACCGAGGCTGACGACACCTTCTTGGATACGGGCGCCACCCGAGTCGTTGATGCCGATGAGGGGGCAGCCCATGCGCACCGCCAGGTCCATGACCTTGCAGATCTTTTCGGCGAACACCTCGCCCAGGCTGCCACCGAACACGGTGAAGTCCTGGCTGAACACACACACCTTGCGACCGTCGATCGTGCCGTGGCCGGTGACCACGCCGTCACCCCACGGGCGGTTGTCCTCGAGCCCGAAGCCGTGGGCACGGTGGCGGGTGAACATGTCGAGCTCGGTGAACGAGCCGGGGTCGAGCAGCAGGTCGATGCGCTCGCGGGCGGTGAGCTTGCCACGGGCGTGTTGGCGCTCCACGGCCGCTGCGCTTCCCGCGTGAACAGCCTCGTCGCGGAGTTCCTTCAGGCGCTGGCGCTTGTCGTCGACGCTCAGTGTGCGCTCCTCAATCGATCGTGCTCACCCCACACGTCGCGCAGCACGTTGCACACCTCGCCGATCGTGGCGCGGGCGCGCAGAGCGTCGCGAATGGGGTAGAGCAGGTTGTCGGTCCCGTCAGCGGCGTCGCGGACCGTGTTCAGATGTGCCGTCACGGCGGCGTTGTCGCGGCGGGCCCGGAGGTCGGCCAGTCGTGTGACCTGGGCTTGCTCCACTGCCGGGTCGATCTTGAGGATCTCCGGGTTGACCTCATCGGACTCGACGTAGGCGTTGATCCCCACGATGCGGCGCGTCCCGTCGGTGACCTCGCGCTCGTGGCGGAACGCCGAGTCATGGATCTGCTCTTGCATCATGTCGATGCACTCAACCGCGCCGCCGCGCTCGTCGATTTCTGCGATGAGGGCGCCGGCACGTTGTTCGAGCTCGGCAGTGAGGGCCTCGACCGCCCATGACCCTCCGAAGGGGTCGACCGTGTCGGTGATGCCACTTTCGGCGGCGATGGTTTGCTGGGTGCGAAGGGCCAGCTTCGCAGCCCGCTCGGTGGGGAGCGCCAATGCCTCATCGAAGCCATTGGCGTGGATGGACTGGGCGCCGCCGAAGGCCGCGGCCAGAACCTGCATCGCCACACGGACGATGTTGTTGTCGGGTTGCTGGGCGGTGAGGGTGGAGCCTCCTGTTTGTGCGTGAAAGCGCAGCATCATCGCTCGGTCGCTGGTGGCGCCGAAGCGGTCGCGCATGAGGTGCGCCCACATGCGTCGGGCCGCACGGAACTTCGCGACCTCCTCCAGCATGTTGTTGTGCGCGTTGAAGAAGAACGACAGGCGCGGACCGAACTCGTCGACGGCGAGGCCCGCGTCGATTGCGGCCTGCACATAGGCGATGCCGTTGGCGAGTGTGAACGCAATCTCTTGAACCGCTGTGGAGCCCGCCTCGCGGATGTGGTACCCGCTGATGGAGATGGTGTTCCAGTTCGGCAACTCGGTTTTGCAGTAGGCAAATGTGTCGACAGTGAGGCGCATCGACTGTGGCGGCGGGAAGATGTAGTTCCCCCGTGCGATGTACTCCTTGAGGATGTCGTTCTGGATGGTGCCGCGCAGCTCTTTCGTGTCGGCGCCCTTCTCCTCCGCCACCAATTGGTAGAGCAGTAGCAAAACGCAGGCGGGGGCGTTGATCGTCATGCTGGTGGAGACGGCGACGGGGTCGATGCCCTCGAACACCCGCGCCATGTCCTCGATCGAGTCGATGGCCACCCCGACGCGACCGACCTCACCCAGGGCGCGAGGGTCGTCGGAGTCCATACCCAGTTGGGTGGGGAGGTCGAACGCCATCGACAGCCCCGGCGCGCCGTGCGCCAAGAGGTAGCGGAAGCGCTCGTTGGTCTCCTCCGCGGTTGCGAACCCGGCGTACTGGCGCATCGTCCACGGCCGGTCGCGGTACATCGCGGCATGAACCCCTCTGGTGAACGGAAACTTGCCGGGGTCACCCAGGCGATCGTCGAGGTCGAGTGCCGCGACAGCGGCTGCGTCGTACACGCGGTCCACCGGGATGCCCGACTCGGTCAGACGCTCGTTCTCCGTGTCCTGTCCCACGCCTCGTGACACTCCATCTCGCGCAAGCGCGCGCTCCGGGAAACCCGCGAGTCGGCAGCGTACAGGCAAAAAACGAACGTTGTCGACAAATCGGCTTGTAATCGGCGGGCTTTGACGCCAGCATCCGCTCGAATGGCCAATTCTGTCGACAACATTCCCCATGACGTCGCCGGTGCGGCGGACGACACCGTGGTGGGGCAGGTCACGCAACAACTGGTCGACGCGATCGTCTCGGGTGAGCTGGCCTCTGGTGAAAAGCTCTCGGAACCGGATCTGGCGGCCCGGTGGGGTACCAGCCGGAGCTCGCTGCGCGAGGCTCTCCATCGCTTGGAGAGCATGCGTCTGGTGGAGCGTCAGCCACGCCGCAGCGCCCGGGTCGCCACCATCGGCCGTGTGGAGCTCGTGCAGCTCTACGCGGTGCGCGAGGCGTTGGAAGGGCTGGCGTGCCGCCTCGCCGCCGACGCCATCACTGCCGGGGAGATCGACGAGATTCGCGGGCTCCTCGCCACCCATGAACGCCGCCCCGACGTGCAAGCCGATATCGGCTACTTCCAAGACGTCGACGACGAGGACTTCCACTTCCGCATCGTGCAGGCCAGCGCCAACGCCGAGCTCATCGCCCTGGTGGCCGGCCTGTCGTACCGGGTGCGCCTGTACCGCTACCGCTCAAGCCATCTCAGCAGTCGGCCGCAACGGGCCCTGAGGGAGCACCACCAGATCCTCGACGCCATCATGGGGGGTGATGGTGAGCTGGCGGAGATGTTGATGCACCGCCACATCCGTGCGGCACGACTCTCGCTGGAACCGCAGCTCGCGGGCGACGCCCTCCTCGCCGGCGTGGACGCATAGCCTCGCGGCTTCTGTCGTCAAGCACATGTGGCCCGGGGCGGGTGCCCCGAGCCACATGAAGTAACCACTCCGAGTGCTACGGGCGGGAGCCCGTGACCTTCGGGATGCTCGGGCTGCCGATGACGGCCAGGATCCGCACGCGGGCACGGCCCGTGACGCGGTTGGCGTTGTCGGCACGTGCCGTCGCGATGTTGGTCCGGTTACCAGCGGTGTTGGCACGGAGGGTGATGCGCACCGTGCGTGACTGACCGGCGTTGAGGTTGCCGACGTTCCAGCAGGCCTGGCCGCCGCGAACCTGCGCGCCCCGTGCTCGGACAAACGAGAAGCCCGAGGGGATGCGGTCACAGATGCGGACGTTTCGTGCCGTTGCGGTCCCGATGTTGCGAACCGTGATGGTGAACAGCACGTTCGTGCGACGGTTGGTGATGGCCTTGCTGGCGCCCTTGCGGATGGACAGTGCCGTTCGCTCGCCACCGATGACGATCACACCTGGCGGGGTGATACCCGCGTCGATGGTGATGTTGCGGTCGCCACCGACCAGGTTGATCGGGGTCGTGCGACCCGTGGTGGGGTCGGCGTCGGAGTCGGCGGCGTCGTTTGCGCCCACGTTGGCGGGGGAGAGCGACGTGCCGGCCGGCAGGTTTGTGAAGCCGACGGTGTAGACGCCAGCGGGAAGGTTCGGGAAGAAGTAGTTCCCGCTCGCGTCCGTCGTCTGCTGGGCGATCTGCACACCCTTGCCGTCGTACAGCGTCACCGTGACACCGGGAACGCCGGGCTCGCCCGCGTCCTGGATGCCATTGCCGTTGGTGTCGCTGAACACCTTGTCTCCGAGGCCGGCGGGAATGACGATGCCGGCATCGAGGGTCGGGTTGTTGTCACCGGCGGCCAACGTGACCGGGGCGCTGCGACCCGTGGTGGGGTTGATATCGGAGTCGGCGGCATTGTCGGCTCCCTGATCGGCCATGGTTACCGTCGCGCCAAGCGGCAGGTTCGACACACCGATCGAGTAGTCACCCGGCGTCAGGTTGGTGAAGGAATACTTGCCCTGAGCATCGGTTGTGGCCGTTGCGATTGCCGTGCCGGCGGCGTTGTAGAGCGTCACCGTGACACCGGGAACACCGGCCTCGCTTGGGTCTTGGATGCCGTTCTGGTTGACGTCGTTCCACACCGTGTCACCGAGTGATGCCGGCTTGAACACACCGAAGTCGACGGTCTGGTTGCCGTTGGCGCCGTCACCATCTGTGGTGGGTTCGCCACCTGAGGTGAGCGTCACCGGAACGGCCATGACCATCCCGGCGGATCCGGTCCCGTTGTCGTCGTTGTCGGTGTCGTTGTTGGTGGCCGGTCCGGGCTCGGCGGGGCCGGTAGCCGACCCGTTGGTGCCCGTGGACGAGACGTACCCGGCGAGCGGTGCTCCGGCGGCGAAGTTCGTTGCCGGGAGAACCACCTTGTAGTCACCGGGTGCGAGGCCGGTGAACTGGTAGTTGCCGCTTGCGTTGGTGGTCGTGGTGGCCACCACGGCTCCGGCGCCATTGACCAGCTGCACCGTCACACCGGCGATGCCGGGCTCCGCTGCCTCTTTGGTGCCGTTGTTGTTCTGGTCGTCGAACACCGTGTTTCCGAGGACGAGTGGCGTCCAGATGCCGGCGTCGATGGTGGTGTTGTTCTCACCCGCAGCCACCGTCACCGGGATGGTGCAGGTGCCGAGAGCTGTGGCGTCCGAGTCGGTGGCGTCATTGCCACCGGCGTTCGGGGTGGTGAGCTGGCTCCCCGCGGGGATGGTGGTGAAGCCCACCTGGTAGCTGCCCGGAGCCAGGTCCGTGAAGCTGTAGCTGCCGTCCACTCCCGTCGTGCGGGTCTGAACAACCTGTCCGGCCGGGTTGCACAGCGTGACCGTGACACCGGTCACACCCGGCTCGCCGGGATCTTGCACCCCGTTGTTGTTGGAGTCGAGCCACACCTTGTCACCGATGGAGGCGACACCGGTCGGCGTCGAGATGAACCCGAAGTCGACCGTCAAGTTCCCGTTGTTACCGTCGCCGTCAGTCGTTGGCTCCGTGCCGCGCGCGAGGGTGACGGGAGCGGAGGTCACCGCACCCGCGGCGGTGGTTCCGTTGTCGTCGTTGTCGACGTTGTTGTCCGGGTCGGATGCCGGCTCGCTGCCACCACCGGTCGAACTCGACAGGCCGGCCAATGGCGCTCCGGCGGCGAAGTTCGATGCCGGGATACGCACCGAGTAGTCACCCGGGGTGAGGTCCGGGAAGTTGTAGTTACCCGTGCCATTGGTCGTGGTGGTTGCCACGACCGTGGTGCCGGACAGAAGCTCGACGGTGACACCGCCAACTCCGGCCTCACCGGCGTCGGCGACACCGTTGTTGTTGGTGTCACGGAATACGAGGTTGCCGAGGTTGAGCGGGAACCACGCACCGGCGTCAACCGTGGTGTTGTTCTCACCGGCGGCGAGTGTCACCGGGATGGTGCACGTGCCAACCGTCGCAGCGTCGGAGTCGGTGGCGTCGTTGCCACCCTCATTGGGCAGCGTCAATGCGCCACCGGCGGGCAGGTTGGTGAAACCAACCTGGTAGCTCCCCGGGGCAAGGCCCGTGAAGGCGTAGCTGCCATCGGCGGCCGATGTTGTCGTGGAGACGACGGTGCCGGCGGGGTTGCACAGCGTGACGGTCACGCCACCCAGACCCGGCTCGCCGGCATCCTGAATGCCGTTGTGGTTGGTGTCCTCCCACACGCGGTCACCGACAGACGCGTTTTGTGGTGCCGGGGGGATGAAACCGAAGTCAACCGTCTGGTTGGCGTTGTTGCCGTCACCGTCGTCGGTGGGCTCAGTGCCCGAGGCCAGAGTGACGGGGAGCGAGGTCACGGCGCCACCGGCGGCGGAACCGTTGTCGTCGTTGTCAGCGTTGTTGTCGGGGTCTGGGGCCGGCTCGCTCCCGCCACCCGTCGAGCTCGAAAGGCCCGCGAGCGGGGCGCCGCCGGCGAAGTTCGCTGCGGGGATCCGCACCGTGTAGTCACCGGCACGAAGTCCGGTGAACTGGTAGTTGCCACCGGCGTTGGTCGTTGTGGTTGCGACGACCGTGGTGCCCTGCAGCAGCTCGACCGTGACACCCGAGATGCCGGGCTCGCCGGCGTCGACGCGGCCGTTGTTGTTGGCGTCGCGCCACACCAAGTTGCCGAGGTTGAGCGGTTGGTAGACGCCGGCGTCGATGGTGGTGTTGTTCTCACCGGCGGTGAGCGTCACCGGAATGGTGCATGTCCCGACGCTTGGGGCGTCGGAGTCGGTCGCGTCATTGCCGCCTTGGTTGGCGGGCGACAGCGCGGTGCCGGCCGGAAGGTTGGTGAAACCAACCTGGTAGCTGCCGGCGGCGAGGCCCGTGAAGGCGTAGCTGCCGTCAGCGGCCGACGTCGTCGTGGAGACGACGGTGCCCGCGGCGTTGCACAGGGATACCGTCACGCCGCCCTGTCCCGGCTCACCGGCGTCCTGAACACCGTTGGCGTTCTGGTCAAGCCACACGCGGTCACCGACGGATGCGGTGGCCGGCGGCGGGATGAAGCCGAAGTCAACCGTCTGGTTGGCGTTGTTGCCGTCACCGTCGTCGGTGGGCTCAGTGCCCGAGGCCAGAGTGACGGGGAGCGAGGTCACGGCGCCACCGGCGGCGGAACCGTTGTCGTTGTTGTCTGTGTTGTTGTCGGGGTCTGGGGCCGGCTCGCTCCCGCCTCCGGTGGAGGTGGACAGGCTTGCCAGCGGTGCGCCCGCGGCGAAGTTCGCTGCCGGAATGCGCACGGAGTAGTCACCGGGACGAAGGCCCGTGAACTGGTAGTTGCCGGAGCTGTTGGTTGTGGTGGTTGCCACGACGGCGGTGCCCTGAAGCAGCTCCACGGTGACACCCGAGATGCCGGGCTCACCCGCATCGACAACACCGTTGTTGTTGGTGTCGCGCCACACCTGGTTGCCGAGGGCAAGCGGTTGGTAGACGCCGGCGTCGATGGTGGTGTTGTTCTCACCGGCGGCCAATGTGACCGGGATAGTGCAAGCGCCCACGCTGGGAGCGTCGGAGTCGGTCGCGTCATTGCCGCCTTGGTTGGCGGGCGACAGTGCGGTGCCGGCCGGAAGGTTGGTGAAACCGACCTGGTAGCTGCCGGGTGCGAGATTGGGGAACGAGTAGCTGCCGTCGGCGGCCGTCGTCGTGGTGGTGATGACGGTGCCGGCGCTGGTACACAGCGAGACGGTCACACCACCCTGGCCGGGCTCGCCGGCGTCCTGAACACCGTTGCCGTTCTGGTCGAGCCACACTCGATCACCGATGGAGCCGAGCGGGGGACGGAACCCGAAGTCAACCGAGAGGTTGCCATTGTTTCCGTCACCGTCGTCGGTGGGCTCGGTGCCGGGTGAGAGGGTGACGGGAGCGGAGGTCACCGCACCTGCGGCGGCGGTTCCGTTGTCATCGTCGTTGGCGTTGTTGTCCGGGTCGGGGGCGGGCTCGCTACCGCCGCCAGTCGACGTGGTCAAACCGGCAAGCGGAGCACCTGCGCCAAAGTTGCCGGCGGGGATCCGCACGCTGTAGTTCCCGGGGAGAAGGTTCGGGAAGTTGTAGTTGCCGCTCGCGTTGGTCGTCGTGGTTGCCACGACGATCGTGCCGGAGAGAAGTTCGACGGTGACACCCGAGACGCCGGGCTCGCCGGCGTCGACGCGGCCGTTGTTGTTGGCGTCGCGCCACACCAGGTTGCCGAGGTTAAGTGGGTACCAGATGCCTGCGTCGATCTGCGTGTTGGTCTGGCCGGCGGTCACAACGCCTTCGCTCGTGCGTCCGGTTGTCACGGACGGATCGGAGTCGGCGGTTTGGTCGGCGCCGATGTCCTCGAGGGTGAACTCGGAGCCCGCGGGCTTCACGAACTCGACCGTGTATGTGCCGGGTGCGAGGTTCGGGAAGAGGTAGTTGCCGGAGGCGTTGGTCGTGGTGGTGGCCAGCACAGTGGTGCCGGCGGTGTTCAACAGGCGGACGGTGACGCCGCCAACGCCAGCCTCGCCGGCCTCCTGGATGCCGTTGTGGTTGCGGTCGTCCCACACGCGATCACCAAGTGCGCCGACCTGGGCGGGCTTGTACACGCCGAAGTCGATGGTGTTGTTGGTGTTGGGGTCGCTGTCGGGGTTCGTGATGCCGGGGGGCTGGTTACCCTCGCCCGTCGGTTCGGTGCCGCCCACAATCACGATCTGACAGGCACGGATCGTGCCGCTCGCGTTACTGCCGTGATCTTTGTTGTTGTCGGCGGCGTTGTTCGATTCATTCAGGCCGGGCTCATAGGGGCCAGAGGTCTGGCTGCTGCTGCCGGTGGAGCTGGCGTAACCGACTAGAGCGCCCGTTCCCGTGAAGTTGGAGGCGTCGAGCTCGATCAGGTAGCGGGTGCTGCCCACGCCCGCGAACAGGTATGCACCGGAGGCGTTTGTGCGTGAGCTGAGAAGTGGGCCACCGTCGGGAATGCAGTTGGCGTTCGTGTCGGCGTAGAGCCGCACCAGCACGTTGCTGATACCGCTCTCGCTCGACGTGTCAAAAACACCGTTGTTGTTCGTATCGCCGAAGACGCGGTCGCCGACGGCGTAGGTCGCCATGGCAGGGGCGGCGAAAGCGAACGATGCCATCGCCGCGACGGCGATGATGACGCGCCGGGGGAAGCGCTTCCATGCGGGGGTGGGTGTGGGCACACCAGCTCCTTGGTCAATATCGTCGGGATGCGGTTCACAGTCGAACGGGGATGATGCTTGCGAACCTGCCGTGCGGGGGAAAGATGACGATCTCGCAGAGCGAGATCCAGGCCTCTAGTTCTACATCAGCCCTTTCTGCTTTCCAACGGGCAAAGGTCTAGGTTGCTTTTGGACTTTTGCGGGGTAAATATTGGCGTTTGATGCGCTAAGACCTGCCAAAGTCTCGCGACA
This sequence comes from uncultured Thermoleophilia bacterium, assembly GCA_963765105.1. Lineage (GTDB taxonomy): Bacteria > Actinomycetota > Thermoleophilia > Miltoncostaeales > Miltoncostaeaceae > CALMEC01. The sequence continues at coordinate 314,296 of CAVXUW010000002.1, forward strand.
CGGTTTGGTGAAACACCGGTACCTAACCGAACGGCCAGGTGTGAGAGAAACGTTGCAGCGTGCGGCCGGGGCCGCAGCCCGGGTTTCGCCTAGTCTGTAACCGGTGGAAGACATCTCGATCACCGTCAGGCTGTTTGCGTCGCTGCGCGAGGCGGTTGGCACCGACCGAGTGGCGCTAACGGTGCCGCATGCCACCCCGCTTGGTGCCGTGTGGGGGCACCTGCCGCAACTTGCCCGCGAGCATCCGCCACAGGGGCTGCGTTACGCGGTCAACCACGAGTGGACCTCGCCGGCGGCGGTGCTCCGTGAGGGTGACGAGGTTGCGTTCATTCTGCCGGTGTCGGGCGGATGATCGGGCTCACCGATCAGCCCCTCGAGCTGATGCAGCTGGTCGCCGCGGTGAGCGACGAGGAGCACGGTGGCGTCGTGACGTTCCTCGGAACCATCCGCCGGGAGACCGCGCTGCGCGCGGTCGTTGCGATCGAGTACCAAGCCTACGACGAGCTCTCCGAACGTGAGCTTGCCGCGATCGGGGATGAGGCGATCCGCCGCTTCGATTCTCGGGTGGCCGTGGTGCATCGCACCGGGCCCGTGGCGGTCGGCGAGCCGAGCGTCGCCGTCGCGGTATCGGCCGGCCATCGCCCCGCCGCCTTCTCGGCGTGTCGCTACGTCATCGACGAGCTGAAGGTGCGCCTGCCGATCTGGAAGCGCGTTGTCTTCGCCGACGGCGCCACGGAGTGGCAAGACGGCCGCCACGGTCGGGAAGAGTCACCGGCCGGATAACCTGAAGGCGCCCGTGTCAATCCTGCGAGTCGAGGGGATCGGCCATTGCTGATGGCGCAACTCCGTTACGCGACGATTCTGGCGACGGGTGCCTAAGATCTCTCGTGTGGACCGCACGGACCAGGAACGTTCCCGGAGGGTGCCAGCTCAATCGGAAGAAGTGATGAGCGATCCTCGACGTGGCTTGCCGTCGGTGGCGTCCGTCATCGCCCTCCCCGAGTTTGCCGCGTTGCTCGACCGGTTTCCTCGGACGCAGGTGATCGATGCTTTGCGCGACACGCTGGCCGACCGACGCGAGCGGCGTGCCGGTTCTGACGGTCTGGCTGACGATGTGACTGCTCGGCTCACTCCATCGCTTCGGCGGGTGATCAACGCCACTGGTGTCGTGCTCCACACCAATCTCGGGCGCGCGCCGCTCGCAGAGGAGGCAATCGCCGCGGCCGTTGCGGTGTCGGGGTACGGCACGCTCGAATGGGACCCGGTCACCGGCGAACGCGGGTCGCGGCACGACCACATCGTGGCTCACCTCCAGGCGCTCACCGGGGCCGAGGCGGCCTGTGTGGCGAACACCAACGCTGGGGCGGTGCTTCTGGCGCTTGTGGCTCTGGCCAGCGGTAACGACGTCATCGTCTCGCGCGGGCAGCTCGTCGAGATTGGCGGTGGCTTTCGCATTCCCGAGGTGCTGACCGCGTCGGGGTGCCGCCTGGTGGAGGTTGGGACCACCAACAAGACACGCGTGTCCGACTATGAGCATGCCGTCGGGCCGAACGCTGCCGCCATCCTGCGGGTTCACCCGTCAAACTTCCGTGTTGTAGGCTTCACCGAAGAGGCCCCGCTGGATGGGCTGGTGGCGGTGGCACATCGGCACGATCTCGTGGTCATTGACGACCTGGGAAGCGGCGCACTCACGGATGACGCCATCTACCGCGACGAACCCGACGTGCGAACCAGCGTCGCTGCCGGAGTCGACGTTGCGGCGTTTAGTGGTGACAAGCTCCTTGGCGGACCGCAATGCGGCATCCTCGTCGGCACCGCGGAAGCAATCGATCGCTGTAGGGCCCACCCCCTGATGCGGGCTTTGCGCTGCGACAAGCTCACCCTCGCGGCGCTTGAAGCCACGCTCGCGCTCCATCGTGACCCGGCGCATGCAAGTGCTCGGATCCCTGGTCTTGCCATGCTGAGCGCCGACCCACACGATCTGCAGGCTCGAGCGAACTTGCTAGCTGACCAGCTCGCTGGCGAGGTGGTCCCCAGTATTGGTCGGGTAGGCGGAGGAGCCTTGCCGCTCGCCGAACTCCCCAGCTTTGCGGTGTCACTCCCCACACCTCACGGTCCCGACGCCCTTGCGGCGTGCCTGCGGGGCTTGTCCACCCCGGTGGTCGCCCGTGTCACGGAGGGACGGTTGCTGCTCGACGTGCTCACGTTGACGGACCGCGACGTCGCCGAGCTGCCCCACCTCCTCGAGGAGGCGACATGAGCGATATTGCAGCGTTGGAGCGTCGCGCAGCGGGAGGCAACCCCGATCAGGCGGCGGTGGCGCTGGTCGAGCTCGGCCTCGCACACCAGGCGGCCGGACGTCCCGACCTGGCCGAAGACGCGTACCTGCGGGCCATCGCCACGCGGCACGACGGGCAGGCCCCACGGGCGGCGTTCGAGTTGGCGCAGCTGTACGAGGAGCACGACGAGCGAGACGGCGCCCGCGAGGCCTACCGCTTCGTTCTGGAACACGGCGGTGACGGCGTCGCCGGGGCGGCCGTCTGCGGACTGCGCCGCCTCAGCCCATGACACTCGTGCTCGGCACGGCCGGGCACGTCGACCACGGCAAGACGGCGTTGGTGCTCGCGCTCACCGGCCACGACACCGACCGCTTGCCGGAGGAGAAAGCGCGGGGCATCTCGATCGCGCTCGGCTTCGCTCCGCTGGCGCTCCCGTCGGGCCAGACGTTCAGCCTCATCGACGTGCCCGGGCACGAGAAGTTCGTGCGCCACATGGTGGCCGGGTCCAGTGGCGTCGACGGGTACCTCCTGTGTGTCGCCGCCGATGACGGGGTGATGCCGCAAACGATCGAGCACAAGGCCGTGCTCGACCTCCTCGGCGTCGCGGATGGTGTCGTCGCCGTCACCAAATGCGACCTCATGGACCCGGAGCTCGCCGTTGCCGACGTTCGTGAGCTCGTGGGCGATGGCCCTGAGGTCGTTCCCGTCTCGGCGCGAACCGGCGACGGAATCGCTGAACTCCGTGACGCTCTGGAACGTCTGGCTGCGCGCCTGGAGCGGCGAACCGCGGGTGGCCGGCCCCGACTCTTTGTCGACCGTGCCTTCTCGGTGGCCGGTGCGGGGACGGTCGTGACCGGAACGCTGTGGGGCGGGCAGATCGCGGTGGGGGATCGTGTGAGCATCATCCCCGGCGACGTCGATGGCCGGGTGCGTGGCATCCAGGCGCACGATCGCGACGTCGACCGCGCCGAATCGGGTCGGGTGGCGCTCAACCTGTCGGGTTGTGAGAAGGATGACGTGCCGCGTGGCTCCTGCGTCGTCGCCGCCGACGACGTCTGGAGTCGTTCGCCGCAGGTGGACGTGGCGATCCAGTTGCTTCCGGATGCCGGCGGGCCGTTGCGCACCCGTCGCCAACTCCAGGCTTTTCTCGGGACAATGGAATTCGGGGTCACCTGCGTCGTGCTCGATGCGGACGTGCTGGAACCGGGTGACCGTGGGTATGCGCAGCTTCGCTTCGTGCAGGACGTCCCGATTGCCGAAGGCGACCGCATCGTTTTGCGTTCCGCCGAGCGGCGCACAGTGGGGGGCGCTGTGGTTATCGACGCCCACCCGGCTCGCCACGGAAAGGGCGCGAACGCGGCAACCCGGCTGGCCATTCTCGAGCGGGGAGCACCGGTGGAGATCATGGCGGTGCGCGTCGCCGATGCCGGTGCGCGCGGGCTGCTGATCGCCGAGGATGATGCCGATGTCGTCGTCACGGGCGCCACGGTCATTGCGGGCCGGTGGCGGGTCGCTTCGGATCGGGTGGAGGCTGCGCAGGAGCGGGTGCGTGCCGCGGTGGCCGCCGGGGCTGTTCCGTGGGCCACGGCCATCGCGGCGAGCGGGCTCGTTGGTGACGCTGCCGATTCTCTGCTCACCTCTCTCGTGGAGGAGGGAACGCTCGTGCGGGAGGGCACCCATGTGCGAGCACCGGGGGAACGCACCCGTGATCCCGTTGCCGACGCTGTCGCGGGCGTTATCGTCGCGGCGGGACGTCAACCACCCGGTCTGGTCGACCTCGCAGAGGAGACGGGCCTTGGCGTCGAGCGGCTTAACGCCATCCTGGTGACCCTGCGTGAGGAGGGCCGCGTGGTCGCCGCCGGGGAGCTGTGTTTTGCCGCGGAGGTCTTTGCTTCGGCCCGGGATGCGGCCGTCGCTGCTCTGAGCGATCAACCGCTGACGATCGGGGCTCTCCGTGATCTGTGGGGGGTGGGTCGACGCCACGCGCTCGCATTGGCCACGGGGCTGGACGCCGCTGGTGTGACCCGCCGAGTGGGCGACGAGCGCGTACTTCGACGAAGCGCTCGCTAAGCTCCTCCCATGCCTGAGACCCCAACCGTCCCGCCGTCCGCGCGCCCCCAGATCGGCGTGATTGAGCCCGGGGTAATCCGCCTCGACACACCCGATGAGGACCTGTGGACCGATGACTCGGGCACCGACTACAGCGGCTGGTTCTGTGTGCGCACCGACCCGTGGCCCTGCCCGGCCGATGGTTGCGCCTTCGTCGCCCAGTTCCTTACTGCAGCACACCTCGTGATCGTCTGGCCGGAGGGTGACGACCCGGCACTGCTTCGCCACAGTGCGCACGCCCGAGATGTCGGTCGCAACCCCAAGGTGCTGGAGTACGAACCCGCCTTCGGGCCCGCCTGCTCCTACTACCAATGGGAAGCTGCCGGCAACCCCGTGCACGGCGTTCGAGCCGAGGCGTAGGCGTACCCGAGGACGCTCGGTCGCGGCCCGAATGAGATGAATCCGTCGACAGGTGGTCCACCGAACCCCGCCGAGAGCGAACCGGTCTCGCCCGACGCGCCAACCTGGGCCACCGCAATGAGGTTCTGGCTCCGCCTGGGGTGCATCTCGTTCGGCGGACCCGCCGGGCAGGTGGCGATCATGCACGACGAGCTGGTCGAGCGGCGCGGGTGGATCTCAGAGAGCCGCTTTCTCCACGCGCTCGCCTTCTGCTTCGCTTTGCCGGGGCCCGAGGCGCAGCAGCTTGCGACCTACGTGGGCTGGCGCTTACATGGCATTCGCGGCGCCCTTGCGGCCGGTGGCCTGTTCGTCCTTCCCAGCTTTGTCGTGTTGTGCGGGCTGGCGTACGTCTATGTCGAGTTCGGTGATGTCGCGACCGTCGCAGGGGTTGTCCGGGGACTCGGCGGGGCAGTCGTCGGGCTCGTCTTGGCGGCGGTGCTTCGCATTGGGGGGCGTGTGGCAAAGACACCCGTTGCGCTTGTGCTGGCCGCGGCGGCGTTCGCGGCGATGGTGGCGGGCGTCCCCTTTCCCGCGATCTTGGTGGCCGCCGCCCTGATCGGAATTGCCGGCGAGCGGATACGTCCCGGGTCGTTCCCCGGGCTGGGGCATGACGACGGCCCCGCCGATGAGGCCCCAAACTCACCACCGACTCGGGCGGTGGGCCGCGCGGTCGGGATGCTGGCCGCCTGGCTCATTCCCATCGGTGCTCTCCTCCTCGTGGGTGGGGTCATCGCCGACCTCGCGGGATTCTTCTCCCTGGCCGCACTGATCACGTTCGGCGGCGCGTATGCCGTGCTGCCGTTCGTCGCCGATCAGGCAGTCAACAACTTCGGTTGGTTGACCTCACGCGACATGGTGGCGGGCCTCGCCCTCGGCGAGACCACGCCGGGACCGCTCATCATGGTCAACACGTTTGTCGGCTACATGGCCGGACAGACAACCCATCACTCTCATGCATGGGCACTGGCGGGGGCATCGGTCGCGACGCTCGCCACGTTCGCTCCGTCATTCGCATTCATCGTGATCGGCGGCCCGTTCGTGGATCGGATGCCGCGCCGCGGGCGGCTTGCCAGCGCGCTGCACGGGGTCAGCGTCGCGGTCGTCGGTGCCATTGCTGCCCTGGCGGTGTTCGTCGGGCGCCACGTCTTGTGGGTCGACGGGCGACTCGACTGGCTGGCGATCGTCCTTGCCGTTGGTGCAGTGATTGCTCTTGCTCGTTTTCGCGTCAACGTTCTCTGGATCGTTGCCGTGAGTGCAGCGGCCGGAATGATCCTCGGGCCATTCTGAAACGTGAGTGGTGTTCAATGATGGTGCGATGTCGATCGTTCCTCGATCAACGGGCTCTTCGGCTCCGGTGGATCGAACACCGCTTGCGATACCGACGAGGCAATCGCTGACGCGATCGCGGCGGAAATGGAACGTGGGCGGCGCCCGCGACAAGCAGTTTCGTCGACAGCTCGGACTTCTCCGCCGCCGTGGACACCGACGATGTGGGCCACGCTCGTGCGGCTCAGGTGATCTCCGGTAGTGAGCGACTGGTCGGTACCGACCAAAATTTCGTGCTCGTCGCGGTGAGGTTTCGGTTTCGTGATCCGCTCCCCACCGCCCCTCGATCAATAGACTCCAACGCATTCATGAGATGCGCGTCGGTCGCTCGGCAGCATTGGTGCCGTCGGCGAACAATTCCACGAGGGGGGCACCAACTGATGAAAAGCTCAATCACACGGCTTGCGGTTTCCGTTTCCGCCGCCGCGGCATTGTCGTTCGCGCTTGTCGCCTGCGGCGACGACGGGGGCTCGGGCAGTGGCACGGCGGCGAGCACCACCGACGCCGCACCGGCCGCACCGGCCAACTGCGAGACCCCAGAGAATTTCTGCGTCGGTCTCGTCACCGACGTCGGCAAGATCGACGACAAATCCTTCAACCAGTCCGCCTGGGAGGGTGTCAAGGCCGCGCAGAAGGACCTGGGTGCGCAGATCGATTTCATCGAGACCACCGACAAGAAGGACTACGCCGCCAACATCGGTACCTTCGTCGACCAGAAGTTTGACGCAATTGTGACCGTCGGCTTCGCACTCGGCGAGGCCACCACGACCGCCGCCGCCGCCAACCCGAACATCAAGTTCATCGGCGTCGACCAGTTCCAGGCGAAAGAGTCACCCAACGTCACCGGCCTCGTCTTCAACGAGGACAAGTCCGGATTCCTGGCCGGTGCGCTCGCGGGCTACCTCACCAAGAGCAACACCGTTGCCGCCGTGCTGGGCACCAACCTCGTGCCCCCGGTCGTGGCCTTCAAAGAGGGTTACGAAGCCGGCGCCAAGTACGCCAACCCCAAGGTGAAGGTCCTCTCGACCTACCACCCGGGTGGTCTGGACGTGGCGTTCAACGACCCGGCGTTCGGTGCCAACACCGCCAAGCAGGCCATTGACCAGGGTGCAGACGTCGTGTTCGGCGCTGGCGGCAACACCGGTAACGGTGCCCTGGCCGAAGTCGCAAAGAAGGGTGGCAAGGCCTTCTGCATCGGTGTCGACACCGACCAGTGGTTGACCGTCCCCGAAGCACATCCCTGCCTCGTGACGAGTGCCACGAAGCTCATCACTCCCGGTGTGAGCGACCTGCTCAAAGCCGTCAAGGACGGTTCGGTGAAGCCCGGCAACACCTTTGGTGGCGCTGCGCTCGCTCCGTACCACGACTTCGAGAGCAAGATCCCAGCTGACGTCAAGGACAAGATCACGGAGTTGACCCCCAAGGTCGTCTCCGGTGAGGTCCCCACCGGCTACAAGCCGTAAGCGACTGACGGACGGAGGCCAAGGGTGACCGGAGAGGCACACGCCGCACCGGTCACCCCTGAGCCTCCTCCGGCTCCCTCGCGGGGTGGGGTGAGGGCGCCCGGCTGGCTGCGATCGGCCATGATTCCGGTCGTGGCGGTCGTCTTCGGCCTGATCATCGGGGCCGTCTTGATTGCCACCGTCGGGGCGAGCCCGTTCGAGGCCTACGGCGCGATGTGGGAAGGAGCCCTCGGTAGTGGCGATGCCTTCCTGCGCACCCTGGAGAAGGCCACGCCGCTCATTCTCGGCGGCCTTGCGGTGGCGTTCGCGTTCAAGGCCGGCCTGTTCAATATCGGCGGGCAGGGGCAGTTGCTCCTTGGCGCCAGCTTCGCCGCCTGGGCCGGATTCACCTTTGAGATGCCGGGCATCCTGCACATCCCGTTTGCTCTCATCGTTGGCGCCCTGGCGGCGGCCACTCTCGGCGGAATCGTCGGCTACCTCAAGGCCTATCGCGGGACCCACGAGGTCATCAGCACCATCATGTTCAACTTCGTGGCCGCCAACCTCACCGACTGGCTGGCCAATCGGGGAGGTCCGTGGGCCGACCCGCCCGAGACCAACCCCTCCAACCTCGCGCGCACACCGCTGGTCAACGACTCGGCGAAGATTCCCGACGTGCTCGGGATTCCGGCGGGTTTTCTCGTCGCCGTGGTCGCGGCGCTTTTCTGTTGGTGGCTTCTGGAGCGCACCACGTTCGGTTTCGAGATCCGCACGGTGGGCCTCAATCGTCACGCCGCAAACTACGCGGGGATCGGCGTCGGCAGGATCACAATACTGGCGATGGTGATCAGCGCATTTCTCGCCGGCCTGGGCGGCGGAATTGAAACGCTCGGTGTCGACGGTCGGTTTGAACCTGGCTTCAATACTGGCTTGGGCTTTGACGGCATCACGATTGCGCTCTTGGCGCGTACCAACCCCATCGCGGTCATCCCTGCAGCAGTCCTTCTCGGAGCCATGGACGCGGGTGCGAGCCTGATGCAGTCGCGAACCAGCGTCGAGCCGGAGATCATCAGCATCATCCAGGCGGTCATCCTCTTCTTCGTTGCCGCCCCCTCGGTGGTGCGGTGGCTTATTCGCCGCAAAAGCGACGAGGACGAGCAGCTTCAGCTCACGACGGGATGGGGCGGATGACACTCGACCGTCGCACCAAACGGATCATCAACTGGTCGCTCGTTGGCCTCGTCATCCTCGGCTGGATCGTTGCCTACTTCTGGGACAAGAACCAGACCAATGCGGTCGCGGCACGCACCGTTCGCGAGACGGCACCGCTCGTTCTCGGGGCCCTGTGCGGCGTGATCGGCGAACGCTCGGGTGTGTTCAACATTGGCATCGAAGGACAGATGCTCTTCGCGGCGTTCACTGGCTTTATGGCGGCGTCGTACTCCGGCAGCCTTGTTGTGGGACTGGCTGTCGGCCTCGCCGGGGCCATGATGCTGGGCCTGTTCCTGGCCTGGGCAGCCGTCACGTTGAAAATGGACCAGATCATCGCCGGCACCATCATCAACATCTTCGCCCTCGGTGTCACCTCGTTCTACTACGTGCAGGGACGTACCATGCCGCCGGTGCCGGAGTGGTCGGTCCCCGGCCTGTCGAAGCTGCCCATCATCGGCCGTGCCGTCTTCGAGAACGGGCCGCTGACCTTCGTCTCGCTCATCGCCGTCGGTGTTGTCACCGTTGCCCTCTTCAAGACGCGTTGGGGACTTCGCACTCGAGCAATCGGTGAGCACCCCGGTGCCGCCGACACCGTCGGAATCAGCGTGATCAAGACCCGCTACATCAACCTCATCATCGCGGCGGGCCTCTCTGGGTTAGCCGGTCTTCATCTCGTTCAGGTGGCCAGCTCGTTCAACCGGGGAATGTCGAACGGCCTCGGGTTCATCGCCCTGGCAGTCATGATCATCGGGCGGTGGCACCCTGTGGGTGCCCTCAACGGCGCGCTTTTGTTCGGATTTCTCATCGCTCTGCAGTCGCAGTTTCAGTTCAACCAGGCGCTCGATATCCCGCCGCAGTTCTTCGGAATGCTGCCGTACTTGTTCACCATCATTGTGCTGGCAGTCTCGGGCCTGTCGGCACGGCCACCCGCCGCCGGCGGTAAACCGTACGAGAAAGAATGAAGAACGTCCTTCTCGAAGCCACGGGTATCACGAAACGATTCCCCGGCGTCGTCGCCAACGAGGACGTAAGCCTCGCGCTGCACGAAGGCGAGATCCTCGGCCTGCTCGGCGAGAACGGTGCCGGCAAGTCAACGCTGGTGAAAATGCTGTTCGGCCTCTACGCGCCCGACGAGGGCACGATCCGGCTGCACGGTGAAGAGGTCCACTTTCACGATCCGGGCGATGCCATTCGCCGTGGTATCGGCATGGTGCACCAGCATTTCCAGCTCGTGCCTCCACTCAGCGTCACTGAGAACATCATCCTTGGGGCCGAACCCCTTCGCGGCCGTTTCCTCGACCTCGATGCCGCCGAGAAGCGCGTCGCGGAGATCTCCGCTCAGTACGGTCTGGATGTCGATCCCACCGCCCTGGTCGAAGACCTGCCCGTGGGTGTGCAGCAACGGGTGGAAATCCTCAAGGCGCTCTACCGGAGCGCCGAGATTCTCTTTCTCGACGAGCCTACCGCGGTGCTCACGCCACAGGAGACCGACGAGCTACTTCAGGTCATGCGCGACCTCGCCAAATCCGGTGTGGGCATCATCTTCATCACCCACAAGCTTCGCGAGGTGCTGGCGGTTACTGATCGCGTGGCGGTGATGCGCCGGGGCAGGCTCGTGGCCGATGTGCCTACTGCGGGCTCCACCCGCGAGAGCCTGGCCGAGGCCATGGTGGGTCGAGCGGTTGTGTTGAGGGTTGACAAGAAGCCGGCAACGCCGGGTGATGTGGTGCTCGATATCCGCAGCCTCCAGGTGAAGGACAGCCGCAACCAAGTGGCGGTGCGTGATCTCAGCCTCGAGGTGCGCGCTGGCGAGATCGTCGGTATCGCCGGGGTCCAAGGCAACGGTCAGCGCGAGCTCGTGGAGGCGCTCACCGGCATCCGGCCGGTGGTCGACGGCTCCGTCACCATTTCCGGGCACGACGCCACCCACGCCGGCCCGCGCGAAATTCACAACCTCGGTGTCTCACACATTCCCGAGGACCGTGAGAAGGACGGCTTCGTCGGTGCGTACAGCGTCGCAGACAACCTGGTGCTCACCAGCTACTACGAGAAGCCGTTCGCCCAGCGCGGTGTGCGCCAGTGGGACAAAATCACCGCACGCGCACGCGAGCTGGTGCAGCAGTTCGACGTTCGCACACCGGGCATCGGCACCCGGGTGAAGTCCCTCTCGGGAGGCAACAAACAGAAGGTCATCGTCGCGCGTGAGCTGAGCGACCCCGGCAACTGTCTCGTCATCGCCTCCCAACCCACCCGGGGCGTCGACGTCGGCTCCATCGAGTTCATTCACAACCAACTGGTCGCCACCCGCGACCGCGGCGTGGCCGTGCTGCTGGTCTCGGCCGAACTCGATGAGATCTTCGGCCTGGCCGATCGTATCGCGGTGATGTACGAAGGCCGCATCGTCGCCACCCTGGACGCCGCCACCGCCACCCGAGAAAACGTGGGCCTCCTCATGGCCGGCGGCGGCGGCGAGCATTGAGGCGCGTTCCTGCCGGAAAGGATCCAGGAATTCGGACGATCACTGGGGCCTATCGTTTACAGAGACACACTACTGGTGTATGACTGGTGTGTGGCACGCACCAACATTGATATCGATGACGCGGCATGTGCAGCGGTGATGGAGCGCTATCAGCTTGAATCCAAGCGTGATGCGGTGAACCTCGCGCTCCGACGTCTCGCCGCTGAACCGCTGAGTCTTGCCGATGCTCGGGGTCTTCGTGGCTCGGGCTGGGAAGGTGATCTCAGCGAGCTGCGCGTCGCTCGCGCGCAGTGATCGTTGTCGACACGTCGGCCTGGGTTGAGCTTCTGCGCGGTACGGGAACGGCCATCTGCGACGCGGTCGATGACCTTCTCGGCCAGGACATCGCGATCACCGAGGCGATCAACATGTAAGTCCTCGCCGGCGCTCGTGACGAATACCATCTCACTCAGCTGCGGGGCATGCTCGCACGGGCCACGCTCCTGCCCACTGCACCGGCGGACTATGACCAGGCCGCTGCTCTGCATCGCGCCTGTCGACGTGGTGGTGAGACGGTGAGAAAACTCATTGACTGCCTCATCGCCGCCGTCACCATCACGGCCGACGCCCAGATCCTCCACGCCGATGCCGACCTCGACACCCTCGCTCGACACACGCCTCTGCAGGTCTACGCTCTGAGATAGATGGGAGCGCTCACGGCGTGTCCGCCGATCTGATCCCAACCGAGCACCCCGACATCGACTAAATCCCCAGGGCCTTCTCCAACCTTTTCCGGAAGCGGGAGTCGGTGAGGCGTTGCCACCGGAGGAGAAACTCGGCATAGAGCTCGTCCCGTTCGTGGGTACGCCGGGCGAGGAGGGCCTCGATGCCGGGGCGTTCGTCGGTGGTACTCATCGCGTCGAGCTGCTCGCGGAAACGTTCGAAGGCGGCCTCGCGTTGGCGGGGATGGCCCCGGCCGTGCTGACCGGTGCTGCGCACCAATGAGCGCGCGGCCATTGCGTCACGCTCCGACAGGCGCTCCAGATGATCATGCAGGAGCGGCACTTGCACGTCACGGTCGTGGATGTCCCCAAGCACGTCCTGCAGCGCCTTGATCTCGTCGAGGTAGGGGGTGAGGTCGGTGGGGAAGGCCACCCGGAAGATCTCGAGCAGGTAGCGCAAGCGTTTGAACGCGATGCGCATATCGTGCAGCTCACGCACCCGCCCCGGAAACACGATGTAGCGCTCGTACGACCAGGCCTCGTCGATGCGCACCGCCAGGATGCGGCGGGCATTGCGTGGGAGTCGCTTCTGTGGGTCGAGTCCGGTGACCGGGCGGGGCTTCGCCACTACAGCTCCAGTGATCCCGTGATGAGCTTGGCGGGGTCGACCCCGGAGTGCTTTCCCACCCAGGCCTCGAATCGGACGGCGAACTGCTCGGCCTCTAGGCGGTCGAACAGCGCGGTGATGTGCGCCGACTCGGCCGTACGTCGAGCGCGGTACTCGCCAACCAGGGCCTCGAGACCCACTTGCTCGCGAGGTTCCACTTCGTCGATGACACCAAGAAGCCCATCGATTGCCACGTCGAGGTCACGCGCAGCGCCCAACGTATCGGTGACCTCTTTGACGCTGGCCAGGTAGCGACGAAACGAACCGGTGGGGAAGGCTGCGGCAAAGGCATCCATCGCCGCCCGAAGTCGACGGGACGACACGCGCATGTCATGCAGGAACTCAATGTCATCGCCGATGCGGGTGCCGACTTCGAAACTCATCATCTCGCGCCACCGCGTCAACACCACCCGGCCGGCCGCCTCACGAAATCGCAGGTCGGGTTGAAGCCCCGTTACGTCCCATGCGCGTGCCACTACGGGGCGAGCCGAACCTCGACGGCGGCACTGAGCGCCCGACGCAGATCGGCAGGTGACCCAACCGAGTTCCACTCGACCTCCAGAGCCATCATGAGATCGAGGGCCGCCCGCACCACGGCGTCGGCATCACATCCCCCCGCCGTCACCGTTCGCCGCAGCCAGCGGCGCTGCTCGGGCGAAACCGCGACCGACACGGACGCGGTGGCGTGCTTACGCCGGGTCACGAAGGCTGCTTCGGGGAGCCGAACGAAAGCGGCGGGCGACCCCGACAGGCCGTCGAGCATCACCTGGTAGCTCACGCGGCTCACGGCGCCACCTCGGACTCCTCGGCCCGACGGTCCTCCGCCAGGTCGCGGACAAGGTCCTCGCCCACCTGCGTCTCGCCGCGGGCGTAGCCAACAAAAAGAGCGTTTGCACACATCAGGTTTACCAGCCGCGGTACGCCGCCGGTCTCGGCATGCGTGGCGATGGCGGCACGCTCCGAAAACAGGCGTCGCGTGGCCCCGGCAACCCGGGTGCGATGACGGATGTACGAAGCCACCTCATCGGCACCCATGGCGTCGAGGTGGTATCGCACGACGACACGCTGCATGAATTGGGGGATGGCGCGTACGTGATCCGTCAGCTCCGGCTGTCCGAGAAGTACCACCGGGATCGCGGGGCCATCACCGGGGTTCGTCAGGAGGCGCAACTCCTCCAGGGCCCGGCGATCGAGCCGCTGGGCCTCATCAACCATCACAATGGGCCGGCGACCGTCACCGGCTGTCTCGCCCAGGCGATCGCGCAGTCGCGTCGTCAGCCGGCTGATGCTGCCGCCATGTCGACTTCCATCGATGGACGCGAGGAGTGCGGCCAGCACCCCGGCCGCCGTTGTCGGAGGGTTTGCCACCCGTGCGATCGCGAAGCCGTCGCCACGCAGCATTTGCTGAAGCGATCGGGCGAGCATGGTCTTGCCACAACCGACCTCGCCGGTGATGACGACGATGCCCCCGAGCTGCGTCAACCCGAACAGCATCCGGGCGAGCCCTTCGCGGTGGCCGTCACGCTCGACGACGAAACGTGTGTCGGGTTCGAGCTGAAACGGCGCCTCGGTGAGGCCCCACCACGCGAGATACGGGTGCGTGAAGGACGACTTGCCACTGCTCCCGTTTTTCGTCACTTCGTCACGTTACCAGGGCAAAGAGGCAACCTTTGCGACCATCTGATGACGGCAAAACCCCCTGACCTGAACCTCGTGGCACGGTCGTGGTAGCCTTCCGCGCTCACCGGGCGCCCCTGGGACGGGCACCACGAACGGAGAAGGAAGCGACGCCGTGACTGACGATCGCCGACCACAGCGGTCCCACCGACAACGAGGCGTGATTCTCGCGCTGGCAATGCTCGCGACTGGCCTCGCCGTACCGGCGACCCTGTCCGCGGCGAGCGCGATCGCGCGTCAGTCCGATGCGCTGCGCAGCCTCGAGGTCGAGGTCGCGGGCTACGACTCACGTTTCACCACGGCAAGCGCCGACTACCGCGTTGCGAACGCGCGACTCACCACCGTTCGGGCGCGCATCCGGGTCAACAGCGCGGAGCTGGCGAAGGCCCGCAAGGAGTACGAGGCCGCTCAGACGACTCTCGCCGCACGCTTGTCAGCGATCTATCGCCAGCCGCAGCCCTCGGGTATCGAGGTGCTCTTGCAGAGTGGCAGCGTCACGGACGCCCTCTCGCGGTTCGATTTCATGAATCGTGTTCAGAACCGCGATGGCCAGGTTGTCACGGCCGTGGGTCGTGCGCGGCAACGCATCAAGGTCGCCCGAGCCCAGCTGGTCAAGGATCAGGAAAGCGCTCGAAAAGACACCGCCACCACCCGAGCCCGCCTCGTGGAGATTGGCGCCATCCGTGCGTCACGACGACGGGCGCTCGTTGGGGTCCGCAGGCAGCTCATTGCGATGATCGCCGCCGAACGCAACGCAGCTCGCGTGAGGGCCCTACAGGCGGCGCAGCGACGGGTCACGCGACGTATTGCACAAAACCCCGGTGCCTCACCGAGCGCGCCGACACCGGTCACGAGTGGCGGTACGCCGGTAGCGTCCACTCCGACGGCGCCCAGCGTCAGCATTCCCTCCGAGCTGTCGAAGATCGCCCAGTGCGAATCGGGCGGCAACCCGGCTGCAGTGTCGGGCAGCGGCACCTACCGAGGCAAGTACCAGTTCGACGTTGAGACCTGGAAGGCAATGGGCGGCACGGGTGACCCGGCGGCCGCTTCCGAAGCGGAGCAAGATCGTCGCGCCGCCATTCTCTACGGCCAACGTGGCGCCGCCCCCTGGCCGGTGTGCGGGCGCTGATCTAACCGCGTTTGCGCGGAAAGACATCGACCGTCAGTGACGACACTCGGTCGAGAATGAGCACGCCATCCAGATGGTCGATCTCGTGCAGAATCACCCGCGCCTCGAAGCCCTCCGCACGGTAGCGTCGACGCTGGCCGGAGAGGTCGACGGCACTCACGACGATCTGCGTCGCTCGGGAGACGTTCGCCGTGATCTCCGGCAGGCTCAAACACCCCTCGCGGCCCACCTCCGCGCCGGAGTGCTCCTCGACGACCGGGTCAATCAGCCAGATGGGGCCCAGGCTGTTCGGGACCTTCGGATGGTCGCTGCAGTCGACGAACGCCATCCGCCACATCGCGCCGATCTGCGGTGCCGCCAGCCCGACGGTTCGGGGGTAGTGGCGGGCTGTGTCCCGCAGGTCCTCGGCCAATTGCTGGGCCGCGGCACCGGGTGACCCGATGGGTTCGGTGGGGATCTTGAGACGGCGGTCGGGGTAGCGAAGTACCTCCTGGACCACCGCGCTACAACGCCTCGTCGTCGACGGTGACCGTGACGTCGACATGTTGCTCGGTGCCCACCGCCGCGAGCGCCGCCCGGACGTCTGTGACCGTCACATTGGCCGGACGCTCCGCCTCGATACCCAAGACATACACCGGATCCTCACCGACCACTCGACTCGACAGGTCGATGATGTTGACGCCCAGATCGGCCAGCGCGCGGCTGACGGCATGGACGATGCCCGGATGGTCGGCGCCGTACACAGAGATCAGGCACCGCTCGCCCACGTTGCCCGAAAGGGTGTCGGCGGCGTCAGCGATCAGAAGCTGGAGGCCCAACGCCGCGGCGGCTGGGGCAAGTCGTTCATGCGCGGTGGCCGCATCGATCTCGGTGGGGACCTCAACGGCCATCACCACGGCGAACGAGCCACGCAGCAGGGCGGCGCGGCACTCCTGAAGGTTGGCGCCAACCTCGAGAAGGGCGTGGGTCAGCCCCGCGACGATCCCCGGGCGGTCGGTGCCGACCGCCGTGATCGCCAGCTCACGCACCGGAGCCGGACGGCATCCGCAGCCAATCGCGCAGCAGTGTGTGGTTCGTGACCCGCTCGCCGGCAAGCTCGGCTCGGATCTCTCGCATCGTTGCGGATCGCTCGGCGTCCACATCGTGGGTGTGGATCGTCTCGAAGTTGACTTGATGGGCGTGGACGAACGCGTCGTCGGGAAGGTCGGGTAGCCGCTCAAGGACGCCGCGGATCATCTCGCGCACGCTGTCCTCAACAAAGCGGGGACGCGAATGGGCCTTCGCGACCACATACTGCTCGTCGGGTCGCTTCATCAGCTCGTATATCTCGGATGACATGCCGTCCTCGACGATGGCGATGAGGGTTTCTGCGGGCACCGTGCGGTCCGTGGTGCCGATCATCAGTGTGCCGCTGGCCCGCTGGTTGTGGGTTGCGATCGGGACGCGCTCAACGATACGGATGATCTCGTCGTCGGCGAATCCGTCGGCGCGGAGGGCTGCCTCGGCCTGATCGCGGATGAGCCCCTGCGCGCACGGGCAGGCGTTCATCCCCTGAGCAGTAACGCCCACCAAACGGCGGGCGCTGGTGCCGTTTGCCGCGGCGATGCCGATGAGGCCGTACATCTCTTGGGTGGCGATGTCGGTGACCGGGGTGCGCCGCTCAATCGGGTAGCTCGCCCGGATCGTCACTTCGCTTCTCACCGCCTGCTGGCTTTCCACGACCTGGCGTGCGATGTGCTCGGCCAATTGCTCGATGACGAGTGCCTCACCGATGACGACCGTGTCGATGGCCTCGTTGACATCCTCTTCGAACCGCGACATGTGAACCCCCTTTTGCCGGGGGTCGAGATCCACGTAGCACTCGATTTCCGCGTGGAAGAGTCGTTCGCGATCGTCGTGGCGCAAACGGATCGCCTTCGCGGAGCGCGAGACACCGGCTTTGGAGAGGCTGATCGGGGTTGTTGGGAGTGAGGCCTGGAGGTCTTCCGAGGCTCTCGATGCAGATTCAGGACGAAGAGTTGTCATACAGGGATTGTGACGCCTCATGGTCGGTGCGCACAACCCCCATCAGGTGGTGCAGACCACGCTAGGGTCTCTTCGTCAGGAGAGCGGCGTATACTCGCTTTCGAACGGCAAACGATGCTCGCCATCGTCACGTTCGGGGGGTGCGTTTTGGGAAGTAGCGTGAAGTCCACTCACGATGTACGGGGAACAGGCCTCCCGCGCATACCGGAACTTCGCGCTTTTGCTCTGGCTGCCCGCGCCCGAGGGATCGCGACTCACGATGAGATCGCGGCGCTCGTGGAACGTGTCAACGCGGCCAGCGGTGAGGTCGAGGACCTCCATCACTACTTCACCACTCACGGCGTCGAGGTCGTCGACCTTCCTCCCGTCGACGACGCGGACCCACCGAAAGAGCTCGACCTAGTCGTTGAGCCAACGCTCGATTCGCTGCGTTTGTACCTGCGGGAGATCGGTCGTGTGCCGTTGCTCACCGCCGAGCAAGAGGTTGCGCTGGCCAAACGGATCGAACGTGGTGACGCTGACGCCAAAGCTCGCATGGTGGAAGCCAACCTTCGTCTCGTGGTCTCCATCGCCAAGGGATACCTGGGACGTGGGCTCTCTCTGCTCGACCTCATCCAGGATGGAAGCTTGGGGCTTATTCGCGCCGTCGAGAAGTTCGACTACCGCCGGGGGTTCAAGTTCTCCACGTACGCGACGTGGTGGATCCGTCAGGCCGTCACACGAGCGATCGCCGACAAGTCGCGCACAATTCGTATTCCCGTCCACATGGTCGAAAAGCTCAACCAGGTGGTGCATGTCGAGCGTCAGCTCATCCAACGCATCGGCCGCGAACCCACGGCGGAGGAGATTGCCGCCGAGCTGGACATGCCGGTGGCGGACGTCCGTGAGATCCAGCGAATGGCGCAAACGCCAATCAGCCTGGAACGTCCGGTCGGCGACGACGAGGCCCTGCTGGGCGATTTCGTCGAGGATGAGAACACGCCGTCACCCTTCGATGAGACCTCGGACACGCTTCGTCGCGCCGACATCCGACGTGCGTTGGATGCACTCCCCGAACGCGAACGGCAAGTGATCGAGTTGCGCTTTGGCCTGCGCGGTGATCAGCCGCGCACACTCGAGGAAGTCGGGCAGGCGTTCGGAGTAACCCGGGAGCGCATTCGCCAGATTGAGACAAACACCCTCCGCAAGTTGGGGTCGATGCCGGAGGCGCAGTCGCTGCGCGGTTCGGTCGCCTAGGGTCCCCTACGCGGCAGCCGTGGCACTCGGTGGTCGCGCCGCAACGTCGTCGACGTATGCGAGCAACTCGTTGCGGGCGGCCTGCGGCAGGGGGTTTTCGTGCTCTCCCTCGATGAGCACCTCGATCGGGCGCAAGTACACCCGCACAGCGGGTTCTGCTCCACGTCGCAGGGCACGAAAGGGACGTTCTGCCTCCGCTGACCCGATCAACGATCGGCGCACCGCCAGGAGGAGCTCGGCCAGCGCGCGCGTGTTCAGGCACGTGTGTGCCTCGTCAAGGAGTTGACGAACTCCGAAAACCCGGGGACGTGGACGAATGGGAATCAATGACATGGTGTTCACGAAGGTGTCTCCTGATGTCGTCGTGATCTGATGTCACCGAACTTAGGCCGTGCTACCCGGGTGGTGGGTGGCGATCTGGCCACAATCAGGTGAGACGATTGCGACCCGCACGAACTTAATCGAGCGCTGTTGCCGGAACGCCCGTTGAATCGGACTCGGCCTCTTCGCGCAGCTGTCGGAAACTCACGCCCTCGATCATGAGGAAGACAAACCCGATTGCGACGCCCACGATGATCTCGGTTGCATGGAGCCCGATTGCGAAGGCGAGCGCACTGGCTCCCGAAACCGGGTACGCGTTGGTGAGCGGCACGACAACCGCTGCTTGAAACACGCCGATGTTGCCGGGAAGAAGGGGGAAGATCTGCGCGACCGTGACGGTGACGAGCAGGAGGCAAGCGCCGCTCCAGCCCACCTGATCGAGGCCGAATGCGCGGAGCGCGCACCAGATCCCCACAAGTTGAGCCACCCACATCCCAACGGCGGGAACAAACACCATGGCCATCCGTCGCGGGTCGCGCAGGGCGATGTGGCTCTCCTTGACTGCTCCCCACAGGCGTGCCAGGCCCCGCTGGGCCCGGCGCCACAATGGGCCGCTCGAGAGCCACGGTGGCATGCGATGACCCGGCGTGCGCAAGAGCGCCGCGATAACGATCGACACACAGATCAGCCCGATGATCAATGTGGTCAGCCAAACCGTCTGCGACAACGGAAGAAAGACGCCGACGGCCACGACAACCGTTACCCATGCGATTGTCGTGATCAGGTTCTCAACGACCACCGATCCGATCAGAACAGTAGTGCCGATCGATTGACCGCGCGCGGTAAAGCGACGCTTGACGAGGAAGACCTTGACGATTTCGCCGAGGCGCGCCGCCAGCACCGAGTTAAAGAGGAACCCAACGAAAATCGGGCTCAGGACGTCGCGCAGGCGTGTTCGTGCGGTTACCGCGGGAAGGCCGTCAACAACCCCCTTCCACGTCCAGCCTTTGAAAACGACGCTGACGCCGTGGGCGCTGATCGCGGCGAACACGTATCCCCACGACTGGGGACGGAGTGCCGAGCGCAGCTCACCCAGGTCGACCTTCCACAGAATGAGCGCGACGGCTCCTGCGAGGGCAAGGATGCGAAGGGGCCAGCCAATCCGGTGCGCCACGCGACGCAACGAGCGTGTCGCTGTTGTCATTCGCTGAGCAGGGCTCCCAAGGTCACTGGTTCGAGTCCCCGCTGGCGAGCCGCGGAACAAATCGCAGGGAGCGCGTCGGCCGTGAACTGTCGTGAGGCATCCGGGGACCACCCGTCTGCGTCATGCAGCAGGATGATGGCGCCGGGAGAGAGGGCGGTCGTGACGCGCTGAGCAATGACCTCGGCGGGTGGCTGCGCCGAATCGAACACTCCCGTGGTCCAGCCCACTGTGCGGTAGCCGGCATGCCGGGCCGCACGTGTCGTGATCGGGCCGCGAAAACCATGAGGGGCACGAAAGAGTCGACTGGGGTACGACGAACCGACGGCCCGGGCGATGGCCTCTTCGGTGCGGCGCAACTGATCGACGACGTGGTCGGCATCCTGGAACACCAGAATGCCGTGATCGAAACCGTGGCTGGCGATTTCGTGACCACCATCGACCATGCGTTGCAGCTGCTCGGGATGGCGCTCGGCCTGGCGACCCAACACGAAGAACGTGGCGCGGGCACGGCACTCGTCCAGAGCATCGAGGATGGCGCCGGTCGACGGTCCGGGCCCATCATCGAACGTCAGGGCGATCTGGGCGCGTTCGAGGGGGCCGTGGTGAATGACATCACCAAAGACCCGGCTGTTTCGTCGGAAGGCACCCCATGCCGCGACCGCCCCGACGCCGGCCACGGCCAGGCCTGCGGTTCGGCGGCGTCGCCCGGCCAGCAGCGCCGCCCCGGTGACGCCAACCTCGACCAAGAGTGCGCGGCGAACCGTGTCACCCTTTCGCATTGGTTCGGCCATAAGAAGTGCCGCCGGTCGCAGGAGGAGTTAACGCCGTCGATGCTAGCAACGCCGGCCGCGTCAACGGGCTTGGCACACTCCTCGGGGGAGTGCCAACGAGTGTGTGTCATAATTGGGGCCACGTTTGGTGTCGACGAGGTGAATCCGAGTGCCGATCTACGAGTATCGCTGCAGCAAAAACGGGCATGAGTTCGAGGTCATTCAGAGTATGAGTGACGACCCCATCACGAAGTGCCCGGAGTGCCGTAGCACGGTTGCGCGCCTGCTCTTTGCCCCGGCCATTCACTTCAAGGGCTCGGGTTTTCACAACACCGACTACGGCACAAAGACGCGTAGCCGCGACGGCGACAAGAGCGACGGGGGAGGCTCTGACGGCGGGTCCAAGACCGAGTCGTCGACAACGTCGAGTGATTCGTCCACGTCGTCCAGCTCGTCCAGTGACAGTGGTACGTCAACAACGAAGCAGGCCACGCCGAAGGATCGCGCGGCCCGGGGCGTAGGCCCCTAAGGCTGTTGGCTCATCGCTGGAAGCTGCGCAACTGAGCCCCGGCGGCGTCCGTGTTGATGATGAAGTACGAGATTCCGCCGATCGTGCCGGGATCACCGGCGAGCAAGAAGCGATCGTCCGGTCGTGATTCGAGTCGCCCCTGGAGCCAACCGAACTTGGCCAGGTCGGTGGCCGACATGTCCGTGGACACGGCCCGGATCATGCGAGCGCCGCGCCACGGCGCCTTCGGCAGACCCGAAAGCGACAGAAGCTTGGACTTGAGTGCGGCGACCACGAGCTGCTGACGTTGTGCACGTTGGAGGTCGTTGTCGCACGATCGCACCCGCACGTAGACCAAGGCCTCCGGGCCGGTCAACGGGATCCTCTGCTTCGGGAAACTGACCTTTCGGCCTCCCGGGTAGTCGCAGTTCGTCAAATCGAACGGGTTGTTGACCTCAACACCACCCACCGCGTCGACCATCGTCGCTACGCCGGTGAAGTCGATCACCATGACGTGATGGATGGGAAGGCCAATTTCCTGCGTGACGGTGCGAACGACGCCGCGGATCCCTTGGTAGGCAAACGTTTCACCCAGCTTCACTGTGCCCTGGCCCGCCAGTTGTACTCGGCTGTCGCGCGGGAGTGAGAGGTACTTGATCCGCCCCTTCTCCGGATCCGTCCGCATCACCAGCAGGGTGTCGGCACGGGCGCCGGTGCGTCCCTGAGCGGCGTCTGACCCGATGATCAGTGTGTTCTCCGGTGTTCCCAACAGACCCCCTTTGGGGTCGGTCAGCGCAGCGCGGGCACTGGCCCGGACCTTCGTGTTGGCGTCACCTGCAGCGGAGCGAATGGTGAGGTAACCCGCGGTGGCCCAGCCCAGGAATACCAGCAGAAGAAGTCCCAACACGCGCGCGGTGATGCCGAGTGCTCCGATGCCGCGAAGCGACCACCATCGCCGCGTCGAGGGGTCGGGTCGGGGGGTGCGTTGCCGCTTTTCACGCGCCGGTTGCTCGGGACGTCGACGTTCGCGCTCCACCGGAGCATCGTTGAGTCGCCGCAGCTCATCGAGCCCGACCTCCGGGCTGTCCTCGCTTTTACCGCGGGCGCGAAACCGGCGGTACGGCTTATCGGTTGAGGAGCCCACGTCGCGACGATGGTAGCGTCCTGCGGCGCGAACGCCGGAGCGAGGAGGTTCTGTGGCTGTTGTGGGTATCGATGTGGGGGGGACCAAGATCGCCGGCGCGGTCGTTGCCCGAGACTTTTCGCGTTCGCGTCCCGCGACCCTGCCCACCCCGAAAGATGGGCGTGAGGCACTTGATGCGGTGGTTGGTCTGGTCGAGCGCTACCGGCAGGAGGTCGAGGAGCCCATCGTGGCCGTCGGCATCGGGCTGCCGTCGCTCATCCGACAGCCTGAGGGAGTGGTGGAGATCACCGCGAACATCGACCTCGCGGGCGTTCCGGTTCTTGCCGAGCTGACCGGCCGGTTGGGTCTGCCGGTGGCGCTCGACAATGACGGCAATGTGGCGGCACTTGCCGAGCATCGCGTGGGAGCGGGGCAGGCATTCTCCGACATCGTCTTGCTGGCGGTGGGCACCGGCGTGGGCGGAGGCATCATCAGCGGTGGGCGCATGATCCACGGCGGGCGCGGAACCGGCGCTGAGGTGGGGCACATCGTCGTTCAGGCCGACGGTCCACGTTGCCAACGCAACTGCCCCAACTACGGCTGCCTCGAGACCATGGCAAGCGGCACCGCCATCGCACGCGACGCCGGAATGCCGGCGCCCGAAGTGGTTGAGCGGGCCCGGGCCGGCGACGTCGACGCCATCGCGGTTCTTGCTCGAGCGGGCCGATACCTGGGTGTGGGGATGGCGAGTCTGGCCAACCTCTACGCGCCGGGTGCCTTCGTTATCGGTGGAGGTGTTGGTGCGGCCGGGGATCTGCTGATCGCCCCCGCAATCGCCGAGTACCGGGCCCGTGCACTTCCGCCGAACGCTCACGCGGAGGTCGTGCCCGCGCACCTGGGCACCGCGGCCGGGGTCGTCGGTGCCGGCATCCTGGCCTGGGAGCTGGTGGAGGCCGGTGGGTAGCGGCGGCGTGCTCGTCGTGGTGGCCACCCCGATCGGCAACCTCGACGACATCTCGCCGCGAGCGGCGGCGGCCCTTCGGGATGCCGACCTCGTGGCCTGTGAGGACAGCCGGCGTACCGCAGTGCTTCTCCGGCACGTGGGGTCGGAGGCACGCATGGTGCCCACGCATGAACACAACGAGGCGGCCCGCGCCGAGGACCTCGTGCGCCGCATTCGTGAAGGCCAAAGCGTTGCGTTGGTGAGCGACGCCGGGATGCCCGCGATCAGCGATCCCGGCGTGCGGGTGATCTCCGCAGCCATCGCGGCGGGCATTGAGGTCCAGGTCATTCCCGGTCCGAGTGCGGTGGAATCGGCGCTCGTGGCCTCGGGACTTCCCACCGACCCGTACGTGTTCGTCGGGTTCTTCCCGCGCGCGAGCGGCGAACGCCGTGCTCTCGTGGAACGCTTTGCCGACTGGTCGGGAAGTCTTGTGGGTTTTGAGAGTCCCCGCCGCCTGGCGTCGCTTCTTGCCGACCTGGCCGGTACCCAGCCGGGGCGCCAGGCTGCGGTGTGCCGGGAGCTTACGAAAGTGCACGAGGAGGTCGTTCGTGGTGATCTCGCCGCGCTTGCCGCACGCTTCGTCGATGGGATACGCGGCGAGGTTACGGTCGTCATCGGTCCCGGCGCGGGAGGCGCGCCGGTCGACGTCGATCACATCGCCGAGGTGCTGACCGGTGTCGGGTTGGGGGCCGCGGGCGCGGCCGATGTGGCCGTGTCGTTAGGCCTCGCCCCGCGGAACGCTGTCTACCGAGCGGCCCTTGCGGCAGCCAAACGCACCGCAACATAGGTCTCGTCCAACGTGAAGTCCTCGGGGGCGGCAGCCGCGACTCGCTCCAACCGCGCGGCATCGGCGGCGACGATGGCTCGCACCACGTATTCCTCAACCGGCTGAACCCAAACGTCGCTGCGGGCAACGGCCAGCCGGTGCGAGTAGAGCCGGATGAACGCGTCATCCGGTGGCAGCGATCCCCCCGGCCCTGTTCGCGAAAAGCCACCGAAGATCTCCACCGGTGTGCCGTGGAGCTGCCCTCGGGCACCAACCGACCGGCCGCCGGCATCAACGCGCTCGCTGGCCTCCCATCCCAATGCCCGAGCGGCGACGGTGACGTCGGTCTCCGCCATCTCGATGTCGAGGTCATTGGGCGTCAGGGTGAAACCCCGCAGGGCCAACGCACTCGATCCGCTCACCGCCCACGTCGACGAGATCGCGTCGAGGCGATCGGCAATCGTGAGGAGGGCACGCGTGAGGGGGGCGGGGAGGAAATCGGGCATGAGTAAACTCTGCCGGAGTGAGCGACAGCTTTTACATCACCACGCCGATTTACTACGTCAACGCCGAGCCCCATGTGGGGCATGCGTACACGACGATCATGTCCGACATCCTGGCGCGTCATCACCGCCAACGTGGCGACGACACGTTCTTTCTCACGGGAACGGACGAGCATGGCGACAAGATCGCCCGTGCCGCCGACGCGCTGGGGCGCTCGCCGCAGGAACACACCGACGTCATCTCGGCCCGCTTTCGTGAATTGTGGGGCACGTTTGGGCTGTCCCACGACTTCTTCATCCGCACCACCGATGCGGAACACATCGCGGGGGTTCAGCGCGTGCTGGAGCGCATTCATGAGGCCGGCGACATCTACAAGGGCACGTACGGCGGCTGGTACTGCACCTCGTGCGAGGCGTTTTACTCCGAAGACGACCTGCTGGAGGAGCGTCAGTGCCCGCAGCATCGACGGCCGGTCGAATGGGTGGAGGAGGACAACTGGTTCTTTCGACTGTCCGCCTACCGCGATCGGCTTCTGGCGCTCTACGACGACAACCCCACGTTTGTGCGGCCGACTCACCGTCTGAACGAGGCACGTCGCATCGCCGAGGCGGTCGAGGACATCTCCATCTCTCGCGCCAACGTCACATGGGGGGTGCCGGTTCCCTGGGACGACAAACACGTCGTCTACGTCTGGGTCGACGCATTGCTCAACTACTTCACCGCTCCGTCGTACGCGCGGCCGGGCGACGACCTCACCAAGCGTCTGTGGCCTCCGGATCTGCAGGTGTTGGGCAAAGACATCCTGAAGTTCCACGCGGTGATCTGGCCAGCGCTGCTCATGGCGGCCGGGGAGGAACTCCCGCGTGGCCTGTTCATCCACGGCTTCGTGCTGAAGGGAGGGGAGCGTCTCAGCAAGACCACCGGCAACCTCATCGACCCGCTGCCCTATGTGGAACGCTTCGGCATCGACGCGTTGCGCTGGTATCTGGCACGCGAGATTCGCTTTGGTGAGGACGGTCCGTTCAGTGACGAGGGTTTCGCCGCCCGCTACACCGGTGAGCTCGCCAACGAGTTCGGCAACCTTGTCAGCCGCACCGTCAGCATGATCGGCCGCTACCGCGACGGTGTGATCCCGGCCGACCCGGGAGACGACACCCAACTCGCCGGTGAGATCGACGAACGCGTCTCCGCGGTACGGGCGTCGTTTGACGTCGTGGACGTCACCGGGGCGGCTGAGGAGGCGTGGAAGCTCGTGCGTCGACTCAATCAGCTCGTCGAGGAGCGCGCGCCGTGGGTTCTCGCCAAAGACCCCGACCGGGCGCGCGAGCTCGACCAGGTACTGGTTTCGCTCGCGGAAGGGATCCGGGCTGTCGCCGTTCTCCTGTGGCCGTTCATGCCGACATCCTGTGACCGCGCCCTTGCGGCGATCGGCGCCCCCGGTGCGGAGCCGGGGCTCGACGTTGCCGCGTGGGGTCGTGCGCCGGGAACCACGGTCGCGCCGATCGAACCGCTCTTCCCGAAGCTGGAGAACGC
This sequence comes from uncultured Thermoleophilia bacterium, assembly GCA_963765105.1. Taxonomy (GTDB): domain Bacteria; phylum Actinomycetota; class Thermoleophilia; order Miltoncostaeales; family Miltoncostaeaceae; genus CALMEC01. Next base: position 340,709 of record CAVXUW010000002.1, read on the forward strand.
GGAGGACGCGGCATAGTCGACGCGCACACTCATCTCGGTTCGTGCGATGTACCGGTCGAACAGCTCGTCGACGAGGCACGCGACGCGGGCGTCACCCACATCGTCACCATCGGCTGCGGCCAGGCGTCAAGCGAACAGGCCATCGAGTTCGCCGACGCCTTCGACATCGTCTACGCCGCCATCGGTGTCCACCCCCACGACGCCGACCGTTTCCGCCGGGGCGATGAGGAGTGGATCGGCGGCTTGGCACAACACGCCAAGGTGGTGGCCATCGGTGAATGCGGACTGGACTACTACCGCGACCACGCCCGCCCCGAAGCGCAACACAAGGCGTTCGTCACGCAGATCGGCATCGCCCGCGAGCTCGGTCTTCCCGTGATGGTCCATACCCGTGACGCCGACGACGATACCCTCACGATTCTGGCCCGGGAAGCTGAAGGGCATCCGGTCATCCTTCATTGCTTCAGCATGGTGAACCGTGTGACCGAGGTCGTAGAACGCGGCTACTTCAACGAGCTTTGCCGGGCAGCTCACGTATCCGTCCGCCGCCGACCTGCAGGCCGCGGCCCGCGATATTCCGCCGGAGCTCCTTCTGGTCGAAACCGATGCGCCCTACCTGTCCCCGGTGCCGCGTCGCGGTAAACCCAACCGCCCAGCCAACGTGCAGCACACCCTCGAGTTCCTTGCCAAACTTCGTGGCGAGGAGCCCGACGACCTCGATGAGGTGACCACCGCCAATGCCGGACGAATCTTCGGCTGGGCCGCCTGAGCGTGTCGGAACGGCGCGTCTGCTTTCGCGTTACGGACTGCGCCCCGACACCGATCTCGGTCAGCATTTCCTCCTCGACGAGAACCTCGTCGACCTTGCGGTACGCGAAGGAGATGTCGGTCGCGATGACGTCGTGCTCGAAGTGGGGCCTGGTCTCGGGACGCTGACGGCGGCGCTTGCCCGGGCGGCACGCCACGTGCATGCCAGCGAGATCGACCGACGGCTCGAGCCCGTCCTCACCGACGTGCTGAGTGGCATGAACAACGTCACCATTCACTGGGGTGACGCCCTTGATCTTGACTGGGAGGCGCTCACGCCTGCGCCGACACGGATGGTCGCCAACCTGCCGTACTCCATCGCGACCCCGGTGGTCTTGGAATCGCTCTGGCGCCTGCCAACCATCACCTCATGGGCAGTCATGGTGCAGCGGGAAGTGGGCGACCGATGGATGGCGCCGGTGGGCTCCGCGCTCTACGGCGCACCCTCAGTGCTCATGCAGCTGGCGGCGACGGTGCGGCTGGTGCGCGCGGTTGGGCCTCAGGTGTTCACCCCACGTCCCCGGGTGGAGTCGGCCATCGTCGGTCTGCGCCGCCGCGGCGAGGCGCCCACGCCAGCAGTGCGCTCCCTCGTACATGCGGCCTTTGCCCAACGGCGCAAGACCCTGGTCAACGCCCTGTCCTCCGCTGGCGGTGATCGCACAGCAATCGCGACCGGTCTGGCCGCCGTTGGTTGTGCGCCCACCGCTCGCGCCCAAGAACTCACTCCCGAGACCTTCGTTCGGCTCGCTGCGGAGCTGTCATGGACCGCGTAGTTCGCATCGCCCCGGCCAAGCTCAACCTGCGCCTGCTCGTGGGGCCGCGCCGATCGGACGGCTACCACGACATCCGCTCCCTCATGGTCGCCCTGGACGGACTCAGCGACACCGTGTCGCTCACTCGGGCATCGGTGCGCACAGTGAGATGTCCCGGTGTGGACCCCGGTGACAACCTGGCCGTGCGAGCGCTCGACGTGCTGGAACAGGCGGTGGGACGCACAGTTGCCCTGTCAGGTCGACATCGACAAACACATTCCCTTACAAGCGGGTTTGGGCGGCGGCTCCAGCGACGCCGCGGCAACCCTGGTCGGTGCAAACGAACTGTTTGATCTCGGCGTTTCGGACACTGAGCTGGAACACCTCGCCGCACAGGTCGGCTCCGACGTCCCGTTCTTCATCCGTGGCGGCTGCCAATGGGCCGAGGGCCGTGGTGAGCGGCTTACGCCCACCACGTCTCCTCAGTTCCACGCCGTCATTGTGACCCCACCCTTCGGCTTGTCCACCGCCGACGTCTACCGCCGATTCGACGAGCTACCGCCCCCACCGGCTACCCACGAGCAGCCGCCCCCGGCCGGGATGCCCGCCCTGGCCGGCTGGGTCCGCAACGACCTCTGGGATGCCGCTCGTTCCCTGGAGCCCCGTCTCGAACAGATCGCCAGCGACCTCGAAGCGGCCGGCACCTCCGTCGTCCTCCTCTGCGGTAGCGGCTCGGCGATGGCGGGTCTGTTCAGCAGCGCGGGAACCGGTGTTGCCCGGTTCCCGGGAGTTACCGTTCGTCCGGCTGTGTGAGGTTGGTGCGAGGAAGAACGGGGCTGACCGTCTCGGTCGGTCGATGTCTCCTGGGGCGATAGACTTCGACCTTGTGGATCGTCCCGTGATCACACTCGAGGAAAAGCCGACTGGGCCCAAGGCGCGTGCGCGCGGTTGGCTCCGGGGGCGGAGGCTGGTCATCGCGGGCGGTCTGGCGCTCGCGGAAGTGTTCGTCTACCTGTTGAGCGAACCGAATCGGTGGTTCTCCATCATTCTGGTCGGCGCCGTCCTTGCGGCAGCGATCGCGAGTATGCCGCGTGTCAAGGCGGGCCTTTTTCGCGATGTGCTTCTTGTCATCGCGCTCGCTCAAGCGATTGTGCTGGCGTTGCCCATTCTCGACGGCATCGTGAAGCTCGCGGTTGCCGCAATTGCAACGTTGGCGCTCATTGCGTTGTTCATCGTCATCGGGCTGCGTTTCCGGCGCTGACCGTCGCCCTGCCTCCGGCGCTTCCGCCGGCACCACCTCCAACCGCGCTCGTGTCACTTCGTGCCGGGGCGTCGACGGTGCCCCTCGGGCGCGACGCAGAGCGACTCGTTGCCGGCGGGAACACCTACGTTGTGCGGCTTCGTTCCGGGCGGACACTCGCCAGCCTTGCCGCGACCGACGGGGTGATCTCCGTCGAACCCGACCGCGTTCGCGAACGACGCGAGAGCAACGACCCTCGTGCGCGGGAACAAACGCACCTCGCCCAGATTGGTTGGACACCGCCGACCGGGAGCCGGCGTCCTCTCGTGGCAATCCTCGACACCGGCGCCGACGCGAGTCATCCTGACCTGGTCGGGCAGGTGCTCGTGGGTCGGGCGCGGGCCTTTGTCGGTAAGAACGCGCTGGAGGACAAATCCGGCCATGGCACTCACCTTGCCGGCATCGTCGCGGCCACGACCAACAACGCAACCGGTGTCGCCGGCGTTTCGAATGCTCGGCTGCTCATCGTCGCTATCGCCGATGCGCGGGGACGTACCACCACGTCCAGCATGGTGCGGGGAATCGACTACGCCATCGCGCAGGGCGCCAAGGTCATCAACATCTCCTTCGGCGGTGAGGGCTTCTCTAAGGTCGAGCGGGACGCAATTTTGCGCGCCCGTCGGGCAGGGGTGTTGGTCGTTGTCGCGGTCGGAAACGGCGGGCGTGTCGGGAGTCCGAAGGAGTACCCCGGTGCCTATCCGCACGTCCTGGCGGTTGCGGCCACACGCCCTGACGGGAAGGTAATTCTCGATTCCACTCAGGGCGAACAGGTCACGATGGCGGCGCCCGGTAAACGTATTCTGAGTACCAACCCTCGGGGACGGTACGGCCCGCGAACCGGAACCTCAATGTCCGCAGCGGTGGTCACTGGCGCCGCCGCGCGAATCCTTTCGCAGCGGCGCGTTGATGCCTCACAGCTGCGCGAATTGCTCGTGGGATCAGCACGAGACGTTGGTGCTCCCGGTCGCGACAACGAGACGGGATGGGGCATCGTCGATCTCGGTTCTGCCCTCACGACACCCACGCCGACAAAAGACGGGGTCGAGCCAAACGACGATCCGGCCCTTGCCCGGCAACTCCCTCCATTGCTGGAGGCCGGGTCGGCCGCCGAGGCCACTGCTGCCGGGTCGCTTGAGCGGTGGGCCGACGCAAAAGATGGCTACCGGGTCGCGCTGAACGCGGGTGACACCGTCACGGTTACCGCCGAGTCGTTTCGCGAAGGGCTCGATGTTGATATCGCCATCTGGCGTCCCGGAGCACCGGAGTTCGTCCCCGGACCTGCCTACACGCGCGACTGGCTCGTGGCGAGCGGAATCGCTCAAGGGCCGACCGAAACGGTGACGCACGTGGCGGGCGAAACGGGCGACTACACCGTGGAGGCACGCACGTCGACCGGTCGTGGCCGATACGTCGTGCGGGTGCAGCGCTCCCGCGCATCGTAGTGGCGCCATGCAAACAGCATTGCGGGTTCGTTATGGGCGTGAGGAAATCGCGCCGATCGACGCAACAATAAAGGCGTGAGCACTCCGGGCCGAACGCGACGACGCAACTCCGCCCCTGCGTTACGCGACCCCGCCCTCTACATCAACCGCGAGTTGTCGTGGCTGGAGTTCAACGCGCGCGTGTTGGCGTTGGCGGCGAACCCGGAGCTCCCCATCCTGGAGCGCTGCAAGTTTCTTGCGATCTGTTCCAGCAATCTCGATGAGTTCTTCATGGTGCGCGTTGCCGGGCATCAGGATGCGTTGGAGGCCGGGCGCCCGACCATTGCCCCCGACGGGCTCGGTCGCGAGGACACCCTTACCGCCATCGCGCAGCGCACCGACGAGCTCGTTGCCGAACAGGGGCGGCTGTGGAAGGAGGAGATTCGTCCGGCACTTGTCCGTGACGGCATCGCAATTCTCTCACTCGACGAGCTTGATGCCCGGGCGGCCAGGCGGGTCACCACTCTCTTCGAGCGGGAGATCTTCCCGGTGCTCACGCCACTGGCCGTCGGACCCGGACAAGCGTTTCCGTACATCTCCGGCTTGTCGTTGAGCCTGGGTGCGACCGTCATCGATCCCGTCGGCGGTGAGGCGCGCTTCGCTCGGGTCAAGCTCTCTCCCGGACTCCCGCGCTTTGTTGCCGTCCCCGGCGGCTACCTGCCCAGTGAGCAGATCGTGCGTGCGCACCTCGAGCGTGTCTTCCCCGGGATGGAGGTCACCGACTCCGTTCTTTTTCGCGTCACGCGCGATGCGGACGTGACGATCGATGATGAAGCCGACGATCTGCTTGGGGCGATGGAGGCGCAGCTTCGTCGCCGACGTTTCGGGGACGTCGTACGTCTCGAGGTAGAAAAGAGTGCGCCAAAAGGGCTGCTTGGCCATCTGCGTGACGCCCTCCAGCTCGACGCACGAGACGTTTTTCGTGTCTCAGGTTTGCTGGACTTGACGTGTTTGTGGGAGTTGGTCGAGCTTGACCGACCCGACCTTCGTGAGCCGCAATGGGAACCGCGAGTCCATCCCCGCCTGCGCACCGATGACGGCGGCGCTGCCGACACGTTCGCGGTCATTCGCCACGGGGACCTGCTCGTTCATCACCCATTCGACGATTTCGAAACCAGTGTCGCGCGATTCGTCGAGCAGGCGGCCGCCGACCCCGATGTCGTTGCGATCAAGCAGACGCTCTATCGAACAAGCGGCGATACCCCGATCGTGCCCGCGCTCATGCATGCCGCAGAACGCGGCAAACAAACCGTCTGCCTGGTCGAGGTGCAGGCGCGGTTCGACGAAGAGCGCAACATCCAGTGGGCACGGGCTCTCGAACGCGCCGGTGTTCACGTGGTTTTCGGCCTTGCTGGGCGCAAGACCCACGCCAAGCTCGCCCTCGTCGTGCGCCGCGAGGGTAAGCGTCTGCGCCGCTACGTCCACATTGGAACCGGCAACTACAACCCGACGACCGCGCGCCTCTACACCGATCTGGGCCTCTTCACCTGCCGCGAGGACATCACCGAAGACGTTGCCGACCTGTTCAACTACCTCACCGGCTTCTCTCGCCCGCCGCGGTATCGCAAACTGCTGGTGGCCCCGGAGCAAATGCGGGATCGCATCGTCGCGCAGATCGATCGTGTTGCCGACAACCATCGCAACGGAATCACGGGACGAATCGTTTTCAAGCTCAACGCGGTGATCGACGGAGCGATGGTCGAAGCCCTCTATCGCGCGTCCCAGGCGGGGGTTCCGATCGACCTCATCATCCGGGGTGTGTGCGGCTTGCGCCCCGGCGTGCCCGGGATCAGCGACACGATTCGAGTGACGTCCATCGTGGGTCGCTTCCTCGAACACACGCGGGTGTTTGCGTTTACCAGCGGCGAGGACACCACGTATTGGATTGGTTCGGCCGACATGATGGGGCGAAACCTCGACAACCGCGTCGAGGTGATGACCCCGGTCGAAGACGATATCGCCCGCCAGGAACTCGAGGTGGTTTTGGCGGACTGCCTGGCGGACAACGCTCTGTCCTGGAGCCTGGGGCCCGACGGGGTGTGGAGCCCGGTCACCTCGACTGCGGGTACCGTCCCGCGCAATGTTCAGCAGGAGCTCATGACCCGCTCCCTCGAGCGGATGGTGACGCCGGTCAGCCCGACGGAGTAATCGCTGCCGGGTCGATCACTTCGAAGTCGGCTCCGGTGAGCTGGTGAAGGGCGCGCAGGTCGTCATCGTTCCATCCGGTGCTGGGTGCTCCGGTGACAAACCATGGTGAGCCATTGTCGGCCAGGATCATTCCGTACCGCTTCAGTGCGGTGAGAATCACGCGTGACTGGGGTCCGAAGCGTGAAATGTCCACGCTTGCCTTCAATCGCACGCGGGTCCCCATCGGTGGCAGTGCCCCATCGTTCGAGCCGGCCTGGTGGCGGGCGGGGAAGACGTAGGTGTTGCGGGTCCTCGGCGCGGTAAATCGCAGCGCATGATCGATGACGCCCGCCTTCACCTCATGAGCCCGCGCCAACCCAGGAAAGATCGGCAACCCGGCAGCATCGGCGCTCGTCCACCCTGCGGGGCGAAGCGCGTTTGACCGGAGGTTGAAGATCGCTCCCGAGCCCGCGCGCCAGCGGCCTCGAACTTTGCGTGCGTCGAACAGTTCGTACAGCCGGCAGGCGTCACGATCGACGATGAGGATGTGCCGGTCGCCGCCATTTTCAATCCGGGGACGGAGCGGGAGGGGATAGGGGCCGCGGTTGCTTTCCGAGGCGTACTGGAACGACACCCGTACCTTCCGCTGGGTGGAGCGCACGACGTTGAACGGGATTCCGTAGCTTCCGGCGCGGCTGAAGTCGGGATGAAGAGGACGGGACGCCCCGATCGATTCGATCAGCGTGGTGCTGTTCGCCGCCACCGGTAGGGCCGAGATGTCGCGATTCCACGTGTTGTCGGCTGGGAAGATCGGGCAGTGCGGCGCTGCAGGCAGCGGTGCGGATGTCGCCACGCCGCCCATCGCCAGCAGGATTGCCACGGTCGCGCGCCCTCTGTGTCTCATGGTCTCCCCCCAAAACGCCACTACACTTACGAATCCGCGTGTTTCGCGGACATTTCTATGGCCGCATTCCTTCGTACGCTCATGAAGCCGTTGTCCCGCCCCCTATCCTGGGTTGGGAATCTTACGCTTGCGGTACTGCGGCGCATCATGGCAAACGGTGGTACCGCAACTGCGAGTCAGTTCGCCTACAACACCCTACTGGCGACGATCCCGTTCCTTTTTGTCATCTTCACGGCAATCAACTTCAACCCCGACGCCTACGTCGAGCTCTTCGAGGCTCTCAAGGGAACCATTCCGGGGATTGAGGGGCTCACGGAGACGTTTCAGGACGGGCTTGCGCGTGGTACTGCCGCAGGCTTCGTCATCGTCGTCGCGGTGATCGCCGCGCTCTACGTGGCGTCCAACGCCATCGGAGCGTTGGTCGATGGCTTGGACCGCGCCCAGCATCTCAATCACCGTCCATGGATCAAGGCGAAGGTCGTGAACTTTGGCTTTGCCGCCGCCGCCAGCGTGCTTGCCGCCGCCAGTACCCTTGCCCTTGCCGGTGGGCAGAAGTTGGTTGTCGGGTTGAGCGATCTTCTCGATGCGAGCGACCGGGTGAGGAACCTTGCGGATCGCCTCGCGCTACCCGTCGCCATCACGACACTCTTTTTGTTCACCATGTTGATCTACCGGTTTGGTCCCAATGGCGTGAGGTTGAGGTGGCGTCACCTCTTTCCCGGTGCGCTCTTGTCGGTTAGCGCCTGGTACGGCCTCACGATCCTCATCGGCCTCTACGCGGACGCGTTCAACAACCTCGACGCCGTGTACGGGACGCTGGGCGGTCTGTTCGTCTACCTCACGTTCCTCTACTTCACGGGCCTGATGTTCCTCACGGGAGCGGAGCTCAACGCCGAGTTGGCCCACCGGCGTCTCGTGCGCGCCGCCCAGCGCGACTCGCGTGACCAGTCGCTCGAAATGCTTGCGCCCGGTCCTCCCGACCCCGAATCGGACGAGGCGACGCAATCGACAACGGTTACTCTCACACCGTCGGATCCCGCGCCCGGTGGCCCGCGTTTTCCCCGCGGATAGACCTCCGCTCTGGCATGATCGCGCCAGCACCCGCACCCTATGGCCAACACCGACTCCGACACCAACGACCCCAAACGCCCCCGTGGCGGACCTCCGGGTTGGCGGGTTGAAGGTGGGCCCCCGGCCGGCGAGCCCAAGACCGGTCGGCGCCTTCCCGGCGGACCGAAGTTCCTGTGGATTCTCGTGGGTCTCCTCGCCGCGAACTTTCTCCTGGCCAATCTCTTCGGTGGCGCCACCAAGCGTGATGCGGTTCCGTACACGTTCTTTCGCGATCAAGTAACTGCCGGAAACGTCCAGGAGGTCAGCTCCAAGGGCGAGACGATTCAAGGCACCTTCAAAGCCACGGCCGACTATGTGACGCCGGAGAAGAAGACTCGCAAGGTGTCGAGCTTCCAGACGACACGCCCCAACTTCTACGACAGCGACGGGCTCGACAAGCTTCTCGATGAGAAGAAGGTCATCGTCAACGCCCGCGACGTCGATGAGCCACGACCCTTCTGGCAGTCGCTCGTGGTGGGCTTCGGGCCGGCGATTCTCATCATCCTCCTCTTCGTGTGGTTCTTCCGGCGTGCAGCAGCGGGCGGTGGCGGCGGCGGGATCATGGGTGTGGGGCGCTCCAAAGCCAAGCGCTACGAGGCGACGGAGCAACGCACCACGTTTGACGATGTGGCCGGTATCGACGAGGTGAAACTCGAGCTCGGTGAAGTCGTTGATTTCCTCAAGAACCCCGACAAGTATCTGAAGCTGGGTGGGTCGATCCCCAAGGGTGTCCTGCTCTACGGAACTCCGGGTACCGGCAAGACGCTCCTGGCCCGGGCGGTCGCCGGCGAGGCCGGCGTGCCCTTCTTCTCACTGTCGGCGTCCGAGTTCGTGGAGATGTTCGTCGGCGTCGGGGCCAGTCGGGTGCGTGACCTTTTTGCCCAAGCCAAGGCAGCGGCCCCGGCGATTATCTTCATCGATGAGCTCGATGCCATCGGGCGCGCCCGTGGCGGTGGTGCGATGGGTGGTCATGAGGAACGCGAACAGACCCTTAACCAGATCCTCACGGAAATGGACGGCTTTACCGGATCCGAAGGCGTCATCGTCTTGGCGGCGACGAACCGTCCCGAAATTCTCGATGCGGCGCTCATGCGCCCGGGTCGTTTCGACCGGCGTGTTGCGGTCAACGCGCCCGACCAGGCAGGTCGCCTGGCGATCCTGAAAGTTCACACCCGCCACATGCCGCTCGCCGCGGACGTGGAGCTTGAGGGCCTGGCCGCCTCAACACCCGGCATGGTGGGCGCCGACCTCAAGAACTTGGCGAATGAAGCCGCGCTCACGGCGGCGCGTCGTGACCACGAGCGGGTTCAGCTTGCCGACTTCACCGAGGCGCTTGAGAAGATCCTGTTGGGTGCGGAGCGCAAGATCCTGCTCTCGAAAGAGGAGCGTGAACGTACCGCCTACCACGAGTCGGGTCATGCGGTCCTCGGCATGCTGATCCCGGGCGCCGACCCGGTGCGCAAGGTCTCGATCATCCCTCGCGGCCGGGCGTTGGGCGTCACGTTCCAGGCGCCGTCGGCTGATCGCTACGGATACGACGCGGACTACCTCCGGGGCCGAATCATTGGCGCCCTAGGGGGACGTGCCGCCGAGCAGATCATCTATGGCGACGTCACCACCGGTGCCGAGTCCGATCTCGAGCAGGTCACGCGCATCGCGAAGCAGATGGTGGGACGATGGGGAATGAGCGAGGCGATTGGCCCGGTTTCGGTGTTGCCGGGTCCCAACGATGAGCCATTTCTCTTGCCCGGCACTGGCCCCGGAGGCCCGTCGCCGGCGACGCAGGAGCTTGTCGACACCGAGGTGCGCAAAATCATTGACGCCTGCTACGTCGAGGCGGTGGCGAAGCTCACGGCCAATCGCGACAAGCTCGAAGCGATGACCCAGGCCCTCTTGGAGAAGGAGACGCTGGACGAGGCCGACGCGTACGCGTCAGTGGGGCTTCCCCGCCCGGTGCGTGAGGAGCTCGTTACTCCTGCGCCGCCATCGACGACGCCGAGCGAAGAAGCGGACTGAGCACGTCGCCGGTGCCCGGCATGATGCGCTCCCAAAGCGTGCCCAGAGTCTCTTGTTCCGACTCGTCGAGGTGACGGAGAAAGAGATCGCGAATGCCCGACACGTGGGTGACGCTCGCGTCTCGGATGGTTTGGTAGCCCGTGTCCGTCAGCGCGGCAAATTGGCCGCGCCGGTCGTCCGGGCATTCCTGACGCTCAATGAGGCCGCGTCGTTCGAGGCGGTCGACCAAACGTGTGACCCCGCTTTGGCTGATGAGCGCCGATTCCGATAGCTCGGACATCCGCATCCGATGCTGCGGTGCATGTGCCAGGAACATCAGTACCTCGTAATCCGAGGTTGTGATCCCGTGTTGTTGACTCAGCTCCGAATCCAGCTGGCGCGTCAGGAGTATCTGCATTCGCAGCAGTCCACCCCAGGCACCCAGCTCGGTCGCGTTGAGGTTCCGCTGCGTCGTGGTCGACGTCGTAATACCCATTCGCTTGAGGGTAGCGACCCTTCCTGTGTGTTTCGACGGGAACGGAACGATTCATACCGGATGGTGTCCAGACCCTATTCGTAGTGCAGCGCGTCGAGCGGGCGAAGGTGTGAGGCACGTCGTGCCGGGAAGACCGCGGCGGCCACCCCGGCCAGCGCCGTCAGCACCATCACGCTGAGGAGCGTCGCAACGGGAACCGTGAATGAGAGCCCCTCATCGGCGAGCGCCCGGATCATGATCCAACCGAGGAACAGTCCCACCGCGAGGCCGATGATGCCGCCGATGACGCACGTGATGACGCTTTCGTAACGGATCATGCGGCGAATCTGGCGTCGATCCGCCCCGATCGCCCGCATCATGCCGATCTCCCGAGTGCGTTCGTATACGGCAAGGAGCAGAGTGATGATCACCCCGATGACGGAGATCAGCACCGAGAGGGCGAGGAGTGCGTAGAAGATCCCGAGAATCTGGTTCACTTGGGCGCCGATGAACTCCTTGTGTTCGGAGAAAGTGCGTACTTTGGCGCTGGGATATGTTTGCGAGAGCACAGAGGTGGCGGCCTGCTTTGCCTGGGCGGGGCTCTCGCCTCCCGGGAACCGGACGAGCATGAAGCCGATGTCGCCATCGGCGTTCAGTCGACGAAAGCCCGGCGTGCCGACGGTGAAGCCGGTGAACAGCTGAGGGTCGCGGTACTCGCCGACGACGGTGAACGTGGCGCGCAGACCATCGATGTTCGTGGCGGTAAAGGTGCCCCCGACGCGCAGATTCTCTTCCTGGGCAAAGCTTGTCTCCACGACGGCGCTGTTCTCGTCGAGCTGCTCAAGGACCGCATCCGTTGTGCCGTTTTGCCAGTCGAGGCGAATGATGTTGCGGGCGGCTGCCGGGTCGATCCCGTTGGCACTACGCCGCTTCCCATCCACCTCGACCTCGGCAAAACCGATCCCCACAGCTGTTGGCCCTCCCTGTGCGGTACGGGCGGCGTCGGCGATCCCTGCGGGAAGGGGCAAGAAGTTCTCGTTGATGACGACCAGGTCGGCTCGGACGGTGCGGTCGATGGCGTCGAGGAACGAGTTCTTGAAACCGTCGACGAAAACGGCGACGAAGACCACAAGGCCCACCCCGATCATCAAGGCTGCGGCCGTGCTTGCCGTGCGGCCGGGGTCTCGCATCGTGTTCTCACGGCCCATGCGGGCAGCGTTGCCGAACACTTTCTGGAGGGGCCATCCGACAAACCGTGCAAGCGGGCGAATGAGTAGCCGCCCGAGCATTGCCACCCCGATGAGGACGAGGAGGGCTCCGAAGCCGATCACCGAGAGGCGGCTTTGGAGTGTGCCGTCGCTGCGGAAACCCACCGCAATCGTAAGGATGCCGAGAAGCAGCAGGCCGCCCCCAATGAGGGGCGTAAAGCGTGAAAAACGTGAGACCGGGAGGATGGCTCCTTCCCGGAGCGCCGCGACAGGAGGAACACGGGTGGCCCGCAACGCGGGGAGCAACGCTGCGAGGACGGTGGTGACCACCCCGATCGCGACGGGGACGATGACCGTTCGGGGCGCGATGGAGATCCCCGCCGTTGGGAGGCCAAAGTCGGCGGCTTCGAAGATGCGTGTGAGCCCTTTGGCAAAGAGCACACCCGCCGCCACGCCGATTGCGGACGCCACCAGACCGATGATCAGTGCCTCGCTGATCACACTCCGAAGCAACTGACCGCGACTGGCGCCGATCGTTCGCAACATGGCCAGTTCACGAATGCGTTGCGCAACCGTAATGGAAAAGATGTTGAAGATGATGAAGGCGCCCACGAGGATCGCGATACCCGCAAAAACAAAGAGGAAGACCGTGAGAAAGCCAAGGTTGTTGTTGACCTCATCCGCCTGGCGATTGGCATTCTCGTCGCCGGTCTCCACGATGACGTCGGCGGGCACGACGGCGCTGATGCGCCGTTTCACCGTGGCGGCGCTGATACCCGGCTCCGCCGCGACGACGATGGAGTTGACCTGCCCTTGTCGGTTGAACCATTTCCTGAGCGTCTTCGCGCGTGACCGCGCTCAGAATTGCCCCGCCGATGCCGTCGGACTCACCGAAACGGAACGTCCCCACCAAAGTCACCGGCTTGAGGCCCGTTCTCGTTTGAATGCCCATCTTCCTCCCGATGCTCAGCTTCTCTCGATCGGCGATGCTGATCTCGAGTGCGAGCTCACCGGAAGCAACGGGAAAGCGTCCTGCCACGACTTGGTTGGTCTGAAACCGTTCTGACGGTGTGGAAAAGACGAATGCGGGCGCCTGTTGCGACGAGATGGGCTTTCCGTCAACAACGGGGGTACCCAGATCTTGTACGAGGCCTTCCGCGGCGGAAACGCCATCGATCGCTTGGACCGTGGCCACGAGATCTTCCGAAATGGGGCCCGGTTGGGTTTGCTGAGGCGTGAACTCCTGACGTCGACCAATGATCACATCGACGCCATCATTGGCTTTCTCGAAGATGGTGTCGAAGGCGCCGGTGATCTGGTCGGTCAGGATGTAGGTGCCGCTGATCATGGCGGTGCCCAGCATGATCGCCACGCCGATGAGGGTGGCCCGAAGCTTGCGTGCGCGCAGTGAACGAAGGGCAAGGCGGAGCATTCGGGTTACTCCAACGACTTCATCACATCGAGGATGGCGTCGCTATCCATCGCGCCACCGTCACGAACGATGAGACCATCCTGAAGAAAGAGCACCCGGTCGGCCACCTGGGCGGCGCGGGCGTCGTGCGTGACCATCACGAGCGTTTGACCCAACTGAGTGACCGAATGACGGAGGAGGTCGAGAATCTCTTGCCCGGTCTTCGAGTCGAGGTTGCCTGTGGGCTCGTCGGCGAAGATCACGGCGGGCTTGCTGACCAGGGCCCGGGCAATGGCAACCCGTTGCTGCTGCCCACCGGAAAGCTCTGACGGTCGGTGGGTGAGTCGATCTCCCAGGCCGGTGGCTGCGATGAGTTGGGTACGCCACTCCTCGTCCGCCCGCGCGCCGGAGATCGACAGCGGTAGGTCGATGTTCTCCTCGGCGGTCAGCATGGGGAGGAGGTTGAAGAACTGAAAGACGAAACCCACCTTTTCGCGCCGGAGGTGGGTGAGTGCCCGGTCATTGAGCTTGGTGATCTCGCTGCCGTCGATCCACACGTCACCGCTCGTTGGCACGTCGAGTCCCGCCAGGATGTGCATGAGGGTGGACTTCCCCGAGCCCGACGGTCCCATGATCGCGACGAATGTTCCACGTGCGAGCTCCAGGGTTATCCCGCGGAGCGCATTGACGGCGGTGTCGCCGGCGCCGTAACGGCGTGTGACGTCCCGAGCAGAGACGACGGTGGTGGTTTCCGGGGACACTGAGGCTGTGAGGTTCACTCGATCTCCACGTGACGACAACGACAATACGGTACACCTCTCGGGCCGAGACGTGATCGCTCCTGCGTACGTGAACAGCGACTACGCGAGACCCGGCAAACACGGTGGGCGCAGTTACAACCGGTACGATCCGCATCGTGCGTGGACATCTCGTCATCCTCGTGGCATTCCTCGTGACCGCACCAGCGTCGATGGCATCCGATCGGGCGCTCTTGCGGGCTGTTGACCGAGGTCTTGGGCCAACGCTCGAGGCGTCGCGCGCCGCCACCGGCGGCCAATCCGACCGGGTGCAATTGCACTACGACCGGGCGCGCGATCTGCAAGAAGCGGTCCGTGCCTCTGTGCCGTGGTCGGATTCCTGCCGGCGATTCGGTGGCTGGGTCACACGCTACGTCGCCGCGGAAGTCGCATCTGCGGAAGGCTTTGACCGCCTCGAGCCGGCAACGGCACGGCGTGAGCGGGCGGTTGCGGCACGTGCTCGCCAACAAATGCCCTCAGCCCGCCGGGCATGCCGTCCCGGTACGACGGCGGCAACCGAGACAGCACCGGCCCTCAACAACCCTCGTCCGGGAGCAGCGTCGTTCGGCGAGATCGTGGTTTCCGCCCCGCCGAACGCCCAAACCGCAACCCTCTATACCAACGGCGACCTGGCGGGGCCGTTGCGGATTGAGGACGGTGTCGCACGCGCCGTGCTGAATGGCGGCTACGGCAAACTTGACTTTGAGGTCCGCTTTAGCCGCGGTTCAACGGTGGTCGGGAGCGCCCGGTCCGATGGTGTGTGGCTTCTGCCGGAGTCGGCTCGTGCTCCAACTCGCGCCGCTGAGCTTGACACCGCATGGCAGACCGGCGCACGCGAAGCGACCAAGGCGTTCTCGGGCAAGTCGGCGGTGTGGGTACACGACCTCACCACCGGTCGGTCAGCCAGTTGGAACGCGGGTGCTCGCTTTCCCGCGGCCTCCACGGTCAAGCTGGCGCTGCTGGTGGAGGCGCTGCGACGGATGGGCCCCCGCCCGGAAGAGTCTCCTCACGCGCACGATGTCGCCGCAATCGCCGCATGGAGTTCCAACCTGGCAACCAATCGTTTGTTGACGCGGGTGGCAAGTGCGTCTGAGGTACAACGTGCGCTCCGTCGAATGGGGGCACGGTCGAGCACCTTTACAGGCGGCTACATCGTTGCGACGGCACGTCCTCCGGTGGACGCTCCCGACCCGCCCCCCAACGTGTCGCGACGTGTGACGACGGCACACGACCTGGGCGCACTCATGACGGTGATTCACGAGGCCGCGCGCGGCGATTCGCCGGCTTTGACGTCGAGCGGCTTGACGAAGCCCCAAGCACGATTGGCACTGGGACTGCTGCTTGCTTCGGAATCCCGAAGTGACAACCTCGGCCTGTTCCGCGACGCCATCGGCGGGTCGGCCCTCGCCGCGCAGAAGCATGGATGGATCTCATCCGCCCGCCATTCGGCTGCTGTGGTGTACTCGTCACGCGGCCCGGTTGTCGTGGTTGCCTTGACCTACCGGCCGGGAGTAACCCGCGAGCAGGCGGCGGTGCTCGGGGCCGATCTCATTCGCTTGGCGGCTCCGCCGTCGACACGCTCGACATCTCGGGTAGCCGTTCGTTCCCCGTAATCAGCCGCGCGCCGCGACCGCGTGTGATGAAGCTCCAGGTCCATCGCGTGAACACCAACACGCGGTTTTGGAAGCCGATGAGGTAGAACAGGTGAAGGCCGAGCCAGAGCCACCACGCGAAGAACCCGTGGAAGCGCACCCCTTTGACGTCGGCGACGGCTTTGCCGCGGCCGATCGTGGCGACGTTGCCTTTGTCTGTGTAGCGAAAGGGCTGGGGTTCGCGACCGGCCAATCGTCCACGAATCGCCTTACCGGCATACGTACCCATCTGCATCGCCGCGGGAGCGACACCGGGCAACGTCATGCCTTCGACCGTGGCGGTATCACCGATGACAAAGACCTCGGAGTGATCCGGGAGGGTGAGTTGCTCGGTGACCGGAACGCGTCCCGCGCGATCGACGGTGAGCCTGGCGGACTCCGCCAAGCGTGAACCGAAAGATGTTGCGGTGACCCCGGCGGCCCACACCACCGTGCGGGCGGCAATGTGCTCCTCATGGCCGTCCTTGGTCACCGTGACGCCATCGTCATCGACCGACTGCACGAGGCAGTCGGGACGTACCGTCACGCCCAGCTTCGCAAGTGACTTCACCGCGTGTGCCGACTGGTCGGCCGTGAAGTTCAGCAAGATCCGGTCTGCGCCTTCCAACAGCAGCACGGTCGCCTGAGCGGGATCGAACGATCGGAACTGATTCTTCATGGTGTCGAGGGCGATCTCAGCGATCTGCCCAGCAAGTTCCACGCCGGTGGGTCCACCGCCGACCACAACAAAGGTGAGCCACTCGTCGCGCGCGGCCTCGTCGGGTTCCATCTCTGCCGCCTCGAACGCAACCAGAATGCGACGACGGATCTCCAGCGCATCTTCGAGTGACTTGAGCGCCGGGGCAGAGACGCCCCACTCGTCGTGACCGAAATAGTGGTTCTTCATTCCGGTGGCCACGACAAGGGTGTCGTAGGCGATCCGCAGGTCCTCTCCACCGCCGGCGGATCGTCCCACCTGCAGCTCACGTGCGTCGAGATCGACCTCATGAACTTCGCCGAGCACGACACGGGCATTCTTTTGTGGACGCAGCACCGCCCGCAGTGGCGTGGCGATCTCGCCGGGAGATAGTGAGCCCGTGGCGACCTGGTAGAGCAGTGGTTGAAAAAGGTGGAAGTTACGTCGGTCGATCAACGTGATGTCGACGGGGGCGCGCTTCAGCGCTTTCGCAGCGCGAAGTCCACCAAAGCCGCCGCCGATGATGACGACGCGATGGCGCGGAGCCTCGGGGGTGGCAATGAAAAGAGGGTTGGTCACAGGTCGAGCGTAACCGCTGGTGGGGCCGTCATGCCCGCCGGCGCTTACCCGCGAACGCGGTCTTCACTGACGCTGAGACCCATCACCTTGATGACATCCCGCATCGAGAGGATTCCGACCAAATGCTCTTCTTCGAAAACCACGATGTGGCGGATGTGGTGCTTCATCATGGCGTCGGCGGCTTGGGTGGCCGGCCAGCTCGGCGCGGCGGCGATGAGCTTGCTGTGCATGTGGTCCGAGACGCGTGCGTCGTCGGGGTCGGCGCCATCGGCCAGAGCACGAAGAATGTCCCGTTCGGTCACGATGCCCGGCCCCGGCAGGGCCTGATCGATGACCAAAGCCGCGCCGGTATGGTGTTGACCCATCTTCACCGCTGCTTGACGTAGCGTCGTATCGGCGCCGACGACGGCGTTGATTGGCGACATGATCTCGGAAACGGGAACGGACATCTGCATACATTACGTGGCACAGGCGTCCTTGTCACGTCTGTTACGTTCTCGCGCACAGTGATTCACCAGATCGTTGATCTTCCGGATGGCACTCGGCTGGCCAGCACTGCGCTTGGCGATGCCCCGTTGGTGGTTTTCCTCCACGCGGGTGTGACTGATCGGCGTAGTTGGTTCGGCGTGATGTCGGAACTCGCGCCGACAGTGGCGTCGATCGCGTACGACCGGCCGGGCTTCGGAGAGACCTCCATCGCCACGTCGCCGTTCTCATCCGTCGAGCATCTTTTGGGCGTTGTCGACTCTGTGGCTGATCAGCCCGTCGTGCTCGTCGGCAACTCGCAAGGCGGACGCATCGCATTGGACTTCACCAGGGCCGATCCTGAGCGAGTTGCGGGGCTCGTGCTGGTCGCGACTGCGGTGAGTGGCGCGCCGGAGATCGATTGGGTCGCGGAACTCGGTCAGCAACTGGTCGACGAGATCGAGGCCGCTGAAGACGCGGGTGCGATCGACGTGGTCAACAGGCACGAGGCCGCCATCTGGCTCGACGGACCGCGACAGCCGGAGGGACGCGTCGGTGGCGCCACTCGTGAGTTGTTCCTCGACATGAACGGCATCGCACTGGTGAGCGACACCGATGCCGTCGCACCAGAAGTGGAACCTCCCGACATCTGGGGTTCGCTCGACGAGATCGTCACGCCGATGCTGGTCATGACGGGGGAACATGACGTCATCGGTGTGACGGAGCGGTGCCGTGCACTGTCACAACGGTCGCCGAATGCGACGATTATCGAACTTTCCGGTGTCGCGCACGTCCCGCAGTTGGAGCAGCCGCGGCTGGTGGCCGATCATATTCGGCACTTTGTTGCATCGCTCGCACACAGCTAGGTCTGACAGGTCGGGCACCAATAGACCGTGCGGTTGGCATCGCCCATGCCCCGCGAGTCGATGAGTTTGCCGCACCGGCGGCACGGGCGATTGCGTCGACCGTACACCCAGGTGCGCTCACGACTGCGCGGATCCGGGCCCCGGTAAGTGGTGATGGGTCCGCGGTGACCCACGCCCTCGCTCAGCAGACGCGCGCCAGTACGACCCAACTCCTGGGACTCCTCCACTGAGAGGCTGCCCACCTCACGCCAGGGATCAATGCCACAGAGAAACAATGTCTCGCTGCGATAGACGTTGCCGATGCCTGAGACAACGCGCTGATCCATGAGCGCCTCGCCGACGACCCGCTCGGGGTCGATTGCCGCAAGGGCCCGAGCCGTGGCTGCCGCTGGGTCGACATCGGAGTTGAGGAGGTCGGTGCCCAGGCCACGGAGCATGGGGATGGGCTGGTTGGGTTCATAGAGACGTAGTTGAGGTCCGCCGTACTGGGCAACGACATGCTGATCGGTCCATAGGGCCAACCACAACCGCCCAGGTGTTGGGACTCGCTCGGCGGTGGACAGCCGCCAGCGTCCTCCCATCCCGAGATGTGAGTGAAGCACTCGCCCGCTGGCGAATCGAAACAGGTGGTGCTTCCCGACGGCATCAACCGACATGAGTGTCTCGCCGACGAGTCGGTCGGGGATCTTCTGCGGAATGAGCCGTGGCTCGGGCGTCTCGATCCGACGGACGACCTGGCCGGCCAGAGCCGCGGTGAGCCTCAGTGAGTTGCGGTGGCTGACCTGTCCTTCCGGCATCTGCTGGTCACGCCTGTTCGGCGGGGGCGAATACGACGAGCACCGAGAGATCCTCAGTGATATCGGTAAAGCGGTGCGGTGCCAAGGCCTCCACAAAGATCACGCTGCCGGGGCCGACGACCTCGCGCCGCTCGTTGCATTCGAACGTCGCGGAGCCTGAAATGACGTAGTACAGCTCGTCCTCGGTGTGCGGCTTTTGTGGGTCGGTGCCACCGGCGGAGAGCACGTACAGGCCGGCGCTCATCGATGGATGGCGCAGAAACTCCTCGTAGCGACGGTCGGCCGCCTGCCGGGTATGCGCAACGTCGGTGATGTTGTCGATCTGCATCTAACGCCTCTCTCCACGAAGTTCCATGCCCCGCAGGCCTGAGAAGAAACCCGCCTCCAGGAGCAGGGGTTCGGCCGCCGAGCCGAACACCGACGCTCCGTCGAATCGTTCGATGATGACCTTGCGGGAGCGGCCCGATCGTATCCACTGCGCGAGTGCCCCCAGCGCCGGTCGAAGCCATTCGGGGTCGCTCTCCCGCAGCGGAACGAGGCTCTTGCCGCCGCGTTCCAGATAGAGAGTGGCAGCCCCGTCCACAAGGACGACCTGGGCGCCAAATGTTCGTGACGGCCCGCGGGCGGAGCTACCGGGGCGTCGCGGCCACGCAAGCGCTGCGCCGTACGGTTGGGCCGGGTCGGCGGCGCCCAACACCAATGGTGAGGGTTCAACGTCGCCGTCGCGCAAATCACGCAGGCGCTCAACCGCACCAGGGAGGGCGAACTGGGCGCCGCCAAGCCCTGCGAGGAAGTAGCCACGGCGACAGCGTCCCAAGGTCTCGATCTCGGATAGTGCTCGGTAGACGCCGGCGAAACCACCGGGGACACCATCGCCGAGAACGGCCGCCCGGGTGACGACTCCATGGCGTTCCAACACCAACTCCGCCATGGCACGGGCACGTTCGTCCGATGGGGGAGCGTTGCGAAAAATGCGGTCGGTGAGTGACCACCGTCCCGCGGTGGCGCCGCGTGAGCCTCCGCCGCGTGCGCTGCGTCGTCCAAAGCGTGATGGGCTCGATGTGGGTTTGGGGAGTCGTCGCGGGGCGCGAAGCGGCATCCAGAGATCGTTCGTGACCTCCCCGGCCCATACGAGGCTCCACAGCGTGGTGAACACTTCGTCGGAGCCGGCGTCGACATCGGAGGCGATCTCATCCCAAAACGCGGCGCCCGACGCAAGTGCCGAGCGTACCGCAGACGCCACATCCGACTCCGGTGCTGGGTCGGAGGGCGGTGGCCCCACGAGCGGCGCGTCCTCGCGAAGGTAGAGGGCGATACGTCCGCCATCGCGTCCCAATGCTCCCGCACCGACCCACACCACGTCGCCGGAGCCGGCGAGCGCGTCAAGCCAGGTGGGGGAGTAGCCGCCGATGCGCCGGGGAAACACCTCCTGCTCCCATTGGGCGGCGGGAAGTGCGAGCCCTTGAAGTGGCGCGACGACTTCCCGCAGGGCGTCGGGGCCCGGGGTTGTGTGGGTGCGGTCGATGCGGTGCCACGCAGGAAGAAAACGCCCCAAAGCATCCGGGTCGACCGCCTCCACCTCGCGTCGTGCGGCCGCGAGGCTCGCGCGACGAAGACGCCGAAGCACGTCGACATCACACCATTCGCGGGTGGTTCCCCCGGGGCGCAGCTCCCCGCGCACCAGGGTTCCGGCACCCTCCAGGTAAGTGAGCTCGGCCGCAGCGGCGTCAGGTGCGACGGCAAAACGGTCGGCGAGATCATCGGTGAGGAACGGGCCGTGGGTACGGGCGTAACGGGCGATCAGCGATCGCCGCGCGTCCGGCAGTTCCGTTAGGAAGGCGTCGGGGAGCCCTCCCGGCAACATGACGCCGAGGCCATCGCGGTAGCGACCCGCGTCCTCGGCAGCGATCCACCGTTCCTCGTCTGCCAGACGCACGGTCACGGCCCGCCGTTCGTCCGCCAGGGTCGTCAGGTATGCAGCTGCCTTATCGGCGTCGGCGAGTCGTTCGGACACCTCGATTGTGGTGAGGTCGCCCAGGCGTCGCAGGAGGTCGTGCACGGCATCAACAGAGCGTGCTCGCGTTCGTTCAGAGCGGCACTGGAGGTCGGCCTCAACCGACTCCAACGCGTTGGCGTCGATGAGCTCGCGCAGCTCCTCCTGCCCGAGGAGTTCGCGCAACAGGTCACGGTCGAGGGTGAGTGCCTGGGCACGTCGCTCAGCGGCGGGCGTGTCGTCCTCGTACATGTAGGTGGCCACGTACTCGAAGAGAAGCGATCCTGCAAAGGGAGAAGCGGTGGCTGTTTCCACCTCGACCACGGCGACCTCTCGAGATTGCACGCGACGCAGCAGGTCGCGCAGGGCGGGAAGGTCAAACCAGTCGTTGAGGCACTCGCGATACGTCTCGAGGATGATCGGGAAGCTGCCGTAGCGTTTGGCCACCTCGAGCAGTGACGCCGACTTCAGGCGCTGCTGCCAGAGCGGCGTGCGCTTGCCCGGCCTGCGGCGCGGAATGAGGAGGGCGCGGGCCGCGTTCTCACGAAAACGTGCCCCGAACAGTGCGGTTGACCCGAGCTCACCGACGATGAGGTCCTCCACGTCGGCGGGGTCGATGAGGGCGAGCTCTGCGGTGGGGGGCTCCTCCACGTCAGGGAGGTGGAGGGCGATGCCGTCGTCACTCCAGATGGCATGGGCGGTCATCCCGAACTGGTCACGCAAACGTGACTGCAGCGCCATTGCCCACGGTGCATGAACCGGCGCGCCGAACGGCGTGAGAACGCACAACCGCCAGTCGCCGATCTCGTCACGGAAACGTTCGACAACGATTGTGGTGTCACTGGGAACGGTGCCTGTGGCATCCACCTGGTCGGCCAGGTAGGTCATGAGGTTGGCTGCTGCGCGCTCGTCAAAAGCCGACTCGTCGCGAAGGCGTGCGAGAGCCCGTTCGGGCGTGCTGGAGATGAGCTCGCGGGCCAGCGCGCCGACGGCCCGGCCGAGTTCCACCGGGCGTCCGACGCCCTCTCCCCGCCAGAACGGCACGGCTCCGGGGACGCCGGGGGCCGGGGAAACGATCACGCGGTCCCGGGTGATCTCTTCGATACGCCAGCTGGAGGCGCCGAGCAGGAACACTTGGCCGGTGCGTGCCTCGTACACCATTTCCTCGTCGAGCTCACCCACCCGAGTGTTGCCGTCGACGAGATACACCCCGTAGAGACCGCGGTCGGGGATCGTGCCGGCGTTCTGCACTGCCAGCTGCCGTGCGCCTCCACGGCCGCGGACTGTCCCGTCGGTGCGGTCCCAGATCACCCGTGGGGCAAGCTCAGCGAACTCGTCGCTGGGGTAGCGCCCGGCGAGCATGTCGAGCACGCCTTCCAACTGTTCACGGGTGAGCTCGGTGAACGGATACGCGCCGACTACCAAGGAGTGAAGGTCGTCGACGGTCCAGGGGTCGCCGGCGACAATGGCGACGATTTGTTGGGCGAGGACGTCGAGCGGCAGGCGAGGAACGCGGGTTTCTTCGATGGCCGCATCACGCATTCGCGATACGACGGCGGCGCATTCCAGCAGGTCACCGCGGTACTTGGGGAAGATTCGGCCGCGGCTCGATCCGCCGACGTGATGCCCCGATCGACCGACGCGCTGGATGCCCCGCGCGACGCTTCGTGGGCTCTCCACTTGGATGACCAAATCGATGGCGCCCATGTCGATGCCAAGCTCCAGGCTGCTGGTGGCGACCAGGGCGGGCAGCCGTCCCGCTTTGAGTTCCTCCTCGATGATGGTCCGTTGCTCCGCGGCGAGGCTGCCGTGGTGGGCGCGGGCCACTTCTTCCTCGGCTAGCTCGTTGAGACGCAGGGCCAGGCGTTCGGCCAGTCGACGGTTGTTGACGAAGATGAGGGTGGAGCGGTGCTTGCGCACTAGGTCGAGGATGGCGGGGTAGACCGCAGGCCAGATCGACCGGCGGGTGCTGCCATCACCCGCCACAGGGACGGGGTCGTCGATCACCGGGGCGCCGGGGTTTGCCAAGTCGGCCATGTCGTCGACTGGGACGATGACCTCCAGGTCGAGCGGCTTGCGCTGGCCGGCGTCGACGATCGTCACTGGCCGCGGTGTGCCATCGATGCCGTGCCCACCCAAGAAACGGGAGATCTCCTCCAGCGGACGCTGAGTCGCGGACAGGCCGATGCGTTGGAGACCGCCGTCCGTGATGCGATCGAGTCGTTCGAGGCTGAGCGCCAGGTGGGCGCCGCGCTTGGTGGCGGCGACGGCGTGGATTTCGTCGACGATGATCGTGTTGGCGCCTTCGAGTATCTCGGTCCCACGCGAGGTGAGCAGCAGATACAGGCTCTCGGGTGTGGTGATGAGGATGTCGGGGTGCTGGCGCAACATGCGCGCCCGGTCACGCTGGGGGGTGTCACCGGTCCTCACCGCTACCGACAACGCGGGGAGTTCGAGGTTGTGGCGGTGCGCGGAGTCGACGAGGCCGGCCAACGGTCCACGGAGGTTGCGCTCGACGTCGTAGTTGAGGGCCTTGAGCGGTGAGATGTAGACCAGCCGGGTTGTCGTTTCCCCCCGCAGGCGGTCTTCGATCAGGCTGTTAAGACCCCAGAGGAACGCGGCCAGGGTCTTTCCGGAGCCGGTGGGCGCGACGATGAGGGTGTTCTCGCCGGCGGCGATGGCCGGCCAGCCGAGTCGTTGCGCGTCGGTGGGTTCTGCGAAGGCACGTGAAAACCACTCCGCGACGAGCGGATGGAACGGAGCCGGTGGGGCGGGGGCGGTCGCCACCTGTCGATCGTAGCTGCCTGGACCGCCCTCGGGGAACCATGAGGTCGCAAGGTGGCGGTGTGCGTCCCTCTCTAACAGCGGCGTCTCGACGGCAGGTTGTCGTGGGAGAAGTACCCAAATGAGGATTGCCAACCGTAGGGGGGCGCACCCGCGTCAATTGCGGCGAGAAGTAAACGGCCAAAGCTCGGGGTGGCTCGTGGCGGCCGCGTTGCGCGTGAGGGCTTGGGTATCGCGGGTGCGAGCCATCGGGCCTCAGCGAACCATCGGCGCATCGTTCGGCCCGAAGGGGGAAAGGGGCCCCCATCGCCATCACGCCGGTGTTCGTTGCGAAGATCAGCGATGACGGCTTCCGGCGGATGGCCTGCCGCAAATCGACGTTCCGCCTCACGCCGCAGGCCGGGCCACGAATAGGAGCCCGGCTGTTGACGGGATGGCGGGCGTCGTGCGTTCTGCACGAGGTGCGCCTGGAGTGCGCGCGCCCGGCGGACGGTTAGGCAACCAGTGGCCGACCATCGGGCCGCAAGTTGCTCGGCAATAGTTCGTCCCTGGCGATGACCACGGTAACGGTCGGCGTGGTGCTCACGACAGAGCCAGACGGCGATCCCGTGGGTGAGGTGCCAGAGCGTCCGGGGCGTCCCCGCCTGAGTCGTGCAAATCGCGCAGGGTGGCGTCACCCTATTTGCCGTTGCGTCCGCCCCCATCCCGCCTTTGCTTCCTGACGTTGTGGTCATGGATCAAGCGTGCCGGCGAGAGTTATCACAGCGCTACCCCGACCTGTCACAAATCCCGCGCCTCTCTGCAAAAACTCTGCGTACGATTGGCCAACGTGATACGGCCGATTGGCATGACCTTCGAGCGGCCGGGCTTGTGGGTTGACGAGGGGTAGAGAGAGGATGCTTGCGAGGCAAGCAAGCGGTTCCCCGCGCTGTTTGTCGGCCGGGGTTGGCCTGCCAAGAAGTGCGCTGCATCTTCTTCAAGGCCCGCACGTCAACGACTAAGCTCATCGCTATGGGAGGCAACAGCCACACGTCGCAGATGGAGCGTGCCCGTCGGCATCTTGTGCGCTACGGCGGAACGTTTGCACCGTTCATCGCCGATCGTGCGGCGGGATCGTGGGTGGAGGACGCATCGGGTCGGCGGGTGCTCGACTTCACGAGTGGGCAGATGAGCGCCATCCTGGGACACAGCCACCCGGAAATCGTGGCGGTCGTCCAGGAGATGATCGGGCGGCTCGACCATCTGTTCAGCGGGATGTTGTCTGATCCGGTGATCGATCTGGCCGAGACCCTCGGCACCCTGGCTCCACCGCTGTCCAAAGTGATGCTCCTCACGACCGGTGCTGAGGCGAACGAGGCGGCTCTCAAGTTGGCGAAGTGTGCAACCGGCCGGCATGAGGTCGTGGGCTTTGCCCAGAGCTGGCACGGGATGACCGGCGGCGCGGCTTCCGCCACGTACTCGGCGGGACGACGTGGGCACGGTCCGGCAACCGTGGGGAACATGGCGATCATGGCTCCCAACGCCTACCGGCCGCGGTTTCGCCACGCGGACGGCTGCCTCGACTGGCAAACGGAGCTCGACGATGGCTTCGACCTCATCGATCGGCAGAGCACCGGTGCCCTGGCGGCATTTATCGCGGAGCCCATCCTCTCATCGGGAGGGATCATCGACCTTCCCGAGGGCTACCTACCGGCCCTGCGGGCGAAGTGCGACGAACGCGGAATGTTGCTGATCCTGGACGAGGCCCAGACCGGTGTCGGCCGCACGGGGACGATGTTCGCGTTTGAACGCGATGGCGGTCCGCCGCATCTTCTGACCCTGTCCAAGACCCTTGGCGCAGGCATTCCGCTGGCGGCCGTGCTCTGCACCGATGAGATCGAGCACGCCGCGCACGACGCGGGCTTTCTCTTCTACACAACTCATATCAGCGATCCCCTTCCCGCGGCGGTTGGGCTGAAGGTCATCGAGGTCGTCCTTCGTGATCGTCTGGCCGAACGCGCGGTGGACGCCGGGGCCCGTCTCGTTGCGGGACTCCATCAGCTTCAGGAGCGTTTCGAATGCATTGGCGATGTCCGCGGTCGCGGGTTGCTCCTGGGGATGGAGATCGTGGCGGACCGTAAATCCAAGGCCCCGGCACCAGAGCTTGGTGCGGCGATCACCGATCGATGCTTCGAACTCGGATTGTCGATGAACATCGTGAACCTCCCGGGCATGGGTGGGGTGTTTCGCATCGCTCCGCCAATGACGGTGTCCGACGATGAGATCGATCGAGGCCTCGAGCTGCTCGGCCAGGCGCTGACGGACGTGACCGAAGCTGCGGCGCGTCCTCGCCTCGCAGTTCCACGATGAGCAGACGATCGTTGGTGGTACTCGGCGCGACGTTGGTTGTGGCTCTGGCGGCCGGCTGCGGGAGTGACGACCCGGTAGCGCGGCAACCCGCGGAACCCCAACCGGCGACCGCAACGAGCGCGGCGCCACCGGGTGCGATCACGTTCGCGGGGTGGCATTGGAACGTCAAGACGAGTGCGGTGCTCGTCGGTCCGGGCCCCAACCGTTTCGGGGACGCGGCCGCGGGAAACGTCGAGGTTGACGACGAAGGACGACTCCATCTGCGCATCAACCGGCGCGACGGCGAGTGGTATTCGGCCGAGCTCACCGGCACCGAGAGCACGGGCTACGGCACCTACACCTGGGTGATTGAGCCTCCGGGAACGCCAACCGATCCGAACGCCGTCCTCGGACTCTTTACCTGGAGTGACGACCCGGCCCAAAATCACCGGGAGATCGATATCGAGCTCTCCCATTTCCGGCGTCCCGACTCGGTGGCCGGGCAGTTCGTCATCCAGCCGTTCGGACGGGAGGGTAACGTGCAGCAGTTCACCCGAGCGACAGATGAGCCGATCACGGTCAGCTTTACGTGGCGTGAAGGGGAGGTGGCGTTCGACAGCCCGGCCTTCGAACCCCGGTCCTGGGTCTACACCGGGTCCGGTGTGCCCACCCCCGGTGGAGAGGTGCACCCCCGGATGAACCTTTGGCTTCTCGCGGGCGACGCCCCGGCAAACAATGAGGAACTTGAGGTCATCGTTCGCAGGTTCACGTACGTTCCACTCCCAGGCTAGCGACGCGGTGGGGCCCGGCTAGCGAAGTGGCATGCTGGTGGGCGCGACGGGGTCGGGGAGTGCCGAGTCGCCCACCAAGGAGCGGTCGACAGCGGCGGCGGCGGCGCGGCCTTCGGCGATGGCCCAGACGATAAGGCTCTGGCCGCGGCCCATGTCGCCACAGACGAACACTCCCGGGACCGTGGTCTCCCAACTACGGTCACGCTTCACGTTGCCACGTGCGTCGAGCTCAACGCCGAGTTGGTCGAGCAGACCCTCCTTCTCCGGGCCCACGAAACCCATTGCCAGGAGCACCAGCTCGCAGGGGATCTCGGTCTCCGAATCCGGTACCGGCTGGAACGACGGCCGACCATCGACGGTCATCATCTCCACCTGCATGGCCCTCAGCGCACGGACGTTGCCGTCGGCGTCACCGAGGAACTCAATCGTGTTGATGGCGTAGCGCTGTTCAACGCCCTCTTCATGAGCCGAGCTCGACATGTACATCAACGGCCATGTCGGCCACGGCGTGCTGTCGGCCCGCGTTTGCGGTGGCCGGGGCATGATTTCGAGCTGGACGACGTTCGTCGCCCCCTGGCGGTTGGAGGTGCCGAGGCAGTCCGCGCCGGTGTCACCACCGCCGATGATCACCACGTTCTTGCCGGCCGCGGTGATGGGGGTCTCGTCGATGTCGCCTGCGACGACCTTGTTGGAAAGGGGGAGATAGTCCATCGCCTGGTGAATGCCGCCCAGGTCGTGCCCGGGAATCGGCAGACCGCGGGCTGCTGTGGCGCCGCCTGCCAGGACGATCGAATCGAAGTCGCGCTGCAGGTCGGCCACCGGGATGTCGACCCCGACGTTGGCGTTTACGACGAACTTGGTGCCCTCGGATTCCATCTGGACAAGGCGCCGGTCGAGCACCCACTTCTCCATCTTGAAATCGGGAATGCCGTAACGGAGCAGGCCACCAATGCGGTCGGCGCGTTCGTACACAACCACGTCGTGGCCGGCGCGAGTGAGCTGCTGCGCGGCGGCCAGGCCGGCCGGACCGGAGCCGACGACGGCCACGCGCTTCCCGGTTTGTACCGTCGGCATCACCGGCTCGTTCCACCCCTCGCTCCATCCGCGGTCGGCGATAGCCACCTCGATCTGCTTGATGGTCACCGGCGGCTGGTTGATACCGAGTACGCAGGCCTGCTCGCACGGGGCGGGGCAGAGGCGGCCGGTGAACTCGGGGAAGTTGTTCGTGGCATGAAGCCGGTCGCTCGCCTCATGCCAGCGGTCGCGGTACACCAGGTCGTTCCAGTCGGGAATGATGTTGCCGAGCGGGCAGCCCTGGTTGCAGAACGGGATGCCGCAGTCCATGCAGCGTGCCGCCTGGGTTCGCACCTTGTGGATGGGAAAGTCGGTGTACACCTCCCGCCAGTCACGCACGCGCTCGGGCACCGGGCGCCGCTCGGGAAGCTCGCGGTCGTGATCCAGGAATCCTCTGACGTCGCCCATTGCGGCCCCCTAGTCGCGCGCCGCGGCCAGTGCGGCGGCGGGGTCGGTGTCACGCGCGGCCATCTCGGCGAGCACGCGCTTGAAGTCCTTCGGCATCACTTTCACGAACTCGCCCACCGCCGAATCCCAACGCCCCACGAGCGCCTCGGCGACGGGTGAGCCGGTCTCCTCGTAGTGGCGGGCCACGCGGTCGCGCAACCAGTCACGGTCATCGACGTCCAGCGGGTCGAGGTCGACCATCTCGCGGTTGACCCGCTGGGGAAATGCGCCGCTCGGATCCCACACGTAGGCGATGCCGCCGCTCATGCCGGCGCCGAAGTTGCGGCCGGTGGCGCCGAGCACGACCACTCGCCCGCCGGTCATGTACTCGCAGCCGTGGTCGCCGACGCCTTCGACGACGGCGATGGCTCCGGAGTTGCGCACGCAGAAGCGCTCACCGACGACACCGCGCAGGAATACCTCGCCGGCGGTGGCGCCGTAGAGGATGACGTTGCCGGCGATGACGTTCTCTTCCGCGGCAAAGCGCGAGCCCTGCGGTGGGCGAATCACAATGCGTCCGCCGGAGAGGCCTTTGCCCGCGTAGTCGTTGGCGTCGCCGTGCAGGCGCAGTGTGAGCCCGCGCGGAACGAATGCACCGAAGCTCTGACCGGCCGAGCCGGTGAAGTTGATGACCACCGTGTCGTCGGGAAGTCCCTCGCCCCAGCGGCGCGAGATCTCCTGACCCACGAGCGTGCCGACGGTGCGGTTGACGTTGCGGATGGGGACGTCGATGTTGACCCGCTCGCGGTGATCGAGTGCCGGGGCGGCCTTCTGAATGAGCTCGATGTCGAGCGCGCGTGTGAGGCCGTGGTCCTGGTCCTGCACGCAGTGGCGGGCGTCGCCCGGTGCGGGTTCGGGCATGTCGAGGATGGGCGACAGATCGAGGTTCGCGGCTTTCCAATGATCGATTGCTGTGGTGGTGTCGAGGAAATCGCTGTGACCGATGGCCTCCTCGAGGGAGCGAAAGCCCAGCTCGGCGAGGAGCTCGCGGACTTCCTCGGCGATGAACTCCATGAAGTTGACGACGAACTCGGGCTTGCCGCTGAAGCGCTCGCGCAGCACGGGATCCTGCGTTGCGATGCCCACCGGGCAGGTGTCGAGGTGACAGACGCGCATCATCACGCAACCCGACACCACGAGCGGCGCGGTGGCAAAGCCGAACTCCTCGGCGCCCAACAGCGCGGCCACCATGACATCGCGACCCGTCTTCATCTGTCCGTCGACCTGAACGACGATCCGGTCGCGTAGCCGGTTGAGGAGCAGGGTCTGCTGCGTTTCGGCAAGGCCCAGCTCCCACGGGGCACCCGCGTGTTTCACGGAGGTGAGCGGCGATGCGCCGGTGCCCCCGTCGTGACCGGAGATGAGCACGACATCGGCATGTGCTTTCGACACGCCTGCCGCAACCGTGCCCACGCCCACCTGCGCGACGAGCTTCACGTGCACGCGCGCTTCGGGGTTTGCGTTCTTCAGGTCGTGGATGAGCTGTGCGAGGTCCTCGATGGAGTAGATGTCGTGGTGCGGTGGGGGTGAGATGAGACCCACGCCCGGCGTGGAGAACCGCACCTCGGCGATCCATGGCCACACCTTCTTGCCCGGCAACTGTCCACCCTCACCGGGCTTTGCGCCTTGGGCCATCTTGATCTGAAGGTCGGTGGAGTTGACGAGGTACTCGCTCGTCACACCGAAGCGACCGGAAGCCACCTGCTTGATCTTGCTGATGCGCCAGTCGCCGTTCGCCTCGGGGGTGAATCGGGATGGGTGCTCGCCGCCTTCGCCGCTGTTTGACCGACCGCCGATGCGGTTCATCGCAATCGCCAGGTTCTCGTGCGCCTCCGCGGAGATGGAGCCGTAGCTCATCGCCCCCGTCGAGAAGCGCTTGACGATCTCTTCCACTGGCTCGACCTCGTCGATCGGCACCGCCGGACGCTTACCGAACTGGAACTGGAACAGTCCGCGGAGCGTGGCAAGTTGAGCGGCCTGGTCGTCAACGAGGCGTGTGTACTCCTTGAAGATGTCGTAGCGCTTCGTGCGCGTGGAGTGCTGCAGCTTGAAGACGGTCTCGGGGTTGAAAAGGTGAAACTCGCCTTCGCGGCGCCACTGGTATTCGCCGCCGGCGTCGAGGGTGCGGTGCGCCAGCTCCGCCGGGCGGTCGGGGTAGGCGCGACGATGGCGTCGGGATGTCTCCTCGGCCAGGACGTCAACGCCGATGCCGCTGAGTCGGCTGACGGTGCCGGTGAAGAACTCATCGATGAAATCCTCGGCCAGGCCGATGGCCTCGAAGATCTGGGCCCCGGTGTACGAGGCCACCGTGGAGATGCCCATCTTGGACATCACCTTGAGGACGCCTTTGTCGCAGGCCTTGATGTAGTTCTTGATGGCCTTGACCGGGTCGTCCAGGTCGGTCATGTCCTGAGCGATCATGTCCTCGATCGTCTCGAACGCAAGGTACGGGTTGATCGCGGCGGCGCCGTACCCGATGAGCAGGCACATGTGGTGGCATTCGCGCGCATCGCCAGCCTCCACGACGAGGCCCACCCGGGTGCGGGTCTTCTCGCGGATGAGGTGGTGGTGCACGGCACTCGTCGACAGAAGCGACGGGATGGGCGCCAAGTCCTTGGTGGAGCCTCGGTCGGACAGGATGAGGATCTGCGCGCCTGCGGCGATCTCCAGCGAGGCTTGCGCACGGATGTCATCGAGGGCGGCGCGGAGCCCGGCCGGGCCGTCAGCGACGGGATACAGGCAGGAGATGACCGCCGAACGGAAGTCCGGCGTCTCCGGCTGGTTCTGCACATCTACCAGGCGGCTGAGCTCGTCGTTGGTGATGACCGGATGCTCGAGGAAGATCTGGCGACACGACTCTGGGCCGGGGTTCAGCAGGTTGTGCTCCGGGCCAATTGTTCCGCCGAGGGCCGTGACCAGCTCCTCCCGGATGGCGTCGAGGGGCGGGTTGGTGACTTGTGCAAACAGCTGCTGGAAGTAGTCGAACAGAAGCCGCGGGCGTGACGACAGCACCGCAATGGGCGTGTCGGTGCCCATGGAACCGGTGGGCTCCACGCCATCGCGGCACATCGGCTCAATGATGATCTTGAGCTCCTCGGTGGTGTACCCAAACGTCTGCTGCTGCTTGAGCACGTCGGAGTGCGAGCCCAACTCGTGTGCCGGGGTGTTGAGGTGTTTGAGCTCCACCACCTGATCGCGCAGCCACTGACCGTACGGCTTCGCTGTGGAAAGCTCGTTCTTGATCTCGTCATCGCCGACGATGCGACCCTTGGCGGTGTCGACCAGGAGCATGCGTCCCGGCTGAAGACGGCCCTTGAGCACGACTTTCTCGGGGGCCACGTCGAGCACCCCGACCTCCGACGCCATGATGACCACGTCGTCGCTGGTGACGACGTAGCGCGAAGGACGCAGGCCGTTGCGGTCGAGCACTGCGCCGATGACGCTGCCGTCGGTAAAGGCGATCGACGCCGGCCCGTCCCACGGCTCCATGATGGATGAGTGGAACCGGTAGAAGTCCTTGCGCGCGTCGTCCATCTCTTGATGGCGCTCCCACGCTTCGGGAATCATCATCAGCACGGCATGTGGCAGCGAGTAGCCGCCCATGTGAAGCAGCTCGAGCACCTCGTCGAACGAGGCCGAGTCGCTTGCCCCCGGAGGACAGATGGGGAAGATGCGCTCAAGCTCACCGGGGATCAGCTCACTTTTGAGCAGAGCCTCACGCGCACGCATCCAGTTGCGGTTGCCCTGCACGGTGTTGATCTCGCCGTTGTGGCTGATGTAGCGATACGGGTGCGCAAGCGGCCACGACGGGAACGTGTTGGTCGAAAAGCGCGAGTGCATGAGCGCGAGAGCCGAGTCGATACGCTCGTCGCGCAGATCGGTGAAGAATTCCGGCACCTGGTCGGGGATGAGCATCCCCTTGTAGACGAACGTGCGTCCCGACAGGCTCGGAATGTAGGCGCCGCCGTCGGCAAGTGAGCCCAGGGTGTTGTCGATGCGCTTGCGAACCACATAGGCCCGCCGTTCGAGGTCCATGCCGGACACGCCGTCGCCGGCGATAAAGACCTGACGGAAGCGTGGCATTCCGGCGAGGGCTTGGGCCCCCAACATGGAGCCGTCCGTGGGGACGTCACGCCAGCCCAGAACGCGCATGCCCTCTTCGGCGACGATCTCGTCGATGCGCGCCACGGCGCGGTCGGCGGCGAGGTCGTCGTCGGGGAGAAAGACCATGCCCGAGGCGTAGCTGCCCTCCGCGGGCAGGCCGAAATCGACGACGCTGCGGAAGAACCGGCTGGGCATCTGGATGAGCATCCCGGCGCCGTCACCGGTGTTGGGCTCGGCGCCGCGTGCGCCGCGGTGATCGAGGTTGCACAGGGCTTCGATTCCGTCTTTCACCAGCTCGTGGCTGCGGTGACCCTTCATGTGAACCACGAAGGCGACGCCACAGGCGTCGTGCTCGAAGCGGGGGTCGTAGAGGCCCTGCCGTGTGGGTGCTGTTGTGCGCGGCGTGCTGATAGGACGTGCTCCGGGCTCGGGGTGGATGCCGGGTCTCGGACGGAACCGATAAGGCTAGCGGTCGTGGGCGAAACGGACCAAACCAGCGCTGTCACACGGAGCGACACGCGCGGACGAAACTTGCAGTGAGCGAGGTCCCGTCGGCCCGGTGCCATTCTCGCAGGTTTGCCCGCAGAATGTCATGCCCGAGTTCATTCCAATGAGCGATAGATTCCCGATGATGGGGACCGTTTCTCCTACGCGCCCGCCCGCGCAGAAACCTCGTGCGCGCGACCCCCGCGACGGTGGGGGCGATGGCCAGCCCGTGAGCGTGATCGTGCTCAACGACAACCACAACTCGTTTGACGGGGTGGCGATGGCGCTTGCCCAGTACATCCCCGGGGTCGACTACGACAAAGGGATGGCCCTGGCAAACCGCATTCACTCCGCGGGGCGCGCTCGCGTGTGGAGCGGGGAGCGCGAACGCGCGGAGCTCTACTGGGAGCAGCTGCGCGATGCGGGTCTCACAATGGCGCCGCTGGCGTGAGCACTGCGGCCGACTGGCTGCTGGCGACCCTTGCCGATGCGAGGGTGGAGGTGATGTTCGGCAATCCGGGTTCCACGGAGCTGCCGCTTATGGATGCGTTTCCCCGTCAAAAGCGCGTTCGCTACGTCCTCGGCCTCCACGAAGCGTCAGTGATGGGAATGGCCGATGGGTATGCCCAGCACGGGCGGCGCTTGGCGGTCGTCAACGTCCACGTGCAGCCGGGGCTGGCAAACGCGCTCTCCGGTGTGCTGAACGCCGCTCGGGCCCGGGTGCCGATGCTCGTCACGGTCGGTCAGCAGGTGACCGGACTCAAAGATCAGGCCCCGTTCCTTGGTGGGGAGTTGGTGGAGCTGGCACGACCGATCGCCAAGGAGGCGGTGGAGGTCGGTTCGGTGGAGGAGCTTCCCGACGTGATTGCACGCGCCATCTGCCGTCGCACGTACGGCGCCGTGCGGTCCCGTTGTCGTCTCTCTCCCCATGGACGTGCTCACGTCCACTGCGCCAGCTGGGACGACGGGTGTGGCTGTGCGGGTTGCGCTGCCGGACGACGACGCTGTGCGGGACGCCGCGGCGCTTCTGGGCCGGGCGAACGCCCCGGCAATCCTCGCCGGTGACGGCGTTCCGTACGAAGCGGCGGACGACCTGCTCGCCGACCTTGCCGAGCGACTCGGTGCCCCGATCTACGGGGAGCCATTTGCGTCGCGGGTGCCGCTCGCGTCGCGACATCCGCTGTGGCGCGGACCGCTTCCCGGCTTCGCGAGCGAGATTCGCTCGCGGCTTGAGGGACATGACGTGATCTTCGCTCTCGGCATGCCCGTGTTCCGGCTCTTTGGTGACAGCTCGGGTGAGCCACTCGCGCCGGGGGTGGCGCTGATCCATGCGGATGTGGACCCGGATGAGGTCGGACGAACGCAGACACCGACGATTGGTTTGGTGGGGACCCTTCGTGCGACCCTGAGTGGGCTGGTGGCCAAGCTGGCCACACCCGTATCGGTCTCCGCCGTTGGTCGGCGCGACAGCGTCGAACGGACCATCGCCGCCGAACGGATCGCCACACGCGACCGTATTGCCGCCGACGCCAACAGCGCCGATGTGATCTCTCCGGCCGCATTCTGTCGGGCCATTGCCGCGGCCGTTCAACCAGACGACCTGATCGTCGATGAGGCGCTCACCTCGGGCCGCTGGTTGCGTTCCGTGTTGGTCGAGCGCAACACACCGGACAATTGGTTGGCTCACCGAGGCAGCGCTCTCGGCTGGGGCCTGCCCGCAGCGGTCGGAGCGAAGCTGGCCGACCCGTCGCGGCGCGTGATGTGCGTTCATGGCGACGGCAGCTTCCTCTTTGGTGTGCACGCCCTGTGGACGGCGGCTCGGGAACGTCTTGGCGTCGCCGTTGTCGTGGCCGACAACTCCGGCTACGAGATCCTTCGAGCGGGACTGGAGGGGCTCACGGGCGACGACGACCGAGGGTGGCCGGGGCTCGCGCTCACCGATCCAACGATCGACCTTGTCGCGATCTCACGTGGTTTCGGGGCAAGCGCCGAGCGCATCTCATCGGGAGACGAGCTTGACGCGGCTCTCAGTGACCTGTGGCGACGAGCTGAGTCTGGGCCGGCGGTGCTCGTCGTTCCCGTTTCCGGGAGAACACCGCCGGTGGGCTACCCCATCGACGCCTGAGCGTCGGCCTTCATCGCGGCAGATAGTCACCATCGCTCAAGTGCAGCAACTTTGGGCGTGGGAGGCGACCACTGTTGGCCGGTACGAACGCAAACACTCGTCTGACGACACCGTTGTCGAACCGAAGTTCCAGGATGTTCTGCGCACTGTTCAGCCGGTACGAGCCGGCGGAGCCACCCTGACTCGACGCAACGACGGAAACGCCAGGCTGGCCAAGTGGCGGGTTAAACGTCACACCGGCAAAACCCACGCGAGTGAAGCGCCCGGCTGGCGTGAACTCGTACGTTCGTTGGGTGACGACCCCTCCGCCATCGGGTGACGGAAAGAAGTTCTGCGTCACGTACTTGCCGTTGAGGCGGGCGCCGCGAGGGAGCGCCAGTACGGGCCGGTAGACGCGCCCGTTGAGACGAAGGCCGCGTGGCGTACGGGCAAAGCTCACGGGTTTCGCGCCGCCGATCGCGATCGTCGCGCCACGAACCTTGTAGCGCTCACAGACGGGCAGGCCGTTGGGTCGCGTCTTGTTGCAGGCGGCATCAGCACGGCCGGCCACGGGATCGCGTGTGTAGACATAGCCGTTCGGGGTGAAGGTGTAGAACGTCCAGCACAGCCCCGAGCACACCCCGACGACGTCGACTTGCCATGCGGCATACATGCCGACCACGGGCTTTGGCACTCGAGATTTACGCGGCGCCGGAACCGGCCCGAACCGAGGAGCCGGTGTCGCCGCGACGACCACCTCGCAGTCGAGATCCGGGGCGCCGGTGCGAGAGATCGACATTGATCGGCGCCCCGTCTCGATGTCACCGGAGTAGAAGCCGAAGCGGCCGTCAAACGGGCCGCCCGAGAAGTCAACCTCGGAGGACTTGTCGCGTTGGCGACGCAGAACGTTGAGGGTGTAGGTACCGCTCACCCCGCCATACGAGTAGCCACGGCCCGGAAGGATCTCCAGGTTGGTGGCGGGACTGCCGTCCTCGGCGACACACGGGTAGGAGCCGGGTTGAGGGTCCTTCGCGCGGAACTCGCTCTGGGCGAGGTCGTTGCGTGGTCCCACCTGATAGCAGTACGATTCTGGCGCCCCGGCGGGCCGCACGAACGAGAGCATCTGCCCCCAGTCGCCAAAGGATGCGGCCGACTCGATGGAGTTGACAAGCGGCCCGGTGGCAAACGCGATCGACAGGGTCTCGGTGGGGTCGATCGTGAATTGCCCCTCGCCAAATGGAGTGCGGTAGCTACGCCCGGGAAGGATCTCGAGCGTGAAACTGGGTGTGGCGTACGCGTCGCTCTTCTCACTGAAGTAACACGCGAATGCCCCGACCAGCGGTTCCTTGTCCGGATCAATTCCCGGTTGAGGGCTCGGCGCTGCAGCGCCCGTCCCAGCCGCTGCGGCACTGAGAAGGAGCGCGCCAACCAGGCCTCGGAGGATGCGCGGAAACGTCATCGGCATGCGGTATTCCTTGTCGCGGGGAGGGCTCTCCAAAATGTACCAAGCGCCTCATCGCTCGCCGCGGGGACCGGTTCTCTCGGCGTTGCTACAGAACCGTCAGTGCCAGCACGGCAACGATTGCCGCCACGGCGATGCGGTACCAACCGAAGATCTTCAAGCCGTGTCGTTGGACGTAGTCGACCATCCAGACCACGGCAGCAGCCGCTGAGAGGAAGGCGGCGACGAAACCGACGATGGGGGCGGCGAGGCCGAACTCGTCGACGATGACGCTGCCTTTGTCGAGCGTCTCGTACAGTGTTGCCGCGCCGAGGGTGATGAGGCCGAGGAGGAACGCGAACTCGAGCGACGCGGCGATGCTAAACCCGAGTGCGAGGGCCGCAAGGATGACCACGAGGCTGCGGCTCACCCCGGGCCACAGGGCGATGCACTGCACCACGCCGATGAGCAGGCCATCGCGCAACGTGATTGACTCGAGCGCGCGGCCTGCGCGGTTGCTCGAATCGGGCCATGCGAGGATGACGATGCCGCCGACCACCCACGCGGCGATCACGGGCCACAAGCCAAAGAGGTTCTGCTTGATGGCGTCACCCAACAGAAAGCCGGCGATCGCGGCGGGCACGAATCCGGCGAAGAGTGCGACGGCCATCCTCTTTCCTCCGGCCGGGTCCGGGCCGCGGCCGCCGATGGCCATCAGGGCCGTGGTGACGCGTTTGCGGTAGAGGCCGAGTACGGCAACGATGGCGCCGGCCTGGATGGCGATGGCGTACGCGTCGGCGGCGTCTTTTGCCGCGTCGGTCTCGGTGAGGCCGAGCAGGCGTTCGGTGACGGTGAGGTGCCCCGTGGAGGAGATCGGGAGGAACTCAGTGATGCCTTCCACGATGCCGAGGAGGATTGCCTCGGGAATGGACAGCAGCGTGTCGCCGCCCTTCAGGACGGCGAGCAGAATGACGACGCCGAGGCCAACCGCCGATCCCAGGAGGATCCCGCGCGATGGCCCCCGAACGCCGGTGGTCACCGCCCCCCGAATGCGTGAGACATCAGGGGTGATGGTGAGTATCTGGTGTCGGGCGCAGTCACAGGTGGAATCATGACAGGACGGGTCGACGTCAAGCGGGTGCGGGTAACCAGCACTTTGTCGGCGTGTTTGTTCAATGAGCTGCGCTTCGGTGAAAGCCACGTGGGGCCGAGGCCACCGGGCTCGCCTCGACTACCTGCCGACCGTTGTGTTCGCTGGCGGGGTGGAAAGAGCCCTGTCAGTCGATGTGGTTGGGGCAATGCGTGCCCGCGAAGAACGCGACGAGATTGTCGACGGCGCAGTTGCCCATCGCGATGCGGGTGGTCGTCGTCGCACTCCCAAGGTGGGGGAGAAGGACAACGTTGTTGAGCGACCGAAGTGCCCCGTCAACGTGCGGCTCCCCTTCGAAAACGTCAAGTCCTGCTCCCGTGATCGTTCCGGATTGGAGCGCGTTGACCAGGGCCTGCGTGTCGATGAGGTCACCTCGGCCGGTGTTAATCAGGAGCGCGCCAGGGCGCATAAGGGCCAGTCGGCGGGCATCGATCAGATGCCGGGTCTGCGGCGTGGAGGGGAGGTGGAGCGATACCACATCGCTTCGGGCAAGAAGCTCATCGATCGAACCACACGGTTCGGCATCGAGGCCATTGAGCTCGTCGGTTCGGATGGGAGAGCGGTTGACGTAGACGATCGGCATTCCGAAGCCCAGATGCGCGCGGCGTGCCAGCGCTTGCCCGATGCGGCCCATACCGATGATGCCCAACGTGGAGCCGGTCACTTTTGTGCCGAGCAGCTGGGTCGGGTTCCATCCGCTCCACGCGCCCGCCCGCACAAGGCGTTCGCCTTCACCAACTCGGCGGGCCACGGCCAGGATGAGCGCCATTGCCAAATCGGCCGTGTCGTCGGTCACGACACCGGGCGTGTTGGTCACAACGACCCCGTGTCTGTGGGCAGCGTCGATGTCGATGTGTTCGTATCCGACGCCGAAGTTGGCGATGATCGTCAATCGGCGCGGCCCGGTCGCGAGTAACTCGCTGTCGATACGGTCGGTGACGGTTGTGACAAGGCCGTCCGCGTGGCGCATCGCGTCGGCGAGATCGTCGCGGCTGAGGGGGATGTCCTGGTGGTTCAGCCTCGTGTCGAACAACTCCATCAGGCGCAGCTCGACCGGGGCGGGCAAGCGTCGGGTGACGACGACTGTCGGTCGTGGGGTTGTCATGCGGAGGCCGGTGCGAGGAGGGAGTCGATTGCCCGGTCGATGGCACGGCGAAGCGCTTCGGGATCGACCGTGAGCAGGTCGTGCGGGAGGGTGAGTGCGCGTGTGATCATCGTGCGTTCCTCGTCAGTGATCGCCAGGAGTGTCTCAAGAGGTGGGTTCTCCGCCATCATCCGGATGCCGGCCTGCAGGAGCGTGGCAGTGCGCCGTCGCACCTGTGACAGCCCCACGACCTTCACGTCGTCGACGACCACTTCCCACGGTGAGCGACCCGCGAAACATGCGAGCGCCGCTGCGCGTGAGTCGTTCGTCGCGCGCGCTTCGCGCGTTGGCACCGCGTGCGCCCGGACGCCCTGTGACACGAGCGCGTTGGTGATCGCCTCGCCGAGCCAGCGATAGCTGGCGGTGACATCGTCGTCGTGCAGGTTGTGGAGCCGCGGCACCACAACGTCCAGGGCCATGAGTCGCGGCGACCACAACACGGGTCCGCCGCCGGAATCGCGCCGCAGAACCGAAACGCCTGCGGCCTCACACGCGCCATGATCGGAGCGGTCGTCGCTCCCTCTTCCCAAGACAACTGCCGTGTCGGTGACCTGCCACCACGTGCCGGTCAACGGATCGTCGGGCTGTGCAGCGGCCACGAGCCCGGCCGCGCCCGCCACTGCCTCGTCCACTGAGACACTCACGGGGCCGAGGGGTTGCCACCGGACGGCGCCGGTCATGGGTTAGGGGATGACGCGGTCTTTGCCCGGGGCGAATGCCTCGGTCACGATGCGCTGCTGCTCAACCTTGTGGGTTTGCGGGTAGCCCTCCGCCGGGCTCGACCGGGCTGAGCGACCCACGTAGTACAGCGCCACGTCGGGGGGAAGGATGCGTTCGAGGCGGCGTGGCACGAACGTCCAGGCCCCCATATTGCGCGGCTCTTCCTGAATCCACGACACCTCAGTGAGGTTGGGGTAGGACGCCAGCATTTCAGTGACGGGGGCATCCGGGAACGGATAGAGCATCTCGACGCGTGCGATCGCGACGTCGGTGGCTCCGGCGCGGGCTTCCGCGGAGTCCAAGTCGTGGTAGATCTTGCCGGAGCACAGAAGGAGCCGGGTGACCTTCTCGCGACGGTCGCTGGCGGTGGGGTCGTCGATGAGTGGTTGGAACGCTCCGCCGCTGAGGTCGTCCAATCTGCAGGCTGCAGCCGGGGAACGCAACAAGCTCTTCGGCGTGAAGACGATGAGCGGCCGAAGCTCGCCCAGCAGGCCCTGGCGGCGCAGCAGATGGAAGTAGTTGTCGGCCGTCGAAGGATTTGCGACGCGCATGTTGTCCTCGGCACACGCCTGCAAGAACCGCTCGATTCGTGCCGAGGAGTGCTCCGGGCCGTTACCTTCGTAGCCATGCGGCAAGAGCATCACCAGCCGGCTGCGCTCGCCCCATTTCGCCCGCCCGGACGAGATGAACTGGTCGACCATGATCTGGCCGCCGTTCGCGAAATCACCGTACTGGGCTTCCCAGATCACGAGCGTCTCGGGCGCGAGGGTGCTGTACCCGTACTCGAAGCCGATCGTTGCCGCTTCGGACAGTGGGCTGTTGAACACCTCGAAGGTGGCGGTGGCGTTTTGCAGGTGGCACATCGGGGTGTGGGTGCTGCCGGTAAACGGCATCCACTTCTCCTCGTTGGCCTCATGCAGACGCAGGTGCCGCTGGCTGAAGGTGCCGCGCTCGGAGTCTTGTCCCGTCAGGCGTACGGGCACGCCGTCGACGAGGAGTGACGACAGCGCGAGTGCCTCGGCGTGAGCCCAAAGGATGCCTCCCTCCGCACCCATCGCGTCGCGACGGCGGGCGAGCTGCGGAGCAAGCTTGGGATGTACGTTGAAGCCATCGGGAACGTTTAGGAGCTCCTCGTTGAGACCGTGAAGGAGGTCGGCGGAAACGGCGGTCGCGACCTCTGCCGCGCTGTTTTTCGACGGTGACTGATGCGGCGCGCCATTCTCGGCGTGCTTCGCGGCCAGAGCGATCACCGCGGTGCGTGCCTCGGTGAGGCGGGCGTTGACGGTGTTCTCCATCTCGGCGACTTGCGCCTCGGTGACAATCCCTTCGGCGATGAGCTGCGAGGCGTACACCTGGTGCGGACGTGGGTGTTCCTTGATGATGCGGCTCATCACCGGCTGGGTGTAGGCCGGCTCGTCTGCTTCGTTGTGCCCGTGACGGCGATAACCGACAAGGTCGATGAGGATGTCGCGCTTAAACTTGTTGCGGAAGGCCACACAGAGCCGGATTGCGGCGATGCAGGCCTCGGCGTCATCGGCGTTGACGTGGATGATCGGAATGTCAAAGCCCTTGGCAAGGTCGCTTGCGTAGCGAGTGGAGCGCGAGTCCTGCGGGTCGGTCGTGAAGCCGATTTGGTTGTTGGCGATGATGTGAATCGTGCCGCCGGTCGAGAAGCCGGTGAGCCCGTTGAGGTTCAGGGTCTCAGCCACCACACCCTGGCCGGGGAAGGCGGCGTCGCCGTGCACGAGAACCGGGACAGCGAGGCTGGGGTTGTGGTGCGCTTCGCGACCCTTACGGATGGTCTGGCGGGCGCGGGTGGCACCCTCCACCACCGCGTTGACCTGCTCAAGGTGGCTGGGGTTTGCCGCAAGCGTGATGGCCACGGGTCGCCCGGCGATGGTGACGTAGGTGCCCTCGGCCCCGAGGTGGTACTTCACGTCACCGGCGGTCTGGATCCAATCCTCGTCGTCGACCGACTCGGTCATGCCCTCGAACTCACCGAGAATCGATTCCACGGGACGTCCAACCACCTGCGTGATGACGTTGAGGCGCCCGCGGTGGGCCATCCCGATGACGATCTGGTTGGCGCCGGATTCGGCACACAACTCAATCGTTTCGTCGAGCATGGGTACGAGAGCGTCGACACCTTCAATGGAAAACGTCTTCTGACCGATGTAGGCCCGCTGGAGGAAGCGTTCGAACAGATCGACGTTGATGAGACGCTCCAAGAGCTTCACCCGCTCGTCCTGCGGGAGGGGAACGCGGATGAACCCGCTCTCGATCTCTTTGCGCAGCCAGCGGCGTTGCTCGTGGCTGGAGATGTGCTCCACCTGGTAGGCGATGGTGCCGCAGTAGGTCTCGCGCATCCGCGGGTAGACCTCGCCGAAGGTTTGACCCGGGATAAACACCCGCAGCAGATCGGCCGGAACCTTGTCCATTTGCGCGGGGGTAATTCCCACGGTCGCCGGCTCCAACGCGGGGTCGCCCACGGGTGGGTAGCCCAGCGGGTCGAGCGACGCGGCCAGATGACCGTAGAGGCGGTGGGCTTTCACCAACGATGTCGCCGCGGAAACTGCCTGCAGGGTCTCCATGTCGGCGGTGACAGGAGCTGCGGCGGCGACGACTGCTACCGCGCTGGGCGTTGCCGCCGGCGTGACCGCGGGGAGCGGCGGCAGAGTGATGCTGAGCGACTGGGCAACCTCGTCGTAGAAGCCGGCCTCACCTTGGAGGAACAGATCGATCTCACGAAGGAACGCGCCACTCTCGGCGCCTTGGATGACGCGGTGATCGTACGTTGATGTCGCGGTCATCACCTTCTGAATACCCAGGGCCTTCGCGTCGGTGTTCTCGAATCCGACCGGTAGCGCAATGGAGCCCGTGGCCACGATGGTGCCTTGCCCGGGCATGAGCCGGGGGACAGATGCCACCGTTCCGAAGCCGCCCGGGTTCGTGAGCGTGACGTAGGCGCCACGAAGCTCGTCCGGGTTCACGTTGCCCGAGCGTGTCCGTTTGACGAGGTCATCGAAAGCGGCGACGAACCCGGCGAAGCCGAGGTTCTCGGCGCTGCGCACCACGGGCACCAGGAGTGACCGGCTGCCGTCGCGACGTTCGACATCGACGGCGAGGCCGATGTTGACGGTGCCGCGCGCGATCTTGTGCGGTTTGCCGTCGATCTCCTCGAAGGCGGTCGCCATCGCCGGGAACTTCTCGACTGCCTTGATGATGGCCCAGGCGACGAGGTGGGTAAACGAGAGCTTCTCGGTACGTCCCGCGGCGGCGAGCGCATCGTTGATCTGTTTGCGTCGGGCGTCGAGCCCACCGACCGGGATGGTGCGGAAGGTTGTGGCCGTCGGAATACTGCGGCTCTCGTCCATGTAGCGGGCGAGTGCGGCTGGCGGTCCGACGAGACGGACGGCTTCCTCATCGGCGGCGGCTGATGCTGCGGCGCGGGAGCCGTTGGCGGCGGCCTGTACGTCGGCGCGCTCGATACGACCGCGAGTGCCGCTACCGGCGACGTTCGCGAGATCAACCCCGAGTTCGCCGGCGGTGCGGCGGGCAAGCGGTGAGGCGAGGCCGCCGCCAGTGGCAACGGCGGCCGG
The DNA here is from genome assembly GCA_963765105.1 of uncultured Thermoleophilia bacterium. Classification (GTDB taxonomy): domain Bacteria; phylum Actinomycetota; class Thermoleophilia; order Miltoncostaeales; family Miltoncostaeaceae; genus CALMEC01. The sequence continues at coordinate 384,276 of CAVXUW010000002.1, forward strand.
GTGGGACGTGGAACTGGCGGCGACCGGTGCTGCCGTCACCGATGCGGTTGCGCCGCCGGCGAGACGTGCGATGAGCTGGCCCACCTCGATGGTGTCGCCGGGTTGCGCGACGATCTCGGTGAGGACGCCCGCCGCGGGCGACGGGACTCGCAGGTCGGCCTTGTCGCTGGTGATCTCGACGATCTCTTCATCCAAGGCGACCGCGTCGCCGGAGGACTTGAGCCACTCGACGATGGTGGCCTCGGTGACCGACTCACCCAAGCTCGGCAGCGTGACATCAACGATCGGCGCGTCAGCGGCCGGAGCGGCCGGGGGAGTCTCAGTTGGTGGGGCGTCCGGGGACGCTACGCCGTTTGGCGTGACGACTGCGCCGTTTGGTGAGAGCTCACAGAGGATCTGGCCGATTTCCAATGTGTCGCCGGGCTGGGCGACAATGCGGGCGATGACGCCGGCCGCCGGTGACGGGATGCGCAGGTCGGCCTTGTCGCTTGTCACCTCCACGATTTCCTCGTCGAGGGTGACGGAATCACCCGGTTGCTTGAGCCATTCAACGACGGTGGCTTCGGTGACGGATTCACCCAGGCTGGGCAGGACGACGGGCGTGATCTCTTTGTCAGACACTCTGCGGCTTCGGTTCGAAAGATTTACGGTTCGGCCGTGTTCGGCATCGAACTATTCGCCCATAAGGGTATCGCGCCCTGCCGCCCTTTGCCGAGACGGCTCGTGCGATGTGTCGGAGCGCGACAACGCCGATGGCCACCAGGTCCGCCGGTCGAGATCGATGGTCAGCGCGGGAACAAGAACGGAACGCACAAGGATGGTGTCGAGGAGCACTCCGAACGCGACCGCGAACCCGAGTTGGGTGAGGAAGACGAGCGGAAGAATCCCCAGAATTGCGAAGGTCCCGGCGAGCACGACTCCGGCAGAGGTGATGACCGCCCCGGTTGCGGCCAGCCCGCGCAGGGTGCCCTCGCGGGTCCCATGCTTCAGTGATTCTTCACGGACGCGTGCCATCAGGAAAATGTTGTAGTCCACCCCCAACGCTACGAGGAAGATGAACGCGAAGAGTGGAAAAGACGGGTCGAACCCGGGGAAATCGAAGATCCACTCGGAGACGAGGGCGGTGACGCCGAGCGCCGCCAGGTAACTCAGGACAACGGTCCCAATCAAAAGCAGCGGGGCGACGACCGACCGAAGCAACGCCGCAAGGATGAGGAAAACCACCACGAGCACGATTGGTGGCAGGACCAATGAATCGCGCTGGCCGGCCTCGCGGAAGTCGCGCTCGACCGCTGTTCCCCCTCCCACCAGAGTGCGACCCTCGCCGACGGCGTCGGCCAATCGATCGCGCAGGCGGGGAATGACGTCATAGGCTTCTTGGCTGTAGGGATCCGGTTGGAGCGTCACGTCGAAGCGGGCACCGGGAGGGCCTGTCTCCGTCGGGCCGACGCTGACGACCCCCTCCGTGCGGGAAACGACGGTGCGTACCTCGTCCGTCCGAGAAGGGTCGAGGACGACGATGTCCGTGGGTACCGTCGCGCCGGCGGGGAATGACTTCGCGATGAGATTTTGCGCGTCGACGGAATCGAACTGGCCCCGGAAGCCATTCGAGGATGTGAGCCCGTAGCTCAGGCTCCCCAGCCCGACGCACATGACGAGGAGGGCAATTGAGGCCCCAATCCAGACGCGGCGAGGGCCGCGGGCGATCCACTCACCAGCCCGGCGGAACACGCCGCGTGTGGCCAGAGTCGACTCGGTTGTCCCGTCGTATCGGGGAACGAACGGCCAGAAGACCCACCGTCCGAAGATCACCAGAATGGCCGGCAAGAAGATCAGCATGGCGACCGCCGCAACGGCGACTCCGACCGCACCGATCGAGCCGAGGCCAGCCGTGCCGTTCACTTGCGCGAGGGTGAGGCAGAGAAGGCCCGCGATCACCGTGCCGGCTGAGGCCAGAATCGTCGGCCCCGCTTGCCGAAGCGCCACGCCCATCGCTTTGTGGCGATCTTCGTAGTGGTGAAGCTCTTCCCGGTAGCGAGAGACGAGGAGAAGTGCGTAGTCGGTGCCGACCCCGAAGACCAGCACCCGCAAAATTCCGGCTGACTGTCCGTTGATCGTTACGCCGAGCTCGATCAGCCCGTAACCGAGTCCTTGGACGACCGCCTCGGCGACAAGTACCGACGCCACCGGCAGGATCCAAAAGACGGGGCTGCGATAGATCGCGATCAAGAGAACGATGACGAGGATCAGCGCACCGAAAAACAGCGTTCCGTTGATATTCCCGAAGACCTCCTCTCCGTCGGCTGCGAACCCGGCTGGGCCGCCGATCTTGACCGCGAGACCAACGGGTGGGTTGGCCAGCTTCGCGTTGTAGTCCTTGACAGCGGCCGTCAGTGCCTTGGTGTCACCTTTGACCACCATCGGAACGACAATGAGCGCGGCGGCTCCGTCCGGTGAGAACACGGGGGGTGCTGGCTCCGACGCCACCTTCGGCAGGTCGCCGCGGATACGCGCGAAACCGTCGTTGACGAAGGTTCGGTCGGCGGCCGTGAGGCCGCCGTCTCGCCGGACAACGATGACCGCGGGAACGTTCTCCCCGGAGGGGAACTGCTCCGAGAGTTCGACGGCCCGCGCCGACTCGCTGTCACCCGGCAGGAAGCTGGAGGTCTCATTGGTCTGGGCGTCTTCGAACTTCGCGGCGAACGAGCCAGCGAAACCGGCGATAAGGATGGATGCGACGAAGACGACCCACTTGGCTCTCCGCCCGCCAGGGAAGGTGAGGAATCGGCTCATCGTGTGGGTTCGGTCTCCTTGTAGCGCTCCAGGATGAGAGGGCGCCGTTCGTGGTGATCAACGATCCGATGAGGGTAGTCAATGCCGACGCGACAATGGGCGACAACCTGCTCGGCGTCGCTCATGCGCCACGGCTCATGGATACGGCTGTCGGGAACGTGTGCCAGCTCGGGGACATATCTCCGCACGTACTCGCCAGTGGGATCGAACCGCTTGCCCTGCAGGGTGGGGTTGAGGATGCGGAAGTAGGGGGCGGCGTCGGTCCCGGTGCCCGCCGTCCATTGCCAACCGCCGTTGTTGTTGGCAGGGTCGCCGTCGAGGAGGTGCTGCATGAACACTGTCTCACCGCGGCGCCAGTCGATCATGAGGTCTTTCACCAAGAAGGACGCGGTGATCATGCGTGTGCGGTTGTGCATCCAGCCGGTCTGAATGAGTTGGCGCATCCCGGCGTCGACGATGGGGTAGCCGGTTCGACCGGTCGACCAAGCGGCGAAGTGATCATCGGCAGCCTCCCAAGTCATCGATCGATATCGCTCCTGGAATGCCATGGTGGCGACGTACGGGTGGCGGGCCAGGAGGTGGTGGTAGAACTCCCGCCAGGCCACTTGCCGCCAGAAGGCGGCCCGTCCGGGAGTGAGCGTTCCGGGCAGACCTAAGGCGCGGCCAATCTGAGCTCCGGTGCACATCCCGAATCTGAGGTACGCCGACAAGTGCGACGTGCGGTCCGCAGCCATGAGATCACGGCTCTCGCGGTAGTCGTCGGCGTTGCCGAAACGGATGAACGCCACCAGGGCGTCGCGTGCCGCATCGGGGCCGGCAGGGATGAGGGGCTCACCGCCGGGCAATGAGGTGAGGCCCTCGCTCCGCAGCATCGGCCCGGTGAGCCTCTCCGGTGCGGGGATGTGAGCCGGGATGGGGTGCGTCTCCCACGCCCGGTGGAACGGGGTGAACACCTTGTATCCGTTACCGCTTGATCCGGCGAGCTCTTCCGGTGGTACCACCAGGTCGCCGTCGTGTGTGACGAATGCGACCCCCTCCGCTGCGAGCGCGGCGCCAACGGCCGCATCTCGGCGCTGACCGAGTGGCGAGATCGCGCGGGTGACCGAGACCTGCCGGGCGCGGGCCTCGCGGGCAACGTCAACGACGACGGTTTGAGGATTGCCCACCCGGACGATCAGCTCACTACCGCAGGCGAAGAGAGCCGAATCGAGCTGCTCAAGCCCCTGGCGCAGGAACCGCAGCCGGTTGGGGGAGGTGTGGTGTCGTCGCGCGAGGATTGCCGGGTCGAGGACGAAGAGGCACACCACCTCGCCGCGTCGCGCGGCGTCGGTCAGGGCCGGGTGGTCGGCGACACGCAGATCGCTGCGAAACCACACGACGGTCGGGGAACTCACGCTTCCAGCCGACGCACCCGTCGGCACCAGAAGGGGACGACGGGTGCGTTCACGTCTATCCGACCGGGGTGTGCCCAGCCGCCGCGGCCTCCTTCAACTCGCCGCCGCGAAGCATCGTGAAGATCGCGACGAGGCTGACGGCGACGAAGATCAACGCAACCCAGAAGGCTTTCGCATATCCATCCGTGAGCAGGTTCAGCTGCGCCGGGGAGTACCCGCCAGGTGGAGGGATGGGGGGAACGCCCGTCGAGACGTTGACCGACACCGCGGTGAGCACCGCGACGCCGAGGGCCCCGCCGATCTGTTGCGACGTGTTGATCAGGCCGGACGCCAGGCCCGCCTCCTGCGGTTTGACGCCGGCGAGTGCGGCGATGGACACCGGGACGAACGCGAACCCAAGGCCGAAACCGATGAGCATGAAACCCGGGAACAGGTCGCGCATGTAGGTCCCGTTGACGCGGAGCTGTGTGAACAGCAGGAGCCCGGCGCCGAGGAGGGTCATCCCGATGGTGAGGGCCACCTTGACACCGATCTTTGTCACCAGCCCTTGAGCGATGATCGATGAGACCACGGCCGTGAGGGCGACGGCCAGGTAGGCGACCCCGGTTTTGAGTGCCGAGTAACCGAGGACGTACGGCATGTAGAGCGACAGCAGAAGGAACATGCCGAAGACCACGGTGCCGAGGCCGAACCCGATGACGTTGGCGCCGGTGGGCGTGCGGTTCTTGAAGAAGTTGAGCGGCACGAGGGGCGACTGTGACTTGTTCTCGACCATGAGAAACCCCGCCATGAGAACGACCGACCCGACGATGAAGCCGATTGTCTTCCCACTACCCCAGCCCGCTTCGTTCGCTTGGCTCAGCGCGTAGACGAGCATCATCAACGATGAAGTGACCAGCAACGCACCTTGAGCGTCGAAGTGGCGTGAGAGGCCGTCGCCCTTGCTTTCCGGGACGTACTTGAACAGGAGGAAGAAGGCGATGATCGCGATCGGCACGTTCAGGAAGAAGCACCATTCCCAGCCGACTGACTCAGTCAAGATGCCGCCGAGAAGGACGCCGATGGCCGCTCCTGATCCCGCGATAGCTCCCAGGATGCCCAGCGCCTTGTTGCGCTCGGCGCCTTCCTCGAAGGTAACCGACACGATGGAGAAGACCGATGGTGAGAGCAATGCGGCACCGGCGCCCTGCAGGATGCGGGCGGTGATGAGCATGGCGGGGGACGTGGCCAGGCCACACAGGAGCGAGAACGCCGCGAATGCGATGAGGCCAATGATGAAGACCTTGCGTCGGCCGATGATGTCGCCGATGCGCCCGCCGAGCAGCAAGAAGCCGCCGAACGTGAGCGCGTAGCCACTGACGACCCAGGACAGGTCGGAGGGGTTGAACCCGAGATCCTTCTGGATGTTCGACAGCGCGACGTTCACGATCGACACGTCGAGAACGACCATCAGGTAGGCCACTGCGAGTACTGCAAGGGCCTTCCACTTGTTGTGTGTGACGTCACTCATGCCGCCGGCCACTCTCCTCAGTTCGACTTTTCGCACCCTAGCGTTCGACACGATCGCCGCGCCGGGGTTCCGTAGCTACTCTCCCGACGTTTGGCGTCGAGAGAAATCGACAGGTGCGTGTGACCGGGTTCGCACCGTGCTGCCGCCTATGAAACTCCCCATCGGCTCCGTGAGGGTGTGTGTTTGGTGTGACCGATCGGCTCGATGATCCGATCAGAGTGCGAGAGCTAGGCGGGAGGTCCTGCGGTGGCGGCCTCGCGGTCCACAACCTGGCGGAGGGCGTCGATGAACGTCGGTGAGGTGTTCGGCATGGGGATGCGGTGGAAGGACAGCCCGACCTCCTCGGCCTCTTCGCGCCCGGCGACGTCGATGTCGTAGAGGATCTCGAGATGGTCCGCCAGGAACTGGACCGGTACGAAGATGACGCCCGAGTGCCCCGCCTCGGCGATGCCGGGGACGAGGTCCTTGAAGTCGGGGTTCAACCAGTCCTCGGGGGCGTGGCCGGCGCTCTGGTAGCCGAACTGCCACTGGTCGTCACGCAAACCGACACGATCGGCGACGCGACGAATAGTCTCGTGGAGTTGTTCGAGGTACTTCGGGTCACGCTCGACGACGACCTCGGGAAGGCTATGTGCGGTGAACACCACCGGTAGGTCCCCCGCGGCGGCGATTGTCTCGGTGACGCGTTCGGCGAGTGAGTCGATCCAGCCGGGAACGTCGTACCACGGTCCGGCGATCTCGACCGGAATGGTGATCCCCAGCGACTCGATCGCCTCGGAAACCGCGATGTTGTACCCGCCCATGATGAGTGCGGAGTACTGCGGTGCGAGCACGATGGCCACCACGCGTTCCACTCCGGCGTCAATGAGTGATCGGAGCGCGTCGACAATGCGGGGATCGGTGTGGAGCATTCCGACCTCGACGACATATGCACCCGCGCCGTCGCGCGCGTCGAGCGCCGCTTGCAGCCCCGCGCCCTGAGCGCGGGTGATCTCGATGAGGGGCGATCGACCGATGAGGTCGAAGCGTCGTTTGAACTCGGCCACGCTCTCCGCGGGCGGCTCACGCTTGTAGACGCTGCGCAGGTAGTCCTCCACGCCCTCGGAGGTCTCGGAGGTGCCGTAAGTCATCAGCAGAACGCCGATGCTCATGAGGAGGGCCCGGAGTTCGTGTGGACGTACTCCACCAGTCGCGTAAGAAGGCCCGGGTCGGTGTCGGGAAGCACGCCATGGCCGAGGTTGAAAACGTGTCCGGGCCGATTCGCGGCCTCTGCGAGGATGCGGTTGGTGTCGCGCTCAACCGCGTCCCATCCGGCCAACACCATGGTGGGGTCGAGGTTGCCCTGAATACCCTTGTCCTCGCCGATGCGGCGCCAGGCATCGGCGAGACCCACGCGCCAGTCGACACACACCAGGTCGGAACCGGCGGACGCCACGAGCTCGAGCATCCCGCCGGCGCCGGTGCCGAAGTGAATCGTAGGAATGCCCGTGGGGCGGATGGCGTCAAAGATCTGGCGGCTGTAGGGGAGCACATGCTCGGTGTAGGCCGACGGCCCCAAATCACCCACCCACGAGTCGAAGAGCTGCACCACCTGGGCGCCCGCGTCGATCTGGGCCTTGAGGTAACGGATGGTGACCTCGGTGAGCGTCTCCATGAGTTGCGCCCACAATGCAGGCTGGCCGAACATCATCGACTTTGCGCGCCCGCGGTCTTTGCTGGGGCGGCCCTCCACCATGTACGAGGCCACGGTGTAGGGCGCACCGGCAAAGCCGACCAGTGCAGCCCTGCCGGCCAGCTCGGTGCGCAGCATGCGCAGCGTGGTGAAGATTTCCGGTGTGGCCTCTTCGGCCTCCACGATGCGCAGCGCCGTGACCGCGGCGGCGTCGCGGATGGGTTCATGCACGATGGGTCCGACGCCGGGGTCGATGGAGAACGGCACGTCCATGCCGTAGAGCGGGAGCATGATGTCGGCGTAGAGAACCGCCGCGTCGACACCCATGAGCTCGATGGGCATCAGGGTGACTTGCGCACACAGGTCCGGGGTGCGGGTCATCTCGAGGATGCCGTACTTCTCGCGCAGCTCGCGGTACTCGGCGAGGCAACGGCCGGCTTGGCGCATGAACCACACGGGCGTGCAATCCACCGGCTGCTTGTGGCACGCGGCCAGCATGCGTTCCTCGCCCGTCATCGTGTGTACAGCTGTCGACATCCCGCGGCTCCTTGCTTCGTCGCAGAGAACGTAGCGCAGGTTGCTGGTGACGGGAGTCCCTGCACGCGTGTTGTTCGTCGCTGACGGTCGCGATTCGCGCGGCCGATCGATTCGATTCCGAACCGGTATTGGCGGGTTGACACTCGATGAGCGAGGCTTGCGCGATGGCTCACGAAATGACGCTCTACGACAACTCAACCTCGTCCAACGCGCTCAAGGTCCGGTTTCTGCTCGAGGAGCTGGGGATGACCGCGCGACACGTTGAGATCCCGCTCACCGATGAACGGCCCGAGTGGTACCGCGAGATTCAGCCGTTTGGCACCGTGCCGTGCCTCATTCACGGTCACGTCACGCTGATCGAGTCCAACACAATTTTGCGCTACTTAGCCGACCTTGCCGGCCGGACGGATCTGGCTCCCCGGGATCCGGCGGCTCGCGCACGCGTCGATCAGCTTCTCGACACGCTGAGCTTGACGATCCGGCCGGTGCTGTGGGAACTGGAGCTTCTGACCGTCAAGAGCTACTACCTCCCGGACGGGGACACCCCCGACGACGCTCGGGTATCGGCCGCGGCGAGGGACTTGGGCGAGGCGCTGCAGGGGTGGGAGCAGCTCGTCGAGCCCGGTGGCTACGCCACCGGCGCGTTCACGATCGCCGATATCGCCGCCGCGTCACGAATGTGGGACTTGCCACGACTCCCGATCGACCTCGCGCCGTTTCCCAAGACGCGACAGATGCTGGACGTCGTTGGGGCGCGTCCGGCGTTTCAGCGCGCGCTCAAAAACGACTGACACGGAAGGACGTGCGGGCCGCCGGGGCCCGCACTCGCCCGACTCAGCCAGGAATGAACTTCCCGAGCTTGTCGAGGATGCCGCCCATCTTGTCGTCGTCGGGCATCTGCCCATCGGGTGTCACTTGGTTGACGGCTTCAGGGAGTGCCTTCGCGAGGCGCTCACGGACGTCCTCGACGCTGAGGCCCGTTTCCTTGGAGATGCGTTCGAGCTCTTCACGTCCCATTGCCTGTTCGACTTCGTCGGGCGTGATCTCTTCGTTGGGACCGGTACTCACCCACGAGTCGGCTTTCTTCTCCATACCTGCCCCACGAAACTTGTCGAGCATGCCGCCAAGGCCGCCCTTTTTGCGCATCATCCCGATGACGATGCCCAGGAGCGGGCCGCCCATCAGCTTGCCCAGCATTCCTCCGCCGCTGCGCCCCAAAAACATCCGAAGAAGCGACCCGATAAGACCCATTACGACCTCCCAGTTAACGTAGCGGGAGAACGCTACCAGCCGCGATGCCCGCACGATCACTGGGAGCGCCCCCTGTCGAGCCGATGACCTTCCTCCAGTAGTGGGCCCGACGAACATCGTCACGGCCACTGTTCGCATCACCACACCGGTCACGACACTGCCAGGGGCTCGAGCCACATTCTCTCCACTCCCGTCACGGGAGGGTAACCGTCCCACGGTGCGTCCCCCGGATTCCGAAGTGAATGGGGTCATGGAAACGGACGCAGTCGGGCTGACCGCGGGTACGATTGAGATCATGGGTCTCGAGCGAACGCTGGTCACACTCCACGCACTCGACGGCCAGAGCCATGACGCGTTGTTTCATCACGACGACTCCGCAAGCCGTGGGAGGGAGCGGCGGACCGGCCGGCGTACCGCGCAGATCCACGTGCACGGCATCATGGGCAACTTCCTGGTCGGGACGCTCAGGTTCCTTCCCGCGCCGTACGCGCGGGTGGGCGTGCCGATGCTCGTCGCCGAGACTCGCATGGGCAACGTTGGGCAGCTGTTCGGCGACGCGATCCCGGAGGACGCCCTCAGCGACCTGGACGCAGCCGTCGCGTGGCTCCTCGACGAAGGGTACGACCAGTTGATCCTGAGCGGCTACTCGAGCGGAGCGACGATGGCGGTGCGTTTCGCGGCGACCCGCGACCTTCCGCACTTGCGCGGCCTGGTCCTGTACGGGGCGCCCTGGGGCCTGCCGCAAGCCGCCGAGCAGCGATGCGCGCGGTGGCAGTCCGACCCGCCATACGACGAGGTTGGCGCAACGGTGCGCCGCCAGGTCGCCGGCGACCCCAACGCGCGGCTCCCGGACCGCCTGTTCACGATCGCCAGCAGTCGAGGCCCGACCCGGCAGCCGAAGGACAGCGAGGTCTACACGTGGCGCACCTGGTGGCACACGCGGGGGCCGAACGCCACGTCAGCGATGACGTTCCGACAGATCCCCGATGTCCGCGTACCGATCCTCCTCGTTCAGGGGACGGCCGATACGGTTGTCACCCCGAACGAGGCGGAGCGTCTCGCCGCGGTCGCCCGCGCCGGTGGCAACGACAACGTCGAGGTCGCCGCTATCGCGGGTGCCGATCACTTCTTTGACGGGTGCGAAGTGCACGTCATCCATGCCGTCACCCGGTGGCTCGATCGGTGGGCGTGACACCCCAGCACGGGCTGCGGCGGCGCCTGGACGTGCACGAGGAGCGCCCGCTGCGACTCCACCCGGTGACCGCCGACACCGACGACGGGTACACCTGGGACGGCCTCGCACTCGTCCCGCGTGGTGGCGACCCCGAGCGTCGCCGTCTCGCGGTGATCGTCGTGCACGGATCCGTCGGCAACTACATCAGCGGGGTCCCGCGTCGCGTCGCGCAGGGGCTTGCCGAGGCGGGTTTCACCGTCGTCTCTGTCAACACCCGCATGGCCAACTACGGCGTCTTCTTCGGCGGCGGCCTGATGCACCGCACCCCGTTCGATCTGGACGCATGGATCGCGCTCGTGCGCCGGATGGGACACGAGCGGATCGTCCTTCTCGGGTACAGCTTGGGTGCGACGATGGTCACCCACTACCAGGGCCTGCGCCGCCGCCCGCATGTGGTCGGGCTCTGCACCCTCGCGCATCCACTGTCCTTACCGGGATCGCTGCGTCGACGATGGGAGCGCTTCGGCGCCGCGCCGGACTACGCGACTGTCGCGGCGCGGGCCTGCGACATGCTGGGCGACGATCCCGACGACGATGGGTGCGACGACGAAATCTTCATCGTCGAGCGGGCCTCCGGGCCGACCGATGCGCCCACCCATGCCGAGATCTGGACCTACCGCACCTGGTGGTTCTCACGGGGACCGCAGGCAACTCACGCCGTCTCCGCTGAGAGAATCGCCGGCGTGGGCGTGCCGGTCGCACTCATCCAAGCCGGTGACGACATGATCGTCCCGCGACGGGACGGCGAGGAGCTTGGCGCAATCGCACGCGCCGCAGGCGTTCCGGACGTCCACCACGAGAGCGTCCCATACGCGAACCACGTGTTCAGCGGCCGGGAACACGTTGCCGTCGAGCGGTGTGTGGCGTGGCTCGACCGGGTCATTCTCGATCGCGGCACCACCGGCACCCCGCGGTCGACGGGGCCACGGTCGAATGCGCGGCCATGAACGCGGCATGAACCGCTCACGGTCGTACCCATCGCAGGAGGGCGACAGGCTACCTTCACGCCACGTCTCGGCCTGAGGAAACCAGTGTCAGCCGGTGACGCGAACGTCCCTCGTGATCGTGCGAGTGCCGCGTGGACAGTCGAGTGCGGCGCCTCGACCCTCGTGGTGATCAACCGTGGTCCTCGCCCGGTGGATTCGCGTGCGTAGAGAATCTTCGCCTCGAGTGCCGCGGCTGTCGTGTTCGGTGAGTGGTGCGGAGGCGATTGGCGATCGTGAAGGCACGCCCAACTTTGGCGGTCGCTGCAGCTAGCCGCACGCCACCTTGTGGTCCATCCCCATGCTGTGGTCTTCGATGCGCCTCTGCGGCGCGCGGCCAGCTACAGCGACAAACACCATCGATGACGAGGCTGACCAGACGTCGTCTGCCAAGCGGCGTGAGCTTCGCGTAACTGTGTTGCATTGGGCCCTCCGAGAGGTCGTGAGCTTCGAGAACCCACAGCCTCTCGGAGACCCAACCCTCCCACCTGCCCATTCGGAACGTCTACGGGCACGTCAGCTAGCCGGGAAGTCGGTACGCCCACGCGGGGTCGTCCTGCGCGCCACCAGCTGGGCGTTGTAGTGAACGAATCAGTGTGACGAGATCGCCGGGGTTGGTCACGTGCGCTGGCGTCATCACGTTGGTTGAGAACGCGATCACACGGCCGGCCCCGACGATGCGTGTGACGGCGACCGGCGCGCCGGTGTTCGCGCGCAACAGAACGCGGCTCTCGCTGGGAACGGTCGAGAAGGCGCGCGTTGTGCCGGTCGGCGTCGGAATGACGAGGGGCGACTGAGGGAGGTCGCTCCCCAGGGATCCGGGGTAGGCGAGGAGTTGTGCACTGTCCAGCAGTGGTCCCGGTTCCGCACCGATGAGCTGAGACCGAATGTCGTCGAGGCTGCTTCCATCCGGTGTACGGCGAAAGCTCTCCGGGTCGGTCGCCACGAGGGTGCCTCCCGCGCGGACCCAGGACAGAATGCGTTCGGCAAACGGGCGATCCAGGGTGTCCCCACGGGGCAGCCACACGATGCGAGCGCGTGTGAGCCGATCCGGCTCGGCTACGAGGCGTGTGTCAGCGTCGAACGTAAAGGCGCCGTGCCCCAACTCTCCCAGCAGTGCATATGTGGAGTACAGGGAGTCGCCTGAGGTGCGGTAGCGAAGCTCACCACGGACCTGGGGCTGGACCTGCCCCTCACTGGCGGTGGCGTAGACAACCACCGACGAGGGATCGACAGGGGGCGCCGGGAGGTTGCTGCCGCGCAGGCGCCGGGCGATGTCGAGCATGCGCGTGTAGAACGGGCGGCTGCGGAAGCGGGGGTTGTGCTGTGCGTAGAACGAGACGTCGGTCGCGCCGGCACGCAGGGCCTGGGCCGTCCAGGCTTCAAGGTCGGCGACGTTCGGAGTGTGGCCCGCGTAGGGGAAGGCCTCCACGATGATGCGGACGCGCTTTCCCGTGAGGTCGGAGAGGAACTTCGCTCCGAATCCGTGGTTGTAGCGGCCGCGTCCCGGTTTCGCGCGTTCGAGGAGACTGGCGTACGGGTCGGCTTCGACGATGTCCGCGAAACGGGAGAGGCGCGTGTAGTCCCAGGGCATGAAACCGTCGAGGAACATGTAGTCGTTGGGGATGACGGTGGCGTCGGGGTCGAGCGAGCGGATGAGTGTGGCTTGTCGTTCCTTCATGGTGAAGAAGCGGTCGCCGGCGTACCGCGAGTAGGCGAGCCAACGCAGTCCTTCGGTCACCGACGTCGAGGTGGGGGCGCCCGCGACTGGTGGATCCCAACCGTAGGTGGCGCGAACCCGTTCGCGCAGGCGGCGCGCAAACGGTGAGACTGCGGCGGGGCCGCGGGGCAATACGGCGATGGGTTCGTCCGAGCCGGTGTAGGCGTGCACGTATGGCAGCCGGGCGTAGCGAGGGACCAGGCGACGGATCTCCGCAATGGCGGCGCGCTCGTAGCCAGGGTCGACGAGCGACAGGCGCCGCGTGGGCGCCGTGGTTGCCGGGTTTGACACAACGGCCCATCGCCGGGTGAGCGCATTCGTGGCCGCTCGCGCCTCCAGGTTCACGTCCCACGACAACCCGGTGGCGCGGTACTCGCGTGCGAGCACCGACGGGCGTCGCCAGGCAACCGGATCCTTCGGGTGGACAGGGAGGTCGAACGGAAGCGCGTTGTAACCCGAAAACCACATCCCGTTCTCACCAGCCCGACGCATCAACCCGTTGACCACCTCGTACCAGCGTGTGGGCCGGATGACGGGTGCCTTTTTCTCAGTCCAGCCGGGAAGACGCTTCTGTGTCAGCTCATGCGACCAGTCGAAGACGTGGCCCATCGGGCGATCCGGGCCGGCGGCGAACGCTGGGGATGCGGCGAATACTGCGACGCCCAGGGTCAGGGCAGGGAGGGCGACGTAGGGCACCGGGCAATGGTCTCACGGGGCGAGCCATCGGAAGCAAACTGCTGTTTCTCGGGGTGAGGGACCGCGCCCGAAAAATCGAAAGGCGCTCGTCGCGGGCGGCTAAGTAACCCCCATCGTCAAAGCGTCACTAGACGACAGCCTCTTCAGATGGACTGATCCACACTATGGTGTATCATAGTGTATATGACACGAACCAATATCGAGCTCGACGACATATTGCTCGACGAAGTCATGCGTCGATACGCACTTCCAACGAAGCGTGCGGCAGTGGACTACGCCCTGCGACGACTCGTCGCAGATGCCATGAGTCGCGAGGAAGCCTTCGCAATGGAAGGTTCTGGCTGGGAAGGCGATCTCGACGAAGCCCGGCGTGCCGCGCCGCACGTGTGACGTGACCCTCGTCGACAGCTCGGCGTGGATCGAATACCTCCGCGCGACGGGAAGCGGCGTTCACCACGCCGTGCGCGAACTGCTCCGCTCGGACGCCTCCCTTGCGACAACGGATGTCATCGTTATGGAGGTCCTCGCCGGTGGCCGCGACGACGCACATGTCACGCAACTTCGGCGTCTGCTTGCGCGGTGTGACTTTCTCCCGGTGCTCGGCCTCGCCGACTACGAAGACGCCGCAGCGATTTTTCGCTCGTGTCGGCGCGCCGGGGTCACTGTGCGCTCACTGACGGACTGCGTGATCGCGGCCGTCGCGATTCGGAACGATCACGAACTGCTCTGCGTCGACCGTGACTTTGCCGCGATCGCGCGCAACACGGAACTCCGACTTGTCGTATCTGGGCCAATTTCGTCGTAGGGGGTATGGATCAAGGCATCACCGGGAAAACAACCAGAGCGTCTGTGCGGATAGCTGCCCGTCGACTGTGAGACGGTATGGATAGTGCGCTGATCGCCGGGCTGAGCGCGCTCGGTGGTTCGCTTGTCGGCGGGCGTGGAGCGACTGCCGGGACGTAGTGGTTCGACCTTCGGCGAGAGAAGCGAGATGGCAAGGCAGCAGGCCGGGTCATCTATCGGAGTTGATGTATAGCGGCCAAGCACTCTCGACGTTCCGCACGAGCGACGGCCATTGCTCTCGGAGCCGTCGAACGCAGCGTGATTGGCCTACGGTTCTTTCCTCCCCCGAATCCTCGATGAGGAAAGTGGACCGAGCGCGCCTCCGGCTACTCGATCATGGGCTACTGGAGAGGGCTTTCTCACGAAGGGACTGCAGCGCACGTTCTCGACGAAACGGCCAAGGACACCGTGAGGCAATGATCGTCCTGTGCCGGTTTGTCGGCGTGGCTCCGGATGAGCTGCGACGCCGTTTCGCAGTCGCCGAAGCCGGCCACGAGGAACCTCCGAACCTTCTCGTCTCGGGAGCGGTTGCGCTCTTACTCGGTACTCGGGCATTGTCGAGATAAAAAAAGGCCCGCATGTGCGGGCCTTTCGTATAGCGGGGGTAGGATTCGAACCTACGACCTTCGGGTTATGAGCCCGACGAGCTACCAGACTGCTCCACCCCGCGGCGAACCCATAGTCTGCCACAACGGGCGTCGTCTCTCAACCGGCGCGCTGGGGGCCGACGGTGTCGCCAACGCTCACTGAGCCCGGGCGGATGACGCGGGCGTAGACGCCGAAGAGGTTCTCGCGTTCCTTTGCGAGGGCGGTCAGCACCTCGGTGCGGCGCTCCAAGCTATCGGGGTCGAAGGTGGTCACTGCGCAGCGTTCGGTGTTGACGACGACCTCGATCACGGCGCTTCCCAGGGTGATGCGTTGGCCGATCCAAGCGTCCTCGGCGAATGGCTCCGGGCCGATGTCGACAAGGATATTGGCGCGAAAGCGTCGGCGGTCGAGTTCGTCATCGCCAACCGCGCCGGCCAGGGCCGCTAGCGATGCTTCGCTCAGAATGTGAAGGGGCGCGGCGTCGAAGAAGCCGACGGGCTGGGACTCGATCGCCACTGTTTGTCCCAATTCGTCGGCCAACTCAGAGATCAGGGCGGGTGCGTCGGGGCTCGTCAGTTGCCCGGATGGGCTGCGCACCACGGGCCGCTCGGCAGCGTCGCTGTCCTCGTAGCGGGCACGGAACCCGAGGAGAGCGTGGGCACGGCGTGCGCTCATGGGACCGTCGTCGCCCATCACGGCGAAGCGGCGGTCGCCGATGATGCCGAACGGGCCGACGAAGACCGTGCGCAGGCGCTCGCCGCCGAACGACTTGACGGGAAAGCGCCACAGGTCGCTCACCACCCCGTGGGTGGTGTCGCTACCCCCGGGTGACGGCAAGAACGATCACGACGATGATGAGGATGGCAAGAACGGTGTACGCCCAGCGCAGAATGCGCGCGCGCTGACCGGATGTGTCGGCGTTCTGTTTGCGCCGTCGTTCGACCGATTCTGGGTCGTCGGGGAGCTCGCCGTATTTGTCGTCGTCGTCCCAGGACATCCGATCCAGCTTACCCGTCACCGTCCTCTCCGCGGACCGTATCCGTCTCGAAAATGACGTGGGCCCGCCGAAGCGGGCCCACGATGGATTGCGGTGTAGCGGTGTGTGCGACGGGTATTTAGGCGACGTCTCGCAGGCCTTGGGCCTCGACGAGTGCCGCAAGCTTTTGCAGCGACTGGTTCTCGATCTGGCGGATGCGTTCGCGGGTGACGTTGAACGTGCGACCCACCTCGTCGAGCGTGCGGGGGTGCTCGCCACCGAGGCCGTAGCGCAGTTCCAGAACACGACGCTCACGGTAGCTGAGGGTGTTAAGAACATCTCGCAGAGCTTCCGAACGCAGCAGGCTGTCGGTGGCCTCCTCGGGAGAGGGGGCGTTTTCGTCGGCGATGAAGTTGCCGAACTCCGACTCGTCGTCGTCGCCCACAGGCCGCTCGAGCGACACGGGGGTCTGGGCGCTGCGCTTGATCGACTCGATCTCGGGTTCGTTCAGTTCCGTTGCCGCGGAGATCTCGGCGATCGACGGCTCACGACCCAACTCGGACAGGAGCTTGCGCTCGGCCCGGTTGATCTTGTTGAGCTTCTCGACAACGTGCACCGGCATGCGGATGGTGCGGCCCTTGTCGGCGATGGCGCGCGCGACGGCCTGACGGATCCACCAGGTTGCGTAGGTCGAGAACTTGAAGCCCTTTCGGTAGTCGAACTTTTCTGCGGCGCGGACAAGGCCGATGGTGCCTTCCTGAATCAGGTCGAGGAAACCGAGGCCTTGGTTGCGGTAGTTCTTCGCGATCGACACGACAAGACGCAGGTTGGCCTCAACCATCTTGCGCTTGGCGTCGAGATCGCCGAGCTCGATCTTCTGCGCGAGCTCAACTTCTTGGCGCGCAGTGAGCAACGGCACCTTGCCGACGTCCTTGAGAAAAAGCTGCAATGAATCGGTGGTCGTCTCGGTACGCAGGTTCAACTTGCGGGGCCTATCGGCCTCTTCCGCAAGCTTCGCCACGCGGGCCTGCGCCTCGTCGTCTTCGACGAGCTCAATGCCCATGTCCTCAAGCTCCGTGGCGAGTTCAGCCACCGTCGGCGCGTCGAGATCTGCGGACTCCAACGTCTGTTCAAGCTGTCCCATGCCCAGGAAGCCGAACTCCTGCCCGCGAGCAATCAGCGTGCGGACATCGTCATTGGTCAGGAGTTCCTTCAGCCTCATCTCAACCTCGTTTCGCAATTTCGCTCGACGAATATCGAACGACAGAACATCTGTTCGATCTTCACAGCTTTACTTTGTAAAGTCAAGACCCAACAGGTGGTCATTTCCGTATATCGGCGGGAATGGTCCGAGTCTTGACCTGCAGTCCCTGAGTCGCTTCGACGGATCGCAGGGACACTCCTGCAGCGGGTGGGACTCTCTCAATCGCCCTTTATGCGCCGGTTAAGTTGGGGTATCAGCCCGGTAAAGCTTTTCTGAGTGTTTCCGGAGGGCGCGATGGGTTATGGAGAGGGTGATTCCACAAGTTTCAGTAGGTCTGCCGCGGTGACTCCCAGAGGAGCGTTCGGCGCGATATCGCGGGCGCGGCGGAACGCGCGCAAAAAGCCGGCGCCGTCGCGACGGTAGGCGGCCACCATCCCGCGGTTGAACACAACGAGCTGACTGTCAGGGTTGTCGGCCTCCAGCCGGCCGAGGGCACGGTCGGCGCGGGCGAGTGCCTCGAGGTTCGTTCCGCACTCCAGCATCGCCACCGCGACCTTCGCCTCGAGGCTGTCCGGGTCGACGGCGAGGGCGCGGCGGTAGGAACGCTCGGCGGTGTCCAGGTCGTCAACGTTCTGAGCGACGACGCCCAGCTCGATCCACCGGGCCGGTTCGTCGGTCGACGTCGCCAGATCTTCGAGTGCCCGCACCTGATCCACCGCGGTGGGAAGGCGAGCGACCTCGGGAGGAAGCGTGTCACGGTCGAGGTACAGGCGAAAAGCGGGGAGGCCGTCGGGGCGGTTGCTGGCACATACCGGCTCGGGTGTCCGGTCAAGCGCTGCGGCGAGCGCGAACGATCCACCGGCAACCGCAACCCACGCGGCGCCGACAATCGCGATGCGTCGCCACGGCGGCTTTCCCGGTGACGCCGCGGGCGGGGAGATATGCCGTTGCTCGGATCCGTCCATCGTGGAGATCTTGACCCTCGCCGGTGCGGACCTCAACTGTCCCGGTCCCTTTTCACGCATGACATCCGGTCAAACCGTTTAGTTTCGTGGGACTGCTGCCGATGTGAATCGCGAAGTCCACTAACCCACGGGAAGTGAAGCGCATCGTGATCGATCTCGGACGCATTCTCCGCTATGCCATCGATATGGGGGCAAGCGACATCCACCTCAAGGTTCCGGCCCCCCCGGCGCTTCGCGTTCACGGTGCCCTGCAACGCATCCCCAAGGCCCCGGCGCTTATGCCGAACGACACCAAGGGCTTTCTCAACGAGATGCTCGGCCAGTATCCGGAGAAGCTCCGCGAGTACGAAGAGACCGGCGGCGTCGACTTCTCCCACGCACGCGACGGCCTCGGCCGGTTCCGTGTCAACGCCTTCAAACAGCGCGGCTCCTGCTCACTGGTGATGCGGGCCGTGCCGTTCAAGGTGCCGGAGCTTCCCGAGCTGAACCTGCCGCCTGCCGTGAAGGCGCTGGCGGAGGAGGAGCGCGGAATCGTGCTCGTGACCGGCACGACCGGCTCGGGCAAAAGCACCACGCTCGGCGCCATGATCGACTACATCAACCGTACGCAGCAGAAGCACATCGTCACGGTCGAAGACCCCATCGAGATCCTTCACACCGACCGTCTGTCGATCGTCAACCAGCGAGAAGTTGGCCTGGACACCGGGTCGTTCGCCGACGCCATGCGTCGCGTGATGCGTCAGGACCCGGACATCATCCTCGTGGGTGAGATTCGTGACCTGGTGACCATGGAGACGGCACTCAACGCGGCCGAGACCGGCCACCTCGTGTTCTCCACGCTCCACACCCTGGACGCGCCGGAGACCGTGAACCGTTCCATCGGTTTCTTCCCGCTCCACCAGCAGCAGCAGGTGCGAGCCATGCTCGCCGGAACGCTCAAGGGCATCGTGTCCCAGCGCTTGGTGAAGACCGCCGACGGCAACGGTCGCGTGCCCGCCGTCGAGGTCATGATGATGACCGGGCGTGCCCGGGACTTCATCCTCGACCCGGAGATGACCGGAAACCTGAGCGAAGTCATTCGCGAAGGCGAGTACTACGGCATGCAGACGTTCGACCAGTCGCTGTTCGGCCACGTCAAGTCCGGGGCCATCACCATCGACGAGGCCATGCGCGCGGCATCGAGCCCGCACGACTTCAAGCTGATGCTCGAAGCCGGACAGGCACGCCGTGGTGCGGCCGTCGAGGTTCCGGAAGCGGTCCGTCAGGGCGCATAGCAGGCGTTTTTCGGCGCGAGCCATCGGCTCGCTAGCATTCAATTTGTGACCACCGACCACGTCACCGAGGCGTTGGAGTGCCCGGTACATGCCACGGCGCGCATTGTGTGCGCCAAATGGACACTCCTCGTCCTGCGTGACCTGGCCGATGGCCCCTGCCGCTTTACCGAGCTGGAGCGTTCGCTTGCGGGCATCAGCCCACGCACGCTCTCGCAACGTCTGCGTGCCCTTGAGGATGAGGGTGTCGTGGAGCGGGAGGTCTTCGCCGAAGCGCCGGCTCGCGTGGAGTACAAACTCACCCCCAAAGGGCGTGATCTGGCCCCGATCGTCGAGGCGATGCGCGTCTGGGGCCAACTGTATGCCGACACCGAGTGCGTCAAAGCCGCTACGGTCGCACCACCGCCACTGGCGGTCCCCGCACCAATCACCTAAGGAGGGTGGCTATGGGCATCGGCGATATCGTCAACAAGGCGAAGGACCTCGTCAACGAACACAAGGACGACCTGGACGGCCTGAAGGACAAGGCCAAAGGGATGATGGGAGACCGTGACATGGACTCCGTCAAAGAAGACCTTGTTGAACTGAAAGACGTGGCCACGGGCGATGGCAGCATTGGCGACAAGGCCAAGGCCGCTGTCGAGGCCGTGAAGGACGCCGGCGCGCCCGGCGAGGGTTCCGGCAACGCGTCGTAGCACCCTGAGCGCGCTTGTCGCGCTCGCGTTAACGGCGCCTGTCGGCGCTGCCGCAGAGGTTATCGGCCGCTCCGTCACGGGGCGGCCGATCACCCTCACCCGCATTGGCGACGATTCTGCACCCGTGAAAGTCCTCGTGGTCGGGGTGATTCACGGCAACGAGGACGCTGGCCTGTCCGTGGTCGGGCCGCTTCTTTCAACCGCCGCGATCCCGGGTGTGCAACTGCTGGTGGTGCCGAGCGTAAACCCGGATGGGCGTCGCGCCCGCACGCGGGGAAATGCCCACGGGGTCGACCTCAATCGCAACTTCCCGTTTCGGTGGACGCGCATCCCGTCGACCAGCCGTTACTTCTCCGGGCCCCGGCCGTTGTCGGAGCCGGAGTCCCAGGCGGTGCGGACCATGATTCGTCGTGAGAGACCAGCGCTCTCGATCTGGTTTCACCAGCCCGAGCGCAACGTCCGCGACCCGGACTCATCACCTGAGGCGCAACGCTATGCCGCCCTCGTGGGCCTGCGGTTCCTCCCGCTCGCCGCACCCCCCGGCACCGCTGCGGAGTGGACCGAGAACCGAGTTCCGGGTGCAGAAGCCTTTGTTGTGGAACTCGCGGCGGGGCGACTCTCCGCGCGTGCGGCGGCGCGTCATGTCCGCGCGATTCGGATCCTTGCCAACGCTGCTGCCGGATGACGCTCGCAGAATCTCAACACGCTGTTTGCCGACAGCCTGTTCGCCAGTAGTTACCTTTCCGGCACTGCGTGTCGATCGTCAAACAAGGGGCGTTGATCGTGTTGAGATCCCGAGCGATGGGTGCCGTTGTCGTCGTCGGGGCTGTTGCCGCCGTGGGATGCGGCGGGTCAGGTCTGTCGCATGAGGATTTCGTGCGCCAGGCGAACAGCATTTGCGCGAACGCCGAGGCGGAGTTCGCCACGCTTCAGAAACGCTTCGCCGATGCGAGCGACGATGAGCGCCGCCAGCTCGGTCGAAAGCTCGCCGAGGCCGGCGGGAACAGGATTCGGGAGTTGTTCTCCCTGAGTCCCAGGGATGATGCTGATCGGCAACTTGTCGCGAAGCTCAAAGCCGCGAACGACGAGCTTCAGAAGCTGGCACGCACGAACGATGCCACGACACGCGACCGGGCCAAGGAGCTCTCCGACGCGATCGTCACCGACTTCACGAAGCTCGGCCTGACCGACTGCGTGGGCGACAGCTGACCCGGCTCACGCCGAAGCCGGACGTCCATTGCAGCGTGTCAGCCGGGGCGTCGTGAACGCAGGAATCGCAGGGGGAAGTACAGCGTGTGAGGGAGACGTCGTGCGATGGCGGCGCGAAGCTCAGCCTGGCCGTCCTCGTCGAGGAGATAGGCCATGTGGGTTCGGCCGAGAATGGCCCACGCCGCATCGATGTCGTCCATGATCGCCGCCAACTGCACATCACGCTCCTCAGGTACCAGCAGCCCTGCCGCCGCGAACGCGTCTGCATCGTCGGGGTCCTGAGGGATGCTCGCGCGCGAGGCGCGTCCACGCAAAGCGGCGGGGGCACGCCGCGTGATGGTCGCGATGATCGCCCCCATAAACGAGGCATCCACCGGGCGGAAACGGTCAAAGTCGCTGACGCTCGCGATGAAGCGACCACCGGGACGGAGAACACGATGGATCTCTTTGAGGGCGGCAGGGAGGTCGGTCATCTCCTCCAGTGACAGGCTGGCAATGACGCAGTCAAAGCCCCGGTCGGGAACGTCGACCATTCGTTCGGCTGATGCGTTGA
Organism: uncultured Thermoleophilia bacterium; assembly: GCA_963765105.1. GTDB lineage: Bacteria > Actinomycetota > Thermoleophilia > Miltoncostaeales > Miltoncostaeaceae > CALMEC01. The sequence continues at coordinate 406,370 of CAVXUW010000002.1, forward strand.
CGAACGCCATCGGGACGTCCTCGGGTGCGCGGTCGCGTGCCACGTCAAGCGCGATGCGGCACGGATCAACGCCGACGATCATTCCGGTGGGGCCGACGATGCGCGCCGCCGAACGGGCGGCGCCCCCTGAGCCGCATCCCACATCGAGCACGCGCTCACCGGCGACGAGCGAGGCCCAGGCAACGAGGCTGTCGTACAGATGGATTCCGCGATTGCCGACAAGCGTGGCGAGGGTATCTTCGGTGGCGGTGGGGTCAACGGCATGCACCGCGCTGTAGAACGCGCTCGCCACCGGGCCCAGAAAGCGCTCGCCCGAGGCGATCCGCTCGCGTACCTCCGCGAGTCGCTCTGCGGCGTTTGTCACGTCGACGGGCTGGGGCGCAGCCCGGGTCAGATCGTGACCCAACCCGTTTCGATCGCTCCCGATGACATTTCGCATCGGAGTGAGACCGGGCCGGGTCGCAAGCCGCTGAGGTGAAAACGGCCGAGCTCGTCCGCGCGAAGTTCCATCTCCGAGCCCGGTAAGCGCACCACAATCCGCGCGGCGCATGCGGGGATGATCTGTCCGGTGATTGCCCGCTTGCGACGTTCGTGGGCCACCTCAACCTCGATTGTGACACCGTCCGGGGTCGCGAAGGTCAGGCTGCGCCATCCACCCACACCGGACCGCACACCGGCAAGGGCCTCCTCATCCACCGCCGAGTCCTCGAGTAGCTCGGCAAGCTCGGCATCCAGGCGTCGCCATGCCAACGCCGACCGCGCTGCGAGGGTCACGTCACTGGGGATCGGGTCGATGCGCGTAAGAAGTTCACCGAGTTCGACCAGAAGAGGGTCGTCATCCATTCCGACAATCATGGCATTCCTTTGGGGAGAGGGGAACCAATGGCCGCGAAAGTGCGCGGATACATGGAAGAAGAGGAGGCGTTGGGCGCGGTGATACTCGCGGCGGCCCGATGCCGGCAATTCATACGAAACCGTTGCCGTGCCACTTCTGTGGGCTACGTCGCTGTGACCCCTTCGGCAATCAACTCCACGCGGAGACGATCGAGACAGCGCTGGCGCGTCGGGCCGATGCTGCCGACCGGCATATCGAAGGCGGCGCTCACCTCGTCGTAGCTGGGTGACGGGTCGCTGCTGAGCACACGGAGGAGTTGCTGGCAGCGGTCTGAGATCCGCGAGAAGGCGGTCCACAGGGCCGAGTCACGCTCGGTTCGCAAGAGGCCGACGTCGATCTCGGCCACCGGCTCGGTGGCGGCACGATCGAACACGCTGTCGTCATCCGTCAGCACGTTGCGTCCGGCGATGCGGAGGCACCGCAGGCATTCGCGACGCGCGGTGGTCACGAGCCATCCCGCGAGCCGTTCCGGGTCGCGAATCGTTCCGAGGTTCTCGACTAGGCGCAGCCAGGTTGTCTGGACGACATCGCCCGCTTCGGCATCGCCCAGGCGATGCGATCGAACGGTTGCCCACACCAGCCCCTGGAACTGGGAGACCAGAGAGTCCCAGGCGTTTTGGTCGCCCTCGGCGGCGGCACGCACCACGGTGGCAATCTGCCCAGGTCGCATAGGCACGATCCTACCCCCGGCCGCAGGAAGGCTCCGCACGCCGGGGGCAGGTGATGGGTGAGGCTTAGACTGTGACGGCGACGCCCCAGTCGGGGATGGCCGTTCCCGTGGCCTTGAGATCGTCGAGTGCATCGGTTGGAGTGCGGCCCTTCCCGACACCTACGGCGATGGCGGCCGACACGCGGGGAGCGGCAAACGAGGTTCCGGTCCACACCGCGATCGGGTCCTTGTTTCCCCAGGTATCCGGGTCGCTGTCCGCAGTTTTCAACTCTTCGCCGGGAACGAACGTGCTGACGATGCCCTCGCCGGTCGTCGACACGTCAATCCACCAACCGTGTTTCGACCACACCGTCGGCTGGTTGGTCTGCGTCAGGGCCGCCACTGCGGTGACGTTTGGGAGCGCTGCGGGCCAGGTCGGGAGCTGATCGTAGGAATTCCCTGCCGCGGCAACCATGACCATGTCCGGGTTGTTCGCCGCGGCATCGGCGACCGCGTCGGCGATCGCGATGGAGTTGTCGTGATCGGGCTCCTCCGTCCCGAGCGACATGTTGATGACGTGAGGTTTGAGCGATGCGGCCTTCTCGATGGCGCGCGCAACCTCGATGCTGCTTCCCACGCCATCGCTGTCAAGCGCGCGAATCATGGTGATCTTCGTCTTTGGGGCGATCGTCCGGATGACGCCCGCGACAAAAGTTCCGTGACCGGCGGCAAGGTCGAGGAAGTCACCGTCGCCCTCCTGCACGTTGATCGCGGTGAGCGGATCGACGTTGTCGGGGTCGACGATGCCGGTGAGAAGCTTGTCGCCTCGCGCGTCCGCGTTCGCGTGGATGCCGGTGTCGATCACAACAACGTGTGCTCCAGCACCCGCCTCGGGGTCGCCTGTCACGGTGAGTTGAACGGGGGAGAGTTCGGGCGTGACGTGGCTCTTCGACCGCATGCCCGAGGCTGCAATCGTGTTAGGACTCGACTCAATGCAATGGGTGCGAAGGCACCGAATCGCACAGAGAACGTGTTCCGGACCGACGTCGGCGGAAAACAGCGCGTACCGACGCGGACCGATGGCGAGGGGTTCGCGCCGGTATTGATCTCCGAGCGCCGCTGCGGCGCGATCGGCGTCGCGTTCCCGAACAATGATCTGACCGCGAGCGATCAGCAACGGGTCACGACGCGGTTGGCGGAGAAGGTCAACCCGTGTGGTCGCCACATCTCCGAGGTCCCCCTCGAGTATCCGGCGGTGTCGTTTTCTCAGCAGCACAGGCGTTGAACGCGCACGTTTGTTGTCGAGGAGTTCGGTGATTTGCTTCTCGATCGACCGAGATATCGGCGCCGGGTTCTTCCCCGTAGGTGACGGTTTCTGTTCGGCCATGTTTGTCTCCCCCCAGTACTTCGTAGGATTGGCGGACGGTCACCAGCCGCCCAGAGGAACTCCTGGCGACGCATCCCAACCAACGTGAGCGGGAAAATACTCTCCTGATACACGCTCAGGAGGCGTGGACGCGCGTCCGTGACGATCAGCGCCGTGGGCGCCATCACGCCGACGACCTCGTGATCGAGGCGCGCGCGCAGAGAAACGCCCCTGCACTCGTTGCCGCACTCCGGGCGCGAGGGTGGGCCGAACGTGAGGTTTTCGCCTTCGACGCCGCCAAACGAACGCTGGACGAGGCGGCGCGGGTGGCCCGCCGTTGTGAGCTATTCGATCAGCTTGCCGAAGTGCTCGCAACCCGAGCTTCCGTGCTTTTGGAACAAGGCAGAGTGTCTGCCGCCCGTCGTGATATCGCCAGCGCCCGGGAGGCGGTTGGGGGGCGGACGACTCCCGAGATCGACGCTCAAGAGGCGATCATCGAAGACGCCGTCGGCGACCTCGCAACGGCGATTCGCCTCTATCGAGCGGCGATCCGCCGGGGCGGCTCCCACCTTCCGGTGGAGACAGGCTTCACACTCCACAACAACCTCGGACGCATCTTTTCGCAGACGGGCGACCTCTCCGGCGCGCGCAAACACCTCGATCAGGCGGCAAAGCTGGCGGCTCAACTCGGCCGAAACAAGCTGGGCTACGTCACCCACAACCAGGCGACCGTCGCGCTTCGGGCTGGATCGATAACCGACGCCCTCCGGTGGTTCGATGAGGCGGAACGCATCCTCCGCGATGTCGGCATGCCACTTGCGGAGCACTACATGGAACGATTCGACGCGTTCATGGCCCTCCGCCTCCTTGACGAGGCGATCGACGCGTCCGAGCGGGCGATCACGGAGTTCGAACAGGGGAGCTTCACGCTCCTTGTGGGAGAGGCTCGTCTGCGGCAGGCACGTGCGTTCCTGGCCGCAGGCCATCGAGATGACGCGCTCATCAGTGCCGCCCGAGCGGCGAAAGAGCTCACAACGGCGCGTCGGGTGGCCTGGTGCGCGCAGGCGGAGCTGGTGCAGCTCACTGCCAAGCTCGCGAACGGAGGCGCCGTCGCTGAGGATCTGCGGGCCGCTCGTCGCTGCGCTGCGCAGCTTCGTCGGTCGGGGTTCGTCGATGAAGCGGGCGAGGCGCATCTCGTGGCAGCTGACATTGCTCTGGCGCTCGGTCGTCGCGCCGCCGCGATTCGCGAATTGGAGCAGCTCCTCGCGCTTCCCGCGACGTCGGGGATTCTCCATCGGGTGCGTCGCTACCGCGCCGCCGCGCGCCGAGCGGAACTGGTGGACGAGCCGCAGGTGGCGGTCCGTGCCGCGGGGGCAGGACTCCGACTGCTCGCGCGCTACCGACGTTCACTCCCCACAAGCGAGTTACGCGCGCTCGCCGCGGGGCATGGAGTCGAGTTGGCGGTAGTCGGCGCTCGTCGTGCGCTCGTACGCGGTCACGGCGCAGGGCTTCTCGGGTGGATCGAACGGGGGCGTGCCGTCGCGACACTGCATGAACCGCCCCGATACGACGACGACCGCCTCGCAGAGTTGTTTGGAGAGCTGCGCGACGTGCTCGCGCAACGGCATGAGTCCGATGAGAGCGATCCTTCCTCGACCGATCAGCACGTACGACGTCAAGCGCGGCTCGAGGCTGCGATCCAGGCGCGGTTGCGCACCCTCGATCCCATCGCCATCGAGGCGGACGCCGTGACGCCTATCAGTGCGATCGTCGACGCTGTCGGCGAGCGGGCCCTGATCACCATCGGCGACATCGCCGGATCGCTGACGGCTGTGAGCGTGTATCGCGGTGCCGTCCGGCTTAGTCTGCTTGGGCGTACCGCTGACGCCGTTGCGGAGCAGGCCGCCGTGCTCTTCAGCCTTCGTCGGCTTATCGCCGCGCGTTCGGAACGCCAGCGTGTCGCGTCGCAGGAGGGGCTCGAGGTCGCCATCGCACGGCTCGACGCGATGCTCATCGCACCACTCGTCGAGGAGATGGACGGGGCGACCTCGTGCGTGATCTCTCCGCCGGCGCCCCTCTTCGCAACGCCGTGGCACACGCTTCCCTCACTGCGGTCGCACGCGATCTCGATCACCCCTTCGGCGACGGCCTGGATGCGGGCGCTGGCTCCGCGGCAATCGCAACGACACGTTGCTCTCATCGCCGGGCCGAGGCTTGAGGCCGCCGACAATGAGGTTGACCAACTCTGCCGACTCTACGGCGCGCCACGGCCTCTCCACGGATCGGATGCAACGGTTGCGGCAACACTTGCGGTGCTCGACGGCGCGGCGATCGCACACTTCGCATGCCACGGGTCGTTCCGGGCGGACAATCCGAGCTTCTCAAGCCTTGAGCTGGCAGACGGTCCTATGACCGTGCTCGAGCTTGAGCAACTGGGTCACGCGCCCGCCGTTGTCGTGCTGGCTGCCTGTGACTCGGGCGTCTCCGAAGCGCTTCCTGGTGACGAGCTGCTCGGGTTGGTGGGCGCGCTCATCGCGAAGGGAACTCGCGCAGTTGTCGCGAGTGTGGTCGGGGTACCCGATCTCATGGCGACCCCGATGATGGTTTCGCTGCACACGGCGATGTGCGGCGGAGCCAGCGTTGCGGAGTCGCTGCGTGTGGCACGCAACTCGTTGGACATCGCCAGTCGGGACGGTTTGGTCACGGCCACGGCATTCGGTTGCTTCGGGGCGGGCGATGTGACCACGGGGCGTGTCTCGTAACATCGCCACATGGACCTTCGCCATCTCGTTACCTTCTGCGCCGTCGTCGACCGCGGTTCGTTCTCGGCTGCGGCCGAGGAGCTGGGGATTTCACAGCCCGCCGTGTCGGCGCAAATTCGCGCGCTTGAGGAGAAGGTTGGTCATCGGCTGCTCGACCGCGCCGGTCGTCGTGTTGCGGTGACCGAGGCCGGAGCCACCGTCGATGTTTACGCACGTCGTCTTCTCGCTCTTGAGAGGGAGCTGGAGCGTGAGCTCGCTGATGCCGGCGATGTCGTTTCGGGACGGCTCGAGCTCGGAAGCTCCACCGGTCCGGGCGAGATCCTCCTGCCACGGATCCTCGCGGCGTTCCGCGAGGCCCATCCCGACGTGTTTGTGAGCCTGGTCGTCCACGACACCCAAACCGTCTGTGACCGTGTGCTGGCCGGTGAGCTTGAGCTGGGCATCGTCGGAGCGTCACGTCCCCATCGCGGGCTCGTGTTTACGCCGTTCCTTCGTGACGAGTTGGTCCTCGTTGTGCCTCCCGACCACCCTGTGGCGGAGGCCGAGACGGTGACCTTGGCCCACGTCGCCACGCTTGCGCTCATCCAACAGCAACGCGGAGGTGGGGTGCGCGCCGTGCTGGACGACGCTTTTCGTGCGGCCGGTCTGCGTCCTGCCGACGTCAACGTGGTGATGGAACTCGGCCTTCAGCAGTCGGTCAAGGCCGCCGTGCTGGATGGGGCCGGGGCGACGGTGCTCTCGCCCCTCGCCGTGGCGGAGGAGGTTGCGGCCGGTCGCCTCGTGACCATTCCGATCGCCGATCACGGGCTGATACGCGACTTCTCCCTCGTGCGCGCCACGGGTCGGACGCCGAGTCGGCTCATCACGGCGTTCGTCGATTTCGCCGTGCAGCAGGTGGACGCAAACCAATAACGATTCGTTATCGGTGCTATCCGATAAGCTTTCCGCATGCCAACGGAACTGAACGCCCCATCCTTTCTTTCACTCCCCGAGCACGCGCCCAAGCCGCGGGACGTGGGGCTCACCCATGTCATCGACAAGGGACACGCGCTCGCGCACATCGAGAGTCTCTTTGCCGGTTCTGGGGAGTACATCGACATCGTCAAGCTGGGGTGGGGCACGTCGTATGTCACCCGCAACTTGCGAGAGAAAATCGCGCTCTACCGCAGCCTCGGGGTCGCCGTTGTTCTCGGTGGGACTTTGTTCGAGGTGGCGATTGCCCAGGGCAAGGTGGACGAATACCGCCGGTGGGTGTCCGACCTCGGCCTGACACATGTCGAGATCTCCGACGGTGCCGTCAGCATTCCCCACGCAGAGAAGCTTGAGCTCATTCGCTCGCTCGCCCAAGATTTCACGGTGCTGTCGGAAGTGGGCTCGAAGGATGACGCCGTCGTGATCGCGCCCTACAAGTGGGTGGAGATGATCACCGCCGAGCTCGAGGCCGGTTCGTGGAAGGTCATCATGGAGGCCCGCGAGTCGGGCACCGCCGGGCTCTACCGCCCCGACGGTGAGATCCGCTCCGGCCTCGTCGACGAGGTCACCCACTACGTCGACCAGACTCGACTCCTGTTTGAGGCGCCTCAGAAGCCGCAGCAGGTGTGGTTTATCTCCCAGTTTGGCCCCAATGTCAACCTCGGGAACATCCCGCCCGAAGAGGTCATCGCTCTGGAAACATTGCGACTGGGCCTTCGGGCCGACACGATCGCTCTGAGCGCCGACGCTCGGTAGCTGCCGGACGGACTTGGCGAATCGGTGACGCCCGGACATGATGTCGCCGTGCGGAGGATTCTGACCATCCTGGTTGCCGGCGCGTTTGCGGCAACACCCGCGGTGGCGGCGGACGCCGACCGTCCGGCGGGAGCGACGTTCAGTTGGGGCCAAGAGCTTCGGCAGCAGAAGCTGCCGGGGTGGACGCCGAAGAAGAACCCGGTTTCCGCCAAACGGTGGACCATCCTCGCGAACTCGCTCTTGACGACCGCGGGGCGCAACGGTCTGTGGTTCTCCGGCTCTGCCGCCCTGCCCTTCGACTTGCCGATCCGTGACACCGAACCCATCGCGGGATGGTTCACCCGTGCCAACTACCGACGCCTTAACGCCCAGACCGGAATCAAGTTCGACGTGAACTGGGAGCTGAAGGTCGCCGACCTAGCCAAACGGCGGAAGCTTCACACGTCGTGGAACATCCGCAACCCCATCCCGGCGCGCCGCTACTTGATGTTCGGCCCGGGCTGGCAGAAGACCGCGAAGCGTGAGATCCGACGGATCGTTCCCAAGTACCGCGGCCTCTCGTACCGCAACTACTACACCGGTGTTGACGAGCCCATGGTCTTCCCGCCCACGGGCCCGGCAGAGCGCTCTGCTCTTGGGCGCCAGATCCTCGCCGAGGTGCAGGCCCAGTACGGCCAGCCCGCCCCGGTGGGGAACGCGCCGCGCAGTACGAGCCCCGAGGAGGGGCTGAAGTGGCTGGCGTTCAACCGTTATGCGGGCGCCAAGTACTTCGCTTCACGTAAGGAGCTGGCCGACCTCATCCGCCGCCTCGACCCGGCGGGTCAGGTGAGCCCGAACAGCTACGCCTTCATTGACGGCTTCATCCCGTGGGACTACACACAGCTCGCCACTGTCGCCGACGTCGTGGAGCTCGACCCGTATGTCTCCTACGACGAGGCCAAGAACCCGGGCCGGGGGCGCTACAACCACGGCTTCGGAACGAAGCTGATGAGCGACCTCACGGGAAAGCGCGTGCGCACCATCGTTCAGGCCTTCCCCTATCAGGGCTACGACCCGACGGCTGCCGACCTGTGGACCTGGTCGTCGCAGGCCGTTCGTGCGGGAGGGACCGATCTCAGCCTCTACGGCGAGACGAATCCTCGATTCACGCGGCCGAAGGTCTATGCGGCCATGTTGGGGATCGCCAACACGATGACGACGGCGCGCCTGCCCGCACCGCCGGTCGACCCGACGAACCTCGTGGTGTACGCCACTGCCAGCGAGGCGCAGGGGCAGCCCGACATCCCGTTTGCCGAGCGTCCCCGCACCCGTGCCGACGCCCTCTACACCACTTACTCCGTGTTGGGTGAACTGGCCAACTCGGCGTTTACGTTCGAGAGCGACACCCGGCTGGTGGCCGACCCCGCCCGCCTGGCCCAGGCCCGCACCATCTGGCTCCCGCGCGGCGAGACGCTCGACCGCCCGTTCGCCGAGGCGCTACTGGCCTGGGTACGCGCCGGTGGAACGCTCATCGTCACCGACCCCAACGCCTTTACCCGCGCCCCCGACGGCACCTCGCTGGCCGACATCCGTATCGCCCTCAACGGTGCCCTCATCGAGGCCACCCCGCGCGCCTCCATGTTCACGGTCCCCGCGGGGAGCCTGGCCCCCGGCCAGCCCTCACGCGCACTCACCGTCCCGGTGCATGGCGCTACCGCCCGCGCCTTCATCGGCGTGCCGGCCGACGCCACCGTGATCGGCTCCTACGCCGACGGCACCCCGGCCGCCTTCCGCCGCCCCGTCGGCTCCGGACAGGTGGTGAACGTCGCCGCGCAGACGATGTTCCCCGCCACCCTGGATGCGCCTGGCGATTTGGTCCCCTTCGCCGCCGCCCTGCTCACCTGGCGCGGCGCGCAACTGAACCACCCCGCCTGGCGCTACGAACTGCCGGGCCACCCCGAACCCGGCCGCCGCCCCTGGAAGACCGCCATCGCCCCGGGCTACGCGCCGTAACCACCCCGGTGCTGCTCGGATCTGACGGGCCTGGTGACCCCGACGCCTGACTGACGAGTTCGCTGTTCGGCCGACCAATCGACCCTTAGATCCGGCGTTTGGAAGTAGTTATGAGACTTTCGGGAAGAGCCTCCCTGCGTGGCGTGCATCTTGAGGCAGGCTGGGTGATTTTGTCCCGCGTCGAGAAAGTTGGCAGGGTCGTAGAGTCGGGCTCCTGAGAGGGGAGCTACACGATGGGAAGACCGTCTTTGATACCGACCGAGGAGAAGGTTCGCCTCGTGTTGTCGGTGATCAGTGGTGAGATGACGCTTGCTCAGGCAGCCCGGCATGGGAAGGTGTCGGAGCAGTTTGTGAGTCGTTGGAAGCAGCAGTTCTTGTCGGGGGCGAGCATCACCGAAAACTGCACAACGAACAAGGTTTCGGTAACGGTTTCGGTGGCGGTGTGCGGAGTTTCCCCTCTACTACACATGCCAATGTATGCACATACGTTCCAGGCGCTTTCAGATGTTGTTCGACGACGAGCAGTTCGAGCGGGTGTCGGCTGCGGCGCGTGCGCGGAAGGTCTCCGTCGCCGAAGTGGTTCGTGAGGCTGTCGACGCGGCCCTGCCTCCCCAATGGTCCGAGCGCCATGCCGCGGGGGACGCTGTCCTGGCTGCGGCGCCGATGGAGGTTCCGCTCGACGAGGCAGATCTCAAAGCGGAGCTCGACGGTATCCGCGGGCGCCATGGGTAGGTGCTGCTCGAAACGTCAGTGTTCGTCTAATCGGTCGGCGTGGACCACCCGCTGCGAGAGTGGTGTCGGGAGATTGTTCGCGCCGTCCAGCGTGGCGCCGTGGTCGCACGCACGACGACCGAGGTGATCCAGGAGTTCGCCCGCGTGCGCTCCCAACGACATGGGCGAAACGACGCCTCGATCGTCTCCCGCGAGTTCTCCGGTCTTCTCCAACCCCTTGTAACCATCGACGAGCTCGACCTCAAACGCGGTCTGGACATCTTTGACCGCGAGGGTGAGCTGCGAGCCTTCGACTGCATCCTCGCGGCGGCTGCGATTCGCCGTGGTGTTCCCCTCGTTTCAGCCGACCGCGCCTTTCGAACGACCGAGGGCCTCACCGTGCTCGACCCGATCCGTGACCTGAAACAGATCCTCGAGCGTTAGGCCGAACGAGCGAGGTGCGGCCGAAGCCGCACACGGAATCTCGATCACCGCACCTACGCGTCGTCGGTTCCGGCGGGCCGGGTTCCAAAGGCCCTCAGCGGCAGACCGGGCGTGGAGTGAGGAGCCGCGGCGGATGGGCGAGGGTGGTGACCGCATCGCCGACGTAGGTCACGAGTCGCCGTGCCGTCGGGTCGATGCCGTAGTGCGAAATGACGTAGTCCTTATCCCCGAGTTGTTCGAAGTTGAGAATGACGCGCCGAGGTCCGACCCGCTCAATCGTGCCGTCTAGGCCCCGGAGGTTCGCGTCGCCGACATCGATGAGTGGGAAGGCGGGCAAGCTCGCTCGGCGCGTCCAGCAACGCGCACCACGCATGCGCAGGTAGCGGCCCCGCCGATCGTTGTGCTCACGGTTCCCCTTGCGATCGACGCTATCCCATGCGACGGCCGCGCCGTTTCGCAGACGGTAACGCGTGACACGGCCGCGCCGTGAGCGCAGGACGACACCCGGCGCCGTGCGGTACGTCAGACCGACGGCCAGCCACAACGCACGTGCGCTGGCCAGCGGATCCTCAGGGCATTCAGCCATCGCCGGAGCAGGAAACCCCGCGACATCGCAGGGAAGGGGAGGCGGAATGCTGGCGTCAGCCAGAGGTCGAACCGCCACTGTCGCGACCTGCTTGGCGCCGTCGGAGGCGATCCAGGCGACGGCGGCGCTTCCCCGTGGGCCCGTGGCCGTCGACCAGTCTGTGACGAACACAGTCGCGGCGGCGAGCCTCGTGGTCGCCTGCCACGACGTCGCGCCGGCCGGACGAAACGCCGCCTTCAGCGCCATGTAGCCGGACGGGATCGTCGAGGACCACACGGCCAGCGCGTTCCCCTGAGCGTCGATCGCGATCCGTGCGTCGCCAGACGACCGGCTCACCGGCACCGCTGCCCCCCAGAATCCCGCGGCGGTCAACGACGCCGAGGCGATACCTGGCGTCGCGGCCCAGGTTGCCGTCGCGCCGCCGGCCGGGTCGGTCGCAACATCCGGTTCGGTCCCTGCGCCGATCCGTATCGGCGCCGTCCATGCCCGGCTGTCGAACGACCGGGTTGAGGCGAGAACGGCCGCGGGAACACTGGGGTCCTCCGCTGGTCTGTCATCGGCCCACGTGACCACGGCACGTCCGCGGAGGTCGATCGCGACGCGCGGATTTGCTGAGATTTCGCGGCCCCGACGTGACAGCTGGGCGGGCGCGTCCCACGACCTTGACGCCGCGTCGAGAAACACTGCTCGCAAGGCTCGCGTCGTTGCATTCCACGCGATCACAGCGTTGCCCCGAGGGTCAATCGCGACGCGAGGAGTGACGTCGAAGGCGGTCGCTGACCCGAAGTCCGCCGGCGGACTCCACGTGTCAGTCACGCCGTCGCGTATCACCGCCCGCACCGTCGTTCGGCCAACGCTGAGCAGTACACCCCATGTGACGACTGCGTCGCCGCGCATGTTCATCGCGACGTTGGCGGAGCCCCCCGGGCCGGGGCCGCTTAAGATCTCGACCGGTGGTTGCCATGTTCTCGCAACTCGGGTGGCGGCCATGACAGCTGCGCCGGGCATTTTGTTGACAGTCCAGACCGCGACGGCGGTTCCCTGGGCGTCGACCACGACGCGCGCGCCGAACACCGATCCGGAGGGACCCGAGAGCGTAACCGGAGCTCCCCACGCGCCCGTGACCACCGAACGTTCCGATGCGTGTACGAATCCGTCGGACGTCCACACCACGACGGTGTTTCCCGCTCCGTCGATCGTCACCGACGGGTTACTCACACCCCCGCGCGGCGAAACGCTGAGCGCCTGCGACCAGCCGGGAGCAGGTGCCGCTGACAAAGGAGAAATCACAACATTCACGGCGGTGATTGCGACAACGAGCGCCAACCGCCGGCTCACTTTGGTCGTGCTGCGCAATGGCCAGGTCGCAATCATCGTAGCCGGACGATTTCGCATCCGGTGACGCGGTCGGCGCGGTCGATGGTGGCGGTGTCTTTGCCGGGGCCGCAGTTGATGGTGTCGCGGGCTCCGTCGCGTGCGGTGATGGTGTCGTTGCCTTTGCCGGCGGTGATGGTGTCGCGTCCGGGGCCGCCTTTGATGGTGTCCGAGCCGGATCCGCCGAGGATGGTGTCGTTGCCGGTGCCGCCGGTGAGTGTGTCGAAGGCGGTTCCGCCGTTGATGGTGTCGTTGCCGGGGCCTCCGGTGATGCAGTCTTCGTTGGGCCCGCCCAACAGGACGTCGTTTCCGGCTTTGCCGTTGATGGTTTCTGAGCGGTTGTCACCGCGGATGGTGTTTCTGCGGTTGTTGCCGTTTCGAGGGGTGACGCAGCGTTGGATGGTGATCGGCACGGTTGTGGTTGTGGTGCCGGCGAGGTCGTTCATCGTGATTGTCTGTTGGGATGTGCCGGAGATCAGGGGTGTGCCGCTGATCGTTCCCGTCGCTGAGTCGACGCTCAGTCCCACGGGGAGGCCGGTGGCGGTGAACGCCGCGGTGCCGGTGCGTTTCACCGTCGCTGCTGTGGCGGGGATGGGGAACCCAACCGTCGTGGTGATCTGTGGGTAGCTCACAGATGATGCGCCGAACCCGTACACCAGGTACGTCGATCCGGAGTCGGTGCGGCCGATGTTGCCAGCACCGCGGGCGCCAATCGCGATGTCGGCTCTGCCGTCGCCGTTGACATCACCAACCCCCGCCACCGACCAGCCGGAGGCGTCGCCGGTGGCGGCGCCGTCGATGCGGTACCCGGCGGCGCCGAGGGCGTTGAGGTCGATGGTGGTGGGTGCCGCCTGCCCGTAGATCACATACGTCGACCCCGAGTTGGCGCGGGCGTTGTTGCCGGCGGAGGGGGCGCCGATGGTGATGTCTGGCCTGCCGTCGCCGTTGACGTCCCCAACCCCCGCCACCGACCAGCCGGAGGCGTCGCCGGTGGCGGCGCCGTCGATGCGGTACCCGGCGGCGCCGAGGGCGTTGAGGTCGATGGTGGTGGGTGTCGCCTGCCCGTAGATCACATACGTCGACCCGGAGTCGGCGCGGTTGTTGTTGTCGGCGGAGGGGGCGCCGATGGTGATGTCTGGCCTGCCGTCGCCGTTGAGGTCCCCGGCCCCCGCCACCGATGAGCCGGATCGGTCGTTTGTGGCGGCGCCGTCGATGCGGTACCCGGCGGTGCCGAGGGCGTTGAGGTCGATGGTGGTGGGTGCTGCGCTGCCGTAGATCACGTACGTCGATCCGGAGCTTGCGCGGTTGTTGTTGCCGGAGACGGGGGCGCCGATGACGAGGTCGGCCCTGCCGTCACCGTTTGTGTCACCCCAGCCCGCCACCGAGTAGCCGGAGAAGTCGCCTGTGGCGGCGCCGTCGATGCGGTACCCGGCGGTGCCGAGGGCGTTGAGGTCGATGGTGGTGGGTGCTGCGCTGCCGTAGATCACGTACGTCGATCCGGAGCTTGGGCGGTTGTTGTTGTCGGCGAAGGGGGCGCCGATGGTGATGTCGGCCCTGCCGTCGCCGTTGACGTCCCCGGCCCCCGCCACCGATGAGCCGGATCGGTCGTTTGTGGCGGCGCCGTCGATGCGGTACCCGGCGGTGCCGAGGGCGTTGAGGTCGATAGTGGTGGGTGCTGCGCTGCCGTAGATCACGTACGTCGATCCGGAGATTGGGCGGTTGTTGTTGTCGGCGGAGGGGGCGCCGATGGCGATGTCTGGCCTGCCGTCGCCGTTGACGTCCCCGGCCCCCGCCACCGAAACGCCGGATTGGTCGCCTGTGGCGCCGCCGTCGATGCGGTACCCGGCGGTGCCGAGGGCGTTGAGGTCGATGGTAGTGGGTGTCGCCTGCCCGTAGATCACATACGTCGACCCGGAGTCGGTGCGGGCGTTGTTGCCGGCGGAGGGGGCGCCGATGGTGATGTCTGGCCTGCCGTCGCCGTTGACATCACCCACGTCCGCCACCGACCAGCCGGAGAAGTCGTTTGTGGCGGCGCCGTCGATGCGGACGTTGGCTTGGGTGAGCAGGTCGACCCGGCCGTATTGTTGGGGCAGCACCGCGAGGGCTGCGGCACCGCTGATGAGGAGGGTGGCTGCGGTGAGGGCGGTCCAGTGGCGGCGGCGGGTCATGACGGTCTCCCTTTGCAATTTGGCGGGCGTCGAATCAGTTGTGGTTGATCGAGCGGCTCGGTGCCGCCGGGACTCTCGGATCGCGTCGATGGGGACAAGGATCGCTCCTGCGATTCCGGTTGTCTGTCACGGCCGTGACACCCCTAAGGTCGCCGCGACGACACAGACGCCGGGCCGCGGCACGTTCGGATTGAGCGCCGGCCGATGCCTGGACGCCCCCGGAGGCCGCGTTGGCAGGCAGAGTCGAGTTCGGAAACGCAACGCCATCGCCCGAGTGAATTCGCGCCGCCGGGTCCGCCGCACCCAGGCGGGAAAGCGCCCGGTGTTTCGTTGTCGTGCCCACCGCTGTCGATCACGACACAGCGGTGCCGGGGGCTCGACCAGCATGGCCGCGCCACCTCTGAGGTGGTACGTCCTTCATGATCCGATTGCGTTCGGAGTATGAGGGGAGGTCACAGCGTTCGGGGGGCGTCGTGATCCGCTTCCCTTTACGCCGCCCCAACCCAAGTCCCGGGGGGAGCAGATTGGGGTGATTGGCTTCATCGCACGCATGCTTGCACCACTATCGTGATATCGTCAAACGACGATGCCGTTCGAGGAAGCACTCACTCCACGTCCACAGATCGAACCCTCCGCTGCCATGGAGCTCTCCTGGCTCCTCTTCACCTGCTCTGGGTGCAACCACGAGATGTTCCCCGAGGCCCTCCAAGCGCGAGTCGACGCGTTTTGGGGCGACGGATACGGAGTCCAACCCGAGCTCCTCGTCGTCGCCCAACAGCTCGAGTGCCTCACGGGATGGGAAATCGATCCGTTGTTCTCGCTCGAACGCCACCGATTGAGGCGGGTCGCGGACGTCGACATGCGCACGGAGGCGCCCGAGGTTTGCGCCGCCATCGCCGACCGGCTGGAGCGCCTTCGACAGGACAAGGATCTGCGCCGACGTTACTCGCAGCTTTTGAGCGAGACCTGGGAACACGGCCGCGAGGAGTGGGAGTCCCTCGGCAGACCAACCGTCGAGCGGGCGCTATTTCGCATGCGAGCATCGCTCGACCATGGCCTCGCGCCCATCAACCTGATTCCTGATCGGCACATCGCTGTTCGCCAGGAGTGGGTTGGCCTCACCCTCGCCGCGCTCAGCGAGGGCACGTTGTTGCTCTCACCGTGCTACTTCGCCAGTGAATATGGCCACACAATCGCCCTGCCAGGGCTCCTGTCGATCGCGATCGCAACCGGCGTCACCCAAGACATGGCACGCCGACGCACAGAAATCGAGGACATCGCCCGGGGACTCAAAATCCTCAGCGACCCGACCCGGCTGCTCATCCTGACCGAGCTGGATCGCGAACCGACCACCGTTGGCGACATCGCCCGCCGGGTCAACGTCGCCCAAGCGACCGCCTCGGTTCACGTCAAACAACTGCGCGAGGCCGGCTTCATCAGCGGAGGCAAGGAAGCCAACGGCGTCGCTGTCTACCACGTCCAGCAGGAGCGGATCCGCCAAGCCCTCGACGCCGCCGTGGACGCAACCCTTACACCGTCGACCTAGCGCACCCAGCGTCGCGCCTGGACCCCTCGACTTCGGAGGATCACGTTCCGCTCGATCGAATGTCTCGAGCCCTACGAAACGGTCGCAAGGCCTGACCGGCTTGCACCGCGTCGCCCGCGGCGACACTGAGTTCGGTCACGGAGCCGGCCTTGTGGGCGGTCACCTCGTTCTCCATCTTCATGGCCTCGACGACGGCGATGATGTCGCCGGCGGCGACCTCGGCTCCCACCTCGACGAGGACTCTAAGCACTGGCTGGGGCGCTCTGCACGAGGTGCCTTCCGAGGTGCCTTCAAGGTGCCTTCACCCTGAGGGCCAGGAACCTGAGGGTGAGCGCGTCGCATGATTCGTAGGCGGTGGCTGATGGCTGAGCGTGTGACGCCGGAGGCTTCCGCGATCTGTCGGTGGGTGTAGCCGAGGTCGAGGCAGGCGGCGATGGCGTCGTCGGCGGCGAGGACCGCGAGCAGGGTTCGCGCTGATGGTCGCGGTCCTTTGTGGCCGGGCGCCTGCGGGCGCGGTGTCGGGGGTGGTTCGTCGTCCTTGGCGTCCTCGACGAAGTGCCGTAGGGCAGCTCGTGCTCGCCAGCGGTTGCGGGCAAACAGGTCGAGCACGCCGGCTGCGTCGATGAACGGGTGTTCCGGTTTGTCCGCGAGGAGCGCGGGGTAGCTGCTCCATGGCCACTCTTCGGGGTGAGCGACGAGGCGGGCGGCGACGGGGTTTCGGGCGATGTAGCGGATGGTGGAGAGCAGGTGGCTGTCCGTTTCGATCGCCCCGGCCCGGTAGCGCCCGCCGAAGGGGTGGCCGGTCTTTCGGTGGCGAGCGTTGAAGCCTCGGGCGTAGAAGCCCATTAGATCGCGCATCCCGTCGGGTAGGTCGGCGTGGGGTGTGGTGAACGCGAGGTGGAAGTGGTTTCCCATCAGGCAGTAGGCGATCCCACGCCACTGCCGGGTTTGTGCGACGTCGGTGAGTCGCTCCATGAATCGTTCACGGTCGACGTCGTCGAGGAAGATCTCTGCGCGGTTGTTGCCGCGGGCGACGACGTGGTAGGTCGCCCCGTCCCGCACAACGCGTGGTGCTCTGCCCATGCTCGGGTTCCTTTCGAAGAAGTGGTCGTTCTTCTCAGAAAGGCCTGGCCGGGAGAAATCGACCCCCATCTTTACCGAGTCTTCACCATCGCGTGCCAGGAACCCGAGGACGAGCCGCGGACGACGCATGGGCGAAGCGGCGGGTTCACCTCACCACCTATAATCCGAGGCAGAACCGACGTCTCAGGCGCTCAGAACTGTGGCGACTTCGGAGATGGCGAATCTCGCTACCTCGACTTCGAACCGCGGGGAGCCTTGCATGAGGATCGTAAACGTAAAGCAGCCGTCCTCACGTCCGTACGCATGAGCCCTAATCTGGACTGTCGACCTGTCATTCATGGTCACCACCCAATCATCGGGGACCGAGGAGAATACGTACTCAGTGGCCATTGGCACCGGGGTCATCTCAGAGTCCAAGGTACTCGGATCCTTTCTCGATAGCTCGTGCCACCTTGGGGTCCTTTGCAAGGATCTTCTCGAGGGCTCTTGGCGCTCCCACAAAGCGGCAATCGGTGAAATCGTAGAGGTACTTTCCCCCGGAGTCATCTTGCAAGTGGAGTTGCCCAGGGCGCTTACCAGGCGCAGGGTTCTCTACATCAATGCGAAAGCGTCCGCGGTCAAGGACAGTCTTGCTGGTGGTCTGCGTTCCGCCTGCGCCGAGCATAGTGGCGCTGGGCGATGGGCAGTCGCATTCGTCTTGTGATTGTCGTGCCTTGGCGACGTTTCGTTGGGCGTAGCGTTCGAGTGCGGCGTCGGCTGCGGCTTCTTGTTGGGCTGCTGTTTGTCGTTCGTCGCCGGAGATGATGTCGGCGATGGGGTCGCGGAGGTCGTCGCCGATTTCCCAGCCGATCCAGGCGACGCCTGCTGCGAGTCCTGCGCGGGCGCTGGCGCGTCCGACGTTGCGCCAGGTCGATGATCCAGGTGCTGTACTTGAGGGTGGGGTCGTCCATTCGGGTGGAACGAAGCCGGGGATCTGAACGCCTGGCGGTAGTGGTGGGAGTTTGGGCAGCGTCGTTGGTGCCTGCGCGTACAGGCCGGTGGGATCGGTGTGCACGCCGGGCATGTTGTTCACGTACGCGTACGCGCTGACGGCCTGGTCGGTCTGGGGCGGGGTGACGGGGTCGACTGCGGTGAACCGTCCGGTGGTGGGGTCGTATTGGCGGGCGCGCAGGTGCAGGTTCGCGACCTCCGTGTCTTGGTATTCGCCGGTGTCCCGCTTCAAGAAACGTGGCAGGGTCGTAGAGTCGGGCTCCTGAGAAGGGAGCAATCAGATGGGACGACCGCCAGTGATAGCGACCGACGACAAGCTGAGGCTTGTGTTGTCGGTGATCTCGGGTGAGATGACGATCGGCCAGGCCGCTCGGCACGGGAAGGTCAGCGAGCAGTCGGTGAGCCGTTGGAAGCAGCAGTTCCTCGCGGGTGGGAAGGATGGCCTCGCCGAGGGCGGCCGAAGCGGCATCAGCGATCCTCATGAGCGGGAGCTGCTTGCGGAGATCGAGGAGCTGAAGGCCGCCCTCGGCGAGGCGCACGTCCAATTGCGGGTGTGGAAACGCTCGGCTGAGGGCCGTTTGGGCCCTTCGAGGACCTCGAGGTGATCCGCACCGAGGCGGGGATGCCCACCGCGAGGTTCACGAGCCTGCTGAGCATCCCCGAGCGCACGTATCGGCGTTGGCAAGCCAGGGCCCGTGCCGGGCGGTCGACGCGGGGGCCGTGGCCGGCCCCGGCGCAGGACCGCGTCGAGGCGAAGCTGGTGGAGTTGGCTGATGCGTGGCCGGAGTGGGGTCACCGCAGACTCGTCGACCTCGCCCGCCTCGACGGGATGGAGCTGTCGGATTCCACGGCGTTGCGGGCCCTGAAACGCACCGGCCGTGTACTCAAACCGGATTACACCCGTGAGATACGGCGCCACGCCCACGCCCGCCGAGCGGCGTTCGTCGTGCCGCCCAGCGGACCCGATCAGGTGTGGCAGATGGACTTCACCGAATACGAAACCACCCAAGGTGGAACGTGGCGCATCGGCGGGTGCGCCGACTACTGGTCGAAGACGGAGCTGGGCTGGAACGTCACGACGACGCAAAACCACCAGGACGCGATCGCGGCGATACGCATCGCGATCGCGGAGGCCGAACGGCTGCGCGGCGGCACACCGCTGCTCGAACAGTTGACGAACCCCGACACCGGGGAGCTACGGCCGATCGCGTTGGTCACCGACAACGGCCCCGCGTTCAAAGCAGGCGGGTTCGCCCGGTTCATCGACAGCCGTCCGGAACTGATCCACATCCGCACCCGCCGCAAGACCCCGCAGCAAAACGGCGTCAGGGAACGGGCGTTCGGGTCGCTGAAGTACGAGCGGCTCAACCGCGTCGACATCCCCGACGGACCCACGTTGGCCGACCACGTCGAGGACTACCGCCAGATCTTCAACTGGATCCGACCACACCAAGGCATCGACCGCCGACGACCGATGGACCTCTACCTCGCCCCGACCGGGGCCGCGACACCAACACAAAACGAGCCCGAAACCCTGCCAACTTCATGAAGCAGGACAATCCCGGTCGTGGGGTCGGTTGGGGTTGTCGTGTCCCATTAAGCCCCTGTCACCGGCGGGGGACATCGGCTCCCCCACAAGGCGTCGATCACCGGGTAGAGCCTTTTGGGGAGACCCCCTCGCTCAAGAACACCTCGACGACCTTCCGCGACACCGCAAGCCCCGTCTCGATCTGAGCGATCCGACGCTTCGCCACCGCCAACTCCAGTGCTTGGTCGGTGCTCGCCGAGGCAACTTCACCGCGATCGAGCTTCTCCCGGCGCAACCAGTTGTAGATCGTCGCTTGGTCATCCCGAACTCGCGGCCGGCTGCCCCGTGCGCGTCCCGGAGCGAGCAAGCTCGATCACCTGGCGGCGGATCTCAGCGGGGTATCTACGAGGCATAACGGGCTCGCTTCCCGCCAACACTCTAGAAACCCGACTCTACGAAACCGGGGTCAGATCGAACCGTCTAGGAAACCCGGGGCGGTTCAGTCAGCCCATGTTGCGCTACCCCTGAACCTCACGGAATGCCGGGTCACGCCAAGTCGCTCGCCGCTGACGGTTGGAGGCGACGAGCACCAGGGTATATTTGCCGCGACGCAGGCCGGTCGTGCGGATGCGCATCGTGAAGCGGCCGGCGCCGGTGCGGATGTTGGCGCTGTTGATGCGGGCTGAGGTTTGGACGCCGCGTGCGCGGCGGATCTGGCCGCGAACTCGGGCGGAGCTATGAGATTTCCCTTCACGACCAAGGTGTTGCCGCGACGGGTGACCCGCAACACGCGGAGTGAGGTGCGGGCGTGGCGTTTGCGGGTTGAGCCGTCGCGGGTGGGGTGGCGGCGACGGCGGAACGCCGGTGGCGGCCAGGGCGGCGTCGGTGTTGACGAGTCCGCGCCGTAGTCGGCGTCGGGGCCGGGGGCTCCGCGGTCAGTTGCGCTGGCGCGAAGCGATCTCGCGAGGGCGTCCGGGTGAGAGGTCGGCGGCGCACTTGCTTCAGCAGCGCGATGGTGCCCGCAACGTGCGGGGCGGCCATCGAGGTGCCCGAGTACACGCCGTAGCCGTTGCCCACGGTTGATGTGATGCCCACGCCGGGGGCGGTGAGGTCGGGCTTTGCGAGGGTGGTGAGTGCGCCGCCCAGGTTCCAGGTCACTGAACCGCGGCTGGTGTTGGCCCACACCTGGCCGTTTGGTTCGGATGCGCCAACGGCGATGACCTCGGGGTAGCTGGCTGGGTTGCCGAGCTGGCCCGGGGCGTTGCCCGAGCCGAAGACGGGGGTGATGCCCATGGCCACCCAGCGCTGCACCATCGGACGAAACCACTCGTTGCTTGCGCCCACCGCGGCCCACGAGTTGTTGATGACGGTGGGGTAGTCGGCGGTGACCGGGTCGCCGTCCGGGTCGGTCATCCACTCGGCCGCGGCCAGCAGATCGGCGCCCGAGGCGGTGCCGTCGGCGCGAATGGCCTTGGCCACCACGGCCTGAGCGCCGGGGGCGATACCAATGGGCTGGCCGGTCACATTGCGGGCCACCATCGTCCCAATTGTGTGCGTGCCGTGGCCGTTATCGTCGTACGGATTGGGTTGGCCGCCCACGAAGTCACGCCAGGCGGCGATGGACCCCGCCAGCTCCGGGTTGGTTGCGTCAACCCCGGTGTCGATGCTGCCAACCCGAACACCGGCCCCGGTGACGCCGAAACGGGTGCGTGCGCTGCGCGCGCTGATGGCGTCGATGCCCCAGCCGCCCTGGGCGTCCTCGGCGGTCCCGGTCACGCGGATGGTGGGGTTCAGCTCGATCGTTGCGACGGCTGGGTCTGCGGCCAGCTCGGCCAGCTCGTCACGGTTGATCTGAGCCGAGAACGCATTGATGAGCCAGAAGCGTCGTACGGGTCCGTCGACCGCGTCGGTCACCTCCGCCTGGGTTGCTGCGGCGGTACGACGCAGCGCGCGGATGAGCGCCGTTGGGCGGCCCGCGTAGAGGTCGTCATTGACCTGTTGTGTGAGGGTGATCAGTACGGAGGCTTCCGAACTTTTTGTCGCGAGCCCCGCCTCAACCGCACTACTGACAGTGGCCCCGCGTGCCAGCCCGGGGGCTGCGAACGCGGCGGTGAGTGCCAATATGGTTGAAGCGAGGGTCGCGACGCCGCGGCCTCCATGCCGCTCACCCAGGCGATCCATGCCTGAGTTCATGCGTTAGACGTATCGGTGTCTCAGGGTGCTCCCCAATCCCGCATGATGAGTGAGTCCACCCTCCCGCGGGCAAGGGACAGGGGCTCCCCGGCTATGGTTATCCCATGCCGGTCTTTATCTGCCCCGGATGTGGGCGCCGCGTCACAGGTGATCGACACCACGGCCACCAGCCGCGGGGCTGCTCGTCGTGTGGTTTTGGCTTCATGTTCGAGCTGCTCGACGACTACTTCCCGAGTCCGAAGACCGCCCTCGTCGTATGCGATCACGCGCAGAAAGTTCTTGCGGTGGGGCATGCGTCGTCGGCCGTCACTGGCTACCAGGAACGCGATCTCCTTGGCCACAGCCTCGCCGATCGCCTCCAGATGCGTTTTGTGGACGACGATCCGGCCGCTCGGAGCCTCGAGTGGGGCATTCGCGTGATGGGCGTCGAGTGCACGTTCCGGCCAAAAGGAGTCGACATCGATCGAACCGCCACCGCAGATTTCTTCCCGGCATATGACGATGACGGTGGCCTCTTGGTTGCCCTCACTCCGAAATAGATGGAGGCCCAATAGATGGAGACCCGTCGACTTGGCGCCACCGAGTTTGATCTCTCGGTCATCGGCCTTGGTACCTGGGTGTTCGGTGGGCGATGGGGCGGGGCCGATGACGCAGACTCAATCGCCGCCTGCCACGCATCGATCGACGCCGGGGTCAACTGGATCGATACCGCGGACATCTACGGGCAACACCGTGCCGAACGGCTCGTGGGGCAGGTCCTCAAGGACCGCCGGGACGACGTCATCGTCGCGACGAAATGTGGTGTGGCGTGGACGATGGAGCCGACGCTTCAGATCTGGCGCGAAGCGCGCGGTGACTACATCCGCCGCGCCGTCGACAACAACCTCACGGCTCTCGGCATCGACGTCATTGACATCTTTCAGGTGCACTGGCCCGTCGCCGGCGTTGCCGCCGAGGAAACCATGGACGCCATGGTCGAGCTTAAGACTGCGGGAAAGATTCGGGCGATCGGCGTGTCGAACTACCATCTCGCCGAGCTCGAAGCGGCCGGCGCGGCTGGGCCGCTCGACAGCTTTCAGGTGGGCTACCACCTGATGCGCCGAGACATCGAGAATGGTGAGCTTCCCTGGTGCGGTGAACACAATGTCGGTGTGTTGGCCTACGGTCCGTTGGCCCATGGGTTGCTCACCGGCAAGATGAATGTGTCGACCACGTTTGCGGAGAACGACTGGAGACGCGACAGCGAGCTTTTCTCCGACGACGCCTTCGCCGAACGGGTGGCGGTTGTCGCCGAGCTGGGACACATCGCCGACGACGCCGGGCGTCCCGGTGGCGTTGCGGAGCTGGCAGTGGCGTGGGTGCTGCGACGACCCGAGGTGACCTCCGCCATCATCGGTGCGCGAAACGCCGCCCAAGCGACGGCCAATGCCGCCCTGGCAGGACGGCCGCTCAGCGACGATGAAGCGGCTGCCATCGATGCTGTCCTCGCCCAACATCCCGACGCCTCGCGACCCTACGGTCACGGCGAACCCCCCGACCGAAGCGATGCCGAAGCCGTCGCGTAAGGCGGCGTCATTGCCGGGATGCGCACGTTCTGTCACGATGCAACGCGATGGCCACGCAAGGTCCACTACGCCGAAGTTCTGACAGTCGGCCGCGCTCCGCACTCTTCGGCCCGACCCCGGGCGCGATCGCTCCGGTAGCGCGTCCCGAGTTTCTGAAGTCGCTCGACCATGCGCTGGAGTCCGCTCGCCGGGGCCGGCGGTTCGTGACGCTGATCGTGGTGGATCTCAAGCCCGAATCCGAGGAGGATTTGGTTTCGCGGATGGCGACCGCAGTGCGCTTGATGATCCGTGAGACCGATGCGATGTGGCGTACCGGGCCACGTTCCATCACAGTGCTTCTCGCCGATGCGGATGGCCCCAGCGCGGAACCGGCACTCGCACGTCTGCGTCTGCGTTTGCGCGCCGAGGCGCCGGTGTCGCTGTCTATTGGCCGTGCCACTGCTGCCCCGGGAATCGATCCACGCTCACTGATCGATCTGGCCAAGGCCGATCGACGTGAGCTGACGATCGCTCCCGGCTAGGGAGACACGGTCACTGCAGGTGGCCGAGGCAGTCGCACATGAAGGTGGTCGTCATGGTTTCTGAGGGTCTGAACGACCCGCGGCTTTCCCCGTGGGTCGAGCCCGACGCGTGGTCCGACGTAAACGACGTGCGCCCCCGCCGCCACGAATCGGTCCAGGAGCTCCTGCGCGCGCTCGGCATCGACATCGTCGACTGACGACGGCGGCAGCTCTTGGCCGTCCCACCGGGGGAAATACACGTCGACGTCGCGGCCGCTTTGGTGGCTGGCGTGTCCGATGCCGCCGAAGCGTTTGCCGAAGTCGCCGCCGGATGGCCGGCTGAGATCGCCGACGACGACGCGCGGCCAGTCCGGGTGCGCCGCGCGGTAGTCGTCGATGACACAGAGCGTCGTGCGCACCAAGGTGTCTGTTCCCCACAGCCGACGCGGTGCGTTCGGCAGCGTGTCGCGCACGGGATGGTAGGTCACGTGATTGGGTCCCCCGACAGGAAGTTGCACCCCATCTCGTAGGCGCCCACGAAAGGGCTTGCCCAGCGAGACCGACCTGCGCCAGGCAATAGGAGTCGACTCCGACGCCACGACCGGCTCGCATCCGGTGAGCGAGAGAGCAGCGACCGCGATCGCACTGAGGACCATATGCATACCCTCCCGCATCTCATCGTCCCGGCCAAACCGGTTCGGTAGGGGTTGTCGGTATTGACGAGCTCTCGCGCGGGCATGATTCACTCTTTCCCCAGAAGGAGAACGGCATGAAGGTTGCGGTAATTGGGGCGACGGGACTGATCGGTCGTCAGGTGGTGGCTGCACTCGTCGCTCGCGGCGATACGGCCGTGGCACTGGTGCGAACCGATCGATCCATTGATGGGGCGCATGTCGTCGTCTGGGACCCCGCAGACGGCTCTGTCCCCGATGGTGCGCTCGCTGGATGCGACGCGATCATCAACCTGGCCGGCGAGCCGATCGGCCAGCGATGGAACGCCCGGGTCAAGAAGGCGTTGGTCTCAAGCCGTGTCGAACTGACAACGGCGGTTGTGGCCGCGATCGGATCGTCCGGACCCCGCGTGCTGATCAATGCCAGCGCAGTTGGCTACTACGGCAATCGCGACGAACCGGTGGATGAGACCTCGGCCCCGGGGAGTGGGTTCCTTCCTGACCTGTGCCAACGCTGGGAAGCGGCCGCGATGACGGCGCGTGCCGACGGCGTGCGTGTGGTGCTTCTTCGCACCGGGGTGGTGCTCGCAACCGCCGGGGGCGCGCTTCCGCAGATGCTCGGACCGGCCAAGGTCGGGCTCGGCGGTCCCATCGCCGGCGGCAAGCAGTGGTTCCCCTGGGTACACCTCGACGACGCCGTGGGAATCATTCTCCTGGCTCTCGACTCGCAAATAGACGGTCCCGTCAACATCGTCGCGCCGGGCATTGTGCGCCAAGGGGACTTTGCAAAGGCGCTC
This sequence comes from uncultured Thermoleophilia bacterium, assembly GCA_963765105.1. Classification (GTDB taxonomy): domain Bacteria; phylum Actinomycetota; class Thermoleophilia; order Miltoncostaeales; family Miltoncostaeaceae; genus CALMEC01. The sequence goes on from CAVXUW010000002.1 coordinate 431,918, forward strand.
GGTCGGGCGATCGGACGTCCCGCGGTCGCACCGACACCGGCCTTTGCCATCAAGGTGATCCTCGGCGAAGGGGCACAAGTCGTGCTCGACGGCCAGAACGTCGTACCGGCCGTCGCCCTCAAAGCGGGCTACCAGTTCCACTTCGCCACACCCGACGAGGCGCTTGAGGACATCCTCAGTAAGGACGACTAGCGTAAGTCGTCGCCGGGGAAGAGGCGTTTGAGCTCACCCTCGAGCACCAGCCAGTTCTCGCGCACATAGGTGCTGGCAACGTGGTACCGCGCCCCCGGGAGGCTGCGCGCCAGCTTCACCATGTCCCCGTCCGGGGTGCGCTGTTCCTGCATGTCGGCCAGCATGTTGCGGTACTCGCCGATCATGGTGGCCATCTCGAAGTGCTTCAGCATCTGCTGATCCAGCAGACGATCAACGGTCTCGAACGGGTCCGGGGATTGTGTGTTCGCCATCACGTCAATTCTAGTGACCGCAGGCGAGGTCGGAGCGCCGGGTCGGGCTGCGACGAACGACACGGGGTGGGAGACTGACGTGGCAATCGTCTCCAGGAGACACCGATGATCCTCACCAGCCCGTCGCCGTCCGTCGAGATCCCCAGCGTTCCGCTGGCGGACTACATTTTGGAGCACGCACATCGCTGGGCCGATGGCGTTGCGCTGATCGACGGTAGCGACGGCCGGGAGGTGACCTACGCGGCCCTGTGTCGGGACGTGAATGCCGTCGCAGTCGGTCTGGCCGAGCACGGGCTCGCGCCCGGTGGCGTTGTCGGCATCTTCGCGCAGAATGTGGTCGAGTATCCGGCCGCGTTCCTCGGCGTGACGCGTGCGGGAGGCACGAACACCACCATCAACGCCCTTGCGACCGAGTCCGAAGCGGCCGATCAACTGCGGCGTTCCGGTGCCCGACTGCTGATCACCACCGAAGCGCTTGCCGATCGGGCCGTGCCCGCAGCCGCGGAAGCGGGCATCCCGCTCATCGGCATCGGTGAGGTACCCGGGGCGCGTCCGTTCGACCACCTGCTCGCGGCGCCCGGCTCACCCCGGCCCGTCGCCATCGACACGTCGACGCACCTCGCATCGCTTCCCTACTCATCGGGCACCACCGGCCTTCCCAAGGCGGTGATGCTCACGCATCGCAACCTCATCGCCAACGTCGCACAAACCGGGCCAGGATTGGCCATCGACGCCGACGATGTGCTCATCGCGATCCTTCCCTTCTTTCACATCTACGGCCAGACCGTCGTGATGAACGCCGCGCTCCGTGTGGGGGCCACCATCGTGACGCTCCCACGCTTCGATCTGGAGGTCTTTCTCGGCACGATCGAGCGCTACCGTGTCACGCGTGCGTTTGTTGCGCCGCCGGTGGTCCTGGCGTTGGCCAAACATCCGCTCGTTGAGCGTTTCGATCTGACGTCGCTCGATGAGGTCTTCTCTGGCGCGGCGCCTCTGGGGGCTGACTTGGCAGAGGATGCCGCTGCTCGGCTGGGATGCCCCGTCGTCCAGGGCTACGGCCTGACCGAGGCAAGTCCGGTCCTCACACTCGTCGACCATGAGGGAACGAACCGCCCTGGGTCGATTGGCCCCCTTGTTCCCAACACCGAAGCCCGAATCGTCGACCCAGAGTCGGGTACCGACGTTGCTGCCGGGGATACCGGCGAGCTGCTCGTCCGGGGACCACAGGTGATGATCGGGTACCTCAACGACCCGGATGCCACCGCTGCGACGTTGGACGACGACGGCTGGCTTCGCACGGGGGATATCGTGGTTGCCGACGCCGACGGGTGGTTCACCGTCGTCGACCGGGCAAAGGAGCTCATCAAGTACAAGGGCTACCAGGTCGCCCCGGCTGAGCTCGAGGCACTGCTCGTGACACATCCGCAGGTCGCCGACGCCTGCGTCATTGGTGTCCCCGATCCCGAAGCCGGGGAGAATCCGAAGGCTTTTATCGTCGCGTCCGGCGATCTTGAGGCGGGTGCCCTGATCGCCTGGGTGGCCGAACGTGTCGCACCCTATAAGCGAATCCGTCTCGTGGAGTTCATCGACGAGATCCCCAAGTCGGCGAGCGGCAAGATTCTCCGCCGCCTCCTTGCGGGACGCACCTAGCGCGTATTCCGTCGTGCCAGTCCGTCCGCTAACCTGAGATTGAACTCGCGGGGGATTAGCTCAGCTGGGAGAGCGCCGCCTTTGCAAGGCGGAGGTCGTCGGTTCGATCCCGTCATCCTCCACTACGTGATGCCAGCGATCTGAGTGGCAGATGTTCTCGTCAGCCGCTCTGGCAGGTCGGCCCCAGCGATGGGGATGGTCGCGGTGGCTCGCCGATGCGTCGAGCCGTCGACCCCGCGCGTCGAGGCCAATCGAGATGGCCACTACCTCGCTGTCACTTGCCAACGCCCCACACACCATCCCGATGCCTGAGTCACCGAGCCCTGACTGGGGCGAGAGACGACACTCCTTAACGTGGTCGAGCCGGGCAGTTGCCTGCCCGGCTCGAGTGCTCATTGCATCAGGGAACTAGACATCGAGGATGATCGGCTCCTCGACAACCGGCTCCACCGGAGGTGTCACGACGGGAGGCTCAACGACGGGGGGATCCACAATCGGCGGCGCCCAGTCTGCGGCGACACCGCGGTCAACGATGACACGAGCGGCGGGCAGGTTTGCGAGAGCCGTTCCGCGCGGGGCGCGAATCTCGACACGGACCTTGTCACCGGCCTTCAGATCGGCGAACGAACCGCGGATGCGGGTGGCGTTGACCCTGACGCGGGTCGATGCGCCGATCTTGACGGTGATCATCTTTGCGTCGCCGAGGGCGCGGCGGACGTGCTTGTTGCCCTGCACGAACTGAACCGTGACGGAGCCGGCCGTTGCGTCGGCAGTGACGACGCCGCGGAACTCGTACGCCACGATCTTGGCCTTCGCAGCCTTTTGACCGTGCTTGCCCTGCTCCATCTTGCCGGCCTTCGGGCCGTTGTCCGACTTGCCTTGATCGGCCATTGCGGCCGGGGCGACGACGGCCAGCGCGGCCATCGCGGTGGAAATCATCCACTTCTTCATGCGTACGTTCCTCCGTGATTAACAAGTCCCATCATCCGTGATGGGAACGCCACTCAAGGTATCGGCGGAAACTCACAAAACTTGAATGCGCCCGGATGTGGTGGCCCGGCTACGTCTGGTCCAAGAACGTCCCATCACGCAGTTGGGAAACGGCGTCGTGAAGCTCGGCTCGGGTGTTCATCACGATCGGTCCGTACCAGGCCACCGGTTCCTGCAAGGGCGTTCCCGACACAAGCAGGAAACGGATGTCGTCGTCGCCGGCGGTGACAACGACTTCATCGCCGCCGGTCGAACAGGATGAGCGACCGATCGCCGGCGGCGACGTACGGAGGGTCATCCAGGTGCTCCGGGCCAATGGGGTCGGTGCGCACAGCTTGAGGTGAGCTGGCGCCGTGAGAACTTTCCGCCCCCGCAAACACATAGGCAAATGCGTGCCGGTGCGTCTCGACGGGAAGGCGCGCGGTGCGGCCCGCGGGCACGGAGACGTCGAGATAGGTGGGGTCCGCGGCGATTCCGTCGACCGGCCCGCGCTGCCCCCAAAATGACCCACACACGACGCGCACGGCGGTACCGTCGTCGTCGACCACGGTTGGGATTGCCTCGGCGGTGACGTCTTGATAGCGAGGGGCCGTCATCTTGAGCGACGATCGGCAGGTTCGCCCACAGCTGAAACCCGTGCATCGTCCCGTCAGGTGCCCCCTTCGGCATCTCTTGATGGAGTGATTCCGCGACCGGCAGTCATCCATTGGACGTCACCCGCGCCGAGGGTGCCGCGAGTTTCCCAAGCTGTCGCCGTGGGCCACCGTTCCCGCCAGAACGTAGGTAATCGTCTCGATGCCGCGGTGTGGGTGCCAGGGGAACCCTGCTGCGTAGTCCTCCGGCCGGTCATTGCGGAAATCGTCGAACAGGAGAAACGGGTCGGTCGTCGGCCGTTTCGCCGAAGCCAAAGGCCCGACGCAGATGTACACCCGCGCCTTCGATATGTGGCTGTGACTCGCTGATCTGCTTGACCGGACGAATCGACATGTCTCTCCTTCTATCCTGGCCTGCGGGCGATCGCGTACAGCTTGGTGAAATTGTAGGCGAAACCACGTGGGCTGGAGACCTCGTGCATTCGTGCGGCGGTCCGTTCGAGAAGGTCGGCGACACCGGCCTCGTCACGTTCGCCGGCGGTGATGTGGCTGGCGACCACGCGCATCCGTTCGAAATACGCCTCGACGGTGGTGTGCCGCAGCCGGCGTTCCATCCAGATGTCGACGATGTCGAGGCCGGCGCCAGCGAGGTACTCCTCCGATTTCATCGACGTCGCGCTGCACCTGGTCGAACGCGGCATCCCAGCTGGACGGAGCAGGGGGTGTCAATGACCGCAGGACCTCACGAAACTCGTGTTCCCCGCCGCGCCCGGAACAAAGGATACCGATGATCCCGCCCGGCACCAGGGGGCGTGACATCGCCTTTGCGGCGCCGGGCTTATCCGGAAACCAGTGCATCGCCATCGACGAGATCACGGCATCGACGCTCTCATCGGCCACGCCCATATCCATGACGTCTGCCGCGCGAAGCTCCACCGTCACGCCATCGAGCTCGCCGATCTTCTCGGCAAACACGTCCAGCATGCCCTGGGCCGGATCAACGCCGACGATGTGAGAGCAACCGAAACGCGTGTGCATCGCGAGAGCGGACCATCCCGTTCCACAGCCGACGTCAAGTACCCGTTGGTAGCTGCCGTCGGGAAATGCCGCCGCCAACCGTTCCGCGCCGCGGATGTTGTGGCGCACCGTCGCGTCATAGTCCTTCGCGGTGCTGGTGAAGTTATCGGCGGCGCCTTCGGTCGCATCGGTCACATCGGCGTTGCTCACGCGGTTTCCTCCCAGCAGGTACCGGTACGGGGAGGATCGCAAACAGCGGGCCTCAATGCCTCGTTCGTCCCCCGATGTACGAAATCCGTTGTTCGCGGCTCTTGACGGGCGACGCACGACGGCGTCAGATTGTGTGAACTCAGACAAGGGGGGGCAATGCGCGTGCTCACACTCACCAGTCCGCGGTTGCGGGGGCCGGATGTGGCCGCAGTGCAGAAAGCACTCGGTGTGCGGGCAGACGGCGTCTTTGGCCCGATAACGGCCCAGGCCGTTTCGGCGTGGAAGCGCCGCGCCGGCTATCCCGATGGTGAGATCAACGCCGGTCTCGGGCCACGCGGCCAGGGATATCTGCTGGGGAAGACGCTTCGTCCCGCGGACTACCTGGAGCGTGCAAGCCGCCGGGCGCTTGAGGCCCACGCGCACCATCTCATTCGTGAGAAGCCGCCTTGTGGCGAAGGAGCTGCGCCCCAGCGCCCACTTCGGTGGCCGGTGAAGCCATTCGACGGGCCACACCAGGTGCGCGGAGTGTTCGGCGAGGTCCGTGGTCTCAGCGGGGTTGTCGGCACAGCGGGTTTGACGGGAGCGCGTCTCGGGACGTTTTTGGCGGGCCTCAACCCCGTACTCGTCGCGGGCCGGCGCAATATTCATCACGGCATCGACATCGTGGCGCCCGACCTCACGCCGGTTTATGCCCTCACCGATGGCATCGCCACGTGGGGAGGCACCGACAAGAACCGGACGCGATTCGTACGGGTGGGAGATTTCGACTACGTCCACCTGGCCGATCCCATCCCTGCGGGGCGTCGGGTCAAGGCCTTCCAGACCGTTATCGGCAAGGTGCATCCCGGCTCCGCGCATGTGCACCTCAGCCGATACGTCGGGGAACGTGCGGTGAACCCACTGCGTTTCGGCGGCTTGCTCGGGTACACCGACACCGCTCCGCCGGAGGTGCGGCAGCTCATCGCCTATCGTAACGACGGCCGCACGGTCGACCTGCAGAAAATTCGTGGTGCGGTCGCATTGTTCGTCGACGCGGTCGATATCCAGTCGAATGGTGGGAACTCCACCGGCCTCTACCGCCTGGGCTACCGCATTCGCAATGGCGCGGGCAAAGTTGTCGTGGGTCCCTACCAATGCCTCCAGATGGACCAGGTCGTGCCGGAACCGATCGGCAACATCCTCTACACCACCGGATCGACGCGAAATCGCTTCCAGACGTCATGGCTCTACCGACTGACTGTGAAGAGTCCATCCGCCGACGGGGCCCTCCACACCGGGCACCTGCCTCCCGGCCCGTACTCGGTGGAGGTCACCGCGGCGGACGTCATGGGCAACAGCACCACGGAGGTGTTTCCCATCGCGATCATCGCGTAGTATCAGGCAGATGTTGTGCACCGGGCGGAGTGGCGCGCCGACGAGTTTCGCCCACGGGCCAAACATCGCTGTTCCGGTTGTGCGGATGGAGTAGGTATCGCCGTGCCGTTTCACTCCATCGGGCTAAAGATCGGCGTGTGGCATGGACTTAGAGTGATCCTTGTCCGGTCCCTGCGGGATCAGTCACGACCAGGAGACGTCACATGCGATCACGCGTACTTCGCCGCCTGGCCCCGTTGGGGTTAGCGGCGTTACTTGTTTTCCCGGCCGCGGCATTTGCTGCGGACGCACCAAAGGTCGAGGACGTTGCGTTCTCGGTCAACCAGCTCTGGGTCGTGCTTGCCGCGATTCTCGTGCTGTTCATGCAGGCCGGCTTCGCGATGTTGGAGATCGGCCTCTCACGCATGAAGAACGCCGGCGCGGTTGCCGGAAAGATCATCATCAACATGGCCATCTCGTTCCTCATGTTCTGGGCCATCGGTTTCTCGTTCGCGTTTGCGTCGGGTAGCGGTTTCATCGGCTCCGGTGGCTGGTTCTTGGACCTCACCAACTTCTCGGACCAGTTCTCGTCGTTGGCGTACAGCAACACACCGCCTCAAGCGCAGTTCTTCTTCCAGGTCGTTTTTGTCGCGGTGTCGCTGGCCATCGTGTTCGGCGCAATGCTCGATCGCACGAAGTTTGCGGCCTACATCCTGTTCGGCGTTGCTTTCACCGGCTTCATCTACCCAACCGTTGCGCACTGGACATGGGGCGGGGGATGGTTGGCGAAGGATGGTTTCCTCGACTTCGCCGGAAGCTCCATCGTTCACCTTCAAGGTGCCCTCGCGGCTCTGGCGGGCGCCATCTTGCTCGGTCCCCGTATCGGTAAGTTCCGAAACGGCAAGGCCGTCCCGATTCCGGGGCACTCCATCCCGCTAGCCATGCTCGGCGTTCTGATCTTGTGGGTCGGCTGGATGGGTTTCAACCCGGGCTCGACGCTGAACGCCGTGGCGAACAACTTCGCCGACATCGCGGTTAACACCAACCTTGGCGCCGCGGCCGGCGTCATCGGCGCCACCCTCGGTGCGCTAATAATGTTCAAGACGCTCGACGTTTCGCAGATGGGCAACGGCGCCATCGCCGGTCTTGTGGCGATCACCGCGCCGTGTGCGTTTGTCGATCCCTGGGCCGCGGTCCTCATTGGCCTCGTCGCCGGCCTCATCGTTCCGCCGCTGGTTGTGTTGGTCGACAAGCTGAAGATCGACGACCCGATCGGGTGTCTGCCCGTGCACGGTGTCGCCGGCATCTGGGGCACGTTGGCGGTCGGTCTCTTCGCCACTGCGGAGCGCACAACGGGCATCGGTCTCGGCAAGAGTGAAGGCCTCTTCCTCGGTGGCGGCGCGTCGCAGCTGTGGGTGCAGTTCTACGGCATCGCTGCGACCGTCGGCTTCACGCTCACCGCTTCGTTCCTCGTGTTCTACGCCATCAAGAAGACGGTTGGGCTTCGCGTCAGCGAAACCGAGGAACTCGCCGGACTGGACATTTCCGAGCACGGTATGTTCGGATACCCCGAGCGGTTCATCGATGTGCCCGGGGCCGAGCCGGAAGGTTCGGGGCCGGCAAGTGCGGCGCGTGAGCCGCAGCTGTCATCATCACCATCGACGCAGGCAGCAGCGGCGTCCTTTGCGAAGGAGGGAAGTTGAAAAAGATCGAAGCGTTCATCCGTCACGAGGCCTTCGATGCGATCCGCGACCAACTTGACGCGATGGGACTTCCCTCGATGAGCGTCAGCGAGGTCAAAGGCTCGGGCCGTCAGAAGGGCTTTACGGAGAGCTACCGCGGGGCGAAGACCACGATCTTCCTCCGGCCGAAGCTCAAGCTGGAGATTGCCGTTGCGGACGAGGATGTGGAGCGTGCCATCGACACGATCATGTCCCACGCCCACACGGGTGATCCCGGTGACGGCAAGATCTTTGTCTATGACATCGAGGAGGCCATTCGGGTTCGCACCGGCGAGCGCGGGCCGGTTGTCCTCGCCTCACACGAGGAATCTGTGGCCTGACGCGGCCTAAAGCCGCTGCGGTGTGAGGTTCGTGGAGAGGTCCCCCGGCTCGCGTCGGGGGATTTCCTCCGCGAGGTCCAGAATGAAGCGGGTGCCCCTGCCGACCTCGCTTTCGAGTGTGAGGTCACCACCCAAGGCACGAGCGAGCTGGCGACTGATGGTGAGTCCAAGCCCGCTTCCGTGTCGACCGTCGGGAAGGTCCTCGGACCGAAACGGCTCGAAGATCGATTCGTGACGGTCGGCCGGAATGCCCGGTCCGGAATCGGTCACAAACACCGTTGCGCCCTTGCCTCCACCGATCCGTGGGTAGGCGGCGACAGTGACCTTCCCACCGTCGGGAGTCCAGCGAAACGCGTTGTCAATGAGGTTGCTGACGATCTGCCGGACGCGTTTTCCATCCGTGAAGAGGATCGGAAGGGGGTCCCCGACGAGCTCGTAGCTGATGTCGCGGCGTGCGGCCTCTGCCGCGTAGGCATTGAAGGCCCGGGCGATCAGGTCGTTGCCGTCGACGGTGTCGAGTTCCAAGCGGAACCGGCGCGCCTCGAGTTTTGCCAGGTCAAGAAGGTCGGTGATCAGTCCTTCCAGCCGGTCACACCCGTCCTCGATGGCGTCCAGGGAGCGGGGGACCGCGTCTTCGGGCACGACGCCATCGACTCAGCGCTTGAGAGTGGCCGCGGATGGCCGTCAGCGGCGTGCGGAGGTCATGTGTCACGCGCATGAGGAAGTCGCGACCGAGCTGCTCGCGGTGGTGGAGTTCGGCGACCATGCGGTTGAAGGCGTCACCAAGGGCATCGATCTCTTCCGTGCCTTCACGGGCGACGCGGGTTTCGAGGTCGCCCTGGCCGACGCGCGCCGCGGCATGTTGAAAGCGGGTGAGCGGCTTCATCACCTTGCGGGTCAGCAGGGTCGTAACCAGGATCGCGAAGAGTAGTCCGATGAGCGCGGCGAACAGGACACGGTTCGCCACCCGTCGCCACACCGAGGTGACGGCGGAGCGGTCACGCGCCAAAACGGTGGCACCCACCACGTCGTCGAACAAGGTGATCGGAGCCGCCGCGGCGATTCGCGTCCCTTCGCGACCACGTTCGCGGTAGTCAAACTCCAGAACCTCGCCCTTTTCAAGGGCCCTGCGGTCCAGCTCCTTGCTGGCCGCGGATGGGAGCGTGCTGGGCGCCCCGGGGCTGAGGTCGAATCCCCAGTACAGGATCTGTGTTCCGGGGCCCGCGATGCTCTCGAAAAGAGCGATGCGACCTCGGGTCGGGTTGTAGCTGTTTTCTTCTGCCGACTGCACGACGCTCTCCGCGTCCTCGCTCATGAGGCCCGCGATCCCGATTGCTGTTTCCTTGAGGTCGGCGATCTCTTCCGACACGGTCTGCGTGCGCACCAACTCGATCCCGAGGAGTGCGAAGGCAAGCGATGCGGCGATGAGCCCCACGGTTGAGGCGAGCGCCAGACGCCCCCGCAGGGTGCGCCACGGGAACTTCACTTCTTTGCGGCGGGCACCTTGTAGCCAGTGCCCCAGACCGTCTGAATCGGACAACCGTCGCCCAACTTGCGGCGCAGTTGCCGAACGTGCACGTCAATTGTCCGGCTGTCTCCGAGAAAGGTGAAGCCCCAGACGCGTTCGAGCAGTTGCTCACGGGTGAGGACGATGCCGCGGTTCTCCACCAGCGTGGTGAGCAGGTCGAACTCTTTCGGGGTGAGCTGTACCTGGTCCTCGCGGATATACACTTCGCGCGGTCCGACCTCGATGCGCAGCTCGTCGACCTCGAACGTTTCGGCGCTGGCTGCGAGGGAGGGGGCCTCGTTTGCTTCCGACCTCCGCAGCACGGCCCGCACCCGTGCCACCAGCTCGCGCGGGTTGAATGGTTTGGTCATGTAATCGTCAGCGCCGAGCTCCAGGCCGACCACCTTGTCGACGGCATCGTCGCGCGCCGTGAGCATCACGATGGCGGGCCCATTGCCGGTGCCGGACGCACGCAGCTGCTTCGTGATCTCGTACCCGTCCATGCCGGGGAGCATGAGGTCGAGCACGACGAGCTGCGGGTGATCGCGCTCGGCCATGGCCAGGCCCTCATCGCCGCGGTGGGAGACGCTCACGCGGTAGCCCGCCGCCTCCAAGTACATCTTGGCGAACGACGCGATGTTCTGTTCGTCCTCGATGATGAGGACGTGGGCCGAGGAGCTCACAGGTTCAGTTTACTCGGGGTGGGGCCGAACCCCTGCTTTGCTCAGCTGAGCGCCGTGGCGGCCCGGAGGGCTTGGGTCGTTCTCCGAGACTCCGTCGGCGGGGGAGCAATGGCGATTGGAGGGACGGCGTCGGCCCAGCTACGGGGCTCGTCGTCGTTGACGGAGTACGTCCCTTCGCCGCTCAGACGCGTGACCTTGCCGCGACCGATCATCGTGACTGATATCGGGTTCGTGCCGCTTGCGAGCGTGATGCGGAGGTTGGTTCCCTTGATGAAGAAGGTGCCTCTTGCCTTCGGAATGGTGAACACGCGGATTGTGCGCCCATCCGAGGTGACAACGCGTGGGGTTTGTGCGACGCCGCGCACCTTGACCACGGCACCGCCGATGCGGTCGCGCACGATGATGCTGCCTTTGATCTTCCCGAACGCGGCCGTCATGTTGCCTTGTGCGGTGACGGTGCCCGTGCCCATCGCGGTGAAGCTGCCGACGCGCTTGCCGGTGGGGCCTGCGATCGCCGGTGCGCTGACGCCAATGGCGACGACTGCGGCAATGGCGCTGATGTGTCGTGCGTTCACGTCGCTTCTTTCCGTCTTCAGGGTCCCTCGCCCCAGAAGTATCGGTGGTGCGCGTAAGCGGTTTATCGTTTCGCTGTAACGACTTTGTAATTGTGCGTCGTGGCAGCGGGCCTAGAGAGCAACCGTTGCCAACGGCTGCTCTGTGGGTGCAGAGGTATTGGTGGGGCGCTCACGTGTGATCGCGAGAATGTCGGCCCCGGCGAGCTCGGCTGTTGCCACCACGACGTCACCAGTGCTGGTTACCGATGCAAACCCCTCCGACCGGGGTGCGCCACGACGAATCGTCCAAAGCTCATACTGTTGTCCCGGTGCCAGTGGAGGGAGATCGCGCAGGCGAAGCACGATGCTCCCGTCGTTGAGAAAGGTCGCGGTACCGGTGGCACGCGGGGCCTGGGCGGTGGCGCTGACGGCCACCTCTCGTTCCTGTTTTTCTGACGTATCTCGCAGGGAGACATTCCAGGCGAAAAGGCCAATCGCCAGTGCGGCGAACCCCCCCGCAAGTGCCGGCCAGAGACGAAAGCCGGCGACACGCCGACGTTGGGTGGATGCCGTCGCTGGACGTGGTGACGCCGTGACGCGGATCTCATCCATGACGCGTTTCTTGACGGTCATCGGGGGATCGATTTGGGGGACCGCCGTCGCGAGTCCGCCGACGGCGGCGCGAAGAGAGGACAACTCCGCCGCACAATCCGTGCAGCCCTGAACGTGTTGCTCGACATGGGCAACCTCATCTGGTGTCGCCGCATCGAGGGCCACGGCAGCGAGAAGGTTGAGGACCTGGTCGTGGGTCGTCATGCGGGCGCCACCTCCGCCCCGATGTTTTTGCGGACACGTTCCAGGCCGAGTCTCATGCGGCTCTTCACGGTGCCGAGTGGCAGGGCGAGCATTTGTGCGATCTCGTCATGGCTGTAACCACCGTAGTAGGCGAGGGTGATGATTTGCTGCTGTTCCTCCGGTACGTCGGCAAGCGCGGTACGGATTTGTTGTGCCTCCACCCGGCCCACCGCGAGGTCAGCGGTGTCGGGTGAGTCCTCAGTCGTCGTCCGGGCGATGTCGGTCAAGGCATCGTGACGTCGCGCGATGGCAACGCGTTGACGGAGGCGATCTACGGCCTTGTGGTGAACGATCGAGAGCAACCACGTCCGAACGCTGCCCTTGCCGGGACCGTACGTGGACGAACCGCGCCAGACGGCGAGAAACGCCTCTTGAAGTGCATCCTCGGCCGAGGGGCGATCGTCCAGGAGGCGAAGCGCCAAAGACCACCCCACCCTGCTGTGGCGGTCGTAGAGGGCCTCGAAGGCGTCCTCGTCGCCGCGTGCAATCTCGACCAGGAGGTCTTCATCGGCAAGTCGCTCGACCCGCTCCGTGTTGCGCCGCGTTGCCATCACCCGCATTCTGCCCGTCCGGTCATGAGGGGTCGAGCTCGGCGAGGATGCGCTTGGCGACGGGAGCCCAGCGTACCGAGAAGTACGGATTGATGCGACGTGCCGCACGAAGGTAGACGGCAGCTTCACGGGATTCGCCGGCGCAACGGGCAGCCATGCCGGCATGAAAGAGCATCAGCGCATCCTTCGTCCCCAGTCTCAGGCTGCGACGTGCGAAGCGAAGCCCCTCATCACAGAGCCCGGCCCGAGTGAGGACCCAACCCATGGCGTCGTCGCCTACCACTCCTGGTCGAATGCGGTATCCCCGACGGACGCGACGGACATCGTCGGCGGTCGGGACCCGGAAATCGGCGTCGGTTGCGGCGGAGTCAAGCTCCAGCTCCACACCGTTGGCGGCTTCGCGGCGGTCGAGCTCGTGGGCCAGTTTCAGGCTCTCCGCCGACGCTTTGGCACGTCCGCGCACCTCCTCAACTTCGGCGAGCGCTGCGGCGTAACCGGCCACCGGTTGTGCATCGAGCGCCTGGCGATAGAGGCTCGCGGCCGCATCGAGGTCGCCTCGTGCCGCACGGACCTTGGCGAGGCCGGCTAGAGCCGTGGCATCTCCCGGAGTCTCGCGCAGAGCAGCGCGAATTTCACGCTCGGCCCCTGCGAGGTCTCCCGAGCCGAAACGCAGGAGACCGACGTGGGTGCGTGCCCAGGTGCGATCGCCGGTGCCCGGCCGACCGGCTGCGGCCGCAAGCTCCATCAGTTGAGTCGCCCGTAGGTGGTCCCCCTGGAGCTCGGCCGCATACGAGGCACGGCTGTAGGAGGCGAGATCTGGGCGCAGCGCGAGGCGTCGCTCGGCGAGGGCGAAACCGACGCGGTATCGGCCCAGCTCGATGTTGGCGTCGGTGAGGATCTCAAGCGGGGCGAAGCGATCTGGAGCGATACGACGGCTTGCGGTGGCTGGGGCGAGCGCGTCGCGAAATCGATGGCGGGCGTTTGCCAGCGTGGCTGTGGCATCGAGTGCCGGCACGTTTTTGGGGTTCACGGCCAGCGCGCGACGTGCGGCCGCTTCCGATCGGGCGTACCAGGTGGAATCGGCGGTCTCCTTCGCCCGTGACAGGGCGGAGACGGCCAGGAGCGCCAGCGCGTCCGTGTCGTTCGGCGCTCCTCGAAGGGTCGCTTCCGCTCGGGCGATTGCCCCTGCTGCGCTGCGGGCGACCGATGTCTGTGCGGTTGGAAGGTCGGTGCGGTCTGAGGATCTCACCGCGGTGGCGACGCCGAAGATCGCGGTGCCAGCGACGAGAAGCGAGAGAGCAGAAAGTGATTTCTTCATGTCCGTGAACCAGCGGTGTAGTGGGCTCCCGCGCACTGCGGGAGCCCGGTTGAAAGGGGTTACGCGGCGGGGCGTGGGTGCTTCACATCGAAGCCCGACAGCGGCGTTGCCACGTAGGGGAAGGTGGACAAGAACGGTTGGTCGTTGGTGTCGACTCCGTCACCGAGTTTCGCGGCATTGGGAGTCGGTGCCGGTAGCCCGAAGATGGGCGCCAGCACACCACCGACGGCCTTTTCCTCGATGTCGACCACGTCGTCGGCGAGTCGACGACCGTTCGGGAATCCACCGGGGTCACCCGCGACCGCACCCAGCCGGTTCGGGGTGGCCGATGCGGGAACGGCAAGGTTCAGCCGCAACAGGTCGGCCACCTTCGGTGCGTTGCCGATCTGGGTGACCAGGCCCGTCGGGTTGCCCGGGGGCAGCCCCTTGAGGAGCACCGTGACCAGGTCCTGACGGTTGGTCGTGGGAGCGTTGACCGCGCCTGGGAAGAGGAGGTTGATCGCAGCGGCCAGTTCCGGGTTGGTGAAGTACTTCAGGAACTGGCTGTCCTTCGCCGGTGTGGTTGCGTTCCAGCGATCCTTCTTCCCGAGCGGGATGATGACCTCGTTCACAAGCGGGTTGCCGAGGCGCGAGACCTGGGTCCAGGTGCCGGTGCGGCGGGTCTTGCCCTTGCTCCGAATCGTGGGACCGGGAATCCAGCGTTCGGCGCTCGTCCACACACCCACGACGGAATCGGGACTTGCGGCGTCCGTGGGCACGGTGCCTTGCCGGGTCAGATGTGACTTGGGAACCTGAAGGGCAAGGGAGTGAACGTTGTAGCCGGTGAGGCCGTCGTCGCCGCCGCCTTGGTCACCCAGCCCGATACCAGGCCGACCGGGAGCGTCGATGTTGATGAGGTCGAACGTTGATCCGAGATCGACGAAGAACGGGTCGTCACGCTGCCCGACGAAGACTTTGCCGCCACCGACAAGCGAGTTGATGGACGGTGGCACGAGGCCGCTTGCATAGTTGGGCGTCGACTTCGGGCCGACGTTGTTCGGGGGGCTCAGGAGGTTGCGACCCAGAACACGGACAGTCTTCACGGTACCGTTGGGTCGGTAGGTCACCCGAGTCACGTCGTAGCGTTGCTCGACGTTCAGGTTCTTGTAGGTGCCCGTGGCCGGGTCGAAGGTGACGGGGCCACTGTTGTAGAGGAAGCTCTCCTCGTTGATCACCTTCGTGCGGGTACGGAAGCGATAGGCCACATCGACGTTGCCGTCGCCGGTGTTGTCGACATTGATGACGTACCGGGCCGTGTCGGACAGGCCGAAGAAGTTCGGCCCGCCGGCCGGCTCCTCAAACGGGATGTAGTTCGTGACGATCGTCGCGGTGTTCGGATCGTCCGGGCTGGTGAAGGCATAGACATCCGTGCTGTCGGCCGTCGGGTCCTGAGCAATACCGGGTGCCTCGCGATGACTCGAGGCACCTCCGAAGGTCGGGATGACGGCAACAGACGCGGCAATTGCGGCGAGGGATGCAGCCGCAAGCGCGTTGCGTCGGGAGGTTCGCACGTTCGGTCCTTTCGTTGACGTAGCCGAAAGACAGACGCGTCCCTCGGTGTGCAACGAGGTCTACGAACGACCTCCCGAGTTGGATCACCCGGGGATGAAACTCTTAGGTGGGTTCGATGGAAACGCTCTCGACCGTGACGGTCGCCTCGAGCGCGACACCGTCCTCGACGATTGGCTTCACCGCGTCGGGAACCGGCGGAGGCGCCCCGGCACCCTCAACCTCCGGCGGCGGTCCTTCGTCGAGCCACGCCCACACCAGCTCACCGCATTGCGGGCAGGCTGGGAGAACGCCGCGGTTGCGAATCTGAAACTGGCACGCGACGCACCCGACCATTCCCGGAACGGTTTGGCCGGCGTGAAAGCAGGTGAGCCCCAGTCGCTTTGCCGCTTCCTGGGCGCCCTGGGCGGGCGAAAGGGAGCGTCGCTTGTCGTTGCTTGCCGCAACCCCACCGGGACGCAGGCGTTGTGGGGGCATGTGCGAGCCCATCGGGTCCTCCTCGTCGACGCATCGTTTGCGCTTCGCGAAACTCGAACGACAGCGTATCGTGATCCTCCTCGTTTCGAGACCGTCGCTTCGGAATCGTCGACAAACGAGTGCTCTTTCGGGACGGAGGAACCTGCGTGCGAATCTGCGCGGCACAAATCAACACGGTCGTTGGCGACATCCCCGGGAATACCCGGAGGGTTATCGACGCCGTGTTGCAGGCGCAGCAGATGGGCGCGACCGTGACGCTCGTGCCCGAGTTGGCGGTCTGCGGGTATCCCGCCGAGGATCTCCTCCTTCGACCCGAGTTCGCCGCCGATTGCCGGGACGCCCTCGACACCATTGCGGCGTCGGTCACTCACGGCGCGGCCATCGTCGGTTTCGTCGACGGGCGCGAGGAGTGTTTCAACGCCGCCGCCGTGCTCGCTGACGGACGCGTTCAGGCGATCTACCACAAGCGATTTTTGCCGAACTACGGCGTGTTCGACGAAGCCCGCTACTTTCAGGGCGGCACCGAACAGCTCGTCGTGGAGATCGATGGCGCCCGCGTTGGCATCGTGATCTGCGAAGACATCTGGTACTCAGAACCCGTTGCGGGCGACCTCGCTATTGCCCGGCTCGACCTCATCGCTTGTATCTCTGCCTCGCCCTACCATCGTGGCAAGGCTCCCGCCCGTGAGCGGATGTTGGCGACGCGCGCGTATGACAGCTCGGCAGCGCTGGCGTTTTGCAATCTGGTCGGTGGGCAGGACGAGCTGGTGTTCGATGGGCATTCCGCAATCTTCGATTCCTCCGGGGAGCTCGTCGCACGTGCCCAGCCATTTGTCGACGAGCTGATCTACGCCGATATCGAACGCGGAGCGGCGGCGCGGCGCCGTCTTCGTGAGCCCCTGGCGCGTCGCCTCAATGGAGTGACGGCGCCGGATGCTGTTGTCGTCTCGGCAACGCCGGCCGCGGTCGAACCGGCGGATGCGGTCGGTCATGTCGCGCCGGCTCACGAACCGATGGCCGAGCTGTGGCAGGCACTTGTCCTGGGGATCCACGACTACGTCGAGAAGAATCGTTTCCCCAGTGTGGTCATCGGCCTCTCCGGGGGCATCGATTCTGCCGTGACTGCGGCATTGGCAGTGGACGCGCTCGGACCCGATCGGGTGAGCGGCGTTGCACTGCCTTCACCGTTCAATAGTCCGGAGAGCCTCGGCGACGCCGAAGCGCTGGCACGCAATCTCGGCATCGACTTTCGTGTCATCCCCATTGACGGTCCCGTCGCGGCGTTCACCGCTGCGCTGGCCGAGGCATTCGGTGACCGACCCGCCGACATCGCCGAGGAGAACATTCAGGCGCGCGTGCGGGGCATCCTCTTGATGGGTCTCTCCAACAAGTTTGGTGCGATGGTACTTGCGACGGGCAACAAGAGCGAGATTGCCGTGGGGTACAGCACCCTGTACGGCGACATGGTCGGCGGTTTTGCCCCGATCCGCGATGTGATGAAGACCACCGTCTACGAGTTGGCACGGTGGCGTAACGAATCTGCCGGGAGTGAGGTGATCCCAGAGCACTCGATCACACGTGAGCCGTCGGCGGAGCTTCGACCGGACCAGAAGGACAGCGATTCTCTGCCGCCCTACGCGATACTTGACCCGATCCTCATGGCCTATGTTGAAAACGATCGCGACGGCGACATCCCCGACCTCGCCGACGACCAGCGAGAGCTGGTGCGTCGCGTGATCCGCATGGTTGATCGTGCCGAGTACAAACGCCGCCAGGGGCCTCCCGGGATCAAAATCACCCCCCGCGCCTTCGGCAAAGACCGTCGTATGCCCATCACCAACTGGTATGAGTAGCCGACCGCGACATGTTCTCGCCGCGTTCGTCTGCGCGGCGTTCGCGAGCAGCTCGGTCGCCGTCGGTGCGACAACGTCTGGGGCCGCTGCGAAGTCTGTCTCAGGTGCCGATCGCCGCGATGCGTCGCGCGTCCTGCTGGTGACGTTCGGGGATCAGCCCACCACTGAGGACGCCGCCCGTCGCTTGGATGGGCTGGGGACGGTGCGTCCCACGGTGCCGGAAGTGGGGGTGTGGGAGCTTCGGCCTCACGGTGGTGCCGCCACCAAGGATGCCGCCGCTCGTCGTCCCGGAGTTCGGCGTGTGGAGTGGTCCTCTGTGCAGCGCATCACCGATCTTCGCGCCCCGGCGCCAGCCCTTCCGCCGACTTTGCCGCTTCTCTTTGGCCCCGAGCCGAACGACCCGCTCTACCTTGACACGACACGACAGTGGGGGCTCCACACCGGCCTGTGGTCGATTGGGCTCGCCGGGTATCCCCGGCCTCCCATCGCGGTGCTCGACACCGGGGTCGACGCCAATCATGAGGAGTGGCGAGGTACCGACATGTTCATCTTTCCCCGCAGCACGTTCCAACAGAACGACCTGGTCGACGACTGGTCGTTCGACGGTCACGGCACACACGTCACGGGCATCCTTGCTGCTCCGGCGAACGGCGTCGGCCTGGTCGGGGTTGCACCCGCATCAGGTCCCGGTGTTGCTCCCGGCGGAAAGGTCATTCCGGTTCAAATCGCCGACCGTGATGGCTACAGCCAGGATCCAACGATCATGCGCGGCATTCGTTGGGCGGTGAACCATGGAGCGAAGGTCATCAACATCTCGTCGAGCGGCCCGGACTACAACCAGGCTTTCCAGGACACCATCAACTGGGCATACCGGCGGGGTGTGCTGATCGTCGCCAGTGTTGGCAATGACGGTGACGGTTCCAACCCCTTCAATTACCCGGCGGGCTACGACCATGTCATCGGCGTCGCCGCGCAGTGCAACGGTGTTGTTGCCCCGCCGGACTGTCCCGTGGCGTTCGGTACCACTCGGTGGTCGAACCACAACGCCAGCGTCGACCTCTCCGCGCCGGGTGTCGACATTGCCTCGACCCAACCCATTCGGGTGACCGACGCGCAGATCAGCCCCGGGTATGGACGTAAGGACGGCACCTCGATGGCGACGCCGTTCGTCTCCGGTGCTGCAGCGCACATCTACGCGTCTCATCCGGGTATCTCGCCGTTTCAGGTCACACGCATCCTCTACGCGACGGCCAGTCGCGGCGTTGCGGGCCTCCCACGGACGAGCGTCGACGGGTGGGGTGTTGTGAACCCGGTCGCTGCGGCACAAGCCGCCGCACCCCCGGATGATCTGGGAGAACCCAACGACGACATACGCGACCTTGGCCGGCGGCAGACGCTCGTGCTGTCGCGCCGGACACCTCTCACGCTCCGGCCGGCCTGGGGCGACCCCAACGATGACGCCTCCGACGTTTACCCGGTGGCACTGCGCGCGGGAGATCGCGTGCGGGTCACCATCACCAGTCCTGGCACGCGCCTCCGCGCTCAGGTCTTCCGGCCCACCGGGTACTCGATCTCACCCCGACTCGTGAAACGTGGCCCTCTCACTGCTCTGGCGCTGGGGCGGGCTGTTGAGACCCCCGGGACGCGGTCGATCGTGGTCCGCGCAACAACCTCCGGTCGACACTTCGTCTCGGTGCAGGCGCTTCGCGGTGGCGGCTACTACAACCTCACCCTCACTCGTCTGTGAGCGTGCAACTGGGCGTTGAGCGTGCAAACGCGGTGTGCGAGGGCACCTTCGCCGAGCTCATCGGGATGGAGTTCACCGAACTGAGTGACGGGCGAGCGGTATCCAAACTCACCGTTCGGCCGGAGCTTTTGGCCCCCAACGGCTACCTCCACGGTTCGACCGTCACCGGAATCGCCGAGACGACGTGCGGTTTTGGGACGGCTCAGACCCTCCCCGGCAACGATCGCAACCTATTCGCCACGATCGATCTCACGTGCAGTTTCCTGGGAACGGCACGTGATGGCAGGATCACTTGTGTTGCCACGCTCGCACACGGAGGACGCACGACGCAGGTGTGGGACGCGGTCGTCGCCAACGACTCGGGCGCCACTCTCGCCCTGTTTCGCTGCACCCAGTTGCTCCTGAAGCGGCCCTAGCGCGGAATCGTCAGCGGCAGGATGAGGCGGGTGTTCGCCGATCCGTTCAATGATGTCGTGATCACGATGCGCACACGCCGGGGAGTCGTTGCTTCGGTAGTCGGGATCACGAGGCGGAAGTGCCCCGCGGATATCGCGGTGGTCGTTCCCAGCCGGTTTCGTTCGCGTTGTGAGGCGACGCGGCCGTTGATGCGGCTTCGACGTGCGTCGAGGGGCATCGGTTTGCCTCGTTCGTTGAGGATCTGCACCTGAACTCTGCTGCCCTTCTGGGTGGCGAAGTGGCCGGTGAGAGTGATTCCTCTGTCGCTCGTCGTGACCCGGCGTGCGACGTTCCCGGCCAAGGTTGGCGGGACGACTGCCGACTGGGGGGAGTTTGCGCTGAGAATGACGGTGCCGTCGGCGTTGACGACCTGCTCGACGGCGCGGATTCGACGGCCCACCGCCCGAAGCGGGATGGTCAGCGTCGTGCCGCTCCCGGCGGAGGGCAGCGGAGCACACGCGGTGCCATCAACGGCGCAGGATTCCCAAACGAAGCTCTGGCTGGGGCCGGGCACCGGGGCGCCATCCGGGAACGCCCATTGGCCGGCGGTCAGCACAAGGTTGTTCCGCACACGCACCGTTCCACTCAGTTTGGGTTCGGTGCGAAAGAACGGGGGACGTGGAATGGCTGCCGCTGTTGTCTCGGCTGCGGGGCCCTGCCCGGCGTCGCTGTACGCGCGCACCGAGAACGTCAGTGGGACACCACGACCCCGTTCGAAGAACTCGAGGTCGTCGAAGGTCGTTTGCGTTGCCGCCGGATCGGCGATCTCGCGGGTGGCGATCTCGTCGCCGTTTCGCAGGACGCGGACATCAAAGCCGTCCCGGGCAGGCGTGCTCGCCGGTGGTGGTTGCCATTTCAACGCCACCACGCGCGGCCCGGGGGTTGCGGTCAGCGCTCTCGGCGCCTCCGGCGGCTTCAGGTTCAGCTGGGTGTTGATGAACGTCCGCAAGGGGCCGGTGCTCGTTCGGGCGAAGACGGTGGGTTCCGAACCACATGTTCCTTCGGCGCCGTAGCTCGTGACGCCTACCAGGCGAGGAGATCCCTGACTGTTGAAGATGACGAGCGGTCCACCACTGTCACCGACGCATGCGTCGTTCCCGACGCCCGGATTGTCGGCACAGATCTGGATGGATGCCGTGTAGAGCCCCGCGCCGTGAATACGCCGCGATGCAGGTTTGGTCGAACTGAAAAAACACCTCGGCCTGTTTGAGCTGTGGCGCGTACGACGGGGGGGCCGTGGGGGTCGTACTGCCCCATCCGGCGATGAAGCCGCGCTGAAACGGGGCCCAACGACTGGCATCTGTGGTGGCCGGTAGGCCCATCGTCGCAATCGGCGGCGTTGTCTGAGAGAAGATCGGCGCGTCGAGCTGAAGGAGGGCAACGTCGTTCGGGAAGCCTCCGCCCACGATCGGAGAAAATCCCGGTGCCCGAATGATGGTCAGGACCGCCCGACGTTGGGCTGCGATAGGGACGGCGTTGAGGTCGGGGGTCCCGGCAAGCACATCGATGGAGCTGGTCGGTGTCTCCACGGGGGGTGTTGCCGTCAGGTCATAGGTGCAGTGCGCAGCGGTAACGACCCAGGTGGTGGCGATGAGCGTTCCGCCGCAGAACTGACCCGCGGCAGGATTCGGTGCGGCCGTATTGATGAGCGCCACCGTCGACGGCCATGCACCGGACGGCGCGACGCCGCCACCAACGATCTGCTCGCGGGCGTTGGCAGGGGAGGTGATCATGGCCAGGGAGGCAAGCAGCCCCCCACAGACCACCACCCAACGACGCCGCACGGGAAACGGCTTGCTCATCAGAGGTCGCACACTCCAAAAACTACGGCATCTCACAACAAAACCGAAACGTGGGGTGATCCCCGAATCGTGACGGGCGTGCTCAGCTCTGTTGCACGGCATCGCTCGACCCGGTCCTCCTCTGGTGACCGTGGCTTCTAGGCCGGATCGGTCCGGAGATTCTCGAGGAGGCGAGTGATCTGCAGCGTGATGCTTCCAGCGCTGCCTGACCCCACTGGGGTGCCGTCCACGCTCACGACGGCAACGGCACCTCGGACCGCGCTGGTGAGGAACATCTCCTCGGCGGCGCGCCACGCGTTTTCGGTGAGGATCGTCTCGCGCACCGGGTGGTGCTCCATCACGAGTGCACGGGTCACCCCGGGAAGGATGCCCTGAATTGGTGTGGTGATCAGCTCGCCGTCGATGACGCAAAACACGTTGGCCCGATCCGCCTCACCCAAGCGGCCGTCGTTGTCGAGGAGAAGAGCCACGTTGGCTCCAGCCGCTTCCGCCCGCCGTTGGGCATCGCGCCAACCGAGAAACGACAGGGTCTTGTGCTCGGCGACGTGGTTCAACGGATTCCAGGTGTCCTTCAGAGAGATCGCGCTCAGGGGCGTGTCGCTCAGATCCGTCGCGGAGCCCTCAACGAGCACGGTTGGGGCCGGGGTGACGCTGACACGGATCCGGGCGGGTCCCCGTCCCACCTGTTGTGCCACAGATGTCGCGGCCTCGACAATGCGGGAGCTGTCAGGCATTCCCACGAGACCCAGAGCGGCAATCGAACGTTCGAGCCGATCGACGTGCCGTTCGAGCCAGGGGATGCGACCGTCCTGGCCCCGCATGGTTTCGAACAAGCCCTCACCAAAACGCACGCCGGGATCGTCGATCGACAACACCGCATCGTCTGGGTTCACAAAGCCGTCGTTCAGCCACACCACGCGGCTCATGTGGCACCCACCGCGCGGAGGAAAGGGGCCGCCTTCGCCCACGCTTCCGCCCACTCCGATGGCGCGTCGGAGTCCCAGACGATGGCGCCGCCGCACCAGTAACGCACCTCGCCATGTGCCACCCAGGCCGTGCGGATTGCGACGCTGGCTTCGACGGCCCCGTCGGTGCCGACCGTGACGATGCTGCCGTAGGCGGGCCCTCGTGACACTGGTTCCAGCTCGTGGATGATCTCCATCGCCCGCACCTTTGGTGCACCGGTCACGGATCCACCCGGAAAGACGGCTCGCAGAACATCGGCGGCCGTGACGTCGCCGCGAAGCTCAGCCCGGACCTCACTCACCATGTGCTCAACGTACGGGGTTGACAGGTATTCGAACAGACGCTGCACCGAGACCCCTCCGGAACGCGCGACGCGCCCGAGGTCGTTTCGCACCAGGTCGACAATCATCACGTGCTCGGCACGATCCTTGGCGCTTGAGGCGAGGCGTTCCCACTCGCCGAGAGGCGCCGTCCCCTTTATCGGTTCACTGGTGGCGACGCCGTTGCCTACGCGCACCAGAAGCTCGGGTGACGCCGAGACGACCGCCCCATCTTTCATTCCCAGGTAGGCGCGGTGGCTGGTGGGGCCGGACGCCGTCCACAAGTTGTCCGCGAACTGCAGCGGCGAGCCGGGCCAGTCGCACACCAGGCGTTGGGTGAGATTGACCTGATAGCAGTCCCCCGCCTGGATAAGTGCCCGCGCCCGCTGTACGGCTGCGCCATAGGCGTTTGCGTCGAACGAGGATGTGATCGGCGCGGTGCGTTCGTCATCGTCGGGGGTATCGGCGTGAACTATCGATGCCAGGGCATCGAGGTCGTCGTCGTCCCCGGTGGTCAGCAGGACACATCCGCCGTAGGGGTCGAAGACGGCAACGGTGTCGTACCTCCCCACCGATGCGATCGGCGGTCCACCGGGGTCGGCATGAGGTGGTGGGAGCCGCTCAACGGTTCCCGCGAGGTCATAACCGAGAAGACCAACCCAGGCTCCCGCGGCTGCGGCAGGACCAAGCGACTGCGCCGCACACGGTCGTGCAAGCGCATCCCACACCTCCGGTCCTTCGACGATCTCCTGCGGGTCGGCGGCGACGACTACGTGCCCGGCGAACGATGCCAACACTGGTCGATGGCGATCAGCCAGCCGCGCAAGGAGGCTCTCGGCCGTCAGGCCCACGCCCATGTCACGGCGACGGAGAGATGTGGTGCGGGACGTCACAGACGCAGAATGCCCGACCACGTATGCTCCGCGCCAATGGACCCGGGCAGTTACCGCATTCTCTTCTACGACTATGTCGAGGACATCGTGGAGCGTCGGGGGGAACATCGCCCTGGGCACCTCGCACTGGTTCAGGAGCACAAGGCCGCCGGGACGGTGGTTGCGGGCGGAGCGCTGGGAGACCCACCGACCGGCGCTGCCATTGTTTTTGCCGACTCGTCGGAGGACGCGATTCGTGCGTTCGTCGAGCAGGACCCCTACCACCGCGCGGGGCTGGTCACGGCGTGGCGAGTGGTGCCCTGGACGGTCGTGGTTTAGGCCAACTGGTGACGCGAACCGGCTTTGTGGGGCGTGATGCACTCGGCGCGTACAACCTTGGCGATGACCACCCGCTCTCGCCAACGACGCGGTCTCTGGCTGTTGAGCTGATCCGTGCCTACGGCCTGTTCGACCGGTCCGATGTCGTCGAGATCGAGTCGCGTACGGCAACGTCGGACGAGATCGAGAAAGTTCACGCACAGGCGTACGTGAATGCTGTTCGCAAATACAGCGCCGACCCGGGCTTGGCGGCGGCGTGGGAGGCGGCGAACTGGGGCCTTGCGATGGGAGGCGACACCCCTCCATTTGCCGGGATGTATGACGCGGCCGCGGAGATCTGCGGGGCGTCCCTCACAGCTGCTTTGGCCGTGTGGAACGGCGATGTCGATCAGGTGTTCTGCCCGGGCGGCGGACTCCATCATGCCTTTGCCAACCGTGCTGCCGGCTTTTGCATCTTCAACGACCCGGCTGTCGCGATCCGCGGTCTGCTCGATGCCGGCGCCGAGCGCGTCGCCTACATCGACGTCGACGTCCACCACGGCGACGGCACCCAGTGGATCTTCTATGACGATCCCCGCGTGCTCACCTGCTCGGTGCACGAAAGCGGACGATTCCTCTTTCCGGGTACCGGAGGACTGGCCGAGCGCGGCGTGGGTGCCGGGGAGGGGTACTCGGTGAACGTTCCCTTGCCGGCGCTGGCGGGTGAGGGGCCGTACCTGCGTGCCGTCAACGAGGTCATCGCGCCGGCCGTGCGCCGCTTCCGACCCGACATTGTCGTCACCCAGAACGGCGTCGACCCGCACCATGCCGACCCGCTGGCACACCTGCAGATCACCATGAACACGTTCCCGCCCCTTTGGCGTTCGCTGCATGATTTAGTGTTCGATGCCTGTGGCGGGAAGTGGGTGGCGCTGGGTGGGGGCGGATACAACGTGGACGTCCTGCCGCGCGCGTGGACGATGTTGTTTGCCGAGATGGTCGGCGCCGACCTGTCGGACGAACTCGACCCGGCGTGGGTGGTCGAGGCCGAGCGCCGCACCGGCGCAACCTTCACGTCGCGCCTCCATGAGGACCCGGGGTCGGATGTCCCGGCCGAACACCGCGAACAAGCCGACGTTGAGGGCGATCAGGTGATCGAGCAGGCGATGCAGATCAACGGGCTCATCTCGCGGTGAGCGGCGCAGTCAGCGTGCACTGAAAGTCGTGGCGCAGGTGAGGGCCCGTTCGAAGCTCGCGTCCCGGCCGCGAAGCTCGAGTTCGCCGGCGATCAGCTCGCGACGCTTCGCCACGACCAATGGGAGGGAACGCTGTCTACACGCCGGGCAGGTCAGTAGCACCGTGGTCGGGCCGTCGCGTCGGAGTTCGATGAGCAGGCTGTGGCCATCGAAGATCTCCACGGCAAGGACATCTTCGTCGCCGATCTGTTCCGCGAACTCCACCGTCGTGTGGGCGCCAATCACATCCACCAGCCAGCCCGCAAGTAAAAGCGCTTCAAGCGATGGCACCCCAACGGGGCAGGTGACCCGTAACCGTGGAGCCCCGACGCGTACCCGGAGCAGCTCCTCGCCGCGGAGTGAGCCGTTCAGCAGTTGACGCCAGGGGGTAATGACCGCCCACGCCAGGTCGGTGGTCGGGGCCGATGATGCGGCCGTCACTGCTGCAAGGTTGGCAATCGCATCGGGCCCGCGATGTGTGCGGCCGGTCTCAGTGACGAGGCGGTCGGCGATGCGACTGAGCTCGACAAATTGCGGAAGCGCGGGGTCGGGGGCTGCAGGCCACCACAGGAATGTCGGCAGGTCGGAACGAAGCAGAGGGATGACGGCGCTGCGGGCGTGGGCAACGACGGCGCCATGCAACGTCAAGACGATCTGTTCGACGTGCAGGTCCTCCCGCCCGGACGGTCCGCGGTGGGGGATAAGCTCGACTCGCGCGTCGATCCGGTCGGCGGCGCCCCCGGGAAGGACGATCACGGCACGCGACGGGTGATGGTCCCGCAGTCCGTCGGCGATCTGTTCGACGTCCACTGCATCGGCGGTTGAGGGTGCCCATGCCACGAGGTTCATCACGCTCGTCAGCGCGCGGTGCTGATCAGGCCCGAGGTTGCTGCGCAGTTCACGCAACTGGCGGGCGACGTCCACAACGCGTACGCCGGAGGCCTCCCAGGTGCGCTGCGCGGCTACAGGCGTCGCCATGCGCGTCCCTCCGCGGCGATCTTTGCGTCGGCCTCGTCCGGCCCCCAGGAGCCGGCCTCGTAGTGGGTGAGACCGCTCTTCTCGTCGCGCCACTCGTCGACGAGTGGGTTCATGATCTCCCATGCGCGTTCCACTTCGTCCCAACGGATGAAGAGCGTGGCGTCACCGAGCATGCAATCAAGGAGCAGACGCTCATAGGCATCGGGTGAGGCACGCAGAAACGACGACCCATAGGCGAAGTCCATGTTCACCGGGCGCAGGTCGATCTGGGGGCCCGGGACCTTGGCGACGAAGGTCAGCGATGCCCCTTCATCGGGTTGGATCCGAAGTGCCAACAGGTTGGGATCGAGCTCCGAGACGGCGGTCGAGGCAAAGGGGAGGTGCGGTGCCGGTTTGAACTGGATTGCGACCTCGGTGGCACGTCGCGGAAGCCGTTTTCCCGTGCGGACATAAAACGGGGTTCCCGCCCAGCGCCAGTTGTCGATCTCGATCCTCATCGCAACAAAAGTCTCGGTGATGGATGACGTGTCGACGCCATGCTCCTGGACGTATGCGGGGACGCGCTCGCCGCCAACCCACCCCGAGGAGTACTGGCTGCGGATGGCCCATTGGTCGGGTGAGGCGGAGTCAAACGGCTGGATGGCGCGCAGCACCTTGATCTTCTCATCGC
This sequence comes from uncultured Thermoleophilia bacterium, assembly GCA_963765105.1. Lineage (GTDB taxonomy): Bacteria > Actinomycetota > Thermoleophilia > Miltoncostaeales > Miltoncostaeaceae > CALMEC01. The sequence goes on from CAVXUW010000002.1 coordinate 458,967, forward strand.
GAACATCGCGCGCGTCGAACCGGGCGGGCGGCTCCATCGCAACGAGTGCCAGCACCTGCATCAGGTGGTTCTGCATGATGTCGCGCAGCGCCCCGCTCTCGTCGTAGTAGCCGCCGCGGCGTTCGACGCCGATGTCTTCGGCGACCGTGATCTGCACATGGTCGACGTACCGCCGGTTCCAGATCGGCTCGAAGATGGCGTTGCCGAAACGGAAGACCAGGAGGTTCTGGACCGTTTCCTTCCCGAGGTAATGGTCGATGCGGTACACCTGCCGCTCACGAAATACGGCACTCAATCGATCATTGAGCGCCCGCGCACTGGCGAGGTCCGTGCCGAAGGGCTTTTCGACGATGATGCGGACGAAGCGCCCGTCCGCCTCGTCGGCGAGCCCGGCGGCCCCCAGCTGGTCGGAGATCACCGGGAAGAAGTCCGGCGCGGTGGCGAGGTAGTAGAGGCGGTTGCCGGCGGCTCCCGCGGCATCGAGCTCGACTATAAGCGCGCGGAGGCGCTCGTAGACCTGCGTGTCGTCGAAACTCCCCGCGACATAGCGAAGGCGCGACGCAAAGCTCGTCCACACGGCCTCGTCGGTCACCTCGACACGACTGTGTGCGTCGACTCCTTCGCGGATCTGTGCGCGAAAGGCGTCGTCGCTCATCTCTGTACGTGAGACGCCGACGATGACCGTTTCGGGGGGAAGGAGGCCCTGAAGCGCCAGGTTGAACAGCGCCGGCCCCAGTTTGCGTTTGGTCAAATCGCCCGATGCCCCGAAGATGACCACGACGGCCGGGGGCGGGATGCGGGTGAGGCGTGCATCCGGCCGGCTGGGTTCGGGAACGCTGTCGGTTAGCGGGATGACGGGGGCTCCAGACGTCATTATCTTACCCTCAAGTCGAGCCTTAGATTACGTGTGATTTCCGTGCTCGTGAGCGCATTCGTGGCCGAGGATGTCGAGCGCCGCCTCGGCAAGGGTCTCGGCGGTGAGCCCAAAATGCTCCATCAACTCAGGACCGGGTGCGGAGGCACCAAACGTGTCGATTCCCAAGACCGCGTCGGCCCAGCGACCCCATCCGTGGGTCGCGGCGGCTTCGATGGCGATGCGTGGGGGACCATCGGGAAGCACGCTTTGCATGTAGTCATCGTCCTGGCCTTCGAAGAGCTCCCAGGACGGCATGCTCACGACGCGGGCGCTCACCGTGTGCTCGGCAAGCAGCTCGCGCGCGGCGACGGCCACGGAGACCTCGGAGCCGGTGCCGATAAGAATGCAATCGGTTCCGTCGGCGACGACGTAGGCGCCACGCGCGACATCCGCCGGACCGTCAAGGTGGGGCAGGGCTTGGCGACTCAACACCAATACCGTGGGTCCGTCGTTGCGCTCCATTGCGACTCGCCAGGCGCCTGCGGTTTCGTTGGCGTCGGCCGGTCTGAGGGTCACGCAGTTGGGAATGGCGCGCAGGGCAGCCAGGTGCTCCACCGGCTGATGGGTTGGTCCGTCTTCGCCGAGGGCGATTGAGTCATGGGTGTAGACGAAGATCGAGGGAATCTCCATCAACCCAGCGAGCCGGATCGTGTTCTTCATGTAGTCCACGAACTGCAGGAACGTCGCGCACACCGGGCGGAACCCGCCGTGCAGGGTGAGCGCATTGGTGATCGCGCCCATCGCGTGTTCACGGACGCCGTAGTAGATGTTGCGTCCCGAGAAGTCATCCGCGGTGACGGTTCCCATGTCTTTCAGGGTGGTTGCCGTGGAGCCTGAGAGGTCGGCAGCGCCCTGAATCAGTTGGGGGAGACGAGCGGCGATGGCGTTGATGACCTTGCCGCCGGAGGCCCGCGTTGCGAGCGTGTCGTCGGGGCCGAAGATCGGAATGTCCGCGTCCCATCCGTCGGGCAGTTCGTCGTCTACGGCGGCAGCGAATTGCTGTGCCAGGCTCGGCGTGGGCTCCGGCGTACGCGGCGATTTTGTCCTCCCACTCGGCTTCATGGGCTTTGCCGCGTGCGACCAACTCGGCTTTCCATGCGTCGACGTCGTCCGGAACGAGGAACGGTTGGTCCTCGGGCCAGCCATAGAAGCGCTTTGTCGCAGCAGCTTCCTCCGCGCCGAGCGCGGCGCCGTGCGATTCGGAGCTGTCCTGCTTCGTCGGCGCGCCGTAGCCGATGTGGGTCTTGCAGACGATCAGCGTCGGACGTCCATCGGATTCCATCGCCTCCACGAACGCGGCATCGATCTGGCCGAGGTCGTTGCCGTCGGCGATGTGCAGCACCCGCCAGCCATAGGCGGCAAACCGGGCGGGGGTGTCTTCGCTGACGCTCAGATTGGTGGGGCCGTCGAGGCTGATGTCGTTGTCATCGAAGATGCCGATGAGCTTGCCGAGCTTGAGGTGGCCGGCAATCGACGCTGCCTCGTGGGAGATTCCTTCCATCAGGTCCCCGTCGCTACAGATGAACCAGGTGCGGTGATCGACGATCGCGTGGCCGGGGCGGTTGAAGCGGGCGGCGAGCATCGCCTCGCCGAGGGCAAATCCCACGGCATTGGCAAAACCTTGTCCCAGCGGGCCGGTGGTGGTCTCCACACCGGGCGTGAGGCCGTACTCGGGGTGGCCGGGCGTGATGCTGTCCCATTGACGGAAGCGTTTGATCTCGTCGAGTGGGAGGTCGTAGCCGCTCAGGTGAAGCAACCCATAAAGAAGCATCGATGCATGACCAGCCGACAACACAAACCGGTCGCGGTCCGGCCAGTCAGGGTTCGACGGTGAGTGGCGCAGCGCCGTGCTGAACAATCGCCATCCGACGGGGGCCAGCCCCATCGGAGCGCCGGGGTGGCCGCTGTTGGCGGCTTCGATGGCGTCGATCGCCAGCGTGCGGACGTTGGTGATGCACAGCTCGGGGGACGCGAGCGCGGTGGACATGAGCCTCCTCGGAAACGGGACCGGGCGAGTCTACCCAGACGGCCGCCACGCGTCCCCGAGTGACGCCTACCGGCGGCGCATGACCTCAGGACCGATGCGTTCGGCGATGAGGGGAAGAACATCGTCGGGGTCGGGGTAGCGACCGAGCATCTTCTTTTCGAAGATGAGCTCACCATCGACCCGGATATCGAAGATCCCGCCCGTGCCGGCGACCACGTCAACCGATTCGAGCACGGGCCCCCACCCCGTCAGTAGTCGCGCCACCAGACCGGCAGCGTTCGGCGCCGCCCCTCAGGGAACGCAGTACTCGATGCGAATGCGGTGCGTCGGGTTGATCGCCATCGGGTTCGGTCTATCAGATCACCTCGAGGACGGCCCTGTTTCGTCAGCTTGGGACCTTGACCGAGATGCCGTAGTTGGTATCGACTGAGCCGTTCTTACGCACACTGACAAGCAGCGTGTGAGTTCGTGCGGGCCCGTTCCGGCGACCAGCGGTGACGACGGTGAGAATCGACGTGCGGTTCCGAACAGTTCCGCGGAGCTTTCCGGAGCCTGACGCGGTAAATCGACGTCCATCGATACGACTTCCCGCTGTGCTGAGACGGATGCGTCGGCCCTGCTTGTTCAGGAGCTGCACCACGATCTCCGAGCCGACTTGCGTCGCGACGGATGCGCGGATTCGGATTACTCCGGGCTGTGGCTTCGAGAGGAGCGAACCGCGCACTGACGGAGGGACGACCTTCGACAAGCCCGAGGTCGCAAACGCGGGAACGAAACCCGGAGGAGCAACGCTGACCGTAAACCGGAGGCGTTTTCCGACGACGTCACTCGTCACCGTGTAGGGGCTGGCCGTCGCAACGCGCTTGCACGGGCCGTGCGGTACGTTGCACGCTTCGATAGAGGGAACATCCAATCCCAGGTTCGTGCGAACAGGCCCATCCGGGAAGGTCCAGGCTCCGAGGGACAGCAGCAATTGCAGTCCGACGCGCGGCTGCCCGATGAATGCCGGTTGAAGGGTGAACTGCGCCCCAACGCCCAAAGGCCGGATGCTTTGTCCCTGTGGGGCCGCGTTCCCTGCTCGACTGACGGGGCTGACGGTGAGGCTGTACCGATCGCCGACCCCTGCGTTGAAGTCGTTGAGACCCCCACCCGTAAGTCAGTTGCCGTGGTCGGGACCGTGATTGTGCTGAGCGGGGCACCAGTGTCTTTCCTGACCGTGATCACGTAGCCCAGGAGAGGATCCGAGCCCTCGCTCGTCGGTCGTTGCCAGCTCAGCAAGGCGGAGTGCGGACGCCCTTCGGTAATTGCGGTGGCATTTGAGACGGGCGCGGGAGGAGTGCGGCCCAGATTCGCCTGGTAGATCCAGTCGCGGATTCGCGGTTCGGCAATGCGTGTGTAGGCGGTCGGGGTATCCCCGCAGGCGTTCGGTGACCCGTAGCTGACAATTCCGGCAAGCAGGCGGGTGCCGGAGGCGTTCGTCACCGTCAGTGGTCCGCCGCTGTCGCCGACGCACGGGTCAGATCCGGAGCCGGGGTTGTCGGCACATAACTCCTCCGACGGGAGAAAGAACGGCCCCCAACCTGGCACCTCTTGGCAGGTCGCGTCGCTAAGGATGGTCACACCAGCCTCACGCAGTTGGTCCGTCAGCACGAACTCCGGCAATGCGGTGGTGCTGCCCCAGCCGGCAACGTGGGCGGGCTGTCCGGCGGTCCATAGGTCGTCGTCAAGAACGGTAACGATGTCCATCGGCGTGATCGGCGGGTTCGTCTGAGCCGCGATCGGGAAGGCCAGTTGAAGTAGACCGACGTCAGCGCTGGGATGAAATCGGATGCTCGCAACGGTCCGCCGTTGACCCGCCGCGGAGTCAGCCAGGTCAGTAACGCCCGCAATGACATCAATGGCGGCGGGTGCGATCGGGTTACCCTCCTGATCATGAAGGCAGTGCTGTGCCGTGACGACCCATGACGACTCGATCAGCGTGCCGGAACAGAACTGGCCTGCGGAGGGATCGGCCGCTGCGGGATCCACAAGCGCAACGTTTGACGGCCATGCTCCGGGAACGGCGGGCGTGCCGCCGACGATCGCCTCACGGGCACCCGCTCCCGGTGCTGATACGGCAAACACAGCGACTGCGATGCCGACGACTTCTCGGCGCCGACGTGACGTGACTCCCACCCGTGCTCCTATCCCAGACTGTCCCTGTCGAAGGTCGAAATACTAGCCCCGTTGAGCGGGCTCGCCAAACGATGTTTCCGCCATGACCACCGCCCGCCCTCTGTGCCCTAACCCACTGGTTTGAATCGGGTAGCGGTTGGGTCGGTTTGCATCTGCGATTCGACCGTATGGCGTGTCCGTAGCGAGTGGCTTGTGGACGGATTGGTGCCAACGGCTTGTTGCCAGGCACCGATGTGTTCGCTCGTTGATCGGTGCGAGAAAGCCCATTCTCGTCTCGGTGGGGGTTGCGTGGATGAGCGGAATGGTGCCTGGCGCCAATCCGTTCACTGAACGGCCGTGGCAGATACGATCCCGGCGTGAACGGGAGGCCGCTGCCCTGCGCGTGATCGTCGCTCGGTGCGAGGTGCACTATCGCGGCCGCGTGTCGTCGGTGCTGCCGATGGCCGTCCGGCTCATTCTGTGGAAAGCGGACGGCTCGTTCATGGTCCACTCCGATGCCGGCGGCTACAAGCCGCAGAACTGGATGACGCCGCCCACCCGCATTGATGAGACAGGCGACGCGATCATGGTTCAGAAGGGCTCCGGCACAAAGCTGGAGCACTTGGAAATTCGGATCGAGGAACTCATCTCCGACTCCTCACACGACATGGGTGAGGACGCCCGCCTGGAGAAGGACGGCGTCGAGCGCGACCTTCAGGAGGCTCTGGCCGCGGCCCCTCAGGTTCTTGGCGAGGGGATGAGCCTGGTTCGTCGCGAGTACTTCACTCCGATCGGCCCGGTCGATTTGCTCTGCACGGATCCGGCGGGGTGGGTGGCAGTCGAAGTCAAACGCGTGGGAACGATTGACGCCGTCGAGCAGCTCACCCGCTATCTCGCATACATACGCGCCGAACATGGCATGGAGAACTGCCGTGGCATCCTCGTCGCCGAGACCATGAAACGCCAAGCACAGACGTTGGCGCGCTCACGCGGAAATCGACACGGCCACCGTCGATCTGGCCGAGCTGCGCGGGCTCAAAGAGCCGGATCTTCGCCTGTTTGGTCAGTAGGGCTAAAGGCCCGTGCGAACGTCCATGAGGTCGACGACGAAAACCAGCGTCTCGTTGGGGGCGATCACTCCGCCGGCTCCTTGGGCGCCATAGCCGAGGTCCGGGGGGATGGTCAGTCGGCGACGTCCGCCGACCTTCATTCCCACCACACCTTCGTCCCAGCCACGTATGACCTGGCCGCGGCCGAGGGCGAAGCTGAAAGCGGACCCACGATCCCAGGACGCATCGAACTCCCGTCCGGTGGACCACGAAACCCCGACGTAGTGCATGAGGGGGGCTGAGCCGGCGACCGCCTCGGCGCCGTCGCCAACAGTGATGTCTTCAACGACCAGCGTCGTTGGAGCGCCGCCCTCGGGGATCGTTACGGTGGGCTTCGAACGTGGTGTGAGTGGTTCTTCCATGTCCCGAGCCTACTGGTGCGAACCCGCGGACGTCCCCTCCGGCCGGTCGACGGCGTGCTCCCACAGTGCGTTGCGGTCACACCACTCCGTGGTCAGTTCATGGGTGGCCGCCAAGACCACCTGGGGCGCCATCCCCGCCTCGAACGCCTCCTGCCACCGCGGGGCGCAGAGACACCACCGGTCGCCCGGACGAAGGCCGGGAAACCCGTATTCCGGGTGAGGGGTCGACAGGTCGTTCCCCATGGCCAGAGAAAACCCCAAGAAATCTTCCGTCATGACCACGCACACGGTGTGTACACCCAGGTCGCCGGAGCCGGTGTTGCAGCACCCGTCGCGGAAGTAGCCGGTCATCGGATCGACCGAGCATTCCTCGAGCTCCCCGCCCAGGACGTTCCGCGCCATTTCGCTAGAACGAGACGTCGTGGGGATGGCTTTCACGAAGCCCGCCCGGGGTGATGCGGACGAATCGGGCACGCTCCTGCATCCCGCGGATCGTGGCGGCGTTGGAGTAGCTCATTCCTGAGCGTAAGCCCCCAATGAGCTCGCCCACGACGTCGGCGGCGTCGCCTCGCAGCGGCACGACGGCCTCGACACCTTCGGGGACGATGGGGGAGAACTCGGTGAGGTCCTCACGTGCAAGCGCTTCGCGCGCGTCGCCGTCAACGGCGCGGCGCGCGGCGGCTGCCCCGGCCGAGGCCATTCCACGAAACACCTTCACACGTGTGCCGCCCCGGTTGACGACCATGCCGGGGCTTTCCGTGCAGCCCGCGAGGAGGTTGCCGATCATCACCGTGTCGGCACCGGCACCGATTGCCTTGGCCAGATCGCCGCCGGCACGAATGCCGCCATCGGCGATCACCGGAACTCCGGCGTCGCGGCAGGCCTCGGCGCACTCGGCCACTGCGGTGAACTGTGGCACTCCAACGCCGGCAACGACGCGGGTGGAGCACACCGACCCCGGGCCGACGCCCACCTTCACCGCGTCGGCGCCGGCGGCGATGAGGTCGCGCGCGCCCTCGGCGGTCGCGACGTTGCCGGCCACGATCTCGGTGTCACCCACCCATTCGCGCACCTCACCAATGGCCGCGAGAGCCTGCTCCATATGCCCGTGAGCGATATCCAGCACCAGCGCATCGGCACCGGCATCAACGAGCGCCTTGGCACGTTCGAGGTGATCGCCGCGAACCCCGATTGCTGCGGCCACCGCCAGTCGGCCGCGCTCGTCCTTGGTGGCATCGGGCCGCTGCTGACGTTGGAGCAGGTCGCGAAGGGTGATGAGCCCGGCCAGACGGCCATCGTCGTCGATGAGCGGGAGCTTCTCGATGCGTGCGTCTCGCAACAGGAGGGCCGCGGCGTCTTCATCGATGCCGACGGGTGCGACGATGAGTCGTTCCTTTGGGGTCATCAGCGACGCGACGCTCACCGTGCCGTTGTCGCGCAGGAGCGTGTCGCGTCGGGTGATGATCCCCACCGGTCGGCGTTCGCCGTCCACCACAACGAGGCCGCTCGCCCCGCGATCGCGCATCACGCTCATCGCGGCATCCAGGCTGAGATCGGGTGCCACAGTAAACGGATCCTCGATCACGAGCGCCTCGGCTCGTTTGACGCGTGCCACTTCGCGCACCTGCTCATCGATGGCCAGAAAGCGGTGGATCACTCCGATCCCGCCCGCGCGGGCCATGGCCACCGCCATCGGCGCCTCGGTCACGGTGTCCATGTTTGCCGAGACCACCGGCGCCGCCAACACAATGCGTCGCGTGAAGGCCGCGCGGGTATCGACATCGGCCCGTGAGGCGATGGGGCTTCGCTGCGGTACGAGAAGAACATCGTCGTACGACAGGCTAAGGGGCAGCTCTCCGTTGGTCATCACAGACCGAGGATAACCGACGCGCCATGACGGGCCGGTACGATGACGGCAATGCGACCCGGGATTGTCACACTGGTGCTCGTCGTCGCGTTCGCGGTCGGATGCGGCGGCCCCGCGACCGGTCCCCCGGTGGGGACTGTCCCCGATGGAGAACGAATCGATGCCGCTCGCTACCTGGCCGACGCTGCCTCCGGCGCGTCCGCCGTGCGGACGTTCAGCGAAGAGATGTCCAGCGTTATCAACCCCGCGGGGCCGGAGGAGCTCAAACGTCTGGCTCCCCGCCTTCGACCACCATTGGCGCAAGCAAAGCTCGTGGCGCAGCGATTGGGCGCGGAACGTCTTGACGACACCCGGCTGGATCAACAGCGTGCACGAAGCGCCGCCGGCTACCAGACTGTCGTCGCGGCGATGGAACAGGTGACCGTTGCCGCTGAGGCGGGCGATGCGTCGGCGGCCCAGACGGCATCGGAGGCTTTGGCCCGTGCGACGGCGGCAATGGGCCCCGGCGTCTCCGCTCCCACCGTCAGTCCGTAGGGCAACGACACGGCTCGGGAGCCGCGTGGGTGATGTGTGCACACCGCTGGTCGGGCTCTAATGCTCGAGCGTCAGTCTGCCGATGCCTCATGTAGCGCCGAACGAGTCGGCGTTCCCTCTCGAAATTGTTGCCCAGGGATGGAGCCAGCTTGTCCGACACGAACGTCCCGATCCTCATCGCCAGCCGATCGCCCGCCCTCGCTGAGGGTCTGCGGTCGTTCCTGCGAGGAACCCCGGTTCAGATCGCTCTGTGCCATACGGTCGGCCAGGCCATCAGCCTGATCCAACGGCGCGAGCCCGGTCTCATCCTTGTCGACTGGCACCTGGCCGATGCCTCCGGTGTGGAACTTGCGCTTGAGCTCGGTCGCCAAAAGATCTCTGTGCCCATGATCTTCCTCATCGAGCCGGGTCCGTTTCGACCTGGGCAAGAAGCGCAAGCCTCCGCGGCCGGTGCGGCGGGAAGTGTGCTGGTCACCGCCACACGCGAGGCCGTCATTGATGCGGTTTCCGAGATCGTCGACCAGCGGCTCGAGCCCGAGGCGGCCCGGTCGATGGGAGAGCTGGTGGAACGTACCGGCCCGCGTCGTATCCTCTTGACAGCGCAGGAGCGGGTGGTGCTGCGCCTCATGCGTCAGCAGTTCACGTACAAAGAGATCGCCATTCAGCTGAACGTGTCGTGGCACACCGTCCGCAGCCACGCCCAGTCGATCCTTCGCAAGCTGGGAATTCACTCCCGTCGCGACCTCGACACGTGGGACTCACGGCTCGGCGCCATGGCCCCCGACGTCACCGAAGCGGCGGTTGCATGATCAACGCGCTGCAGGATCAACCCGTCCAAACGGCGATGCCGTTGGATGAAATGGCGCGACAGGACCGCCCCGGTCTGTGGCGTCGGGCCATCGCCGGCCCGGCTGGACTTGCCCTGCTTCTGGCCGGTGGCGGAATGATGGTGCGAGTACTTCTGTTGACTCTTCAGCAACAGGGCATTGCCGTCCAGAACACGCTCTACACCGGCATCGCCTGCGTCCTTGCGGGCGTCGCGCTGATGCTTATTGCACTTCCCAAGATTGTCTCTGCCGTCGACGGCGGGGACGAAGAGCCCACACCCGAATTCGGGTGAGGGGGACCACAGGAGACGGGCGGCCATCGGGAGGCTGGCCGTCCGTCACCTGAGGAAACCGCTTACTGCGCGGCGGCGACCTTGCCGTTCGCCAGGGCCTCACGGGCATGGACCGCGGGCCACGGGATGAGGATGATGCGTCCATCAAGGACCACGTCGCCCTGAGTCTTGAGCTTCCCGAAGGCGGTGGTGACGGCCTCGCGAGAGGCACCGACGAGCGACGCCCACTGGGCGTGGGTTAGTTCGAGTCGCAGGCGAATACCGTCGCGACCGGTGATACCAAAGCGCTCGGCCAGTTGGTGAAGACGCGCCCGGAGGCGATCCTCGACCCGCATCTCACTGACCATGGCGACTGTTTCTGCCAGGGCGCTGCAGCGTTCAGTAAGGAGGGTGGCCAGGTTTCGGGCCAGTCGCGGGTAGCGGACGCAGAGTGCGTCGATCGCGCGAGAGGGCAACGGTGAGATGGCCGAGGATTCGAGCGCGGAAAGCGCCGGTGCAGGGCCCCCGCCGAGGGTCGACCAGATCGACCCGGCTTCGAGGATGGCGATCATCACCTGATCGGGGCCAGTGCCCTCGTACAGGGCGATTCGTCCCTCGCGGACGATAAAGAGCTGATCGGTTCGCTCAAGCGGTGCCGGTGTTTCGGCACCTTGAGGCCAACGGACCATGCCGAGGCGCCCTTCCAGCAGTTCGAGATCCCGATCCGGGATGCCCGAGAACAGCTCCATTCGGGCGAGTGGGAGACGATCGGGTGTGTCGGCGAGACGAAGTCGCGGAGCACGTTTGACGCGCGGGAGGCGTGTGGTCACGGACGGAATGGCTGTTGACATGCGGTGAGACTGGCATCGGATTGTTAACCGCGCGTGAAGACGATGAGGGTTTTTCGCGGTCGTTTCCCGGAAATCCCGGTTTTTCGGGGTCGAAATGGGCGTGATTGGTCGGAAAGCTCGCGTTCGCCCTAGAATCTACGAAGTGACTGAACTGACGCAGGATCGACCGAGCCCGGCGATTCAGGACTACCTGAAGGCCATCTACCGGGTGGTCGAGGACACCGGGTATGAGAGCGTCGCCACGTCCCAGGTTGCCGAGTCGCTCGGCGTCACCCCCCCATCGGTGAGCGCGATGTTGAAGCGACTCGTCGAGCTCGGCTATGTGGTGCCCGCGAAGCGGCGGGGATCGGTCGAGCTCTCCCCGACCGGGCGAATCGCGGCTCTCGAGGTGATCCGTCACCATCGCCTTTTGGAGACCTACCTCGTTACGCGTCTGGGGGTGCCCTGGGAGGAGGTGCACCGCGAGGCCGAGATCCTCGAACACCACATCTCGGAGGAGTTGGAAGCGCGTATTGCGGAAGAGCTGGGCCATCCCGAACGCGACCCGCATGGCGCGCCAATCCCCACCATCGACGGTGAGGTGGGCGTTGACGACACAACAACGCTGGCCGACGTGCCGGCGGGCGCAACGGTCATCGTGCGCCGCGTGTCGAGCCGAAGTCCCGAGCTTCTGCGCTTCCTCGCGGACCACCACCTGGTGCCGGATGCACGACTCCATGTCGTGGAGAGCGATCCGCTCCGCGTCCAGCTCGGTACGGTTACCTGCAACGTGCCCCCAGATGCTGCGCACGCGGTACGTGTGCACGAGGTGACAGGAGAGAGATGATGAACGCTGCGGGTCGGTTCGATGTCACGATGTCACCTCAACCTGCGGACGCGACAGCTGGCGGAGACACAATCGGCCGCCTCGTGCTCGACAAGCGCTATCACGGCGACCTCGAGGCCACCGGTCGCGGTCAGATGCTGGCGGTGCAGACAGCGGTAGCCGAATCGGCGGGCTACGTGGCGATGGAAGTCGTTGAAGGCGTGCTCCACGGCAAGCGGGGCACTTTCGTTCTTCAGCACAGCGGAACGATGTCGCGCGACGACCCGCCGCATCTCCATCTCGCCGTGGTTCCCGACTCCGGCACCGACGAGCTTGCCGGTCTCACGGGGCGCATGACGATTCAGATCGTCGAGGGGAAACACCTCTACGAGCTGGACTACGCGCTCGGCTCGGCGTAGTTCACTCAGCGGGTTCGACGTACGGCACGGCTGCAGCGATCAGGTCCTCACGCTCCAAGCCCAGGCTTTGGAGGAAGAATGGCGTGAGCATGTTGAGCGTGTGGCGGCACGCCGGACAGATGGGAAGCGGTGGGGGTGGGGGGAGGTCGTCGTCGTCGACCAGGCTGTAGGCCGATCCGACGTACGGTCGACAGGCGCCACAGTCACCCCGCTTGGCATCGAAACGCACCAGGTCGACGTCGTTGGCGGCCAACTCCGCCAGGTAGGCGGTGTGACGGTCGAGGTACACCTGGGCGTCGTCGGCCAGTTGGCGGCGGGCCGCGTTCTTCCAGCCGTCGCGCAGGGCTGTGGCAAACGGCTCGGGGGGATCGGGTACGGCGCGAAACCGCTCGGTCCACCGGTCAATCTCGCGGTCCCAGTCCCGGGTGGGCATCAGTCCACGAAGTCGACCGGCACGGCGGCGGGGATCAACCCGGCCTCGGCGGCGCGGCGCAGCAGCTCCGCCACTGCTTCGCGACCGTCATCGCCGTAGTCGAGTGTGCGGTCGTTGACGTACATGCCGACGAAACGGTCGGTGAGGTCGTCGTTGAGGCCACGCCCGAACCCGCCGGCGTATTCGAGTGCCGCGTCACGGTGATCGAGGCCGTACTTGATGCTGGCGTGAAGCAGGGTCGACAGGCGCCGCATGACGTCCTCGCCCAGGTCACGCCGGACGGCGTTGGCTCCCAGAGGAAGCGGGAGACCGCCCGTGAGCTCGTGCCACCACACGCCCAGATCGAGGATGAGCTCCAAGCCCATCGAGGGATAGGTGAGCTGCCCTTCGTGAATGACCAAGCCGGCGTCGGCTTTGCCCTCGGCGACGGTTTCGAGGATCTCGTCGAACGGCACGATGAGCGGGTCCTCGATGCGGCCAACGGCCAGTTGCAGCTCAAGGAACGCGCTGGTCATAAGTCCGGGGACCGCGATCTTCTTGCCGGCAAGGGCCGCCACGTCCATTTGCTCCCGGGCGACGATGATGGGGCCGTACTGCTCACCCATCGAGGCGCCGTGGGGAAGGAGTCGATACTTGTCCGCGAGGTACGCGTAGGCGTGCACCGAGATCGCCGTAACTTCGAGCTTTCCCTCCATGGCCCAGTCGTTCAGCGTCTGGATGTCCTGAAGGATGTGCTCGAAGCGAAACCCATCGGTGGGGATGGCGTCGGCAGCAAGCGCGTAGAACATGAACGCATCGTCAGGGTCGGGGCTGTGGCCCAGTCGAATCAGTTGGTCGGTCACGGTTCCTCGTCGATCGCGAAAGGAGTGCCCTTGATGGTACGGCAACGGGTGCGTTGCCCCGAGCTCCCCCGCGCCACCAGGGACAATCCTCCCGTGAATCGACTGCGACGCGACTGGGGAGTGCTCGGGCAATTTCGTCTGCCGCTCGGCATGTTCGCGTTCTCTGTGCTCTATGGCGTCGTCGGTTTCTCCGTCTTGTTCGGCGCCACGATCGTTGACGCGCTCTACATGACGGCGATCACGCTCACGACCGTCGGGTATCGCGAGGTGGTGCCGATCGAGAGCGCGGGGGCCAAGCTCTTCACGATCTCGGTCCTGGCGGTCGGTCTCAGTTCGCTATTCACGGGAATTGGGGTGATGGCAAACCTCATCGGCACGGGAGAGTTGTCTACTGTCGTTCGACGCAGAAGTGTGAGGAAGCGCGTGGCCAAGCTGACGGATCATTTCATCGTGTGTGCCTACGGTCGGGTGGGGCGGTCGGTCGTTGAGGAACTCCAGCGCAACAACGTCCCCGTCATGGTGCTCGACGTCAATGCGAACTTGGAAGCACGCCTCCAGGCGGATGGCGTGCCGTATGCCATCGCCGATCCCAGTGAGGAAGGGGTATTGCGTGAGGTCGGTGTTGACCGGGCCCGCGGCTTGGTGTGCGCGGTCGACTCGGATGAGATCAACGTCTACATCACCCTCACTGCCCGGGCACTAAATCCCAAACTCACCATCGTGGCTCGGGCGTCGCGTGGTCAGTCCATCCGCGCGCTTGAGCAAGCGGGAGCCGATCAGGTCATCAGCCCGTACCGGCTCAGCGGCAGTCGGATGGCGAACCTCTCCATGCGGCCGGGGCTCGTGGACTTCATCGAGATGGTCACCGTAGGCCCGGGCCTGCGTCTCGACGAGATCGTCGTTCAAAAAGCCTCCCCGCTCGTGGGCACCACAGTCGACGCGTGCTGCGCCGCCCACGAGGGCGTCACCATCCTCGCGCATAAGACCGAGTCGGCCGCTCAACTGGAAACCAAACCGCGGGGAAGCACCGTGCTCGCGGAAGGCGACCTGCTTGTCGCCTTCGGCCCTCGTAGCGCTCTCGAGGCGATGGAGGCGTAGCCCGCGAGGAACGTGGGCAGACGGCCAGGATGAGCAGCTAGCGCAGCACGCAGAGCCCTTCGCCCTCGGCGGCGAGGACCTCGTCCGGCAGGTGAATCGCGACCGTGGCACGGAAGCTGCGATCGCTGCGTTGGATGAGGCGGCTGCGCAGGGTGATGGTGGCATCGAGGGGAATGGGTTTGCGTAGCCAGTAACGCACCTTCGCCGTCATGCCCCACAGGCCGTGCGGCGCGCCTGCGTAGACGAGCATCTCGTCCACCAACAAGCCGACCACGCCGCCGTGGAGGCGGTCGGGGTATCCCGACAGGTCAGGGGTCGGAGCGAAGGTTGCGATGGCGTCCGTGCCGTCTTGGAAGATCTCGAGCCGCAAACCACGTGGGTTGGCGGGGCCGCAGCCGAAGCACTCAGGGCAAGCATCGGGGTTCAGTCGCGTCAAAGTCTCCATGGGGCACAGACTACGAGGCCTTGGTGATGGGGCGGCGGTAGCGTTCAGCTCTGGCACCGACGGAGGCAGAGTGAGCGACCAACCGATCCCCCTCACCCACATGGCCCACGGCTCGGGCTGCGGCTGCAAGCTGAGCCCGGCCCTGCTTGCGCAGGCTTTGGCGGCCATGCCTGCTTTACCGGACGACGCCAACATCCTGGTCGGCCACGACCGGTTCGACGATGCCGCCGTCTACCGCGTCAACGACCACTTGGCGGTCGCGGCCACCGTTGACTTCTTCACACCGATCGTCGACGACCCCGCACAGTTCGGCGCTATTGCCGCCACCAACGCGCTGAGCGATATCTACGCCATGGGTGGCACGCCCGTGTTCGCCCTGGCTGTCGCCGCGTACCCCAAAGACGGCGATCCGGAGGTGCTTGGCCAGATCCTGCGGGGTGGGGCAGAGGCGGCGGCCGCCAACGGCTGCGTCGTGCTCGGAGGGCACACCGTCGACGATCCGGAGCCCAAGTACGGCCTCGCCGTTATCGGCACGGTCGACCCCGAACGTCTGATGACCAACGCCGCCGGGCGGCCCGGGGACGTTCTGGTGCTCACCAAGGCGCTTGGCACCGGCGCTGCCGTCGCCGCGGCCAAAGCCGAATCCCCCGGGCCGGTGCACGCGGCGGCGGTCGCACAGATGCTGCAGTCAAACGCCGCCGCGGCCGAAGCGGCTCTCGAGGTTGGTATCCGGTGCGCCACCGATGTCACCGGGTTCGGCCTGTTGGGGCATTTGCGCGAGCTGGTCTCGGCCAGCGGCGTGGGGGCCGTCATCCGCATCGACCGTGTCCCACCCATCGATGGGGTTCTCCCGCTCATCGCGGCAGGGCATGTGCCGGGCGCCGTCGGGCGCAACCGCGGACATATCGAGCAGTGGGTCGACTTCGAGGATTCCATCGTGCCCGACGCGCGCACCCTCCTGTTCGACCCACAGACGAGCGGAGGCCTGCTCCTCGCCTGCCCTCGTGAGCGACTCCAGGACCTGCTCATGGCCTTGGGCACCCGGGGAATACGCGGTCACGCCGTCGGCCAGCTCCTCGACGAACCGGTTGGGCGCATTGGGGTGGTCTCGCCGGTCAATCGCGTCGGCCCGACGGGCGGAGGAAGCCAGACGGCCAGCGCACGACCGTGACGAGGACGAACCCGCCTCCTCCTGATACGATTTGCCGGTGACCACTATTGTCATCGTTCTCCATTCGCTTCTGTGCGTCCTCATCGTCGCGTTCGTGCTGATGCACTCCGGCAAGGACGCGGGATTGTCTGGCGCCTTTGGCATGGGAGGGGGCGGCAGCTCCACCGGCGGGTCCACCGCCATTGTGGAGCGCAACCTCACCCGGGCGACGATCGTCGCGTCACTGCTTTTCGCGGTGACCACGTTCTTTCTGCAGAAGCTGCTCTAACCCGGGGCACATGCCGCTGGCATCGGTGACGGACGCCACCCTTCCGTTACCCCGCGCCGACGGCTAGATTCTCGTTCATGGAGCGCATTCTCAAGCCCGTCGGCAAGCTCGGCGCCGCAGCCGTCACCGTCGTTGCCGCCGCGATCGGCATCTACCTGTTTGCCCTGCTGCAGGTCTACCTGATCGGGTGGGTCGTGACGCTGCTGCAGAAGCTCGGCTAAGCGGCTTCCCGTAGCGGGACGGTTCTGCCTGACCAAAGTGCGTGCGCTACCTCGCGCAACGCCGTAGCACTGGCGCTCAGTCGGTGTACCGACGGATGTTGGCGCGCTTACCGCGGATCATCGTGGAGCTCATTGCGGCGATGACCAGTTCGACCTGGCTTTCGGGCACCCCGACGACACTGAACTTTTCCGAGATCCGGATTGGTCCGATCTGGCGTCCCACGAGCTTGCTTTCGTTTGCGATGGCACCGACGAGGTCGGCGGGTCGGAGGCCGCTCTTGCGACCGAGGGCGACGAAGAGGTACCCCGTGGGCTCGTCCTTGCCCCGCGCGCGGGGATCGGATCCCGCTGGGCCCCGCTGACCTTTCTTGCCGACGGTTGGGCGACCCTCGTGACGCTCGAAGCGCTTGGCCACGTCGGGGATCTCCACGTCGTCGGTGCTCGCTCCGCCCGCCTCGTGCGCGAGCTTGATCGCCGCAAGCGCGATGGTGCGCATGTTGTGCTCGCCGGAGAGTGCGTTCACGACATCGCCGTAGTCGTTGAGGTCGTCGGCGCCCAGGGCGACGCTCACCGCTCCGAGGGTTTGGTCCAGCCGGCGCGCGCGCACATCTGCGACGGTCGGCACGCTTTCGGTACTGATCTGTTGTTTGGTGAGTCGCTCAATGTTGGCGAGGAGACGCTGCTCGCGCGGTTCGGCGAGTGTGATGGCGACGCCCTCGCGACCTGCTCGCCCGACCCGGCCGATGCGGTGCACGTAGCTTTCCGCCGCGGACGGGACGTCGTAGTTGATGACATGGGTGAGGGTGTCGATGTCGAGCCCGCGAGCGGCCACATCGGTTGCGACGAGAAGCTCGGCGGTGCCGTCGCGAAGGCGGCTGATCACGCGCTCGCGCTGCGCTTGGTCCATGCCGCCGTGCAGCGCCTCGGCACGGTAGCCACGTCCATTCATCGTCGCGGTGAGTTGATCGACTTCCCCGCGCGTGCGGCAGAAGACCAACGCGGCGCCGGGCGTTTCGACATCGAGAATCCGGGCGAGCGCCGCGGACTTGTGCGCGCGCAAAACGATGTAGGCGCTTTGCCGGACGAGCACCTTGGTCGACGTCACCTCACCCTTGCCGATCGCGATGCGGATGGGATCGCGCTGATAGCGCTTCGCGATCGCATTGATCCGCGCCGGCATCGTTGCCGAGAAGAGCACTGTTTGGCGCTCGACGGGGGTGGCGTCGAGGATTGCCGCGATGTCGTCGGAAAAGCCCATGTCCAGCATCTCGTCGGCCTCGTCGAGCACGACGACCTTGACGCCGTCGAGTGGCAGTGAGCCGCGACCGATGTGGTCGAGGGCCCGGCCTGGGGTCGCCACTACCACGTGCACCCCCCGGTCAAGGAGCTGGAGCTGACGAAAGATCGGCTGGCCGCCGTAGATCGGTACCACCTTCACGCCGAGGCGAGCGCCGTATTTGAACGTCGCTTCGCTCACCTGCATGGCCAATTCGCGGGTCGGGACGAGCACGAGGGCGACGGGTGTGGCGGGGCGGCCGACGTCGATGCGTTCGAGGGCCGGCAAGACGAACGCCGCGGTCTTCCCGGTGCCCGTGGCCGCTTGGCCGAGCACGTCGCGACCGGCGATCATCTGCGGGATCGCCTCGCGCTGTATCGGCGTCGGCTCTTCGTAGCCCAGGGCGTCAAGGGCGGCCAAGGTCTCCGGACGGAGCCCAAGCGCAGCGAAGCCCTCGGTTGTGCTTTGACCTGTGGAAGTGGTCATCATCGTCGGCGCAAGCTCATTCAGTCGGGACCGTCGCCTCTGGCGACACCCATTTACAATACGCATTCGCGACTGTCGACCCGCGTGATCACATGAAGTGGGCACCGTCCCGAAGGCGTCCGATCGGCGTCGGTGCCTCAGAACTTCTTGCCGAGCTCGTAGGCGCGCTCCAGGTATCGACGTCGCGTCGCGTCATCAGCCGCGACGACACCGTAGAAGTAGACATGTTCTGCGTCCTTCACCCCGGCCATCTTCAGGTCCCAGTCGCACAGGATCGTGTCCATCGCGTCGCGCCAGCCCGTGTCGTACTCGTCCTCGGAAAAGAACGTTGGGGTGATGATGAGCCCTTTCGCCTGGGTGAGCAGTGGGGTTCTCCCCTCGAGGCGCCCCTGCCAGCCCTCCGGCGTGAGGGTATAGGCGAACCCGTACGCGAAAACGCGCTCCATCCAGCCCTTCAAGATGGCCGGGAGGGCCATCCAGTAGACCGGTGCAATGAGGATGAGCCCGTCAGCCTGTGCCACCTTGGCTTGGTGCTCCCGGACATCCTTGGGTTGGTTCTGCTCGAAAAGTCGGACGATCTCGTCGATGGTCGCTCCCCGAACCCATCGCTTCGCCATGTACCGCCGGATCGGGTTGCGTGCCGAAGTGATGATCGCTGCCTCCAGCCGCCCGCGATCGAGCAACGCGTCGGGGACCGTGTGATGGATGAATGACGTCGCGTCGTGGTTGCTGAAGACCGGGTCGAAGCCGATCGCGTACAGGTCGATCACTTCATGGGAATGGCCCGCGTCGGTAAGACCGCGCTCGACGTGATCGAGAAGCGCATGCGTGAACGATTCGGGGTTGGGGTGTGCGTAGACGACGAGAACTCTCACGATTCCACCGTCGCACGAATCCTCGGTGCCGGACACCGCGGGCCTGCGCAAACCGAGTACGGCCAACCACTGATGTGGATGACGTGCGGATCGTGACGGCTTGGCCCTGCGGCATCCCTTCGGTCACACAAGCCAAGGCCGCAATCCCCGGATTCCTCGCCGATATCACGCCGGTCACGGGACGGGTCGAGCCGCTTTGCGCTGCGAGTGCCGGATCACGCCGCAAGAAGATGCTGATCACGAAAAAACCCGGCGGAGACGGGCGATCCCTAAGAACACAGGACGCCTCGCCGAAAGCGAGGCGTCCCAGAATGCGCCCGAGAGGACTTGAACCTCCACGGCCCGTTAAGGCCACTAGGCCCTCAACCTAGCGCGTCTACCAATTCCGCCACAGGCGCATGAGGGACACGCAGTATAGCGATCTGCCGAATGGACGATGACGTCGTTTGGCCCATCTGAGTGCGCGTGCTACCGTCCAGAACACATGTTCGATAAACCGGGAGTAAACGCATGGGCGACCTGACCGATCGGCAGAGCGACATCCTGAAATTCATCCAGAAGCATTGCGCGGCAAATGGGTATCCCCCAACCGTCCGCGAGATTGGCCTGGCTGTCGGGCTCGCGTCACCGTCGACCGTTCATGCGCACCTCGCGAAGCTCGAGTCGGAGGGGCACATCCGCCGTGACCCGACCAAGCCGCGGGCCATGCTTCTGCCCGATCGCCGTCCCGAGCGCAAGCCCGTTCGCAACCCGCCACGCGGGCTTCCCATCCTCGGTTCGGTCGCCGCCGGTGTGCCGACGCTCGCCGAAGAGCATGTCGAGGACTACGTCGAGAGCCCCTTCGAAGGCGACTTCGTTCTGCGCGTCAAGGGCGAGTCGATGATCAATGCCGGCATTCTCGACGGCGACCTCGTCGTCGTTAAGCAACAGCAGACCGCCAAGAACGGCGAGATCGTCGTTGCGCTCGTCGGTGACGATGAGGCGACAGTCAAGCGTTTCTTCAAAGAGGACGGCCATGTTCGTCTGCACGCGGAGAACGATGCCTTCGCGCCGATCATCTCGACCGACGTTCAGGTACTTGGCACGGTGGTCGCGGTGTTGCGCAAACTCTAGGAGGCCCGTCGTGTCGCTCAACGTCACCACCGCCCCGACGCTCTTCGTCATCGATGGCGGCGGGCCGGGCACGCTCGACGACGTTGTTCTGGGCGTCTTGGCGCAGCCTGAGCTGTCTCCCTGCCCGGTCTGTGAGGGGCCACTCGATGTCGTCGCCGGTGGTGTGGTGTGCCGCGATTGCGGAAGCGAGCTGCTTCTGGGCAGCGAACCGCCGTTTGCCCAGGCTGCCTAGTGCTCCGCCCGCGCTAGAATCGGTGGGCAGGCTGGGCAGCCGCGGGTCGCGCAAGTGGCTCGAGGAAAGTCCGGACACCACAGAGCAAGGGTGCTGGCTAACGGCCAGCGAGGGGAACCTCAGGGAAAGTGCCACAGAAACGAAACAGCCATTGGGTAACCGGTGGTAACGGTGAAAAGGTGCGGTAAGAGCGCACCAGCGGTCTGGTGACAGGCCGGCTGGGTAAACCCCACCCGGTGCAAGGCCAAGCAGGGGCGCTACGGGTTGCTCGCCCAGTCCCAGGTCGGCCGCATCGAGGCGCCTGGTAACAGGCGTCCCAGAGAGATGGTTGCCCACGACAGAATCCGGCTTATAGGCCTGCTACGGAAAAGCCCCGGAAACGGGGCTTTTCTCATGGCGGCATGTGCACGGGCCCGGGAGGGCTTGTCGGCCTGAGGGGTCCGGGCGGATCGTTGGCGTTGTCGCCCGCCCCAACTCTCCCGTGCGGGGCCTCGCCAGTGCGGCGACTACGGACGCTCTGGGGCGGTCGCGTTTGGCAGCGGGACGTGTGCCCGCACGACGCGCCAGGAGTCCCACGTGATCTTGAGGATCACGAGTGTGATGATGACGCCGACGATAGGGTCGGCGACGTCAAGACCCAGGCCGACGAGGACGGCGCTTGCGACGACGCCCAACGAGACGAACCCGTCGACACGCGCGTGGTTGCCGTCGGCGATCAGCGCGGGGCTATCGAGTCGTCGCCCGCCGCGAAGGCGTATGCGGGCGGCGACCTCGTTGCCGACGAAGCCGATGACTCCAGCTCCCGCAAGCGCCCACAGATGCGTCACCTCCTGAGGATCGATGAACCGGCGAATCGTCTCGTAGAGGGCAACGCACGCCGAGACGAAGATGACGAACACGACGAAGAGCCCGGCCCACCGCTCGCCACGGGCGCTTCGAAGGAAGAAGGCGATGGCGAGGGGGATGGCGGTGAGCGCATCTCCGAAGTTGTGAATCAGGTCGGCAAGGAGGGCGACGGAACCCGACGTGACGAATATGAGCGTTTGAATGAGCGCCGTTGCCCCCAACACTGCGAGGCTGAGGGCCACGGTGCGAACTCCATCGCGGGACCTGAGGGTCGATCGGTCCATGAGACGTGAGGGTGCCCGTGCCCGTGGTCATGAGGATGGCTCTGGTGCTCGTGGCGATATCGTGAGGGATGATCGTGCGGGCTCAGGGACTCAACGCTACGCCCCCCGGAAGGTCCTGGTCGGCTATGGGCGGGCGACGAGGGCGGCAATGGTCAATCCGCCGAGCCAAAGGGCCATCGCAACGATTCCGAGGACAACGCCCGCGGTGCCGGTACCGGCCCGTCCGCCCTCTTCGCCACGTGCGCGCCCGGTGATGATGGCGGCGGGTGCCAGTGGAACGAACAGGAGGCTCAGAATGCCCAGCGTCAGTGATGCAGCGCCGTAGCTGGTGCCGGTGAAGTGGCTTCCCATGGTCACCATGACACGGCCACTGCGACCAGCAGGAGAAGGGTCGCGACGAGGAGCCAGCCTCGACCCGTGAACTCTGTTCGTGTGGCCAAGCCGAGGCCCTCCTCGGTGCGAATTCCGATGAGAATGAGGGCGATAAAGCCTGCACCGGCGGTGATGAGCCCGGCGAGAATGGTCCGCGGGAAGGGCTTGCGTGCGAGCAGGGCGGTGGCAACGCCGATCACAATGAGCAGAATGGCGAGCCCGCGCAGCGTCCCGTCGCTCTTGATGCGCTGTTCTCCGAGCAGCGTGTTGTCGGCAAAGACCCGAGACACGCCACGTTCGCCGAGCGTCAGGAGGAGCGCCCCGGCCAGGGCCGTCAGAACACCAGTGACGATCGACGCAGGTTGGGTTTTCGTCTCCGGAACCGCGGGCTCACTCGAAAGGACGGCTTCGCTAGACATTCTCTCTCCTTGTTTCTGAGCGCAAATAGAACTTTCGCGAATAATCGCCGGGCACCCGGACGTCGCCAAGGAGAGTTGGCGAAATACTGGAGGCGCCCCCGCTGATGGCGAGAGCGCCTCCAATGAGACTCGGAGGGCTTAGAAGCCTTCTTGCGAGGCGATTCCGTAGCCGCGGGCGACGGCCGCTTGGGCGCCATCGACGACGGCGAGAAGACATGCCATCGCGTGATCATCGCTCACGGTGCCCTCGGTGATGGCCTCCTGAGCTTCTTGCATCACTGCCAGGGCGAGGCGGGTGAACTCGACGAGGACGCCTCCGCCACGTTCTCCCTGGAGTCCGCCGCGGTAGCCCGCCACCTCAGCACGTCCGGCGAACGCCGACGGGTTGCCTGACTCCAGCGCGCCGGTGACGACCCGCACGAAACGGGTGGCGGCTCGGCGGAGTTCGGTTTCACTCGGGATCTGAGTGATCGTGGGAACGGAGGGGTCGTATCCGGCGAGCACTCGGTCGATGATTGCGTCGCTGCGGGAGTTCAGTTCACGCGCGAGATCGGGGCATGACGGAATCTCCGTTCGCGCCGATGTGAGCGAAAAACGCCGGGGAACGGGAGCCCCGTGTTCATCCAGCCAGTCGCGGAGCTCGTCCATGTCGAAGCGCCGATGTCCACCGACTGTTCGGTGACTCGGCAATCGACCTTGGTCGGCCCAACCCCTTACCGTTGCAACGCTTACTCCAATAATTGCAGCTGCTTCGCTTGCGGTTAGCGAGCGACGCCCAGGCTCAACCCGGCCCAGGCCCGACAGCCGTCCTTGCTCACGTGCCATGTCGCACCATCCTCATGTCCATAGGGAGCCTACGAATCTTATGATGAAACCAACGGGAATTCGAGGGGAAGGAGTCAATTCGCTAAAGGCGAACCGGATTCCATGAACAATCTTCGCCGAAGCCGGGCCGTTTCCTCACTTCTGATTCTCGGCGGGATCCTTGCAATGACCTTACTCGTCGGTGCGGTTAGCGTCGTGTTGGGTATTCGCCAAAACGTTGTAGAAGCTCGTGATGAGATCACCAAAAGCGTTGACGCGTTGGTTGATCTGCCCGAAAAAGGTGTGACGCCGCCGCAGCTTCAGGGATTTGTCGGAGGAATTTCCGACTCGGCGCGCCTGCGCAGCCGGTCGGGAGTGGAGGTTGCGCGCACGGGTCCGGCGGCCGGTTTGTGGGATCGCGGGGGCGCAGGATGGTTGGCGGGCATGGCCACGTTGGGGATGAATGTCGACGTCACAGAGGGGGCGGTGACGGTGAGCCGAACGTTCCCCAGCGGGCGTTCGGTCGATGTGCGGCGCGACATTGGGCGTTCTGCGACCGGTGCATCTGCCGAAACTGTGGTTCCTTTGGGCCTCTTGGGGTTGGTGCTTGCCGGGTTGTCGGGTGTTGGCGCGTATGTGCTTCGTCGCCGTCGCGATGGGCGCGTGGCGCAGATCACGACCGCGGCGGAGGCGGTGGCAAGTGGACGTCTTCTGCCCGCCGAGGCGTTGCCATCGCGTGGCGAGTTTGTTCGCACCAGTGAGGCGCTTCGCACCAGCGCGGAGCGATTGGCACAGTTGGGCGAAGTGGCCGAGCGTGAGTTGGGTGTGTTGACGGCGGCAATCGAACCGATGCCGATCGGCGTTGCCGGGAAGACTCCCAGGGGGGGTCGTATTCGAAACGTCGCGTTGGAGCGGATGCTCGATGAGGCCTCGGGGCCCGACCGCGCCCAGCTGGAAGAGGCGATCACCGAGGGGCTCGTTGCCAGCGGCCCCGTGGGGAACCGCATCACCTTCAGCACCGGGCGCTCCCTGGACGTCGATGCGTGGAGCGTCCCCGGCGGACGGCTCGCGAGCATCACCGAGCGCACCGAGCAAGACCGTATTGCGGCGTTGCGACGCCAGTTGGAGGGCACAGCGGTGCGTCAGCTGCGGGCGCCGGTCGATGAGATCAAGGCGCGCGGAACAGAACTCTACAAACAGGTTCCCGCTCCGGCGGCCCCCACATTGCAGGCGCTTCTGGCCGCGACGGATCGCTTGGACCGTGTCGTGCGAATGATGTTGCGTGGGACCTCCCACGATGGGTCACAGCGTCCGCCGCGGCGCGAGACGTTCGGTGTGGCCGGACTTCTCTGGGGGCTGACCCACGACTGGGATGCGGCGCTGCGCAAGCGCGCTGTGCGCGTGGAGCTCGATATCGCTCCGGACCTGCCCGACGTACGCACTGACCCGGCATTGGTGGAGGAGATTCTGACCGAGTTGGTCGACAACGCCGCAAAGTTCACTCCTCGTGGCGGAACGATTCGGCTGGCCGCCCGTGTGGCGAGCGATGTGGTGTCTCTCGAGGTGAGCGACACGGGCCCAGGAATTCGGGCCGAGGACGCTCCGCATGCCACCGAACGCTTCTTCCGTGGTGACAACAGCGAGTCCATCCCTGGGGCCGGTCTTGGCTTGGGGGTGGCAAGTGCGCTCGCCGATCGTATCGGTGGGCGGATCGTGATCGAACCAGGTGACGGCGGCCGCGTTCGTCTGGAACTTCCGGTGCTACTCGCCCGCGGCGCCTCGGCGGAACTGGTGGAAGCCGGCTAGTCGACGCGCTCGTAGGCGAGGGCGGCGAGGATCACCGCAACGACGGTGATCACGCCGACGGTGAGGGCGGTCCCCAAGCGGGCCCCCGCGGTGGAGGAAATGATCGTGGCAGCCGTCGCGGCAACAAGGGCGGCAGCCCAGACCACGAGGTCACGTCGGTTCGGTCCGGGAAGTTTCTGGGCCATCAATCCGAGACGATAGCTACTTTGCTGCGGCGTCCGGTCCCAGCAACTTCTCCATGAGGCACGCCACCGGAGTGTCGAACAACAACTTCCCCCGAAGGGTGCGGCGGCGACGCACCACGCGAAAGCCCTGACGTTCGTAGAGGGTGATTGCCGGCGTGTTCCATGCTGCGGTCCAGAGGGTCACACGGGACTTGCCGGCGGCACGCGTGAGTGATTCGCATTCGGCGAGGAGGTCACAAGCGATTCCGCGCCGGCGCCAGTCGTCGCGCACCACGAGCTCTTCGATGTATGCCTCGTCGGCACCGAGCCGCGGGTGGGAGAACATGCCGAGCACGAACGACCCGCGGATGGCGCCCTGCCATCCGATCGCTTTGGCCAGTTGCCGCATCCCATCCGGTGGGATCTCTTGCGCCACGGCCAATCGTGCCGATCCCACGACCTCGCCATCGACGTCGGCCACGACGTACCGGATTGCGGGCCGGTGGACGTCGCGGCTGACGAGCGATGCCAAAGCGCTCGCGCCGCGCTCACCAAAGGCTGGAGTCACTTTTGCGGCAAGCCCGTTTGCCACCAGCGCACCGATCTCCTCGGCATCGGCACGGGTGGCCGCCCGGATCGCCCAGTTGCGGGAGGCGGCGCTCATATCGGCATCCTAGTCACAGCAACGTTTATCGCACTGATACCGTCCCGGCGAACGGTCAACAGGTGATGAGGAGAGCGGGCATGGCGTGGGACGACGTTTCGCGGTGGCAGGCGGCCGATCTTGCGGCGGCGTTCAAGATGGGAGATCCGGTCCAGATGGTCGATGTCCGTGAGCTGACGTGGCGGGAGTCCGACACCAAGATCGCGGGTGCCGCACGGATCGATCCAATGGGGTTCGAAAGGGAAGTCGCCAACCTCCCCACCGGTAAGGAGCTGGTTTTCTATTGCGACCGCGATGGGGAGGCCACCAGCATGAAGATCGCGCTGTGGTCGTTCGACAACGGCCGAAGCCGGGTTGGTGTGCTGGTGGGAGGCTGGCAGGGGTGGCAGGACGCCGGCTATCCCGTCACCCCGAAGGAGTAGCTACTCTCCCTTTGGGGTGAGCCCGTAGCGCTCCTCAAGCCATTTCGGCAGGATTTCGGCGAGTGTCCGCATGACGAGCTCACGTTCGGCAATAGCTACGCGCGCGGCGATCTCAAGCGCCATGATGGCTTGTTCGTCACGAAGCCCCTGGACACCGCTGACGGTGTCTTGAGCTTCCTTCTTCGCGTAGATCATCCCCCGGGCCGCTTGGGGCCAGTGCTCGCGTGCCCACTTGATCAGCCCCTCCTCAAGGTCGCTCGGGTGGTAGCCAAAGAGCGCTTCTTGAAGTTCGTTTGGGGTGGGGTCGGCCTCGCGCATGGTCACCTTCTCATCGATTCTGGACGGCGAAGTCTAGTCGACGTGCGGTGTCGTCAGACCGAGTCCGCGAACGCGTTAGACTGAACCCGATGCCCACCTATCTGCTTTTGTCGACGCTCAGCCCCCAGGGCTTGCAAACGTTGCAGGCCACGCCCGAGCGGCTGTTTGAGGTCAATCGGGAGCTGGAGAACTTCGGTGTCACAGTCACTCAGCAGTGGGCGCTTTTGGGTCCATACGACATGCTGAGCATTGTGACCGCCCCGGATGCGCAGGCCATCGCGCGTGTCTCAGCCGATATGGCGGCGCGCGGCAGCGCTCATGTCGAGACGCTCACGGCCATCCCTGTCGATGAGTTCCTCGCGAGCCTCGTCGGCTCTGGCGACTGACCCACGTTCAATTCGGTCACGACGATGACGCGCAATATCTTCGATACGTTCGATGCGATAACCGAGTACTGGTCGCCGCAGGCCGTGGCCGAGGCGAACGGCCAGCTCGTCAAGGTCTGCAAGATCAACGGTGAGTTCGTTTGGCACAACCACGCCGACGAAGATGAGATCTTTCTGGTGCTCCGCGGGCAACTGACGATTCAGTATCGCGACCGGGACGACGTTGTCCTGGGCCCGGGCGATATCCACACCGTTCCACGTGGAGTCGAGCATTGCCCCGCCTGCACAGAGGACGTGATGTGCCTTCTCGTCGAGCCCGGTGAGACCGCACACACCGGCGAGGTCGTCACTGAACGGACCAAATCGGTGGCCGACCAACGGGCGGGCCTTCCCACCTAAAGTCGCGGCCCGCTAGACCATCCCGACGTGACGCCACTGCTCCGACCCGCAGAGCGGGCAGCTCGGGAGGACGAGAACGCCGTCGTTCTCTTTCGGTGACACGACGGGGAGGTCGCATCCGGCGCAGCGGAAACGGCCGATGACCTCATCACCAATTTCAAAAAGTTGACCGTTCGGAGCGGACGTCACGGAACGCTGATACCTCCTCGGGAACCTGCCGCACCACTGTGCGGCCGGGCAAGCGGACTACTGGTCGTGTGAGCTAGGCGGCAACCAGGGCGACCACAAGGCACGCGACCGCCACCGCGGCAAACAATACGAATCCTGCGGTGAGCAGGGCCCGTTCACTCACGCGCGTGGCGCGGTGCACGACGTGCGGAATGGGGTCGGTGAGTCGACGGGGCGCCTCGCCACCGTCGTCAAGCCAACGTTCGCAGTAGGGACAGAACTGCGTCTCGTCGAGGAGGGGAATTCCGCAACGGTGGCAGGCGGGGGTTTCTGATCGGTAGTGATCCTGGCGATCTGGTTCGACCCGCACGTCCTGCTCCTTCACACGTCACCGTCAGGATACACCCGCATCCGCCGGGCGCAACCACACTAAGCAGGTACTTCCGGGCTGGTGAGGCCGGTGATCTCGGCGTCATTGGCGGCGAGCAACATGACGAGGTCGTCGACAGCGGCGACCTGCTCACCGAGGTCGGTGTCGGGCAGCTGCCCGTGTTTGACCAACGTTGCGGTGTGGCGTCCGAGCTCGGTGAGGGCCGCACGGTGGCGCCGTTCGAGCGTGCGTCGCTCTGCTTCGAGCCGGGCCCGACGGACGGATTTCTGAACATCTCCCGCAATCTTTCCGGCACGTTGCGTCGCCGTCTTCACAATCGACATCGACCCTCCACACGTCGCACGTCGGTGTGCCGGGAATCGGCACGGCCGAAAGTGTTTCAGGTTCGCGCGCCTTTTGTGACGTCTCGGGGCAGCGCTGTGACACATCGCCCGCTTACGGTCGGGTGATGACAGCGCAATGGTCGAGAACACGCCAACGCGGGCAGGGAACCGTCGAGTACATCGGCATCGTCGTCCTCGTTGCGCTGCTCGGTGCGGGAATCACGCTGTGGTTGCGCTCCGCCATTCCCGACCAGCCGGCGTCTCCGCCCGTCGCGCTTACTCAACCGTTGGAGCGCCTGGTCGATCCGCTGCGTCCACCTCCTCCGCCCAAGCAAGGTCGTGGGTTCTGGCGTTCGGTCGGGCATGGCGTCCGCGTTGCGGCCCGTACGCCGCTGTTGCTCTACCGGGGCTTTCGCGATCGCGTCAAACAGAACCTGAACGACTTCATCGAAGATCCCCTCGGTTCGTTGAAATCCGGCGGCGACGGGTTGTTTGCCCTGGCGCGAGACCCGATTGGTGTGACGAAGGAGATCCTCGATGCCGCCCGTGAATACGCCGACGAGCTACAGGCGCTGGGCCCGGAGAAGGCCTACGAGCGTCTCGTGTACGACCTGGGCGGGGCGGCAGGGGACGCTGCGTTTGATCGGGGCGTGTCCAAAGCGAAACGCGAGCTTCTGAAGGCCGTGCGTCGCCGCTATGAGAAGGCACGGCGCGAGGAGAAGGACCGCGAGTGATTGGCACACACTCGCGCGTGTTTTGTCACACGTGAGGGCAGCGCTGTGACGCAGGTCGCCCGCACCATCCCCGGTGCCCGAAACAAACCCAAGGGAGGGAACATGGGCTACAAACTGATGGGGTGGACAGCAGCACGCGTCATGCGTGCGGGGGATCGGCTCGCTGGCTCGGACCGGCAGCGGGGCCAAGGAACTGTCGAGTATGTCGGCATCGTCGTGATGGTTGCGCTTCTCGTCACTGCGTTGGGCGCCATTGCCAGCAAGTGGTCGGGTTCCATCGGCGACGCACTCAAGGATGGTCTCGTACGGGCGATCGGAAAGCTCGTTGAGGCCGTGAAAGACCCGAAGTAGTCCGCCTAGTGCGTTGAACGTTGCGTCAACTGCGACCGTATCTCGGCGAGGCTGGGGCGATCGGCTGGGTACCGGCTTCGGAAGATCCACCGGAGCCGGTGCTCGGCATCGACGACCACATCGCCGCCGAGTTGCCCGGTGTCTTCTTTTGGCCGGCGAATTGTCCGGCCGCGCCCGATGGCGAGGAACAGTCGACGCCAGAACGTGGGGCTGATGAAGGCCTTCCATCCACCGCGGCCGAAGCCCATGGCCGTGTACCAAGCCTTCTCTGGATCACAGAAAATGGGCACACCGAGGTTGAGCGACTGTTCGAACAGAGCGGTCGACGCCGGTGGGGCGAAGGCGATGCCGACGACCCGGCCCGGCAGTGATTCATGTTCGGCAGCGACCTCCACGAGGTGCTCGTTGCAGGCCAGTCAGCCGAGGTGGCGCAGGAACACCAACACCATGGCCTCGCCCCGGTAGGCGGAGAGGCTGGCCGGGGTGCCGTCGGTGGCGAGGAGAGGAAGATCCGGGAGGGAGTCGCCAACGGTCAGCATGTCACTCACGTTGACAGCGCCGACCCGGCGCCGCAAGGGACAGCCGCCGTGGCTAGGGACGCGTGATGGCGGCGATGCGCTCCACCGCTTCACGAAGGCGTGGCTGGGTTTGGGTGTAGGCGATCCGCATGTGCCGCTCGGGGGCGGCACTACCGAAGTCGCGGCCGGGAGTAATAGCCACATGGGCCTCGTCAAGGATGCGGCGGGCAAACGTGAAGCTGTCATCGGTGACGTCGCTCACGTCGCTGTAGATGTAAAAGGCCCCGTCCGGGCGTGAACGAACCGAGAAACCCACACCGGGTAGCGCGTCGACGAGTGTGTCGCGTCGGGCCTCCAGCTCGCTCCGTCGCTGTTCGAGAATGGCGATGGTCTGGGGCAGGAACGCCGCGCACGCGGCGTGCTGGGCGGGGGTTGGGGGGCAAATGAAGAGGTTCTGCGCCACCTTTTCCACCTCGCGCACGTACTGCTCGGGTACCACCAGCCAGCCCAGGCGCCATCCGGTCATCTGGAAGTACTTGGAGAAGCTGTTGACGATGAACACGTCATCGGCCACCGACAGAACGGTCTCGGGCTCGCGGCCATAGACCAAACCCTGGTAGATCTCGTCAGCAATGAGTGTGGCGCCGTTGGTGCGGCACTGCTCGGCGAGGTCGGCCCATTCGCTCGGCTCGATGAGCGTGCCGGTTGGGTTGGAGGGTGAGGCGGCGATGACGGCACGGGTTCGCGTGGTCCATGCCGGTGCGAGCACCTGGGCAGACACTTGGTAGCGCGTATCGGCGTCGGTGGGGACGAGCACAGGGACGCCATCGAGGAACGTCACAAAATGACGGTTGCACGGGTAACCCGGGTCGCCGATCAGCACCTCATCACCCGGGTCGATGCTGATGCCGAGTGCCAAGAGCAGAGCGGCGCTGGAACCGGTCGTGACGACGACGCGGTTCGGGGCGACGTCCACGCCAAAGCGCGTGCGGTAGTGCTCGGCGATGGCCTGGCGAAGTTGCGGCAGCCCAGTAGCCGGCGTGTAGAACATCGGACGCTCACGCAAGGCGGCGTGTGCCGCGTCCACGATGGGGCCGGGCGTGGGGAAGTCGGGCTCTCCGACCTCCAAGTGGATGACGTCGGCCCCCTCAGCGGCAAGCTCATGAGCCCGGGCCAGCACCTCCATCACCTCGAACGGCGCGATGTGCTCGGCGCGGCGAGCGAGTCGATCAAGAGATTTCACTGGTACACACCCTTCGCGGCCAATGCCGCGCTCAGCGGAGCGGCTAAATGCGGCCCTTGAACGTGTCGCATTTGCGCGGGTCGCCGTTGCGATACCCCTGCAGGAACCATTGCTGACGCTGCTCGCTCGATCCGTGCGTCCATTGTTCGGGATTCACTTGCCCCTGGAACGTGTCTTGGATGAAGTCATCGCCCACACGGGCGGCAGCGTCAAGTCCGTCGCGGATGTTCTCGTCCGTGAGGGGGTTGAGAAACCCGGTTTCGACGGCGTTGTTGGCCCAGACGCCGGCAAAGCAGTCGGCCTGAAGCTCAGCGCGCACGGCCCGCGACTGCGGCCCCTGACGATCGTTGCCGATCGACTCGAGGATGCCTTCCAGGTTCTGCACGTGGTGGCCGTATTCGTGCGAGATCACGTAGGCCTGCGCGAAGGGCCCGCCGTTGGCACCGAACTTGGTGCGCAGGTCCTCGAAGAAGCCCAGGTCGATGTAGACGTACTGGTCGGTGGGGCAGTAGAACGGCCCCGACGCCGCGCTGGCCTGGCCGCACCCGGTGTTGACCCCGCCGCTGAAGAAACGCGTCCGCGCCGGGCGGTACTGCTCACCGTTCTCTTTGTACGCGGAGGCCCAGTACTTCTGGATGCTGTTGATGAAGCCGACGATGCGACAGTCCTCTTTGGTGTTGGCATCCGCCCCGGTCTTGCAGGTGGACAGTTGCCCCGTGCCGCCGGCGGCGCCGGGTTCCACCTTGGAGCCCGCGGTTTGGTTGTCCAACCGGTTGAGCGCGTCGCCCAAACCGCCGCCGCTGCCGCTGTTGCTGCCGCCACCACCGAGGATGTTGCCACCAAAGATGACGGCGAGGATGAGCGCGATGACGCCGAGGGCACCGCCGCCGATCTTGCCTCCACCCGGGAATCCGCCGCGGCCGAACCCGCCTCCGCCCCCTGAGCCACGGATGTCCTCGACTTGGGAGGTGTCAAGCTCGACGTCTTCGTTGAATTCGCCCACGGATAGCAACTCCTTCCGCCGGTTCGGCGGGTCGCGACGCTGTCGACGGTGATTATCGCGTATTCCCCCGACGTTCGTGTTCGCTGCGGAGCCGGCGACCCCACCGGGAGGGCGCTAGCGTTGGCCCGAATGAGACATCGACGATTCGGATGTACGCAGTGAGTAACACCCCGCCCGCGCGGTCACGAGACCTCCCGGCGGGATGGCCGACCGGCGGGCCGGGCACCTCATCCCAGGACGTCGTCGATCCCTTCACGGGCACCAGCATCGCGCGGGTCACGTGCGCGGATGCCGCCGACGTCACAGGTGCGGTGCGCCGTGCGCGTGAGCATCTTCCTCCACCACCCCCGGCCGCTCGGGCCGAGGTACTCGAACGGGCCGGCGCGATTCTGCGTGAGCGTCAGGAGGACTTCGCCCGTGTCATCGCGATGGAGGCGGGCAAGCCGCTGGTCCAGGCGCGCGGTGAGGCGGCACGTTGCGTGGAGACGTTCGTCTACAGCGCCATCGAGGCGCGCACCATGGCGGGGGAGATGGTGCCGATGGCGGGTACCCGCGCCGGGGTGGGCACGCTGGGGATGGTGGTGCGTGAGCCGGTTGGGGTGGTTGGCGCGATCGCCCCGTTCAACTTTCCGCTCAACCTGGTGGCGCACAAGGTTGCTCCGGCAATCGCGGCGGGATGTCCGATCGTGCTGAAGCCTGCCCCGCAGACACCGCTGTCGGCGCTTGGCCTTGCGGCGGTGCTGGCGGAGGCGGGTCTTCCGGACGGCGCGCTCCACGTCCTGCCGGGAGACGCCGATGTGGGCGCGGCGATCGTCAACCACCCCGACGTTTCGCTCATCTCCTTCACGGGCAGCGCGACGGTGGGGCGGGCCATCCAGGCGCAGGTGCCTCACAAGCCGGTGCTGCTGGAGCTGGGAAACGCCACCCCGGTCATCGTGGCTGCCGACGCCGACATCGCCGACGCTGCCCGACGTATCGCCCGATCCGGCTTCACCCACGCCGGACAGTCGTGCGTGAGCGTCCAACGCGTCTACGTGGAGCAGCAGGCCTATGTGGCGTTCTGCGACGCGCTGGTTGCGCAGGTGCGCACGCTTCGAACCGGTGACCCGCTCGATGAATCAACCGACGTGGGCCCGGTGATCAACACCGCCAGCGCCGAGCGCATCCGCGAATGGATCGACGAAGCCGTCGCGCAGGGTGGCACCATCGCAGTCGGCGGTGACATCGTCGACGGCATCATCGCCCCGTGCGTCATCACGGACCTCCCCCCGGCCTGCCGCATCGCCCGTGAGGAGGTGTTCGGCCCGGTCGTCGCCGTCGCCTCGGTCGCCAGCCTCGCTGAGGGGGTGGAGCGTGCCAACGCAACGACGCTGGGTTTGCAGGCCGGTATCTTCACCGGCCGTGTGGATCGTGCGCTGGTCCTCGCACGCGACCTCCACTTTGGCGGTGTCCTGATCAACGAAACCCCGACGTTTCGCGCCGACCAGATGCCGTATGGCGGCGTCAAAGACAGCGGCAACACCCGCGAGGGCCCCCGCGACGCCGTGCGGTCGATGACCGTCCCGAAGCTGGTCATCATCCGTCTCCCCGACGATTGATCGATCGTGCCGGACTACTACGAGGACGTTTACGAAATCGTTGCCCAGATCCCCGCGGGGCGGGTGACGACCTACGGGCGCATCGCGGCCCTCATACCGGTGCCCAACGGAGCCCGCGGCGTGGGCTGGGCCCTCGCCGGCCTGCCGCCGGAGCGCGACGACGTCCCGTGGTGGCGCGTTATCAGCGCCTCGGGACACATCACGAACGTCGGCAACGCGGCTCGGCAACGGGGTCTCCTCGAACATGACGGCGTTCCCTTCGACGCGGCTGGTCGCGTCGATCTCGATCACTGCCTCTGGGAGGGCGACGCTGAATCGCAGGGGCGGAGCGTGGTCTGATGGTTCCCGACCATCCGTCGATGGTTCGGAACCCCGGGACGGCAGTGGTTGCTACCGAGCGATCCAGCCGCCGTCGACCGCGATCGCTTGGCCGGTCACGAACGACGCTCCGTCCGACGCGAGCCACACCACAGCCGCGGCGACCTCCTCGGGCCGACCCATGCGACCCATCGGCTCGGCGGCCTCCAACTCCGCCAGGGCGGTCGCATCACCCCCGGTGAACCGATCGATCATCGCGGTGCGGATGACGCCGGGACAGACCGCGTTGACCCTCACGCCCTGGGTGGCGTAGTCGAGCGCTGCGGTTCGCGTTAGCCCGATGACGCCGTGCTTGCTGGCGACATACGCGGGCATGGCCGCGAACCCGACCAAGCCGGCCACGGAGGAGCAATTGATGATCGACCCTGCGCCGCGTTCGAGCATGTAGGGGATCTCTGCGCGCATGCACAGCCACGTCCCGGTCAGATCAACGGCGATCGTGCGTGCCCAGTTCTCCTCCGAGCACTCGGCGGTGGGCGCCGGTACACCTTCGATGCCGGCGTTGTTGAACGCGATGTCGAGACCGCCCCACAGCTGAACCGTTTCGCTGACGAACCCGTCGACCGCGTGGCGATCCGAGACATCGGCGCCGAACGCCGTCGCCTCGCCGCCCGAGGTGCGAATCGCGTCGGCTGTGGCCGTTGCGCCCGCCCCGTTCCAGTCGACAACAGCGACTGCTGCCCCCGCATCCGCCAATGCGGCGGCGGTGGCCTTGCCGATTCCCGCGGCACCCCCGGTGACGATCGCCACCTTCCCCTCGAGTGGTTTCATGACGGGTTCCCTTCGTCCGCTGGACGACTCGCGATCGTGAAGTCCGATCTTCCGGTGCGGTGGGCGAAGGGGCGTCGGCACGCACCCGGATTGACGCTGCGGTCAAGCCGAATGGCCGCTGATCCGCTTCGCGGGATCCTCCGCGATCAGCCCCACGTGTGCGGCCTTTCCGGGAGAGCGCATCACGGGGTTCACTGATGACCACCCGGGCGAGAACGGAAATTCTCATTTCCAACGCACCGTTTCCCGGTTCCGGGAGGAGCGTGTCGGTAGTGGTACCGGCGCCTGGCACACGGTCGGCATTCCTCTTGGGAAAGGGATACTCATGAGCGTGCGTATCACGCAGGTAGCGAATCCGACCAC
Organism: uncultured Thermoleophilia bacterium; assembly: GCA_963765105.1. GTDB lineage: Bacteria > Actinomycetota > Thermoleophilia > Miltoncostaeales > Miltoncostaeaceae > CALMEC01. Next base: position 494,255 of record CAVXUW010000002.1, read on the forward strand.
TGGCGGTCCTCCTGTCGGCGTACGGTGCCGCGTTGGCTACGCGGCCACGTTCATTGCCATGTTGGCGACTCTCGCCGTCGTTGCGCTGGGGTCGACAACACCGCGGGCGGCCGCCGCTCCACGCGCGGCCCCGACGCTGGCGGGCACCTGGCAGGCGCTGCCTCCGGCGCCGATCGCGCCATTTGACGCACGGTTGGTGAGTGTGTGGACGGGGCGAGAGATGGTTCTGTTCGATCGGGTTTTCGGAGCGTCGCAGGGAGCGTCGATGAACGCCGCCGCGGCCTACGACCCGGCCCGGGGCGCCTGGCGGACGCTCACGCCACCCCCCAACCCGGGAGGTAACTACGAGGGCAGCTTCGTGGGCGCCTGGACCGGGAGGGAGGCCCTCATTGGCGGGCCGCTCGCCAACCTCGGCTACAACCCCGCCACCAACCGCTGGCGTCGTCTGCCGGTCTCGCTCGGCGGCCCCCTGTCGGTCTGGACGGGCCGCGAAGTCATCAGCTGGGGCGGCGGCTGTTGCGGTGACGCGTCGCGAGACGGGGCCGCCTACAACCCGGCCACCAACAGAGTTCGGATTCTGCCCAGCTCGCCGCTGGCGCCGTCGCAGCAGCCGGTTGGCGCATGGACCGGCCGGGAGTTGATCATCCTCGTGAGCGGTCGCGATCCCTTCGGGAAGTCCTCTCCCGCGTCCCTGGCCCGCGCCGCCGCCTACAACCCGGCGACCAACCGCTGGCGTCGCATCGCCCCGCTGCCGGCGTCCTTCGGTACTCCTCGGGCCGTCTGGGAGGGCAGGCGCTTCCTGCTTGTCGGCGCGGGGAAGAGGGGTGTTACCGCGCTCGCCTACAATCCCACGACCAACCGTTGGCGTACCCGTGCTTCGTTGCCGACCCAGCTGGGACGTGGCTCGTCGCCGGTGGTGTGGACCGGAAGGCGCATGATGTTGTGGCGCGCGCGCGACGGGCTTGCCTACAACCCGCGCACCAACCGGTGGACGATGCTGCCGCGGTGGCCAGTCGCGGCGCACGACAATGCCACCATGGTCTGGACTGGGCGGGCGCTGATCGTCTGGGGCGGCCGACCGGGCGAGGGCGCCGACGGCGCCGCGTTCACGCCCGCCATCCCGTGACGACGATCCGGGGCGCATCCTCAGTCTCGGCGATGCGGAGCTCGCGGACCAGCGTGAGTTCGCATGGTCCGCTGTGTCGCGCGCATGTCACTACCACGCCGACGAGCTGCCGCTTTTTCCCGCGATGAGCGGGAAGGCCTTCTCGAACCGTTCGTTCATGCGAGCGATGCACAGGCGGTTGTCGGTCATCTGGCAGAGAAGTACCGACGGGTCGGGTCGTTTGGGCCGCTGCCGATCTCGCTGATGAGGCCTCGATCGATGAGCTTCGCGAGGCGATTGCGGGTGGCGCGTGGGGTCGGTTTGATGATGGCGGCGATCTCGGCGGTCGACAGCCCAGTGCTACCCTCGATCGCTTCAGCGATGGCTTGGTCCATGGGATCCATCGCGGGCTGTCGAACGGGGATCGTCGGGATCGTGACCCGAGCGCGTCGCCGTCGAGTGCGAGCAGGCTCGGCCAGTCGAGTCCCTCCGGGACGATCGAGTTCTGCGAGAACGGCGGCTTGGTCTGCTCGTCGGCCATCTTGAGGAACAGCAGGTAGGTCAGCTGCTCGAGGTAGTCGCCGTACGAGAGCCCGTCGTCGCGCAGGACGTTGCAGTAGCTCCAAAGCCGTTGGACGAGGCCGTTCTGCGTGCTCATCCGAAGTCCAGGTCTCGTGTTATTCCGTATATTGCGCTATTCTGCACGTGACGGAATATGGAAAAAAGCGGAAATATTCGGACACCGGCGATGGACTCTCCTCGGCGTGCAGTCGACGTCACTCGTCGCACCCTGGACCTTCTCATAGAGCGCCTTCCTACGTCCTGGACACCGAAGGTTCGTGAGGACCTGCGCATCGACGGCTCCGAGATCGACGCGATTGTCGACCTCGTTGCCCCCGATGGCACGCGGATCGCGATCGTCGTCGAAGCAAAGATGCTCCTGGAAGCCGGCGCAGCCATCGGTGTCGCCCAGCAGGCGAGTTCGCTCGCCGCGCTCGTCGCCAGAGGCGGCCAGGTCGCGACGCCGCTCGTCGTCGCTCGTTATCTGTCGCCTCCGACGCGAGATCGACTGCGCGAAGCAGGCGTTGGTTATGCCGACGCAACGGGCAACATCCTGGTCCGCCTCGACAGACCGCCGCTCTTCGTCCGTGACGTCGGGGCCGACCGAGATCCATGGCGAGGGCCTGGCCGGCCGCGCGGCACGCTCAAAGGTCCCACAGCCGCGCGACTTGTCCGGGCTCTCGCTGACTTCAAGCCTCCGCACAGTGTGCCGGAGCTGGCCGAGCTGAGCGGGGCGTCCGTCGGGGCCACCTATCGCATGGTGGAGTTCCTGGAGCGTGAAGGGCTCATCGCTCGCGAGCCGCGATCACCGATTGCGAAAGTGGACTGGCGCGCGATCCTCGAGCGCTGGGGCGATGACCTCGGCCTCACCCAGACCGAACAGATGACGCTCTACCTGGAACCACGCGGAATCCCAGCGCTGCTGAAGAGACTGCAGACCGCGGGTGACCTTCGATACGTCCTGACCGGGACGCTCGCGGCTCGGTACTACGACGAGATCGTTCCCCCCCGCCTGGCGGTGATCTACGCCGATCCGATCGAGCCGCTCGTCGACTACCTCGACCTGCGGGCATCGCCGGCCGGCAACGTGTTGGTGGGATTGCCCATCGATCCCGTCGTCTTTGAGCGCCCCAAACAGCAGGCATCGCTCAAGGTCGCCGCTCCGAGCCAGGTCGCTGTGGACTTACTCGGCGGACCTGGTCGGGGTCCGTCCGAAGCCGCGATGCTGCTCGATTGGATGGAAGGACACGAAGATGCCTGGCGCCGGTAGCGCTGAGGTCACCGCCCGCGCCGCCCTCCTGGACGCGCTCGAGGCCCTTGGCGCGCACCGCGATGCGGTAGTCCTGATTGGAGCCCAAGCGATCTACATACACACCGGTGAGGCTCCGGTCCCACTGGCTCCGTACACCAAGGACACCGATCTGGCGCTCGACGTACGCGCGCTGGGCGACAACCCTCTCATCGAGGACGCGATGACGGCGGCGGGGTTTGTGCTCGACCCGGTCGCGAACCAGCCGGGGACCTGGCTGAGTCCGTCCGGCGTGCCGGTGGACTTGATGGTGCCCGAGGCTCTTTCTGGGGCCGGTGGCCGTCGGGGCGCCCGAATCCCGCCACACGCATCCAGCGCGACTCGGCGCGCCGTGGGCCTCGAGGCCTCGGTCGTCGACAACCGGTTGGAGCAGATTGCAGCACTGGATCCCGGGGACCCACGGGTGCTCCACGTACGGGTCGCCGGGCCGGCGGCGCTCCTCGTGAGCAAGGTCCATAAGATTTGGGAGCGTCGGGATGACCGGCGGCGTCTTTTCGACAAAGATGCCCATGACATCTATCGGCTCCTGATCGCGACCCGAACCCCCACACTTGCCGACGTGCTTCGTCGGCTAAGCAGGGACGTTCTCGCGGGTCCCGTGACGGTTGAGGCAGTCACCTTCTTCGAGGAGCTGTTCGCGCGATCGCCTGGCGCGCTCGGCGCGGTGATGGCAGGCCGCGCCGAGACGGGAGTTGGGGTGCCTGCGACAGTGGCCGCCTCGACCGTCGCCCTTGCGAGCGACTTGATCGCAGCCCTGAACACGTAGCGTGCTACCGCATTGGCTGCGGCTTGCGCGCGCGAGAGGCCCGACGTCTCGGTGTTGACTGGGTTCGCTCGGAGCTAATCAGTCCCGTCGAGGCGGACACCGGTTCGTCATCAGGGTCCTGCAGCACGAGGCTCGCCGTGAAACGCTCGTTCTAGGATGGCTCGACGGAGATTCGCTCGACGATGCCGAAACGCTCAACGTGCCGCTCTCTACGCCAAGCGGTTGGTCAAGGCGGCCTTGAAGGCGGGGAGGCATGTCGGCCTCGGTGGTGCCCGCCGGTGGGCGCATCAGTTCGGTTACGGCGGTCACGTACTCACCAAGAGTCGCGACTTCTCTGTGACCTTCGGCGTGCTGCGCGCTGCCCGCCGCACCTGGCGCGCCGCCTCGAACGAGCGCGAGGTCGTTGCTACTGGACGGCTGGCGTTTTCCGGGCGCGGGTACTCGACGGGCGCCGACGGGCTGCAGGTTGCGATCGACGCGCTTTCAGGGGGTGACCCGTGACCACGAGTGCTCAGAGTCGTAGTCTGCGAAGCATGGTCGGTCATGGCGGCTATGCGGTCGGGTTCGGTGCTCCGTCATCACTCGGCGCGGTGCTCGACGAGATCGCGGAGCAGGTCGCCGTTCGCGTCGCCGAACTGCTCGATGAGCGAGCTTGGCCCGGCGGCGCGAGCGGCTCAGCCGAGCTGCTGAGTGTCGCCGAGGCGGCCGAGGTCCTGCGGTGTAAGCCGCAGCGGGTCTACGACCTGCGCTGTGCCGGGCGCCAGCCGAAGACCACGGAGGGCGGTCGTGCTGTGGTTCGGCGCTGCGATCTGGAGCAACTCGTCGACGAGGTTGCAGGATGACGCCGCCGCTCAAGAAGACCCGGCATCCGGGGATCTACGAGACCGGCGACACATACATCGTCAGGTACCGCGATCACTCGGGCCGCCAACGCCAGCGGACCTGCAGGACCCTGGAGGAGGCGAAGAACGTCCGGGCGAAGGTCACGCTCAACCCTGCTGCGGGCTCGCCGCGCAGCGGGCCCACCGTCGAGGGCTATGCGTCTGAATGGCTCGAGATGCTGGTGGCGGTCCGAGGGGCGACAGCGTTCGAGTACCGGCGCGATCTCGAGAAGTACATCCTCCCGAAGATCGGCCGAGTGCGGATCGGTGCGCTCGACGCCCGCAGGATCCGGCGACTTGCATACGACCTGCGCGAGGAGACCAAACGCGCGCCAAAGGGCCGGTCCTGGTCGACGGTGCGGCGGATCCTGGCTCCGCTGTCGGTGATGTTGAGCGCGGCGACCGAGGACGGTGTGATCCCGGCGAAGCCCTGGCCGCGGCTGCCGACCGCGCGGCGGGATCCGACGAAGCGGCGCCACCTGAGCGTCGAGGAACTCGTGCGGCTCCTGGCCGCGATGCCGACAACGGAAGACCGTCTGCTCGTGCGGTTCCTCGCCGAGACTGGCCTACGCGTGTCCGAGCTGAAAGCGCTCCGGTGGGGCGACCTGGAGCTGAACGACGATCCGAGGGTGAACGTTCGTCGCCGTCACCGAGCCGTCGACGGCGAGCAGACAACGAAGACCGAGCGGAGTGCCGGCGACGTGCCGATCACCCGTGAGCTTGCCCGCGACCTCAAGGCCCATCGCCTCCGGACGGGACGGCCGGCCCGGGAGGCTCTCGTCTTCACGTCGGAGGAAGGCGTCCGCATCGAAGAGGTCAACTACCGTCGGCGCGTTCTCGACCCCGCATGCAAGCGGGCCGGCCTCGAGCCCATCGGCTTCCACGTACTCCGGCACACACACGGCACGATTGTGGCTGCCGCGACGCGCGACCTGCGGGCCGTCCAGCGGCGACTTCGACACGCCTCGGCTTCGTTCACGCTTGAGACCTACGTTCACCTTCTTGACGATCGGTCAGGAGCTGATTCGGTCGACGCAGCTTTGAAGTCGAGGAGAGGACCGGACCGGTTTTCGTAGGTCGGCTTCTGGGCCGCCTCGGCGCAGGTTTGGGTGCTCAGGTCATAGAGACATCGCGAGCTGATCGGACGCTGTTGTGTGCGAGTTGATCCAAGGGATCAAGTCGATGAGCGGTTGGAGATCGTCCGGGTTGGCACGCTCACCTAGAAGCCTGTGGATGGAACTCTTGGCTGCCTTGAGGTTCTGCCGATTCACGGAGTACTTGTAAGTGCTATGCGATCCAACGGCGGGAGTGTCCAGCTGGAGACCGACGTCGGCTGCGGTGACCTCAAAGAACTCGGTGGAGAGAAAGGCCTCGATCCCGACGAAGTCGTTCGAGAGCTCCGAATTGCGGCTGGACGTCGGCATGCGGATGCATCGGGATGTCGCATGCTCCTTGAAGATCGGTTCGAACTCGTTGAGCTTGCCGTCCGCGACTTCCCAATCGAGAAGAACGATCAGCGGCGAGCTAAGCGGCCGTGCCGCCATCGCGGCTCGATTGTGATGCAAGTAGGTCTTGATCTGATCGACGCCGCCTGAGAGGGCCGGCTCTAGGTCGTCGAGGGCCAGGATCTCGTATGGGCTCGGTTCGGGGCTAGCCAAGTAAGCACGGGTCAGCAATTCGCGATCATCCTTCCCTTCAACCAAGAGAAGCGGCTTCGGCGGACCAAGATGTAGTGGGTGAGCGAACGGAGCCACCCCTGACCTTTGGGCGACTCGAAGCAGGTCCGATCGCGGGACCTTCTCGACGGAGGTCCGACCGGTGACGGACATCTCCACGGCGAACCCTTCAGAGGCGATGCCCAGGAACGCAGGGGCGTGAGTAGTCAAGAGGATCTGAAGTCGGTCCCCGTCGGCCTTCTCGAGGAACCTGGCTGCCAGGGATGCCTGGAGGCTCGCGTGCAGAAACGACTCCGGTTCTTCGATTGCCCAAATAGCGCCGCGCCGCCATCCGAGGGTTCCACGAAGAGACGTATCCACCAGCTCAAGCAACGTGTACGCCAGGACGCTCTGAACACCTGAGCCGTGAAGCACCGCCTCGTAGGGGTTGGATTGCCCCGCCTGGAGCTTGAGGCCGAACGCCCATACGAGGTCTTTCCATGCGTCCGGCGTGCCGAGTTCGACGTCTCGGACTTCTCCGGTCGAACTCGACATGACCTCCGTCACCGGCTTCATGAGTTCGAGCGCCTTCTGGCGGATGAGGGCGATCTGATCCTCGGCCAAGCCACTGGCGCCCCCAAGACGGGCGAAGAGCAGCTTGCGGATATTGTCCTCTTCCCGTGCCAGCAACTCGGACGGATGGATGTGGTTCGGGACGTATCGGAAGCGCACGAGGCCCAGCAGCCGGTCGATGACGCCAACGTCGGAGTCCGGGACTGGCTGAAGGGATGCACCCGTGCCATTAATCAAGACACGAACATCGACGAGATCCGTCACGGGATTCAGTGAGTAGACCTTGCGAATCGTCACGTTCGTGTCGCCATCGGCCAACCGGTCTACGGCGTCTTTTAGTTCCTGGCGTAGGCCGGTTCCGAGGGAGAGATCAACTTCGATCTTGATCTCCATCTTCTTCCGTCGGCCGGGTTCGCGGAAATCGCGCCTCAAGACAAGAGGCTCATCTTCTTCAATGCGACCGTTGAAGAAGAGGTTGAGGGCACGGAAGACATTCGACTTCCCGCTGCCGTTGCGGCCAGCGAGCGGGGCGATGTCGCCCAGCTGGTCGAGCGTGACGTCGGCAAGTGAGCGAAAGTCTTTGACTCTCACTCGGCGGATGAACTCCATTCCAAGCCTCCCGGGGGGATGCAGGAAGCCTAAGATCGAACGAGGACGGCAAAGGGTCGTTGATCTCTCGGGATGGCGGTTGACCGAGAGGGTTTCCGTATGATCGAGGGCCCCTTCGGCAGGGCGTCATCGGTGTGCGGTCGAGCTCGTCCCGGCTCCTGAGGCGTGCGCTGTTGACCCTGTGTTGATCCGGGGCCAGTTGTGTCTCCATACAGGCCGGCACTTTGTGACGCATTTGCAGGCATTTCATTCCATGGGCGCGGCAGGACTCGAACCTGCGACCTGGGGATTATGAGTCCCTTGCTCTAACCAACTGAGCTACACGCCCGCCGGGTGAGATTAGACGTTCGGCGGGCGACGTTTTGGCTCGTCAGGGGGTGCTGAACGTCTTGGCCACGAGTACCCAGCGTCCGTTGACACGCTTTTGGATCTTGACGATGCCGTCGGTCTCGGTGTCGAGAAGGGTCGACGTTCCCGGGCAGTCGGATCCGACCGGGCCGAGGACCTCCACGTGGGGCAGGTTGCGCCGGGCGTAGCTACCGGCCCGTCCGAGGGAGACGATTTTCTGTGGGACGAAGACTTTGGTGGCTTGGCTTGCGCCGGTCTCGAAGCACGCGAAACGGGCGACGTAGATGGCCCGAAACGCAATGGCCGTGCCACCGGCCCGTCCGCCGTAGCGTGCCCACGACTTTCCTTTGCCGAAGAAACTCATGGAGGCCTTGCCGGAGTTGATGTCGATGGAGTCGCCGTTCCACAGCACCGAACCGCGCTGGGAGTTGCTCGTGGTGTAAATGCCGTAGCGCGTGTCGGCGGCCTGGGCGGACGTGGCCGAAACGGCGAGGGTCGCTATCGCCGCAACGGCGAGGCTCACGGAACGCGGTGACATGGGCGAAACTCCTGTAAGGGGTGTGACGACTTCGAGTTCGCCCGCTGGCGTGCCCGACAACAAATGTTGTACATCACTCGTCACAGCACGCGCACAGAAAGGGTTGGGTCACGACCAATGCTGAACGGGAGACCCGGACGCGAGGCGCGGCAGCGTCCTCTGCGGCCACGTGCGTCGGACACGTCGGAACGCTTCCCGGCCGTGCCCGTCGCCCGGACCGACGTGGTACCCGTTTGACGCCGCGGTGTACGACGCGTCTGGCGCCCGCTCCTTGACGTCGGTAACGGTCAACACCCGGTGCGCGGCCAGCAGCGCCGACGCGTGATCGTGAGTCGGCAGCCGTGGGCGCTCGGGGTGGTGTTTAGGACGGGATCTTGACCGAGATGCGTGTCTCAGTCTGAGCTGACCCGTTCAGCGAAGCGCTGACGACGAGCACGCCCTTGCGAAGCGGGCCGGTGCGTCGCGTCGCAGTCACGATCTTCATCCCGGGTGTCTGCGTGGAACTCGCCTTGCCCCGAAGCTTGCGCCCGCCGGGAAGGAGCTTCGGTCGTCGACCGTCGATCGTGCTCGATTCGCGATCGAGCGCAATGCGCTTGCCGCGGTGATCGAGCAGTTGGACGACGATGGTTGCGCCGGGTTGTGTCTCCAAACGTGCGCCGATCGAGACACGCGCTCGTTGCGAGGACCGCGAGATGAGACGGCCACTGATCGTTGGCGGAACGATTTGAGACAGCCCGCTGCTCGATGAGGATCGGATGAGATCGGTGCCGCCGAGAACCACCGTTACTCGCAGCCGCTGTCCGACCCCTTCCCGAGGCACCTTGATAAACGGGCCGTCTGAGTTGGGTATCGATACGCAGGGGCCGCCTGGCGGGGGACACCTCTCGAAGAGAATCGCCGGGAATGCCGAGGCCGGCACTGGTGGATCAGGGAAGACCCAGGCACCCGTATCTGCCCGGAGGCGCTGACCAACTTTTGGCACTCCGGGGATCGACGGTGCCTTCGTGAACTGGGCGCTCGGCAGGAGCGTTCTCACCGTGATCGGTGAACGCGGTCCAAGCCCGGCTCGGTTGCGTGGGTAGATGCCGGCTACCACCCAGCCCAGCGCAGGAGTACGGAGGTCGGTGATCGTAATCGTGTCCGACGCGGGCAGAGCTATCACGCGAGATGGCTGGCCCGGAGAGGATGGCGTCAGTTGAAGCATGTAACCAAGGAAGGGATCGGGGCCGGTTGTTGCCGGCGGGGTCCACCTGAGGGTCGTCGTGTACGGCTTGTCTCGGGATTCTTCGGCTCGGAAGTTCGTGACGGCTGCGGGGGGAGAAACGAGGCCAAGTACAGCCGACACCCAGTCTCGGACGTCAGGCACAAGCCGTGTGAAGCCCGTCGGACCCGCACCACACGGGGTTGGCCCGAAGCTCACGAGCCCCACCAGGAGTCGTCGACCGGTGGAATCGGCGACCGTCATCGGCCCGCCACTGTCACCGACGCATGCGTCGAAGCCAAGGGCAGGGCTATCGGCGCAGAGTTCGTATGTCGCGTTGAAGTCTGGGACGACAGCGGCGCACGTCGGGTCCGCCACACGACTGAGTCCCGCCTCGAAGAGGATCGAAGGGAACGCGTACGGTTCGGCTGCGGTCGTGCTTCCCCAGCCGGCGATCTGCACGGGTGCGCCCGGAGCCCAGAGAGCTTCCTCCAGCTCGGTCGCGATATCGATGGGTGTGATCGGCGGGTTTGCCTGGGGTTCGATGGGGCTCGACAGCCGAAGCAGCGCGGCGTCGGCTACCGGATGGTCGACGATCTCTGTGATCGTCCGGCGCTGCCCCGCCGTCGTGTTGTTGAGGTCCGTGATTCCCGCAATGGTCTCGACCTGTGAAAGCGCGATGGGTGTCCCGTTTTCGTCCAACACGCAGTGCGCGGCGGTCAGCACCCACGACGGGTCGACCAACACGCCGCTGCAAAACTGGCCCTCGTAGACCGATGGAGCGGCGGGATCAACCAGCGCGACGATGAACGGCCATGACGAGCCCGAGGCCGGCGTGCCTCCCACGATTGCTTCCCGGCCCACTACCGGGGTTGCGAAGGCGCCGATCCAGACCGCCGCCAAAACGACATGTGCGCGCAAACGCTTTGCACCCATTGCTTCTCCTTCGGACATTCCGTGTCGAGGCCGCGAAGTCTAGAACGGGTAAGGCCGCAGGCAAAGATGTCAGCGCAAAGACTCAACTATCGGGTGGGACCCCGACTTTCGGGGAGGGATCGGGGCTAAGCGGCGACGCGGCGCGCGGCGGTAAGGGGAAGTTGGTAGGGCTCGGTGGGTGGGCGAAGCTCGGTGCGCAGGCGGCTGAGGGTGCGTTGAGCCAATGGGCTCTCTGCGGCGATGTCCGCCACGACCTCGTTGACGTCGCCGTCGGCCAAGCTGAGGTCGGTGATAGTGATGCCGTTCTGCTCAAGTTCGTCGATGACCGTGGCCAACACGGCCATTCCCACGAGCACGCCCCGAGGTGTGGCGCCGGTTTTGGTCGCCCGTGTGAGGGTCAGAGGACTGGTGCCAACGACCTGGGCGATGGTCGTGGTGTCGAGGCCCCGAGCCAGGAGCAGTTCGCGTAAGGCCGCTGCTCCGTCGGAGGCACGACCAACGACGCGAAGGGAGAAGTCGGGTGAACTCATCATGCGACAATGGTAGCGTGGTTCGGACGAAAAATCGAACATACGTTCGCAATATTTCTTGCGGTTTGGCGACTATCGAAACGGCTTGTCTGAGGAGCCAACCACTAGCATCCCAACGATGTCGGCTTCGGACAACGTCTCTGCGGAAGATTTTCGGGCGGCGCTCGCGCGGTGGGCGAGCGGCGTCACCATCGTGACGGCGGCGGGGCCTGTGGGCATGACCGTGTCGGCGTTTAGCTCGATCTCGCTCGATCCGCCGCTGGTGTCTGTTGCCCTGGCGACCGACGCCAACGCGCATGCTCCCATCGTTGCCGCCGACGGCTTTGCCGTCCACATCCTCGAGGACGACCAGAAGGATCTTTCGGGTCGGTTCGCCAGCCCGGTCGATCGTTTCGCCGACCTCAGCTGGGACAGTGGTGCGTTCGATGCGCCACTGCTCCACGGCGGGGTCGCGCGGTTGGTGTGCGCTCGGCACGCCGTTATCGACGGCGGTGATCACACCATCCTCCTCGGCCGCGTCGTTCAGGTCGACGTACGGGCCGGTGAGCCGCTTGTCTACTACCGGGGGGCCTACCGCGGCTTGAACAGCGCGGACGCGGTGTGACAATCGCCCGGGACCATCCGATCGGCATGTTCGACTCGGGGGTGGGTGGACTCACGGTGTTGGAGGAGTGCCTCGTGGCACTACCCGCCGAGGACTTCATCTATTTCGGCGACACCGCCTGGTTTCCGTACGGAGAGAAATCACGCGAGGAGCTTCGCGGCCGCGCTACGGCGATTGCCCAGTGGTTAATGGACCAGGACGTCAAGCTCGTGGTCGTGGCGTGCAACACCGCCACCGCCGCGGCCGTGGAGCATCTCCAGCAAACGATCGACGTCCCCGTGATCGGCGTCATGGCGCCCGAGGCGCGTGCCGCGGCACAAACCACGCGTAACCGACGCGTTGGCCTGCTCGCAACGGAAGCCACGGTGGCGAGTGGAAGCTACGAGCGCATGATCCACGCCAACGACGCCGGTGTGGCGGTCACGAGCGTGGCTTGCCCACGCTTGGCCCCCGCCATTGAAGCCGGTGGCGACTGGGACGACGGGTTCGTGGAGATGGTGCGCGGCTACACGGAGCCCCTGCGCACCGAGGCGGTCGACACCGTGATTTTGGGCTGTACCCATTACCCGATGGTGGAGAAGCTCGTACGTCGCCAACTTCAGGGGGTCGAGATCATCTCCGCCGGTGAGGAGCTGGCGCGTGAGGTGGCCGATGCCCTTCGCCGTCGCGGCCTCGATCAGCCAGCCGGTCGTGAAGGTAACTATCGATTCGTCTGCAGCGGCGACCCCGCCGCGTTTCGCGCCGTGGGTTCTCGTTTCCTTCAGATGCCGTTGGGCGACGTGACGCAGATCAGCCTGTAACGGCTACGGGGCGATGGAGGAGCGCTCGGCCATGAACGCCGCGCGGATACGTTCGCGGTCATAGCCCATCGACAGCAGGACGATCAGCTCGATGCGGGCCTTGAAGGCGTTGAGGAACGACGCCGGGATCGCCCCGGCCTCCATCAGCGTTTTGCCTCCGCCTTCGTATCCGTAGATGGGGAGGATGGGGCCGATGTCGGTGCGGGTGGAGAGCACGATGGGCTTGTCGGTGGCGCGGATGAGGGGAACAAGGTCCGGAGGGAGGTTGCCGACACCGAGTGCGGCGATGACGACGCCGTCGGCACGGTCCAACGCCTCGGTGAGGCCTTCGCCTTTCCAGCCGGCGTAGGCCGTGAGGATCTCCACATTGGCGTGAGCGTCGGGCGGGTCGAGGGGGTACCGCAGCTCGGGACGCGCGAAGTAGCGCAGCACCGGCTGGCCCTCGAGCGTGTCGATACGGCCGATGGAGCCGGGGTAGCCGCCGAACGCCTCGAGTGCCGTCGTATGCGCTTTCGTGACGGTACGTGCGTCGAAGATGTCACCGCTGAAGACCACCAGCGCCCCGCGCCCGGCCGAGAACGGGTGCATCGCCACGTGCGAGGCGGCCCACACGTTGAACGGGCCATCCCAGCTCGGCTCCTTCGAGTGGCGCATGCTTCCGGTGAGCACCACCGGCCGGTCGGTCCGCACGGTGAGGTGAAGATAGAACGCTGTCTCCTCCAGCGTGTCGGTGCCGTGGGTGATGACGATGCCGGTGACGTCCGCGGAGATCTCGTGAACCAAGTCGCGCAGCTGGTGCATGTGCGCCGGTGTGATTTGCGGGCTCGGCAGCGTGAACGGCTGATAGGTGACCGTGTCGAAGGGGGAGAGGTCCGAGATGCGCTCGGTGAGGAGCCGTTTGTCGGGGCGGAGGTTGCCGCGCTCGTCCGGGCGGCTGCCGATTGTTCCGCCGGTCTGAATGATCGCCAGACGTGGGCGGGTGGGGGGAGACGTTCCGATGGCGCCAGGCTAGCGAACCAGCATCCCGGGGTGAGCAGTTAGACCGGCAGTGTGGCGCCCAGAAGCTCTGCCGGTTGGGACGGATCGTCGGCATCGGTGACCATCAGCAGCTCGGTGCCAATGTCCGCAGAGGTAACGATCACGCCCTCTACTTTCGCGGTTGGCGTGAGCCGGCCCAGGAACACGATGGCGCCCGCATCATCAACACGGCCGACGACGGCGCCCACGAGCGCTCCGTCGTTGTAGCTGTCGAATGTGTCTTCCCCCACTGCGGCGAATACCCACCCACCGCGAGGATGCGGAGCCGCGTCGGTAATCCCGAGTGGAACTCCATCGATCTCGCCCACCGGGAAGGGGACGATCGATCGCGGGGTGATCGGCGATGTGTGCATGGCGTCACACCGCCATGCGCTGAGCGTGTCGAGAGAAAACCTGGCGATGTGATTGTCGGGTGACGAGCCGTTGGCACGTGAGATCACCAGGAGGTCGGAGCCGACGACGACGGCGCTTTCGATGTTGATCTCGCCGCAGAGCGTACGCAGGGAGTCGAACAGGGGCGCCAACGGCCGCCGCTCAATGCGGTTTCCAAACGCACCGCTCGGGGTGAGCTCGATCACTACCGCGGCTTCCCGCTGGATGGTTGAACCCGAACCGATGATCAGCACGGCTCCGTGTTCTTGCCCATCGCAGGCCGGCAACCGGACGATGGCTTCGAAGTCGGGTTTGCGGCGCTTACGCTCAGCGGCATCGAGGGGAAGGACACCATCGATCACGCGCAGCAGCTCGCCCGCCCCGTGGCCAGTGAGAGGGAAACGCACGAGGTGATGCGCGTCGTCGGCGGCGACGATGAGATGCTCGCCCACTCGCGCCAGCCCGCTTGCCGAGCTGACAAAGGTCCCGCCATGGGCCAGGGGCTCGTGCGTGTGGAGCGTGCGCACGCGGCGGGTGGGAACGAGAGGCTGGGGCACGGGCTAGGCCGTGATCAGCCCATCAAGTAAGCCCTGCACTTCCGTCATGGTCTCGGCGGCCTTTGTGTGCAGGCGCACGGTGCAGTCGTCGTCGTAGGGGGTCTCGCCCTCGGTGATAATCGCCAGGCGCCCACCGTTCTGAAGCACCATTCCCGGGAGGTTGCTCACCGGGGTCACGAGCAGCGACGACCCGATCACGAGCATCACGTCGGCCTCGGCCGCGTGCGAAAAGGCCGCATCGATCGCCTCACTGGGCAGCATCTCCCCGAACAGCACCACGTCGCTTTTGAGTTGAAAGCCGCAGTTGCAGCGCGGCACTCCGTCAGCGGTGCTGTCGGCCCGCTCCAGAAGCTCCTGCGCCGATACGCGAAAGTCGCAGCGCAGGCATCGACCCGAGCTCAGCGAACCGTGTACCTCTATGAGCTCGTCGCTTCCGGCGCGCCGATGCAGGCCGTCGATGTTCTGTGTGATCACGGCTTTGGCGATACCGCGGCGTTGGAGCTCGGCGACGGCGGTGTGCGCCCCATTGGGTTCCACGGCGGCAACCATGTCGAAACGTGGTCGGTGGAACTGCCAAAACTGTGCGGGGTCGCTGATGAACGTGTTCATCGAACCGACGACCATGGGGTCGTACTTCTCCCATAGGCCTCCGGCGGAGCGGAAGTCGGGCACGCCGCTTTCGGTGGAGATACCCGCGCCGGTCAGGACCACGGCATGTTGCGCGTCGGCGAGGAGTTGAGCAAGCACGGCAACAGAATGGGGCACGGGCCGAGCTTATCGGCCATGGCCACGACCGCGTCTAGTAGATCTCGCAGTCCTCGCCGGCGGCGCGTTGCTCACTCGTGCAGGTGTCGCGCAACCACCCAGGGCTGATCAGGCCGACGAACGCCACGACGAACGTTCCGGCGACGATGAGCACCCAACGGCGTGTCCTGACCTTCGCCATCGCGATGCACGCGCTGATGAACGCGACGGGCGCAACAAAAATCCATGCGTTCCACGCGAGGCGGAACCAGTTTCCTCCGTCGCACCACTTGCCTGCCGGCGAGGCATCTGCCGAGTACGGAGACCCTCCGTCGCCCGAACACGTGCCCACCTCGACCACGTAGAAACTGATGAGCCACAGCACCGGGAAAACGAGGATGAGCACGATGGCTGCCGGCACCCACCAACGCTTCCGGCCGCGTGGCGGAGCTGTTGCGGCGGGAGGGGACGCAGGCGCAGGCTCCATCTGATCACAGGGTACATCCACGACACTGGACGGGGCACATCCGGAGGGTACGACTATCCTGCGAAGCGATGCGTGCCGACGGTCGACAACCCAATGAGCTTCGCCCCATGGAGATCACCCCGGGGTTCATCGATTCCGCGCACGGCAGCGTGCTCATCGCCGTGGGCAACACCCGCCTCATCTGCACGGCCATGATCGAAGAGTCGGTGCCACCGTGGCTACGGGGCAAGGGGCGCGGATGGGTGAGCGCCGAGTACGGAATGCTCCCCGGCTCCACTGGTGAGCGCCGTCAGCGCGAATCATCGCGCGGCAAGGTCGACGGACGCACCCAGGAGATCCAGCGGCTCATCGGTCGCTCGCTGCGCGCGGTGACCGACTTGGCGGCACTCGGCGAGCGCATGGTGTGGGTGGACTGTGACGTCATCCAGGCCGATGGCGGCACTCGCTGCGCCGGGATTACCGGGGGCTACGTCGCGCTTGAGATCGCCCTGCGTGGCCTGGTTGATCGTAAAGCGATTGCCGAGTTGCCGTTGACGGACTCGGTGGGAGCGGTGAGCGTCGGCATTGTCGGTGGCGCCTGCTTGCTGGATCTTCCGTACGTGGAGGACTCCACCGCCGAGGTGGACATGAACGTCGTGGCAACGGGCTCCGGGCGAATCGTCGAGGTGCAAGCCACCGCTGAGGGCCAGACCTTCGCTCGTAATGAGCTCGATCAAATGCTCGACCTCGCTCTTGGCGGGATCGAGACGATCCGGCATGTCCAGACACAAGCCGGTCTCGCTGCACGCACCACGTGAAGATTGCGCTCGCCACCGGAAACGCCAACAAAGTCGAGGAGTTGTCCGAGCTTCTCGACGGGGTCGAGGTCACCGGCGCACCCGACGGTTTCGATGTTCACGAGACCGGCAGCACACTCCTCCAAAATGCCTGGCTGAAGGCGGCAGAGTTACGGCGCATCGCACCTGCCGACACCATCGTGGTGTCCGACGACTCCGGGTTGTTCGTTCACGCCCTTGGGGGGCGTCCGGGAATCTTCTCCGCGCGCTATGCCGGTCCCAGCGCGACATTCGACGACAACTGTCGCCGCCTTCTTGAGGAGTTGGCATCGACCGACGATCGACGCGCGTGCTTTGCCACCGTGCTTGTGGGCCTTGGCGCGGACGGCGCCGTCTACGTCGCCGAGGGGAGCTGTCCCGGCGTGATTACCACCGCTCCTCGCGGCGAACGGGGTTTTGGCTATGACCCGGTGTTTCAACCCATGGACGATTCGGGCGGCCGCACAATGGCCGAGATGAGTAGCGAGGAAAAGGGTCGTCTCTCACACCGTGGCCGTGCCGTGGCCCGCCTCGCGGCGGTTCTGCGGTCCGCGTGAGTTCACTCGTGGGCGGCGAAACTGTCAGGATGGACCCCGCGTGAGTTCACAACGATCCCTCCCCGGTACAGCGCCGACCAGCGCGGCACCCAAGAATCCGCCCGCAAGCCGACTTGTGTCGTGGCTTTTTACCTCCGTCCTCGTCGGCTGGGCCATCGCGTACAACATCCTGCGCATCGCGGGCAGATCACCTCGTGAAGCGGCGCTCACATCGCTGCTGATCGGGCTCGGAATTGGCGCCCTTCTGTTTTCGATTACCTGGTTTGTCTGGCGACGGGTCATCGGCAGTGGCCGGTACCGGCCACACCACCTCGAGGAGATCCCACCCCCATCGCGGCTCGACAGGCGTCAGAAAACCGCGATGGAGTTCCTCTGGCCCACCGTGGGCATCCTTGCCGGTGTGGCGATCGTCGTGGGGGCGGTGATGACGGGTGAGTGGTACGCCGACGATGAGGGTCGCGGTTGGCTCAACCTCATCCTTGCGGGGTGGAACGTTCTCGTTGGCGCTTGGCTTGTGTTCGAAGCGCGCGAGATTCGGGCATTGCACGGTGAGGCCCTTGAATCGATCGGCATGGCGGCCGTGCTGACCGCTGTGCTTGCCGGGGTGGCATATTCGCGCGCCTTGTTTGAGCCGGGGCAGGCCGTTTTGATCGTTTTGGCCGGGTTTGCCGGTGCGGCCGCAAGCTACGCCGTGTGGCGCATCTTGGGCTCACGCGGATTCCCGTTCGGCATCTTCGTCTCGCTCGCTATCGCGGGTGCCTCGCTCGCAATCCCCCTCGCCCTTTAGCGACGCGCAAGTGGTCCTGCTCACCTGCCCGCTGTGTGGAGACACTGCTGCGGACGGGCCAGAGATCACCCCAGGTGTTTGTCGTGGCTGCGGTGCCCGATTTCTCGGCGGGCGAGAGACCCCGCCCGAGGCGTGTGCCGATGCCCTCACGTCCCTCGGGATTCCCGGTGACGGCGGCGTGCTGGCGCGGGAACTGTTCACCCGCGACGAGACGGCCAACGGCGCCGCCATCGCCTCCGACAGTCGCGACGGCTTCTATTCCTGGTGGCTGTTTGTCGCCGCCAGACCCGATGCCCTTTCCCGGGTGAGGGAGCTTGCCGGTGACGCTTCCTCGAAGTAGGGCCGGTAAGGGGTTCCGTGATGCGGTCTATACTCGGGAGGCCTGATGCGGATCCTGGTGACGAATGACGACGGAATTGACTCCCCAGGGCTTTTCGCGCTGAAGCAGGCGCTCGACCCTCTGGGTGAGGTCAGCGTCATTGCACCGGACAGCAATCGCAGCGCCACGGCGCGCAGCATCACCATCCGTCGCCCCCTCGTTGTGGAGGAGCGCACGCTGCCCGATGGCAGCACCGGCTATGCCACCGACGGCACCCCCGTCGACTGCGTCCGCTTTGCCGTTCTGGGACTCCTCGGTGAGGCGCCGCCGGACATCATCGTGAGTGGCATCAACCACGGCGCCAACCTTGGTGATGACGTCACGTACTCGGGAACGGTTGCCGCGGCCCTGGAGGGGGTGCTGCTCGGGTGGCCCGCCATCGCGGTATCGCAGCAGGGCACCGACGGGCTGCACTGGCACAGTGACTCATCGGCGTACGATTTCCGTGCGGTCTGCGCCGTCGTTGCCCAACTGGTCCCAGTGGTGACGGAGCCTGACTTCCCCCCCGATTTGCTCCTCAACGTCAACGCGCCCGGGCTCACACCGGATGAGGTGAAGGGGGTACGGGTCGCCCGTCTCGGCCGCCGCATCTACGACGACGAGCTGCAACTGCTCGACGAGGGTGACGGAATCCGTCGCACGTACCGCATCTATGGCGAGTTCCCGTCGCATCACCCTGAGGAGGGGACGGACTTTGCCGCGATCGAGGACGGCATGATCAGCATCACCCCGTTGCACTTCGACCTCACAGCTCGGGCCGGTGTCGACTATCTCGCCGGCATCGATCTGCACACGTTGCTCGGCGGAGACCCGGGGTGAGCGGGGGCTACGACCCCATCCTGTTCGATCTCGATGGGACGGTGATCGATTCGGTTGCGCTCATCCGGGAGTCGCATCGTCATGCGGTGCGCACAGTCCTGGGCGTTGACCTTCCCGATGAGACGTTGGTGGCCATGGTCGGCCGACCGCTCATCGATCAGATGCGGGAGTTCTCGGTGGAGCGGGCGGACGAGCTTTTGCAGGTCTACCGCGAGTGGAACCATGCCAACACCGCCGCGCTCCTTCGTGGGTACGACGGCATCGAGACGCTCCTCCAAGAGCTGCGCGACGTGGGACGGCGACTTGGCGTGGTCACGTCGAAAAGCGGCCCCACCGTGCAGCTCGCGTTTGATGTTTTGCCGCTCGAGCACTACTTCGATGTCGTGGTGGTGGCGGAGGACACCGACGAACACAAACCGGGCGCCGCGCCGGTGTTGTTTGCGCTCGATAAGCTGGGGGCTGTGGTCTCGGGCGCCTGCTACGTGGGCGACGCCCCGTTTGATGTGCAGGCAGCGCAGGCCGCTGGTGTCGCCGCGATCGGCGTCACCTGGGGGTTCTTCTCGGGTGGGACGCTGGAGGCGCTCGACCCTGACGCGCTCGTCGCGACACCGGCGGAACTTGGCGACGTGCTTTTGGGTCGATGAGCGACCACCGTGACCGAGTCACCGAGCTGCGCGCCCTGCTCGTCGAGGCGAATCACAACTACCACGTCCTCGATCAACCCACGGTCGACGATGCTGTCTACGACCAGTGGATGCGCGAGCTTGACGCCCTTGAGGCCGAGCACCCCGAACTGGCCGATGCGAACTCGCCGACGCAGCGAGTGGGAAGCGCCCCGGCTGCCGGGTTCGCCGAGGTCACCCATCGCGAACAGATGCTCTCGCTCAGCAATGCCAAAGGCCCGCAGGAGCTGCTCGACTGGTACCGGCGCGCGACGAACGTGATAGCCCAGGAGGGCCTGGCCGATCGTGAGGTGCGGTTTGTGGTGGAACCGAAAATCGACGGACTCGCGATCTCGCTGACCTACGAGGACGGACGCTTCGTTCGCGGCGCAACTCGCGGTGACGGCGTCACCGGCGAGGATGTCACTCACAACTTGCGCACCATTCGCTCGATCCCCATGCAACTCCGCCTGGCCGATGGCGAGACACCGCCGGCCGTGGTAGAGGTGCGTGGGGAGGTGTACTTGCCCCTGGCGGCGTTTGCGGAGTTCAACGCCACTCGTGCGGCGGCGGGGCAGCCCACGTTTGCCAACCCCCGTAATGCCGCTGCCGGAAGCCTCCGCCAGCTCGACCCCCGGCTCACTGCTGAGCGACCCTTGTCGATTTGGTGTTACGCCATCGGTTTTCGTGAGGGGCTTGATCTCGAGGAGCAGGCCGACACGCTTGAGTGGTTGCGGCGAGTGGGTTTTCGCGTGAACCCCCTCATCACCATCGAGCCCTCCATAGAGGCGGCGCAACGGGCCTGTTTGGACTGGGAGGACCGTCGTGCCGAGGTGGACTACGACATCGATGGAGCGGTCGTCAAGATCGATTCGTTCGCGCTACAACGCCGACTGGGAGCGGTTGGGCGTGCGCCGCGATGGGCGGTGGCGTACAAGTTTCCTCCCACCACGGCCACGACAACGCTGCGTGATATCCGCGTGAACGTAGGTCGCACCGGTGCTCTCATCCCGTACGCCGTACTCGACCCGGTGTTTGTTGGCGGGGTGACCGTCAAGCAGGCCACGCTGCACAACCATGAGGACCTGGCGCGCAAGGATCTGCGCATCGGTGACACCGTCATCGTGCAGCGTGCGGGTGACGTTATTCCCCAGGTTGTCGCCCCGCTGGTGCAAAACCGCACGGGAGCTGAGGAGCCGTTTCACGCGCCTGAGCGCTGTCCGGCCTGCGACACCCCGGTTGTGCAGCCCGAGGGTGAGGTCGTCATCCGTTGTCCCAACCGGGCCTGCCCGGCGCAAAGCGTGCAGTCGATCATCCACTTCGCCTCCCGTGGCGCGATGGACATCGAGGGTCTGGGCGAGAAGACCGTCATCAAGTTCTTCGACGAGGACCTGGTGCGCGACATCGCCGACCTCTACACCCTGACGATCGAGCAGGTCAGCGCCCTCGACGGCTTCGGGGAGATCGCCGCGCGCAACCTCATCGCTGGGATCGACGCAAGCCGCTCCCAGGAATGGCCCCGCGTGCTGTACGGGCTGGGCATTCGCCACGTGGGTGAGGTCACCGCCCACGCCATCGCCGCCGCGGCGCCGTCACTCGATGAGCTTCTCTCGGCCGACGTCAGCCAGTTCGAGACGGCCGACGGCGTTGGCCCCGTGGTGGCCGGGGCGATCGTTGAGTACCGCGACTTTGCCGGGAACGTCGCCACACTTGAGCGCCTGCGGGCCGCAGGCCTCACCATGCACATGGACGTTGTCGTGGCGCCCACGGATGGGCCGCTTGCCGGGCTGACCGTGGTGATCACCGGCGGCCTGGCGAACATGTCGCGCGATGAGGCAAAACGCGCGGTGACCGCGGCGGGCGGCAAGCCGACCGATTCGGTGAGCCGCAAGACCGGCTTCGTGGTGGCCGGGGTCGACCCGGGCAGCAAGCTCGCGAAAGCCGAGAGCATGGGTGTCCCGGTGATCGACGAGGACGCGTTCGCCGCGATTGTGCGCGGGGAGCGCGAACCACCCATTCGCGACACGCCGTGATCAACTCCGTGGGCTTCGGTTTTGCCGACGTCTTGGCCGCGGGGTCGCCCTCGGGGTCGATTCGTTCGGTCGAATGACCGGTGACACCTAAACCGCGTCGTCGGCGATGCCGCGCGCAAGCAGTGTCACGATGGCATCCTGCGTATCGCGCGCTCCGCTCACCGACCCCTGGTTCATGAGGAAGGAAAATGCGTACGTGGCGCCCCCGTTGCTGCGAACGATGCCGGAGAGGGCGACGGTTCCGTTGATGTATCCGGTCTTGGCCCAGACTCGTTTACGTACGTCAGCGGCGCGAAAGCGTCGCTTGAGGGTGCCCTGCCCACCTTGAGGCAGCGACTGGATGAGTGTTGCCCCCCACACCGGGTCGGAATTTGCCGTGCTCAGAAGGCTCACCAGTGTTGTTGCCGTCAGCTGATTGTCGCGCGACAAGCCAGAGCCGTCGACGAGGCGATCTCCGGCGTGGAGAGCGCCGATAGCCTCCAGGCTTGATGCGGCGGCCTCGGTGCCGGCGACGGTGCTGCCCGAACTGCGGGTATAGGCGCCGACGTCTTTCGTGAGCATCTCGGCGACGAAGTTGTCGCTGTCGGGAAGCATCAGGCGTGTGATCACGCGAAGCGGCGGAGATTTGCTTGTGGCGAGGAGTCGACCCTGCTCGGGTGCGCGACCGGTCACGATTGCACCCGAGTGAGTGACGCCGAACGAGGTCATCGCGAAGCGCAACTGGTTGCCGGCGGCCTTCGGGGGCGACTTCACGTAGCGGCGATGCTCGTTGCCGAGCCAGCTTTGGTTCACGGTCATGCCCGACAACGGCTGGCATTCGCTGTTGTAACGCGCCGGCCAGCCCGGGACGCGGCGGGCGTTGTCGAAGAACGTCTCGTCGACAACAAGCGGTCCGGACACCTGGGTGATTCCGGCGTCACGGAGCGGCCGGGCCAACTTGCCGATGTTGCCGCCCACACCAGCGAGGTAGCGCCGCGCATACGCCGGACTCGAGAGAGTGGGATCGCCGTAGCCCTTCAGGTAGAGCGGTCCGGTGAGGACTCCGCCGGTTTGGGCGGCGTTGACGCCGGCGTAGAGCCGGGTCTCGAAGCGAAACTCGGGGCCGAGATTCATCAGGGCGGAGGCGGCGGTAACGACTTTCATCGTCGATGCCGGCCGTCGAGGAATGTCGGCCTTGTAGGACAGCACCTCCACCGGCTCCACGGCGGGGTCGACACGCCACACGGCGACACTGGTCGCCGGGTTCGCGGTCGTCCATTTCGTGAGGAGCGTCGAGAGCTCGGGGGGCGGCGCTGCGACGGTCGGCGTCTGCGACACCGCTGTTCCGACGGTGCCGAAAAAGACGCACAGATAAACAACGACACGACAGGCGTGCCTAATGCGATTCTTTCCCACGGCGGCCGCGACGATACCACGGCCACCGGTTGCGACCGGAATTATCCGGTCATGTGCAGAAGCACTTCGGCGTCGTCGGGAAGCTCGTGTCCCGCGGCTTTCATGGAGTACACGAACAGGGTCTTGTCAACCCGGCCGTTCAGGATCGGCACGGCCTCTTCGTGGCACAGACGGATGACGTCGCGACTGTCCATGCCCAAGGCGTTAGACAACTCGTCGGGGGTCAGGTGAATCGCCATTGGTTGATCCTTCCTTCTGGCTGGTGCACAACGAAAAACGACCCGCCGGCGGAAGCTGGCGGGTCGTTGAGAAACACAGGGACGTTCATGGTCGAGGAGGGCATCAGCACGTCAACCCGATCTGAACTTCCATAACGGGAGGGTACTCCCGCCCTCGGGAGCGCACAAGCCCAGTGCCCGCACGTTACGAGGACTTATCCGGCCGGCGTGAGAAGCCGTGATCGGCGAGCGACGCGCCGACGCGTGACCAGGTGGACCAGTCCGAACGACGCGACGATAACGGCTCCGCCGGCGATGGCGTCGAGCACGTAGTGGTTCGCCGTCCCGACGATCGTGATGAACACGAGCACGGGGTAGACGAGGGCCAGAATTCGTAGCGACCAGCGCCGAACAAGCAGCGCGGCGACGACGCCCACCATAAGGGCATATCCGAAATGCATCGACGGCACGGCGGCGAAGGGATTGAACCACCCTGACAGCTGCCCGGCGTGAAGGTCGATGCCGCTGATGATGGAGAGCGTGTCCACGAAGCCTTCGCTGCGGATAAGGCGTGGTGGGGCGACGGGGAAGAGGACGAAGACGCTGAGTGCGACACCGTTGGCGACGAAGAACGCGTTGCGCACGAATTGGTAGGACTCGCGACGGCGCCGATAGAGCCAAACGAAGAAGCCTGCGGTGACCGGGATATGTGCCCACACATAGAAGTGATTGAGAGTCTGGGCGATGTGGAGGTTGTCGAGCAGCCAGCTCTGCAGGCTCGACTCGAAGAAAATCCCGGTTGCCTTCTCGATATCGATAATGGCCCAGGCATTTCGGATGGCATCGCCGGTATCGCCGATCACGATCGCTCGGGACACTTGGTAGATCACGAGCGCCACCACGAACAGCAGCACTTCGAAGCCTCCGCGCGGCAACGTACGGCGGGAATTCGTCACTCGCGTCGCGCGTGACGAAAGGGTCTGGGGTTTCGCGGCGGGCTGCATAAAGAGAGGAGGATTGCCGCTACCGACAATCGACTTGAGAAAGTAAACCACACCGGTAAGCGTTTACACCAAACCCAAACCAAACCTTGTTCACGGCCCACAATGGTGTTCCTCCCATGGCCGCTCCCTGGCGCATTGGTTCCCCGCTCGCTACGATGCAGCGGCTTGCCTCCGGGGTGTGGCGCAGCTTGGTAGCGCGCTCCGTTCGGGTCGGAGAGGTCCCCGGTTCAAATCCGGGCACCCCGATGTTGCTCACCAACCCGTCCGCGGGACGGTGATGACAGAGGGCGGCGGCAAGCAGCCCCGGAGGGCGTTACACCGGGATGACGCCCTCGACCTCGGGCACGCGCTCACGCAGGGCGGCTTCGATCCCCAGCACCAGCGTTGCCGTCGACATGGGGCAGCCACCACATGCGCCGAGCATGTTGAGGTGGACGAAACCCTCCTCGTCGAAATCGATGAGCTCGACGTCCCCGCCATCCGAATGCAGAGCGGGGCGGATCTCTTCGAGAACCTCTTCGATGCGCGTCATTACCGGTGCAGACATGCGATTACCCTTTTGTCGTCGTCCCAAACCCGCTTCGCGAATGGTAGCGCGATCGGCGGAGGAGCGGACGCGAGTTATCCTGGTCACATGCGCGTTGCGGCAATTCAGATGAATGCAACCGACGACCGAACGGTGAACATCGCCACTGCGGAGCGTCTCGTTACGGCTGCCGCCGATGCGGGTGCCACGCTCATCGTGCTTCCGGAAAAATGGAACGGCATCGTCTCGGACGCGGATGCCGTTGACCATGCCGAACCCCTCAACGGGCCCTCGCTGACGGCTGCGGGCGAATGGGCGGTGCGCCACCGCGTGACATTCCTTGCCGGAAGCATCCTCGAGCGTGTGGAGGGTGCGTCCGCGGCCTTCAACACCAGCGTGCTCATCGGCCCCGATGGGCACCAGCGGGTGAGCTATCGCAAGATCCATCTGTTTGATGTTGACGTGAACGGTCACCAGTACCGCGAGTCGGCCGCCACACACCCCGGCGACCAGGTCGCCGTCAGTGAGGTCGACGGGCATCCCATTGGCCTCAGCATCTGTTACGACCTGCGCTTCCCGGAGCTCTATCGGCAGTTGAGTCGCCTCGGCGCAACGATTCTGACCGTCCCGGCGGCGTTCACGGCGACGACCGGGGCAGCCCATTGGGAACCCCTGATCCGAGCGCGTGCGATTGAAAACCAAGCGTTCGTGATCGCGGCGGGTCAGGTGGGACGCCACGTCACGGGCACCGCCTCGTACGGTCACAGCATGATCGTCGACCCCTGGGGTGTCGTCCTCGCCGAGGGCGGTGGAGAAGACGAGGAGGTGGTGATCGCGGACCTGGATCCCCGGCGTTTGGACGAGGTCCGACAGTCCTTGCCTGCCTTGGAGCATCGTCGCGATGGGCAGCTCGGGAACTATCCCGAACCGCGCAAATGACGCGCGGGGGCACGCCGGTGGGATGATTCCCGGGTGATGACCTGGGGGGCACACGCGGGTCGTTGGCTGCTGTGGCGGCGTCGCGCGTGCCGTGCCGTGGTCGCGGGCCTGCTGACGGCTCCGACCGCTGTGGCCTCGGAAGGCCTGGTCATCAACGGCGGAGCACCGGCAACCAAGAGTTCCGTCGTGACGCTAAGCCTCACACCTCCACCCGCGGCGGCATCCATCCAGGTCTCGTTGGACGAGGGCTTTCTGGCGGCGGCAACCTCGCCGGTTGCCGTTCAGGTGGACGCGGTGATCCCGTCCACCGGCCCCGAGGAGCGTGCGGTGCGATTTTGGGTCCGCTACCTCGACAGCGCATCCCAGCCGCTCCCCGTGGCGGTTCTGACGGAACAGATCGTGTTGGACACTCTCGCTCCACGCCCGACGTCGGTGCTGGTGAGTCAGCGACGTCCCGTCTTTGTCTGCGAAGCGACAGGGCCGGGTGTGGGGGGAACGAGCCGCTCGGCCGTGGAGTTCACCTTTCGTGTTTCCCTCGCAGAAGCAGGCTCGGGCGCGTCGACATTCGAGATCGTGGGCGCCGGCCCGGTTGGGCCGCGTGACCCCGCACTTCCCGCGAACATCGTTGCCAATCCCGCGGTTCCCGTCTCCATCCTCACACGCGATGCCGTGGGAAACGTCTCATCGCCGATCGCGGTGACGATGCCCGCAGTCGCGACGACGGCGCTCCAACCGGCCTCCTTGCCATTTGCCTTCGCACAGGACTGTCGCCAGCCCGCACCGGCCGCATGGAACGACCTCATTCGTCAGGCCTGGGCCCGGTCCGGCCGCAGCGCCCGCGACCGCCAGGTGATGCGTATTGCGCCCTCCTCCCTCGTCTGGACGTACTATCGCGGCCATGGGCTTGTGCTGAACTGGGTCCATGCGGCAACCGAGCTCAAGCCGCGCCTCAAAGCCGGCCGTTTCGATGACTATCGGGCCGGGGTAGCGGAGGCGGTGGCGCTCTCCACCACGGAGAGATCTCCCTCGGGTCGGACGCTTCGCCTGAACGAAAACTGGTTTACCACACCCGACGATCGGCACCCGCCGCCGTGGCGGGATGCGATGGGCACGGCGCTCATTCTCGCTTCGCTCACACCGGCCCTGGCCAGTGATGCGCCACGTCATGAGCGCGATGTGGCGTTGCAGGTTGCCACCGAGTACCTGGAGTCGTTTGGCGTCGATTCGCGCGACGGCGGCCTTCTGTGGCGTGAGCGGGGACCGGGCGAGTGGTTCTTGGAATACACCTACCGAACCGATGCCCGTGTCTTGAATGGCTTCATGCAGGCGGTGGTCAGCCTGGACCGTTTCAGCCGCCAGGCCGATCGCCTCGCCCGACGAGATGCACGGTGGCGCCCGCTTGCCGCCCGCGCGCGACAGCATGTCTACCGTGCCTCGCGTGCACTGGCGTACTGGCTACCGGCGTACGATCTCGGCGGGGGACGAACGCGCTACGACCTCACTAGCGACCCAGCGTCGCGGAGCTATCGCCTCTACCACCAGAAGCTCTTGGGATCACTGGCACAGGTTTCCTACGTGCCTCGCAGGTGGCGAGTCACGTTCATGACCTACCGGGTTCGGTGGGGCGGTTCGCGAGTGGCCGTTCGCTGACGCGGTGGGGCCGTCACACGGGATCGATGTTCCCGCCGGTGACGATCAGACCGATCGTGCGGTTGGCGAAAAGCTCGGGGTAGCGGACAAGTGCGGCCAATGCGGTTGCGCTCGACGGTTCGATCTCCTCGCCAAAGAGGGAGCGGAACAGCGTCATCGCTGCGCGCACCTCATCATCACTGACCAAAACGACATCGACCGCGTGCGAGCGCATGAGGTCGAGGTTGATCTGACCGACCGTTCCACGGAGACCGTCGCAGATGGTGTCCGGCGTGTGGTCGACAACGCGGCGTCCCGTTGCGAGCGAGTCATGCGCGTCGCGTGCGCCGTCGGGCTCCGCTCCCACGGTTGTGATTGATGGGCTGATTCCGTGGGCGGCGATCGCCGTCCCGCTGATCAGCCCGCCGCCTCCGACGGGGGTGACGATGATCTCGATGTCGGGGTGCTCGGTGAGGAGTTCGTCGGCCGCTGTGCCCTGTCCGGCGATCACACGAGGATCCTCGAACGGGTGAATGGGCACGGCGCCCGTTTCGGCGACGATCGCGGCCAGGCCCGCGACGCGAGCGGTCATCGTCGGTTCGCACGAATACACGACACCACCCTGTGCGCTCACCCCGTCGCGCTTGACGCCGACGCTGCCCGTCGGCATGACCACGTGGCACGGGATTCCCCGGAGGCGGGCGGCCATCGCGAGGGCCTGCCCGTGGTTGCCCGACGAATGCGTTGCCACCCCGTTCTGCGCCTCGGCCTCGGACAGCGACTGCACGGCGTTGGTGGCCCCGCGGTACTTGAATGATCGGGTGTGCTGATGGTGCTCACACTTGAGGAGAATTCGCGCCCCAACCCGCCCGTCGAGGGCGTCGGACCGAACCACCTCGGTTCGCACCACAAACTCGGCGAGACGAGCCGACGCCGCGCGGACATCCGCGATGGTGGGGTTTGGGTCACTCACACGCAGACACTCTCAGACAGCGGCCACGGGAAGCGGAGGGAGAGGCGGAGAACAACCGATAGGGCTCAGGATTTGTAAAGTCATCGCCGGTGGCAGTCCTTGATCGCATTGCGCGGGTGGGCCTCGGCAATGCGCTCGACGTTCTCGGGCTGTGTCTGCTCGTGGGAGCACTCCTGACGAGTGTTGGCTGGGCCATTTCGGTCGGCACGACCTCCGGCGAGGAGTTTTGGTCTCTTTTCGCGAGTATCGCCGCAACGAACACCGCGCCGTTCGCGGTGGTGGGAGCGCTTGTCCTTTTCCTCGCCGCGGTTGTGCGTTCCACCCGGTCGCGCATTCTCAACGCGCTGGCGGTGCGGAGCGCTGCCGCGGTGCTGCTCGTGTTGTTGGCGGTGGCATCGGCCGGGATCGTTGTTGGCCGTTTGAGGATAGGGCTCGACGGGTTGTCCGAGTCGCACCGCGTCCTGGTAATCGCCTCGGACGTCTTTGTCATGATCGCCGCCGCCATCGGTGCCTCTGCGCTTCTTGTGCAGCCAACGCGCATTGGGATCGATTCGACCCGCTCGCGTACGCGTCGGCCGCTGCGGGTGGTGTTGGAGCTCATGGCCGCAGCGCTTTCTCTCTCACTGATCTCGGCGGGCGCCGCCGCCATCCTGTTCTTCCGTAAGTTCCGTGACGTCTCCCGCGGCGACGGGGAAGGCGGAACGCCGCTTGTCGGTGAGACGAGCCTCGTCTGGGATGTCATCGGCCGGCTGGACATGAACATCGGGCTGTTGACCCTCCTTCTCGGGGCTTTCGCCGGGGTGGTCACCCCAGTCGACTATCGCCGGAGCCGGAGCTGGTGGACTTGCGCGGCAGGCGTGATGCTCATTCTCTTTGCTCGCGTGATCCATGGTTTCCCAGCGAGTAACACCCGCCTCGAAAGCCTCATCGACGCCGTCGCAGCGTTCACGATGCTCCTCTTTGTCGTCGCCGCGATCGCCTTTGGGATCGCAACCGTGCGCGCCGCCGGCGGAGGGGGAACTGCACATGACCCACGACTACCGGAGAGCTTCGTCGTGTGGGTTTCGGGCGCACTGCTGGTCGTGGCGATGTTGCCCGCCCTCGCTGAGATCATCGAACTGCTCCTTGCGCCCCTGCGTATCGTCGACCGCGTCTTGGGGGAGCTACGGAGAATGGTTTGTGGGCGTCTCACCGATCTGGGTGCTTCTGAGCGCACTTGCTCTTGTGACTCTCAGCAATGCGCCCCATCACACCCCGATGTTGCGGGGCATACGACTGATGGGGGTGCCGGCGTCTCTGTGCGTTCTTGCCAGTGAGGCGCTCCAGATTGTCACTGCGTTGACGTTCCAGAGCGACGTGCCCGGACGCATTGTGTTTTCTCTGGACGCCGTGCTCGGCACCATTGTCGCCATTGGGCTGGTGGTTGTCGCGGTGGTGCTTGCCTGTTCAGATCGCCTTGGCACTGAGAGCTGACGTCAGATGATGAGCTCTGCAGCTACACGCCGAAGCTGTCGCCGCACGAGCAGGTGCTCGTGGCGTTGGGGTTCTTGATCTTGAACCCGCGGCGAAGGAGCGTCGACTCGTAGTCGACGATGGAGCCGGTCACATGGATCGTGCTTTTGAGGTCCATCAGGAGGCGCACGCCGTTTGACATGAGCTCACGCTCGCCGGCCTGGATCGGTTCACCCTTCTCGATCAAGTCGATGTGGTACTCCAGCCCGGAGCACCCACCGGCGAGGATGCGGAGGCGGACACCGGTGTCTTTGTTCTGCGCGTCAGCGGCCTGGCGGATGTAGTTGGCGGCCGAGTCCGTGACGGCCACTTCGGCGTCGCCGGCCTCACGGGCCTGCTTCGCGGCACGAGCACGTTCGCGGGCAGCGGCCTTCTTCTCCTCCAGCGTCATGGGGGGTGGTGTGGTGGCGGTGTCGGCCATTACATGAACCCCATGACCTTCATCATCAGCTTGCCTTCGTCGCTCATCGCCTCGGGCGACCACGGTGGGTCCCACACCCAGTTGACGTCCACGTCCTCGACACCGTCGAGGGGGAGGAGGGCGGCGCGCGAATCGCCGATGATCTGCTCCGTGAGCGGGCACCCCATCGATGTCAGCGTCATATCGAGGATGACCTTGCCGTTGCCGTCCTGCGCGACGCCGTAAAGCAGCCCCAGGTCAACGATGTTGACGCCGAGTTCGGGGTCTTCCACCTGCTTCATCGCTTCGCGAATATCGTCGTCAGTGGCCATTGCTCCCTCCCGTATCGCGGTCGATGGCGTCCTTCAGTGCCATCCATGAAAGCAGAGCGCACTTCACTCGCGCCGGAAACTTGGCAACACCGCCCAAAGCGACGGCGTCTCCGAGACGTTCCTCGTCGGGTTCGGTGTCCCTGAGCATCACCTGGCGAAAGTGCTCCACGAGGTCCAAGGCCTCGGTGGTGGGCCGGCCGATGACGACCTCGCTCATCATCGACGCCGACGCCTGTGAGATCGAGCAGCCCTGACCAGTGTGGCCGATCGCCACCAGCTGGCCGTCGTCGACCCGGATCTCGAGGTGGATCTCGTCCCCGCACATGGGATTGTTGTGGTCGACGGTTGCCGTGGGATCGTCAACGGTCCCGCGGTGGCGGCGGTTCTTGTAGTGATCGAGGATGACCTCCTGGTAGAGGTCGTCAATACCGCCCATCGCGTCTCCGATGTGGGGAAGGACAATGTGTAACCCCACCATTGTAGATCCGGTGGTTGCGTGCCGGCCGACTCTAACGCTCGGACCGTTCTCTGCCGATATCAGACGCAATCCGATTTATCAGGAAGGTCCATGCCCGCCACACGAGGTGAACCAAAAGTTGCCGGCCCAATCGACGGTGCTTCGCTCGCTGCGGGCGCCGTTGTCGCCGTGGCGTTGTGGTTCGCGATTCGTATCGACGCCTCCCGTGGCGCAATCCCGGACTGGCGGCTCGCCGCATGGATCATCGGCGCGATTGCGCTGTTGTGCGGTGTGCAGGCGTTCCTCGTGTCACGGTCGACGGCCCGGTTGGACAAGAAGGTGGCGGACCTGGAGTTCGACGCCCTCCACGACGGGCTGACGGGTCTTCCCAATCGGCGCCTGTTCGACGATCGCGTCGCTCAGTGCGCCCGTGAACGCCTTCGCGGCGATAACGACGCAGCCGTGGTTCTCGTCGACCTCGACGGCTTCAAACAGATCAACGAGTCGATCGGCCAGGCCGCTGCCGATCGCCTGATCGCCGATGTCGCACGGCGCCTGGGAACACGCCTGCGCCGCAGTGACACGTTGGCCCGTCTGGGTGGTGATGAGTTCGCCGTTCTGTTGCCCACTGTCGACGGTGAGGCCGGTGCCAGGACGATCGCCGAAGCGCTCCGAGTCGCGCTTGCGACCCCGTTCACCGTTGATGGGGTGACCGTCGCGATTACGGCGAGCACGTCCATTGCGATGATGGATGAGCAGGGAACCAGCGCGAAAAGCATGCTGCAGCGTGCCGACCGGTCGATGTACCGGGCCAAGTCGAACGGGACCGGCGTGGCCGTGTACGAGCATGAGGCTGACGGTGTCGGCCGCGATGAGCTAGCTCTCATCAGCGACCTGCGCCGCGCCATCTCCAGCGGCGAGCTCCGTCTTCACTACCAGCCCAAGGCGTCCCTGGCCAGCCACAAGATTCGTAGCGTGGAGGCCCTCATTCGCTGGGAGCACCCCACGCGAGGCTTCCTCACGCCGAACGTGTTCATCCCACTGGCCGAACGCAGCGGGCTCATGACGCAGATGACCTACTGGGTCATCGACGAGGCCCTGCGCCAGGCGCGCGAATGGGCCGACGGTGGTGTGGGGGTGAAGGTGGCTGTGAACCTGTCGCAGTCAAGCTTGCTCGACCCGGGCATCACCGCCGAGATCGCCCGTGCCTTCGAGCGCCACGGTATTCCGGCGAAGGCGTTGGAGATTGAGATCACCGAAAGCGCTTTGGTCTCCGACCTCAAGGCGGCGAATGCCGCGCTGAGCCGTCTCGATGAGATGGGCATTGCGCTATCAATTGACGACTATGGCACCGGGCACTCGTCGCTGTCTCACGTGCGTGGTTTGCCGGTGAGCTGCATCAAGATCGACCGGTCGTTCGTGTCCGGGATGCTTGCCAACACGAAGGACGCCGCGATCGTTCGTTCCACCATCGACCTGGCAAAGGACCTCGGCATTGGAGTCGTGGCCGAAGGTGTCGAGACGATGGAGGAGTGGGAGGCGCTTGCTGACCTCGGCTGCCACCTTGCCCAGGGCTTCCTCATCAGTCGGCCCAAGCCCGGCGCGGAACTCCTGGAATGGCTCAACGGAACCGGCTTCACGTTCCGCATGGACGCCAAGTACGAGGGCTCCACCCCGATGCCCGATTTCACGTAACTACCAACGACTGGCGGTCGATCACACCGGGTCGATTGTTCGTCATGGGCACAAATTGGCCCACAGTGCCGAGACCGGCAGGGCGACGATCTGATCGTCGAAGCGGACCCGCTGCGTTCCGTTGTGCAGGACTATGCCCTGATGAAAACGTTGTCCAAGACGTGATCTGAGGAAGTCGATGTGGCGGGCGTGCGCCGTCGTCGGTGTGGCGGTCGCCTTGACCTCGATGGCCACGACACGCCCCTGGCGCTCGAGGATGAGGTCCACCTTGCGCTGATCACGATCCCGGTACTGGCCGAGGGAGGTAGGGGCATCAGACCACGTCGCCTGTTTCGCGATCTCTCCAACGACAAACGTCTCGAGGAGCGGGCCGAACCATCGGGATGTCGGTGCGGCAAGGCTCGTGGAGGTTTCTCCGAGCAAGTGGCAGCCGAGAGCAGTGTCCATGAGGTGGGCCACCGACCGCCGTTTGGCGCGGTTGGTGAGGCTCGTCGTCCACGCCGGCAGTGAACGGACGAGGTAGAGAGTCTCGAGAAGCTCCAGGTGCGTTCGGATCGTTGTTTCATCTGCGAGAAGCTCGCGAGCGAGATCGGCGACAACGATTTCCCCGGACGTTCGCGCTGCAATCTGGCTCACGAGGTCGCCGGGAAGGGACGAGCGGCGAACCACACCAACCTGATCGACGTTTGTTGGGGCGAGGACGGTGTCGAGGTAGCTCCGGCACCATGCGCTGCGAAAACGGGTGCCTGAGGACGACAACGCGAGTTCGGGAAAGCCACCCGTGATGATCATATCGGCGTAGTCACGACGTCGGATGAGATCACAGCGAGACTGAAGAAGGTCGTTGTCCCCGAAGGCCTCCTCCAGAAACCGCTCGTGGACGCCCCGCATCTCGCCGACCGACAATGGGAGGAGGTCAACGATCCCGACGCGTCCTGTGAGGCTTTCTGCGAGTCGGCGTGTTGTAAGAAAGCGCGTTGAGCCGGCCAGCAGGTACTGACCGCGATCGTTGGTCGAATCGAGCACCTTCTTGACACTCAGCAGCAGCCCAGGTCCCCCACGCTGAAATTCGTCAATGGCTGGCCGCTCCGGAAGTTGCTCAAGAAAACCGGTGGGGTCGTTCACCGCAAGATCGAGCTGAACGGGGTCATCTAACGTGATGACCGGGCCACGGGCGCGTTGAACCTGTCCCACGACGGTGCTCTTGCCCGCCTGGCGCGGGCCATTAACGACAACGGCGCGAAATCCGTCGAGCAATTCACGAATGATTGGGCCGGACCGGCGTGGCAGCTCGTGCATCTTTCTCCAGCTCATTGCCGTGTTTGACGCTTGGCGACCTATCGTATTCGGCTTTTTGCCGGTCGCCTAATCAGATTTTTGCCGTGTCGCTAGTCGGAGTTTTGCCGAAGGAAAAGTGACGTCGACCATTGGGCCGGGACGAGTCGCTCGCTTTGTGCTGGCGCCGGCTAGCTGAAGTAGGCGCGGCAGCCGTGGAGGGCGCGCACGAGGGCGTCAATGTCGTCGCTGGTGCTGTACACGTGGGTGCTGGCGCGGGCGGTTGCGGCCACGCCCGAGATCCTCCTCGACTAAAGGATGGAAATGCGTTTGACCCCTGATTGATCGTAGATGGGAATGGCATTGCCCTCACCGCGTCTTTGCGCTTCCCGCGCGGCCTCGGGACTCGATGGCGGAACTCCGAAAAACTCTTCGATTCGCACATGGCCAAGGGTGCCGTCATCACCAACTGCTGCCATGAGCCTCGGTTATTGGCTCCCTTCCACCAGGCCAGTCTGCCTAGAAACAGAGCCTCCAACTAACCCCGGACGCTTCACGTCGCATGGGTTGTTGATTAGTGTCTGACACCAATCAACAACAGTGTCGCCCAGCCCTTCAAGATCAGGGTCGACGCGTCCGCACCACGTCCAATACTCAGGTTTGGCGGGCTTGAGCGCGGCTATAAGGTGGGCGCCAGGGTGGCGCCCACCTATTCTCACCGTTATCGGCCGCAGGCGCTCCTGGTACTCATACCACCGTTTGCTGCGATGGCGGCTTTTAAGGCCGCTTCTGACTTCGCCGCCGCCTGTTCCGCGGTGAGGCCAGTGCCCGACGCCTCAACACCCAGAGGGACCTGAAGACCGCGCTGACAGGCATCAAGACGCTGTCGCTTTAGGGCCGCGTCGGTCTCAGCGTCTGCGGCATCGGATGAAACGTCGCCGCGTGCGACCGCACCAAACGGGACCGTCACGGGGTTGCCTGCTGAATCCCTGAGAATGCCGCCGTCCAGCGTTGCCACTCCTACACGCTGCGGCATCAGCTCGACTATTGGCCGCCCTTGCGAGTCCTGCCACGTGGATGGATCGGCGCCGAACGGTAGCGGCTGCTGATCAGCACCGCCGGCTCGTGCGGCGACGAGACCCATTGCCAGGAGAGCCGCGGCGATGAATGCCAGTACACATGCTCTCGTCGTACTCACTGTTTTGCCTCCTTGACGTGCGTCATGTGGGATGCGAGTGGGCCTACCATGTCGCGATCGGCGACCCGATTTCGGGTGTACCGCTCGTGTTTGGCCGCCAGGCATTGGCCCCGTTCCTCACTCTGCCATGTGTGCGCGTGATGAAGGTCGCTCCGGCCCCGCAGGGCGGCGAGGTCCAGCTGTGTGACCAGAACCAATTGGTCTGGCCATACGAAGGATTGAACTGCCAACCGCTGCTCGGCTGGGTGCAGAGTGCACCATTTCGATAGAGCCGGGGAAGGACGCCGATTGCTCCGACGGGCCGTCCCCATTGACTTGCGCAACCCGCATTTGCGTACGACTGGGTCACACCGCTGACGGTAAAGGTTCCGGAACCCGAGACGTAGGACTGAACATATGTGCACCCTGGATCTGCCCCTGTCCAGTTGTAGGCAGCCCCCTGGCCACCTCCGCTCGCCAGCAGAGGGACTGCGAATCCGAGAGATGCGCAGCCCAGAATGGCGGCGAGTCGTGTGATCCCTGATCGAGATCGGCCTTTCACAGACATATTCCACCCCTTTCCTCTCTGCACCGACACCGAGACCGGTATCGACCGAGAATGGATGCCCTCGACTCGGTGAGAAGTTCTCACCGCGAGGCGCAATGACTTTACGTCGGGGGGGGGGCGTGTCAAGGGCGCCGAGGAGGGTTCTCGTCCGTCGATGACTCAGCTGAAGTAGGCGCGGCAGCCGTGTAGGGCGCGCACGAGGGCGTCAATGTCGTCGCTGGTGCTGTACACGTGGGTGCTGGCGCGGGCGGTTGCGGCCACGCCCAGGTCGCGCATCAGAGGCTTGGTGCAGTGGTGGCCGGCGCGCACGCAGACGCCTTCTTGGTCGAGGAACTGGGCGACATCGTGGGCGTGCACGTCGGGCAGCTCGAAGCTGATGGGGCAGCCGCGCTCGGCCGGGTCGGCGGGGCCGAAGATGCGCATGCCCTCGAACTCCGTGAGGGCGTTGAGGGCGTACGTCGGTGAGGGCGACCTCGTGGCGCCGGACGTTCTCCATGCCGAGCGCCATCAGGTATTCCGCCGCCGCGCCGAGACCGATGACCTCCGCGATGGGTGGGGTTCCCGCCTCGAACTTGCGTGGACCCTCCGCCCAGGTGGAGCCGGTAACGGTGACGTCGTTGATCATCTCGCCGCCACCCATGAACGGCTCCATCGACGCCAGGAGCTCCGGTTTGGCGACGAGCACACCGATGCCGGTGGGTCCCAGCATCTTGTGGCCGGTGAAGGCCAGGAAATCGCAGCCCAGGGCGGCGAAGTCGACCGGCATATGGGGAACGCTCTGCGCGCCGTCCACCAGCATGAACGCCCCGACGGCGTGGGCGAGCTGGGCGATCTCGGCCACCGGGTTGATAGTGCCGAGGGTATTGCTGACGTGAACGATCGAGACGACGCGAGTGCGCTGACCGATCATTCCACGAAGTGCGTCCATGTCGAGCTCGTGCTCTGGCGTCATGGGAGCGAACCGCACCGTTGCGCCGGTGATCTGGGCAACCAGTTGCCAGGGGACGATGTTGGAATGGTGCTCCATAATCGACACCAGCACTTCGTCGCCGGGTTTGAGGTTGCGTATGCCCCACGCCCAGGCAACGAGGTTGATGGCCTCGGTGACGTTCTTCGTGACGACGAGACCGTCGAGGGGGGCGTTGACCAACCGGGCGATGGATGCCCGCGCCTCCTCAAATCGGCGGTCCGACTCCACCGCCAGGCCGTACACGCCGCGCCGCACGTTGGCGTTGGCTTCGCGGTAGTAATCACTGATGGTGTCGATCACCACCGACGGTTTCTGCGAGGTCGCCGCCGAATCGAGATAGACCAAACGCTTGCCACTAAACTCCCGCGTCAGGAGCGGGAAGTCGTGCTTCCCATTCGCCTCGCTCACCACGGGATTTGGCCGGCCCATTCGCTTCCCTTCGGGTCGCTCAAACGCTTCGCGGGGCTCCGACCTTCTCATGCTCTACCTGCCGGGAACTGCCGCCGTCTCCGGCGAGCCGAACTCGACGTAGCCGACCTGCTCCAGGTGATCGGCCAGCTCCGGGCCGCCGGTCTTGGCGATGCGTCCCTCGTACATCACGTGAACGACATCGGGTTTGATGTAGTTCAGGATGCGCGTGTAGTGGGTGATGATCAGCACGCCCAAGTCGCTGCCGCGAAGCTGGTTCACGCCGTTCGAAACGACTTTGAGCGCGTCGATGTCGAGGCCGGAGTCGGTCTCGTCGAGCACTGCGAACCGGGGCTTCAACAGGGCCATCTGCAGGATCTCGTGACGCTTCTTTTCGCCGCCGGAGAAGCCCTCGTTGAGGTAGCGGTCGGCGAAGCTCTTGTCGAACTCCAACAGCGCGCTGGCCTCGTTGAAGAGCTTGACGAACTCACGCGGGGGGACTTCCTTACCCCGCACGGCACCCAGCGACGTGCGCAGGAAGTTCATGACCGACACACCCGGAACCTCGAGCGGGTACTGCATCGCCAGGAACAGGCCCCTCTGTGCGCGCTCATCGGCGCCCAGGGTGTCGTCCTCGTTGGCGCTGGCGATGACCTCGCCATCGAAAGTGACCTGCCCGTCGATGATGGTGTAGCGCGGATGGCCCGCCAGGGCGTACGCCAGCGTGCTTTTGCCAGAGCCGTTAGGGCCCATGAGGGCATGCACTTCGCCCTGGGGAACTTCGAGGTCGACGCCGCGGAGAATCTCGATGTCGTCGATGTTGACCTTCAGGCCCTCGATCTTGAGGATGGGCTCAGCCACGTTCTTGGTACGCCTTTCTGTCAAGCAGGGGATGGGGGTGCGACGGGGTGGGGTCGATCAGCACGCGACCGTCGCGCACGTCTACCGGGAAGGTGGGGAGGGGAAGCGTCGCCGGTGGCGTTGCCGCCTCTCCGGTTGCGATGTCGAAGAACGCGCCATGTCGAGGACACTCGATCTTGCCCTCCTCGATGTACCCGCCGGAGAGCCCTTCGAGCGCATGTGTGCAGGTGTCATGGATGGCATGGAACTGCCCATCGAGGTTGACGAGGCACACTGGCTTTCCCTCGACATCGACACGCACGGACGTTCCGGGCGCAATCTCCTCCACGGCGGCGACATCGAGCACCTAGCTGCCCCGTACCTTGCGCTCGATGGCGGCGTTCAGCTCGTCGCGGATCTCGGTGAGCTCGATCTGGTCGAGCACCTCTTGGCAGAAGCCTTCGACGATGAGCTGCTTGGCCGTGTCGCGTGGAACACCGCGGGATTCGAGGTAGAACAGGTGCTCATCGTCCACGCGGCCTACCGCACCGGCGTGGGAGCACTTGACCTCGGCCGTTTCGATCTCCAGGAAGGGGATGGTCTCGGCCCGAGCGCCTTCGTTGAGCACCAGGTTACGGTTGGTTTGGTAGGCGTCAGTACCCGGCGCGCCGGGTGGCACGAGGAGGTTGCCAAAGAAGATGGTGTGCGCCGTGTCTTTGATGGCGCCCTTGTAGAGCAGGTTCGAGTAGGCGTTGGGGGCCTCGTGGCGCGAGATCACCCGGTGCTCGAAGCGCTGATCGTCAGAGGCGAAAAACAGGCCGAGCGCGCGGGCGTCGGCGCCTTCGCCAACGCACTTGAGCGTCGGCTCGACGCGCACGACATCGCCGCCGAGGGTGACGACCACGGAACGCACCTTGGCGTCTTTGGCGACGGTGGCCTGCACGATGGCGTGATGGCGCACGCCCTTGCCCCAGCCGATCACCGAGACGTGCTCCAACTCGCCTTCGTCGGCGACGAACATCTCGACGACCGTTGAGACGTTGACCGGCCCGGCCAGGTCCGGCGAGGTGTAGCGGTCGATGACCGTCGCCTTCGCGCCTTTCTCCACGACGATCAACGTGCGTCCGAAGACATGTCCGGCGCCACCCGTAAGGGTGGAGAGCGCCTCAACCGGCAACGTCACGTGCACTCCGGCGGGGACGTAGACGAATGTTCCCGATTCCCACCGGGCGGCGTTGAGCGCCCCGGGCTTGTCGGTAAAGCCAACCAGTGAGTAGAGCCGCTCGCGGACGACGGCCTCGTGGGTTGCCAAGGCATCGGCCAGGTCGGCGATGATGACCCCGTCGGCGCCGGCGCCCTCCAGTGAGGTGCGTGCTCCATCGACGAAGGTGAGCCGGGCGATCCGTTCCCCAGATGCCGGGTTTGGGGCGTCGCCACGTGCTGTCGTCGCGGTGGGTTCCGGGCCTTCCAGCGCCAGGTCGGTGGGCGGCGTGAAGCGCCACTCCTCCTCCTGCCCCGTGAGGGCGGGAAGGGAAGTCAGCGTTGTCTGCGCCGCCTGCCGGGCGTCGGTTGCCCAGGCGGGGGCGTTAGCCAATCGAACCCTCCATCTGCAGTTCGATGAGTCGGTTGAGCTCTACGGCGTACTCCATGGGAAGCTCCTTGGCGATCGGCTCGATGAAGCCACGCACGATCATCGCCATGGCCTCTTCCTCCGACATTCCGCGGCTCATGAGGTAGAAGATCTGGTCGTCGGCGACCTTCGACACGGTGGCCTCGTGGCCGATGGAGGTGTCTTCCTCCTGGATGTCCATGTACGGGTAGGTGTCCGAGCGGCTGTCATCGTCGAGAAGCAGCGCGTCACACACCACGCTTGCCTTCACGCGCTTGGCACCGGGCTCCACCCGCACGAGGCCGCGGTAGCTGGTGCGACCGCCGCCCTTGGAGATCGACTTCGACACGATGGTCGACGACGTGTCGGGGGCGACGTGAACCATTTTCGCGCCGGCGTCCTGGTGCATGCCTTCGCTGGCGAACGCGATGGAAAGCACCTCGCCGCGCGCGCCGCGACCGGTCATCCACACCGCCGGATACTTCATGGTGAGGCGTGAGCCGAGGTTGCCGTCAACCCACTCCATGGTGGCGTTCTCGTGACAGACGGCGCGCTTGGTGACCAGGTTGTAGACGTTGGTCGACCAGTTCTGGATTGTCGTGTAACGGCAGCGTGCGCCCTTCTTCACGATGATCTCGACGACGGCTGAGTGCAGTGAGTCGCTGGAGTACACCGGCGCGGTGCAGCCCTCGACGTAGTGCACGAAGGAGTCTTCCTCGCAGATGATGAGCGTCCGCTCGAACTGACCCATGTTCTCCTGGTTGATGCGGAAGTAGGCCTGCAGCGGGATCTCGACCCGCACGCCCGGCGGAACCCAGATGAATGACCCACCCGACCAGGTGGCGCTGTTCAGCGCCGAGAACTTATTGTCGCCTGGGGGGATGACCGTGGCCCAGTGCTCTTTGAAGAGGTCCGGGTGGTCACGCAGGGCGGTGTCGGTGTCGCAGAAGATGACACCCTGGGCTTCCAGGTCTTCGCGGATGGAGTGGTAGACGACCTCGCTCTCGTACTGGGCGCTGACGCCCGCGAGGAACTTGCGCTCAGCCTCGGGAATGCCCAGCCGATCGAACGTCGTCTTGATGTCGTCCGGCACTTCCTCCCACGTCCGGCCCTGCTTCTCGCTGGCGCGGATGTAGTAGTAGATGTCCTGGAAATCGATGTCCCCGAGCTCGCCACCCCAGTTGGGCATGGGCTTGCGCTCAAAGATCTCGAGGGAGCGCAGGCGGAACTTGGTCATCCACTCCGGCTCGCCCTTGATCATTGAGATCTCACGCACGACATCGGCGTTCAAGCCCTTCTTCGGCTCGAACTTGTAGTGCGTCGGGTCGTGCCAGCCGTACTTGTACGGTCCGATCTCGTCGATTTGGGGCGGTGTGGTGGTCGACACAGCATCTCCTCGCAACTCGTGTCTCGCTTCTAACGTCAATCTAGGTTACCGTAATGAGGGCGCATGGGCCTCCCCAACCGTCATTGTGTGAGACGGTGATCAGGGACAAAATCGCAGATGGGCCGGGGCTTTCGTGACAGTGAGACAACCACAGACCGAACAAGAGATCGAGCGTCTTGCCGGCGCGTTGGGTGACCCCACGCGGCGACGGGTGTTCTTTGTTGTTCGCGAGGCCACGGAGGCGCTCACAAAGGATGAGGTTGCCGAGACGGTCGGGATCGACCGCCGTCTGGCCGGATTCCATCTCGACAAGCTCGTTGAGCAGGGCTTTCTCACCGCGGACTTCCGCCGACGCGAGTCGGGCGGGCCCGGCGCGGGACGTCCGCCCAAGCAGTACCTACTGGCCGAGACCGAAGCGGCCGTGGCTCTTCCCGAGCGCCACTACGACCTGCTTGCCCAGCTCCTGCTCAAGGCAATGAGCGAGCCCGGCGCTACCCCAGCCGAGCAGCTGGAGCGCGTGGGCTTTGAATTTGGCCAGTCGTTGGCGCATGAGCAACGGTCCGCGGGCCAGTCGCCCTTTACGCCGACCCAGGCCATCGCCGAGGTTGTGCGACTTCTCTCGCGGTACGGCTTTGCCGCCACGAGCGAGGGAAGCGGGGCCACGAAGATCACGGCCTGCGCCTGCCCGTTCGAAGAGATGGCCTTTCACGACCCGGAACGCATCTGCGGGCTCGACCGCTCGATCTGGAGGGGCATTCTCAGCGTCT
This sequence comes from uncultured Thermoleophilia bacterium, assembly GCA_963765105.1. Taxonomy (GTDB): domain Bacteria; phylum Actinomycetota; class Thermoleophilia; order Miltoncostaeales; family Miltoncostaeaceae; genus CALMEC01. The sequence continues at coordinate 536,002 of CAVXUW010000002.1, forward strand.
ACGCCCCCAACGCCACTATTGCGTCAACCACCACTCGGGCCGAGGGTGACGAGGCCTGCGTGGCCGAGGTCGTCACGAGCTAAACACCTCGCGAAGGCCGCGCAGAGGTGTAGCGAGGAGGGCACGGGCGCGGGATGAGTCGAGGCGGCAGTCACCGGGTCGTTCCGGTGGAGAGTGGGTCCGGCGAACCGGGCCACCAATGACGATCTCGGCGATTTCCGCTCGCGAGAGATCGTCCGCCCCGGCGACATTGAGAACGCCGGCAATTCCCGTCTCGCTCAGCTCGATAAGCGCGGTGGCCAGGTCGGAAACGGCGATGGGGGAGCGCATCTCGTCGTCGAAGAACACGGCCGCTGGGTCGGTTGCGGCCACCTCGTGTTTCGAAGGCTCGTGTCCCGGGCCGCCGATTATCAGTGAGGTACGCACCATCAGGGGGCTGGGATGGTGCGTCACAACCGCCTCTTCTGCGGCGGCCTTCGAGCGGGCGTAGTCGGTGATCGGGCTGGGGCGGTCGGCCTCGGTGTAGGGGGCGCCCGCGCGTCCGTCGAACACCACATCCGTCGAGATGTGAATCAGCCGCGCGCCAACAGCTGCCGCGGCGATCGCTACGTTGGCGCTTCCCTCCACGTTGATCGCCCACGCATCCGTCCCGTCTTGACGGTAGGCGGTATGGATCACCACGTCGGGTCGCTGATGCGCATACGCCCGCTCGAGTGCGTACCGATCACGGACCTCGACCCGTTCGCCGATCGCGCCTGGCGCCAGTCGCAGGAGCTCGCGACCAAGGAACCCCGACCCGCCGGTAATGGAGATCTGCACCGGCACGACGATATCGATTCCGGGTTCCGGCTCGACCGCATCAGTTTTCCTGAGGATCGCTCGCTCGGTAGGGTCGTCGCCATGACAATCATCCGCCGGCGAATCACGGTGCTTGTGGGCCTTTTCTGTCTTGCTCTGCTCGCCCCGGCCGCCCACGGGGCGGTTACCCTCCCCACGGTTGGCACGTTCGACCGCCCGGTGTTTCTCACCTCACCCCCGGGCGACATCGAGCGGGTCTTCGTCGTCGAGCGGGGCGGCACGGTCCGCCTGATGGTGGGTGGTGTCACCCAGCCAGCCCCGTATCTCGATTTGCGGTCGCTCGTCAATTCCAACGGTGATGAGCAGGGGCTTCTCTCGCTGGCCTTCGCGCCGGACTTCGCGACGAGTCGTCGTCTCTACGTCTACTACACAGGCACCGCCGATGCGACCGCGACCTCGGGTGACATCGTGATCGACGAGTACCAGGCCGCCAGCCCGACCGCACCCACTGTTGATGTGGCCACGCGCCGGCGGCTCCTGACCATTCCGCACCCCGGCGCCGACAACCACAACGGCGGGCAGCTCGCGTTCGGTCCCGACGGGCTGCTGTGGCTGGCCACCGGGGATGGCGGTGGGGCAGGCGACACCGACGGCGACGCACAACGCACCACCTCGCGCCTCGGGAAGATGCTCCGCATCGATCCGCGCCCCGGTGTGGCAGTCAATCCGCCCGACAATCCGTTCGCCACGGGTGGCGGGGCTCCCGAAGTGTGGTCATCGGGGCTGCGCAACCCGTGGCGCTTCTCCTTTGATCGCGTCACGGGCGATCTCGTCATCGCCGACGTTGGGCAAGGCTTTGTCGAGGAGGTGAACCTCGTCTCCCGCGCCGGAGGTCTTGGGCGGGGCGCCAACTACGGATGGAATGCGCTCGAAGGGCGCTACCTCTACGGCTCCAGCCCGATGCGCCTCGCGACGCCGAACGAATACCCCACCGGCAACGTGCTTCCCGTCATTGAACAGCTTCATTCCGCCGGATGGTGTTCCATCACCGGTGGCTACGTGGTGCGTGACCCGAGTCTTCCCGACGTGGTTGGCAAGTACGTCTACGGAGACTTCTGCAAGGGCGAGATTTGGTCGGCATCGCTCAGCGCGAGCGGCGCCGTGGCGAACACGGCCACTGGTCTGACGGCGACGAGCATCAGCTCGTTCGGCGAAGACGGCTGTGGTCGCGTCTATGTGCTGTCATTGGACGGCCCGGTGAGGCGGCTGAGCGACAGCGGCCGCTGCGCTGGTCCTGCGCCCACCCCATTCCCGGTGCCCCCGGTCAACCCGGCCGCGGATACCACCTCGCCGACGGTGTTGGCAACGGCAAGCCCACGACAAAAGTTCCGCGGTCGACCCGACGTGCGGGTTCGCGTGAGGTGCGATGAACCGTGTCTTGTGCGGGCAACCGGCCGGCTGACCATTGGCACGGGCTCGCGCGCAAAGGTTGTCTTCTTGGTGCCGGTTGCCCGCCGAATCGGACCGGGCCAGCCGGTTGTTTTGCGCCTCCAGATCCCCCAGCGTGCTCGCGCAGGTGTGGCGTCCGCACTCGCCGCCCGTCGCCGCGTCGTGGCGTCACTGACCGTCCTGGCTCGCGACGGTTCGCAGAACCGTACGGTTCGTCGGCGAACCGTTCAGATCATCCGCGGCTAGTGTGTGGGCACGCATGAACATATGCGCCAAACCCCTGATTTTCATCTCCTTTTGAAGGTTTCTTGACAGCTTTGGCGCACAAGAGACTCAGAGACGGTACGGAAAGGATGCTCTCCGTCCCGGAACGGTGTGCGTCGACCTTCTCCGGAAACCCCGCAGCGTGAACGACAGCGACAAGCCACTCCTTCGCAACATCCTCGTTCCTCGTCGGCCTCCCCGCGAGGTGGACCCGGACCTATCGGTCGGTGCCGAGGTCATCGTTGCGGCGCGACTTGCGGTGGTTGTGGTGTTGGCGCTCTTCATCGTCTGGGTCGAGATTCCCTATCAAGGCGCGGCGATCACCGTACTTGCGCTCAGCGTGGTCACGCATTTCGTGTTCTGGGTAACCCATGTTCGGAACCGAAAGCCCATCACTCCCGTGACGGCGATGGCGACGATCGTGGCCGACACGGTGGGCATCGGGGTTGGTGTTCTCGTGACCGGAGGCGTCGACAGTCCGTTGGTCCTCCTCTGGGGCACCAACGTCGCGATCGGCGCGATTTGGCTGGGTGCGCGGCGGACGCTCCCCGTGATCGGCGTCGTCATCGCGGTCTTGATCGTGGCCCTCATCGTGGATCCCGCGACGGATTTGGTGCTCTCCGGCCTTCAGAGTGCAGTCTTCGCCGCGTTTTGCCTGGCGGTCATCGTCGCTCACGGTGGGGTTGTCGCTGCCCAGCAGCGCTTTGCTCTTGCCGTGATTCATGCGGCGGAGGAGCGGGCGCGACGCGATCCACTCACGGGTCTTCTCAACCGTGCGGCTCTTGAGGAGCAGATACTGGTCGAGATCGATCGCGCCCGTCGTTACGACCATTCCCTCGCCGTCGTCATGGTCGACCTGGACGACTTCAAACAGGTCAACGACACACGGGGGCATCTGGCCGGCGACGCCGTACTGATCGACGTGGCCGATCAGTTGACCCGTGAGATGCGCCGGTCGGACGTGGTGGTGAGATTCGGGGGCGAGGAGTTCGTGATGCTCTTGCCCGAGACCGATCAGCCGGCGGCATTCTCACTCGCGGAGCGGCTTCGTCACCGAGTGCTGAGCTCACCGGCAAGCCAGGGAGTGACCTTGAGCGTGGGTGTGGCCGTCTACCCGGATGCCGCCGACGATGCGGACGAGTTGATCAACTGCGCCGATCGCGCGCTCTACGCCGCCAAAGCCGACGGGAAGAACTGCACCGTCGTCTACGCTCCGCCCAGCTCAGGCGAGACCGTAAACCGCTGAGATGGCGACAAATCGAACCGAGCCAAAGGGGTGACCAACGCAGCGAGGCCGCGCCGGCGCGCCGGGTGATGTGAATCGCAACGATGCGTTCACGGCTTTTGCGGGGCCCGGGATGTTTCCGCAAGAACGGTGTTGACCATTGCCGTGTGAAACTCGGACGGTTGCTCGAACAGCGGACGATGTAGCCGCTGGATCAGTCGCTGTGAAAACCAAAATACTCATAGAGACTTCTCAAGTTTTTCCGTAGTTCGGCCGACAAATGGATTGTCGTCTTTGCACGGCGGCAGCTCCGACGGCTTCACCAACGAAATGGATTTCGATGCGCCCGATAGGTCATGCGTACGTTCCGGCAACGAGTTCTGCGACACGAGCAGGCATGAGGCAGCGCGCCCAACGCGAGGGTCGTTCCCTTGGCGTGATCTGCGCGGCGGCGCTCATGATGACCGCAGGCGTGTCTCCCGCACTGGCGACGGCAGGCGCCCCCACGACCGCATCGGTGATTGTGCGGGAACTCCCCGGGGCAGGAAGTGGACCCGAAGCAATGGTCCTGCGGCTCGGCGGTCGCGTCGATCGACAGCTCGCAATCGTCAACGGATTCGCCGCGACTGTTCCGACCGCATCGGTGAGCGCGCTGAAACGCACCCCGGGTGTCTCTGACGTCGCGATGAACCAGCGCGTCACACTCAACGCAGTCGATGGTGTCGATATGAAGGTCCCTGGTGGGAGCTTCGGGGTGAAGAAAGCGGTCGGCGCCGGTACGGTGTGGAACGAGGGTTTTCGTGGTGCCGGTGTCGGGGTTGCGATCATCGACTCAGGAGTGTCACGAGTCAAAGGGCTTGCGGGAGCGGGAAAGGTCGTCTACGGACCCGACCTGTCTTTTGAATCGCAGGCAGCCAACCTCACGAACAAAGATACCTTCGGCCACGGCACACACCTCGCCGGAATTATCGCCGGTCGTGACCCCGAAGCCCCCGCCGATGTCAAGGACGGAACGTACGACTACTTCCTCGGGGTCGCTCCCGATGCGAAGATCATTTCCCTCAAAGTCGCCGACCGGAACGGAGCGACGGACGTCTCCCAGATCCTCGCGGCGATTGACTGGGTCGTCCAGCACAAGAACGATCCCGGCCTCAACATTCGCGTGCTCAACCTCTCGTTCGGAACGGACGGCGTGCAGGACTACCGCATCGACCCCCTCGCGTACGCCGTGGAGGTTGCCTGGAAGAAGGGCATTGTGGTGGTCGTCTCGGCCGGTAACGGCGGCTACGGCTCTGAGAAACTGAACAACCCCGCATACGATCCGTACGTCCTTGCGGTCGGTGGCACGGATAGCAAAGGGACGCACAACTCGAACGACGACACGATTCCCTCCTGGTCGAGTTTCGGTGACGGGACGCGAAACCCGGACATCGTCGCCCCCGGAAAGTCGATCGTCAGTCTCCGCGTGCCGGGCTCGGCGCTCGACGAGGCGTACCCCGCTGCCCGGCAGGGCACCTCGCCACGCTTCTTCCGCGGCTCCGGCACGTCGGAGTCGGCGGCCGTGGTCTCCGGTGCCGTCGCGTTGCTGCTTCAGAAGAAGCCGCAGCTCACGCCGGATCAGGTCAAGGCGATTCTCAAAGGCACCGCGAAGTTCCTTCCCGTTGCCGATAGCCGGGGCCAGGGAGCAGGTCTGATCGACCTCACGAAAGCGCGCGACGCCGCCGTGCCCGCCAACAGCGCTCAGACGTGGCCCTCGTCAACGGGCACCGGATCGCTGGACGCAGCTCGCGGGTCGGAACGGCTCGAGGACGAGGGCGCTGTTCTCAACGGAGAGCGCGATATCTTCGGCGCACCCTGGGATGGTCGCTCATGGGCGGGTCGTTCGTGGTCGGGCACGGCATGGACGGGCGGCGACTGGAATGGTCGCTCGTGGACCGGCAGCGTCTGGACCGGTGACGTCTGGACCGGTCGTTCGTGGACGGGCTCGTCATGGTCGGGACGGTCATGGACAGGTCGCTCCTGGTCGGGGCGTTCGTGGACCGGTTCGTCGTGGTCCGGCTCCGGCTGGAGTGGTGCTGCCTGGACGGGCCGCTCGTGGTCGGGTCGTAGCTGGTCGAGCGCCGGTTGGGGTGACTGAGGACGGTCGGCAACGCCTGGGTATCGAGACCCGGGCGTCCCGGGCTCCGGCGGACCACAGCTACTCGCCTGCGGACTCCGGGAGAGGCGCTAGATGTAGTCCTTCCAGCGTGTGATCGCAAACAAGGTAGTAATCCAGGCGAAGAGGACGCCGAGGACTGCGGCGGCGATCCAATCGGTGTGCCCGTCACGGCCGAGCGCGCGAATGAACTCGACAAAAAGGGCAACGGCGAGCACGCCGAAAAGGATGAACCCGAGCCAGTTCCCCCATCCCGTGGGAAGCAGCTTCTTGACGCCGGTCAGTTCCACCGTCGGCTCGTAGTTACGGCGTCGGCCGCCAGACTTCTTTTTGTTGCGTGAACTCGTTGCCACGTCCACGACGATAGCAGCCGCGCGCCGCGCCCCGACCCGCGGTAGGCTCGCGGAAATGGATCTCGGAATTGCGGGTCGGATTGCCCTCGTCACCGGTGCCAGCCGCGGATTGGGTTTCGCCGCCGCGAAGGCGTTGGCAGCGGAGGGCTGCCGTGTTGCGATCGTTGGGCGTTCGGCCGATCGTATCCAGGCCGCCGCCGCAGAGTTGGGTGCGCACCCAATCGTGGCCGATATGGCCGATCCCCAGGGGCCCGCGTCGGCGGTTGCCGAGACCACGGAGCGCCTTGGCCCGGTGGACATTCTCGTCGCCAACGCGGGCGGGCCGCAACCCGGTGGCTTCACCGCAGTAACCGAGGAGGACTGGGACGCGGCCATCCAGCAGAACCTGATGGGGACCGTGCGACTGATGACTGCGGTGCTGCCCAATATGCGTGCCCGCACGTGGGGTCGCATCATCACGATCACCAGTCGTACCGTCCGCGAGGCAATCGACGGTCTCGTGCTCTCGAACGCCACACGTGCTGGTGTAGCCGGTGCGGTCCGGACCGTGGCGCGGGAAGTGGCGCGCGAGGGGATTTGCGTCAACAACGTCATGCCCGGCTCATTCGCGACCGAGCGGCTGGTGGAGATTCACGGCAGCGCCGAGGCGGTTGCCGCACGCGGAGCGGCATCGGTGATGGGCCGTATCGGCGACCCCGATGAGATGGGCGCGCTCATCACCTTTCTGGCCAGCCAGCAGGCCGCGTACATCACCGGAGCCTCGATCTTGATCGATGGGGGGGAGGGCGCAATCATCGCGTGAACGAGCAGTTTCGATTCACTCTCCGCACCCGCGCCGACTTCAGCGACACCGATGTCACGGGCGTCGTCTACTACGGTCGCTACGCGGCCCTCATGGACCGCGGCGTGACGGAGTATCGCCGCCGCCTCGGCATTGACCTGCTCGGACCGGAGGGGCACCACTACTTGGTGCGAGCTGCGGCGTTTAGCTACCACGACTCGCTGCGCTTCGATGATGAGGTCGACGTCCACGTTCGCGTCGCCCATCTTGGTGGCTCCAGCCACCGGTACGCCGTTGCGGTCGACCGGGTTGAGTCGGACGGTAACGTGCGGTGCGCCGATTGTGAGCTCACGATTGTCGGCGTCGATGGGTACGGGGTGGCCGCCGTGCCGAGTCCACTGCCCGACCAGCTGCGAACGGCGTTTGCGACATTCGAGGGCCTGTCATGAGCGCGGCGTCACGCGAACGGTTCGGTGAGCTCGTTGCCGAGCTGGACCCGGACCTGGCCGAGGCCAACCTGCTCATCGCCGCGGAGGCATATCCCCGTCTGGACATCGCCCGGTGGCTCGGAGAAGTGGATGGGCTCGCTGCAGAGGCAACGACCCTGGGAGGCGGCCTCACGGGGGTGGTCACCGCGTTGCGGGAGGCCGACTTGCGCGGGGACCGCTCCACCTACGACGATCCACGGAACTCATTCCTCAATGACGTGCTCGACCGTCGCACCGGCCTGCCGATCGCTTTGTCGGTGCTCACCGTTGCGGTTGGGCGGCGGGTCGGGCTTGATCTGTCCTGTGTAGGGATGCCCGGCCATGTGATCGTGGTCGACGCATCGCGACCCCGGCCGCTGTACCTCGATCCCTTCGACGATTGGGCCCGGCGAACGGTCGACCAGTGTCGTCAGATCGTGTCGGTTTCCGCCGGGGTCGATCTCGAGCCCGAGCACCTCGAAGCAACCTCACCGCACCTGATCATCCGACGCATGCTGGCCAACCTCACCGGCTCCTACATGCGTCGGGAGATGTACCCGGACGCCCTGTGGACGGTTGAGCTCCACGCAATCATCGCTCCCGACGACCCGAATGTGGTCGAGCAGCGCCGGGCCATCGAGCAGCTCATGTAGCGGTCAGGTGAAGGGCAGGTCCCGGATGGAGTCGTCGGTGATGGCCCCGATGATCGCCGAGACAACTTCGTCGGTCGGTCGCCCGCTGGGCAGCTTGGGAGGCGTACCCGCGATCGCTCGATGTTCGAGTCCCGTCGCGGTGTGCGGCGGCCGGACGTCGACGAGCCGGATTGACCGTCGTCGAAGTTCGCGCGCGGCGGCGCGATTGAAAGCGGTTATGCCCGCTTTGGATGCGGAGTACGCCGCCATCCCCGCTGTGGGCATGTCCGCGACGATTGCCGAGAGAACGACAATGACCCCACCACCGTCGAGACGTTTGGCGGCAGCGCGGACGAGACGCATCGGGGCGATGAGGTTCACGGCAATCAACTCATCGAGCGTCTCGTCGGAGAGCTCGTTCACATCCCCAAACGCCACGACTCCCGCGGCATGGATGACGATGTCGAGGCCGCCGAGGGCATCCGCAGCTGTGGTCACCACATGTTCGGGTGCGGCGCGTTCGCCCAGATCGGCGACGATTGTGTGCGCGGAAAATTGGTGGTGAAGTGAATCGAGTTTCTGGGCGTCGCGACCGCTGACCGCGAGGCGCGCCCCGTGCGTGGAGAGCTGCTCTGCGATCAACCCACCGAGCGAACCCGTTGCGCCGGTTATCAAGACGCGAGCGTCGTTGAGCTCCATCTTCTAACGAACCTCTCCGGAAGGAGGGGTCGCTTGCTGTGGATCGTCAAGGGTGATCTCGGGAGTTCGGCCGTCAATCACCGCTCCCCATGTCAGCAAGGCAAGTGCAGCGACGACGATCAACCCAACGACACAGCCCAGAATGAAAAGGCCGGGGGTGTTCATCGCCTTACCTCCGCGGCAGCAGGAAAGTGCCAAGGCTGAGGATCGTGGGAACCCACACCCCGACGAATATCCCCTCAAGTTCGCTGCCGGAGAACCAAAGGGAGACAGAAAAGACGAACGAGATGAAGGCGGCGATGAGAATCAGAACTCGGAAGAGCGACTCTCGTTTTCGCTGCCGGGCGTTCGGGGTTTCCTCGTTCGCTTGCAGTGGCACTCGCGCCTCCTAAAATGGGGTAGGAACTTCGCAGTTGCGTACCAGTTCCTTCCTCACAATAGTACGTAGGCCCGATGATCTGGTGCGGGGGAGCGGTTGGGCTGAGTGTCCCGAACCTGCTCCGTTCAGACGACGCGCGAAGCGGCGATGAAAACGGTTCTGGCGCGGCGTTATCGGCACCGTTGCGTTTGCCCGTGGTGACGCGCCAGTTCACCTTTGACCCAATCCGTGCCGACGTGGTTCGCGCGCCGACTGAGCGGTGGGCGCGGGCGCGAGTGGCTCCGAAGTTGCGACGAATGCATCCACATCGCTCACCGGATCACGGGTCTTTGTGCCGGATGCCGTAACGGGCACGTTCCTGGCATTTGATGCCCGAGATCGCTGGCAGGGTCGCGAGGCAGGTGAAGCTTGCCCCGGGGGCGAGCCCCGCGACCCTCCGTGACCGACCACACAAACGGCGGGAAGCGCCATCCTGGAATGGTGGTGGTCGCGACGGAAAATGCTGTTTTCCACACAATTGTGTGGAGAAATGATGTTCTCCTGGCCACTTTCATCGTCGGTGAGCGGGCGCCGGGACGCGGTCACGACATCGGGAAGACCTGAGTGAGTCGGATGTGGTTGCCGGAGGGGTCGCGAAAGGACGCGTCGATGCCGTACGGGCGTTCCTCGGGGTGATCGACGAACTCGACGCCGCGGCCTTTGAGTGTCTCGAACTCGGCGCGACAGTCCTCGGTGGTGAGGAAGACCGTGCCGGCGAGACCCTTCGCCATCAGGCGTGTGACCTGCTCTGCGGTCTCGGCATCGAACATCGGAGGGCCCGGTACCGGCATCAGCACGATGTCCATCCCATCCTGGTTGGGAGGTGCGACGGTCAGCCAGCGGAAGTTGCCCATCTCGGCAAGGGTGACATCCACCTTCACTTCCATGCCCACCTTCTCGGTGTAGAACGCCAGGGCTGCCTCCTGGTCATGAACCCACAGTTGTACGGTCGAGATCGTGAGCATCGTTTGCCTCCATGATGACGTCGAAGAACTTGGGGCGATATTAGGTTCGCGTGGCGGTGCTGTCTTCTCGAATTGTTCGGTTCTGCGGCCGGCCGTAGGCGTGCACGATGCAGGCCGGGACGCGGGCAAACTTCGAGGCTGGCGGAAACGACGCGCGGTAGGTGGTGGGCGTCATCCCGAAGATCCGCGTGAAGCTCGTGGTGAACGAACCGACGCTGCGAAGACCGACCGCGAAACAGATGCGTGCAACCGAATGGTCGGTGCCGCGCAACAGGGCGCCGGCTCGTTCCAGACGCCGGGTCAACAGATAGGAGTGCGGTGATTCCCCGAAAGCACGCCGAAACTCGGCACTGAAATGCGCTCGGGACAACCCCGCCGCGCGGGCCATGTCGTTCACCGTAAGCGCGTCGGCATACCTCGCATCGGCGAGGTCTTTGGCGCGCAGCAAGTGTCGGGCGGGCGGTAGTGCGGCGATGACGGTGCTGCGGCCCATCTGAGGTGCGGCTACTCGGCTTTGTTGGCGAGGTACTCCGCGAGCATCTTTTCACCGGCGTCGTGACCGTCTTCGAAGTAGACCTTGTTGATCTCCTTGAAGACCTCCCACTTGGCGGGGACGTCGTCCTCGGCGAGGGTGGCGTCGACCGGGCAGGCCTCCACGCACGCGTCGCAGTCGATGCACTCCGCGGGGTCGATGTAGAGGATCGTGGCCTCGTCGTGGTTCTCCTCACCCGGGGCGGGGTGGATGCAGTCCACTGGGCACACATCAGCGCAGGACGTGTCCTTGGTGCCGATGCACGGCTCAGCGATCACGTAGGCCATCCGGTTGGTCTCCTCAATGTCGTTTCCCGGTAACGACGCCCAGTTTACCAAGGGTGCACGGGCGCCGGCCGGTACGCTTGCCCCGTGAATCGGCTGTGCTTTGGGGCCTTCCTCGCCCCCTACCACGAACCTCGTGAGAACCCGACGCTGGCGCTGGAACGTGACCTCGAGTTGATCACGCATCTCGACCGCCTCGGTTTCGACGAAGCGTGGGTTGGTGAACACCACAGCACCGGCTGGGAGACCATCGCCTCGCCCGAGCTGTTCCTCGCCGTGGCGGCCGAACGCACGCGCCACATCCGCCTGGGGACCGGGGCGGTGAGCCTGCCGTATCACCACCCGCTGATGGTGGCCGACCGCATCGTGCTGCTCGATCACCTCACACGGGGGCGCATCAACTTCGGCGTCGGACCGGGAGGGCACCTCACCGACGCGGCAATGTTGGGCCTCGACCCGGCACGCCTGCGCGACATGCAGGCGGAATCACTCGAGGTGATCGTGCGCCTGTTCACCGAGATCGAACCGTTCTCGGTGCAGTCGGAGTGGTTCACATTGACCGACGCCGTGTTACAGCTGCGCCCCTACCAGCACCCGTATCCGCCGATCGCGACGACGAGCATGGAGTCGCCCGCGGGCATGCAGCTGGCCGGGCGCTTTGGTGCCGGGGTGTTGTCGCTGGCGGTGGGGCGTGGGCCGAAGGGACCCATCAATCTGGCGGAGCATTGGGCGATTGCCGAGGACGCTGCGGCCGAGGCCGGCAGGAGCGTCAGCCGGTCGGAATGGCGACTCGTCATCCCCATTCATCTGGCGGAGACGAAGGCGGAGGCAGTCGAGGCGATCCGTGGCGGGGCCGGACGATTTCTCCTCGACTACACGGAGGGCACGACCGGGCGGCCACGCTCGGTGCCCGGGCCGCATGAGTTGGTGGTCGACCAAATGATGGAGCGCGGCGCATGGGTGGTGGGCACGCCCGACGACGCCATCGCTGTCATCGAACGTCTGCAGGTGCAAAGCGGCGGTTTCGGCGGGGTGATGGTCTTTGCTCAAGAGTGGGGCGACACTGCGGCCACCCATCGCAGTTACGAGCTGCTTGCTCGCTACGTACTGCCCCATTTTCAGGGCGCACTGGACGGACTGGCCGCATCAAACGCCGTGGCCCGCTCGAAGACCGAGGATCTCCACCGCGACCGGGTCGCCGGGGTCAGCCGGGCTCAGGAGTCGTATGAGGCTGGCAAATAGCGAGCGACGTGTACGGGGCGCCCTTCCGTGCTCGGCTTGCGCCCGGAGCGGCCAGCACGCCCCTACCGGACGACGAGGTACCGAATCGTTCCGTCCTTGGCGGTCAGGTAGACCCGCCCATCGCGGTGGGCGTCGAACGAGACGATCTCATCCACCGTGAGCGATTCCTTGCGTGGGGTCTGCTCCCCCTCGGTTGGGAGTGTCCAGATGTTGCCGCTGCAATAGTCACCGTAGATGTAGCGCCCAGCGAAGCCGGCAAGCGTCGGGTCGCGGATCACCACACCGCCGGTGACCGAGCAGCCGTCGTCGTGTGTGTACTCCGCGACGGGCGGGGTGTGCTTGCCGCTGCCGCGAAGTTCACCCGACGCGTCGTCATTGTCGAAGCGCTCCGAGCCTTCGTAGACATCCCACCCGAAGTTCAGTTGCGGCGAACCCGCCGGCAGCACGTCGATCTCCTCGCGGTCACCTTGACCGACGTCCCCGATCCACGCGTCGCCGGTCTGCGGATCGAATGAGAACCGCCACGGGTTGCGCAGCCCGTAGGCGACGATTGTCCACTCCTCGAAGCGGTTGTCAACGTCACGGCGAAGCAACTTGCCCAGACGACTGGCGAGGTTTTGGCTGCGCTCGTCGGGATCATTCGCCGACCCGCCGTCACCGAGCCCAAGGTAGAGCCGTCCGTCCGATCCGAAGGCCAGGGTCCCGCCATTGTGGTTGGAATGCGGTTGGTCTTCCTCCAACAGCACCCGTCGGGCTGCGGGTTTGATCACGCCGTCGGCAACGAGATGCTCCTGCACCTGCGTGTCGCCGTTCGAATCGCTGAAGTGGATGAACACACGCGGGTCGTCGGGGAAGCGGGGATGAAGCGCCAGTGCGAGCAGGCCCCGCTCACCGCCACTGGACACCTGGGAGCGGATGTCGAGCACCGTGGTGGCCGGTCCGCCGCCTTCCCGCACCGCGCGCACCCGACCTGCCTGCTCCACCACCCAGAGCATGTCGCTCTTCGGAAGCGGGATCGTTTGCACGGGGGAGTCCAGTCCCTTCGCGACGGTCACCGTCGACAGCGTACCGATCGGCTCGGCCTGGGGCGCTGCTTGCGTGGCAGTCGCGGTCGTTGGCGGTGGGGCTGTCGGGGCCGTTTCGGTGGTGCGGGCACTGCCACCGCAGCCGGCGACAAGCACGGCACACACCGCGCCAATCGGGCCGAGCCGGCTTCTCACGAGACTGCCGCGGCTCCGACCGGGAGGTGAGCAGTCACGGCGTCTGCCACCTGAGCCAGTGCCTGGGCCGCAGGGGTGTCGGGGCGACTCAACACGAGCGGTGTGCCCGTGTCGCCGGCGCGAGCCACATCCGACTCGAGGGGAATCTGCCCCAGAAGGGGAACCCCGACTTCGGTGGCGAGCGCCTGGCCACCCCCGCCGGAGAAGATCTCGTACCGGGTGCCGGTGTCGGGCGCGTCGAACCAGCTCATGTTCTCGACGACGCCGAGCACCTCGAGCTTGACGCGACGTGCCATTGCCGCGGCGCGTTGCGCGACGCGCTGGGCGGCCATCTGCGGCGTGGTCACAATCACCATCTTTGCCGCTGGTGCGAGTGACGCGAGCGAGAGCGACACGTCGCCGGTGCCGGGGGGAAGGTCGACCAGGAGATAGTCGGGGTCGTCCCAGAAAACCTCGGTCACGAAGCTGGTGAGCGCCTTGTGGAGCATCGGCCCACGCCAGATCACCGGTTGGTCGTCGCTCGCCATGAACCCCACTGACATCAGTCGGACTCCGTGCGCCTCCACCGGCAGGATGAGATCGTCGTCGAGCATGACCGGGGTGCGGTTGGCCCCCATCATCCGCGGGATCGAGTACCCGTAGACATCGGCGTCAAGCAGGCCCACGGTATGACCCCGTGCGGCGAGCGCCGCGGCCAGGTTCGCCGTGACGCTGGATTTACCCACCCCACCCTTGCCGGAGGCGATGAGAATGACGTGCGTGCGGGCATCGGCGGTGAAGGGTGAGCTGCGCTCGCCGACCCCGGTGATGCTGCCGCGCATCTCCAGGCGCTCGTCATCGGTCATGGTGTCGAGGGTGACGTGAACGACGTCGACCCCGGCGAGGCCACCGACGGCGGAGCTCACCCGGCTTTGGATCTCGGCCTTGAGGGGGCAACCGGCGACGGTGAGCTTGATCGTGACCGTCACCCGGGCGCCGTCCACCGTGACGTCGCCCACCATCCCGAGGTCGACGATGCTGCGGTGAAGCTCCGGGTCGAGCACACCGCGGAGCACGTCGATGACGCCGTCGCGTGAGAGTGCGGTGCTCACATGAACATCCGCGCGTAGGGCTCCGCATCGGCGAGGGGGACACTCCACGGGCCATGCCCGGGGTAGATGAGCGTGGCCCCCGGGAGCTCGGCGAAGGTGCGATTCAGACTTGCCATCATGGCCACGTGATCGCTGCCCGGGAAGTCGGTGCGTCCGATGCCCTGTGCGAAGACAAGGTCACCGACCAGGGCGTGCCCGTGTGTGGCTTCGTGAGCGACGAGGCAGCCGGGCGAGTGCCCGGGCGTCTCGAGAATGGCAAAGCGCAGGTCGCCCAACTCCAACACATCACCCTCATGAAGCAGGCGGGCAGGGGTGACGCCGGGCGTGGGGGGTGGGTTCCCGAACAGCGCCGGGTTGAAGGGTGCGGGTGCTGCCAACCAGTCCTGGTCGTGCGGGCTGACCCAGACCGGCAGGCCCTCCTCGGCCCAGACGTAGTTCTGGACGATGTGATCCCAATGGCCGTGAGTGTTGACGACGGCGACCGCCGTGAGCTCAAGCTGCGCGAGCGTTGCACGCACCCACGATTCGCTCCCCGCCGCGGGATCGAAGATGAACGCCTCTCCACCCCGTTCGGGGGCCACCACATACGTGTTCGTCGCAACCGGACCGAACGTTCCACCTTTGATAATCATCGCCCGTTCACCCTAGCGAAGGCCATGCCGCGTCCGCCGCGAGGATTCACCTCTGCACGAGCCCTGGTCTCGTGCGCAATCGCTGTCGTGCTCGTTGGTACGACGCTCGGGGTCGATGGCAGGAGGGTGCGGGGTTCTCAGGGATGTCTGCGTGTTTGCATGGCTTCGCGTAGCGCAGCGAACTCGGGGGATGACGCCCACTCCTCGACCGGTACACGCAGCTTGCGGCGCCAGTTCGGATGCTCCGTGATCGTTCCCGGCAAGTTGGCTTGCTCGATCTCGTCGAATACATCGTCCATCTGCACCATTGCGAGCGCGCAGGGGGTCGCTGCGACGAAGCGGTGGAGAGCGTCCCGGACGAGACGTTCGTTGGGCTCATCGGCGCTGAGGCCTGCAGTGGATGCGAGCATCGACCGAAGCGCGACCACGTCGTCGGCACGTACGTTGTGAGCCTCGTCGTTTCGGCCGCCTGCGATGCGGTCGCGATGTTCCAAATCGGTGCCGCGGACGTAGCCGGCGATCGTGGCAAGGTCATGGGTGCTCACCGTTGCGAGTGCCTGGGTTGGGTACTCCGATGGTGTGAGGAAAGCACGATCACCGTCCCATCGGCGTTCGAACCACACCACGCGGTAGGTCAGTACCCCGGCGGCGTGGAGCGTCTGGCGGAGTTCGGGGGGCACGGTGCCGAGGTCTTCGCCCACGACCAGGCAGTCGTTCGCCACCGATTCGACGGCGACCGTCGCCATGAGGGTGTCAAACGGGTAGTCGACATAGGCTCCGCCGTCTACGTTTCCGCCCTCCGGAACCCAAAACAGGCGTTGCAACCCCATCACGTGGTCGAGCCGGATGGCGCCCATGTGGCGCATCGCCGCCTGGAGAGCCGCTCGGAACTCGTCGATGCCGTCGCCCGTGAGCGTCGTGGGGCGAAGGGGAGGCAACCCCCACGACTGGCCGTCGGGGCTCAGATCGTCGG
Source organism: uncultured Thermoleophilia bacterium (assembly GCA_963765105.1). Taxonomy (GTDB): domain Bacteria; phylum Actinomycetota; class Thermoleophilia; order Miltoncostaeales; family Miltoncostaeaceae; genus CALMEC01. Next base: position 552,182 of record CAVXUW010000002.1, read on the forward strand.
GTGGGGCGCCGATCGAGACCCCGATGGCGTAGGCATCGCTTGCCGCCCAGACGTCGCTCCCCCCGGCGGATGAGCCCAGCGCCAGGTCGCCGTACAGGCCGATGCTCATCCCTACGTGGCGGGCCCGGGCGGCGACGGCTGCCAACTGCTCGTCCGCCAGCCACTGCAGGTAGGCGTGGAAGCTCACGGCCACCGCGTTCGCGGCCGCAAATGCGATCACGGCGTCGCTCTGTGGATCGCGAAGCTCGGCGGGCCAGTGTGACGGATCGGGGCCGAATTCCGACTCACGTAGCGCGCCGAAGATCGCCACGTGTGTGAGGGCCTCACCGTGCCTGTCGCGAAACGCCGTTAAGTTCGCCTCGCGAACGGGATCGCCGTCGCGGCGCCAGTCATCGAATGCGCGTGCGAGCGCCTCGCGCTTGAGCGCGGCGACGGTGGGGTAGTCGACGTGGTTCGTGGCGCGGAGCGACGCGAGCCTGGCCTGAACCGGGGCGCTGGCCATCCACTGCTGCGTGCGGGCGCTCGCGATGACCTCGGGCACCGCCGTGACATCGAGATAGAGAGGGTTCAGCCACCGACGGCTCGATGGGCTGTACGGACTCGCCTGATCGGGATCATCGAGGAAGAGCAAATGCAGCGGGTTGATGCCGACGGCGTCCGCGCCGAGCGCGGCGAGGCAGTTAACTGCGACGGTGAGATCGGTGAAGTCACCGATGCCCCAGTTGCGGCGCGAACGCAAGGCGTACAGCTGAAGCGAGGCGCCCCAGCGGCGTGCCTCTGTTCCGTCGACGAAACAGCGCTCAGGGCGGGCGACAACGAGCGAGTCGGTGGTGCCGGTGGGGCTCCGCACGGTGACGGTGTAGTACCCGGTTTGCGGCAGGGGAGGCAGCTGCCAGCGGTAGCGGAGGCGACCGTCAGGGCCGTCCTCAGCCCAGATGAGTTGGGCGGGGATCACCTCGCCCTGGGCGGCGAGGCCCGGTCCTTGAAGCGTCCAGTAGTGGGTGTCGCTGGCGTGTTGTCGCGTAGCAACGAGCGAGACCTCGCCGGCCGCATCGACGGGGACGACACTGCCGGGGGTAACGCCATACCCCCACCCGGGCTCGTCGTCGACCGATACACCCAACGCGGTGAGGAGGGCGCGGTCGGTCTCGTCGGACGTCACATGCTGCGTTCCCCGCACGTCCCAATACTCACCCGCGATACCGTGACGCTGGGCGAAGTCACGGAGCTGTTCCCGGTCACTCATCCGTAGCGTCGACCGTGGCGAAGAGAGCCAGGCTCCGCGGTGGGGCGGACCACTCGCCCGCCGTCCACGCGAGGTCGCAGGTTGCGAGGGTGAGCTGCCAGCCATCCGGTGTCGAAGGAAGTGAAAACGTCACTGGCGCATCGGCGCCGTTGATCGCCACCGCGAGCGCAGCCGCCTGCGCATCCGGCTCGCTCAGGGCCATGAGGACCGAACGCGTCTCCGGGTGATTCCACTGGGCCTCGCTCATCGACTCGCCCGACGGCGTGAACCACGCGCGCTGCGGGGCATGCAGAAAGTGATGGGCTCGCAGAAGGGGGTGCTGTCGGCGGGCGGCGATCGCGCGAGCCACGAAGTCGGCGAGTCCATCGTCAGCGCCGGACCAGTCGAGCCATGTGACCTCACTGTCGAGGGAGTAGGCGTTGTTGTTGCCCTGCTGGGAATGCCCGATCTCATCGCCCGCGAGGAGCATCGGCACACCATGGGCCAGCAGGAGCGATGCGAGGAGGTTGCGTTGTTGTTTCGCGCGAACCGCACGCACCTGGGGATCGTCGGTGGGCCCCTCGACGCCGGAGTTGGCGCTGTGGTTCTCGGGGTGGCCGTCGGCGCCGCCCTCACCGTTGGCGTCGTTGTGCGATTGGGAGTAGCTGACGAGATCGCACAGCGTCATGCCGTCGTGAGCGGTTATGTAGTTAAGCGATGCCGACGGGGCCCGGCCGGTGCGATCGAATCGGTCACCCGACCCAGAGAGTCGCGAGGCGAAGTCCGCCAACGTCCCCGCGTCGCCCCGCCAGAAGCGACGAGTGGTGTCGCGAAAGCGGTCGTTCCACTCCGACCAGCCGGGCGGGAACTCGCCCAGCCGGTACCCGCCGTCGCCCACATCCCAGGGTTCGGCGATCAGTTTGCGGGTCTGAAGAACCGGGTCCGCGGCGATCGCCGCGAACAGCTCCGCTTCCGGCGTGAAGCCACTGGTGTCGCGGCCCAGAACGGTGGCGAGGTCGAAGCGAAAGCCGTCTACGCCCATTTGCGTTGCCCAGTACCGGAGGCTGTCCACAATGAGGTCGCGCGCCAGTGGCTGGGCAGCGTCGATGGTGTTTCCCGTGCCCGCCATGTTGGCGTAGTAGCGCGGGTTGTCGGGGTTCAGGCGGTAGTAGGACGCGTTGTCGAGGCCGCGCAAGCTCAGCGTGGGGCCCAGCTCATTGCCTTCGCCGGTGTGGTTGTAGACGACGTCAAGGATGACCTCGAGGCCTGCGTCGTGGAGCGCCGTGACCATCTGCGCGAAACCCTCAGGGCCCTCACCACCCAGGTACGGGCCGTGCGGTGCGAGGAACGCGAGGGTGTTGTAGCCCCAGTAGTTGGACCGGTCGCGTTCGACAAGGAAGCGTTCGCTGATGAACGCGTGAACGGGAAGGAGCTCAACCGCGGTCACCCCCAGACGGTGCAGGTGCTGGATGAGCGCTGGGGACGCCAGCCCGGCAAATGTGCCGCGGATGTCAGGTGGGACGTCGGGATGGCGCATTGTGAGGCCCCGGACATGGCCTTCGTAGATGATCGAATCCGCCAGGGGCGTCGCCAGGTGCCCCGGCGCTCGTGCGCTGTTGGCCGTGACGACACACTTGGGGACGTAGGGCGCGCTGTCACGGTCGTCAAAGCTGAGGTCCCCGTCCGGGTGGCCGACCTGGTAGCCACACAGCGCGTTATCCCAACGCAGTTCGCCCTGCAGGAGCCGGGCGTACGGATCGACCAGCAGCTTGTGGTGGTTGAAGCGGTGGCCGAGCTCCGGGGCGTACGGGCCGTCGGCGCGCAGGCCGTAGAGCGCCCCGGCCACGATTCCGGGGATATGACCGTGCCAGACGTCTCCCGAGCGTTCGGGAAGGCGAACGCGCTCCACCTCGTTCCCTCCGGTCGCGTCAAAGAAGCACACGTCGATCGCTTCAGCGTGATGCGATGCGACTGCGACGTTCACCCCGCCATCGACAAGCGAGACACCGAGGGGAACGTCGGAACCGGGCTCCACCCGCCCCATGGCTACACCGGGGCCGAGAGTGTGATGGGTGCGAGGCCCCAGATGTCGGCGTTGTACTCAGCGATGGTGCGGTCGGAGCTGAAACGTCCGCTGGCGGCGCAATTGGCGATGCTCATCCGCACCCAGCGGTCACGGTCGGCGTACGCCTCGCCGGCGCGGTGGTGCGCATCGACAAACGCCCGAAAGTCGGCGGCTGTCAGCCACGGGTCGGACGGGCTCAAGACGCCGGTGATGAGGTCGTCGAAGATGCCGGGCTCGAACTGGTTGAAATGGCCGCTGCGAACCAAAGCCAACACCTCGGTCAGGTTGTCATCCTCCGCGACGATCGTTGCCGGGTCGTAGGTTTCACGCATCACGCGGGCCTCGGCCACCGTGAGCCCGAAGTTAAAGAAGTTCGCGGGGCCGACGGCGTCGCGGATCTCGATGTTGGCGCCGTCGAGGGTTCCGATGGTCACGGCGCCGTTCATCATGAACTTCATGTTCCCGGTGCCCGAGGCCTCTTTGCCGGCTGTGGAGATCTGGCTGGAAAGGTCCGCTGCGGGGCAGATCACCTCCATCGTCGACACGTTGTAACCCGGTAGGAACACGACCTGCAGTTGGTTGGCCACGGCCGGGTCGCTGTTGATGACCGCCGCCACGTTGTTGGCGAACTTGATGATGCGCTTTGCCACCTGGTATCCGGGAGCGGCGACGCCACCGATCAAAATGAGTCGTGGCGTCATGCCCTCCGTCCGCCCTGCGCGGATGCGGCAGTACAGGTGCACGGCGTGGAGCACGTTCATGAGCTGGCGCTTGTACTCGTGAACGCGCTTGACCTGGACGTCGAACACGGCGGTTGCGTCAATGGCGACGCCCGTACGGTCGCGGATGAGCCGCGCCAGACGTTCCTTGTTGGCCCGGCGCACCGTGAGCCATTGCTCGCGAAACGATGCGTCATCGATGTGACGGGTGATTTCACCGAGACGGGTGAGGTCGGTGACCCACCCGTCGCCGATGGTTTCAGTGATCAGGTCGGCCAGGCCGGGGTTGCACGCGGCAATCCAGCGACGCGGCGTAACGCCGTTGGTCTTGTTGCCAAAGCGTTCCGGCCACAGCTCGGCGAAGTCGCGAAACAAGTCTGTGCGGATGAGCTCGGAGTGCAGGGCGGCGACACCGTTCACTGAGAAGCTGCCGATGACCGCCAAATGCGCCATCCGCACACGCCGCGGGTCGCCCTCCCCGATGATCGACATGCGTGCTTGGCGCTCAACGTCGCCGGGCCACCGGCGGGCCACCTCGGTGAGAAAACGCGCGTTGATCTCGTAGATGATCTCGAGGAGCCGAGGCAGGAGCCGGTCGAACAGCGGCACCGGCCAGCTCTCCAGCGCCTCGGGCAGAAGCGTGTGGTTGGTGTAGGCCATCGAGCGCGAGGTGATCTGCCAGGCGGCGTCCCAGTCGAGCCCGGCCTCGTCGAGCAGGAGTCGCATCAACTCGGCCACGGCGATCGCCGGGTGCGTGTCGTTCAGCTGGAAGCAGTGGGCGTCGGAAAAGCCGTCCATGTCGTTGCCGTGGTCCTCGCGCCACGCACGGAAACAGTCGCCGAGGCTGGCGGCCGAGAGGAAGTACTGCTGGCGAAGTCGCAGCTCTACCCCGCGTTCGTTGGCGTCGTTGGGGTAGAGCACGGAGGTGATCGTGCCGGCCTCGTGTCGGGCGGCCACGGCCTCGGTGAAGTCGCCGGCGTTGAACTCGTCGAGGTCGAACTCCTCAATGGCGGCAGCCGACCACAGGCGCAGCGTATTGACCACGCCGTTGCGGTAGCCCGGGATCGGCACGTCGTACGGCTCGGCGAGCACGTCGTGGGTATCGACCCACTCGCTGCGCAGCCGGCCTGTGGCGTCGACCCGTCGTTCGGTGCGCCCGCCAAAGCGGATGACCTGCCGGAACTCGCTGCGGCGTATCTCCCAGGGGAAGCCGTGGGTGAGCCAGGTGTCGGGCTCTTCCACCTGGTAGCCATCGCGGACGCGCTGAACGAACAGCCCGTATTGGTAGCGCAGCCCATACCCCACAACGGGGAGCCCAAGCGTGGCGCAACTGTCGAGGAAGCATGCCGCCAAACGTCCCAAGCCACCGTTGCCGAGGCCGGGGTCCTGTTCCTGCACGACGATCTCCTCCAGCTCGTGACCCACCGACCGCATCGCGTCGGCGGTCTCATCGTGCATACCGAGGTTGAGGGCGGCGTTGCCGAGCAGGCGGCCGAGGAGGTACTCCAACGAGATGTAGATGGTCCGTCGTCTCACCGACTCATCCTGCGCGCGTCGGGTCTCGTTCATCTGCACGACGAGACGATCCCGCAGGGTGAGCGCCAGGGCCCGGTAGGGGTAAGGCTCGGGCGGTTCGGGCTCGGCGCGGCCCAGCGTCACCTCAAGTGTGCGGCGGTAGTCGCCGGCGACGTCCTCCGCGGTGGGCGGCGTGGTGGTGTACTCAGCCATTGTTCTCCGACACGAGGTAGATGGTCGCGAGAGGGGGGAGGGTGAGCGCCAACGACGTCGAGTACCCATGGGCCGCTTGCGCCTCAGTTGTTGCCGATCCGGCGTTACCCACGCCGCTTCCGCCGTACTCGTGAGCGTCGGTGTTGAGCACCTCCCGCCAGATCCCGCTGACGGGGACGCCCAGCCGGTAGCCCTCGCGGGGGACCGGGGTGAAGTTGCTCACCGAGAGCACGGACGGGCCCCCGTTCGGGAGGTGTCGGAACATGGCGACAACGCTCGCGTCGGCGTCGTCGCAGCGCGACCATGAAAACCCGTCGGCGGAGAAGTCGCTGCCGTGAAGCGGGGCGTGACGCGTGTGTAGGTGGTTGAGATCACGAACGAGCGTCTGCATACCCCGGTGCGGCGCGTGATCGAGGAGGTGCCAGTCGAGGCTCTCTTCATACGCCCATTCCCGGAACGGCGCAATCTCCGTTCCCATGAACAGCAACTTCTTGCCCGGGTGCGCGTACATGAACGCAAGGTACGCCCGAAGGTTGGCAAAGCGCTGCCATTCATCGCCGGGCATGCGGCCGAGGAGCGAGCCCTTACCGTGGACCACCTCGTCGTGGGAGAGGGGGAGAACGAAGTTCTCGTCCCAGGCGTACAGCAGCCCGAATGTCAGCTGATTGTGGTGGTGGCGGCGATGGATGGGGTCCTTGGCCATGAACTCGAGTGTGTCGTTCATCCAGCCCATGTTCCATTTGAGGCTGAACCCGAGTCCACCTGATTCGACCGGGCGTGACACCCCCGGCCACGCGGTGGATTCCTCGGCAATCGTTCGGGCGCCCGCTTCGTGGATGGCGGTGTTGATCTGCCGCAAGAGCGCCACGGTCTCGAGGTCCTCATTGCCGCCGTACTCGTTGGGGGTCCACTCACCGTCGTTTCGGGAGTAGTCGCGGTAGAGCATCGACGCCACCGCGTCCACCCGCAGCGCATCGATGTGGTACTCCCTCACCCAAAAGAGCGCGGATGCCAGCAGGTAGTTGGCCACTTCGGCACGGCCGGTGTTGAACGTCAACGTCCCCCACTCGGGATGCGCGCCCCGTCGGGGATCGACGTGCTCGTAAAGGGCCGTCCCGTCGAACTGGGCCAGGCCGTGTTCGTCGCGGGGAAAGTGCGCGGGCACCCAGTCGAGGATCACGCCGATACCGGCTTGGTGGAAGCGGTCGATCAACGCTTTGAAGTCATCGGGTGCGCCGTAGCGCCCGGTTGGCGCGAACAGGCCGATGGGTTGGTAGCCCCATGAGCCGTCGAACGGGTGCTCGGTCACGGGCATCAGCTCGACGTGGGTAAACCCCATCTCGGCAACGTAGGGCACCAGCTGATCGGCCAGCTCGCGGTAGGTCAATGGGCGGTTGCCGTCGTCCACCACGCGTCGCCACGATCCCAGGTGCACCTCGTAGGTGGTCATCGGTCCGTCGAGCGGCTGCGGGCGCTGCGCCGTCATCCAGGCGTCGTCACCCCACACGTGGCGGCTGTCGTGGACGACACACGACGTTGCCGGGCGAAGCTCACACCGCCGCGCAAACGGGTCGGACTTCAGGGGAAGCAGGTGACCGTCCGCGTTGAGCAGCTCGTATTTGTAGAGCTCGCCGGCGAGGAGTTCGGGAATGAACAGCTCCCAAATGCCACTGGAGGGGTGGTGGCGCATGGGATGATGCCGGCCGTCCCACCCGTTGAAGTCGCCCACCACGCTGACACGGCTGGCGTTGGGCGCCCACACGGTGAAGCGAACCCCGGCGACACCCGCGACGGTCAGACAATGCGCCCCCAGGATGTTGTAGAGCTCGCCGTGGCGTCCTTCGCCCAGCAGGTACTCGTCAAGCGGTCCGATGGTCGTGGGAAAGCGGTACGGGTCGTCGATGACATGTGTGCCCCAGCGATCCGACACACGAAGACGATACGACGGATCGCGGTGGGGGACGTGAACGCCGAAGACGCCGTCGCCCACGCGCGGCATGGGGACAGCGGCGCCCGAATCGGGCACGAACCACACCGATTCCGCGGCGGGTTGAACCGTGTGGACCCAGGTCCCCGTGCCGTTGGTGTGGGCTCCGAGAACGCGGAACGGGTCGCCGTGGCGACCCGTTCCCAACGCCGTGATGTCCGCCGGGAGGGGTGCCGTCATGCGGCCGCCGCGACGGCGTAAAGGCGGGTCATGTACGCATCGACGCTGTTTGTCCATGAGAAGCGGGCAGCCTGCGCCTGGCCCCGCACACGCTGCCATTCGGCGGGATCGTCATCGCGCAACTGCAGAATCTCCTCAAGGCGCCGAACCATTTGGCGGGCTTGGGCGGGCATGCCGCTGCCGGTGAACGCGAACCCGTTCTCACCGTCGATGACCGTGTCGCGGAGACCTCCGACGTGATGCACCAAGCACGGCTGACCCGACCGCATCGCCAACATTTGGCTGATGCCGCACGGCTCGTACGAGCTGGGCATGACGTACAGATCGCCGGTGCCGTAGAGAGCATCGGCGATGCGTGCGCTGTAGCCGTTGATAAACACGAAGTTGGGCCGTCGTGCCGACACGGAGGCCAGGAACCTCACGTACTCGGGGTCGCCGGTTCCGGCGAAGATGTAGAGGCCGTCGTCGCCGAGTGAATCGAGCAGGCGGTGGATGGTGGGACGTCCGCCCGGGGCGGGCTCACGCATGAGGCGGATCTTTTGCTCGGCCACCCGGCTGACGCTGGTGAGCAGGTGGTGCGGGCGTGCGGACGGTAGCGCGCGCAAGCGCTCATCGGCCAGGTAGTGAGCGTTTGCGAGACCCGTGCCGCGGGTGAGCATGCTGCCCACTTCGTCGCGCAGCGTCTGGACCAGGGCCGGCCAGGTGAGCGCGTCGGCCAACTCCACGTGGTAGTCCAGGCCGTTGAGGATGCCGAACATCCGGCCTTCGGAGTTGGCGTGACGCAGCTCGGCGTCAAGCCCCTCACCACCGTAGAAGCCACCCACCCGCACGCTGCTGGGCCGCGTGATCTCTTCGGCGTAGGAGGGCGACACTACGTGAACGGCGTCCGCGGCACGCACTCCCGCCGCCATGGGGTTGCCCAACGTGGGGTCTTCGGGATCGCGGACGACACTGGGAATCGGAATATCCGGGAACCAGGCGTTCCAGGACGACTCCGTGTCATGAAGCGGCCGACGTCCCTGGAGTGCCAGGTTGTGGATCGTGAAGACCGTCCGCATGCTGCGAAGCGGGGCGTACCGGGCATCGGCGTCGCGCAGGCCCAGGATGAGCCCGGTGTGCCAGTCGTTCAGGTGCAGGATGTCGATGGGGCCAAACGTGCCGGCCGCTGCGCCCTCGGCCACCGCCCGCGAAAAGAGCGCGAACTTGGTTGCGTCGGTGGCGAACGGCGCGTGCTCGTCGTGGCAGTAGATCTGCCCGGCCCCGTGCGGGGCAAACAGCGGACTGTCGAGGACGAGGTGTCGCACGCCGGTGAGTGATGCACGGCCCTGCACCTGAGAGACGCGAATTGTCTGACGCGTGCCGGCAAACGGTACGGTGAGCGACCCCACGCGCTCTGCTCCGGGCAGTCGAGCGAGCGACCCGTACGCCGGTATGACGACCGTGACGTCACATCCACGCAGGGCAAGTTCGCGGGGGATGTCGCGGACCACATCGCCGACGCCTCCGGCCTTGGCTCCGGGCAGTGCATCGTTCTCGGACGCCACGAGGAGAATCCGCATGGGTGGCCGGGTCATGTGCGTACCAACGAGTTGTCGGAACCGAACTGGGACGGGACGTAGGCGTCGGCCTCCCAATCGTTCTCCCAGGCTGTCTCGTCGACGTAGTACCGGAACTCGAAATCGGTTCCGGTGGGCAGGTCGAGGGTCGCGACGAACCCTCCGTCGCGACGGCGTTTCATCGGAGTGGCGTCGCGATCCCAACGATTAAAGTCACCGACCAAGCGAATGTCGTTACTGGCGCCGGCGGCTTCCGGCGTGACGGTGAAGGTCACTTTGCACACCGGCTTGGTCTTCAGGTATCGCTTCGTCAGGCTCAATTCAGGTACTCCGGTGAGGCGTTTTTGTCAGGGCGGTCAGGTGCGCGTCGAGAGGGAGCGACCGAGGCTCGCTCACTCGGTGCACACAGATGATCGGGGAGGAGGGGAGGTGACGCGGCATCGAAAGCGTTGCCGCCTGGTGACAGTGTGGTGAGCGTGCCGTTTCGGGGCTATGGACAAACGAACAAAGCCGGGTCAACCCCGATTCGCCATCTGCACGTCGGCCGTCCATGGCACGTACGCACCAGCACCTACCGTCAAGAGAATACCACGCGGCTGGTGGTGGACATCCGGCGGGGGTTCTGTGCGACGAGAACCGCTCCGGGTGAGGCCTCCGCTATCCGCCGAGCAGGCCTCGAAGGCGCGCGAGGTCGAGCACTTCGTCCGTCGTTGGCGCGGTGATGGTGACGGCGGTTCCGTACTTCGTGAACCGCAGGTCTGCGGTGAGCTCCGCCTGTGAGATCTGAGGGAAGGCATCGATCCGCCCCGAGAACTCCAGCATCGCCTCCGCGCGCGACGGGAGGAGCGTGTCGGGGGCGATCCACACCTTCACGGACTGGGTTTTCAGGCCGGCGGAGAGCTGGGCAACGGACGACTTCGCCACGGCGGGGGACAGCGTTCGTCCCTGAACGACGGCGAGCCCGTCCACCAGATCACCCCCCACCTGGTCGAGGTTGAGCTTTCCGCTGATGATCACGTGATCACGCTTCTCGATCGTCTCGCGACCGGCGATCGCCGGCTCGGCGATCCAGTCGAGCATTCCGGAGGGAAGCGCCGCGGGACGCACGTTCCGCACGCGCTGAGGGGGAATGTCCAAGCGGTAGTCGGTGCCCAGGATGCCGATGAAGGCGCGCCCGTTGACTGCGGTGATATTGCCCTGAAACCCGGGGAGTCCCCCGAGGGACGCCTCGAAATCGAAGGTCGCGTTACCTTCGTTTACGGGACCTGCGCCGTCGATGGTAATGCTACCGGCGAGCGCGTCGCGAACGACGGACGAGACGCCATTGCTGGATGTGGCCGTCACATTGGCGCCGACTCCGAGCTGAAACGCTCCGACCTCTGCCGTCGCCGTGCGGCTCTGATCAAGGATTTCCTGTGCCGAGAGGCCGGCGAGGCGATCGGGGGCAGGGGGGTCCCCGCCGCCGCAACCAACGAGGGTCACGATGAGGGTTGTGATGAGCGCAGCGCCGGAGAGACTTTTCACCCCCTCGGTATACCATGACCGGCGTGGAGGCATCACTCACCGTCACGCCAATCGGCGTCGGGGCGGCATACGCTCGCGTCGGTGAGGCACAAAGTAGCTACCTCGTTCGCGGCGGCGACACCGCCGTTTGCTTCGACCTTGGCGCCGGCGCCCTGAACAACCTTCAGCGGCACATGCCGCCGGAGAATCTCAACGCGATCGTCATCTCACATCTCCACGCCGATCATTGCGTTGATCTGTTCGCGCTGCGCGTCTACCTCGCGTTCGGTTTGGGAGGCGCCACACACGTTCGGGTGATCGGGCCACCGGGCCTCGCCGAGCGGTTTTCGGCGTTCGCAGGAGGAGACGACTGGGGTGAGGCTTTTGCCATCGAGAGTCTGAACCCGGGTGGTGGCGAACTCGCGGTTGGCGACATGACGGTGCGTTACGCGCCGGTTCCTCATTCCGACCTCACCTTTGCTCTGCGATGCGACAGGTTCGGCGCGTCGGTCACCTACGGCGCCGACTGCCGGATGAACGATGCGCTCGTGGCGCTTGCTCGGGGCAGCGATGTGCTCATTGCCGAGGCCGGCAATGGACCCGGGCCGAGCGGGCCCGACTCAATCCACTTGTCAGGAGCCGATGCCGGGGAGATCGCCCGCCGGGCCGAGGTGGCACGGCTTGTCCTCACCCATTGCTTCCCCGAGCACGATCGTGACGCCACCTTGGCCGCGGCGCAAGCGGTCTTTTCCGGTCCGGTGGTTTGGGCGACCGAAGGCGCGGAGGTCGCCGTATCGAGCGTATGAGGTCATGGATCGGCCGCATGTCGAAGGGGACTCGTGGAGCGATTCTCAGCTTTCTCATCCCTGGGCTTGGCCAGCTCTATCTCGGGCTTGTGAGCCGTGCGGTGACCTGGTTTGCCGGGCTGGTCGTCCTCGCCGCAGTGATCGGCGATGCCACCGAACCGGCCTGGGCGAAGCCGGCGCTGGCCCTGGGTCTGGCCGTCTTCTCGACGGCGGACGCCTATCTGATGGCGCCACGTCAGCCACCCTCCCCCGGCGCGTGACATGCCCGGCACGTAGACTCCTCCCCAGATGAGCACCGCAGAATCTGAGGGTACCAACGCGCCCGAGAGAGACCGCGACAGCGGCAAGCTTTCGGACACCGCACTGCAATCGCTGTGGCGTCGTTGTAAGGAATACAACGACCAGTCCGCGCGCGATCAACTCATCCTGAACTACGCGCCGCTTGTCAAGTACGTGGCGGGTCGCATGAGTGCCGCCCTGCCGTCGCACGTCGACGAGGCCGATCTCATCAGCTACGGCCTACTGGGGCTCATCAACGCCGTCGAACGGTTCGATCCAAAGCGCCGCATCAAGTTCGAGACGTACGCGGTGACGCGTATCAAGGGCGCCATCATCGACGAGCTGCGCTCCATGGACTGGGTGCCGCGCTCCGTCCGTGCCCGTGCGCGCGAGATCGAGCGCACCTCGGTCGAGCTGGAGCACAAGCTTCACCGCGCGCCGACCGACGACGAGCTGGCCGGGGCCCTCGGTGTCACCCCGTCAGAGTTCCAGGACAACATCGCACAGATCGCCAACTCGTCGCTTGTGGCTCTCGATGAAATGTGGAGCGGCTCGGGCACCGGCGAGAGCCTTGCGCTCATCGACACGCTCGGCGACGGTGGCCTGCACGATCCCGCGGCGGTCCTCGGGGAGAACGAAACCCGCATCACGTTGGCCGACGCCATCGCCGGCCTGCCGGAGCGCGAGAAGATCGTTGTCTCCCTCTACTACTACGAAGGTCTCACCCTCCGCGAGATTGGCGAAGTGCTCGGCGTCACCGAAAGTCGCGTGAGCCAGCTGCACACCAAAGCTGTGCTGCGCCTGCGCGGTCGCCTGACCGACGACGAGGGTTAGGTCTCAGAGGCGAGTGGCGCGGCGGCGCAAGATTGCGACCGCGGGTTTCTCGATGCCCTGGTCGGTGATCAGTCCGAGGGCACCCAAGTAGTCGGCGAAACTCTGGTCCGCGATGCCGTACTGCGCGACGAGGCGCGCGACCTTGACCTTCGGCTGCGGCTTGTTGCGATTTCTCCGTGGCGCCACCTCCGGCTCGCCGACACCGTCGCAATGCTCTCACCCCCACCCGATGCTCGCCGGCCTGGTGAGGCACGTCGCGCCGGGCACCGGTCGTCTCAGGTGGCAGAGGCGGGACGTGCATGGGTAGAATCGCGGCCTCGGCCGAGTTCGCAACGAAAGGCACGATTATGGCCTACCAGGATCCGCTCGCACTCCGCAACGTCACGGTGCTGGGACACCGCGGTACGGGGAAGACGACTCTGGTTGAGGCCATGTTGTTCGCCGCCGGCGCGACAAATCGGATGGGGACCGTCGCCGAGGGGTCGACGGTCAGCGATCACGACGAGGACGAGAAGCGCCGGGCTATGAGCATCACCGCGTCGCTGTGTCATCTCGATTGGCGCGGCACGCACATCAACCTCATCGACTGTCCCGGCGAGGCATCGTTTCTCGCCGACTCGCTCACATCAATCCGTGCGTCCGACTGCGCACTCATGGTGGTGAACGCCCAGGCCGGTGTGGAGGTGTCCACCGAACGGCTGTGGGAACGATGCGAGGAGGCGGGCCTCGCTCGGGCGGTGATCATCAACATGCTCGATCGTGAACGCACCAGCTTCGACGCCACCCTCGAGGACCTTCGGGAGATGTCTCCCGGGTGCATCGCGGTCGAGATCCCAATGGGCGCCGAGGGTGACTTCCACGGGGTGATCGATCTGGTCCACATGACGGCGACCACCTACGCGGGAAGCCCCACCGGGACGGAGGGCGACATTCCGGCCGAGTGGGCCGATGCCGCCCAAGCCGCGCGCGAGAAGCTCATCGACATCGTCGCCGAAGCCGACGACCAGCTCATCGAGAAGTATCTGGGTGGGGAAGAGGTGACCCAGGAGGAACTGATCGCCGGTATCCACAAAGGCATCCTCGAACGGCGCATTTTTCCGGTGGTGTGCGCGGCCGGAGGCAAAGACGGCTTGGGCGCCGACCGGGTTCTCGACATGATCGTGGACGAGCTTCCGGCCCCGTCCGAGCTCGGTGCCTGGACCGGTGTTGACGCGAAAAGTGGCGACGAGACCGAGATTCACCTCCACACCGATGGCCCGGCCATTGTCTACTGCTTCAAGACCGTCGCCGACCAGTTCAGCGGCAAGATCAACCTGCTTCGGGTCATCAGCGGTGTGCTGAGCTCCGACTCCCAGGTGGTCGACACCCGCACCGGTGCCAAGGAACGCATCGGCCAGCTCATGCGCATCCAGGGCAAGGACCACGACTCCATCACCGAGCTCGGCCCCGGCGACATCGGCGCGGTGGCCAAACTCAAAGACGTCACCACCGGCGATGTCCTCACCAGCGGCGACGCCAACGTCGTACTGCGCCCGGTGAGCTACCCGCCTGCCGTGATGAGCTTTGCCGTCACGCCGAAGACTCAGGGCGAGGAGGAGAAGGTCGGCTCTGGCCTCAAACGGTTGCAAGAAGAGGACCCCTCGCTCGACGTTCACCGCGACGACCAAACCGGTGACTTGATCGTCGGTGGCCTCTCACAAATGCATGTGGAGTCGGTGCTCGAGCGGATGAAGCGTCGCTTCGGCGTGGAGGTCGAACTCCACAAACCCCACGTGCCCTATCGCGAAACGATCACGCAACCGGCCGAGGCCGAGGGAAAGCACAAAAAGCAGAGCGGCGGGCGCGGCCAGTACGGCGACTGCTGGCTCAAGGTGGAGCCGCTCGAGCCCGGCAGCGGCTTCGAGTTCGTCGACAAGATCGTGGGTGGCGCGATCCCGCGGCAGTTCATCCCGGCCGTCGAGAAGGGTGTGCATGAGGCGATGGCCAAGGGCGAGATCGGCGGCTTTCCCGTGGTCGACGTGCGCGTCATCCTCTACGACGGCAAGTACCACAACGTCGACTCGTCCGAGATGGCGTTCAAGATCGCCGGCTCCGTGGGGATGAAGGCCGCGCTCGAGAAGGCCGGCCCGGTACTTCTCGAACCCATCATGAACGTCGAGGTCGTCGTCCCCGAAGAGGCCGTGGGGGACGTCATGGGCGACCTCAACAGCCGCCGCGGGCGACCGCTGGGAATGGAGGCCAAAGGCCACAATCAGGTGGTGCATGCCGAGGTGCCGATGGCCGAGATGCTCACCTACGCCCCTGACCTGCGGGCCATGACCGGCGGTAGAGGCGACTACGCCATGGACTTTCTGCGCTATGAACCAGTGCCGTCGCACATGGCGCAGAAGGCAGTGGAGGCCAACGCCGCCGCGTAAGCTCTGACCATGATGGTCGCCGAGTTCGTCGCCGCCGTTGAGCGGTTTGCTCCCCGTGCGCTTGCGGAGGAATGGGACAACGTCGGCCTGATGGTGGGCCGCCATAACCAACCCGTCAGCCGAGTGCTCGTTGCTTTGGAGCTTCGTGATGAAGTGCTCCTCGAGGCGTCCGAGCACAGGTGTGACGCCGTGCTCACCCACCACCCGCCGATCTTTCCGGCCCTCTCCGCGGTGACCGACCACACACACGTGGGTGAGCTGGTGCTCCGTGCCGCCGAGGCGCGCATCGCCGTCGTAAGCGCCCACACCAACCTGGACGCGGCAGCCGATGGGCTCAACGACGAAATGGCCTCGCTGCTTGGCATCGGTACCACCCGCCCGCTTCGCCCGGCCCTCGATGCGCCCGACGTCGGACTGGGTCGTGTCGGCACTGTTGGCAGCGGTGCGACGCTCGCCACGATCATCCGCTCCGCCTCCACGGCATTCGGTGTCTCTTCACCGGACTTCGTGGGTGACGCGACAGCGCGCGTGTCGACGGTCGCCTGCTGCACCGGCTCCGGCGCCTCTTTGCTTGCGGACGCGGCCAGTGCGGGTGTCGACGTCTACGTCACCAGTGATCTGAAGTACCACGACGCCGATCGCGCGCCCGGAATGGCGCTCGTGTCGTTGCCACACGCGGCTGTTGAGCGTGTCGCGCTGAAGAACTGGACGCGACGCTTCGAACGGACCATGGCCACCGCCGACGTGGAGGTCCATTTCGCTCTCACCGACACCGATCCTTGGCAGCGCAACTAACCATCACCGGCGGGGTGGACCCGGCGGCGCGGTTCGCTATGATCCCGGAGACTTCGCGGATGTAGCTCAGTTGGCTAGAGCGTCTGCTTGCCATGCAGAAGGTCGAGGGTTCGAGTCCCTTCATCCGCTCTTGCTCTTCCCATGGCGACGTGGCGAAGTTGGCTAACGCGGCGGTCTGCAAAACCGTTATTCACCGGTTCGAGTCCGGTCGTCGCCTCTCTTCCCGGTGTGGTTTCTCGTGCATTACTCATTGCGATCGCTCCGCGACCCCCGAGCCCCCCGCCGTTTTGGTGTATGGGCAGCGAGCCGTTCAATGGTCCGCACAGGCGGCGGACTTATCATCGGTGCCGACAGCATCACCCGAAAATACAGCGAGCTGGGTGCCGCTGCCTCCCCAACATCCCCCGCCGCTAAGTATGCAGGCGCGATCGCCGAGTCCGATGCTGGTAAGCGGGCACTGGAATGTGCCAGGGGCTAGCGGACCGGCTCGCAGGGGTCCCACTGGTCAGCTCGGTCCTGGTGTCGCCATCGTTCAAGGACGCCTTTAGGTGGGGATCAGCTCAACCTCGACGATGTCCTCGGGATTGATGAGTGTTCCCTCGGTCCAGCAGAGGAAGAGCCTCAGCGAGAGGGAGTAGACCCGCATTCACGGTAGCGCCGGGCGGACAGTGTCCGTGTGGCGTGGAAGAAGACACGTGGCCACGGAGGTGGGGGGACACTGAGACACTTCGTGACCACAGACCACGCTGTGGTCTCTCCCAGAGAGCACAGCCGACGGCGTGAGTCGGCCAAAGGCACTGCCGAGAACTTCGGGGAGTGTGCTTCGGCTCTTTCGTGACGTGCGACCGGTCTCGCTGGACCCCGACTGCCTCCGCGGCCCGTGCATCCGAAACAGTTCCTTTGCCGTCGTGTCCGTGTCAACGGTGCCGAAGGTTGTCGACAGTGCATCCGAGATCGGTTGCTTCGAGGAGTTCTGGGTCGCCGGTGAGGAGTGGGACGTTGTAGGCCGCCGCAGTGGCGGCCGCAAAGCAGTCGGCGAGCGCAATTGCGTGGCGCGCTTTGATTCGGGCGGCTTCGATCACTCGCTGAGGGCTCGCAACATCCAGTGTCAGGTGTGCTCTGAGCATCGCGAGCACGGTTTCGGCTTCATCTGCTCCGTGATCGCGACTCACGCGGCAATAAACCTCGGCGACATTGATCCAGCTCATCACCGGACGCTCGGACACGAGCGCCTCGACCCGCGCGGCGGCCGGTTCGAGGCCATCCAACCAGGCGATCACCGCCCACGAGTCAAGGCATGCGATCAGCGCGACTCGCGTCGCCGGTCGGCCTCCAACCGCTCGGTCATGCCGCTTCGTTTGTAGCGCCCCCGAAAGCCGGTGGGCTCGCGGACCGGAACAACCCGCACGGCACCGCCATCAGTACCAAAGGTCACCTCAGCGCCCGGGACAATGCCCAACTCGTCACGTAGATCCTTAGGGATGACGACTTGCCCTTTTGCTCCAACCCGATGAGTCATACCAGTCAGTATGACCAGTGGGGGCCGCGAGCCAAAGTCTGCGACCGGGTTGATTCCTCGGTGGAATCATGACTGCCACGAATCCGAATCGGGCGAATCTCCTTCGCGTCGGATTTCCGCCACATTCGGGTGCGGGCGAGCGCTAGCGTGGCTTGGACATGGCTACGACTGACCGCAACGCCACGGGACTCATCCGCACGTCGGAGGGCAGTAGCTCGCTGGCCTTTGCGCCGCTCGACTGGGCGCTGTTCACGTTCTGTGGGGTGGTGTGGGGCGCCTCGTTCTACTTCATCGCCGTCGGCGTCGACCACTTTGCTCCCGCGGTGGTTGCCGCTCTGCGTCTTGCCTTTGGCGCCGGGGTGCTTGCGGTGGCGCCCGCCGCTCGCAAACCGGTCGAACGTGAGGACCGGGGACGGTTCTGGTTCATCGCGGCCGTCTGGATGGCCATCCCGTTCTTGTTGTTCCCCATTGCCGAGCAGTGGGTGGCCTCCTCGGTCGCCGGGATGATCAACGCCGGCGTGCCGATCTTCGCCGCGGCCATCGCGGCCGTGCTGCTGCGGCGCCTGCCCGGGCGACGACAGGCCGTTGGTCTCATCATCGGTTTGATCGGGGTCATCGTCGTCACGTTGCCGTCTGCCGGGGAGGGGAGCTCCAGCGCTCTTGGTGTGGTGTTGCTCGTGATTGCGGTCGCGCTGTACGGCCTCGCCGTAAACCTCGCCGTTCCCCTGCAGCAGAAGTACGGTGGGCTGCCGGTCACACTTCGGCTGCAAGTCTCTGCTTTGGTGATGGTGGCGCCTCTGGCCGTTTGGGGACTTTTCGATTCCGACTGGGCGTGGAGTTCGTTCTGGGCGGTCACGGCGCTTGGCATCGCCGGCACCGGTCTGGCGCTGTTTGCCATGACCACCCTCGTCGGTCGCGTTGGTGCAACACGCGGCTCCACCACGACGTACACCTTCCCGATCGTCGCGATCATCCTTGGTGTTCTCTTCCGCGATGAGGAGCTACACGCCGTCGCCATCGTGGGGACGTTGCTCGTGCTTGTTGGGGCCTACGTCGTCAGTCGGGCAGAACGCCCGGCGGCGCCTGCTGATGCCTGAGCGCTTCTTAAGCACGCCGTAAGAGACAGGGGCTAGTCTCGGCTCGTCTCCCCTCGGAAAAGGTCTCTATGCCAGGCATGTCACGCCTCCCCATCATCGAGCGCGACCAAGCGCCGCTCACGATCCGTCACCTCTACCCGGAGGGGGAGGAACCCTCGAACGTGACGAAAACGCTTGCCGGATCACCCGACACCCTCGCGGCGCTCGCCCCGTTTCTCGGGCAGGTGATGAACGCGTCAACGATCGACTACGCCACAAAGGAAATCGTCGTGCTGCGTGTCTCCGCGCTCAATCAGTGCGGCTATTGCGTGCCGACGCACGCGGTCGTGGCGCGCCGAGCTGGGCTCTCTGACGACGCGGTCGATCAGTGCGCCACATGTGACGGCCCGCTTGACGCTCTTGACCCGGCCCACCAGGTCCTGGCCCGGTACTGCGATCAGGTGGTGCGCGACGCCACCGCGGTCGACGACGACCTGCTGGCCCGAATGCGCGAGCACTACGAGGACCATGAGATCGTGGAGCTGACTGCGCTGGCCGGTGCCATCACATTGCTCAACTACGTGGCCTCCGTGGCGCGGCTGCCGCTCGACGCAAAGACCCTCGCCGCACGATGACCGACGTCGTCGCCGCCATCGAATCGGGGCGTCTCGGTCCGCGTCTGTGGTTCTACTCGAACTACCACTGCAACCTGGCGTGCGGATACTGCCTCACCGAGTCTGCGCCGGATGTTCCACGACGGGAGCTGGCCGCCGACACCATGCGCGCAATCGGCGCCGAGGCTAGCGACACCGGTTTTTCCTCCATCGGCATCACTGGTGGGGAGCCGTTCCTTCGCAAGGACCTGCCGAGTGTCGCCGCGGACCTCTCTGGGGTACTTCCGGTGCTGGTGCTCACGAACGGCACGCTGTTCGACGGACCGCGTATCGACCGGCTCGACCCGATTGTGGGACGTGACGTCACGCTGCAGATCTCACTTGACTCACCACGTGCGGACGTGAACGACCCCATGCGTGGCCCCGGCAACTTCGACAAGGTCCTCGACGCAATCCCCCAACTGTTGGCACGAGGGATCGGTGTTCGCATCGCCACGACCGATTATGGCCAGGGTGACGACGAGATCCAGGGCGTCGCTGCGTTGGTTGCCGAGCTCGGCATCTCCGCGGACGACCACGTCATTCGTCCGACCGCTGCGCGAGGGCGTGCGCGTGACGAAGGCCTGGGCGAGCCCGCCGGTATCGACGCGCTCCCGGCGGAGGCCACAATCACCGTCGATGGGTTGTTCTGGAGTCCGTTTGCTCCGACCGTTCACGGTGGCCGGCTTGATACCGACCTGCTCGTCTCCCGGCAAACCCAGCCGCTCGCCCCGGCGATGCGGTCGTTCTTGGGCCTCGTGTCTGGTGCCCCCTTGCCTGAGGCCGCGCGCTTCCGGTGAGCATGATCTCCTGGCGCGCCGGTGGCGCGTCACGTCTCATCGCAATCACGGTCATCGGCGCTGCCCTCGTCGCAGTGCAGCTGCGACTCCGCGGCGACGGTGATCTGCGCACGCAGATCATCGGTCAGTGCGTCGCCGGTGCCCTGTTCGTCGTTGCTCTGCTCGTTGCCTGGCGTGGGCTCCGTATGGGGTCGCTCGGCGTGGTGGTCATCCTGGCCTTCGCGGGAGCATTTCGCGCGGCCGCGTTCATTCCCAGTGACACCACGCCCCCGCTGTCCACCGACATCCACCGCTACGCGTGGGATGGGCGGGTGCAGCTCGAGGGGATCAATCCCTACCGCTACTCGCCACTCGACCCTGCCCTCACGTCGCTGCGGGACGACACCATCTGGCCCGGCATCAATCGCAAGAGCTGGGAGACCATCTACCCGCCCGCTGCCCAAGCGGCGTTTGTTGTCAGTCAGGCCGCTTTCGGTGATTCGTTGCGATCGTCCACCTGGCTGTTTCTCATTGCCGAGATCGCCGCGGTCGGCTTTCTGCTCATCGCGCTTCGGCGAATGCGGGCACCGCCTGAGCGGATCCTCGCCTATGCGTGGCACCCGCTGGTGGTGAGTGAGATCGCCGCAAATGGCCATATCGATGCTCTCGCGGTGGTGGGGATCGCAGCACTGCTTGCCGCCTGGGCGTCGGGGCGATATGGCCTGGCCGGCGTGGCGGCGGGTTTCGCCACGCTCGTCAAGCTCGGGCCACTCGTTCTCATCCCGGCTCTGGCGCGTCGCGGCGGTCGCCGGTTTGTGCTCGCTTCGGTCGGTCTGATCGTTGCCGCCTATGTTCCGTACGTGCTCACGGTGGGGTCGGATGTGTTCGGTTCGCTCGCACGCTTCGAATCTCGAGAGCGGTTTAACGGAAGTATTGACACCGTTTTGCGTGAGTTCCTCAGCCCCGAGACGTCGCGAAACATCCTCGCGGCCGCCTTGGTGGTGGTGATCGCCGTCGTGGCCCTGCGACGCCACGACACCGTCAGCCAGGTCGCCCGGTCACTTCTCCTCGTGCTGGGTGGGTTGCTGATCGTTGTCGACTACGTCCAACCGTGGCATGCGCTGTGGCTGACACCGCTGTTTGCCATCGTCGCGGCTCCGGGGTGGATGTGGCTGACGCTGGCGTTGCCTGTCGGCTACGTCGCGGGCATCACCTACCCGCCGCCGGGGTGGGTTGCCGTCATCGAATACGTGCCGCTCGCGGTGTGGGTTGGTTGGCTCCTCGTGCGCCGGCGCCGTTCCGCGCTTGTGGCACCGCTGTCGTCGGACGCCCGGGTGACGGCGATCATCCCGGCCTTGGATGAACGGGCCGCACTCGTCGAACTCCTTCGCGACTGGCCCGCGGGCAGTGTTGACGAGATCATCGTGGTCGACGGAAACTCATCGGATGGCACGGTGGCGGTGGCCCGCGCCGCCGGAGCGCGCGTGGTGGTGGAAGCGCAGCGGGGCTACGGCCGGGCGTGCATGGCGGGTGCGGCGGCCACCGACTCCGACATCATCGTCTTCCTCGATGGTGACGGAAGCTGCGACCCGGCGGACATCGCCGCCGTCGTTGCGCCCATCCGTGCGGGAGTTGCCGGTCTGGCCCTGGGCAGTCGGCGGCGGCGCGAGGCCGGTGCGATGCATTGGCATCAACTGCTGGGTAACCGACTCGTGGCCATCGCGCTTCGCCTGGGATACGGTGCACGGGTGAGTGACATTCCGTGTCTGCGCGCTATCCGGCGCGACACCCTCCAGGAGATTGAGCTTACGGAGATGACCTACGGATGGCCAACCGAGATGATCGTCAACGCCGCCCGCCACCGTGTGCCGATGGTTGAGGTTCCCGTGACGTTTCGACGGCGGCGTGGGGGCGAGTCGAAGGTTGCCGGCCGATTGGGGCCGTCGATGCGCGCCGGCGCCCGCATGATCACCGTGGCGCTGCGCGACGTATGACGCCTCCGACGAACGTTCTCGTGGTCGCCAAGGCGAGTGGTCCCGGTCGTGCCAAGACGCGCCTGGTGCCGCCACTCACCCCGGAGCTC
The DNA here is from genome assembly GCA_963765105.1 of uncultured Thermoleophilia bacterium. Lineage (GTDB taxonomy): Bacteria > Actinomycetota > Thermoleophilia > Miltoncostaeales > Miltoncostaeaceae > CALMEC01. Next base: position 574,386 of record CAVXUW010000002.1, read on the forward strand.
GCCGCGCAGTTGGCCGAGTCGATGCTTCGTGACACCCTTGACGGTTGTCACGCCGAAGCTGACACCGTCGGGGTCCTGTGCCCCAGCGAGGAGGATGCCCAACAGCTCACCGACCTGCTGGGTCCGGTGCCGATGACCATTCAGACCGGACGCGGTCTGCGTGAGGCGCTCAGCCAAACCATGGAACGTGGGTTGGCAAACGGTCCGCTCGCCATTGTCTCCAGTGACATCCCGGGTATCCCCGCCGGTGCCGTGGCACGGGCGTTCGCGGCGCTCGACGATGCCGACGTTGTTTTGGGTCCCTCACTTGACGGGGGCTATTGGCTCATCGCCATGCGGGAGTACCACGACGCTCCCTTCCAGAACATCCCGTGGTCGTCACCCGCCTGTTTGGCGGTGACCGAACGACGCATCCGCGACGGCGGACTGCGCTGCGCACTGGTCGACAGTTGGCTCGACATCGACACGGCCGTTGACCTCTCACTCGCAATCTACGACCCGCCCGGTCCGGTTGCTTCGCACACCGCAGCCACCCTGAAACAGATCACCGCAACCATCGAGATTCCCCATCCGCCCCGGTACCGGCTGACCCAGAGTGAACTGATCGCACCGTCTCCGTGGCGTACCTTCATTCGGGACGACCTGGATGACGGCGCCGGAAGTGCGATCGACTACGGCTACCTCGCGGTGCCGCGTGCGGTGTTCGTCGTGGCCGTCACGCCGGAACGCGACGTGCTTTTGGTGCGTCAGTATCGCCACCCGGTGCGTGACTGGACGCTTGAGGTTCCCGCCGGCTCGGTGGACGACGGCGAGACCCCGGCGGAGGCCGCGGCACGCGAGCTGGCCGAAGAGGTCGGCGGTCGCGGGGGCACGTGGACCCACCTCGGAACCTTCTTCTCGTCAAGCGCGCACCTGTCATTGCGGTCCGATGGCTTTCTCGTCACCGACGTCGAGGTGGGGGAGCCGGACGAGGCCGATGACGAAGGCCTGGTTGTCGTGCGTCAACCCTTCGACGAAGTCATCGCCCGTGCTAAGGCTGGCGGCTACACCGAAGGGCAGACCGCGTTGGTGCTGCTTCTTGCGGCGGCGAAGCTCGGAATGTCGTGAGCGTCGAAGTCGAGCCACTTCCCGTTGTGTCTAAACGCGAGGCTCTCGGCTGCCCGTCCTGCGATAGGTAGGAAGGAATCCGCGTAGCCGGTACACGAGGTTACCGAGCGGACCTCGCAGCCGGTCGTCGCGAATCACGTCAGCGATCCCCCAGTGAACCTGCGCTACGAGGTGGGAGTCGACTTGCTGAACGAACGACCGCAGGGCTGCGGCGAGTTCGGTTTCGGAAACGTCAAAGGTGACCCCATCCCACGTGGTGAGAGTAAGTGCACCGTCCACTTCGACAGCCGCGAACGACGGCTCTTCCTCCATGTTCATGGACGTGAACCAAAACGGAATTGCGAAGTTGTTCCCAACGAGCTGCACCGCGAGCTCGCACACGGGGAAGTACTCCTCAGCCCACGTCCGAGCACCTTTCGCGATCTGAATCTCGGCCTCGAAGTTGCACATGAGATCGCCGGCCGTGCGACTCTGGGCGATAGACATCACTCGAGGCACATCGATGCGTAGCGCAAACCCATCTTCCGTCACTGGCCGACTCTAAAAACTCCAGAGCGAGCCGCACGGCTCGCAGGGCACGGGTGGGTCGTCCGATTGGTGCCGGTTGCGGAAGTTCTGCATTGTCGGCCCGTTCCAGGTGGCTTCCACACCGTCGCGAATCACGTCGCCCAGCACGATTGCTCGCTGGTCGGTCGTTGCGAACGGGGCCATACAGCACGGAAGCATCGTGCCGTGAGCGGTGACGTAGAGCACCTTCCACGGCCGACGGCAGGCACGCCAGGCCCCAGGGATGAGCTCACCGTTGCCGATGGCGCCGTCGCCATCGGTGCCGCCGCTACCCGTCAAAGCGAGCCCCAACTCTGCGGCGAGCGACTGGCACTGCGCCAAGATCTCGTCCTGTTGCAGGTGCAGCTCATGTGTGACGGCTTGCTCGGCGGTTGCGAGGCCAGTGCCGTTGAACACGAGTCGCTGCAGGTTGACCTCCCCAGCGCCGATGTCGGCGGCGATGCGTACCAGGTCGGGAAGCTCATGAAGGTTCTCGCGCAGCGCCGTGGCCCACACCGACACAAACGGCTGCTCCTCACCGCGCTGGCGCCGGCGTTCGGTGAACGCGGCAACGTTACGAAGGATCTTCGGCAGCACGTCGGCACCGCGAACCCGGAGGAAGGTCTCCGGGGTTGCCGCGTCGAGCGATACGCGCAGATCGTTGAGGCCTGCGGCGGTGATGGCATCGCCCCGTCGCTCGTTCAACAACGTCCCGTTGGTGTTGAACACCACACGGGCCCCGCGGCTCACGCCATACGCGATCATTTCGGGTAGGCGCGGGTTGAGCAGAGGTTCCCCCACACCGTGCAGCACGATGCGATCGAGCGTGGGAACGCTGTCGCCGATCTCCCGCATGCGTTCGACGGTGAGGTCGGCAGGGGGTTCCAACTCGATGAAGGTGCGCGGGCACGTTTCGCACAAGAGGTTGCAGCGGTTGGTCACCTCAAAATAGATCTCACGGGGGAGGGGAGCCACCGCCGCGCGCTGAGTGGGCATCTCGAGGCGCGTACTCAATTGTCGTTCGCCCCCTCGGTGATCCACGCACTGATCGTTGCGCGGTCCTCGGCGCTCATCAGGTTGACGAGAAGGGGGTCGGGCGGATGGGTCAGCAAGAAGCTCAACTCCGGGCGGCCCGGCAGCACACGCTGAAAGGCCAGGTTCGTTTGTGCGGGGACACGAACCAGTTGAGCGTAGGAGCGGTCGCGACGAAGGTCAAGTTGCGGGTAACTCACCGGGTGGCAACTCGTGCACTTGCCGTCGAAGATCGACTGCACGTCGCGTGAGAACGACACGCTGGATGTGCCGCCGCAACCGGCGACCGTCAGCGCGCCGGCGAGGATGGTCACGAGCTGACGCGCAGGAAGTCGCTGATGTTGCAGGTTTCGTCGGCCGCCAGGAAGATCCATTCTCCGGTGAGCTCCTCGTCGAACTCGCGCGTCCAGCGCCCCTCCACGGTCTCATTTGCGGCGTCGGTTAGGGCGGTGAACTCGAGCACTTTGCCGGTGGCGACGTTAACGGCGATGGTGTAGTTGCGGTCCAAGGAACGGCCCGCGAGATCGACGGCAAGAGAGGTTTTGCCTCCGCTGACGGTGACCGTCGGGTTCGTCAGCGTTGGGTTCTGGATCAGTCTGTCCGGCAAACCAAAGTCGGCCGACGCCGTTGCGGATTCCGCCACCTCGACAATGCGGGCGACGTAGATCTTCTTGGGCGCGTAGGCCTTCGCCTCGAGACGTCCCGAGGGAATCTTCGGAAGGGTGTAGCGGCCGTCGACGCCCGTGATCGCTCCTCGCACGTGCTCCTCACCGTCGGGGAACTGGGAGCCCTTGAGCAGGAGCGTCACGACCGCGCCGGCGATCGGCTTTCCCCGTTGATCTCGGACGATGCCCGTCAGCGTGGCGGAACCGTTCTCGGTCGTTGCCTGCGGGGCGCCCGCGAACGTCGACTGCGCGCCCGGTGTGGGTGTCGCCGACCCCGACACGGTCTGGCCGGCATCGTTCTTGGCGCCCTGAGCGATCCAGTCACGGATGACTCGCAGGTCGCTTTCGGGAAGGCGGGCGGCCATTGGTGGCATGCGGGTGCCGACGTCGGGAACGTCACCCAACCCCTTTGATCCGATGACCTTCTGGAAGAGGAAGCTGGCATCAGGGTCACCGGCGACCACGCGCACCCGACCGGGGGCTTCGACGGCGCCGACGCCGACGATGTCGGCATACGCCTTCCCGGCGCTGAGATCGATGGAGCCGTTCACATTGGGGTGGCATCCCGAGCACTTCGTCGTGAAGATCTCCTGAACTTGGGAGAACGCCACCGGCGTGGACGACACCGCTCCGAGGTCGAGCTCGCCATTGGCGGGGCTCGACGGGGCGGGGGACGTTGCGGTGTCATTGCCGCAGCCGACAACAAGCGACGCGGCGATGATTGTGAGAAGTACAGCGAGTCTTCGGGAAGCCATCCGATAAACCTACTCGCGCCACCCGACATCTTTCTGACGAACGGATTAATTCTCAACCGGCGCCACGCGCCTTTGCGAAGATGGCGCCATGGAACTCACCGACGTGATGCGCACCACTTTTGCGTGCCGGCAGTTCACGGACGACGCGCTGCCGGACGAGGTGCTCTACCGGATCCTCGACACTGCTCGTTTCGCACCGAGCGGGGGCAACCGGCAGGGGCAGCATGTGATCGTCGTGCGTGATCGTGAGGTGCGGCGGCGCTTGGCGGATCTGTGTCGATCCACGATGGCCGTCTACATGGCCCAGGTTCAGCTCGGCGAGTCGCCGTGGAACACCATCGTCCCCAGCCGGGTGGATCCCGGGCGGGCCAGTACAGCGGCGATCGAATCGCCGTTCCTCGATGGATTCGCCGACCTGCCGGCCCTGCTCGTGATTGCCCTCGACCTGGCGTTCGTCGCCAGCTTCGACCAATCCCTCGATCGGGTGGGGGTGATCTCGGGTGCGTCGGTCTATCCGTTCGTCCAGAACATCCTTCTTGCCGCACGCAATGAGGGCTACGGCGGCGTTCTCACCACGTTCCTCGCCGGTCGTGAGCGCGAGGCGCAGCAGCTGCTCGGCCTGCCGCCCCACCTCGCGGTCGCCGCGATGGTGCCGTTGGGACGGCCTGTCAAGCAACTCACGCGCCTGCGACGGCGGCCGGTCGAGCAATTCACCACCGTCGACAGCTTCGACGGCCCGGCCTTCACCGGCGGGTGACGGTAGGCTCGATCCCATGGGCCTTTCCGACTTTCCCCGCTACCCGTTGACCTTCGGGCCCTCGCCGCTGCAGCCGCTTCACCGCCTCACGAAACACCTGGGCGGCAAGGTCGAGATCTGGGCCAAGCGCGAGGATTGCAACAGCGGTCTCGCCTACGGGGGCAACAAAGTGCGCAAGCTGGAGTATCTCGTTGCCGAGGCGCTCGCCACCGGGTGCGACACGCTCGTCTCCATCGGCGGGGTCCAGTCAAACCACACGCGGCAGGTTGCGGCAACCGCCGCTCACCTGGGCCTGGGGTGCGTGCTCGTGCAGGAGCATTGGGTGGAGTGGGACGACCTCGGCTACGACACGGTCGGCAACATCATGCTCTCGCGCATCATGGGCGCCGATGTGCGGATGAGCGACGCCGGCTTCGACATCGGCTTCCGCCCGAGCTGGGAGGACGCCATTGCGTCGGTCACCGCGTCCGGGGGCATGCCCTACGCGATCCCGGCCGGCGCGTCTGACCATCCGCTCGGAGGACTGGGATTTGCCGGCTGGGCCATGGAGGTGCAGGACCAGGAACGGGCTCTTGACACGTTTTTCGACACCATCGTGGTGTGCTCGGTCACCGGTTCCACCCAGGCGGGAATGATCGCCGGGTTCGCGGGCCAGGAACGTCCGCGACGCGTTGCGGGGATCGACGGCTCCGCGACCTACCAGCAGACCTGGGACCAGATCGCACGCATTGCCCGCTTCACCGCCGAGACCATCGGCCTGGACCGCGATCTGCGTGATGACGAGATCGAGCTGGTCGACGGCTATGCCGCGGAGATCTACGGCGTTCCGGACGATGCAACTGTCGCGGCCATCCGCCTCGTGGGACGACTCGAGGGCATGATCACCGACCCGGTGTACGAGGGAAAATCGATGGCCGGCCTCATCGACATGGTCACCCGTGGCGACATCCCCGCAGGATCCAAAGTGCTCTACGCCCACCTCGGTGGCCAACCGGCCATCAACGCCTACAGCACGGCTTTCGCCAACTAGCTGGGGCGTCGTCCCAGGGGAGGCATGAAGTACGTGCGGTCCGGGGGGCGGAAGGCATCGCGCAGGATCACCTTCGCCCAGATCGCCAGGTCGAGCGTGGCGATCTGTTCCTGCGAGAACCACCCGACTTCGAGAGTGGATATGCCATCCGCGCGGGGAGTCCCACTGACAATGGTGCATTCGAAGGTGGTCATCGCATACGAGATGCGGTCACCGTTGCCGTAGGTCACGAGGAATGCGCTTCCGCCGTACACACCCAGCACGCGATTGGGCTCGACCTCGAGGTGGGTCTCCTCGAACATCTCACGCGTCGCCGCATCAGCAGGTGACTCGTGTGGGCGCATGCTGCCACCCGGGATCACCCACAGTTTCGTATCCGCGTGGCGCACCAGCAAGATGCGCTCCTGCGGGTCGCGCACCACGACGGTCACGGACGGAACCAGAATCAACGATGAGCCAACGCGGTCGCGCAGACCCTTCAGGTAATCGGAGATCGGCACCGGATGGCGCGGCTACGACGCAGACGGGGCGGCGGCCGCAGCAGCCTTGTTTGCCTCGATCGTCCGCTTCGTGCGGTCCTTCTTGATGCGCTGGCGATCCTTCTTCCAACGAACGCTCTTACGGGCACCTCGTCCCACGTGAATCTCCTGATCGTTGACGACCGGGCCATCCTACGCCATCGTCGCCAACTGCGCGGTACCCGGCCCACCATGGCGGACCGGGTACCGGCAACAACGACCTACTTGATGAAGAGGATCTCCGAGTACTTCGGGAGCGGCCACAGGTCGTCGGCCACGATCCGCTCGAGCTGATCGGCAACGTCGCGCACCGCCGCCATCGCCGTCAAAACCTTGTCCCGCATGAAGATCGCGTGCTTCAGCACGTCGCCCTCAGGATGGTTGGCATTGACCTTTTCCAAGGCTTTGATCGTGACGATGAACTTCTTCACGAGCACCTCGGTCTCACGGACCAGCTCCGGCACCTGAGCAGCACGAAGCTGTGCGAGGTGGCGGGTGGACGCGGGGAGCAACATCGTGCGCGCAATCGATGCGGCGGTTTCCGCTTCGATGTTGAGCTTTGCGACGTACTGCTCAACCCACACCTCGTACCGGGCCTCGATCTCACGGTTGCTCAGCACCCCATAGGTGGAAAACACGCCGATGGACTGCTTCGAAATGACCTCTGGCAACGCGTCGGGCGTGGTGCGGTGATTCAGCAGGCCGCGCTTGTTGGCCTCCACGTGCCACGCCTCGTCGTAGTTGTCGCCGCCGAAGACCACGCGACGGTTGGCCTTGTAGGACGTGCCGAGGACACCGGCAAGGACCGCGTCGACCGACTTGCCCTTCTTCGCCGTCTCGAGCTTGTCGGCCAGGTCGTCGATGGCCTGGGCCGCGATGGTGTTGAGTACCGTGTTGGCGAAGCTCGGCGACATGCTGGAGCCGAGTGCCCGGAACTCGAACTTGTTGCCCGTAAACGCAAACGGGCTGGTGCGGTTGCGGTCACCGGAATCCATCGGAAGCGGCGGCAGCACCGGGGTGCCGAGCCCCAACACGGAATCCGGTGTCGTTGCCCCGCCCTTACCTCCGGCGAGCACGTTGAACACCTGCTCGAGTTCGGTGCCGAGGAAGATCGAGATGATGGCCGGTGGTGCCTCATTGGCACCGAGCCGGTGATCCTGACCGGCCGTTGCGATGGCGGCGCGGAGAAGGCCCTGGTGCTTGTTGACGGCCTGCACAACGGCGGTCGCGAAAAACAGGAACAACTCGTTGGTGTGGGGATCGTCGCCCGGATCGAGCAGGTTCTTCCCGCTGTCGGTGGCCATTGACCAGTTGTTGTGCTTACCCGAGCCGTTGACACCGGCGAAGGGCTTCTCATGAAGCAGACACACCAGGCCGTAGCGACGGGCGACGGTCTGCAGCACCTGCATGCACAGCTGCTGGTGGTCGGAGCCGACGTTCGAGCCCTCGAATACCGGGGCGATCTCATACTGGTTCGGCGCCACCTCGTTGTGGCGGGTCTTGATCGGCACCCCGAGCCGGGCAAGTTCGTCTTCCACCTCGAGCATGTAGGCGAGTACCCGCTCCGGGATGGACCCGAAGTAGTGGTCGTCGAGCTCGTGGCCCTTCGGCGGTTTGGCACCGAAGAGGGTGCGGCCGGTGGTCACCAGGTCGGGCCGCTCGTAGTAGTACTGCTCGTCGACGAGGAAGTACTCCTGCTCCGGCCCGATGGTGGTGAAGACCCGCTCCGTGTCGTGGTCGCCAAACAGGCGAAGGGCGCGGACGGCGGCGCGTGACAGGGCGTCCATGGAACGCAGGAGAGGGATCTTGTTGTCGAGGGCCTCACCGGTCCACGACGCGAAGGCCGTGGGAATGCACAAGTAGGCGCCGTTGGGGTTGCGGAGAACGAACGCCGGGCTGGTCGGGTCCCACGCCGTGTAGCCACGGGCCTCGAACGTGGCGCGAATGCCGCCGGTGGGGAAGCTCGATGCGTCGGGCTCGCCGCGAATGAGTTCCTTGCCACTGAACTCGGCAATCGCTGACCCGTCACTGACAGGACCGAAGAACGAGTCGTGCTTCTCCGCGGTTGAGCCGGTAAGGGGCTGGAACCAGTGGGTGTAGTGCGTAGCACCCTTCTCCAGCGCCCACTCCTTCATTGCTTGCGCCACCACGTCGGCGATCGACGCGTCGAGCGCCTCGCTCCGCGAGATCGTGCGTTGGAGTTGCCGGTAGACCTCTTTCGGCAGATGCCGCTGTTGTGCTGTGGCGCCGAAGACGTCCTCGCCAAAAATCGCGGAGCCGGGGTCGGTGAGGTCGACGGTTCCCATCGCGGTCCCGTTGGGGGCCCACTGGGCGGCCAGGACATTGGGTTGCCGGTGTTTTGCCATCGTGTGGTGCATCCTCCTTGCCCCGCCGGGATGCCCCGAGAGAAGGGCCGGGCCGAGGGCGTTTCGGTGTGTCTGAGGCGCAGTCCCGCCTACTAAGGGAGTTTCTACAGGACCGGCTCAGTCAACGGAATTCGCCAAATGGAGCAATCGGGCCCGGCGCAGTTCGCCCCGGGGAGAAAATTCACCATTTCCCTCAGGGCGATGCGGGGTCTTAAGGAGTCAGCTTTTCTGGCAGACCTTCATCGGCTGCGGCGACGGCGTCCTGCATCTCTTGACGCCGGTCGCGGAGGCGTCGGGTGAGCGCGGCATCGTTCGTCGCGAGGATCTGGGCGGCGAGCAACCCGGCGTTTTGACCGTTGTCGATGGCCACTGTGGCCACGGGAACGCCACGTGGCATCTGCACGATCGACAGAAGGGAGTCCATCCCGTCGAGGGCGCTGCTTCTGACGGGGACTCCGATCACCGGCAGCACCGTGACCGCCGCCACCATTCCCGGAAGGTGTGCCGCCCCACCGGCACCGGCAATGATGACCTTGAGGCCCCGGTCGGCCGCAGTCTTGCCGTAGTCGATCATCTGTTCCGGCGTGCGATGCGCTGACACGACGTGAATTTCGTGTGCCACTCCAAGCTCCTCCAGAACGGTCTTTGCGGCGCTCATGACGGGGAGGTCACTGTCGCTTCCCATAATGATCCCAACGAGCGGCGCGCTCATAGATCGACCTCCGACGCGGCGCGCCGCGCCCGGTTGAGGGTGTCCTCGAGCGTCCGGCCCAGCGTGGTGATGTGCCCCATCTTGCGTCGCACGCGCACGTCGGCCTTGCCGTAAAGGTGGAGGTGCGCGCCGGGCACCGACAATGCGCCGCCGACCGGGGTTCTCGCGGGGCCGTCCCGAGTGCCGAGCAGGTTGACCATCACGGCTTTGGGGCTGCGCATGTCAACCGACCCGAGGGGAAGATCGAGGACCCCCCGAAGGTGGTTCTCGAACTGGGAGGTCTCGCATGCTTCGATGGTGTAGTGGCCGGAGTTATGGGGCCGGGGCGCAAGCTCGTTGATGACAACACGACCGTCGGCCAGGGCAAAGAGCTCGACGCCCATTACCCCGATAGCGTCGGCGGCAACTGCCGCGGACACGGCCATCTCCTCCGCCCGTTCGGCGTCGCCCGGGTCGATCGGCGCGGGAACCAGCACCTCGTGACAGACATGTTCGCGCTGGCGTGTCTCGGCCACCGGGTAGGGAATGAGCTGGCCGCTGGGGCGCCGCGCAACTATCACCGCCAGCTCCCGTTCGAACGGCACAAACTCCTCCACGAGCACGCCGTTGCCGCGGTCGAGGCGAGCGAATGCCTCCTGAGCCTCGTCGCGGTTGCGGCAGGTGGCGTTTCCGTAGCCGTCGTACCCGAGAGTGCGCGACTTCAGCATCACCGGCCATCCGAGGTCACGACCGATGGCATCGAGATCAGACGCCTGCTCGGCGACGGCAAATGACGGGACGGGAAGCCCGTGCGACCGCAGGAGCTCTTTCTGCAGTGCTTTGTCTTGAACCGTGGCAATGGCTGTGGCGCCCGGTCGTACGATCGTGCCGCGCGCCTCCACGGCAGCCAATGCCGACGCCGCGACAAACTCGTTCTCCAACGTGACCACCCCGCAGGCTGCCGCCAGACGTGCCACATCGTCGGCGTTCGTCCAATCGCCGTCGATCAATCCGGTGGCGACCCCCGCTGCCGGATCGCCGGCGTGGCCCAGCACCGCCACGCGGATTCCCAACGGCCAGGCCGCCAGGCAGGTCATGCGGGCCAGCTGACCGGCCCCGACGATGCCCACGTCGTATGCACGCTCACCACCTGTCGACGACGCCGCTTTCGTGGACGGGGCAAGGGAGGTCACGCGCGGGACGCTACCAACCGGCCGCCCCAACCCCTACGCCCCGCTTGCTAAACTCACCGGCGACCCGGGCGATTAGCTCAGTTGGGAGAGCACCAGCTCGACAAGCTGGGGGTCACTGGTTCGAGCCCAGTATCGCCCATTTACTGTGACCAACGGCGTCCCTGGCCGTTGCTTCGCCCCGAAACACATGGGGTGCCTTCCCCGAGTCCGCAATCTCGGTCGTTTGTGCGAGGATTGAGAGGTTGAGCAGGGGCGATCACACGAACCGCGCGGTTCGCCGGGGTGGTGAAAAAGCTCCTCCGTCGACTCGGGCACTTCTGATCCGTTTTGCGGTGGCTGGGTTGTTAGCGCTTGTCGCCGTCACCGTTGCGATGGCCTTGATCAGTCGCCGGGTCGCCGAGCGCGTCGGCATTGACGAGGCGAAGCGCGTTGCGTCGGAGGCCGGTCGGGGGTTCGTCGAACCGATCCTCACCGACGGGATTCTCACGAGTGATGCGGCCGCCGTTACGACGGTCAACGACGTCGTGCTGCGAAGTGTCAAGAAGGGGGACTTGGTTCGCGTCAAGGTCTGGCGACAGGACGGGACCATCATCTACTCCGACGAGTCACGTCTCATTGGGCGACGTTTCCGTCCAGGACTCAAGGAGGACCTGAACATCGCCAACCCGGTGCAGGCCGAGATCAGCTCCCTCAACGAGCCGGAGAACCAATATGAGGCGTCGCAGGGTCAGCTCCTCGAGACGTATCTCCCCATCAACACGCCGAACGGCACGCCGGTGCTGTTTGAGGCGTACTTTCGCTACGAGGGCGTCGTGGACTTGGGTCGGAGCATCTGGCTCAACTTCGCGATGATCGCAATCGGAGCGCTGATCTTGCTGCAGCTGGTCCAATTGCCTCTTGCGGCATCCCTCGCGTCATCGTTGCGGAAAAGCCAGGCGAAACGGGAGATGCTCCTGCAACATGCCGTCGAGGCCTCCGAACGCGAACGTGGTCGGATTGCCCGGGATCTGCACGATGGCGTTGTACAGGATCTGAGCGGCGTGTCGTACGCGCTTGCGGCACTCGCGCGAAATGCCGACATGAGCGCGGCCAATCAGGAAGCTCTCGGCACAACCAGCAGCCAGATCCGCGACAGTGTTGGATCGTTGCGTTCTCTTCTTGTGGACATCTATCCGCCCAACCTCCATGAGGAGGGGCTTCGCACCGCCCTCGAGAACCTCGTCGGTGGTTTGACCAATCGCGGGGTGCGTGCCTCGCTTGAATGGCATTGCGACGAGTCGGCGCTTCCAAGGAATGTCGAGGCGCTGCTCTATCGCGGTGCGCAGGAAGCCATCCGAAACATCGTGAAGCACGCGAAAGCCGAGAGCGTGAGGTTGGTGGTCTCCGACGACCACCACCACGTCATCTTGGTGGTCGATGACGACGGCAGCGGCTTCGAGCCGAGTGAGCTTCCGGACGCCATGGGTGACGGGCACGTTGGGCTTCGGGCGTTGTCGGACCTGGTTGCAGAGGCTGGCGGCACCGTCGAGATCGCGTCTGCTCCCGGGCGTGGCGCGGAGGTGCGGGTTGAGGTCCCGCTTGGGCCATGATTCGGGTGCTCGTTGTCGATGACCACGCCGTGGTTCGTGCCGGGCTCACGCAGCTGATCGGGACGACGTCCGACCTTGACCCGGTCGGTACGGCGTCGGACGGGGAAGAGGCCTTGGAACGGGTGGCGGAGCTTCATCCGGACGTCGTGCTCATGGACTTGTCGATGCCGGGTGGCCTGGACGGAGTGAGTGCGACCACGCGGATTTGCGCCGCCCACCCCGACGTCAAGGTGCTCGTGTTGACATCGATGAGTGAGCAAAGCCGGATTGTCGAAGCGATTCAGGCCGGGGCGGCGGGATACCTCCTCAAAAACGCGGAACCGGCCCAGATCTTCTCCGCTATCCGAGCCGTCATCGACGGGGGGCTCCCCCTTGACCCGTTCGTTGCTCGGGCCCTCATGACCGCCCAGACCCCGGTGGGGGCCGTTGCGCTCACCGATCGGGAGCGCCAAGTGCTCGAGCTCGTTCGTGAGGGGCTGCCGAACAAACTGATCGCGCGCCGATTGGAGATCACCGAGCGCACGGTCAAAGCCCACCTCGGCTCAGTCTTCCAGCGCCTGGGTGTGACCGACCGGACACAAGCGGCCCTCTGGGCCGCCGAGCACCTCCGCCTGCCCGAGCGTGAGTCGTGATCGCCTAGTCGTCGTCGAAGCCGCCCGATCCGCCGCTGCCCGAGCCGGAACTATCGCCGCCACCGGAACCCGACGAGCCGGAGCCGCTGCTGCCCGAGCCGGATGAGCCGGAGCCGCTGCTGCCCGAGCCGGAACTGTCGCCGCCACCGGAACCCGACGAGCCGGAGCCGCTGCTGCCCGAGCCGGATGAGCCGGAGCCGCTGCTGCCCGAGCCGGATGAGGGGCTGCTGGGTGCCGGGGCTGGGGAGGCTTTCGGCGCGCTGCGCGACGGAGTGGGTTGTGCGGGTCGCCTGGTGGTCGCCGCCTGAGCCCCGCCACTCGACGTTTTCGCGGGGGCCTTAACGGGCGCCTTCGACGGAGCGCTCGAGAGTTTCGGGGCCTCGGGAGTCGGCGCCGATCTCGTGGCGGCCGGTGACGGTTGCGGCGCTGTTCGGCCGGACGCGGGGATCACGGGAGGGTTCCACAAGGAGGTCGGTTCGGCCGCGGAGAGTCCGTCGGGCATGAGAACGTTGTCGACAACGGCGATCGCTCCGGCGGCCGCGACGGCGCCGACGGCAATCAACGCGCCGCTGGTCATCCGTCGCCGGCGGGTGTATCGATCCTCCGGGGAAGGCGGTGCGTCACCGAGGACGGTGCGAATCGGTACCTCGGGTGTCTCCGGGGTGAGCCGAATTCGTGTGCGACCATCGTTTGGGCTGGGCATCGACGGGTTCATGCGGATCATGGTGACGGAAGGTGACGTCACGCACCAGTGGCAATTGGTCGTAGTACCTCACCGCGGCTCTGACGGCGCAAGTTGGCGGTGGGCTTCCGCGACGACCCGAACGGCGAGTTCGGGGCGAGTCTGGAGAGCAGTCCATCCATGTGCGATGCGCAAGAGCGCCGCGGCGCGGTGCGAGTCGCGGTGACGGCGGTCAAACGGGGGGTGGGCGCAGGCCGTTGTGTATGCCACCTCGAATGCGTCGGCAATTGCCCAGCTTGCCGGCTGAGCGGCGAGAACCTGGGTTGCCCACACCCACGCTCCCCAGTACGTCACGTCGCGGGCGCGAGGAGCCATCTGGCATCGATCAAAGTCGATCAGCCGCAGTCCGCTCGGGGATACCAGCACATTCCGTGGAGAGAAGTCACCATGACTGACGACCAGGTCGCCGTCGAGGGCCGCCGGATCGAGAAGCTCGATGGTCTGAGCGTAGATTTCCTTCATGGGGCCATCGCGTAGCTCGTCGCGCTTGCGTGTGAGAGCACGCACCAAGCGTCGACCGGTGCGACGTCGCGGCACAACCACCCCAGACGCGTGGAGGTCGGCAATGAGCTGAGCCGCCATGGTTGACACGGCAACGGTCGTGCCAAGGCTTCTTCGCTGGCCGACGGTCACGCCGTCGACACGTTCCATGATCACCCAATGTTGATCGCCGGCAATGGGCTCGGGTAACCCCGGGGGCTGGCGCTCTGCGCCAAACGGTGATGCCCAGAGGGCACACATGACCGCCCAGGCGCTGCCTGCCCCGCCGGAGACGCTGCTGACGCTATCGCTGAGGTAGCGCTTTTCGACGGCGGGCCGTCCGTTCCACTCCGTGAACGCGACCGGTCGATCGGGGTGCCCCAACGTCGGGCCGTTCATGAGGCGCAGAGTGCGAGGAGCTGTTGCCGGTCGTCGGGCTGGTGGTGGCGCGACTCGGCCAGGCCGGCGAGTCGCACCAGGGCGAGTCGGGTCCATCCGTCGACATCGCCGGCGACCGGGCCGTAGCCCCTGCGAAGCTCAGTGATCGCGTCGTCGGTGACATCCCTGTCGCGCCGGCCGAGGCACGCGTCTCGGCGCAGATGGGCCACCATGTTGCCGATATCGAGGGCTGCCGGCGCCATCGCAGCGTCATCCAGATCGATCCAAAACACCTGCTCCTCGACACAGACGACCTGCCGGGGATGGCAGTCGCGATGGGCCGGGACGAGGGGTTCGGTGGTCACGTGGACGGTCGCGGCGATGACCTCGTCAGCCGCGGCTGCGGTTGCCGGGGTCGCACGACGGCGAAGCTGCAGGGCTTCGCGGTCAATGGTCCATTCGCGATCGAAAAGGGCGCCACAGTCGTGGAGCGCGTGAAGCGCCTCTCCGACCTGATGGGCCGCCGCGACGAACTGATCGTCGTCGACCTCGTCGTAGATGGTCCCCTCACGCCAACTGACGAGTGAGACATGGCCGTCGTCATCAACGCCGAGCGTGCGGGGAACCTGATCGCGAACGGGGGTGTCCGCAAGGAGGCGAAGTCGGCGGTCGTTCCCGCGAGCGCGTGGGCTCGCGAAGACCTTCAACACCGCCAACCCCTGTCGGGTGTCGACCAGGCTCGCGGCGCGACGGCCTGGGAGATATCGGAGCAGTCGAATGAACCGGCCATCGGGGCAGAGGTCGGTCGCGGCGTCCGACCAGACGACCAGGGCGTCATCGGTGATGGCCGGATGATCCTCAGGCCACAACGTGGGCCTCCCGACGGTAAATCGCCTGCTCGATCTCGCTCTCGATCGTCGCAACACGTGCGTCCCAGCTGTGCTCGCGAAGGGCAAGAATCCGTGCTCGGGCGGCCCGCGCGTGCGCGGGCTCGGTCAGTGCTTCGGTGATGCCCGTGGCGAGGGCGGCGCTGTCTCCAGGGCGGACGAGGATGCCGAGTGCGCCGTTGTCCAGGGCGGTGCGCACTTGTCCCAGGTCGCTTGCCACAACGGGGACGCCGGCGGCGAGGTACTCGAACAGCTTGAGCGGTGAGAAGGCAAAGCCCTCGAGCGGGGGGTACGGGGCGATGGCCACGTCGGATGCGGCCAGGACCCGAGGAATCTGGTCGTGCGGGCGCTGGCCCAACCAAATCACACGCGCTCCCACACCGAGTGCGTCAGCCACGGCCGCGAGGCGCGCGCGTTCCGGGCCGTCGCCGGCGACGGCCAGACGCACATTCTCGGGGAGGTCGCGGAGGGCCGCGATGGCGATGTCCAGGCCGTGCCACGCCCGCAGCGATCCCACGAACGTCACAACCACCGCATCCTGGGGGAGTGCCAACGCCTCACGCGCAACGGCACGGTCCTCGCGCACCATGAATCGGTCGGTCGCGACGCCGTTGGGCACAACCGTTACCTGCGCCTGAGGTGCCACGTCGAGGATCATCTCCTTGAGCTCATTGCTCACCGCGATGCACATGTCCGCGCCCTCGAGCACCTCACGCTCGCGTTCTTGCGCCAACGACGTGAGATGGAGTCCCCGCCACGCTGCCTCCTCACGGGCGAGGAGAGCGTTGACTTCGAGCAGGTGTGGCACGCCGAAGTGGTGTGCCAGCCGGCGTCCTGCGGTACCAAAAAGTGAGAGGCGTTCGTAGATCGCGTCGGTGCCAAAGCTGTCGATGGGTGCCTCGGCGGTGACCGCAGTTTGCTCGACGAATGCCAGCTTGCGTCGTTCGCGTTCGATGCCCTCCGCCCGGCCGGGATGCGGTGTCAGGTACGTCGAGAACTGTGAGGGAGGAGGCTCGTGGCTGGCAACCCCGATGGCGAGGACATCGTGCCCATGGCGCTGAAAGCCGTTGGCGACGGCGAGAAAGTGAATCGCGGCGCCTTTGCTGTCATCCGGGATGCGAATCCCCAGGTCCGTGCACATCATGGCGATACGCATCAGGCCACAACCTCCGGGTGAAAGAGCTGCTTCAAAAGGGATGCCGAGCGGAGGGGATCGTGGTGGATGGCAACCGTGCGCCGTCCCACCTCACCCAAGTGTTGTGCGCGTTCAGGATCGTCGAGTAGGCCGCGAATGGCCTCGGCCAGACCGCGGGGGTCATCCGGTTCGACCGTGAGGCCGTTCTCGTCGTTGATGACGAGTTCCGGGATGCCAGCAACGGAGGTCGAGATCACGGGAACGGCCTGGGCCATCGCCTCCAGGAGGACGGTGGGCAGGCCGTCGCGATCGCCGTCGGCGCTGACGCGGCAGGGCAGCACGACGAGGGCGGCGCGACCGTAGGCGTCCTGAACGTCCGGAAACGCCTGCGGGCCCGCGAACGTCACGCGATCATCGACGCCGAGGGCGACGGAAAGTCGTTCCAGATCTCCGAGGAGTGGCCCGGCGCCGATGATCTCGACCTGAGCATCGGGGTGGTGCGTTGCCACGAGTGCGAATGCGCGGATGAGGGTGTCGACGCCCTTCTTCTCGATGAGCCGCGCCACGCACAAGATCACCCCGTCGCGGGCCGGTCCCGGGCTCACGTTGGGAACGTCCATGCCGTTGGGGATGTGGTGCACGGGAGTGTTGTCCAAGACGGTCGCCAGATGCTCGGCGTTGTGTGCGGAGACCGTGACGACTCCGGACACGCCGCGAAGGCGGCGTTGAAGCTGCGGGGCATTGTCGTTGTGGAAGACGTCTTTGGCGTGGGCGGTCACCGTGACAGGAACGTTGATGAGGCGTCCGGCGATGGTCGCGACCTCGGCCGCGGCGGTCGCGAAGTGGGCGTGGAGGTGAACCACTCCGACCGTTCGCGCACGCTGGGCCGTGAGCCCGGCCTGGACGAAGCGTTTCCACAGGTCTTGTCGCCGCGCCTGGCGGCATTCGCGAATCCAGCGGATCGGATGGCGAACGAACAGTTGGGCATGGTTGAACGCAGCTACGGAGTCGGCGACGGTTCCGAGGTAGCGCACCTCCGCGGCCACAGTGTCGACCTGGGGATGGCGTGGACCGGACTCGGGAGACAGGAGCGAGTCGATGAGCACGCGTTCGCCGAGTGACTCCAGCGAGGACAACTCGCGCACCACGAACGTCTCGGACAAGCGCGGGTAGCGCTTCAGGACGTAGAGAACGGGGCCGTTCATGAGACCTCCTCGAGTGACGGTGCGTGGTGCTGCATGGCGGCGTAACGGCCGCCGAGGGTGATGAGTTCCTGGTGGGGGCCCTGCTCCACGATGCGGCCGTCCTCCAGAACGCAGATGCGGTCGGCGTCGCGGATCGTGGACATCCGATGGGCGATGACCAGTTGGGTTCGTCCGGTGGGCAGCCCATCGAACGCGGCGATCAGGATCTGTTCCGACACGGGATCCAGTGCGCTCGTGGGTTCGTCGAGAACGAGGATGGGGGCGTCCCGCAAGATGGCCCGGGCGATGGCAATGCGCTGACGTTGACCGCCGGACAGGTCGACGCCGCGCTCGCCCAGCGGGGTGTCGAGACCGAGCGGGAACTGCCCGCTGAACTCATCGACGAGGGCGAGGCCTGCGGCGCGCTCGATATCGACGTTGGAGGCGCCGGGACGGCCCCAGGCGATGTTCTCGCGCAGGGTGCCGCGCATGAGCAGTGTGTCTTGCAGCACGAAAGAGATCTGGCCGCGAAGCGATGCGAGGGTGACGTCGCGGACGTCGATGCTGTCGATGCGAATGACGCCCTCGTCGGGATCCATGAGACGCGCCAGCAGGGCTCCGATGGTGCTCTTTCCGGCTCCGGTGCGGCCCACGAGTGCGACTGTCTCGCCCGCCTCGACGTGGAGGGTGAGGCGGTCCAGCACAGGTTCACGACCATAGGAGAAGCTCACATCGTCGAAGTCGAGTGTGCCCGCAAAACGTGGTGCGGTAACGGCGGTGGGGCGGTTCACGACATCGGGCTCACTCTGCAGGAGCTCCAACACACGCTCCGACGCCGCCGTGCCCTTGCTGATCGTGGCGGCAAGACGCGTGATTGCCTTGACGGGTTTGTAGAGCGAGCTGAGGTAGCTGAGAAAGACCAGGAGCACGCCAAGGGTGAGATCACCGGCACGTACCTGTTGAGCGCCGACCCACAGCACGCTGGCTGTGGAGACGACGCTGGTGATGTCCACAAAGGGGCTGAAGCGCGCCTGCACCCGAACGGCCTCAAGCCCGTGAGTGAGGCTCTCGCGATTCAGCTCGGCAAACCGGTGGGACTGGTGCTCCTCGAGGGCGAAGGTCTGGATGACCGGCATCACGGAGAGGGTCTCGGTGGCCGCTGCGGCGACCTGACCGTCGGCCTTTCGCGCCTGGCGTGATGCGCGCTTGAGCGTACGGGTCGAGCGGATGATCGTGATCACCATCAGCGGCGTGATCACCAATGCGATCAGCGTCAAGAACGGCGCGACGATGAGCATGATCGAGAACATTCCGACGATGAGAAGGACGTTCGGGCCGAGCACCGCCAGCATCTGCACGAGCAGGTCTTGGCTGCGATCAACATCGGCGGTCACGCGCGACGACAAGTCGCCCACTTGATGGCGGCCATGGAAACCGAGCGACATGCGTTGCAGCTTGGTGAAGACGCTGCGACGCAGATCGTTAGCGATCCAAAGACCGGTGGATGACAAGAGTCGCGTCGACCAGTAGTCGGCCATGGCTCGCGCAACGGCAATCGTCACGAGGGCTCCGAGCGCGAGCGTCAGGAGCCGCTCCGGCTGCGACGTCGCGCCGGCGGGGAGAACGCGGTCGACGATGATCTGCAGGGGCCACGGCGAGGCAAGGCTCGCCACGACCTCGAGGATGGCAAGAGTGATGCCGAGGAGGAGAGCGCGACGATAGGGGCGGACGTGCCCGCGGAGGGTGCGGAGAATGGTCATGCCACTCGCTCCCGAACCAACGCGATCATGTGCTTCGCAGCGTTCTCAGCGCCGTCGAGTGTGAGACCCCGATCGTCGAGTATTCCCGATGGGAGGCGGCGCGGTTGGTTGAGAAGCCACCCGACCTCGGCGCCGGAAACCCCGGCATCGACCACGTCGGCCACGCCAAGGGCCGCGAGGCGTGACGCGCGGATGACCTGTTCGCGTCGCGGGGACCGGCGGGGGACGATGATCGGTCGCGAACCGGCGGACAACGCTTCGTAGGTCGTGTTGTAGCCACCCATCTGAATCACAACCCCGGCACGAGCGAAGAGGTTGACGCATCCATCGGTATCGCCGGAGAAGCGCACGCGACGGCCCAGTGTTCGTCGACTCTCCAGAACGTGGCCGTTGTTGGCGTAGGGGCCGGCAACGACAATTGCCCGCCGATGCGGCTCGGCTTCCATGACCTCAAAGCCGAGTCGGAGTACGTCGTCGCCGTCGGCCCCGCCGCCGGCGGCGACAACGACCAGCTCCGGATCGACGGTGCGTGACGGCGTGGTCGACGTGACCCATCCACAGTAGGTGATCGGAAGGGGAATGCCGTACTCGCGTTCGTGGTCACAGACAACGGGCGATCCGTAGACCAGGGCCTGGGAGTAGACCTCTTGGACGTCAGCCCATCCAGCGCCGCTGAGCTCGTCGGCAACGGTTTCCGCGCTGTCGAGAACGTCGCGAAGGCCCAGAAGGATCGTCGCGCCGTTTGTGCGGGCCAGGCCAAGCCCGTCGCGCAGCTCGTCGCGAGTGCCGAAGGGATGTCGGTCAACGAGGACCACGTCCGGACGGTGTTTGTGAACAACACGACGAAAGATGGCTGCCCGCTGATCCACGGCTGATTCAAACGATTGTGCAGGGTTGCGGTAGACGCCGGCGGAGTCCTTCACCAAAGGGGGGATCGCGACGACCGAAAAACGCGGGTCGTCGAGCCATCCCGGTCGTGCGGGGGATCCGGTAACCACGACGACGCGTGCGGCGGAGTCGCGTGCAACGAGGGCCCGTGCGATGAGCGTGTTGCGTCGCACGTGCCCCAGGCCGTAGCCGTCGTGGGAGAAGAGAATGAAGGTCGCCATCTGGTAACGAAACGATGACGATGTGGATGTCACGGTTGCTAGTGGACCTTGGTTCTAGTACTTCAGAACCCTGGTGCTCCGGCGATTAGCCCAGCTGCGTCCCCCAGGGGCCCATGCCACGCACCTTCTCCGGCGTGATACGAATGAGAAATCCCTCGGGAGGGTTCGGCATGGGAGGGAAGGTCACGTCGGGGCCGATGTACCGGCCCGCCAGCGTTTGCAGCCATGCCGGCGCACCGCCTTCCGCGATGCGTGCGGTCCCTTCCACCACGAGGTAGTTGCGCATACCGAACTGGTCGCCGTCCGCTTCGAGGGAGAACGTGCATCGTGGATCGCGGCGAAGATTGCGCACCTTCTTGTCGACGGCAAGCTTGCCGATGACGACCTCATCGCCATCCATTCCCACCCACACGATCGTCGTGTGGGGAGAACCGTCGGAGTTGATCGTGGTGAAGTGCGCGAGCCGTCCACTGTCGATGAGTTCCCGGACGTCGTCACGAATGTCCGCCATTGTCTCTCCTTCGTCGGTTTGCTCAGTCACGTCGCGTCGATTCGTTGATGAGCCGATCTCTGGGCGACGATAGTTGCTCATGATGGTCCGTCGGGTGGTGAGCTCCCCCGGGACTTCTCAGACGCTTCACAGCGAACGTTCAGAAAACCGCGCTACGCTCGGTGAGACGTTGAGACCTGAGAGGACGCCCCATGGCGACAAAGAGCCCGGTCCCCGCAACGAACGGCACCGCGGAGGCCCGTATCCTCGTCGTTGACGACGAGCCGAGCATCACCCAGCTTCTGCAAACGGCCCTGCGCTACGAAGGCTTCGAGGTGCACACGGCCGCGAGCGGTCGTGAGGCGCTGGTGCAGGCCAATGCGGTTAACCCCGACCTCATGCTGCTTGACGTGATGCTTCCCGACTTTGACGGCTTCGAGGTGCAACGACGGCTGCCCGGTGGGGCGGGGCAGGTTCCGGTCATCTTTCTCACCGCGCGCCGTGACACCGAAGACCGCGTGCGGGGCCTCACGGTGGGCGCCGACGACTACGTCACCAAGCCGTTCAGCCTCGAGGAACTCGTCGCACGGGTGCGAGCTGTTCTTCGTCGCACACGCGGCTCCGAGGATCCCGAACGCCGCTATACCTACCTCGACTTGGAGCTCGATGAGGAGCGCTACGAGGTGCGCCGCGGCGGTGAGCTCGTCGATCTCACGCCCACCGAGTTCAGCCTGCTGCGTTACCTCATGGCCAACGCCGGTCGCGTGCTCAGCAAGCCGCAGATCCTCGATCATGTGTGGAACTACGACTTCGGGGGTGATGCCAACGTCGTCGAAACCTACGTGAGCTACCTGCGTAAGAAGCTCGACGTCCACGGCCCGCCACTCATTCAGACCGTCCGTGGCGTGGGCTATTCGTTGCGCCAACCGCGTGCGTAGCCCACGTTCGCTTCGCGCGCGGCTTATCGCCGTCGCTCTCGCGCTCACGAGCATCGGTATCGCCATCGCCGGGGTGGCCACCTACACGTCGTTGCGTTCGTTCCTCGTCGACCGGTTGGACCAGGACCTCGAGGCGGCCTCGGCGAGCGTCGCACGCGACCTGTTGAGGCAGCGTGGCGAGGCGTTCGAGGGCGTGTTCGGCCCGCGGCCACGCGGGGCGCGGCCAGGTCAAGCACTTCCGCGCGGCACCGTCTGGGAGCTCCGCTCGGAGAAGGGCGACCAGCTCATCGGGACGCGCGATGTCGCCCTTCCCACGAGGCTTCCCGTGGGCATCGCAACGAGTGATCTGAGGGGGGTCGGGGCGTACCGATTCAACGTCGTGCCGGTTCGCGACACCAGCGGTCAGGACATCGCGCTCGTTGTGGGCATCCCGATGGGTGACGTCAACGACACGCTGCAACGTCTGCTCTTGATCAGCCTGCTCGTCGGTGCGCTTGCCCTCGCTGCCGCCGGCGCCGCCGGTTACTGGCTCGTGCGCCTCGGACTTCGACCGCTGTCGGATATCGAGGTCACCGCGGGCCAGATCGCGGGCGGCGACCTGTCGCGCCGCATCGACGACACCAGCCCCGATACCGAGGTCGGTCGACTGGGCGGCGCCCTAAACGCCATGCTCGGTCGCATCGAAACGGCGTTTGCCGAGCGCGAAGCCTCCGAGAAGCGCTTGCGGCAGTTCGTTGCCGATGCCTCGCACGAGCTGCAGACGCCGCTGACCTCGGTGCGTGGCTACGCCGAGCTCTTCCGGCGCGGTGCGGCCGACCGTCCCGAGGACCTGGCCACCGCCATGACCCGGATCGAGGCCGAGTCCGAGCGAATGGGACTCTTGGTCGACGACATGCTGCTTCTCGCTCGACTCGACGAGCGTCGACCGATTGAGACCTCTCCGGTGGATCTCACACAGATGGCGCGTGAGCTCGTGGCCGATGCCCGCATCGTCGACCCCACTCGCCGTTACGACCTGCGTCTCGATGCGCCGGTGGAGGTTCGGGGCGACCGCGATCGGCTGGCCCAGGTGGTGGGCAACCTTCTGCGCAACGTCCGCGCGCACACCCCTGATGGCACGACCGTCACCATTGCCGTGCGCCACGTGGGTGACGACGCGCTCGTCGAGGTCGCCGACGAGGGCCCCGGTATGTCGGCCGACCAGGCGGCACGGGTCTTCGAGCGGTTCTTTCGCGCCGACAAATCGCGGGCTCGTGTCAGCGGGGGTACCGGCCTTGGCCTCGCCATCGTAGCGGCGACGGCCGAAGCTCACGGCGGTCGCGTCGAGGTGGAGACGTCCCCTGGCGCCGGCGCAACGTTCCGCGTGTGGCTCCCCGTGCACCGCGACTCGCAGGAGACTCCCAGCACCGTCTGAGCTCGTACCAAGCGGGGGTGAGCAACGATGGTCCTCTCGCGAAAACGACCATTGGAGCTACTGTGCTTGACACCTCACGACGTACCATCGCAACCCTGACCGCCGCTGCCTGTCTCGGGGGCGGAGGCTGGGCCATTGCGGCCGACTCGTCCGGCGACGCGGCGACCTCAACGCCGGGCACGACAGCTACGGTCCCCGCCGCATCGGGCACGGCGCCGGTGCCTGGGAGTCGACCGGTACACACCCCGGCGAATGCCGAGGCCCTCGCCAAGATCACCGCTGCGGTCGAGGCTAAGCTTCCTGGGGCAACGGTTGACCGCGCGTCGGAGACCGCCGACGGCTACAAAGTCCACGTCACCGCCTCCGACGGCACGCGAAAGCGTGTGATGCTCTCGTCGGAGTTCGCGGTGACCGAGGTTGCCGACGCGCCCGCGGGTGGGCGTGGCGGACCCTGTCCGGACGGCGCTTCGAGCGGTGCGTCCGGTGAAACGCCCCCGGCCGAGGCCGCTCCCCCAGCCACCGATGCGGAGGGCAGCAACTGAGTAACGAACCGTTCGGTAGTGGTTGACGGGTGGGGGCGCTCTGGGCCCCACCCGTTGGCTATTTGGGGAGGGCGCCCTCGGCCCGCAGATGATCGACGATGGCTGTGCTGATGGCGGTGGAGATCACTCCGGTGCGCGCGAGAAACGCCCGATCGGTGCCGCCAGCGCCACACTCGATGAGGACGCGCGCCTTGGCGCGCGAACGGTAGTAGCCGACATAGCGCATCACACGACGGTTCCCGTTCCTCGGCAGCAACGCGACGCCGCCGCTGCGTGCACCGCGGTCGCGTGTGAAGACCGCGGCGTATCGGGTCTGCAACGTCCCGGCCAGACGCCGTGAACGTGCCTCAACCGTGGGGGAAACCGTTGTGGCGGGCGTGCGATGCGGCGCGCTGTCGGAGTAGGGCGTCGATCGGGCGTCGCCAAACCCCTCACCGCGATACCAGTTCTCGCCCGCTCCGCTGATGGCGTGTCCCACAACGGATGAACCGTTGGGCGTGTCGTAGTGGATCGACACGAACACGTCGCCCGGGGCATTCATCGGCGTGACCTTTCCCGGCGTTCGGCGGGCATCGACTCCGGCCCGGCGCAGGCGCTTCACCACGGCAGCGGCGGTACGCGTGCTGAACGCGACCTCGCCGGCCGCGCCGGTCTGGGCGCGGTAGCCCGGCTCGCGTGGCCCCTCATGCCCGGCTTGGACCCAAACGACCGGCTGGGCCGGTGCTGCGGAGGCGGTCCCCCCGCCTGTGGTCAGGGCGGCGGCCAGGAGTCGTCCCAGGCCGGTCACGTGGTGTGCTCGCGAAAGAAACTCGCAAGGGCGTTTGCGGTCGACTCGGGTGCCTCTTCGGGGAGAAAATGCCCCGATTCGATCGCGTGCGCCGTCACGTGGGTTGAGCAATCGCGCCACGTTTCCGGAACGTCGTACAGGCGATGCATGGCGCCGAGCGTACCCCAGAGCACCAAGAGTGGGCACTCCACCAGTTGCGCCGCATCCTGTGCGTCGTGAGCCAGATCGATCGTGGCCGCCGCGCGGTAGTCCTCACAGCTGGCATGAATCGCCTCAGGGGTGAATGCTGCGACGTATTCGCTCAGCAGGTCCGCAGAGAACGTGTGGTCCGGGCCGCTCCAGCGATCGAGCGTCGTTTCGATGTAGTAGGCCGGGTCGGCGCCGATGAGGTGCTCGGGCAGGTCGGCGGGCTGGCTCAGGAAGAACCAGTGGTAGTACGCCGATGCGAACGCCTGGTCGGTGCGGCCAAAAAGGTACGCCGTGGGCACGATGTCGAGCACGGCAGCCGCCGTGACGACCTGTGGCCAGTCGCGGCACATGCGATGAGCCACGCGCCCGCCCCGGTCGTGGCCGGCGACGGCGAACTGGTTGAACCCCAGCTCCGCCATGAGTCGCACCTGGTCGGCGGCCATCGTCCGCTTGGCGTACGTTGCGTGGGCGGGGTCACCGGGGGGTTTGTCGCTGTCGCCGTAGCCACGGAGGTCTGCGGCGACCACCGTGAAGTGGTTGGCCAAACGCGGGGCCACCGCGCGCCACATCGCCCGCGTCTGCGGATAGCCGTGCAGCAGAAGCACCGGAGGGCCGCTGCCCCCGACCGAGCAGGAGAGGGTGACATCGCCCACGTCGACGCGCTGGTTGGTGAACCCGTCGATCATGTACCGCCAATCATGCCGACCATTCCCTGTGATGTGGCGGTGTCACCGGTAGGCTCACCGATAGGTGACCCCACCCGCGGGTCGCAGGACGAGAGGAGACCTCAATGGCTGTCGCAAAAGTTGAAGAGATCAGCGCCACGTCAAGCAAAAGCTTTGACGACGCGGTCAAGGTGGGAATTGCTCGCGCCACAAAGACCCTGCGGGGCGTCAAGGGTGCATGGGTCAAAGAGCAGCAGGTGCGGCTCGACGACGCCGGAAAGATCGTCGAGTACCAGGTGAACCTCAAGGTTACTTTCATCCTCGAGGACTAGCGCTCGCGCGGCGGGATCGTCAGGTGCGGTCGTTCACCGCGATGACGATCCCGTCGCCGGTTACCCGGCCGTTCGACGAGGTCACTTCGGACACCAGCGTGCGGAGGGTTCCTCCTGCCGCACCAAACCTGACGCGGACACCTATGTAGCGTGCCTTGCCCCGGGCCAATGACCCCACGGGCACGGTCACCACACCGTTGCGGAGGGTCGACCTGGCCGGCGCGGAGATGAGTTGCGTCCCCTCCGGAAGCGTGATCTTCACCACCACGTCACGTGCGACGACAGCGCAGCGGTTGCTCACCACCGTGACGTAGCGACTCGTGGCTCCCGGGGTGACCGCGGTGGGCCCGGATACGCGGGCGCCGGGGTCACTTTTTGGCTCCGGAGTGGTTGGTGGGGTCGGGGGAGTGACGGGGGGCGTTACCGGCGGCGGTGGGGGCACGGGTGCGGTGACACGGACGGTGACGCGGCCGATGGCGGTTGCGCCCGAGCGGTCATCGAGTCGGTAGGTGAACGTGTCATCGCCAATGAAACCGGGGTTCGGCGTGTACCGGCAGGTTCCGGCTTGGCACACGGCGGTGCCGTTCGCCGGAGCGGTTGCGAGTGACACATCGAGGTTGTTGCCGTCCGGGTCGGAGTCGTTGGCCATCACGTCGATCTCAACCGGGGTGCCGACGAGCGTGCTGGTGGTGTCGACCCCGGCGATCGGAGCCTGGTTGATGCGCACATCGGTGGTCGCTGCGTTGTTCGTCGGGTCCGGGTCGTTTGACCTGGCGGCAACGACGGTCGCCCCGGCACTGATCCGGGCGAAGCCAGCGGGTGCCACTGCTGTGACAACGATCTGTGTTTGCTGTGCACGGCGCAGACTGCGGAGCGTGCAGGTGGCCACCGCATCCGCGATCGCGCAGGTCCAACCCGACCCTCCAGCTGTCGCGATCGCCGGTGCTCCTGAGAGGGTGATCGTTGTGGTGAGACGTCGCGCCCGGCGCGGTCCGGCGTTGGCGATCGCGGTGGTGAATGTGGCCGTTTCACCCACCTGAACGGGGGTGAGATTCCCGGAAACGACGAGCGACAAATCCGCAGTGCGCGGTGGCGGGCCCGAGCCGGCCGTCGCAACGGCGGGGACGATGCCGAGCGCGGTGAGGGCAATTACTGCAGCGCGGCGTGAACAACGAATTCCGGGCCTCATCGTCATGGTCAAGAGGATACGCCGTAGCCGTCGATTTCCCTTACGTCGACCGCGATCGTGCACGCAGGATTTCACACGGCGAAATCTGTGCGGAGACCTGCGCGAAGGCGCTCCGCTGCGGCCACCCCCGATCGGATGCAGTCCGGCACTCCGATGCCGCCGTAGCTCGCGCCTGCCAGCGCCACCCGTGGGTGTCGCTCGAGTGCGTGGGTGATGCGGGCGATGCGGCTCTGATGACCCAACCCGTACTGGGGGATCGCGTCGGGCCACCGTGTGACGAGTGTGGTGGTGGGTGTGGCGGTGATGCCCAACGTGCGCTGCAGTTCCGTTCGGGCGATCTCGATGAGGTCGGCGTCGCTGCGATCCAGCGGGTTCGGCTCCCCGTCGCGGCCGACGAACACGCGAACGACGTGGCGGCCCGGTGGGGCGCTTTGCGGGAACTTGCGTGTGCTGATTGTGACGGCCACCACCTCACGCCCGGCGGATCGCGGGACGACGTAGCCGTGGCCCATCCCCGCCGGGAACGACAACGGTGCGTCAATGACCAGTGCGATCACCGCCGTGGAGGCGGTTCGAATCGCGGCGAGCTCGTTGGCCGCCTCCGCGGCCACGTCGCGCAGAAGGTGTGCGGCAGTCGCCGGGGGTGTCGCGATTACCACGCCGTCCGCCGTGAGCGCTTCACCCGTGGCGCATTCGACGAGCACACCCGATGCGGTTTCGGCCACGCGCGTGACGGACGTCGAAAGGCTCACGGTGGCGATGGGGGCTGCGAGTGCATCGACAAGGCGCTCCATCCCGCCGACGGGGACTCGGAAGGTTGGTGTGGGGGAAGCGGATGCGGGTGGTGAGGTGGGGGCACGCCGCGCCAAAAGAGCGCCGGCGCTGATACGAGAAGGGTCGCCGGCAAAGACCGCGGTGATGAGGGGCTCGATCAGCGACCGATATGCCTCGCCACCCAAATGGCGGGTCACCACATCGGCCACGGAAATTTCATCGGAGGTTGGCGGCGGCGGCCTCAGTGCGCCGAGGGCGGCGCGTAAACGTCCGGCGGGGGAGAGAAGTGGTGTGCGCAGCAGAGCCACGGGGCGCACATCGGTGAGGCCACGAAAGCCGGCGGGAAGGGCGATGAGGCGTTCGCCGCGAGCAATTGCCGCACGTCCGTCGGCGTCGTGCGAGTTGACGAGATCGAGGCGGAGCTCGGCGCACAGTTCGCTCATCCCGGGGCGGGCGGCCACGAACCCGTCGGCTCCGCATTCAACGATGGAGTCGTCGATCGTCACGGAGCGGACTTTGCCGCCGAGGCGGTCGGAGCCCTCCACCAACGTCACTCGGTGATCGTCACTCAGCCGGTAGGCCGCGGCGAGGCCGCTGACTCCCCCGCCGATGACGATGATGTGTGTGCGGCCCGGGGTCACAACCCGGAATGTTCACACACGACGTCGTGCGCTTAGCGGGCACCCATGTGTTGGTCGAGAAACGCGCGGATGGCGTCACGCCCACCTGTGGTCGCTGCGTCGGCAAACGTGGCGGCCATCTGCATCGCATCGCCGTCGTCGGTGGCACGGCGCACCACGTCGGCCGGCAAGCGCTGCCACCCCAACTCGGCCAGTTCGATCTCGATGAACACCTCACGCGCCGAAGGGAAGTCGTCACCGCCAAGGAGCACGGCGTCATGGCTGAGATCGATTGTCTGCGCGTCGATCACGTCGTCTCCCACATGAATGCGGGCCGGCAGGGACACGTCGATACGTGGCTGTGCGCGGCGTTCATTGTCAGGCTCGGTTTCACTCATCGGGAGCGCTTTCGCCGAACCTGGGCGTGTTCCTTCACGCCTCGGGCGACGCGCCGGCGAGGATCTCACCGGTTTGGACGCGCCAGAGCGCCGCGTACAGACCGCCGTGGGCCACGAGCTCGTCGTGCGAACCCGCTTCCACGACCCGTCCGGCCTCCAACACGTGGATGCGGTCGGCGTTTCGCACCGTGGAGAGCCGGTGAGCGATGACCAGGGTGGTGCGTCCCCGCGACACGGTCTCCATGGAACGCTGGATCGCGGCTTCGGTCTCATTGTCCACCGAGGAGGTGGCCTCGTCGAGCACGAGGATGGCGGGGTCGCGCAGGATCGCTCGGGCGATCGAGAGGCGCTGGCGCTGGCCACCGGACAGCTTCTGCCCGCGCTCGCCGACACGGGTGTCGTATCCCTCGGGCAGTCGCTCGATGAACTCCGCAGCCTCGGCCAGCTGGGCCGCTGCGCGGATGTCGGCGTCACTCGCATCCGGACGGCCGTAGGCGATGTTCTCCCGCACCGTGCCGTCGAAGAGGAAGACGTCCTGACTCACAAACCCCATACAGCCGCGCAGCTTGGTGAACGCCACGTCGCGCACATCGACACCGTCAACGCTCACCACACCCTGCGTTGGGTCGTAGAAGCGCAGGAGCAGCTTCACGATGGTGCTTTTCCCCGCGCCGGTGGCCCCAACGACGGCGTGAGTCTCACCGGCAGGAATGTGGATGTCGATTCCCCGCAGCACCGGCTCGCCCGACGCATACGAAAAGTGAATGCCGGTGAAGTCGACGTCACCGGCGACCGGCGTTGGCAACGCGCTTGTGCCCGGCACGATGGTGGGCGGGATGGCCATAAGGTCCAGGATGCGCCGGGTCGATGCCATTGCCCGCTGGTAGAGGTCGAACGTCTCGCCCAGTCGCGTGAGCGGCCACAAGAGCCGCTGGGTCATGAACACCAAGATGGAGAAGAGCCCCACGCGCAGATCACCGTTGAGCACGAGGCGACCACCGATGAGCAGCGTGCACGTGAACCCGGCGAGGATGGCCATACGGATGAGGGGAACGAACGCTGACGAGAAGCGAATGGCGGCGCGATTGGCGAGGCGGTAGGCGTCCGACTCTGCGCCGATGCGCGCCACTTCGCGGTCCTCGGCGGTGAACGCCTTGATGGTGGCAATGCCGCCCAGGTTGTTCGCGAGCGACCCAGCCAGCTCACCTACCCGGGCCCGCACCTCCGTGTAGCGCGGCTCCAAGCGCTTCTGGTAGCGGAACGACCCCCACAGGATGACCGGGATGGGTGCGAATGCCAGCAGCATCAAAATGGGTGAGATCCACAGGAACACGAGACCGACGATCAGCACGTTGACGACGGTGTGGATGATCTCCTTTGCGCCGGTGTCGAGAAACCGTTCGAGTTGATTCACGTCGTCGTTCAGCACGGACATGAGCCCGCCGGTGCTGGCGTCCTCAAAGTACCCCAGCTCAAGGCGCTGCACATGGGCGTAGGCATCGAGTCGCGCTTCGTGTTGAACGGTCTGCGCGAGGTTGCGCCACACCAATGCGTACCCGTACTCGGTTGCCGATTCCAGCACCCAGATCACGACGTTGAGGACGCCCAGGAGCAACAGTTGTTCCCAACGGCCATCGATCCCCGTGACGTCGGCCACCAGCGAGTTCTGGTCCTCCACGATGACATCGACGGCGAAGCCGATGAGAATCTCCGGGGCGACGTCGAAGATCTTGTTGAGCACCGTGAGGGTGGTCGCCAACGCGACCCGGCCACGGTGAGCGATCCCGTACTGCCAGAGACGGCGAAGTGGCGGGACGGTTGTCGTTGGGGGGGCGCTCGGCATGGCCGAGGACAGTAGCGATCCGGCGGTCATCACGGCCGCAGTTCGCGTTCGGAGCCATCCTGACGTGCGGGGTAAACTGCTCCATCATGAAGCGCATCTGGGTTGGCACCGCGGTTGTTGCTCTCGCACTGGGTGGAGGAAGTGCCGGGGCGGGTGCGGCGCCGGCACCGTTCTCGACGGGGCCGACACCGACCTTCACGGTCGACACGTATTCACTGACGGTCCGCACGAAGGGCTCGTCCGTGCGGCACGTCGGTGGGCGGTATCAACGTTTCTCCACCAACCCGAGCGATGCGGCGAAGGTCGACATTGTCGGGCGCGACAAGCTCCTTCTGGCGGGCGCCACTCGCCGCACCGTCGGCGTGCGCACGCTCAACCCGTACATCAGTGAGCCCGACGGCGTGACGGGTCCCGACGATCTGGGGCTTCGCCTCGGGCGGTTCGTGGTCACCCAAGCCCGGGCTGGACGACTCAATCTCGTCGCCACGAGCCTCGGGGGACGGTCGGTGTACAAGGCCGAGGTCGACCTCGCCGCCAACGCGTGCGAGAAGGCGCCTGAGGGCACCGCAACGATCTGGTTGACGCGCACCACGCTCCTGCCGAAGCGGGTCGACGTCGAACGTGACAACACCACTCGCACCTACAATTACGCCTATGCGGCGTTCAACGATGCGGTCAGCAACGCCGCGTTGACGTCACCCGGGCTGGGGCGTCGGCCGCAGACGATCAACCAACGATTCAAACGACGCTCCCCGCAGGCTGCTCGCGGTCCGTTGCCCTTCACCCCGCGCCTGCCCACGCAACTTCCCACCGGCTTCACCCTTGTGCAGTCCGGTTGGGCACCACAGGGTGCGCGCACTGGGGTGCGCCTTCTCAACAAACGTGATTCGTGGCTTTTCGCGGCGGTGTATCGTCGCGGGTGGGAGCGCATCGAGATCACCCAGCGGCTCGCCACTCACGGCGCCTGGAAAGTCGACCCCTTCCAGCGCAGCTGCCAGTCGATCATTGGCGGGCGCACCACGCTGGGGGCCATCAGGGTCCGTTACGGCGTCGGGCCGGACGTCACCTCGCACGTGTGGTTCCGTGACGGCAACCAGCTCCTTACGGTCAGTGGCCCGTACGGCAAGAACGACCTGCGAACAATCGCGGCGTCGCTAACGAAGCTCTCCTAGCTCGATGCGCGTGATGTCGCGAGCCGAGGCGACAGCGTTTCTCAGCGCGGGAACGCGCACCGGTAAGCTGGCGGTGATCCGGGCGGATGGGTCGCCATTGGTCGTGCCGATCTGGTTCGTCCTCGACGGAGACGATCTGGTGTTCATGACCGGGGCCGACACCGTGAAAGGCCGGGCGCTCCAGCGTGACCCCCGCGTGTCGATCTGCGTCGACGAGGAGATACCGCCCTACGCATTCGTCCGGGTCGACGGCACCGTACGGATCGAGACCGACGTCGCGGCGATGATCCCCTGGTCGGTGGCGATCGCCGGCAGATACATGGGTGAACAGGCCGAGGAGTTCGGCCACCGCAACGCCGTGGAGGGTGAGCTGCTGGTTCGCCTCACTCCCACCCGCGTGGTGGCGTACGACGACATCACCGGCTAGCCGCCAACCCGGAACTCACACCGGCGCTTCGTCGGCGAGGCTGGTCGCGCCGATCGGCAAGCATCTGGCCAAGTGAGTGTCGACGGGCGGCCACACGTCACGTCTTTGTCACAGCCCTGCCCGGAGGTGTTACGGCCCACGTTTGCCGGAGATCACCGACGGCGACAGGGAAGGTGGCCGACGAGGGCGGCCAATTGGCCGTGCGCGGTTGGCCACTTGTCACAACACGCGCACCCGCGTGAATCGCCGATCGAGAACGATCGCGTGCCGCCTGGAAGGATCCCGCACGCGAGTTGCCTGGCCGTCCGGCCGTTTGGCTCATTAACCGCCAAACCGGGCGCGGGGCCCGGTTTGGTGGGGACATGAGTGATGAGACCGTCGGGGGGGTTGATGACCCGACCGCCCCGTCAACAGGGAGAACCCTGTCGGGAAGAACTGAACGGGGGGAGTCCGTCAACCCTTCCGATCTGGTTATCGACCGTCGAGGAGAAACTCCAAAGCCTCCACATAAAACCCTTACAGGTCCCGAAGGCCTTGCCCCGCGATCCCTCACCCCCCACAATCCGGGGTGTGATCAATCGCTTCATCTTCCGGCGGGACGGCAGCATGCGTGTGGGGCGCTTGGTCGTGCTCCTTGCCGTGACGATCGGACTCGCGGTCTTTGGCACCGCCGCCATCTGGGTGGCGCCGACCTTCTTCGAGGGGGAGCTGGCCCGCGGAGCGTGGGTGATGTTCGCGGTCGTCGTCCTCAAGTTCCCGCTCATCATCGTGCTCTGGTCGTTCATTCGACGAAACGCCGAATGGCCCGGTCGGCCGGTTCAGTGGTCGGACCCCGAAGTGGGGGCCATCTTGGCGCACCTTTCTTTGCGGGCCGACGAGGCTATCGACCGCTCGGATAGTGAAGCGCGCCTGGCATTCTTGTCGCGGGAAGCGTGGAACGTGGCGGATCAGCTCACCGGCACGGCAAAGGTCGATGCCCTGACCGTGGCGCTGCGCATCGACGAACAACTCATGGAAGACGGCGAGCGCGAGGAACGAACATGACCGTCACACGCCTCCCTCCCGGGCGCCATCGCGATCTTTTGGAAGACGCGATCCGTATCGAAGGCGAGGCCCAGCGCGAGCTTCTCTCCGGCGACATCGCCGCGGCCCGGTCGTTGTTCCTCGCGTCGGCAGATCTCTACCGCGAGTCATACGATTGTGCGCCTCCCGGCGGATATGGGCGTCTGATGGGGATGCTGAAGGCGTCGATCATCGCGGGCGACACGTCGGCGGCGGTTGGGCACGCGCGCACGGCCATTGCCGACGCGGCTGCCAGCCCCACGGTTGGGTACGTCAGGGCAATCGTTGCGCTCATCGACGGCGACGTGGCGGCGACGTCCGATGCCAGCGCGCTCATGCGGACGGGCGGAGAGGCGTTCGTCCGGGCGGCGGATGCGGCGGAGGCCATCGCCGGGGGCGACCCTGCCGCCTTCCCTGCCGCCATCGCGGCGATCGTTGACGACTTTGCCGCTCGCGAGGCCCACCTCACCGGAGTGGCCATCGCCGACACCGCCGTGATGTTCGACCGGCTGGCCCGCACGCACGGGCTCACGCACGACGTGCGCTCACCACTTCTGCCGTAGCCGTCCCTGCCGGTAACATCCGTTCTGCGTGGAGGAAGATCTCGACATCGATTTTCGTCGTACGGGTGGAACGCCGGGAACGCCGGAGCTTCATTCCACCTTTCGGCGCTGGGAGCTCAGCGCGGAAGACGATCGTGCGTGGCTCGGAACGGAACGCCCCGGCCTGGCGTCGGCGACCAACGACCCGCATGGCTTTGTCTACGAGATCACGTTCCGACGTGGCGGTGAACGCCGGTACGTGAAGATCGTCGAGGCGGACCTCACGCAGCACCTGCGCCCGCTCGTCGGCGAGCTCCAGCGCCTGGCGTCTCGTCGCTGATCTGCTGGCGGGCACGATCCACGAGGGCGAGACCCACGGTCCTCATTCCGGCAGCGAGGTACCACAGGCCCGCGTCGAGGGCGCACGGCGCTCGCCACGGATCGACACGTGACGCCACCGTGGGGTCGTCGTATCCCGCGATCACCGCATCGCCAATTCGCTGCGACAGGTCGTTGACGGTGAGGAGGTAGGCAAGATCCTCGGCGGGGTCGCCCATACGCCAGAACTCCCAGTCCACCAGTTGCGGACGCGTTCGCCACAGAATGTTGGCCGCGGTGAGATCTCCATGCAGCAGTCGAAACGGGTGGCGGGAGACATCGGCGGAGGGTGGGGCGACCGCAGCGATTCGGGTGGCAAGAGGCCGCAATTGCGGTGGCGTGTATCGCTCGCGGTCGGCGGCGCGTGCCGACCAGTAGCCGGCCAGTGACCGCACCGAACGAGGCCATTCGGAGCGTCGGCTCGTCACCGTTTTTCGATGGTCGTGAACTGAACGCAGCAGTGCCCCCAGGCCGCGCGCGTCGGTGGCGGAGAGTTGCGTCAGGTCACGTGCTTCCGCGGGCAAATGCTCCGTCTCGAGCCGGCCGTGTGAGACACGATGGAGGGCCGGGCCCAAGCCCGTATCCGCCAGATGGCGTAGCGCGCGCGCCTCGTGAAACAGGGCCGCCGCATCGCCACGCTTGACCACGGCGGGGGGATCGCCCTCAACGGTGACGATGAAGCGACCTCCGCCCGGGAGGTGTCGAACTGGCGTTTCCACGGCGCCGATCCTCGCATGCGGCGCTGCTACCCTCTCGCGACCATGTACGTCATCCTCCCCGACGGTAACCGTCTCGACCTCCCCGACGCCGCCACCGGACACGATGTGGCCGCCGCCATCGGCCCTGGCCTGGCAAAGGCGGCTGTCGCGATCATCGTCAATGGCGAGGCGGGTGACCTGGCCCGGCCGGTCGCCGACGGAGCGTCTGTCGCGATCGTTACGTCAAAGAGCGGCGACGACTACCTTGCCGTGATGCGCCACTCGGCGGCCCACGTGATGGCCGAAGCCGTGGTGTCGGTCGTTCCGGGCGCCAAGTTCGGGTTTGGCCCGGCCATCGACGACGGCTTCTACTACGACTTCGACCTGCCCCGACCGATCACCGACGCCGACTTCCCGGCCATCGAGGCCGAGATCAACCGCATCATCAAAGCCAAGGCACCGTTTCAGCGGACGGTGATGACGATGGCCGATGCCCGCGCCTTCTTCACGGAGCGCGACCAGCCCTACAAGGTCGACCAGATCGACGAGTTGGAGCGCCAGGGCGAGACCGAGGTGTCGATCTACCGCCAGCGGGAGTTCGTGGACCTGTGCCGTGGACCGCACGTGGGCGACACCGGTCGCATCGGGCCCGTGAAGCTCATGTCCGTGGCCGGCGCGTACTGGCGGGGCAGCGAGAAGAACCCGATGCTCACTCGCATCTACGCCACCTCCTTCGCGAACCGCACTGACCTCGACGCCTATCTGGAACGGTTGGAAGAGGCGCGCAAACGCGACCATCGTCGAATTGGCAGGGAGCTCGACCTCTTTCACTTCGACGACGCCGGTCCGGGATTTCCGTTCTTCCTCCCGAAGGGAATGGTGATCGTCAATCAGATCCAGGCGCACCTGCGCTCGGAGCTTGAGGCGATGGGCTACGACGAGATCAAGACACCGACCATCTTGTCCGAGAAGCTCTGGCATCAGAGCGGCCACTGGGACAACTACCACGAGAACATGTACTTCACGGAGGTCGACGGCCAGGGGTTCGCGGTCAAGCCGATGAACTGCCCAGGGGCGTGCCTCGTCTTCCGATCGCGACGGCGAAGCTACCGCGAGCTGCCGCTCCGCCTCGCCGAGTTCGGGCACGTCCACCGGCACGAACTGTCCGGTGTCCTGCACGGTCTGCTCCGTGTCCGGGCCTTCACCCAGGACGATGCCCATGTCTTCTGTCGCCTCGACCAGATCCAGGACGAGGTGACGGCCATCGTTGAGTTCGTTGAACGACTCTACGAGCGGTTCGGCTTTCCCGACGTCCAGGTCAAGCTCGCGACCCGCCCGGAGAAGTCGATCGGAAGCGACGAGCAGTGGGAGGCGGCCGAGTCCGGCCTGCGCGCGGCACTCGGCGACCGCGCCTACGACCTGAAGGAAGGCGACGGGACCTTCTACGGACCGAAAATCGACTTCCATGTCACCGACGCTGTCGGTCGTTCGTGGCAGCTCGGCACGTGCCAGCTCGACTTCCAGATGCCCGAACGCTTCGAGCTGTCCTACACCAGCGCCGACGACAGCGACGAGCGTCCGGTAATCCTCCATCGAGCGATCCTCGGGTCAATCGAACGCTTCTTCGGGATCCTGATCGAGCACTACAGCGGTGACTTCCCAGTGTGGCTCGCGCCGGTCCAGGCGCGCATTCTTCCCATCTCCGACCGGCATGCCGAACCGGCCGAAACGATCCGACGCGACCTCGCCGCGTGCGGGGTGCGTGCCGAGGTGGATGGGCGCGCCGAATCGGTGGGCAAGCGCATCCGTGACGGTGAGCTTGCGAAGATCCCGTACCTGCTGGTGATGGGTGATCGTGAAGCAGAAGAGGGGCGCGTGTCGGTCCGCGCACGCCACGGTGAGGATGTGGGCGCGATGAGCCCGGCCGACTTTGCCGAACGGGTGGCGGCCGAGTCGGCATGAGCGCGGCCCGCCCGGTCCCCGGCGCGGGGCTGTGCAACCAGTGCCTCCACCAACAGATCGTCGCTACTCGCCGCTCGCGGTTCTCGCTCTGCGGACGATCACGCGACGACCCGCGCTTTCCTCGCTACCCGGTTCTTCCGGTCTCGCGGTGTACCGGATACGAGCCCCCGGCGGAACGTCCGGCGACGGAT
The DNA here is from genome assembly GCA_963765105.1 of uncultured Thermoleophilia bacterium. Lineage (GTDB taxonomy): Bacteria > Actinomycetota > Thermoleophilia > Miltoncostaeales > Miltoncostaeaceae > CALMEC01. The sequence goes on from CAVXUW010000002.1 coordinate 611,555, forward strand.
CTGCCATCCTTTGACCCATGAGGCATCGCCGCATCACCGCGATTCGCAACTTCCTCATCCTCGCCGCCGTTGCCGGAATCGGCACCTTCTGGCAGGAGGGGCTGGGAGCCACGAGCGATCTCGTCAGTCAGCTCCTGCTGGTGGCCATGGTGTTGGGCTTCGGGCTGATGGGCTACCAGTATTTCCGTGAGAACAAGCTCAAGTGGCTTGTGATCAAGCCGGTGCTGCGGGGCGTGATCGTGCTCTGTAGCGTCGGGATCGTCTTTCTGGCGGTCGCCGGCGACCGGTTGTTGGGCGACCGCATCGGCGGCGCCGGCGTCATCGCCTTGGTGGCCGTGCTCGCGCTGGCAATGGTGTGGATCGTCGCGCAAAGCCGCAAGTACTAGCCCGCGCCTATTCCGGCGCGAGAGCGCCTTCCTCGAGTTGTGGATCGATGCATTGCTCAAGCCCGAGGCGTTTGGCGATCTTTGACGAGTCGGTCTCGAGTTGGGTGAGGTCGTCGTTGACGTCACCGAAAGCGGTTTGGGGGTCGCGGCCGCCCTTCATGCCGTCGAGAGCACCCTGGGCAGTGGTGACCACCTGCTCTTGCAGCGTGACGTAGGCCGCGACGTCGTCTGCCAGCTCCGGGGGTGGACTGAGTGCGTTGATGTTGGTGACGAAGGTGCGCGTCGCGCCGACGTACTCGTCGAAAAACGTGCGGAACTCCTCGGGGCTGTTGGGCTCGGCAAGTCCTGCGATCTTCGCGGCGGCGGACTGGCAGATTGCGTTGGCTTGGGCCCGGTAGGCGGTGAGGCTCAGAGCCGCGGTGGTCGTCGACGTCGACGATGAGGTTGTCGACGCGTCGGAGCCGCCGCATCCTGCCGTGACGGCGGCGGCCGCCAGGGCCACGGTGATGGAGAGGGAGCGGGAGCGGGTCATTCGGGGCCTCGATTCCGTCGCGGGTACTCGCACGTCTCATGAATTTTGGCACGAACTCGCGCGCGAATTGTCACATTCCGCGCGCCCGCTGTAACACCTTTCTCCCTACCGTTTCGTCTATGGAAACGCGATGGCAATCCGGGCAGGCCAGTGTCGAGATGATCGGCGTGGCCATCGGCGTGGTTGTCCTCACGTTTCTCGGGTGGCAGTTGCTCGTTGCCGCGAATGCGTGGCAAACGGCACAGCACGCCGCCCGGGTCGCGGCGCGGGCGGGGCAGGTTGGAGCACCGGTGAAGCAGGCGGCGCTGGCCGCGTTGCCCAACCGCCTCGCCACACGCGCCGTCATCGTCACCCGGACCGACGCCACCGGCGTCGAGCACGTGCGCGTACGAATTCCGATCCCCGGCGTGGTCCGCGGATTCGGCGCCTTCGGGTCGGTGTCGGCCGAGACCCGGATTGACCCATGAGGGGGCGCGCACGCCAGACGGGGCAAGCCGCCGTCGAAGCGCTCGCCGTGGTGCCATTGCTCGTTGCGGCCGTGCTCATCGGTTGGCAGCTCGTGGTGATCGTGACCGGGGCGCTCACCAGTCAGGAGGCGGTTCGCGCGAAAGCCATCGATGCGACGGGATCGGGTGTCGTCACCGTCGTGCATCGCCAGAAGATCCCGTCGGTCATACCCGGGGTACGCGGGCTTGAACTCCGCAGTCGCGCCACGGTACGTACCCCATGAGGCGTCGGCAGTCGGGCCAAGCCCTTCCTCTGGTCGCGTTCCTCGGGATGTTGCTCCTCGCCGGAGCGATTGCCGTCTTCACTGTCGGACGTGCGCACGCCGCGACCGCACAGGCACAAACGGCAGCCGACCTCGTGGCGCTCAGCACCGGTCGTGAGCTGCGTGCCCTCTTGCCGCAGATCGCGACCGACCCCGATCGGTCGCGGGCCGAGTGGCGCAGCCGCGTCCGCGCTGGGGCGAACGACATCGCACACCACAACGGGGCCCGCCTCACCGGGCTGTCATTCCCCGACGCGCCAGCATGGCCCCCGGCTCAAGTGCAGGTGACAATCGAGGTGGATGGTCCCATGGGGGTACGGATCCCCGCAGGCGCACGGGCGGCGATCCTGCCTGGTGTCGGTGGCCTGCCCGAAGAATGGGCCAACGGCGGGGGAGGGCAATACGTCGGCCCCCTGGTGATGCGCGATGGCAAGCCGATGTGCCCGGCGGTCGCGGACGCCTTCGATCGAATGGATGCCGCGGCGAAGCGCGTCGGGGCCGACCTGGTCGTCAACAGCGCGTTTCGCAGCGATGCCGAACAGGCCGTGCTCTTCGCTCGTCACCCCGACCCGAAGTGGGTTGCGCGTCCCGGGACAAGTCGTCACCGCTACTCGACGGAGCTCGACATCTCCGGCGCGAATGGGGCATGGGGTTGGTTGGCAAAACATGCCACGGCGTTCGGTTTCGTTCAGCGCTATTCCTGGGAGCCGTGGCACTACGGCTACCTCCCCGGCTGTGGCGCTGTTGCGACGACGGAGACGGCCGCGCCTCAGACTCAGACAGCAGCCACCGTTGCGCCGGCCGACGCGCTCCCGCCGTGGGTTCCGGCTCAGTACCGAGAGCTGATCGTTACAAGTGCGCGAAACGGTGGGGTACCGCCGATCGTTCTGGCCGCACTGCTCAAAGCCGAGTCGAACTTCAATCCCCTGGCGGTCAGCCCTGTCGGCGCCCAGGGCATTGCGCAGTTCATGCCGGCGACGGCACGGGGAGTGGGGTTGGCCAACCCGTTCGACCCGCAACAGGCAATCCCGGCGGCAGGACGACTCCTGGGAGGTCACCTGCGCGCGTTCGGGTCGATTCCGCTGGCGTTGGCCGCGTACAACGCGGGTCCGGGGGCGGTGACCAAATACGGAGGGGTGCCACCCTATGCGGAGACCCAGGCGTACGTGGCCCGCATCATGGCTCTCGCCGGAGACCCCACGCTGGCTGATCCGGCGGGCGCGGGCGGGGGCGTACGACTGGTGCGGCAGGGTGTTGCGTTGGCCTAACCGCGGCCGAGATCATCGTTTCTCCATGAAGGGGGGTTTCGGTCGATCGCGAACCAGTTGGGGTCGGGGTGTTTCGCCTCGTGACGGAACCAGTATTCATAAGGGGCTTCTACGTGCAAGGAACCATTGTCCTTTGGCTCGCTGCTCTCCCGCTGATCCTCGCGATGTTTCGGGCGATCACCATTGGTGATCGGCTGTATTCGCCAGTTCAGACCGGGGCGGCCGGCGGCTACCACAAACAACACATCAACCTGCTCATGGCCGGGCTGACATTCGTTGGCATGGCCTTGGTGATCGTCCTCGGCGTTCAGATCCGAGGAACCGCGGAGGACACCGTCGCGCTCTTGCTGATGGCGTTCGGTGCCTTTGTGCTGTCCGCCTATCTCGCCGCCGGTTTTCGCGGCAGGATGTGGCAGAAGTTCGTGGGTCACGCCACCCACGAGGCCGGCATCTTTTGGCTCGTGCTTGGCGTCTGCAACTTCATTCGGATCTTCTTTACGGATGTCACCATCCCCGCCGGCGCTGACGCCGGCGGAGAGCCGACCCTCGTGTTTCTCGAGGTCGTCGTTTGGGCGGTCATTGCGGCAGTGAGCCTGACGCTCATCGTCGGAACTGTGTCGCGCATGTTCCGCCGCTAGCTGTTCGGTGTCCTGGGCCCGGGTCTCGCGCAGACCCGGGCCGCAGGTGACCCGAAGCGACCTATACTCGGACGGGTGTCTTCCCGCGCTGACCTTCGCGACCAACTCCGCGGCCTGCCCGATGGGCCAGGGGTCTACGTCTACTATGACTCGGCCGACGAGGTGCTCTATGTGGGCAAGGCGAAGTCGCTCCGCAAGCGGGTGCTGTCGTACTTTCGGGCCCCCCTGAGCGCGGACGATCCCCTGTCGCTCGCTCCACGCGCCGATGTGCATCCAAAGACGGCCGAGCTGGTTGACCGCATCGACCGCCTGGAAGTGCTCGTCACCGGCAGCGAAACCGAGGCGCTCATCCTCGAAGCGAACTTGGTGAAACGCCACCGGCCGCCATTCAACATCCGTCTGCGCGACGACAAGAGCTACCCCTACATCGCGATCAGCCTGGACGAGGCGTACCCCCGGGTCTACTTCACCCGCGAGCGCCACCGTCGTGACCGTGTCTACTTCGGCCCGTTCTCGAACGCGTCGAAGGTGCGCGAGACGCTCAATGCGCTCAACAAGATCTTCCCGTCACGGCCCTGTGAGGGCACCGAACCCGGGCGTCCATCCGGGGTTCCCTGCCTCGACTACCACATCAAACGGTGCATGGCGCCGTGCGTTGACTACATCTCCAAACCTGACTACCGCGGCCTCATCGACCAGATCATCCGCTTTCTCTCCGGCCAGTACCGGGGACTCGGGCGCGAGCTGGAAAGTCAGATGCGCGCCGCCGCGGCAGCCCATGAGTTCGAGCAGGCGGCCATCTTGCGCAACCGCCTCGCGGCAGTGCAGCACTTGATGGAGCGTCAATGGGCCACCAACGACGGGCTTGGCACGCTTGACGTTTTGGGTGTGGCGATCGGCGAGGGGGCCGCCAACATCCAGGTGTTGCAGGTACGCGATGGTGTGATGCAGGATCGGCAATCGTTTCATCTGGATCTCGGTGCGGTCGACGAATCCGATGCCGTTATCGAAGAATTCGCGATGGAGTACTACTCCCTGGCGATCGCGATTCCACCACTCGTTCTCGTGCCGTCGGGCATTCCGTCACTCGGACTTACTGAGCTGCTTTCGGATCGGCGCGGAACACGGGTTGAAGTCCGGCACGCTGAACGTGGCGATAAACGGCGGCTGCAGGAACTCGCCCAACGAAACGCGCAGTTCGCCTTCGACCAGGACCGCCAACGCCATGAGCTGGCACGCCAGCGTCGGCGCGACGCCCTGGCCGAGCTGCAGCGCCACCTCGACCTTCCCGCCCCCCCGGTGCGCATCGAGTGCTACGACATCTCGAACCTGGGGCCCACGTATGCCTCCGCATCCATGGTGGTGTTCGATCGTGGCGCCCCGGCGAAGGCGCTCTACCGCACTTTCTCCACCCGCCACGACGGTGGGCAGGACGACTTCGCACGCATCGAGGAGGTCATCACCCGGCGCTTTGAGCGGTTTGCGGCAGGTTCGGACGATCCCTCGTTCGGGCAACGTCCCGGCCTGGTCGTGATCGACGGCGGCAAAGGGCAGCTCAGCGCCGCGCTGCGTGGCTTCGCTACTGCCGGCGTCACCGACATCCCCGTGGTCTCACTGGCGAAACGCATTGAGGAGGTTTTCGTGCCCGGCCGCGCCGAACCCCTGCTGCTTCCCGAGGGCTCGGCGGCCCTGCGCACGCTTCAGGCAATCCGTGACGAAGCCCACCGCTTTGCCCTGCGCCATCACCGCTCACGACGCAACAAGGGCATGAGCGGCAGCATTCTCGACGCCCTCCCCGGAATCGGTCCGTCGCGTCGTTCCGCCATTCTCACGCACTTCGGCAGCCCTGAACGATTCCTGGCCGCCTCGGTCGACGAGCTGTCGGCTGTGCCCGGGCTTCCCCCGAAGGTGGCCCGCACCATTCACGATCACCTACACAAGACGATTTCCCCGGACGGCAACTCCGTCCTCGCTCAGGAGGTCTCCGGATCGAGCTGACAGTCATCACCGGCATGAGTGGCGCCGGCAAAAGCCAAGCCATGAGCACCTTTGAGGACGATGGTTGGTTCTGCATTGACAATCTTCCTCCCCGGATGCTCCCGGCCATCGTCGAGCTGGCGGCCTTGGAGGGCGCGCGAGTGGAGCGCGTGGCCGTGGCGTGCGATGTGCGCGGCGGGCACCTGTTCGATGAGCTGTCGCGTCAACTCGACCTCTTGGTCGCCCGCGAGGACGTCACGACGCGCGTGCTCTTTCTCGAAGCCTCAAACGAGGCGCTTCTCACCCGATTTCGTGAAACGCGTCGCCGACACCCGCTGGCTGAGGAGGGTGGTGTTCTTGGTGGGATCAGTCGCGAGCGAGAACTGCTCGAAGGGCTCCGAGAACGTGCCGACGTGGTCATTGACTCAAGTGACCTCAATATCTGGGATCTTCGTCGCGCAATCAGTGACTCGCTCGATCATGCGGTGCCGCGGACCCGACTCGCGGTCACCTTCGTCTCATTTGGCTTCAAGCACGGTGTCCCCCGCGACGTTGACCTCATGTTTGATGTGCGTTTTCTCACCAACCCGCACTACGTCCCCGGCCTTGCTCCGCTCACGGGGCGCGATCAGCCGGTGATCGACTACCTGACCGGCGTGGCGGGGTGGGACGAGTTTCTGGGGCACCTCACCAACCTGCTCGACTTCCTCATCCCGGCATATGCGCATGAGGGTAAACGGCATTTGGTCGTGGCCTTTGGATGTACCGGCGGACGCCACCGCAGCGTGCGTATCGCAGAACTCATGTCGGAGCGCTATCGCGCCGACAACTACGACGTGTCGGCCGACCACCGCGACATCCACCGCACCATTTCTGCGTCATCCGCAGCCGGGTCAACGTGATCGCTCACGTCCGCCCGCGCATCGCCGCGCTCGGTGGCGGCAACGGGCTGTCAGCCGTTCTGCGTGCCCTCAAGAGCGAGGACGTCGATCTCACAGCCATCGTCACCGTAGCCGACGACGGAGGTTCGTCCGGTCGGCTGCGCCGCGAGCTCGGCGTGTTGCCCCCGGGCGACATTCGTAACTGTCTTGTGGCCCTTGCCGATGACGAATCCCTCCTTGGCCAGCTCTTTCAGCACCGCTTCGGTGATGGCGACCTGGCCGGGCACCCGTTCGGCAATCTCTTCCTCGCCGCGCTGACCGAGGTGACTGGCAGCTTCGACCAGGCCATCCGCGAATGCGGCCGTGTCCTCAAAATCAACGGCCGCGTGCTCCCGTCGACGCTCGCGCAGGTGCGTTTGTGGGCCGAACGCACCAATGGCACAACGGTATGCGGCGAGTTGAACATCGGCTCGGGATCCGGCGCATGTCGCCGCGTCTGGCTCGATCCGTCGCCCTTGGCTCACTCCGCCACGATCGATGCGATCCTCGACGCCGACCTCGTCCTCCTGGGGCCGGGAAGCCTGTTTACCAGCGTGTTGCCGCACCTCGCCATCCCGGAGATTGCCGACGCGATGCGCAACACCCGCGCCCTGCGCGTGTACATCGGCAACGTCATGACCCAGGGTGGCGAGACGGAGGGTTTCGATGCCGCGGAGCACATTCGCCGCGTTCAGGACGCTATTCCCGGGTGCGTGGACGTCGCGATCGTCCACGACGGGCCGATCGACGCCGAAGCCGTCAGCCGCTACGCCCTTCAACACCAAGAACCTGTCGCAATCGACGATCGCGGGCTCGCTGCCACGGGAGTTCGCATCATTCGTCGCGATCTCGCTGCAAATGGCCCGGTTGTGCGCCATGACGGCGCCGCGGTGCGCGCCGTGATCGGCGAGTTGACACACGATTTTCCCTCCAGATTGCGGCCAGATCGTGGTGCGCGACACTTGCAACAAACTCCACCTTCCGCGTAGAGTCACCCCGGCATCGCAAAGGGGGGTAGCGGCCTCGGTCGCTCGAAGCTGATGTCGTGACATCGCAAGGGGGATTTACGCGGTTCACGGCGAATCAGCGGGAAGTACCTTCATTTTCGGGGTGCTGCGTGGCTACGTTTTTTGTTGGTTTTTCTCTCGGCCACGCTGCCCATGTTCTCTCTCCAAGGAGTCAACTTCGATGGGTGCACGTGCAAAGGCGATTACGCCGCTTGCTGTTGTCATCGGGGTCCTCTCGTTCCTCTGGACCGAGTTTTCCCTTAATTTCACATTCCACTGGGTCACCGATGGTGACCTCGGTATCGGACTGGAGCTGCCCAAGCAGTTCCACCTGATCCTCCCGACGGCGTTCATCGCGTGGGGATTGTTTTTCGCTGCAGGTGGCGACAATGCCGCCTTCGGTAAGGTCCTCACGGCCTGCATCTTCGGTACCGTGGCTGCTCTTATCACGATGCCGCTGGCCTTCAGGACCGCTGATCTTCCCGACTTCTGGGGCATCGCCCTCTGGGTCGGCATCTTCGCATTCATCCTCGTGATGGTGCTCGTCCTCGGCGACTGGTACTACGTCGCCGGTACGTTCCCGGCGTTCGCCGCGGTCTTCCTCTGGTGGATCGCGACCGGCCTCGACGGCTGGGCTCCGAACGGTGGTGGCGTTGGAAACAGCCTCGAAGCTCTCGGCGCTCCGGCGACCGCTGGCTCCGGTGCATTCGGCGGTGTCATCAGCACTCCGTGGGCATGGGTGTGGTTCAACACACTCATCACCCTGGTGTGTGGTTGCATCCTCGGCATCCTGTCGGGCAAGCTGGCTGCGGCGTTTACGCCCAAGCCAAAGGCGGCTGCAGAAGCGGCTTAGCCACTTCCGCAGTGCCATGCAGTTCGCGTTGGGGTCCTCCGGGGCCCCAACGTCATTTCGGGGCCGGACACGCCGCCCACAGCCCGCGCTTTGCGGCACGCGCTTCGGCTTCCGCCGCGCGGAAGGCTGCGAGCCGGCGAAACGGTCGACTCCGTCGGTAGATGTACACCCGGGCCGCGCCATCGGCCACCAGACGTGCGTTGACCGGGGTCCCCTCCCCTGAGCGAAACACGTAGGCCAGCAGCCGCCCAAATCGGTCGCGCTCATCCTGCGACGGGTCGGTTACGACCGTAACGGTTGTCTTACGCGCCAGGTAGCCCGTGAGGGCCGCTGACGCCTCCGGTCCGAAGCACTCCACGGCGCCGTTGGGGTCCTTGGTTTCGGGAGCGTCGATGCCGAGCAGGCGGACACGGGTGACCGTCCCGTCGAGCCGCACGCCGATGGTGTCGCCATCGCTGATATACGCCACGGGCCCGATTGAGATACGTCCGCGCTGAGGGGTCGACGTCGGCCCCGTCGTCGGCGTCACCGGACCGCCGGGAGCGGTGTTGGCGGACCGGGCCCCGGCGGGGGTGCGGTCACCACACCCGCCGGCAAGGCAGAGGACGAGCGATCCCGCCAGAACGATGCGGCCATCCACGGGCTCAGTCTCCCAGGTCTCACGGACGCTGGTAGGCTCGCCGCTCTCAACAATCGACGGAAAACGCCAGGGAGTTCATGATGGGAGTTCGTGTCGGCATCAACGGGTTTGGCCGTATTGGCCGCAATGTCTTTCGTGCCGCTCGCGGCGCGGAGGACGGCATCGACATCGTCGCCGTCAACGACATCACCGACGCTGCCACCCTGGCGCATTTGCTCGAATACGACTCGGTGTTCGGGCGCTACCCCGGAACGATCGAGGCCGGTGAGGGCGAGATTGTCGTGGACGGCAACCCAGTGAAGGTATTCGCCGAGCGTGACCCGGCGAACCTGCCATGGGGCGACCTCGGTGTGGACGTCGTCATCGAGAGCACCGGCTTCTTCACCGAGCGAGAGGCCGCAGCGGTTCACCTCGGTGGGGGCGCGAAGAAGGTCATCATCTCCGCGCCCGCCAAGGGTCCGGACATCACGATTTGCCTCGGCGTGAACGACGGCGAGTACGACCCCGCCGTCCACCACGTCATCTCCAATGCGTCGTGCACCACCAACTGCCTGTCGCCGGTGGCGAAAGTTCTGCTCGACAACTTCGGCCTCGAGCGTGGCTTCATGACCACCTGCCACGCCTACACCAACGATCAGCGCATCCTCGACCTGCCGCACAGCGATCTGCGCCGCGCTCGCGCGGCCGCGCTCTCGATCATCCCGACGTCCACCGGGGCCGCAAAAGCCATCGGTGAGGTACTGCCGGCCCTCAAGGGAAAGCTCGACGGTCTCGCCTTTCGCGTGCCGGTGCCCAACGGCTCCGTCGTCGACCTCACCTGCGAGGTGTCGAAGGCCACGAGCGTCGACGAGGTCAACGCCGCGTTCCGGGCGGCCGCCGAGTCGGGTCCGCTCAAAGGAATCCTCGGCTACACGGAAGACCCCATCGTCTCGCGCGACATCGTCGGTGACCGTCGCTCGTCGATTGTCGACGGACCCCTCACAATGGTTAAAGGCACCACAGTGAAAGTCGTGAGTTGGTACGACAACGAGTGGGGCTACTCCTGCCGTGTGGTCGAGCTCGCCGCCCGGGTGCTGCCCGCCTAATGCCGGCGCTGGTCGACGTCACAACCGCCGGTCACGGCTGGTCCAACACCCGAGTCCTCGTCCGCGCTGACCTCAACGTACCGCTGGACGGTGCGACGATCACTGATGATGCGCGCATCGTGGCATCGGTGCCAACGATTCGCTACCTGCTCGACCAGGGCGCCGGGATCGCCGTGTGCTCGCACCTCGGGCGGCCCAAGGGCGCGGTTGTTCCGGAGCTGTCATTGGCCCCGTGTGCGGCGCGGCTCGGCGAATTGCTGGGACGACCCGTTGAGCTGCTCATGGACTGCGTTGGTGACGCAGTACGCGCGCGCGTCGAGAAGCTTGGGCCCGGCGAGATCGTCATGCTCGAGAACCTTCGTTTCCATCCGGAGGAGGAAGCAAATGCCCCGGCGTTTGCCGACCAGCTTGCGGCCGGCTTCACCCACTACGTCAACGACGCTTTCGGTGCGGCCCACCGCGCGCACGCGTCAACTGAGGGTGTGGCCCGTCGCCTTCCGGCCGTCGCCGGTCTTCTGATGGCGAAAGAAGTGCGGGTGCTGTCCGGGTTGCTCGAACGCCCGGGCCGACCGTTCGTGGCCGTGCTCGGTGGATCGAAGGTGTCCGACAAACTGCCGCTCATTGAGCACCTCCTTGACCGTTGCGACCGAATCCTGGTTGGTGGGGCGATGTGCTTCACATTCCTCGCGTCGATCGGCGATCCCGTGGGCAAGTCGCTCCACGAGGACATCGATGCCCAACGACTCGCCCACAAGCTGCTGGAACGGTCCGGACGGGTGAACTGCACGCTTCAACTTCCCACCGACATTCTGATCGCCGACCGCTTTGATATTGATGCGGCGATCGAGGTCGTGCCCAGCGACGCCATCCCCGAGTGGGGGATGGGCGTTGACATTGGCCCACGCACGGCCGGAGCGTACGCCGAAGCAATCGCCGACGCGGGCACCGTCTTCTGGAACGGACCGATGGGCGCATTCGAGATCCCACCATTCGCCGACGGCACGCGCGTCGTCGCCGAGGCCATGGCGGCATCCTCCGCGGTGACGGTTGCCGGTGGCGGAGATTCGGGAGCTGCGCTGGCCCAGTGGGGACTCGACGACAAGCTCACGCACGCCAGCACGGGCGGTGGCGCGTCACTTGAGATGCTCGAAGGGCGCGTGCTTCCCGGTGTCGCTGCGTTGCCCGTCGCATGAGCGATCGGCGGCCGCTCGTGGCGGGTAACTGGAAGATGCAAAAGACCGGCCCCGAGGCCCGGGCCTACTGCGAACAACTGCGCGCACGCCTGTCGGACGGCGCCCTCCCCACGGCCGAGGTCGTCATCTGCCCGCCGTTCACCGCACTCGAAACGGCCGCCGTGGCACTTGCCGGGAGCCCCATCTGGGTGGCCGCCCAAGCGGTGCACGAGGCCGAGAAAGGTGCCCACACCGGTGAGATCTCAGCGACGATGATCGCGGCCACCGGAGCGCGAGGAACGCTCGTGGGGCACTCCGAGCGCCGTGCCGCGGGTGAGACCGATGCGCAGGTGGCAACTCGTGCCCGGGCGGCACTCGACCACGATCTGTTCGCGATCATCTGCGTCGGCGAGTCCCTTGAACTACGTGACGGGGGTGAGACGCTCTCCTGGCTCACCCGGCAGGTTACGGCTGCGCTGGAGCATGTCGCGGCCACCGAGGTTGAGCGCATTGCCATCGCCTATGAGCCAATCTGGGCCATCGGCACCGGCCGCACCGCGACACCCCAGCAGGCCCAAGAAGCCTGCGCGCATGTCCGCTCTGTCGCCGCGGGTGCCGTCGACGCCGTAGCCCTGCGGGTGCTCTATGGCGGGAGCGTGACGCCCGACACGGCCGGTGAGCTCATGGCGCAGAACGACGTCGACGGTGCCTTGGTCGGCGGCGCGAGTCTCGACCCGGAGTCGTTCGCCGCCATCGTGGCGGCCGCGGGCTAAGGAGGCACCGTGGCCGGTCCTCTTGTCCTCGTCGTCATCGACGGATTCGGCATCGCTCCTGCCGGCCCCGGCAACGCGGTGAGTCTTGCCCGCACCCCTCATCTGGACGCCCTGGCGCGTGAAGGCAGCGCGACGCAGCTGCAGGCATCGGGGCTGCCCGTGGGCTTGCCAGATGGGCAGCAGGGCAACTCGGAGGTGGGCCACCTCAATCTGGGTGCGGGACGGCGCGTGGCGCAGATGCTCGTGCGCATTGACGAGGCCATCTCCGAGGGATCGTTTGCCACGAACCCCGCGCTGGTCTCGGCGATGGATGCCTCAACCGGGCATACGCTTCACCTCGTCGGTCTCATCGGTGACGGTGGCGTCCACGCAAGCCAACGTCACTTGCGGGCGCTCCTCGACATGGCCCGTGGTCGTGGCGTCGAGCGGGTGGTGGTCCACGCCCTCACCGACGGTCGCGACACACGACCCGATTCGGCGCTGGCGTTCATCGAGGAGCTCGAAAGCTCCGGCACAACCGTCGGCACCGTGGTGGGTCGCTACTGGGCAATGGATCGCGACAACCGCTGGGACCGGACCCAGCGTGCGTACGACGCGATGGTCCACGGGGTGGGCGAAGCTGCGCAATCCGCGGCCGCCGCCGTCCGGTCCAGCTACGACCGCGGCGTCAGCGACGAGTTCATCGAACCGTTCGTCATCGGCGATCCCACGCGCAGCCGCGTTCGCGCCGGCGACAGCGTCATCTACTGGAACTTCCGCCCCGACCGTGCACGGCAGCTCACCGAGGCACTCACGGTGCCGGAGTTCACCGGGTTCGATCGTGGTGATGCCCGGCTGCCCATCATGGTCACGATGACGCGCTACCGTGCGGAATGGACGCACCTGCCCGCCGCGTTCGTGTCCGAAGACGTCCGTCAGGGGCTCGCCGAACACGTCAGCGCCATGGGGCTCGCGCAGCTGCATGTGGCCGAGACGGAAAAGTATGCCCACGTCACCTACTTCTTCAACGGTGGCCGTGAGGACCCGTTCGACGGCGAGGAACGCATCCTCGTCCAATCACCGCAGCACGTCGCCACCTACGACAAGGCTCCCGCGATGAGCGCCGCGGGCATTCGCGACGTCCTCCTCACCGAACTGGCGGCCACGGCCCCTCCCGCGTTCGTCGTGGTGAACTTCGCCAACGCCGACATGGTGGGACACACGGGTGTCATCGCCGCGGCCGTCGCGGGGATCGAGACCGTCGACACCTGCATGGGCGACATCCGCCGGGCCGTCGCCGCCACCGGTGGCCTCCTCGCGGTCACCGCCGATCACGGCAACAGCGAGGTGATGCTCGAGCCGGACGGCAGTCCGAACACCGCCCACACCACAAACCCCGTTCCGTTCTGGATCGACCGCCCCGGGCTTCGTGTGAGCGAAGGAAAGCTCGGCGACGTCGCTCCGACCCTCTGCCACCTCAACGGCTGGGACCCGTCTCCCGCAATGACCGGAGTGACGCTGCTCGACGCGTGAGCGCGGAATGACGCTGCCATTCGTGAGGTCGGGCGTATGCTGGGAGCAGAAGGAGGTTCGAACCAGTGAGTTCGGTCGACGGTGCAGGAACCTTTCGTGTCTCAGGGGACGCCTACGACCTCTTTATGGGCCGGTACTCGCGGCCTCTTTCGGTGTTCATGGCGGATGCTTCCGCCGTCGCACCGGGAATGACAGCGCTTGACGTGGGATGCGGCCCCGGCGCGCTGACCGAGGAACTCGTTCGGCGTCTGGGCGTGGCGAACGTTTGGGCCGTCGACCCGTCACCGCCCTTTGTGAAGGCCTGTCGGGAGCGTCTCCCGGGAGTGGACGTCCGTGACGGACAGGCCGAATCGCTGCCGTTCCCGGACGCCTCCCGTGATGTCGTTCTGGCCCAACTGGTTTTTCACTTCGTTTCGGACGCCCCTCTGGCGGCACAGGAGATGCGACGTGTGGCGACGTCCGGCGGAACGGTGGCGGCATGCGTGTGGGACTTCGCCAAGGGTATGGAGATGCTGCGATTGTTTTGGGATGCGGCCTTGAGTATCGATCCGTCGGCGCCCGATGAGGCGCGCACCCTGCGGTTCGGCGGGGAGGGCGAGCTCGACGCGCTCTTTTCCTCAGCTGGGCTCGCAGACGTGAATGAGACAGATCTCGCCGTCACAGTGAGCTACGCCGACGTCGACGAGTTGTGGTCCGGTTTCCTTGCGGGGATCGGTCCGGCCGGCGCCTACTGCATGTCGCTGTCTCAGGAGATGCGCGATCGTGTGCGGGATCAGCTCGTCCAGCGGCTCGGAAATCCTCGCGGCGCCATCACACTTGCCGCCACGGCCCGGTGTGCGACGGGGCGCGTTCCCTAGTCAACCGGCAGCGAGGCGATGCAGGGTCGCCTGAGCCTCGGCCATGATCGACGCGACAACGTCGGCGGCGGGAACTCCCGGGGTGACGCGACAAGCCGCCTGTCCGGCCCAGAGGCTGGTGTTGTCGGATCCGGTACGGTCCGCCGCGGAACGGATGTCGGCCCACTGCGTGGCCTGACGCGGATAGCCGACGCCGGGTGAACCGGCCGCCTCGAGGGCATCGAGGACGCCGTTTCGCAGGCCGCGGGCGGGACGACCTGAGAAGGCGGTGATGATCTCGGTGGCGGTGTCTTCGGCCTCGGCAAGCCGACGTTGATACGCCGGGTTCGCGCCGCTCTCCGCGGTGGCCAGGAAACGCGTGCCGAACTGGGCGCCGTGCGCGCCCAGCGCCAATGCCGCCACGAGCCCGGCGCCGTCCATGATTCCGCCCGCCGCGACGACGGGGACGTCGACGGCCGCGACGACCTGAGGAATGAGCGCAAAGGAGCCGATCATCGGAGGCAGGCCGGCCTCGGGAAGCGTGAAGTTGGATCGGTGACCACCGGCCTCCGACCCTTGAGCCACCACTGCCGCGGCCCCCGACGCCACCGCGGTGCGAGCATCCTCGACGGTTGCGACCATGGCCACCACCGGGCAACCGGCCGAGCGTGCACGCGCAACCACGGGCGCCGGATCCCCCAGGCCTGTGCTCAGTACCTCCACGCCCTCCTCGATGGCGACGCCGACAAGCTCAAGAGCGGATGCGGCTGTGCTCGATGGTGGGGCGGAGGGGTCGGGCTCCGGCAGGCCCATCTTGGTGCGTATGGGTGCCAGTGCGGCGGCGACATCGGCGTCGTTGCTCGTCGCCGGGCGTGGCGGAGCCAGCAGCACGTTGACGCCGATCGGCTGGTGCGTGAGCTCCCGTGCGGCGCGAATGGCCAGTCGCAGGCTGTCTGCGCTCATGCCACTGGCGCCGAACGTCCCGAGGCCACCCGCCGCGCTTACCGCCGCGACGAGCTGCGGTGTGGTCGGACCCCCGGCCATCCCCGCGAGGACGACGGGATACCGAACCCCCAGCAACTCGCAAAGGGGTGTGCTGAGGACGGTGGTCACCGTCTGAGATTACCGCTGCGGCGTCCAGGCGTGGCGTTGCACGATGGCTTGGTTTGTCAGTAGTGACCACCGTGTGGTGTAGATGTGCGTCGGTGTCAAGGACGTGCCGATGTAGAAGAAGCGCGGCCCCCTGGCGGTGGCGACGGCTCGGGCACGTCCACCGGGGATTTTCTGCACCACGACGGTGGAGAACTCATCTCGACTGGTGATCCAGGAGATGTGGTTGCCCGTCAGCGATGGCCACGCGTGCAAACGGTTGCGGCTGCCGCTGGCGATGATGGTGCGTTTAGCGCTCCGAAGGCTGCGCAGGATGATGACGTTGCTGGCACCGCTGTTCTCGCTCCACGCGATCAGCTGCCGTCGCAGTGACGGGCGCCCAAGATCCACCCCGCGGCCGACCGAGGTGGCGACGAATTTTGCACCGGTGACGAGGTTTCGCACGCGAAGTAGCTTGCGGCTTCCGACGACCTCGACGTAGGCGATACGTCGTCCTGACAGCGATGGTTTGCTGACGGCGCCGCGGATGCGGGCGGTCTCCTGCCCGGTGCGCCACACCACCACACGAATGCCCTGATCGTCGACGTACGCGAGCTGCTCACCATCCAACGAGGGTTGCCGGCCCGTAAGAAACACGATGGGGGGTGCGCCTGCGCCGGCATCGACCACGACGTTCTGAACACCATTGGCCTGGTCGGTGTAGGCGATGGTCGTGCCCGACACCGATGGGTCGCTCTGTCCCGAGGGGAGTGCGGGAGGAGGAGCCACCGCGGCACGGGCGGCTGCGGGAATGAGGAAGGCAGCGCATGCGGCAAGCGCAATCGCGTTCGATGGCCGCACGAGCCGATGCGCGCGGGTCAAACGCTCAATGGTGTCGCGGCCCGGCCACACCACCATCAGCGCTCGACCCAAGCCGAAGAGGCCGAGGCACACGGCCGAGGTCGCCGGTGAGCCGATCGCCAGGGCTGCTGTGCACACCACCCAGAACGTGGCGACTGGTTGAAACGTTCCGAACCCGGCACCGAGGATGATCCCGTAGCCCAGTGACCAGACAGCCAAAGGTTTCTCACGCCGCCACGGCTCGGGGACCTGACGGCGCAGATGCGGCAAGGGAAAGCGCAGCAGCCCTGCCTCACGCAGTGCCCCAAGAAGGGCAAGCGTCGCGGCGATCCACAGGGCGGCTCGGCCCGGCAGGCGCTGCCCCACGAGCCCCAGAAAGCCGCCCAACGCCATCGCTGCGGCAACCGCTCCGAGGGCGAAGAGTGCGACGGCGATGATGCGGCGTGTGCGGCCCCCGCAACCTGCGGGGGTGAAGGTGTCAACCATGGCGAACCCTCAGGGAGACCACGCTCCCGAGATCCCGGCAATCAACGCCGCCGACGCGATCGTGGTCTCGGCTAGCACGGCACCCCGGTGTCGACGTACACCACGCAAAAAACCTTGCGCTTGCCACGGCAGTAGCCCTTGAGCGAGCGATCGCCGTTGATGCGCCGCGGGCTCACCGAGCAGCAGTCCCACAATCGGCGAATCTCCCCGTTGCAACAGCGGTACCACGAGCCTTGAAGGACGGCATCGTTCAGTTTGTAGCGGGTTTTCACGCCGTCCTCGCACAGTCGCGTGCGCGGCCCGGCCCGCAGCGGAGCACCGGCAGGGTCGAGGAGGGGGGTGCCCGCCTCGTCGACGAGTTGGTTGGCGTCGTTGATGAGGCGCCCGGCGTTGTCCACAGGGCGTCCGTCGGTGGGGCGCAGGGGTTTGCCTTCCAGATCCACGCGGGGCAACTTGTACGGGCCTTTGCACGACCCCGTCGTCCAGTAGTGGCCGCAGAAGCCGAACCATTCCCCTGAGGTCGCCTCGGTTCCCGGGATGGCGCTGGCGGCTTTCTCGGCCGTGGCTCCCAGGAGCAGGGCGCCGACAGCGCCGACGAACGAGCGCCGTGTGGTCGACGACGCCAGGCGTCGCGCGAGCCGTCCGCCCGAGTCCTCCAACGGGTCATGCGGCATGGCGGTGACGCTCCTCTCCCATTCCTAGCACCCAATCGATCTGTTCCAACGTGTTCACGAGGCCTTTGGCGAACACCACGCCGTCGGTGATCTGTGCGACGTAGGGGGTGCCGGGGACGGCCCACCGCTCGAACGCATCGGGGTCCTCGTCCTCGCGGACCCAATGAACGGGAAGCCCGTCGCGCGCCAACGCCCGGAGGCCGGGGAGGATCTCGAGGCACATCCGGCAGTTCAACGAGACAAAGGCCACCAACTCCGTGCCCTGGCGCGACATGCCGGGAAGCAAAGGAGCCGGCTGGCCGAGGGGCGGCCCTTCATCTTCCAATTCCAGCGCCGTCTGCGGGGTGAGACGAAGTGACAACACCCCGACCTGGCGGTAGAGGCCGAGTACCGCGAACGTCAATGCCACCGTGAGGACACCGAGGACGAGCAGGGCGACTGATTGCACGCTGTTCGTCGCCACCGCGGCGGTGTCGGGCAGCCCGATGGCCAGGCCAAATGCCGCGGTGCTCATCAGCGCTGCCCGTGCGGTCAGGATAAGGGTGTTCCCGGGGCGCGATCCGCCGAAGCATGCGCAGCGGGTACGTCGCGTGCCGCGGAGGCGTATCCGCAGGAGCGACAGAGCGAACACCGCACACAGTGACCCCGCGGAGACGGCGGTGCTCGTGAGGAACCAACCACCGGCGAGCAGGGCTGCAAGTGCCGTTTCCGCGAGCCCGATTGCGGCGCCCGCGAGCCGACGGGCGCGTCGGGGGATGCCGTGGTCGGCGAGTGTTGCGGCGAATCGCGGGAGCGTTGCCAGTTTCGCGATACCCGCCCACGCGAAGAGGGCGGCGAGACAGATTCGGACGGCGAGTTCCATGACGGGATAACTACGCCATTCGACCCTCAGACCCTTCTGAGGAAACAGGTCTCAGTGGTTAGAGAAGTGTGAGCTGCGGCGTGTCTGGCGGTTCCGCAGGTCTTGTCGCGGCCTGGGGGGTCGGTCGGGAGCGCCGCCGGAGCCCGCGTTGGGTAAGTGAGCGATGCGCCGCTGCTGTCTCTTGCACGGTTGAGCTCAGCACCCGCCGCTCATTGGACGGCAGATACGGGCCGCGAAATCGGTGAAGGTACTCGCTCACCAGGTGCGGATAGGCATCGGTGAGCCACTCGAGAAAGTGCTCTCGTACGCCGGGTCGCAAATGCAGGATCGATGTCGACAGTGACTCGGCCCCCGAATCGACGCACGCACGGGCGAGCTCCTCCAGCTGCTGTGGCGCGTCGCTGATTCCCGGCAGTACCGGAGCGATGAACACCCCAACCGGGATACCGGCGTCGGCAAGAGCGGCGACGGTCTTGAGGCGCCTCTGAGGGCTCGCCACGTGCGGCTCGACGCGGTGCGCGATCTCGCGATCGAGGCATCCGATCGAGATGTCGACACGCACGGCCGCTGCTCTCGCTGCCGCGTGAAGAACATCGATGTCGCGTTCAATGAGCGGGGATTTCGTCACGATCGAGACGGGATTTGCAACGTCGGCAAGGGCCTCAAGCACCCCGCGAGTCAGGCGATAGCGCCCCTCGCATGGTTGGTACGGGTCGGTGTTGGTGCCCAATGCGATCAGCTCGCCATGCCACCCGGGGGCCGCGAGCTCCGCACGGACGCGCTCGACCGCGTTGACCTTGACGACGATCTTCGTGTCGAAGTCGACACCTCGGTTGAGGTTGAGGTACTCGTGAGTGGGTCGCGCGAAACAGTAGACACACGCGTGACTGCAGCCCCGATACGTGTTGATCGTGTACCGAAACGGCATGCGCGATGCCTCCGGGACACGATTGATCACCCGTCGCGCATGGACATGGAGGAACTCGAGCCCGGCGAGCTCTCGCGTGCCCGGCACTCGTTCGACGGCATCGAAGAGGCCAGGCTGACCACCATCGTCATCGGCCAACTTCCAGCGGAGCTTCTGTGAGGCAGACTCGCCCATGACTCGCACCGTATCGAACGTATGTTCGATACGCAAACCCTTCCGTCGCTCATCCGCCCCGCTCTAGGATCGCTCCATGATGACCCTTCGCCGCTTGAGCGCCGACCAGATTGCGGCCGCGCGCGCCGAAATCGACCCGGTTTTTCTGAGTTCACCCCAGTTCATCGCCGAATCGCTCGGGGCGGAGTTGGGAGTGACCCTTGTTGTTAAGGTCGAAACCGCAAACCCCATTCGCTCGTTCAAGGGGCGGGGCGCCGACCTGTTCATGCGTCGACATGCCGCGCGTACCGGGGGTGCGCCGGTGATCTGCGCCTCGGCCGGGAACTTTGGTCAGGGGATGGCCTACGCGGCGCGCACGCATGGGGTGGACCTCACAGTGTTCGCATCCGTTTCGGCAAACCCGTTCAAGCTCGCGCGAATGGCTGCTCTCGGCGCGACCGTCGAACGGGTGGGTGACGATTTCGACGCGGCCAAGGTTGCCGCCCGGCATGATGCTGAGTGTCGCGGGATCCAGTTCGTGGAGGACAGTCGCGACCTCGATCTGACCTTGGGCGCGGGCACGGTCGGCGACGAGCTCGCATCCGAATCGCTCGACGCGGTGCTCGTCCCCCTCGGCAATGGGGCGCTCCTGGCGGGGGTCGGCTGTTGGTTCGCCGAACACCACCCACAGGTCCAGGTCATTGGTGTGTGCGCCGCCGGCGCGCCCGCAATGGAGCAGTCGTGGCGGTCAGGAACGCTGGTGACCCACGCCGCCATCGACACGATCGCCGACGGAATTGGCGTTCGCACGCCGGTGCCGGAGGCACTGGTGGATCTCGCCGGGCTCGTCGATGACATCGTGTTGGTTGACGATGCGTCCATCATCGTCGCGATGACGAGCATTCATCAGCACGTCGGCATCGTGACCGAACCCTCTGGGGCTGTTGGAGTGGCCGCCATCGCCAATGATCGGGAGCGCTTTGACGGGATGCGCGTCGCGACAATTCTGTGCGGCGGCAACCTCACCGCCGATCAGATGGCGGCGTGGCTCTGAATCAGGCCAGGGCCGCGGCCACGTGGTCGATGCAACGGGTCAGTTGCTCGATGTCGTTCGGGTCGACCGCCGGGAACATCGCGATGCGCAACTGGTTGCGCCCCAGCTTGCGGTAGGCGTCGGTGTCAACGATGCCGTTGGCGCGAAGCACCGCCGAGACCATGCCTGCGTCGATCGAATCGTGGAGGTCGATGGTACCGACGGTGTGGCTGCGCTTGGCGGGATCGGCCACGAATGGGGTCGCGATCTCCGACCGTTCCGCCCAACCGTAGAGCGCCGCGGCCGACTCGTCGCACCGACCGGCCGAGAACGCGATGCCGCCGTTCGTGTTGATCCATTCGAGCTGCTCGGCCAGAAGCACCAGGGTGCTGAGCGACGGGGTGTTGTAGGTCTGGTCCTTGCGGGAGTTGTCGAGTGCGATCTGCAGGTCGAGCCCGGCGGGGATCCAGCGGTCCGATTTGGCGATGCGCTCGATGCGCTCAACCGCGGCGGGTGAGCACGCCGCCAACCACAGACCGCCGTCGGCCGCGAAGCACTTCTGCGGGCTGAAGTAGTAGACGTCGAACTGGGTGGGGTCGACGCGCAGGCCGCCGGCACCGGACGTGCCGTCAACCAGCATCAGCCCATCGGCCTTTCCGGGACGACGGATCGGCATCGTGACGCCGGTCGACGTCTCGTTGTGCGTCACGGCGTACGCATCGATGCCGGGATCGCGAACGGGCTCGGGGTGGTCGCCGGGAGGCGCACTGATGATCTGCGGGCTGTCGAGATGCGGGGCAGCGTCGACGGCTTGGGCGAACTTGGAGGAGAACTCGCCGAACGACAGGTGCTGGCTGCGCTTGTCGATGAGGCCGAACGTGGCGGCGTCCCAGAACAGTGTGGCGCCGCCGTTTCCGAGGATCACTTCATAGTCGGCGGGGAGTTCCAGAAGGCTTGTCAGGCCGGTGCGCACTCGGCCCACCACAGCTTTCACCGGGGCCTGTCGGTGGCTGGTCCCGAGCAGGGTCGGAGCCACAGCGGCGAGGGCGTCGACCGCCTCCTGCCGCACCTTGGACGGGCCGGAGCCGAAGCGCCCGTCGGCGGGCAACAGGTCGGCGGGAATGCGGATGTCAGGCGTCAATGTGCTCATTGCGGCCCACTATGCCACCCGCCGACGGACCACTCCCCGGTAACCGCCCGGCTCGGGACAAAGCTCCACGAGTTCGTGACCGGTGTCATGGCACCACGCCGGGAGGTCCACCTCGATCATCGGGTCGTCGGCGAGCAGGGCGAGTGTTTCGCCCGCGGCGATGGTCGCGATTGCCCGGTCGATGAGATGAATCGGCACGGGACACCACGTTCCCAGTGCATCGACGGTTCTCATGCCAGCGGGCTCATCGCACGAAGCCGCGCGACGACCTCGCCGAACGTCACCGCCGCCCGGTCGATCTCCTCCACGGTCGTCGAAGGGGCCAGGGTAAGCAGTACCGAGGAATGCGTGGCGGGAGGGGTGAGACCAATGGCCTCGAGCACCGGCGACGCCTTCCCGGCGGCCGAGCAGGCCGAGCCGGGGGATGTGGCCACGTCGGCGGCGGCCAATGACAACACCAGGGTTTCGCTGTCGACGCCATCGACGGTGACCTGAACATGTCCGGGGATGCGACCGGTGCGTGGGCCGTTGAGACGAACCCCGGGCAGGGCCGTCAGGTGCTCGGTGAGCCGTTCCGCGAGGAGGGTCATAAAGCCGGCGCGGTCGTCGAGCTCGGCTCGGGCGAGTCGGGCGGCCTCACCCAATCCGACGATTCCGGGCACATCGTGTGCTCCGCCGCGCTTGCCGCCCTCCTGAAGTCCGCCCTCCACGAGGGGATGCAGGCGCGCTCCTTCGCGCACCCACAGGGCTCCCGACCAGCGGGGCCCGAGAAGTGACCCGCCGCCCAACGTCAGTTGATCACAGTCCCATGCGGCGACATCGATGGCGACGAGCCCGGCGGTGGCTCCCGCATCGACATGCACGGTGACATCGGGGCGACCACTGCGAGCGGCGGCGACCAGGCGCGACACATCTTGGACCGTGCCGATCTCCGCCTGGCCATGAACAATCGAGACGAACACCGTGGCGTCGGTCACCGCGTCGGTCAGGGCGTTTGAATCGATACGTCCTTCATGGTCGACACCCACAACGGTGAGCGCGCCCGTCGCCCGTGTGAGCGACCGTGCGGCGGCGATCGTGGCGGGATGCTCGACCGCACTGACCACGACATGCTCGCCGCGATGGGCGTTTGCCGCGACGGTGCCCTTCACGGCCAGGTTGCGCGCCTCGGTATCGCCGCCGGTGAAGACGACCTGCCCCGCGTCGCCGCAGATCAGCGCCGACACCTGGGCGCGGGCGTTCTCGATGGCCTCGTACGGCCCCCGGGCCCACTCGTGCAAACTGTCGGGGTTGCCGAACTGGGCGCCGAGGTACGGCGTCATCGCCTGCAGCACTCGAGGGTCGATGGGTGTGCCAGCGGCATGATCGAGGTACACGCCGTCGGAGTGCTCTACCATGGCCGCAATTATGGCTGCAATCGTGTCACCGCTCGAAAGGACGCTCGTGAAGGTTCGTTCCGTTGCTCTCGCCGCAAGCGCGGCTGCCCTGCTTCTGCTCGCCGCCTGCGGTGACTCGGAGGTCGCACCGGGTGGGGGGACAACCTCCAGCGCGGCCCCTCCGCCCGCAACGTCGACGGCCACTCCGCCGGAGAAGCCCGGCGCAGAGATTACGAAGTGCCTCGACGCGAAGGAACAGCCGGCGGCGAAGCCACCCGCGACCTTTACCAAGGCCGAGAAGGTGCTCACCGGCAAACCGACCTCCATCGTCATGAAGACGTCATGCGGCACGATCACCATCGCGCTTGACGAGAAGGCCGGCGGACCCATCCCCAACTCCATCGCCTTCCTCACCAGCAAAGGCTTCTACGACGGCCTGACGTTTCACCGGGTGGTTCCCGACTTTGTCCTTCAGGGCGGCGACCCGCAGGGCGATGGCACGGGTGGCGCCGGCTACCAGGTGGAAGGCGCGGTCCCCGAGGGCTACACGTACAAGCTTGGCGACGTTGCAATGGCGAAGACCGGCAGCGACCCGCCCGGGACGTCCGGCTCACAGTTCTTCGTGGTGTCGGGCCCCCAAGGTGAGGAAATCCTCACGTCGCAGCCGGTGTACGGCATCCTCGGTCACGCCGCGGATGCGCAGTCCCTCGCAACCATCAAGAGAATCGCCGACTTGGCCGTTGCCGACGGCCCGCCGAGCCAACCCGTGTGGATCATCACGGCCACATTGGACCCCGCTTCCTGAGCCGAACTGCGCGCATTCAGTTTGTGGTGGTCGGAAAAGCCCGGCCACCACATGATGCGCCGGCCCGGCTGTACGAGGAGCGCATCGCCGAACGGGTCGGTCTGCGCGTTGACGAGGTCGCGGCCGAGCCGTTGCAACACGGTGACCACCAGGTCGTTCGTCGAGAGGGTGAGCGTATGCGGAGCCGCCTCGTCGCCGGATCCTGGGTGGTGGCGCTCACACCCGACGGACGCGCGCCACAGTCGAGCGAGGCGCTGGCCTCATGGCTTAAGGCGCGCCTCGACATTCCGCGACCCGTGACGTTTCTCATCGGCGGGGCCGCCGGCCTCGCCCCCGAACTGCTGACCGATGCCGATGAGCGCCTGTCACTCGGGCCGCTCACCCTGCCGCATCAGCTCGCCCGTGTGGTGCTGGCCGAGCAGCTCTACCGGGCGCTCGCCATCAACGCGGGCCACCCGTACCACCACTAACGCTCGCCGCGCACCATGTCGATCAGGGTGCCCAGGACACGGGCGCCGTCCGCGCGGATGCCGTTGTGTTCGTATTCGTTGGTCACCCACAGGCGCAGGTTCGGGATGACGGCGGCGGTTTGTTCGGAGAACGCTCGCTCCACGAACATATCGTCGTAGTACAGGGCTGCGGCGGTGGGGACCGCGTTGCGGGCAAGGACTTCAGGGTCGTAGAGAGCGGGCCATTCATGGTGAGCAAGGGTCTCTGCCGCTTGGGCAAACGGGCGAAGCAGCGGGAGTTCCTCGAACATCCACGGGAACACTCCCTCGCCCGTCAAGGTCACAGGGCCATCACCGTGAGGGTCGAACTCCGGGCTCGCGTCGCGAACGCGCTGAGCTGACCACTTCGTGGCCATTCCGTTGCCCAAGCATGCTTCATGGAGAACCGCGTAGATAGGGTTGGTCTCGAACGGCTCCTCGGTCCACACCGCACGGATGAACGGGTCCGAAAGTCGCGGGCCACCAGGAGTGTCGACAAAGGCGCCCTCGAGGAGGTAGTGCAGCTCGGCAAAGCCGTCACTTTGCCCCAGCGCTCCACCGACTTGCTGAAAGCGCTCCGGTGTCAGTCGCGAGCCGTCGGGGCAGCTGACCGAACCATCCGCAAGCTCATCGACGATGCGTCGCAACACACTCGGCGCATTGGGAAACTGTCGCGCGAACTCGGCGCTGCGGCGGGCCATGCGGGGAAAGGTGTGTGAGTAAAAATCATCTGGAGTGGCCGTGAGTGGCGGAAGCCCACCGGTGATGAACACCTCCGCCAGGGACTCGGGGAAGCGCGAGAGATAGGTCGTGGCGCAGAACCCGCCGAAGCTCTGTCCCAAGACGCTCCACGTCCCGTCCCCCAGCAGTTGGTGGCGAATGACCTCCGCGTCGGCGACGATGCTGTCGGCGCGGAAGTGGGTGAGGTGCTCGGCCAGGTCGTCCGCGGGGAGATGGCCGACGGTCTGGGCACGTACGGGCGTCGAGCGTCCCGTGCCACGCTGGTCGAGCAGGAGCACGCGATAGTCCTCGAGGGCTCGGCCCAGCCATGCGCTCTTGTCGAGCGGGCGAAACGCCTCATGGCCGGGACCACCCTGGAGGAACACGAGCCACGGACGATCCTCGGCGCCACGCGGCGTGGTGACCTCACGGGCGTACACGCGGATCGTGTCGCCCCGGGGCCGCGTGTGATCGAGTGGGACGTCGAACTCGTGGTCGGTGAGAACGAGTCCCGGAAGGCGGACGACAGCCATCGTCGTGAGCTTCTCATATCGCGCCGGGTAGCATTGCCCGCTCGTGACGCCCGACTCCCCTGACGAAACCCTTGCCGTGGCCATCCGTGTCGCGGTTGCCGACATCGCTGCCGATGCGGTTGTCGAGCTCACCCCACCGGCCGATCCCACCCACGGCGATCTGGCCACACCCGTCGCGATGGGACTGGCGAAAGCCGCCAAGCGCCCTCCGCGGGAGATCGCCGAGATCGTCGTGACGGCCCTGCGGGAGCACCCTGCAGTCGTGGACGCGGTGGTGGCCGGACCTGGTTTCGTCAACATCACCCTGTCGCCGGAGTGGTTTGGCGCCGCGATTGAAGGGGTCCTCGCGGGTGGATCTCGTTACGGCTCCGGCCAGGCGTCGCCGGTTGAGCGGATTCACCTGGAGTTCGTCTCCGCCAATCCCACCGGGCCGCTCCATGTGGGGCACGCACGCGGCGCCGCATATGGCGACTCGCTCGGCCGCATCTTGGAGTTTGCGGGCCACACCGTCCACCGCGAGTTCTACGTCAACGACTATGGGCGCCAGATTGCGCTGTTCGGCGAGTCGGTCGCGGCACGTCGCGATCAGCTGAACGGCATCGAGACGCCCGTCCCTGAGGACGGCTACCAGGGCGACTACGTCACCGAGATCGCCCGCTCCATCGATGCGGATCTCGTGGGGGATGATCTGGCGCGCACGTCGGCCGACATGATGCTCGCGGCAACCAAGAACGACCTTCAGAACTTCCGCGTGCGTTTCGATGAGTTCTTCTCGGAGGCCTCCCTGCACGAATCGGGCAGCGTGACACAAGGGATCGAACGGCTGCTCGCCGCCGGTGATGCCTATGAGCAGGATGGCGCGATCTGGTTTCGCACGACGGCCTACGGCGATGAGAAAGACCGGGTGCTTCGCCGAGCCGATGGCACGACCACCTACATCGCCCCGGACATTGGCTACCACCTCGACAAAGCGGGGCGCGGTTTCGATCGGCTGATCAACATCCTCGGCGCCGATCATCACGGCTACATCCAGCGTCTGCGCGCGGTGCTCGCGGCCGGTGGCTTCAACCCGGACATGCTCGAGGTGCCGCTCATCCAACTCGTGAGCCTGGTGGAGGGGGGTGAGGAGAAGAAGATGAGCAAGCGCGCTGGGACCGCGGTGTCGATGACGGAGTTCATGGACGACATCGGCGTCGACGCCGCCCGCTTCTTCCTCGTGCAACGCGCCAACGAGACGGCCTTCGAGTTGGATCTCGCGGTTGCCCGTGAGCAGAGTCGTGAGAACCCGGTGTACTACGCCCAGTACGTCCATGCCCGGGCCTGCCAGGTGTTGGAGCGGGTGGGGGAAGTGGCTGCCGGACCCGTCCCCGCCACGCTGGAACCCGCCGAACGCGCCCTCACGCTGCGTCTCACCCGTTGGCCCAACGAGGTGGCGGAAGCCGAACGTCGCCGCGCGCCTCACCGGGTGGTGGCCTACCTCATCGACCTCTCACGCGACTTCCACGTGTTCTACGAGCAGTGCCGCGTCTACGACGCGCCCGACGACGTCAAGCCGTTCCGTGTGTCGCTGGTGCGCGCGGTACGCCAGGTCATGGCCCTGGGACTCGATCTGCTCGGCGTCGAGGCCCCCGACCGCATGTAGGTGTCTGCTAATTTTCGGCGCGATGCGGACGTAGCTCAGCTGGTAGAGCGCGAGCTTCCCAAGCTTGAGGTCGCGGGTTCGAGCCCCGTCGTCCGCTCTGAATGTCGGCGAGCGTCGTTCGACGCTGGTCCTACTTCAGCCACACCACCAGGCCGGCGACGACGGGGAGGACGACGCCGCCCAGGATGGTCAGGATGATGGCGACGTAGGCGAAGGCCCACGAGTCGTCGCGCGGTGGGTTGTGGTTGTTGCCGACCGTTTCCCAGAGCGCCCCGAGGGGGTGATGCAGGGTCAGGCGTCGCCGGCGATGCGCCATGGCGGCGCCGCGGAGGATCACCCACGAGGCCAGCAGGCTCAGAAGCACGAAGCCGATCGTCACGCCAATTGCCACGCCTGTTGACAGGTTGCCGAATCCCCCGAACAGGCGCGCGACGCTGGCGCCCAATGGCAGCAGTAACGCGCCGAAAACGAAGCTGGGAAGGCCCACGGCGTTCGACTTGTACCCCTCGCGCAGACGGACGATCTCCACACGGGCAAGGCGCAGGAGGTTGCGCTCGTCGCTGCCTGGGGGCGCTTGAGTCTCGCGCCGGCCGTACAGATCACGCAGCTCGTCGCAGAGCTTGCCGAGATACGAGTAGTTGATGTAGCGGGCCACCAGGCGGACCAACCACGACGCGACCGGCTTGAGGAAACTGACCGGGCCGAAGTTGCCGAGAGTGGGGGAGTGATGGCCATGCCGAGCCGTGACCTCCATTGCCCGCATCATGAGCCGGTGGGCGTCGGCGAACTGCTCGGGATGTTTCAGCACTCGTCGGTCGGCCAGCTCGGTCACCATCAACGTCTCGCGCGGGCTGCGCACGTCCATATCGGCGAGGGCGGCGTCGCGTGTGGCGTCGTCCTTCGCCGTCAGGAAGCGCAGACGCTCGGAGAGCTCGTCAAACAGGATGTTGCGTTCGGGTTCCTCGGCCACGTCGGTACGCTAACCGGATGGAGGCGGCCTTTCCACAGGTGACGACCGCGACCGGGGCCATGGCGGCCACCAGCCATCCCGACGCGACCGACGCAGCCATCGCCATCCTCGCGGAGGGAGGCAACGCCGTCGATGCGGCCGTCGCCGCTGCGGCTGTGTTGTGTGTGGTGGAGCCGATGTCTACCGGGGTCGGCGGCGATGCGTTTGCGCTGGTGTGGCGCGACGGCGAACTCTCGGGCCTCAACGGCAGCGGACGCGCGCCCGCGAGCGTCGATGCCGACAGGGTCCACGCTCCCATCGGATACGGCCCCCAGTCCGTGACCGTCCCGGGCGCGGTCGCGGCCTGGCACGACCTGCTTCAGCGATACGGCACGCTCGGGCTCGACGGGTGTCTTACCCCCGCCATCGACGTGGCGGAGAACGGTTTTCGCGTCACCCCCATCATCGGGTCGGCGTGGGCGCAGCTGGCCCCGGCTCTGGCGCATGATGCCGAGCTTGCGTCGCATTTCACCCCGGCGCCCGCCGTCGGGGCCACGGCACGCAACCGGACGCTCGCAAAGACGCTTCGACACATCGCCCAACATGGACCGGACGGCTTCTACCGTGGCCCCATCGCCGATGCCATCACTGAGGTGAGCCCGCTCGACCTCGACGACCTCGCCGATCATCGCTCCGAATGGGTGAAACCGCTGCGTCACACCTACCGGGATGTGGAGGTGGTGGAGTTGCCGCCGAACGGGTGGGGGGCCGCGGCGCTTCAGGCCATCGCCCTGACCGGGGGGCTGGAGGTGGGCGCTGCGGCGACCGCGCATCGTGTGCACCTGCAGGCAGAGGCGATGAAGCTGGCGTTCGCCGACGCCGGCCGGTTCATTGCCGACCAACCCCTGCCAACGGGTTACCTCGACCCCGACTACCTCGCTGCCCGGCGCACCCTTATCGACCCCGCCCGTGCCGCCGACCCATCAGCGGGCGCGCTCCCGCAGGGTGGCACGGTGTACCTCTGCGTCGTCGACCACGACCGAACGGCCTGCTCGTTCATCCAAAGCCTGTTTCATGGCTTTGGATCGCGTGTCGGTGTGACGGGAACGGCCATCGCCCTGCAGAACCGGGGGGCCTGTTTCACGCTCGAGCAAGGCCACCCGAACCGTCTTGCACCACGCCGCCGCCCGTTTCACACCATCATCCCGGGCATGCTGCTTCGCGACGGAAACCTCCTGGGACCGTTCGGCGTAATGGGTGGCTACATGCAGGCGCAGGGGCATCTGCAACTGGTCTCTGCGTTGGTGGATGACGGCTGCGACTCGCAGCAGGCTCTCAACGCACCACGGTTTCGCTGCGATCGCGGCTCTGACGGCTGGTCGCTTGCGCTTGAACCCCCGCTGTGGCCACTGGCTCCCGAGCTTGCAGCACGCGGACATCGGGTGGTTCGCGACGACGACCTCGGGGGTTTTGGTGGCGGGCAAGCCATCATCGTGAACGGCAACGAACTGCTTGGCGGCTCGGACCCGCGCAAGGACGGTTACGCGCGCGGCCTCGGCGCCTGACGTCGAAACGGCAAAAAGTCTCACTCATCGTGCGCGATGTACACGTATCGGGTTGGCCCTATCGTCTTTCTTGCGAACGGATTCGCGTGTGGATTTGGCTCGCTGCCGACGACCGGGATGGGCGGTATGGCGGCGAAGCCGGGTCGACGGCCGGCGTCTTCGCCGGTCGTCGGACGGCACCGTCGGGGTGTGGCTCAGCATGATGCACTTGCGCGTGTTGGGCGTCCGAGCACACCTCGGCGGTGTCGTGCGTGACGTCCTTTGCGGGCGTCAGAATCGACCGGTGGATCAGCTTGCCCTCAGCCCGTTTGCTGCCGGTGATGAAGTGACCTGGTGGAGTGATCGCGGGTGGCGTACCGGCCGGTTCGTCGGCGTCATCACCCGAGGCCGCCATCGCGGAACGGCGCAGGTGGCGCTTGGCGGGCGGATCGCTGCAGAACGCATTGTTCGCGTTCCGGTGGAGTCGCTCAGTCGGGAATCGGCGGGTCGACCAGATCCGCCTGCGGGTCCCGGCTCTGAGTGATGGCGCCGCCGCCCCACCGCACACGAAAGCGCTTGAGGGTGCGACGAGAGTTCTCCGGCAAGTAGGCCAGGGGCTCAAGCCGTGCCAGCAGCTGGCGGTGGTAGATGTGGTACTTCAGAGGTGAACGGCCCGCGCGGGTAAGGCTGTAGCGGCTCCAGCCGTCGCCCATGTCGTATTGCGGGATCACACGAACGAGTTCCTGCACACCGAGGAAGACGAGCGTCTCGGCTTGGTCGCGCAGCTCTGCCCACTCGGGGTCGTAGCGCACCAGATCGGAGGTTTGTCGGCCAAAACGGTCGAGGCTCACGAGCGATTGCATAAAGCCGTTGAGCACGCGGGCTTGAGCACCCTGCCGGTACGCGTACTCCAGGTACCAGCGGCCCCCGTTGGGGCCGAAGGTGGCAAGCCCGCCGGAGCGCCAGTGGATGCTGAACGAGTTCAGGTACTCCCGTGCGACCTCTTTGGCCGCGATCATGTCGGCGAGCGTCGGTTTTTCGGGAAGTGACGGGATGACCAAAGTCAGGGCAAGCCCGTTACCCATGGCGTCACGCCATGGGGCGGGCTGTTTGTCCGGGGCGCGGTAGGCCGACTCCAACACGCGAAAGCGCGTCCCGTTCGGCAGCTTGTCGACGGTCGCGGCGCCCAGGATTTCCTGGCCGGTGATGCGCGTACGTGCGACGTCTCCGCGCGCCTGATGACGCAGAGAATCGCGTGTGGCACGCACCCAGTTCGGGAAATAGCCCTGGTTGAGGTAGTACGTCCAGATCAGCGTCGATTGGGGTGGGCGAACTGTGCACCCCTCGCACGGAATTTTCCCAAACTTCGTGACCCACCATCGGTTGACGGCAAGGATTTGCTTTCGCATCGCCGGTGTCGCGGCGTGAGGGGCCACACGAACGGTGGGGTAGCGCGCCTTTGACTGCGCGGGCGCCGGGGCGGCTGCCGCGGTCATTGCCGGCAGAGTGATTGCTGCCGCAGCGAGGGCGAGGACGGATCGACGGAGCATTGGCGATGTGTTTCGACACATGACGGAGACCCCCTTCACAGAGGGCAAGTAGTCTTTTCGCACCGACCTGACGAGGAGACCACGATGCCGAGCTTGCCACCCCCCGCCGATCCCAACATGCGCTACGAAGCGATTATCGACACCAGCGCGGGTGAGATTCGCTGCGCGTTGCACGCGGCCGACTCGCCGCAAACCGTCGGAAGCTTCGTCGGTCTTGCCGAAAGCGGGTTCTACGATGGTCTGATCTTTCATCGCGTCATCAAGGATTTCATGATCCAGGGAGGATGTCCCACCGGATCGGGAACCGGGGGACCGGGTTATCAATTCGCGGACGAGATCAACGATCATAAGCTCGTTCACGGATCCTTGGCCATGGCGAATGCCGGGCCCAACACGAACGGTAGCCAGTTCTTCATCGTGACGGCAGAGGCAACGGGCTGGCTCGACGGAAATCACACAAACTTCGGTCAGGTCACCGCGGGCCAAGACGTCGTCGAAAAGATCGGTACCACCGAGACCGACGGCCGTGATCGGCCCCGTGAGTCGATCACCATCACCACCATCCGTATCGAGAAGTCTGCGGCCTAGCGCCCGGTATTGGTTACCGCCCCGGCCGGTGGGGCGGTAACCCTGACACCATCGGGCTTACGTCGACGGCGCCGCTTGTGGCGCTTCCCGCTCGGCCCCGACCGATGGGAGCCAGTGGAGCCAGCGCGGCAGGTGCCATGCACGCTCACCCATGAGGTGAAGTGCGGAAGGAAGGAGGACGCCGCGGATGACCGTCGCGTCGATCAGGATGGCGCTTGCCAGCCCGATCCCGAGCTGTTTGAACTCGAGTGTCGTGAGCGTCGCGAACACCCCGAAGACCGCCACCATCACGATGGCGGCACTGGTGACAACCCCGGCCGACGAGGTGATGCCGGACATTATGGCGTCACGCGTGGAGAGACCACGCGTCACTCCCTCGCGGATGCGGGACAGCACGAACACGTGGTAGTCCATGGACAGTCCAAACAGCACCACGAAGAGGAACAGCGGCAGCCACGAGACGATCGCTCCGTTGGACTGGAAGCCCAGTAGTCCCTCCGCCCACTCGCTTTGGAAGACCAGTACGAGGAGGCCGTATGCGGCGGCGACCGAGAGCAGGTTGAGCAGCACGGTGATGGCGGCGATCGGGACACTCCGGAAACTCAGCAGCATCAGCAGGAACGTGAGGCCGAGGACGAACGCGAAGACGTACGGTAGGCGTTCAGACAAACGGTCGCTGAAGTCGCGGTTGCCGGCGGCGCTGCCGCTCACCCATGCCGATCCGACGGTGCCGAGAGTGGCCGGGACGATCGTGTCACGCAGCTCCGTGAGCCCCTTGGTCGCCGCGGTGCTGTCGTCGGCGCCGGGATACGGCAGCAGAATCTCGGCGACCGTCCGGTCATCGGAGGTGCGCACCTCGGGAGGTCCGGTCAGACCGAAGTTGTCGCTCTCCTCCACGCGTTTGCCAAGGTCGGCGATCGCGGCGGTGGAGGCAGGTGATGTGACATCGGTCGCCCTCAGGACGACGATGTGTGCGCTTCCCTCGGACGGGAAAGCGGTTGTGAGGGCATCGTAGGTTTGCATCACCGGAATGGAGCGGGGAAGGTCGGCCGAGCCCAAAAGCTTCGTCTTCATGTCGAGTGCGGGGACGGCCAGGGCGAGCATGGCGCCGCTCGCGAGAAGTAGCGAGACGAGCGGTCGGTGCAGCACGGCCTTCAGCAGAGCCGTCCACATGCGGCTGCCGCGCGCCGGGTCGCTGAACCGATGCAGGAAGGGAACTCGCGGTCGGTCGATCTTCGTTCCGAGCCGACCGGCAAGTGCGGGCAGCACGGTAATGGAGCCAATGATGGCTGCGCCCACCACGATCATCGTGCCAACGGCGAATGACGTGAACACGCTGTTGCCGGAGATGAACATCCCGCTCATCGCGACAAGCACGGTCACCCCGGAGAGCACGACGGCACGGCCGGCGGTCTGGCTGGCGATGTCGACCGAGTCACGTGGAGTGCGCCCCAGTGCCCGCTCCTCACGTGCCCGCCGGAGGAAGAACATGGAGTAGTCGACGCCCACCGCCAGCCCGATCAACAAGATCACGCTGTTGATGGCGTCGCTGACGGGGGAAAACTGGCTCGCCACCGCGGTGAGTCCGCCGGCCATGAGCACGCATGACATTGCGAGAAGGAGTGGGACGACGGCAGCGATGAGCGCGCCGAAGGCCACGAGCAGGATGGCCAAGGTGATGGGGATCGACAGTTTTTCCGCACTCACCAGGTCGTCGCCGAGCGTGTCGTTCAGCGCCTTCTCGATCGAGAGATCGCCAACGAGCTCGACCCGCAGATCGGGGTGCGCTTTGGCGACCCCATCAACTGTCGAGACAATCGTGTCGAGTGGCGGGTCTTTCGCGGTCGTCAGGTTCCATGACACGAGCGCCGCGGAACCGTTCTCCGACCGCGCCGGTGGTGTGATCTCACCGGTTGAGGGAAGCTCGTCGATGGCGCGGGACACCTCAGTGGCAACTGCGGTGTCTTGCGTTTGTAGCTTCTGTCCGTCGCGTCGACGGATGAGGACATTTTCGCTGACGGGGTCTTTGAGGCTCGACGCGGTGATGGCGTTGTCGGCGAGCGCCGAGTCGCCGTTGCCCTCTTGGCCCTCGTCGAGGGTCGTGGTTCCCGCCACCTGACCGCCCACCATCGAGGCGACAACGACGACGACCCACAGGGTCATCGCCCACCACGGATGGCGAGCGCTCCAGCGTGCGACGGTGACTATTGGTCCGGCCTTGGGGGACATGCGAAAACTCCGATCGTTGACTACTGCCACGCTAGGTGTGTTGCGACAACCGACCAATCCCGCAATCCCCCCAGGCAATGGTCAGGTAAACCCGACTATCGCCGGACGGCGGGTGGGGTCACCGGTGGGCGAAGGTAGTCATTCCCACGACAGATGTGGGGACCTTCCGAATGTGGTTGTGCGGTCATGTTCAACGACCGACACCCGCCTCGCAGATCGACTATTCGGCGTAGCGGATGGACACGTCTCCGGCGCTGTTCAAGACGCGGATGCGGCGTGGCGAGGAGCGGGATTGGTCGACCTGGACGTTGAGGTCGCCGGCGCTGATGTCGACCTCCACGTCATACGCCCCGGAGTTGCGGGGGAGCACGATCGTGACGTCCCCCGCGCTGCTCGTGGCGACGAGCGACGTGGGTGCGGTAAGGAGGTCGATGTCGATGCTTCCCGCGCTGCTTTCGACCGAGATGTCGGATGACGAGGAACGGCGCACGTGCATATCCCCGCCGCTTGACCGAAGCCTGATGGCACCAAAAACGTCTTCCACCGTCACGTCCCCGGCGGATGCGTCGGCCTCAACCGGTCCCCGAATTCCCCGAACGCGAACATCGCCGTAGGTGCTCGAGACACGCACGGGGAGCGACTCGTCGACCTTGGCGAACAGGTTGACGCGGCAGAAGCTGTCGTAGCCCGCGCACTCCGCCGAATAGGTCACCCCGTCACTGGTGGGGTGGTAGGTGATGTCGGGTGACGTAACGCCCGTCCGAATCTCCTGCACCAACTCGCGCGGGCCGTCGGCTGAGCCCGAGACCTCCAAAGTTCCGGGGAGGCTGGGGACGTCGAACCGCGTCATGGACGCGGGAACACGGAGCGACGAGCGCTTCGTCTCCTTCGCCATCAACGACGCGAGGTTCACACCGCCCCACACTGCGGCCCCAACAGCGACCAAGGTGGCCAGGACGCGAACCAGTGTGCGTGCGGTTGTCGCACGGGGAATGGTCATGATTCCAAGTACCTCAAAACGGCAAGGACGCGGCGATGGTCGCCGACGTCGGGGGTGAGACCGAGCTTTCCGAAGATGTTGCGGATGTGTTTCTCGACCGCCCCGTCAGTGACGACGAGACCTTCGGCGATGGCGGTGTTCGACCGTCCTTCCGCCATAAGGCGCAGAACCTCCTCCTCACGCGGTGTCAGCGTGGCGAGCGGATCGCGTTGTGTTGTGCGGGCGAGCAGCTGGCGCACCACCTCCGGGTCGAGGGCGGTGCCGCCGCCGCCGACGCGCTCGACCGCGTCGAGAAAGTCTCGTACGTCGGCCACGCGGTCTTTCAACAGGTAGCCCAGCCCGGCGGTTTCGCCGGCCAGAAGCTCGGTGGCGTATTCCGGTTCGACGTACTGGGAAAGCACCAGGACCGATGTGTTGGGGTGGCTCGCGCGGATGGAAAGCGCGGCACGGATACCCTCGTCGGTGTGGGTGGGTGGCATACGAATATCGAGCACGGCGATGTCGGGGGCATGGCGTTCGACCAGCTCCGTGAGGTTCTCGGCGTCGCCCGCCGCGGCAACGATCTCGTGCCCGGCGTCGGCCAGCAACCGGGTGAGGCCGGCGCGCAGCAGCACGGAGTCCTCGGCGATGATCACTCGCATGGCAACTCCACGGTGAGCGTGGTGGGGCCACCATTGGGGCTCGAGATATGGAACCACCCGTCAATGGTTGCGACCCGATCGGCCAGTCCCCGCAGGCCGGTTCCTTTGTCGAGGCTCGCTCCCCCCACGCCGTCGTCTGAGATCTCGAGTATCAGGCGCGAGCCGCGCTGGGCGGCCGCGACCCGGGCGGACTTTGCCTGGGCGTGTTTCGCCACGTTCGCGAGAGCTTCGCTGACGATGAAGTAGGCAATGCCTTCAATAGTCTCGGGCGGCCGCGTGTCGAGCGTCACGTCGACGGTGACGGGAACCGGGCTGCGTGAGGCCATCGATGCCAATGCGGCGCCCAGGCCACGATCGGTGAGCACGGCGGGATGGATTCCCCGGGCGAGATCGCGCAGCTCGGTGATGGCGTTCTTCGCTTCCTGGTGTGCCTCGTCGATGAGCACTCGGGCGGTTTCCGGATCGGCCGCCAGCTTCTCGCGTGCCATGCCGAGGTCCATCGCCAACGCGATAAGTCGCTGCTGGGCCCCGTCGTGCAGGTCACGTTCAATGCGACGGCGCTCGCCCTCGGCGGCGTCAACGGCCTGGGAACGGGTCGTTTCGAGTCGTTGAACGCGTTCTCTAAGGGCATCACCGGGGGATGGCGACAACAACCGTTGGCTCATCTGTGCCCGCACCGTGGCGATGCGACGCACCGCGGCGAGACACAACGGCAGGAGCGCCAGGCCAAGCACGGCGAGGAGATACGGCACGCCCCCGGGGCGCACCGTGCCGACCCAGAAGTCCAGCTTCTCGGACGGAAGAGCGTTGATGTAGAGCGGCATGGTGATGAGGCCCAAGGGCACGGCCCACAAGGTCACGACCGCGGCGAAGGTGAGACACGCCACCGGAAGGTGAAGGGCGGTGTAGCCGACCTCGCGCCAGAACGGGCGGTGCCCGCCGTTGGCACGAAGCCAGCCCATAAGGCCGCTCGATTGTGGCGGATCCTGCGGTGCGGGAACGTCGCGATCAAGGAAGGCCCACAAGCGCCATCGCTCCAGCGCACCGGCGATGCGTGCGCACCAAATCGTTGCCCAAAAGAACGGGAGGGCCAGGAAGAAGGTGATCGCCAGCCCGAAACTCAACGACAGGAAGGTGACGATGAGCGTGAACGCCGGGATCGCGATGAGCAGGTCGGTCACGAGGTACGCGCCGGCATCCCACGAGGTGGGCGCGCCCGACACCGTGCGTCGGGGGCCGAAGAGACTGCGGACGTTCACGGGTGAGACGTTACTGCCTGATGTGGAACTGGCCCATGGGGTCGGCAGGTCCGTCGGTGGTGGGGCTAGCCCCCGGCCGGGTTGTGGAGGCGAACCGGTTCCGCCACTCCATCGCGACCAACGACCATCGTAAATGTCGAGGAACACACCGGGCGGGTGGTCTTCTGGGACGGGTCCTCCGCCCGGGCGACGAGTGACACGGTGAGTGATGTTCGTCCTACCGCGGTCAACTCGGCGTCGATGGTGCAGACCTCGCCGGCGTGAATCGGCCCCGTCCAGACGATGTCGTTTGCTGCTTTGAAGAACACGGTCTGGTCCGGTGCCACGGCGCGTGCGGCGACGACCCAGGCGGCCATGTCCATCCACGACATCATCCATCCGCCATGCATCACATCGAGCTGATTCTCGTGCATGGGCATCACGAGGGTTGACAACGTGTACGTCACGGGTGGGACGTCGGGTTGTGCGGAGGTCTTATGGAGCGGGGTGGCCATGCCGATACCCTACGTAAGGATCGCCAAGGAGGGCGACGCGTGATCGAGCGTTTCCGCAACGGACTCAAGTTGGTACACGCCTCGTGGGGCGTTCTCCGCGCCGACCGCGAGATGCTGGTGTTGCCCATTCTGTCGGCGATCGCCTCGGTTGCTCTGATTGCGCTGGTGTTCGTCGGGATGTTCATGGACGACCTGAACGTACTCCGAGCCGGCGGCGAACTGGCCCCACCAACACTCGGTGAGTGGATCGTTCTGGCCATCGCATCGTATTTGGTGTCCTTCATCGCGATCTTCTTCCAGGTAGCTCAAGTGTGCGCGGCCGACGAGCGCATGTCCGGAGGCAACCCCACGCTGCGCAGCGCGATCTCCGACGCTGCCGGTCACGCTTCGGCGATCGCTCCGTGGGCGCTCGTCTCAACGGTGGTGTCGTTGGTGTTGCGCGCCATCGAGGAACGGGCCGGATGGATCGGACGGATCGCCGCCGGGTTCCTCGGCCTGGCCTGGGCACTCATCACCTACTTGATCCTTCCCGTCTTGGTGCTCGAAGGCGTCGGCGTGCGTGACGCGATTGTCCGCTCGAAGGAACTGTTCACCACGACCTGGGGCGAAGCCGTATCCGGTGAGCTCGGCATGTCCCTGATCGGGTTCGTTGCGATCCTGGCGTCACTACCGCTTCTGCTGCTCATCGGTGGTGGGGGGCAGCCGGTGATGCTTCTGTTCGCGGTGATTCTCTTCGTGGTGTGGGCGCTCGTCGTCAGCACGGTGTTGGGCGCGCTCAACACGGTCTTCCGCGTGGCGATCTACCGCTTTGCGACGGACGGCGAGGCGCCGGAAGGCTTCGAGCACATCGATCTCGGCAACGTGTTTCCGCCAAAACGCAAACGGGGCCTACTCGGCCGCTCCTAACGTCGGCGCCCCAGGGCGGCGATCGACGGTAGCGCGGGGCCGCGAACGAGGCGGTCACTGCCGGGAACGCTGCGGAGGAGGCGCCCAACGATGCCGGCGTCGCTGGTGCGGGTGGCATGGATGAGATCGGCGGTGGCCTCGTGTGCATCGAGCCCCGCACCGCGAAGAAGGCCCAGCAGCTCGTGCCGGCCGAGGGGGCGGCAGTCGTAGCGCTGGCCGCGTCTCATCGCCTGCAGATAGCGATCCGCAAGGGCGCCGCGAACCCAGCCCAACAATGGCAGGCGGTAGTGGTTCTCGACGAGCTGCCAGCGATGCGGCACCGCCACGTACACGCGTCCCCCGGAGCACAGAACACGCACGATTTCCGCGACGTGCCGCTGTTGTGCGGCACGGTCGCCGACATGTTCGATGACGTGGTTCGACACGACCACGTCAAACGAGCCGTCCGGGAAGGGAAGGGTCTGGCCGTCGAACGGAACGAACGCGTAACCGCTTCGATCGACGCGAACGTCGTCAACGTCAACACTTGTGACCGTTCCGTCGGGTCCGGTGGCGTGGGCCAGCTCGGTGGCGATGGTGCCGCTTCCCGTGCCGATATCGAGCAGTCGGGCGCCGGTCAGTGGTCCGTCGGCGTTGAGAACCGCGATGATCTTCGCCGCTTTGTCGCGACGCCCACCCGGCTCGAGCATCGCGTGGGTCGCATCGTCACGTACCTGCCGAGGGGCGGACGAGGCGTCATCGATGAGGTCGAGGTAGCGGGCATAGGTGAGCTTCTCGGTTACTGCGTGGATGGCGGGGGTCCAGTTGCGCCCGTCCGCGAGCACGCGGTCGATTGCCGCAGCCAAAGCCGGCGGGTCGCGGGGCGGAGACAGTGCGCCGGTGATGCCGTCCTCAACCAAATCCGCCAGGCCGCCTGTACGAGTGGCGACAACGGGACGACCGTAGGCAAACGCCAAGGCCGCGACACCCGACTGGGTGGCGGAGCGATAGGGGACCACCACGGCGGCGGCCGCCGCAAACAGGGCTGGGAGCTCGTCGTTGGGGATGTAACGAAAGTCGAGCGTGACTCGGTCGGCGACGCCGAATCGTTCCCGAAGATCCAGGAACTGGTCAGGGTTGTCCCAGCACTCGCCCGCCACGAGAAGTGTGCAGTCGGTGGTCACGTGGGACATCGCCGCGATCGCATCTTCGACGCCCTTGTAGGGCCGTACGTAGCCGAAGCACAGAAGCAGTGGACGACCCGCGGACCTGGTGCGCGTCATGACCGCGGCGATGGCCTCGGGTGAGGCGGTGCCCGTCGCATCGGCAACGTTTTGGAAGATCGGAAGGAAACCGGAGATGACCGGAACCCCAGGGGCGGCGCGCTCTGCGCTGGGTACCAGGG
The DNA here is from genome assembly GCA_963765105.1 of uncultured Thermoleophilia bacterium. Taxonomy (GTDB): domain Bacteria; phylum Actinomycetota; class Thermoleophilia; order Miltoncostaeales; family Miltoncostaeaceae; genus CALMEC01. The sequence continues at coordinate 651,267 of CAVXUW010000002.1, forward strand.
TTGGCGAGTGAACGATCAATGCGTCGACCTGACGGAGTGCGCGCCGCGTGAGGCCACGCCACAGGGCATTCGATTCGTGTGGTTCGACGTTGTGACAGATCATCACGACCCGAATCCCGTGGCGGCGACACGAGCGTGCCAGGGCAATCACCACCGGGGCGTGGATGGGGTGCCACCACTGCAGCACCAGGACATCGGGGCGAAAGCGGCGGATGCGTCGGGCGGCGCGACGCCAGCTGCGGGGGTCGAGCAGATCGAGCAGGGGTTCACCCGCGGCGCTGACGGAGGTCGCGGACACCGTGTCATCGATGGTGCCGGGGTACAACCGCTCAGGGAACCGTCGGGTCCACCCGACGATCAGTGATTCCCCGTGAGCCGCGAGGGCATCGGCCAGGCCAGCCGTGAAGTGCGCGATCCCGCCAGGAGCGGGATGTGTCGGGCCCACGAGCGCGATTCGAGGTGGCGCTGGAGGGTCGACCATCGGGGAAAGCCTACGTGTCTCACGCGGGTCGCCGATACGCGGTGATAGCCTTCACCTACCAATCGACCCCCGTGGGAGAGACCGGCGCGAGCCGGCGCCGAAGGAGCAACCGCCCCGGAAACTCTCAGGCAAACGGACCGTGGGGGGCGCGGTAACGCTGGAGAGCGGATGGTCAAACATCCCGCCGACGGGGAAAGCCCGATTTACCTTGGGTGCATCTCTCAGGCACAACGGACAGCGGGGGCATGTGAGCGACGCATGCCATCACACCCGGGAGCCCGAATGTCCGACCACCGTCCTACTCTCGCTCAGCTTGAGGACGCCGCCGCCTTTGCCCGCCGCCACATCGGGCCCGACGGCGCCGACGAAGCGACCCTCCTTGCGGCCATTGGCGTCAACAGCGTCGACGCGTTGGTGGAACAAACCGTGCCCGCGTCGATCCGGCTGACCGAACCGCTTGCGCTCCCCGAGCCCATCAACGAGACCGCCGCGCTCGCTCGTCTTCGTGAGCGGGCGTCGCGCAACCGGGTGATGACGTCGCTCATCGGCCGCGGCTACAACGACACCATCACCCCGCCGGTGATTCAGCGCAACATTCTGGAAAACCCGGCCTGGTACACCGCCTACACGCCGTACCAACCGGAGATCTCCCAGGGGCGCTTGGAGGCGCTGCTCAATTTCCAAACGCTTGTCGCCGACCTCACGGGCCTGCCGCTCGCGAATGCATCGCTGCTCGATGAAGGCACCGCCGCGGCGGAGGCAATGACGATGGCGCTCCGGCTCAGTAAATCGCCTTCGCCGGTGTTCTTCATCGATGCCGACTGCCACCCGCAAACGATCGCCGTCGTCGCCACACGGGCCGAGCCGGCGGGAATCACTGTGATCGTCGGTGACCCGTTGACCGACCTTCCGGACGAGCTGTTTGGTGCCCTGTTGGCATTTCCGGGATCGTCGGGTGAGCTCCGTGACTTGCGTCCGACCGCCGACGCGGTTCATGGCGCCCAGGGGCTGATGATCGTCGCCGCTGACCCTCTGGCCATGGTCGTCACGGCGTCGCCCGCCGCGATGGGAGCGGACATCGCGGTGGGGTCGATGCAGCGCTTTGGCGTTCCGATGGGCTACGGCGGCCCGCACGCCGGGTTCATCGCCACCCGCGACGACTACGCGCGGGCGCTTCCTGGTCGGCTCGTCGGCGTTTCGCTTGACGTCGCCGGTCGCCCCGCGATGCGTCTTGCCCTGCAAACCCGTGAGCAACACATTCGGCGTGAGAAGGCCACCAGCAACGTCTGCACCGCCCAGGTGCTCCTGGCCGTGATGGCCGGCATGTACGCCGCGTGGCATGGGCCGGACGGCCTCCGGCGCATCGCCCAGCGCGCCCATCGCCTCACGTCGATCCTTGTCGCGGGCCTTCGCGGCGGCGGCGTCGAGGTGATGAACGACACGTGGTTCGACACCATCCGCGTTCGGGTGCCCGGTCGTGCCGATGAGGTGTGTGCCGCCGCGGTCGACGTCGGAATCAACCTGCTGCGCGTCGACGGGGACACGGTGGGCATCAGCCTCGATGAGGCCACCGACGCCGCGACCGTCAACGCCGTGTTCGGGGTGTTCGGCGTCACCGCCTCGGTCGACGCGCTCGACACGACGGCCCCCGCGGGTGCTCCGGACACGTTCTGGCGGACCGATGAGATCCTCACCCACCCGGTGTTTCATCGCTACCAGTCCGAGCACGAGATGCTGCGCTATCTGCGCCGGCTCGCCGACCGCGACCTCGCACTCGACCGCACGATGATCCCGCTCGGTTCCTGCACGATGAAGCTCAACGCCACCTCGGAGATGATTCCCGTGACGTGGCCGGAGTTCGGGCGTATGCACCCGTTTGCCCCGGTCGACCAGGCCGCCGGATACATCGAGATGATCCGCGAACTGGAGTCTGCGCTGTGCGAGGTCACCGGCTACGACGCGGTGTCGCTCCAACCCAACGCCGGGTCGCAGGGTGAGCTGGCCGGGCTCCTGGCCATCCGCGCCTACCACCGCGACCGCGGCGACGACGCGCGCAACGTGTGCCTCATCCCATCGTCGGCTCACGGCACCAATGCCGCCTCGGCGGTGATGGCCGGCATGTCCGTTACCGTCATCGCCTGTGACGACCAGGGCAACGTCGACCTCGACGACCTCCGCGCGAAGGTGGGGGATGCTGGGGAACGCCTGGCGGCCATCATGGTTACCTACCCCTCCACTCACGGCGTGTTCGAGGAGGCCATCACCGAGCTGTGCGAGATCGTCCACGCCGGTGGTGGGCAGGTCTACGTCGACGGCGCCAACCTCAACGCCCTTGTCGGTGTGGCGAAACCCGGCCACTTCGGCGCCGACGTCTCTCACCTCAACTTGCACAAGACCTTCTGCATCCCGCATGGCGGCGGCGGGCCGGGTGTGGGCCCGGTGGGAGTGCGGGCGCATTTGGCGCCGTTCTTGCCCAACCATCCGTTGCTCGATGAGGGCGGCCCGGCCACAGGTGTGGGCCCCATCTCGGCAGCCCCGTTCGGCTCGGCGGGCATCCTCCCGATCCCCTGGATGTACATCACGATGATGGGTGCGCACGGACTGCGGCGGGCAACCGAGGTGGCGATTTTCGAACGCCAACTACATCGCCGCGCGCCTGGCACCGCACTACCCGATCCTCTACACCGGCGAGAACAGCCGCGTTGCGCATGAGTGCATCCTCGACCTGCGGCCCATCAAGGAGTCGAGCGGCGTCACCGTCGACGATGTGGCCAAACGCCTCATGGACTACGGCTTCCACGCCCCCACGATGTCGTTCCCTGTCGCCGGAACCCTGATGGTGGAGCCCACCGAATCGGAGTCCCGTGCCGAGCTTGATCGCTTCTGCGACGCGATGATCGCCATCCGCGACGAGATCCGGCGCGTGGAGGCGGGCGAGTGGTCAGTGGACGACAACCCGCTGCGCGGCGCCCCCCACACCGCCGACGATGTCACCGCCGACGACTGGCAACGCAGCTACAGCCGCGAGGTGGCCGCCTACCCCCTCACCTCGCTACGAACCACGAAGTACTGGCCCCCGGTGGGCCGGATCGACCACGCCCACGGCGACCGCAACCTCGTGTGTGCCTGCCCACCGATCGAGGAGTACGCGGAGGTGTGACGGCGACGGGAATGCAGCAGCCCTAGCTCTGAGGTATGAAGCGCATGAGGTCGGGCATCGCGTCGGCAAGTCGATCGAAGTCCGAGTCACGCGACCAGAGCGCGGCGTCTGCATCGGCCGCAGCGACTGCGATTTCGATGCCGGTGAGGGCGACAGCTGTTCCGGTTGACCGCAGGGCCGCGGCAACCTCGCCAACTCGGCGCCACTGAACACGCCCCAGCTCGGCCCACGGAAGGCCGTTCATCAGCTGCCACAGCTCGCTGTGCTGATGTCCTCGTGCTCCCGCAACGATTTCGGCGGCAACTGGGCCGCACATCATCACCTCTCGGGCCGCAAGAAAACCGTCCAAAGCGCCTCCGCGACCATCTCGTCCGTCGCGGAGGTAGTCCACCCAGATTGAGGTGTCCGCAAGAACCACCCTAGGACTGACGATCCTGCGAACGGAGTTCCTTCGAAAGATCATCAATCTCGAAGGTGCCGGCAAGCGCGCGAAGACGGGAGGCGGCATCGTCAGCAAGGAAAACCCTCAGGGCATACTCGATGGCTTCCGTCTTTGTCACGCCGGGGTTTCGTGCGATGAGCGCCTCCATCAGCGCGTCGTCAATGTCGAGTGTCGTTCGCACAACAAAAAGTATGGCAGATGGTCTGGCACATCTGGTAGGTGCCGGCGCTCCCAGCCATATTGACGCTTCTTATCTCGATCACGGATAAGAAGCATAAGATGGGATAAGATCCGTTGGGATGGATGAGCTACTCAACCCATATCGGCCCGGCGCGGGAACTCCCCCACCTGCGTTGATCGGTCGCGAGGCGCTTATCAACAGCTTCGGTATCGCTTTGCGGCGCACGCTCGCCGGCCGACCTGGCAAGAGCATCATGGCGATCGGACTTCGAGGTGTGGGCAAAACCGTGCTTCTCAATCGGTTCGCCGAGATCGCCGAGATGGAGGGCGCGGCGGTCGGTTTCATCGAAGCGCCGGAAGAGGGCGGCTTCCTCATTCCGCTCGTCGGTCGTCTGCGTGGCATTCTTCTCCGCCTCGACCGCAGCCCGGTGGAGCGGTCTGTGCGGCGGGCTCTTGGCGTGCTCAAGTCCTTTACCTACGCGCTTCCCGACGGTTCGGCCGTTACCCTGGACGTTGACGCGATCGCCGGCAGCGGCGACTCAGGCGACCTTGCATCCGATCTCACTGATGTGCTCGTAGCCGTCGGGCAGGCCGCTGCCGAGCGAGGTACCGGGGTCGTTCTGGCCATCGACGAAGTTCAGTACTTGACCCGGGCGGAGTTCGGCGCGCTCATCACCGCCATCCATCGCACCATCCAACTGAACCTTCCTGTCATCCTCGTCGGAGCCGGTCTCCCGCAACTACCGGGCCTTGCAGGGCAAGCAAAATCGTATGCCGAGCGGCTCTTCGATTTCCCACCTGTTGGCCCGCTCTCTGATGCCGACGCAGCAACGGCGGTCGATGTCCCCGCACGTGAGGTTGGTGTGCTCATCGCCCCTGATGCAATCACGCATATCGTCGAGAGAGCCCTCGGTTACCCCTACTTCCTTCAGGAGTGGGGCTACCGTGTGTGGAATGCTGCCGAAGGGCCTTCAATCGAGAGCGTCGACGTGGAGCGCGCCTCTGCAACGGTTGTGGACGATCTCGATCGGAACTTCTTCCGTGTGCGGTTCGATCGCCTCACCCCACGCGAGAAGGATTACCTGCGAGCGATGGCCGAAGCCGGTTCCGGGCCGCACCGATCGGGCGACATTGCCGCGCGCCTCGGTGTGAGCGTGGAGAGCATCGCTCCCCGGCGAGCAGCGTTGATCAACAAGGGGATGATCTACAGCCCAAGTCACGGCGATACCGCGTTCACAGTGCCGCTCTTTGACGAGTTCATGCGGCGTACTCACTCGCCCTGATTGGGGCTGGCAAGCCCAGCGAGCACGGCGTTGGTCTGCGCCACCAAGCGAGTCACTACCTCGCCGGCGGGGCCGGAAGTCGCAAGCGGAGCGTTCTGGCCTGACCACAACGACAGGCGCTCTGCGTCGTCGTGGTCAGCGGCGGCGGCGCGCAGGGGCCGTGTGAGCCAGTTGTGAAACGGGTAGGGCAGGAACTGGTCCTCGTGATCGCGGTGGCGTTCGACGAAGTCGTTCACCTGGCCCCGGGCGTGGCGGCCGCTGAAGGAGCGGGTGAGCACGGTGCGCCGGTTGCGGGTGATGTCGAGGAGGGCGGCCTTGTGCGCCGCCGGGGCGATCGACTCATCGGTCGTCAGGAAGGAGGTGCCGACCTGGACGCCTTCGGCGCCGTATGCGAGTGCTGCGGCGATCCCGCGTCCGTCGGCGATGCCACCGGCGACGAGCACCGGCGCGCGTACGGCATCGACAACCTGGGGAACGAGCGCGCTCACCGATGGCGCCTCGTCCACCCGGCCCTGGAAGACCACGCGATGGCCTCCGGCCTCGGCGCCGGAGGCGACGATCACATCGACGCCGGCCTCGTCGAGAGCAACCGCTTCATCAACGTTCGTGGCAGTGCCCGCCGTCAGTATCCCGCGGTCGCGCAGCGCGCTCATCACAGCCGCCTCGGGGATACCGAAAACGAAGCTGAACACCGCCGGCCTCGCCTCCAGGATCGCCGCGATCTGCTCGTCGAAGTCGGGCGAGACCGTCGCGACAAACGGCGGTGGGTCGGCTGCGACTGCAACGTAGTCGTCGCGGAGAAGCTCGACGGCGGCGTCGTAGGCGGCCCGAGCGAGTCGGGATTCGCGCTCGCCGGGAAGGGGGATCCAGAGGTTGAGGTTGAACGGCCCGTCGGTCTGGGCTCGGATGGCGTCGGCTGTTGCGCGAATGCCGTCGCCGTCGAGATGGTGAACGCCGAACGACCCGAGACCCCCAGCGTTCGTGACCGCAGAGGCCAGAGCGACACTCGAGATGCCGCCACCGAACGGACCTTGAACGATCGGGTAACGAACGCCCACGAGTCTGCTGAACCGTGTCTGCGTCCAGCTTCGTGTTTGGCTCGTGTCATCCACTGAGCTCTCCTTTCGGGGCATTGACGCTTGCCCCAGGATAGCGAGCGATATCTCCATGTAACCTAGTTCCCAGAAAGAAGTAGTTACCGACGGGTAACTCCGATCCGCTCAAAGGACGAGCCTGGTGTCAGTTCCCCATCGCAAGAGTCGCGTCGCTCCACCACCCGAGGAGTGCCCCCTGACCGAGTGTCTCAGCATCATCGGTGGTGCCTGGACACCGAACGTCGTGTGGTACCTGCGAGGGGGCTCACGCCGGTTCGGCGAACTCAAAAGCGACATCGTCGGGATTTCGCCCCGCATGCTCACCGAACGGCTACGGCGGCTCGAAGCCGAGGGTGTCGTGTCGCGCACCGTGGTCCCGTCCTCGCCTCCCACGGTGCACTACGAGTTGACGGCACTCGGGCGAGAGCTGATCCCCGCCGTCGACGCCATCGTCGACGTGGGACGCCGCCTCAAGGCCGTACGTTCCCGGGCCGCGGCGAGGTCATCGGTCCGTACGATGAAGTCATGACACCCGAGGAATTTCGTCGCGCGGGCCACGCCCTCATCGACTGGATCGCCGACTTTCGCGGAGGCGTCGAGTCGCTGCCGGTGATGTCCCAGGTGACGCCCGGCGCAGTTGCCGCGGCCCTCGGGAGCGAGCCACCAGCCGGCGGGGATGCCATCGAGCAGTTCCTGGTCGATCTCGACCAGGTCGTGGTTCCTGCGCTCACACAGGTGCAGCATCCGAGCCACTTCGGTTGGTTCCCCTCCAACGCCTCCCTGGCGAGCGTCATTGGTGATATCGCCAGCTCCGGGTTGGGGTCGTTGGGCCTGTCGTGGCAATCCGCGCCGGCGTCGACGGAGATCGAAGAGGTGTGTTGCGATTGGCTACGGCAGCTGTGCGGCCTGTCCGATGAGTGGCGGGGAACGATTCACGACACCGCATCGGTTGCGTCGCTGGTGGCGATGATCTGTGCGCGCGAACGGGCGACCGACCACTCTCAGGCCGGGCCCGGTCTTCAGGGCGTGGGGCAACCCCTCGTCGTGTACGCGACCGACCAGGCCCACTCGTCCATTCCCAAGGCGGTGCTGCTCGCCGGGTTTGGCCGAGACAACCTCCGCTCCGTCGCCACCGATCCGGTGACCCGGGCGATGGACCCGGTCGCGCTCCGTGAGGAGATGGCCAGCGACGTGGCTGCCGGTCGGGTTCCCGCTGCGGTGATCGCCACCGTCGGTACCACCGGCACCACGGCCATCGACCCCATCCGCGCGGTCGTCGCCGAGGCGAGCGGGGTGGGGGCGTGGGTGCACGTCGACGCGGCCCTGGCGGGCGCCGCGATGCTGCTGCCCGAGATGCGTCACCTGTTCGACGGAATCGACGGCGCCGACTCGCTCACCTGGAACCCGCACAAGTGGATGGGGACGATCCTCGACTGTTCGCTCTACTACGTACGTGACCCGGAGTTTCTGATTCGGGTGATGTCCACCAACCCCAGCTACCTGCGCTCGAGCGTCGACGGCGAGGTCACCCAGTTTCGCGACTGGGGTCTGCCGCTGGGACGCCGCTTCCGGTCGCTGAAACTCTGGGCCCAGCTTCGCATCGACGGCATCGAATCGGTGCGCGCCCGTATGCGTCGCGACATCGCCAACGCTGCGTGGTTGGCCGAGACCGTCGCGGCCGCCGAGGGATGGACGGTGGTTGCTCCCGTGCCACTCCAGACCGTCTGCGTTCGTTACGAGCCGCCCGACATCGACCCCGGTGATCGCGATGCCATCGATCGCCATACGTTGGCGTGGGTTGAACAGATCAACACCTCCGGCGCCGCGTTCCTGACGCCCTCCATTCTTGATGACCGATGGATGGTTCGCGTGTCGGTCGGCGTGGAGGGCACCGAGCGCCACCACGTGGAGGCGCTATGGCGGCTGATGCGCGAATGCGCCGAGGACACGTCGCACGCGGCGCGCGGGTAGTCGTGTCGGTGTTGCCGCGCTCAACTCCGCCCGACTGCGACACTGGGCGGAGCATGAACACCGACCCGCCGAGGACCGACGACCGCACGGCTCAGCTTCGGGCCGACGCGTGGTACCGGGGCGCCTGCGGGGACAGGTGTTGACGAAGCAGGGTGGGGAGGAGCTGCTTGCCACCGAGGAACGGGCACGCGATCTGGCCAAGCGCCTGCGCGCGGTCGACGCGGCGAGGTCCGAGGAGGCCGACCAGCTCGAGGCCGAGCTCGCCGGGCTTGCTGAGGGCCTCTCGGGACCGCTACTCGTCGGCGTCATTCGCGCGTTCTCCAACTACTTCCAGCTGGTGAACACGGCGGAGCAACACCACCGCGTGCGGCTGCGTCGCCTGCGTGATCGTGAACGCGAAAGCGAGGGACGGTCTCAATCGGAGAGCTTCGCCGCAGCGATCGACGCGATGGCCGCGCGCGGTGTCGCGCCTGAGCGACTCCAGTCGGTGCTCGACCGCCTCACCATCGAGCCGGTCCTCACCGCACACCCCACCGAGATCTCGCGGCGATCCATTCTCGAGAAGCACCAGCTGATCGCTGCGTGCCTCGACCGGCTCGACAACGCGTCTTTGTCCCCGCGTGAGCACCGTGACGTCGCCGACGAGCTGCTTGAGGTCATCACTGTGATGTGGCAAAGCAGTGAGCTGCGCTCGATGCGCCCCCGAGTGATCGACGAGGTGCGTCGTACGCTCTTTGTCTTTGAGGAGGTCTTGTTCGACGCGGTGCCCGACGTGGCCGAACACGCCGACGAGGTGTTGGGTCAGCGCTACCCGGGTCTGCGGATGCCGCCGAGCGCGCTGCGGTTCTCGTCGTGGGCGGGTGGTGACCAAGACGGCAACCCCGGGTGCACATCCGAGGTGCTGCGCGAGACGTTGGAGCTTCACCGCGAGGTCGCGTCGCGAATGCTTCGTGAGCGTGTACGTGAGCTGTCGGCGGCGCTCGGGATCTCCCGCCGCATGGCGACGTCACCGCCGAACTCGATGCCTCGATCGCGGCCGATGAGCAGTCGCTCCCTCGGGCTGCCGCGGAGATCGTGACCCACAACGTCGACGAGGCGTATCGACGCAAACTCTGGTTCATCTGGGACGGCTCGACCCCCACTCCGAGCGGCCCTACCGCACCTCGACCGAGCTGGTGGCCGACCTTGAGATTGTGCGCCGCTCACTGGAGGCACACGGGGCCGAACGGGTTGCGCGTCGCAGTTGGCTCGGCTCATCCGCCAGGCCCACACCTTCGGCCTTCACACCGCGGCCCTCGACGTGCGCCAGCACTCCGGCGCCTGCACGAGGCGGTCGCCGCGACTCGTGAGCAGCGACCCCGGGGTTCGCGATCTGCCGGACACCGATCGCGCTGCATGCTCGCCGACCTGTGCGGGGCCGACTCTTCGCCCCGGGTAGCGACCTCCCCGACGGACGTCGCCGATGTCGTCGCCACCTACACGCGAGCTGGCCGCGGCAGTCGCTGACCACGGCTCCGAGCGCCGCCGGCAACGTCATCGTCAGCTTCAGTCGCAGCCCATCCGACATTCTCGCGGCGCAGCTCCTGGCTCGCGCGCGCGGGCTATGCCGCGACTGAGGACGGCGCTGGAGAGCGACGTCGACCTGGTGCCACTGTTCGAGTCGATCGACGACCTGCGCGGCGCGGGCGACACGATGCGCGGGCTCCTGCGCCTCCCCGCCTACATGGCCAACGTCGCGGCACGGGGCGATCGTCAGATCGTGATGGTGGGCTACAGCGACTCCAACAAGGATGGCGGCTACTTGGCCGCTAACTGGGAGTTGTCTTTGGCCCAAGAGCGCCTGGCCGACGTGTGTCGCCTGGCCGGAGTCTCACCTCACCCTCTTTCACGGGCGCGGAGGCACGGCCAGTCGTGGCGGCGGGTCGACCTATGCGGCCATCATGGGCGGCCCGGCCGGAACGCTCGACGGACGCATCCGCATCACCGAGCAGGGCGAGCAGATCTCCTACAAGTTCGGCCTGCGCCCGATCGCCGTGCGCAACCTCGATTCCCTCGTGGCGGCCGTGGTGGAACGGACGCTGGAGGAGGACGAGCACTCTGGCTTCACCCAGCGTAAGCGCGTGTGGGACGAAGCGATGCAAGAAATCGCGGCTACGTCACTGCACACCTACCGAGCCTGGTGGCCGACGACCCGGACTTCGTGAAATACTTCTTGGAGTCGAGTCCGCTTGCGGAGTTCGACCAACTCAACATCGGCTCACGCCCTGCGCGACGCCCCCCCGAGGCACCGGCCGGAGTGCGTGTGGAGGACCTGCGCGCCATCCCGTGGGTGTTCGCCTGGATGCAGAACCGTCACCTGCTGCCGTCGTGGTACGGCATCGGCGCCGCGCTCGGCGGCTTCATGGAGCGCTACCGCGGCGGTCGAGATTGCTGCGCGAGATGTACGCCGAGTGGCCCTGGTGGCGCGCGATCGTCGACAACTGCCACATGACCCTCGCCAAGTCCGACATGCGCATCGCCCGCCAGTACGCCTCGTCAGTGACGCGACGATCCGGGACCGTATCTTCGGGCTGATCGAGGCGGAATACGCGGCCGCCTGCACGGCGGTCCTGGCGATCGTCAACCAGACCGACCTGCTGGCCGACAAGCCGTACCTCCGCGCTCCATCCAGCTGCGTAACCCCTACATCGACCCGATGCACTACATCCAGGTGCGGCTGCTCCGCGAGATCCGAGCCGCCAGGACCGGACGGACGAGCACCGCCCTCGAACATCCGCTCACTTCTCACCGTGAGCGGAATCGCCGCCGGCCTCCGCAACACCGGCTAAAACAGGAGCGTCCGGCGGAGGCGAGGGCGATCTCCCTCGGATCTCGGTGGAGCCTCCGTTACCGGTGGCATAGAAAATTACACAAAGCTCTTTTAGTACTTTATAGACTTAAAGCGTGCGTTGTGTATATAAATGTTCTTTCCGTTTGCCTCATGATGCGTAGTTTCACGCACGATCGGCACCGGGCGAGGTTTGTACGATTTTCGGGCGAGGTCGTCGTTCGGTGACCACGACAATCTCAGTTTCGAAGGAGTAGGAATGCTGAGCTCTCCCCGCAGCGTTGTTTCATGGCCATCAGAAGGACCATGATGGGGCTCCTTTTCGCTCTTGCGTGGCTGATGCCGCGGTGGGGCCACTGTGTTCCTCAAAGGAACCAAAGGAGCAGGCGTATTGCGGGCCTCGCTTTAGGCCTGCCTCTTGCGGTTCCGCTGGCTGCGCTCGGAGCGGGCAACGTCACCAAGCTTTCCGTTGACTCGATTGCGTCGACGTCTGGGGCGGCCGTGTCGGCGGACGGTCGATACCTGGCGTTCTCCTCGAGCGAGGTCGGCCTGGTTCCTGGCGGTGGCGAGCAGCTCATCAATGTCTACGTGTACGACCGTCAAACCCAAACGACCGAGGCGATCGACGTCTCCAGCAACGAGGTTAGGGCAAACAGCCTTTCCCAGCATGCGCAGATCAGCCGAGACGGGCGTTACGTGCTCTTCTCGTCAGCTGCGACGAATCTCGCTCCCGGCGACACGAACAATCGCGATGATGAGTTCGTTCGTGACCGCGTTGCGGGAACAACACAGCGCGTGACTGTTCGCACAGACGGGGAGCAGTCGTATTGGTTTAACTCTGCACTTATGGGGCGGAACCCGCGCTTCTTCGCGATTACTGGAGACGGTCTCTCCTTAACTGACGCGACCCTCAGTGACGATGCGTACGTTCGGGACCTAGAGACGGGTGTCACCGAGTTGGTGAGTGTCGACTCAAATGAAGTGCAACCCACCATGGACGAGATCGGGACTGGTGGGGCAAGAGCATTTGACGTGAGTGCGAGTGGGCGGTTCGTTGTCTTCTACTCCGATAGCGACTTTCTCGTAGAAGGTGATACGAACAATGACTTCGACGTATTCGTGCGCGATCGCCAGTTGGGGACGACAGAGCGTGTGAGCATCTCAAGCACAGGCGCTGAGCTCACCGGAGGGCAGTTCGGCCCCCGGACTAGAGGAGGACAGATCAGTGATGACGGTCGCTATGTCTCTTTCCGCACCAATGCCACCAACGCTGTGCCCGGTGACACGAACGGCGCGGAGGATGTCTTCGTTCGTGATCGATTGCTCGGAACAACAACCCGGGCGATAGGTGCGAACGGAGGCGGGCAAATCACGGGTGGTGTCTACGGCTGGCAGATGAGCGACGATGGACGCCTCTTCGCGTTCAGTCCGATGTTAAGCGACACGAACGTTCTTCCTGGTGACACAAACGGGTTCCGGGAATCGTACATCTACGACCGGGCCACCAAGGTGGCAGAACGAATCGGCAGCAGCTCAACCGGCGGTCCACTCAACAACGAGAGTGGTGGAGAGTTTGTCGACGGCGTAGGGCGGCGCGTGACGCTCTCAAGCGCGGCAACGAATGTTTTGCCCAACACCCCAAATGGAGGGCTCTTTCTCATTGATCGCGGTGGGGCGCCGGTGCCGATCCCAGTTGCCCAGACCATCGGCAACGGCTGTAGCAATAGTCTTGGCTCGACCACGGGTGGCTGTGAGTCGGACACATCGGACGAAGACGTCGACGCCGACAATGGCGGTTTGGCCCAAAGCGTGACTGACGCGCGCCTGGACGGGCGAGGTGTCACGTTCGCGTTCTCGCGAAGCTACTCATCCATCGACGCCACTCCTGGTCGACTCGGCCCGGGCTGGACGTTCCCCTACCAGGCCGGCTTGATCTTCTACGGCAATGGCGACGTCGGCGTTCGGTCTGAGGATGGACAGAGTGCCATCTATGTCAAGCAGACCGACGGGTCGCTGCGGGCTCCCGAGGGAATCACTTCAACCCTCACGGCGGTCACTGGGGGCTACGCGCTCACCTCGCTGGACCAAAGCCGTCTGTCGTTCGACTCGTCGGGACGTCTGACGCAGATGCTCGACACGATTGGTCAGGGGCTTTCGTTTGGCTACACCGGGTCGGATATGACGCTCATCACCGACGCGGAGGGCAAGCAGGTCAGCCTCGTCTACGACCCGACCAGTCATCAGTTGACTCGGTTCAATCTCCCTGACGGACGCTTTGTGGCCTACACCTACCGTGTTGACGGGCGGTTGGAGACCGTACGCGACCTGCGCGGCGGCATCACGACCTACACCTACGACGCTTCGGGTCGTCTCGATGGGGTGAAAGACCAGCTCAATCACTGGACAATTAGGGTGGTCTACGACGCTGCGGGCCGGATCGTGCAGAAACGCGACGCGCTCGACAACCTCACCACGTATGCCTGGGACGAGGCCACTGGGACGCAAACACGGACCGACCCGCGCGGCGGCGTGTGGAAAGAGATCTACCAAGGCAACGTGCTGGTGAGCACCGTAGACCCGCTGGGCAATACCATCAGCTACCGGTACGACGATCGACTCAACCAGGTCGCCATCACCGATGCACGCGCGAACGCCGGCCAGCCGGGGGGTGGTGTGGCCACGATGACCTACGACGCGGCCGGAAACCGTCAGACCGAGACGAACGCCCTCGGGCAGCTCAGTCGTGGACCTACGACGCACAGAACCGCCCGCTAACCCAAACCAATGCCCGCGGCTACACCACGACGTACCAGTACTACGCCAACGGCGACTTGTGGAAGGAGACCAATGCGAAGGCGGGAGTAACCGAGTACACCTACACCGCCGAGCGGCAGGTCGCGACGGTCAAAGACGCCCGAGGCAACATCACGACAAACACATATGACCCGACGACGAAACGGCTGATGGGATCACCACGCCGGCGGGCAACGCGACGGTCACGGAATACGACAGTTCGGCCGGGTCTCGGCGACCATCGACCCGCGCGGCCAGGTATCCGGTGCGAATCCGGCCCACTTCAAGACGATCTTCACCTACAACGACTCCGACCAGCAGACGAGTGTCCGCGACCCGCGCAATGGACTGACGACCACAACGTACGATCTGGCTGGCCGTGAAGAGACCGTCGACCGTGCCCTGGCAAGGTCACGACTTACGGCTATGACATCGCCAACCGCAGAACCTCGGTCACTGACCCCCGCGGTGCGATCACCAGAAGCGAATACGACGCGGCTGGCAACACCACCGCCACGGTGACCCCGACCGGCGATCGAACGACATACACGTTCGACCTCGTCGGTCGTCAGACCGCCATGACGATGCCGCGCGGCAACGTGGCCGGTGCGACCTCAGCGGACTACACCTGGGGGTACGTCTACGACGAGAACGGCAACCGCACCGTGGTGACCGACCCGCTCGGCAACCAGACCACGACAACCTACGATGCGCTCAACCGTGCGGTGTACGTCAGCGACCCGCGAGGGACGCACCACCCAAACCGTCTACGACGCGAACGGCAACGTGACCTCCACGACCAACCCGCTGGACTCAGGTCACGTCGTCCACCTACGACGAGCTTGACCGCAGAGTCAGCAGACCACGCCGCGGGGCAAGACCGGCAGCACCGTCTACGACGCGGTAGGCAACGTCGTGACCGAGCAAACACCGTTCGGCAACAAGACGACCTACACCTACGACGCCGACAACCGGCAGGTCACCATGGTGGAGCCCGTGGCAACGTCACCGGTGGCACGCCGGCCACATACAGTGGACGTACACGTACGACCCGGCCGGCAACCGACTCACCGAAAGTCGCCGCTCAACCACACCACCGCGTTCACCTACGACGCGAACAACAACCAACTGACAAAGCTCGATGCGCTTGCTCACACCACGACCTGGACCTACGACGCGCTCAACCGTCTGAAGCGGTGACCGGCCCGGACGCACCCACGTGTTCGACGGGCGCGGAGTGCGTGGATGGGAAGAAGTCGACGGTGTACGCGTACGACGACGCCAGCAACCTCATCACACGTACCGATCCGAAGGGCCGGTCACGACCTACAGCTACGACCTGTCGAAGCGGTTGACGCAGACGCTGTCGCCGACGAGTCAGAAGTGGACGTACGGGTACGACTCGGATGGTAACCAAACGCAGCTGGTCACGGCTCGCGGGAACGCCGCGACAACCCCGCCACGGGGACCATCACGAAGGTGTATGACCGGCGTGGGAAGTTGACGAACATCAACTTCGGCGATGGCACCACCCCGAACGTGACGTTCGCCTACGACCCGGCCGGGCGCCTCACGTCGATGGTTGATGGCGCGGGGGCGGAGACCTACACGTTGGACAATGTGGGCCGGGTGACGCAGATCACGCGTGGCACGGATTCGTTTGCTTACCAGTACGACGCCGACGGCAACGTCACCCGCCGCACCTACCCCGACACCACCGCTCATACGGCGACGTTTGACAACGACGGCCGGTTAGCGACGGTCGGTCAGTGGTGGTCAGACGACGAGTTTCACCTACGACGCCGCCGCGAACCTCACCCGCACCACCCTCCCCACCGGCAACGGCATCCAGGAGAACCGCGTCTATGACGCGTCGGGGCGCATCACCCGGGTGGAGAGCCTGCGGGGCACCACCGTCAGGGTGCGGGTCAACCAAACCCTCGACGCGGTCGGCAACCCGACCCTGATGGCCGCAGACCCGGGCGACCACCACAACCAACCAGACGTTCGCGTACGACGCGGCGGATCGGTTGACGCGTAACTGCCTCGACATCACCACGGCGTGCACCGCCACGGCAGCGAAACGCATCGAGTACACCTACGACCAGATCGGTAACCGCCTCACCCAAAACCGGGTGGGGGTCACCACCCCCGGGTCAACGACGCTACACGTACAACAACGCCGACCAACTCACCCAGTCGGTCACAGGCACCGTCACCACCACCTACGGCTACGACGCCGACGGCAACCAAACCAGCGCCGGGTCCCGCACCTACACCTACGACCTGGCCAACCGCCAAACCCGTGCCGTGCAACGGCGCAACCACCACCACCTACACCTACGACGGCAGCGGCCGACGCCTCACCAAAGCCACCAACGGAGTGCTCGACACCAAGTTCAGTTGGGACACCGTCGGCTCACTGCCGGAACTGGCCCTCGAACGCACCAGCACGAACGGCCTGATCCGCCGCTACGTCCAAGGCCCCGACGGACCGATCTCAATGACCACCACCGCGGGGACGTTCTACTACCACCGCGACCCCATCGGCTCCATCCGCGGTGTGACGAACAGCACCGGTGCCGAACAATGGCGCCACGACTACGACCCCTACGGCGAAAACCGCGCCACCACCAAAGTCGTCACCACCGCCCCCACCAACCCCGTCCAATACGCCGGCGAAGCACTCGACACCGAATCGGACCTCTATTATCTCCGTGCCAGGATGTACGACCAGCGCAACGGAAGGTTCAATGCGACGGATCCCGTCACCCGGCCGCACAACCTTCAGTACGAAGCGACCTACGTCTATGTCAGCGGCCGCCCGGGTGTGCTCGTCGATCCGAGCGGAAAGTCCGGGGTGCCGGCACACATCAAGAAGTATCGTGGCTTCTTCGACGCGCTTACCCTGCACGGAGATCGCAACTCTTTCGCAAATGCCAAAAGCAAGTTTCAAGGCCGGCCGGGATACAGAAGTGTCTTCGAATGGAGGACCGACGGGTGTTCGGTGCCGAACGCAGCGAAGTTTTTCGGCACCATCGGCATTAGCCTGGCGATCGCCGATCACTACTTCAGTTCGTCGTGCGTGCAGCACGACTTCTGCTACCGCAACACCGGGGTCGTCTATCGGCTCTCGTCTGGCAATAGAGGAACGCTCCGAAACAGATGCGATACCCGGTTCCGGACTGAAATGCACGATCATTGCCTCCGGTACGAGCCCGTTTGCAGGACCGATGCGCAGCTCTTCTATGAAGGGGTTCGGAAGCACGGTAAGCTGAAGCCGTCACCATTCTCCTACTACCCGCCAACCCCACATGTCTAAGAATGGAACATGAAGGCCTTGACGATTCGCCCTCCACTCTGCCGGCGGGTTGGGAATGGCTCCCGGGTTGACTGTCAGAGTCACGGGGACAAGCCCGGCCCCGCCTCGACGATGGAACCCGGCGGATTGGTTGATCTGTCCGCTGGTGTCCGTGCGCGGGCTGGAGTGCGCGTCTTCCTGGGTCTACTTGCTTCCGTGGTTGTGCCCGCACTTTTGGGGTGTGGCACTAACGGGACATCGCAAGACGGGAGGGAGCAGGGGCGCGGCCTCGACGCGGTTGCCGTTGCGGCCGGGGATGGCAATGGGTGTGCTGTTCTCGAGGCTGGCAAGGTTGCCTGTTGGGGCCGCGATCTGAAGGCTCAGGTTGTCCCAGGCGTCCAAGGGGCGACCGACGTTTCTCTCGCGCGCGGCCTTGCCTGTTCTGCGGTGACAACTGGGCGGGGTGTCTGCTGGACAATGAAGAACGGGGAAGGAAAGGTCGAACCGCCCGTCGTTGATGCGGGCGTTTCGTTAGACCCGCCGGGACTCGCTGTTGGTGGCCCGCAGGGAGTGTGTGGCGTGTCGGGAGGAGAAGCTGTCTGCCGCGGTGCGCCAGGGGATCTGAAGAACGACCTGGATCTCGTTCCCTTTCCGCCAACTGTGGTCGCGAACTCCGACGGAGTGTCTCGTCTCCCCGATCGGTTCGAATCACTCTTCTGTTTCGTCCGCGCCGAAGGCCAAGTGATGTGCTCCGACACCGGGCCAGATGGCCTGCGCCCACCGACCCGAGCTCGAGCAGTCGAGGGGTTACCTGATGGGGTCGCAGTCTCGAGTGGAGTTGCCACCGGATGTGCCATTCGGACTGCTGGAACCGTTGTGTGTTGGGGGGCCGGAAGCTGGGGACTCCTCGGAAACGGTCAGCAGGACCTGATCTTGGCTCCCGAACTGGTGTCGACGCCTGTCCAGGTGTCAGACGTGGACGGCGCCGTGTCCATTTCCGTTGGTGGCGACAGCGCCTGTGCCGCGATTGAGGGCGGCCAGGTTAAGTGTTGGGGGGAGAGTTCGTTTGGGGCGCTCGGAAGCGGTCTTTACCTCACATATGGGACCGCGACGCCGACGCCGGTCACAGTTAACGCGGTGAACACCGCGGTGGAAGTGTCGGTGGGAGACAATGCCTTTGCGTGTGCACGCCTTAAGGATGGTCGCGTTGAATGCTGGGGCAACCGACTGAACCAGGAGGGCGAAACCGTCACCCCACGAGGAGTAACCCTTGCGAGCGATGCGTAGAGGTATGACAGGTACCGAAGTTGGGGCTGCGGGGACCTATCTGTCTCCGGTAGACCCGAGAACAAAGTCGGGCCAGTGATCTGACAGGTATTTGGTGTGCTATAAGGGAGGTATGCCGAAGCTGATCGCGCCGCCGCTGGTTGTGAGTGTTGAGCAACGGGGGGAATTGCAGCAGACCCTGCCGTGGTAAACTGTTCCTACCGTAGAAGATGGGTTTTCCCAGCGGCGGGCAAACCCGGATGAGCACATCTCAAGCGCTCGTGTCAACAGAGGATCGCGAGCGCACCCTCGAGCCTACAAGAATGACACCCCGGGACTGCAAGATCAAGTCAGAGCTGTTGCTTGCGTAGGGAGGGTTTACGAAATTCTCGCAGTGCTTTTGGGGGGCTTTGTTCCAGTCGCAGGTTGGATTGCGGCATCGGGAGGCCGAGGGGTAGTGGCTACGCTTGGGTTGACAGGCTTGTTTGTTGGACCTCCCATAGGCCTTGTGTTTGCGATTCTCCTGGCAATAGGATCGGAGAAGCAACACGGGCGGACGTGGTTTGTATTGGGAATCGCGCTTCTGACTAGCGCCGCCGCACTGGTTGTTGGGCTGAAGTTCGACTTTGCCCGCTAGTGAGCCAGGCTGGGTTTGGCGGGGACTTCTGATCTGTTTCGGGTTTCGTGGAGTCGGGTTTCTCGGGTGTTGGCGGGAAGGGAGCGCGTTATGCCTCGCAGATACCCCGCTGAGATCCGTCGTCAGGTGATCGAGCTTGCTCGGTGTGGGACGCGCACGGCGCAGCTTGACTCGACGTTCGGGATGAGTGAAGCGACGATCTACGACTGGTTGCGTGAGGAGAAGATCGATCGTGGTGAGGTTGCTGGTACGAGCACCGACCAGGCACGGGCGTTGGCCGCGGCGAAACGAAGGATCGCTCAGCTCGAGACGGAGCTTGCGGTGTCGCGGAAGGTCGTCGAGGTGTTCCTCGAGGAGGGGGTCTTCCCCGAAAGGGGCTCTTCGCAGATGAGTGGGGTTGTGGGGTAGCGCTGGCCGGGTAGGTGTCGGGGACCTCGGGCATCGTTGCGGCTTCTCGAAGGCTGCGACGAAGCACTTGATAGCGTCGCCAATATGAGAGGCGTTTCTCGCATTGATGCTTGGCGGCCAGCAGGTACGTGGGAGCGCATTTGGCACGACGGTCGGTTGGACCTGTCTCGGGTGATCGCAGTTGTCTTTTGCGTTCTTCTCGTAGGGTGCGGCGGCGAGGCAAGCGACGAACTCAAAGGCGACACTGCCGTTTCGGTCGCGAGTGGCCGGGACTTCACGTGTGCCGCGCTTGAGTCTGGCCGGGTTGTTTGCTGGGGACCGGGCGAGACCGGACCGGACTTTGTGAAGTCGATTGGGTCGGCAACTCGCTTGATCTCAAGCAGTCAACTCGTGTGTGCGCTTTCCCAGCGACAGAATCAGCGTGCTGGCGAATGGAGGACGTCACAACTCGTGAGGGGGCGATACCGGTCCTCGCGAACGTCACGGTTGTCGCGGTCACGCAGACGGTTCGTGGGCTGCGAACTGAGGTTGCCGTTGGGCCAGACCACGGCGTGTCTACGGAGTCTGTTGCGAACTGCGACAACGTCTTCACGATCCCGAAGAGCGCGCTGGGTCGGCGATGGGGCAAGCTAGGCCCGGAGGCGATGCGTCGGTTCGATGACGCGCTTCGTGTCGCACTCGGCCTCGACTGAACCAGGGGTCGCGTCGCTCTGTCCCAAGGTGATACACTAGGGAACATCACCGGGAGGTCTGATGCCAACCAAACACCCACGAATCAACGTCACGAAAGACGACGAGCTTGCAACCGCCCTCGCCCGGGTTCGCGCTCTGATGGGCGATTCGGGCGAGGCGACAATCGTCCATGATCTCGCCATCCGCGGTGCACAACTCGTTGCTGATCAGGCCGCGGCGAACGTTCAGGCAATCGATGATCTCATTGAGTGGTCGACGGGTAACGACATGGATCGAGATGTGCTTCGCGAGGTCGATCAGTTCGCCTGGAGACAATCGCGCCCATGAGTCGTCCCCCATGGGTGGCCGCTCGGGTCCTTGCCGATACATCCGCGTGGGCGCGCGCCCACCTTGTCGGGGGGCCGTGGGCCGATTCTCTTCGTGCGGGACGAATCGCGACCTGTGAGATGGTGGCGTTCGAGCTTCTCTACAGCACCCGTGATGGCGCGGATTTCGACCGGCGAGTCGCCGGTCTGGACGCACTCCCGCAGGTCCCGGTAACCCGCGCCGTTCTCGTGACTGCGCGAGACGCGTTTGGGGAGCTGGCCCATCGTCATCCGCTCTTTCATCGATCCGTCACCGTGCCGGATCTCATCATCGCGGCCGCCGCCGCAGCAGGCGGCCTGGGTGTTCTGCACTACGACAGCGACTTCGACGTACTCGCGGAGGTTCTCCCCTTCGAGAGCCATTGGATTGCACCGCGCGGAACGATTGACTAGCGGCAACGCCGTATTACGACTTAGGCCTCGTACGCCCCGATTGCGCGTGCGATAACCATTTTCTGGATCTCGATGGTGCCTTCGCCGATGTCGAGGATCTTGGCGTCGCGGTAGAAGCGGGCGATGGGGGACTCCTCCATCCAGCCGTAACCGCCGTGGATGTGCAGGGCACGCTCGGCGACGGTTTGGGCCAGGCGGCCGGTGACGAGCTTGGCCATCGCGGCGACCTTGGTGAACTTCTCGCCGCGGTCTTTCATGCGTGCGGCCAGATAGAGCAGGCTGGCGGGCGGAGGCGATCTCGGTGGCCATGTCGGCCAGTTGGAACTGGATCGACCTGGAACCCGACGAGGGCCTTGCCGAACTGCTTGCGGTTCTTCGCGTAGGTGCAGGGCCATCTCGAAGGCCCCCTGTGCCAGGCCCAGGCCCATGGCGCCCACGCTGATGCGTCCGCCGTCGAGCACCTTCAGGAACTGGCGGAAGCCTTCGCCTTTGGGGCCAAGCTGAGCATCGGCGTCGAGATGCAGGTTGGTCGAAGTTGAGGGGGCGCGTGTCGCTGGCCCTCCAGCCGATCTTGTGCAGCGGCGGGCCCACCTCGTAGCCCGGCGGCGTCAGCCGGCACGATGAAGTTGGTGACCTCACCGTCGGCGGTGAGGGCCGTGATCGTGCAGCAGCCGGTGAGGTCGGTGCCGGCGTTGGTGATGAACATCTTGGAGCCGTCGACCGTCCAGCGAACCGTCGGCGCCGGGGGTCGGCGCGCGTGCGGGTGGCCCCGGCGTCGGAGCCGGCGTCGGGTTCGGTCAGGCCGAAGGCGCCCAGCATCTGCCCGGCTGCCAGGCTGGGGCACCCACTTGCGCTTTCTGCTCGGCGTCGCCGAACATCACGATCGGCATCGTCCCCAACGAGGTGTGGGCGGCTACGGTGATCGCCACGCTCGAGTCGACTCGGGCCAGCTCCTCGATGGCGATGGCGTACGACAGGGTGTCGAGGCCGCCGCCGCCGAACTCCTCGGGGACGGGCATGCCCATCAGCCCCAGCTCGGCGAGCTTGGCCACGATCTCGTACGGGAACCGTGACTCGCGGTCGAGCTCCTCGGCGACGGGGGCGATCTCACCCTCGGCGAACTCGCGGATGGTCTTCCGCAGCAGGATGTGCTGGTCGGTGAGTTCTTCGTTCATGTGGTTGCACCCTGCAGTCGGTTGGCGGCACGCTGTCGAGCCACAACCAGGGCACTGACCCCGGTGGCCTGTGACTCGGCGCACACCTCGCGCACGACGTCGCCGATGCTGTCGGCCAGCGCCATGGCGCGGTCGTGGTCGAAGCCGTTTCGTTCCTCGGCGATGGCGATGATGCCCCCGGCGTTGGCGATGAAGTCCGGCACGTAGTCGATGCCGCAGGCCACCAGCAATGCGCCGGCCGCATCGTCTTCGAGCATGTTGTTTGCGGCGCCACACACCATGCGGCACCGAAGCAGCGGGACGGTTTCGTCGCTCAGCACACCGCCCATGGCGCACGGGGAGAGGATCTCGCACTCGGTGGTGAGGGCATCGTCAACGCCGATCGAAGTTGCTCCAGTGGCCGCAGCGATCTCGGCAACTCGTCGGGCCGAGACATCGGCGATCGAGACCACGGCGCCCTCAGCCGCTGCGAGCTTCGCGACGCCGCCGCCCACCTTTCCCGCGCCCTGCACCACCACGCGCACGCCCTCCAGCGTGGCCGTCACCGCTCGACGCCTGCCAGCCGGCCCGCATCGCGGCCACCACGCCGCGGGCGGTGTAGGGCGACGGGTCGCCGGCGCCCATGTTCTCGGTGCTCACACCCAGCGCGTAGGGGGTGTGGGTGCGCAGCAGGTCCATATCGGCGGTGGAGGTGCCCACGTCCTCGGCGGTGTAGTACATGCCGTCGATGCGGTCGAGCACCTCGGCGAACGCTTCGAGCAGCGCGGGGGTCTTGTCGGTGTGCTGGGTCGCCGATGATGACCGACTTGCCGCCGCCCAGATCGAGCCCAGCGGCAGCGGACTTGAACGTCATGCCCTCGGCCAAGCGCAGCGCATCGAGGGTGGCGGTGGCTTGGTCGGGGTACGGATAGAACCGGCATCCACCCACGGCCGGGCCAAGCGCGGTGGAGTGGATGGCCACGATCGCCTGAAGGCCACTGGCCGGATCGTGAGCCCACACCACACGTTCATAGGGGCCAACGGCCTCGTCAACGATTCTCATCTGCCGGCGAACGCTACCGCGCCCGCGGCCCGGTGCGAACGTCACCCCGTGGCCGCCATCAGCTCATCGAACCGTGCGTGGGCGGCATCTTCCTTCGGGTAGCGCACCTCACGGAATCCAGTGACCCGTTCGGGCAGTCGCAGCGCTTCGTCGGCGGCCCGGCCCGCGAGGCGCCCCGAGCACACGGCCTCGACCACCGACGCCTCGTACCAGTCGCGGAACGCACGCTCGCGTTTGTGCCATGCGGGCATCATTCGTCGCAGGAACCGTGCCCGGCGCACGATGCGCAGCAGGCTGTCGCGGGTTTTCATGTCGAACTCGATGTGCTTGCCCAGCAGATCGAAGGCCGGGCGGTTGAGATGGCGGTAGCTGATGCGATCGCCACGGGACGGGTCGACGTCGAACCGTTCACGGTCGCGCGCGTACTTCTTCTCGGTGGTGAGCTGGTGGGCCACGAACACCTCGTCCTTGATGCACATCGTGCGATGCAGGTTGTGGATCGCGGCGGCGGTGTGAGTGGGATCGGCGGCATGGACCTTCTCGACGAGGTCGAGGTATCGCGTGGCGTACGCGGCGCCGCCCCAGGCGATGAGCTCTGGCAAACGAGGCGCAAGGGCCTCGACGTCCCGGTCGTCGAGGCCCGCGCCCTCGGCTCGGGCGATGAGCGCACGGAACGTCGTCCGGTCGCTGTCGCGCCCGAATCCAGCCCGCTTCACGGTCGACCACCTCAGCGGTCGTCGCCGCAGCTACCGGCGCGGTCGTGTGCGTGGCCAAACGCCGCCCCAGGCGGAAGGCAGCGACAGGTTGGCAGCGGAGCGTCGCCCCGTGACGTGGCGGATGGCCGTCCTCGATGTCGTCGCCGGCAATGGGGAGCCAACCGCGCTGCTACGCCGCGCCCAGCATCGAGATGTTCGCGAAGATGCGATCGCCCAGGCTCGTCCTCACACGCGCCGGCAAAGTCGATCGAGCAGCAGACCGTCGGGCTTCAGGTGCGTCGGCGGTGTCGCCCGCGATGTCGTCGGGCATGTGGGCCTGGCCCATCAGGACGGTTGTCGTGGGCAGCATGGCCGCGTTGATCACGGCGGCGGTGCGATCGGTGGAGCCTTTCGCGCACGCCCGCACCCCCTCGGCGCCTTCGAGGCCGAGGATGAGGTCGGCGCAGCCGTCGGCAATTAGCGGGGTGCGGATGCGCTCGCCGTCGTGCATGACCATCTCGCAGAACACGCCGCCGCCACGCTGGGCCAGGCCCTTCTTGTGGTAGGTGTCGACCTCGGGGAAGGCCGCGGCTGCAGCTTCGGTGAGCACGCGGGAGACGACGCCGATGCCGAGGCCACCCACCCCGGCCATGTACACGGACCATCCATCCGGGCCGACTGGTGGCAGATGGGGACTGGGTGGTAGATCCCCACCAGCCACAGCGGCCGGCCCAGATGGAGCTTTGCGGCGCGTCACCGTCACCAGCTCGAAGCTGGGACACGCCTTGATCTTTGCGCAGTAACCGTCGTCGACACACACCTCACTGTCGATGCCGATCTTCTCGCCCGTAGTCGGTGTCGACCACGGTGAGGCCGGGGCAGCCGGTGCCGGTGGTGCACTCACGGCAGCTCTCGCAGGTCTCCTCGGCGATGTTGTACCGCGTCTCCGTCGGGAGGAAGCCCTTTTCCTCAATCACCTTCGCGCGTGCTCGCCGGGCGCGACGGCCGGAGGTGATGGCGCACTCTTTGTCGGAGATCACCACGCGGGTCCCGTCCATCAGCAGCGCCTTCTCGAGCAGCGCCATGTGCGTTTCGCGGTCGTCCGGGTTCGAGCGCGCCAGCGAACGCCGGATCCATCGAGCGGACGATGGCCTCGATCTCCAGCGGGTGCTGCTGGCGACCCATGAGGTCGGTTTGGCTGGCCGGGGTGCCCTGGTGCCCGGTCATGGCCGTGTTCTTGTTGTCGAGGATGATGTAGAGGATGTCCTGGTTCTGCTTCACGGCGTTCGCGATGGTGGACATCTCACCGTGGAAGAACGTGCCGTCACCCACCAGGGTGTAGTGCTTGTTGGTCACGAGCGGAGCGGATCCGGCCCCCGTGGCGCCGCCGAGGCCCATGGCCGACAGGTCGTCCATCTCGGAGAACGGCGGCAGGTAGTTCATGGAGTAGCAGCCGATGCCACCGTGGGCGATCACATCGATGGGAGCGCGTTTGTGGACGCGACCCATGTACTCGGGGTCGCGGAGCCGCTTGCGGAGGATCGTCATCGGGTTGCTGGTCCCGCGGTGGGGGCAGCCGGCGCAAAACGTCGGTGTACGGGGCACGACGGTGAGCGTGGGGCGGGTGCGCGGGGTGAGCACCTCGCGGGCACGTTCAACGGTGTCGGCCGGGAATATCTCAGGGCGGGCGTTCACCAGCCGCGCGAGCGCAGCGACGGCAACCTCCGGTTCCATGCCTGGCCCTTCCGGCGGCCCGTCCGACCCGTCGGGCAGTCGCTTTCCCCACACCGACTGGCGACGTCCTTCGAGGGCGGTGCGGACCTGCTCCTCGATGAACCCGGCGCGTTCCTCGAACACGACGATCTCGTCGACGGTGTCGGCAAAGCGACGCACCGGTTCGGGGTCGATGGGCCAGGTGAGGCGCAGCCGCAGCGTGGGCAACGCGCCGTCGAGCCCCAATTCGTGACAGGCGTGGTGGAGCAGGGGATAGGCGGCTCCGGCGGTGACGATGCCCAGCGTGCGCTGCGTGCCGTTGCCGTCTTCGACGGTCGCGGCGAACGGGCTCTCGGCGACGGCGCGGTGCAGGTCGGGGAACCGCCGGTGAAGGATGTCGTCTTCGAGGGCGCTGGTGTACGGGGGCAACGACACCGTTCGCGACGGGGTGACCTGCGTGGAGTCGATCGTGACCCGATTCCGTGGGCCCACGAGGGGCTCCCGGTTGGGGCCGACGTCGACGACGGCGGTGGCATCGGCCTGCGTGGTAGTGACCATCACGGCCACGATCAGTCCCGACCGGGCCGACAGGTCGAAGGCCCCACGGACGAGATCCTTCAGCTCGCTCATGGTGGCCGGCTCGAGCACCGGTACGCGTCCTGCGCTCATCGTGATGCGGCTGTCGGCCCCCACCTGTGTGGATGAGCTCATGGTGTCGTCGCCGACGACGACCACCGCCGCGGCGTCGCGAGCCGCTGTGGACGAGTTGGCGATGGCCAGGGCGTCGAGGGCCACGTAGGCGCCCACGCTCTTGAACACCGTCATGGATCGGGCGCCGGGGACCTGGCGGGCACCGTTCAGCATCGCCGCGCTCTGGGCCTCGTTGTTGGCGAGGATCGCCTCCACGCCCAACTCGTTGAGCGCCGCGGCGTGGTCCTCACAAATGAGGAACACATCGGCGACGGGGGAGCCGGGGTAGCCGGTGATGAGCGAGACGCCGGCTTCGAGGGCGCCTTTGACGATCAGCTCATTGCCGCTGAGTACCGCCCGCCCGGATTCGCGCAGCACGCCCGGGGTATCGAGCGCAACTGCCGATGGGGTTGCTACTTGAGTCGCCATTCGCGGCACCTCCCAAACTGCGTTGTACAGCGTCCGCGTGGAAATCACGATACTGGCAATATCATTCCGTCCACCAGCCCACTTCATACGAAATGACACCGCTTTGGATGCCATTGACCATAAGATCATTCAGCTCCTGACCCGTGACGGGCGGATGAGCTTTGCTGACCTGGGCCGCCGGGTGAACCTCTCCACTCCTGCTGCGCACCGACGGGTCAAGGTGCTTGAGGAACGGGGTGTCATCGCCGGGTACAGTGCGCGCGTCGACCTCGCCCCGCTCGGGGGTTCACTTCTCGCGCTGGTGGCAATCGAAACTCAGGGCAGCCTCGACTCGTTGGCGCATGAGCTTGAGCGCATCCCCGAGGTGGAGGCCTGCTGGACCACCGCGGGCACGTCAGATCTGTTGATCAAGGTGCGCGCCGCCAACCCCGTCACGTTGGAGCGACTCCTGATGCGCATTCGCGAGCAGGCCAACGTCGACCGCACGAGAACGACGGTCTTGTTGGACACGCGGTTCGAACGCGAGGTTGACCCGAGTGTGTTGATCGGCCCGCGCATCGATGACGATGCGCTGCCGAGCATCAGTTAGGGGAGGGGGAGCTCTCCGATGTTGCGCAGCACGCCGACCGTGGGGGCCATGGTGCGAAACGCCTCGTCCTTTTGGAGAACGCCGACCGTGAAGACCGGGATCTCGCTCATGCGAGCGAGCATCGAGGCACAGTCACGCGAACGCGGGACGCGTTTGAAGGTGGAGACCAAAGCGGCGTCGGGTTTGAGGTCGCCGGCGACGGTGAGGGGCTCAGGCCAGTCGACTCCGCAGGTGGTGACGTCCCACCCGGCGGCGGTCAGTGCCTCGATTGCGGCGTCGGTTCCCGGGAACCGCACGGCGCCCTCTTTGTTGAGGACGACGTCGGTGGGGGCGGTGACAAAAAGAAGTTTGGGCATGGGTCGGCACAATAGCCACCGTCTCACTTCGAGAAAACCCCCCGATTGACTGTCGCGGTTGGGCCGTGCGTCAGGTAACTTTCGCCCGGCAGGCGCTCGGCGCCGCCCATCCAATGTTTTTCGTCCGCGTCTTCGAAGCCGACCAGGGGGTCCCATGTCCGTTTCCGCTTCCGATATTCCCGATGTTTCCGTCCTCCAGGCGATCGGGGATCGCCGGACGATTCGGTACTACGACCCCAACCGCAAGGTTGAGGAGTGGAAGGTCCAGACGATCCTCCAGGCCGCGCGTATGGCGTCCTGTCAGGGCAACATCAACGCAACCGAGGCGATCGTCATTCAGAAGGAGACCTGCGATCTGTGGGATGAGATCGAGGAGTGCGTCTCCGGGTTCAACGTCCAGATGATCAACCAGGCATCGCACTTGGTCTTCTGGCTCACGAACCTCCACGCCTGGTACGGCCGCGCCAACGACGGTCTGTCGAGCCTCGCGCTTTCCGGCGCGCTCACCAAATACCACGGCTGGAACTACGAGTTCACGATGACGCAGACGGTTCCGCGCCTCATGAGCTTCCCGGTGGAGCGCACCGACACACTCCTTCGTTTCGAGAGCGGCCAGGCCGTCGGCCAGGCAACCGTCGCCGCCAGCGCCCTCGGCGTCGGCAGCTGCCTCCTCGCGTTCGGCCGCAAGCCGGGCGGCGTGGAGAAGGCACTCGGCCTCGGCCCCAACCTCAAGATGACCTGGGGAATGGTCCTCGGCTACCCGCTCGAGGACGTCAAGGCCGGTGGTCAGCGTCCGCGCATCAAGTTCGAGAAACTCTTCTCGAAGGACGCCTACGGCACCCCGTACCCCATGGAGGACGGCCTCGCGGCCGCGCTCGAAGGTAAGGGAATGATCCAGGAGCAGGCCCCGACCTCCGGTCGTTACGACGAGATCGACAAGCTTGCCGGCCAGTTCAGCCGTGACCCGGGCGTTGTCTCGTGGCCGGAGAAGGAAATCAAGCGCCTCATGAACGACCAGGACTGGGACTTCGGACCCAACATCCGCGCTCGTGCGGAAGCGGTCCTGGCCGAGGGTGGCCTTCCGGACTACCCCGAGGAGATGCGTGAGACGTTCGAGAAGTTGATGGCCGAGCACGGTATCGACACCGCGAAGTACCTCTCGTAACACCGTTTTTCCTGAATGGGTTTCGGCCCCGTCCCGCATCGTCGGGGCGGGGCCGATTCCATTTCGGGGTTACGCCGACCCGAACGCTCGGGCGAGGCGTGGGAGACGACGGATCACGATGCGGTCGAATAACAGGACGGCGATGAGCGTGATTCCCAGCAGGGGGAAGAGCACTCCCAGCGCCAGCCCGGTGCCGACGAGGATGGCTGTGGTGCGTCGGCTGTGAACGCGTGTGGGCGCCCCGAGACCCGCCGGGCGCCGCTTACGCCACATCACCAAGCTTGATGCCACCGATAGGAGGATCGCGCAGGTGCCGAGCAGCGCGAGCACCTGAGAGATCCATCCCCACTCGCGTCCTTCATGAATCGAGATCCCGAGGTCGGTGGCCTTTGCCATGTTGCCGTAGTCGGCAAAGCCCACTTGTTGGACCGGCCGGGCGGTGTACTGATCGATGAACGCGACCCGGCTGTCGAATGCGCTCGTGTTCGGCGAGGGATCGAGGTCCGGCCCCCGATTGACGGTGTAGGTGCCCGATTCGTCCTCGGGGAAGAAGATCGCGTATCCCGGTGTGAAGTCGAGCGTTTGCGCGGCGGTGACAACGGCATCCAAGGGTGCGCCGTCCGCGGGATCCCATCGCACGATGCCGCCGTGGTGTTGGCTGTGGGTTGCGGAATTGCCCGGCTCGGTCGAGCCGGAGTGTGAGTCGCCATCGTTGTGGTGGCCCTTGTGCGTGGCTGGGTTGCCGGGTTCGGACCGTGACGCGTCGGGCTCTGCTGAGAGGGGAACGGGGAGCCCACTCGCCGCCCACGGCGCCTTGCCCGTGGCCGGCAGATCGCCAACGGTGGTCGACGACACACCCTTCGTTATCGCTTCGGGATAGGTCGATCCGAGGCGTGTGGCGACGTCCTGGTACTTCGGGCCCCACCAGCCGGTCCACGCCATCCCCGTGACGAGGAAGAAAAGCGTGACGAACGAGAACAGCACCCCGGTGATGGCGTGGATGTCGCGCCACCGGGTGCGTTTCGACCGGTGCGACAGTCGGGGTACCAGCACGCCCTGAAGCGTCTTTCGTCGTCGTCCGCGTGGCCACCACAAGATCACCCCGGTGACGACGAGCAAGATCGACCAGCCGGCGACGACTTCGATAACCCGGTCACCGATGGCCTCGTTGCCCAGCCACGACCCCGTCATCAGTGACCCATGGAGGGCCAGGGCGATCTGAGTGAGGCTCTTTGCGTTGTCGCGGTCACCCAGTACCGCGCCACTCGCGGGGTCGACAAAGACGGACCGGCTGCTGCCGTCCTTCGTCGTGATGTCGAACTGAGTGCTTCGGTCGGCTTTAGGTGGCGGCATCGCGCTGGTGATCGTGCTTTCCGGAAACGCCATTGTGACCGAGGCGAGTTGTTTCTCGTAGCTGACCGGTGATTCGGTTGGGGTGACGTTTCGCAGCTCCGAGTACATCAGGCTGTCGATCTGCGGCCGGAGCAACCAGACGATGCCGCTGAGACACAGCAGCACGATGATGGGGATGGTGAACAGGCCGGAGTAGAAGTGCCAGCGCCAAACGGCGCGGTAGAACCCCGACCGCGGTGTCGGTGGTTCCGTCGCGCGAGGGCTCTCGCCCCGCGCGGAGGTGGTGTCGATTGACATGGTGATCTCCTTGATCGGCCCGACGGGGATTCGTCGGGTCGGTCACGGGCGGCCAATTGGTCGCACCGTGTGTCTACCGGTGGCAGACGAAGGTCAAGGAGTTAGAGAGGCGGCGCGCGCCCTCCGCCCACCCCAACGACAGCGGGACGCAGCACCTTTCGCGGTGGCGTGGGAAGGGCGTGCCAGAAGACCTGCGCGCACGATCGCCGCTGAAACGTGGCGATCGTGCGGGCCAGTTCACGGGCAACCCGCCGTGCGGCCATGAGAATGACGCGGGCAAACGAGTACGCAAACAGGGCAAAGGGCAGCTGAAGCACGATGCCCAAAACAAATGTGGGCTCCGCTGCGGCGCCCCAAGGAATCTCCCCGGTTGCGGCAATGCGCTCGACGTGCTCCTGCAGCGCAAACGCGAGGGGACCAAAGAGGGCGAACGGCCACGCCGCGGGTGCTCTGCCTCGGATGTGACGGTGACCCCGTGCGGCATCGAGACACATGGCGACGAAAGCAACCGCCAGAACGAACGCGAGCCCCTCGCCGATATGGGCGAAGTAGCCATGACCTGTCTGCCCGAGTTGTTCACCGGCGCTCTCGCCGGCCACGATGGCGTAGCTCAGGTTGTGCGCAGTGAGAACACCCATCAGCGCGAATGGAAGACACACCATGAGGGCAAGGGCCCGCCGCATGCGGCCATTCTGCACCACGGACGACACCACGTCGCCGCGAGCCGTTCGGGCCGATGGTCCCAGATCGACGTGCGTTTGTCGCTGGCGCGTCGCACGAGTAGCTGAGGAACCCCTGCCATTGTGCGCACCAACGTTGACCTCGTCTCGCGTCCTCCGTCAACGCGAGCGTTATTGTTCCGGCAACACACACTCAGGGGGATGACGGTGGCGTCGTTTCTGCAGGGACGGGCACGGATTGCGGTGTTGGCAGGCGTTATCGCTCTCCCCATTTGGGGTGGGGCTCTGGCGGGCGCGGCTCCGGCTCCCGTTGGTCTGGTGTATTCCGGGCAAACCACTCAACAAGAAGTCATCGTTCTCGAAACGAACGCCGCGCGAAGCCGCGTCGTTTCGGTGAGTTGGGGATGGAGCGCCTCGTGCGTGGCGGGCCCTGCGGCCACTCCTACAACCGAGCTCACCACGGCGTGGACGGAGTACCGAGGCGGCTATGTCATCAACCCGCGCACCAACCGGTGGAAGCGCAACTTCACCGTCACCAACACCGATGCCGGTGTCTCACGCACGTTCGCCTACCAACTTCAGGGGACGAAGGTCGGGGTGCGGATGAAGGGCACCCTGAACGTTGCGATGACCGACAAGGGCATCGATGGTCAGGTCATTCGCACGTGCGATTCGGGGCCGGTGAAGTTCGGGATCCTCGAACGCCACATCTACGGTGGTGAGACCTCCCAGCAGGAGCTTCTCGGTGCCACGTTCAACGCTGCCCGCAACCAGATCCGTCGGCTGGAATGGAACTGGACCGCCACCTGCACCAAGGGCCCGGCCGCGCGTCCCACGACGAACGATGCGACCTACTGGCGGGATCTCCTAACGAAGGTTCCCTTCAACACGAAGAACCGTTTCGTCGGCAAGTTCACCTTTGCCCCCGAGATCGACGCGACGAACTCCATTGCCCGACAGTTCAGCTACAACGTGAACTTGACGCGTTTGGGCCAGCAGCTGCGTGGCAGCATCGCGGCCCAGTTCGTCGAGTACGACGCGCCGGGTGGCGTTGCCGGAACGACCCCCGACAAGATCATCCGCACGTGCGCTTCCGGCAAGGTGAAGTTGGTGGGCGTCAAAGACTGAGGTGGGGGTGAGCAGGGGCGCCCGCTACAGTTTCGCGTGCGGGCGCCCGTAGCTCAGGTGGACAGAGCAGCAGCCTTCTAAGCTGACGGTCGCAGGTTCGAATCCTGCCGGGCGCGTGAGGGGCCAGGTGCCGAGCGCCGACGCGGGACTCTCGCCCCGGCCGGAGATGGCGCGGGTGCACTTCGCCGGGCGCACCCGCCACTCTCCGCGGTCAAATCTGCAAGTGCGCTTCGACGAACCACAAGTGCTTGTCGAGTGCCCGTGACACCTCGGTAAACAGGTCCGCGGTGTCCTGATCGCCTAGCTCCGCCGCCTCGTCGATGCCGGCACGAACTGCTGCTCCGGCAGCGGCGAGACGATCGGCGATCGCGGTGAGCGTGTCTTTCCCGTCGACGGCGTCGAGCGGGTATTCCTGCAACGTCGTGGCCCCGGACGCCATGCCTGCGGTGCCCAGTGCCAAGCCACCCAGCGAGGTCGCCCGCTCGGCGATGGTGTCGACGTGTGCAAGCACGTCCGTCGCCACTGCGTCATACAGTTCGTGAAGCTGGATGAAGTCGGTGCCCTTCACGTTCCAGTGCGCCTGCTTCAAATGCGAGTAGAGAACGAATGCATCTGCGAGCCGTGCGTTCAGCAGATCCACCAGCCGGTCGCGTGCTTCGATCGGTAGATCGTTCCGCGTTGCGAACGTGCGTGTTGTTTTCATCGCCATGTTGGTTCCTCTCTTTCCAACGGTGTTGGAACGTCCGGTGGGGAATTCGCACGACGGACGCCGCCGCCGTGACTCCGATCGGTCATCTCCGAGGCGTGGATTAGCGGGCCCTGCGAGGGCCGGCCGGACGAGACCGCCAATAGCAACCATACCCTGTCCGGTCCGGACTGCCGTCGGTGGATCGCCGACGTTCCGATCGACGTCCATCGGTTGTGTGCGAGGTCGAAACAGGGGCCGGTAGTCGGGTCGCTGTCGTCCCGCCGCGCATCACCCGGCCTTCTCAGACAAGCATCTGCCGTCCGTCCAGACCGCAGCATGTCCGCTGCGACCCCGAGGCAGGGATGAAGTCGATGTTCTTGTCTCGGTTCAACGCTTGGGCGCAGAGAACGCCCGCGATAGCGAACACGACCACCAGAAACATCTCGAGCGTCGCGTTCTTGCGGAGGTGTCTCGGAAACAGGATCGCTGTGGTGAGCTCGTCAGGCCCGTCGAGGTCGGCGGGCGTTTGTCCGCTGACACGAGTCGTCGAGCGTGATCTCCTGGGATCGTCACGAGTCGGTCATCGTACTCGGCTACCCCTCTGCCGGTGGTCCCTCGACGAGCAGTCGGCGGAACTCGGTGTAGGCGCCCAGCTTGCCGGCGGTGACGAGGGTGTCGCCCTTGTGGATGATGTCGGTGGGCAGGACGCCCACCACGGGTTCTGGTTCGCGCAAGATGGCGAGGATGGTGATCCCCGCGCGGCTGCGAAAACGGCAGCCTTCGACGGTGCGGCCGATCATCGGGCTGTCGTCGGGCACGGCGACCCACTCGATGGCGAGTTCCCCCAAGGCCATCTCGAGCTCCTCGACGATCTTCGGACGCGCGAAAGCGCCGCCGAGCACCGCGCCAAGCTGACGCGATTCGTCGTCGTCGAGCTCGATGACTGCGCACGGCTCTTCGTCGTGGGTGCGCTTGAAGAAATACACCTCGCGCAGGCCGTCCAGGTGCTGAATCACGGCCAACCGTCCGCCGTGATCGGTCTCGAATGTGAACTTCGTCCCGACGCCGGGAAGCCGTGTTTGTCGTAGCTCGTTGCCCACGTCACTCCTTCGTGACCACGGGACGTGCGGGGAACACCACACGTCCAATCCGTTTGGATTGTTTCATCAAAACCACTCCGAACGTCGCCGTTGCCAATACGTAGAGGCCGGAAAAGGCGACGATGTCGCTCCGCACGTTCTGGGGAATGCCGGGGTTGCCCGAGGCGATCTGGGCCAGGATGATCGTGAACTCGCCGTGGGCAACCAGCGCAGCACCGGCGTTGAGGCTCTGTCGCCGTGTAAACGTTGCGACGCGCCCCGCCAGGTAGCCCGCCGAGAGCTTGCCGAGAACGGTGGCGAGCACCGCAAAGGCGAGCACCCATCCCACGTCGTCGATGGCCGCGATATCGATGGAGAGGCCGAACACGAAGAAGAACAACGCGGCAAACAGATCACGGAAACCGAGAAGACGCGTTTCGATCTCTTCGCGAATCGTCGTGTCGGCCAGCACGATGCCGGCCATCAACGCGCCGATCGCCTCCGACAAGTCCATCGCTTTGGCGGCGGCGGACATGCCCATGACGAGTGCGACGACGAACAGGAGGAGAAACTCCGTGTCCAACCGCTCCAACACGCGGCCGATGCGCGGGCCGAGGTGACGGGCGATCAACAGGGCAATGCCGACAAACGCGATCGCCTTCCCCAAAGCGACCAGGGTGGGATTGACGCCACCGCCACCCGCCGCGCCGAAGCCCAGGAATGCGGCGATGACGATGTCTTCGAAGACGAGGATTGCCAGCACAAGGTCGGTCTCGTCGTCGGCCAATCGACGAAAATCGATGAGACCCTTCACCGTGACCGCACTGGATGACACGTACATCGCTCCAGCCATGATGAGCGCTGCGAAGGTTGTCCCGAACGCGGCGACGCCGACGATGAGTCCCACCCCTGCGTTGATGACGAGATCGATCGACCCGCCGGCAAAAAGGTGCCGGCCCGTACGTGACAAACGGTCGACGCTGAACTCAAGTCCCAAGAAGAACAGAAGGAAGACCAAGCCCAGCTCGGCGATGAAGGTCGTTACCTCCGACGGTTCGATCACCGCCAACACCTTGGGCTCGTTCGGCCCCAGGAGCAATCCTGCGAGCAGGTAGGCCGGGATTGCGGACAGGCCCACTCGTCCCGAGATGAGCCCCAACACGCCGAGCACCGTGAGCGTCAATGCGAGCTGAGATAGTGAGACGGGACAACCTCCAAACATTTGGGAGCGGGGGAAAGCATCGCATCTCGGGCGAGCGGGGAGTTTCGCCCGATGACCAAAAGTCGCTACCCTCGGCCCGATGAGCGACCTCTACGACGCCCTCTCACGCCTCGACGTCGAGATCGAGGGCGTGCGGCTGGAGCGGCTCGCATTTCCGACACTGCGTGCGGTACGGATATCGACGGTGGTCGTGGTGACCGGCGGCGGGGAGGAAGGGCGCGGAGAAGACATCTCCTACGATGTCGCCGACCAGGATGCCCATGCGCGTATCGACCTTCCGGCCGTGTCGGGCCGCCGCACGTTTGCTGAGTGGAGCGACGCGCTCGACGGCGCCAACCTCTTTCCCGTGCCGCCGTCGGTGCCCGAGGCGCGCGACTATCGCCGCTGGGCCTATGACAGTGCCGTGCTCGATCTTGCGTTGCGCCAAAACGGGTTGTCGTTTGCGGCAGCCATCGGGCGAGAGGCCCGGCCGGTGCGTTTTTGTGTTTCACCGGGAGGCGACCCGCGCGACATGCTTGCCGGCCACCCGCACCTGGAGCTGAAGATCGACGCGCGGGCCGACTGGAGCGAGGCCGACATGGCGGAGCTCGCGGCGACCGATCGGGTGCGGGTCGTCGATCTCAAGGCCCACTACTCCGGTGAATGGAATCGTCATCCCGACGATCCGATCGCCTTCTCCGCGGCGGTGGCGACAGCGTTTCCCGATGCGGTGATCGAAGACGCTCCCCTGGGCGACGGCATGGACGCGTTCATTGCCACGCACGCACACCGCATGTCGTTCGATGCGATCGTCCACTCCCTCGACGATCTGCAGCGTTTGCCGCCCACCGGCTGGTGCAACATCAAACCGTCGCGCTTCGGCACCGTGGAACGCCTTTTGGAGTGCATCGCCTACTGCGAACGCAACGACATTCGGATGTACGGTGGCGGGCAGTTCGAGATCGGTCCGGGGCGCGCGCAGATCCAAGCCATCGCCGGGGCGCTGTACCCGGACGGCCCGAACGACGTGGCCCCGGGCGGCTACAACGCACCGCAACCGGCACCGGAACTTCCCCGCAGTCCGCTGCCGGCGGCCACGTCCGCGGGGCTCGGTTGAGCCGCAAAAAGCCGACGGATGTCTCACCAACTGGGCCCGAGCGTCGCAACAGACCGCACGATCCGTTGAACCTTGAGTAACGTTCCTGTAGGAAACCGCTCTCACGTGGGCGCGGATGCCCGTCGCACGATGCACGGCCAGGGTAGGGGGAGCGTACGCAGATGGAACAAACGAGCACGCTGACGATTGGTGCGCCGAAAGAGGCGCTTGCCGGTGAGCGACGCGTGGCGATCACGCCGCAGGTGGTGGCCGGCTATGTGAAGTCGGGATTTCGCGTGCTCATCGAGTCCGGGGCCGGGCTCGCCGCCGGTTTTGTCGACCAGGCCTATGTTGACAAGGGCGCGGAGATCAGTTCCCGCGACCAGGTGCTTTCCGCCGATGTCCTTGCGGTCGTACGAGTACTTGACGGGGACCCCACCAACGCCGACCGCGAGCGCCTCCGCCCCGGTCAGGTCGTTATCGGGACTGCGGCCCCGCTTGCCGTCCCGGAGGTCGCTGCCGCGGTCGCCGAACGCGGCGCCGTGTTGTACGCGCTTGAGCTTCTGCCCCGAACGACTCGCGCACAGAGCATGGATGTCCTGTCCTCCCAGGCCAACATCGCGGGCTACAAGGCGGTGCTTCTGGGTGCGGCCGAACTCGGCAAGATCGCTCCGATGCTCACGACCGCTGCCGGAACCATCGCGCCGTCGAAGGTGTTCGTTCTTGGCGCCGGGGTTGCTGGGCTCTCGGCCATCGCCACCGCTCGCCGCCTGGGCGCCGTTGTCGAGGCCTACGACGTGCGGCCCGCGGTAAAAGAGGAAGTGCAGAGCCTCGGTGCCCGCTTCATCGAATTCGACCTCGACACGGGGCAGGAGGGTGGAGGCTCCGGGGCCTACGCCACACAGATGAGCGACGCGCAACTCGCCAAACAGCGTGAGCAAATGGCAAAGACCGTCGCCGGCGCCGACATCGTGATCACCACGGCGCAGGTTCAGGGCAAGACCGCACCGGTCCTTCTCACGAAGGACATGGTCGCGGGCATGACCCCCGGCTCGGTCATCGTCGACCTCGCGGCAGAACAGGGCGGCAACGTCGAGGGCTCCGTCCCCGGGGAGACGGTCGACGTCGGTGGTGTGCGGGTGATCGGGCCCGTCAACGTTCCCGCCAGCGTCGCCCACGACGCCAGCCTGACCTACGCGAAAAACGTGGCGAACTTCGTGGCGCTCATCGTCGCCGACAAGGCCCTCAACGTCGATGTCGACGATGCCATCGTCAAGGAGACCGTCACCGCTCACGACGGACAGGTTGTCCACCCCCGAGTGCGCGACGCACTGGGACTTGCCCCCCTTCCGGCACCGCCGTCCGCGGGGCCCACACCTGATGCGCCGAAGGAGGCCGCAGCGTAATGCTCACCAATGAGGTCATCATCACGAGCCTGTTTATCTTCGCGCTCGCGGGATTCTTGGGGCTTGAAGTGATTCGGCGTGTGCCGAAGCTCCTTCACACGCCGCTCATGGCACTGACCAACGCGCTGTCAGCCATCTCCCTTGTGGGTTCCATGCTCATTCTGGGTGCCGCGGAGACGAACTACGCGAAGATCATGGGTTTCGTTGCCGTCGTCGCGTCTACCATCAACGTCGTGGGTGGTTTCCTCATCACCGACAAGATGTTGCGAATGTTCAAGACGCGTGAACCCGCCAAGCCGAAGCCGGAGGCGGGTCAGTGATGGACGGTCTTTCGCTCGCCCCGATCGTCGCCCTCCTCAGCCCGGGGGACGACACACGGGGCACCCTCATTCAGTTGGCGTACCTTGTCGCCGCCATCGGCTTCGCGCTCTCGCTGAAGTGGATGTCGTCGGCACCCACCGCGCGACGCGGAATCTTCGCCGGCGAGGCGGCGTTCGTCATCGCGATCATCGCCACGCTCAGCATCGATGGAATCACCGGTGAAGGCTATGCACTTGTCTTCATCGCGCTCGCCGTCGGAACGATCATTGGTATCCCGCTGGGCCTCAAAGTACCCATGACCGCGATGCCGCAGCGGATCGCGCTTTCGCATGCATTCGGGGCGCTCGCCGCCGGCCTCGTCGGAACGGCTCACTACTACCTCGTGCGCGACGAGGTGGGCAAGTTCGAGATGGGCGTGCTGGGCTTCGAGATCATCCTCGGTTGCCTGGTCTTCACCGGCAGCCTCATGGCCGCCGGCAAGCTGCAGGAATGGCTACCGCAGCGACCCATCACGTTCAAAGGCCAGAACTACGCGAACTTTGCCGTGCTCGGCGCTGCTGCGGTGATGGTGGCGCTCCTGGTCATCGACCCGTCGAAGACGTTTCTCATTCCGCCCATCATCGCCCTGTCATTGGCGTTCGGTGTCTTCCTGATCATCCCGATTGGTGGCGCCGACATGCCCACCGTGATTGCGCTCCTCAACAGCTACGCGGGACTCTCCGCGTCGGCGCTCGGCATCGTGCTCGATAACAAGTTGCTGATCGTGGCCGGCGCCCTCGACGGGATGTCGGGTCTCATCCTCGCGATCATCATGTGCCGCGCCATGAACCGCTCGTTCAGCAACGTGATGTTCGGGGCGTTCGGTCAACTGCAGGAAGTCGCGCCCGGTGAGCAGGGTGAGGTTGGGAACGTCCGCTCGGCGTCGTTCGATGAAGCGGCCGACATCCTCAAGAGTTCTCGCAGCGTTGTCATCGTGCCGGGATACGGCATGGCGGTGGCGCAAGCACAGCACAAGGTTGCGGAGCTGGCTGAGGCGCTCGAGAAAGAAGGCGTTGATGTCAAGTACGCCATTCATCCGGTTGCCGGACGTATGCCGGGCCACATGAACGTGCTCCTCGCCGAGGCGAATATTCCCTACGAGAAGCTCCTCGACATGGACGAGATCAACGGTGAGTTCCCACAGGTCGACGCCGTGCTCGTGCTTGGGGCAAACGACGTGGTCAACCCCGCGGCTCGTCATGACAAGGCGAGCCCCATCTACGGCATGCCGATCCTGAACGTCGACCAAGCCGCGTGCGTGATGGTGATCAAGCGCAGCATGCGTCCGGGTTTTGCCGGTGTTGAGAACGAGCTGTTCTTCGATCCGAAGACCCTCATGGTGTTCGGCGACGCCAAGCACGTCGTGAGTGAGCTCAGCATCGAGGTCACCGGCCAGCGCGACGCCATCTCCATTTAGACTCGGTTCCGTGGGCGGCGGCAATCGCCGCCCATCGATTCTGTGGGGGTCTGGCCGGTGGAAACGATAGCCATCGCTCATGCGGTTGCCACGCTGGCGATGTTTGGGCTGATCTGGTTCGTCCAGGTCGTTCATTACCCATTGTTCTCGTCGGTCGACGGTGACTTTGCCGTCTACGCGCAGCTGCATAGCAGCCGCACCAGCCGTGTGGTCGGGCCGCTGATGATCGTCGAAGCAGTCACAGCGACAGCGCTCGCGGCCGACGATCCTTCATGGGTGTCGGTCACCGGCGTGGCCCTCGTGGCGGTGGTTTGGGCGTCTACGGCGTTTGTTCAGGTGCCGTGCCACCGACGCCTCAGTCAGGGATTTGATACCGCGGCTCACCGACATCTCGTGCGATCGAACTGGCTGCGTACCATCACCTGGAGCGTCCGCGCCGCTATCGCAGTTGCGCTCTTGCCCGGGTGATCGGCCGATGATCGATTAGTGTCAAGGGCGCGCCTATCAGCAACCCGCGACCGATGAGAGGAATGCACTCGCGATGAACGGGATGATGGAGCAGGAGTGCCGAGATGCAATCGTCGTCGCTGCGCGGGCGACGGTGACGGCCGGGCTCAACCACGGCACAACCGGCAACGTGAGTGCTCGGGCCAGCGGTGGTTGTCTCATCACGCCGTCCGCCGTGCCGTTTGAGACACTCGATCCCGGGGCGGTCGTGGCGATCGACTTGCAGGGTCGCGAGGCGGCTCCAGACGCACCCAACCGCCCATCGTCGGAGTGGCGCCTGCACACCGCGGTCTACACCGCCATCCCCGAGGCACATGCAGTGATCCACTGCCATCCCACCTATGCCACGGCGCTCTCGTGTGTGCGACGCGACATCCCCGCGTTCCACTACATGGTGCCGCTTCTCGGTGGCGCGGACATCCGTTGCTCCGCCTACGCCACATACGGCAGCGCGGAGCTGGCTGAGGCCATGATGGTCGCCCTTACCGGTCGCACGGCGTGCCTGTTGGCCAATCACGGCATTGTGGCCTACGGGGGTGATCTCTCCGAAGCGCTGGGCACGGCGACAACGCTTGAGGTGTTGGCGCATCAATACGCGGTGGCCTTAGGCCTTGGGACCCCTGTCGTGCTCGATCATGCCGAGGTTGACGCCCTCCTCGCGCGTTTTGCCAACTATCGTCCCGTTCGGTCCGTCTGAGGTCTCCGTGGCGGGCGAAGACGGGGGAGTGAGGAGTGAGGGTCGGAATCATCGGGGCCGGTCTGTCCGGCCTGGTCGCGGCTCGTACGCTGCGACAGGAGGGGCACGACGTGCTGGTCGTGGAAAAGAGCCGCGGGGTAGGCGGCCGGCTGGCCGCCCGGCGTGTGGTCGGCACCGTGGTTGATCACGGCGCCCCGATCATCGACGCACCCACCGGGAGCTCCCTGGCGAGGCTGCTCACGGAGCTCGCGGTCGATGATCACGTTGACATGCCCGAGGGAGTCGCCTACCGGGCAGGCGCAACACGCCTGGCCAAGGCACTTGCGGCCGACCTCAACGTGGTCCTCGGCGTTCGTATCGCGGCCATTCGCACGACGCGTGACGGCCGGTTCGAGTTGGCCGGCGAGCAGGGCAACACCCACGGCGACGTGGATGCCGTCATCGTCAGCGCGCCTGCGCCGCAAGCGGCAGATGTACTCGAAAACAGCCGCGAGAGCGGAGAACGGGTAGCGGCCCTTCGCGCCATCACCTACGACCCGGCCATCATGATTCTCGCGGGAATGGCCATCGCAGCGCCGACGGCGCTCGACCCGTTCACCGTCGCCGACCCGTTCGTTCGCATTACCGCCGAATCGGTCAAGGGCCGCGATCCCATCGATGGGGTTGTCCCGATCGTTGCGCGGGTGAGCCCCGGACGTAGCACCGGCTACCTCGATGCATCCGATGACGACATCCTCACCGACATCGTCCCCGTGCTGCGCGAAGTCTGCGCCGCGGATGCTGATCCCATCTGGGTCCAGGTCAAGCGCTGGCGGTACGCCACCTGCGCCACCACGACCGATTTTGACGTACTCAACCCGTCGAATTCTCGGGTCATCGTCTGCGGCGACGCGACGGTTGGCGTTGATCTCACCGGCGTTTGCGACTCGGGAATCCGTGCCGCGCGGCGCGTAATGGCCTAAACCATTCGAAATCGGGACGTTTGGGACGTTTCTCACGGCCGAGCAAGGGGTTATCCTGATGTGATTAGCCGATCAGGAAGCGGCCG
Source organism: uncultured Thermoleophilia bacterium (assembly GCA_963765105.1). Taxonomy (GTDB): domain Bacteria; phylum Actinomycetota; class Thermoleophilia; order Miltoncostaeales; family Miltoncostaeaceae; genus CALMEC01. The sequence continues at coordinate 693,372 of CAVXUW010000002.1, forward strand.
GGCCGGTACCGATTGTGCCGAGCCTGACGAACACTTCGCAGGAGGACCGATCACGTGTCGAAAACCGTCGCCGAGTTGACGACCAACGAGCGACTCATCGCCTGGGTTGATGAGATCGCGACGCTGACCACCCCCACGGACGTGGTGTGGTGCGACGGATCGGCGGAGGAATACGACCGGATGTGCCAAATGCTTGTCGATGCAGGAATTTTCACGCGCCTCGATGAGGCGAAGCGGCCCAACAGCTACCTGGCATGGTCCGACCCGTCCGATGTTGCGCGCGTGGAAGACCGCACTTACATCTGCGCCGAGAACGAGATCGACGCCGGGCCAAACAACAACTGGCGCGCCCCGGCCGAGATGCGTGCCGAACTTCAGGGTGTGTTCGCCGGAGCCATGGCCGGCCGCACCATGTATGTCGTCCCGTTCTCCATGGGGCCGGTCGGCTCCGATTCGGCCAAGATCGGCGTTCAGGTCACCGACTCGCCGTATGTCGTCGTGTCGATGCGGATCATGACTCGCATGGGCGCAAAGGCCCTCGACGCGCTCGGAAACGGCGAGTTCGTGCCCTGCGTCCACACCGTTGGCGCGCCGCTTGCGCCCGGTGAGAAGGACTCGCTGTGGCCGACGAACGCCGAGACGAAGTACATCGTCCACTACCCCGAAACCCGGGAGATCTGGTCGTACGGATCGGGATACGGCGGCAACGCCTTGCTCGGCAAGAAATGCCTGGCCCTGCGCATCGCCTCGGTGCTCGCGCGGGATGAGGGCTGGCTCGCCGAGCACATGCTCATCCTCAAGCTCACGAACCCGGCGGGGGCGGTGAAGTACATCACCGGCGCCTTCCCGTCAGCGTGTGGCAAGACCAATCTCGCCATGTTGGTGCCGACTCTCCCCGGCTGGACGGTGGAGACGGTGGGCGACGACATCGCCTGGATGCGCTTCGGCGCCGACGGTCGCCTGTACGCCATCAACCCCGAGGCCGGGTTCTTCGGCGTGGCGCCGGGAACGAGCGTCGACACCAACCCCAACGCGATGGCGGCCATCGCCCACGACACCATCTTCACCAACTGCGCACTCACCGATGACGGCGACATCTGGTGGGAAGGGATGACGAAAGATGCGCCCGCGCACCTCGTCGACTGGCACGGCAATGACTGGGCCCCGGGTTCTGAGACCCCGGCTGCTCATCCCAACGCACGATTCACCGTTCCGGCAGACCAGGCGCCCTCGATTGCGCCCAACTGGGACGATCCGGTCGGCGTGCCGATCGATGCGTTCCTGTTCGGCGGTCGCCGCGCCAGCGTCGTCCCACTCGTCCGCGAGGCACTTAGCTGGCAGCACGGCGTGTTCCTGGGTGCAACGATGAGTAGTGAGCAAACCGCCGCCGCCTTCGGCCAAGTCGGACAACTGCGGTTCGACCCGTTCGCCCAGCTTCCCTTCGCCGGCTACAACATGGGGGACTACATGTCCCATTGGCTGACGATCGGCCAGCGCGACGGCGCCAGGCTGCCGCGCATCTTCTACGTCAACTGGTTCCGTAAGGACGAGAACGGATCGTTCATGTGGCCGGGATACGGCGAGAACAGCCGCGTCCTCGAGTGGGTCTTCAACCGCTGTGATGGCGAGGCCGAGGCCCGGGAAACTCCGATTGGGTACGTCCCGGCACCGGGCGCGCTCAACGTCGAGGGGCTTGACATCGCGCCCGACACTCTGAGCGCGCTCCTCGCCGTCGACAACGCGGCCGTCAAGGCCGAGCTGCCGCAGGTGAGCGACCATCTCGCAAAGTTCGGCGAACGACTGCCCGTTGCCATGCGCAACGAACTCGACGCCCTCACCGAAAAACTCGCCTAGAACATGCCATCGCCCGTGGGCCGTTGTCTCAGGCGGCGCCGTCCTCACGGCGTGCCGCGAGGCGCCCCGGGGCCATGCGCTTCACATCCCAGGCGAGGCCCATCTTTTCCAACATGGTGATGACCCAGGCGCTCATGTCGGGTTGGCGACGATCGACCCCGTGAACGGCGCTTCCCGGGAATGCATGGTGGTTGTTGTGCCAAGCTTCGCCGAAGGAGGGGATCGCCAAAAGCCACACGTTGCGGCTGTGGTCGGCGGTGCGGTAGCTACGTTTGCCGAACGTGTGGCAGACGGAGTTGATGGCCCAGGTCGAGTGCTGGAACAGGAAGATACGAATCAAGCCGGCCCACACCATCGTCTGCACACCGCCCAGCAGCGTGCCGTGGAACGCCCAACCGATCAGGAAGGGGAGACCCACCGACAACGCGACCCACAGCATGTACAGGCGATCGACTCGACGGATGAGCGTGTCGCTGTACAGATCCCGCCCCCATTGCTCTCCGCGTTCCATACCCTTGGTACGGAACAGCCATCCCATATGAGCCCACCACAGACCAACGAACCGACGACCATGCTCACCTTCGCGCCCAACGTGCGGGGAGTGCGGGTCGCCCAGGTCGTCACTGTGGGCGTGGTGCTTGCGGTGGTCGGTAACCCATTGGGTGAGCGGACCTTGAATCGTCATCGCCCCCAGAATGGAGAACACCGCGCGAATGGACGGCGTCGTCTTGAAACTGCGATGAGAGAACAAACGGTGGTAGCCCACCGTGATTCCCAAGCCGCAGGCGATGTAGAACACGGCCATCGTGATGAGATCGACTGGCGATACCGCGACGCCCCACAATCCCCAGATCGCAACCGCCACGCCCAACGGGGGAACCACAACGGCAACGAACGTGACGATTTTGCTCACCAGGCTGGTCTCGTCTCTGACCGTGGCGATTTTGCGGGGCTGGTTTACGGATGTGCTCATCCGCGGGAGTTTAGTGTGGTTGGCGGGTGCTGTGGCGGGTTGCGTTCGTGAGAGTCGCCATCGTGGGTTCGGGCATCGCCGGTCTCGGGGCGGCATATCTGCTCTCCAAAACGCATGATGTTCACGTTTTCGAGCAGGATGATCGAATCGGGGGCCATGCACACACGGTTGTCGTTGCCGGAGCGAATGGACAGCCCCTTGGCCTCGATACCGGCTTTCTGGTTCACAATCGCGAGAACTATCCCAACCTGGTTCGCCTGTTCTCGGAACTGGGCGTGGCGACGCAGGAATCGGAGATGGCCTTCTCCGTGAGCTGTGCCCGGTGTGGTTTGGAGTACTCCGGCGCCCAACCCTGGTTTCAAGGGAGAAACCTCATAACACGGGGCTTCATCCCGCTGATGGTCGAGATCGTCCGCTTCATGCGTACGGGCGCAACGGCCGTTCACGATGAGGAGTCGCTCGCTCAGTACGTGGCGCGTAACCGCTACTCACGCGCCTTCCGTGATCACTTCCTGCTCCCCCTGACCGCGTCGCTGTGGTCGACGGCACCGGACGCGACGATGGATTTTCCCGCAGCACACGCCATTCGATTCTTCGAGAACCACGGGATGCTTCGCTTCCGTCGATTCCATTGGCGGACCGTCGTCGACGGCAGCCATACCTACGTCAAAGCCATTAACGAGCGTTTGCCGCGACAGCCACAGACCGGCGTCGGTGTCGCCGGCGTGCGTCGTGACCCCGATGGTGTGGAGCTCACCTTCGCCGGCGGGAACCGGCAGCGGTTTGACGCCGTGATTATCGCTGCACATGCCCAGCAAGCTCTGGCGCTGCTGTCTGACCCCTCGGACGATGAGCGCGACGTGCTCGGTGCGTTTGGCCTGACGATGAACGAGACTATTCTCCACACGGATGAGCGGATGCTGCCCAACCGGACTAGCGCCCAGGGGGCATGGAACTACCGCATCAGCGACTGCCAGGCATCGAGCCCCGCCCTCACCATGACCTACGACCTCAACCGCCTGCAAAGCCTCGACGAGCCGCAGCGCTACCTTGTGAGCCTCAACCGCGGCGCCGAGATCGCGAACGACAAGATCATCGCGACCATGATGTATGCCCACCCCCAATACACCACCGCCTCCATCCGCGCTCAGGCGCGTCTCAGCGGCATTTCTGGTGCCCGGCGCACGTGGTTCTGCGGCGCCTGGCAGGGGAACGGTTTTCACGAAGACGGATTCGCCTCCGCCATTCGCGCCGCGCGTGATCTGGGCGTGCGCTGGTGAGATCGGCGCTCTACACCGGTGTGGTGATGCACCACCGGATGGAGCCCAAAGACCATGTCTTTCGGTACCCCGTGTGCTTCTACGTGCTCGACTTGGATGAACTCGAGCAGCTTGACGAACGGTTGTCGCTGTTCGGTTACAACTCCCGCAACCTCTTCTCACTCCGTGACGGCGACCACATCGGCGACCCCGAGCGTCCCATCAAAGAGAACCTCGTCGCCTGGCTCGCGGAACGTGGGGTCGACCTGACAGGCGGCCGCATCGAGCTCCTGACAAACCTTCGCACGTTCGGCTACGTCTTCAACCCGGTCAGCTTTTACTACTGTTACTACGCCGACGGAGCATTTGCGTGTTCCATCGCCGAGGTGGCCAATACGTTCGGTGAGCGGCGCCCGTACCTCCTGGGCCCCGAGAACCTCATTGCCAACGGGCGCAGCCGCACGTGGACACAGCGGAAAGAGCTCCACGTCTCGCCGTTCTTTCCCATTGACCAGACCTACCACTTCCAACTCACCGAACCGGGTGAGCGTGTCTCGACCCGCGTCGACCTTTTTGACGGTGAGCGCCGTATCTTTCTGGCAACACAGAGTGGCCGGCGCCATGAGCTGACGAATGCCTCGCTGGCGAAGGCACTCGTGCGCTACCCCTTGATGGCGCAGCAGGTTGTCGGTCTCATTCACTTCGAAGCATTTCGGCTCTGGAGGAAGCGCGTGCCGTTTCATCGCAAACCCGACTACGACATCGACCGCGGTTCCGATCGCGAACCGCCGACGACACCGTCGCCGCGCTCGGCATTACGCGAGCTTCCGACCCCATTCCGTGGGGTGCCGATCGGTCCCATGAAGCGGCTGGTGCGGTGGGGGCTGTCGCATCCTGTCGGTGGCGGACTGCGCCTCCGCATGCCCGATGGCGTGATCTACCGCTTTGGCGACGTCACGACCGGGCGCCAGGCCACGGTGGACGTCCGCAGCAAGGACCTCTTTCGCCGACTTGCCACCCGCGGGCGGATCGGCATCGGTGAGGCCTATGTCGCCGGTGACTGGGATACCGACGACCTCGTAGCCACCATTGAGATCCTCGCCCTCACCGGCGAAGCCATGCGTGAGCACCCTCCCGGGTCGCTCATGGTGAAGTTCCAGGAACGCCGACCTCATCTGCCGCGGCGCAACGGCCTGACGAGTGCGAAACGCCATATCTCGTACCACTACGACATCGGAAACGATCTTTACGAACTGTTTCTGGATCCGACGATGACCTACTCGTGCGGGGTGTTCGAGTCGGCCGACGACACCCTCGAGCAGGCACAGATCAACAAGTACCGTCGCATCGCCGACAAGCTCAACCTCACCGACGTCGATCATGTGCTCGAGATCGGTTGCGGCTGGGGCGGGTTCGCCATGTTTGCCGCCGAGACCTACGGGTGTCGCGTCACCGGGGTCACGATCTCGGAGGAGCAACGTGCGCTCGCAACCGAACGCATCCGTGGGGCGGGCCTCGACGACCGCGTCACGATCCTGCTTCAGGACTACCGCACCCTCACCGGGCCGTTCACGAAGATTGCATCGATCGAAATGCTCGAAGCCATCGGCGAGGCCGAGCTCGACACCTACTTCCGCACCTGCGACCGTCTGCTCGCCCCGAACGGAGTGGTGTGCATTCAGGTCATTGCGATGCCGGACCAGCGGTTCGAGCGTTACCGGCGCACCCGCGACTGGATCCAGGAGTACATCTTCCCCGGGTCGCTCTTGCCGTCGCTCGAGGCGATTGTGAAAGCGACGACACGGTCGTCACGGCTCATCATGCACGGGGTTGAGGACATCGGCATCCACTACGCCGAGACGCTCAAACGCTGGCGCGAGACATTCGACGCCCGCCTCGACGAGGTACGCACGCTGGGCTACGACGAACGCTTCATCCGCACCTGGCGCTTCTACCTCGCCTACTGCGAGGCGGGTTTTCGCACCCGTGCGATCCACGACTACCAACTCGTGCTGACACGTCCGTTCAACTCGGCGCTGCCGGTCCCGGCGGTGAAGGAGGACGCGGCACTTGCCTGACCTTGCCGGCCAACGTGTCTGGGTCACGGGCGCGTCGAGTGGTATCGGTGCGGCGGTGGCGACCGAGCTGGCGCGGCGTGGCGCTCGCGTGGCCATCACGGCGCGTCGGCGTGAGGCGCTCGATGCGGTGGCGGCGGGCAACGCAAACGTGCGCGTTGAGGTGGGCGACGTCACCGATGCCGACGCAATGGAAGCAATTGTCGACACGTTGGAACGCGAGTGGGGGGCCATCGATCTGGTCGTCCTCAACGCCGGCATCTACCGTCCTGTCACACCGGACACCATGACGGCCGAGGTGTACCAGGAGCACTTCGACGTGAACGTCATGGGTGCTTTGAGGTGCATCATTGCCGCCCTCCCCGGCATGCGTTCCCGTCGCGCGGGCCGTATCGCGGTGACGTCGAGCGTCACCGGCTACGCCGGGTTGCCCCTGGCATCGGCCTACGGCGCCACCAAGGCCTACCTCAACAGCATGTGCGACTCGTTGCGCGCCGACCTGGCCTCATCCGGCGTCGGGGTCACCCTCATCGCCCCCGGGTTCGTCCGCACCCCGCTCACCGACAAGAACGACTTCCAGATGCCGGGCATCATCGAGTCGGACGAAGCCGCCCGCATCATCTGTGACGGCCTTGCGGCCGAAAAGGCCGAGATCGGCGTGCCGCGCAAGGCGCTCATCTTCATGAAGGCACTGGCAATGGCGCCGGGCCCGCTCCGACGCGCCTACGTTGCCCGTATCGCCCGCAAACGCGAACGGGAGAGCCGCTCAGGCAGCGCCGTTTCGTGATGCAACCTGTGGGAGGCGAGTGGGCTATGCCCGGCGCACGGCGTCGCGCCAGCGCACCTTTTGGCCGATCCGCAAGATCGCTCGCTCGTAGATGTGTGAGGCCAGTAGGACCAGCGCGACCGCACCGAGTGCGGTGACGGCAAGCGCCGCGAGATGCTCGGCCAGCGGCAGGGCGTCACGGGCGTACCGGGCGGGGGCCACCATCGGTGCGGTGAGTGGCACAAAGGTAAGGACGTGTGCCCAGAGGCTGTCCGGGTCGGATGAAGCGGTGAGCGAGCCGACGAACGCCCCGTACATCACGAGGAGGATCGGGGTGATGGTGCTTTGGAGATCCTCTTGGCGCGACACCAACGACCCTGCGGCCGCGAAGACGCCGGCGTAGACGGCGTAGCCGACGAGGAACCACACCACCACGGTGAGGAGCAGGGCCGGCGAGGTGGCGTCGGGCAGCTCGATAGTCCCCGCGAGTCGCGCAGCAATGACTCCGGGAATGGCGATGGCCAGAAGTTGGGCGAGGCCAAGGAGGGCGAGCCCGATGACCTTGCCGGCCAGCAGCTCACGCGGCTTCACGGCGGCCAGGAGCACTTCGACGACACGTGAGTTCTTCTCTTCTACGATCCCGAACGCCACGGTCAACGCAAATCCGATGACCGAGGTGAACAGGATGATGGCGGCGGTCAACGCGAGGGCCTCCCGGTCGCTTCGCTCGTCGGCGTCCGGGTCGAGCGCACGTACCGGCAACCGGGGTTGGTCGAGCACGCGTGTCAGGTCGGGAGCGCCGACGCCGGCGGCGGTCAGCGCTTTCTCAGCCCGAACACGTCCGGACGCGGCCTGGAGGAGGTCGATGACCTCGCCCCCGGGGTCGTCCTGGACGACGAGTTCGTCGCCGACCACGCCAACGCTGGCGTCGTTGTCGGCCACTGCGCGATTGAGTTGTTCTCGGTCGTCGTAGGTGCGAATGGTGAGGCGAAGAGCGTCGGCGGGAGCGAGGGCCGCTGCCCGATCGGCCGTCGCACGGGCATTGGACCCCACGACACCCACTGTTGCCTCATCCGTACCTCCGCCGATCATGCTCGGCAGCACGGCGATGGCCAAGACAATCACCAGCATCACGACGGTGCTGATAAGGAAGGAACGCTCACGGAGCATTTCGCGTAGCTCGCGACGGGCGACGAGTCGGATTTTCATGGCGCGTGCTCCCCAGTGACTCGCTGCGCAAATAGCTCGGCGATGCTTGCCTCGTGCGGGCCGAAGCGGCTGACCGTCCCGGCAGCCATCGCCGCGCGCAGGAGTTCCTGCGGATCTGTGCCGTTGGCAACCTCGATGACGACGTCGTCGCCTTCTGAGTGGACGACACGGATGCCGGGTCGCACGGCCCAGTTGAGATCGGCGTCCACGGTGAGATGGAAGCGCCGGGCACCGTCGCCGCGTCGCAGGTCGGTCACCGTCCCCGCGGCAACGAGCTGGCCGGAGTCGATGATCGTGACGCCGTCACACAGGCGCTCGACCAGCTCGAGTTGATGGCTGGAAAACAGAACGGTTGTGCCGCCGTCGCGCACACGCTCGCGGAGGATGGTGCTCAGCACGTCGACCGCCACGGGATCCAGGCCCGAGAACGGCTCGTCCAGAATGAGTAGCTCCGGAGAATGCACGAGAGCTGCGCCCAGCTGCACCCGCTGCTGGTTGCCGAGCGACAGCGCCTCCACGCGGTCGCTGGCACGCTCAGTGAGGCCGAGCCGCTCAAGCCACGCTGCGGTTGCCTCGTCTGCCGCCGCCTCGTCGTATCCATGCAAGCGGGCCAGGTAGCTGAGCTGGTCGCCGATGCGCATCTTTGGATACAGCCCGCGCTCTTCCGGCATGTATCCGATGCGGCCACGTGTTTCGGCCCCGATCGAGGCACCGCGCCAGTGAACATGCCCTGTGTCGGGGGCAAGCAGGCCCAAGGCAATGCGCATGGCGGTGGTCTTCCCGGCGCCGTTACGACCGACAAAGCCCCAGATCGAGGCCTCGGGAACCGTGAAGCTGAGTTCCTCCAACGCGACCGTCGGTCCGAAGCGACGGGATACTGAGTGAAACTCGAGCATCGACTTCAACAGTAGACGCCTGAATCTCGCGAAACCAGACCTACGGGCCGGTGGTCTCAGCGGGCGAAGATCTTGCGCAGCTCAAGCAAATCGTCGACGATGAGATCCGCTCCGGCGTGCTCCAACTCTTCGCGCTCACCGAAGCCGGTGAGCACACCGACGGTTTGCGCTCCGGCGGCGTGGCCGGCGACGATGTCGACCGTTGTGTCTCCCACCATCAGAACATCCCATGGGTTGTGGGCCAGTACCCGGGCGGCATGGTTGATGGGCATGGGGTGAGGCTTTGTGCGGGTGCATGTGCGTCCGGTGACGACGATGTCCATTGCATCGTCGAGGTGGTGCTCGGCCAGGAAACTCGCGACAGTCCCGGCCGGCCCGGCGGAGACGACACCCAGGCGGTAGTCGGGTGACAGCGCTTCCACGATCTCAGCGGCGCCAGGCGTGAGGCGTGTCGCATGATCCGAGCCGCCGCTGAACCGGTCGGCGAGATGGTGAAGCGGCCCGTCGAGGTTGAAACGGTCCATCTGTGAGAGCAGATGCTGCATCGGGTTCTCAACCTTCATCACGGTCCGACGCACCACGTCGTGCGCGCGCCCGTGGCCCACCAGCGCGCTGATTCGGTTGGCGAGGCGGTCGACGAGCTCGTCATCGGTATCGCGCAGGGTGCCATCGATATCGAACAGCACCACCCGCACGCGTGATCGATCGAGGCCCACCAGGAAACTCTACGCGGCGCCGATCCAATCACGCCGTACGGTCACCCATGCGACCGCGACGTGGCAGCGTCGCCGCACGACGGAGGGGTTGGCACCCACCGAGCAATCTCCGAGGACACCGTCCGTGCGGGTGATCTTCAGACGTCGGTTGCGGAGATTGCCGCGAATGTCGAACGTGACGTTCTTCCCGGCGAGCTTTGTCAGTTGGTGGCTCACCGCCCCATCGGGGCCAATCGGAATACGACGGATGGGGACAAACAGAAAATGTCTAGGCGAACGCGCGTGGGGCGAGGTGAATGCCGGCTAGCATGCAGCGCACAGAGCCTCCGGCAAGCTCGATCGTTGAGACGTCGAGTGGGAGGATCGTCAGGACCGCCTCCAGCGCGGCGACCTGGGTGTCGGTTAGCGATCGCAGCGCTCGTGCCGAGATCGCCAGCAGGCGACCGTCGTGCCCCTGAAGCTCCATGGCGTTGCCCGCGAACTCGTTGATCTGTTCCGGGGTGAGGGCCAGGACCTGGCGTCCGGACGCGGCAAGGCGGTCGGCTATCTCCGTGCGTCGCTTTGCGTCGGTCATCAGCTCGAACCCGGCCATGGCGATGTCGGTGCCGATCCACATCACCACGTTGGTGTGGTAGACCCGCTGGCCAGACACGTCGATGGCATCGAAGGCCATCGGCTCGAAGTTGAAGTTCGTGCAGAAGCGCTCCAAGGCGACCGGGTCGGTGCGGTTGGAGCGCACGGCGTAGGCAATGCGCTCGATGTGGTCGAGCACCATCGCTCCGGTGCCCTCCAGGAACACGCCGTCCGGCTCCAGCCCGGAGTAGTCGATCACGTCTTGCACCCGGTATTCGCGTTTCAACGTCTCAATGATGTCCCAGCGTCGCTCGCGCCGACGACTCTCCGCGAACATCGGATACACCGCAATGTGGCCTCCTGCGTGCGTGGAGAACCAGTTGTTGGGAAACACCGCGTCGGGGCGGTCGGCGGCGTCGTCATCGAACATGTGCACCCGCACCCCGGCCCGTTCGAGCTGAGCCGCCATTTGGGTGACCTCGCCGTACGCGGCGTGTGCCACATCGTCGGCGGAGGCCGTCTCACCCGAACGCTGAAATGCGTTGTCCTCGGCCGTGTCGGGGTTCGGGCGAAAGTGCCGCGGCCGGACCATAACCACCGCATGTGGTGCCTGCGGCGAGGTGATGCTCACGTCACGACGAGACGGGGCGAGACCAACTGGTAGAGATCTTTGGGATCCGACAGGTTGGGGATGAGAGCGAGGTTCTCGCCTCTACCGTCGGCCGTGGCCAGGTGGCGCAGATAACGCAGCGCGCTGAAGTCTTCGAGGGCAAAACCGACGGAGTCGAACATCGTGATCTCCTTGGCGTCCCGCCGTCCCGGTGCGGCGCCGGTCAGCACCTGCCAGAGCGCCGTCACGGGGAAGTCGGCGGGCATGTGTTGAATGTCGCCTTCGATACGGGTCTGAGGTTCGTACTCGACGAACACTGACGCCATGGCGGTCACGTCCGGTGGGATCTCGGTCTTGCCGGGGCAATCGCCGCCCAGCGCATTGAGATGCATGCCCGGCACGATCACCTCTGGAGTCACGACGGCTGCATTCGTTTTGTCCGCGGTGGCGGTGGTGACGATGTGGGCTCCGCGTACCGCCTCGGCGGCGCTGGCGCAGCGCACGATGTGCAGATTCTGGGTCAGGGGTTCGGCTCGCAGGTTGGCGATGAGCTTCTCTGTCGCCGCCGCGTCGGTGTCGAACAGCCGAACCTCCGTGATCCCCATCAGTTGGTGAAACGCGATGGCCTGGAAGTCGGCCTGGGCACCGTTGCCGATCATGGCCATGCATCGGCTGTCCGGCCGCGCGAGGGCACGGGCCGCGACCACCGACACTGCGGCGGTGCGGACGGCGGTCGTCAGGGTGAGGTCGGACAAAAGCAGCGGCATGCCCGTGGCAACGTCGGCGAGCACGCCAAACGCCATCACGGTAGGAAGGCCGACCGCCGTGTTCTTGGGGTGACCGTTGACGTACTTGAAGGTGAACGTCCGGTCGTCGGCGATGGGCATCAACTCGATAACGCCGTCCGATGAATGGGCGGCGGTGCGGGCCGACTTGTCGAATGCGTCCCAACGTCGGAAGTCGTGCTCGATCTCGTCGGCCAGCTCGCGGAGCACCATGTCGATGCCGCGCTGTGCGATGAGTCGCGCGACGTCATCGGCACCGAGCACGAGGGTCGACATTTCGGAGACATGAGAGGGCGATGACATGGCTCTCGGATTTTCGTCGACGTGGTGGCTAATCAAAACGGCACAGACTGCGCAAAACGGTGCTGATTTTGTGCAATTCGATAGACGGGAATGCTTTAATGCAAGGAATGGACCGGTTGGATCAACGCCTCATCGCGCTGTTACGGGACAACGCCCGAGCCAGCGTGGCGTCGCTGGCGCAGCGACTGGACGTCTCTCGTGGCACCGTCTCCAACCGACTCGCCCGACTGGAGAGCGATGGTGCCATCGTCGGGTACACCGTTCGCCTGCGATCTGACGTTCCCGCAGACCAAATCACGGCGTGGATGACGATTGCCGTCGACGGCAATCAGGCGCGCGACGTGATGCGCGCCCTCATGGGTGAGCCGGGCGTCGTCGGCTTGTGCGATACCAACGGTCGGTGGGACATGCTGGCCGAGCTCCGCGCCGAGAACCTCACCGATCTCTCCGGCATTCTCGATCGCATCCGCCTCATCAAAGGCATCGGCAGCACCGAGACCAGCATCCATCTCCAGACCTATCGCTTCTCCACGCGGGCGGCGGCGGGGGAGACCGACTCATCAGGAACCGGCCCCTGATCCTCTGCCGGGGTGGCCACCGGGGATTGCGGGATGATGACCGACGCGGCGATGCCGCGCAGCATGCGCGGGAAGATCACCTGGTGCGCCGGAGCGAGGACGTACCAATACAGCCGTCCGGCAAGGCCCGACGGATCGAAGAATGCGGTTTGTCGGATGACCGAGCCGTCGCCATCAGGCTCGACGCGGTACTGAAGCCAGGCGTACCCCGGCAGCTTCATCTCCGCCGACAACCGGAGAAGCACAGGGGGATCGATGGCCTCTACTCGCCAGAAATCCAGCATGTCTCCTTTGACGAGCTCGACGGGGTGGCGGCGCCCGCGGCGCATGCCGACCCCCCCGACGAGGAGATCGATGCCGCCGCGTAGGTGCCAGAGACGGTTGCCGTAGTACCACCCAGTGGCGCCACCGATGCGCTGAATCGGTTCGAAGGCCGCGGACGGGGGAGCGGCTACGCGCACCCACCGTGAATCGACCATTTGCTTCTTGAGTGGGTTCACCCGGTGACCGATCTTCCGGCTTGGGGTGAGCGCATCCTGCCAACGGCTACGTGACGAACCTTCGTCTGCGATGGCCACGGCGATTGCCTCGCCAACACCGCGGGGAGAGACCGGCAACTCGTTGAGAGCCCGTGAGTCCGTGACGATCGTCGCATTGCGGACGCCCTCGATGAGGTGGCGTCCGACGCGGGCATAGAGCGGAGTGATGAGGCCGAGCCACAGGCTCGACAACTGTGGACTCAGCATCGGCACGGGAATGATGTAGCGACGGAGGCCGCGCTGCTCGGCGAATTCACGCATCAGATCCCCATACGACACCCGGTCGCGACCGCCGATCTCGTAGACATGGTTCTCGGTTCCACCGAGGTCACGTGCGGCGATGAGGTAGGCGATGACATCGTCGATCGCGATGGGTTGGGTCATCGTTCGCACCCACCGAGGTGTAATCATCACCGGCAGCCGCGTCACCAGTGAGCGCACCATGTCGTAGGACAAGCTCCCGGCGCCGATGATGATCGAGGAGCGGAGCTCCGTTGTGGGAACACCTGACGCGCGCAGCACTCGTCCCACCTCTTGGCGGCTCGCAAGGTGTGGCGAGAGGTCGTCGCCGGAGCCGAGCCCGCCGAGATAGATGATGCGGCGCACTCCCGCTGCCCGTGCGGCGTCGCCGAATGCTTGGGCGGTGGCGCGGTCCTCGGCCGCGAAGCTTCCGGGCTCGCCCATTGAGTGGACGAGGTAGTACGCGGTATCGATCCCCGCGAGGGAGCGTGTGAGGTCGGCGGGTACTCGAAGGTCGCCACGGACAATCTCGGTGGTGACGGACGATCGACCACGCAGGAACTCGGGACGTCGCGAGATGCAGCGTACGGGAACGGCCTCACGCTCGAACGCATCGAGGAGTCGGCCACCCACGTAGCCAGTGGCTCCCGTCAGCAGGATGGTGGGGGTCTGGGGCGGGTCGCCGGCCACTAGGCCGTGCCGAACGTGGCGCCGGCGACGCTCGTGCCAGAGTGCTCTGGCGGCCCGTTGTCTTCTTCGAGAGAGATGTCGACGGCGGAATACTCGCCGCGGCTCGGCAGCCTCGCTTCGATGTGCGTTGTCTTGGCCGACACGTTGAACGTCCCGATGGCTTCCATGACCGTCGATCCCTTCTTCAAGACCCACACTTGGTAGTGATGTCCGGCCGAGGCGGCGGGGAAGGCGCTGAGGTCGATCATGATGCGCCCGTCGGTCGCGTCGGGCCGGTAGAGCGCTACTCGGCCACTCACGGGGTCTTTGGCCGAGTGGGGAACGATGGAGGCTTCAAGTGTCGGGGTTCCGGGTCCGGGATCGCGTGTTGCGACCAGCGTGATGGCGACGGCTGCCGCAGCCGATGCGGCGGCGACGCCAAGCGTGGGAACGAGACGCTTCCACCAGGGGTCGCGCGCCGAGGCAGGGACCGGGGCCGGCAGCACCGACGGCTCATTGCTGCGAGCTGCGGCAAGGATGCGGCCACCCAAACCGAGTGGTGGGGCCTCGTGGGAGGCAAGCACCGTGGCGATCCGGGCGGCGACCTGCTGATCCCGTGCCAGATCGTCCGCCAACTGCGGGTGCTCGCCGGCGAGTGCGGCGAAACGCGCGTGGTCTTCCGCAGAGAGCGCGCCCAATGCGGACAGCGCCGACAGTTCACGAAGCTCATCGCTCACGACGTCCCCCCTGAGATACGTGAGACATCAATGGTACTGCGAAGACGGTCGAGAGCGAGCCGTGCACGACCCTTCACCGTTCCGAGGGGGATGTTCAGGCGGGTGGCGATCTCGTCTTGTGTCAAGCCATGCACGTATGCGAGAACGACGACATTGCGCTGATCGTTGGGGAGGTCGGCGAGCGCCTCGGCAACGGCGCGAGCCTCATCGCGCTGGCCGGTGACCTCCGACGGGTCGGTGTGATCGACGACTTCCGGGACGTCTGCGAACGGCGTCGCGGGTCGTGCCGAGCGTTGGCGGGTGAGGGCGATCGCACGGTTTCGGGTGACGACATATAGCCATGTCGTCAGTCGAGCCCTGCCGGAATCGAAGGAGCCGGCTTGGTCCCACAGGCTCATGAAAACATCCTGTGTGCATTCCTCCGCCAAACCACGGTCGGCAGTGAGCTTCATGGCAACACCGAAAACGAACGATCCGTGGAGGTCATAGGCCTCGCGCAAAGCCTCGTGATCCCGCTCGGTGAGGCGCTGAACGAGGGCCGCGTCATCCTCTGACGTGTCAGCACCGTTACCGAGCGAGGTGGTATTCGAATTGCGGTTGAGCACGAGCATCACGATCGTAGCGATCGCGGCCGGTGTTTCGCAGGACGCTGGCCTGCCGGCAATCGACCGAACGTTCAATTCGGTTCTTCCGAGCGGCGCGCATCGGTAACGGGCGATCGGCGTGATGACGGTTGCGGTCACCGTCACTCGTCGTCGAGGTGGCGGTGGGAGGGGCAGTACCGCAAACCGGGAATGGGTTCCCGCATGCAGGCGGTGCTGCGACGTGTCATTGCGGCGCAGCGAAGCAAACCACCCGACCGAGCGCCCACCTGCTCCACGAGTCGCTCGTGCACACGCTCCAACTCCCGCTCGATCGTTGTGAGGAGCGCGACGTGGTGTGCCGGGGCGTAGAGACCTCGGAGCTTGGAAAAGAGGCGCGAGGCATGATGCGTCAGCGCATTTGGGGTGCGGGCAATGCCCGAGATCGACTCCTCGCAGAGTTCGAGGAGCATGCGGGCAGGACGCGCTGGCCGTCGAACATCGCCGGCCAGTCCGGGACGTAACGCACGAAAAAGATCACGACTGATCTCATACACGCGAAATCTCCTTTGATATCTGACCCTGATACGCATCGGACGTCGTCTTGGATCACTGCCGGCGGAAACGTTTCCACCATGCGACCCGGCGATAAATGCCAACGTGGGGTGGATGAACGTGGGGACCCAGGCGATCGTGATCGAGAATGCGTCGACCGCCGACGGCTCCCCGGCTGCATTCGCGATCAACGACGGGCAGTTCCAGTCGGATATCGCGGCGGGTTCACGAACGATCGCCGGCGAGGGGCTCACCGCCGTTCCCGGTTTCATCGACCTTCAGGTCAACGGGGCGGTGGGAATCGATCTTGCGGTGAGCCCCGAGGGCTTATGGGATGTCGCCGCGGCACTCCCGCGATTCGGCGTGACGGCTTTCCTCCCCACGTTGGTGACCTGCTCGTCCGAGACCATCGAGAAGGCCCAGGAGGTGATCGCGACAGGTCCGCCGCGCGGCTGGGTTGGTGCGGTGCCGCTCGGTTGGCACTTTGAGGGGCCGATGATCAACGCGGTGTACGCCGGCGCTCATGCCCGTCGGCACATCCGGACACCGTCGCTCCAGCTGGTGCGGTCGTGGTCTCCGGAGACCGTCGCCATGGTGACGATCGCCCCAGAGCTTCCGGGAATGGGCCCGGTGATTCGCGCCCTTCGCGGACGGGGTGTCGTGGTGGCGGCCGGTCACACCGCCGCGAGTGCTGACGACGCACGGGCAGCCGCCGCTGCCGGGGTGGGCATGGTGACTCACCTGTTCAACGCGATGGCCCCCATTCATCACCGCGCACCCGGCCTGGCAGGCGCGGTGCTGGGGGGACTTCCGCTGCCGGCCAGCCTCATCGCCGACGGTCGTCATGTCGACCCGGATGCGATCCGTCTGGCGTGGCGCTCGTTGGGGGCCGATCGACGCGTGCTGGTCTCCGACGCGACCGCGGCACTTGCAGCCCCGGCCGGCCGCTACTTCCTTGGGGATACCCACATCGTGAGCGACGGTGAGGTTGTACGGACTGACAGCGGTGGTCTTGCCGGCACCGCCATCGGTCTCGACGAGATGGTTCGCAACGTCCGACGAATCGTTGGTTGTTCGCTAATCGACGCGGTGGCGTCGGTCACCCGGGCTCCCGCCCTGGTGCTGGGTCGCCCGGCCCCAACGTTAGGAGTGGGAGCGCCGGCGGACCTCATCCTCCTGGACTCCGGCGGGCGCGTTTTCCTCACCCTCGTCCGCGGCGCCGTCGCGTTCGATCGGCACGGCACCTGATTCGATCAGGGCGCCCAGGGCGACCACCGGGCCGATGACGACCACCGCCGGGTTTCCGAGCTCGGCGTCGCGGCACCGCTCGGCCAACGTGTCGAGTGTGGCGCTGACGCGTCGCTCGCGCGATGTGGTGGCCCATTGGATCGCCGCCGCCGGCTCGTCTGCCGCTCGACCGCCCGCAATCAATGCGTCCGCGATCTCGCCAAGGCGACCCATCGACATGAGCAGCACCAACGTCCCCGGCACGGTGGCCATTGCCTGCCACCGTGCGCATGCGGCGGGGCTGTGGGGATCGTCATGACCACTTGCGATCGTGACGGTGCGTGCGAGACCGCGGTGGGTAATTGGGATGCCGGCCGATGCGGGAGCCGCGAGGGCACTCGACACGCCGGGCACGATGGTAAAGGGGATGCCGGCCTCGAGGAGGGCGAGGGCCTCCTCTCCGCCACGACCGAAGACGAACGGGTCGCCGCCTTTGAGGCGCACCACATTGCGTCCCAGTCGCGCCTGCCCGATCAGGGCTTCGTTGATCTCGTCTTGGGTCATGCCATGGCGATCCGGGGCTTTACCGGCATCGATCAGAACGCAGTCGGCAGACGCAAACGCCAGAAGCTCGGCGGTGCCCAATCGGTCATGGACGATGGCGTCGGCAGCCTGAATGGCGCGTAGGCCGCGCACGGTGATGAGATCGGGGTCGCCAGGGCCGGCGCCCACGAGGTGGACGATGGGTGCGCTCACCGTGGCACCGGCGTTCCCAAGAGCTCGGCGAACAGCTCGGCGGCGCCCTCGCGATCTCCGGCGGCAAGTCGTTCCAGGACGTCGCTTTCGAGGAACGCTTCCACCGCCGCGGCACGCTCGGGCATCGTCAGGTACCGCGCTTTGAGCTCCTCGCGTGTCGCGCGGAACATGGCGACCAGCTCGCCCCATTCTGGCCCCACAGCCTTCTCGATGTTCTGTCGGATGGTGCGGGCCACAACTGGACTGGCCCCTCCCGTCGAGACGGCGATACCCAGCTCACCTTGTCGCATGATGGACGGGACGATGAAGTTGCACAGCTCGGGGACGTCGACGACATTGGCCAGCATGTTCCGGGCGGTCGCGTCGGTCCAGACCTGCCGGTTGACTTCGGGGTCGTCGGTGGCGGCAATGACGAGAAAGCGTCCGTCCAGGTCGGCGGTTTCGTAGCCACGCTCATGGTGCTGGCGAATCGATCCGTCGGCGATCATCCGGTGAAGCGTATCGGTGAAGGTGAGGCTCACGATCCGGATGTCGCCGCCGGCCTCCACCAGCTTCTGCGTCTTTTCGGTCGCCACCGGGCCGCCGCCAACCACCAGGCATGGCGCGCACTCCAGGTCGATGAAGATGGGGTAGAGCGGCGGCTTCATGGCAGAGGCAGGCTATCGGAGAAAACCAATAAACACCACTGGTAATTGCATCTTTAGGCTGGCAGGATACCGAGGGTCGTCGGCAACCCCTCGATCCCAGTATAAGATCATCCTATGTTGCGAATTCGTATCTTCTATCACCACTGGCCACTATGACCGAGACGCTCCTTCTCATCGTCTTTGGCTTCGGCGTCGGCATTCTCGTCGGCACAACCGGCATGGGTGGCGGGTCGCTGATGACCCCGCTCCTCATTCTGGTCTTTGGAATCAAGCCGGTCCTTGCGATCGGAACGGACATTTTTTATGCCGCCGTGACAAAGACGGTGGGCGGGTGGACGCATTTTCGCAAGGGCACCGTCGACATGGGCATCTCGCTGTGGCTCGGCATGGGCAGCATCCCCGCGACGATTGCCGGGGTGTGGGTGCTCGACATCATCGAAAGGCGCACCGGCAATTCCTTCGACAACATCGTGCTCGGTATGGTGGCGGCGGCGCTCCTGATCACCGGGGTTGCCGTGCTGTGGCGCGCCATGTTCTCCACCGATGCGCACAACCGCGAGCGCGCCACCATCGACATGCAGACCCGGCACAAAGTGGCCGCGGTGGGTGTCGGCATCCTGGTGGGATTCGTCCTCGGCGTGACCTCCGCCGGCTCGGGCGCGTTGATTGCGCTCTTCCTCATCATGCTGTTTCGGCTGACACCGCACCGGGTGGTTGGGACCGACGTGTTTCATGCCGCGGTGCTCCTCTGGGCCGCGAGCGTCGCGCACTTCGTCTCCGGCAACATCGACTTCGCGCTGGCCGGCTCCATCATGATCGGCTCGATACCGGGCGTCTGGGCGGGCGCGCACCTGGCGGCGCGCATGCCCGAGCGGGGTTTGCGCCCGGCCCTCGGTATCGTGCTGCTGGCGGCCGGGATGGGGCTGATCACGAAGACCGGTGTGGAGATTCCCCCCTATGTGATCGTGGGGATGCCGCTCCTGCTGGCGTTGTGGGTGTGGCGGCGCGAGTCGCGTCGACCGGCGACCGTTGCGGCCGTCGCGAACGCCGGGGGGGACGCTCCATAAGCGTTCACGAACACCTTGATCTGCTCGAGGCCGAGGCCATCTTCATTACGCGTGAGGTCACCGCTCAGCTAGAGCGACCCGTGCTGCTGTTCTCGGGTGGCAAGGATTCGGCGGTGCTCCTGCGCATCGCGGAGAAGGCGTTTCGTCCCGGCGGCTTTCCGTTCCCCTTGATGCACGTCGACACTGGCCACAACTTTCCGGAAGTCATCTCCTATCGCGACGCGCAGGTCGCAGCCCTCGGCGAACGGCTGATCGTGGCGAGCGTTCAAGCATCGATCGACGAGGGGCGGGTAGTGGAGCAGACGGGGCCGCGGGCGTCGCGAAACCAGCTTCAGACGACGACGCTCCTCGACGCCATTGCCGAGCACCAATTCGATGCCGCCATTGGTGGGGCACGACGTGACGAGGAGCGCGCCCGGGCCAAAGAACGTGTGTTCAGCTTCCGCGACGACTTCGGCCAATGGGACCCCCGCGCGCAACGACCCGAGCTGTGGAGCCTCTACAACGGCCGCGTGCGCAAGGGCGAGGGCGTGCGGGTGTTTCCGCTCTCGAACTGGACGGAACTCGATATCTGGGAGTACATCGCGCGCGAGGAGATCCCGTTGCCGTCGATCTACTTCGCCCACGAGCGCGAGGTATTTTCCCGCGACGGCATGCTGTACGCCGCGAGCGAGGTCGTGGAGCGACTCCCCAGCGAGGAGCCGTTTACGACATCGGTGCGGTTTCGCACGGTGGGGGACATGAGCTGCACTGGTGCGGTCGCATCTACCGCGACCAGCTTGCGCGATGTGGTCAATGAGATCGCGGCCACCCGCATTACGGAGCGTGGCGAGACCCGGGCGGACGATCGGGCGAGCGAAGCGGCGATGGAAGACCGCAAACGGGTGGGGTATTTCTAGTGGCGGAGATCGCAACGGAGCGGGTCGAGCTGTGTCGCCTCGTCACCTGCGGGTCCGTCGACGATGGCAAGAGCACCCTCATTGGCCGCCTCCTCTACGACTCCAAGCAGGTGATGGCCGACCAGCTCGCCCACGTCGAGGAGGTCTCGGAGCGGCGTGGTGACGGATACGTCAACCTGGCGCTCCTGACCGACGGCCTTCGCGCCGAACGCGAGCAGGGCATCACGATCGACGTCGCCTATCGACCGTTTGCCACGCCCAAGCGTCGGTTCATCATTGCCGACTGCCCCGGTCATGTTCAGTACACGCGCAACATGGTGACCGGCGCTTCCACCGCCGACATCGCGGTGATTCTGGTCGATGCTCGCCACGGCGTGGTGGAGCAAACACGTCGCCACGCATTCATCTGCACCCTTCTGAGGATTCCGCGACTGGTGGTCGCCGTTAACAAGATGGACCTGGTGGACTTTCGCCAAAGTTACTTCGACGCGATCGCGGCCGAGATCCGCACGTTCGTTGCCGAGCGCGACGCGACAGTCGACGTGATCCCCATCTCCGCCCTGTCGGGCGACAACGTCGTCGACGCCTCGACGAACATGCCGTGGTACGGCGGGCCGACGTTGCTGGGCTACCTCGAGACCGCCTCCTTGGATCGAGCGGCCGAGGAGGGCGTGGGGGTTCGCTTTCCGGTGCAGTGGGTTATCCGCCCGCAGTCGGCGGAGTATCCCGACTACCGTGGTTACGCGGGCCAGATGGCGGCGGGGTCGGTCGCGGTCGGCGCCGACGTTGTGGTGCTTCCTGCGGGGCACCGCACGACCGTCGCACGCATCGAGACGCTCGACGGCGACCATGGCTATGTCGAGGCGCCCCGGTCGGTCACGCTCCACCTCGCCGACCAGATTGATGTGTCGCGCGGTGATGTGATTGCCGCCGCGAACGATGCGCCCGTTGTGACACGACAGCTCATCGCCGACATCTGCTGGATGAGTGAGCGACCGATGACTCCGCGCGGCCGGTACGTGATCCGTCATGCAACGCGCGAGGCCGTGGTTATTGTGGAATCGATCACGCATCGTGTCGATATCCGTACGTTGACGACCGAGTCGGTCGAGTCGATCGGTTTGAACGACATCGCCCGTGTCGTCCTCAAGACCAGCCAACCGCTGGCCATCGACCGGTACGAGCGCAGCCGAACGATGGGAAGCTTCATCTTGGTCGACGAGGCCACGAACGACACCCTGGCGGCAGGAATGATCGCCGAGGCCCCAGCCGAGGCGTAGCATCGCCGCATGACGGGCGCAGACTCCTCCGACGCTCCGGGACGCTGGACCTTTCTCACCAATCACGCCCATGTCCTGGTGTGTATCGCGCGCGACCCGGAGATGCGTCTTCGTGAAGTGGCCGAGCACGTGGGAATCACTGAACGCGCCGCCCAGGGCATCGTTGGCGATCTTGTGAGGAGTGGATACGTTGAGCGCACACGTGTCGGGCGTCGGAACCGCTACGCCGTGCGGGACGACCTGCCTCTCCGCCACGCGCTTGAGCAAGAACGTTCGGTGGGTGAGCTGCTTCAGGCCCTCTCTCCCGCCAAATAGACGGCGGGCCCCGCCGCCGTGGTGGCGATGAGGCCCGGAATGACCATCGTGTGTGGTGTTCGCGCATGCCCAAGGAACGGGCTCTGCGAGTGACTAGAACGTGCGGCCGAACTTGCGCCCCATGATGTCCCTCCCCGGTTCTTTCGATGGAATCGACTTGTGTGATGGAAAAGCCCGAACGGATGTGCGGGTGTGCCCGGTTGGCGGGCACAAGAGCGATTTAGAACGTGCGGCCGAAAGTGCGTCCCATGATGTCCCTCCCCTCAGATCGGTTGATGAACTCGATGAGGGAAATCTAGGACCGAACCGGGGTCAGTCTCTTAAGGGGTATGCCCTATCTTGACCCACCAGTTGCGCCATGAAACTTCTCTAAACGGTGCGAAAAGCCCATTTTCTGCTCGTCGAACCCCTGAGGTGTGCCGAGGCCGCGCGCCGCGGCGCGGATGTCGCGGCGCCGGAGATGTGGCGTCGACCTGTCTCGGAGATGCTGACTTGGGCAGGGGTGCTGGTATCGTCTCGCTCGCCACAAGCCGCAAAAGCAGTAAAGGAGGCGGCGACGACGGCAGACCAACTGGTCCGCGACGAACCACGGTTCGTCGGCAGGGATGCGGAACTTCGTCGCGCGATTGACCTCGCGCATGCTCGTCCGGGGCTGCTCGTTGTCGCTGGTGCGCCGAAGGTCGGCACGAGCCGTTTTGCGGCGGAGCTTGCCGCGGCTCTGGGAGCCGACGGGGCGCTTGCGGTGCGCCTGCGTGGCGGAGGGACCGTCACTGACCGTCTCTCGGCCGGTCTCGTGGCGGCGGACCTGCGGCCCGAGCCGGTTCAGGCCAGCCGCCTCCGTCCGTTCGTCGCAATCGCAAATGACATCGACGCGGCACAGGAAGCGGTTGCCGCAATCGGCGACTCGCTCGTCGGAACCCCGGGCCTGCTGATCGCGACAGCTCACGAGGACACCGACGGGGCCGGCACCCAGCTCGACCCGCTCGACGAGGACGCGATGCTGTCGATTGCGCGCGAGGTGGCCGAGTGCGATGCCCACACCCTCGCGGAGGGACTGCATCTCGCGGGAGGACGCCCGGGTGTGTTGATCCCCGTCCTGCGCGCGAATCGCACTCGCGAACCGGACGCCCCGATTCGCCTCCCCGCGCTCCTCATGCGAGATGTTGAGAAGGCGCTTCGCCACCTGACGCCGGTCGGACGTGACATCGCTTCGTGGACTGCGGTCATTCGGGGTGAGGTAACCGTCGGTGAGCTGGTTCCCGTGACCGGGCGACATGCCGACGGGCTAGAACCGCTGCTCGACGAGCTCATCGCCCAAGGCATTCTGCGAGAGGTCAGCGGGCCGGGGCCTGTTCGTTTTGCCTTTGTCGATCCGTTCCTCGCGGAAGCCGTTTACCAGCAGATCCCTTCGAGCGATCGTCGCCGGAGAAATGGGGCCGTGCTCGCGGCCCGTCGCGCAGCGGGAAACGGGCCGGAGGAGCTCGTGCGTTTTGCCGTGGGCAGCGCCAGAGCCCGTGACGTGATCGGAACCTCGCTTCGGGCAGCGGCGCTGGCACGTGGCGCTGGCGACGCGAAACGCGCGCGCGAACATGCCACTCGAGCGATTGCCTGGAGCGAAGCCGACGGCGACGCAGCATCGCTCCTCGATGCGCAACTCGAAGAGGGTCTCGCGATGGCGACGCTGGGGGAGTGGGGCCCGGCGGGCGAGATCCTCGAGGCGGTGACCCATGAACAGCGTCGCCGCGGTAACGTCGCGGGAACTCTCAGCGCCACGACCGAATGGGCCCGTTTGCGCTGGTATGCGGGCGACTACTCGGCGGCGGTGTCGCTTCTCGCCGTGCCCGAGTTGATCGGCGGCGAGCCTCTGCCCGAACGCGCCGAGGCGCTCGATCTGGCGGCGATGTTCGCGGTGCAGTCCGGCCGTAACTCCGAGGCGATCCTCTGGGCGCAGCGCTCGCGCGATGAAGCCCGCGCCTGCGGGGCGACGCTGACCCTCACGAGAACGTTGTCGACGCTGGGCTTGGCGCGAGTTCATGCGACCGGTTCACCCGACGGCATTGAGGACATTCGCGAGAGTTTCCGTGAAGCGGCCGCACTCGGCAATCACCGCCAACAGGTCGTGGCACTGAACAACCAGGCTGTCGCGCTCAACGCGCTGGGGATGCCGCTCGCCGCCGTGGACCGTGCCCACGAGGGATTGGCCATCGCGGCCGAACGGGGCGTCGCCGAACTCGACGCTCCGCTCAACCACAACCTCGCGGAGGCTCTGGCGGGATGCGGTCGGCTGCGGGAAGCGTCGCAGGCCGCGCAGAAAGCCGAGGCGGCGTTCGCGGCGTTGGGTCCGCGCGTGAGTCACACCGATGTCACTCACGCGTGGCTCGAAGCGGCTGTTGGCAACATCGACGCGTCCCTTGCGGCGTTCGCCGAAATTGGTCGTACCACCGACATCGATGGCATGACGATCGAGGACGTTGGCCCGCTTGCCGCCGCGCACATCACGGTTGCCCGACTCGCAAACGAGATCGAGAAGTCGCGCGACGCCGCACGCCACGCCCTCGCTCTGTGGCGTGAAACCGAGGATCGCGCCGACTCCATCATCTTGCTCGCGGCGGCTGCGGCCGCGCTTCCCGCCGACGAAGCTCGGGAGGTGCTCGATGAGCTACGCGTGTCGGCCACCGCCGGGTCACCCGGGGCACAGGCCTTTGTTCTCTATGTCACCGCCTGTCACGCGTCGACGCCCGGCGAGGCCGTTTCTGGCTACCGTGAGGCATCTGAGGCTTTTGCGGCCACCGGCCTCCGCTGGTGGGCAGCGCTGTCGCTGCTTCACGCAGGTGAGCTGAGCGGTGCGGATGGCGCCGAGGATCTGCAGGTGGCGCGCAATCACTTCCGGGAGATGGAGGCGCCGGGCTGGCGTGCACGTTGCGAGGCCGGGCTTCGCGCGATTGGTCATCGCTTCGTGACTCCGTCGCCGAACACCCCGGACGCTGCGCTGTCCCAGCGTGAGCGGGAGGTGCTGCTCGAGCTCGGGCAGGGAATGTCGAACAAAGAGATCGGGCAGCGCCTGTTCATCTCCGAGAAGACGGTGGGACACCATCTGGGCCGGGTTTTCGCCAAGCTCGGTGTCTCCGGTCGCACGGCGGCGGTCACCGCCGCCCGTGACCGGGGGCTGTTGGACGAGTTGACGACCGACGCCCCTGATGTCCCATCGACGCGACGCGACTTGTTGTAAGAACGCTCACTCTGAAGGTCTCCCTGATTTCCGGCGGGCGAGCTACCATTCGCGGCATGAACGAATCTTCCACTTTCCGTCCTGATCTGGCCATCCCCCGCGAACGCTCCGTCATCGGAGTGTTCGGCTGGGTGATGGGCCTTGTTTCTCTCGCGCTTCTTTTCCTCGCCCTGGGGTCCTACCTCGGGCGCGACTTCTCGCGTGGTGCCGCAATCACCTGCTCGCTCGTCGGTGTGGGGATGCTGCTCGTTGGCTCCTTTGGTGGCGATCGTTTCCGTCGCGGCGGTTTTGCAATGGGTTGGCTCTTTGCGCTTGCCATGATGATCGGCCTTGGTCTCGGAGCAGTCATCAAGATGTTCGCCGAGTTCAACCCTGACGCGCTGGCCCAGGCCGTCGCCGGTACCGCCGGCACCGTCCTCGCGATGGGCGCCCTCGGGTTGTTCCTGTCGAAGGACCTCGCCCCGTGGATGAAGCCGATCTCGTTGATCGTCTTTGTGCTCTGCGGAGTCGCGATTGTCTGGTCACTCGTCGCCGGGTCGCTCCCCGTGTTCATGAGCGTTGGTATCTACGCGCTCTCGGCGTTGCTTCTGGTCATCGACTTCAACTACCTGCGTAAGCACGGCACCGAGGACGACGCCATCTGGCTCGCTACCGGCATTTTCGTGTCGATCGTCAACATCTTCACGTCGCTTTTGAACATCTTCAGCGACTGATCGTTTCACGTCCTGGGTGATTCGGGTCGAGTGGGACTAGCTCCACTCGACCCGGGTGACTTCTCCCGCGCCGAGGGCGACTTCACCGGCGCCGGTGAGAACCCTGAGGCGACCGGTGTCGTCCACCCCTTGGGCGGTGCCCATGGTTTCCGTGGTGCCGGTCTGGACCGTCACGCCCGCTCCGCGGAGTTGGTCGCGTTCGGCGAACGCGCTCAAGGCGGCATGCGGTCCGTTCGCGCGCCAGTCGGCATATGCGCTGGCGAATCGCGCGAGGATGGTGACCAGGAGATCGGCTCGCGACGGTGGAGTGGAGCCGTCGGCGAGCGACCCCGGTGTCCAACGATGATCGGTGAGGGTGGGTGCCGCACGGACGTTGACACCGATTCCCACGACCACCCACGTCACCCCGGCTTCGTCAGCGGCTAACTCGCAGAGGATTCCGCAGACCTTGCGATCGGCGATGAGGATGTCGTTGGGCCAGACGATTCCGGCGTTGTCGCCGATCGCGTCGGCGACGGCGGTGGCGGCCACGATGGGGACGAGGGCCACATCGGCGGGTGACACCTGCGGACGCAGGACGACGGAAAACAACAGGCCGTCCCCGGCGGTGCCGCTCCATGGGCGCCCTCGTCGGCCACGTCCTGCGGTTTGAACGTCGGCGCCGACGATCAGGCCCTCCGCCGCACCCGCCCGGGCCGCGGCCACTGCGTCGTCGTTCGTCGAGCCGGTCTGGGGGCTCCACTGCACCGGGCCGGTGAGGGGCGAGACGAGTCGGGGAGTGACGAGAAGCGGGACCACCGGGTCGGCGTCGGCGGCAAGCCGGTAGCCCTCGTGGACCCCGTCGACACCGATCCCTGATCGCCGCAGCGACTCGACATGGCGGTGAACAGCGGCGCGCGAACAGGCAAGTTCGTCCGCAAGCGCCTGTCCGGAGAGCCCGGCAGACCCGGCAGTCACGAGCGCCGCGAGCACCTGCTCACGTCGGGCATCGACCTCAGTCGTCACGGTTCAACGCTACATGCCGTGACGACCTTCGGTAGTGTCACGGACCAGTTTCCACTCGAGGATCCAGATGACACAACGAAACAGATTCGCCCCAATGAGCGGCTCGCGCATCGCCCGTATCTCCGTGTTCGCCGCTCTCGTCGCGGCCTTTGGTCTGACACCTGCGGTCAACCTCCCGGGAATGCCTGTGCCCATCACCGCGCAAACGCTTGCCGTGATGCTAGCTGGGCTCATGCTGGTGCCGTCGGAGGCGTTTCTGGCTGTGGGTTTGTTCGTCGCCCTCGTCGCGGCGGGGCTTCCCTTGCTCTCCGGAGGACGCGGTGGTCTGTCGGTATTTTCGAGCCCGAGCGCCGGTTTCGTCCTGGGATTTCCCGTGGCGGCGGCATGCGTCTCCGCGATCGCGATTGGGCTTCGGGGTCAGAGGACTTATGAGACGTCGACGCAGGTGGCCATGTCCTTCGTTGCCTGCGTGCTCGGCGGCGTTGTCGTCCTCTACTGCATCGGTTTGCCGGTCGGTGCCGCGATTGCCGACGTTCCCAGCAGGTTCCTCATACTTTCCATGAAGTTCATCCCGGGAGACCTTGCCAAGGCGGCAGCGGCGAGCCTCGTCGCGGTCACGGCGTTTCGGGCGGCGCCGTTCCTGCGGCCGCGTGCCGCGGGCGCTCGCGCCTAGCCGATGCTTGTCACCTCGCGGGCGCTCGCG
Organism: uncultured Thermoleophilia bacterium; assembly: GCA_963765105.1. Taxonomy (GTDB): domain Bacteria; phylum Actinomycetota; class Thermoleophilia; order Miltoncostaeales; family Miltoncostaeaceae; genus CALMEC01. The sequence continues at coordinate 721,131 of CAVXUW010000002.1, forward strand.
CCGAGCGGCTCCCACGACACCCACGTCGCGGTGCGCTGCGGCACGGATGAACTCACATATGGCGCTCTTCGCGATCACGCGAGTGCGATCGGCGATGCGAGCCGCACGTGGACGGTGCCGGGCGAGAGCGATGAGCGGTACGTCGCCCTGCTCGGGGAGTGGTCACCGCAGTGGGTTGCGACCTTTCTCGGTCTCGCCTCCGCCGGCTGGGCGGTGGGAGTGCTCGATCCACAGTGGTCGGATGACGAAACCCGAGGCGCCCTGGCACAGCTCAATGCGGCGGCCGTTGTTCTCACCTCCGCACACAACATGCCTCCGCATCTCGCTGGCGGGAAGTGGGAGTCTTCGGTGGGTGGTGCCGTCGTGCTCCGCGGTGGGAATGACGCAGCGACGGACGCTCCACCGCCGGTCACTCCTGACCGTCCGTTCTATGTGGGCTTCACGTCCGGCAGCGCGGGCACACCAAAGGCGTTTGTCCGTTCGCATCGTTCGTGGTGGGCCAGCTTCGAACGATTCGGCGACGTGTGTCGGGTCGATCCCTGCGGGCGCGTGGTGATTCCCGGATCGCTTTCGAGCTCGCACTTCCTCTTCGGCTGTCTCCACGGCCTTCACGTGGGTGCCACCGTCGAGCTCGGGCCAGTGGCGAACGCGGAAGGGGCCGCCGCCGCTGTACGTCGTTCCCACCATGTTGGCCGCCGCTGACGGGGCGAGCACGCCAGGCCAGGATCCCGGCTACATCTTCTGCGCGGGTGCGCGGCTCGACACCGCCGTGGTGGCCGCCACCCGCGAACGCTTCCCGGCGAGTCAGCTCGTGGAGTACTACGGGGCGTCCGAGCTGTCGTTCGTTGCAATCCGCCGCCATGGTGATGCCAGCCCGCCCGGCTCTGTCGGCGGTGCCTTCCCCGGGGTCGAGATACGGATTCTTGATGAGAACCACCAGCCGGTTGCCCAAGGTGAGACCGGCGAGATCGTCGTGCGCAGCGATCTGGTCTTCTCCGGATATCGCGGCACCCCACCCATCGGAGCCGCTCGGTCACTGGCGGGTGGGTGGTGGGGAGTGGGCGATCGCGGGTCACTCGATGGCGATGGCTACCTGTTCGTCGAGGGCCGCGGGTCGAACCTCATCATCACCGGCGGTGTCAACGTTCAGCCCGAGGAGGTTGAGGAGGTCGTTGCGACGGCCGACGGCGTTGCGGCGTGTGTTGTGCTGGGGCTGCCCGACGAGCGTTGGGGTGAGCAGGTGTGCGCCGTTCTGGTTCCCGAGCCCGGGGCCAAACTCACCCGGGCCGACATTCGCCGTCAGGTAGCAGCGGCCCTCAGCCGTCCGAAACGACCACGCCGGTATCTGCTTGTCGATGGGCCGCTCCCCGTGGGGCGTTCCGGCAAGATCGATCGCGACGCGGTCCGTCGCCTCATCGCGTCGGCACAGGAGCTGCGATGAGTCGCGCCGCCGCCGTCATCATCGCCGCCGCGCGCACGCCGATCGCGCGGCTCGACGGCGACCTGGCAACCCTCGACGCCGACGCGCTCGCCGCGACGGTCATCCGACAACTGTTGACGACGAGCGGCATCGAGCGCGTGCCCGTCGACGACATCATCTTCGCCACGGCAGCCGGCCCCGGTGGCAACCTCGCCCGCCGGGCCGCTCTCGGCGCCGGACTCTCCGTGGCCGTCCCGGGCATGACCATCGATCGTCAGTGCGGCGGCGGCCTCGACGCCATTGCGTTGGCCTGCCGACTCGTTGAGGCGGGGGCGGGTGACGTGTATGTCGCCGGTGGGGTGGAGAGCGCATCGACCTCACCGCTTCGCAGGGGACCCTCGCGCGATGTCGGTGCGCACGGTCGGCGCTTCTTTCCGCGGCAGATGTTCGCGGGGGGCAACTATGACGATCCCGGCATGGCGGAGTCGGCCGAGATCATCGCAGAGGAATGGGCTGTCGATCGTGCCCGACAGGATGCTTTTGCCGCCGAAAGTCACCGCCGCGCCGTGGCGGCTCGTGACGCAGGGGTGTTCGCAACCGAGCTGGTTTTCTGCCGGGTGGAGACTGATGACGGCTACCGGGAGGTCGTCCACGACTCGTGTCCACGGGCGACGCTCACGGCGGAGCGCATGACCCGCTTCCCATCACTCGTACATCCCGGGGGATCGGTTACTGCCGCCAACTCCAGTCAAATCGCCGATGGGGCAGCGGCCGTGCTCGTCGCCTCGGCACGTATCGCCGAGCGCGTTGGCCGTCCTGGTCTCGTTCATCGGGGAAGTGCAACCGTGGGTGTCGATCCCCGAGTGTGTGGCATCGGTGCGGTGGCGGCGGTGCAGGCACTTGCGGCGAAAGACGCCGCGTTTGACGTTGCCGCCATGAATGAGATCGCCATCACGGAGGCCTTTGCGTCGCAGACGCTGGCGACCGCGGATGAGTTGGCACTCGACCTGTCGTGCGTCAATCCTCACGGCGGCGCGATTGCCTTGGGGCACCCCTGGGGCGCGTCGGGGGCAATTCAGGTGGTGCGGTTGTTCACGGATCTCGCCCGTGGTGCGATGCCCGGGGGTCAGGGGTTGGCGCTGGCGGCGATCGCCGGGGGAATGGGTTCGGCAAGTTGGTTTGAGGCGGATGTGCTTACGTGATCGTCTTCCGCGATGCCGGGGTCACGACCGACGACGCAGTGACGCTCCTTCACGACGTCAGCCTGACTGTTGCTCCCGGGCGTACGGCAATCATTGGCGCCAACGGGTCGGGCAAGACAACCCTTGCGCGACTCATCAATGGCCTGACATTGCCCACGGCGGGCGCGGTGACGGTCGACGAAATCGACACGGCCGTCGACCGTCCGGCGGTGCAGCGCCGGGTCGGTTTTGTGTTCCAGGATGCCGATCACCAGCTCGTCTATCCCACACCGATTGAGGATGTCGCGCTGGGGCTGCGTGCCCAGGGCGTTGCCAAAGAGGCGGCGTTTGCGCGGGCCGAAGATGAGCTGGCACGCGTCGGTCTCAAGCACAAGGCACGCCAGGCCATCCACACCCTCAGTGGCGGCGAGAAGCACCTCGCGGCGCTCGCTGCGGTGCTGGTGTTGGACCCGTCATGGATCGTGCTGGACGAACCCACGACGTCACTCGATCTCATCAACCGCCGCCGCGTTGTCGACGTTCTGCTGGGCCTGACCCAGTCGCTCGTGGTGGTCTCACACGACCTCGACTTGGTACGCGAACTCGACCGGGCGCTGCTTCTCGACAGTGGTCGTGTGGTGAGTGACGGCCCCTGCGACGAGACGGTGGGCCGCTACCTCGACCGGGTTCGGGTGCCGTGAGGTTCCATCGGCGACGGCGACGGGCGCGGCCGCGCGTGACGTCGCTCTACTGGCCGGGTGAGTCCTGGGTCCATCGCGCCCCGGTTGGCGTCAAGTTTGCGGCGCTGTTTGTGATCTCTGCCGTCATCGTGTGGTACGCCTCCGCGATCGTCTCGGCCGTTGTTGCGTTCGCCGCGTTCGCCGGAATGTTGGTCGCTGGCGTTCCGTTTCGACGCATCGTGCGTCACGTGTTTCCGTTCGTGCTCTTTGCCGCCCTTCTCCTCGCATTCCAAATCGCGGTCGGGCGTTGGGACGCCGGTATTGTGGCCGCGACACGCCTGGTTGCGGTGGCGACAGTGGCCATCGCGATTGCCGTGACGACCCGCTTCACTGCGATCGCCGATGCCGTCGAACGTGCCCTGCTGAGCGTCCGCGTCCCCCCGGCACGTGTCTTTCGTTTCTCGCTGGCGATCGGCCTGGCGCTCCGAAGCATCGATCACCTCGGCGTGGTGGCCAACCAGGTGCTCGACGCACGCCGCGCCCGCGGCCTTCACCGCAACCTTCGGGCCTTCGCTGTGCCCACGGTCGTCGCCGCAGCGCGTTTCGCGCACGGTGTGGGGGAAGCCCTCGACGCCCGCGGCATCGCCGGATCGGAACGCGAGCCAGAGTAACGACGATGCCCTACCGGCTCATTCACAATGTGGAGCTCGTGACCGACGAGGCCGCGACCGCGAAATGGACGCCGACCGGACGCGAGTTGGGTGGGCATGTCGCTGCGCCGATGGTCCCGGGGTTTCTTGTGCTGGAGGCATGCGCCCAATGCGCCGGGCTGCTGCTTACGGCCTCCGATGTGGATCGGGCCTCACGTTGGCTGTTGGGCGGGATCGACACGGCAACGCTCACGGATGTCGTCGTTGGCGTTGGCATCGTATTCGACTGCCATGTCATCAATCGCTCGACCGGCTCCGCCCGAGTTGTCGTCAAGGCGCTGCGCCAGGACGAGGTTGTTGCGCGGGCCACGCTCCTCATGACGCGGTTCTCGCCACGGTGGGGTTGAGGGAAGGATTCGGCTCGGCGGTTCGTCACTGCGCTGAGGACCGTGACGGAAGCGGGAGATCACACGTTGGTGCAGGCGGAACGCGACTGCTCGTCGGATGCTGTTGGCGAGCTGTTCGTCGCCACTGGACCGGTGTGTGGCGCGCAGCGTTTGCCGTGGGTGGACGATGTGAATTGGCCGACGACATGGCGCAAGACGCCGTCGAGCGTGCCGTGCGCGACAGTGGTTCGCTTTTCTCTGGTCCATCGGGGGTACGAACTCTTGCGTTGGATCAGGGGATACCAAACGTTCCGCGTGCAACGGCACCTGAGTCTCCTGCTCTCGTGCCAACTCTCGCAGAGGCCTGACCTGGCTTGACATATAACCATATGAGTATATATTGCGGCGCATGGCACGAGCGGCGACCACGACGGACGTGTTCAACGCGGTTGCGGAGCCACGTCGGCGAGAAATCCTTGACGTTCTCGGCGGTACGGAGCGCCCGGTCAATGACCTGGTCGAGGTGCTCGGCCTGAGCCAGCCGGTGGTGTCAAAGCACCTTCGGGTGCTGCGTGAAGTGGGGGCGGTTTCGGTGCGCGACAGCGGTCGCCAACGGCTTTACCGCGTCAACGGCACCGCCCTCAAACCCATCCACGACTGGATTACGAACTACGAGCGCACCTGGGCGACGCGATTCGACCTGATGGATGACGTGCTCGAACAACTCAAAGAGAAGGAAGGACACGATGGCAGTGGCAACAGGAACAGCGACGGTGACGCTCCCAACCGATGAGCAGATTCTCATCACTCGTGAGTTTGACGCGCCACGACACCTCGTCTACACGGCATGGACGACACCCGAGCTGGTGAGGCAGTGGTGGAGCGCCGGCTTTGGCGAGGTCACCGTCGCCGACATCGATCTTCGTGTCGGGGGCGTGTGGCGGTACGTGTTGGTGACCGCCGACGGGACCGAGGTTGGCTTCCATGGCGAGTACCGGGAGATCGTCCCGAACGAACGGCTCGTGTCGACCGAAGTGTTCGAAGGTTTCCCGGATGGTGAGGCGCTCAACACCCTGACACTCACTGAAACCGATGCGCGGACGACGATGACCATCCTCGTCGAGCACAGCTCGAAAGAGCATCGCGACGCCCACATCAACTCGGGTATGGAGACCGGGATGCAGACGGCGATGGACCTTCTGGAAGAGGTTGCGCGCTCCCTCCGGTAGACACGGCTGTTCCGTGGATGTCGGCGTGCGTCACCGCACGCCGACATCTCACAGCATCTCCACGCGGAACTCGTCGAGGATGACGCGGACGGTGGTCGTGGTTGCGGCGCTCGTAAGGTTGAGCGTCCGCGCCGATTGATTGAGTGCCATCGTCCAATCGGTGATCGCCAGTGTCGTGTGGGGCAGGTCGATACAGACCGAGTTGCCGTGGGTCGTTTCCAGTGCATGCACAAACGGGTGCTCGCGACCGCGGTAGAGCGTGTAGACCCAGGCACCGTCGTCGCCGATGATGCGGGAAAGCGGCTCACCCGACATCGTCTCGCCGAACCGGCCGCGTTTGTCCACCACCGGGTTCGGGTCGAGTGCGCCACGCGCGAGGTCGTAGAACCGGACGACGTAGCCCTTTGGGTCCTCGACGCTGAAGTAGTTCGCCAGGTACAGCCGCGTGCCATCGGGTGAGATGGCGTCGTAGTCATAGTCGCCGCGGAGCTCGATCACACGCGGTTCGGTACGCACGGTCGGGTCGACCAGGGCAAAGCGACTTGTTGTGCGCGTCTCTCGGTTCGATGGGTCTTCCAGCACCAGCAGTTTCGCCTGTCGTGCCCAGCCGTCCGGTGCAAACCCTGGCGCCACACGTGCGTGCTCGAACGAACCGGGCAGTGTCCGGGTCGCGCCGTCGGGGAGGGACAGGACTGTGTCCTCGGAAGTCGCTCGGAGCGAAACGATGGGGGCGCCGGCCGGCCCCGCGGCCTCTCCGGGTGTGGCGGTCTCGGTTGGAGCGACCGGACGTGCATCGCCACCACCGCACCCCGAAGCGAGAAGGCCGATCCCGAGAATCACCACAGCCGCGCGTCGCATGGCCGTCTCTCCTTTGTGCCGTGTCAGTGCTCGTACACCACCTCTACACCGACCGGCGACAGGCGGTTCCCAACGCGCTTCCACCACGGGAACCCAAACACCACTAGGTTTCCGGCGATGCGGGTGCCTTCCGTCCTGCGCGTCCCCGAGTTTCGGCGTTTCTGGCTGGCCAGCCTGGCGTCGAATGCCGGATCGTGGTTGCAGGTCGTGGCCGCCGGGTGGCTGATCTTCGAGCTCACGGACAGTCCGGCCGCCGTCGGCGCGTTGGCGCTGGTCGCGCGGGCGCCGGCAATCATTCTGTCCACGTATGCCGGTCGGCTCGCCGACCGTTTCCATCGCCGGTCGGTCGGAATCGCCACGTTTGCCCTGCAGGCCATCGGGGCTGGGACGCTCGCCATCCTCGCGTCCGCCGATCGAGCGACTCCGGCCATCATCTACATCTGCACTGCCATCGTGGGGATTGGCTTTGCCCTGGGCCTGCCGTCAATGCTCGCTTTGGTCGGTGCGCTCGCCGGACGTGACCGTCTGCCCGGTGCCATCGCCCTGAACGCCGCGGGAATCAACGTTGCCCGTCTGGCCGGGCCGGCCCTTGGTGGCCTGCTGCTTGCCACAGCTGGCGCGGCGGCCTGCTTCGCCGTGAATGCCGCCTCCTTCCTCGGGTTGATCGTTGTTCTCGGCCGCCTCGATACGTTCCCTCCTGCCGAGCCCGGCGCCCGCGCCGACACTCGGGAAGCGCTCAGCTACGTGCGCCACGACGCGGCATCACGACGGCTGCTTCTGGGAATGGCGGTCTTCGCGATGCTGGCCTCACCAGTGCAGGAGCTGGCGCCGGTGATGGCCGCGGAGCTGGGAGTGGGGGAGGTGGGGCTGGGTGTTCTGCTCGGCGCCATGGGTGGTGGCGCTCTTCTGGGGGCCTGGCTCCTTGCGCGACTAGAACGCACCACCTACCCGCGTCACCATGCGCTTCCCGTTGCCACTACCGCCTGCGCCGCCGCCTGTGGGTTGCTGGCGATCGCCCCGTGGTTTGCGCTGGCACTGGTCGCCATGTTCGCCGGCGGGATCTTCTGGATCTGGATGTTCATTGCCACCAACGCCGCAATCCAGCTGAACTCACCGGCCCCGCTGCTCGGACGCATGTTGGGGCTCTATCAACTTGCGGTGGTCGGGCCGATCGCCATCGGCGCCCAGGCGTCAGGCGTGCTCGCCGAGAGCATCGGCATCCGCGGCAGCCTGGGGGTGTGTGCCGGGCTTCTGATGATGTGGGGGTTGTGGAGCCTCGCGAATCGTGTTCCGGCAATTGACGGTCTCGCTGCCCCGCCGGTGGGTGGTCTGCGGGAGGGCGTAACCGCCCGCCATCAGGAACGACAATCGACCAAGGAGCCGAACCAGGTCGGCTAGGCTTGGAGCTAGTTTGGATGAGGTTCAGCTCACTGAGCGTCTGATCGCTTTCGACACCTCCACCCCCGAGGGCCTACGCCTGGCGCTCGAGTTCGTGGAAGGCTGGTTGGAGGGGAGCGGCGCCTCCGTCGAACGTCGCTCTTTCGCCGATCGCGACTGCGTCATCGCCTGCGTCGGGAGCGGGTCGCCCCGCATTGTGTTCCACGGCCACCTCGACGTCGTCCCCGGTCACGCCGACCAGTTCTGCGCAACTCATCGCGAGGGCCGGCTCTACGGGCGTGGCACCTACGACATGAAAGGCGCGCTCGCGGCCATGATGCTGGCGATGTCCGATCTTGCTGCAGGCCTCACCGGGGCGACGGTCGAGATGGTGATCGTTCCTGATGAGGAGCGCTCCGAGCCCGGACCGAACGCCACCGAGATGCTGATTGCCGACGGCCTGCGTGCCGACTTCGTCATCTGCGGCGAGCCCACGGACATGCAGGTGGGGGTGCAGGCAAAGGGCGTCCTGATGCTGCGCGCCCAGGTCGCGGGGGTCGCCGCACACGGCTCCACCCCGTGGTTGGGCCAGTCGGCCATCCTCGATGGGGTCGAGATGTATCGCGCCATCGCGAGCCTGCCGTTTGCGTCGGGGTCGACCGACCTGTTTGAGCGGCCATCCATCAACCTGGGCCGCATCCATGGGGGCGACGCCATCAACAAGGTGCCGGACGCCTGCCGCCTCGATATCGACGTGCGGTATCTGCCGGGACAGGACCCCGCTGACGTGCTCGCCCAGATCCGTGGAATCGGCCCGTGGAGCATCGACGTGTTGGTGGAGCGGGCGCCGGCGTACGTCGATCCGACGAACCCTTACGTCGTCGCGCTGCTGGCCGCGGCCAGCGCCCACGAACCGTCGACGACCTCGGTGGGACGTGACGGCGCATCCGACGCGGTCGCGTTTCTCTCCGTCGGTGTGCCGGCAATCGAGTTCGGTCCGTGCGGGGCGGGCCACCACGGCCCAACCGAGTACGTCGACGTCATCAGCTTGCCGCGATACCGTAAAGCCCTCGTTGATTTCGCCCGGTCAATCGGGCGGGAAGGGGCACCCGCCGTGGAACAGATAACTGCATGAGTGTTGCCGAGCCGCCCCACGGTCCCCTCGACCACCGCGACGCCACCTACTACCAGGTGCCGCGCCGCCGCCGGGTGGTCCTGTCCGTGCTTGCCTGGCTCATCGTCTTCAGTGGTGGCATCGCGTCTGCGGCATACATCTTCCGCGACAAGTACCTCGCCTACGCGCTCTCGGGCGACCTGAACAAGTCGCCCGAGGTGTTGGAAGCGGCGAAGCTGCTCGCGCCGGACCTCCCGGACAAGCCGGTCGACATCCTCATCATCGGTTCCGACCGGCGTCAGGATGCGAAGGAGCGACGTGGTGATGGACGCAGCGACAGCATCATCCTGGTGCGTCTCGATTTCAACCAGAACTTCATCTCTCTCTTGTCCTTCCCGCGCGACCTCTATGTCGACATCACCGGGGACGGTGGATTCGACAAGTTGAATGCCGCGTACAGTGACGGGGGCGGTAATGCGCGGGTCATTGCGACGGTCCAGCGCCTCACGGGCGAGCCCATTGAGCGCTTCTTCAATGTCGACTTCAACGCTTTCCGCTCACTGGTAAACGATGCCGGCGGCATTTATCTCGACATCGATCGGGTGTACTTCAACGACAACTCGGGTCCCGGCGAGAACTTCGAGCAGATCAACATCAAGCCCGGATACCAGAAGCTGCGTGGCTCCGACGCGCTCGACTACGTGCGCTTCCGCAAGGATGGCGGGTCTGACTTCGCTCGGCAGGTACGCCAGCAAGCCTTCCTCGCCGAGCTCAAGCGCGCCAGTCGTAGTGCGAGGGGGGTCGACAACATCGTCGACGCGATCAATCGCGACGTGCAAACCGATCTCAGATCGCCCAAGCGCCTACGACAGTTCCTCACTTTTGGCCTGGGGATCGAACAGGACAAGATCTTCCGCACCACCATCACCGACACCCGGCTCGACATGACGGCGAGCGGGGCGTCGATCGTGAGAGCGTCTCCTGAGACAATTGCGAAAGCCGTTGATGAGTGGAAGAACCCGGTCTTCGGTCCGGCGCAGGGCAGCAACGAAGGCAAGCCGTCGAAGCCGTCCGATGTCATCGTCAGCGTCGCCGATGGCAGCAAGAAGCTCCTCGTGGCTCGGCGAGCGCAAGAGGCTATTGCGGCGAAGGGCTACAAGGCGTTCCTCTCCAGCGACGCCGAGGGTTTCTACCAACGCACCGCCATCTTCTACGCACCGGGCAAACGCGATGATGCAAAGGCCATCCAAGCCTTCTTCGGCGACAATGCCAGCATCGCCTCACGTCGCGCGGGTCAACCCGAAGACAACGACGTCTTCGTCGTCGTTGGCGCCGACTACGAAGGGCTCATCACTCCCGAGAAGGTTACGGCGAAGCCGGCCAAAGTGAAACCCGACACCATCGTCACCACCCAGTTGAAGTCGGCGATTCAGAACATTCGGAGCCAGACGAAGCTCAACTTCGTGGTCCCCACGCACCTGCCGCGGAACTCGGAGATCGTCTACCTACGGCTCTACAACATCGAGCGGGGTGATCGCGGAAAGCCCGATACCTTTACCGTGGTACTCCGCGTCGGAAGCGGCAGGCTGGGCAACCGGTATGTGACAATCACCCAGACCGCCATGAAGGACCCGCCGATCGTGAAGACCAACACCGGCGTGGACAAACGCGGGGGAGGGCGCACGTTCTACAACGGCAAGAACATGCAGCGGCTCTTGTGGCAAAAGGGGAACATGACCTACTGGATCACCAACTCGCTCGACGAGAGCCTCACCGACGTGACGATCCGTGACATGCGCCAATTCATGGTGCGTCCCGGTAAGGCCGTCGTCCCCAAGGGGCAGAAGGAGACGCGCGTGCCATTCGAAGAGAAGGGCCGCACGCCATAGCCCGCGTCGGGGTTATCGGGGCCGGCTACGTCGGCCTGGTTTCGGGTGTCTGCCTTGCCGCGGTCGGCAACGAGGTGACCCTGCGCGACATCGACCCGGCCAAGATTGCCGCGCTCGAGGCGGGTGACGTCCCCATCTACGAGCCGGGGCTTGCTGACCTCATCGCCGAACACCGCGCACGGCTCACATTCACGCTCGACCTGCCGACGCTGCTCGAACGATCAGATCTCATTTTCATCGCCATCGACACGCCACCTACCTACTCGGGCGACGCCGACCTTTCCCGCGTGATGCACTTCATCGGCGAGATGGGAGCAATCGGTGCCGCCGACCGCCACGTGCTCATCATGAAAAGCACGGTGCCCGTGGGCACCGGCGAACGGGTGCGGGCCGAGCTCGACGCGCAGGGCCTCGAGAACGTGGGCTACTGTTCCAACCCGGAGTTCCTCAAAGAGGGCGCCGCGATTGACGACTTCATGGCCCCGGACCGTGTGGTGATTGGCGACTTCGACTCGGCCGTTGGCGACCGTGTTGCGGCCCTCTACGAACCACTCGGTAAGCCGATCGTTCGCACGACGGTTCCCACGGCCGAGATGATCAAGTACGCATCTAACGCGTTTCTCGCCACGAAGATCAGCTTCATCAACGAGATCGCGAACGTCTGCGAAGAGGTCGGCGCCGACGTCGTCACCGTCGCCAACGGCATGGGCCTCGACAAACGCATCGGCAACGCGTTTCTGAAAGCCGGAATCGGATTCGGAGGGAGTTGTTTCCCAAAAGATGTTTCTGCCTTGAAACAACTGGCCGGTAACTCCGGCTACCACTTCCAGCTGCTCACCTCGGTGATCGAGGTCAACGAACTGCAGAAGCGCCGCGTCATTGGAAAGTTGAAGAAGCACCTGGGCCACCTCGATGGCACCACCATCGCCCTGCTCGGCCTCGCCTTCAAACCCGAGACCGACGACGTCCGCGAGGCCTCGAGCCTGGTGTTGGCGGCCCGTCTGTTGGCCGAAGGGGTGAACGTTCGGGTGTACGACCCTGTTGCCCTCGACGCCGCCCGTGAACGGCTCCGCGGGGTCGACTTCTGTGAGGACCCGCTCGTGGCAATCGCCGGCGCCGATGCGGCTGTCGTCGTTACCGAATGGCGCCAGATCATCGAGCTGGACTGGACAGCTGCCGTCGCGTCCATGGCGCGTCCCGTGATTGTCGACGGGCGCAACGTGCTCGATCCTCTGGCCTTGAGAGCAGCGGGCGCTGTCTACGACGGTATTGGCCGCACATGATTCAGGCGGTGATCCTCGTTGGTGGGGAAGGAACGCGACTGCGCCCCCTCACCGATACGCGTCCCAAACCGATGATGACTCTGGTCGACCGGCCGTTCGTGGAGCACCAACTCGACCACCTCCGGCGCTTCGGTATCACCGACGTGATCTTCTCGTGCGGTTACCTGCCTCGTGCGATTCAGGACTACTTCGGTACCGGGCAAACGCTCGGAATGACGCTCCACTATGTGATCGATCCCGAACCGCTCGGCACGGCCGGTGCGGTGAAGAACGCCGAGGAACTCCTCACGAGTGACCGCATCCTTGTCCTCAACGGCGATGTGCTCACCGACCTCGACGTCGCCGCCCTCGTTGAGCAACACGAGCAATCCGAGGTGGACGCAACCATCGCTCTCACCCCGGTGGACGACCCCGCCCGCTACGGACTCGTGCGCCTGCATGCCGACAATCGTGTGGCGGCGTTCGTCGAGAAGCCAACGCCCGACCAACTCCTGCCCAACGAGCCGTACCTCATCAACGCCGGCACGTACCTTCTGGAGCACGCTGTGGTCGACCGCATTCCCGCGGGGCGCCCGGGTTCGATCGAACGCGACATCTTTCCCTCCCTTGCCGTGGAAGGGCGGCTCGCCGGCTTTCCGAGCGACTGCTACTGGCGCGACATTGGCACCCCCGAGTCGTACCTCCAGGCCCATCTCGATGTCCTCGGTGGCGTGGTGCGGACCGACTCGCCGACGGGCGAGGCGTACGTCGCGACGGGATGCTCTCTCGCGGCCGACGCCCGGGTTTCATCAGCGACAACGGTGGGGAAGGGCACTGTCGTGGCGTCGGGTGCCGTTATCGAACGATCCGTTATTGGGTCCGGTGTGGCCATTGGCGAGAACGTTCGCATTCGAGGTGCCATCATTGGATGCGACGTCACCGTCGGCGCCGATGCGCAACTCGGCGCGGGCGTCGTAGTCGGCGACAATGCCGTCATTGCCTCGGGGGCCAACCTCGTCGACGAATCAGTTCCGACGGGTGCACCCAGACCTTCGACCCTCACCGGAGAACGACGATGAGCGTGCTCGACCACCCCGATATTTTTCACCTCGACTCTCTGGGCATCGCTGCCGCAACCGCTCGGGCAGTCACCGTGTTCGACGAGGCCCGCGCTCGCGCCGAGGCAGTTGAACTACCGTTTCCCGGGAGCGCCATCGAGAACGTCGCCATCTGCGGAATGGGTGGGTCGGCCATTGCCGCTGACCTCATCATCGGGGCGTACTCCGAGCGACTGCGCCGCCCGGTGCAGGTGATCCGCGACTACTACCTCCCCGGTTGGGTTGGCGAGAACACCCTGGTGATTGCCTCGTCGTACTCGGGCACTACAGAGGAGACGCTCACCTGCACGATGGAAGCGTTGGATCGCACCTGCCCGGCGGTGGCCATCTCCACGGGCGGTAAGCTCGTCGACTTCTACGGTGAGCGGGGCGTGCCGATCATTTCGCCTCCTGATGCGCCAATGCCGCGTGCTGCTCTCGTGCAGATGCTGGCATCGATGCTGGTGGTGCTGGAGCGCCTGGAAGTTCTCCCACCGCTGGACGCCGACTTCACCGAAGCACGCGAAACCCTCGCAACGGCGGTTCGTGACTATGGCCCCTCCACCCCGGGAGCGGACAACCCCGCGAAGCAGGTGGCCAACGTCCTGCTCGAACGTCTTCCGCTCATTTGGGGTGCGCAAAGCACCGCGCCGATTGCGTACCGCTGGAAGTGCCAGATCAACGAGAACGCGAAGATCCCCGCGTACTGGTCGACGCTTCCGGAGCACAACCACAATGAGATCTGCGGGGTCGAAGGATCAGGTGCCTCGGGCGCGCGAACGCGCGTCATCGCTCTGCGCGATCCGCGACACCACCGTCAGGTGGAACGGCGCATTGACGTCAGTCGCCAGCTCGTCGACCCGTTCATCGACGGGGTCACGCCGATCATGGCCGACGGCGAAACGGCCCTTGCCCGCATGCTTGACCTGGTCCTTCTGGGCGATTATGTCTCGCTGTACCTGGCGGCCCTCGGGCAGGTGGACCCTGGGCCCATCACGATGATCGACCGGCTGAAAGAGCAACTCGCCAACACCGGCTACGGCCGTTCCGCCGACCCATCGACCCAGTGAGTTCCGCGACGGCGCCCCCGGGACTCGCTCCCAGCGACATCATCGCTCTGGACGCGGGTGCGGTACGAATGATCGACCAGACGCGTCTTCCCGGGGAGACGGTCACCGTCACGTGCACCGACTGGCGCGACGTCGTCGACGCCATTGGTCGTCTTGTCGTTCGGGGGGCCCCCGCCATTGGGATCGCCGGCGCAATGGGGGTCGCGATCGCCGCGCACAACGGCCCACAGGACCTCGACGCGCTGCAGGCCGAGATCGCTGCGGCGGGCGCGTCACTTCGTGCGGCCCGGCCCACCGCGGTGAACCTGGCCTGGGCGGTCGACCGTCTCCTCGCCGTCGCCGCACAGCACACCGGCCCACGCGACGCGCTCGTTGAACGCCTGGCCGATGAGGCGCGAACGATCCACACCGATGAGGTGCGCCGCTGCGAGCAGATGGGAGCCCACGCGTTGCCGCTTCTGCATCGCGGCGCCCGCATCTTGACGCACTGCAATGCCGGTGCCCTTGCCACCGGCGGCTACGGCACCGCGCTTGGGGTCGTCCGGGCCGCCTTTGCCGCCGACGCCACCGTCCACGTCATCGTCGACGAAACCCGCCCTCTTCTTCAGGGCTCACGGCTCACCGCATGGGAGCTGTGGCAAGAGGGCATCCCGTTTACCCTTATCGCCGACAACATGGCCGCCACGATGATGGCGGAGGGGCGCGTGACGCATGTGGTCGTCGGCGCCGACCGAATCGCGGCCAATGGTGACGTCGTCAACAAGATCGGCACGTACGGTCTCGCGGTGTTGGCGCGCGAGCACGGCATCCCGTTCATCGTCGCTGCTCCCACCACGACGCTCGATCTCACACTGCCGTCCGCTGCTCAGGTTCCCATTGAAGAACGGGCGGCGACGGAGATCACAGGTATCGACCTGTTCGGCCGGTCAACGAGCCCGGAGGGGACTGTGGTGGCGAACCCGGCGTTTGATCGCACACCGCATCGCCTCGTGACCGCCATCGTCACCGAGTTCGGGATCCACAGGGAACCGTACGATCGGTCGCTGCGCGACGCGTGGGATGCGCTAGCCGACGAAGAAGAACGTCACACCGAGAACCACGTACACCGCCAGTAGCTGGAGCCCTTCAAACCAGGTTGACTGACCTTCTTGGGTCACTTGGTTGGCGATCAGCACGGCCAGGAGGATCGCGCCGAGCTCAAGGCCGTTGAACACCAAGGCCATCGGGAAGTCGCCAACGAAAAACGAGATCATCACCAGGAGCGGCGCAGCGAAAAGGGCGATCTGAGCGCTCGACCCGATGGAGATGTTGACCGCCAGGTCCATCTTGTTCTTCGCGGCGAAGTAGATCGCCACCCAGTGCTCGGCGGCATTGCCGACGATGGCGACGACGATCACACCGACGAAGAAGGGGGAGAGACCGATCGACTCCGAGGCCTCGGAAATCGACCCGACCAGGATCTCGGACAGCACACCCACTGCGACGCCGGCGATTGCCAGCATCGTGACGGCTTTGCGGACCGTCCAGGGCTCCCCGGCGTGTTCATCGGATTCATGCACCGGGTTGAACAGGTCCTTATGGGTCTTCATCGAGAAGAAGAGGCCGGCAAGATAGGTCAGCATCAAGACGATCGCAACGCCGAGCGAAAGCCGTTCCAGATCGTCGGGGAATTCCTGCGCCACCGCGGTTGGGGACGGCAGGCTGCCGCCGATGACGAGCTCAAAAATGGCCGGCATGATGAGCGCAACGCACGCGAGAAGCAGGGTGAGCGATTGAACACCCGCCGCGGTCGAATCGAAGTGCTGGGTCTTGCGTTTGAGTCCGCCAACGAACATGGCGGCGCCCATCACCAGCAGGATGTTGCCGAGGATGGACCCCACCAGCGAGGCCTTGACGACCTCTTGAAGGCCTTCCTTGAGGGCAAAGAACGCGATGATGATCTCCGGTGCGTTTCCGAACGTGACATTCAGAAAACCACCGATACCTGGCCCGGAGCGCACCGCCAACTCTTCGGTTGCCCGCCCCATGAGCGCCGCGGTTGGAATCACTCCAAGCGCCGAGGTCAGGAAGATTGCGGTCGCGTTCCCGTGAGCGAGCTCCAAGAGGATCGCAATCGGAATGAAGGGCACGAGGAAGAGCGGCCACCCGTCGGACGAGAAGAGGAAGCCGAGAAAGCCTTTGCGTTCTTTCGGTGCAGAGTTCACGGCCCGGAAGTATGCCGAACGAGGCGGGCGCCGGTCCTTACGACGGGCGCGTCCGAGCGGGGTACTGCCCGAGCGCTCATGTTTCGGGCCGGTACTGCCGATGGTCCCAATAGACCACGGACGGGAGGCAGCACGTGTCGGATCATGACGACCGCGGGTTTGATGGGCGCGAGTTCATCGCCATGTGCGCTGCGACAGGCATCGTTGTCGCACGTACCGCAGGCTCACGTGACCACAGCGCGGCCTACGCCTTCTCACTGATGCTCTGGCGGCGCCGCATGGGTGCATTGGCCGCCATCCCCGCCTAGCGGCGATTTCGCCGTTGGCGTCAGTTCACGGCGCGTGAATTGGCACAGGGGCCGGTGCGAATTGGCACAGATCTGCGCGCAACGTGTGACATCGGCGCTGGCACGATGGGGAGATGCTGCTTCCGCGCATCGTTGGTGGGCTGCTTGATCTTCTGACCCCGCTGACCTGTGCGGGATGTGGTCTACCGGGGGTGGCCATCTGCCACGAGTGCGATGGGCGGCTGGTGCGGATCGTGCCGGCCAGCATCTGTGAACGCTGTGGCCATCCGTGGAGTCGCCGAGTTCCGCGGTGTCCAGAGTGTCCGCCGCACATTGCAGCCGCTCGGCAGGCGGTGATCTTCGCCGACCCTGCTCCCGCGATCCTCCACGCGCTGAAAGACGAACGACGTGAAGAGCTTGCGCGGCTCATCGCCGTGTTCATCCTCGACCTGGTGCCTCCCCCAGGTCCGGGAACGACGCTCGTTCCCGTGCCGATCACGCGCGAACGACTCGGGGATCGCGGTTTCAATCAGTCCGGTGTCATTGCCCACGCCCTCAGCGCCGCATGGGGGAGCTCGGTGAGCGAGATCCTCGTCCGTCAGGGTGATGCTCCGCCTCAGCGCGGGGCGACGGCGGCCGAACGAGTCGAACAGGTACGTGGTGCCTTTCGTATCGGTCTGTGTGAAACGCCACCGAGCGTGCTTCTCGTAGACGACGTCATGACCACCGGGGCAACCCTCGCGGCCTGCGCACGGGTGCTTCGGGCCGGTGGCATCCGCAGGGTTGGGGCTGTCGCCTTCGCCCGCGTCGTCGACGGTCGCCGTCTGTGACCTCTACAGGCGCGTGACGGAGAGCCCTTCGCGCTGAAGGATGGTCTGCACCGATCCCTCCCCGGCCAAGTGGCCCGCGCCAACGGCCACCAAGACGGTTCCCGGCGCGTCCAGTCGAGCAATGATTTCTCTTGCCCACATCTCATTGCGTTGGGTGAGAAGCGCCCGCTTGAGGGCGGGATCTTCTCGCAGCTCCTTGTCAAAGCTCACCCCGATCGCCGCCTCGTCGCCCGTGCTCCACACGTCGAGCAAAGTGGCCAGCTCACGCTGAATCTCCGCCGGGTCGTCCAAGGCGCTCACCAGAAAGCGCCGCTGGCTTGCTTCCGGCAGCTGATCGAAGATGCCCAACTGTTGCTCGACGGTTTCCAGACCCGCCACCGGCTTGCCGGCGGCGTCAAACTCTTTCTCAAGTCCGTCGTCCACACCGTTGGCGGCGCCGAAGCCCGCTTCTTCGATGACAACGCCCGCCAGGGCAAAGCCGACGGCCCAGGTCTCCAGCCCGTCGAACGTCGCTGCCGGCTGTCCGGTCTTCTCGAGGAGTGCCGTGAGCGCGGCCTGCTTGTCCTTCGGCACTCGGTCGGCCACCGGGGGCAGACCTGGGGACGTTGCGAGCTTCGCGAACGGCGCCGCGATGTCGCTCTGGTCGACATCGGCAAGCTCCAACAGAAGCGAATCGGCGTCGCCGACGGCCTTCTCCAGCGCCGGCGTGCGCCAATCAAGGCCGGCGGGAAGCACGTGAAAGGTGCCGAACAGGTAGATCGTCGTGTCGCTATCGGCGACCTTCCACAACGCCGGTTTGGCTGCCGTGGTTGGGCGGTCAGTGGTGGTACCGGTATCGCCGCACGACGTCAAAACGAACGCTGTTGAGACCACGGTCAGGAAAGTCACGAGTCGCGTCATGCGACGAATTATGATTGGTGCGTCCGCTTCGCGAACGATGATCGTGTCAGTGTCCCGAGCGGATGGCAGGAACGCGCTACGCTGAACCACACACCGCGCCAGGAGGTCTCGATGGATCTTCACGTCAAGGGCAAGAACATTGTTGTCACCGATGCCCTCTTTGATCACGCGCAGCGGAAGCTCGCCAAGCTCACCCGCGTGCTCCCGCCATGGGACGAAGCTCCTCATGTGGAGCTCGAGCTGACCGTTGAACGCAACCCCAGCATTGAACTTAGTCAGGTGTGCGAGATCACCGTTCGCACCAAGGGCCCGGTTCTGCGCGTGCGCGAAAGCGACCGCGACATGTACCTGGCTATTGACCACGCCGTCCAGAAACTCGAACGCCAGGCCAGTCGCTACCGCGACCGCCGCCGCAGCCGGCGTCATGAGCGCGGCGCTCCGGTGGACGTTCCACTGCCCGAGGAGCTCGAGGCAATAGAGGCTCCGGCGATCGCGCTGGCCGAGGACGAGGTCGAGGATGCCCAGGTTGTCAAGGTTAAGCGTTTCGAGATGAAGCCGATGAGTGTTGACGATGCCGTGCTCCAAATCGAACTGCTCAACCACGACTTCTACGTCTTTCGAAACGACGATGACGGTGACGCCGTGAGCGTCATCTATCGCCGCCGCGACGGCGACCTCGGTCTGATTGCCGCCGGCTAACCGTTTTGTCCGTCCCCGACGGTGGGCTCGGGTACAACCTCACCAGGTTGCTACCATCGCCCGGCCGTCGTCATCCATGAAAGCGCCGCACACGTGAGCGAAATTCTCAACAAGCTCTTCCGGGTCGGCGAAGGCCGCGCGATGAAGAAGCGATTTGGTCTCGTCGAAAGGATCAACGCCTTCGAAGCGGATTGTGAGGCCCTCAGCGACGATGAGCTTCGGGCGAAAACCGAAGCGTTTCGCGCCCAAGTCGATCCCGACGATCCGTCGAGCCTCGACGCCATCCTGCCGGAGGCGTTTGCCGTCGTCCGTGAGGCGTCCAAGCGTGCGCTCAATATGCGGAACTATGACGTCCAGATGATCGGCGCCTCGGTGCTGCATGAGGGTGCGGTTTCGGAGATGAAGACCGGTGAAGGCAAAACGCTCACCGCAGTCCCCGCCGTCTATCTGAACGCCCTGCTCGGTCGTGGCGTGCACATGGTGACGGTCAACGACTACCTCGCCAAGCGTGACGCCGAGTGGATGCGCCCCATCTATGAATTCCTCGGCATCAGCGTCGGGGTCATTGCCCCGCAGATGCGTGAGAGCGAACGGCGAGCACAGTACGCATGCGACGTCACGTTCGGCACCAATAGCGAGTTCGGCTTCGACTACCTGCGCGACAACATGGCGGTACGGCTCGAGGACTGTGTCCAACGCGGTCATTACTTCTGCATCGTGGACGAGGTCGACTCCATCCTCATCGACGAAGCCCGTACTCCACTTATTATCTCCGGCATTCCTGAGGCTGCGGCCGACACCTACTATCGCTTCGCGCGCGTAGTCCCCACCCTGAAGGCGGGCGAGGACTACGAGGTCGATGAGAAGCAGCGCGCCGTTTCGCCCACCGAGAGCGGTGTGGACAAGGTCGAGAAGGCCCTGGGGATCGAGAACCTGTACCTCGGCGTCAACGGCGGCCTGGTCAACCATTTGGTTCAGGCCTTGCGTGCCCACACCCTTTACAACCGTGACAAGGAGTACATCGTCCGCGACGGCGAGGTCGTCATCGTCGACGAGTTCACCGGCCGCGTGCTTGAGGGACGCCGCTACTCGGAGGGCCTTCACCAGGCCATCGAGGCGAAAGAGGGCGTGTCCATTCGCGAGGAGAACCAGACCCTCGCAACGATCACCCTGCAGAACTACTTCCGCATGTACGAGAAGCTCAGCGGCATGACCGGAACGGCGGCCACCGAGGCCACCGAGTTCGACAAGATCTACAAGATCGACGTCGTTTCCGTCCCCACGCACCGTCCCATGGTGCGCAAGGACGAGAACGACTTCATCTTCAAGACGCAAGAGGCGAAGTGGAACGCCGTGGTGGAGGACATCAAGGAGGCCCAGGACCGTGGCCAGCCGGTGCTCGTGGGAACCATCAGCGTTGAGGTTTCGGAGATGCTCTCCGGCAAACTCACTCGGCGCGGCGTAGTCCACAACGTTCTCAACGCGAAGCAGCATGAGCGTGAGGCCGAGATCATCAAGGACGCGGGACAGCGCGGGGCCGTCACCATCGCCACCAACATGGCCGGCCGTGGCGTCGACATCAAACTGGGTGAGGGTGTGCTCGAGCTCGGCGGCCTCTATGTGCTGGGGACCGAGCGTCATGAGAGCCGGCGTATCGACAACCAGCTGCGCGGGCGTTCCGGTCGTCAAGGCGACGCGGGTTTGTCCCGTTTCTACCTGTCAGCCGAGGACGACCTCATCCGCATCTTCTCCGGCGACCGCATGTACCGTGTGCTCGACCGCCTCGGTCCAGGCGACGACATCCCCATCGAGGCCGGCATCCTCAGCAAGACGGTGGAGGGTGCCCAGAAGAAAGTCGAGGAGCAACACTTCGGCGTGCGTAAGCGTGTCCTCGAGTACGACGATGTGCTGAACATGCAGCGTGAGGTGGTCTACCGCGAGCGGCGTCAGGTGCTCGAAGGTGAAGACATGTCGGAGCAGGCGAAGGACTGGATCGCCGAAACGCTCGTGGGCATCATCGACCAGCACGACGACGGCGTGGAGCCACCCAAAAACTGGGACCTCGCTGCCCTCTTTACCGAGATCCGCTCGTACTACCCGGTGTCGTTCGGCCCGGAGGATCTCGACCTCGAAGCCGTTACGCGGGATGAGCTGCTCGACCGCCTCGAAGACGACGCGATGGAGTGCTACGCGGGACGCGAAGTCGAGTTGGGGACGAACGACGAAACCGGCAGCCCGCTGATTCGCGACCTGGAGCGCTACGTGCTGCTCAACGTGGTCGACCAGCACTGGCGCGAGCACCTCTACAACATGGACTACTTGCGTGAGGGCATCCACCTGCGCGGTCTGGCTCAGAAGGATCCCTTGTCGGAGTACCGCATCGAAGGTGGCGAGATCTTCGACGAGATGATGGATTCGGTCAAAAGCGAGTTTGTCCGGTACATGTTCCACATGGAGGTGGAGGAGGCGCCGGAGGTCGAGTCACACCAGCCCGAGCAGGTCAACTACAGCTACGCCGACGACCCCATGCAGGGCTTCGACGAGACCAGCGAGGAGCTCGCGGTTGCGGAGTTCGAACCGAACGGTGGCGACCCCGTTGCGGAGGAGCCGCTCGTCGAACAGCGCCGCACCGACGAATGGGACCGGGTGGGGCGCAACGATCCGTGCCCATGCGGCTCCGGCGAGAAGTACAAGAAGTGCCACGGTAAGTAGAGGAATGGCGTGAGCGAAACCCCCGTCACCCTCGACGACATCGTCCAGCGCCTCGCGCAGCTTCAGGAGCGCGCGGGGCTCCTGGGCGACTACCTTTGACCCGGACAAACTGACCGCCCAAGCGGCGGAGCTCGAACAACAGATGCAGGCCCCGGGTTTCTGGGACGACCAGAAGGCAGCGGCGCGCATTTCGTCTCAGCACGCGACGCTCAATCAACGGGTCGCGGGCTACGGGGCGCTCACCGGCGAGCTCTCCGACGCCGACGAGCTGCTCCAGATCTCTCGCGATGACTCTCCGGACGGCGACGTCGATGCGGGCTTCCTTGGCGAGCTGGACGACACCCTCCGGAGCATTGACTCCCGGCTTGGCGCACTCGAAGAAGAACGGATGTTCACCGGTGAGCACGACGGTGGCGGCGCGGTCGTGACGATCAACTCTGGTGAGGGCGGCACCGACGCCCAGGACTGGGCCGAGATGCTGCTGCGGATGTACACGCGATGGGCATCACAGCGTGGTCTCAAGGCCGACATCAAGGAGACCCAGGACGGCAACGAAGCCGGCCTCAAGAGCGCGACGTTCACGGTTGAGGGCACAAACGCCTATGGGTTGATGTCGGCAGAACGCGGGGTGCATCGCCTGGTGCGCCTTTCGCCGTTCGACTCGGCGCACCGTCGTCAGACCTCGTTCGCTGCGGTGGAGGTGGCACCCCTCGTCGACGACACCGTCGACGTGGAGATCGACGAAAAGGACCTGAAGATCGACACCTACCGTGCCAGCGGTGCCGGTGGGCAGCACGTCAACAAGACCGAGTCGGCGGTGCGCATCACCCACCTGCCCACCAAGATCGTCGTGCAGTGCCAGAACGAGCGGTCGCAACTGCAAAACCGAGCGACAGCGATGTCCATGTTGCGGGCCCGCATGGTGCTTCAAGAATTGGAGCGCCGTGAGAGCGAGGCGGCCAAGAGCCGCGGCGAGTCACAAACCATTGGTTTCGGCAGCCAGATCCGCTCGTACGTGATTCACCCGTACACAATGGTCAAGGACCTTCGTACCGGCCACGAGGTCGGAAATGTGCAAGGAGTGTTCGACGGCGACCTCGACGGATTCATCCGGGCCGAGCTCGAACGGCGTGCCAAAGCGCGTTCCCAGGAGCCCTCCGGCAGTTGATTGCGCGCCGAGGGCAGGTGTCCGGGCCACGGTTGCGAACTCTGTGTGAGTCGGGCCACCGCGGCCCCCGGCGCGTTTGACAGGGACGCGACGACCTGGCTACCCTGATTGGCGACAACGACCTGGATCCGCAGAAGAAAATCTTAGAGAGCAGCGAAAACACGGGGCCCTTCGCCAATGGAGGCGACGACATCACCGAGGCCACCTCATCAGGTACCCCGGACCAAACCCCATCTCCCGAGCCCACCGCAGATGATTTGTGGGCCGATTCCCCGGATGATCTCGCCCCGGTCGAGTCCACTGGCCGCACGGGACGACGCTCCGTGCTTCGGCCGGGCAGCGGCCCGATGGTGGTCTTCGACAACGTCACCAAGACCTACCCCGGCAACATCACCGCTCTCGACAGCTTGTCGCTGTCGATCGATTCCGGTGAGTTCGTCTTCCTTGTCGGCGCCTCGGGCTCCGGCAAGTCGACGTTTATTCGCTTGCTCATTCGCGAACTCGAGATCAGTGACGGGCGCCTCATGATCGGCGCGCGTGACCTCGGCAAAATTCACAAGGGCAAGGTCCCCTACCTGCGCCGTGAAATCGGTTGCGTGTTCCAGGACTACAAGCTCCTCCCACGACGGAACGTCGCGGAGAACGTCGCCTACGCACTTGAGGTAACCGGCGACTCTCCCCGGTCGATCCGGCGCAAGGTTCCGGAGATGTTGGCGTTGGTGGGTCTGGCCGAGAAGGCCGCCCGTCTGCCTCACGAGCTCTCCGGTGGCGAGCAGCAGCGCGTGTCGATCGCGCGGGCGTTCGTCAATCACCCGGCGCTACTCATCGCCGACGAGCCCACCGGTAACCTCGACCCCGAGACGTCCATTGGCATCATGCAGCTGCTCTACCGCATCAACCGCACCGGGACGACAGTGATTATGGCCACCCATGACCGCGACCTCGTCGACAAGATGCAGATGCGTGTGGTCGAGCTCTCCGGCGGGAAACTCGTCCGTGACCAGCGTCGCGGCGCCTACCAAGTGGGCGACTGATGAACGGTCGACTGCGTTTCTTCTCACTCGAGGCAATCCGCTCCATCCGTTCGAACGCGGCAATCTCGTTTGCCGCCACGGCAACCGTGTTGGTCGCGATCGCCATGCTCGGGCTCTTCCTTGCCGTGTTCTCCTGGACTCAGGGGCAGCTCACTGCGCAGGAGAAGAAGCTCGACCTACGGGCCTTCGTGAAACTCGATGCGACGGCAGAAGACGTTGCTGCTGCGTCCGCGGCGATCAAAGCTCATCCCAATGTGGCGGGCCAGAAGTTCCTGTCAAGCGAGGACGTCTACGCGGAGAAGAACAAAGAACTCGGCGACCTGCTGGGCGTGTTGCCGGACGGCTTCAATCCCTACCCGGCGACATTCGTGATTCAGCCGGACGATCCGAAGAACATCGAGAAGATCGCCGCTGACCTGAGCTCGGCGAACTACTGGCTCAAAGACAAAACGACGAAGACCGGCTTCAGCCTCGATCAGGATACGACTGAGAAGTTCATCTCTGCATTGCGCGTATTGCGATGGGGTGGTTTTGCCCTCATGTCAATTCTCGTGATCGCCGCGGTCTTCCTCATCGGCAACACCATCCGTCTGTCCATCTTCGCGCGCCGTCGTGAGGTTGAAGTGATGCGCTTGGTGGGGGCAACCAACTGGTTCATCCGTTGGCCGTTCATCATCGAGGGGCTTATCTTCGGTTTGATTGGAGCGGTCGCGGCGGTCTTGCTCCTCCTCTTTGCCAAGTTCCTTATCGTCGATCGTGTGCTCGACGTGAGCAACAGCCCGCTCAACAGCGCCGACGACACCAGCCTTGGTCTGTCGCTCCTGGCGCTGATCATGATCGGGTCCGGTGCGGTTTTGGGCGCACTCGGGAGCGGCATCACGCTGCGGCGCTTCCTTAAGGTCTAAAACGCCCGTTTCTCGGCGCCTTCCGACGAAACCGCCCTATCATCGGTGGGGCACGTGAACACACCATCATCTTCGCCGCGTCGCACGGCTCGCGTCCTCAGTGTGCTCCTCACCGTCCTTCTGGTCAGCCTGGTCTTTCTGCTGGGTGTGTGGGTGGGAGGCCACCCTCGCCAAACCGGGCTCGACCGCCTGCCCGACGCCATCGCCAATCGACTCGTCGACGAGGACCGCACGGCACTACCCACACAGGTGCTTGCGATCCTGCGTCGCGACTACTACAAGCCGATCGACGAAAAGGTCGCCAACCGCATCGAGGACCTCAGCGTCGAGACCCTGGTCAAGGAGCTGGGTGACCCATACACCGAGTACCTCGATCCGAAGGAATACCTAACGTTCCAGGACCAACGTGCCGGCACGTACGTGGGTGTTGGCATCGAGTGGCACCCCGTCGGGGAGCTCGCCGAGATCGTCCGAGTCGTCCCGGGCGGGCCCGCCGCCAAGGCTGGGATAAAGGCAAAGGATCGCATCGTGGCCGTCGATGGCAAACCGGTCGAGGCGCCCAAGTTCGTCACGATGCAGACGATCAAGGGTGAGGCTGGCACCGACGTGAAACTGCGCATCGCCCGAGCGAAGGACGCCGAACGTGAGTTCGCAGTCACCCGTGCCGAGATTCGTGAGCGCGTCGTTGATGGGCGTATCGAGAACGTCGGCGATCGGCGCATCGGCTATGTCCGCCTCGATCGATTCACCAGCGGCTCCGGCAAAGCGTTCTCATCCGAGGTTCGGCGCCTCATCAACGACAAGAAGGCGACGGGTCTTGTGTTCGATCTACGGTCCGACCCGGGAGGGCTCGTCGAGGAGGCGATCGACGTCGCGAGCGTCTTCCTGCCCAACAACGCACCGATTGCCAGAACCACCGAGCGTCGGGGCAAGGGCGACACCCTCAGCGCCCGGGGCGGGGCCATCAGCTCCAACGTTCCTGTGGTGATTCTGGTGGACCAAGACTCGGCCAGTGCCAGCGAGATCGTCGCCGGTGCTCTGCGCGACGCCGGTCGTGCCCGCCTGGTGGGTACGCGCACATTCGGCAAGGCGCTCATCCAAACGTCACGTTCGCTGGCCAACGGGGGTGCCATCAAGTTCACTACGGCCAGCTACCTCACGCCCAAAGGCTTTGACCTGGGAGTGAAGGGCCTGCCGCCGGATGTCGAGATTGCCGACGATCCGAAGACGGAGCCGGATGAGGCGCTTCAAAAGGCGCTTTCCGAGGTGGCGGCCCGCTGAGTCGCCAGCATCGCGGACCCCGGCCCGGCACCGTTGTTGTCGGCGAGCTCGTGGGCGCTGGCCGCGGGCTGGCTGTCGAGCCGGTGTTCGAGCGCGGCCAGCCCCTTCGCCTGGGGCGTCAGGGCCAGCAGGGACGAATCGGCGACCTTGTCACCGCAGTCGCGGGACGCGGCTCGCCGCGCATTGTCGCCGTCCACGGCTCCGCACGTTCCCCCCGGGCGGCGATGGCGGCATTGCTCGCCAACGAGGAGCTGGGTCGACCATTCCCCAAAGCCGTCATGGCCGAAGCCGATGATGTGGCGGCCGACGCCACCGTGGTCGACGCCGGCCGCCGCGACCTCACCGACCAGCGTGTCATCACCATCGACCCCGAAGGTGCGAAAGACCATGACGACGCGGTTTCCGTGGTGCGCGAGGGCCAGTCGATTCGCCTGTGGGTTCACATCGCCGACGTCGCCCGCTACGTGCGTTTCGGCGGCGCGATTGACAAAGAAGCTGCCCGTCGCGGCAACTCGGTCTACGTGCCAGGCATGGTCGACCCGATGCTCCCGCCTCGCCTGTCGAATGACGTGTGCAGCCTGCGCCCCGGCGACGACCGCAAAGTGGTGACGGCTGAGATGCTGATCAGCTCCGACGGTTTGGTGACCGAGTCGCGCTTCTACCGCGCGCTCATTCACTCACGGCGCCGCCTCACCTACCCCGACGTCGATGCTTTGTTCGCCGGTGGTTCGTTGGATGACCCGGCGTTGGAGGACGATCTCACCATCGTGCGTGATCTCGCGAAGCGGCTGCGCGAGCGGCGTATGGCGCGCGGCGCGCTCGGCATCGAGACCGGTGAGCCGAGCTTCACCTTCGACGGCGACCGCCTCGTGGGTGTGGAAATCGAGGGGCAAACGGAATCTCACAGTTTGGTCGAGGAATGCATGATTGCCGCCAACGAAGCGGTGGCCCGCTACATGCTCGACCGCGGGCGCGCAACGATCTTTCGCCATCACGACGACCCCCCGCAAGCCGCCATTGAGACCCTCTACGAGCGTCTCGCCGAACTGGGCATCGAGACACCCACCCTTGCGGAAGGTGATCTCACGCCCACCCAGTGTGCCCAGGCGGCGGTGGCGGCCGCCGGGGCAATCGCACGCCACATCACCCGGCATGGCGGGGATCGGGCCCTCCCGGTGCTGGTGCTGCAGGCACTTCGCCGGGCCTACTACTCATCGGAGCATGTCGGACACTCCGGCCTCGCGAGCTCTGCGTACCTCCACTTCACCTCGCCGATCCGCCGTTACCCGGACCTGGCCGCTCACCGTGCCCTCCTCGACGCCCTCGGACTCGATGATCCGGCGGCTGATCCGTCCGACCTGGCCGAGGCCGCCGACCGCAGCTCGTTTACCGAGCAGATCGCCACGAAACTGGAACGTCGCGCCGACCGCGTCTGCCTGGCCTTTCTCGTGAGCGAAGAGATCCGCACGGACCCTGAGCGGGTCTTTGACGGTCAGGTGACGGGCGTCGGTGACGCCGGTGTCTTCGTTGCTTTCGGTCCAGACAATGCTTTCGACGGCTACCTCCCCGCCCGCCGCATACCCGGCGACTGGTGGCGCCCCGACCCACTCGGCGTCGTTCTGGTGGGTGAGGAACACGGTGGTCGTATCGCCGTGGGTGATGCCATCTCGATTCGTGTGGTGGACATCGAAGCGTTGCGCGGGCGTGTTGACCTCGAACCCGCCGACGCTCCCCGCAGACAGCCCAGCCCTGCCCCCCGTGGTCATCGCCCTCGACGGCGCTAAAGTCCAACGCCCATGGGCGCGAAGAAGAAAAAGGACGACGACCGGTTTCGCGATATCGCGCAGAACCGCAAGGCCTTCCACGAGTATGAGATCACCGACCGTCTCGAGGCCGGCCTCGTGCTGATGGGCAGCGAGGTGAAGGGCTTGCGTGAACGCGGGGCCAGTATCCGCGACTCGTATGCGCAGCTCCGCGAGGGCGAAGCGTTCCTGGTGGGTCTCCACATTCCCGAGTACGAGAACGCGCGGTACGGCCACGAGCCCACGCGGACTCGCAAGCTGCTGCTTCACCGGCGCGAGATCGAACGGTTGGGCGAGGCAATGAACGAAAAGGGCCTGTCGATCATCCCGTTGCGTGTGTACTTCAAGGACGGCCGCGCCAAGGTTGAAATCGGCGTGGGCCGCGGCAAGAAGATCTACGACAAGCGTCGCTCCATCGCCGAACGCGACGCGCGACGCGAAACCGACCGGGCCGTGAAGCTGCGCAACCGATGACCGGTCGGCAGCAGGTGAGCACCGGAACGCCATGGGAGCCGCTCGTTGGCTACAGCCGGGCGGTCCGTGTGGGGAATCAGGTCTGGGTGTCCGGCACCACCGCGACCGACGCAGCGGGGAACCTCGTTGGCGCCGATGACCCTGCGGCGCAAACCAAACAAATTCTCGACAACGTTGCGTCAGCGCTCGCCCGGGTGGGGGCGTCCATGAATGATGTCGTTCGAACACGCATCTCTGTCACGGACATCAGCCGGTGGGAGGAGGTGGGCCGGGCTCACGGCGCCGTGTTCGGTGACATCCGCCCGGCCACCGCGATGGTGGAGGTCAGTCGCCTCATCGATCCGGCGATGCTCGTCGAGATCGAGGTTGACGCACTCATTACGGAGCAACCATGAACCGCCACGCGCGAGTACGCGTGGCACAGGGAGTCGTTCTTCTCGGCGCGGTCACGCTTGCACTGTCACTCGCGTTCCCGTGGTACGAAGGTATCCTCCGTGACGCCTTTCGTGGTGAGTCTGACGTCCAGGTGCACTCCGCCTGGCGGGCGTTCAGCTTCATCGATCTCGCGCTGCTCGGCTGCGCCATTCTGGCCGGCGGCGTCACAGTGGGACGCCTCACGGGACGCGTCGATCCCACCGTTGGTCCCGTCGTCATCATCATCGGGGTCCTCGCCGTTGCGTTGGTTCTCTACCGAATGCTGGTGCAACCCGATTTCGCCCCGCTCCTGCAGCTGCGCTGGGGAGCGTTCGCGGCCCTCGGCGCGGCCGTCGCGGTGCTGGCCGCCGGCGTTGTCGTGGAACGTGGGTCGTGAGCCGCGAACTCCCCCACGGTATCCGGGCGGGTGAGGCTGCTGCTCTCGCGCAGATCGGTCGCTACCTGTTGGAGCAGCCCACCCGTGTGCTGGTCCGGATCCCGGTTGCCCTGGCCGATGCGGCGGTCGCGGCGTGGGAGCGGGAGGATGGTGAGACAGTCGACGATCGAGAAAGCCCCGAGGAGCGGCACGCGCGCCACCGCGCCGGGGCTCTTGCCCTGATTGGCTGCGCCCTCGCCGACCGTGGGGTGGCGGATGGTGGCGACATCGAGGTAGAACTTGACGCCTGGCAGATCGGCGACGCGCTCAACGCGGCCGATGATGTTGGTCTCATCTAGAGGGGCGGAATCCGTAACGTCGAACGACTTTTCTGCAGTCATATACGAACAAAAGACGCGGAGGCTCCGGTGGAACGTTTGTCAAAAGGAGACATGATCTCCTTGGGGGGCGCAGTCGCCCTGTTCATCTCCTTGTTTAGCCCGTGGTACGGGGTCGATACGGGAGACATTCCTGGCGGTGTCCCTGATTTCGCGAAGGACCTCGTCGGCAACTTCTCTGCGAGCGGATTTGAGGCTTTTCGCTTCATTGACATCGTGCTGGTTCTGCTTGCGATCGGCTCGGGTACGCTCATCATCCTCTGCAACATGGGGAAGATCGATCGCAGCCTGAAGCGGCTGGTCGAATCCATCGGCAGCTTTGCGGCGCTCGCCGTCCTGTTCCGCCTTTTCATCCACCCGGCCGATGGGCTCGGCGTGAAGTGGGGCATCTTCCTCGCTCTGATCGGCGCAGTCGCTATTGCCCTGGGTCAGTCCCTCACCCGCATGGGCAAGATCTAGATCACAATCACGTGCTCGGCCAGCGCTCCGTGCGCGCCGTAGGTGGTGATCTTCTCGACGTCGCTGGTGCGGCTCGGTCCGGAAACAAGTGACACTCCGGACGGGGCTGCGCCGGCGGCGTAGGTGAGCCGCAGCGCGTCGGCCAAGGTTGGCACGATGCGCTCGCGAGGCAGGATGGCGAGGTGCCACCATCCCACTGCGTCGAGGGCCCGGCCGTGCGTCGGGGAGCTTTCGATCACGAGGGTGCCGCGCTCGGCGACACCGTAGCTCGGCAGAGTGATGGCACAGGTGGGGGCGCCGTCGAGGCCGAGCAGGTCGCGCCAGCCACGTTCGGTGGGCCACGTGGTCACCTCGATCCCGGCGGACGTGAGGGTATCGACCAGGCGGAGCTGAGAGAGCTGCGGATCGGACGGCACCAAGGCTCGTGTCGCCCCCCATATCGCGATCTGGGCTTGGCAGGCATCGGAACATGCTGACGCGTCGACAGCGGCCCCGGTGGCGCGCCGGCGACCCAATGCGCCGATGAACTGGTCGACTAGGGCGTCGGTGGCCATCGCGTGGGCAGGTCGCGTTGAGAGGTCCATCCCTTACCGGGGCCGGGCAGTCGCGACGCCCACCCGCCGCGACCGACGACACGCATGACCGTGCGTGTTGCGCGCAGACCAAGGCGGTAGAGGCGCGGACGTTGCCAGGCGGCAGCCCAGATGCGGGCGCCGCGTCGTTCACGTCGATGGACTGGGGTCGAGACGGCACCGCGGATGCGCACCAAAAGATCGTGGAGCGGGATGCCCACGGGGCAGGCCTCGTGGCAGGCCCCGCAAAGCGACGAGAGAAACGGCAGCTCGCTGCCTCGGGGTGAGGACACCCCTTCCAGAAGCGGCGTAATGACCGCGCCGATGGGGCCCGAGTACGGGGAGCCGTAGGCCTGTCCGCCCACCATCTTCCACATCGGGCACGAATACAGGCAAGCTCCGCAACGGATGCACGACAGAGCCTCTTCGAACTCGGTGCCCCGTAACGCGGTGCGCCCGCCGTCGAGGATGACGAGGTGGAGTTCCTCGGGACCGTCGGTTTCGTCTGTACGGCGCGGGCCGGTGATGAGGTTGACGTACGTGCTGGCGTCGTCGCCAATGGCCGCCATCGGCAGTACTTGAAGGATGTGCGCGGCCTCGTCCCAGTCGGCCACGACACGCTCGGCTCCCATCACCGCGACGTGAATGCGGGGAAGGGCGGTGACCAATCGCGCATTCCCTTCGTTTTCCATCACACACAGCGTGCCGGTCTCGGCGACAGCGAGGTTGACGCCGCTGACGCCGATCTCCGCTGCGGCAAAGTCCTCTCGCAGGCGTCGCCGGGCGTACGCCACAAGCGCCTCGCGATCATCGGGCACATCCTCACCGCTTTCGCGACGAAACAGCTCGGCGATCTCGGTGCGATTGAGATGGACCGCCGGGGCAATGATGTGCGACGGGCGCTGATGGGCGAGTTGCAGGATCCACTCGCCCAGGTCGGTTTCGACGACCCGTACCCCGGCCTCTTCGAGCGCCTCGTTGAGCTTGATCTCCTCGGTGGCCATCGACTTCGACTTCGCCACCACACGGGCCCCGTTCGCCCGGGCCAGGTCAACGACGTAACGTGCTGCGGCGTCGCGGTCAGGGGCATGAACCACGGTGCCCCCGTTGGCGCGGACGCGTTCTTCGAGTCGTTCCAGCAGTTCGGGTAGCCGACGGATGTTGTCGCGGCGGATCTCCCGTGCACGGTCACGCATCGCGTCGAAGCCGAACTCATCAACCATCTTTTGCCGACCGATGGCCCAGCTTGCGGCCGATGCCTGCAGGTTTGCGCGAAGCTGCGTGTCGGCCACCGCGGCGGCGGTGCGCTCACGAAGAGGCGGTCCCTCGTCGTAGCTCACGGAGCGCGTCACTGTGCCAGTACCTCGGCGATGTGCCGAACGCGGAGGGGAACGCCGACCCGTCGCGCCCGGCCGGCGATGTGCAGCAAACACGACAGGTCGCATCCCACCAGGGTGTCGGCCCCTGTCTCCGCCGCGTTATGTGCCTTCTGCTCGCCCAGGGCGCCTGACACCTCAGGAAAACTCACCGAGAACGCGCCGCCAAAGCCGCAACATACGTCGGCGTCGGGCATCTCGGTGAGGGCAATGCCGGCACCTCCCAGCACGGATCTCGGGCTCGTCTTCTCGCCCACGAGTCGCAGCATGTGACACGAGTCGTGATAGGTCACCGACGACGGAGCGTCGGGTGATGGTCCCGGAGCTAATCCGTGGTCACGGATGAACTGGGTGAACTCCACTGTCCGACGGGCCATCGCCTGAGCTACCACTTCCTCCGGTTCACCGGAAAACATCTGGGCGTATCCATGGGTAACCATGGCCGCACACGACCCCGACGGCACGACGATTGGGTCATCACCGTCAAATGCGCGGAGTGCCTGTCTCGCGACCTGTCGTGCCTGATCCGGGTGCCCGGCGCTCCATCCCGGCTGACCACAACAGGTCTGTGCGCGCGGCACCGTGACCTCCATGCCGAGCCGCGTCAACACTCCCGCTGCCGCCTCCGCAATGCCCGGTGCCAGGTGATCGCCCAAACACGTCCGCATGAGCTGGATACGCATCCCGTCCAGTCTGGCACGCTTGGCCGGGAGCGAGGGTCTCAAGCAGCGCCAGTATTCTGCCCGACACAAGCCATTTCGTAGAATGTGTCTATGGCGCTTGACGATGGCACCCTCGATGCCGCCCGCGCGGCACGCAACCGGTTGACTGAGCTCCAAGCCGATGTCGGGGTTGCACGGGGCGAGTACTACAACCTCGTGCGCCAGCTCCACGCTGCCGGGGGATCGTTTCGTGAGATCGCCGCAGGGCTTGGTCTCAGCCATCAACGGGTTCACCAGATCGTGGACGCGGCGCCCACGGGTGTCGACGATGGCCTCGCTGATCGCATGCGACGTCGACTGCGCGGACTTGTCCCCTACGAGCGCTTTACCCCGGACGCACGCGAACGCATCATCGCGGCCATCGATGAATCGGCCGTTCTTGGCCACCGGCGCGTGGGGAGCGAGCATCTCCTGCTCAGCCTGACGGCCGACCCCGCGGCACCGACGGCATCGGCCCTCCAAGGGCTCGGTATCACCCGTGCGCTCATCGATGACGTCGTGCGTCAGCGCATGGGGACTGGCGAAGAAGGCGCGCCTGGGCGGCGCCCGTTCACCCCGGCCGTGCGTCGTGTGCTCGTACGCGCGGCGGGTGAGGCGATGCGCCGTCAGGACCAGGGCATCACTCCGGTCCACTTGCTGCTGGGCCTCGCCGACGACGGTGGCGACGCCGCCACAATCCTCCGACTCCTGGGGGTCGATCCCAACCATCTGCGTGAAACACTCGAACCGGAGTGAGGTCGTTGCTACCATGGTTGGCGTAAGGGCCCGACACAGTTTCGACGAGGTAGGACTGGAACGATAAGCGAGCCGCGGACCCGGTGGACCGCGTCAAAAACCGGGAACCATACGTAGCTGCGAACAGTCGCCAGCTCGCTCTCGCTGCCTAAACAGCAGTAGAAAGCCATCGGCCTTGCCTCGGGTCACGGGGAAGATCACCGGTGTCGTCAAGTGATCCTGGCTCCAACGCAACGGTCTTCGGCCGCGGAGCGAGATTTTAGGAAGACCTGGCGAAGGGATGGTTGGCCGACGGTGACGCCCTTCGTGAGAAAGTCATCGACGGCTGCGCTCGGAGAAGTCGTTCCATGAGCACTTTCGGACGCCGGGGCAGTACCGGCCGGGTCCACCTCAAATCGCGGGGCAGCCATCGGAGCTGTCCCGCGATTTTCGATTAAGGCCTGCGTGAGTCGACGGTCAGCGTGGTGCGTACCGGTGATGGAGCATCAGGTCGTTGCCGTCTGGGTCGGTGAAGAACGCCATGTGGCACACGCCCGTGTCGAACGTCTCGCCCAAGAACTCGACGCCCTTTGCCTCCAACTCGTCGCGCGTGGCAGCGATGTCGTCGACGTGGAGGGCGAGGTGGCCATTCTTTTGTGGGGCAAACGGCATGCCCTGCTTCGCGGGCTCCCAGATGCCGAAACAGGTGTCACCCACCCAGAACTCGAACTGCGCGGTTGGGTCGGGGCGCAGGCCGAGACTGTCTACGTAAAAGGCACGAGTCCGTTCGGCATCGGTTGATGGGACAGCGACGAAGTCGAGTTTGGTGATCATCGGTTCTCCGCTCATTTTGCGATGTCGTCCGACGATATCGTGCGACGGGAACTTGAGTTTCCTGTCGGGGTGGCTAGCGTCCCCGCATGAATTCGCCGCGCATCATTGTCGTCGGGGGCGGCATATACGGGTGGGGTGTTGCCCGGCGGGCGGCGGAGCTGGGTGCTGCCGTCACGGTGGTGGACCCGCGGGGGGTTGACGACGCGGACCGTGCCTCGGGAGGGGTGACCCGTCTCTTGAGGCTCGAGTACGGCTCTCAGAGCCATTTCAGCGAACACACTTTGCGGGCACGGATGATGTGGCGGGAGATCGAAGCGCAGACCGGTGTGGAGCTGTACCGCGAAACCGGGGTGTTGTTTCTCGTCCCGGATGGCGACGACGGCGAGTGGGAGAACGCCAGCCTCGCAACAACTTCGGCGCTGGGTCACGGTGGTGTCCGCCTCGAGCCCGGGGAGATCAAGCGACGCTGGCCGTCCATTCGGCCCGGCGGCCTCGACTGGGGACTTGCCAATACCACCGGGGGATTCCTTTGGGCGAATCGCGCGACCCGGGTGATGGCGGGCTTGGCAGCGGATGTGGGCGCGGTCTACTGGGCAGACCGAGTGGTCTCAAGCGACGCCCGTGGTGTCGACCTGGCAAGCGGTGAGCGGCTCACCGCGGACCTCGTCGTCCTCACCACAGGCTCCTGGACCCGGGCCCTCGAACCGTCGCTGCCGATCACCCCCGCTCGGCAGGTGACGGTCTACTTCCGCGGCGGCCCACGCGACTTCCCGGTGTTTGGAGAAGGAGCGCCGTTTGCCATGTACGGGTTGCCCGGGCATGACGACTACGGGCTCAAGCTCGGGTCTCACGTCACCGGCCCCGACGGCGACCCGGACGACCCGGCACAGCGCATCGCGTCGGGTGATGACCTGAATGAGCTACGGATCTACGCCGCACGGCGTTTTGGGCTCACCGGCCCTGATGCCGAGATCGTTCGTGCCGACGTGTGCTTCTACGCAATGACGCCCACCGAGGCTCCGGTCATCGATCACCTGCCCGACGGACGGTTCGTCTGCGCCGGCTTCTCCGGGCACGGCTTCAAATTCGCTCCGGTCCTTGCCGCAGCTGCGGCCGACAAACTGCTTGGCCACGGGACCGATGTTGACCTCACGCCGTTCGGGCTTCTCCGCAACAGCGCTGACCAGGGACCGAGGTCGCAGAACTGACGATGGGTTCACTCAGGCCGGGGTAAAGGGGGTAAACCCCGGCCCGAGGAATGGGCTGGCGGGACGTCTCGGAGATGGGTGCGTAGATTCCGACCCGCCTCCGCCAGTCTTTGGGAGACCGCGATCTACACGGCGACCTCAGAGATGCGAAATGGAACGACGGTCTCGATGTAGCCCGCCACCCGTTCACCGAGGGCGACCAGGCTGCCGCCGCTGACGTCGACATACCGGGCGACCCGACCAAGTTCCAAACGAATCGGGCGCAGATGCTCCCGGGCCGCCGCAGTCAGATCGCCCGACTCCCTCAGCCGGCCACGTGGTCGTGCGGGGATGCGCCCGCCACGCAGCAGGTCCGTCTCCCGGCGCAGTACCGTCAGCGCAGCCACGAACTCATCGCGGCTGAGCTCGCTTTGGGCGTCATCGATGAGATGCACGATCTCCGCATCGATCGCGGGGGCGCACCGTGGGGGAATGGCCGCCTCGCGTGCCATCGCCGACTTTGCCCACAACGAAGACTCATACGACCGGACCGGGTTCCGTGTCCGGAGAGAAGCAATCTGCATGTCAAAACCTCCTGACTCGGATCAACTGACGGAGTCCAGAGTGACAGGAGGTGCCGTTGGTCACCTTCGCCCAACGTCCAATGATCCAACCCGGTCATTCGGCCCGGCGCAAAAGCCTCTTGCGCGCCAAGGGGGATCTCTTGCTATCCTCGCCCTCGTAATCGTGATTTTCGTGTACATCCCCCTCTCCGCTCCGTCGCTTCGCGACGTGCAGTCGGCGTCCGATCTTTCCGGAGGCCGGTACTGACGGCGTTCACGGTGAACTGTGCCTCCTAGGCGCGGACCAGACCAGCGCCCTCAGGCGGGGCCGACGACACGCATTAACGATGCGATTCGTGTCGACAACGTTCGGTTGATCGACGACGCGGGCGAGAACGTCGGAATCGTTCCCCTGCGCCACGCAATCGACTTGTCGATCGAGAAAGACCTCGACCTCGTCGAGATCGCTCCCGATGCGCAGCCACCGGTTTGCCGCATCATGGACTACGGAAAATGGCGCTACGAGCAGGAACAAAAGGCCAAGCAGTCCCGTAAGCATCAGAGCACGATCACGATCAAAGAGATCAAGTTCCGGCCGAAGATCGACCCCCACGACTACGCCACCAAGAAGGGCCATGTCGAGCGGTTTCTCAAGGCACAGGACAAGGTAAAGGTCACGATCATGTTCCGCGGACGCGAGGTCATGCACGCCGAACGCGGCGAGCGGATCCTCAACCAACTGGCTGAAGAACTGCAAGAAATGGCCATTGTCGAGAGCCGGCCCAACCTCGACGGGCGAAACATGATTATGATGCTAGCTCCCATCAAGCGGTCGACACCCAAGGTTGACGACGGGGCGGCGGCGAACAGTGTTTCGCCCGTCGAAACTCCTGCATCCGAAGAAGTCGTCGCCACCATCGACACACCAGCAAGCGAATAACTCATGCCGAAAATGAAATCCAACCGCTCGGCAACGAAGCGGTTCAAAGTGACGCCCACGGGCAAGGTGCTCTACGTCCACTCGGGCAAGCGTCACAACCTCGAGAGCATGTCGCCGAAGCGCAGGCGCCACGCCTCGGGAACCGACGAGCTGTCGCCGGTGAACACCAAGCACGTCCTCCACCTGTTGGGGAAGCGCTAGATGGCACGCGTTAAGCGCTCTGTCAGCGCACGCAAGAAGCGGCGCAAGGTGCTCGCGCAAGCGCGTGGGTATTTCGGTACCAAGAAGAGCTCGTACCGTCGCGCAAAAGAGCAGGTCCAGCGTTCGCTGCGCTATGCCTACCGCGACCGGCGCGTCAAGAAACGCGACTTCCGTCGCCTGTGGATCGCCCGCATCAACGCCGCCGCCCGACTCAATGGGTTGACGTACTCGGAGTTCATGCACGGCATCGGCCTTGCGGGAATCGAGTTGAACCGCAAGATGTTGGCCGACTTGGCCACGCACGAGCCGCAGGCGTTTGCCCAGCTGTGCACCCGGGCACGCGACGCTCGCAATGAGCACGCCGCAGCCGCCGCCGCGTAGCGGCGGCCAGCGACTTCGGCAGGCAACCTCACTCAAGAACCCCGCGCTTGTCCTCGTTCGTTCGCTCGAGGCAAAACGCGTGCGCCGCGACAAGCGGCTTGTGGTAGCCGAAGGCGAGGACCTGGTCGACGCGGCCCTAGCGGCCGGGCTGACGGCCGTGGCGCTGATTGTTGACGAGGAACGCATCACCGACGACGACCCCCGCATCGCCGCCACTGCAGGGTTGGTGGAGCGCTACGCCGTGGCAACCGACCTCATCCGCAAGGTCAGCACCCTCGGGTCGGCCCCCCGCGTCATCGGCGTTTTCTCGCAGCCCACGGCGCGGACGTTTCGCGATGTTGAGATGCCACCGAGCCTGGCCCTGTGGCTGACGGGCGTCGGCGATCCCGGCAACGTGGGAACGCTCGTGCGTACCGCTGGCGCCCTCGGCTGTGATTGGGTGGCGCTGGGACAGGGAAGTGCGGACATCTATAACCCCAAGGCCGTTCGCGCGGCAATGGGCGCCACATTCACGGTGCCGATCCTGGAGGGCGTCTCCGGGCGCGACCTGGCCACCAGGGAGGGCGTGCGAGTCGTCGCTGGGGTCGTAAAGGATGGCGCCCCACCGTGGGAGGTCGACCTCACCGGCTCCACCATCTTCGCTGTCGGGGCCGAGCGAGCAGGCGTCGACGAGGCACTGATCGAGTTGGGCGAGGCTGTCGAGGTGGTGCGCGTCACCATCCCTCAGGCACCCTCGGCCGAATCGCTCAACGTCGCCGCGGCCGGAGCAATCCTCTTGGCCGAGGCCGGCCGACAACGAGCGCTCGCGACTCCGTAGGTCACCGGTCCGCGGTACGGGCTACAGAACCCCGCGTGTCTGAAGGGCGTGCCGCGCTTCTTTGACGCCAACGACACGGTGCGCATGAAGTCCCACGTCGTGGGCGCCCTCAACGTTCAGCCGAGCGTCGTCGAGGAACACCGCCTCATGCGGTGCGGCCCCAATGATCTCAAGCGCACGGGTGAAGTAGGCGGCGTCGGGCTTGATCTCGCCGATCTCAAACGAGGGGATCGCGTGATCGACGTGGTCGAGGAGACCCCAACTTTGAATCCGCGGCCAATGATGGGCGCTCACGTTGGTGGCAAGAGCCGTGGTGTGGTTGGCACGTACCTCGTCGAGCAACTCAAACGCCCCCGGGAAGGGCTGGCGTATCCAGCGGCTGAACGCCGCGAGGAAGTCATTCGCGGTTACGTCGAGCGAGAACTCCTCGACTGCCTGACGTGCGAATTCGTCCTCGCTCATTCGCCCGGTCTCGTGTGCCCGTACGGACGGCGAGGTGAGCCACCGCCGCCACATCTCGTCTCTCGTCATGCCCTCACCGAGCAAGGCGAGGAACTCCTCGTCGCCACCCAGCTCGACAAGCACGTTGCCCATGTCGAACAGCACCGCTCTGATTGAGTTGACTGCGATGCCCGGTTCCTACTTCGGGCTCGGCTCAACGCGCAGGACCTTGGCGGGGGCGTTCGGCAACCACCAGTTCCACTTGCCGAGCAGGCGCATCAGCGACGGCACCAGCAGGGCGCGAATGACGGTGGCGTCAAAGATGATTCCCGCCGCAAGCCCCACGCCGAACTGTTTCACGTCGGTACCTGGGCTGAGTGAGAGGACCAAGAACGCGAACATCAACACCAAGGCGGCACTGGTCACGAGCTTGCCGGTGCGGGCCAGCCCTAGGGCGACCGCGTCGTTGGTGTTTCCTGTCTCGTCGTACGCCTCGCGCATGCGGGTGAGCATGAACACCTCGTAGTCCATCGAAAGGCCATAGAGGAAGGCGAAGATCATGATGGGAATCCACGAGATGATCGCGTCTGTTGACGCCACGTTCCAGATCGCCTCGCTGCCGTTGCCCTTCTGAAAGATGAACACGATGATCCCGAACGCGGCCACCAGCGACACCAGGTTCAAAATCACCGCCTTGAGGGGCAGGATCACCGACCGGAAGGCCCGCATCAACAGGATGTAGGTCAAAAGGATCACGAACGCGAGCACCCACGGAAACGACCCGTAAACCGCGTCGACGAAGTCGCGATCCTGAGGACCAACGCCGCCAACGTTCACCGTGTTGCCGGCGCCGAGCTGCTCCTGGAGCGCGGGGGCAGTCTCATCGTTCAACCGGGTGATCGTGGCATCGGTGGACTTGGCGGCGGCGTCCGCCTCGCCGATGGCTTCGATGATGGCGAAGTTCTCTGCACGTGACTGTTGGGGCGCTGCTGCTCCTGCGATCCCTGGTGTCTGCTCCACACGGGCGATAGCAGCCGAAAGGTCACCGCCGGCCGCTGGACCTTCGATCACGATCTGCATCGGCAAGATTGCTCCGGGGCTAATTCCGGAGTCGGTGAGGACTTGGTAGCCCGTGTGCGCATCTCCCGCGCCCGGGTAGTCTTTTGCTTGGGCGCTCGCCGGATTGAGTTGGACGCCGTAGAAGACCAGCAGGGCAACGATTGCCGTGCCGATTGCTGCGACCGGGATAGGGCGCCTCATGACCAGTCGACCCCAACGGTTCCAGAAACCCCTATCGGGGTCGTCGCTCCCTTCAACCATCCGGCGGGGCAGTACGCGGGCGCTGTTGATCTTCGGTCCAATCAACGACAACAGGGCCGGCAAGAGGGTAATTGCGGCGATCACCGAGACGGCCGGGATGAGCATGCCGCCAATGCCGATTGATCGGATGAACGGGACGGGGATGATGATCATGCTGAGCAGCCCGACCGCCACGGTGACTCCCGAAACAATCACGGACCGACCGGCATGGCGCATGGTGGTCTCAACCGCAGTCTGGGTATCGGCTCCGTGACGAAGCTCTTCACGGAAACGAAAGATCATGAGGAGCGCGTAGTCGATCGCGACGCCAAGGCCGACGAGTGCGATCAAGAACTGGACGACAAGTGACACGTCCGTGATGTAGCTCAGAATCCAGACGAGGGTGAAGGTGTTGAGGATCGCCGCGATTGCCACGATCAACGGCATGGCGACGGCCGGGAGCGTGCCAAACGTGAAGAAGAGGATGATGAGCGCCCCGAACCCACCGATCAACGCCTCCACGAGAATGCTTGGTCCACCGGTTTCACCCTCGG
Source organism: uncultured Thermoleophilia bacterium (assembly GCA_963765105.1). GTDB lineage: Bacteria > Actinomycetota > Thermoleophilia > Miltoncostaeales > Miltoncostaeaceae > CALMEC01. The sequence goes on from CAVXUW010000002.1 coordinate 761,888, forward strand.
CAGCCTCGGCAAACAGTGCCTGAAGGCCGGTTAAATGCGCGGTAACGCCGTCGGGCGTCGCGGAGACGAGCGCCTCGCGAGTTGGTTCGACCGGGATACCTTCAAAACTGAGGCGCCCGGCCGGGTAGATCGCAGCGAACATCGTTGTGCGATCGGGCGAGAGGTACGCGTCGTCTTTGGCGTCGAAGTACGAGCTGACTCGACTGCCCTTTGTCGCGGTTCCTGCTGCAGCGATTGCAGCGTCGATTCCCGTGACCTTGGTGATGTCGCCGTTCGTCGTGAAGACGGCGACAAAGGGTTCGATCTCACCGCTTCCGAGCGTCTCAAGGGTGCGCACATTTGCCTCGTAGGCTGAGTACCCCGGTACACCGAACTCCACGGTGAAACGATCGGCGACTCTCCCTGCGGCGAACATTCCGAAGAGAGTGAGTACGAACCACACGACGATAACCTTCCACCGGTGGCGAGTAACGACATGTGTGAGGCGGTCAAGCATCGGTTCAACTCCGAAGACGTTTAGGGTCACGTGTTTGTTGCGGCCGTCACGCTACCGGGCGTCGGGGATAGCACGCCTCTCCAAACGTTCGGAGTTGACGGCGATCATTAGGTCCCCTCCGGTGGCGCTCCGCTCCGGGTTGATACCCTGGCGAGCCGGTGACCCCAGCTTCTGACATCGATTCGCTGACTTCCCACGCACTCGCGGCGATTGCGGCTGCCCAGGACCTCGGCGCTCTCGAGGACGCCCGGGTCCGCCATGCCGGACGCAAAAGCGAGCTGTCGACGATCTTGGCCTCGATCGGGTCGCTGCCGCCGGAACAACGCGGGCCGATGGGGAAGGCCGCCAACCGAGCCCGGCAGGCGGTCGAAGCGGCGCTCACCGAGCGTCAGGACACCCTGGAGACCGAGGCGCTGGGTGCTGAGCTTGCCGGTGAACGCGTCGACATCACACTGCCCGGCGACCCGTACCCGGCGGGCGCGCTCCACATCGTCACCCAGCTGTGGCAGGAGATCGAGGAGATTTTCCTCGGCATGGGCTGGTCCATCGCCGATGGGCCGCACGTGGAAGACGCGTTCCACAACTTCACTGCCCTGAACATCCCGGAGGGCCATCCGGCCCGCGCGGAGACCGACACCTTCTTCATCGCCGACCACCCTGATGTGGTGCTTCGAACGCACACCTCTCCCGTGCAGGTACGCGCGATGCAGTCGCAGGAGCCGCCCATCTACGTCGTGTGCCCAGGCGCGGTCTACAGGCGTGAAGACATCGACGCGACGCACGGCGCCATGTTCCACCAGCTCGAAGGCCTTGCCGTTGATGAGGGCCTGTCGCTGGCGCACCTCAAGGGCATGCTTCAGCACTTCATTCGCGAGCTGCTCGGCCCCACGTTCGAGATCCGGCTGCGGCCCGACTACTTTCCCTTCACCGAACCCTCCGTCGAAGTTGACGTCCTGTGGACCGACCGCCACGGCCGCCAGCAATGGCTTGAGCTGCTCGGCGCGGGCATGGTCGACCCCAACGTCTTCGTGCACTGCGGCATCGACCCCGAACGGTGGACCGGCTTCGCCTGGGGCATGGGACTTGAACGCGTCGCGATGCTGCGGCACGGCGTGAGCGACCTGCGGCTGCTCTTCGACAGTGACCTGCGCTTCCTGGAGCAATTCTCATGAGCTTCTCATTCGCCGCAGTCACCACGGCACTTAGGCGGCCTATTCGCGTGCCCGTCGGGCCCGCTCAAACGCTGACTGCGGCTGGATTTTCATTCGCCGCAGTTACCATGGCTCTTGGGCGGCCTATTCGCGTGCCCGTCGAGCCCACTCAATCGCTGACTGCGGCAGGATTTTTTCGGGCTCTGCGTGGTGCATTGGACGCCGTATGAGGGTCCCAATGTCCTGGCTTGCCGACCTGGTTGATCATGGCCTCGGTGCAGAGGAGCTCGCCGAGCGGTTGATCGCGGCAGGGATCAAGGTGGAGGAGATCCACCGACGCGGCGTGCCCGATACCGACGGCAATCTCGATCACTTTCGTGTCGGCAAGGTTCTCGAGGCCGGCCAGCACCCGAACGCCGATCGGTTGAGCCTCTGTCGCGTCGATATCGGTAGTGCCGAGCCTCAGCAGATCGTCTGCGGTGCCCCCAACGTCGCCACCGGCCAAACCGTAGCCGTCGTTCTTCCGGGCGCGCTTCTTCCCGGAGCTGAAAAACCACTCGGCACCGCCAAACTGCGCGGCATCGAAAGTCACGGGATGATCCTCTCCGCCCGCGAGCTTGAGCTGGGTGAGGACAACGACGGAATCATGGTCCTGGACGACGCCCACACCGCGGGTATGCCCCTGGGGGAGGTGCTGCCGCTCAACGAAACCATCCTCGAGCTCGAGCTCAACGCCAACCGACCCGACCTGCTGGGAATGTGGGGAGTGGCGCGCGAGGTGTCGGCAATCACCGGCGCTGCGCTACGGGACCCCGTCGCGACGATGCCCGACGCCACCGGCGCCGGCACCGTCGACGATCTTGTTGCGGTGCAGGTTGACGCTCCCGAACTGTGCCCGCGGTATATGGCCGCGACATTCACCGATATCGCCGTCGGGCCGTCACCCCAGTGGCTTCAACTGCGCCTTGAGGCGGCGGGGATGCGTTCGATCTCGAACGTCGTGGACGTCACCAACTACGTGATGCTCCAGACCGGGCAACCGCTTCACGCGTTCGATCTCGACCTCATCGACGGCGCCCGCATCGTCGTGCGGCGCGCCTCCGACGGAGAGAAGATCGTCACGCTCGACAGCGTCGAGCGCACGCTGACCAACGACATGCTGGCGATTTGCGATGCCCACAAACCGGCGGTTATCGCAGGCATCTTCGGAGCCGCGACCGCCGAGGTGAACCCCGCCACCACTCGGGTCGTGCTGGAGGCGGCGACCTTCGTCGGCCCAAACATCCTCGCCACCGCATGGGGCCTTGGCTTGCGCACAGAGTCGAGCGCCCGGTTTGAGAAAGGCCTTCCCCGTGAGCTTGCGGCCGTCGGGCTTGCGGTGGCCAGTCGCCTATTGGTGGAGGTCTGTGGCGCTTCGCTCGTCCCCGGTGTTCTCGATGCTCACGTTCCCGGCCCGGCGCGGGCGCCGATCACGATGCGTCACGCTCGGGCACAGTCCATCCTCGCATTGCCCGCTCCGGCGGACCGATCGGTTGAGATCCTGCGTCGCCTCGGCTGTGAGGTCACAGAGGGCGATGCGGCGCTCATCGTAACCGCGCCATTCTGGCGGGGCGGCGACCTGCAGCGCGAGATCGACCTCATCGAGGAAGTCGGTCGGCACACGGGACTCGACGATGTCCCGGCCATCTTGCCGAAGCTTGTCGCCCGGGCGAAGCGCACGCCCATGCAGTCGCTGCGCACGCGCTTGGTGCGTCTTGCCGCCGACCTTGGCTTCATGGAGGCAATCACGCTGGCGTTCGTGCCCGAGACCGATGCCGATCGAATGACGCTCGCGCGCGACGATCCGCGCCGGTCGGTGGTGCGGCTGGCGAACCCCCTGACGGAGGATCACGCGGTAATGCGCCGTTCCCTGCTTCCCGGTCTACTTCGGGCCGCGGCGCGAAACCAGGCGCATCAGCATCCGACAGGCGCGATCTTCGAAGCCGGGCGCACATACGCGCCGCGTGAGGACGGCATGGCGGACGAACGCGACTGGATCGTGGGTGTGATGTTCGGTCAGCCAGCCGGCGATCACTGGCGCGCACCGGCGCCAACCGTCGATGTGTGGGCCGTCAAGGGCATCGCCGAACGGCTGGCCTCGGCCGCCGGGGTGAACATCGAGTCAGTTGCGGCGGCCAATGCCTATGGTCATCCGAGGCGGCAAGCCGAGCTGCGCGTCGGCGAAGCCAAGGTCGGTTGGGTGGGGGAGATCCACCCAACGGTCCTCCGCAAGTTCGATGTTCGCGGACCGGTGGCCGCCTTCGGCCTCGATCTTGCCGCACTCCTCGATAGCCAGCCCGATGAACGGCCGGTGTTCGAGGACCTCCTGTCCGTGCCGTCATCCACGCGGGACCTTGCTGTGCTTGTCGACGACACCGTCGCCTCGGCTCATCTAGTGATTGCCGCACGCGAGGCCGGCGGTGCGCTCGTTCGCCATGCACAGCTTTTCGACCGTTACGCCGGTGAGCAGGTCCCCGACGGCAAGGTGAGCCTGGCACTACGGTTGACGATCGCCGACCCAGGCCGCACGTTGACCGACGAGGAGATCGAGGCACCCGTGGCACGCGCCGTTGCTGCCCTCGCAAAGCGCTTCGGAGCGGAGCTTCGCGGATGAGTGCCGTGCGAGTTCATGTCATTGGGGCCGCGGGGTTCGCAGGGGCGCAGCTTGCTGCGTTGATCGATGCCCATCCCACGTTTGCGTTGGGTCAAATCACCGCGCGCGCCGATGCGGGCAAGCGGCTCGTCGATGTCCATCCCCAGTACCGCGTCACGGCGACGCTTACGGAGTATGACCCGAACGCCGTTGTGGCTGGAGATTATGCGGCAGTGGCATATCCGCATGCCGAGTCGGCGTCGGTGGTGGCGGATCTCGTGGAGCGTGGTGTGCGTGTGCTGGACGTCGGCGCCGACTACCGCCTTGACGACCCGGCGCTCTACCCGGCGTGGTACGGGTTCACGCACCCGAACGTCGAGCTGCTGGCGGAGGCCGTTTACGGGTTGCCAGAGCGACACCGTGATGCGATCCGCACCGCCCGTGTTGTTGCGAACCCCGGCTGCTACCCCGAGGCGTCGATCATCGGCCTGCTGCCGCTGCGCGGTGAGATCGCGGACGTTGTGATCGACGCGAAAAGTGGTGTGAGCGGGGCCGGTCGCACCCCAACCGACACGGTGCACTTCTCGTCGGTTACCGAAAGCGTCTTGGCGTACAAGGTCTACGGCCACCGCCACGCTCCAGAGATCGAGCAGGAGCTTGGCGTGGAGGTGACGTTTACGCCTCACTTGGTGCCGGTCGATCGCGGCCTGCTCGCCACCTGTTACGCGCGACTGACGGGCGGTCCAGCGACCCAGGACGAACTGCGTGAGCGGTACACGGCCTTCTACGCAGATCACCCCTTCGTCGAGGTGGTCGACACTCCGCCGGGAATGAGGGCGGTGCAGAACACCAACTATGCGCAAGTGTGCCCGGTGGTCGATCCTCGGGGCGGCCGCGTGACGGTTTTCTCGGTGATCGACAACCTCGGCAAGGGGGCGGCAGGCCAGGCGGTTCAGAACCTGAACCTCATGGCGGGGTTGCCGGAGACTGAGGGGCTCATCTGAGCGAGCTTCGTCTCACGCGCGAGGACTGGCTCGACGTTCCGTCCGAGTTGGAGCGCCTCGCCGAGGGTGGTGTGACTGCTCCATCGGGTTTTGTGGCCAGCGGCGTCGCGTGCGGGCTCAAGCCGTCGGGTGGGCTGGACATCGGCGTGCTCGTCAGTACGCGTCGGGCGACGTCGGCCCTGGTTGATACGGCCAGCGCGCTGCCATCGGAGTCGGTCATTCACACCCGCAGTCTCGACATCTCGCGCCTTCAGGGCGTCATCGTCAACGCCGGGAACGCCAACGCCGCGAACGGGCCGCAGGGTATTCGCGACGCCGCTCGGATTGGCACGACAGCCGCCGGGGAGCTGGGGATTGCCGCAGGAGAGTTGGCGGTGTGCTCCACCGGTGTCATCGGTCAGCTGTTTGACATGGACCGCGTGGTGCCCGGCGCCCAGGCCGCGGCGAGCGCCGTCGCACGGGACGGTGGGGCTGCTTTTGGGCAAGCCATCTGCACCACCGATCGCGCACCCAAGGGTGGAGCATTCCGAGTGCGTCTGGCATCGGGGGAGTACGCCATCGGCGCCGCGGCCAAGGGTGCCGGGATGATCTCGCCGCGGATGGCCACGATGCTCGCCTACATCACCACCGACGCCCCTTTCGATGCGCGTGTTCTTCAGCCGCTGGTGAAGCAGGCGGCGGCCGAGTCGTTCAACCGAATCAGCGTCGACGGGCAGATGAGCCCCAGCGACACCCTTCTGGTGCTCGCCAACGGCGAGGGCCCGCAACTCATTGGCGACGAAGCGGAGACGTTTGGCCGTGCGCTACGGGCGGTGTGCCGTTGGTTGGCGCTCCTGATTGTGCGCGATGGCGAAGGGGCCGAACATGTGGTCCGTCTTCTCGTCCACGGTGCGAAGGACAACGCGGAAGCCGACCACGTCGCACGGTCAATCGGCAACTCGCCTCTGGTCAAGGCCGCTGTCTTCGGCCGCGATCCCAACTGGGGCCGCGTGTCTCAGGCGGTCGGGGCAGCGCTGGCCGAGACGCCCGGTCCTCCACCGGTCGTGTCACTCACCTTTGACGGTATTGATGTCGGCAGTCCTGACGTCAACGACGTCATGAACCGCGAGGAATACGAAATGCGCGTCGGACTCGGCCGTGGCGACGGCTTGGCCGAGCTGTTCTTCTGCGATCTCACGCACGCCTATGTGAGCGTGAACGCCGACTACCGCACGTGAGCGACGACCTCACCCTGTTCGACGCGGCCGGCGGGATGGACTTCTTTCGGCGGCTGGTGGATGCGTTCTACGAACGTGTTGCCGTCGATGCGCCGCTGTTGGCGCTGTATCCCGAGCCCGATGATCTGGCGGGCGCGCGGGAGCGTCTGACGCTCTTCCTGGCCCAGTATTGGGGCGGGCCCGCGACGTACTCCGACACACGCGGTCACCCGCGACTACGAATGCGGCACATGCCATTCGTGATCGACGAGGATGCCCGTGACCGTTGGCTTGCCGCGATGATGGGGGCTATCGACGCCGTTGACCCTCCTCCCGACGTTCGGCAGGCGCTGAGTGAGTACTTTGTGATGGCGGCGGACGCGATGCGGAACCGTTGAGTTGCGGCGGTTTCAGCCCCAATGCTGGCGTCGTCCGCGGCGCCGGTGAGGTGGGACGTACCAGGCATTCAATGCGAGCATGACGTCGGCGCGCGGTAGGGCATCGAGGTGTTCGAGGATGATGTCCAGGCAGTGCGCCCCGTAGCGATGGGCTTTGGCGGCGCTCATCCTCACCGGTGACGGCGGTTCGAGCGACGGTTGGCGCCACCGTGCCTCGCTGAACCACCGTCTCATTGTGCGCGTGGAGGGGACCTGGGCAACGGCGTGCCGGTAGCGCTGTCGTAGTTCGCGGATGACGTCGCCGGGGGGTTCTCCGTGGTCAAACCTCCTCTCCGCTTCTTGGCGCAGCTCGGGCCACGAATAGGATCCAGGCGTTGGTTGACGCGTCGCGGCCGCCGCGACCTGGCCGATGTGTGTACGTAGCGCTCGTGCCCGCGTGACCGTCAAGCACCCCGCTGCTGCCCACCGTGCGGCAAGACGCTCGGTGAACTCCCGCCCGCCGCGCCGGGCCAGAAACCGGTTCTCCCGATGTGCAGCGCAGAGCCAGACAACTACGCCGTGCGTCAGATGCCACGGCGTTCGCTCCGGGCCGCTCCGTCCAACGCAGACCGCGCACGGCGGCTGGATGGTCGGGAGGTCTCTCGTCGCAAGCTTCGGCATTCCCGACTCTTTCGTTCGTATCCGGCCGGAGCGACAACCCCAACCGACGACATGACCCAAAAGCAACCCCGCCAATTCCCGGCCGGTGCCCACGGATAGTGCCCCGTCAGCGTGTTACCGATCTACCCTCAGGTGTGACAAAACACGCGTCACACTGAGAAATCTTCTGCGCAAGTGGCCGTCAGCCACACGCCGAATGACCTGAGGCTATGGGCCTCTGAGCGGTTTGCCGACGAAGGGCTGTGGCGATGGGGATGTGACGAAATGGTGTGGCCGACCGGGAGCTGCCGACCGGGAGCTGCCAATGGGTGGTTGCGGGGCGGCGATGGTGGCTGCAGGTCGTCTCGACGGACGATGAGAGATTCGGACCGATGGAACCTTTGGTGGTGTGGGCGTTGGGGGGCGGTCAGTCCAATCGCGGAGGGGGCCAGGAAACGGGTTTCGGGAGGCGAAAGTAGGGCTTGATAAGTTCCTCGTACTCATGGACCGGTCAATTGGGAGACATTCTGAGTAAGACGAGTCGCACAACCGCGCCGCAGGAGGGTTTGGAACAGCGCGTCGACGTGCTGCTCGAAGCGCTGCCCTACATCCGCGAGTTCGCGGGCGAGACCATCGTGATCAAGTACGGCGGGGCGGCCATGACGACGGCGGACCTGAAATCGTCGTTCGCACGTGACGTGGCCCTGCTCAAGCTCGTCGGCATGAACCCGGTGATCGTCCACGGCGGCGGCCCCGACATCACCCGCTACGCCGACCGCCTCGGCCTTGAGGTGAAGTTCGTCCACGGGCTCCGTGTCACCGACGCCGACACCATGGAGCTCGTAAAGATGGTGCTCGTCGGCAAGATCAACAAGGAGATCGTGGCGCAGCTGCGCGTTGCCGGGGTCGAGGCCGTCGGCCTCTCCGGTGACGATGCCGGGCTCATCACCGCCCGCAAAGCCGAACATCCCGACGGCGACCTCGGCTTCGTCGGCGACGTCGCCTCATTCAACACGCACCTGCTGGAACGGCTCTCCGATTTCGTTCCCGTCGTCGCATCCGTTGGGGTCGACACGGCGGGACAGAGCTACAACATCAACGCCGATAGCGTCGCCGGTGCGCTTGCCGCCGCCCTAAACGCACGCCGCGTGCTCTTTCTCACCGACGTTGAAGGCCTCTATGGCGACGTGGCCGATCCCACCAGCCTCATCAGCGAATGTGACCTGGCAGAACTCGATCGCCTCGTCAACGGTGGGGGCATCAGCTCCGGCATGTTGCCGAAGCTGAGCGCGGTTCAAACCGCCCTGCGTGGCGGAGTGGAGGCGGTGCAAATCATTGACGGGCGCGTTCCGCACGCGGTCCTCATGGAGCTTTTCACCGAAGCCGGCGTGGGGACGAAGATCACGGCCTGACGGCCGAAGGGTCACTTTTGCGTGCCCCGGTCGCTGCCCGTTCGGCCATTGCCCCACTCTGGATGAGGTGGGAGACTGCGTGTCATGACTGCCGAGTTCCCGCGGATTCATCGCGCAGCGACCGTCGTCGCGGCGTTGATCGTGCTCGTACCGTCCACGGCCCTCGCCGAGGAACGCATCGGATCGGGCGCCGACACCTCGGGTGATCAGACCAACCCCCAGCGTGACATCGTCGCGCTCTCGGCACGATACGACACCAGCGGCGTTGTCAGCGTGACCACGACGTTCCGGGAAGCGCCCACAGCGGCCGCCAACGCATTCGCCTATGTCACCCTCGGCACGCTCAGCGGAACGAAATGTGGTGAGCCGTTCGTGCTCGCGGGTCACTTCACCGACCCCGCGGTCACCGACGCCCTCGCCGTCTCCAGCGAAGCGCCACAGACCTTCCTGACGGCGACGAAAGTGGTCAACACCAACACGATCACGGTCTCGGCCACCACCCCGACCCTCGCCGGCAAGGGGTACAACTGTGCGACGTCGGGAGTCAACGAACGCAGCCCGGGCACAACGATCTTCGACTCCACAGATGCCCCCACCGCTCTGGCCGTGCCCGTGCCGCCACCACCGCCACCGCCCACGGCCCCGGTCGTGCTGACCCGGGATCAGAAGCTCGCGAAAGCGCTCAAAACCTGCCGTGCCAAGAAACCGCTCGCCGCACGCCGTCGCTGCGAGGCAAAGACGCGCGCGAAGTTCGCGCCACCGCTCACCCAGGCTCAGAAGCTGACCAGAACCGTGAAGGCGTGTCGGGCCAGCTACCGCGGCGCCCGTCGCGCCCGCTGCATCGCCACGGCACGCGCCCGCTACGGCCCGCCGAAAGCCGGCCCGCTTGGCGGGCGGACCTTCTATTACCCCGGCGTCGACGTGAGCTTCGTCTGCGGAGGAACATGCTGGAAGGGCTACACGTTCATCGACGACAAGTGGGCCCACAAGGGCCTGACCGAGGATGACGGCCTGTTCCCACGGTGCACCCAACGCGCCATCGACAAAAACGGCGAGGGCTGCGTCCCGTACAGCTACAACCCGACGACGAAATCGGGTGTGCTCGATGGGAAGCCATTCACGCTCGTCGACAACGCGACCGACCTTAAAGTCGACGGCGAGGACCTGACGCACTTCGGTGCGTCGACGGTGAAGCCTGGCGCGCGCTTTGGGTTCATCCTCAAAGGAATCACCATCTACGGCTTCCCGTACAGCGGGCAGGTGATCACCGAGCGCTGGCTCGAGGTGGCCCCGGACGGTCGTTTCATACTCTCGAGAGTGATCCTGGGCGGATCCGGTGCCCCCGGCGGCGTCGAGACGCGCTTCAGCGCCGTCCCCGCCGACCAGAAGGGCCGGTACGAGTTTCTTCCCGGCGGTGTTCTGCGGTTGAGCTATGAATCCGGGACGGTCCAAAACCTCAGCGCTTTCATCCTCGCCGGCAAGGGAGGCGCGGACCCCGGAGTAGCCGGGATGTACATCGGCGGCATCATGTACTTCAAGGAGGCCTGAGCCTCCGATCAGATCGCGCGGGCGAACTCCATCCGAACCTCGACGCCCTGCCCGGAGCGGGCAACGAGGAACGTCCGGGCCATCGCGGCGATGAGCGCCAGGCCACGGCCGCGTTGCGCCGAGGGCTCCGGCATCGTGAAGGTCGTCGGCGGCGCCCACGGCTGTGTTCCGCCGGAGTCGAGCACCCGTACCGATGCCTCAAACATTCCGACGTGGTAGAGCACTTCCACCAACTCACCCGGCAGCGAACCGTGCTCCACGGCATTGGCCGTTGCCTCACTGGTCGCGAGCACCACCCGGTGGATGCTGTCCTCGTCCCAGCCGCGCTCGGCGAGGGAGCCGGCAATCGCGGCGCGAACGACAGCTACCGATGCAAGGTCGGCGGGGGCCAGGACCATCGACGGCGATGCGACCTCGGTCATGATTGCGCCATCGCGGGTTGACATCCGAACACCATGAACCATTTATCGGCCGGGAACCGCCATTGGTTCACTCTCGATACAAAATCGCAACAATTCCCGCATGGCGTGGTGCCGGGGTCGGGCTTCCCTTTCTGTTGGGGCAACCCGCACTTGCCTCGCGCTCCGCTCACGGACAGACTCCCCAGGCTCGCCCACCGACGAGAGGTTCGCTTGTGTCCGAGACCCACCCCGATGTGACAACCGCACGGTACTTGGCCCGACCCCATGAGGTTCACCGCGTCGTACTCCTGTATTCGGGGGGACTCGACACGTCGGTGATGCTCAAGTGGATCCAGGACGAGTACGACGCCGAGGTGGTCGCGCTGTGCATCGACCTGGGCCAACCGACGGATGACTTCGAGGCGATCCGCCAAAAGGCGCTTGACCTTGGGGCAGTGGCCAGCGTCGTTGTGGATGCAAAAGACGAGTTCGTGCGCGGATATGTGGGACCCGCGATTCGCGCGAACGCGCGCTACCAGGGCACCTACCCGCTGTTTACCGCTCTGGGACGACCGCTTCTGGCGAAGTTGGCGGTGGAGGCCGCCCGCGCTCACGATGCCGACACGATCGCCCACGGCTGCACCGGCAAGGGCAACGACCAAGTCCGTATTGAGGTCACGGTTATGACGCTCGCCCCCGAGCTCAAGGTCATCGCCCCCGTCCGCGAATGGCAGATGGGACGCGACGAGGAGATCGCCTACGCCAAAGAGCACGGCATCCCTGTCTCGTCCAGCGTGGAACGTCCGTACTCTCTCGACGACAACCTCTGGGGCCGCTCCAGTGAGGGCGGCGTCATTGAAGACCCCGCAAACATCGTCCCGGACGACGTGTTTCAACTGGTCACCCCTCCACATGCAGCTCCCGACGCGTCCGAGGACGTCATCATCGGGTTTCGGGAGGGGCTGCCGGTGTCGCTCAACGGTGCGGAGATGGATCTGGTTGCCCTCATCCAAGAGGCGGCGGCGATCGGTGCGAGAAATGGTGTGGGTATCATGGATAATGTCGAAGACCGGGTCGTGGGGCTCAAGGTGCGTGACATCTATGAGGTGCCTGCTGCCGAGTTGATACTTCGCGCGCACGCCGAGCTCGAAAAACTTGTGTTCACCGGTCGCCAGAGCGGTTTCAAACGGGCGATCGATGGAATGTGGGCGCAGATTTGTTACGAGGGCCTGTGGTACGAGCCGCTCATGGCGGATCTGGACGCCTACATCGCCAATGCCAGCGCGGTGGTGGAAGGGGAGGTCACGGTGCGCCTTTACAAAGGCAACGCCACGGTGGTGGCACGGGCCTCGCCGAACGCCTTGTACGACAAGAACATGGCGACCTTTGATGCCGACCCGACCTTCTCGCAGAACGCGAGCCCCGGGTTCATCGAGCTGTTCTCGCTGCAGAGCCGCATGGCCCACCAGATGCGGCGTGCGCGGGAGGATCAGTGAGGCGGGCTGCTCCCCCTCAGGGAGTGCGTGTCGACAACACCGATCCTGGCCCGTGGGCGACCATCCATCACGGTCCGCGTGGTCTGGGGCTTGCATCGATCACCCCGCCTGAGGGGGTGGAGCTGGCTCCCGACGATCGGGCTCTGCGCCCGTCGCGAGGCGTGCCGTTTGCCACCAACGAGTCCACGCTCGTTGTCGACGGAACGATCCTGCTGACGGCCGCGCCCAACGTCGCGCGCACCATCCGCACGAACGATATGTCCGCGTTGTTCGACCGGCGTCCCCCGGGGCTCATGCGCGTGGTGGGGGCCGGCGGTGCGAACACCGCACTGCTTCAGGACGCCGCCGGGTGGCGTGCGGTGATCCTGCCCAGCATGGGTGACCTCGCCGCCGACTTGGGGCCTGGGCCCGTTGCCATTCGCCCCGACGGACGTCGTGTGGCGGTCGTACACGACGGGACTGTTTACGAGCTCGAGCTCCCTGGTGCGGCGACAACCTCGGTGGATGTGTCGTCGCCGCCGGGGGCGATCGCCTACGCGGCCGATGGCACGCTGATCGCGGCAGTCGGTGGGGGCATCGGTGGCGCACCGGCGTCCGACTCGCCCATCGTCGCCCTGGCGGCCGCGCGGACCGCGCCCCGTGTCATTGCGCGTCACGCCGATGGTCGGTTGACGCTCTGGGACACCACCACTGGCGAGGTCATCGGCGCCTGGACGCCGATCATCCTTGGCCCGCTGTCGATCGCCCTGAGCGACGACGGAGAACGAGTGGCCATGGGCACACCATTTGCCGAGCCGGCTGCGGCATGCGTCGCACGTGCCAGCGACGGTGCGCTGCACCGCTACATTGCGCAGGCGCGCACTCTTGCTCTGCACCCCGACGGGGCGACCATGGTCGTCGGCGGCGACTGGGGTGCTCTCTGGCTCGAACCACCACGGGAGGTGTGATGGGAACCAACCCACTGCGTCATCAGGTCGACCTTATCCCCGACGACCCGGGACCCTGGTCGATCGTTTCGTTCGCACGAGAATCGCAAGGAGCGCAGCTCATCGGCCAGGGAGGACGTCGTCGCCCAACACCGGCTGCGCTGTTGTCGGACACGTCCCCGGAGATCCCCCTCGACCGACCTGGCCTCGACGAGAGCCTTGGTGTGGCGGGTGCCGGCGCGATTCGTCTTATCGCAATGCACCGTGAAGGGGCGCGGTCGCTTCAGTTCACCGAAGACGACACGGCGCTCCGCGGTATTCACCGCCGCGTCATTCGGCGCTGGACCGTCCCGGGACTTGTTCCCGGCTCACATGACTATCCCGAGTCGGACCCGGTGGCGGAACTTGCTCCCCCCGCCCACCCGGCGGACATGGTTACCGCGGTGGCCGGCGAGGTCATCGCCCCGGGTGGGCGCTTGTCGGCTGCGCCGGTGAAGTACGGCCGCTTGTTCGGTGTGGCATTCGTTCGTCTGCCCGAGCGAACCTTGGTGCGTTTCATCGGTGGCGCCGCGTGCGCTGCCTGGACCGCCGACGGTCAGATGCTCGCCGTCGGGGGCGACTGGGGCATCATCCTGGCCGAACCGGTCTGACCGGCCGCTACGTGGGGACAGTCTCTTCATGCACGACGACGCTCTGTGACGATGAGCGTCGCGCCCGCCAACGACGTTCGCACCACCCCACACTCGTCATCACTGCCGCGACATAGGCCCAGCCCAGCAACACGTCGGTGACGTAATGCTCGGCGGCGTAGACCAATGCGAAACCCATGGCCCCGGTGTAGGCGACGAGAACGATCCGCAGTGGCCAGCGCGAGGACGACCAGAAGAAGGCACAGATCAGGGCGGCAAACGCGGCATGAAGCGAGGGCATCGCTGCGACCGCGTTCACGACACCCTGTCCGTGACGAAGGAGTGCTTCGGCCTGGTCGATCCCCAGTGCGCTCCAGCCCCGGCCGCTGACTCGGCTGACCGCAGTGATCTCACCCTGCTGGGCGGCCATCCACGGAGGGGCGGCGGGGAACAGGACGTACGTTGCGAGCCCCGCAAGCGTCAGTGCCAGGAATCGGCGCACAAACGCTCCCCATCGTGCCCGGTTACGCACCCAGAGCACCCCTGCGACGACATAGACGGCGAAGAAGTGCGACAGGTAGATCAGGGTCGTACCCACGTCGTACCAGTGAACGGACAGCGGGTCGAGGAGGCGCTCCTGCAACCACACGGTGGGCACCTCGCCAAAGCCCAGCACACGGTCGATGTCGATCATCTCCGTGACATGGACGGGCATGCCGAGCGTGTCGGCCAGTCCTCGGGTGTAGTCGTAGGCAAGGAGGAGCACCGCGAAGGGCAACCAGTCACGGACGAGGCGAGCGACCTCCCACGGTGAACGTCCCACGCACATGAGCGCAAGCCCACCGAGGGTCCACATGAGGACCTGTTCCCGGTCGAAGGGCACACCCGTCAACGAAAACAGCGCGACGGCAAACCCGAGGTAGAACAGCACCAGCGACCAGCGGACGAGCGCAACACGGTCGGTTTGTCCGCGTTTGGTCGTCTCAGGGTGCGTGGGAAACTCGGTTACGCTGACCGGTCGGGTCGTCATCCTGTCGCACAGGATACGGACAGCGGCCCGGGAGGGCGATCTCGCCCCGCCTTGGCGGAGGTCTACGTCGCCACCTCGACGCCTACCTCGACCACCACAACTACGACCGCACCCACAGCGACCGTATCACCCAAGGATGCATCTCGGGTGGCATCATCGACCCAGCCCGAAAGATGAGGCCCCGATGACCCGAACCGTCGCCACAACTCGGGGAGCGTTCACGTTAGGTCACCGGTGAGGTAGCGCTGCAGGTTTGGGGCGATCGCCACCGCGAGGTCGTCGGAGGGCAGCGATGCGAGTGGCTCGATGCGGACGATGTGACGGGCGATGACCAAACCGATGAACTGCGAGCCGAGGAGGCTTGCCCGCAGAGGCGCATCGTCGACGCCCAACGCCTGAACCACATGGCGAAATGCGCCGGTGGTGATCAGCTCGTTCACGAGGCGTGCCGCTTCCGGCTCGGACGTGGCGGCACGGACGAGGCCGACGAGCTTGTCGCGAACGGCTGGTTCGTCCAGGAGGCCCACCACCACTCGCGCAAGCCGCGCGCCGGCACCGGACAGAGGGCCTTCCTTGATGGCAGCTGCCACCTTCTCGGGAGGAATCGGCGGAGCGGCCACCTCCAGAAAGAGAGCTTGCTTCGAACCGAAGTAGTGCAGCACCAAGGCCGGGTCGACCCCTGCCCGGGTCGCGATCGACCGGATCGACGTTCGGTCGAAGCCCATCGTCGCGAACTGTGACTCAGCGGCGACGCTGATGTCATCGCGGGTGCTGCTCTCACCGGCGCGCCGGCCCGACGGTCGACCGCGGCGACGTGCGGGTGGCGTTTGGCTTGACATGTCGTCGCTCATGGTTTTATTCTACGCATCATGAATTCAACAGCACAAGAAATAAACACAGAAGCGCCAACGACACCGACGATCGACGTCCGCGACCTTCGGGTGCGGCGAGGAAAGCGCGATGTGATTCCCGGCCTCACCCTCACGGTTCCAGCGGGCCAGATCACCGGCTTGCTCGGACCAAGCGGCTGTGGCAAGTCGACGCTGATGCGTTCCATGGTCGGCGTGCAGATCGTGGCCGGCGGATCGATCAGCGTGCTCGGTCGGCCCGCCGGCTCTCCCGATCTTCGCCGCCGCGTGGGGTATGTCACCCAAGCCCCGTCCGTCTATCTCGACCTCACTGTGCGCCAGAACCTCAACTACTTCGCCCGAGTGCTCGGTGTCGACCGGGATCGAGTCGCCGACGTGCTCGAAACCGTCGATATGACCGCCCGTGCCGACCAGCTTGGCGGCACGCTGTCAGGTGGTGAGCTCTCCCGCGCATCCCTCGCGGTCGCGCTCCTCTCCGAACCAGAGGTGCTCGTGCTTGACGAGCCCACCGTCGGCCTGGACCCAGTGCTGCGCAAGTCGTTGTGGGCGATGTTTCGCAGCCTCGCCACCCGCGGCGTCACGCTGCTCGTCTCCACCCATGTCATGGACGAGGCCGACCGCTGCGACCAGCTGGTCCTGATGCACGACGGCGCCGTGATTGCCGCTGACGCACCTGACGCGGTCATCCGGAATACGGGCGCCGCAGACCTCGAAAACGCTTTCATCCAGCTCGCGGAGGCCGCAAAATGAACCCTCGTATCATCCTCGCAACCGCTCGGCGACTGATCGGCCAGCTGTCACACGATCGCCGCACCCTGGCGATGATGTTCGCGGTGCCGCCGCTCCTGGTTGCGCTGCTCAAGTACGTTTTCGATGGCCGGCCCGAGACCTTCAACCGGATCGGCGTTCCCCTGGTGGGCATCTTCCCGCTGACGCTGATGTTCATCGTGACGTCCATCGCGATGTTGCGCGAACGCACTGGCGGAACGCTGGAGCGGCTGATGTCGATGCCGCTCGCAAAGCTCGACCTGCTCGTCGGCTACGGCCTGGCCTTCGCCGTCTTCGCGGCGCTGCAAGCCACCATCACGGCAGCTGTGGCGTTCGGCCTCCTTGGCCTGGATACCCAGGGGCCCATCTGGGTCGTGATCCTTCTCGCGATCGTGAACGCGCTTCTGGGGATGTCGCTGGGTCTGTTCGTCAGCGCCTTCGCCAACAGCGAGTTCCAGGCGGTTCAGTTCATGCCGGCCGTGATCTTCCCGCAGATGCTCGTCTCGGGGCTCTTCGCCCCACGCGACACGATGCCAAGCGCGCTCGAGGCCGTGTCGAACGTGCTGCCGTTCACCTATGCGTTCGAGACCCTGGCGCACGTTGCCCGCGACGATCTCGGGTCGGGCCTCTGGACCGCGGCGGCCGTCGTCGCCGGCTCGGTCGTGCTCGCCTTGATCCTCGGAGCCGCCACTCTTCGCCGACGAACCGGCTGAATCCGGAGGCCGGCTTTGCGGCTCACCTCCCCGGTGGTTTGCGAGGACCCGACAAACGTGAGCCGCACTCCCGCCGACCGCATAAGGGGCGGGCGGCGACGCCAACCAAACGGCGAAACCGTCGCTACAACCCCGAAAGAGTTCGGGTTAGGGGGTAAGAAGCGCTGCAGCTGCTGCGGCGGCGTCGCTGGTGGCGCTGCGTTCGATGAAAGCGATCGACATCCACAAGGCCGCGATGGCCAACGCTGCGGGAAACACATACGCCACGGTGCGGTCCTGATTTGAGGCGGCGTGAATCGCCCGGTAGAGGCGGTATCCCGCACCTACGGCAGCAAGGCAGCCGGCCGCGGCGAGCGGCAACAGCCACGCCGGTCGTGGATCAACGGCAAACACACGATTGCCGACGTAGGCGGTCACACCGGCGACGGCAATAAGTGACAACCACGGTCCGACCCTCGGTTCGAACATTCCCGAGACGATGGCGCCGATCGCCACGATCGCGACCACGATCGCCGCGGGTTGAAAGTCCTGTAATACGCCGATTATTGCGTCCACGCGTATGTCCTCGTAACTGAGGTCGGGGCACCCTGATAACGGCCCGTTAGCTCCCTATCGGCAGCCGTGGTCGGAACTTGACGGATCGTGCAACGCGTTAAGCGGGGCAATTTGGTGGTTCCTGCTCCACGCGGGCAATTGCCGTGGTCAGTCCTGTTTATGTCCGGGCGCGTTGGCTAGCCTCACAGCCATGTGCGACCGACGCCACCACGGGGGAAATGCATGAGCGCGACGGCGGAGTTCGCGCATCTTCACGTCCACTCCGACTATTCCATCCTGGACGGCGCCTGCAAGATCGGGCGCCTGCTCGACCGGGTGGAGGAGCTCAACCAATCCGCCGTGGCCCTCACCGACCACGGGGTGATGAGCGGCGCCGTCGAGCTCTACAAAGGGGCGAAGAAACGTGGCATCACACCGATCGTCGGCCTCGAGGCCTACGTGGTTCCCGACCACACCCAGCGTCCGCCGCGCGAGAGCCGCGCTCACCTCACGCTCCTCGCCGAAACGACGCAGGGCTACTACAACCTCATCAAGCTGTGTTCCGCCGGCTACCTGCAGGGATATCACCGTCGGCCGCGCATCGATCACGCCCTCATGTCGCAGTACGCCGACGGCATCATCGTCTTGTCAGGCTGTCTGTCCGGCACGATCTGCGCGCACTTGGAGAACGATGACCTCACCTCGGCCCGGGGTGAGCTCGACACGTTGTGCCAGATCTTCGGCCCCGAGGATGTCTACCTCGAGCTTCAGGACTCGGGCATCGAGAAACAGAAGCGCATCAACGCCCACCTCGGCACCCTCGCGAAGGACACCGGCCGCACCTTGATCGCCACGGGCGACGTTCACTACGTCTGCCATCAGGACGCCGACGCCCACGAGGCGCTTCTGGCCATCCAGACGCGTGACCTGCTGTCGAACCCCAACCGCTTCAAGTTCGACACGAAGGAGTTCTACCTCAAGTCCGCCGAGGAGATGCTGCGCGCGTTGCCCGACTTCCCCGAGTCGCTGGTCACCACCCTCGAGGTTGCCGAGCGGTGCTCGGGTCTTGAGTTGCCGCTGGGCGATCCGCGTCTCCCGTCGTTCCCCGTGCCCGAGGGGCAAACCCCCACGAGCTACCTGGAGGCGCTCTGCCGAGAGGGGCTCGACAAGCGTTACGGGGAGCTGTGGCGTGCTGATGCCGAGGCGCGTCTGCGCTTCGAGCTCGACGTGATCGAGGAGATGGGCTTCAGCGGCTACTTCCTCATCGTGTGGGACTACATCCGTTGGGCACGTGACAACTCGGTCGCTGTTGGCCCCGGGCGTGGTTCGGCGGCCGGGTCGCTTGTGGCGTACGCCTTGCGCATCACCGACCTCGACCCATTGGAACATGGTCTGCTGTTCGAGCGCTTCCTCAACCCGGGCCGCAAGAGCATGCCGGACATCGACACCGACTTCTCGGTGCGTGGTCGCGATGCGGTCGTGCGCTACGTCACGGAGAAGTACGGGTCGAACGCCGTTGCCCGCATCGGCACGTTCGGCAAGTTGCTCGCCCGGGCCGTTGTGCGCGACGCCGGTCGGGTACTGGGCTTCACCTATGGGCAGGTCGATCGTATCGCGAAGCTCGTTCCGGAACGCCCGATCGGTGTGAAGCTCGAGGACGCCCTGAAGCCCGGCAGTGAGCTGGCCGCGTCGTACAACCAAGATGAGGGCACCAAACAGATCGTTGACACGGCCCGGCCGCTCGAGGGGCTCGTTCGTAACGAAGGCGTCCACGCCGCAGGCGTCGTGATTGCTCCGGGCGCCGTGACCGACTTCCTGCCGGTCCGTATCGACGACGAAGGCAACGTCGTCACCCAGGTGCCCGACCACGACGTCGAAGCGCTCGGACTGCTGAAGATGGATTTCCTGGGTCTTCGTAACCTCGATGTCATCGAGGACGCCGTTGCCATGATCGCCCGCGATCTGGAGACGCAGCTCGACATCGACGCGGTCGCTCTTGACGATCCCGCCACCTACAAGATGTTGGCCCGCGGCGACGCGCTCGGGGTGTTCCAGTTCGAGTCGAGCGGCATGCGCGAGGCCCTGCGGGAGGTGGGACCCACCGAGTTTGCCGACTTGGTGGCCCTCGTCGCGCTCTATCGCCCCGGCCCGATGGCGTTCATCTCCGACTACGCGCGAAACAAACGCGACCCGTCACGCGTGCGCTTTGACGATCCGCGCCTGGCGGATATCACCGGCCCAACGTACGGCGTCGCCATCTACCAAGAGCAGCTCATGGCGATCGCTCGATCGGTGGCTGGGTTCTCACCATCCCGCGCGGATGACTTGCGGAAGGCCGTGGGGAAGAAGGACAAGGTCCTGATGGCGTCGCTCAAGGACGAGTTCGTCTCGGGATGCACTGACAACGGCACATCAACCGAGGTTGCCGACCGCCTTTGGGGACTGTGCGAGGCCGCCGGCGACTACTCGTTCAATAAGAGCCACGCCGCCTGCTACGCGCTGCTTGCCTACCGCACCGGCTACCTGAAGGCGAACTACCCGCCCCACTACATGGCGGCGCTTCTGTCGTCAGTCATGGACACCAAAGACCGCGTGCCGTTCTACGTGTCGGCGTGTACTGACATGGGGCTGTCGGTGTTGCCGCCGGATGCCAACGTCAGCGACAGCGACTTCACCGTCACCGGCGAGAGCGAGATTCGATTCGGTCTGTCGGCGGTCAAGGGGGTGGGGGAGAACGCGGTGCAGGCGATCATCAACGCGCGCTCCACCGGTGGCGCCTTCACGTCGATCTTCGACTTCTGCCGCCGTGTGGATCAGGCCCAGGTCAACAAACGAGCGCTTGAGAGCCTTGTGCGAAGCGGGGCACTGGATTCCACCGGCGCCAGCCGCAGGGGCATGATCGATGCGCTGCCCATGGCGATGGGACAGGCGGCGCGTCGTCGCCAGGACGAAGCCTCCGGCCAGGAGTCGCTCTTCGCCGCGATGGACAGCTCCGCCGGCCCGGTTGAGGTCGATCCGCCCATCGACGCGCCAGAGATGGACAAGGAGGAGCTGCTTCTCGGGGAAAAGGAGGCCCTCGGCCTCTACGTCTCGAGCCACCCACTGCAGGATTGCCGTCGCCAACTGCGACGCCTCGTGACCTGTGGCATCGGCGACCTTGGCGAGCGCTACGACCGGGAGCTCATCACGATCGGCGGCATCATCGGCGCCGTCAAGGCGGTCACCACGCGTCGGGGCGACCAGATGGTCTTCATCCGTGTCGACGATCTCGAGGGATCGGTGGAGGTGGTCGTCACGGCCCCGGTGTACTCGGAGCATCGCGAGCTCATGCGGGAAGACGGCCTTGTGCTCATCGAGGGGCGGGTTGACCAGAAGGCGGAGGGTGAGACGAAGCTGGTGGCCCGCAGCGTTCAACCGTTCGTGCCCGAACCGGGGGGCGACGAGGATCGCCTCGTGGTGCGCATCGATGCCACGCGATTTGCGTCCGGGCATTTGACCGAGCTGAAGCGCCTGCTGAGCGATCACCGCGGCGAGGCGCCCGTCATCGTTGAGATGCGTACCACCGATGGTCCCGTTCGCCTGCGATTCGGCGAGGAATTTCGCGTTGACCCGCTCGACTCGACCCTCGTTGCCTCACTCAAAAGCCTGTTCGGGGTGGGGTCGGTCGCGAGTTGACGGCTGGTGCTTCCGGAATCTGGTATCCCGCGGTACTCTCCAGAAGGTGACGGTTTCGGAGAAGAACGCGGCCCGCGGGTCGCGTGCCTCATTTGGGTGGCTGAGTGTCGGCTGCCTGGTTGCGCTGACCGGCTTTTCCGTCACCGCAGCTGCGGCTCCGACACACTCGGCAAAGGCCGGTGCCTCTCGACAGGCGCCCACCACACTGCCGTCGACGGCGACGCGGACATCCGCCGCTCGTGATCCCTGGATCGTCGCGGCAACACCGGGAGACCGCGCACATGCAATCGCTGTCGGCCGGCGCGCGCGTGTGATCTCGCGTGAGCTCGGCCTCTACGGGTTGACCGAGGCCGGCGCCGTCGGGCTGGTGGCCGACCTCAAAGCTGCCGACGCGTTCGTCTATGCCGAGCCGGATCGTCCCGTGCGAAAGGCGGCTCTTCCTGTGGACCCGCTCAGCGGTGGTCAGTGGTGGATCAACCCGCTCATCGCCCCGGAGCTCGTTCCGCCCGCGCCGGTTGCCACACTCGGAATCGTCGACAGCGGCGCCGACTTGACCGCCCCTGATTTGGGCGACGGTCATGTCACGCTCGCCATCGGCCCGGCCGCGTCATCAAACGCTCACGGGACCGCCGTCACGAGCGCGGCATCCGCGTCTGCCAACGGAGTGGGCATCGTCGGGCTCTGGCCGGGTCTTCCCACGCGCATGTATCCCCACGGCGATACCTGCAGCGGCGCCACGGCCGGCGTGCTTGCCGCCGCGAGAGACCGTGTTCCGGTGATCAACATGAGCTACGGCCTCAAATGCTTTTCCCACTACATCGCCACCGAGTTTGCGTTCGGTCGTGGGAGCGTCCTCGTGGCCGCCTCCGGCAACAGCGAACCGGGTGGTGAGGAACTCGACTTCCCCGCCGACGACCCGCACGTTTTGACCGTTGGCGCGCTCGCCCCCGATCTCTCCCCGGCCAGCTTCACCGAGGTGCGCAACTCCCTGGATGTGGCGGCGCCGGGCGTTTCGGTGCCCGCGGTTCTTCCCGTTGTGAGCGACACAGAAGACGGCGTCCCCGACGGATACCAACTGGTCGACGGCACCAGCATCTCGGCGCCGTTGGTGTCGGCGGCCATCATGTGGGTTCGCGCGGTGCGACCCAACCTCACGCCGAGTCAGGTGTTCGAGTTGATGCGCCAGACTGCGACCGACGTCGCTCCCGCCGGGTACGACACCCGAACGGGTTTCGGCATGATCAACCTGCAGAAGGCACTCGTCGCGCCCGCACCATTTGCCGATCCGCAGGAGCCGAACGACGACGTCATTTGGGTCAATGGACGCCACCTACCCAAGCAGAAGGCCGTTCTTCGTCGCGCGAAGACGACCTCTTTGGTCGCCACGCTTGACTACTCCGAAGACCCCGTTGATGTCATCCCGGTGTACATGCCTCCGCGGTCACGCTTGACGGTGACGGCGATCCCACTGGCCAAGAGCAACGTGAACCTCGAGGTCTTCAACGCCGCGGTCAAGACGGTGTTCTACACCAACCCGCGCGTTCCACCGAAGACCCTTCTGGGAAGCAGCTACAAACGCGGCAACGCGCGCGAGACGGTGATCGTGTCCAACCGTTCGAAGAAGGCGACGGTGTACTACGTCACGGCGTTTGTTCCCGGTAACGCGAAGTTTTCCGACGCGAAGTACCGCATCAACATCCGTCGAGGCGCCCTCACGCGATAGTTGCGGGGCGGGGCGCAACCGGCTCGACGTATGGTGACAACGTGTCCAGCCTGACCAGCTCACGGGAAGAGACCACGTGTCGCCGCTGCCCGGTGCGATGCGACAAGGTCGTCTTTCCCAGTGGCTGCATCGCTGCCGGGTGCTCACGGCTGTACGCGCACGACGATCACGGGCGAACCTTCATCGGGTGTCTGGAAGGCATCTTCACCGTTGAGATCGACCTCGCCGCGTTCACGCGACTGGAAGAGGCGCGCCCGGGCTTCGGCGCGCTTCGTGCCATGCGAGAGCCACTTCCGGTCTGTCAAACCGACGTTGATCACGCGTTTGACCATCGCGCACGTGGCGTCTGCACCAACCCGGACTTTCTCCTGTCCGCCACGCGCCATCCGCTGCGCGTCAGCACCGAGGCGAACGGTTCCGGCTAGGGCTGCGCGGTCCGTACGTCGGGCCGTTTGGCCCGTTCTTTGGCCTCACCCAGGATGCGCTGCATCATCGGGACGTACACCCGCCAATAGAACGCGGTTTGATCGCCACGGTTCTCCGGGGCCAAGATGGACTTGATCTTGGGCAACCACTTGTACCGGTGCGCCTTCGACGTCAACTGCATGTCGACGAAGTCGCCCGCGAAGTAGTAACTGAGCCGCTCGGGACGGTCCCGCCGGATCACCGCCGGAATGTCGCCCTCGATCGGTAGGCCACGTGCGGTGCGTTTGCCACGCTCGGTGAGGGTCACCCGGTAGTTGGCCAGAACCTCGGCTCCGGGCTTTGCCTCGACGATGTCGAACCAGTTGTCCCAGGTGTGTGAACGCGCCGTGCCGTAACGATCGGCCGCGTCTGGTGTGAAGTTGATGGTGACCGCGCCGGGAGGGGTGTCGATGCCCTCAACGAGGACCACGAGCTCGCCACGTTCGCTCACAAAAATGTATCCCGGGCCGCGGAAGTCCCAGCGTCGTCCGGTTTGACGTTTCCAGGTACGCGGAATCCATAAGGGGAGGTCGACGGTCAGGTCGAGGAAGGTGAAGTATCGTCCGATCCAGCCGGTCCATCGCACGCCGAATGCCTCTTCGAGCGCCAAACGCGCCTCACGAGAGGTCGGGGACGCAAGGCTGTTGAACTCGCCCACCAGCACGCCGCCAGGACGAACGCTCCGGGTGAGCGCTGTTGCCTCGTCCAACGAGAGGCCACCGTAGACGAGGTCCGACTTGACCCCCAGGCTGCGGGGCCCGATATCGTCCTCGTAGACTCCGTAGACATCGGCAATGTAGGCGAAGTCGGTGGGTGTCGTGGGGATGGGGACATTCCGCACGCTGCCCCCGGATCCATGTTGGCGTCCGGCGTAGCTTCGCGTCACGTCCAGGGGCTCGCCGGTCGAACGCTGCCTGATCTTTTCGTGCTGAAGCAGCCACGTCAGACCGACATGCTCACGATAGTTTGGCGTGGCAACGGTCTTATCGACGATGAGGACGTCCAAGTCCGTGCTGGGCTGGACACGCCACCACACCCACGGCGTGAGCGCAAGCACCGCCAACAGCAGCACGACCGTGCACCCGATGAAGAGTCCTTTGTGCTTGCGAAGACGTGCGCGCATCGTCACGTCTATCGGCGCGCCGCGGCTGCGAGTCAACCCCGTACGTCGCATTCATCACAAACATCGCTCAGTGGCGATCAGTAGCCTGTAGCGACGTGAGTTCTTCCCCCTCGTCAGTCGCCATGGAGCCCGACTCTCTGCATCGCTACGCGGCGGCTGTTGTGGCAACCTGCCTGGACCTTCGCGTCGGCGAGACGCTATTGATCGATTGTGAGCCGGCCCATCGTGAGTTGGCGGTCGCGATGGCCGAGGTGGCGTATGCAGCGGGAGCCGAGCTCGTCGACATCATCTATCTCGATCGTCACGTCCAACGCGCGCGCGTCGCGCTTGGGCCGGATGACGCGCTGGGACGGACCGGCCCGTGGTTGCGCGGACGCCTGCGGGCGGCACTTGACCCACGAGTGGCGCTCGTGCGGATTGTGGGTGATGAGGCCCCGGGCATTCTCGCCGGACTTGATCCCGCTCGAGCGTCGATCGACTTTCAACGTCGCTCCCGGACGGGACGGTGGTTCACGAAGGCGGTGCTCGAAGGCCGAGTGCGATGGTGCGTTGTTGCCTGGCCCACAACTGCCTGGGCGAAGGCGGTCTATCCGGAACTCCGTCCACGTCAGGCGCTACGGCAACTGGGCGACGATCTGTTGTCGTTCTGTCGTCAAGGGCCTACCGACCCCGTCGATGCCTGGACGACGCACGCGCGAGGTTTGAGTCGCCGCGCCAATGCACTCACTCGGCGTCGCCTCCAGCGGCTCGAGTTCCGGGGCCCCGGCACGGAGCTTGATGTTGTCCTCACCCCAGACTGCCGCTGGCTCGCCGGGGTGGACACCACCGCTCATGGCCGCACGATCTACCCCAACTTCCCGACGGAGGAAGTGTTCACCAGCCCCGACCCGCGGGGGACGACCGGAACGTTTCGTTGCACGACCCCGCTGTCGTTCAGCGGTCGTGTGATCGAAGAGATCACTGGTGCGTTTCATCGGGGACGCCTCACGCATATCGCGGCGAAAAGCCGCACCGATACCGAGCTGCTCACGGCAAGCCTCGCAACCGATCGCGGCGCCGGTCGCCTTGGTGAGGTTGCCCTTGTCGACAAAAACTCGCGCATCGGTCAGTCCGGGCGGGTCTACGGGGACACTCTGCTGGACGAAAATGCCGCCGCACACATGGCCTTCGGCGATGGTTTTGGTGAGAGTCGAACGAATGGCGGTCCCATCAACCGCTCGGCGATTCACCTGGACGTGATGATCGGATCCGAAACGGTCGAGGTCACCGGGATTGGGGCACGCGGGCGACGTGTGCCGCTTATCGTTGACGGGGAGTGGCGTCTGTCCTAGACGCCGCGTCACGGGCTTCTCGCTCGAACGGGTTGTTGCGGTAGCCGCGAATCAGATACGACAGGGGCATCCACATCGGGTGATGTTGCATCTGCCACACATGGCACAGCTCATGGACGAGGAGATCACCAGAGCCCTCCGCCGGCCGACGCAAGTAGATGCGTCGGTGGGTCGCGTAGCCATCGAAGCGACGCAGAAACGGCAAACGAAACATCCCGGGACGTACCCGGATGCGTACACGGTCGATTCGCACCGGGGTGGGGTAGAGCCTCAGCAGATCGAGGCGGTCCTTCGCGGCGTGGAGTTCAGCCGATGGCGTCGCGGGCGACACGGTCGATTCGATCGAAATACGGCTCGGTGCGAAACGGTTCGCCGGTGGCGCGTTCCATCAACTCACGGGTGGGGTAGCGGCTCCCATGTCGGTGGATGTTCTCCCGCATGAAACTCAGAGGAATGTCGAACGCTCCGCGATTGATGATGTCGTCGAGCGGCCCGTGTTCGCGTTCGAGTGCCGCTCCGAGCTGCGCGGCATAGATGTTGCCGAGCGTGTACGTGGGGAAGTAGCCGATCATGCCCCATGCCCAGTGGATGTCTTGCAAACACCCCTCGGCGTCGTTTGCCGGGGTAACTCCCAAAAGCTCGTTCATGCCGTCGCTCCACGCGGCGGGGAGATCGTTGACCGCAAGCTCACCGCGGACGAGTTGCAGCTCCAACCGAAAACGCAAGGCCACATGCAGGTCGTATGTGACCTCGTCGGCCTCGACACGACACCACTGACGCACCGACTGGCTCACCACGCGATGGAATGCGTCGGCGCCGAAGCCGTTGACGGCGTCGGGGAAGTGCTGACGCACCAGAGGGAGCAGGTATCTCCAAAAAGCCGGGTGTCGGCCAATGTGGTTCTCGAAGAACCGTGACTGTGACTCTTCGGCCCCCAAAGAGGGTGATCCATAGAGCAGCGTACGGTCGTACTCTGTCGGATGGCCTTGGGCGTACATCCCGTGGCCGGCCTCGTGCAGCGTGACCAGAACATTGCTGGTGGGGTCGCCCGCGGTGAGGCGCGTCGTGAACCGCACATCTCCGGAATGGGGCGAGTCGGTAAAGGGATGAGCCGAGATCGTGATCATCCCGGCGTCCAAGTCGAAACCAATGAGGCGGGCAACGTCTTTCGCGAGGCGAAGTTGCGGGGCATCGGGCCATGCGCGATCGGCGAACGGGTTTGCGAGCGGAACATCGGGGACATCCCGGGTGAGGGGACTGAGCCGTCGAACCAAACCGGCAAAAAGCGGCTCGAGCTCGGCGGCGGTGAAGCCGGGCTCGTATTCGTCGAGCAGCCCGTCATAGGCCTCGTTGCCAATTCCCAGCGCGTCGCCGATCCGCCGGCTCACCTGGAGCACCGCATCGAGTGTCGGGGCAAAGGCGGCGAAGTCCGATTGCGGGCGCGCGACCAGCCAGGTGGTCACGGCGGTGGAGACGGCTTCAGACTGTTCTCGCACGAGCGTCTCGGACAGTCGCTCGGCACGCGAGCGCTCCCGTCGTGCAAGGCGGAACGTGGCCTCCTCGGCCAGCGTGGCCTCGCCAGTTGCTTCGATCTCGGCGATGTCATCGTCGATGCCCGCGCGAAGGACTTCGCGGTGTCGCAGAGCGTGCAGAGTGGCAACCTGGCGTCCTCGGGCGGCCGCGCCACGGGACGGCATGATCGTTTCCCGATCCCAGTCGAGCAGACGGATCGCACCATCGAGATCGTTGAGGGTTGCCATCCAGGCAAAGAACCGCCGACGTGCGGGACTCTGCGAAGGGGTTGCCCGTGCGGGGGAGTGGCGTGTCACTTCAGAAGGCATTCGGCATTTCGTCGAGGATTATTCATGCTGCCCACGAGAACTCACAGGAGGATGACAGTTGACAGACGTTTTCCGGTGCTAATGTCACGATATGAACACCACCAAGCGTATCTTGGTCATCGCGAATGAGACGTGTGCCGGGGGTGCGGTGGGCGATGAGATCCGTTACCGGTCCGGAAACGCGGCCCAAGTACATGTGGTCGCCCCGGCTCTCTCGCGCAGTCGGGTGGGGCATTTCCTCTCGTCGTCAGTTCAGGAGGCGCGCGACGAGGCGGAGCTCCGCTTGCAGTCGTCGATTGAGGCATTGCGCGCCGCGGGCCTTGAAGCCACGGGCGAGCTGGGTGATAGCGATCCGTTGCAGGCCCTCGATGACGGGTACCGCACGTTTGCCCCCGATGAGATTGTGATCTCCACTCATCCGCCGGCACGCTCGCATTGGCTGGAGAAGAAGGTCGTTGCCCAGGCACGTGAGCGGTACCCGGTGCCCGTTACCCATGTGGTGGTCGATCTCGTTCATGAGGCAGCGCTGACCCACGACGATCCGCGGCCCACGGCGCCCAAGGCCATCCGGACGCTCACGCTGTACCGAGCGTCCGACTATTCGGAGGCCCTTGAGGCTCAGACATCCGGTTTCCGCAACGCGCCCGGAGTTGTGGGTGACCAAGCGGGGCTGCTCTTCACCAATACGATCCCGACCGGCGAGGAGGATCCGACCATCTTCGTCGTCGAGATTCCGGAGACCCTGATCGCGGCGTACGAGCTGCCAGCCGACGGGTCCACCCGCAGGTTCGCTCTGCCGGCCGAGCTGGTCAACCGTCACTCACCCCGCGCCCTCGCAACCGACTGGGCCGAGTAACAGCGGGACGTTGACGGGTGGGCTTGTCATCGTTCATACGTGAGAACGCGAGCTATTCCGCCAGGTCGCACACGTGAGCGCCGATAGCGGCAATCAGAGCGGCGGGGGAGATGGGGAAGACGGTGTCCGGTGTCCCCGCGGCCGCCCACACCACGTCGTGGGTAAGGAGGTCCTGGTCGCAGTAGACCGGCAGGCGGGTTTCATGACCCAGCGGGGGGATGCCCCCGATCGCGTAACCGGTCGCGGCACGTACGGCGTTGGCATCGGCCCGCGTGATTGCCGCCCCCGTTTGGCCGGCGAGCTTGTCGGTGTCCAATCGATTTGCCCCCGAGACGAGCGCCATCACCGGGGTGCCATCGGACAGGAACACCAACGACTTCACGATCTGGCCGACCGTGGCCCCGACGGCCTCGGCTGCGCCCCCGGCCGTTCGGGCCGTCTCCGCAACAGTGACGACCCGGGTGTCGAGCCCGGCGACCTTTAGCGCGCCGATCACACGTTGGGTTGCGGCCTTGAACGTCACCGCGACAGGATACGTCGCTATTCGACGACGAGCCCGTGTCGCATCGTGTTCTCGGTAATCACCTGGGGCTCGACGAACTGAAGTACGTAGTCCGGGCCACCCACTTTGGCCCCGATACCTGAGCGTCGGTTACCGCCGAACGGCTGGCGCGCGACGATAGCTCCAGTGATCGATCGGTTGATGTAGAGATTCCCCACGGGTGAGCGGGCGACCACGGCATCGACGGTGCGTGGGTTTCGGGTATGGATACCGCCGGTCAGCGCGTATCGCGATGCCTCAACCATGTCCAGGGCGTGATCGACGCTGGGCACCGCCTCCAGAGTGAGGACGGGGCCGAAGAGCTCCTCCTGAATGACCGACGACGACGTCGGGAGGTCGGCGATGATCGTGGGTGGGCAGTACCAGCCCGATGCCGGGATGTTTGCCTGTTGCGCACCAATGCGACCCTCTTTGCTCCCGACGGCGATGGCGTCAAGAAGGCGCTGCTGCGCTTCCTGTTCGATGACCGGCGACACATCGATTCCGAAGTCATCGGCGGGGCCGACGCGAAGCGTCTCGACGGCACCGCGCAGGCGTGTCAGCAGCGCCTCGGCGACGGCCTCGTGTACCAAAAGTCGTGACGCGGCCGAACACTTCTGGCCGGCGAAGGCGAACGCAGAGCGCAATGCATCGGGCACGACCTGGTCGAGGTCGGCGTCGTAGTCGACGATGATGGCGTTCTTTCCCCCCATCTCTGCGACGACGCGCTTGACGTGGCGCTGCTCGGGCGGTGTTTCCGCGGCGGCGCGGATGATCCCTAGTCCGACCGGCTCCGACCCGGTAAACGCGATGGTGTGAACCCCGGGATGTGTCACAAGGGCGGCCCCGGTGTCTCCTTCGCCGGGCAGAAGCTGGATCACCCCGGCGGGGACGCCCCCGCGGCGGAGCGCGTCCACCAGGCGGAATCCGGAAAGGGGTGCTTGCTCTGCGGGTTTCAGGATGACGGAATTGCCCACGGCGAGGCCGGTGGCCACGAGCCCGGCCGGGATAGCGAGCGGAAAGTTCCACGGGCCGATGGCGGCGACGACTCCGCGGGGTCGGTAGTGAAGGCGGTTGCGCTCGCCCGGGAGTTGAAGCAACTCCTTGCCCTCGGCCAGGGTCAGTGCCTGGCAGACCGCGTATTCGATGTGGTCGATCGCCTCGCAGACGTCGGCATCGGCTTCGATCCAGGGTTTGGCACATTCGCGCACCTGGATCGCTGCGAGCGTGTGACGCTCGTTTCGCAGAATCTGCGCGGCGGCGCGAAGCGCTTCGGCACGGTCCTTTGGCGTGCGCCGGGCCCAGGCGCGCTGGTCACGTTGGGCGATCTCGACGGCGCGATCGACATCGGCGGCCGTGGCGCGTCCGGAGGTGGCCACGACGCGGTCAGGGCTCGATGGGTCGGTCGAGTCGAGGCCCTCGGAGGAGCCGGGTGTGTCGCCAATAAGCAGGGGGACACGGTTGGGGAGGGACGCATCGAGTCGTGCCAAGGCTGATGTGAGGACATCGCGGCTCTCCGCGCGGCGCAGTTCGAGTACCGACTCGTTGACGAAGTTCTTCACGGAGCCACCAGGAGCTGTTCGATCGGCACGCCGCGGCCGTGCGCGGAGAGGAAGGACGTGCTGGCCGTGTTTTCGAGCAGGCGCCGCACGAGGTAGGCCATGCCCATCACGATGTCGCCCACCGGGCAGTACACCCGGACGCGCATTTTGTGTTCGGTCAGGGCATCACGAAGGTCGTCGCCCAGGCCCTGGAGCACCTGGATCTCGATGTCGCGGTCATCACCGCCGCTGATGCGGTTGTAAGCCATCGCATGCGATACCGACCGCAGGTTGTGAGAGGCAACAGCGAGTCGCACACGTGGTCGGGCGTCGATGAGCTGACGCGTCAGCAGCTCGAAGTTGCGATCACTGTCGGCCTTCTCTGTGAAAACTGGCACGTTCCATCCTCGTTGTTTCGCCTCGGCCACCTCGTGGTCCCAGTAGGCGCCTTTCACGAGGCGGATGGTCAACGGGTATTCGCGTGGATGATTGGCCGACCACTGCAGCACCCGATCGACGATGGCCGGGGATTCACGCAGATAGGCCTGCATCACCACCCCAACGGACGGCCCGGGTGCGAACTCGGGGTCGGCGAGGATGTCGAGCACCAGCAACATGGTGGTCTCGAGCGTGTCGACCGACTCCATGTCGATGTGCAGGTGCACCCCGGTGTCCCGCGCGCGACGGAGAAGGGGGATCAGACGTCGTGACGCATCCTCAGCTCCCAGCTCTGGTGCGGCTGGGCGAACCAGAGGAGTCAAAGCGGAGATCTTGACGGATACGTTGGCACGCGGGATAACGCCGGCCGCGTCGGCCTCCAACACGGGTCGTGCCGGCCACTTGCCGACACCTCCGCTGAGGGTGTCGATGGCATCCATGCAGCGCGCTTGGTAGTGATCGGCCTCGTCTTGGGTCACCGTCGCCTCGCCGAGGAGGTCCAGGGACGCACCGGCGCCGTCGTTCCACAAGCTCTTCAGGTGCTTGAGTGCCGCGCGTGGTGATTCTCCGACGATGAATCTTTGGGCAAGGCGTTTCACCCCCGCACCGGCGATCGCGCCAAGCACCTTTTCGCCGGCAGAGACCCGGCTCATGATTTCCGGTGTTTTGAGGATGGCGGGTGGATCGTCGACTTCGTCCAAGAGAGCCGTGAGGTGGTCGGCGAGCTCCTGTGTGCTGCGGCAGGCCGGGGTGGCGTCGACGAAACGAAAAAGGGCGGCCTGCACGTCGGGCCGTTCGGCGACCAGCTGCATGAGCCACTGGTCCGCGGTGCGGGCGGGATGACGGATAGCGGGTGGGTATGCGGCGGAAAGCGACCGACCGATAGCCACGATTTCTTCCTCTAAGGAGCGCATCGCGCGAGCATACGCGCCCATCGCGCGCCCCGGGCTTGTGAGCCGTTCGTTCATCGGAATTGCATGCGCTCATGGCCTATTCTGTTTGAGTAACACGGCAAGGAGACATCGAATGCCATCACTTTTTCGCCGCCTCTACTCAGGCCGCATACCGACCGTCGATCAGGCTCTCCCCGGGCGTGAGACGGCGATGCCGGTGCCCGAGCACCATCTCGTTCTCGACGCGCCGCTTCGGCCTCCGTTTGCCGCCGGCGTTCAGACGGTCCTTTTTGGACTGGGGTGCTTCTGGGGTGCGGAGCGCCTCTTCTGGCAGGCGCCGGGAGTGGTCTCGACGGCCGTCGGGTACGCCGGCGGTGCCACCCCGAACCCCACCTACGAGGAAGTCTGCAGCGGACGCACCGGTCACACGGAAGCCGTGCTTGTGGCGTTCGACCCGGCGCGCACCAGCTTTGCCGCGATGCTGAAGATCTTTTGGGAAGGTCACGACCCGACCCAGGGGATGAAGCAGGGCAATGACGTCGGCACGCAATATCGGTCAGCGATCTACACGACCACGGCGGAGCAGCTTGCGGCGGCCGAGGCGAGTGCCGTGATGTTCGGAGAGCGCTTGGCCCAGGCCGGCCTCGGCAGCATCACCACCGAGATCGGACCGGCCGGGCCGTTCTTCTACGCGGAGGAGTACCACCAGCAATACCTGGCCCGTAACCCCAACGGCTACTGCGGACTCGGAGGCACGGGGGTGAGCTGCCCAATTGGTGTGGCGACGATCGCCGAGTCTGTGGAGAGCGCCACGTCGGCATAGCCGGATCCCGGCGCACCGGGCTTCTCCCCGGTCGCGGCGGCTAGCGTGATGGGGTGCCGAGTTCCTCCGCGACGACGTCTGCGCATGCCCTGGGGGCGATGGCGGGGTTTCTCGTCGGGGCCGGCGCGATGTTCGCCACGATGTACTCCACCCAGGCGATCCTCCCGGAGATCGGCCGTGAGTTCGCGGTAACCCCCAGCCAAGCTGGGCTCACGGTCTCGGTGCTTGTGCTCTCGCTCGTCATTGGTTCGTGGGTGTGGGGCCCACTCTCCGATCGCGTAGGTCGGCGACGGTGCCTGATCATCGCCAGCGCGCTGCTGGTGCCGGCCACAATCGCGGTAGCGGCGTCTCCGAGCTTCCCTGCTCTCATCGGATCACGCATTGCACAGGGGCTCATCATGCCGGGCCTGCTTGCCGTGGGCTTGCCGTATGTGTCCGAGGTCTTCGTGCCGATGGTCGGGGCGCGCGCCATGGGCTGGTACATGGGGTCACTCATTGCGGGAGGTCTGGTGGGTCGCCTCGGGGTAGCGCAGTTGTCGGGTATCACCAATTGGCGTTTCGCGTTGGGGACATTGGCCGTGCTGCCCCTCGTGGCCGTCGTCGTCATGGCACGTGGTCTTCCGGCGGCGCCACCCATTCATCGCGATGGGCGTCGCGGCCGAATCGCCAACCGCCGTGTCTGGGCAGCGACGATGACCGGGCCGAGTCTCTTCTTCGTCTTTGTTGGGATCTATTCGTACATCTCCTACCGGTTGGAGGATGCGCCGTTCGACCTGTCGGCAACACAGGGGTCGCTGATCTTTGCACTCTGGGTGGTGGGGGTTGTGGCGCCGCTCGCGGGACGGTGGGCTGAACGGGTGGGATGGGGCACCGTGGCTCTGACAGGGGCTCTGACCGCGGTTGTCGGCGTTGCGGTGGCCTACCCCGATTGGCTCCCCACGATTGTCATCGGCCTAGCGCTGGTCACCATCGGAATGTTCACTGTCGTGACTGCCGCGCCGATCGGTGTGGGCGGGGCCATCGGTGTGCGGCCGGGAGCGGCGAGCGCGCTCTACTACAGCGTCTACTACACCGCGGGTTCCCTTGGCGCCTACCTTCCCGGTCTTGCGTGGGAGGCGGCCGGCTGGCCTGGGGTGACGGGAGTCGTCGGTATTGCTCTTGCCGTTGGTCTGGCTGGTGCGCTGATTGGGCGCGCCGGACATCAGCGCGTCGTCGGTCGGGATGCCTCGGCGGGGTGGTCGGCGTAACCTACGGCTGCAGGAATCGCCTGGTGTGCTGATGAATCAGGTATGACGATCGAAAAGAAGGGACGCTTGAGGTGACGCGCCATCTGTTTGACATCAAGGAACGCGCAACGCGCACTCTCGTGGCCGGGCAGTTACGTGCACTGGCCGATCAGGTGGCTAAAGGGTCGCTCGAGATGACCTACGATGAGTTCAGCGCGCCCACTGCCATTCTCGACCCGATCGATGTTGTCGTCGATGTGATCCAACACAAGCACGAAGTCGAGCTCACTCTCCAGATGCGCTGGCCGGTAAAGGTGGAAGGGCTCCCCGGCATCTAGCCGAGTTCCTCCGCCAGGCCGTCGACACCGTCGGTAACGACATCCCAATCCCCCGTGGGCTCGCGGTCGGTCGTCTGGTCCGGGCCGTGCTCGGTAGGGCGAACGATGAACGCGGTGCGAAGTCCGAGAGCAGCGGCTGCGTGGAGATCGCTGTTGTGCGCGGCGGCCAGCATCACTTGCGACGGTTCGAGCCCGAGCAACGCCACGTTGCGCAGGTATGCGGTCGGGAGCGGTTTGTAGGCCAACGCCGTCTCCGCTCCCAGGAGGTGATCCCAGGGGAGGGCACCATGTCGTGCGAGGTCGCAGAGGAGCGTCGTGTTGCCGTTCGAGAGCGTGCCGATCTGATGCGTTGCTCGAAGACGCGTGAGCCCGTCCACAACGTCTGGCCAGGGGTCGAGCCGGTGCCATGCCTGAACGAGTTCGTCCGCTTCCGATGATGTGAGGTCGGCGATACCGTTGCGGGCCGCAACCCGAGCCAGGCTCTCGCGATGCAAGTCGTCGAGAATCGTCCAGGGACGGTCGCCGCGTCGTACCGCCTCCATCGACGGTTGGTACTCAGCGCGCCACTGGTCGGCGATGAGTGGCAAATCGGCGACCAAACAGCGGTTGGCGCCGAACGCGGTGAGCCCCCGAATCACCCCGCTCCGCCAGTCCACGACGGTGCCGAAGACATCAAAGAGCACGGCCCGCACGTTGGTCAGGACTGCAGTCACGCCCGCATCATCACCCATCCCGGCCCGTTGGGACGTCGTGACCCTCCATCGTCGTAGGACGGGTAATGAAGGAGGACGGTATGGGCAGCGGGTGGTCGCGAAAGCGCAGGGTCGGATGGGTGGCGGTACTCGCAGCGATGACGGTGGGCGCGGTCGGGCCCTCAGAGGTCGATGAGGCGCGTGGTGATGGGCTTCCCGTGCTGGGTGTGGATGTGGGCCCCGCGGGTATCGCCCGTCCCGACGGCACGGTTCGTTTCGCGACATTCACCGTCGGGGACTCGACCCTCGTTACGAAGACCGCTGTCGACGGCGGTGGGGTGACGCAGCACGTGGTGCTGCCGGGTCGGTACACGATCCCGGCGGTTGCCTACGACGGATCGGCGGACGGGCTCACCGCCAATGGGGAGCAGCTGTTCCTGATCGAGCCACGTCACGCGTTTCCCCGCACAACCACGACGTTTCGGGTTCTGGATACGGGAACCCTGCGGCAGGTAGGGAAGCGCATTGTTCTGAGGGGGGACTTCAGCTTCGACGCTGTGTCACCGGATGGCGCCACGATGTACCTCATCAACTACACGTCGCCGACGAACCCGGAGCAGTACGACGTGCGCGCCTATGACGTCGCCACGCGGCGTCTCGTGCCCGGCCCGATCGTCGATCCCACCGAACCGGACGAGAAGATGGTCGGCGCTCCGGTCACGCGGGTTGCGAGCTCGGAGGGGCGTTGGCAGTACACGCTCTACTCCGCGGGAGAGCCGTTCGTTCACGCACTCGACACGGTTGGTCGCACGGCACGATGCATCGACCTTACCGCTCTCGTTGGTAAGGACGCCTTCGCCCAGGTGATGCGTCGGTCGGCGGAGGGCAAACTCCTGATCGGGCCACCCGGGGCAGCCCCCGCGATTGAGATCAACACACGGACCTTCACGGTCGCCGCGCCTCGGGTGGCGGTCGCCGCACCCGCATCCGATTCGTCAGCGACGCGTCTCGTCATCGGCAGTGTCGTTGCCGCGACCATCGCAGCAACTTTCGGTTTCGCGCTTCTGCGCCGCCGCACGAAACGTGACGCGACGGGGATGGCTAGTCCCGGGTGACCTGCGATCCGCCCACAACGGCCACCTCTCCGTCGTCGTAGCGCACGAGGGCCTTGTTACCGCCGTCGTAGTCGGGGGCCCACAAAAGGAGCGTGGCCGGGCGCTCACGCACGGTGCAGCGGTCGGTGCCTTCCGTGTCGAGTCCACGCCACAGGCGGATGAACGGGTTGTTCTCCCATTCCTCGCCGATCGTCGTTGGCTCCCGGTGACCGGGATGCACACGCGTTGCCGCCGGCAACGTCATGAGGCGCTCCATGATCGATCGTTGAAGGCGGTCGAAGTCGCCGCCGGGTGAGCCGTTGCCGCCGATTGTTCCCTGGAACAGGACATCCGCCGTGAAACACTCGTCGTTGACGAGGTACGCAATATGCCCGGCACAGTGACCGGGAGTGTCGATGGCGTGAAAGACCAGGTCGCCCGAGGTGATGGTGTCGCCATCGCGGAGGATCGTGTCGACGAGACCGGCGTCGACCTCAGTTGCGGTATCGGCGTGCGCCACCACCGGCACGCCGAACCGGGCCTTCAACTCCGCGATACCCACAACGTGATCTGCGTGGTGATGGGTGAGCAGGATGTGGGTGATGGTGATGGCGTCACGTTCGACGCGTTCCAGGAGTGGTTCGATGACGCCATTTCCGTCCATCAGCACACCATGTCCACCCGGCCGGTCGGCAACGAGATACGCGTTGGACAACCAATTCGACTCTTCGCATCGGTCGATGATCATGAGAACGTCACCACGCTTCGTACTCCGTCCTGGGCATGCATCAGGTCAAACCCATGGTTGATTTGATCGAGGGTGAGGTGGTGGGAGATCAACGATTCAACGTCGATCTCGCCGGCAAGCCACCGGTCAACGAGCTGAGGAACCTGTGTGCGGCCCTTCACGCCGCCGAACGACGACCCGGTGACGCGTCGGCCGGTAATGAGAAACCGCGGGATGATCTCGAGCAGGTCGCCCTTGCCGGCCACGCCGCACATGGTGGCAAGGCCCCATGCCTCACGTGCCGACTCGACGGCCTGGCGCATCACTGCGACAAGTCCGGTTGCCTCGAACGTGAAGTCGGCGCCGTATCCGCCGGTTTCCTCACGGATCCAGTCAACGCTGTCATCATCGGCAACGCGAACGTCGGTGGCGCCATGGTGGCGTGCCAGCTCCAGCCGATCGCTCGACAGGTCAAGGGCAATGATGCGTTCCGCTCCCGCGAGGCGCGCACCGATAATGGCGCCCAGGCCGACGAGGCCGCATCCGAATACGGCCACGGTTGATCCGCGTGTGACCTCGGCGGTGTAGAGGGCGGCGCCGAGCCCGGTTGACAAACCACACGCGAACGGGGCGCAGCCGTCGAGCGGCGCGTCCTTGTTGACCTTGGCCAGGGCAATCTCGGGAATCACCGCATACTCTGCGAAGGTCGATGTGCCCATGAAGTGGCGAAGCGGCTCGCCCCCGCGTGACAGGCGGGTCGTGCCGTCGGGGAGGTAGCCCGCGTTCTGTTGGTCCCGGATCGTGATGCAACGGTTGGTCCGCGGGCTCTGGCAATGGACGCAGGCTCCGCATTCGGGTGCAAAGAGCGTGACGACATGATCCCCAAACGCCACCGACGTCACGCCGTCGCCCACCCCTTCCACGACGCCCGCACCCTCATGTCCCAAAACGCATGGGGCATATCCGGTGGGATCGACTCCCGATGCTGTGTACATGTCGGTGTGACACACCCCGCACGCGACGAGCCGCACCAGAACTTCACCAGCCCTCGGCTGTGCCAGGTCAACCTCCTGAACCACCAGGGGCTTGCCGAACTCTTCCAGTACCGCGGCACGTACTTTCACCGGCGACGTTGCTCCTCGATCGAATCACTCGCGTTCGCGAGAGTTTACGGCCTGGGCGACAACTGGTTCTTGGGCGGCGAGACTTCCGGATGTGGAACAGTGCCACGATGATCACGATCCAGGAGTTCACGGATCCGGCGTGTCCTTGGGCATTTTCGGCCGAACCCACTCGCTATCGACTGCGATGGTTGTACGGCGATGCATTGCGCATCACGCGACCCATGATCGTGCTCACCGAAAGCGGTGACGAGTATCTGGCCCGCGGATTTGACACCCCGCAGCTGGCCGCCGCCTTCGCCCAGATTCAGCACCAGTACGGAATGCCCATCACCGCGGAGCAGGTCGCCCGGATGCCGGGGACGATCGTGGCCTGTCGTGCGGTTGTGGCCGCGCGGGTGCACGCCTCGGAACATGAGACGGCGCTGTTGCGACGATTGCGCATTCGCTGGATGGCGGGTCAGCAGATCGATGACGCCTCGACGGTCGCCGACGCGGCGACTGACGTTGGGCTCGATCCGGAGCAGCTCGAGGTCTGGATGGCCGACCCGGCCGTCGAGTCAGCGCTCCGGGACGACATGGAGCGTGCCCGCACGCCCTCACCTGCGGCCCGCGCGATGGATCACAAACTTGCCACCGCGAGCGACGGTCGCCGCCGGTACACCGCGCCGTCGTGGGAGATGAGCGGCCCCGATGGGCGGCGTCTTGACATCGCGGGATTCAACCCGACCATCGTCTACGAACAGGCGGTCGCCAACCTCGTGCCAGGCCTCCCTCGCCGTGAGGACCCGGCGACCGTCACCGAGGTGCTCACTTGGGCGGGCGAACCGCTCGCCACGGCCGAGGTTGCGGAGGTGATGGGCCGCGGAATCCCTTCCACTCGTGAGCAGCTTGAGGCGACCGGTGCGCGGTTCACGCCGGTCGCCACCGACGGATACTGGAGCCTTTCAGGGGGCTGAGTGTCCACCGACAGTAGTGAGCACACGCTCGACGCTTTCCTGCCGGCCGCCCTGGGACGAAACGATCCCCGTGCTTAGCCGCGGTTTCCGACGGGAACCCCCCGGCTTTTCCTCATGACCTCACAGGGACGAGTTCGTCGCTGTCGTGTAGGCCCATGATGTCCCTCGTGTACAGCGTCGAAAAGAGCGGGAGACGGGGCTCGAACCCGCGACCTCAAGCTTGGAAGGCTCGCGCTCTACCAACTGAGCTACTCCCGCAATACGGAGAGCTTAGCAACCGGCGAATCGGGTCTGGGCGACGCCTCCGGGCGTATCGCACCTACGGGCGTCGCGCGACGAAAACGGAATGCCCCGGCGATGCTCTCTCGCCCGTGTAGCCCTGGAGCGATCGGGCCTTAAAGCCCGACTTTCGGAGCATCTCAAGCACTGTGGAGGCGGGGATGAGTCGTTGTGGGTGGGTTTCTTCGCTGGTTCGAATTCCGGCACCCACTTTTCGCATCGTCGTAATAGAGCGCGTGAGCGTGGCCTTCTTGGCGTCCTCCGTGGTTGTCGCCACCACCGCCCAGTCGTCGCCGACCTGGGTGTGTGTTTCCGGGCCTTTGCCCGCTACGCGACCGGGGCCGGCCATGTCGAAAAGAAAGATGCCGCCCGGCCACAAGGCTTTGAACACGCGGCCAAACAGCCGTTCGAGGGCCTTGACGGTGGTGCCCGACTCGGAGGTGTAATTCAGCACCTCGTTTGCGGCGAGTACCGCGTCACACGGAGGGATCTCGACCGAGGCCCACGATGCCTCGGTGAATGTTGCGCGCGGGACACGTGCCGTTGCGAGCGCCACCATCTGAGGCGATGCGTCGCTCCCCACAACATCGAACCCTGCGGCGACCAGCAGCTCGGCGCTCATGCCCGGGCCGCATCCGATTTCGACGACGAGGCCACCGGTGTCCGGCGGACGTCCCAGTTCGTCAATAAGGCGTTTCGCCGCCGTGACAGCGGGGTCGCCATACCCCGCCGCGTGAACGTAGGCGAGATCATCTCCGTAGAGGCTCACACCGGTACGTTATCGACGGGCGGGGACGCCACGCGCGGCATCACCGCCGGAAGGGCGCTTTGTCATGACCGAAGTTGCGGTTCTCCTACCCGGCGCGTGTGTCGAGGCCCTCGCGATGGAGGCGACGGATGCGATCCATGTTTTCCTGGTCTGGCCCGTTACCCTCAATGCCAGGAACCTCAAGTATTCCGGGTACTTTTTGTAGGGCGGGATGCCCCAGGATGCGGCGGAAGCCGTCCTCGCCGATCTGGCCGTCGCCGATGTTCTCGTGGCGATCGCGGTTCGAACCAAAGTCGGTCATCGAATCGTTGAGATGCAGGCATCGAAGCTGTTCCATGCCGACGATTCGGTCGAAATCGTCGAGCACACGGTCGATCCCGTCGACCTCGTGCACGGGGTAGCCCGACGCATAAAGATGCTGTGTATCGAGGCAAAATCCCAGTCGGGTGGGGTGGCCCACCGCGTCAAAAACGGCCTTGAGCTGTTCAAATGTGCGCCCGATGGTGTCGCCGGCGCCTGCGGTGTTCTCGAGGTAGACGCAGCACTCTCCGGGCACGTCGTCAAATGCCGAAGCGATTGCGGTGCCGATTCGACCCACCGCCTCGTCAAATGTCGTGCCCTTCGACGAGCCGACATGGAGGACAACCCCGGCGAGCCCCAGTGCCTCGCCGATTGCCAGGTGCTGGCGAAGGCTCTCCTGCGACGAGCGATAAAAGTTCCGCGTCTTGGTGGCCGGTTTACCCGGAGGTCCGGTGGGCTGCTCCTTGTCCGGTGCGCCCAGGTTGATCAGGTAGAGGCCGTGCGAGACCAGAGGCCCCATCCCTGCGGCGGCCGCCTTCTCGCGAAATCCGGCGATCTCCTCGTCTTTGTGGTTGATGGGCGCCCAGGTCCGCGGGTTGTGGGTAAACACCTGCAGCGATTCGCAGCCGATCGCCGTTCCACGATCGATCGCGTTGCTGATCCCTCCGGAGGAGGACACATGGGCACCGAAACGCACATCGCTAGTCTACGCATGTGCCTCCGCCAAACCGACCCGAAATCACCGAGCCCTGCCGAGTGCGGTTTGCGCCGAGCCCGACCGGAAGCCTCCATGTTGGTGGTGCCCGTACGGCTCTGTTCAACTGGTTGATCGCGCGGAAGACGGGCGGCACGTTCGTCCTGCGGATGGAGGACACCGACCGTGACCGCTCCACCCCGGAGAGCGAGGCGGAGATCCTGCGCGTGCTGACCTGGTTGGGACTCGATTGGGACGAGGGGCCGTACCGGCAGAGTGAGCGCGACGATGTGTATCGCGCGGCACTCGAGACGATGAAGGCGTCGGGGGCGGTGTATGCCGCGTACGAAACCGACGACGAGATTGAGGCGCAGCGACAGGCGGCGCGAACCGACAAGCGGGCTCCGGTGGTGCGCGGTAAGCGCGACTACACGCCCGACGAGTTGGCGGCGTTCGCGGCCGAAGGGCGCCAACCGGTGTGGCGGTTTGCTGTCGACCCGGATGGGCAGACGGTGATCGACGACATGGTGCGGGGGACCGTGACCTTCGAGCACGCCAACATTGAAGACTTCGTGGTCGCCCGCTCCGACGGGACTCCCACCTACAACCTGGCGGCGGCCGTTGATGACGTCGACATGCGCATCAGCCACGTCGTTCGTGGCGAGGATCACGTTTCCAACACGCCGAAACAGATGCTCGTGATGGCCGCGATCGGCGCTCAGACGCCGACGTACGCGCACATCCCGCTGATCCTCGGTCCCGACAAGAAGCGGCTCTCCAAACGACACGGCGCCGCATCGGTAGAGGAGTTCGAAGCCGATGGTTTCCTCGCCGAGCCGCTCGCCAACGCACTGGCCCTGCTCGGCTGGAGCTACGACGACAAGACCGAGCGGTTCACGCTGCCGGAGCTGGTTCAGGCGTTCTCCATCGGTCGGGTGTCCAAGAGCCCGGCGGTGTTCGACACGCGACGCGCCGAAGTCA
This sequence comes from uncultured Thermoleophilia bacterium, assembly GCA_963765105.1. Taxonomy (GTDB): domain Bacteria; phylum Actinomycetota; class Thermoleophilia; order Miltoncostaeales; family Miltoncostaeaceae; genus CALMEC01. The sequence goes on from CAVXUW010000002.1 coordinate 804,160, forward strand.
TCCACGGTCGCTACCTGCGGATGATGGAGCCCGAGGCGTTCGAGGATGCGCTGGTGGCCTATCTCACGAGTACCGGGTTCATCGCCGAACACGGTGAGGCAGAGGCCGAGGCCACGGTGCGGCGCACTGCCTACGCCGTCAAGGGAAAGCTCACCAAGCTGAGTGAGTACGAAGGGATGGCCGGTTGGCTCTTCCGCCCACTCGATATGACCCCCGAGGCCTGGGAGAAGATCAGCGCCGACGTGAAGCACTCGGTGCAGGTGATTGGCGGCGGCCTCGGTCGTTTGGAGGGCTTGGCGAACTGGGAGCTCGCCGACATCAAAGATGCTCTGCAAGACCAGCTGCACATCTTGGGGGAGAACGCTCGTGATTTTCTGGAGCCACAGCGCATCTCAGTCACCGGCCAGCCGGTGTCGATGGGTGTCTACGACTCCCTCTACCTGGTGGGACGCGACGAGGCGATCGCTCGATACCGCGTCACCATGGGTCGCCTGGCCGAGCTCTGGGCGGCCTAGGGCCACCGATGGCGACTGACCACCTCATGCTGGAGGTGGCCGGGGTCGAGGTGCGCCTCTCGAACCCCGACAAAGTCTTCTTCCCGGAGATCGGTGTCACCAAGAAGAACCTCGTCGATTACTACCTTGCCGTCGCGGATGCGGCCGTCAACCACCTGCGTGATCGTCCAACCGTGATGAAGCGCTACGTGGATGGGGCCGCAGCCGACCCGTTCTTTCAGAAGCGAGTGCCGAAGGGCGCGCCCGAGTGGCTGCAGACGGCGACCGTGACCTTCCCCAGCGGGCGCACCGCGACCGAATTGGTGCCCAACGATGCCGCGCATCTCGTGTGGGCGGTGAACCTTGGCGTCATCGATTTCAACCCGTGGCCGGTGCGTCGCCGCGACCTCGACCACCCTGACGAACTGCGCGTCGACCTTGATCCGCAGCCGGACGTGCCGTGGGACTGGGTTCGCCGCGTCGCATTGGTGGCCGGAGATGTCCTCAGCGAAAACGGCCTCATGGGTTTTCCCAAGACCTCCGGCTCACGTGGCATTCACATCAACGTTCGCATCCATCCGGAGCACCACTTCACCACCGTTCGCCGGGCCGCGCTGGCACTTGCCCGCGAAGTGGAACGACGGGTCCCGGATTTGGCCACCAGCAAATGGTGGAAGGAAGAACGCCATGGCGTGTTCATCGACTACAACCAAAACGCTCGCGATCGCACTGTGGCCTCGGCGTACTCGGTGCGACCGGTGCCGAATGCCCGCGTGTCGTGCCCCCTGCGGTGGGACGAAGTCCCCGATGTCGAACCCGATGATCTGCGCATCGACACCGTCCCCCAACGCGTGGCCACCGTCGGAGACCCGTCTGCCAACATCGACGCCCATCCCGGCAGTCTCGATCGACTTCTCGCGCTAGCGGCGCGCGACGAGGAGGGCGGCCTCGGTGACGCGCCGTGGCCCATGAACTTCCGCAAGCAACCCGGTGAGCCGAAGCGCGTGCAACCGAGCCGGGCGAAGAAGGACGGACCCAACGATCTCACCGGCTCCGAGAACGACTCGTCCTCTTAGTCGTCGAGCTGGTCGGTGAGGCATTCCCGCGGAGGTTTGTCGTCGCGAAAGCGCACGACCTTTGTGCCGTGGCGGATACGGCCGGCGCTTGCATGGTCGTAGGTGACCTCCACAACGAGCTCGGGGCGCAGAGCAATCCACTCCAGCTCACGTCCGGCCGTCCACCTGCTGGCGTCGCCCGACCCACGCTCGCCGGATTCGAACGGCGCCAGAAACGTGGGCATCTCACGTTTCTCTTTCGCGGTGAAGCCGGAGCTGTGCCCCACGACGCGAAGGGTGCCGTCGCCCGAGTACGCTCCGAGGATGAGCGCCCCGAGAGTTCCTTCGAGTTTGCCGGGACGCCAGCCCACAACGACACAGTCCATGGTGCGGACGCGCTTGATCTTGACCATCCCTTTGCGCTCTCCGGGGAGGTAGACGGCGTTACGGTCTTTTGCGATGACACCTTCGGCCGACACGAGCCAGTCCGACGCCGTATCCGGATCGGAGGTAGACGGCGCCAAAATGAGGGGCGGGGCAATGACCTCCGCCAGCCGTGCCCGGCGTTCATGGAACGGCCGGTCGAGGAGCGACGTTCCGTCGAGCTCGAGGAGGTCAAAGGCGACAAACGATGCGGGAATCTCCCCAGCCAAGCGCGCAATGCGCGACGCGGCCGGGTGGATGCGTTGCTGCAGGGCTTCGAAGCTCAGGCCATCCGCGGTCTCGATGATGATTTCTCCATCGAGCACCATTGGGTTTGTGCCGAAGGCGAGCTCTGGGAAGTAACGCGTCAGCGGCTTGAGACCGCGTGACTGGATCTCCGCCCCTTCGGGCGTGACGAACACGATGGCGCGAAAGCCGTCGTACTTCGGCTCGTACATCCACTGCTCACCGATGGGGAGCTTTGACGCCGACTTGGCCAACTGCGGGGCGATGGGAGAAGACAGGCCCATGCCCGAAGCCTACGGCGCGAAGGGTCGGTGGGCCGGAGGCGAACCTCCGACCCACCCTCCCCATGAACTACGACAAACGCTCGAACACCACGCGACGGTTCGCTGCGCGACCCGCGTTGGTTGTGTTCGGGGCAACCGGCTTCGTCTGACCAAAGCCCTTCGCCTCAAGACGCGCCTTGTCGATTCCCTTGCCCACCAGGTATGCCACCACCGAGGCGGCACGCTGGCGTGAGAGAGCGAGGTTGGCGGCGGGGCTACCGACGTTGTCGGTGTGGCCCTGCACTTCGGCACGAACGTCGGGCGTGTCGGTCAGGATCTTCGCGATCCGGTCGAGGGTGCCCTGGCCAGCCGGTGTGAGGTTGGCGCTACCGGTGACGAAGGTGACACCGCGGAGCTTGATCACCTTGTTGATCTCGTCGACCGGCGCTGCGGCCGTCGCGACCGTCAGTTGGTCGTCGATCGTGCCCGGGGCGAACGCTGCGGTTGCCGCGTCGACGACGAGCGTCTTGTCGGCGTCTGAGGCCATCTCACCAACGAGGGTGAGGACATCCGGCGAGCCGAAGATGGCGGTCCAGCCCTTCGGGCCGTCGCCGAGAGCGTCGAGCACCTTGCCGACGGCGTCGGCTGCAGGTGCGGCTGGGCCCTCCTCCACGCGAAGTTGATCGGTGACGTTCTCGGCGCCAAACGCCGCGCCGGCAAGGCCGACAAGCGATGTCTTGGTTCCATCGTCGACAACCGGTCCGTCAAGTGTGATGCCGGCGTCGGTCGACCGCGCCGTGAGGAAGTTGGCGGGGGTCGCGTCAACGACGGGGCCGGTCGTGGGCGTCTCGCCGGTGGTCGTCGGTGCGGCCTCCGTCGTCGATGCCGCCGGGGGTGTGGGGGCCTTGGCGTTGCTGTCACCGAACCCGCCAGAGGCGAAGGCAACGATCAAGCCGAGGCCCAGCGTGGCAGCGCCCCACAGCCATGCGGCGCCACCGCGGCGGCGTTCGGGCTCGGGCTCGCGAACCGCGACGGATTCCTCCACCACTCGTGCCGGGGCCTGCTGTGCGGTCTCGACGGTTTCGGCCACGGCATGATCTGCGTCACCCGTTGCGGCAGCGGCAGCTGCCCCGGCTCCACCGAGACCAACGGCGCCGGCGAGGGGGCCGAGCAGTGACGCGACGGCTCCGCGACCTCCGGGGGCCTCGTCAGCCGAGCGTCCGGCAGCGCCGGTCAGGGCACCGAGCAGACGCGACGGAGACAAGCCTCCGAGACCCCCGAACTTGCCCAGGGCACCCATGACGAGCGGCAGCAGCATGCCCATGAGGCCTTTGCCCATCCCGCCGCCACCGAGCTTGCCGGTGAGGGCCTCGAGGATTCCTCCGCCTCCGAGGGCCTTCTCAATGAAGCTCTCATCGTCATCGTCGTCGGCTCCGCGCGGTCCGCGGAACCGGTCGAGGAGGCCGTCGAGGCTGCTGCCGCCGTTCGTGGTCTTTACGTGATCGAGGAGGGCATTCGCGCCCTCGGGAGTCCCAGCGTGATTTGCCAAACCGCCGAGTAGCGCCGGCAGGCCGAGGCCCACGGCGTTCTTGGCGTCGTCGCCACCAAGGCCAAGGCGTCCGCCAATAGCTCCTACGAGGTCATCGCCCAAGTTCTCCTTGAGCAGATCGAAAAGGTCAGCCACCCGTGTCTCCTAGTTTGTGGTGCGGGGTCACAGCCCCGAGAACACTAGACGGCGGCTCGAAATTCTGCGGTGGTGATTCATACACATGACGCGGTTGGCGCCGGTTGATCATGGTTAACACGTGATGGGACACCGGCGATGACGTTGGTTGATACAGTGCGCTGTCCGGGACGTGGCGCAGTCTGGTAGCGCACTCGCTTTGGGAGCGAGGGGTCGCCAGTTCGAATCTGGCCGTCCCGATTGTTTGTCGAGAGGACTTCGGGATGCGACGGGTGGGATCCGTCGTAGAAGGACTATGAACAGGCGAGACTTTCTTGTTGGTGGTGCTGCCGGGGCCATGTCCATCGGCTCGGGTTGGGCTGTGACCGAAAGTACGACGCACCGAGTGCTCGTAACGGCGGATGCCGAGGCGCATGTCGCGGTCGTGGATCCGGCGACGGGGGAGATCGTTCGACGTATCCGCACGCGGGTGGAGCCGCGCAGTATTGAAACGGTGGGGCCGGGGCTGGCTCTCGTCGCGCACTCCGAGCGCGGATGGCTCACCCTCATCGACGCGACGCGCGGCACCGCCATTCCGGTTCTCTCGCCGATGGGTGAACCGCGCTACACCGCGATGCACCCCAACGGACGCCATGCCTTGGTCACCGACGCGAAACGCGGCGAGGTGGCTGTCATCAACCTCGCTCGAGCACGGGCCGTGACCAGGATCGACGTGGGAGGCGCCGCACGGCATATCGGTATCGATCCGTCCGGCACCCGGCTGTGGACGGCGCTCGGCACGACCGCCGCCGCGATCGCGGTCGTCCGATTGGCGGACGGACCCATCGGGCGCGCCCGGGTGTCACGGTTTCGCCCGCCGTTCTTGGCACATGATGTGGCGTTCACGCCTGATGGTCGTCGCGTGTGGGTCACCTCCGGTGACCGTCGGCGCATTGCGATCTACACCGCGGCCGGCCGGATTGAGCGGGTCATCGCGGCCGATGCGGCCCCTCAACACGTCGCGTTTGGACGCTCTGTTGCCTACGTCGCGAGCGGTGACGACGGCACGATGCGGATGCACCGTTTCGACGGCACGTTTCTGCGTGAGTCGCAGATCCCAGTCGGGTCGTTCAATGTCACCCGCTCCGCAGGGCATGTTGTGACGCCGTCGCTCGAGCGCGGAACGCTGACACTGCTCGATCGCAACGGGGTACGTCGGCGTGTCGTGCGCGTCGGGATCGCTGCCCACGATGCGTGCATCGTCACCGTTCCCAACGAGACATCTCGGCGGTGAATCGCGACGAGCGTTTGCTGAGCGGGGCCTCGGGTTGGGCGCAGGTCACGCCCAACCCGGCAACCGACTACGGCAGGTACTTGCTCGTATCGAGTCCGTGCTCGGTCATGATCTTGGTGAACGTTTCGCGCATCTCCTCGGGGTAGTCGGGGAGACCGCCCGCGTCGAGCAGCTGTTGTGCGCGGGCGCGGATGTTGGGACCGAAGTCCCAGTCCTCGTCGTTCATCAGTCGTTCGATTTCGCGAGCAGGCCAGGACACCACCCCAGGGTCACGACCAAACTTCGCGGCGATCGCATCGATCTCCTCGAATCGTCCAAAGAGGGGAGCCTGCTCTTGGATGAGGCCCTTGGTGGTGAGCGCGTCGGTGACCTCACGCGTGGGCATGAGGGGCGTCCCGTAGGCGTTCTTGTGGTAGAGCTTCTCGAACTTGAGGCGCGGACGCTGTCCACCGGCGCGTGGGTCTTCGAGCGGGTAGCCCACGGCGTGAGCCCAGGTGAACTTCATGTTCGGGGGGAGGCCGAAGGCTTTCTCCACGCCGCCGGGTTTACGACCGAACGCGAGGAGAATGTTGCCGACACCCAGCGACACGCTCGCCGTGATTGCGTTCGCCACTGCTTGCCCCGACTCGAAGCGCAGCAGGGTGTCGGTGCGTTCGACGGGAAAGCTCATCAGCCGCGGCACGGTCTGCGTCATGGTGAACTCGTAGTTCCACCCGTGGTAGTGCGTGGCGGCGCCGGAGAGCGCCAGTGACGAGATGCCGTCGTTGGCGCGGCCGTACCAGGCATGCAGGTTGGTGAGCCAGAAGATCACGTGCGAGCACTGGTTCATCACTTGGACGTTGAAGCCCGAGACGCACTCTTCGATCTCGTCCCACAGCTCACACGTTTCCTTCTGAACCACGATGGCCTCAGTGGCGTTGATGTTCCCCTGACATGAGGAGAAACGGGCGGCCTGAAGGATGGCCTCCACTTTCCAGTCCTCCACCTTCTTCTCCGGATCGAAGTACCGGATACTGCGGCGGTTGCCCATCGCTTGAAAGACGGGCATGTCGGGGAAGTTGTCCATCACACGCTCCTTCGCTCATTCACAGAGGGGAATGGGAGGGAGCCTACGCGGGCCCCCGCGACGTCCGCCACCCCAGGCTGTGGGTGGCGGACGCCCGATCGGGCGACACGACGGCCGAGCGCGTGTGCGGCGCTAGCAGTCGCGAGTCGGGCGAGAACCGCGACGGCCGAACCAGGCGGCGTCATCGCGGCGTGAGTCGGCGCCGTAGCGAACCGAAAGCGGGCCGACGAGAAGAATAAAGGCGAAGATGATCAGTGCAGTCATGGGAGGCTCCCCGAGGTGGTGATGTCGTCGATGTCTGAAATCAGTATCGGCTAACTTGACCATTAGCACCAGTCGGACTATCGTTCCTATCCATTATGGAACCTGATCGATACTTGGGCGTTGAAGTTCGCCACCTCGCGGCGCTCGGCGCCGTGGCCGAGCACGGATCGTTTGGCGCCGCCGCCGAGTCGCTCGGGTACACCCAGTCGGCGATCAGTCAGCAGATCGCCACCCTCGAGCGGATTGTGGGACAGCGGCTCATCGACCGGCCCGGAGGCCCGCGCAAAGTTTCGCTGACCGAGGCCGGCGAGCTTCTCTGCCGTCACGCCGAGGCGATCATGGCGCGACTGGCGGCGGCCCATGCCGACCTCACCGCTTTGGCGAACGGCGACAAGGGCACGCTGCGGGTCGGCACGTTTCAGAGCGTCGGCACGCGCCTTGTCCCGACCCTGGTCCGCCGCTTCCATGAAGCCTGGCCTCAGGTGGAGATCCGTCTCACCGAATCAAACAACGACGACGAGCTGCTCGGAATGATCGAGACGGGCGAGCTTGAACTGGCCTTCACGGTGATGCCGCTACCGGATGGTCCGCTCGAGGCCGTCGAGATCATGCGCGACCCGTACTTCTTCGTGGTGCCCGTCAACTCGCCGTTCGCCGAGAAAGAGCGCCTCACCCTCCGTGATCTTGCACATGAGCACTTCATTGGCTACCGCCACTGCCGGGCATCCCGCGAGATTGAACGTGCGGCGCGTCCCCGTGGTGGCGACTTGGACGTCGTGTTCCGCTCGGACGACAACGGCACCGTCCAGGCCATGGTGAGATCGGGGATGGGGGTGGCGCTCATGCCCGGTTTGGCCTTTGAACCCAATGATCCCGAGGTCGTGGCCCTGTCGCCGCAGCCGCCGCTACCGCGTCGCATCATCGCTGTGGCATGGCACTCCGATCGGTATCACTCAGCGGCCGCGGAGGCATTCGTCGACATGGCCAAGACCATTGCCGAAGAAGTCGCGCTCACCACGGTGCAGCTGGCGGCGTAGAGCCCGGTAGGATGAGTCTGTTGGGTGGCGCAGGTGGATCGTCGACGGGTATTCTCGGGCGATGAACGGACCGCTGATGAACCGGCTCATCGACGACAACGTCGGGCTCACCGAGAAGTTGGAGCGGGAACGCTCGCGTATCACTCACGCCATGTTCCTCATGGCGGAAAGCGGGATGCTTCCGGACATGCGCGAACGACGGTCACAGTCGCGGGCGGCCACCGCTCGTGCGTGGATGACTCACATCGCCGCCGGAGTGCCGCACGTCTGGCCCACCGCCCCAGCCAATCTGGGGGACAGCGTCGACACATGGTTTGCGGCCAACGGTGAGCGGCGTGAGGTGATCGAGCTGGAGCTCGCCGAACGAATCGCAGCCGGCCCGATCGACGACCTCGAAACCCGTGAACGACGTCTCGACATGGGGGCTGCGGCGCGGTGGTTGATGGTCGCCATCGGCGAGATCTGCGATCCGGACGGGAATGGCGGCCCTGCCTTTTCTCGTCGCATGAGCGCTCTCCTCGATGCACGCGACGAGGAAATCGGTCAGCTGGCGGCGGAGGCGCGGGTCGATGACCCGGACGATGAGCGGGCCGCGGAGACCGCGGAGCTCATGGCGCACGTCAACGTGACCGTTGCCGTACTCGAGGCTGCACTGTCGGGGGATCTTCCACCCGCAGCGTAAAGGCCATCCCGAGTGTTTCGTGCGACACCGGGGTGCCGGCGAAGAGCGAGCACACCACCTGGTAGTTGCCGGCGGGGAGTGCCACCGTGACTTGTCCCGATGCGCCCGGCCCCAAAACCGTGGCCCCCAGCGCAACGCGGTTCGGGTCGTAAACGACGAGGTCGTGGTCGTCCATTCCGCGGTTGTAGACGTTGATCTTCACCTTTCCCGACGACACGACGGTGCGCGACGGGCCCAAAGCAAACTCGGTTTCATCCACCGACAGCGTGCGGGGAAACGCGGGTTTCGGCAGTGGCTTAAGCCGGTGTTTGCGCGCGCCCAGTGCAACGCTCGCGACGCCGACGGTGAGAAAGACGGCCAGCAGGACGACGCCGAGTGCGCGCCGTCCGCTCACGGGTTGAAGAGGGTGCCGCCGCCGTTTCGTGTGAAGGCCGGGGCACCCGGAAGGATCAGTCCGGGGTCGCCACCCATCCAGTCCTGAAGCAGCCCGCTGTAGATGGCGCGGAAGTCGCTCACCACGCGGAGGTTGCCGCCGACGAGTGAACTGAGGGGAGCCGGGTCAGCCGCGAGACCGCCACGGGCCTTGCTACCGACCACCATCATGGGGCCACCGGCGCCGTGGTCGGTACCGGCGGAGTCATTCTCACCACCGCGCCGCCCGAACTCGGAGAACACGACCGTCGCAACCCGATCGGCGATGCCACGGGCCGCCAGGTCGGCCTGGAACGCGGCCAATCCTTGCCCCAGGACGGAGAGCTGCGGGTCGTGCGCGGCGACCTGGCCACCATGGGTGTCGAAGCTGCCCCAGTCGATCGTGATGACCCGAGTGCCCAGCGGGGCGGCGGCCAGAGCTGCGGCAAGCTGGAGACGTCGCGAGAGGGAGGAGTTCACCGGATACGCGGCCTGAACGGCGGGCTGGCCAAGGCCGGAAAGTTGTCCGGCCACCTGGACGGTTTGGCCGTAGACACCGCGCGAACGCTGCGTCGACGGGTTGGCGGCGGCACCGGCGGCAAGGGAGCCCACTTGCGCGTTGATGGCGGCGGTCGACGCGCCGTTGACGTTGAACCCGAACCCGGCGATGTTCTCGGGGATCGACGCCACGGGGTTCTTCAACGTGCGAATGGACTTGGAGACATTGGAACCGATCGAGACGGCCTGAAGCGGGTTGGAGGCCGATCCGTAGGCGTCGATCCACCGCCCGAGCCACCCGGTGTTCGACTTCTGCAGCAGCCCGGCGAACCACCAGTCGCGGCTGGTGAAGTGGGAGAAGTTCGGGTTGGGGTAATCGGTTGCCGGGAACAGGGCCACCTGATTGGTATCCCACAGCCCCTTGAGGCTCAACGGGTTGCCGACGGTGCCGCCGACGCCGGGCAGAGCCATTCCCGGCAGGTTGGGCAAACCGAGCTGACCGGCGGCGCTCAGGCCCAGGTCGGTGACGCCGACGGCGCCAGCCACAGAGTTTGAGCGGCGAATGGTTGGTCGCAACGTCTCGTAGGCGGCAACCTCGCCGGGGGCCGTGGGAACGAAGGTGTTGGGACCGTCGTTACCACCGTTCAGAAACAGCATCACCAGCACATTGTTCGGGCCAACAGCGGCGTCGGCGACAGCCGCCTCGAATGCCGTTTGCCACGGGATCTTCGAGGCCGCGTAGACCGACGCGAATCCGAGAAAACCGTTCTTGAGGAAGCGACCACGGTTGACGCGCGGCATGCGCGGAACGCCATCGGGGAAACCGGCAAGGGCCTCGGTGGGGATCGGCATGTAGTCGACGGGGATCGCGTCGAGGGCGGCGCTGTCCGACGCGGCGCAGTCGGCACACCGCAGAGCTTCGATGGAATCGATGTCGGGTGGGTGCTCGTGGTTCATCACATCACCTGTCCGTCGGGGCCGCCGACCATCAACGCACGAATCACACGCTGACGGACGCGCCGTTGAGAGATGTTCGCCCCGGGCGTCGCGGCGGCGTACGCGAGGATCTTCGCGGCTGAGTCGGCCGAGACCCACGGCTTGCCCATGGCGGCGAACGCCCGATCGTACGCTTGCTGAGGCGTTTCCGACGCCGTATCAGTGCGGTCGATGGTCGCGTCGCTGTTGAGCTCCGCCGGGACCCGGAAACGGGCGATGGCGGAGTTCGCGTCGAGCCAGGCCTGACCGTATTCCCAACCGGAGACATCCGGCGGGAAGTACGGCTCCTGTCCCATGCTCGACATGTAGTTGCGCGGGTTGACGTTCGTGACGGTGAGGCCCATGGCCCGCATGGTTCCGGCGACATACACCACGGGAGATTTGATCATGTTCGGCTCGGCGATCGATTCGAACATGGCGCGGTGGGTGAGGATCTTCTTGAGCAACGGGCGCAGACGCCGGCCCCGCCGCAGGTAGGTGGACGCGAGGTCACGCGCCGTGGCCGCGTCGGGCGGGCTCTGGATGAACTCGTCCCAGAGGCGACGGGTGATAAACGGCGCGTGGTTGGGGTGGTTGAGGACGAGGTCGACCGCCTGAGGCGTGTCATACGCGCCGGCCTGTCCGAGGATCGACTTCACGCCGGTGTCGAAGCGCGAGGCGGTGAAGAAGGCGGTGGGGTTGTCGGGATTGGTGTTGTTGACCTGCCAGCCCGACAGGGCGCGCGCCAACTGTTGGACGTCGGCCTCGGAGTAGTTCGGGGCGCCATCGGCGTTCGTCACCCCGAGGCAGAAGAGCTCCATCAACTCACGGGCGTAGTTCTCGTTGGGGCGGCCCCTGACGTTTTGATCGCCGGTGAGTGACCGCAGCATGGCCGGGTCAATCGTGATTGCCTGAATGATGGAGCGATAGTCGGCTGCGGGGTTTGCCGCAACATTCGACAACTGGCGCAACAGCGCGATGTGTCTACGAATCTGCTGCGGTGTCACGTCGTTCCGCGAGATCGCGAAGTGGTCGTGCCACATGAACGTGAGTCGTTCGATGAGTGGGTTGTCGCTTCGCACCATCAGGTCGATCCACTCAAGCACCAGATCGCCGTTGTCGGCGGTGGGAGCGAGGGGGGCCCCGGCTTTGTTCGGCGGTGAACCAACGAGAGAGGGGGGTGTCGTCAGAAGCCAGTTGACGGCGACGCCGACACGCTTGCCGGTCCACGCGTCGCGGTCGGCTTGGCGCGGGCCGAAGCCGGCACGCCAGAAGAGCCGGTCGACCATCGCCGGCGTCATCTTCTTGTCGGCCCAGTTGAGCGGTGGGCGGCGCTGACGCTTGTTCCGCCGTTTTGGCGGCTTGCGAGCGGTGGTTCGTTTGGTGCGGGTGGTCAGGGTTTGGGCCATGTCCTCACTCTCACCTCGTCTTTTTTGCGCCGCACCTCGTCGCGAGGAGCGCTCGGGTTGCCAGCGCTGACGGCTTGGTCGCCGAGACGCGGAAGTCGCCTTGCGCCTCTTTGATGTCGTAAAGAATCACACCCCGCAGCCGTGGCATTTGGGGTTGCAGCTTCGCCAGGTCGCGGAGCCAGAGGGCTTTGTTCCCCCCCTTGATCCCCGAGCCCGTTTCGGCGATCCAGAAGGGCTTCGTGCTGAGGTTCTGGATCTCGATGTACGGGTCCTGGAAGATCTCGACGGGTGTGAGCCACTCGAGTTCGCCGACGGCGCCGAAGTTGTATCCCGACACGCCGACGAGGTCGACGAAGGTGTCGCCGGGGAAGTACTGATCGATACCGTTCTCGTCGGTATCCGGAACGCTTCGGGCGTATGGGGCCCACAACAACTTGACCTTCTTCCCTCCCGCCGGCTTGATGACCTTGCGGATCGCCTTCCAGGCGGCGACGTAGCTCTGCGGTGTGTTGCCGTTGACCGTTCCCGACCATGCCCACCACTGGGTGTTGGGTTCGGGCATGGGACGGACGATCACGTTGAGCTTCGACGCTTTCAACTGGCGGCCGAGGGTGCGGAGCGGCACCTTGTAGCGGCCGGAGGCGATGCGGGCATGCGAGAACAGCGGCTGCGTCGCGGTTGACTTGCCGTTGTCCATCATCAACGTGACCATCAACTTCGCTTTACGCTTCTTCGCTGTGGCGATGACGGCAGGATCGACCGTGCGGCCGATGGTGACGTACGTGGAGATGACCGTGACACCGGGCCCGACCTTCTTCTGCAGAGCGGGGAGCGTCGCGGGTGAGTCGCGGTAGACACCGACCTCGATGCACGCGCTTGCCGGGACGGCAGTCGCAAACATCAAGCCGGATGCGACAGCAAGAACTCGACCGTGTCGATTCCTGCGCCGCGTAGTCGGGGTGAACACACGCACGGGGCGAGAGACTAGGCTGAGCGAGCGGGGGAGGTCAAACAAACTTCACAGGATTTTGACATTTGTCTCCGCAAAGTCCTGCATTTGAGCCAATGCCCCGGCTAAGAAGACGGACAGTCTCCCCCGACGGCTGCCGGGCATGCGGGCTCGTCCTCGGTGCTGATCTGAGTCTTCGCGGGGTCGTCGGCCGCGGAAAACGATTCGTTCTGGGCGATCGCGCGGACGTCAACAGTCTCATCGTCGGCGATGGTTCCTTCGACGGCGAGCACCTGACCGGCGCGGTAGCGGTCGATGGAGATGTCGGCGGGAAGCACAATCGTAAAGCGCGCCGGATTGGCCGGATCCTGTGTGTCGATCAAGACGACGGTGCGGGTTGCGGGATCGACGGATTCCACGACGCCGCCGACGGGAAGTACCTGGCCCGGTACCGGCGGCTTCAGGTATTTCAGGTTGCGGGCCACGACCACGCCACCCGCAGTGACGAAGCCACGAAATGACACGACGGCGCCGACGGGAGGCACGGTTCGGGCCTGCGTCCGGGGCCGTGGGCTTGCCGCAAGGCGCACGACGACGACGCTGCCGCGAACGCCGACGACGATCGTGCTGGGGTTGAGGCGCTTGACGATGGGTCCGCGCACGGGGGTCCACACGGCGCGTCGGCCTGCCTTGACCCCTGATCGATACGTGCCGTTTCGACCCCACTTGATGCCCCATTTGATGCCCGCGGGCGGCTTTGCCCATTTGATGCCGGAGGTGGGCGTGCCCCATTTGATGCCTTGAACGGTGGCGCGCCGTCCGGGCTCAAAGCGACGCAGGGTATGGATGAGAGCCAGACGTCCGCTGGGAAATGCCACGACCGCGGAGGAGTTCTGCGGTTGCCACTTCACGACAACGGCGTCACGGGTGCGCAGCGGCTCGATTTGCACCGCCGTGGCCACAGGGGCGGCGGCCGTCAGGACAATGGCGCCGACCGTGAAGGGCCGCATCCGTACGAGCGTCATGGTTCCTCGAGAGTTTCGTGATTCGTTGGGACAGTACCCGCACGGGGTTGTCCCGGTAGGGCATTTGGACGTCGACGACTCGTCTCCTTCGCCACCGCCCGCATCGGTATTGAGCACGGGTTCCCCTCGGCAGACCGTTGCCCCTACGATCTGACGCGATGGACCGACGCAGCGACGACATCCTTGAGTTCGACGAGATCCGCGAACGCCTGGCCCAGACCTGTCAATCGCCACATGGGGTCGGTGCGGCCCGCACCGTGGAGCCGGCGACCGACGTGGCTGAGGTGATCCGTCGTCAGGCGGTCACTGCGGAGGCTCTGACCGTGGACCGCCTTGGAGTGGGGGTGAGTGCCGGGGCCACTCTGATCAGCGACGATGTGGCGGTTGCCGCGCGCTCAGGCTCGCTCGATATCGCGGCGCTGACCGGTATCGCCCAAACGGCCCGCGTGTGCGACGAGTTGGCGATGAGCATCACAACGCACGTCGCCGAAGCGCCGCTCCTGGCCGCGGATGCTGCCGGCATCGATCGCGACCGCCTCGACGATGTGGTGACGAGCATCGACGCGGCGCTCGACGGGCACGGCGGGGTGCGCGACAGTGCCTCGGTTGAGTTGGGGCGCGCACGCCGTGCCTTGGCCCAAGCGATTGCGGGAGCAGCTGAGGCGATGCGCACTGCGGCCGGACGCGCACACAGCCATTTGCAGGAGACCTTCGTGACGCAACGCTCTGGCCGGCCGGTCCTGGCGGTGAAAGCCTCGTCGCGGTCCGCCGTGCCCGGGATCGTCCACGACCGATCGGCCACGGGCCAAACCATCTTTGTGGAGCCGCTCGAGGTGGTGGAGGCCAACAACCGCGTTCGTGAACATGAGGCGGAGGAGCGCATCGAGGTGGAGCGGGTGTTGGCCCGCCTGTCGACGTTGGTCGGTGAAAATGCCGGCGCGCTCCAGGCTGGCGAGGAGACGCTTGCTCGACTCGACCTGGCCCTGGCTCTGGCGGGCGTGTCGCGACGGTGGGACGGGTGTGCCGTCACCATTGCGGACCATGTCGACCTCGCTTCCGCCCGGCACCCGCTGCTCGATCCTGCGGCGGCGGTGCCGATTGACCTTCCGTTGGAGGGTGTGCGGGCGCTGGTGGTCAGCGGGCCGAACGCCGGCGGCAAGACCGTGTCCCTGAAGACGCTGGGTGTGTTCGTGCTGATGCACCAAATCGGGCTGCGGGTACCGGCACGATCGGCCACATTGCCGGTGTTCGCCGATGTGCTCGCCGACATCGGCGACGATCAATCGATCGAGCGAAGCCTGTCGACGTTTTCCGCTCACGTACAGCGACTGGGTGAGATATTGGACGCGACGGGGCCCCGCACGCTGGTGCTGCTGGACGAGGTGGCGGCCGGGACGGATCCGGCGGAAGGGGCGGCCCTCGCCCGCGCGGTTTTGGAGGAGTTCGTTGCCCGAGGCGCATTGGTTTTGGCGACGACACACCACCATGAGCTGAAGGCGTGGGCCAGCGAGACTCCGTCGGCGGCGAACGCGGCCGTGGGCTTCGATGCCGCCCGCCTGGCACCGACGTTCACGATCCATGTGGGTGAGCCCGGCGCATCGCACGCCATCGAAACTGCCGAGCGGCTGGGCATGGACGACGCCATCATCGTGCGCTCTCGTGAGTTGGTGGGCGACGAACGCGGTGCCCTCGAGACCCTGCTTCAAGACGCGTCAGCGGCGCGTATCGCGGCCGAGGCGGAGCGGGACGGCGCAATCGCCGAACGCGACGAGGCGGCCCGGGTGCGCGTGGAGCTCGAGCAGCGCGACGCCGAGCTGGCCGCTCAGGTGGAGCGAATGCGCCGCGACCGCCAGCGCGAACAGGAACGCGCCCGCGATGCGGCTCGCTCCGAGCTGACCGAGCTTCAGGGCGAGCTGACCGAGCTTCGCGGGCAGATCTCGGCCGCCCGCCAGGCCGAAGCGCGACGACAACGTTCCACTGCCTCCCGGGGGGATCAATCGGAGCGTGATCGTCGTCTGGGACGTGCGGTGGAAGCCACTCGCGCGGCGCAGGAGCGGCTCACCGCCCTCTCGCGCCCGTCCGCCCCGCCCGCCGACCTGGTGGTGGGAGAGCGCGTTGTGGTGGCCGACCTTGGCGTGCGCGGCACGGTGATATCGATCAGCGGCGGCATGGTGGAACTTCAGGGTCCGTCCGCGCGACTGCGGGTGGATATGGCGCGCCTGATGCGCGACGGCCGCATCGACGCGCCCGAGGTCGTTGCGTCGGCGCCGATCGAAGCGCGGCCCGCCTTGGTTGCGGTGTCGGCTGAAATTGACGTGAGGGGCCAACGTGCCGACGAGGCCCGCCAGGCCGTTCGCGCGCACATCGATGCCGCCGCCACCGTCGGTTTGGAGGCGATCCGCATCATCCACGGCCGGGGCACCGGAGCATTGCGAACCGCCATTGGGGAGGAACTCCGTCGCCATCCGCTCGTGGGGGGCGTTGCCGTGGGTGGCCCCAACGACGGCGGCGACGGCGCCACCATCGCCACGCTGGCCTAGCTACTTCGGCGGCATTCGACCGGCGGCGTCGAGTCGGATGACCTCGCCGTTCAAGTACGGGTTCTGGACGATGTGCATCACAAGATGGGCGAACTCTTCCGGGTGACCGAGGCGCGCAGGGTGCACGGCTTGGGCGGCCAGGACACCTTGGACTTCTTCGCTGAAACCGGCGACCATCGGTGTGCGCATGGGGCCGGGCGCGATGGACATCACGCGGATGCCGCGCCGGGCCAGGTCGCGTGCGGCCGTCAGGGTGAGTGAGACGATTGCTCCCTTCGATGCGGCATAGGCCGCCTGGCCGATCTGCCCCTCGTACGCGGCAACGGACGCCGTCATCACGATCACCCCGCGGGTGTCGTCGTCATTGTCGGGTGCGGTGTCGCTCATCTCCGCGGCGGCCAGGCGCATGAGGTTGAAGGTGCCCACGAGATTCACGTCGATCACCTCGCGAAACAGCTCTAGGGAGTGCGGTCCGTCGCGTCCGACGATGCGGCCGGCGGGGGCGATACCGGCGCACGACACGGCAACGCGGAGAGGAGCAGCGTCGATCGCGGCGTCAACGACGCGCTCCATCTGATCGGCGTCGCGGACGTCGCAGGCGACGAACGTTGCTCGCTTTCCCAACTCCGCCGCGAGTCGTTCGCCGCGTGAGGCCGGCAGGTCGGCAATGACGACGTGGCCGCCCGCCGCGTGGAGCGCCCGGACGGTAGCGGTGCCCAGGCCGGATGCGCCGCCGGTGACGATTGCGGAGGAGCCATCGATGTTCATAGACCCATCATTAGCACCCTGGTAGCGTCGACCGGGTGATCGACCTCACTTCTCAGGTCAGTCGAGACGACATCATCGCGGCAGCTGAACGAGTTGCCCCGGTGGTGCGTGCCACCCCGGTCGATCGATCCGACAGCCTTACGCGCATGACCGGGCGTCCGGTCCTCATCAAGCCGGAGCACTTGCAGCGCACCGGTTCGTTCAAAATTCGCGGCGCGTACAACTTCATGTTCGGCGTCCCGGAAGGCGGGGAGGTGGTTGCCGGCTCTGCCGGAAACCATGCGCAAGGGGTGGCGTTGGCCGCCCAGCTCACCGGTCGGCACGCCCGCGTGTTCATGCCGGAGCAGGCCGCTCTGCCCAAGCTGGCCGCCACGCGCGACTACGGCGCCGAAGTGGTTCCCGTGGCCGGCGGCGTCGAACAGTGCATCGCTGCGGCGCGCGAGTACGCCGCGGCTCATGGGGCCACCTTTGTCCCGCCCTTCGACGACCCGGCGATCATCGCCGGGCAAGGCACGGTGGGGCTCGAGATTGCCCGCGAGGCTCCCGATGCCGAGGTCGTTCTGGTGCCGGCGGGCGGTGGCGGCCTTCTCGCGGGGGTCGCGGCCGCACTGGCTGCGGAGAAGCCCGGGGTCCGGGTCGTGGGCGTCCAAGCCGAGGGCGCCGCGTCGATGCGTCGGTCGCTTGAAGCCGGGGCGATCGTGGAAGTCGACCCGGTCACGATGGCCGACGGTGTCGCCCTCCGTCGTCCGAGCGACCTCACATTCGCCCTGACACGGCAGTTTGTCGACGAGATCATCACCGTCACCGAGGAGGAGATCAGCCGCGCCATGCTCGTGCTCCTGGAGCGGGCAAAGGCGGTGGTGGAGCCGTCCGGCGCGCTCGGCGTCGCTGCGCTGATGGCGGGAAAAGTCACTGGCACCGGCCCCGCCGTGGCCGTCCTCTCCGGCGGTAACGTCGACCCGATGTTGCTCTCGCGACTCATCATGCACGGCATGCAGGCCGCACATCGTTTCACCGCGATGCGCGTCGTCATCGACGATCGCCCAGGCGCTCTTCACCACCTCACCGGCGCCATCGCGCGCCTCGGGGTCAACGTGCTCACCATCGAACATCATCGCCAAGGGATTGACCTGCCGGTGGCCGCCGTCGAGGTGCTCGTGACCCTGGAGACCCGTGACGCCGCCCACTGCGAGGAGGTCGTGACTACCCTTCGCGCCGAGGGTTACCGCGTCACCGCCATGGGGTAGACCGCGACGCACCGACCGGTGACATCACCGCGCAGGCGGGCTCGGCCGGTGTCTCGTGTGCCGTCCTGGCACACTTCGCCGTCCATGGAACTCAGTGAGAACCTGATGACGGCGGTCGACGAGTGGATTCGCCAGGATCCCGACTCGGAAACCCGCGCGGAACTTCAGGCGTTCGTGGCGGCGGGCGACGTCGCCGCTCTCGACGAGCGCTTCTCCCAGCGGCTGGCGTTTGGCACGGCGGGGCTTCGTGCGCCAATGCGTGGAGGGCCGAACGGGATGAACCGGCTGGTCGTGCGCCAGTCGGCGGCCGGCATCGCGCGCTACCTCGTCGCACACGTGGCGGAGGCCGCCACCCGCGGAGTTGTCGTGACGTATGACGCCCGGCACCGATCCGAGGTGTTCGCGGCGGACTGCGCCGAGGTGCTTGTGGCCCACGGCATTCCCGTGTGGCGCGGCACCACGCCGCTGCCGACCCCGCTTGGGGTTTTCGCCATCCATCACCACGGGGCGGCCGCCGGAATCGTCGTGACGGCCAGCCACAACCCACCCGCCGACAACGGCCTCAAGCTGTACCTGGGCGACGGGGCCCAGATCATCCCACCCGTCGATCAGGAGGTCGCTGACGCGATTGTCGCCGTGGCCGATGACGGCCTCATCATTCCGTCGGAAGGGGCCATGGCGACGGTGATCGACCTCACCGACGAGCTCGTCGCCGCCTATGACGCACGCGCACTCGGGCGTGTGCCGGCCCCGTCTCATCCCATTCGCATCGTCACCACCGCCATGCACGGCGTGGGGGGACGTCACATCGCACGCCTTCTCGCTGCCGCGGGCCATCACGATGTGCACCCGGTACCGGAGCAAGAACAGCCCGACCCGGACTTTCCGACCGTGAGTTTCCCCAACCCTGAGGAGCCCGGCGCCACCGACCGTCTCGCTGCCCGCGTCGTCGCCGTTGACGCCCATGTGGGCCTCGCACTCGACCCCGATGCCGACCGCGTCGCCGTCGTCCTTCCCGACGGCGACGGCGCCGCGCGGATGCTCACGGGCGACGAGGTCGGCGCCCTCCTCGGTGAATGGCTCCTCGCGGAGGTCACCGTGGGTGCCGATCGGTTGTGCGTGTCGACGGTTGTGTCGTCGTCGCTGCTTGCCGCGATCGCGGCACACCACGGCGTGCGTCACGAGGAGACGCTCACCGGCTTCAAGTGGCTCAGCCGGCCGGCGCTCACCCACCCCGAGTGGCGGCAAGTGCTCGCCTACGAAGAAGCTATTGGATACGCCATCGGCCCGGACGCCACGGACAAAGACGGCCTGTCCGCGGCGATTGCGGTCGCATCGATGGTGTCCCACCTCGCCGCGGCCGGACGCACTCTCGACGACCTTCTCGATGACCTTCACCGCCGCCATGGCGTTCACGTCACCGGCAACTTCTCGTTGCGGTACTCCGGTCCCGGATGGCAAGAACGGCGCGACACGACTCTTGCCCAGCTCGCGGCGAAACCGCCCGCAGTGATCGGCGATGAACGGGTGGAGTCCATCGAGTGGCGTGCGTCCGATGTGCTGCGCATCGAACTGGTCGACCGGCTCCGCGTCGTTGTTCGCCCCAGCGGCACCGAGCCGAAACTCAAGTGCTACTGCGAGGCCGTCGTCGCGACGGAGGGTGACCTTCTCGCAGCGCGTGCGCATGCGCGCATGCGGTTGGCCGATCTTCGGCAGTCGCTCGAAGAGGTTCTCGCCTAAACGCGCCACCTGGCAGTATCACCGGCATGACGTCTTCGGAGAGCTTCGACACACGCTGGCGGCGGGTTATCTCACCCACGCTCGGCGTTCACACCGCCATCCACGCCGTCCGGTCCGAGGGGGTGTGGATCGAGGCGAGCGACGGTCGCCGCTACATGGATTTTGCCTCCGGCACCGCAACGGCCAACATCGGGCACAGCCACCCGCGCGTCATCGAGGCCGCCCGAGCGCAAATGGATCAGCTCGTCCACGCCGGTGGCATCGTGCGCTACGACTCAGTGGTGGAGCTTGCCGAGCGGCTTTCCTGCGTCACTCCGGGCGACATCGGATCGTTCTTCTTCCTCAACGGCGGCAGCGAGGCCATCGAAGGCTGCGTGAAGCTTGCGCGCCGAGTCACCGGACGCCACGGCGTCGTCGTTTTTCGCGGTGGGTTTCATGGACGTACCCAGGGGAGCGTTGGCTACACCACATCGAAGTCGGCGTACCGAGCCGGCTACGCACCTCTTGGCGGAAGCGTCTACGTCGCACCGTTTCCCACGCCGTACCGATGGGGTGTCGATCACGACGAGGCGGTCGACCGAGCGCTGTCCGGCCTCGACGACCTTCATCGACACGAGTTGGCCCCGGGAGAGACCGCCTGCTACCTCATTGAGCCCGTCCAAGGGGAGGGCGGATACCACCCCAGCGGCACACGCTTCCTCGAAGCCCTGCGTGAGCGGGCCGACGCCCATGGGGCACTGCTGGTGTTCGACGAGGTGCAAACCGGCTTTGGGCGCACCGGCGAGTGGTTTGCCAGTCACACCTACGGCGTTACTCCCGACGTGATGGGCTTGGCCAAAGGCATCGCCAACGGCTTTCCCGTTTCGGCCATTGCGTCGACACCTGAAATCATGGCGAAGTGGCCCACCGGGGGGCATGGCACCACCTTCGGCGGCAACCCCGTGGCCTGCGCCGCCGGGTGCGCCGTGATCGATGCCATCACCGAGGAGGGGCTCCTCGAACGCAGCCGGGCTCTCGGTGCCCGCGCCACCTACCGATTGAAGGCCATGGAGGCCGAGATCCCCGAGGTCGCCGAGGTGCGCGGTCCCGGCCTCATGATCGGGGTGGAGCTTGCTCACCCGGAAACACGTGCCCCGCTCAGCGACCTCGCCCACGCCGTTGTGGCCAATGCCCAAGACGACGGCCTAATCCTCATCGAATGTCAGGCGGAGGGCAACGTGATCCGCTTCATCCCGCCGATGGTCACCACCGACGAGGAACTCGATCACGGGCTCACCCTCCTTGAGGGGGCGCTTGGCCGAGCCCTGTCCGCGGCGCGGTAAACAGGTCGCGACGAACGTCACTGTGCGGGTTGCGGCCAGATCGTTGTACGATCTCAACTGATGAGATCGAAAGCGCGTTTTGCGATTTCCCTAACGCTCGCCGCAGTGCTCGGCGCCGCTCTCATTTGGATCGCCCTGGGTGGCTCACGTGCCGACTACGTCGCGCCCGGCGGTGCGCTCGTCGACGGGAAGTCGTATTCGCTCAACGGGCTCGTTGCCGTCGGTTCACCGGCCGATGCCCAAGCGAAAGCCCTGAGCGCCGACGGACTGCGCTTCAAGGTTGAGGACCAGGACGACCCGAGCAAATCCATTTGGGTCACATACCGGGGAACGGTTCCGGACACGTTCCAAGATGGTCGAGAGATTGTGCTGGAAGGCACCGTTGACGGCGGGGCGTTTGTGGGAACCCGTGACAAGTTGCTTGCGAAGTGTCCGTCGAAGTTCCAGACGAAGCAGTCGCCCAACACCGAGAACGTCTAGCTCGTGAGCCTGTTCGGGCGCGCCATCCTGCTGCTGGGTCTTGCGACCGCCCTCTTCGCGGTGTGCGCTGCGCTCGTTGGCCGTGCTCCGGCGCGGCGCCAGTGGTTCCGCTCGGCCGAACGCGCAGTGTTTGCCGTTTTTGCCCTCCTCACCATCGCGGTGGGCACGCTGCTGGCGGCGCTCATGACCGATCGGTTCGAGATCGAGGCCGTCGCGAACTACACCAGCCAAGATTTGGAGTGGTATTTCAAGGCCACCGCCCTGTGGGCAAGTCAAGCGGGCTCGCTCATGTTCTGGGCCTGGCTCCTCACGGGGTTCGCGTGTATCGCGGTCCTGACCAATCGCTCGCGCAACCGCGAGCTCATGCCGGTGGTGGTGGCCACCCTGTCCGCCATCGCCGTGTTCTTCTTCGTGGTGCTGTCGTTTGTCGCCAGCCCCTTCGCCACGGTCGATGTTCTTGCGGCCAACGGCAGCGGCGGGCAGGCGGCGCTGCGAAACCCGTACATGATCATCCACCCGCCGGTGCTCTATCTGGGCTACGTCTCCATCGCCGTGCCGTTTGCGTTTGCCGTCGCGGCCCTCGTCACCCGACGCCTCGACAGCGCGTGGCTGGCCAGCGTCCGCCGCTGGACCCTCGCCAGCTGGGCTTTTCTCGGTGTTGGCATCCTGTTGGGGGCCAAGTGGGCGTACGAATCGCTCAGCTTCGGCGGGTACTGGATCTGGGACCCGGTGGAGAACGCGGCGCTCCTTCCCTGGTTGGTGGGGACGGCGTTCCTTCACTCGCTGATGGTTCAGGAGCGCCGGGGAATGCTCCGCGTGTGGAACTTGGCTTTGGTCATCACCACGTTTGCGTTGACGCTCTTCGGCACGTTCCTGACCCGCTCGAACATCGTCTCGAGCGTCCACAACTTCGGCGCCCAGACGGTGGGGCCCTGGTTGCTTGGGGCCATCACGGTCACTCTCGTCGGTGGTATCTACCTCATCGTCACGCGGCTACCGCACCTGCGAAGTGCGAACTCGATGGAGAGCTACATCTCCCGTGAGGCGATCTTTCTCTACAACAACCTGTTGCTTGTGGGTCTGGCCTTTGTGGTGATGTGGGGCACGTTGTTTCCGGTGGTGACCGAGATCATCCAGGGTAAACGCATCACCGTCGGCGCCGGCTTCTTCGATTCTGCGTCCGCGCCAATCGGCGTGGCGCTGCTGTTTCTCACCGGCGTCGGGCCGCTCATTCCCTGGCGCAAAGCGTCGGGGGCGCAGCTGCGCCGGCGCTTCTTCGTGCCGCTCGTCGTGACGCTGGCAACGGTCCCGTTGCTCCTGTTCACTGATGCGCGCACCCACTGGCCCGCGCTCGCCACATTCCTCATCGCCATCTTCAGCACCGTCTGCATCGCAATGGAGTTCTGGCGCGGCGCAAAGGTACGCCATGCGCTCGGCGGGGTCACCCTGGTGGGGGCTCTCGGACAGGCCATCGGCCGCAACCGCCGCCGGTACGGCGGGTACATCGTGCACGTCGGAATCATCCTGGTCATTGTTGGCATTGCGGCGTCACGGTCCTTTATCAGCGAAGGAACGTTTGTGCTGCGCGACGGCCAGAGTGCCCAAGCGGGGGGATACACGTTTACGGCCAGCCAGTTCGAGCGGCAGCGCGATGCCAACAAGATGAGCGTCGGGGCGACGATCCTGGTGACGAAGGATGGAAGGACCGTCGATACGCTGAAGCCCCAGAAGCACGTCTACCTCCCCAGCCGCGAGCCGGGGGATGAGGTGGCTATCGCGGGCGGGTTGCGTCGCGACATCTGGACGCACTTGGCGTTCATGTCCCAGGACCGCAGCGAGATCACCTTGCGTGTGTTCGTCAACCCGATGATCGCGACGA
This sequence comes from uncultured Thermoleophilia bacterium, assembly GCA_963765105.1. Classification (GTDB taxonomy): domain Bacteria; phylum Actinomycetota; class Thermoleophilia; order Miltoncostaeales; family Miltoncostaeaceae; genus CALMEC01. The sequence continues at coordinate 827,890 of CAVXUW010000002.1, forward strand.
TCTGGCTCGGAGGATTGGTCTTCCTGCTCGGGGCACTCGTTGCGGGATGGCCGACCCGTCGATCTGCCCGGGCGGCAGCAACCGCGCCAGCAGGCGGCGCACGCGTCTCGGCATGAGCGCCGCCCTCATCGCGCTCATTGCCTTCGCCGTGGTCGCCGCCGTCTCGTGGCCGCTGATTCAGCCGCGCCGCGAGGAGGGGGGCGCCACACCATCCGACCTCCCTGCGGTCGCGTTGCAGGATGCGATCGACCGGTCGTTGCGTGCCATCCGCGAGATCGAGTTCGACCACCGGGCCGGCAACCTCAGCGACGAGGATTTCGTCGCACTGGATCGCGCGGAGCGTCAACGGGCAGCCGAACTTCTTCGGCGCCGCGAGTCTCACTCCTTGGGACAGGCCGAGACATCAGGGTGAAATGTCCCGTGCAACATCGCCAGACCGCATAAAGAAACGCTCTCCACGTGCCGACAGAAGAGAAACACGGGGCATCACCCTGCGGAAAACCCGTCAGGAGCGACCGCCTCGGTTGACCACGTCTGGCGGGGCTGTAAGGATGCCCGCCGACATCGCTGCCCCAGGAGCATCCCCCAAACACGGAAAGTCGGGGGGTGACTTACAGCCCAACTGGCAATACGGCCAGTGGCGAAAAAGGAGCTTGACCTATCCGTACTGCCCGACTGCGCGAGATCCTCGCCACCGGACGGCCCCGAGTGATTCGGGGGTGGTTTTCCACCTCCCTGGTCCTCGCAGTGACTGCCTCAGCCGCCGTGGCGATCGACGTTCCATTGCCCAGCTCACCCGAAGTGACGGTCACCAGCGCCGCCCCTCAGCCCACCACCGTGGCTGCGGCCCCTGTGGCGGCGGCAGCGATCGCGACAGCGTCATCCCAGACTCTTGGCTCGCGCACACTACGCGTCGGCATGAAGGGCAGTGACGTCAAGGCGTTTCAGCGCATCCTGCGCAAGCGCGGATATGCGGTGGTGGCTGACGGAGCATTCGGACCAAAGACACAGAAGGCCGTCAAGGCCCTTCAGCGCAAACTCAAGCTTCGCCCAACCGGCGTTGTGAGGCCGTCGCTTCTGAGCCGCCTCGGTGTCGACGTGCGCGTCGTCAAGGGCGATCCCACCCCGGCGCCCGTGGCGCCCGCAGGGGACTATCCGCTGGCCGGGCCGAACGCAGCGTCCGCGAAGTACCTCAAGGTCTTCCCTGTGGCCGGTAAGCACACCTATTCGAATGACTTTGGCGCCCCGCGTTCCCAGGGTGGTCACCAGGGCAACGACATCATGGCCGAGCGCGGCGTTCCGCTTCGGGCCGTACGTGATGGATCCATCAAACGCCTCACCCGCACCGAGACCGGTCTGGGTGGACTGTGGATCTGGCTCGAGGACACTGACGGCAACGACTACTACTACGCCCACATGGACAGCGTCGCCGCCGACCTTCAGGCCGGAACCACGGTGACGGCCGGTCAGGTCGTGGGAACGGTCGGCAACACGGGCGACGCGCGCTACGGCGCCACCCACCTGCACTTTGAGATTCACCCGGGTGGCGGCGGCGCCGTCAACCCGAACACGGACTTGCTCGCTGTCGATCCGGAGCCGCCAGTTCGGTAGGCCCATGACGTTCCTGCCCGGTTCGCCGGGCAGGGGCTCGGCCTTTTGCCCCGAACTCCTTTACGTGCGCAGACGAACGCTTCCCATTGCCCTCGCTCTCGCCGCTGCCGTCGGTGGAGCCGTTCTCGTCGGTGGGGTGTCGCGATCCGAGGCGGCGCGCAGCCTGAGCCAGGTCGAGCAGCAGGCCAACGCCGCAAGGTCGAAGGAGAGCGTTCTCACCGGTGAGGTGTCGAAGCTCAATGACCAGATCGCCGGCGTTCAGGCGCGCCTCGCCCCAGTGGAAGCACGGTGGCGCGCGCTCAACAACGAAGTAACGCAACTTCGGCTGCGGCGCCAGCAGCTCACCCGCGAGTACGAGCGCGAGAGGGCCCGGCTCGCGTACCTCAAGAAGGCGCTCGCGCGCCAGCAGCAGCTTTTGGCAGCGCGCTTGTCAGCGGCATATCGGCGTGGGGAGCCCTCCATCGCTGAGGTGATCGTCCGCTCCGGCAGTCTCAGCGAAGTGGTTGCGGCAAAAGATGCCATCGCACGTGTTACCGCGGCCGACCAGAATCTCATCGTCGGTACCAAAAAGAACGCCGTGGAAACGAAGGCGACGAGCGAGCGCATCAAGGCCAACCGCAACGAGGTCTACCGCACCGAAGTACGTGTCAAGGAGGCGGAAGAGGAAGCCCGCGCGGCGCTCTTAGTGATCTCGGCGCAGCGCGATCGTCTCGTCGCGACGCAAAGTGCACGCAAGACCCTGCTGGCGCAAGTTCAGGGCGACCGGCGAGAGCTTGATGCCGAGGCTCGTGGTCTTCGTGCTCGATCCGCGGCCCTCGCGCGGACGATTGCGTCTGCGCCGGTGCCCTCCTCCGTCCCGGTCGTCGGTAACGGCCGTCTGGCCTGGCCCGTCAACGGGGCGATTGTCTCGCCCTTTGGGCCGCGGTGGGGTCGGATGCATGAGGGCATCGACATCGCCGCCGGAACGGGGACGCCCATCGGAGCCTCCGGCTCGGGCACCGTCATCGTGGCCGGTTGGTCGGGTGGTTACGGGCAGCTGGTCGTCGTCTCACACGGCGGGATCGCCACGGCCTACGCCCACATGAGCCGCATCAACGTCTCCGTTGGTCAGCAGGTCAGCACAGGAACCACGCTCGGCCTGGTGGGCTGCACTGGCCACTGCTTCGGTCCTCATGTGCACTTCGAGGTGCGCCTCGGTGGTGGCACCCCGGTGAACCCGGTGGCCTACCTGTAGGTCGCCGCGTCGGTCAGTACCTGGTCGAGCATGGCGGGGGTGAGGCGGCCGGTGAACGTGTTTTGCTGGCTCGGGTGGTAGCTCCCGACGAGCGTCATGTCGCCGAGCGCTCCGGTCGCACCGTGTCCAAAGCGGGGCCACGGTCGTGGAGGGTCAACAACACGAAGCACAGCGGTCCAGGCAAGGGCGCCGAGTGCCAACACCACGCGTGTGCGGGGGCACAGCGCCAGTTCTCGTTCGAGGTACGGCCGGCACGTGCGTTGCTCGTCCGGAGTCGGTGCGTTGGCCGGTGGCGCACAACGCACCGCTGCGGTCATTCGACAGCCAATGAGGCGCAGACCGTCGTCATGTGAGACCGAGGTGGGCTGTGATGCCAGGCCAGCGCGATGCAGCGCGTCGACGAGGAAATCGGCGCTGCGATCACCGGTGAACACACGCCCCGTGCGGTTGGCGCCATGGGCGGCGGGGGCCAGCCCCACGATCACAAGCCACGGATCGGGATCGCCGAAACCGGGAATGGGTCGAGCCCAGTAGGTCTCGGCGCGGAACGACTTGCGCTTCTCCACACCCACGTGCTCACGCCACTCCACAAGACGCGGACAGGCGCGGCAGATAACGATCTCGGCGTCGAGCGCCGCCAGCGAGTCGTTCACGGTCGTGACGCGAACGGCGGGGTGACGTACTCTTGACCCATGCAACCTGCATGGCGCGTCGCAATTCTCACCGGCCTGGCCGTTCTCATTCTCGGCGGCATCATCAGTGCCATCGTCGTTGCTCTCTAGCTGCTGTCACTCGGCGGCGTAACTGACGATGGAACGGTCGATGAGCCACTCCACCGGCGCCTGGTCGTCGGTGTAGATCGCTCCGCCTGTGAGGGCCGGTTCCAGGCGGCGCGCCTCCCGTTCGGCAAGCAATTGGACCTCGGGGGCAAGGTTGGCGGCGCCGTCGCGCATGCGTTGCGCCACGATTGGGGTGTCGCTGGCGACGAGCATGGTGTTGAGACGAACGGTCGGGTCGCGTGAGACGTGGGGGAACGCCGTGCGCAGCGTTGCGGCCAGCACGCGTTCGAGGTCGGTGTTGTTCTCGGGATGCCCCACATTGATGATGAGCACGCCGCCCGGGGTGAGTCGTTTTCGTGCCAGCGCAAAAAATTCGCGGGTGGTGAGATAGAACGGGATATAGGGCTGCCGATAGGCATCGACGACGATCACGTCGTAGCGGTTGTCGGTGGCACGCAGGAACGGTCGCGCATCCGCAGTGATGGCCGTAAAGCGTTCGTCGCTCAGGCCAAAGTACCGGCGACCCAATCGTGGAAGCTCGGCGTCAATGTCCACGCCGTCGACGGTGACGTCGGAAAAGAAGCGCGTGGCAGCGCGCGCCATTGTTCCCGCCGCGTTGCCCAAGATGGCGATGCGTTTCGGCGGCAGGCCACGGGTGGCAAGCGGCAACACGAGCGTGCTATCCCAGTAGTTGTCGGTCAAGACCGTGTTGGGACGGTAGAGGGAGTGGACGGCTTGCCCCTCGTTGAGCTCGAGCCGTCGCGAGCCGTCGTCCCGTTCGGTGATACGGATGTACTGCTGGCGCGATTCTCTTTCCAAGATGACCCGCTCGCCCGGAACACGCGAGGTGCCCTTTGTGGACGTGCTGGGCAGGAACATCAGCGCCGCGATGGCGACCGGGACCCAGACGAACAGGTGGCGTCGCGCGATGCCAAAGGAGGCGATCACCGCGAGGGCCAAGGCGAACACCAGAAACGTGCGTCGCGTTCCAATTCCGGGCACAAGCACCAGCGCCGCCAGCAGCGTGCCCACCAAGCTGCCCGCAGTCGACACGGCGTAGAGACGGCCGGCAAGTGCTCCCGCCTGGCGTGGTTCGACGGTGTCGATGCCGATTCGCAGCGCCCATGGGGCCACCATCCCCAGCGCGAAAACGGGAACGGCCGCCAGCGCGAGGGTCCCGAGCAGCGACCCCACAAACGCCCCTGCCGAGATCGAGTCCAGCGCGCGAACGCCGACGCTCAAGAGCGGCCTCGCCAGAAAGGGCACAGCGGCGGTCAGGACGGCCGCGATCATCACCACTGCGCACACGTCACTCATTCGGGGCCGGCGATCAGCGAGGCGCCCACCCACCCAGTACCCGATCGATAACGCTACGAGCACCACGCCAATGGTGTTGGCCCACACCACCTCCGACGCTCCGAACGACGGCGCCAGAAGACGTACCACGGCGATCTCGATACCGAGCGCGGCGGCCCCCACCACGAACACCAGCAGGGAGAGGGGCGGCAGGTGGCGCGCCGATGGTGAGTCGTCGGCGCTCATCGTCGCGGTGTCAGGCGGAGACGGCGGCGCAGCGCGTCACGATCCCCTGGATCAACTCGTGAAACGACGCCTCGAACTTCTCGACGCCCTCTTTCTCAAGCAGCGCGGTGACATCGTCGTAGTCCACACCTGCAGCCGTGAGGGCGCGGAGCAGGTCGGCGGCCTCATTGACGGCGGTCGCCAGGGTGGCCGCCGGCTCCCCATGGTCCTGGAACGCGCGGATCGTCTCCTCGGGCATCGTGTTCACGGTGTCGGGGCCGATCAGCTCGGTCACATAAAGCGTGTCGGGGTAGGCGGGGTTCTTCGTTGAGGTCGATGCCCAGAGGCATCGTTGCGTGCGGGCGCCCTTGGCGGCGAGGGCCTCCCAGCGCTCACCGGAGAATAGGGCGTGGTACCGCGCGTACGCGAGCTTGGCATTGGCCACGGCCAGCTTTCCTTTGAGGTGATCGTGGCCGCCGATCGCGTCGAGCCGTTTGTCAGCCTCGCTGTCGACGCGCGATACGAAAAAGCTTGCGACGCTGTGCACTGTTGACGGATCGCCACCATCCTCAACGAGGCGCTCCAGGCCAGTGATGTAGGCGTCGGCCACCTGCTGGTAGCGCTCCAGCGAGAAGATCAGCGTGACGTTGATCGATTTGCCGCGCGCGATCATCTCCTCGATGGCCACAAGGCCAGGGGATGTCGCGGGGATCTTCACGAGCAAGTTGGGCCTGTTGATCTCCGTATGCAGGCGCATGCCCTCATCGAGGCTGGCCTGGAGGTCGAAGGCGTAGGTCGGGTCGACCTCCATGGAGACGTATCCGTCGGCCCCGCCGGTGGCCTCCCACACGGGCAGAAACAGGTCACATGCGTCGGCAACATCGGCGGAGGCGAGCGCGATGAAGATCTCCTTGGGGTCGTCGGTGCGCGTAAGGACGTCGAGGAGTCGCTCGTCGTAGACGTCGCCCTCGGCCAGCGCCTTCTGGAAGATCGTTGGGTTGGATGTCACGCCAACCACGGCGTCGTCGCGGATCATGTCGGCCAGCTCACCGCTGTCGAGTAGCGAGCGCGACAGATAGTCCACCCAGACGCTTTGGCCCAGGGCAGAGAGACGGTGGAGGGGGGAGGCCATACTGTTCCTTCCGATCGACGAGACAGCTCACAGGGTACCGCGTCGACGCTCGCGAAGGGCGCTCCAGTGGTTGGGTGTGCGATCCGGTTGGTTGAGAGGGCCAGGTTCGCCTTCTGTGTGAACCCAACCCCTCATACCGCGGTTCTCACGCGCCGTTGGCGACGTCCTCAATCACGGCTTTGAGGGTCGCGAGATGCGCACGCCACCACGCCTTCATCTCCTCCGCGGAATCCGGGTCGGGAAGGCGTTCGTGGCTGACGGCCACGCGACTTTTCGCGTCGCTCACTTCGGTGAAGTAGACCACCAGTCGGGTGGAGCCATCTTCCCAGTCAAACCGGGCACTGCGATGCGCGGTGCTCGTCCGGAGGGACAGCTCAGCGCCGGGGAGCCAACGCTCGCGTTCTGTCTCGTCGTGCCACGCGTCCCAGACCTGCTGGACGGGCCCGGCGATGGTCTTGGTGGCACTCACGGTCCAGCCGTCGGCATGCTGCCCGGGAGCTCGCAGGCCACGGGCGCGTTCGTAGCTGACGGTGATGGCCTGCGCCCACCAGCCGTCAGTGTCGTGCTCATCGACCAACCACCGGGCGACCTCCGGGTGCGGTTTACGAACGGCACCCCACGTGTCGAGCATGGAGAACCATTCGTCCCACCCGCGTCCGGTTGCCGCAAGGACGGCTGTTTCGGAGGTGATCGGTGGGAACGCCTTCGCGGGCGTCTCCGGTCGGTCGCCGCTGGCAAGCAGCATGCGTCGGGCGGCGGTGTAGCTCTCTCCGGTCTTTTCCACCCGTGCGCGTACGCGGCGGCGGAAGGTCTTTTGCTGTGTCATCGCTTTCTCCTTGCGCGGCGGACGGCGTCGGGATTCACGCTCCCGGGCCCCGCCAAACAAGGGCACAATGATGAGTCGTCCCGATGGCTCACGGCCACCTTTACCTCCCGGGTCCGGTGGCGTGAACACCGGTATGGAGGTCGGGCGCGGGACCGCGCCTCCGGCAACGTAATCGCGGTCTGATGCTGTTGTCAAGGGCTCGCCACGACTTCCTGTTGCCGCCATCCACGGGCTTCGGCAGGCTTTCGCCTATGGCGACGTCGGCACCACCACCCGCGAATTGGGAGAACCGTAACTTCGCCCGCGCCGAGGGACTCCACTACCTACGGCATGCGGATGCTTTGGCGCGCTGGCCCATCCTCGACGAGCAGTGGGCGCGTCAGATCGAAGCAAAGCGACTTGCGCTGCTCGCCCGTGGCGACATCACTTACTTGCACGGCGCAGGACGGTAACGCGTCCACGACGTCGGAGTTCGCAGTAGGCTGACGTTATGCGCGAGTTTCCCACTGTGCTCGACTTGGTCGGCAACACGCCGATTGTCCGTCTGCCCGCGTTGCAGCCTGCCGGCGGTGCGCGCCTTCTGGCGAAGCTGGAGTACCTGAACCCGGGTGGCAGCATCAAGGACCGAATCGGCCTGCCCATGATCGAGGCCGCCGAGAAGGCGGGCCTCCTCAAACCCGGCGGGGTCATCGTCGAGCCCACCTCGGGCAACACCGGTGTGGGGCTTGCCATGGTCGCGGCACAGCGCGGGTACCGCTGCATCTTCGTGATGCCCGACAAGATGTCGCAGGAGAAGATCTCGTTGCTTCGTGCGTTCGGCGCCGAGGTGGTGGTGTGTCCCACCAACGTCGAGCCCGACGACCCGTCGAGCTACTACTCCACCTCACATCGTCTGGCAACGGAGACCCCGGGGGCGTTCAACCCGAACCAGTACCACAACCTCGTGAATCCCCAGACTCACTACGAGACCACTGGGCCGGAGATCTGGCAGCAGATGGGCGACGAGCTGGACGTGCTCGTCTTGGGCGTTGGCACCGGGGGAACGGTGAGCGGCGTGGGGCGGTATCTCAAGGAGCAGAATCCCGATCTGGAGATCGTCGGAGCCGACCCCGAGGGGTCGATCTACACGACCGACGAGATCCGGCCGTACTTGGTCGAAGGGGTGGGCGAGGACTTCTGGCCCACCACGTTCAATCGCGACATTGTCGACCGTTGGATTGTGGTGTCCGACCGGGATTCGTTCGCAACGACCGGGCTCATGGCCCGCAAGGAAGGAATCCTCGTCGGCGGATCGGCCGGCATGGCCCTTCACGCGGCCATCGCCGTTGCCGCAGAGTTGCCCCCAGAGAAGACCGTGATGGTGATTCTCCCCGACGGCGGCCGGCCATATCTGTCCAAGGTGTTCAACAACGAGTGGCTGCGAGAGCACGGCATGCTCGACCGCCCTGCACCCACTGCGACGGTGGCCGACATTCTGCGGGCAAAGTCCCTGGAGGAGCCCGAGATTCCGAGCGTGGTGTCGGTGTCCAAAGACCAGCGCATCGGTGAGGTGATCGAGCTGTTCCAGAAGTACGGCATCTCCCAGATTCCCGTCATGGCCAACGGTGACTGCTTCCCCTGCGGCCTCGACCAGATTCAGGGCTCGGTCCTCGAACGGCAACTGCTCGAGCGGGTGTTTCGCGAGGGTAAAGAAGCCCTCGATCTGCCGGTCAGCGAGGCCATGGCCGAACCGCTTGCGGTCGTCCGGGCCGAACAGCCGATCGACGAGATCTACGGCGAACTTCAGGCCCAGTCGGCTGTGGTCGTTGCCGAGGCGGGCAACGCGGCGGGTGTGTTGACCCGCACGGATCTTCTCGAGTTCCTGGCGCACCGCCGCTGATGGAGTTCGAGACACGCGCCATCCACGCCGGGCAGGAGCCCGATCCGCTCACCGGGTCCGTCAACGTTCCGATCTACCAAACGTCCACGTATGCCCAGGATGGCGTGGGGGTGATGCGCGGCGGTCACGACTACGCCCGCACGATCAACCCCACCCGCACCGCGCTCGAGGCGTGTCTGGCCTCGCTGGAAGAGGCCGAACACGGTGTGGCGTTCTCGTCGGGCATGGGCGCGATCGCTGCGCTCATGGAGCTCATCCCGCCCGGTGGTCGCACCGTCGCGATCAACGACGTCTACGGCGGCACCTATCGCCTGTTTTCGAAGATCCTCGAGCCGAAGGGCTACCGCTTTGCCTACGCCGATCTCGGCGATCCCGCAGTTGCCGCTGAGGCGCTGTCCGAGGCCACCGACCTGGTGTGGATCGAGACGCCGTCAAACCCGCTTCTGAAGATCGTCGACATACGTGAGATCGCCAAGCTGGCGCATGCCGCAGGGGCGCTGCTCGCGGTCGACAACACCTTCGCGAGTCCGTACCTGCAACAGCCGCTGGCTCAAGGCGCCGACTTTGTCGTTCACTCCACCACCAAGTACATCGGGGGACACTCCGACGTCGTTGGCGGTTTTGTCGGGACACGGGACGCCGCAGCCGCCGAGCGTCTTCACTTCATGCAGAACGGAATGGGTGCTGTGCCCGCCCCGCTCGACTGTTTCCTCACGCTGCGGGGAGTGAAAACCCTGGCGGTGCGGATGGAGCGCCACTGTGAAAACGCGCGCACCATCGTGGAGCACCTCGTGACCCACCCGGCGGTGGCTCAAGTGTTCTACCCCGGTCTGCCCGCCCACCCGGGATACGAAGCTGCCGCCCGCCAGATGGCGGACTTCGGCGGAATGATCTCGTTCCGCGTGCACGGCGGCCGAGCGGCGGCCGATGCGGCGCTCAGCCAGACCGGGCTGTGGACCCTTGGGGAGAGCTTGGGTGGGGTAGAAAGTCTGGTGGAACACCCGGGTGCGATGACACATGCCTCCCTTGCCGGTTCGGGCTTCGAAGTTCCCGACGACCTCGTTCGCCTCTCGGTCGGCATCGAAAGCGTCACCGACCTCCTGCGCGACCTGGACGTCATGCTTGAGCGGGCCGCCGCCACGACATGAGGCGCGCGCTGGGGGAGGGGTACGAACTCGACGACGACCGTGCCCGTATCGATCTCGACGTGGTGTGGCAGTACATCTCCAAGGACTCGTACTGGGGCCGGGGTCGTTCCCGCGAGACGATCCGTGCGGCGATTGATAGATCGTTCCGTCTGGTTGGCCTCTACCACGAGCAGCACCAGGTCGGGTTCGCCCGGGTCGTCTCCGACGGCCAGACTGCGGCCTACCTGTGCGACGTGTTCGTACTCGACGCACACCGCGGCCGCGGCTTGGGGGTGGCGGTCGTCCAGGAAGCCGTCGACGGTGCCGGGCTCGCCAACCTGAAGTGGATGCTTCACACGGCCGACGCCCATGACCTCTACCGGCAGCTCGGCTTCGGCACGCCGAACGGGACGGCCATGGAACGCCGGCCGAGATGATCCGTGCCGATGTGTAGCGTTCCGCCGCAATGGCAGTGAACGCAACAGATCCCGTGCGAGTGGGTCTTCTCGGTATCGGCACCGTTGGTGGCGGAACGTACGAGGTGCTGACCCGAAACGCGGAGGAGATCACCCGGCGGGTCGGTCGGCCGATCGCGATCACGCGCGTTGCCGACCTCGATCAGGACCTGGCGAAACGGCTCACCGGACCCGAAGTTGCGCTCACCACCGACGCATTCGACGTCGTGCGTGATCCCGAGATCGACATCGTCATCGAGCTCATCGGTGGGTATGGCATTGCGAAAGACCTCACGCTCGAGGCGATCGCCCATGGCAAGCACGTGGTCACGGCCAACAAGGCGCTTCTTGCCGTGCACGGCAACGACATCTTCGCTGCAGCTCAGGTGGCCGACGTCATGGTTGCGTTTGAGGCGGCCGTCGGGGGAGGGATCCCCATCATCAAGGCCCTGCGCGAAGGGCTTGTGGCCAACCGGATCGAGTGGATCGCGGGCATCATCAACGGCACCACCAACTTCATCCTTTCCGAAATGCGAAACCGTGGCGTGGACTTCGCCTCCGCCTTGGCCGATGCCCAGGCGAATGGGTACGCGGAAGCCGACCCCACATTCGATATCGAGGGTGTCGACGCTGCACACAAGTTGTCGCTCATGTCGGCCATGGCGTTCGGCGTCCCCATTCAGTTTGAGCAGGCGTACGTTGAGGGCATCACGGCCATCGAGCAAGCGGACATCCGCTTTGCGGAAGAACTGGGCTACCGCGTCAAACTCCTGGGCATCACCCGACGCCGCGCCGATGGGGTCGAGCTTCGTGTGCATCCCACGCTGATCCCCATGACACGGCTCATCGCCAACGTCGAGGGCGTGATGAACGCCGTCCTCGTGAAGGGCGATGCGGTTGGCCCCACGCTCTACTACGGGGCGGGCGCCGGCGCGCAGCCCACCGCATCTGCGGTCATCGCCGACTTGGTCGACGTCGCGCGCCTCATCACCGCCGACCCCGAACACCGGGTGCCGCATCTGGCGTTCCAGCCCGACAGTGTGAGCGACATCCCCGTCCTGCCGATGGATGAGGTCACCACGTCGTACTACCTGCGTCTGCGTGTGGCGGACGAGCCGGGCGTGCTCGCCGACGTCACCCGCATCCTCGCCGATGGCAGCATCTCCATCGACGCGGCCCTGCAGCGCCAGCCGGGCGAGGATGGCCAGGCGGCCGTCGTCCTCCTCACACACGAGTGCCGGGAACGTGACGTGCGCGATGCCATCGCCAAAATCGAGTCGCTGGACGCCAACCGCGGCCCCGTCGTGATGCTGCGCATGGAGAAGCTCGCTTAGCGACCTCCTACCGGGTGAGTGGGTCGAGAACCTCCGGCGCATCCGGGGGGTAAACCCGAAGGTCCGGTACATCGAAGAGCGCGCGATCGGCCGTCACGAGGGGGGTTTGGAAGTGCATCGACGTTGCGGCGATCACGGCGTCGTTGATCATCAAGCGCTCGTGTTTGACGTAGAGATCGAGCGCCTGCCGCCTGACGTCGGCGTCACACGTTATGACCTCGGTCACCCACCCCAGCAGCGAGTTCATGAGGGCTGCTGTGTCAGAGCGTGTGCGCCGGCGTGAGGTCGCATGAACGAACTCACTCACTGAGATATCGGCAATCGCTGCGGTGATCGTGGCCGCACCGACAGCCGAGACGATGGCGTTGCACGGGATCTTCAATGGGTGGTCTCCGCCGATTGCGTAGAGCAGCACGTTGGTGTCGAGCAGGATCACGGGAGGTCGTACATCGCGTCGAGCTCGGCTTCAAGATCGTCTGGGTCGGCCGGAAGGTCGAGTGCGGGGGCGGAGAGAAACCGTGCGGCCGCTTCGGCTCGGCGCTCGCGGTCTGGGTCGCAGACGGCGTCGATGCCACGCCGAACGATCTCGCCGACCGAGACCCCGGTGCGTAACGCTGTTCGTTCGAGTTGTTCGTACTGTGACGGTTCGATGAGAACTTGAAGGCGCCGTGTAAGCATGAGCATGAGATTAGCATGTATCCGAGTTTCGACATGTTCGGAATTCCGGGAATGGCTGAATCAGCTGGATCTGGTACCGTCCCGCGGCCGATGACCTCCCTCTCACATGTGCTCCCGCCGTCCGCGGCGATGACATCGCAGGGGCACCTCTCGATCGGCGGATGTGACGTCGTCGCACTCGCGGCAGAGCACGGCACGCCGCTGGTTGTCTATGACGAGGGCGCCCTCCGTGGGATGGCACGTGCCTACGTCACAGCGTTCCGAAGCCATACTCCCGACGCCGACGTGATCTACGCCAGCAAGGCGTACTTCGGCCTGGCGATGCTCCGCATCGCACTCGAGGAAGGCCTGTCGATCGACGTCGCCTCGGGCGGTGAGCTTGCGGCCGCCCTGCGCGCGGGGTTTCCACCCGAGCGGATCGAGATGCACGGCAACAACAAAGACGCCGCCGAGATCGCTCAGGCGCTCGATGCCGGTGTCCATACCCTCGTCGTCGACTCACTCGACGAGATCGCCCTGCTCGATCGCATCGCCACCGAACGGGGCGTGCGACAGCGCGTGCTCATTCGGGTCACACCAGGGGTCAAACCGTCGACGCACAGCTTTATTTCCACCGGCCAAGTGGACTCGAAGTTCGGCTTCGGAATTTCCTCCGGTGCGGCGGAGGCTGCAGTCGCGGCCTGTCGGGCTGCCCCGGGGATTGAGCTGGCCGGCCTTCACAATCACCTCGGGTCGCAGATTTTCGAGGTGGCGGTCTTCGACGCGGCGGCGGCCATCGTCGCCGACTTTGCCGTGTCGGTGGGCGCCGACGATCTCACCACGATCAACATGGGCGGCGGGCTCGGAGTTGCCTACACCCAGGCCGATCACCCCCCGACCATCGAGCAGTACGCCGACACGGTGATGGAGGCCGTCGCCCGCGAGTGGGCACGGGTGGGGCTGCCCATGCCGCGGGTGCAGGTGGAGCCGGGGCGCAGCATGGTCGCCCGCGCCGGGATGACCATCTACACCGTGGGCACCGTCAAGCACATTCCTGACGTGCGCACGTACGTGGCGGTCGACGGTGGGATGAGCGACCTGCTTCGCCCCATGCTCTACGGCGCCGTGTACGAGCCGCTCCTTGCCAACCGGGCCGACGAGGAGCCCACCGGGGAGGTACGCATCGTCGGCAAACACTGTGAGAGCGGTGACATCATTGTCGGTGAGGCCGCGCTGCCCGAGGTTCGTGTTGGCGACGTGGTCGCGGTGCCGGCCACCGGCGCGTACGGTGTGTCCATGGCGTCCAACTACAACGGGGTCACCCGCCCCGCAGTGGTGTTCGTCGACAACGGCGCCGCCCGGCTGGTCACTCGTCGAGAGACCTTTGACGACCTGTTCGCTCGTGAGGTGAACGCATGAGCACCCGACCGGGCCTCATTGAGCGTTACCGCGACCTGCTTCCCGTCACAGACACGACCCCCGTCATCAGCCTGGGGGAAGGCAGCACCCCGCTGGTTCGCCTCGACCGGCTCTCCGAGTGCCTGGAACTCGACATCTACGTCAAGCTCGAAGGGATGAACCCCACGGGAAGCTTCAAAGACCGGGGAATGACGGTGGCGCTTTCCAAAGCGGTTGAGGACGGGGCGGAAGCGGTCATCTGCGCCTCCACCGGTAACACCTCGGCATCGGCCGCTGCCTATGCGGCGAAAGCAGGTATTCGCGCGGCGGTGCTCATCCCGGAGGGCAAGATCGCGCTTGGCAAGCTGGCGCAGGCCATCATGCACGGCGCGACGGTACTGTCGCTGGAGGGCAACTTCGATGACGCGCTCGACATGGTGCGACAGGTCGTGGAGCGCCACAAGGTTGCGCTGGTGAACTCCATCAACCCGTATCGCATTGCCGGGCAAACCACCGGTGCTTTCGAGATCTGTGACGAGCTTGGCGATGCACCTGACGCCCTGTGCATCCCGGTGGGCAACGCCGGAAACATCACCGCGTACTGGGCCGGGTTCGGTATCTACCGCCAGGCCGAGAGGTCAAAGACAGTTCCCAAGATGTTCGGCTTCCAAGCCGCAGGTGCGGCACCGCTGGTGCTGGGTCACACCGTCGAGAAGCCAGAGACCATCGCCACGGCCATCCGGATCGGCAACCCGGCGCGTGCCGATGAGGCGCGTGCTGCTGCGGGCGACAGCGGCGGTGCCATCGACAGCGTTACCGACGACGAGATCCTCGCCGCGTATCGAATGCTTGCGTCAACCGAAGGCGTGTTTTGTGAGCCTGCATCGGCCGCATCGATGGCCGGGCTCATCAAACGCCAGGCCGCCGGAGGGTTCACCCTCGGCGAGCGGGTCGTGTGCATCCTCACCGGCCACGGTCTGAAGGACCCCGACACCGCCATCGCGGGAGGGTTCACCCCGGTTGTCGTTCCCGCGAAGCTGTCGGCAGTTGAGGAGGCCCTCTTCGGCTGAGTCGCTGCGTGTCCTCGCTCCGGCGACCTCCGCAAACCTCGGGCCCGGGTTTGATGCGTTGGCGCTCGCCCTGGACCTCTACAACGAGGTGGTGGTCACCCGCCGGCCGGGACCGCTCGAAGTGCGGGTGAGCGGTGAGGGGGCCGATGAGGTGCCCTCGGATGGCGACAACCTCGTGTGCCAGGCGATGGCAAAAGGACTCGACAGCCTCGACGGGCTCCTTGTCGAGTGCACCAACAAGATTCCCTTGGGGCGCGGATTGGGATCGTCGGCGGCAACGGTATGCGCCGGGTTGGTCGCGGCGAACGCCCTTGGTGTGTTGCGCTGGGCCCCGGTCGATCTGCTGACGCGCGCCATCGAGTTCGAAGGGCATGCCGACAACGCCGGGGCGTGCATCTTCGGAGGCATCGTGGCCGTTGGAGCAGATGCCCGGGCGGTTCAGATCCCCGTTCCCGAGGAGCTTCTGTTCGTCACTGTCGTCCCCCACCAGCGGGTCTCGACCTCTGACGCGCGGGGTGCTCTGCCCGCACAGATCCCCCACCAAGACGCCGCCGACACCGTGTCCCGCGCCATCGGGTTGGTCTTGGCGTTGGAGCGTGGCGAGCTGGATGACCTCCCGACGTTGCTCGTTGACCGTCTGCACGAGCCCTACCGAGGACCGCTTGTGCCGGGGCTCGACGCCCTTCGTGCGATCTGCGGTCAGCAGGGATGCCTCGGTGTGACGATCTCCGGCTCCGGCCCCGCGGTCCTCCTGTGGTGTCGACGAGCCGATGCGGGAAACGTGGCCGACGCCGCAAAGGCGGCAATGGCCAGTGTCGGCGCGGCAGCCGATGTCAAGGTCGTACGCGTGGCCCCGGGAGGCGTCCGTGCCCGGTGGGTCGACGGACTCGACACCCGCCTGGCGAAGGCGGTTGGGTAGCAGTATCGAGATGGGTTGCGTGGACGAAGAGCTCGCTGACGGGTGTCGCGCGCTCTGATCGGTTACGGTCCGGTGCGTGATGCCAAGCGCGCTTGACCTCGACGCCGTTCGAGACCAGTTTGCGGCACTCGCCGGCTCCACGGCGTACCTCGACGGACCCGGTGGATCACAGGTTCCCGAGTCGGTGATCGCCGCGACGGTCGATTGCCTGCGCCATCGCAATGCCAACCTCGACGGGGCGTTCGCGTCGAGCGTGGCCGCCACCGAGATCGTGGTCGCGGGACGTCGGGCCGCTGCCGATCTCGTGGGGGGTGCGCCCACCGAGATCGCGTTTGGTCCAAACATGTCGACGCTCAACTTCCAGCTGGCTCATGCGATCGCCCGCACTCTTGAGCCGGGCGACGAGATCGTCATTACCTCCTTGGATCACGACGCCAACATCAGCCCGTGGCTTCAGATCGCCGCCGACCATGACCTTCAGATCCGTCAGTTGCCGTTACGTGACCCTGACCTGGTCATCGACCCGACCGACCTGGACGCGTTGCTGTCGCCGCGCACGCGGGTTGTGGCGTTCACGTTGGCGTCGAATGCCGTGGGCACCATCCCTCCCGCCCGGCAGATTGCCGACCGAGCACACGATGCGGGTGCAATCGCCTGGGCCGATGCTGTCCATTACGCGCCGCATCGCCGCATCGACGTTGCGGCCCTCGGTGTCGACGTGTTGCTGTGCTCACCGTACAAGTTCTTCGGTCCACACCTCGGCCTCGCATGGGCGCGGCGGGAGCTTCTGGAGACGTGGATCCCCGACCGTGTCCGCCCCGCCGAACTCGACCCACCTGGGCATCGCTTCGAGTTGGGGACCCAGAGTCACGAGGCCATCGCCGGGTTTGTGGCGTGCGTCGACTACCTCGCATCACTCGGCTCCGGAAGTGAGCGCCGCGCACGTCTCGACAGTGCGTTTGCCCGCATCCAGGCCCATGAGGAGGCACTCGCTCGACAGTTCCTGACCGGGGTCGCGGACGTCCCCGGAGCCCGCCTGCACGGCATCGCCGATCCGGAACGCGCGGAGGAGCGCACGCCCACCTTCTGTGTGAGCCTCGACGGCCACGAGCCACGGGCGGTGGCTGAGCGCCTCGCCGAACGCGACATCAACGTCTGGGACGGCAACTACTACGCCCCTGAGGTCATGAACCACATCGGCATCGACAGCGCCGTGCGCATCGGTTTCCTCCACTACACCACCCCGAACGAGGTCGAGCGGCTCCTCGCCGAGCTCCGATCGGTCTCGACGTGAACTGGACACATGCCACCGGCTCTCTCGACTGTTCCCGTGGACACTTGATCGGGATCGTGAACGCCACGCCGGACTCGTTTAGCGACAACGGCGCGCACTTCGGCACCGATCGGGCGCTCTCGCATGGGGTACGTCTCGCGGCTCAGGGGGCGAGTGTGGTGGAGGTGGGGGGTGAGTCGCTGCGCTTCTCCGAGCCCAGCCCGGTGGGGGTGGAGATCGACCGTGTGGTGCCGGTGATCGAGCGGCTGGTGCGCGAGGTCGACGTGCCGGTGGCCATCGATACCTTCAAAGCACCCGTCGCTGCGGCTGCGATTGGTGCGGGGGCCAGCATCCTCAACGATCCGACCGGCCTGCGCGACCCGGCTATGCGGGATGTCGCAGCGTCGACCGGCGTGGGCGTGGTTCTCACCCACTTCTTCGGCGAGCCAAAAGTGCGGCCCAGCACGTTCCCCGATGTCGACGTTCCGCAGACCGTGATCGCGTGGGCACAGCAGGCGATCCGCGAGGCCGAGAACGCGGGCATCGATCCGCAACGCATCGTCGTTGACCCCGGCGTGGGACTGGGGAAGTCCCCGCCCCAAGACCTCGATCTGCTCCACCGCCTCGCTGAGCTGCAGGTGATCGGACGCCCGATCTTCGTGCCGATCTCCAACAAAAAGGTGATCGGGGCGGTCACGGGCGCCCTCGCCAAAGAGCGCCTCTCGGGCACAACGGCCGCGATGGCATGGTGTCGCGCTCAGGGCGCCACGATCTTCCGCGTGCACAACGTGAAGTTCCTCGCCCGTGCCTTGGCGATGGCCGATGCCCTGGCAGAGGGACATCCCGCCCGCTGGCACGACGTTCCCAAGTGATAACTTCCCCCTGGTGAGCGTCGACCCGAACCGTCCAGACATCGCCCTTGGCGAGTTCCTTCCGGTCACCGAAAGTGCGGCGATTGCATCCGCCCGGTGGCTCGGCCGTGGTGACAACCATGCCGCCGACCAGGCCGCCGTCGATGCGATGCGCACCGAGTTCTCGAAGATGCCCATCACCGGTCGGGTTGTCATCGGCGAGGGGGAGAAGGACGAGGCCCCCGAGCTGTACAACGGCGAGATCCTTGGCGCCGGTGGCGCGTCGTTCGACATCGGCGTTGACCCTCTGGAGGGCACCGACCTCGTCGCCAAGGGCGACAGCAACGCCATCGCCATCTGCGTCATCGCCGAACCCGACGGCATCCTCTCCGCGCCCGACATGTACATGCGCAAGCTCTGCGTCGGCGCCACCGCCCGCGGCCGCGTCAGCATTGAGGCCCCGGTCGCCGAAACGCTCGACACCGTCGCCCGGTGCTACGGCCGTGAGGTACGCGACATCACCGCCATTGTGCTCGACCGGCCGCGCCACGAAGAGCTGATCGAGGACATCCGCCGCACGGGCGCACGCATTCGCCTCATTCCGGACGGTGACATCACCGCGAGCATGTCGGCCGCGGTGCGTGGGACCGGTGACCACGTCTACATGGGCGTAGGAGGATCAACTGAGGGTGTGATCACCGCCGCTGCGCTCGAGTGCCTCGGCGGAGAGATCCAAGCGCAATTCACTCCTAAGGATGACGAGCAGATCCGGCGACTTGCCGAGTTCGGCATCGACGACCCGTCGAAGGTGCTCTCCACCCGTGACCTCGCGTCGGCACCGTTGTATGTCATCGCCACCGGCGTCACGGACGGCAACCTCCTGCGCGGGGTGCGTTACTTCGCTGGCGGGGCGCGCACGCACTCCATTGCCCTGAACCTGCACCGGGGGACAGTGCGATTCATCGACACCGTGCACATTTTCGGACGCACTCCCGTTCACGAGATCCGCTTGGGCGGCGTGGTATGAGTGCCCGCGACGACTACCCGTTCGCGTTCGGTGAGGGCGCGGCGGACGCGTTCAAGGAGCGTCTCAAGGAGCTCATGCGCGCCCAGCAGGCCGCGTTTGAAGAGGTGCAGTCTGAGTCAGGGAGTCGGCCGAGCTTTGGCGGAGGCAGCACGGTCGACCAGGCCGTGACGCTCGCCGCCGCCGGCCTGACCGCACTTACGCCGCGCAACAGTCCGGAGGAAGCGGCCGACGCGATGGGCCTTATCTTCGCCCGCGCAATGGCGGCCGTGAATGGCGCAACGCGTCCCTCGGCCTAACTAGTAGGGAGAGGTGTGGCGAGGGGCCTGGTCGTGAACCAGGCGGAGTTCCCACCGAACGTCGGTGAGCGCCATGCGGGCCTCATCGGCCAGGCGGCGAAGCTCGGCCAGCTCTGATGCGACGGCGGCGACTTCGTCGCGTGTGGTGCGCCAGGAGCTGCCCACGAGATCGACGATGACCGCGAGATCCTCAACAAGGGCACGTTGATCGGCTGCCGAGAAGTCGGGGGCACCCGCAGCGGGGGCACTGGTCGCGGTACGCGCACGGATCTCATCCAGCCCTGCCTCAAGCCGTTGAACCGCGGCGAGAACGTCGCGCGGGTCGTGGCTTCCACTCATTCGCGCTCCGCGCGATAGCCGACGGCCGACCAGCTGGGCACATCCACCAGCTCCTCGATGGGCTCGGCCGTGCTTGTGCAGCGGTAGACGAACCCGCCATCCTCGAGGATGGGGTCGACGAGACCCTCCTTGATCTGCTGATCCACCCAGGCGCCACGGAAGACGAGTTTGCGCATCCAGTGAATGAGATCGTCGTCGAAGCCGATCAGCACATCGCGGTTCTCGCTGATGTGTGCGTTCAGCGCCCCGTCCGTGCTGATCTCACCATGTGCCACGAGCTCAACGAGCTGATCGACATCATCGTCGACGAGTGAACCGGGAACCACAAAAGCCAACTGCACCGCCGCATGCTCCACGCGCTCACGAAAGTCGCGGGAGTTGAAGCGAAAACGGAAAGTCCCGAACTCCATGGTGAAGTCGGTTCCTGATCGGTAGTTCGATGGTGTGCGCGGACGTTGTGCCATAGACGAAAATGCTCCTGGAGGGGAAACGCGGCGAGCTTACCAACGTCACTCGGACGTCTCGACACGCAAACCCCTGCAAGATGGCACCATCCCCGGGATGGGCCGATTGCGTGTTGACCGACTGAGCGACCCGAGCGCACCACTGAGTGGTGAGGACGGCCGGGTGGTGGCCCAGTGCTGCTACCGGGCGCGCGGCCCGTTGGGACGACTCATCGGGCTTCTCGGCACGACTGACCTGCGCGACAACGAAGCGCTCCTTCTTGCCCCGTGTCGATCGGTCCACACCTGGGGCATGCGCATCCCGTTGACCGTTGTCTTTCTCGACGGCGAGGCCACCGTGCTGGCGGTTCACCACAACGTGCGACCGTGGCGGTTTGTGGGCCACCGTGGGGCGCGAATGGTGGTGGAGGGACGGGCTGGTCGGTGGGGTGATCTGACGGTCGGAAGCCGCCTCAGCCTGCCTCCCAACGACAAAAAAAGTCCGCAAATAGCGACTGTGTGCCACCGTTTGGGGGGGTGGATTTTCCTCTCCCAACCCTTTCCTCAATGACACGCCGCGCACGAGACGGCGCAAGGCGATTCTTTTGGAGAGGGAGCAATGTCGACATCACCACCAACCCGTGCCACCCCCAGTCGGGACCTTGACGTCGGGCCCGGCACGCTCTCGGCGCTCGTCGTCGACGACGACATCCGCATCGCGGCGTTCCTGTACGACAACCTCATCGCCGATCGGTTTGTCGTCACACACGCCACCAGTGGGGAAGAGGCGCTCGAGATCGCCATGGGTGAGCGCCCCGACGTCGCGATCATCGACGTCGGTCTACCGGGCATGAGTGGATTCGAGCTCGTCTCGGCCATCCGTGAAGGCAACGCGGAGGGCGCGTGGGATCCGGGCATGGCCATTCTCATGCTCACCGGACGCGACGACCCACAGAGCGTCATCCGCGGGATCGAACGCGGTGCCGACGACTACCTCACCAAACCCGTCCACTACCCCGAACTGCTCGCCCGTATCGGCGCCAACATCCGTCGCGCCCGCGGCATCACACTCTCGGGCAACGTTAGCGTCGGCCCGGTGGAGGTCGACCGGCGCTCGCTCATCGTCACGGTCCATGGCCGCGGGCTGCGCTTGTCGAGCAAGGAGTTCTCACTTCTCAGTGCCCTGGCGCGCGATCCGCACCGGGCCATGTCCAAGCATGAGTTGCTTCGCGAGGTTTGGGGCTACAACCACAACGCCCGCACGCGAACGCTCGACAGCCACGCCAGCCGGCTACGAACGAAGCTGGCCGACGCCGGAGTTCCCGGCTGGATCCGCAACGTCTGGGGCCAGGGATACCGGCTCCTTCCGGAGGAATGGTAATGGTCACTCATCTGATGATGCTGCCCGGCGGCCAATCGTCGACCGAGGCCGAAGATCTCCTTCACGACATGCGCGGGGCGCTGACCGTCATTCGCGGCCAGTGCTACGCCATCGAACGTCCGACCACCCCCGTGGGGGAGATCGTCGAGCGGGTGCGCACAATCGACGCGGAGGTCGACCGTATCCTCCAATCCATCAAACGTGTGCGGAGTGCCGTAGCTGGTGACGACTGCGACGAGGCGCTGGAGCACGTGGATATGGGTGCCCTGCTTGCCGATGTCGCTGACCGATTCGACGGGACGGCGTCGGCCGGTGGAGTGGCCCTACGGGTGGAGTTCCCACGCGAGCCGGTATGCGTCGTCGGTTACGAAGCGGACTTGCGTCGCATGCTCGACAACCTCGTTACGAATGCCATCCGTCATGCGCCCGACGACAGCGAGGTTCAGGTCGACCTCATCGAACGCGATGAGCGCGTGATCGTGCGCGTACGCGACCAGGGCATCGGCGTTCCCGAGTCAGACGCCGACCGCATCTTCGCCCGTGGCATAACCGCCGCTGCCGATACGGGATGGGGCATTGGCCTGCCCATCGCACAACAGATCGCGCGGCGCCACCACGGCACGGTCGCCGTGCATCCCACGGTGGCCGGAGCGTTGTTCGCCGTTGATCTTCCCGTTGGCGCATCTGCCCCGAAGGCGACGGCATGAGCACCACCTTCATTGTTGAGGCATCGATCGCCGAGCGGTTGGGAACCGCGACGACGGCGCTGCGAGTGGTGCCCCGACGGCGCCGGTCGCGCTGGGGTTTGCGTCGCGGTCAGTGGCAGGAACTCTCGCCGGCCGATGCGCTCGACACCATGGTCGACGCACCAGCCACGCCGATCGTCCTGTCCCGGTCCGCCCACGCAGACCCCGGGGCGGCGAAGCTCCGGTCGTTGGCGCACCTCGTCAACGTCGACGTTCTCTACTTGCCGGACGATGTCGACGATGCCGCGTGGAGTGTCGCGATCGCAACGCGACTGGCCGATGCTGACCGTCCACATCTGCTGCGGGCCCTCGGAGTGGTGTGTTGCGGTCCGCGTGCCTTTGTCGGTGTGCCGACGCGGCCGTGGGGGGCCGCCGAGCGCTTGGTCCCGGCGGTGCGTCCTGTCACGCTCGCGCGATGGGCCAGCTGCGCGTGGGAATCGTGTGCGTGGTGCACCGGCGGGGGAGCCCCTGGCGACCAGTGCCGTCGCTGCGGAATGATGATCCTGGCAGCGACGATTGACGGAGACGCGGCATGATCCGCCGGCTTCGCCACCGGCGGCCCAGCATGTGGTTCGTGTTGGCGGCGGCCTTGGCAACAATCGCGGCGATCACCACGATGCGCGCCGCGGCAACGAATGGCACGACGGCGACAGTCGTCGTGGCCGCTCGTGATCTGCCCTACGGCGCCAACTTTGGTGAGTCGGTCGCAAACGCGCGTGAAGTGGTCGTTCCACGTGACGGCGTCCTCCCGGGAATGGTGCAACGCCGTAGCGATTTGGTCGGCCGCAGCCTATCGGTCCCTGTTCGCGCGGGAGAGCCCATCACGCAAGCAAGCCTGGGCGGGGAACCGGGCGTCGCACCCGAGCCCCTCCGCCGCGGTGAGCGCGCCATATCCGTGCCTCGTGGGGCGGCAGGGGCCGCGATCACTGCTTTGGTGCCGGGCGCCCGCGTCGACGTCATCTCGTCGTCGGACTCCGGCGAGGCACGACTGGTCGTGGCACGCGCCGAAGTGATCGCCCAGACCATTCCGAGCGAGACGGATCCCGCCTCCGATGGTGGTGCGGTGCTCCTGCGCGTAACTGCCAAAGGTGCGCTCGACTTGAGTGCCGCCCTGGATGGAACGCGCGGCGTGCGCCTGGTGCCGCGCCCGACAAACGATGAGGGAGAGGACATTCCATGATCGACCACCTCGGAGTCGGTACGGCTCACGACGATCCGTGGAATGCCCTGCTCGTCGAGGATCCCTTCGGTGAGACGGATGATCTCACTGATGAGATCATCCCGAACTCCCGCGCGGTGGCGGCGGAGTCAATTGTGGTTGTCGGTGCGGGCGGTGGGGTGGGAGCGAGCCTTGTCGCGTCTGGTCTCGCCCTCAGTCAAGCCCGGCACGGCACTGCACCGCTTCTGATCGACCTGGATGCTTACCGTGGTGACCTCGCCGGCTCGTGGGGTGTCCCGGACGATCGCACCGTTGCCGATCTCGGCGACGTTGTCGACGAGGTCGACACCCAGCACGTCGGCATGGTCGCCCATCGTCATGAGACGGGGGTTCATCTCGTGCTGGGTCCGCCATCGGGGTCGGACAGTCCGTTCACGACCGACGGGGCACTGAGGCGTCTCATCAGTGCCTGTGCCGGTTTCGCTCCCCCCATCGTTGATCTCGGTTCCGGACTCATGGACCGGGCAGCGTCGATCGCGCAGGACGCGACGGTCGTTGTCGTGGCCGCGCCGACGGTTGCGTCCGCCCGTCGCACACGTGGTTTTGAGGAGATGATGCGCGGTTGGAGAGTGCGACGGAGCCTGGTCGTCCTCAACCGGGGATCTCTTCGCGACGAACTGTCGACACGTGCGTTTGCACGAGCGATCGGTCGGCCCGTTGTGGCGGAGATCCCACGGGCGATGCGAGACGCTCACATGCTCGGCGCGGGAGAGTGGCCGGGACGAGGCCGGCGGGCGATCTGCAGCGCCATCGATGGGCTCGCTGAGCTGATTGCGGCGGGATGACCACGACTGCCCCCGCAATCGACCCGAGTCTGGTCGCCCACCTGCGCACCCGGGCGGTGCGTGATGCGTCGGCGACCACCGGCCCGATCGATCGCCAGTCTTTGGCAGGCGTGGTGGAGCGCATCATCGACGAGGAACGCCGCATCCTCCCGGCGGTCGTCCGCCGCGGCGTGGTCGCAGCCGTGATCGACGAGACCCTCGGCTTCGGCCCGCTGGAGCCGCTTCTGCGCGACCCGGAGATCACCGAGGTCATGGTCAACGGGCCAACATCCATCTTCGTGGAGCGGGCAGGGCGGCTCACACAAGTCGACGCGCGCTTCGCTGACGATGCACATGTCCTTCATGTCATCGATCGAATCCTGTCGCCCCTGGGGAGGCGCATCGACGAGGCGAGCCCCATGGTGGATGCACGTCTTCCCGACGGATCCCGTGTCAACGCCATCATTCCCCCGCTCAGCCTCGACGGACCCACGCTCACTGTTCGCCGCTTCGGCGCCCGGGCCCTGAGCGCGAAGGACCTCGTCACACGCGAATCGCTCACCCCCGAGATGCTGACTCTGCTGCGCGCCGCCGTGCGTGCCAAGCGCAACATCCTTGTTACCGGGGGTACCGGCAGCGGCAAGACGACGACCCTCGCCGCGATTGCCGCGTTTATCCCGAGCGCGGAACGGGTCATCACCATCGAAGACGCGGCCGAGCTGCGCCTCACGCTGCCGCACGTCGTGCGGCTCGAGAGTCGTCCGGCCAGCCTGGAAGGTACCGGGGCCATCCCGATCCGGGCTCTGGTGAGGAACGCGTTGCGAATGCGGCCCGATCGCATCGTTGTGGGTGAGTGCCGCGGCGGGGAGGTCGTGGACATGTTGGCGGCCATGAGCACTGGACACGAGGGATCACTGTCGACGCTGCACGCATCGTCTCCCGACGACGCCGTGCGGCGTCTCCACACACTCGCGCTCATGGGCGATGTGGAATTGCCCTACGCCGCCGTGGCGGATCAGGTAGCCCACGCCATCGATCTCATTGTTCACCAGGCTCGGTTGGGCGACGGCAGCCGACGCATCGTCGAGATCGCCGCCGTTCGTTCCGAGGGCGCACGCGCCATTGTCGAGCCTCTGGTTCACTTTGCGGCGGATGGGCACGACGGCTCACGGATCGTCGGGCGCTTCATCTGGCAGGCGGCAGCGGAGGCCTGGGGTGCCACCGCCCGTCGCGACGCCGACCTGACGGAGCTGGCATGAGCATCATCGTTCCCGGGATCTGCGCGGCATCGTCGGCGATCGCGCTGACGGCCGGCGTTCGCCAGGTGACGGCATCGCGTCGCAGGACGGGAATCTCGTTCCGCATTGTTGGACGCACGCGCTCCGGTGAACAGCTTGCGCGTTCGCTGGAACGCGCTGGGGTGCCACTGAGCGCCGACGCGTTTTGTGGGCTTACCCTGGCGGGTGCTGTCGCTGTCGCATTTGCCGCCTTGGCCTTGATTCACTCACCGGTGATCGCCGCTGTGGCAACGACCGCAAGCGTCGCGGGCGCCATTGGCGTTGTGCGCTCAGCTGACCGGCGGTACCTCGATCGGCTGGGTGCCCAACTTGCAACGGTGGCCCAGCAGCTGGGTGGCGCGGTCGGGGCTGGGCTGTCGCTCCGTCAGGCGGTGGCACGTGTAGCGGTTGACGCTCCGCAACCCGCATCGAGTGAGTTGACCCGTCTGGCACGCGAGCTCGACTTGGGCGTGCCGCTCGACGATGCCCTGGAGGCCATGGCGCAGCGCCTCCCGGCGGTCGGCCTCCGCACCATGGTCACGGCCATCCAGGTTCAGCGTATTGCGGGCGGAAACTTGAGTGGTGCGCTCGCCGACTTGTCGTATCGCCTCGACGACCGCGCGGCGCTCGAACGCGAAGGGCGCAGCGCCACCGCGCAGGCGCGGATGTCGGCCTGGTTGGTCACGGCCCTTCCTCTTGTCGGGGGTGTGATGGCCGAGATCGCGTCGCCCGGTACGCTGGCTCGCACCCTCGGTCAGGGCATCGGCCTCATCATCCTCGTCGTTGCGTCCTTGCTGCAGCTCGCGGGAGTGCTGTTGATTCGCCGGCTCATGCGAGGGGCGTTGTCGTGAGCGTTCCCTCACCGCTGGTGATCTGGCTCATGTCGTTGGGGGCGCTGACCCTGGCCCTTCGTGCGCGGCGGAAGGAACGGGTCGTCGTCGCATCGGCAGTGCCGGGCTGGGTCTCCTTGGCGCGACGCGTGCCGAGTCCCGAGGCGCTGCGACGACGTGCCATGTCGGAACGTCTCGCCGCCGATTTTTCGGCCGCACGGTTGGATGCATCCATCGATGCCGCGGGGTTCTGCCGCTGTCGAGCCGGCGTGGCGATTGCATCTGCCGTTACGGCTGTTCCCGCAGCGATCACACACCCGGCGGGTGTGGTTTTGGTGGCGTTGCTCTCGGGTGCCGGGTGGTTTCTTCCCGCGGCCTGGGTCCGGCGACGTGCCGTGTCGCGACGCGCTCAGGTGGTGCGCGATCTGCCGGACCTCATCGATCTTGTCGTGATCTGCACCCGGGCGGGTATGGCACTGGAACCATCCCTCCGCCTGGGTGTGGAGCGCCAAACTGGCCCATTGGCCGACGAGATCGTCACGACCCTCACGGCATTCGACTTGGGGACGCCGCGACGGGAAGGGCTGCGCGATCTGTCCGATCGCATGGGGTGCGTCGAGCTCACCGGCTTGGTAGGTGCCCTCCTGCAGGCGGAAGAGCTCGGCACACCGATTGCGGTGGTCCTGGCGCGTCAAGCTGAGCTGCTCCGCGCGGCCCGCACACAACTGCTGCGTGAGCACGCAGCAAAAGCCGCGCCGAAGGTGCAGCTCGTGGTGGCGATGGTCATGGTGCCCGCGGCACTGCTGGTCGTGCTTGGGGTGTTGGTCATTCGTCTGCTCGGCGAGATCGGCGGTATCAACGGAGGAGGACTGTTGTGAGACAACGCGGCTCGGCATCGGCGGACTACCTGGGCGTGATCGCGGTGATCGGGATCATGTTCATCGGCCTTGTCGGGCTTCGTCCCCGCGAGGTGCGAAACAAGAACCCCGTTGACGTCATCCCGCCGATCGTCCGATTGCTGGGCGCACCCGTCAGGAACCTCACCCCGCGACCAACCCGCCCGCGTCCCAAGCCATCGCGCCCACGGCCGCGAAAGCCGCGACCAAAGGCGGCCCCTCGCGACCGAGTGATCGTGCCATTGCCGGACTGGTGGCGGTGACCGGGTGGCAGCTGCCCCGCGCGACGAGACTGTCCCCGGGCTCGTTCACCCGCCGGGAGAAGAACGGTGCTCTTGATGGCGATGGCTACCCGGTTGCGATCGACATACGACGCTCCGCGCACGCGACGGTTCAGTTGTGATGAGGTCATCCGCATGGCGGATGCCGCGATCATTGGCGACATGGAGCGTGTCGAGCTGCTGGACGAATGCTTGGTCGAAATGAGCCCCGAGGGGTCCGCACACGCGTGGGTTGTGGCGAAGCTCGCCAACCGGCTTGTGCGGACGTATCCCGAGCGCTTCACCGTCCGCTCACAGAGCACGCTCCCCACCGGTTCTCACGGCTTCGTCGAGCCGGATGCGTTCGTGGTCGATCACGACGGCCCGGCCTTCCGCGACCGTCTCAAACGGTGCTCGTCGTTGAGGTTTCCCAAACCAGTGTCGCCTGGGATCGTCAGGAGAAGGCTCGCATCTACGCCCAATGGGGCGCCCAGACCTACTGGGTTGTTGACCTCGTGGCGGATGAGGTCGTCGTTCACACCAACCCCATCCCGATGGGTATCGAACCGTCGAGCTTCATCGTCGCAATGAGCCGATCGCGCTCCCGAAAATCGACCGTCCCCTCACGGCCGCTGGGATTCTTCATCTCTGACCGTCGCGCTCAACGACTGTCGATTGCCACACGTAAGCCGAGCGCGATGAGGACCGAGCCGGTGATGGCCTCGATGGTTGCTCGGATCCGCGGGCGGGTGAGGGCCCGCGCGGCCCGTCCGACGATGGAAGCGTAGAGGGTGAGCCAGATCGCACCGATCGTAATGTGGATCGCGGTGAGGCCGAGCACTTGCACCCACACCGCATTGTCGGGGTCGACGAACTGCGGGATGAGCGTGAGAAAAAGCAGCGCTGGTTTGGGGTTCAGCACAGTGCTGATGAAGCCCTGCAGTAGGGCCGTGCGCTTGCTCGGAATCGCAGGGGGCGTCGGCGTTGCTTTGGCGGCGACCTGCCTCGATTGGGCTGCGCGGCGCGCCGCGCGCAGGGACTGGATCCCGAGGAAGATGAGATACGCCGCACCCGCGATCTTGACGACGTTGTATGCGACCGCCGACGCGACCAGAAGTGCGGAGAGCCCCACTGTGGCACCCACACCATGGACGACGATGCCGCAGAGGTTGCCGAGGATCGTGCGGTGTGCCAGCGATGTTCCGCCGACGATCACCTGACGTGTGATGAGCGCCATGTCGGCGCCGGGCACCATCGTGATGAGCAGCGACACTGCGACAAACGCCAAAAGACTCTGCGCCATCGCTGGAGCATACGACAACAGCACCAGACGACTTACGCAGCAGCCGCCGAACTGCTGGCCGTCCGCATGATGGTGATCTGGCCGGTGCGACTGCCGTCAGTCCGCGCTTCGACCCGCGCGTGTCCGCATGTTTCGATGGGATCTCACGCGCTCGCACACAGATCACACTGGACGACTTCGGGACGACTGACCGTCTGCCGGTTACCGTGAACGAGATCCGGCAGCGCGATCCGGGATCCCGGGTCCCGCGCCTAGGTGGCCCATCGCTACGGAGACACGACCTGCCTCGATCTCGGGCCTCGCTAGTCTCGCACGGAGATGATCGATCTCACGACAATGTGCCCGACCTGTGGGGCCCCGACGACACACCGGGTAAAGCCGCACGACCGGACGCGAACGGTCTCGGCCGAGGTTCGTTGGTGTCTGAGCTGCGCCCGTGGTTTCACCGAGCCCGCGCCGTCAGGAATATCGGCCGCCTCGACCACGCTGCCCGGCGCTTGGCCGATGCGCCGTGTTGCCGATCGGGTGTTGGCGGGGGAACTCACCCCGTTTCGTCAGGCGGTACCTCGGGGTGGACGGGTGCTCGATATCGGTGGGGGAGCTGGTAACCGCGCTCGCGTGCTTGCGCGACTGGGCTACGGCGTGACCGTGGTGGAACCCGACCCGGCTCAGGCCGCCCACGCGCGAACCCAACTGGCCGGCGTCGCCACCGTCTGCGACGTGGGGATCGAAGACCTGCCTCCCGACATGGCGCTCTTCGACGCGGCGCTGCTCTCCCACGTTCTGGAGCACCTGTCGGATCCCGACGCCGTGCTTCGCGACGTGCGACAACGACTGCGCCCGGGAGGCACACTGGTGGTGATGGTGCCAAACGCCGGTGGGTTCGAGGCGCGCGCGTTTCGGGGTCGTTGGCATGCGTGGGAGCCGGCGCGCCACCGGTGGCACTTCACCCGGGTCGGGCTTCGCCGCCTGGTCGCGCAGGCCGGCTTTGCCGCGGTCGATGTGCGCGTTGCCGGTGGCTGGCGCTACCCGTCGAGCATCGCCTTCAGCATCGCACCGCGCCTCGATCCGCAGACGTTTCCCGGTATGCGCCTCGTTGGCGCGGCTCTTCCCTTCGTCATGAGCCCCGTGGCTCGTCTACTGGTCGCAGCGGGCCAGGGCGGGCAGCTTGTCGCTGTTGCTCGCGCGCACGGCTAGCGGCTTCGGGTCCCCGAACGTGCGATGGTGGCACGCTCGAGCTGTGCGGTCAGGCCGGCGGGGCCGGCGGCGAGCCATGCCCAGGATGGGCGGCCGTCGGTCCCAACCGGCTCGCCGACGCTGCCCGGGTTGAGAAACAGGCATCCGCCGGCTTCGCGAACGAACGCCCGATGGGTATGGCCGGTCACCACTGCATCGGTCCCAAACGTTGCCGCAAGTCTCACCAACGCGTCATGGGGTGTCGTCTCGTCGATCATGGCTCCCGAGGGCGCCTCCGACTCCCCGTGCATCACCAGCACCGTGAATCGACCAACCGGCACACGTACCGATTGCGGCAGCTGCGCCAGGTAGGCGAGGCTGGCCTCCGACAGGTGGTGGTGTGTCCACGATCGTGACCCGGTGCGTTCGGCGGCCGGATGCCCCGGCAAACGCGGGGCACGCTGCGTCACCTTGCGGTCGGTGTTGCCCGCCACGTTCGGCCAACCGAGAAGAGCGATGCGCTCCACACAGGCCTCCGGATGTGCCCCACGCAACACCGCGTCGCCAGTGCACACGCCGTTGCGGATTCCCGCAGTACGAATCTCACCGAGGACCGCATCGAGCGCCGGCAGGTTCGCATGGACGTCACCGAACACCGCCAACCGCTCGGGCACCGCGCTAGGCGGCACGCGCCAGAAGTTCTGTGGTGATCTGCGTGGCAGTCCGTCGCCGACGACGGTGTTGGCGTCGCGTCCGGACCGTCACGATGCGCGCACGGACGAGCACCAGGCCGAGTGCGAGCGCACACGCCTGGGCCACCATAAGTGCCGAGGCCGGTGATCCTCCGCCCCACACGGCGGCGAGGGCGGCCAGCAGAAAGCCGGTGGTGAGCCCGGCGAGTAGCGCCGCCAGGCGCTGGCGGCGCGGCGCCAGCGGCCGCGGAGCCGGTGGCGCAACAAGGGTGAGATGCGGCCGCACGGGGCGAGAGGGTGCGGCGGGGTGGAAGGCAGTCGCTGTTGTCATGCCCATGACTGTAACCCCGAAATCGCGATCGAACAAGTGTTCGATCAAAGATGCAATGAAACGTACCGTGCAATGACCGTGTTTCGCACGTGATGTTGCACCGGGGGTGCGCTGGTTGCGAGTGGGTGCGCGTGCCCACAAAACGGGGGGAATAGGGTTGTTATGTGGGGAGGTGTGGGGTAAAGTGGGGACCGCATGCAACGCCCAATGCTCAGCGGAACGTTTGAGTGTTCCCTCGACAACCGTTTTCGACTTGCGATACCGGCCAAGGTTCGTGAGTACTTCGACGACGGAGCAGCGATCGCCTGGTGGCTCGACGAGTGTGTCGTCGTGGCACCGCGTAAGGACTGGTCGTCGATCGTGGAGCAGACGTTCGGTCAGTTGAGCGTGCTCGACCCTCAGCAGCGTCAGTTGCGGCGCTACCTGCTGGCCGGCACGTACGAGCAGGACGGTCTCGACAAGCAGGGACGCATCGTCGTCCCCGAGAAGTTGCGGCAATGGGCCGGTATCGACACCAAGGTGAACGTCGTCGGCGCCGGCGAATACTTGGAACTTTGGAATCCCGCCCGTCTCGACGATTCGTTCGAGGCGTTGCGCCGAGAGGGGGTGTCCACCCTTGGGGAGCGTCTTAACGAGCGTGGCAACTAAACGTCCCACGCCACACATCCCGGTCCTCGTTGACGAGGTCATCGGGACACTCATGCCACAACCCGGTCAAACCATCGTTGACTGCACGTTCGGCGCCGGGGGCCATGCACGCCGACTGGCGCCCAGCCTCGGTCGCGAGGGCCACTACATCGCCCTCGACCGTGACGCCACGATCGAGCCGCACTTCATCGCGTTCACTGAGCGCGTCGACTGTCAGACCACACTGATGCTGTCGGATTTCTCCGACTCACTGCATCGCCTGGCCGATGACGGAGTGGCGGCCGACGGCATCCTCATGGACCTTGGATTGTCGTCGATGCAGGTCGACCAGCCCGAACGTGGTTTCTCGTACTCACGAAACGCTCCACTCGACATGCGCATGGATTCATCACAGCCGCGCTCGGCAGCCGACCTTTTGGCGGAGGCATCGGAGGAAGAGCTCACCGGCTGGTTCCGGACCTATGGGGAGGAGCGCTACTCCCGGGCCATCGCGCGCGCCATCGTGCGTCGCCGTGAGGAACGTCCCATCGCGAGCACGTGCAACCTGGTCGAGGTCATTCGCGGCGCCATCCCCACCCCGGCGTTGTTTGCCGGTGGCCACCCGGCAAAGCGGGTCTTTCAGGCGCTGCGCATCGTCGTGAACGACGAGCTCACCATCCTCGAGAACGGCCTCCACGCCGCGTTCGACGTGCTGCGCCCGGGGGGACGCCTCGTGGTGATCTCATTCCACTCGCTGGAAGACCGCATCGTCAAGCGCTTCATGCAGGCCAAAGCTCGTGGCTGCACCTGCCCGCCGGAGCTCCCGGCGTGCGTGTGCGGACGGGAGCCGGAGGCCATGTTGGCCATTCCCAAGGCGCTCAGCCCCCGGAAGGAAGAGATTGAACGCAACCCGCGCTCGGCCTCGGCTCGTATGCGCGCCGTGGTGAAAGCGTGAGCGCACGCTCTGCCGCTGCGACCCAGCCACGTCGTGAGCCGGCGCACCGTCCGTCGGAGGCTCCGCGGCCGCGTGCGGTTCCTCGCACGCGTCGGCGGCGACGGTTTCGGTTCCGCATCCGGCTGGGCCTTGCCGTCATTCCGCTCATCGCAACCCTGTTTGCGGGTGCCGTGTGGCTGAATGCCACCGAGTTGCGGATCACCAAGAAACAAGGCGAGGTGGCCCGACAGATGACGCAGGTGCAAGAGCAACTCGCCGTCTTGACCTCCAACCAGGCGTCCCTCGACGAGCAGGTGCGGTTGAGGGCCGAGAAGCTCGGTATGCAGCGGACGAGCAGTGACGATCTGACCTTTGTGGTCGCCCGGTCGGGGCCGTAGGGGCTCCCGGCCGTATGGGTGCCACCAGCCGCGCGTCAACAGCCTCACGCCGACGGGTCCAGCTCGTCGCTGTGTGCACCGTCGGGCTCTTCGTACTGTTGGCGCTGCGCGCCACATGGCTTGGCGCGGTGCGTGGGCCGACGTTGTCGGCCAAGGCCGACCGCCAGCATCTGATCGAGATCAACGTGCCGGCGCGGCGGGGGGAGATCGTCAGTGCCGACGGCCAACGTCTCGCTCTGGATAAACCGTCCGTGCTCATCACCGCCGACGCCCGCTACGTTCGTGACCCGCAGAAGACCGCCGAGGCCGTCGCGTTGGGAACGGGGGGCGACGCCGAGGATGTGGCGCGGATGGTGAAAGCCCTCAGCTCGCGCACGGCATACGTCATCCTGGAAAAGCACGCCTCGATCCGACAGGAGCGCTACCTCGACAAACGGAATCTTCCCGGCGTGCACTTCACTCGAACCACCAAGCGCCTGTACCCCAAACGCCGTGTGGCCGGACAGATCATCGGGTTTACGAACACGGATACCGGCGACGGTATCGAGGGAATCGAAAAGCAGCAGAATGCCAAGCTGGCGGGCCAGGCCGGCCGACGTGTGGAAGTGCGCGACCCCGAGCTGGGGAAAACCGTCCGTCTAGAGGACGTGCGCGACCCGGTTCCGGGCACCGGAGTGACGCTCAGCATCAACGCAAGCGTCAACCAAAAGATGGACGAGATCCTCCTCGCCACGCGCAACAAGTACGGGGCCAAGTCGGCCACCGGCGTGATCATGGATCCTCGGACCGGCGACGTCATCGCCATGGGGACCGTGCCGCGCATCGACGCCAACGATCGCAAACGCCTCAACACGGAAAACGTGCGAAACCGCGCCGTCACCGACGGGTACGAGCCGGGTTCGGTGTTCAAGCTCGTGACGGTCGCCGGCGTCATCGAGGACGACGTGGCCGAGAAAGACACACCCTTCCTCGTCCCACCGAAGTTCATTGTCGGATCGGGCAAAGCGCCGGATGGCCTCACCGTCAACGAAGCTCACGAGCGAAGCTACGACAAGACAATGACGACGACGGAAATCCTTCAGGAGTCGAGCAATGTCGGCACGCTCATGCTGTCGAAGCTGCTGAACGAGAAGGATCGACTGCGCTACTGGATGGTGCGGTTCGGGTTTGGCACGAAGACCGGCGTTGACCTTGGTGGTGAGACGCGGGCGCAACTTCCCAAGCTGCCGTGGAACACCGGGCAACGCTGGAACATTCCGCTGGGGCAGGGGATGACGGCCACTCAGTTGCAACAGGTGCGGGCATATGCCGCGATCGCGAACGGCGGGTACCTCGTTACTCCACGTTTTGTCACCCATGTCGGTGGGAGTGCCGTCGCGGCGACGAAGCGGGAACGCATTCTGAGCGAGGAGACGACGCGGGAGGTCACGGCGATGCTCCGAAACGTCGTCGAGGGCACCGACGGCACCGCGCCCGACGCCCGGCTCGAGAACTACTCGGTGGCCGGCAAGACCGGTACCGCGGAAAAAGTCGATCCCAAAACCGGCCGGTACTACAAGGATCGCTACCGCGCGTCGTTCATTGGCTTCGTTCCGGCCGGCAAGCCGCGATTGGTGATCTCGGTGATGGTCGACGAACCCAATCCCTCGGGCCCGCGTACCGGTGGCGCCGTTGCCGCCCCGGCGTTTCGTGACATCGCCGACTTCGCCCTCGGCGCCCTCGACATTCCGCCGGAGTGATCGCCGTGGGCGCTGGTAACATCGCCCACCCGGTGACTCTTTCGGACCTCATCGCGAGCGTCCCCGACGCCCGGCTCGCCCCGCCGCGCACGGCAGACCCCTCGGTGAACATCACCCGGGTCGTCTACCGGGCCGATGCCGCCACCCCCGGAGCGATCTTCTGCGCCGTTCGTGGAGTTCGGGCCGACGGCCACGACTACGCCGAAACCGCGGTCCAGGCCGGGGCGTCGGCCCTTGTCGTCGAACGTGAACTGACCCTCGATGTGCCGCAAGTCATCGTGCCCGACAGCCGCCTGGCGATGGCTTTGCTCGCCGCGGCTGTCGAAGACAACCCCAGCCGTGACCTGCGCGTTGTCGGGGTCACGGGTACCAACGGCAAAACCACGAGCGCCTTTCTTCTGCACGCCATGATCGAGGCGGCGGGACTCCGTTGCGGCCTCATTGGCACCATCGAGGCGCGGGTGGGAGGGCAGGTGGAGGCGGTTACCCATACCACCCCGGAAAGCGTCGATTTGCAGCGCATCCTCGCGCGGATGCGCGACGGCGGCGACGCGGCGTGCGCCATGGAGGTCTCCTCCCACGCGCTGGCACAGCGCCGTGTGGCCGGGATGGAGTTCGCCGCCGCGCTCTTTACGAACCTCACTCGTGACCACCTCGACTACCACCCCGATGTGGAGAGCTACTACCAGGCGAAGCGGGCCCTCTTCCTGCGCCCGGACGGCGACGGGCCCAACCCGCCGGGGGCCGCAAACGGCGACGACGAGTTTGGCTGTCGACTCGCCGCCGAGGCCCACGCGCTCACCTTCGCCGTGGAGCAGCGTGCGGACGTTCATCCGGCTGAGCTTCATCAAACCCGGAGTGGTTTCGCCGCAACCGTGGCCACGCCCCGCGGACCGTTGGCCATCGAAAGCCCGCTTCGCGGCCGGTTCAACGTCTCCAACGTGATGGGCGTGATCGCGGTCGGCGAGCTCCTGGGCCTGGATCACGCCGCCATGGCCCGGGGCCTGGCATCAGTTGCCGGGGTACCGGGACGCTTCGAGCCCGTCGATATGGGCCAACCCTTCGAGGTGCTCGTGGACTATGCCCACACCCCGGATTCGCTCGAGAACGTTCTGCGCGAGGCCCGCAAACTTGTGCCAGAGGGCCGGCGACTCCTCGTGGTCTTCGGCTGCGGAGGCGACCGTGACCGCGGGAAACGACCACAAATGGGGGCAATTGCCCGCCAATTGGCAGATATTGCGGTCGTGACCTCCGACAATCCGCGAACCGAGGATCCCGACGCCATCATCGCGGAGATCGTGGCCGGTGCTCGTGACGGATCGGCTGAGCTGGTGGTCGAACCCGACCGCCGCCGCGCCATTGAGATCGGCGTCGAACGCGCCGACGTCGGCGACGTTCTTGTCATTGCCGGCAAGGGCCACGAACGCGGACAGGAACGACATGGTGTGGTGAGCCCATTCGATGACCGCGAGGTCGCCCGCGATGTCCTGGGAGCCGCTGCATGAAACTCACGATCAACGAGATCATGAAAGCGGGTGGCGCCCGACTGCCGGTGGGCTCGCCGTCCGCCGAGGTCGAGGGCGCGTTTGTCGACTCGCGCGAGGTGGTTGAGGGTGCCCTCTTCGTCGGCATCCGCGGCGAAGCCCAAGACGGCGGTCACTACGCGGTTGACGCGCTGCGGGCGGGTGCCGCCGCGGCGGTGGTGGGTGAGCGCACGTGGAACTGGATGGAAGGTGACTTCCTTTCCATTGGCAAACCGGTGATGATCTCCGACAACCCTCAAGTGGTACTCCAGGCGGCAGGGCGGTTGGCGCTTGACACGATTGGCGCCCGGGTGATCGGAGTCACCGGCGCCACCGGGAAGACCACCACCAAGGACATATTGCTGGCGATGCTCCTCGCCGCCGGTGCACGTGCGGAGGCGACACCGGGAAATCGCAACACGGAGATCGGCGTCCCGATGTCCCTGATGGGGCTCAGAATCGACACCGAGATCGCCGTTGTTGAGATGGGAATGCGCGGGTTGGGGCAGATTGCCGAACTGGCGCGACTCGCACCGCCGGAAGTGGGATGTATCACCGCCATCGGCCCGGTCCACCTCGAGCTCCTCGAAACGGTCGAGAATGTCGCCGCAGCAAAGTTTGAGCTGCTCCAGGCGCTCACGCCGGGCGGGACGGCTGTGGTGCCGTCGGGTGAGGCGCTTTTGACGCCGCTCCTTCCAACTCTCGATCAAAAGGTGAGGGTCGTCGAGTTCGGCGATGCGCCCGACCTCGACCTCAACATGAACCTCGCGACCGCGTGGCAACAGCGTTGTGCGGCCGCGGCCCTCGAGTGTTGCCGAGCCGTCGGATTCGTCCCCGAGGCCGGTGCCACCATCGACGTGGCGCTCTCGGCAATGCGGGGCAGCATCCGCACCCTCGCCGTCGGGGGCACGCTGATCGAGGATTGCTACAACGCCAACCCCATCGCGATGCGCGCGGCGCTCACCGATCTGGTGTCACGTCCTGGCCGACGCGTCGCGGTGCTCGCCGACATGATGGAGCTGGGGGCGCAGGAAAACACCTACCATCGCGACATTGGCGCGGAAGCAGCCGCAGCGGGGGTGGACCTCCTGATCGCCGTCGGTACCCGCGCGGCGTTCTACGCCGCCGGGGCCGAGGGGATCGCCACCGTTCATTTCCCCACAGTCGACGATGCCGTGGCGGGAGTGGGGGAGCATCTGCGCAGCGGTGACGTGGTGCTGCTCAAGGGCTCGCGCTCCATGGCCCTGGAGCGGGTGGCGGCGGTCATCGGCGCCGCCGCGGCGGCCTGATGGAACGCATCCTCATCGCGGCGATCAGCGCCGCAACTCTGCTGATGTTTCTGGGTCCCAAGTTCATCGAGTGGCTCCGTGCCAACGAGGTGGGGCAGTTCGTTCGCGCCGAGGGGCTCATCCCCGACGCCCACGCGAAGAAGCAGGGCACGCCGACGATGGGTGGGGTGCTCATCCTGCTGGCGACGGCCATCCCATTCCTCATCCTTTCCACACGCAGCACTCAAGCGATGCTGGTGCTGGCAACCACGGTGGCCTGTGGGCTCATTGGGTTGGCCGACGACCTGATGAAGGTGTGGCGGCGCCGTTCCGGTGGACTGGCGGGTAAATGGCGCATGCTGCTTTTGCTCGTGATCTCGATCATCTTCGTCATCGTCGCAGTGCGTGTCACCGGGTTTGAGACCACGCTGCAGGTTCCCATTGCCGATCGTGCCATCGAGGTGGGGCCGTACGTGTTCGGGGCCATCGTCTTCCTGGTCATCAGCGGCTTTGCCAACGCCGTGAACCTCACCGACGGCCTCGATGGCTTGGCCGCCGGCACCAGCGGCATCGTCCTGCTCACCTACACGGGCATGGCGTTCGTGGCGAGTCAAACCGTCGGCAACCCCATCTCAGGCCAACGTGACCTCGCCATTTTTTGCGCGTCGATGGTGGGTGCGTGTGTGGGCTTCCTCTGGTTCAATTCGTTCCCGGCGGCCGTATTCATGGGTGACACCGGCTCCTATGCGCTGGGTGGAGCCATCGCCAGCATGGCCGTCATGACCAAGACCGAGATTCTCCTCATCGCCATTGGCGGCATCTTTGTCCTGGAAGCCCTCTCGGTCATCGTCCAGGTGATCGTCTTCAAAAAGTTCCGTCGCCGCGTCTTCCTCATGACGCCCATCCACCACCACTTCGAGATGGCCGCCTGGAGCGAGACGAAAATCATCGTGCGTTTCTGGCTCATCGGTGCGCTGTTGGCGGCAACCGGGTTCACACTGTTCTTCCGAGACCTACCGTGAAACGGGCGTTGGTCGTCGGGCTGGCGCGCTCAGGGCGTGCCGCGGCGCTGCTCCTGGCACGCGAGGGCTGGCAGGTCGTCGCCGTCGACGCGGTCAACGTCGATGGGACGGATTTGGTGGCGGCCGGAGTTGAGGTCCGGGTGCCATGGCACGCCCCAATCACCGATGTCGAGCTCGTCGTCAAGAGCCCCGGCGTTCCGGGCGAGTCGCCGCCGGTTGCGGCCGCACGGGTCGCGGGGATCCCGATCATCAGCGAGATCGAGCTTGCGGCTCAGCGTTTGCCGAACCCGCTCATTGCCGTGACCGGAACCAACGGTAAGACGACGACGACCGAGCTGACCGCCCACCTTCTGCGCACTGCGGGTGTCCCGGCCGAGGCATGTGGCAACCAAGGCACGCCGCTTGCTGACCGCGTGGGCAACGTCGACCCGGCCACGTGGATGGTGGTCGAGTGCTCCAGTTTTCAGCTCGAAGACATCACAACCTTTCATCCCCGTGCGGCCGTTCTGCTCAACATCACGCCCGATCACCTCGATCGGCACGGGTCGATGGACGCCTACCTCGCCGCGAAGCTCCGCATTTTTGAGAACCAGGTTCCCGGCGACCTGGCGATCGTTCCACGCGATCTCGCCGGTCGGGTTCCGCACTCCCACGTCGTCGATGAGGGGCCGGCCGGGGAGGGGACGATCGCCTGGTCGACCGACGGCCTGTATCACCGCGATCTCGGACGGGTGACAACCTGGGACCGTGTGACACTCCGTGGCCGACACAACCGCCAAAACGCGATGGCGGCTGTAGCCCTCGCAGCTCATGCGGGAGCACTGCAGGAGGCGCTGGCCGAGGGGCTCTCCACCTTTCCCGGCGTTTCCCACCGGTTGGAGGTTGTCGCCACCAGCGGGGGAGTTACCTATGTCAACGATTCGAAGGCCACGAACCCGGATGCGACTCTGGCCGCCCTCGATGCCTATCCGCGGGGGGTTCACCTGATCCTTGGTGGCCGGGCGAAGGGGACCTCGTTCACCCCGGTCGCTGCCGCGTGCGGCGGGGTTGTTCGGGCTTACCTCATCGGCGAAGCCGCTGACGAGATCGCCGTGAGCTTGGACGCCGCTGCTGTCACCTACGAACGCTGCGAAACCCTGAACGCCGCCGTCGTCTCTGCCGCCGGAAACGCCGCCACGGGCGAGACGATCCTGCTGGCCCCGGCGTGCACCAGCTTCGACCAGTACCGAGACTTCGAAGAACGCGGCGACCACTTCCGCGCCCTGGCCGCGACCGTCACGCGCCGCTAACCCATCGCCTGGCGGCAATGTATCTAACTTGATACTCTTGCGGCGATGTCGATCATCAGAGAGATCCGTGAGCGTTCGTTTCTCACCCAGCAGGCGCTCGCCGAACGCGCGGGAACATCGCGCACGAGGCTGTCTGCCTACGAGAACGGTCGAACGCATCCAGAACTCGACACCATTGTGCGCATCGCAGATGCGGCCGGGCAGGAGCTTGCGGTTGTCCCCCGCGGGACCCGTGCGATCGCCGTCCGCATTGCGGAGGTTGGGCGTGCCGTCGCGGCGGGTGATACTGCGTGGGCGCTTCGACTGGTGGCGGAGCTCGTCTCCCTCATCCGACGGGGACACATCGGCATCGACGCCCTCGACGCCGACCCCGGCTCAGCAGGGGACTCGCGTTGGGACGCGCTCGTCGGGGGGGTCGCCGAGATGCTCTGCGGGGAACATGCTCATCCAACTCCTGGCTGGGCCAGTGCCCCGACACGGGTGCTTGGGGATCCGTGGTTTGTGACATCGCTGCGGTCGCTCCGACCATCCGTTTTTGTGACGACTCCCGCGGCCCTTGCGGCGCGCGGCGTTTTTCTCAGTGCCGACTCGCTCGGAAGTGTGTAGAGGATGGATCGATCCATGATCCGCGAGGTCCTTGAGGAACTGGCTCGTGAGCTTGATGGTGAGGGCGTTCGGGGTGAGATCTTTTTGGTGGGAGGGGCGGCGATGGCGCTTGCCTACGCGACGCGCCGGTCGACGGCCGATCTTGATGCGATCTTCGAGCCGACCGACGTTGTGCGCCGCGCCGCCCAACGCATCGCCGCGCGACGTGGTTTGGAACCTGACTGGCTTAACGACGCCGTGAAGGGCTTTCTGCCCGGAGACGACCCGAACGCTCTGGTGGCCCTCGACGTTCCCGGCCTGCGTGTGCGGGTTGCGTCACCGCGTTACCTGCTCGCGATGAAGCTCTTGGCCAGCCGTGTCGAGCGCGACGAGGATGACATCCGCGCCTTGCTTCGCCTCTGCGGCATTCAGCGATCCGAGGACGCACGTGACGTCGTCGAGGATCTCTACGGACCTCGGCCCGTCGACGTTCGCGTCCAGTTTCTGCTGCGGGAGCTTCTCGGCGAATCGATTGATCCGTCGGCGGAGTGACGCGCGTCGCCGCGCACG
Organism: uncultured Thermoleophilia bacterium; assembly: GCA_963765105.1. Taxonomy (GTDB): domain Bacteria; phylum Actinomycetota; class Thermoleophilia; order Miltoncostaeales; family Miltoncostaeaceae; genus CALMEC01. The sequence continues at coordinate 868,891 of CAVXUW010000002.1, forward strand.
TGTACCCGCTTGTGTTTTGCCCCGGTTCGCATAACGTCCCAGCCATGGCACGTTTTCTCACGACGGTCCCGTCGCTACTGGCTCCCGCGGATGCGTTCGCAAAGCTTGCTGCCTTCGAACGGGTTCCCGAGTGGGACCCGAACACAAGCGCCGGCACACGAGTAGGGGCCGAACTTGGTCTCGGTACCGAGTTCGACATCACCACGGTGTTCGGTGGCCGGACGTTGGAGCTGCGTTACCGCTTGACCGTCTATGAACCGAACACACAAATGGTGTTCGAGGCGACGATGCCCAACGGGACCCACCTGCGTGATGCGATCTCGTTTGCCTCAACGCCGACTGGCTGTGACGTCACCTACGACGCACGGATCACGCCCAAAGGCATTTGGAAGCTTGTCAACCCGGTGTTTCAGGTGGTCTTCGGCCGTATCGGGGCGAAGGTTGTCGAACCGCTCACCCGGTACCTCGCGACCCCCTGAGGCCCGACCCGTGACGCGGGAACCGCCTGCGTATGACGCGGCCAGGGTCTCGTGGGGTCGCGTCGAACAACATGGGTGGTGACACGCACCCGGACAGCCCCTGCCGCACGCCCCCGCCCGAAAGGCAAAGGCGCTGCCCGCCGCAACGAGCGGGTCCTTCTGGCTGCGGTGTTCTCGCTGCTGTGCTTGGGATTGGTGATGGTTTACTCCGCCACGAGTGCGGAGGCGATCATCCGGGACGGCGACGCGGGCGCACAGGTGACCCGTCAGATCATCTACGCGGTCATCGGCGTTGGCGGCCTCTTTCTTATCGCACGAATGAACCCGGCGGCGCTGCGACGGCTCGCGCCGATCGCTCTCGGTGGTTCGGTCGCGCTGCTGGCGGTTGTGCTGATCGCACCGTCCTCAATCGCGCCCAACATCAACGGTGCCACCCGCTGGCTCGTGCTCGGCGGCGCCCAGCTGCAGCCATCGGAGCTGGCCAAGCTCGGCATCATCCTCTGGGTGGCGGCAATGGTGGCTCGAAATCCGAAAGGGGTTTCAACCCCGAAAGGAATCGTCCCCTACGCCATTGTGACCGGAATCGTCGCTCTCTTGGTGCTTGTCGAACCGGACCTGGGGACCTCCGGAATCATCGTCATGACGGCCTTCGTCATGCTCTTTCTGGCAGGCGCGCCGATACGAAACCTGGGCATCATCGCCGGGACCGTCGCCTTTCTGGTGGTGTGCCGCGTCGCCACGAGCGACTACCAACGCGCCCGTGTCACTGCCTTTCTCAACCCCTGGGGCGACCCCGTCGGACAGGCATACCAGAACGTTCAGGCCCAGATCGCCATCGGCTCCGGCGGGTTCTTCGGTCGCGGCCTCGGTAACGGCATCCAGAAGAACAACTACCTGCCCGAGGCGCAAACCGACATGATCGGTGCCATCATCGGCGAGGAACTCGGCCTCGTTGGTCTGTTCGGAGTGATCCTCGCGTTCGTTCTCATCGGCGTGATGGGCTTCCGCATCGCCCTGCGCGCACGCGACACTCATGGGCGTCTTCTCGCGGCCGGCGCCACCACTCTTATCTGCCTTCAGGGAGGCATCAACCTTGCACAGGTCTTTGGCGCGCTCCCCATCACCGGTGTCCCGTTGCCCTTCGTTTCGGCCGGCGGCACCAGTCTCGTGGTATTCCTTGCAACCGTTGGCGTCCTCATCAACATCTCCCGTCGCGGAGCCACTGCAGCAGCGCGCAAACCCCGAGCCACTCAGAGTGGTCATCGCAGCGGGGGGAACAGCCGGGCACGTCAAACCGGCACTGGCAATCGCCGACGCCTTGCAAGCTGACGGCGCGACCGTCTCGTTCATCACCACGGGGCGAGGAACGGCAACGGGCCTCGTCACCTCCGCCGGTTTGGACGAAGACATCCTCCCGATGCGCGGCTTCGCTCGTCGCTTTACCCTGGCCAACCTCCGGACGCTGGCGCTGGCCGTGGTGGCGATCCCGCGTGCGCGGCGCATCCTGAAGCGCCGCCGCGCGCAGGTGGTGATCGGCGGGGGCGGATACCTGGCGGGTCCCGTCGCTCTTGCGGCCCGCCTCTCACGCATCCCGGTGGTGCTCACCGAAGCCGATTCGCATCTGGGGTTGGCGAACCGGCTGGCGGCTCCCCTCGCACGTCGTGTGTGCTTGGCGTACCCCATCGCCGGTCGAACCGAGCCGAAGTTTGTTGTCACCGGGCGGCCGGTCGGGGCCGAGGTCACCACGGCCACTCGCGCCGCCGGGCGGGCTGCGCTGGGGGTCCCAACCGATGCCGTGTGCGTTCTCGTCGCCGGTGGCAGTCAAGGAGCGCGCACGATCAATCGGGCCATCGCCGAGGCCTACCGTGACGGCCCCCCTTTCGAGCTCATCCACATCGCTGGGGCCGCCCAGGTCGATGACGTCAACCAGATACTGGCCGGGCATACCTCCGGACCCCGCTACCGGGTCGTCGGCTACCTCGACAACTTCCACGACGCCGTCGCTGCAGCCGACCTTGTGGTGTCGCGCTCGGGCGGGTCGGTGTTCGAGCTCGCCGCCATCGGCCGACCCGCCATCCTGGTGCCCTACCCGTACGCCACCGGCGACCACCAAACGAAGAACGCCCAGTGGTTGGTCGATGCCGGGGCCGCGGAACTGGTTCCCGACTCGGAGTGCACCGCAACGCGCATGCATGAGCTCATCACGCAGCTTCTTGCGGATCCTGATCGGCTCGAACGGATGTCGCTGGGCGCCACGACGGTGGCGCGCCCCGACGCCGCTCGGCGCATCGCAAACAACGTTCGCGACCTGGTGGGCACATGACCCCACGCGCGATCCATCTCGTGGGTATCGGCGGCGCGGGCATGAGCGGACTGGCCCGACTCGCGGCGCAGGCTGGCTATCGCGTCAGTGGCACCGATCGTGACGAGTCGGCGGTGCTCGCCGACCTGCGCTCTGCCGGCATCGCGGCCAGAGCCGGCCACCGGGCTGACGCCGTTCCTGTCGACACGGAGGCACTTGTGGTGTCGACCGCCATCGGCGACGACAACCCGGAGCTCCGTGCGGCGCGCGAGCGAGGGCTTCCGGTGCTTCACCGGGCCGATCTCTTAGCCGAGCTGATGGCCGGTCGGCAGGGCCTGGCGGTGGCCGGGGCCCACGGCAAGTCCACGACCAGCGCCATGTTGTGGCTGGCGCTCGGAGATGCGTCGGCGTGTATTGGTGCGACCATCCCGGGAGGGGAGGGCACCGGCGCCATCTGGGGTGACGGACCCTGGTTCGTCGCCGAAGCAGACGAAAGCGACCGGTCACTGCTCAAACTGGCTCCGCAGGCAGCGATTCTCCTCAATGTCGATCACGATCACCACGCCACATACGCCTCCATCGACGAGGTTCAAGACGTCTTTCGCGCCTTTGTGGCCCAACTCCCGGCGGATGGGCTCTTGGTGGTGGGTGACGATCCCCGCGCCCGCCAGGTCGCAACAACGGCGTCGTGCCCGGTGTGGGTCGTGGGGGAGAACGACGACGCTGACATCACCGTCACCACGGGCGATGAGAGCGCGCTTCTTCGTGATCGGCTCGGCACCGAGGTTGAGGTGCGCCTGTCGGTGCCCGGGCGTCACAATCAAACCAACGCGGCGTGTGCCGTTGCTCTCGCACAGTGGTGCGGTGTCGATCCGGATGTCGCCGCCGCCCGCCTGTCGAGCTTTACCGGGGTGGGGCGCCGGTACGAGCACCGGGGGACTGTTCAGGGCGTCACGGTCATCGACGACTACGCCCATCACCCGGCGGAGATTGCCGCGACGCTCGCGGCCGCGCGCACCCTTCACCCCGGCCGAATCGTCGCGATCTTCCAACCGCACCTGTACTCACGAACGCGTGCGTTGTGTGCCGAGACCGCCGCCGCTCTCGGCGAGGCCGATCGGGTGGTGGTCACCGAGATCTACGCCGCTCGTGAACCTCACGATCCCGGCATCAGTGGCGCCGACATCGTCGCCCAAATCGGCGGTTCAACCGTGGCGAGCTTCGCCCCGACACTGGCCGACGCGGTCACAACCATCATCCCGGAGCTTCGCCCGGGTGACCTTGTGCTCACCCTGGGCGCGGGTGACATCACCACCATCGGGGAGGAATTGCTTCGTCGGCTGCCAACACGTTCAGGTGATGGAGGTGACTCGCACGGCGTCAACCCACCCCGAGATTAGTGCCAACTCGCCGATCGATCGGTTCACGACGATCCGCGTGGGTGGTCCCGCGGACTGGTTGGCCGAACCCGGTTCCTTTCGCGCCGTGACTACGGCGCTGGCCTGGGCGCGCGATCACGACGTTCCGGTTGCTGTCGTCGGTAAGGGATCGAACCTGCTCGTCGACGACGCGGGGTTTCGCGGGCTTGTCATTCGTCTGCGCCGTCGTCTCGAAGCCATTTCTGTCCGCGATCACGAACGCCTGTGGTGCGGGGGAGGGGCGTCCCTCCCTCGCGCGGTGCTTCGCGCTGCCTCGTTTGGCCTCACCGGCCTCGAGTTCGGCGCCAGCATTCCCGGGACGGTCGGCGGCGCCGTCGCCATGAACGCCGGGGCGTACCGGGGTGAACTCAAGGATGTCCTCGAATGGGCGGTCGTGTGCACCGCCGACGGACGTCGCAGGGTCACCCCGGACGAACTCGAATTCGGATACCGCTCCAGTGCGGTGCGCACGCATGAGGTCGTCGCCGCGGCCTCGTTTCGGCTGCGCCCCGGCGACCCCGCGGCGATCAAGGAGACCCTGGCCGGCTTTCGCAGCCATCGTCGCGAGACACAGCCGCAGGGCGCACGAACGTTCGGCAGCGTGTTTACGAACCCTCCGGGCGAGTCGTCGGGACGACTCCTCGAGGCTGCCGGATGCAAAGGGCTCGAGATCGGTGGGGCGCGCTTCTCCCGCGTTCACGCGAACTTCATCGAAGCCTCTCCGGGCTGCTCAAGCGCCGATGTGATCGCTCTCATGGCGGAGGGGCGACGCCGTGTCAACGCGGCGGGTGGGCCGGTGCTCGAGGCCGAGGTGCGCTACCTCCATCCCGTAAACGGAATCTCACGACCTCCGCTGGGTGACGTATGAGCACTCGCGTGTCGACCCGGTTGATGGATCGGCGCCGGACCGTCATGGCCCGCCGCCACCAACGTCGCCGCACGATGCTCTTGTGCGCGGTGGCGTTGTCCGCGCTGCTGTCGGGAGGATGGTGGATCGCCACCGGACCGCTGCTGGGAATCTCCCACGTCAATGTCTCGGGATACGACAATGCGGACCAAGCGCGAGTGGTTCGGACGATTCAGATCTCGGCGCGGTCGGGAACCATGCTGCGACTTCCGACGGTGGCGGTTCGGGAGGCCTTGGCGAACTCGCCGTGGGTTGCCGGGGTCGACGTTCATCACAACTGGCCCCGAGGGGTCGATGTGCGCATCACTCAGGCCAAACCGGCCGCGGTCGCGGTGACCGACGAGGGCAGGCGTGTCGTCGTCGCCACATCCGGGCGGGTGCTCGCGACCGCAGACGAAACGATTGAGCTTCCCACATTCCAGGTTGGCGCCGCTCCGATCGGCGGGTACCTCACCGGTCCGGCCCGTCGGGCGCCGTTCGAACTGCTCAGTGCGATGGAGCCGTCCGTCGCACGAAAGCTTCAGGGCCTGCGCGTGACCGGGCAGACGATGAGCGCGACGCTCGCCGACGGGTTTGAAGTAAAGCTCGGCACTCCCAGCCAGGGGTGGGAGAAAGGCCGTGCCCTCGAGGCGATGCTGACAGCGAAAAAGGCAAAGGATGACTTCGCCAAACACACCTACATCGACTTGACAATTCCGAGCCGACCGATGTTGGGAGGCGTGCGCGCACCCGCCGAAAAGCCGGAGAACGAAGGCTCAACACAAAGTTGACGGTTGAGGTCGAGGGTTGAGGAGTCTCAAGTAAAGGTTGAGGAGTGCTTGACAGGGGTCGGAGGGCGCACTAGCTTGCCACGTTGGGAGCGGCTGCTTTTCGCGTACAGTGACCGTCACAAGCCGCTCCCAACCTGATTTCAATCATGACTTGAGGGTTCGGGAGCAGCAGGAAAAGAACCCTCGATCCGGTATCGACAGGGAGTTTTCGTGCCGGATCATCGTGTCGGGGAGGACATGCGTCGGTGGACAACTATCTCGCGGTGATCAAAGTGATCGGCGTCGGCGGCGGGGGAACCAACGCCGTTGACCGAATGGTCGATGCGGGTGTTCGTGGCGTCGAGTTCATCGCCGCCAACACCGACGCACAGGCTCTGTCGATGTGCGACGCACAGGTGAAGATCCAGCTCGGCGGGACGATCACCAAGGGCCTTGGCGCGGGCGCCGAAGCCAAGGTCGGTCGCGAGTCTGCTGAAGAGAGCCGTGAGGAACTCAAAGAGGCCATCCGTGGCGCGGACATGGTGTTTGTCACCGCGGGTGAGGGAGGCGGCACGGGCACCGGCGCCGCCCCGGTCATTGCGCAGATCGCCAAGGAGCAAGGCGCCCTCACCGTGGGCGTCGTGACGAAGCCGTTCGCGTTCGAGGGCTTGCAGCGCACCCGTCGCGCCGACGAGGGCATCGAAGAGCTTCGCAAGCAGGTCGACTCGGTCATCGTCATTCCCAACGAGCGTCTGCTCGAGGTCGTCGATCCCAACACCTCCATTATCGACGCGTTCCGTCTCGCTGACGATGTGTTGCGTCAGGGCGTGCAGGGCATCACCGACCTCATCACCGTTCCCGGTCTCATCAACCTCGACTTCGCCGACGTGCGCGCCATCATGGCGAGCGCCGGCTCGTCGCTCATGGGTATCGGAACGGCGTCCGGTGAGAACCGCGCCGCCGAGGCCGCCAAATCTGCGATCTCATCCCCCCTGCTCGAGAGCACGGTGTCGGGCGCAACCGGCGTTCTCATGAACATCACCGGCGGACCCGACATGGGCCTGTTCGAGGTCAACGAGGCAGCCACCATCATCCGTCAGGCCGCCCACAACGACTGCAACGTCATCTTCGGCGCCGTCATCGACGAGAGCACCGGCGACAACATCACTGTCACCGTCATCGCCACGGGCTTTGATGGCCCGCGTCCGTCAGAGCGGATGCCGATGTCAAGCGGGCAGACCGGCTCATGGCGCCGCGAACCGCTCTTCCCCAACTTCGAGGCGACCCCGGAGGCCACGGTCCCGGCCCTCGGGAACGATGAACGCGGTTCCCTCGTCGTTGACGACGACGACGACTCGCTCGACGTTCCGTCGTTCTTGCGCGACAAATAGAGATTCCGGACGAATGTACCGTCCAGTCGCGGTTGACCCGGCGGAGGCGTCATCGCGTGCCTGGTAGCGTCCTTTGCCGATGACGGCTGCGCGACAGACCCCGCTGCATGAGCGCCATCTCGCCCTCGGGGCGAAGATGGGTGCGTTTGCTGGGTGGGAGATGCCGATTCAGTACGACGGGGTGCGCGACGAGCATCGCCGCGTGCGTGCATCCTGCGGCGTGTTCGATGTGTCGCACATGGGGCAGATCACCGTGAGCGGACCAGCGGCGGCGGCGTTTCTTGCCACGGTGCTGACCAACGACGTCGAGCGACTGAGCGTCGGGCAAGGCCAATACACACTGGTGTGTCGCGACGACGGCGGCGTGATCGACGACCTCATCGTCTACCGGCTGGCGGACGTCGACTACCTCATCGTGTGCAACGCATCGAACATCGACCCGGTGAACGATTGGGTTAGCGGCCGCGCAGTGTCCGGGGCCGCGGTCAACAACCGTTCGGACGAATACGCCATGCTCGCCGTGCAAGGCAAAGCGTGGGAGGCGGCGATCGCCCCACTCGCCGCCGACATGGCGATCATCGATGCGCTCGACTACTTCGACGTTGCCCGCACGGATCTGGCCGGCACCTCGGTGCTGGTCGCGCGGACCGGCTACACGGGTGAGCCCGGTGTCGAGATCATGTGCCCCGCCGACGCGGCCCTGGCGATCTGGGACGCCCTCATGGCCCGGCCCGGGGCTCCCTCACCGGTGGGCCTTGCGGCGCGCGACACCTTGCGCCTGGAGATGGGCTATCCCCTCTACGGCAACGACCTGAGCCTCGATCGCACACCGATTGAGGCCGGGCTCAAATGGGCATGCAATATGGAGGGCTCCTTTGCCGGCGCGGACGTGATGCGCACCCAGGTCGCAGAGGGAACGGCGCAGCGGCTCTGCATCTTCATCATGACCGAGGCGGGTATTCCCCGGGCCGGGTGCCCGGTGCTGAGTGACGGGGAGCACGTGGGCACGGTGACCAGCGGCACGCTGTCACCGAACCTGGACGTCGGAATCGGCATGGCATATGTTCGGTCCGATCTGGCTCCGGCGGGAAACGCGCTGCAGATCGATATCCGGGGCAAGGTGAAAAGCGCCGAGACCCGCAAGCGTCCATTGGTCGACACAACACCGAAAGCGGAGTAACACGAGATGGCCGACGAGACCTACCCCGACGAACTTCGCTACCACCCGGAGCACGATTGGGTACGGCTGGACGGCGACCACGCCACCTTTGGCATCACCTGGTACGCACAGGACGCCCTCGGCGAGGTCGTCTACTTCGACCCGCCCGCAGTCGGTGACGTCGTCGTGAAGGACGCGTCGTACGGCGAGCTTGAGTCGGTAAAGGCGGTGTCGGACATCATCGCCCCGGCCAGTGGTGAGGTCGTGGCCGTCAACGGGGGGATGAGCGACACGCCCGAGGTGGTCAACTCTGACCCATATGGCGATGGGTGGCTCATTCGGGTGCGTCTCACCGATCCGACAGAGATCGACGCGTTGATGGACGTGGCCGCCTACCGCTCCTATTTGGCCGGGTTGTAGGCGCCACCGACGTGGGAGTGGGTTCACCGCGCACCTCGCGGCAGCTCACACCCCGGGCAGCGTTCCGTCGCCGTGTGCGTGAGGCACGCGAGCAGGCCGGTCCTTCCGGGGACTACTCCGAGGTGCGGGACGCTGTCTTGGGGGAGGCCGGTGCGGACACGGAGACCCTCCTGGCGTGGTTTCATGAGGACTTCCACATCGCCGACAAAGACGCGGTCTTTCACGCAGCGCGAAGGGACAAGCATCCCATCGATGCCACCGGCGTCATCGCCGCAAGCCGGCTCTATACACCGCACCACATCGTGGCGTTTCTCCTCCACAACACCGTGGGGGCGATGTTCTGCGAGATGTACCCGGATTCGCCGATGGCCGCTTACCTCACCTACCGGGTTGTCCCACGACATGCCCCGCCGCGTGAGCCGCGTCCCCTCCGTGAGCTGCGAGTACTCGATCCGTGCTGCGGTTGCGGAGCGTTTCTCCTCCCCGCCTACGATCTGCTGGTTGAGATGTACGCTGAGGAGCGCCGACTTGCCGACGCGGGGGTTATCTCGTCCGAGTGGGTCACAGCCGAGGCCGACGTCCCGGCCACGATCGTTGACGCCAACCTGTGGGGCGCTGATCTCGACAGCGTCGCCGTCGATCTCGTCACCGCAGCCCTGATGCGACGAGCGGGTGCGCAGGTTGTGCCCAATGTTCACGTTCCCGCTTTGCCCATTGGCAGTCTCGCCCCGGACAACTGGCCCAATCAACGGTTCGAGGTGGTGGTCACCAACCCACCCTATGTCGGCTTTCGTCAACTCGACCCACGTGTGAAAGAGGCGGTGCGCGCCGCTGACCCGCACGCGCGCTCCGACCTGGCCGTCGCATTTCAAAGCCGTGTTTTTGGTCTCCTTTCCGACGGTGGGCTCGCCGGCACAGTCACCCCGGCCTCCTGGACCACCGGACGGGAGAGCCTTGCGCTGCGCCGTGACGTACTTTCGGCCGGTGGGCCGTGTGTCGCGGCCGCATTGGGACAGCGGGTGTTCGACGAAGCGCCTCTTCTGTTCATCGCGGCCACCGTCGTTCGTCGCGGGGACGCGAATGCTGAGCTTGCGATACTGCGTCCCCCGGTGGGCTCCGGCGCCGATGGCCTCGCCGCGGCGGTTTCTGCCCCCCAGTGGGTACCGCGTGCGACGGTGTCCTCGTTGCCGCTCGCACCATTTCTTCCTGTCGCCCCGCCGGGCCTGCTGAAGCGGGCGGCGACCGGCCCACGGGTCGGCGACCTGTTCCGTTCCTTTGACGGGATCTGGACGGGCGACAACGCTGCCGACACCCGGTACTGGTGGGAGCTACCGCACCGGGCCCCCGGGTGGGTGCGGCTGTCGGGTGGGCAGGGGCACGCCCCGTGGGCGGCGCCCATCCGTCGTCGGATGCATCGGGAGCATCTGGCAGGCCAAGTCCCCCGCGATGGCGGGGTGGAGTACGCACGCGTGGCGGGTGGGCGCCTCGCCGCACGTCAGGTGGAGGACGGCAGCGGTGCCCTGGCGGGCATCGTCACCCTGGTTCCGCGACACGCCGAGGGCGCCGAGCGTGTTGAGGAGCTCCTGGCAGTGTTCAACAGCCGCGTGGGCACCGCCTGGCTGCGTACGCTCACGAGCGGGTTGAACTTCAACCCCGGCTACGCCGCCGAGATCCCCCTGGGCGTCCACCCACCGGACGCGGCGCTGCGCGTTGCCGTCACCGAACTCGTTCGGGTCCATCGGGAGCTCGCGACGGGCGACCCCACCAGCGACACATTCGTCGCGCTGCCCGATCCGCAACAGGCCGCCGAGCTTCTCGCCACGGTTGAATGGCGTGAGACGGAAGTGGACGAGCGAGTGTGCGATCACTTCCGCCTCGACCGCCTCACGCGGACCCAGCTGGATCCCACCCGTCGCGCCTCACGTAACGCCGATCTCGTAACCGACGCGCTTCTCGTCACGACGCTGCGCGAGCTGGGATTTTTGTGGCCAGCCGAACGGGCGGCGTCAACGAAGGCGGCCACTCTCACGGTGAGCGGGCTGACCGATCGCCTCGTCGCTCGGCCGACGCTGGCTGAGCTGGTTGGCAGCGCCGATCGCATCCGGCGGTGGGTTCACTCGGGCCTCGCGCGCGATCAACGGCGACGGTTTTGTGGCCACGACGTGCTCGACGTCTCGGGTGAGCACGTCACTCTTCGACGACGCGACGGTGTGGTGCCGACTTCGCACCGATAGCGATGACCTTGCGCCCCGCCCCGTATCGTAGGAGTTGGATCTGGTTCAGCGAAAGGATTCCGTAGGTGGTTCACGGTACTCGTCGGTACGAATTTCTTCCATCGGTCGCATTTGCCCGCCGCACCTGCGGAGCGATTCTCCTCGCCGTCGGCATCATTGCTCCGATTCGTCGCCCCGCCCCGTCGTGAGCCACCCGCGTCCACGCACACCCAAGGGGCGGGGGCGGATCGTCGTCGACCGGCTGGCCGATGAGTACCCCACGATCACGATCCCCCTCGACCATGCCAGCCCGTTCCAGCTTTTGGCTGCGGTCATCCTCTCGGCGCAGTGCACCGACGTAAGGGTCAATCAGGTCACCCCGGCTCTGTTTGCGCGCTTTCCGGACGCGGCAACGATGGCCGTCGCCGATCGGGGCGAGCTCGAGGAGCTCATTCGTCCCACCGGGTTCTTCCGCATGAAAGCGAAGTCACTGCACGGCATGGCGACGGCGGTGGTGGAGCGCTTCGACGGGGAGATCCCCGGAACGATGAAAGAACTGACGAGCCTTCCGGGCGTGGGGCGAAAGACCGCCAACGTCATCCTCGGGCACTGGTTCGGCGTTCCTGGCGTTGTCGTCGACACCCACGTGCTGCGACTCTCGCGCCTGCTGGGGCTCACTCTGGCCACCGATGCCGGGTCGGTGGAGCGCGACCTCATGGCGATCTGGCCGCGGCGGGCGTGGAGCGACGCGACGATGCGGCTGATCTACCACGGTCGTGCGGTCTGCAATGCCCGCCGGCCCCGCTGCGGAGAGTGCGTCCTGGCCGACATCTGCCCGTCGGCGTTCGCTGTCCCCGTGAAACGTCAACGCCGGCGGGTGGCCCCAACCACCTGAGACTACGGCTGGGAGCTCAGCGACTTGGCCACCGCGATGGCCCGCTCCTTCGTCAACGTCCCCTCGAGCCGGTAGGTCACTGTCCCGTCGGTCCAGATCAAAGCGGAGCCAACGAGCCGCGCAGCCTCGCTTTCGACGGTCCCGGCGCGCGATTGGTAGATCACCACATGGTCCGGTCCGGAGAACCACACGGCGGGCTCGCCGTTGATCATCAGTTGCTCCACCGACGGCGATGCCGCGAGTTTCTCCACGAACGGCGTCCCGGGGAACTGGGACATCAGAACGCTCACTCCGGGGACGATGGGCCGTGGCAGACCGTCGCGGGCGTCCCAGACGAAACTGAGCATTCCCCCGGTTGGCGGCGTGCGCACAAACGCACGGGACGGGGCGCCCAGATCGGACGGTAGGCGCACTGGGAACGTCACCTCCGTTGCCGCCGCGGCGGTTGCGATTTCTCGTCCGAGCTGGAGATCGTCCAAGCCCAGAGCTGCTGGTGCTCTTGGCACGGTCGGCACCTCCTTCACCGTGGCGCCGCCGATGGAGAAGAAATCCAGAATGGCATCTCGGGCGGGCGCAATCGACGCCACGGTAGCGGCACCCACCAGCGCGGCGACGAGGGCGATCGTGAGTCGCCGGGGACGACGCCGTGCCGTGGCAACCTGCTCGTGGGCGAGCTTCGTGGTCACCCGGGCGGCGATGTCGGGGGTCGGAGGCACATCCCAGTGGCGACCAAGATCGTCGAGGCGACGTTCGAGCTCAGACATCGTCGCCTCCCAAGTGAGCCCGCAGCCGTGCCAGGGCTCGCGATTGACGTGACTTGACCGTGCCGGGCCGCACACCGAGCGCGGCGGCTGTCTCCTGCTCATTGAGGCCCACGAGGAAACGGCACCCGATTACTTGACGCTCGTCCTCGCCTAACGTCTCGATCGCCGCGAGAAGCTCGTCACGTACCGACGCGTCGATCACCGTCGCCTCGGGGGACGGGGCCGCGTCCCCCGACGGCGTCGCGGCAACGAGCCGTAGCTCCGCAGCGCGTCGACGACCGCGTGCACGCACGCTGTTTCGTGCCTCGTTCGCCACGATTTCGAGCAGCCACGGGCGGAGAGGACGTGTGGCGTCGAACCGCGAGAGGGCGCGGAAGGCCTTGACGAAGCCGTCCTGCGCGGCGTCCGCAGCATCCTCAGACGAGCCGGTGATGAGATATGCGATGCGAAAGGCAATGGTTTGGTGGGTTCTCACGATCTCCTCGAACGCGCCAACGTCGCCGCGTTGTGCGCGACGGATGACGTCGGTCTCTGGCGGGCGGCCCTCCACCACCCCTTCTTACACCGCGAACGGACAGTTGGTTCCCCACGAGAGGCAAAAGAAGGTGTCGCCGCCGAACTACACTGCCAGGTGATGCCCCGAATTGATCCCGACAGCGTCGAGCAGGTTCGTGTCGCCGCCGACCTGGTGGAACTTTTGCGCGGCCGAGTTGAGCTGGTGCGTCGAAGCGGGCGATGGTGGGGGCGGTGCCCGTTCCACGATGAGCGCTCCCCCTCATTCACGATCCTGCCGGATCACCGTAACTATTACTGCTTTGGCTGCGGGGCGAAGGGCGACGCCATCAGCTGGATGCAGGAACGCGAGGGCGCGGCTTCCTTCAGCGAGGCAATTGAGGCCCTGGCCGACCGCTTCGGTATCGACCTGAAGTACGAACAGAGCTCGCCGCAGGAGGCCGCCAACCGCGAAGCGAATCAGCAGCGGCTCGAGCTACTGCGTCGCGCCCGTGACTTCTATGCCAACTATCTTTGGAAGGCCGATGACGCGGAGCCCGCCCGCACTTATCTGGCCGAACGTGGCTTCGATGAGGAGCTTCTGCGGCGCTACGGGGTGGGTTACGCGCCGCGCACCGGGGGGATCGCCGGGCGTGCCACCCAACAGGGCTTTTCGCGTCAACAGTTGTTCGACGCGGGACTTGCCCGTGACCGTGGCGGCTCGGTGCAAGACTTCTTCAACTCACGGATTATCTTCCCCATCGCCAACGGCCGCGGCCAGGTGCAAGGGTTCGGCGGACGTACCCTCGATCCCAACGAACGCGCCAAATACGTCAACAGCCCCGAGGGACGTGCGTTCCAGAAGCGGCGCCTATTGTTCGCACTCGATCAGGCACGTGCGTCTGCCGCGAAGCAGGGATGGATCGCGGTGGCCGAGGGCTACACCGATGTGTTGGCTTTGGCCAAGGCCGGGATCGACGCGGCGGTGGCGTGTATGGGCACGTCGCTCACCGCCGACCAATTTCGTCTGCTCGCACGCACCGCCGACGAGGTGCGGCTGTGCTTCGATGGCGACAAGGCCGGGCAAGACGCCGCCTGGCGCTCGGTCGAAGCGGCGCAGGGGATCGCGATTCGCCTTACCGCCGTCCCACTTCCTCCCGGGCGTGACCCGGGTGACCTGGCGGGCGATGAGGAAGGGTTGGCCGCTCTGCGTCACGCGGTTGAGAACCCGGAGCCGATGATGACCTACCTCGTCAAGTCCCGCATCAGTTCGGCCGGCCCTTCGGCGGCGGAGCGTGGAAAGGCGCTCGACGATATCAGCGCGCTTCTCGGCAAGTTTCCGGACAGCCTGGAAAAGGATGAGGCAGTACGCCTTGCCACCGGACTTCTGGGTTTGTCGCAACAACTCGAGAACCGTCTGCGACAGTCAACCCGGCCCGCGAATGGCTCATCCGCGCCGGCGGCAAGTGGCACCGGTCGACTGCGACTCGATGCCGACGAGATGCGAGAACGTCGCTGGTTGTCTCTGGCAACAGCGCGTCCTGACCTCGCCGCGACCTACGCGGGGCAGCTCTCCGGGGATGTCTTCGACCTGCCAGAACACCAGGAGGCCTTCGCGCAGATCGTCGGTGGAAGCCCTGCCGAGTCCTGGCCCGAGGAGCTGGCCACCCTCAGCGTCGAGCTGCGTGCCGACGGTCAAGGCACCGTCAGCGAGGCGGAGCTGCGTGAAGCCACGTGGCGGCTCCAGGAACGCTCTCTCGAGCGACGCGCCAACGTCGCTCGTGCGAACGGCGAGCTTGGGGAGCTCGTCCGACTTCAGGACCTTCTGCATCGACTCCGAAAGATGATGCGTGAGGTTGAGGGTCCCGACGCTTCCTGAGTGGCGATCTGTACCCTCGGTCGATGGCCCAGATAACGAGCCACAGCCAGCTCCGCGAGAGCTATCCGCGTGAACCGAGCGACCGAGTGATCCGAAAGGAGCTCGACCGACTCGACGATCACTGCCGCGGTTTCATCGCCGCATCACCGTTTCTGGTGTTGGCAACGGTGGACAGTGACGGGGCGGTCGACGCATCCCCGCGGGGTGACCACCCGGGCTTCGCGCAGGTTGCCGATGACCGAACCCTGCTCATTCCCGATCGACCGGGCAACAACCGACTTGACTCGCTTACCAACATCATCGACCGGCCGCGCGTTGGGGTCATCTTCATGATCCCCGGTGTCGACGAGACGCTTCGCGTCAATGGCTCGGCGCACATCGACGACGACCCCGACCTGCGAGAGCGCTTCATCGTTGGGGGACGGCCACCGGCAACCGTCGTCGTCATTGGTGTGGAGCAGACCTACCTTCATTGCGCGAAGGCGTTCATGCGCTCGCACCTGTGGGACCCGTCCAAGTGGCCCGCGCAGCGCCCGGTGCCGACCCTCGGTGAGATGATCCGCGACCAGCTGGATCCGGGGGGCACTCCGGAATCACAAGACGAGATGCTCACCCGGTATCGGGAGGATCTCTACTGAGCGCCCTGCCCCAGCATCTGACCGACGTTGTCGGCGCCATCGTGGGTGAGCCGGTCACCGAGGTTGCCACTCGCGATCAACTCGACGTGTGGTTGGCGATGCGCAACCTCGGGGCGGTGCCGGTCGCCGACGCGGCGGCGTTCTCATGGGCGGGACACTGGATCGCCATCACGAGCGGCGACCGTGCCGTTCAGATGTACGGGCAGCCGTCCGGGGCACTCGATGGCGATCTGGCGGTGGGGGAGTCGATCGTCGGTGGCCTCGTCATCGCGCCACGCGACCTCCAGCTCGACCTTGTCCGGGAGCGTAGGTCCGGAGTGGTTGAGGCGGTCTACGTCGCCGCCGAGCGTGAAGGGCCGGTAGAGGCGCTCACGACTGCTCGCGCCATAGCGGGTGCCGGCCTCGAAGGCGACCGCTACGTCAGCGGTGCCGGCACGTTTAGCTCACCCGGCAGTCCGGGGCATCACCTCACGCTCATCGACGCCGACGTGCTCGATGCCGTCGGTGTTACGGGCGCAGACGCACGGCGAAACATCGTCACCCGTGGGGTTGATCTCGACGCGGCCATCGGTCGCGAGTTTCGGATCGGGGACGTCGTCTGCCGCGGCCACCGCCGCGCCGAGCCGTGCGCTCATCTGCAGCGTCTGGCCGGCCCCGGCGTTCTCCGAGCTCTGGTCCATCGTGGTGGCCTGCGTGCCGACATCATCACCGATGGGGCGATTGTCCTGGGTGATTCAATCGTTATCGGCGACAGTTTCGATGGCAGCGTGTAGATATGGAGGTTCTTCGCTACGCGGCATTCAGCGATGTTCCGAACGGGGGGAACCCGGCGGGTGTCGTCCTCGATGCCGGTGGCGCCACTGAAGCGGAGATGCAGGCGGTCGCCAAGGAGGTCGGTTTCTCAGAGACGGTCTTCGTTGTCGATCGCAACGGCGAGCGTCTGCGCGTGCGTTACTTCAGCCCAATGGCCGAGGTGCCGTTCTGCGGTCATGCGACGATCGCCCTCGCCGTGGCGGATGCCGAGCGGTCCGGGCCACGTCTCCTCGATCTCACGACGCTGGCCGGCGCCGTGACGGTGACGAGCCGGGCCGATGGCCGCACGACAACGGCATCCCTGACAAGCGTGGTCCCCCAGACCGCCGACCTATCGTTAGTCGATCAGTCGGAACTGCTTGACGCGCTTGGGTGGGCAACCACAGAACTCGATCCCTCGCTGCCCCCGAAGGTCGGCTACGCCGGGGCGTGGCATCCCATCATCGCGGCGAGTTCACGTGAACGTCTGGCGGACCTTCGCTATGACATGGATCTGCTCGGTGCGCTCATGGCGCAGCGCTCGTGGACGACGGTCGACCTGGTCTGGCGCGAATCGCCAACGGTCTTTCATTGCCGAAACCCCTTCCCCCCCGGCGGCGTGGTGGAGGACCCGGCCACCGGCGCGGCGGCTGCCGCCTTGGGCGGCTACCTTCGCGCGTTCTCGCTCATTGACGTGCCGACGACGGTGACGATCCATCAGGGGCATGACATGGGGCGTCCGGGACTCATTACCGTGGGCATTCCGGCGGACCGAGCTCAGGGCATCTCCGTCTCCGGCGCCGCGATACCGATCTAACGTCTGACGAGGGCGACGGCGCGGGCCTCGCGACGTTCGCCATCCACCTCGGCGGCGCAGAGCGCTTCGAGGCCGAACTGGTGGTGTCCGGTATCGGGCCGACGACTGGACGGACCAATCCAATCGATCGTGGGCGATTCGGAGCCCAGCACCGACGCGCGCGACGCCCAGAACAGAAGGTGGGCGAGGGGGAGGGCGCCGAGACTCACGGCTTCGGGATGGCCGCGTGACTCGACGTAGACACGGTGGGCCGTAAGGCACGCCGACAGGGCCACGGCATCGGCCACGCCTTCACGCTCCAATTCGAGGCCGAGCAGCACCGCTTCCGGTTCGTACCCTTCATCGCGGCTGCCGCGGAGGAGGGCGGGACGGATACGTGCCAACTCGGCGCCGATGGCGGCACCAATGGCCCCCGCTGCCGCGCGCAAGTCGGCATCGAGCTCGTCGAGATGCTCCTGTAGGGGCTCCGCGAGGCGCAGGCTCACGACCATCTCCTCGACGGCTCGTCCACGCGCGCCCGTGGAAGGCGAACTACTTTCGGTCGTCCTCGGGAAGCTCCGTGAACGAGAACTCGTCCCGGTTCGCCTTGTTGCGAGTGAACCAGTACAGAACGCCGGTGAGGCCGGCTGCGGCAAACAACTTCTTGAGCATTACGCCCTCCTGAGCCTTTGACAGCTCCTCCATGGTAGGCGATCGTACGTCTGCGCGGCGAAAATCGCGTCGGGTGACGACGGTGCGCGGGAGCGCCGGGGTGGGAGGCGGTTGTTGGCACGTCAGCAATGGCCGGAATCACGCGGAAATTCCGTGCGGAACGATACTTGATTGTCAAAGGAAGATGAAGCACGATCACGTTCACCAAACCGCTTTCGCCGAGGCGTGCGGCATTCCTGTCCGTCAGGGGTCGATGGTCATCACGATCTTGCCCACCGCGCGGTTGCTCTCCAGCCGCGCGTGAGCTTCGGCGACGGAGGTCACGGGAAACACCCGGTCAATCACGGGGCGCATGCGCCCATCGGCCAGTCGCGGCAACCCCCAGCTACGAAATGCGGTCACGACTGCGGCCTTCTCGTCCGCGGTTCGGCCGCGGAGCGTGCTCGCGATGATCGTGGCCTGCTTCGGCAGAAGCTCCCCGAGGTTGATATCGACGTGGCGACCACCCACCAAACCCGTGAGCACGATATGGCCGCCTCGGGCCAGGCTGCGGACGTTCTCGGCCCAGTAGGCCGCCCCGACGAGGTCGAGAATGACGTCGGCCCCATGCCCGTCCGTGTGCTCGAGCACCGCGTCGGCAAACAGGTTGTCGATGGCAACGACCGGCGTTGCTCCCATGGCCACGGGATAGGCCAGGCGGCTACTGCTGCGTGAGGTTGCGATGGATCGAGCGCCGATCTGGTCGACGATTTGCACCGCGGCGGTGCCCACGCCACTTGCCGCGGAGTGAATGAGGGCCACATCGTCGCTGCCGAGTTTGCCGAGCATGATGAGGGTGAGGTAGGCGGTGAGAAACACCTCGGGCACTGCGGCAGCCTCCGTGGTGGTCAGCGCATCAGGTATCGGCATCAGCTGTCCGTTGGGGACGGTGACGAACTCGGCGTACCCTCCGCCGGAGAGCAGCGCCATCGCGCGATCCCCCACGCGCCAACCGGTTACGCCATCGCCGAGCTCGGCGATCTCCCCGGCCGCTTCGAGACCGAGGATCTCGCTCGCGCCGGGAGGAGGGGGGTAGAAACCTTCGCGTTGCATGATGTCGGCCCGGTTGACCGCGGTGGCGTGAACGCGGAGAAGGACCTCGCCGGGGGCCGGTGTGGGGGACGCGACATCGACCAGATCAAGAACCTCAGGGCCGCCCTCCCCGCGGGTCGTTACCGCTTTCAGCGTTGCTCCATCAGTCGTTTCGTGAGGATGTGCCGCTGGTGAAACGTCTTCTTCAGCATGCGGTTTATGAGGAGCTTGTCGCCAATGGCGCCAAGCGGACCAAACGGCGGGACGTACGTGATGCGGTCGGTGAGGCGGCTCTTGTCGGGGCCGAGGGACTCGAAGCGGTGTTCATGTCGCCACGCTGCGAATGGTGACTCGAGCGCCACGTCGACGACCGCGCGGTTGAGCACAACCGCCTCCACTGTGAAGACCCATTTGATGATGAACGGCAACGGCTTTTGGCGAAAGCGGATGGTGAACACATCCCCGTCCTTTAGCGGGAACGTCCCGTCGATCGAGACGAACTCCACGCCCGGTGAGACCCGTGGCGCATTGCGCGTGTCAAGATGAAAGCGAAAAAGCTTCTCTGCCGGACAGTCGATCTCGATCGACTGCTCGATCACCCGCGGCTTGGTCTGAGGAATCGTAAGTTTCGGCACCAGGCAAGCCTAGCGGGGGAAGCTCGCTGGAGCGTCGGACGGTCGGCGGGATTGCGCCTGCCTCCTTGGCGGCCCTCTCTCAGCGGATCGCGTGACCAGGTAGGGGCGGTGGGAATCGAACCCACACGAGCTTTCGCTCAACGGTGTTTGAGACCGTCGCGTCTACCGTTCCGCCACACCCCCACGACCCGCAACTGTAGCGCTGCGGGCCGTGGTTGGTGATACCCCACTAGCTCTCGAGGATCTCCAGGGTCTTCATGAACTCCTCCGCCTGCTTGGCGTCAGCGTCGAAGCGGTCCGGGTTGGAGGTCAATGTCGCGATCGCGGCGCGCTTGCCGTTGAAGGCGACGATTTGGAGGAACTTCAGAGACTTGCCGCTGGCGGTGCCGGTGTACACAAGTCGCGCGGCCTCGGCGCCCGACGCCAGCTTGACCCTGCCGTTGTCCACCACTTCCGCATCGGTGATCACGGTCTTTACGTTCGTGAGGCTGACCTCGATGTACTTGTCGAGGTCAAGGTTCTGGCCGGAGGGGATCTCCTCGCTTACGACGTTGACGTTGGCCGTGAAGCCATCGGTGGTCGCGGCGATCTTCCAGGCCTTCGGGGACTCGGAAGCGCTGGTCCATGAGTCCTTGACGCTGATGCGATACACCCCGCCCGGGTCCGTGAAAGCGACCGAACCGTCCGGGGCTTCCGTCGTCGGCGTCGACTCGCTTGGTGTGGAGGAACTCGGGGTCGACGGCGTTGACGCCGTCGCCGGGGCAGATGTGTCGCCGCCACCGGACTTGTTGTCGTCGGAACCGCCGCAGCCGGCGACGATGATGCTGGTTACGGCGAGAACGCCGACAATGACGCGAACGCGTGAGAACATGTTTAGACCTCGGTTTGGGGATCGACCCGGGCGACGCCTTCCTTCTTCGCCTGGGCCACGACGGCCTTGGCGACAGCAGGCGCTACGTCACGGTTGAACACGCTAGGGATGATGTAGTCCTCGTGCAGCTCATCCTCAGCGATGCACGCGGCGATGGCCTCGGCGGCGGCGACTTTCATGCCTTCGCTGATCTGCCGGGCGTGGCAGTCGAGGGCTCCCCGAAAAACTCCGGGGAATGCGAGAACGTTGTTGATCTGGTTCGGGTAGTCCGACCGGCCGGTGGCCATGATTCGCACGTAGGGCGCGGCAATCTCCGGCATGATTTCCGGCACGGGGTTGGCCATGGCGAACACGACCGGGTCGGGGGCCATGCGCTTCAGTTGATCGACGCTGAACGTGTTAGGACCCGACAGGCCCAGAAAGAGAGTCGCTCCCTCGATGACGTCGTCCACGGCGCCCTGGATACCGTCCGGGTTGGTGTTCGCTGCGTACCAGTCCTTCATGAAGTTCATGTTCTCGGTGCGGCCGCTGTAGATGGCGCCACGGGTGTCGCACCCGATGATGTTCGTGACGCCCGCGTTCATGAGGATCTTCGAACAGGCGACGCCCGAAGCGCCAACGCCGGACACGACAACTTTTTGCTCGGCCATGGTCTTTCCCGTGATCTTCAGGGCGTTGATGAGCGCGGCGAGAACGACGATCGCTGTGCCGTGTTGGTCATCGTGGAACACCGGGATGTCAAGGGTCTCCTTGAGGCGATCTTCCACCTCGAAGCACACCGGGGCGGCGATGTCTTCCAGGTTGATGCCGCCGAACGCCGGGGCGACCGCGGTGCAGATGTCGATCAGTTCCTGCGCATCCTTCGAATCGACGCAAAGCGCGTAGCTGTCGACGTTGCCGAACTCTTTGAAGAGCATGGCCTTGCCCTCCATCACCGGCATGCCTGCGGCGGCGCCGATGTCGCCCAGCCCCAGCACCGCAGTGCCGTTGGTGATCACAACGACCATGTTTCGTTTCAGTGTCAACTCAAACGCCCGCGGCGGGTCGGCCGCGATGGCCTGGCACACCTGGGTAATGCCGGGCACGTCGACCACCGCGAGATCCTCATGCGTCTTGAGCGGGATGCGTGTGACCATCTCGATTTTTCCGCCGTGATGGAGCTGGAAGGTACGGTCGTAGGACGAGACGACATTCACCCCGTCAACGGCCCCAGCGGCAGCGACAATCTCGTCGGCGTGCTCGGGGTCGGAGGCATCTACCACGAGCTCACGTACGACCGTTTCCGCGTCGGCGGAGATGATGTCGACCGCACCAATGTCGCCGCCGACGCTGCTAATTGCGGTGGCGAGACGCCCGAAAAGGTCGGGCTGACCGGTGAGGAGTTCGACGCGGATCGTAACGCTGTACTGCGCGCTCGGGGTGGACCTCGTTGACAAGTTGGCTCCTTGCTGGAGTTTCGCGAGTCGCGAGCATACCCGTGGCCGTCG
This sequence comes from uncultured Thermoleophilia bacterium, assembly GCA_963765105.1. Taxonomy (GTDB): domain Bacteria; phylum Actinomycetota; class Thermoleophilia; order Miltoncostaeales; family Miltoncostaeaceae; genus CALMEC01. The sequence continues at coordinate 890,921 of CAVXUW010000002.1, forward strand.
GGCGGAGTTGTCATGAGTATCCTCGTCGCGTGGACAACCCCCGTGCCGAAACGCTCGACGTTCCCGCCGTGCCAACGTCCGGTGAAGTGCTCCTGGTCGACGGCAATAGCCTGGCCTACCGGGCCTTCTTCGCCCTGCCGGACACGATCTCCACCTCCGGCGGGCAACCGACCAATGCCCTGTACGGCTTGGCCGCGATGATGATGAAGGTACTCGCCGAGGAGCGCCCCAGCCGTGTTGTTGTCGCATGGGATGCGCCAGGAAAGACTTTTCGTCACGAGGCGTACCCGGAGTACAAGGCCGGCCGGTCACAAACACCGGATCTGTTCAAGGAACAGGCCCCGCACTTTCGTCCGCTGATGGAGGCGTTCGGTTGCGTCAATACCGAGCTGCCCGGGTTTGAGGCCGACGACATCATTGGCACCCTCGCACGCCTCCTGGACGAGGCCGGTGAGCGCGTCACGATCCTCACCAGCGACCGCGACACATTCCAGCTCGTCACCGACCAGGTGAGTGTTTTGGCCACCGGACGCGGGGTGACCGACACAACCAGGTACACGCCTGAGAAGGTGATGGAGCGTTACGGGATCGGCCCGGATCTCATGGTCGACTACCGCGGCATGGTCGGTGACAACTCCGACAACCTTCCGGGTGTCCCCGGTATCGGCGAGAAGACGGCGACACAGCTTCTCCAGAAGTACGGCGACCTGGAGAACGTCTTGGCCCATGCGAACGACCAGTCGCCGAAACGCAAAGAGAACCTGATCACTGCTGCGGACGATGCCCGACGGACGCGTGAGCTGTCAATCATCGAGACCGCGGCGCCGGTGACATTGGCAATCGAGGATATCCCCCAGCTCGACCTCGGTGCCGACCGTCGTGCGGCGCTGGAGGAGCTCTTCACGCGGTTTGAGTTCGGCAGCCTGGCGCGACGTCTGGGTGAGCTCACCGATGCCCCAGCCACGGCGGCGGCAGCGCCGAAGGTTCTGGTGGACATCAGCATCACCGAATGCGGGGCGGAAGAGCTCGGAATGCGCCTGGCAGGTGCTCAGGGGCGGGTGGCCGTGGCCGTGATCGACGGGGTGTGGGCGGCATGTGTGGAGCCGCCGGAGGTCTTCGTCGGTGCCCTCGACGCGCCCGAGCGGTTGGCCGCGGCACTGACGCCCCTCGAGGTGGTCGCCCACGATTTCAAGGCGCTTCCGGCGGAACTGGCAACGGCGCTGACCCCCGCTCACGACACCATGGTCGCCGCGTACCTCCTGGAACCTCGTCGCCGCGGCTACGACCTGGACGATCTGGCCGCCGAAGCCGGTATTGGTGTGAGTGACACCGATGTTGCCGCCGCGCGTGTTGCGGCACTTGCCTGGCAAATGGCGGGGCGGCAGGTGGAGCAGATGCGTCGCGAAGGGCTCGACACTCTCTTCACCGAGATCGAGCTTCCCCTGGTGTCAGTGCTGGCCGATATGGAACGCGTCGGTGTGGCACTCGACGTGCATCGTCTCGGCGAAATCGCCCACCGGGTGCGTGACCGGGCGGACGAGCTTCGCGACAACATCTGGCAACTCGCCGGGGGCGAGTTTGTCATCGACTCCCCCAAACAGCTGGGGCACGTGCTGTTCGAGAAGTTGGGCCTGCCGACATTTCGCAAAGGCAAGACCGGTTTTTCCACCGACCGGCGGGTGCTGCGGCTGCTGGAGGGGCGCCACCCCATTATTGGGCTCATCGGCGAGTACCGCGAGTTGACGAAGCTTGACAGCACCTACTTGTCGGCCCTTCCCGAGCTTGTGGATGACGCGAGTCGTCTCCACACGACCTTCAACCAAACCGTCGCTGAGACCGGCCGCCTCTCGTCGGTGAACCCGAACCTTCAGAACATCCCCGTGCGCACGGCCATCGGACGGGAGATCCGTGGCGCGTTCATCGCGCCGGAGGGACGAACGCTCGCGAGCTTCGACTACAGCCAGGTAGAGCTGCGTATCCTTGCCCACTGCTCCGGTGAGCCCACACTGGCCGAGGCCTACCGCACCGGCCAGGACGTTCACCGAGCCACCGCGGCCGAGGTATTCGGCATGGATCCCGCGGACGTCGACCGGCAGACCCGCGACCGCGCAAAGGCCGTGAACTTCGGGATCATCTATGGGATCAGCGCCTTTGGTCTGGCCGACCAGCTCGGCATCGAACGTGACGAAGCTCAGGCGTACATCGACACCTACCTGGCGCGTTATCCCCGAGTGCAGAGCTTCATTGATTCGACGATCGCCGCTGCCGCCCAGGACGGGTATGTCACCACCTTGCTCGGGCGTCGGCGCCCGATTCCCGAGCTTCTTGGCCGCACCGTCCAGCAGCGCAACCTGGGCGAACGCCTGGCGGTGAACACGGTCATTCAAGGCTCTGCCGCCGACATCATCAAGATTGCCATGGTGAGGGCACATGCCGCCATCGCTGCGGCCGGTTTGGCGAGCCGTCTTGTCCTGCAGATCCACGATGAACTGCTCGTCGAGGCGCCGACGGACGAAGTCAAAGAGGTCTCGACGATTGTTCGTGACGCGATGATCGGCGCTTACGCACTGGATCCGCCGCTCGAGGTGGACGTCGGTGTCGGCGAGACCTGGCTGCAAGCAAAGGCCTAGGTTCTCCCAAGAAACGGTTCGGAAGTCCAGCGACGGGCCGATTCCCCGAAACGGGGAATCGCCCCGGCCAAGTGGCCAAGTGTGCCGCGGCCAAGTGGCCAAGTGTGCCGCGGCCAAGTGGCCAAGTGTGCCGCGGCCAAGTGGCCAAGTGTGCCCGGCCAAGTGGCCAAGTGTGCCGCGGCCAAGTGGCCAAGTGTGCCGCGGCCAAGTGGCCAAGTGTGCCCCGGCCAAGTGGCCAAGTGTGCCGCGGTTCGCAGCTTTCGGAGGTGGGTAGTCTGCGCAGTGTGAATTCGACGAGCCAAAGCGTGTGAGTAACGCCCCCGAGGGGCTGCGCCCGGTTTACGGCATCTGGGGCGATGATCGAGGAAAAGTCGATCGCGCGGTTCGACGGCTTCAGGATCGCGTCGTCGCAGAAGGTGGCATGCCGGCGGAGGCGTTTGACGCGACTCTGGTTACCGGTGCCGACGTGGTTGCTGCGTGCGAAACGCTGTCGTTTGGCGGTCGTCGACTGATTCTTGTACGCGGGGTTGACGGTTGGCGGGTTGACGACGCCGCGCCGGTTGTTCAGTACCTGGCAGCTCCGAACCCGGGCACCTGTCTCGCGCTGATTGCGGATGGGGCGGTTACCCCAAAGCTCAAGGACGCCATTGGCACCGCGGGGCAAGTGCTGGTCTTCGGGCCCGACGCGAAAGCCAAGCGCTCCGATCGCACGAAATGGTTCGTCGCGCACGTTCAGGCGGAATGCGATCGCTCCGGCGCCAAACTCACCCCAAAGCTGGCCCGCCTCGTCGTCGAGCGGGTCGGGGAGGACGCCATGGCCCTCAGCCGCGAGGCCGAGAAACTCGCCGCCGCCGCTGGGCGCGAACCCATTGATCAGGAGATCGTCGACGCGCTCGTCGTCGAGAACCCCGAGGCCCGCGCATATGAGTTGGCCGATGCAGTCGTCGCGGGGAACCGCGCGCGCGTCTATGACCTGCTCGGCGAGCTTGCCGCGGGCGATCGTCCCACCGACCCCGCGGTCATCCACTCGACCCTCACACGTCACTTTCGTGGCATCGCGGTAGCGCAGTCGCTCGGTGGGGCCGCGACACCGGACGCTGTTGGCGACGCGACCGGCCTGCGCGGCTATCCGGCACAGAAGGCGGTTGAGCATTCGCAAACGGTTGCCCGGGGAGTGGGCGATCGATGCGTCGCCCGTCTTGCGGCCCTCGAGCTTGACCTTCGTGTGTCGTCGCTCAACGACCTTGGCCGGTCGAGCGATGACGGACGGCGCTTCATCCTCGAGCTCGCCGCTCGGGACCTCGTCGGCTATGTACGCGAGACCACGAGCGCCTAGGTCGCCATAATCCTGTCGAGGTCAATCGCCGGGTTGAGTGCCGCGAGCCCGTCGATCTGCGAGAACCCGTTATCGGCAGAGACGAGGCTCGCTCCGCGACGCATGGCAGTCGCGGCCAGCACGCAATCGAAGGCGCCGAGGGACGCTGTGCGCTCGAACAGTTCGAGGCCGCGCTTGAGGTCGAGCTCATCGACTACGACCAATGGTTGGAGGAGGCCGGCGAACTCGCGAGCGACGAGCGCAGCGTCGTGCCGACCGCAACGGCGAGCGCGGACGTGGGCGAATTCCTGGATGACCTCGACGCTGGTCCGGGCGGTAACGTCGCCGCGTTGCACCGCTCGGATGATGGCGCGGCATGCCTGGCGTAAGGGGTGCTCACCGCCAACCGCGTAGACAAGAACCGTGGTGTCGAGAAAGATCACCCGCGGCGGCCACGGGCGTCATCGAGCTCGGCTTTCAGGTCGCTGACGTCCCGAGGAACGTCCATGGGAAGTGCTGACAGGATTGCCTCGCCCGCCGAGAAACGATCAGGCCAGGACGGGGGGAGGGCGGCGTCTACGGCCTCTCGAATGACTTCGGCTGCCGAGATCTTGCGGGCTTGGGCTGCCGCGTGCACGCGCGCGAACTGTTCGTCATCGAAAAGGATCTGGAAACGACGGTTCAACATGAACATACATTATCATGTGTAACTTTCCGTCATTTCGCCGAGAGTTGAGACGAAACCGCCTAAGGGCGAAACACGATGATGCCCGTTGGGATCGAGCGCTGGGCGCCAGGACGGTTGAGTGATCTGCCGCGCCAGTTGAGGTTGGCGCTGGAGTTGAGGTCCATCCCCAGGGCCTCGTCGAATCCCAGGCGAATGAGTGTGGTGGAGAACTGGCGTCCGGTGAGACCGGCGCCGCCCACGACAACGAGCGCGGTGTTGCCGTTGGTGAGACGCCCCACCGCAGCGCGGTGGATGACCCCGGTGCGTTGGACACCCTCGAGCAGCGAGAGATCACCGGCGCGATGGTTGACGACATACGCCGGCTTCCCCGACATCGCTTCGGTCACTCCACGTGCCAGGAGTGTGGCGGCCTGCAAACGGCCGGGAATGACATCGACGCTGCCGTCGGCGGCAAACGTCACCGCGGCGCGACGTGTGTCACCCAGGAAGCTCCGACCCGCGTGGATGAAGAGGTTCCCGGAGGGGCGCTTGGTCGCGAGAACGAAGAAGTCGCCGTTGAGGCCGCCGACTGCTCCCCGTGCCGCGTGCCGCGTGACATAGCGTCCCACCGTTCCGCTCCGACCGAGGCGTCCGCCGAGCCACACGGCCTCCAAACGCGCGCCCTGACCGGGGACGACGGTGATCATGTAGAGCGGACGGCGACCCGCCGGGGTGGAGGTGGTCGTTGACGTGACCGTGACACCGGGCGTCGGAGGGGATGCGGATGTGCCGGGTGACGCGAATGCGGCCATTGCGGCGGCGAACAGCGCCGTTGTCAACGCAGATCGAGTGCGGACCATGGAAAACCTCCTGTTTGCCGTGGCCCCTGACGCGAGAAGGCGGGGCCCAAGGACGCCAGAACGCCGGGTCGGTCAACCCGATGTATCACGATGCCTGCGGCCGTCTCAGATCGGGTACGACCACAACGAAAGAAGACACCATGCCTGGTCAGCCCATCAACCCAACCCTCTGGCTGGATGACGACGTCGATGACATGGCCGATGCATTCGACCGCATCTTTCAGGCACACCGCCTGCGACGAGACGCCGAACGCCGGGGGTTCTTTACGGACTACTACGAGGCCGACTGAGCCGGCCGGCGCGCCTCAGCTCTCGCGCGCCGCCAAGATCCGTTGAATCCGGCCCTTGCGCCGGGCTGCGGTGTTGGCGTGGATTGCTCCTCGCGCAGCTGCCCGGTCGACCAGCTTCTCCAGATCACGCGCGCGTGCCGCGGCGTCATCGGCGCTCCCGGCCGTTTCCAGGCTCTTCAATAGGGTGCGGATCGTCGAGGTGTAGCGCACGTTCGTGTCGTGCTGCTTAACCGCGCGCTTGATGCGCTTCTTCTGCTGCTTGATGTTTGCCAAGAGGGCCTTTCCCAGGGATATTCCGAGCGGCCGCGTATCCTAGCAAGCATGGGGGAGAACACGCTCTGACGGTCACCGGAGCCGAAACGAGCGAGACCAAGCGACTCGCGCCCGGTGCGGGACGCTCCACGGCGATCTTCGCCATGTGGACTGCGGTCAGCCGTGTCATGGGACTCGTTCGCGAGGTTGTGGCGGCGGCCCTCTACGGCACGAAAGGCCCGATCGCCGCCTTCGTTGTGGCGTTTCAGGTGCCGAACCTGCTGCGCAGTCTGGTGGCCGACTCGGCCCTCTCAGCCGCATTCGTGCCGAAGTTCACCGAGCTCCACGAACAGGGAAAGCACCGCGAGGCCGGGCAGCTCGCCGGCGCGTTCGTCGGGATCATCTCCCTGGCGCTGGGGGTCATTAGCGTCGTCGCCATTCTCGTCGCCCCGACGGTGATGCCGCTCTTCGCCCCCAACCTCAATGACGAGCTCACGAAGTATCTGGTGAGCCTGTCGCAGATCATGTTCCCCATCGTTGTGCTGCTCGGGCTCACGGGTCTGGTGATGGGGATCTTGCAGTCGAACGGCCGGTTCGCCGCCTCGGCGTTCGTGCCGGTGTTGTGGAACGCCGTCATCATCGCCGCACTCGTGGGCGTAACCCCGTTTGTGAGCGACGAGCACCGCATCGACGTCTACGCCTACGGCATCTTGATCGGCACGGCGGCGCAGCTTCTGTGGCTGGTGCCCGGGCTACGTGGCCTCGGGCCCTTCCCACTGTCGTTGGGGCGAGGCAACCCGGACGTGCGCCGCGTGTTGGAGCTGATGGGGCCGGTCACGATCGGCCTGGGACTCATCAACCTCACGATGGTGATCAACACGTGGTTCGCCGATCGAGTCAGCACCGAGTCCATCCGGGCCATCGACGCGGCGTTTCGCCTCTACATCCTTCCGCAGGGCATCTTCAGCGTGGCCGTGGCAACCGTGCTGTTCCCGCTCATCTCACGACTGGCGGCGCGCGACGACGTGACTGGTATGCGCCAAACAGTGATCGACGGCACCCGCCAGATCATCTTCCTACTGGTGCCATCGACGGTGTTCCTCGCCGTGTTGGCCGAACCCGTGGTGCGGCTCGTCTTTCAACGTGGTGAGTTTGGGGTTGCCGACACGATCCTCACCGGCGAGGCACTTCTCTACTTCACGTTCGGTCTGGTCTTCAACGGCGGTAGCTTGCTGCTCATCCGGACGTTCTTCAGCCTGAAGAAACCCTGGATCCCCACAAAGGTGGCGCTGGGGACGCTTGTGCTCAACGTTGTCCTCGACGCCATCCTCTACCGGCCGATGGGCACCGGCGGCATACCGCTGGCGACGTCCATCGCGAGCTTCGCGGGGTTTGTTGCCCTGGGCATTCTCCTGCGCCGGGAGCTGGGCGGACTCAACGTGCGGTTCCTCGTCGATGGTTTCGTGAAGACGGCGGTCGCGACGATCTGGCTGGGGGCACTGGCATTCGGAACGTGGCACCTGCTCGATGAGGCGCTCGGCCGTTCGACCGTGGCCCAGCTGGTGAGCATGGGCAGTGCATCATTGGCGGGCGTCATCGCGTTCCTGTCGGCGGCGAAGGGTCTCGCTCTCCCCGAAACACGTGTTCTTGCGCGAATTGTCCGTTCGGTCCGATGAGACTGGTGGTTAGCGGCGTCGCAATCGCCGCGTTGGCCCGGGGCCCTGCTGGTACTGCGCGCGAAAGTCGGCGAGTTTGGACTCGTCGAAGGCGACAACCAGGTTGCCGTACCGCCATTTGACGATGTGTTGATGCATTGCGTGGTATCGCTCGTCGTTGACATGCAGATCGAGATACGAGCGCCCGTCGACGGCGAGCACGATCGGAAACACCGAGCAGAGAAAATCGAAGTAGTCGGGGACATTCGTGCGCTGCAGAGCGTTCAACGCCCAATGGTTCAGCTCGAGCACCGCGACGGGGTGATGGGTTTCGAGCATGTGGGCCGCTCCGCGGATGACGTCGGCTTCGAAGCCTTCGACATCGATCTTGACGAAGTCGATGCGTCCGGAACCGAGTTCGGGAGTCACCTCGTCGAGCGTGCGAATCGCGATCGTCTCGACGGTGTGGCCGGTGCTGGCGGTCGTGCGATGAGAGACGAAGGCGCCGGTGCGGTCAGCGGGCGCGTACGTAAGCGTCGCCTCGAACGTCTCCGCACCCAGGCCGTACTGGTGGGTCGTCACATTCGTCAGCTGCGCCCGGGCGATGTTCCGTTCCAGGAAGCCATGCGTCACGGGCGAGGGTTCAAACGAATGGACAGAACGGCCCAGCTCGGCAAAAAGCAGCGTCGTCAAGCCAATGTTGGCGCCGATGTCGAGAATGACGTCGCTGCCCCGAGCGACCGTTTGAAAGAGTCGAACCATGTCCGGCTCAAATCCCCGGCGATGTCGACGCGCGTAGCTATCGCCCGACGAGATCGCATAGGTCTTTTGGCCGATGCGAATGCGATGCGTTTCACCAGTTGCCACAGACTCAGCCTAGCCGTGCCGTGCCGACGGTCCGTTGTCGGCCTCGTTCGTGCGAGCCCCGGCTCTTCTCGTGGGTTGCTGTCGCTACCATGAGCGGTCGTGGATCAATCGCACATCCGGAACTTTTGCATCATCGCCCACATCGACCATGGCAAGTCGACGTTGGCGGATCGCATTTTGCAGCTCACAAACTCCATCAGCGATCGCGAGATGCGCTCGCAGGTGCTCGACTCCATGGACATTGAGCGCGAGCGGGGCATCACCATCAAAGCCCAGGCGGTGCGGGTGTTCTACACGGCATCCAACGGGGAGATCTACCAGCTCAACCTGATCGACACCCCCGGGCACGTTGACTTTTCCTACGAGGTCTCGCGCAGCCTTGCCGCGTGTGAGGGAGCGTTGCTCGTCGTTGACGCCAGCCAGGGTATCGAGGCGCAAACGCTCGCCAACACCTACTTGGCGATTGAGGCCGACCTGGAGATCATCCCGGTGCTCAACAAGATCGACCTCCCCGCCGCCGACCCCGACCTTCATGCCCGGGCAATCGCGGACCTCATTGGCGACGACCCGGACAACGTCCTTCGCATCTCCGCCAAAACCGGCCAGGGCATCAAGGACGTGCTGGAGGCCGTCGTCGCCCGGGTGCCGCCGCCCCGCGGCGAACCGACTGCCGCGCCGCGTGCCCTCACGTTCGATTCGGTGTACGACCAGTACCGCGGTGTGGTGACGTTCATGCGCGTCGTCGACGGTCAGTTCCGCAAAGGCGACAAGCTCTACGCGATGCAGACGGGCCTCACGGCGGAGGTCGAAGAGATCGGTGTGATGACACCGACGATGGTGCCCACCGGCTCGCTCGCGGCGGGTGAGTCAGGGTACGTCATCAGCGGGGTCAAGAAGCTGGGCGACTTGCGGGTGGGCGACACACTGACGGTGTCCGGAAACCGCGCGGAGGAAGCCCTTCCCGGCTACCGCGAAGTGAAGCCGATGGTGTTCTGCGGGCTGTTCCCTCTCGACGCCGACGAATACTCCGACCTGCGCGACGCCCTGGAGAAACTGTCGCTCAACGACGGGTCGCTTCAATGGGAACCGGAGACCTCACAGGCCCTCGGCTTCGGCTTCCGCTGCGGGTTTCTCGGCTTGCTCCACATGGACATTGTCCGTGAACGTCTCGAACGCGAGTACGACCTGGAGCTTCTCGCCACCACGCCCAACGTCGCCTATCGGGTGATCTCGGTCACCGGTGAGGAAGTCGAGGTGCGCAGCCCGGCGGAACTTCCGAACCCCAGCAACATCGAGACGATCCATGAGCCGTTCGTGCGCTGCACGGTGCTGGTGCCGTCCGACTACGTCGGCGCGGTGATGGAGCTGTGCCAGGACCGCCGCGGCAAGTTCGTGACGATGGAACCCATCGAAAACCGCCAGCAGATCGTCTACGACCTGCCACTCGCGGAGATCGTCCTGGACTTCTACGACCAGCTGAAGAGCCGTACCAAGGGCTACGCCTCACTCGACTACGACGTCATCGGTGACCGTGAGAGCCCGCTCGTGAAGCTCGACATCCTCCTCGCGGGTGATCCGGTCGACGCCCTGTCGATGATCGTTCACCGGGATGTCGCCTACGCCCGTGGTAAGGGCATCGTGGAGCGCCTTCAGAAGACCATCCCACGGCAGCTGTTCGAGGTGCCTATTCAGGCCGCGATTGGCAGCAAGATCATTGCCCGCGAGACGGTCAAGGCACGGCGCAAAGACGTGCTGGCCAAGTGCTACGGCGGAGACATCAGCCGTAAGCGCAAGCTCCTGGAACGTCAGAAGGAGGGGAAGAAGCGCATGAAGCAGGTGGGCCGCGTCGAGGTTCCCCAAGAGGCGTTCCTGTCCGTGCTCTCGATTGGGGAAGAGTCGAGCAACGGGAAGCGCTGAGGCGGATGGGCGTCCACCATCTCTACGTCCACCTCCCGTTTTGTTCCCACCGATGCGGCTACTGCGCCTTTGTGGTTGAGGTGGGGGCGCTCGACCAACGTGACGCCTACACCGCCGCGGTGATCGCCGAGCTCGCAGCACACGCCGACGCTCTTGGCGCGCTGAGCACCGTCTACTTTGGCGGGGGCACGCCGTCGCTGCTCGGTGCGGACCGCGTGCGACGTCTCATCGATGCGATTCGGGGACGGTGCGAACCTGACGTCGAGATCAGCCTGGAAGCCAACCCTGAGACGGTTGACGAGGCCACCATGGCCGACCTGGTCGCGGCCGGTGTCACACGCATCTCGCTTGGCGCCCAGAGCTTTCAACCTCACCTGTTGAGCGCACTGGATCGGCTGGCCACGGCTGCCCAGGTGCGCGCGGCCGTGTCGAACGCGCGGTCCGCGGGCTTTCGCAGCGTCAGTATCGACCTGCTGTTTGGCATCCCAGGCCAGTCCGACGCCGATCTGGACGCGGACATTGCGGCCGTCGAGGAACTCGGCCCCGATCATATCTCGTGGTACGAGCTCGAGGTCAAACCCGGCAGCGCCCTCGCACGAAACGGGGCCGTCGTCGACGAGGACTTCACCGAGCAGGCCTACCGAACCATCGTCGAACGGCTCGAGGCGATGGGCTACGGGTGGTATGAGACCGCGAACTTTGCTCGCCCTGGGCATGAATGTCACCACAGTCTGGCGTACTGGAACGCGGCCGACTATCTGGGCGTTGGCATCGGCGCGGTCTCCACCATTGCCGCGCAGCGTTGGCGAAACGCGGCCGACTTGGCCGGGTACATCACCGCGGCTCACCATGGTGAACGTCCCCGACGTACCCAGGAACTGCTGGACGACGACACCCGCCGTCGCGAGCGGTGGATGCTGGCCCTTCGCCTCAACCGGCCACTGTCACTGGACTGGGCCGGCGCACCGGACCACCCCGAATCGATCGACCACCTCGTCGACCTTGGCCTGGTCAGTGTCACCGACTCCACCCTGGTCCTGTCACGCGAAGGGCGGTTCGTGCAGAACGCCGTCTTGTGCGAGCTGATGGAATACACGGCATGAGCGACCTTCACGATGACCTGACGCTCACCCCGCGCCAAGAAGCGATCCTGCGTCTGGTGATCGAACAGCACGTGGCGACCGGCATTCCTATTGGCAGCAAGAACATCGCCGGGCGTGATGGTGTGGATTTCGCCTCATCCACCGTACGATCGGAGCTTGCTCGGCTCGAACAGCTTGAATTGCTCGACCATCCCCACACGTCGGCCGGGCGCATCCCGACGGACACGGGGTACCGCTACTACGTCGACCACCTGGTGGGCCGCGGCGATCACACGCCGGCGTTGCAGTCAATCACCACGGCTCTGGACGTGGGGGAGATGCGACGCGAGGTCGACCTCGCGATGCGGCGTATCGCCGACGCCATGTCCCAGGTCACCAACATGCTCGGTGTGGTCACCTCACCCCCAGCGCAGTCGGCCACGATCCGCCGCGTCGAAGTGCTGCTGCTGCAACCGCAGCTCGTCATGGTCGTGGCCATCACCTCCACCGGTGCGGTCACCAAGCGCATGTTCGCCTTCGACCGGCCAGTCGATCCGAAGCTGGCCGACTGGGCATCGGACTTTCTCAACGAGCGGCTCACCGGCCGTGCCGTCGGCGCCCGCACGACCGCGTCGAAGTTGGCCGAGCCGTCTCTGGGGCCGGCCGAACAGGCATTCGTCTCCGCGCTGGCGCCTGCGGTCACAGAGCTTGATGACGAGGACGAGCAAGGTCATCTCTACGTCGGTGGCCAGGCACGTTTCTTGGAAGAGCATCGCACCCAAGACGTCGTGGAGATCGGCTCGCTGATCCGCACGCTCGAGGAGCGCTACGCCATCCTCAACCTGCTCCGAGGGGCGCTCGGCGGCAACGAGGTGTACCTGCGCATCGGACGTGAGCTCACCGATCCCTTTCTGCCGGGCGTGTCGATCGTGGCGGCCAACTACGGAGTGGCTCGGCGCAATCTGGGAACGGTGTCGGTGATCGGCCCCACGAGAATGGACTACGGTTTGGCGATCGCCACCGTGCGCGAGGCCGCCCACGCGTTGTCGGCCTACATTGAGGAGGTCTACGAATAGACGACCGGTTTGAAATCATCGAGGTGTGGCGTCGCCCACTTCGCGACGACCCCATGGCGTCTGTCCGTGTGCTGGCGAAGACCGAGGCCGGAGGCGCAGGCCCGGAGGAGTACGCCGTCGGCCTCACGACGAAACCCGAGTCACAACTGTTCCCTCCGGCAGACGAAGGCGAGCTGTTTACGGGTCTCTCGTTTGCGGAAGCGCACTGGGTGGCCGCCGTGCTGGCCAGTGCCGCCGGCCATCACGACGATGCCGACAGCCTGCTGTTCGAGCTGCGCGTTCCCGTGGATCTGACCTGGCGGGATGTCGACCTCACCGCCGAGGTGATCGAGCCGGCCGGGTACCGCTCCGGACCTTTGGTCCCGTGGGAGCCTGCATCAACGGTCGGGCATAGCCGATACGCCATCGCCACGTACACGCTCGACTGTGGCCACCAGATGGTTGAGCTCCTGCGACAAGACCTCGAATCCACTCCGTTTTGGGTGCGTGAGCACTCCGTCGACCATGTCGCCGCACGCGACGCACGGAGCCTGAGTCGTCTGCTGCTCGATGCTGCGAATCTGGATGACGCTCACGCCTTGATCGAATCGGCCCGCGAGAACCTGGCGACCCACTCGGACGACGACCTCGACGACGACGACGAGGACGACCGCGACTAACCGGGCGCGCCTTTCCGGAAGGACGTCACGCCGATGATGCGGCCATAGCGTTGCTGGCGAAGCGGTCCAAAGCCCGGCCACACGTACACGCTGTAGGGACCGTCGCTCAGACGTTGCGTTCGGCCCAAGTAGCGCCACGAACGGCGCAGTCGGAATGCTGGCGCTTTTGGCCATGTGCTGAGGACCTTGCGTTTGCCGCGGAAGACTTGGACGTTGTAGTAGCTGGCCCCGTCTATCTCGCTCCAGGAGATTGTCGTGGGGCCGGTGATCGTCGTTCCCTTCGCCGGCCCGAGGACGCGGCGGCTGGCGACGGCGCTGACATCGTGGGCAACCACGTTGCCCGCCGGATCGGTTGAGGTGACTGTGTACCGGTAGGCGACGCCGTTGATGGCGCTGCCGTCGACGTAGGTGCGACCCAGCCCACGAAAGACCTCGGACGTTGCTTTTCCGGAGCGTCCCGGCGTTCGCGTTATGCTCACGCGGTCGGACCCTGACCACCGAACTCGGAGCATTCCATCGCCGATGTCAGCGGTGGGTGGGGAGAGCAGCGGTGGGGTGGCGTCATAGGCGAACGTGAACGGGGTTGAGGCGCTCTCGTTGCCGGCCACGTCACGACAGGTGCCCATCACCGATGCGGTTGGCGAATCCGGACCGGCGTAGGCGACCCGGGAACAGGAGTCGAGCCCCGAAACAGTGACACCCGAAGAGCCGGTGTCGACGCCAGTGAATCCGACTGTTGTCGGTGCGGTGATCCATCCTGCCGGATTCGGCGGCACGCTTGGCGCCGCCCCCGTCATCTTGGGTGCGACCCGATCGATGCGGACCGTCGCAGTCGCCTGGCCGATCAAGTTCGGTCCGTTGGACGCTCTGCATGTTGCGCTGTGGAAACCTTCATCGTGAAAGAGGGCCGTATCGCAGCCATCCGTTTGGTACGGGGGGGTGAAGTCGACGGTCCACTGCAACATCACGTCGGTTCGATGCCAGCCGCTGCACGGGCCGGGGGTGCACGTAAAGGTGATGCCCTCCGCCGCTCCCCGGTCGGCGTTTGCGGCCCAGAGACACATGGCGCTGAGCCCGATCACGACGAGTCGCGCCGGCGTCGTCACGGTCCACGTACGATCTGTCGGGTCATAGTCAGCAGTGAGGCGCTTGCCGCGACGAGCAACCCGAGTGTGGCGATCATGAGCCACCTGCGGTCATCATCTGATGCTGTCGCGCGTGGAGGAAATGCCGCCCGGGTCGTGCGGGGTTGTGGTGTTGTGACGGCGGTGGGGGCTGCCGTCGGCGTCGAGGGAGTCCCGGCTGTAGCGGGGGTTTTCATCGGCAGCGGTTTCTTGCGGGGTGCTGGCTGCACCGGTGCACGGCGGGTCGATTTCTGAGGCGTGGATGCGCGGGTGCGACTTTGAGCCCGTGGCGTTGCTCGTGGCACCACACGTGTCGCGGCACGTGGCGAGGACTTGGGGCGCCCTGCAGGGTCAGGTTGTGGGCTCACGCGTGATGTTGGGGGCGCCGGATCAGGTCCTGACGCCGCGCTCGCCACACAGGGAGAACTCACCGTCGCGAGAGCGACAAATACTCCAAGCAGATGGCGACAACTGATCACGTTGATTACCGAGCTCTCCAGATCCGCGCGTGATACACGAATGTGTAAAAACACCATAACCGGAGGAGCGTGTGCCGGTCAATGTGGCACACGCGATCCCCCGGAGGTGTGCGTCAGAGAATCAGTTGCGACCTCCCTGATTTTGCGTTGCGTACTGGGTCAGGTGGTTGGTGTTCAGGGCCAATGACGCCGCGAGCGACGCGTTGGTCTGTGACACGGATCCGCCGCCGCCCCAGCTCCACAGACGCACTGGGGCGTTCGTGTTCTTGGGTGCGTACTGGGTGGACGTTGCCGACGAGTCGGCGTCCTGCCAATTCGCGGCCTGCTGACCGATTGCCTGAACGCCGGTCCCGGAGTTGCACCCACAGTACGAGGGGGTCTTGTCCGAGTACGACGGGGATTTGTCCGACGACTTCTTGTCGTCGTTGCAGCACCCGCCGGCCTGCGACTGCATCGCAGACTGCGTGGTGTGGTTCAGGTTCATGGCCGCCGAGAGTGCAAGCGACGTGTTGGCCTGCTCGACCGAGCCGTCATCACCTTTGCTTCCGATGCGAACGGGAGCGTTGGCGTTCGACGGTTTGATCTGCGTCGAGGTTGCGTCGGAGTCGGCGTACTGGGCGCTGGCGGCCTTCTGGCCGATCGCTTGCACTGCCGTCCCGCCGCCACCACTCTGCAGCTGCTTGGCCGATTGGTCGGTGTGGTTCTTGTTGACCGCTGCGGAGGCGGCGGCCGACAGGTTGGTTTGTTCGACGGAGCCGCCGTTGCCGGCGCTGTCGATGCGGACGGGTGCGTTGGTGTTGCTGGCACCGGTCTGCTTGGACGTTGCCGACGAGTCGGCGTCCTGCTCGTTGTATGCCTTCTGGCCGACGGCCTGAACTGCCGTGCCGTATCCGTAGCAACCGCAACCGCTGGCCTGACGTTGATCGACCGACTGGTCGAGTTTGTTCAGATTTGCGGCGGCCGACTCGGCGATCGATGCGTTGGTCTGCGTGACCGTGCCGTCGTTGCCGTCACTGCCGATACGGACCGGAGCGTTGGTGTTGGACGGTTTGATCTGTGTGGACGTGGCATCGGACGTTGCCGACTGTTTGCTGGCCGCAGCCTGACCAACGGCCTGAATTGCAGTACCACCACTCCCGGCCTGCGCCTGTGACGCCGACTGGTCGGTGCGGTTGTTGTTGACCGCTGCGGAGGCGGCGGCCGACAGGTTGGTTTGTTCGACGGAGCCGCCGTTGCCGGCGCTGTCGATGCGGACGGGTGCGTTGGTGTTGCTGGCACCGGTCTGCTTGGACGTTGCCGACGAGTCGGCGTCCTGGTCGTTCTTGGCGACTTGCTCGACAGCCTGGAGAGCGGTGCCTCCAGAGCAGCACGACGAATCCTTCGTGTCGGATTTGTCGTACGACGGTTTGTCACAGCACGCACCTCCAGCCTGCCTTTGCTCCACAGACTGTTTGGTGTCGCTCACGTTCCCGGCCGCCGACACCGCGATGGACGCGTTGGTCTGGGTGACGTTCCCGTCGTCGCCTTTGCTGCCGATCCGAACGGGGATGTTGACGTTCGACGGCTTCGTCTGCGTCGATGACGCGTCGGACTTCGCCGTCTGGTCACTCTTTGCGGCCTGGAGCGCGGCTTGGGTGCCGGTTCCTGAGCAGCATGCTCCGCTTGCCTGCTGCTGGGTCGCGTCCTGCGTTGTGGTGTTCTTGTTCGCCGCGATGCTCTCCGCGGCCGAGCTGTTGGTCTGCGTCACGTTCCCGTTGTCTCCGGGGCTGTGGATGCGTACGCCGACGTTGGTGTTCGCCGGGTGTGACTGATTTGAGGTCGCCTGTGATGTGGCGTCCTGAGAGCTATCGGCCTTCTGCGCCGCCGCCTGCGTGCCGCCGCTGGTCCCCGAGCAGCATGCTCCGCCGGTTTGGGCTTGGTCGGTCGATTGTTTCGTCGCGTTGTCGTTCGCCGCAGCACTCGCGGCGGCCGAGCTGTTGGTCTGCGTCACAGCGCCGTTGTCGCCGGGGCTGTCGATACGGACCGAGACGCTGGTGTTGGTCGGCTTCTTCTGCGTTGACGTGGCAGTCGACGTTGCCGCCTGAGAGTTCGACGCGGCCTGGCCCGCAGCTTGCGTTCCCGCACCGCCGGCCTGCTGCTGGGCAGCGGACTGTGCGGTTTGGTTGGCGTTGGCGGCGACCGAAGCCGCCTCCGAGCTGTTGGTTTGCGTGACCGCTCCGGAGTCTCCGGGGCTGAAGATGCGCACGTCGATGTTCTCGTTCGTGGGTGCCGTCTGGGTCGACGTGGCGGATGAGCTGGCAGCCTGTTCACTGCTGGCCTGCTGACCAGCAACCTGGCTGTCCGCCGCCGCGGCGATCCCCCCGCCCCCGATGAAGGAAGCGAGGATACCCACGATGAGCACTTTTCTGTGCTTCATGGTTGATCTCCTCAAACGATTGGTGACAAGACGTACCGGGTCGGGTGACCCGGTGGGACCGTGAAATCGCTGAGGAGGGCTATCCCGGTCGCTCGAGACGTGACGATTTCGGACGTAGACGGCGAGCGGACGCCGTCCACATCGGCAGCAAAATTTGTGGGGCAAACAGGGCGAACGCGGCGATAAGCGCCGCGGCGCCCAGTCCACCGATTCCTCCGCCCGAACCGCCGACGCCGGCTGCCATCGATGCGGCAGCGATCTCGCGTGGCGGAGCCGGCGAGGGGTTGGGCGACAGCTCTGGCATGCCGGCAGGCGAGATTGCCCACGTCCGCGTCGCTGCGGATGACTTCGTGCGTGGCGCCCCGGTCCGGTGACGGATCGTGACGTCTGCGGAGACGATTGATCGCCACATCGCGGGAGCTGCTCGAACGGGTGCGGCCGCCGGGGCCGTCGGACTGATCGCCAGGGCTGGGAGGGGCAGCGGTACCACCGTCGTCGCGATCGTCGGCGTCCCCGATGGTGAGAACGGCGCAATGGAGGTGGGGAGTGCGACCGCGATCGTCATCGCCGGCAACTCAACTGCGGGGATCGTAATCGCCGGGACATTGGGAAGGGCGATCGGCGGGGGAGCACAACCCCACGACCACGTCCAGGTCCACGTTGAACCGCTCAGGACAGAGCCCGAGGTCGGTCCTGCCGCACACTGCCCGGAGGTCCAGTTCCAGTTCCAAATCCACGTAGTCGGTACCGTGACCGTGGGAGTGGGCGCCCCAGACGGTATGCCGGCGGGGGTCGCGGTGGCACCGACGGAGACCGGCGAGGTCCCGGAACCCGTTGACTGTGTCACGGGACCGCTGTTGCCCGGGCTCAGGATTCGAACGTCAACGTTCAGGTTGGCGAGGATCGCCTGGGCCGTCGTCGCTGTTGCGGGTGCCTCACCGGCGATGACCGGGCTTGCGGGAGCCTCGGTCGGTGGTGTGAGAGCACTGGGTGCCGTTTGGGCTGCCACCTCAGCCGTCGGTGGGGTCGTGTCCTCGGGCTGCGGGGCCGGCGTGGCGGGTGCCACGGAGGACGGCGGCGCATTTGACGTCATCGCTGGGATATCTATAGATGACACTACTGTAGGCGCAGTATCACTATTGTTTGTTGTGGTATCCGCGACGGGGTCGGGGCGCGGCTGCGGGGCGGGCGCCGTGGCAGCCGGTGCGGCAGCTGGCGTGGGTGCCGGAGCTGGAGGGGGCACGGTTGGTGGTGCCTCGGCAGGTGCAGCGGCTGTCGCCTCAGCGACGATTGCGGCGGCGTCGGGCGTTTGATACTGCGGTGATATCAGGCTCTCTGCAGGGATTGCGAGGTCGTTCGCGACCGCTGGTCCGGTTCCGACCACCAGGGCGGCGACGGCGCTGACCACGGTGCGCGCGACGAACGACCGCCCGGAGCGGGATGGCGTCTGCGTGGTGGATGAGCGGCGAGTCGCGTTCATGGACGTCGGGTGCGGCGAACGATGTCGCACAAGGTGAGACACCTAAATGAACTTCATGTATCAAACTACCCACTCCACACTCTTTTATACATAATGGTGACGACTTTACATTCGGGGGAGGTTGGGATCATGGGGGTTCCGGGGGAGACGCCACGCAACCGACTTGTGGAGGAGCATCTGCCGCTGGTACGACGAATCGCGCGCCGCTACGTTGCGCGAGCAGAGGATCTCGATGACCTGGTCCAGGTGGGCGCCGTCGCACTCCTTGTGGCTGCTGACCGGTTCGATCGGGAGCGGGGAGTGCCATTTTCCGCCTACGCGGAGCCGTGCGTTTGCGGGGCCATCAAACGTCATCTGCGCGATCGTTGCGCGACGGTTCGGGTGCCACGGCGCGCCTATCAGGAGCATCTGTCGGTGCGAGAGGCCGAAGCGGATCTCACGCGTCTGCTTGGACGCGCGCCGACAACCCACGAAGTGGCGTCGCGAACCGGTCGGTCGATGTCTGATGTCGAGACGTGTCGAGTACCGCCGGGCGCAACCGCGCCGCTGGCGTCCGTCGCACCGGCCGCACTGACCGTGACTCCGTGGGAGGCGACTGACGACCGCCTGGCCGTCTCGATGGCACTCGATCACCTCAACGGCAAAGTCGGCCAGGCCATCCGCTGGAGATACTTCAACGATCTCAATCAATCGGAAATCGCTGAGCGCCTCGGGGTTTCGCAAGGCCAGGTCTCTCGGCTGCTCGATCGAGGACTCGCGCGGCTTCGTGACGAACTCGACGATCGGTTAGTTGCGCCTGAAAGGACGAGGGCATAGCCTCAACAGGGATGGCCACGCGCGAACGCACCGCAGCGGACCAACATCTCGAGCGTCCCTACGAGATTGTCCTCACACGACGCGACTCGGATGACAGGTCGGAGTGGGTGGCACAGGTCACCGAGCTCCCCGGCTGCGAAGTTCGCGCAGCGAGCGACGGGGAGGCTCTCGCCGAGGTTCGCGTCGCCATGGAGACGTGGATTGAGGACGCCGTGGCCAACGAGCGGCCGGTCCCCGCACCGAAAGTCGAGAACACGCACAGCGGCCGGCTACTTGTCAGGATGCCTCCCACGCTCCACGCCGATCTGGCACGCCTTGCCGACGGCGAGAAGGTCAGCCTCAACACGTTGATCGTCGGGATACTGGGTGGTGCAACTGCCTGGCGACGCGGCGATGGGCCCCCGACGCCGCGCGAAGCTCCCGACGCCGCCACAGGTAGTGGAGGTACGGCGGATCCCGTGGGTGAGCGCCGTCAACGCCTCGCATCGATGGCCCTGATGGTCAACGTTGCCGTGGTCGCTGTCGTCGGTCTGTTGGCCGTCGGTCTTTTGATTGCCGCCCTCGTTGGCTGACGCGACGTCGGGGTGATCCTGCCGCGGGGACGGACGCGACGGCGGCGTTGCTAACCTCTCTCGACGCGATGTCGACGGCGAGCCGTGATTATTACGAAGTCCTTGGTGTGTCCCGCGACGCGGACGACGCGGCGATCAAACGCGCCTTTCGCAAGTTGGCGCGGGAGCTTCACCCCGACGTCAACCCGGACGACCCCAGCGCCGAATCGCGGTTCAAGGAGATTGCCGAGGCGTACGAGGTGTTGGGCGATGCCGAGTCGCGCTCGATTTACGACCGCTACGGCCAGGACGGTCTGCGCAACCAGGGACGCGGACCCAGTGACTTCTCCGGCTTCGGGTCGTTCCAGGACATCTTCGACTCGCTCTTTAGCGGGGGCGACATCTTCGGCCGGCGCGGTCCCCGTCGCCAGGCCGGTGACGACCACCTAGTGGCCGTCGACCTCACATTTGTGGAGTCGGCCACCGATGTGACCCGCGAGGTTGAGGTGGATCTGGTCGCGGCCTGTGAGACCTGTGACGGGTCGGGCGCCGCCGTGGGATCCACCATCACACGGTGCAGCACCTGTGAGGGGCAAGGCCAGGTGCGGCAGGTGATGAACAGCGCCCTGGGACAGTTCGTTCGTGCGGTCGCGTGCCCGGAATGTCGCGGCGCGGGCGAGTACGCCGAAACCCCCTGTGAGGAGTGTCGGGGTGTGGGGAGGCGCATGACGCACCGCAGCATCCGAGTGGCCGTCCCGGCCGGTATCGCCGACGGTCAGCAGATCCGTATGCCCGGGACGGCTCACGCCGGTGACCGTGGCGCACCGAACGGCGACCTCTACATTCAGGTGAATGTGGCTGCCGACGAGCGTTTTGAACGCGACGAGCTTGACATCGTCAGCCAGATCACGGTGTCGGTGACCGACGCCATGACCGGCTGCGAGGTCGCGGTGCCAACCGTCGAGGGTGAGACGACGATTGACCTCCCGCCCGGCACGCAGCCCTACCACGAGCACGTTCTTCGCGGGAAGGGTTTTCCTGCGGTTCAGGGGCGTGGGCGCGGCAATCAACGGATCTACGTCGTGGTCGACATCCCGGCGATCACCAGCCCGGAGGGGCGCGAGCTGCTCACCCAGTTGCACGACCACGCTCAGCCCGCGGGAAAGAAGGGCGATGGCCTTTTCCGGCGCCGCAACAAACGACGTCGATGATCTGACGCGGGTCGTCGCAACCATCCCGATTGCCGCCGCCGACGCACTGCGCGTCGCCCTCGGTGAGGTTGTTCAACGAGGGTGGGGCGAGGAGGAAGACGGCGATAGTGTTTGCGCGACCGTCTGGGTTCCCACCGTCGACGCACGCCGCATCGCCGAGATCACGGCACTTATGCACGCGTGCGATCCCGCGGCGACCGTCGTCTGCGAACACGAATCGACCGATTGGCAGAACGGCCTGCGGGCCTACCACCATCCCGTGGACATCGCCGACCGCATTCGCGTGCGCCCCCCGTGGGAGGACCCTCGGCGAGGGCTCATCGACATCGAGATCGACCCGGGTATGGCGTTTGGGACGGGGCAACACGCAACCACGCGAGGATGCCTGGAGCTAATCCTCGACGTGCCCATCGGGAGCGTGCTCGACGTGGGCTGTGGGTCGGGAATTCTCGCGATCGCCGCGCGCAAGCTTGGGCACGATCCGGTGTGGGCGGTCGACGTCGACCCATTGGCGGTGGACGCCACCATCGCGAACGCGAAGGTCAACGGCGTGGCACTCATCGTTGGGCGACGCGAGACGGGCCACGACACGCTTCCCGCCACGCAGACGGTGCTGGCCAACATCACCGAGCGTTACGTGGCCCCACTCATCGGGCAGTTGCCTCAGCCCTTCCCATCCCACGCCATCCTCTCGGGTTTTCGTCCCCACGACGTCGCGATCGCCGTCGGTCCCTGGCTCGCGACGGGATACCGGCTGCGCCGCCAGATCGATGCCGATGATTGGACTGCCGTGGCTCTGGAGCGACCGTGAGACACACGTTTCGCGTCGTGTTGGGCGAACCGGTGGGCCCCGACACGGATGTGGTGGTGAGCGACGCCGATGCCCATCATCTGCTTCGCGTCGTGCGACGCGAGGTTGGTGACGATGTGGAGATCATCGACGGCGCCGGGCAGATCTGGCCGGCCAAGATATCCGCGCGTGATCCGCACTGCCAGATTCGCACCGGCAGTGCGCCCCGTCCCGCCCCTGGTCTCATCGACGTCGTGTTGGCAATTGGGCTTGCCGAGCCGGGCCGCCTCGACCTCGTGATCGAGAAGGCTGCCGAATTGGGGGTTCGTGAGGTCATGGTTTTCGCATCCGAACGCGCTCGTCGTGTTCCCACACCGGAGGCATTTGCCCGTCGACGTGATCGCATGACACGCGTGGCCGAGGCGGCTGCACGGCAGTCCGGACGGGCGGGACTGACGGCCATTGAGGGGCTGGTAGCGTTTACCGACGTGCTGACTCGGGCGCAGAATCAGGGGTATCTGCTCGACGCGCGGGGCGATGTCGGCCTGCGTGATGCCTTGGCGTCGTCGGCAAATGCGTCGAGCGTTATCGTCGTCGGTCCGGATACCGGTTTCTCGAGCGCCGAGGTCGATGCGGCACGAGCTGCGGGGCTCACGGTGTGCCGTACCGGGTCGGCCACCTTGCGCATGGAGACCGCCGCTATTGCGGCGGCCGTGATGGCCGCCGATGCCCAGGGGCAGTTGGGAGCCGACTGATGGCCACGTTCTCCGTCCGCTTTCTTGGCTGCAAGGTCAGCCAGGCCGACGCCATGCTCATCCGCGACGCGCTCCGCGACGCCGGGCATGTTGAGGCGCCGAAAGACGACGCCGAGGTTCACGTCATTAACACGTGTGCCCTCACCGTCGAGGCGGAACGCAAAAGTCGTCAGCAGGTCAACCGCTCCGCCCGGGCCGCCACGACCACCTTCGTCACGGGCTGTGCCGCCAACCTCAACGCCGACCAGTTCACGGGCGACGGAGTGACCGTTGTGGGGCGCTCGGCAGATCGTGCTGCGGCGGAGATCACAGAGATTCTGGGAACCGCATCCCCGCTTGCCTGCCACGATGATGACCGGGTTGCCGGCCGAACGCGGGCCTTCCTGAAGGTTCAAAACGGCTGTGATCAGCACTGTGCGTTCTGCATCATTCCGCGAACCCGCGGTGTGGCGGAGAGTCGCTCGCTCGACGCGGTGCTCCGCGACGCGCGTCGTCGCATCGCTGAGGGGCATCCCGAGCTGGTCCTCACCGGAATCAACATCGGGACGTGGCGCGCCGACGATGGGAGCGATCTCGCTGAGCTCATTCATGCGGTCGGATCGCTCGCCGGTCTCACCCGGCTGCGGATCTCATCTATTGAGCCCGGTAACGTCACCGAGCGGCTCGTGGCCGCCATGGCCGAAACCCCGGTGATGGCGCGTCACATGCACATCCCACTCCAATCGGGTGACCCCACCGTGCTGACCGACATGCGTCGCAGCTACACGGTTGCCGAGTATCGCCAGGCTGTTCGCTGGGCCCGGCATGTCCTGCCGGGCCTCAACGTCACCACCGACGTCATCGTCGGCTTTCCCACCGAGGACGACACCGCTTTCGCGCACACACGAGATCTGTGCGAGGAGCTGGCCTTCGGCAAGATCCACGTGTTTCCGTACTCGCCCCGGCCCGGGACGGTGGCGGCCGACCTCGGCGATCGCGTGGCCCCCGCAGTCAAGGATGAGCGCAGCCGCACCCTCCGTGACCTGTCCGACCGGCTGGGCTTTGCGCGACGCGCGGCACGCGTGGGCGAACACGACGCCGTTCTGGTCGAGAAGGCACTCGATGACGGGGTTCTCGTGGGCTACGGCTCCGACTACAGCCGGTTTGTGCTTGACCCGGCGGCCGGAGCTCCCGGCCAGCTTGTTCCCGTTGTCGTCGCGGGAATGGCAGGAGAACACCTTCGCGGGGAGGTCACCCGTGGCTGAGTGCCTGTTCTGCGGAATCGTCGGCGGTGACATCCCGGCCAGCATCGTCCACCGTGGCGACGGGTTCGTTGCGTTCCACGACATCAACCCGAAAGCCCCCGTGCACGTGTTGGTTATCCCCGAGCGCCATGTCACGTCGATCGACGACGTGGGCGGCCTGGATGTCGACGAGAGGGCCCGAATGTTGACCGTCATCGCCGAGGTGGCGAACCAGCTCGGGCTTGGGGAAAGCGGCTATCGAGTCACGACCAACCATGGCCCGGACGCGCTGCAGACCGTCTTTCACCTCCACTGGCACATTCTGGGGGGCGTTTCCCTGTCACAATCCATGTGATGGAACGAACGATTGAACTTGCGGACCGCGTCGCGGTCGAGCTTGCGGGCGACCACGATCAGATGCTGCGCTCACTCGAGGATCACTTGGACCTCGACATTGCCCTCCGTGGAAACCGCATGACGCTCAGCGGCGACGCCGGTCAGGTCGAGGCCGCGGCCACGGTCATCGACGAGCTGGCCAGTTTGGTCGCCGATGGCCAGGGGTTGGGGCCGGGCACGGTCCAAGCGGTGGCCCACGCGGTACAGAGCCGTGCTCCGCTCAGTGGAATGCTCGGCGACGTGGTGTGGCGGCACCGTGCGTTGGCCATCACCCCGAAGACGGCCGGGCAAAAGGAATACGTCGACGCGATTCGCCAGCGCACCATCACGTTCGGCATCGGGCCGGCCGGCACCGGCAAGACGTACTTGGCAGTGGCGCTCGCGGTGGCCGCGCTCCATCGCCGCGAGGTCGGGCGCATCATTCTCACGCGGCCCGCGGTCGAGGCCGGGGAGCGCCTGGGCTTTCTCCCCGGCGACATTGCGCAAAAGGTTGACCCATACCTGCGCCCGCTCTTTGACGCGCTGTACGACATGCTCGACCCCGAGAAGGTGCTGAGCTACCTCGAGCGTGGGCAGATCGAGATTGCTCCGCTGGCGTTCATGCGCGGCCGCACGCTCAACGACAGCTACATCATTCTCGACGAGGCCCAGAACACCACCGCCGAGCAGATGAAAATGTTCCTCACCCGATTGGGTTACGGGTCGAAGATCGTCGTGACCGGCGATGTCACACAGGTCGACCTGCCGCGTGACCGCCAATCGGGTTTGCTGCAAATCGGTCAGATCCTCGCCGATGTGAGCGACGTCGCGTTTGTGCGTTTCGGCAAGGCTGACGTGGTGCGTCACCGGCTCGTTCAAGAAATCGTCGAGGCATATCGCATCGCCGACGGGGAGCCGGCGGAATGATCGATGTGGAAGCCCACTCCGAAGTCGCGGGGCAGGACGCAGACCCGCTGGTGCCGCTCATTCAGTCGGCCTGCAATCGGATGGGGCTTCGGCGCGCCAGCGTGGGGTTGCTTATCGTCACGCCTGAGCGCATGGCGGAGATCAACGGCAGCTATCGCGACAAGCCGGAGCCCACCGACGTACTGTCATTTCCGATCGACGGCCCCGACTCCCGCGGGTCATGGCCCGAGGACGGACCCGCTCCCGAACTTGGCGACATCATCATCTGCCCCGCGGCGGCGCAGGATCCACTCACGACGCTGACCGTTCACGGGCTTCTTCACTTGCTCGGGTACGATCACGAGACGGACTCGGGAGAAATGCTGAATTTGCAGGATGATCTGGTCGGTGAGCTGGTCGCGTGAGCTCTCCCACGCCGACCAAGCCCGACGGCCCTCTGCGGATCTTCCGTCGCCAGCCCAAGGAAGCGCTGCCGCGCCAGGGTTCACTTCGATGGTCGTTCACGTGGGCGTTCGAGGGCATCGTCTATGTGCTGCGCACTCAGCGCAACATGCGCATCCACGTGGGCGCCGGCCTCCTCGCGCTGATCCTGGCCTTGGTGCTGGGCGTGTCGCGCCTGGAGTTCATCGCGGTGCTCGGAGCGGTGAGCTTGGTGTTGATCGCCGAGATGGTCAACACCGCTGTCGAAGCGGCAATCGATGCGCTGGTCACGCACTACCACCCCTTGGTGAAGGTGGCGAAGGATGTCGCCGCCGGCGCCGTGCTGGTCGCGACCGCCAACGCCCTGGCCGTCGCCTATCTCGTGTTCTACGGCCAGATCACCGACCCGCCCGACCTGCTCGGCCAGCTGAAAGGACGACCGTCGCAGATCGTCGTGGGGGCATTGATCGTCACCGTCATCCTTGCCATCGCCATCAAGGCGGCCATTGGCCGGGGCACCCCGTTGCGCGGTGGTCTGCCATCCGGCCATGCAGCGGCAGCCTTTGCCGGATGGGCCGCCATCACGATCGTCGCGAGTGATCTTCAGCACTCGGCGCTCATCTCGACCCTCGCGTTCATGATGGCCATGCTCGTCGCCCAGTCGCGTGTGGAGGCGGGGATTCACTCGGCCATCGAGGTGATCGCGGGCGCGGTACTCGGTTCGGCCGTCACCATCCTCATGTTCCAGTTGCTCGGATAGGGGGCGGATCGTGACCGCGCAGGACCTGTATGACGCCGCGCTCGCGGCCACCGCTCGCGCGCACCCCCCGTTTAGCGGCCTGTACGTCGGCGCGGTGCTCCTCACGCCGGATGGCACGCAAATCGCGGGGGCCAACGTCGAGTTCGGCAGTTACGGGCTCACTATCTGCGCCGAGCGAACGGCGCTGGTCAAGGCCGTCACGGACGGTCACAGCCGCTTCACCCATGTTGGCGTCGCCCGCTCGGATGGTGAGCCCATCTCGCCCTGCGGCATGTGCCGGCAGTCGCTCGCCGACTTCGGCCTCGACATGCTCGTCGTCTATCGCGGGCCAGGTGGACTGATCGAACGCCCGCTGAGGGAACTGCTCCCTGACGCGTTTCTCTTGGAGAGCTAGGTGGGGGTGACCTTTCGATCGGGTCTCATTGCCCTCGCCGGGCGGCCCAACGTGGGGAAATCGACCCTCGCGAACGCACTGGCCGAGTCACATGTGGCGGCGGTTTCGCCCCGGCCGCAAACCACCCGCCGTCGGATCAACGCGGTGGTCAATGGTGAGGACTGGCAGGCGGTGCTCCTCGACATGCCGGGTTTCCAGCGCCCCGCTGACGGGCTGACGAAACGCATGCAAACGGCCGTCGACCACGCCGTAGCCGACTGCGACGCGGTGCTTTTGGTGGTCAACGCCGAGGAAGGCGTCGGCGCGGGCGACCGCTTCATCGCGCAACGTCTTCGCGACGCGAAGTTGCCGACGATCACCGTAGTCAACAAGGTCGACACCCTGGGCCCCGAAGCGATCGGCGTCGCCATCGCTTCCGCGGCACCTCTGGTCGACTTCGTGGAGCTTCACCCGATCAGTGCGACAACGGGAAGCGGCCTCGACGCCCTGCGCACCTCAATCGCGGCCCTACTCCCCGAGGGCCCGCGCTACTTCCCGGAGGGCGTTGCCACCGATCAAACCGACGCCGAGCTGGCGGGGGAGATCATTCGTGAGGCCGCCTTACAACGGGTACGCGAGGAGGTTCCTCACGCCGTCGCTGTTCAGGTCGACACCATCGAACCGGCTGCCGACGGACGCATCGTCCGCGCCGCCATCCTCGTCGAAACGGAATCCCAGAAAGGCATCCTGGTGGGGAAAGGCGGCTCCATGATCCGGGCGATCGGCGAGGCGTCACGTGGCAACCTCTCACGTATCTTTGGTGAGACGGTCCACACCGATCTGGTCATCAAGGTGCGTCCCAAGTGGCGGCGGGATGAAACCATGCTCGACCGTTTGGGGTTGTAGCTCGACATTTAGCCGACTCGACCTACCGCGCGGCGTGGAGTCCGTCCAGCAGAGTGCCGCCGGCGCTCGAGAATCTCGACCGGTACGCCGTAGGCAGCCAGGCCAAAGGCGGCCTCGTTGACCTCTCGGGGGTCTAACCCGGTGCGGAAGGGGCACGTAGATTCGACTCCGGTAGGCGTGCGAGGCACGCTAAGCGCGCTCACCCTCAACGACCTCACCCCAAAGTGCGACGAGGCCGATCGGCATAATCCGGCGGGTTCGTGACGGAAGTTCGGTGCGCGAGACGATGTCTTCGACCCGGCCGGCGCCAGAGATTCCGCACGTACAGCCGCGCCACGGAGCAGGGTGCCTGGCGGGCAGATGGCGACAATCGGCGACCGGTGGCTCGCCGATCGGCCAGCTACCGGCCTGCTCGGACGCCCGCCAGGCGCGCCTCGGGCCCGGTCCGATCCAGCGACCAGGCTCGCCATCCAAGGATCGGCCCCGGAGTATTAGGAGCGTCGGGATGGAGCTGCCGAAGAGCTCCGTGGACGGAGTTGTGGGAGGGGGTGTCGCGACCGGGTCGGCGCGGGTGGGGGCTGATGTCTCGATCGATGTCCATCGGTTCTCCGATCAATTGCAGGCATGGACACTTCACAAGAGTCGTTTGGGGGACGGTTTGATACGCGACCGACCGAAGGCGGCTCTCACGCAGCCTGGGGTTCTGCCGACCGGCCCGGGGCGGCGGCTCGGCCCCTCGCCCGGATCAACGGTTGGGTGAGCCATTGCGTCGGCAATGAGACGATCAATGGGGCCCTCCGTTCCCAATCGGGCGCACCACCGCGCCGCGGCCTTTGACATCATGGCTCCATGGGCACGCCCGAGGGATTCCGATACGTCATCCGCAAGAGCGGGGAGGTTGTCATCGAACACCACGGTCGGCGCGCCGCGGTGTTGCGCGGCCCGGCGGCCGCGGACTTCCTCGCGAGTGTTGATGGAGGGGACGACCAGGAGCTCATGGCACGGGTCACCGGCAACTACCGGCACGGAAACGAGCGACAGGCGGCTGCCCATCCGCGCAATCGAGGTCGCACGTGAGCGCCGGTCAGGTGAACGGCCCCATCGCGGACGCTATCCAGGTGGTTCAGCACGACCGCAACCCCGGCACCCCGCTCGACGTCGGATGGGTCGAGTCGCTGCACGTCAACCGCAGCGCGGTCGAGCGTCGCACGGCGACCCACACCGGGCGGCGCACGGTCAAGAAGCAATGGCAGGCGGCGTGGCTCCTTCGGGCGGTGCAGTGCATCGATCTCACCACGCTCTCCGGTGACGACACCCCGGGCAACGTCCATCGACTCTGTGCGAAGGCCCGCCGGCCGGTGCGTGCCGAGATCCTCGCGGCGCTTGACGTCCCAGTCGATCGCATCACCGTCGGCGCGGTCTGCGTCTATCACCGCTTCGTCGCAACTGCCGTCGCGGCCCTGGCGGGAAGTGACGTTCCGGTGGCTGCGGTGTCGACGGGCTTCCCTGCGGGGCTGGTTCCCAGCGCGGTGAAGCTCGATGAGATCCGCGCGTCGGTCGCCGATGGCGCCGCGGAGATTGACATCGTCATCAGCCGCCACCACGTTCTGACGGGCGACTGGCAGGGCCTCTACGACGAAGTGCGCGCCTTCCGGGCTGCGTGCGGTGAGGCCCACATGAAGACCATCCTCGCGACCGGTGAGCTCGGCACGCTCACCAACGTCCTTCGCGCGAGCTGGGTCTGCATGTTGGCCGGGGCCGACGTCATCAAGACCTCCACCGGCAAAGAGCCCACCAACGCCACGCTTCCGGTGAGCCTCGTGATGGTGCGGGCCATCCGCGAGTACGCGGAGCGCACCGGCCACCCGGTCGGGTTCAAGCCCGCGGGCGGCATCCGCACGGCAAAGCAATCCCTCGACTGGCTGACACTCATCAAAGAGGAACTCGGCAACGACTGGCTCACCCCGGAACGCTTCCGCTTCGGCGCCAGCACCCTGCTCAACGACATCGAACGTCAGTTGGAGCATCACGTCACCGGCGCCTACTCCGCCACCTTCCGCCACCCGATGGGTTAGCCGTGGCCGAACGCGTCTGGGACTTGCTCACCACCCTGGACTACGGCCCGGCGCCGGAGTCGGATACCGCCGTGAACGACTGGCTCGATGCACGCCAGAGGCGTTTCGGCATGTACATCGGCGGAGAAATGACCCCGCCTGGCCGCACCTTCCCGACGGTCAACCCGGCCACGGCTCAGCCGATCGCCCAGATCACCCAGGCCACCGGGATGGAGGTCGACGCAGCCGTCGCCGCCGCACGGGCCGCCCTGCCCGCCTGGGCCGCCCAGTCGGGGCACGCCCGGGCGCGCTATCTCTACGCCATCGCGCGTCACATCCAGCGCCACAGCCGCCACTTCGCGGTGCTGGAGACGATGGACAACGGGAAACCCATCCGCGAAACCCGCGACATCGACATCCCCCTCGCCGCGCGCCACTTCTCTCACCATGCCGGCTGGGCCCAGGTGCGTGACCGGGAGTTCCCCGGCCATGAGCCCGTCGGGGTGTGCGGTCAGGTCATCCCCTGGAACTTCCCGTTCCTCATCCTGTCGTGGAAGATCGCTCCGGCCCTCGCCGCGGGCAACACGGTGGTGTTGAAGCCGGCCGAGTGGACCTCGCTCACCGCGCTTGCCTTCGCTGAGCTCTGCCGGGACATCGAACTGCCACCGGGTGTGGTGAACATCGTCACCGGCGACGGCGCAGTCGGCGCCGCCATCGTCGAGCACCCCGATGTTGACAAGATCGCCTTCACCGGGTCCACCGAGGTGGGGCGCATCATCCGAAAGGCCACCGCCGGATCGGGCAAGAAGCTCAGCCTGGAGCTCGGCGGCAAGTCGCCGTTCGTCGTGTTCGACAGCGCTGACCTCGATAGTGCGGCGGAGGGAGTGGTCGACGCCATCTGGTTCAACCAGGGGCAGGTGTGCTGCGCGGGGTCACGGCTGCTCGTTCAGGAGAGCGTCAATGAGCGGTTTATCGCGAAGCTGCGGGCGCGGATGGAGAAGCTGCGGGTGGGCGATCCGCTCGACAAGGCCATCGATATCGGCGCCATCATCGCACCCCCGCAGCTGGAGAAGATCGCGCGGATGGTCGCCGCCGGTGCCGAAGAGGGGGCCACGCTGTGGCAGCCCTCCTGGGCGTGCCCGGCCGAGGGGTACTTCTACCCACCGACGCTCTTGACCGGCGTGGAACCCGCGTCCACCGTCGCGCAGGAGGAGATCTTCGGGCCGGTGCTCGTCGCGATGACGTTCCGCACCCCGTCCGAGGCGGTCGCGCTGGCCAACAACACGCGCTTCGGCCTCGCCGCCAGCGTCTGGAGTGACGACCTCAACCTGGCACTGGACGTCTCGCGCCAGATCACAGCCGGGGTGGTGTGGGTGAACTGCACCAACCTGTTCGACGCGAGCGCCGGCTTCGGCGGTTACCGGGAAAGCGGCTACGGCCGCGATGGCGGGCGCGAAGGGATGTACGACTACCTGCGGCCGGTGGAGCCGGTGTACCGCCAGCCGAAGTCGCGGCCGGTGCTGCGCTCACCTCGAACGGCGAAGAGCCCGCCCATCGACCGCACGCCCAAGATGTTCGTCGGTGGCAAACAGGTGCGCCCCGACTCGGGCTACAGCCGCCGCATTGTCGACCCGCAGGGCGCCCTGGTGGGTGAGGTGGGGGAGGGCAACCGCAAGGATATCCGCGATGCCGTGGAGGCGGCGCGGGCGGCTTCTGGCTGGGCCGACGCCACCGCGTACAACCGCGCTCAGGTCCTGTACTTCATCGCCGAAAACCTCGATTCCCGGCGCCGCGAGTTCTCCGCGCGCCTGGGGGAGATGACGGGATTTGTCGGCGACGCCGAGGTCGAGGCGTCGATCAACGCGCTGTTCACGTTCGCGGCGATGGCTGATAAGTGGGACGGGGCGGTGCACCACACGCCCCTTCGTAACGTGACGCTTGCCATGCCCGAATCCATCGGTACGGTCGGGATCGTGTGCCCCGACAGTGGACCCCTCGTCGCGTTCGTCACGCTCGTGGCTGCGGCTATCTCGATGGGCAACACGGTCGTCGCGATCCCCTCGCCCGTTCACACTCTGTCGGCCACTGACCTGTACCAGGTACTCGAAACCAGTGACGTGCCGGGCGGGGTCGTCAACATCGTGACCGGTGGACGTGACGCTGTTGTCCCCACGCTCGCCGAGCATCTTGACGTCGACGCTCTGTGGTATTTCGGTCCGGCGGACGGCGCCGCGGCGATCGAGGCGGCGTCGGTGGGGAACCTGAAACAGGTCTGGGTGCGCGACGGTGACCGGGTCGACTGGCCGGGGGTCGATCCGGCCGAGTTCCTGCGTCACGCCACCCAGGTGAAGAACATCTGGGTGCCGTACGGGGCGTAGGCACGACCCGGTGAGCAGGGAGTCGGCCGGGCCCGCGTCGGAGGCCCCTCGTCTGAAGGATCAGTTCGGCCCGGATGTCCCCCGACGAATTGCGATGATGATCGAATCGGTGCACCCCACATTTCCGGCGCGAGCGTTCGCGCGGGACGCGCTGACGGGGTACGACGACCTCGAGCTGACACCGCGTGCGCGACAGATCGCGCACGAGCTTCACCGACACTTGCCGCCCTCGTATCCGGATGCGATCGCGATTCTTTTGGCGTCGCTCGGCGATGAAAGCCACGGGCCACTCGAAGGAATGGCGAGCTTCGTCTATCTGCCGCACGTCTTCTTCGTCGCCGAGTACGGCCTCGACGATTGGGAGGAGTCCCTTCAGGCTCAGTACGAGCTCACGAAGCGGTTCACGGCCGAGTTCAGCATCCGCCCGTTTCTCGTGCACCACCGTGACGCCACGCTTGCACGCCTGCGCGAGTGGACGGCTGATCCCAACCTCCACGTGCGACGCCTCGTCTCGGAAGGCACTCGCCCTCGCCTTCCGTGGGCGCCGGTCCTCCGGGAGTTCGTCGCCGACCCCCAACCGGTCCTTGCACTGCTCGAACTGCTCAAGGACGACCCCGAGTCGTACGTGCGGCGCTCCGTGGCAAACAACCTCAACGACATCTCCAAGGACCACCCGGACCTCGTCGTGGACGTGTGCCACCGGTGGTTGCGCAACGCGAGTCCGGAGCGGGCGTGGGTGGTGCGCCATGCGCTGCGGACACTGGTCAAACGTGCACATCCCGGGGCGCTCGCCACGCTGGGGTTCGGTGACCCCGCCGCGGTGAGTATCTCTGCCGTGAGAATCGAGCCGGCGACGCCACGAATCGGGGAAACCCTCCGCATCACGTTCTCACTCACCAACGACGCGGCTGTCGCCGCCGACCTGCTTGCCGACCTCAAGGTCCACTTCGTCAAGGCGAACGGATCAACCACACCGAAGGTCTTCAAACTCGTCACCGCGACACTCGCGCCCGGCGAGTCGCGGCTGATCCGCAAATCGATCGCGCTCAACCAGCAGACCACCCGAACCCACTACCCGGGCCAGCACACCGTCGAGATCGTCGTCAATGGCGCCACGATGCCCCTCGGCTGTTTCCAACTCCTCCCCTGATACATCTGCGTGGCGTCAGACCAGTTCAACCGGAGCGCGTTCGTCGACACCTTCCACCAGCTGATGTGGGCGGAGCGGTGGCGCGTCGAGAGCGCAGTGAGCACACGGCTCCGGCTCGAGAGCGACTCGTGGCGGGTTGGTGATGGTCGCCGCTGAGAGCAACCCTCCGGCAACGCAGATCGCCGCCGAGATCCACATCCCACGAGAGAAGCCGTCGGCCAGTGAGGTTGCACCTGAGGCCGAGATGCCGGCCGCGGCCGGGATGATGGCCACGGCGACAAGACCCGCGGTCCGTGCGACGGCGTTGTTGATTGCCGCGGACACCCCCGCGTGTGCCTCGCCACCTGCCGCGAGCACGGTCGACGTGAGCGGGGCGACCGTGAGCGACAGGCCCAGAGAAAGGACGAACACGCCGGGGAACACCGTGCTGAGGTAGGGGCTGTCGGCGTCCACGATCGACAGGAGCGCGAAACCACCGCCCGCGACGATGGGGCCGAGGCTCATCGGCAGGCGCGGGCCGATGCGTTGCGCCAGCCGGCCGGCGCGTGCGGACAACAGCAGCATCACGATCGTCATCGGCACCAGGGCGGCGCCCGCCGCCAGTGGCGTGTAGCCGGCCGTTTCCTGGAGTTGGAGAGGAAGGAGGAAGAGCGCTCCGGCAAGGGCGGCGTAGACCACGAACGTCACGATGTTCGCGGCGCTGAACTGGCGTGAGGCAAAAAGGCCCAATGGCATCAGCGGCGACCTGGTCGTCTGCTGGCGAACGATGAACGCGACCATGGCCGCAATCCCGATCGCCAGCGCGGCGAGAACGACTCCGGAACCCCACCCGTCGGCGTCTCCCGCGGTCAGGCCAGAGGTGAGTGCAGCGAGCGACAGCGCCACGGCCGCGGCGCCGGCGACGTCGACTCGCCCGCCAGCGGGCGCCGGATTGCGCGTCTCGGGTACGTGACGACGCGCGACCCACACCACAGCAACGGCGATCGGGAGGTTGATGAGGAAGATCCAGCGCCAGGAGACGGCCTGAATGAGGTACCCGCCGAGGAAGGGCCCGGCGGCGCCGGCGATGCCTCCCAGCCCCGACCAGGCGCCCACTGCCGCCCCACGGTCGTCGGCATGGAAGCTCGCCTCGATGATCGCCAGCGACCCGGGCGTGAGCAGCGCCGCGCCGACCCCCTGCAGCGCCCGAGCGACAATCAAAACCTCGGATGTTGGCGCGAGCCCGCAGATGAGTGATGCGACGGCAAACCAGATCGCACCGATGCAGAAGATCCGTCGCCGGCCGAAGCGGTCACCGAGTGCCCCGCCCAGAAGCAGGAACCCGGCCAGGGTGAGGGTGTAGGCGTTCACCGTCCACTGCAGCTCGGTGAGCCCGGCGTCGAGATCGTCGCCCAACGTCGGTAGCGCGATGTTGACGACCGTTGCGTCCAGGAACGCCATGCTGGTGCCGAGCACCGTCGCGAACAGCACCCACCGCCCCGCGGGGGTGCGCAGCCGAACGTCGGGGGCGTCTGCCATTCGATCCACCGTAGCGCTCAGCCCGTGCGGGACGCCGGGGAACATCCATCTGCCTTACGCGTGTGCCCCAAGAGCCGCGCTCACGATCGCGATCCACGCTCGGGCCTTGGGCATCGCCACAAGAGCCCAGGGGGCGCGGAGGGCGATCGGATGGACGCCTCCCGGCAGGAGCGTGTAGGTGCCGCGACCCCCGAGGCGCATGATGCGGTCGAAGCCGGCGCGCGAGCTATCGGGGTTCACACCGGGGATGCCGGGGAGGTAACGGTCGAGGGAGCCGTGGATGACGGTGAACGTCACGTCGCGCATCGCGTCCATCGGGAGACGCTCGGGCAGCCAGGGCGCCAGGCCGATCACGTGACGCACCGACGGGTGATCGGCGATCTGCGAGCACACCGCGCCACCCATCGAGTAGCCCAGCAGAACGATCTCGTCGGCGCCCGCTGCCAAAATGGCATCGATCGCTGCCTGCGCGTCCTCGATACACCAGTCGAGTTTTTTCCAGGACCGGATGCGGTACTTCACCTCCGCGAAGCCGAGCTCGGGGTGACGTGGCACGAGACCGCGGACCAAATGCTCAACACTGGAGCTCCACGTCCCCGCCATTTCGCGGCCGGTGCCGCCGTTGATACACATCACGACGGTGCTGTCGCAGGGTCCCGTGAGGCGCAGCTCGGCGCCCGTCGCCAGGGTCAGCACGGTCACTTCAGCAGTCGGCTCATGCGGCGGTCGGCATACACGCGACCGCCATTCTGACAGTCCGGGCAGTAGATAAGCTCATAACCGGCGAACGACACGCGTTCCAGCCGTCGGCCGCAGCGCAGGCACGGGTCACCGAAATGCCGGTGGACCGCGGTAACGCGGACCTCGCGATCGGGCATGTTTGTGGTGATCCGCTCACGGGCCCGGTCGAGCGCTTGGGAGAGGACAACGTCGGCTGATCGGGCGAGCCGCTCCCACTCTTCCTCGGTCAGGCGATCCGTGCGCGCGAAGGGCGCCAGGCGGGCCGCCCACATGATGTCGCTCCCATACGCGCGGCCGATCCCCGCGACGCGGTGCCCGTCGCGAATTGCTGTGTAGAGGCGGGCCGGCCGTGCGGACAAGCGCTTGCGCCAATCAGCAGGGGACAGGCCGATCGGCTCGGGCCCGAGCCCGGCAATCGGGGGATGTGTCTCCAGATCGGAGTCCACGAGCAGGTGGACAGTGGCGCGGTGCTCGGTGCCCGACTCACGAAGGCGAAGCTCCTCACGACCGTCAAGACCGATCGAGACGGCGACGTTCCGTCCCGGTCGTTTGCTCGTGGCTTTTGCCAGGCCGAGGCGTCCGCCCTGCATGAGATGGACCACCAGCGTGATCCCCTCGCACCCAACGCCGATGAGCTTGCCGCGCCGCCACACGCCACTGACGCGTCGTCCCTCCAGATCGGACAGTGCGGGCACTGCCGTTTTGACGGTTGCCGGTTGCCACGCGTTTGCCGATGCGACTTCTCGCCCAACGAGTGCGGAGCTCAATCCGTCCACCAGCGCCTGGATTTCGGGGAGTTCAGGCATGGGCAGCTTTTTTCCAGATAGCTATACTCGCGCAGATGCCGCTGACTGCAGGAGATTTCTGATCCAATCCGAGGAGCTTGCCAAGACAATCGATCACACGCTTCTTGACGTCCGCGCCACCCAAGCGGACATTGAACGAGTGTGTGATGAAGCACGCGAACACCACTTCGCGACCGTGTGCTCGTTCCCGACCTTCCTGCCGATCATGGCCGAGCGCCTTCACGGTTGTGACGTCAAGACCTGCGCAGTGATTTCATTCCCGTACGGCGCCGACCTTCCGCAGAGCAAGATTGCCGCGGCCGAGAACGCCGTCACCGCCGGCGCCGAAGAACTCGATGTGGTTATGAACATCACCGCCCTGCGCTCAGGTGACTTCGGGTACGTCCGGAGTGAACTGGCGACGCTGGTGCGGGCGGTGCAGTCCCGTGCGGTCAACGACGCCCGCGGGCTCGTGCTCATCAAGGTCGTCATCGAGGCACCTTATCTCGACGACAAGCTCAAGCGACTGGCCTGCAAGATCGTGGCCGACTCCGGAGCGGATTTTGCCAAGACGGCGACGGGGGTGGGCACCGCCGCAACCGTCGACGATGTCGAGCTCATGCGTGAAGCTCTCCCGGAAGGCGTCGGCGTGAAGGCCTCCGGCGGGATCCGCACGCTCGAAGCGGCCGAGGCCATGATCAACGCCGGCGCGTCACGCATCGGTAGTGGCGCCGCCATGAAGATCATGAAGGAGCTGGCTTAGCTCAGATGGGCGTCCTGGGCGCGGCCCCCGATCTTCTCGCGAGTGTTCGGTACGGCCCTGATGGGCTGATCCCTGCGGTCGTTCAAGACACCCACACCGGGCGAGTCTTGACGCTTGCCTGGATGAGCGCGGCGTCGCTCGAACGCACCCTCGCGGAGGGGGAGACCTGGTTCTGGAGCCGCTCGCGCAGTGAGCTCTGGCACAAGGGTGCCACCAGCGGGAACACGCAGACCGTGCGGGCCATCCTGATCGATTGTGATGAGGATGCCCTCGTGGTGCTCGTCGATCCGGCAGGGCCGGCGTGTCACACGGGCGACGTCACGTGCTTTCACCGAGCCCTCGCCGGGGAGGACACCCAGCCGTACACGGCGTTGGCAGAGCTCGGCGGGGTTATCGCCGAGCGCGCAGCCACCGCCGATCCCGAGTCGTCGTATACGGCGCGCCTACTTGCCAAAGGCATCGATACGGTGTGCAAGAAGGTGGGGGAGGAGGCCACGGAGGTGGTCCTCGCTGCCAAGGGCGCCGAGCGGGACCAAGTCATCTACGAGAGTGCCGACCTGCTCTACCACCTGTCGGTTTTGTGGCAGGCCACCGGAGTGAGTTTGGCGGAAGTGGCCACCGAGCTCGAATCCCGGCGATGAGCGCCCTACGGATCACCGCTGTTGCGCCGTCAGACGTGCCCACCATTTCGCCTTCGCTCACCGAGCTTCGTTCCCGAGTCGGTAGCTACCGCCAGGCACCCCTCGTGCACACGTTCGTGTCGGATTGTGAGACGCCGGTCAGTGCGTTCCTGAAGCTGCGCGACGGCGGACCGGCGTTTCTGCTGGAGTCCGCCGAGGAGGGACAACGGCTGGGTCGCCACTCGATCATCGGTATCCGCCCACAGGCCATCATCCGCTGCGCCGATGGGCGGTTGCAACACCGCCACGCGGACGGCGAGATCACAACGCTTGATGCCGCCGATCCGTTTGGCGCGGTCGACGACATCGTCGCTGCCGTGGGAATGGCCCCGAGCCCTCATGACTTGGTGTTCGCCGGTGGCGCGGTCGGGTACTTCGGCTACGACCTCGTACGAAGCGTTGAACGCCTGCCGGACGTACCCGCCGATGATCGCGGCATTGCCGACATGGTCATGATGATCACCGGGCCGGTTGTGATCTTTGATCACCTTCGACGGTCGGTCACGGTCGCAGTGCCCTGTGCGCTCGATAGCGATGACCTGGAGTCCGCGTATGCCACGGCCGTGGCCGAGGTCAACGCCATCACCCAAACACTCTCGGGGCCGGTCCCGGACCCTCCGACGCGGGCCGAGCCGGTTCAGGTCGGGGATGTCGTCAGCAACACCACCCAGCACGTGTTCGAGGCCGCCGTAGAACGCGTCCGTGAGTACGTGTTCGCCGGTGATGCCTTCCAAGTTGTGCCCTCCCAACGATTCGCGGTGGCCACCAACCTCGACCCGTTTGCCCTCTACCGGGGTCTGCGCACGGTGAACCCCTCTCCCTACATGTTCTTTCTCGAGGTCGATGGCGTCGCCCTGGTGGGCTCGTCGCCCGAGATGCTCGTGAAGGTCACGGGCGGCACCGTTGAGACACGGCCGATCGCCGGAAGCCGACCGCGCGGCGACACCGTCGACGCCGACAACGCTCTGGCCGATGAACTGCTTGCCGATCCCAAAGAGCGGGCGGAGCACGTCATGCTGGTCGACCTCGGCCGCAACGACGTCGGGCGCGTTGCCATCCCCGGCAGCGTCGAGGTGAAAGAGTTAA
Organism: uncultured Thermoleophilia bacterium; assembly: GCA_963765105.1. Classification (GTDB taxonomy): domain Bacteria; phylum Actinomycetota; class Thermoleophilia; order Miltoncostaeales; family Miltoncostaeaceae; genus CALMEC01. The sequence continues at coordinate 929,952 of CAVXUW010000002.1, forward strand.
TGGGCGTGCACCGCTACAGCCACATCATGCACATCGAAAGCAGCGTCGTGGGTCAACTTTCTCCCGGGAAGCGCGCCACGGATGCCCTGCGCGCCATCTTCCCGGCCGGGACTCTGAGCGGCGCTCCCAAGGTGCGGGCTATGGAGATCATCGACGAACTCGAGACGACGAAGCGCGGCCCCTACGGTGGTGCGGTGGGCTATCTCGGCTGGAACGGGGATCTCGATACGTGCATCACCATCCGTACGTTGGTGTGTCACGACGGCACCGCATACGTTCAGGCGGGGGCGGGAATCGTCGCCGATTCGGTGCCGTCATCGGAGTTCACCGAGACCGAGAACAAGGCCGCGGGAATGCTGCGGGCCATTGAGGTCGCCGCCGCCCAGAGAAACTGGTAGGAACTGCCGACCTATGACCGCCCGCGTCGCACTCATCGACAACTACGACAGCTTCACCTACAACCTCTTCCAGTATCTCTCGGAGCTGGGTGCGGACGTCCGTGTGCACCGTCACGACCAGATCGATGTCGCCGGTATCGCCGCCATTGAACCGACGCACCTGGTTATCTCGCCGGGTCCGAAAACCCCAGACCAGGCCGGCATCTCCGTCGACGCAATCCGTCACTTCGCCGGTTCCGTTCCCATCTTGGGCGTGTGCCTTGGGCACCAGGCCATCGGGCAGGCGTTTGGCGGAACCATCGTCCGCGGCGCCGAACCCGTCCACGGCAAGACCAGCGACATCCGCCACGACGGTCGTACCCTTTTCGCCGGTCTCGAGAACCCGATGACGGCCACGCGCTATCACTCACTGATCGTCGATAACGACATTCCCGACGAACTTGAAGTATCGGCCTGGTGCGACGGCGACGTCATCATGGGGTTGCGCCACAAGAGCCTGCCAATCGAAGGCGTGCAGTTTCACCCGGAGTCGATTCTCACATCAGCCGGCAAGCGCCTGCTCGGGAACTTCCTGGCCGTCAGCACGTGAGCATCGCCGGGGAAATCGATCGGTTGCTTGCCGGTGAGAACCTCGATCGGGGCACGGCTGGGGATGCGCTCGAGCGGGTCATGGCCGGAGAGATCGATCCGGTTCAAACCGCCGCGTTTCTCATTGCCTTGCGTGCGAAAGGTGAGACGGCCGAGGAGCTCACCGGCTTTGCCGCTGCCGTACGCGCCCGCAGCGAGAAGGTGGCGGCCTCTGCAACACCATTGGTCGACACCTGCGGAACCGGGGGTGGTATCTCGACGTTCAACGTGTCGACCGCCGCCGCCTTTGTGGTCGCGGGTGCGGGGGTTGCGGTTGCCAAACACGGCAATCGGTCGGCCACCTCACGAAGCGGCAGCGCCGACGTCCTCGAGGCCTTGGGTGCGCGCATCGATCTCGACCCCGTGGCGGTCGGAACCTGCATCGACGAAGTCGGTATTGGCTTCATGTTTGCGCCGTCGCACCACCCGGCATTCCGTCACGTGGTGCCGGTGCGAAAGGCGCTTGCGGTGCAGACCATTTTCAACCAGTTGGGACCGCTCACCAATCCGGCCGGAGTCACGCGTCAGGTCATCGGTGTTTCCGACCGCGGGTATCTCGAGCGTATTGCGGAGACCCTCCGCAATCTTGGGGCGGAACGGGCGCTGGTGGTGTCGGCGGACGATGGCATGGACGAGATCTCCACGGCGGCGCCGACGATCGTGGCGGAAGTCACCTCGGAAGGTGTGCGCCGCTGGCAGATCAATCCTGTCGCGCTGGGAATCGCGCCCCCGTCGCCAGGCGACATTGCTGGGGGCGAGCCTCACGAAAACGCGGCGGTGATTCGGCGCGTGTTTGATGGCTCGCCGAGCGCAGCCGCCGATCTCGTGGCGATCAACGCCGCCGCGGCGATCCTCGTGGCGGGGGCGGGGAAGAGCATCGACGAGGCTTTTGGCGCCGCGCGAGAGAGTATTGCCTCCGGGCGTGCCGGGGAACTCCTGGCCGCGTTCGTTGCGGCTACGCAGCGTTTGGGGCAGGATCGCAACGCCCGCGGAGGAAGTTAGCTCGCCAATGGGATTTCTCGAAGACATCGTTGCGTCGACACGGGCCGAGGTCACACGACGACGCGAGGCAGTCACCCTGGACCAACTGCGCGCCGGGCTCGAGCCCGTGCAACGTGGGCGGCCGTTCTCGGAAGCGCTTGTGGCTCCGGGAGTGTCTCTCATCGCCGAAATGAAACGGTCCAGCCCGTCTCGCGGACCGATCCGCCTCGATGCGGATGTCGCCGCGGTGGTGCGGATGTACGAGACGGCGGGAGCGGTTGCGTGTTCCATTCTCACCGAACCGGCGTTCTTCGGTGGGTCGCTCGATGACCTTCGCGCCGCCCGTGCGGCGTGCACGTTGCCACTTCTGCGCAAGGACTTCATCGTCGACGAGTACCAACTCGTCGAGGCGCGTTTGGCCGGTGCCGATGCGGCACTCCTGATTGTGGCGGCCCTGGAACCGGACGAGCTTGCGGATCTTCTTCACGTGGGTAGCGAACTCGGCCTGGACTGTTTGGTCGAGGTTCACGACGAGGAGGATGTTGAGATCGCGGTCGACGTGGGGGCCGAGATCATCGGGATCAACAACCGCAACCTCAAGACGCTGGAGGTCGACACCGACACCGTCTTGGAGCTTCTCCCGGACGTCCCTGCGGGGACCGTCGTTGTCGCCGAGTCGGGTATCACCGAGTACGCCGACGTTCGCCCGCTTGAAGAAGCGGGCGTCGATGCGATCCTCGTCGGCGAGGCGCTGATGGACGCCGCAGACCCCGCCGAAGCGGTTCGAGCACTGCTCGGACGGTAGGGGCAAACGTCAAGGATCGAACCCATGGCACGAGCGGGCGCGACAGGTCGCGCTACATTCCGCCCTATGGATGATCTGTCAAACGACACCGAGGTGAGTGGCTGGAGTCGGGGCCGCATCACGGGCGTCGCGATCGGCAGTCTGTTGGCGCTGAGCCTCCTCACGCTTCTTGTGGTTGGTCTCGTGCGGGGCCGTGAAGAAGAACTTCTCATCGATCGCGCACTGGCCAGTGGTCAGTCGGTTGCGGCTCCACCATTCTCGCTCCCCGTGCTGTTCGCCGCCGACGGGGTGGGGCCCGAGGGATCAACCCTGAGCCTTACGAGCCTGCGTGGTCGTGCAGTGGTGTTGAACCTGTGGGCGTCGTGGTGTGGACCGTGTCGGAACGAGGCGCCCATCCTTGAACGCATCTCCCAGAAGTACCGGGATCGGGGTGTCGTGGTCCTTGGGGTCAATGTACGCGACACGTCACGCGATGCCCGGGAGTTCATCGCCGATCTCAAGACAACGTTCCCGTCCGTTCGTGATGGCAGCGACGGCACCAAAGGCGCCTACGAGACGAGAGCCCTCCCGGAGACCTTCATCATCGACCCGGACGGTCAGATTCGCTCCCGCCCGATCCGCGGTGAGCTGACCCCGGCACTCGAACGGCGCATCACCGAGTATCTCGACCAGGTGCCCACCCGATGATGCGGATCGTGGCGGCTCTCTGCGCACTGGCACTGCTCGTAGCGCCCACCAGTGCCGTGGCACTCAACCCCGGCGACGTCACGCGTGAGCTGCGCTGCGTGGAATGCGGCACTCCGCTCGATGTCTCCAACGCCCCGGTCGCCGAGCAGATGAAGGCTCAGGTGCGTGAACGCATCGCACAGGGGTGGAGCAAGGAACGCATCCTGGCGGAATTCGAAGCGGACTTCGGACGTGAGGTGCTGGCCACGCCACCAAAGAAGGGCTTCGATCTGATCGCCTGGCTGTTGCCGCTGGCGGTCGTTCTCGTGGGCTTGGCGGCCATCCCGTTCATCACCCGCGGATGGGCTCGGCGTCGTGGTGTCGCCATGGGGGAGGCGGAGGAGTTGGATGCGGAGGATCGGGCGCGGCTCGAGCGTGAACTGGAGGAGTTCCACGACGGCTAAGCGCGGCAGAGTGCTGACCGGGACTGCGTCGTGGACCGACCCCGAGTTCATCAAAGCCGGTTGGTACCCGTCGGACGTCAAAAACGACGCCGAGGGCCGGCTGCGCTACTACGCGTCGCAGTTTCCCATGGTGGAGGTCAACGCCAGCTTTTACGCCTTGCCCACCATCGACACGGTCGCGGCGTGGGCGGAGCGCACCCCGGATGACTTCCGCTTTCACGTCAAAGCGCACCAAGTCATCTCCGGTCATCCCACCGACCCGGGGCGCCTTCCCGCCCCGCTTCGCACGCTCCCGGCCGAGCTCGACGCGAAAGGGCGGATCCGCAAACCCAGTCGGGAGCTGCGTGATGCGGTGATCGACACGCTTCTGGAATCGTGCGGCGCGTTCGGGGCCAAGCTCGGCGCGATTCTGGTGCAACTGCCGCCGTTCGTCGTGTCGGGTGAGCGTCAACGTGAGGAGATCGCCCGTATCCTCAGTCGCCTCGCCCCGGTCCGCGCGGCCGTGGAGTTTCGCCATCGGTCGTGGGCCGAGTCAGGTGAGCGCGAACGCGCGGCCGAGCTCCTTGCCCGACACGACGCAGCGTGGGTGTGTGTCGATGCTCCCCCGTCGACGGCGGCGAGCGCAATGCCATCCATCGTCGAGGTGACATCCTCGTCACTGGCGTATGTGCGGATGCATGGGCGGAACGCGACATCGTGGACGACGGGCCGCACGGTGGCCGAGCGATTCAACTACGACTACTCCGACCAGGAACTCGAGGAATGGGTGGGGCCGGTCATTGATATGGCCGAACGCGCTCAGGAAGTGGCCGTTGTCATGAACAACAACGCCAGGGACTACGCTCTGCATGCCGCCAGCCGGTTCGCTGGGCTTCTGGCTGCCGCTCGCGCAGCACATTCGTGACGCAGGCCGGCAGCACCACCCGCCGAAACGATTTTGTAATGACTGGCGCCTAGGATGTGCATCGGATCGGTGAGTCATTCCGAACGCACCGACCGTGGTGGGCCTCGACAAGGAGAGCGTCATGACATCCGAAGAACCGCCTCACGTCACGTCGAGTGACCCTCCTCGTCGCCGGACGGGCATGTGGGTTGTCGGCGTGGCTGCGCTTGCTGCGGTGGTCACCACGGGCGTCCTGATCGGCCGCGGCAACGACAGCGGCGCCGAACTCAACGTCGCCGCCGGAAGCGGAGAGAAAGCAACATCGTCGACAGCGTCCGACGATACCGCCACGACCGGCGGCGAGACAACCGCCGCACCCGCCGCGCCCGCAGGGGCAAAAGGGACGGGCGATCCGATTGCGGTGTCCGGTGAAAGTCCGATCGACGGAAAGACCGTCGACCTCGCCGCGTTCCGCGGAAAGCCGGTCGTCCTACAAATTTGGGCGTCATGGTGTCCGGGATGCAATGCGGAGGCCCCCGAGGTGGCAAAGCTCTCGAAGAATCGAACGGACGTCGCATTCGTCGGGCTGAACTACCGTGACACCGACGACGACGCGAGAGGCTTCTACACGAAGTACAACTGGACGTTTCCCAGCATCCGCGACTCGGGCGGCGACCAGTCGCTTCGGCTCGGTTTGCAGGGGACTCCCACCACGATCTTCCTCGACGCCGAGCATCGCGAGGTCGGGCGAATTCTTGGCGAGACATCCGAGGAGAACCTCACCAAGGCCATCAACAAGCTGACAAGCTGAGTCGCGCGTAGTGGTTGAGATCGACGGCCTCGGCCTCGGCGCCGTTCTGGTTGCCTTCGCCGCGGGGTTCGTCGGCTTCATCTCACCTTGTGTTCTGCCTCTGGTGCCCGGCTATCTCTCGTTCCTGGGCAGCTCGAGCGTGGGCACGGGCACCGTGAACGAGTCCATGGACCGTCGACGGGTCGTTCTGGCGACCACCTTGTTCGTGGCGGGCTTCACGGCGATGTTCATCCTGCTCGGTGCTGGTGTCGCGTGGTTCGGGGGTGCCCTTCTCGAGAATCGGCGACCTCTGGAGATCGTGTCCGGCGTCTTCCTGATCCTCGCGGGAGTCATTTTCGCCGGGGTTCGGCTTCCTCTCACGGCCTACCGGGAATGGCGGATCCATGTGCCCCGGTCGGCGAGTCTTGCCACACCGCCGCTTGCGGGGGCAGCCTTCGCGATTGGCTGGAGTCCGTGTCTCGGTCCCACGCTGGCAGCCATTCTCACGCTGTCGGCCGATAGCGGCAAGCCCACCGAGGGAGCTGTGCTCCTGGGTGTCTACTCGCTGGGATTGGGGATCCCCTTCATTCTGTTTGGGATCTGGTTTACCCGCGCTCTGCGCATGACCGCCGCATTGCGGCGACACGCCAAAGGCATCGGCATCGCATCGGGGGTGCTCTTGATCGGCTTCGGCATCCTTTTGGCGACAGGACAGCTGGCGCGCATCACCGGTCAACTCGCACGGTTTACCGGCTTCGCCCTCTAACGCCGGCAGTCGCGCTATCATTTCGGAAGTACACCCCGACGGAGGAATCGTCGCATGTTGACGCTCACCGAAAACGCCAGCGTAAAGCTCAAGAACCTATTGTCAGACGAAGCCGACGAGGGTGATGGGCTGCGCGTGCAGGTCGTGCCCGGTGGCTGCTCCGGCTTCGAATACCAGCTCACCTTCGGGAAGCCCGAAAGCGGGGACGAGGTCGTCGAACACAACGGAGTCACCGTCATCGTCGACAAGTTCAGCGTGCCGTACCTCCTCGGAGCACAATTCGATTACGAAGAGAGCTTCCAAGGGGAAGGGTTCGTCATCAACAACCCCAACTCCACGTCGAGCTGCGGCTGCGGCAAGAGTTTCCAAACGTGATGCGGCGCCCGGTGCGACGATGCGTCGGGCAGACACTCAAAGGGCTTAGCCGCCGAAGTCGGTGGTGAAGACGGTGTTGCTGCAATCCTGAGCAGTGACGACGGCGAGACCGACCTTCGTGTAGCGCGCTGACAAGAGGTTGCGACGGTGACCGGGGCTGTCGAGCCACATCTCCACCATCGTCTTCGACATATCGGTGCTGCATCCACCGGCCATGCCAAGGTTCTCACCCACTGCCTTGCGGCGCGAATATCCGGCCTTGTAAAGACGGACGTAGAACGGCTTTCCGTCAGCGCCGGTGTGGGTCAGCTGACCCGTTCGGGCCAAGTACGCGCTGTGCGCGCGCGCCGGACGGTTAAGGATCTTCGACAGTGACAGCGGAGCGACACCGTGCTGAGCACGGGCGGCGTTCATCTCGACGAGAAGCTCCGCCTGCGCAGTGCGCTCGGCGGTTGTGACGACACCCAGGGCGGGCGCGGAACTCACCAGACTCGCTCCAACGAGCGCGATGAGCAGCCCGGCCTTAACCGGGATGTTTTGTGCGGGGGAACCCATGTTCCGAGCGACCTCCATGTCGCGCCGACACGCCAGTTCGGCAAACTGCATGAAGGGTGTATCGGCAGGTCCCCCGAAAGACTTGAGCCGTCAGGTGGTGAGGGAGCTATCCCCCGAAGTCGGCAGTGAAGGCTGTCCGCTCACATGCGGCGTCCGCGACGACGCCGACACCGATCTTGCTGTACCGACGCGACAACAGGTTGCGTCGATGCTTCGGGCTCTTCAGCCACATCTCAACGATCGTCCCGGCCATGTCGGAGCTACAGCCCCCGGTCATTGCCAAGTTCTCGGCGACGGCTTTCGTTCGGGGATAGCCGGCGCCGTAGAGGCGCGTGTAGAACGGTTTGCCGTCAGCTCCCGTGTGTGTCAGCGCACCGGTTGCGGCGAGGTGTGAGCTGTGACGACGTGCCGGACGGGTGAGAACGGCGGAGCGCGTCAAAGGAGGCACGCCGTTTGCGGCCCGGGCCTGGTTCATTGCTGACAAAAGGCCGCTGGCCGACAAACGTTTCGTTTGCGTCGCTGATGCGGGTTCCACCGCAACGGTTCCAACTGCTGTGAGGCCAAGCGCGATGAGCGCATGGGGAAGGCGAGTCACTAATTACCTCCATGTGCCGGTGGGTGACTGCCCGCGAGGCGATCATGCCTCTGAATGCGGGCCCCTGCGGGAGCGGGAGCCCAACCGGAAGTGGGCGGGACAATAGGAAACGATCGGGCCTGTGCCAAGCGTGTTTGGCCATACGCAACGAATCTTGCGGAGGAAACTATGTGCAAGACCGCAAAAAGTTGCGTTCGGCGGGTAAAGGGCCCGACTCAGCGGCGACCGCGGCCGAAGTGTTGGCCCTCCGGCGCCACCTGGCGAAGGCGATGGGCATCCTCGGCCGGCTGGGGAGAGGCCGGAACGGGGGCCCGTTCGATGCGGGTTGCCAGGACGTTCATGTTGCGGCCTTTTCGCTCCAACCGCCCGTGCGCAACCAGAAGCGGCTCCGCTCGCATCAATGTGCGGTGCTGCTCGTAGACAGCGGGACGGACGATCACGTTGATCATCCCGGTCTCGTCCTCCAAGAGGAGAAAGACAATCCCGTGGGCGGTGCCGGGGCGCTGTCGAGCCACGACGAGGCCGGCGACCGAAACGGTGGTGCCATCCGGTGTGTCGTGAAGCTCGGCCGCGGTACGGGTTCCTGGCGGCAGTGACGGTCGAATGAGCGCGACCATATGCCAGCCGGTGGAGAGCCCTGTGGTTTCGTAGTCGCTGACGACACGTTCAAAACGCCCCTCCTCGGGAAGAGGTGGTGACAGCGCACTTTGAATGGGGAGAGGCAGCTGCTGACCGTGACGTGTGCTGATGGGCCGAGCGAGCGTTCCCAGCTCCCACAGTAGGCCACGACGTGAACGTTCAAAACTGTCGCAGGCACCCGAGCGCACCAATGCCGTGAGCTGTTCACGCGTCATGCCGCTGCGCCCAGCGAGATCGGTGAGGTCGGCAAAAGGACCACCGCGGTCACGTTTGGCAACGACGTCATGCGCGGCATTGCCCACTCCACGAATGAAGCCCAACCCCACGCGTACAGCCCCGTCACCATCAATAGTGCAGTGCGCATCGGAGCGCACGATGCATGGTGGTCGAGTGCGTACCCCGCGCCGGGCAGCGTCGCGCACAAGGCTGGCGGGGGGATAGAAACCCATTGGCTGAGCATTGAGCAGTGACGCGAGAAACTCGGCGGGAAAATGACGGCGAAGCCAGGCGCTTTGGTAGGCCAGCACAGCAAACGCCGAGGCATGGGCTTTCGGAAAACCAAAGTTGGAGAAGCCGATGAGCTTGGTGAAAATCAGGCGAATGGTGGCATCGTCAACGCCGCGGTCGCGTGCGCCGTCGCGGAATTCCTGCCACATGCGCAGCATCGCGTCACGGCTGCGTTTGCGACTCATCGCACGACGAAGACCCTCGGCTTGGCCTGGGGTGAACCCCGACAGTGCCATCGCCACCTCGAGCACTTGCTCTTGGAAAACCACGACGCCGAGGGTGTCGCGCAGGCAGTCAGCGAGGAGGGGATGGTCAAACGGTGGCTCAAAATCTGGGTCGACGCGCCGGGCGTTGCGATGCTTCACATAGGGGTGCACCGCGCCACCACTCACCGGTCCCGGGCGAATGAGCGCCACCTGAATGGTGAGGTCATCGAGGTTCTCGGGTTGTGTTTGAAGGATGCTCTGGATCTGAGCGCGACTTTCGATCTGGAACACCCCAACCGTGTCGCCGTTGCGTATTTCGGTGTAGACGGCGGGATCATGAACATCAACACGCGACAGATCGATGGTGCGACCCCGCGTGCGTGCCACCAGATCGATGCACTCCTCCACCGCCGACAGCATCCCCAACCCCAGCAGATCGATTTTCACGAAGCCGGCATCGGAGCAGGAGTCCTTATCCCACTGGCACATCTGGCGACCGGGAAACGCGGCCGGTACGACCGGCACCAGCTCCACCAGCGGCCGGGCCGAGACGATCATCCCGCCCGAGTGTTGCGACAGGTGGCGCGGCAGGCCGGCGGCCTCGCGTGCCAGAAACGCCAAGGCCCGCCAGCGAGGTGATCGCAACTTGCTGGGGCCATCAGGGAGCCGTTCGAGCTCTTCCTCCAGGGCAGTCGGTGACGACCAACCATCGACCAGGATGGCCAGCCGCTCGATGTCGGCGAGGGGAAGAGCGAGTGCTTTTCCCAGCTCGCGAATGGCCATGCGTGTGCGGAATGTGGGAAACGCGGCGACCATGGCGGCATGCTCGTTGCCGTAGCGCTGAATGATCTCGGCGATGAGCCCCTCGCGGATGTCGCGGGGGAAGTCGAGATCGATGTCGGGTACCGAGGCCATGTCCTTGTTGAGAAAGCGCCCCAGGAAGAGACGGTTCTTGACGGGGTCGATGTGGGACAGTCCGGTGAGGTAACACACGATCGATCCCACCGATGAACCTCGCCCTCGTCCCGGTGGCAGCGTTCGTCGCGCCGAGTCGGACGGTCGGCAGCGCAGGGCCACCTCGCGTGCGACCTCGAGAATCTCGCGATGGAGGAGAAAGAACCCGGCCAGGCCGTGGTGGGCGATGAGCCCCAGCTCCTCCTGCAGGCGAACGTGGGCATTGCGGCGGCGCGTGGCGTTGGGGTAGCGCGCACCAAGGTGATACATGCAGATACGTGACAAGGTCTCGTCGGCGCGCTCACCCGGAGCGGTGAAGTCTGGGTAGGCGTAGCCCAGGTCACGGGTGAGGTCGAACTGCAGTCGCTCTGCCAGGTGGACGGTTTCGGCGACGGCATCGGGATGATCGGCGAATCGTTCGGCCGCCTCGGCTGGGGGGCGAAGAACCGCGTCGCGGTTGCCTCTGCGGGCGGCGTCGGAGCCGTCGAGGGTGAGGTGGTTGTTGATCGCGACGAACGTGTCCTGCAAGAACGCTCGTCGCGGATGGTGGGCATGAACGTTGCCGGTGGCGACGGTTGGCAGGCGCAGCTCGTCTGCCAGTCGGGCCAGGTCGCGGCAGAGTGCCCGATCGCCGCGTGTGCGGGGCCGTTGAAGTTCGACGTAGACGTTGTCGCGGCCGAAGATCTCGATGAGCTCTCGGCCGGCGGTGTGGGCTTCGCGTCGACGGGCCGCGCGGAGATGGTGCGCGACATAACCGTGGCGGGAACATCCGGTGAGACACACAAGACCCGACGAATGCGCCGCAAGGTGTGCGGGGTCGAGTGCGGGTGGACGGGCCTGGCGGTTGGGAGGTGGGCGGGTGTCGGCGTGGGCTTGGGTGATCAGACGGCACAGGTTGGCGTAGCCAACAGCGTCAACCACGAGCAGGGTGAGGTGCGATCCATTTGTGAGGGTGATCTCCGCCCCGGTGATGGGCCGTACACCAACCTCACGGCAAGCATGGGCAAACACCAATGAACCCGATAGGCCATCATGGTCGGTGAGGGCAAACGCCGTGTATTCGTAGGCGGCGGCCTGTTCGGCGAGCTCCTCTGGAGTGGAGGCGCCATCGAGGAAGCTGAACGCCGAATGGGCGTGCAGCTCCACATATGTGGGCGGCGACATCGAACATATGTTCGCATATTGCTGGCCGGTTAAGGGCGGCGTCTCGTCGCGATGATGGGGACGCGAATGGTGACCGTGGTGCCGCCCCATGCACCGGCGGTTGCGGTGAGGTCGCCACCGAGGGCAACGATGCGACTGTGCGCCGCACGGAGACTTACTCCCCGCTCGCCACCGAGATCGGGGCGTGTCGTGACGTTGAGCTCACCACGGTTACCACGATCGCTCAGGAGAACCACCAGGGCCTCGGGTTCGCGAGTAATGCCGAGTCGCAGTGCGCCACCGCCGGGTGTTCCGTAGCTGATCGCGCTGCCGATGGCGTGGACAAGCGCATCAAGGAGTGCCCCGCCGATGCTACGTGGTACTCGTCCTTCCGGACGATCGGGCACGTCGATGGTGACGACGACGTCGCGTTGGGTCGCGATTCGAGTGACGAGCCAGCGTGCCGCCTCCGCCAAGTCGTTCACATCGATCGTCGTCGGCGCGGTCAATGACGCTTCGGCGAGTTGCGTCATCGCGTCGAGGTGGGCGGTGAGCGCCGACCGGTCCGACGGGTTCGTGTGAAGCGCATCGGTTGCCGCCATGATGCGGTTCGCGGTCGTGGTGAACTCGTCGGATTCGACCAATGCGCACAGCCCGACTATCGACAGTGCGGGCAGGACAACCCATGCCACGTCTGACGTGGTCAGCGCAGGGAGCGTCCCCAACGCGGCCCTCATGGCGGCGACACGACCGGCGATCTCATCAACGGCGAGGTCGACGAGCGGGGCTGATGTCACCGAGGTGGGGGCCGCAGGATCATCACGGGGAAGTGTCGTGTCGTCCTGGCGCGGTAGTCCTCCCACGCCGGGTAGATCGCGAGGAGCTTCGGCCACAGGCGCGCGATCTCATCATCATCGGCTTCCCGCGCCTGAACGACGGTTTGGTCGCGACCGACTGTCACGCGCGCACGCGGTTGGGCGAGAAGGTTGCGGTACCACAGAGGATGCGTGTCGTGGCCACCCTGAGAGCCCACCACGACGAAGTCGTGGCCGTCCTTTAAGAAGAGCAACGGAGCCGTGCGCTCCTTGCCCGACCGGAGGCCAATAGTCGTGAGAAGGAGTACGGGTGCTTGCCCGGTGCGCCCACCGAACCGGCCGCCCGTAACGCGATAGAGCGGAGCATGGACCCGACTCATCAGGCGCAAAAAGGGCTTTGGAATGCGCCGTGCCATAACGCCTACCTCGTCGACTCGGTAAGGCTCTCGGCGATGGCGACAAGGTCCTCCTTCGGAAACGGGCCGCTGATCGTGTGTCGGACGTTGCCATCGCGCCAGTAGAGATGAGGAACGGTTTGTGGTCCCGATGCGAATCGCCCAGAAACGCCGTTGATCGAAACGGGCTCCTCGGTCAGAGCTCCACACTCGCCGGCGAATGGGCTGCTCGGCCAGTCGGTCGTCGCGACGCGCTGGGTGACGTCAATGCGCTCCTGCCCGCGACGATAGACGGCGGCGAAGAGCGACGGCGACGAGGGAATTGATCCCTCGGGCCCGGTGATCGCGGACGTCGGTCCCGAGCCGGAGACGGCAAGACGGTAGCCAGCCGGAAGTTGCCTGGGCGTGCGCGGCGTATAGGGGAGATTGGAAAAGGGCGCGGTTCCGGACACGCGAATGAATCGATCGTTTCGACGCGTGGGGCGCTCTCCCAAGGCGGGAGGCGCGAACGTCGCCACCGGAAACGCGGCGTTGAGTCGGCGGTAGGTGTAGACGGTCACCGCACGGACCTTGCCGGTGGCGCGACTTCGCTCCACCGTTCGCCACGGCATCAGGGTGCGCGGAGAAAGGAACACGCGCAGCGTGCGTTCCGGGAGTGCCGCACACTCGTTTGGGGGAAGGATGACGTCGGTGCGAAGAGCGGTCTTCCCGCGATATGGCACAGGCGTGAAGGTGCGTGTTCCGGCGCGGGCTTCCGCGAGGATGGTCTCGACGGTGCCGAGGTTGGAGTCATCGGCGAGTGGGAAGCCGTCTGGCCGAGCCGCGAACGTATTGCGCGTGATCGAGCCCGACCGCGTTTCTCCGCTGAAGTGGGTTCCACCCCGACTCACGAAGACCGGTAGGTCACGAGCGGGACCCAAGGGCGTTCGGCGACCGCGCTCGGGGAAGGCCACGATGCGCCGCTCCGGCGACTGCTCTGATCCCTGCACCGTCACTTCGTAGGACGTCAACGGAACGGGGGCTACTGGGAGGCCGGCAAACGGCACGGCGGCGGCAAGTGCAGCGAGGATGAGCACGCAAGCGCCTTTCTAGCGCGTGGCCAGCGCAACGAGCGATTGCGCGGTCTCGTCGTTCACGGTCGGATCGGCGGTCGCAATCATAATCGTCATGATCAGGGCCGCAAACGCAAGAAACACGATTCCCACAACGAGGCCGGCGATGGCCAGGCCGCGTCCTCCGCGGGCGCCGCTGCTTCGTGTGTGGTCCTCCATCCCGGCAATGGAAAACGCGACGCCGAGCGTCGCGGTGAGGGCGGCGGTGACAATCGCGCACAGCGACAGCACAAATCCCGTGATGGAGTATCCCGACGTCCCGGTAGCGGGATCACCATTTGTTGTGAGTTGAGCGGGCCGTCCCACTCGCGGTGAACCGATGAGGGACATGACGATGGCGACGCAGGTGATGCCGTAGGCGACGGCGAGCCAGCGTCCAGCGGGGCCAAATTCGTATTCCCGGCCGATAGTGAAGCGCTCGTCTGCGCGTGCGAAGACGACGATGGAGCCGTAGATCGCCGCCGCAAGGCCCAGCAGGCCGATCCCGACGTACCGTGCTGCCACATAGGGAAGGAGCGCACAGACAAGAAGCGCTGCCGCAATGATCGCGCCCAGGGTGATCAAGCTCGCCGAGGTCAGGACGATGGGAACACCGCCAAAGCTCTGGCTGACCACCGTGCGATCGTTGCCCAGCCCGGCAATGATCAGCAAAACGGCGGCGAGAGCTCCCGCGCCCAGCCCTGCTTGGCAGAGGCGGTCGGTCATGGTGCCGCGAAACTCGACGGTGGGGGTTGGGGGAGGAAGGGCTGCGGTTCCGGTGGACATTACGGCGATCCTACCGTCTGGTCATGGCGAACTGGCGGTGCCTGCATCCGTGCGATGGCGCCGGCGATGGCGTCAAGGCTCGCGAGATCATGCCCGGAGGCAAATACGTCGATGTAGGGCAACGCGGCGCTCATCCCCTGTGCCAGAGGTTCATAGGCGGCATTTGCCTTGAGGGGGTTCAGCCACACAATCCGGTGTGCGAGACGGCGCAGGCGGGCCATTTGTTCCCGTACGAGTTGGGGGTCGCCCACGTCAAGGCCATCGCTGGTGATGATCACGACGGCGCCGCGCACAAGGCGGGCGTAGCCACTGCGATCGAGCAGCGCTTTGAGCGAGAGTCCGATGCGCGTTCCACCGTCCCAGTCACTGACCTCGCCCGCGACCCGTCGTAGGGCATCGTCGGGTGTGCGGCCGACGAGCGACCACGTGAGGCGAGTGAGCCGCGTGCCGAACGAGAAGGCTTCGAAGCGGGTGTCGGCGCGAAGGGCGGCGTAGGCGAACATCGCGAGCGCACGGGAGTAGGCGGACATCGAGCCGCTGACGTCGAGCAGAAAAACGATGCGGCGTCGTTTGGGCCGGCGTGAGGTCCAGGCTCGGTGGATCGGGTCGCCGCCCGTGCGGAGCGCCTTCCGCAGTGTGCGCCGCAGGTCGGGTTGGCCCCGGCGACTGGGTTGGCGACGTCGGGTGAGGCGGGCTGGCGCCTCGAGACGCAGCCGCGTCATGAGCCGGGCGATGTCGGCGAGCTCGGCCGCTGAGCAGGCGGCGAAGCTCTTGTGGCGCAGAACCTCTGTCGCCGATGCGGGCGCGACCTCGGGTACGGGTTCGTCGAGGGTCATGTCGCCCTCAAGGAGAAACGGTGAGGGCGTGGGCTGTGAGCGCTGCGGGTTGCGAAGCGGCGGCTCGGGAATCTGCACGCCGAGAAAATGCTGGCGAAAGACACGGTCGTAGGTTGCGAGATCCTCAGGACGGGAGACAAGCGTTGCGCGACCGACCCAATAGAGGTTGGCGCCAGGTGCCAGTGCTGTCGCCTCGCAGAAGCCCATTACGCGCTCGGTCCCCACCACCAGGCCGGATCGGCGGAGGGCCTGCCCAAAGCTCACGAGTGGATCGAGGTGATCCACCGTGGACGCGCTCATGCCGTGAGGACCTCGTTGATCATTGCCTCCACAACGCGAAGGTCGTCGCGATTTTTGATCGCGATACCGAGCGTCTGACGGGCCGACTGCGCGTCGACGCGGTCGACCGCCATCATCGCCAGGGCGCGGGCCCAGTCGATTGACTCGGCGGGGCCGGGAAGCTTGAACAGGTCCATGCGACGCATGCGAGCGACGATCTCGGCCACGGAACGTGCAAGGCGCTCGGACGCTTCGGGAACACGTTCGGTGATGATCGCAACCTCCCGCTCCAGATCCGGGTAGTCGATCCAGTGGTACAGGCACCGCCGCTTGAGGGCGTCGTGAAGTTCCCGGGTGCGGTTGGAGGTGATGATGACGGCCGGTGGCGTTGTCGCGGCAATCGTGCCGATTTCGGGGATGGTCACTTGGAAGTCGGAGAGCACCTCGAGGAGGAAGGCCTCGAACTCATCGTCGGCGCGGTCGAGCTCGTCGACGAGCAGAACACACTGCGCTCCACGCCGGACCGCGCGGAGCAACGGGCGTTCGAGGAGAAACTCCGGGCCGTACAGTTCCTGAACGCGGTCTTTGGCGTCCAGATCGCCGTCCTGAAGGGCGCGCGCATAAAGCAGCTGCCGGGAGTAATCCCATTCGTAGAGGGCCTGTGACGCGTCGATCCCCTCGTAGCACTGCAGGCGGATGAGCTCAGCGTTGAGCAGCACGGCCAGTGTCTTTGCGACCTCGGTCTTGCCGACTCCAGGCTCGCCCTCCAAAAGCAACGGCCGTCCCATTGCGAGTGCCAGGTAGAGGGACGTCGACAGGCCATCGTCCGGGAGGTACGACGCCTCGCGCAGTGCCGATGAGAGTTGTTCAACGCTGGTAAATGCCACCTCCGGACCCTATCGGGCGGAGAGGTGCGTCATCCGCGGTTGCGGGGGGGCGTGCGGTGTGCGTCGTTGGTGCTACCGTCATGGTCCGTGAGAGACATTCTTGACACGCTCGAGCAGTGGATTGCGGCCGGCAAGCGTGGCGCGGTGGCGACGGTGGTCCGAACTGAGCGTTCCTCGCCCCGGGAGCCGGGGTCGGCGATGGCCATGAATGACAGCGGTGAGATCGCCGGGTCGGTCACCGGAGGATGCGTGGAACCCGCGGTCTGTGCTCACGCTGAAGAGGTGATGGCCGGAGGACCGCCGCGCCTGGCCCCCTATGGGATCGCCGACGAGGACGCGTTCGAGGTGGGGCTTCCGTGCGGCGGCAACATCGAGATATTCATCGAGGAGGTCGACCCCGCCACGATCTCCGCGGTGGCGGACGCCGTGCGGGAGGATCGCTCGATCGCGGTCGTGACCGCGGTCGCCGGCACCGCTCTCGGCACACGACGACTGATCACTCTCGACGACACGGATGATGTTGCGCACGGTCTGCTCGAACGCGGTCAGTCAGGGCTTATCGATGACGGCGACGGCCAGATCTTCGTGTCGACATTTGCACCGCGCCCCGCGATGTACGTGTTCGGTGCGATGGACCATGCCTCGGCGCTGGCCCGGTTGGGGCGGTTCCTCGGCTATCGCGTCACCGTGTGTGACGCGCGCGGAGCCTTCGTGACATCGGACCGCTTTCCCGATGTCGATGAGCTGGTCGTCGCATGGCCGCACGAGTTCCTGGCGACCGCTCCGATCGACCGGCGCACCGTGATCTGCGTGCTCACTCATGAACAACGCTTTGACGTGCCTGCCCTCAAAGCAGCGCTCAACTCGCCGGCAGGGTACATCGGTGCGATGGGGAGCAAGCGAACCCTGCAGCGTCGCAACGAACGGCTGCGGGAGGAGGGCGTCAGCGACGAGGACATTGCGCGTATCCATGCGCCGATTGGCCTGAAGATTTCTTCCCGCACACCGGAAGAAGTTGCCGTGGCCATTGCGGCGGAGATCGTTACCGTGGCACGTCAACCGATAGGAGCGGCAACGTGAAGCTCGAGAACTCGTTTGAGGTCGGCGGCACGCCGCAGGCGACGCTGGCGATGCTGCTCGACGCGAAGCGGGTTATCCCCTGTATGCCCGGAGCGGAGCTGATCGAGGAGATTGACGACCGTACGTGGAAGGCCAAGATGGCGGTGAAACTCGGCCCCGTTGGCCTGGACTTTCTGAACGATGTGACGGTTACCCATGTGGACGAGGCCGCCGGGACCGTGACGATGGTCGTGAAGGGGCGTGACACGCGCGGCAAGGGTGGAGCCGACGCGGATCTCGTCTCGACGCTTGTGCCAATCGACGGTGGAACGCGCGTCACGATCGCGACGGATTTGCGTCTGTCGGGACAGGCCGCCCAGTTCGGTCGTGCCAGCATCATTCAAGACGTATCCTCCACATTGGTCGGGCAGTTCGCAGAGTGCCTCAAGGCACAGTTCACATCGTCGCCCGAGGTGGCGCAGGCGGCGATCGCGGAGTCACAAAAACCCATCTCCGGCTTCCGCCTCATGTTCTCGGCCCTCTTCCGTCGGCTGCGTCGCCTCTTTGGCGGTGGCTCCGGGAGGTAGGCCACCTCGGTGAGCGACCCTGAGATTCGTGGTGTGGTTCTCGCCGATTCAGCGGGCATCACCGTCATGCAGGTCGCGGGTGGGAAACGCCGTCGACCGCGGTCTGGTGCCGGCGTGTTTCGTGACGGATTGACCGTGGCGAAAGCTGGGCTACGCGGCGCGGTGGCGGTGTGGCGTGGGGAGCGCCGCGTGGGTGAACCAGTCGGCGGCGCGGGTGTCGTGGAAAACGATGAGCACGTGACCAGGTTCGATGATGAGCTCGAAATAGTGGCGGTCGACGGGTTCGTCGGTCCACCAACGGTCTTGCACCAACCAGTCCTCACGGATCGACGTGACCGGTCGACGTTTCCCGTCCACGACAATTGCGTGGGGGACGCCGCCGGGAGTGACGATTACGCGGAGTGGTCGGGGTTGGTCGAGGCGTCGTAGGGAACGAGCGCCCATCGGCGTTCCGGTAGTTGGGTCCAGGGTTCCATCTCCACCACGCGAAGCACCGCTTCATCGCCGTGGGCGACACGGACCTGACGGATTGCTTCACGGGCACGGCGGGAACGTTCGCGTTCGGCCGGTTCGATCACGGCCAGTTGATGGCCACTAGCCGTGCCGGAGGCATCGGCACGGATAACGAGGGTGTCGACCGGCCCGGTCACCTCAGCCAGGGAGGGGGTTGCCGCGGTGACGAGCCGGTCGATGTCGGTGGTCGCATCACGCAAGGTGAGGGTGCGGGTCCATGACCCACCGCCCTCGAGCCAGGCGCGGATGGTGAGCGACCGAAGTGCTTTGCCACGTCCACGTGCCGCGCTGGCAAGCTCAGTCAGCAGCAGACGTGCAGCGGCGTCCAGTGCCGGGAGCGCCCCCACCGGTTCGGGAAAAGAAAAAGCCGACTCCAAAGGATCTGGTGGGCGACGCGGTCGGAGCCGGTCGTCGTCGAGTCCGTGAGCGCAGTGCCACGCCCGTAGTCCCGCGAGCCCGAAACGGTCGACGATGGCAGGGCGGGGAAGGGCGGCGACCTGGCCGATTGTGGTGAGGCCCATGTTCGCCAGCTCGTGGATGTCCTTCGGAGTGAGCGGCAGCCGATCGGCGGGGAGGGGTGCGAGAAAATCCGGCACCTCGTCATCGATGACCAGAGGGGTGCGTGACACGCTTTCCTGGGCGGCAAGAAGTGAGGCGAATGGGGTAGGCGCCACACCAATTCGACCGTCGGCGCCAACCGGCAGTACCGAACGCAGCCGACGGATGACCCCGTCGAGTCCGCCGTAGAGGCGCTCCAAGCCGTGTGTGGCAAAACGCCAGGTGCCGGGTTCGATCACCTCGACGGCCGCGCCGAGGCCCTCGATGCGTTCGGTGATCTCGTCGGAGGCGCTGTCGACCCCGCCGGGGTCGGCGACGACCAGCTCCAACTCCGGGCAGCGGGCCAGCGCCTCACCCACCCGCAGACCCGGCACGACGCCTGCCTGCTCGGCGATGGGGGTGCAGAGCCCCACGAGCTGTGGCTCACCGGGCTGAGGGCCGAGGGCGATGGCGACGTCAATAGGTCGATGTGCCGAAAGGAGGGCAATACGAAGCGCAAAACGAGGGATCGTCGCGGTGACGATCATTCGTGGATCCCGAGAAAGTCACGACGCCCCTGGTCGATGGCGACACGAAGCTCATCTGGTTCGGGAAGAGCGTGGGCGTACTCCGACACGGCGATCGGTGACGCGATGTCCTGAAGCGCGTACTCGACGACCGTCTCGTTCTGGTCGGCGCACAGGAGGAGCCCGATCGTCGGTTGATCATCGGGATGGCGAAGTTCTCCATCGATGGCTGCTCGGTAGAACGCGAGCTTGCCGACGTCTTCGGGGGTAAACGCTCGCGTTTTGAGCTCGATGACGATGAAGCAACGCAAACGTAGGTGGAAGAACAGGAGGTCGAAAAAGAACTCCTCGCCACCTACCTCGAGGCGGTGTTGACGACCGACGAAGGCGAAGCCCCGGCCCAGCTCCAGCAGGAAATGCCGGATACGTTCGACCAGGGCATCTTCGAGGGTGCGTTCAGTAACACGGTCGTCCAGTCCGAGGAAATCAAAGTTGTACGACGACTTCAGCGTCTCACGTGCAAGGTCCGATTGGGCTTGGGGGAGCGTGTGGGCAAAGTTGCTGATCGCTTTGCCCTGGCGTTCATGGAGCTGCCCTCGAATCTGGTGGGCCAGGACGTTTCGCGACCATCCGTTTTCCCGCGTTTTACCTGCGTACCACGAAGCTGTTGTCGCATCGATCGCTTTATCGAGAAGCAGGGTGATGTGCCCCCACGGAATTTGTCCAACAGGTTGCTGGACAAATTCGGCTGTGGGGAACCATGTCGCCAGCTTGCGTGCGTAGTGCAGGTTGGTTCGCGAAAATCCACGACTTTCCGGGAATGCCGTTCTCAGATCAACGGCGAGACGGTCAATGACCTTCCCACCCCAACCATGCTCTTCTTGCCGATCGAGGATCATCCGTCCGATCTGCCAGTACAGCGTGACCAGCTCCGTATTGACCGCATGCGCGGCGCGGATACGTGCGGTGGCGATGCGTTCTCTGACATCGCTCAAAAACGTGTCGTACTGGTCGAATTCCCGGTCTTTTGCCATCGTGCGCTCGCTCTCTCCCCATCTGCGGAGGGTCGAATAGGGGTGACGTGGCGGCGCGTCAATCATCGAACGTATGTTCGATGATTTCGGGGCGAAGGTCAAGCGGGATTCTTAAACGCCGCGCTCACCACGGCTCCAGTCCCTACCCGACACCCTTCGCTCTGCGGTCGTCGCCTCACTTGCCCAGGCCCTGGCGCGGGGAGGGGTGATGGTGGTGATCTGCGGCGGTCGCGACGAGGACGAACCAGTCGGTGAAATACCCTGGCCCTTGTCACGCGATGAGGCTGCACGAGCTCACATCCCCGTATCTCTCCCTTGCCTCATTCGAGGAGCTTCATGATGGAGAGAGCCCTCCCGTCCGCCGGTTCGTCGCCACGTACAGTCGGGTCTGAACCCGTGCGATAGGCATGGTTACTCACCGCTGCTGCCCCAACTTTCGCGCCCGGCACCAACTTTTGGCGTTCGGACGCATGCATCTCACGAAACAGGAGGCAGTTGCCAAACGGTCACGCCGGGGCCGAGGGAAGGAGGGATCGTCATGGCGCGCCGGGCTTCCGCGTTGAGTTCTCGGTAGAAACGCATTTCGTCGGGATAGCGCGCGGGGGCGGCACGTACTCGGCGTTCGATGTCGTCGCTGGTCACCACCCACTGGACACCTCGGCTGCGCAGGGTTGTGAAATCGCGGTTGCGATCAGCGCGGCGGCCGGGTTGTGGTGTGGCCAGGTGCGTGACGCGATACCACTCACCGGCGACACCGGCGCGTTCAAGACGCAGGCCCACCTGGGCGTCGCGTAGTCGGGGCGTCAACGGATCAACGGCGATCAACTCGCCGGCAGGAAGAATCCGTGCCAACTCCGGAAGCGCCGCTTCACGGAGCTCGGGCTGACGATAGTCCTCGAGCACACTGACGGACATCACCCCGGCCGGAATCGTCATCCCCGCGACACCGATCCCCACGACCGCCGGCAGCGCTCGAGGCCAACGGCGGGCAGCGATCTCACCAATGCCGCGGACAGCCTCGCCCGCGTAGACCGCCAACACCGGGATGATCGGCAGCAGGTAGCGATCGAAGTGGGCGTTCCACAGTGAGATGTAGATGAAGAACGTGAGGGTGTAGGGGAGGAGCACCCAATCCGTGATGGCCCGACGGCGGATGGCCGAGGCAATGCCCACCCCGGCGGCGATGAGGGCGACGGGGCCGATGGCCTCCCACAGCACCGGGTGAAGGTTGAAGCGCCATCCGGGTCCGGCGTTCTCAAACCCCAACCAGCCATCCGCGACGATGCGGTTTTGTCGCCAGAAGTCAGAGAAGAACGTTCCCGGATCGAGCAGAGCGAACGGCGTTCCGATGAGGAACCCGCCGAGGCTCACGGCGGCGATTCCCCCGACACGTCGGCCACGTCCTTTCTCAGGAGCCATCCACGCTGCAACGCCCAGCACGGGAAGGAGTGCGAACCCGGCGTTGTACTTCGCCGATGTGGCCAGGCCAATGAGCAGGGCGGCGACCACGAGAGATCGCCACGACCGGCTCTGCGCCGCAACGACGAGCTGCCACAGCCCAAATGCCAGGAGCGCCATCATCAGCATGTCGGTCACCGCGATGTGGCTGTAGATCACCATCACCGGGGCCACGGCCACGAGCGTCGCCGCGGTCAGGGCGGTCACTGTTCCTCCCACTCGGCGGGCGAGGAGCCACGTCCCCGCGACCACGGCGAGTCCTGCGACGAGCGAGATCATGCGCCCGGCCATGATGTACGGGGTCGGATCGACCGCATACGCCTCAGGACTCGCGAACCCCACACCACCGGGCCAGTCGGCGAACGGACGCATCGCGACGATGAGCCCTGCGGTGAGTGTTAGGTACAAGCTCGGGTAGAGAAACCAGTTGGGGTTGAGCGTGCCGTCGTCGACCATTCGCATAGCGAGGGGCACCACGGTGTTTTCATCCGGCGAGAGACCCAGACCCGGGAGCCCGGCCGTTATCCCGGGCACGCGCACCGCAAGGGCCACCGCCACGATCAACCCGACCGCAGTCAGCACCCCGAACCTCGTCGCTGTCCGGCGCGCCGTCACCCGCGGGACGCTAGACGAATCACCGGTTCCCGCGCGATCGGAGCTCCCGAATCACTCCGTCGCCGTCTGTGTCGGCAGCCATCTCAACGAGGGGTGGTGCCGATCGTGACACGCAGCACGACGGTGGCTGGGGCGAGGTGTCTCCGGCGATGAGGAGACGCTGGCGAGGACCATCGGGGCCTGGGCAACGCTGCTGCCCAGGCCCCGCTGGTTACGTTCAGCAGATCTGCATGAACGTTGCGGTGTTGTTGCCCTCGTTCGACTCCGCCACTTGGCTGGCAGAGTCGACGGTGGCGGTGTGTGTGCCCTCCGAGCATCCCTGCGGATAGGTGCGCGTGACCGATACTCCGGGCGCGAGCCCATCAATCGGGAACGTGCCCAAACCGGCCACCGACACGAAGAACGGCCCCGCAGCGGTCTTCCCGTCGTTCACGATGGTGAACGTCCCAATGGAGAAGGCGGTGATACGCAAATCGGCCGGGTCCGTCGGTGTCGGCGGGGGAGGTGGCGGTGGCGTGATCGTCGACGGCTGTGGCGTGACGGTCGACAGCGTCCAGTTGAACGATGCGCGCTCACCGTCGCCCAGCCGGCCACCGAATCGGCTGCCGCCCCTCGCCGTGAGATTCAGGGCGGGAGACCCCGGTGCGTACGTGACCGTCGTGTCTTTGCGCCGGTCCCAGCGGTGGGTGTCGGTGTGGTCATGATCGCCACGGATTGGTGCGTCCATCTCCCACAGTTGGGCGAAGGCGGGGACAGCGGTGCTCCGTGGTGACTCCGGGGTAAACACCGGAAACCGCCACGTCCGCGTCCCGTTCTCCAGCCAGCGATTGATGGCGGTGTTGGTTGCAACCTGTCGCTCATTCACCCAGACGGTGGCTCCACCCAGTCGCCACCCGCCGGCGACCCCGTCACGCGACTTCTCGATTTGCAGGTATTTGATGTCGCCGACGCGGAGTCCCTGCTTGATCGCGGCGTCGATCGGCAGGCTGTACGTGTCGTCGTCCCCCCGCTCGAAGTCATCGTAGAGGCGTTTGTCGAGCTGGAAGCGCTGAGTGTCGTTGATCCGCAGGTAGACATTGTCGTTCGTTCCGGCCAGGCGCACGTTGCCGGTGCGGATCCGCACACGGATCGTCTCGACGGGTGTGTCGAACGTCGTGCCCATCGACACCGCCTTGAGGAAGACGAACGGCTTGTTCGCGCCCCGGAAGTTGAACGTGTCGCGATCGTTGATCACGCCGGACATGTACGACTGTCCTCCCAGGCGCATCCGCAGGAACATGTCAGCGCCCCCGGGGATGTCGAGGTTGTCGATCTCGGCAAAACGTGTGATGTCGGTCCGCACAAAGCGTGTGGAGGCCTGCATGGGCCGGCTCGAGGTGAACACCAGTCCGGGACCGGTCGCGTTCGAGTCGTTCATCCGTGTGATGAGACTCTCCCACTTCGTCCGGTACCGCGACTTGCCGTTGTCGAAGAAGTTGATGATCGAACCGCGAAGATCGATCAGGTTGCCGCCAACACCGTTGCGGGCGCCACAGGTGAGCTCCCAGTTCGGGCTGCAGGGCTCACCCTGACCATGCCAGTGACCGGACGCCACCGAAATGTTCAGCGCGCCGCGCTGGTCGCTCGCGAGCTGACCGTTGACGTTCGAGTGCGCCATCGTGCGCGACCAGAAGGCGTCATCGTTGACGGCGGTGCGAATGGCTTGCACCCACTGCCGCGAGGCGAAGTACGCCCCGGTGTACGCCTCGGTGTAGAGGGGGCGACCAGCCCAGTCTTTCGCCATCGACGAATTGAGGTTGGCGTTTGCGTCCGCGTTCCAGCCACCATGATCACGAATGATTCCGGTGCTGCCGGCGGTGTAGATCCGCTCGGCCGAACGAATGGCCGGCGGGAGGTCGAACCACGTGGGCGTCGTGCCCCAACCCTTCGATCCCCAACCCGGACCGGAGCGTCCTGGGTCGCCCGTGGGTTCCACCCAGTTCGAGTGCGTGTAGAAGTCCTGCACCTCGTGGAGGCTGATACCGATCACGCTCAGGAGCTGGTCCGGGTCGTTTCGGTCACGGGCCTCGGTGGCCAGCGCCCGGGTGGCGCTGCTCAGCCGGTCCCATTCCTTGGTCACCGCGGCGGTGCCCGAGTACCCGCCGTCCGTTTCGTCAAAGTGAGACCGGTCGGCCGCCGAGACGACCTTGTCGTCCCAATTCTCGCGGGAGAACACTCCGCCGCCGAGCAGGCGCCGACCGATTCCGGTGTGGCCCGACTGGGGGATCTTCCCCGAGTTCTCGTAGAAGTCAACGAACCAGTTGTTGACCTGTGAGATTTGGATCGCCTTGTCACCGAAGCCCTCGGTCGTGAGGGCATCGCGGGTCATATCGAAGTGCGGGCCGGTGTCGAAAGCGACCGCGCATTGCGCCCCGACCCAGGTGGCGCTCGCGGCGACCACGGTCGCGAGGCCGGTGCGGGCACGTCGCCTGCGTCGTTTGTGAGTTCCTAAGTACATGTCTCCTCCTTGGCGGCGGAGGTCCTGGTGTACCTCTCGCCGCGAGTGGTTGTTCGTACTCAGGATCTGCCGGCACGCCACAATTGTCTGTCGCGTCGGCGACACACAAAGCGTGTTCACAGGCACACTCCGGTGCCCGGATGGCCCCCGGGATGTGGCCGGGTGGTGACCTCCTCGGTTAGCTGCGTGCGGCCAGATCGTCGATGACGCGCTCCACGTCGGAACGTGCATCGGCGTCGAGGCCGTCCTCGGCGAAGGCGTCCACCGCGAGGGCGTCGGCGACGCTCGGCAGGCGGGGGTCGCGCAGGACGGTGCGCCCAAGGGCCGAGGTGTACTCCTGCGTCGTCTCGTGCGCATCACGGCTGCGGCCCAGCTTCGTCCCGATCGCGTCGAGCCGGTCGAGTTGCACGGCCGCCCATGGGCGTTTGCGTCGCGCTCGGAGACGTTTGCGGAGGCGCTGGAGGGGCGTCCACATGAGGAATGTGAGGAGGCCGCCGAAGACGACGACGAGCCCGGCGATGACCGGGGGTGACAGGTCGGGCAGGTGTTTTGCCAGGTACTCCTTCAGGCCCACGCGGGCCGCATCCGGTTGAGGCTCGCCGGCAAACGGCACTTGCGCGGTCGGGTCGAATGACTGCCAGCCGTAGCCGGGAAAGAACACTTCGGCCCAGGCATGCGCATCTTTCGCGCGCACCTCGTACAGACCGGTGAATGGGTTGCGCTCGCCCGGTGTGTACCCCACCGCCAAGCGCGCCGGAATCCCTTGCGAACGGAGCATCACGACCAGGCTCGAGGCGATCTGCTCACAAAAACCGATGCGGTCCTCGAACAGGAACTGATCGACCGAGTCGGTGCCCGGGGCGAGCGGAGGGATGTCCAGCGAATACTGTGTGTTGGCGCCCATCCACGCTTCGATTGCACGAACCGTGTCGTACGTGTTCGTTGTGCCCCGAGCGATGTCGTCGGCCAGGGTTTTCACGCGATCGCTGATGACGGGAGCGGCGGCGTAGCGTCGGAGGATCTCCAGCGGGGCCTTCTGTCGAGCGTCGCCAACCAGGCGAAGTCCGGCGGCAGTGGAAGGTGCCCGCCGGCTCACCACGGTGTACACGGCACCCTTCTCCAGCTCCACACCGGTGCGCACGGTCCCGTCGGTCAGCTCGAACAACGACGATTGGGGGATGTACACGTGCGTGGCCCGGTTCGCGGCGAAGATGACATTGGGGCCCGCGGTTTCAAGGTAGAAGGTCTGAACCAACTCCTCACCATCCGGCGTCCTTTCGCCGACGGGGTTCAACACCTCAATGGGGCTTCGCCCACTGAGCACCGCGGTCCGCTCGTCCGAGATCGTCCAGCGGCGGCCATCCCAGACATCAAACGTCTGACCCCGCCAAAAGTCGGGTGCCGACGAGCGAACGCGGAGCACCAGCGTGTCATCGGGACGCCCGCGGACCGACGTGTCGAGCTCCTTCGAGAATCCGAAGTACCCAAACGACGACGGCGGCGAGCCGGAACTGCCGTCACCCCCGCGGCTGGGGTTGTCGTTACCCAGCGACGGGTTCGACAACCCACCGGGATTTGGGACCCTCACCTGATCGGGGATGCGCGAGGTGAACGCCAACAGCCGGTTCGACTTCGCTGCGGGCACGACGAGAAATGCGGTTGTGGCGACAACGCCGACGGCGATGGCGGCGGTGGTGACCACCCGCACCGGCCCGCTGGCCAGGCGTCGACGTGAGCTGGGGCGCACGCCGCCGGCCAGCTCAATCAGTTCGCTGCGATGCGCAAGGGCCATTGCTGCCGCAGCGCAGGAGCCCCACAGGGCGAGGAAGCTGCCAAAGGTGATCGATAGTGAGAGCGCCCCACCCAACGAGATCAGCGCGACGCTTGATGCGAGCGCGAAACGCAGGTCACGTCGCGAGCGTAGTGAGAACGCCCGCACGCCCTCCAATGTGATCAACAGCTCAGCCAAGGGGAGGCGCAGCTCTGCCGGGGAGGCGGGGCTGCCGTTGACCATGATGAACCGAATGGTGATCGCGAGCGTTGTGAGCGTGAGAAGGACGGGCACGAGTGGGCTGCGTTCTTCCCGGCGCAGAAACGACACGGCCGCACCGATGGGGATCACCCCGAGCGCCACGATCCACAAACCGGTGCCCCCGACGCCGTTGACGAGTACCGCAACCGTTGCGATGACGACGGCAAGCAGCGTCGCCACCCGGAGGCCGATGCTGTTCTCCGCCGGCTTGGTGAAGTCGCCGACCAGTCGCGTCCATCGTGCGACGGGGGGTTTGGCGAGTGGTGTGGCGGCCGTGCTCATCTGTCACCGCGGTCGGAGATGAGAATGACGTTGCGTCCGGGCGCTGCGCTGGGGATCGTCGGCGACCCGCTCACCGCTCGTGCGAGGCGTCGCCCCACCACAATCGGAGAGGTGACCGTGGAGCTGACCGGACCGTCCGCTTCGACAGTGCACAGTGTCACGTCGACCCCGGCGTCCAATGCGTCGCACACAACACCCATCGCCCGTTCGGCGGCGCGTTCGGCGCGTTCGGTCGGGCCACTGACGTCAACGACCACGGTCCAGTGCGGCCGCTCGGGCAGCTCGAGTTCTTTCACGACGACGCTGCCGCGGTGAGCGGTGGCCGGCCAGTGAACGAGGCGCATTGGATCGCCAGACCGGTACTCACGCACCGAACGAATTGTCTCTCCTGCCGTGAGGGCGTGGCTGGCCGTCGCTGATCCGCCGTGCGCTCCTCGTGCGGTCACCTGGCGGGGCACCTCCACCCGTCGGGGGGCCACATCGATTGGGCGGTCCAGATTCGCCGTAATCGTCCGTCGCCACCACACCAGCCCGAAGGGCGCGGCGGAGCTGACCTCAACCGCGAGTTGCGCGAGCACGCCGCGCCGATCGGGGGTAATCGTGAGAGGCGTGGGATGCGACCCCACTGCGGCCGACCAACCACCGGCGACGTCCACGGGGCGGAGTCGGACGCCGAGCCCCGGGTTGGCCACATTCAGCTGAAGCTCGACCGCCTCGCCGGCCACTGCGTCGGTGGGGCCGGTGGCCCGAAGACGCACGCGCATCAGGGCGATGCGTGGCCAGGCGACCGCGATGGTCAGTGTCCCGAGAAGGACGCACAGGATCACAATGAGCCAACCGGCGCCAGTGGTGCGAGCCGCAAAGAACAGGGCTCCGGTGATTGCGGCGATCACGTACGCGCCGCGTGTGGCGCCGCGTCCGGTCATCCGCGCGGGGGCGGGATCCTTCGCACGATCGCCTCCACAATGGTCCGCCCGCGGGTGAGATCGGAGCCGCTCGTGAGGATTATGCGGTGGGCAAGGGCAGCGGGGGCAATCGATTTGATGTCGTCGGGTGTCACAAACATCCGACGATGGGTGATGGCCAAGGCTTGAGCGGTGCGGAGCAAGCTGATGCTGGCGCGGGGGCTTGCGCCCAACGAGACGCCCTCGTGCGTGCGGGTGGCCTCCACGATGTCGAGGAGGTATTCCTGCACCGCCTCAGCCACGTGAACGGTGCGGACCTCGGCGACCGCGGCGCGAAGGGCGTCGGCGTCGGTGATCGGCGCAAGGGTGCTGAGTGCGCCCACGCCACCCTCACCGCGAAGGAGCGAGCGCTCCGCCTCGCGGCCGGGCAACCCCAGCTCCAACACCACGGCAAACCGATCGCGCTGGCCCTCGACCAAAGGAAAAGTGCCGGCGTGTTCGTGAGGGTTCTGCGTCGCGATCACCACGAACGGGTCGGGAAGGCGCAACGTCGCGCCGTCGGCGCTGACCTGGCGTTCCTCCATCGCTTCCAGCAGGGCGCTTTGCGTGCGTGGGGTGGCGCGGTTGATCTCGTCCACCAGCACGACGTTTGCGAAGAGTGGCCCGTGGCGGAACTTCCAGGTGCTGTCGCGCTGATCCAAAACGGAGACGCCCGTGAGGTCGGCCGGCAACAGGTCGGGGGTCCCCTGAATGCGACGGAACTGACCGCCGAGCGATCGCGCCAGGCTCTTCGCCAGGAGCGTCTTTCCCACGCCCGGGATGTCCTCAACCAGGACATGGCCACCAGAAAGAACGGCGGCAACGACACAGCGAATGGCCGACTCTTTGCCGCGAATCGTGATGGCCAGGTTCGCGTGAAGCGCCTGTGCCAGGTCGGCGGCGCTACGAACGATGGTGTCGGGTGGAACGTGTGTGGTGGCCATCATTCATGAATCGGCGTCCTGGCCGCTGTTCTTGAGCTTTTCGCCCTCGGGCGAGTGCGGAGCGGCCTGTTTTGTCCGTGTGTACAAAGCCACCCATCCCGCCACCGGCGAGGATTGGCGAAATACAACGAAGCGGTCACTTTCCCGGAGGCAGTTGCGTGAACGTTGCGATAGACACAGTGTGGGTGCTCTTTGCGGGGTGTTTGGTCCTGCTCATGCAGGCGGGGTTCGCCATGCTCGAGGTCGGCCTCACTCGCATGAAAAACGCGGGCGCGGTGGCCGCCAAGGTGCTGATCAACCTGGCGTATTCCTTTGCGATCTTCTGGGCCATTGGGTTTGCGTTTGCCTTTGGTGACGGCAACGGCTTCATCGGCGCAAGTGGCTGGTTCATCGAGGGTGGCGGAACGCCATCGCTTGACTACTCCTCCGTCGATCAATCCACCAAGTTCTTCTTCCAGGCCACGTTCGCGGCTGTGGCCCTGGCGATCGTGTGGGGTACGACGCTGGATCGCATCAAGTTCGGGGCCTACCTTCCGTTTGCGATCGTTTTCGTGGGGCTGATCTATCCGATCGTCGCGCATTGGGTGTGGGGGGGAGGGTGGCTCGCCACGCACTTCCAGGACTTTGCCGGGAGCGGTGTGGTCCACATCACCGGCGCGGCTGGCGCCTTGGCGGCCGCGATCTTCCTGGGGCCGCGCATCGGTAAGTACCGCAAGGGTGTGCCGCAGCCGATCCCGGGGCATTCGATGCCGCTTGCTTTGCTCGGCATCTTCATCCTGTGGGTGGGGTGGATGGGGTTCAACGCCGGTTCGTTTCTCGGTGTGATCGATAAGCCGGTTGGTGCAGTCATCGTCGTCACGAGCATGGCCGGGACCTTCGGTGTGATCGGCGCCACGCTGGCGGCACGACTGAAGCTCGGCACGATGGACATGGGAATGATGGGCAACGGTGCCATCGCCGGGCTCGGGGCCATCGCCGGGCCGTGCGCGTACGTGGAGCCGTGGGCCGGGGCCATCATCGGCCTCGTTGCCGGTTCATTGATGGTGTTCGCGGTTATCGCCATCGACAGGGTCCATGTCGACGACCCCATCGGCGCGATCGCCGGTCACGGCTTGGGCGGGATCATCGGCGTTCTTGGCGCGGGCCTTTTCACCACTCCTGATGCGGCGAATGCCCTAGGTGTGGGGACCAAAGGGCTCGTGTATGGCGGCAACCAGATTGGCTGGCAGGTGGTGGGCCTTCTCTGTATCGGGACCTTCGCGTTTACTGCCTCGGGTGCCGCGTTCTGGGCGATCCGCACGACCATAGGTTTGCGTGCTCCGCAGGAGGCCGAGTTGGCCGGTCTCGACATCTCCGAGCACGGAATGTTCGGCTACCCCGAGCGGTTTATCGAGGTCATCGGTGCGGAGCCAGAGGAGCCCGTGAGCATGGTGTTCTCCCACCGTGACGACCAGGACGAAACGCCCTCGCCGCCCGTGGCGACCCCGGTGACGTAGCCCGGAGAAGGTTCTCCGGACCGGCGGCTGCTCCCCGTTAGGTCCGCCGGCCCGAACTTGTGAACCATGCGGCGCTAGGCCGAGATGCGATATCCAACTAACTCACTGAACGAGCCGTCGAGCCGTGACGCACGGGGAATGGCCTCCAAGGTCTTCATAACCGAGGAGAGGTCGCCGCGACGGAGAAGGTCAACGGGCTCGTAGTAGTCGAGCGCGGCGTTCGGCAGTGTCAGCCAGGTGCGCGCGGCAGTCGGGGACAGCTTGTCGAACAACACCTCGAGCACCTCGAGCAGTTCGTTGAGCTTGCGACGCGAGATCGGTCCCGGCGCCATGGCGCCCGACAACCATGCATCGACGATTCCGGGTGTCGCATCAAGTATCTGGGCAATGTCGAAGCGGCTCAGGCCCAGGCGTGCAGCTACCTTGTCGAGCGAAGTGGGCTCGTCGTACATCAGTTCCCCTCCGTGGGTTTCATCACTCATCCTCGCCGGGCGGTCCATGCCCGACGCCGAAAATGGTAGCACGGCCCGTCACAATTCCCAAACATTCCCCACATGTTTCGTTGATGAGCGGAGGGGTGTCTGCACCAAACCGGTCACCGTCGCTACGTGCCGGCTGCTCGGGGGTTGCCCCAGCCGTCGTCGTGTACCAGGGTCTTCCAGGGGCGCTTGATGGCCTTCAGGGCCGGGGGAAGGCTGGTGGGAAACTCCACCGGGTAACCCAGCGGGGTGATTATGGGGATCTCGATTTCCGCGGGGATGTTGAGCAGGGCGCGGAACTCGTCCTCCACGTACCAGTGAAACACGGTGGGGACGGTGCCGAGGCCACGGGCGCGGGCCGCGACGAAGAGGTTCTCCATGGCGAACGCGATGGAGGTGACGTCGGCGGTGCGCTCAGCATCGCGCTGGTCCGCGGGAAAGACGTTGCGTGGCACCACGAGGCCCAACACCCACACCGGGACGTCGTAGTAGGTGCCGAGGGCCTGCTCAGCGTATCCACGCGCCCACGCGGCGTGATCCTCAGGGCTGGTGTCCGGCGCGGCCGGGCGGACCGTGCGGAAGTACTCGGCCCCACCGCGGATCACGAGGTTGGCAACGGCCTTTCGTTTCGCCGCATCACGCACCACGATGAGGCTCCAGGCCTGGGCCATGCCGCCCGTGGGAGCCAGAAGCGCCAGGCGCAAGATGGCGTTGAGGTCGTCATCGGACACCGGTGTGTCCGTGTAGCGGCGCACGCTGCGGCGCTGGCGAATGGCGTCATCGGCGTTCATGAGCAGGCGATCCTCTGTCAGGAATGTGTCGAGCAAGAGACTATCCGTCGGTCGCGCTGGCAGGATTGTCCCCGTGGCCGATGACCTGAGCATGGTGGTTCCCGACGAAGTGCCCCGCCGTGCCGGCCTGCGGGCCATGAAGCGTCGCGCCACGGGGCTCCTCGTGGTGGCGGCCATCGTCTACATTGCCGCCCGCGTGTTTCACGACGACTTCGCGTGGCTGGTGTACATCGAGGCGGCGGCCGAGGGGGCGATGGTCGGCGGGCTTGCCGACTGGTTTGCCGTCACCGCCCTGTTTCGCCATCCCCTCGGCATCCCCATCCCGCACACCGCCCTGATCCCCACGCGTAAGGACCAGTTGGGTCGCGCCATCGGTGAGTTCGTGGAAGAGAACTTCCTCACGGGCGGCGTGGTGATCGACAAGCTCCGTTCGGCGGGGATTGCGCGCCGGGCCGCGACGTGGGTGACGAACGAACAGAACGCGGCGACGGTGGCGCGCCACACCTCGGCCGCGCTCGCAGGGGCGGCGGGGGTGCTGCGCGATGAGTCGGTGCAGGGCGCGCTGGAGCAGTCGATCACGTCATGGGTGCGCAGGGTGCCACTGGCTCCGCTGGCGGGACGGGCCCTGTCGGTGGCAACGGCCGATGGCCGTCACGACGAACTGGTCGATGCCGCACTTCGCGGCGGGATGACGTTCCTCGATCAGCATCGCGAGGACCTGCGCGGGCGCTTCGGCAAGGAATCGCCGTGGTGGGTGCCGGAGACGATCGACGACCGCATCTTCACCAAGCTCTTCGACGGGCTTCGGGGCTTCCTCGCGGAGGTCACCGCAACACCTCATCATGAGTTCCGGCGATACCTCGATCAACGGGTGGTCGACCTGGCCGAGCGCCTCCAGAACGACCCGGAACTTGCGGCCCGCGGCGAGGAGATCAAGGACCACCTCCTCGCGCACCCCGCGGTTCGCGCGTGGACGATGTCGCTGTGGCAAGACCTCAAGGGCGTGCTTCACCGCCAAGCCGGCGACCCGTCGTCACAGCTTCGCCAGCGCATCGCGGCCGAGGTGGCCCACATCGGCGAGGCCATCGCCGCCGATCCGGAGATGCAAGCCAAGCTCGACAAGTGGGTCGAATCGGCCGTCACGTACCTCTTGGACGAGCACCGCCACCAAGCCGGTGATCTCATCGCCTCAACTGTCGCCCGCTGGAACCCCGAAGACGCCTCCAAACGCGTGGAGCTGGCCGTGGGGCGCGATCTGCAGTTCATCCGCATCAACGGCACCGTCGTGGGCGGCTTGGCCGGTGTCGCGATCTTCGCCGTGGGCCGGCTGATCGGTTAGCGGCTCGGCGGGCCGGCACCAGCGACTGCTCGGACCGTCGTGACCGACGCCCGTTCAATGCCGAAGCTGGCGAGCCACCAGGTGGCGCCCGCCGCGATCCACGGGGCGGGGTCGGCCTCCGGCGCGGTTTCTGCGATCAGGTCAAAGCCGGTGAGGTCGCCACGTTCAGTACGTACGGCCTCCACGCAGGCGGCGAAGACCTCGGGTAAATCAACGTCGACCGGAAAGTAGCCGTCCCACCGGCAGGCGCGACGAATGGGATTGCGCTTCACTCCGCGACCCCCGATCCACACAGGAATGCGGGGACGCTGCACCGGGGTTGGGAGAAACGCCATGTCGTCAACCAGGTAGTTCGGGCCATCATGGGTGACCGATTCTCCGCTCCACAGAGCGGCGATGACCTCGAGCGCCTCGTCCAGCATCTGGGCCCGTTGGCGATCATCGAGCTCCTCGCCAAATGCCGAGAGCTCACGGCCGGATGTATCCCGCCCCAGCCCCGCACCAAACACGAGCCGTCCGTCGGAGAGTTGATCGAGCGAGGTGGCCTGGCGCGCCACCACCTGCGGGCGCCGCCGGGCCAGGGGCGTCACCAGTGCGCCCAGACGGATCCGCGTGGTGACCGTCGCGATTGCCGCGAGCGCCACCCAGGGGTCGCCAACCTCGGTCACGGGCGCCCGATAGTTGATGTGGTCCCACAGAAAAAACCCGTCCCAACCCGCCTGTTCCGCCTCGGCCGCCAGCTCGGCCAGCACGCGCGGGTGCGCGAGGTCGCCGAACGGTGGGAGAAAGAGGCCGGCCTTCACATCCATGGACACACGCTACCCCGGCGACGGGATCAATCGACGTCGACCCGCCGGCGCAGAGTCTTGGATTGGGAGCGCCGGGCCTTCTGGTCGAGACGGCGTGCCACGGCTCCGGCGGACGGTTTCGTGGCGCGTCGTGTCTTCTGGGGGCGCATGGCGTGTGCCACGCGTGCCCGCAGGTTCGTCTCGACCGTTGCGCGGTTGCGCTCACGGGACCGATCAGCCTGTGAGGCCAGGCGTAGAGGGCGGCGCTTGAGGTGAAGGTCCGCGGTGAGGCGCGCGACGACGTTCTCGGGGAGCCCATCCAGGGCGTCGGCGGCGATGATGAGCTCCGCCCGGGTCTCGGAATGATCGCGGTGTTGGCCCCCCGGACCGGATGCGCGTGAGTAATGCCAGTCGCTGCGGCTGAGGAGGTGGGCCACCACCTCGTCGGTGGTCACGACGGGGTGGCGGCAGCCTCGGCGTCGGGGGGCCGGGGCCGGCCCGGCGGTGTGAGCGTCGGCCAACCGCTGGGCGGCCTCCTCGCGTGTGACGTCGTGGCCCTTCTCGCGCTTCCAGATCACGAAACCACAGCCCGGGTTCTTGCGGCTCTTCCAACTTGTGCAGCCATACGCGCGGCTGTTCTCGATGATCTTGCCGCCGCACTCCGGCGTGGGGCAGTCACCCACAGCTTCCTTCGATGGCGCCGGGGCAGCGTTGGTCTCTCCGGCAGCCACCATCGCCCGCGCAGCGTCGACATCGACCTCTTCTTTCTGGCCACGCACCTTCTTCCAGATGACGTAGCCGCAGCCGGTTTCGCTGCGGCTTTTCCAGCTGGTGCAACCGTAGCTGCGGGTGCGCTCCACGATTTCCCCACCGCAGTCGGGTGTGGGGCACGTGCCGAGTGTCTCGCGCTCCACCACCAGGTCCTTGCTCGACCGTCCCGCGGCGATGTGTTCCATCGCCTCTTCGATGCCCAGGGTCTTGCCGCTCTGTTGCTTCCAGAGCGTGAAGCCGCAGCCGGTGTCGTCTTTGCTCTTGTAGCTGTTGCAGCCGTAGCTCTTCGGGTACTCCACGATCATGCCGGGGCAGTCCGGTGTGGGGCATTTCGCCAGCTCGCGCCGCTCGATGCGCAGGCTCTCTTTGTCCTTGTCGGCAAACCACGTCACCACGTCGCGGGTGAAGCCCTCCACGTCGCTGCGGAAGACCTCGAAGGCCTCCTCGCCGCGCTGGATGCGGTTGAGGCGTTGCTCCCACTGGCCGGTGAGCTCCGGCTTCGTCAGCACGTGGTCGCCCAGCATCTGGATGAGCCCCACGGCCTTCTCCGTTGCGCGGAGGCTGCGTCCCTCGCGCTCCACATAGAGCGCGTCGATGAGGCGCTCGATGGTGGCGGCGCGCGTGGCCGGTGTGCCGAGCCCCGCGTCCTTCATGGCCTCCGCAGCCTCGTCATCGTCCACCAGTTTGCCGGCGGTCTCCATCGCGCGCAGCAGGGTTCCTTCTGAGAACCGCGCCGGTGGCTTGGTGCGCTTGGCGAGGGCCTCGGCCTTGGAACAGGTGACGCCCTCTCCCTGAGCGACCTTCGGCAACTTTTGCTCGCGCTCGGACTCGTCCTCTTTTGCGGGGCCGCGCGTCTCGTCGGCCTCTTCGCCGTATACGGCACGCCAGCCGGCCTCGATCATCACCTTGCCGCGGCTGCGGAACAGGTGCGCCTCGCAGCGGGTCTCGATGACAGTGTTCTCGAACTTCGCGGCCGGGTGAAACACGGCCAGGAAACGGCGGGCCACCAGGTCGTACAGGCGTCGCTCGTCGCGGTTGAGTCCGGCCAGGTCGTGGTCGGCCTCGGTGGGGATGATGGCGTGGTGGTCGGTCACGCGGGCGTCGTTGATGACCTTGCCCAGTGGCAACTTGTCGAGGCCCACGACGTAGCGTGCGGCGTCGGCATACACCGGGTCGGCGGCGCCCACCTGTGAGGCGATGGGCTTCAACTGCGCCACCATGTCACCCGACAGGTAGCGCGAGTTGGTTCGTGGATAGGTCAGCAGCTTGTGCTGGTCGTACAGTGCCTGCGCCGTTGAGAGCGTGCGCTGGGCCGAAAAGCCGAAACGGCGGTTGGCCTCGCGCTGCAGCGTGGTGAGGTCGTACAGAAGCGGCGCCTGCTCGGTCTGCGGCTTTGTCTCCACCGACTCGATGACAGCGGGCTTGCCGGCGACCGCCGCAACGATGGCCTCGGCGGGCTCGGCCGCGGTGAGACGCGTGGTCGTTCCCTCGTGCCACATACCGGTGTAGTTCGCGCCGCCGGCGGCCTCGAAGCGGGCCTCCACCTCCCAGTAGTCCTCGGCCACAAACGCCTGGATGGCCAGGTCGCGGGCCACGATGAGCGCCAGGGTGGGGGTCTGTACCCGGCCGAGTGACAGCACCTTACGGGCCGAGCCGGCCTTGGTGGTGGCGGCGCGGGTCGCGTTCATCCCCACGAGCCAGTCGGCTTCGCTACGGGCGCGGGCGGCTTGCTCGAGCGGCACCATCTCGGCGTCGTCGCGCAGCTCGTCAAAGGCATCGACGATGGCCTTCTTCGTCATCGACGAAAACCACGCGCGCTTCACAGGCTTGCCGTGGGCCTTCTTCGGCGCGGTCTCGAGGATGAGCTTGAAGATGAGCTCACCTTCGCGTCCGGCGTCGCAGGCGTTGACGATGGTGTCGACATCGTCGGAGCCCATCAGCTTGTGCAGGGCCTTCAGCTGCTTGCCGGCGCGGGCGTCGCGTGCTTGGTACTTGAACTCATCGGGGACGATGGGCAGATCGTCGTAGTTCCACTTCTTCCACTTGATGTCGTATTGGTCGGGGTCGACCTGCTCCACTAGGTGACCCACGGCGAACGCGACGATGAGCTTTGGGCTCTCGTAGAAGTCGCCGGCCTTCTTGAAGGATCCGGGCAGTGCGGCGGCAACGTCACGCGCGACACTGGGTTTTTCGCAGATGATGAGTGAACGAGGCATTCGGCCGGCGAGGGTAGCACTGCCCCCCGCCCCTAAGTCAAGCGGGACCTGTCGCCGGCACCCGTCGACCGCTACGCGGTCGTGGCGTCAACCCGTATCCGGCGAATCGCTCAGGTCCGTCGTCGGCACGTCGGCCGACCCGTCGTTGGCGGGCCCCATCCGGGCCACTCTGCGCCCGTCACGGACGATTGCGAGTGTCTCGCCATCCTGTTCGACACGATCCAGCAGCTGCCAGAAATGACTCTTCCCGTAGGTCTCGGTCACCTCGGTCGTCTCCGTCGTCATGAGGTCTACCCGAAGAACGCTTCGGCCACGGCGAAGCGTTCGGGTGGCACCGCCTTCAGCTGGGCAACACCGTCGGCGATGGCGATATCGACGACCTCATCTCCGTGGAGGGCCACCATGCGACCAAACGTTCCGGCGGCCACGAGGTTGGCCGCGTGGCAGCCGAAGCGGGTGGCCAGGATGCGGTCGGCGGCATTCGGGCTGCCGCCACGCTGGATGTGGCCCAACACGGCCAGACGTGTCTCGAAGCCGGTGATCTCTTCGATGCCCTCAGCGATCTGCTCACCGATGCCGATCTTCGCGAGCTGCCGGTGGCCGAAATCGTCCACCGCGGCATCCTTGGCGGTTTCGAATGCGAAGCCTTCACTGACGACGACGATGGAGAAATCTTTCCCCCGGTCGTGGCGGGCTCGGACGGCCGCACACACGTCGTCGAGGGTGCGTGGCTCCTCGGGGATGAGGATGAAGTCGGCGCCCCCGGCCAGGCCGGCGTAGGTGGCGATCCAGCCCACGTGGCGGCCCATGACCTCCACCACCATCACCCGGTCGTGTGACTCGGCGGTGGTGTGGAGACGATCGATTGCTTCGGTGGCGATATCGACCGCTGTAGAGAAACCAAAGGTGTAGTCGGTACCATCAAGGTCGTTGTCGATGGTCTTCGGCACCCCAACGCACGGCAAACCCAGGGCGGTGAGCTTTGCGGCAACCCCAAGGGTGTCCTCACCTCCGATAGCGATGAGCGCGTCGATACCGAGGGCTTTGGCGCTGTCGAGGCACGCCTGCCCGCCCGTGGGGTCCTTGAAGGGGTTGGTGCGCGACGTGCCGAGGATCGTGCCGCCTCGGTGCAGGATGCCGCTCACCGCGTCGAGGCCAAGCGGCATGGTCTCGCGGTCGAGCAGGCCGCGCCAGCCGCGACGGATGCCCACGTGCTCGTGTCCGTGAGTGGCGACGCCAACACGCACGATGGCGCGGATCACCGCGTTCAGTCCGGGGCAGTCGCCTCCGCCGGTGAGTACACCGATGCGCATACGGGACAGGCTACCCACAGGGTCCGGCCACCGCGACCCCTGAGGATGCAAGGATGCCGCCCGTGATCGTGTGCACCATCGGAGACCTCCTCCTCGACGTGGTCGTTCGCCCACAGGGCACCCCGGCGCCGGGAGCGGACATCACCGCAACGACCCGCATGACGGTGGGCGGCCAGGCCGCGAACGTGGCGGCATGGGCGGCGCACCTCGGAGCCACCTCACGATTTGTGGGGAAACGAGGCGACGACCTGGCCGGGCAATTGGCGGCGGCAGCCCTCGAAAGCCGCGGCGTCACAGTGTTCGGTCCTGTCGCCGCCGGAGCCACCGGCACGGTGGTGGCGATGCTCGACGCGGCGGGAGAGAGGTCGATGTTGAGCGACCGTGGTGTCAGCCCCCAGCTCGACCCGGCCGAGCTGCAACAGGAGTGGTTCGAGGGGGTCGACCGACTCCACGTGACCGGCTACAGCCTCATTCGCGAACCGATGTTGCACGCGGCCGCCGCCGCGTCGCAGTGGGCCCGGGCCGAGGGCGCGCGGGTGAGCCTCGACCTGTCGGCATGGCCGTTGATCGCCGAGGTGGGGGCCCTGGAGTTTCGCCGCCGGGTCGGCACGATCGGGCCGGAGGTCATCTTCGGCACCGCCGCCGAGTTCGACGCCATGGGCGGCGTGCCCGCCGTGCAGGTGGCCGTCATCAAGGACGGCGCCCAAGGATGCGTGGTGCGCTGGCACGGCGGTGAACGCCACGAACCGGCCCCGAACGTGGCCGTTGTCGATACCACCGGTGCGGGCGATGCCTTTGCCGCCGGTTTCCTGGTGGGTAACTCACTCGACGAAGCGGTGGCACTGGGAACCAACGCCGCCGCCCAATGCCTGAAAACCGTGGGAGCAATGCCGTGAACGACCTCATCGCCGTCGCCGAGGAAGTCCGCGACGCCTTAGCCGACGGCCGTGGTGTGGTGGCCCTCGAAACCACCCTCATCGCCCACGGCTTCCCGCACCCCGAGGGTGCGCAGGTGGGCGCCGAGTCGGAGGCCGCCGTGCGCACCAACGGCGCTGTCCCCGCCACCATCGGCGTGATCGACGGAAAGATCCGCGTGGGCCTGACCCCGGCTGAGGTCGAACGCTTTGGTATCGAGGGCACAACCTGCCGCAAGCTCGGCCCGCGCGATGTGGCCGTATGCGCCGTCCAAGGAGCCCTGGGCGCCACAACCGTTGGCGGAACACTCACGGTCTGCCGCGCCGTGGGCATCCGCGTGATGGCAACGGGCGGCTTGGGCGGCGTGCACCGCGGCTACCCCAACCCCCCGGATGTGTCCGCCGACCTCGGCGAGCTGGCCCGAAGCCCGGTGCTGGTTGTGAGCGCCGGTGTGAAGTCGCTCCTCGACGTGCCGGCAACGTGCGAGGTGCTCGAAACGATGGGCATCCCGGTTCTGGGCTGGCGCACCGACACCCTGCCGCTCTTCTACGACGCCCACGGCGGCCCGCCAGTGCACGCCCGCGTCGAATCCCCCGACGAGGCTGCGCGTGTGGCTCGCGCCCACTGGGCCCTGGGCGGCGGCGGCCTGGTGCTTGCCCGCCCACCGGACACGTCCCTCGATGTCTCCGACCTCATCGAACAGATCATCGCCGAGGCCCGAAAGAAAGACATCTCCGGCCCCGCAGTCACCCCGTTCGTCCTTGGGCAATTGCACGAACGCAGCCACGGACGAACCCTCGCCGCAAACCGCACGTTGATCGTGGCGAATGCCGGGTTGTCGGCGGAAGTGGCACAAACCCTGGCCGGCGGTGGCTAACGCAGTTGATCTACGGGTCGGAGCGGAACGGATCCACGATACGAATTCCGTCGAAAAGGCGGAAGTCGCGGTCGTGGGTGACCATCGTCTCGATGCCGTGCGCCCGCATGAGCGCGACGAGGTAGGCGTCGGCGATGAGATTCCCGCGCGGCTCGACGGGATCTGCGACCGATCGGAGTGCTGACCAGAGTTTTGGCGTGTCGCCGGCCAGCCGGATGTGAGGCCGTGCGAGAAGTCGGTCGATGTTGCCCGCTGCGGTCCGATAGGTGAGGGGGCGCTCCGAGATACGCGGATGGGTCGCAAGTCGCAGGTAGCCGACCACGACCGGGCCAAGGAGCGTAGCCAGGCTGGGGCCGGCAGCGAAATCGGTGACGACCGCGCGCGCTTGTTCGCTGTAGCGGCTTGTCTCGTCAGATGCGTAGACGAGGATGTTGACGTCGAGTGTGCGGCTCAATCGTCCGCGAGCGCCCGCTCCACGGCGTCCTTGTCTTCCAAGTCCACGCGCAACGCCATGGGAGCGCTCTCCCACACAAACGGTTCCGGCGGCGCTTCGGTCGTGGCCAGCGCGCTTGCCAGAAGCTCGGACGCGATGGCTCCGAGCGTCTTGCCCTCGTGCTCTCGCCGTTCCTTTAGTTGACGCAACACAGCCGCATCGATATCGAGAGTCGTCCGTGGCATGCATCTGATGCTAGCACTTGCGATGTCAGATGCGTTTAGTTGGCCGCTTCGAGAGCACCGTCCCTCCCGCAAGGCGAGAAAAGTCGTTCGGAACGCTTCCCAGGCCATGGACGCTGCCGATAGCCAGTGGTGGGCTGCGAGGATTCGCCTGTCGGCGGGGCGGCGCCTTCGGACTGCAGTTGGGACTTCGTTGGCTTCTGGAGGAACGGCAGACCTTCGCCGGCATCGGGGCAGGGGGTTGGAGAACTGTGGCGGAGACCGAGCTCAGGGAGCGAGGCCAAAGGTGGTCCTCGGCTTCAGCGGGGCAGCGGGACGATTCGCTCTTCTCCCCGTGAGTGCGAGGTGCTGGAGCTGGGAGGAGCGGGGAAGACGAATGCCTAGATCGCCAAAGCGCTCGTCAATCGCGAGAACACGGTTACGCGCCATCTCACGCGCGGCTACGCTCGCCTCAGTGTTCGATCTCGCCATGAGGCCGTCCGGGCACTCACCTCAGCCGAGCCTCGGTAGGTGCTGTGGCGGAGCCCATCAACGCGCATTGCCCGCCGCTGGTTGGGAGGGACGAGGCCCTTGATCAGGCGCGTGACTACACCCGCAACACGGTGGGATGCATCGCGATCTTGGGTGAACGACTTTCCGGTGGTACTCGTCTTGCGGTGGAGTTGCTCGAGCGGCTCCCCGAGCTTGGATATCGTCGGTGATCTACGCAGAGTGGGGGGCGAGGTCACGGTCGAGCGTCTCCGCATCGCAACAGCGTTCAACGACCTTTCGCCGTTTTCCTCGGGGATGTCGTCGACCACGACGTCCTTGGCGGAATCGCTCGACACCTCGAAGAGTTGGGTGCCTCGCCGTCTGCATTCGACGGCGTCCGGGCTCGAGGGAAATCGCGCTCGAGGGGATTGTTTGATTTCCTCCGATGCGCTGCCTGGGGCATTTGTGCCCTCGCTCGTGCCGCATCGCGAGCGGTTCGCAGAAGGCTCACTCGTTCGGGTATGTCGACGTCGCATCGAAATGTCTTAAAAACTCTATTAGGAGTTTTTATCTTTTTATGTGCACCCATACCCGTTTCGGGGCAGATTCCGTCCCGCGAAATGAGTGATTTCACGCACGATCGGTAGCCCAACCCCGCCATAGATTCCTCGTCAACAGGTGGCCGGATATCGAGAGCGGGAAGGAGGCGGTTATGGGTCGCGGAGGCGGATGAGACACGAGAGGGACTTTCGGACTGGGTGAGCAGGTAACGCGGGAAGGAGGCGGTTATGGGTCGCGGAGGCGGATGAGACACGAGAGGGACTTTCGGACTGGGTGAGCAGGTAACGCGGGAAGGAGGCGGTTATGGGTCGCGGAGGCGGATGAGACACGAGAGGGACTTTCGGACTGGGTGAGCAGGTAACGCGGGAAGGAGGCGGTTATGGGTCGCGGAGGCGGATGAGACACGAGAGGGACTTTCGGACTGGGTGAGCAGGTAACGCGGGAAGGAGGCGGTTATGGGTCGCGGAGGCGGATGAACGTGAGTGGATCTTCTAATCTCGCGGAATGCGAGATCGCACTAATGGGAAGTCCTCGCAGTGCCGATGAACACTGCGAGGACTATTGCGATGTCAGGAAAGACCAAAATCACACGGCCTGCGGGCCTCTTTGCCTACGGCCTCGCTATCGCTGCGCTGGTACTGCTGGGGCTCTTACTCGCTGACGTCACCCTCGTAGACGTTGTTGGCGTATTCCTACTTTCCGTCGTTACTCTGATCGCATGGCGTTTCGCGACGCGCGCTCAATCAGGCTTCGTCATGTCGGTCGACGATCTTCCTGCGGCTGCGGGTGTGTTGCTTTTGACCCCAGTTGGCGCATTGGCTCTTGGTGTGATTTCCGGCCTGGCGACACCGCCCCGTCGCGGGCACTGGTCGCGTGCCTTCAACGTCGGGGCGTCAGCGGTGGCGAATGTTTCCGGGGTTGCCTGCCTCAACGGCCTTACACAGACGGTGGAACTTTCGGGACCTCGCGATGGTGCATTTGCCTGGTTTGTCTGCGGACTGCTGGCCGTGTTGGTCGCGAACCTCGTCCACTATGGCCTCCTGACGATCTGGACGCGATTGGTCAGGGGCAACCGATGTCGGATTTCGTGCGTTTGTCGTCGCGCCCCACGCAGTTGCGGACCCGCCGCTCGCGGCCCTCGTCGTGGCCCTTTGTGACCTTGCGCTGCAGGTCGACGGAACAGCCCGACTTCTGCCCGTCATCATCGTTGGCGCGGTCATTGGGGGTGCCTGGATGTTCCAACGCAGCGTTCGGAAGCAAGTCGAGTCGCTTGAGCAGCGCGACCATCTTTTTCGGGCGATTTTCGTTGCCCTTGCCCGCCTATTGGAGATGCGTGACCAAGAAACCGCCCTTCACTCGGCTCGAGTGGCGATGTACGCGCGTGACATTGCCCGCGAGATGGGTCTGAGTACTGAACAGCAGAGCAGGATTCACTTGGCGGGCCTCCTTCATGATGTTGGAAAAGTCGGCGTTCCTGATGAGATTTTGCTGAAGCCGGGGAGGCTGGAGCCTCACGAGCGTCGCATCATGGAACGTCACGCGCGGCTCTCGGCGGAGGCACTCGCTGATATTCCGGGTTTCGGCGATTTAACCCGAATGGTCTACGCCCACCACGAAAGGCTCGACGGCTCCGGATACCCGGAAGGGGCATTGGCGAAAGACATCACGATGGGTGCCCGGATCC
Source organism: uncultured Thermoleophilia bacterium (assembly GCA_963765105.1). Taxonomy (GTDB): domain Bacteria; phylum Actinomycetota; class Thermoleophilia; order Miltoncostaeales; family Miltoncostaeaceae; genus CALMEC01. The sequence continues at coordinate 973,800 of CAVXUW010000002.1, forward strand.
TTGGTGTTGCCGACACCTTCGAGGCGATCACATCTGACCGACCGTACCGGGACGCACAACCGGCAACCGAAGCGCTTCGTATTCTCCAAATCGAAGATCATCTTTTCGACCCTACGGTCGTCTTCGCCTTACAGACGATCATCGCCCGTAACGGCCCCACGTATCCGTTTGGAGAGATGGCCGATTTTGCCGACGAATGGGAGAAGGCCGGAAAGAAGCTTGTCGTGTCGAAGGACGAGCCATTTGTGCTGCCCCCAGAGAAGGGTCCGTCGCTCGCTCCCACAAACGAGCCAACGGTGGAGCGAACGTCAGACTCAACACACGCACAGAACGAAACGTCTCTTCCGAGTTAATGCTTTAGGGTCTTAGGCGTTTGAAGGCCTCTTTCGCCGATCGGCGCTTCCCGATCTATTGGTCTGCCACGGCAATTTCGGTGCTGGGTGACGAGGTCACTCTGCTCGCATTGCCCTGGCTGGTGGCCGCCGAGACCGCATCTCCCCTTGCAACGGGCGCCTTTGAAGCGCTGGGGTTCCTCCCTTACCTCCTTTTGGGGCTACCACTTGGCGTTCTCGCCGATCGTGGGTCCCGTCGGCGCCTCATGATCCGCAGCGACCTGCTTCGCTTCCTCGTGGTTGGCAGTGTTCCTGTCGTCGTGTGGTTCGCCGACGAGTCGTTTCTGGCGCACTTGCTCGCCGTCGCCTTCATTGCCGGAGCGGCTAAGGTGCTGTTTGAAGCGTGCGCGCAGCCCTTCGTGGCGGACATCGTCGATTCCGACGCGTTGGTGGTTGCCAACTCTCGAGTGTCGCTCACGGACGGGGTTGCCATCGTCGCTGCCCCGGCCGTTGCCGGTTTATTGATAGCTGCGGTGGGAGCGGCGGCGACGATCGCTCTTGACGCGCTCACCTTTGTGGCCTCCGCGGTGCTCCTCTGGAGGATCGGCCCGGTCCGAGAGCAACGAAGCGAAACCAATGAGCACTTTCGCCGAGCGGTGCACGACGGGCTCCGTGCGGTTCGTCGTGAGCCGGTCGTGGCGGCCGCGATGGGAGTCGTGGGACTCGCCAACGTCGCGAGCGGCATCCTCTTTGGGCTGGCAGTGATTTACATGCAGGTCGACCTGGGACTGCGCTCATGGCAGGCGGGCCTCATATACGGGGCCAACGGGCTTGGCGTGCTCCTGGCCGGCTACTTCGCTCCGCGCCTTTCGCGCCGCATCGGCCTCGGGCGGACCCTCATCACCGGAATCGCGATAACGACCATTGGCATCGCAGCTTTCGCGCTCACCAACGACGCGACGTGGGTTCCAGCTGGCATGGGCGGGTTTGCGATCGTCGGGCTTGGAATCGTCTTCAACATCATCTCGTCCACGACCTTGCGGCAGAAGCTCATACCCGGGGAACTTCTCGGACGCGTGACCGCGACGTACCGCACAATTGCCACCGGTGCGCTCGCCGTCGGTGCCCTCGGCGGCGGCGCGTTGGCGGAGGTGATCGGCATTCGCCCCGTTCTCTGGATTGCGGCGGGGTGGTACGGCCTCGTCAGTCTTTACGCGCTCCGCACGGCCCTCAATGTTCCGCCTCAGGCGGGGGTCGACGACGGCGTCTGATCGTCGGCGGTGATCAGGCCCCGTTCGATGGCGGCGCGCACGATTCCCGACCGAGTCGTGACGCCGAGTTTCTCCAGAAGGTGCGCGACGTGTCGTTCGACGGTGCGGTCGGAGATGAACAGGCGGTTGGCCATGTCGCGGGTCAGCAAACCCTCCTGGATCAGGTGGATCACCTCGACCTCGCGGGCGGTGATGCCCAACTCGTGGGTGGCGTTGGGGCTTGCCATCACGAACAGGTGGCCGATGGCACGCAGTGCCGCTTCGCACTTGCTGCGCCACTGTGGGGCCTCGAACTCGCGGAACAAACGACGGGCTTCCTGGAGGTCGTCGGCGCCGTTCGCTCCCGCGGCTTCACCGGCCAGCATCCGGGCGCGCGCTGACCACCACCAGCTTTCGCACTCGCCGAAGAGGTCGGCGGCTCGACGGAATGCGTCGGCGGCCTCGGATCCGGTGGCGTGGAACGCCTCGATGAGGGGAAGGGCGGCTCTGGAAAACGGAGCGCCGGCACCGGCAATGGCGGCGAGCTCATCCCGTTCGTGAGATGTCTCGTCCAGCGGGAGCACGGTGCAGGCAGCGGCAAGGAGGCCAAGGCCTTCGAGGCGGTCCTCAGTTTGGCCCCACAGGCCCAGTCCGTCGCGGGCGATGTCTTGGGCTTCGGCGATCTCCCCGGCGGCGCAGGCCACGTGGATGTAGGCCGACAGCTGGGGGCCCACATCCTGAATGGTGAGATCCTCGGTGCGTGATTCGGCGTTGATGCGACGCATCGCTTCGAGGGCCTCCGGCACTTTCCCCTGAGCGAAATCGATCCATGCGTCGATCGCGTCGAGGTACGAGACGGACGTCGTCCCGAGTGATGCGTATGCATCACGGCTGCGGCGGGCGCTGAGGCGGCATTCGCGGAGGCGCCCCATGCTTGCGAGGGCCTCGGCCCGATTGTGGGTGAGCGGGGCCTCGAGTTCGGCGACGTGGTGCTGGTCGACGATCATGAGGCCGTCATCGGCCCGGTCGACCGCGAGGCGAGCGAGGCCAAGCGCTGACAGGAGCATGGCCTCGTTGTTCAGTGACACGGCGGCTTGACGCCAGGTGTGGCTAGCAATGGCCGTCTTTGATGCCTCTTTCACATACGAGAGATGCGTTGGGTCGCCGGTCGCGCACACCTTGGACAGTCCCAGGGCGTTCAGCGCGGCGATCACACCAATGGCGTAGTCGCAGGCCGTGGACTCGCTCATCGAACGGCGGGCCCACTCCTCCGCAGTTGTGTGTTTGCCCGACATCAACGCGAGCATCGCGGCATTTTGCAGCGCGTCGGCACGGTCGGCTGATGGCGCCCCTTCCTGCGGAACGGCGTTCGCGATGATTGCCAACGCTTCGTCATGCTCGGCGGCAAACCAGCGCACGCGGGCCCATTCCGTTGCGGCGCGAAGGGAGGCGCCGTCGTTGCCGGCGCGGCGTTGTGCCGCGGCGACATCCCGAAGCGCGGTCGACGCCTCCGCCCACTGGCCCAGCCGCGCCATCGCCAAGCCCCGCTCGAGTTCAGCCGACAGCCGGTCGCTGGCGGGACGGGTGACGTCACACCACGCCAAGGCACGCTCGGCATGGACGAGGGCGGTGGCGGAGTCGTCGCTCTCGCGCGCATCGGCGGCGGCGCGAAGCGACAGCGCAATCACCTGGTCGGCATCGACCGCTCCCACGGCAAAGGGAACGAGCTCCTGGGGGCCGTCGCCCACCGCGCGGCGGGCCACAAGCAGGGCAGCGTTTCGTGTGCGGGCGTCGGCAGGCGGCATCATCTGGCGGGTGATCTCGGCCACGAGGGGATCGGTGAAGCGGTAGCGCAACGTGCCCGGCTCGGGGACCTGCTCGACCACCTCGAGCTCGGCCAGCTCATCGAGGATGGCTTCGGCCCGGTCGGTGGTGCGATCGGTCATCCGCGCAAGCAACGCCGGCTCGAACGGATCGCCCATCAGACTCACCCAGCGGGCGATGTCGAGGAGTGCCGGTGTGAGCCGACGCAGCGGTACCTGCGCATCCTTTCGCAGGTCGGGGACGATCGTGAGGGGGGCGTCGGGGCTGGCCTGGCGGCGGTTTGCCCGGGCCACGGGCACCACAACACCGGGTCGTCCGGCGGCCACGCCGAGTACCCGGGCGCGCAGGTACGGGGAGAGGGACGGAGCAACGGCGTCGCACAGGGTTCGGCACTCATCGTCGCTCAACCGGTCGAGCTCGACGCCGGCAACGTCGAGAGGCACCTCGCGTGCGGTCGTGATGATGAGACCGTCGGTTCCCTCCAGGCCCTCGGCCAGGCGCTGCACATGGTCGATGTCGCCGCCGATGCCGTCGATGAGGACGACGAACCGGCTCAGGCGGCTCGACTGCACCAGGTCGGGGCGGAGATCCACGGCAACCAGCGCCCGGCTGACGCGATGCTTGAGGATGTTGCCGCCGCGGGGGCGAACGAGGATGGCGCCATCCTCAGCCAGTGCCTTCGCCAGTTCGTGGGCGAAGCGGGATGTGCCGATGCGTGGCTCGCCGGCGATGACGAGCAGGCCGGGTTGTGCCCGGGCAGCGGCACGTGCGGCTGCGAGGGAATCGTTACGTCCGATGAGCGGGGGTTCGCGTCCTGCGATGGGTCCGTCCGTGGCCGACTCCTTCAGTCCTTTGCGCGGCTCGCGGGAGACGGCAAAATAGCCCGCACGGCAGACGGAGGCAACACCCCATTCGTCGAGGTGTGGGACAGATCACTCCCCAAACGTCCAGCCGCACCGAGGGTTTCCCCCAAAAACGTACAAGGCCCGCCGAAGCGGGCCTGTCGTTTGAGTAGCGCATACGGGATTCGAACCCGTGTTACCGGCGTGAGAGGCCAGCGTCCTAGGCCCCTAGACGAATGCGCCGAGACCGTCCCGCGTTTAGTTGCTCGACCGGGGTGGGAGCGGATTGGGGGAGGAGGATTCGAACCTCCGTTACCGGGGCCAGAACCCGGCGTCCTGCCGCTAGACGATCCCCCACCGGGACCCATCTCGATCGCCGAGAGGGTAGCACAGCGACCCCTTCCTCTCGAACGCCGTGCGAACGAAACTTGGGCGAAGCAAACGTGTGGACGCATCTCTGCGCGCGCGGTTCCGTGGCGGCAGCGACCGTCGCGCCTCGCGACGCACCGGGTTTTCTCTACGCCCCGACGCACGTGGCCACTTGGCCGATGACGGCGTGCGAAGTGGCAACCGAGCCGACGCCATGTGCGTTGGGCAGAGTGCCTCGCCGTTGGAGGGAGAAAAGCCTCGGGGGATGGCGGCGGGGAGCTGGTCGGATACGTCGCCGTTGCGCCACCGCGGCTAGAATCAGGCGACGATGACCACTCCCCTGGACCCCGAACCGTTCGCGGTATGGATCAACGACCGTGGCGAGGAGGGCTTCCTCCACGGGACGAAGGCCGACCTGGCGCGGGGCGATCTCATCGAGCCCGGGCGAAGCTCGAACTACGGCAACAGGGACAACGCGGCCTTCGTTTACCTCACCGCGACGTTGGACGCCGCCACATGGGGCGGCGAGTTGGCGATCGGCGACGGCCATGGCCGTATCTACATCGTCGAGCCCACCGGCCCATTCGAGGACGACCCGAACCTCACCGACAAGAAGTTTCCGGGCAACCCGACGAGGTCGTACCGCACACGGGCACCACTTCGGGTGATCGGGGAGATCACCGACTGGAAAGGGCACGCGCCCGAGCAGTTGCAGGCGATGAAAGACAACCTCGCGCGCCTGGCGGCGCGGGGCATCGAAGCCATCAACGAGTAGCCGTCACCCCATAAGCACCGGACCGCGCCGCCTTGTCCGTCCGATCGCCCTGGCCTTCCCCGGCCAAGTGGCCACGGAGTAACGGCCAAGTGGCCACGCAGACGGGACGAGCGGCATCGATTGGCGATCAACTGAGCTAATTGCAGAAAAGGCTTTGGTATTTCGGTAGTATTGGGCGCATGGATCGACCTGCCGCCGTTCATCCCCACTTGCCGCGCTTTTCGCAGGCGGTGACGGGGGTGCTCTGCCTGGAAGCACTCGTCTTCCAGGACAAATGGGTGGTCGCGGTGGCGCTTGGCCTGGTGGCCCTCGGGCGGTTTGTTCCGCGGTGGTCGCCGGTGAACCACCTGTTTCGACTGGTCGCGCGCCCGGTGGACGAGTTGGAGCCGGTCTCTGCGGTGCGCTTCTCTCAGACGCTCGCTCTCGTGATGCTGACCGCGGCGTTTGCCCTGCTCCTCGGTGGGCTCGCGGTCGCGGGCTGGGTTGTGGTGGGCCTCGTCTCGACGGTCGCGCTGTTTTCGGCCATCACCGGAATCTGCGTCGGATGCGGCGTGTACCGACTTGCCCTCGCACGCCGCCATCGCGACGGCGATGTACGCGACGATTTGGGTCTCGCCGGGGCTGGGCCATGGCTGGTGGTGCTCACCGCACCCGGGTGCGCGCGGTGCGAACCCGTTGCGCGGCAACTTGAAGACATCGTTTCTGGCCGTGACATCACGCGAATCGACGTGTCGCGAACTCCGGCCGCCGCGCGACTGCCCGTGAAAAGCCTCCCGGCCGTCATCGCGATCGGCGTCGACGGGCGGGTGCAACGCGCCCTTGCCGGACGATTCGATCGTGTTGCTCTCGAGGCTGTCGCCGCCACGGTCTGACCCGGGAGAAACTGGCGCCCACGCGGCTTCCGGGGTACACTCGACGGTCTGCCCAAGCGGGCACCCTTAATCCTGCAAACACACCAAGGAAAACCCTCGAACATGCAGTCCGAACCCGACGCCCCCATCCGCTCACTCGATGGACCCGAATACATCGAGGTCGACGGCGAGATGGTCCCCAACTACGACCTCACCATGCCGACGTTTGAGGAAGGTGATGTTGTTACGGGCAGGGTCGTCCGCATCGATAAGGACGAAGTCCTCGTCGACATCGGCTACAAGAGCGAAGGGGTCATCCCCAACAACGAGCTGTCCATCCGCAAGAGCGTCAACCCGGCCGACGAGGTCGAGATGCACGAGATGGTCGACGCTCTCGTGTTGCAGAAAGAGGACCAAGAGGGACGGCTCATCCTCTCCAAGAAGCGCGCCCGTTTCGAGCGCGCCTGGAAGAAGATCGAGGACGCCGCCGCCAACAGCGAGGTCGTCACCGGTCGCGTCATCGAAGTGGTCAAGGGTGGGCTCATCATCGACCTCGGCGTTCGCGGCTTCCTGCCCGCATCGCTGGTCGACATCCGCCGGGTCCAGGACCTCGACGAGTTCATGAGCCAGGACCTCGAGTGCAAGGTCATCGAGCTCAACCGCAGCCGCAACAACGTCGTGCTCTCACGCCGCGCGGTCATCGAAGACGAGCGCAAAGAGGTTCGCCAGAAGATTCTCGACGAGCTTCAGCCCGGAGCCGTGGTGGAAGGTGTCATCTCCAACATCGTCGACTTCGGTGCATTCGTCGACCTCGAGGGCATCGACGGCCTCATCCACATCAGCGAGCTGTCGTGGACGCATGTCAACCACCCCTCCGAGGTGCTCGCCATCGGCGACACCGTCGAGGTGAAGGTGCTCGACATCGACCGCGAACGCCAGCGCATCTCCCTCGGCCTCAAGCAGACACAGGCCGACCCGTGGCAGAGCGTCGTCGAGGCCTACCAGGTCGGCGACGTCGTTGCCGGTAAGGTCACCAAAGTCGTCACTTTCGGCGCATTCGTTGAGATTCACGCGGGTGTTGAGGGCCTTGTTCACATCAGTGAGTTGGCAGAGCACCACGTCGAGAACCCCCGCGAGGTCGTCGCACCGGATCAGGATGTGGCCGTGCGCATCATCGAGATCGACGGTGAACGTCGACGCCTCTCATTGAGCCTCAAGCGCGCCAGCGAAGTGTCGCTGGACGAAGGCGGCGACGAGCACTCGGAGTTGGTCTACACGGACGACGGCACCCGCACCGACGTTGGTGAGGATGCCGAGGTGGTTGACGCATCCGTGCTGATGGATGAGCCCGCGCCCGCAGCTGAGGAAACCCCTGAGGCGCCAGCTGCCGAGGAGCCCGCTCCGGTCGACGCTCCTGCCGACCACGCTCCTGCCGACGAGGCCCCGGTCGCCGAGGAAGCCTCGCCTGCTGAGGAGGTTGCCCCGGCTGAGGAAGCTGCACCTGCTGACGAGGTTGCCCCTGCTGAGGAGGCACCCGCGGTCGAAGCGGTTGAGGATGTTGCCGTTGAGGCTGCTGCCGAGGTACCGGGAGAGGCCAACGCCTAGCGCCGACGCGCGGCCCCGTTGCCTCGGCCTCACCGGCGGCATCGGTTCGGGCAAGACTGCGGCCCTCGACGCCTTTCGCGCGTTGGGGGCCGAGGTGCTCTCCAGCGATCAGGTTGTCGACGACCTGTACCACGACCCTGAGGTCGTCGAGCAGATCGCCGGCCGTTTCGGTCGGGAGCTCGTTGCTGTGGACGGCCGCATCGATCGCGGTCGACTCGCGCAGAATGTGTTTGGCGATTCCGACGGTCTGCGGTTCCTGGAGGATCTCCTGCATCCGCGCATCGGCCAGGCACGCGAGGCGTGGCAGGCAGCTCAGCGTGCCCGACGTCCCGCTCCGCCCCTCCTGGTGTGTGAGGTCCCCTTGCTGTTCGAGGTGGGGATGGAGGATCAGTTTGATGCGGTGCTCGTGGTCACTGCGTCCGAGGACGTGCGTCGCCAACGCGTTGAGGCTCGTGAACAGGACTTCGATGCACGTCGGTCGCAACAGCTTCCCGAGGATGAGAAGGTGGCCCGGGCCGACCGTGCCTACGTCAATGACGGTTCGCGGGACGATCTGCAATCGTGGGTTGCGTCGTGTTTTCGTCAGTACGCCACGTGACCGACGCACCGCGGAGCCAGCGCCGACGCGTGCGGTGGGTTCTCGCCCTTATTGCTGCCGGCCTGCTCGGGTGGCTGGTGATTCACACGGTAAAGCCCGATTGGTACGCGCGCATCATCTATCCGCTGAAGCACCATGGCCTCATCGTCGGTGAGGCGGCATCGACGGGGCTTGCGCCGGAGCTCATCGCCGCCGTGATCTACCGCGAAAGCCAGTTCGACGAGGACGCGCGGTCCGACAAAGGCGCCGTCGGACTCATGCAAGTGCTCCCCGAAACCGCCGAGTGGATTCACCGCCAACCCGGAGCCCCGGGCTCCGAACCGGGCCGCCTCGCCGAACCGGCGGTGAACATCGCCTATGGCTCGTGGTACCTGCGCTACCTCATCGACAAGTACTCAAGCGACGAGCTGGGTCTTGCGGCCTACAACGGTGGGGAAACGAACGTGCAGAAATGGGTTGCCGAGGCGCGGGAGAAGGGGCGCCAGCTGCGCATCTCGGAGATCCCGTTTGCCGAGACACGCGGCTTCGTTGACGAGGTCAGCAATGCCCGCATCATCTACCGCCGCATCTGGCGGGAGAGCCTCATCCGCGACTAGCCCGCGTGAGTGCCGAGCTCGTGCTCCGGGTTTCGGCTGAGGAGCTCGATGCGGTAGTCATCGGGGTCGCGCACAAAGCAGATCTTTGGGCCACCGGGGTATGGCTCGTAAGGGTCACGCTCGGGTGAGAGCCCGGCGTCGGCGAGTCGGGCGATCTCGGCATCCATGTCGTCCACGGTCAATGCGATGTGGCCATAGCCATCTCCCGGGGCATACGGTTCGGTGCGGCCGTCGTTGAGGGTGAGCTCCAACCGTCCGCCATCACCCGGAAGGGCGAGGAAGATCACGGTGGCGGTGTCTCCACCGACGCGCTGCCGCCCGATCTCCGAGAACCCAAGAGCGCGGTAGAAGGCCAGGGAGCGCTGTTCATCAAGGACGCGGATCATGGTGTGAATCAGGGCCGTTGCCATGGTTTCCCTCCGGGGAGATCCTCGGTTTCCTGCGAAACCTACCGCCTCTGCGGCGGCCATCGGTAGTCAGCCCAAGAAAAGGTTGACGGCCCCGCTTCCCGGTCGCAGGGCCGTCGAATGTGATCCCCAAACGTGTGGGTGAGGGAGATCACACTGCGAGAGTAGGGGAGGGTCTGGCCGGTGAGGTTGGCCAAGGGATGAAAACAACGGCGCCGTCTTTGGCCGCGGGGAGAGAGTCGGGGCCGTGCTCTACCATCGGGGAATGTCCCCTGCCACCTTTGCCCTGTCGCCGGCCTATCAACCGGCCGGTGATCAGCCCGCGGCCATTGACTCGTTGCTCGAGGGGCTCGATGCGGGAGAGCGTTACCAGGCGCTTCTCGGGGTGACGGGCTCGGGCAAGACATTCACCATGGCCAACCTCATCGCTCGCGCGGAACGGCCCGCCCTGGTGATTGCCCACAACAAGACGTTGGCGGCGCAGCTGTGCAACGAGTTTCGCGAGTTTTTCCCCACGAGCGCCGTCGAGTACTTCGTGAGCTACTACGACTACTACCAGCCCGAAGCGTACCTCCCGGCGAGCGATACCTACATCGAGAAGGACTCGTCCATCAACGACGAGATCGACCGACTGCGTCACGCGGCCACGAGCGCTCTCATGGCGCGCCGGGATGTGGTCATTGTCGCCTCGGTGAGCTGCATCTACGGCATCGGCTCGCCCGAGCGGTATCAGGAGCGTCTGCTGATCCTGAAGGTGGGGGAGAGCCACAGCCGGGAGGACATCTTCCGCAAGCTGGTGGAGGTGCAGTACCAGCGCAACGACACCGTCCTGGAACGCGGGCGCTTCCGCGTCCGCGGCGACGTGTTCGAGATTCAGCCGGCCAACGAGGAGTCCGCCTACCGCGTGTCGATGTTTGGTGACGAGGTGGAGTCGATCGACCACTTCGATCCACTCACCGGCGAAGTGTTCGCGGCGGTGGACCACGTCGGCATCTGGCCGGCCACCCACTACGTCACCCCGAAACCCACCATCGACCGGGCCCTCGTCGATATCCGCGCCGAGCTCGACGAGCGCGTGGCCCTGTTTGAGAAAGAAGGGAAGTTGGTGGAGGCCCATCGCATCCGCCAACGTACCGAGTACGACATGGAGATGATGCGGGAGCTGGGATTTTGCAACGGCATCGAGAACTACTCGCGCATTCTCGACGGCCGTATTGCCGGCAGCGCCCCCAGCACCTTGCTCGACTTCTTTCCCAAAGACTTCATCTGCATGATCGACGAGTCGCACAACACCGTTCCCCAGGTGCGCGGCATGTTCGAAGGCGACCACTCCCGCAAGTCGTCCCTCATCGAACACGGCTTCCGTCTTCCGTCGGCGGCCGACAACCGCCCGCTGAAGTTGGCGGAGTTCTTGGAGCGCGTTGGGCAGGTCGTGTTTGTCTCGGCCACACCCGGCGAGTTCGAACGACGAAACTCCAGCCGCATCGTGGAGCAGATCATCCGACCGACGGGCCTGACCGACCCCGAGGTGGAGGTCCGGCCCACCAAGAACCAGATCGACGATCTCATGAACGAGATCCGCCGCCGCATCGATCGCAACGAACGCACCCTGGTCACCACCCTCACCAAGAAGATGGCGGAAGACCTGACCGAGTACCTCATCGAGGCCGGTCTCAAGGTGCGCTACCTCCACTCCGAGGTCGACACCATCGAGCGAATCCGCATCATCCGGGAGCTGCGCCTCGGTGAGTTTCACGTGCTGGTGGGCGTGAACCTGCTGCGTGAGGGGCTCGACCTGCCCGAGGTGAGCCTTGTGGCCATTCTCGATGCCGACAAGGAGGGTTTCCTCCGGGGCACCACGGCGCTGATCCAGACGATCGGCCGCGCGGCCCGCCACCTCGAGGGTCGCGTCATCATGTACGCCGACCGCGAAACCGACTCCATGCGCACGGCCATCGGCGAGACCGACCGACGCCGGGCCATCCAAACGGCGTACAACGACGAGCACGGCATCACCCCGGAATCGATCATCAAGGGCGTGAGCGACATCGCCGAATTCCTTGGCCTGAAGGGGGGAATGCCCGAACCGACGCGCCGAGCTCAGGCCGCGAAGCTCGCGAAGAGTGGGGCCACCGACGACGAGCTCGAGACGGAGCTCATCGGCCTGGAGGAGGAGATGTTCCGCGCCGCCGAGGAGCTGAAGTTCGAGCGAGCCGCCGAACTGCGCGATGCCATCAAGGAGATTCGCCGGGAGCTCAATGAGCGTCGCGGGCTCGCGCAGGAGCCACGAACCGCGCCCACTCCCGCTCGACGGGGGCGACGGTCGGGCAAGGGGCGCTCGTGAGCGATACGCGCCGCACCCACGATCTCAGCGACCTGTCATTTCGCACTCTCGCGGCCCCCGGTCTCGATGAGGATGATCTTTTCGCTGCCATGTACGGCCTGCCCGGCGAGGGTGTGTTGTGGGGCGAGGGCGCCCCCGTGGCGTTTGCCCCCGTCGACCCGGCGTGGGACGAGGCTGAGGAGCGCCAGCGACGCCACGAGGAGATCCTGAGCCGGTGGCGGGTCGACGACGACCTGCTGCCGCCGCGACGCGACCCCGCGTGACCGAGTCAACCGCGGCGTCGGCTCGAGTGAGGGGCGCGGCCGCTGTGCCACCCGAGGTGTTCTTCATCGCGGGAGCGATTTCGCAGTACGTCGGCGCCGCCGTGGCTGTGGGGTTGTTCGACGACCTCGATGCGCGTGCCGTCGCTTGGCTACGGGTGCTGTTCGGCGCGGCGATTGCCCTCGTGATCGGGCTGGCGTGGAAGCGCCGGTGGGAGATCGCGCAGCTGCGCTCAGCCGCCCTGTTCGGGACGGTTCTGGCACTCATGAACCTTTTCTTCTACCTCGCGATCGAACGTCTGCCGCTGGGCACCGCGGTAGCGATCGAGTTTGTGGGTCCCATCTCCGTCGCCGCTTGGGGGGCGCGGAGCCGTCGCGCCATCGGGAGCTTGCTCGTGGCCGTGGCCGGCATCGCCCTTTTGACTGAGGTGAGCCTCGACGCCGACCCGCTCGGCCTTCTCTACATCTTCCTTGCCGGGGCGTGCTGGGGCGGGTACATCGTGGTGGGCCACCGCGTCGCATCTGCCGCACAGGGTGTCGCCGGGCTCGGTCTCAGCATGCTGCTGGGATCAGTGGCCATCGCGCCGTTCGTTGCCTTCACCAGCGGACCGGCGTGGACCGACCCGAAGTTGGCGGGCCTGCTGGCGCTGCTTGCCGTGCTCTCCAGCGTCGTGCCGTACGGCTTCGATCAGTACGTGCTGCAGCGGCTTTCGCCGGCACGATTTGCGCTACTGCTGGCCTTGCTGCCGGTGACGGCAACCATCGTCGGTGCGATCGGCCTCGCGCAAATCCCGACGGCGGTGGAGGTTCTTGGCATCGCGTTGGTGGCCGTGGCGATCGCTTTGCGTGAACGCGGGGACGGTTAGTCGGCAGGCGACGACGCGGCGCGCGCGATTCGCGCCAGCGCCGAGACATCGTCGCCACCGAACCCCGCGTCGACCAAGCGACGCTCCTGATCGGCGATCAACGTCGTGATCTCGAGCGGCAGCCCCAGGCGTGCCGCCTCATCCAAGGCGATCTGCAGATCCTTGAGGTGAAGCTCCAGACGGAAGCCGAGCGGATAGTGATCGGCGATCACGTTCTCGGATCGATTCGTCAAAACCCATGACTGAGCGGCACCGGCCGACAGGGCGTTCACCAGGGAGTCCATCGGCAGACCCTCGCGCTCACCGAGGAGCAGTGCCTCGCCGAGGGCGGCGTAGGTCCCGGCGACAAGCACTTGATTCACGGCTTTGGCTGCCTGCCCGGCGCCAGGACCTCCCAGGTGCGTGATGGTTCGGCAAAACGCTTCGAGCGCCGGGCCGGCGATCATCACATGATCCACTTCGCCGCCGACAAACGTTGTGAGCGTGCCTTTCTCCGCTCCTTCCGACCCGCCGGAGACGGGGGCGTCGACCGCGCCGATGCCGCGCTCGGCAAGGGTTGCGGCCATCGTGCGGGTGACGGATGGGGAGATGGTTGAGCAGTCGATCCAGACCGACCCGTCGGTCATCGTCTCCGCAGCGCCTCCGGGACCCAGAACGACGCTCTCCACATCGGGTGAGTCCGAGACGCAGGTAAACACCACCTGAGCGCCCTCGGCGGCCGCGGCGGGTGTCGGTGCCCAAATGGCACCGCTCTCGACGAGCTCGGTCTGGCGGCCAGGAGTGCGGTTATGCACAGCGACATCGTGGCCGGCATCGACGAGATGACCCGCCATGGCGGAACCCATCGTTCCCAGACCGATCCATGCGATACGCATGGTTCGAACCCTACGGGTTACGCCCGGCTGAGTGCCTCACGAATGGGGGACGGCACCATGATGAGCGGGCACGCCGACTGCAAAATCGCCTTGCACTCAACCCACCAGTCGCGGGTGATCTCGAAGAGGCGGTCCTTGTCGAACTTCGGCCGCTTGAAAGCGACACGGGGCATCGACAGGGGCATTGCGGCGGCGTATGACGACATCGGGGTACTTCTCCTCGCGGGGGGCAGGCGGGGGGTTCACCTGTGTTATCGGCAGGTTTGGTCGAAAACACAACGCCAACGGTCACCCGGCGACACATGTCCTGGGGATCAGCTGTGAATCGGCTCGGTCGTCACGAGGATCAGAGTGAGGTAGAGGACGTCGTTGGGGAGTCGCTCGGCCCCGCTGTCGAGGGTCTGCGCGATTGCCGCCAGCGCGGCGGCGGCACGCTCCAGCACGAGGGCGGCGCTGCCCGCATCGGGATCGCGGCAGACGCCCTGCGCCAGCTCCACGGCCTCGCGCGCTCCCGCACGGTCGCCTCGCCGGGATGCCGCGAACGCGGTGGAGAGATACACATGGAGGCGTCTGAGTGAGCCATGAACGGTCATGGTGCGGCTCACCGAGGGCGGTGAGAGAACCGGGAGAGGAGTGCCGGAAAGCAGCTGGTCGATCGTTCCTCCCAAAAGCGCCCGTCGTCCCACATCGCCCACGCCGGCCGCCGCGGCGCAGCGCAGGGTGAGGTAGAGGCCCAGCAGCGGACGGCTATATGGCATGTCGGTGCCGTAGACGATGCGCTCGGGCGAGACGCGCGCGTACAGCTCGAGGAGGTCGACCGGGCTCATCACCGAGGTGTCGTAAGCCACTGCGGGGTGGTCGGCCAAGCGGGTCGTAAACACTGCTTGATCGGCGATCGCGGCGTGCGCCAAGACGAGCGGGGCCTCGGGAAAGCGCAGTGCGACGTCGCAGAGGCTCTCGGCGATGGGTGGCAAACCGCGCCCGGCGTGGATGAGGATGGGCACCTGGGCATCGGCGGCGACGCGAAAGATGTCGTCGGCGGCGCCATCGTGAAAGCCGAACGATTGGGCACGGGGGTGCAGTTTGATGCCGCGGGCCCCGCGCGCCAGGCAGCGTTCTGCCTCACGTGCAGGGTCGCTGGCCGGGTCGAGGCGGCAAAACGGGATGAGTCGGTCGTTGCTCTGGGCGGCCCAGTCCAGCACGCGGTCGTTCGGGACACGGTAGGCAGGCTCCCGGTCCGGGTCGTGCAGGGCGAACACGCAGGCGCGGGCAACACCTGCGTCATCCAGATGGCGCACCAGCGTCTCGGAGTGGAGACGGTGGCCATCCTCGTCAACGCCCAGATGCGTATGGGCGTCGACGATCACGGTGCCCGGCGGGGTGAGCCGTGTCACCTCCTCCGCAAACTGCGAAAGCTCCGGTCGCATGGCCCCAGCGTACGGGAGCGACGCGAGTAAACTCGATCGGTGGCGCGCGAACGATCATCAGTCATCCGTGTTGTGGGTGCACGTGAACACAACCTCAAGGACGTCACCCTTGAGATCCCTCGCGACGCGCTCGTGGTCATCACCGGCCTCTCCGGCAGCGGCAAGTCGAGCCTGGCGTTCGACACCCTGTACGCCGAGGGGCAGCGTCGTTACGTCGAGAGCCTGTCGGCGTATGCCCGTCAGTTCCTCGGGCAAATGGACAAACCGGACGTCGACACCATCGAGGGGCTCTCCCCGGCAATCTCCATCGATCAGAAGACCACGAGCCGCAACCCGCGGTCGACGGTTGCCACGGTTACGGAGATCTACGACTACCTGCGCCTGCTCTACGCCCGCATTGGTCTCCCGCACTGCCCCGTGTGTGGTCTGCCCATCACCGGGCAGAGTGTCGAACAGATCGCCGACCGCGTGTTGGAGATCCCCGACGGCACCCGCTTCCAGGTTCTTGCGCCCATCGTGCGGGGACGAAAAGGCGAGCACAAAGACGTCCTGGCACAGATCACGTCGGAGGGCTTCGCCCGGGTTGCCGTGGACGGGGAGACCTACCTCACGGCCGACGTGCCCGCGCTTGATCGCAAACGCAACCACACGATCGAGGTGGTGGTCGACCGGCTGGTGATGAAACCCGACCTGCGTCGTCGACTGACCGAAAGCATCGAGACCGCCACCAAGCTCGCTGACGGGTTGGTACGCATCGAGGACGTCGCGGACGATGGCGAGTCGTGGCTGTACTCCGAGCGGTTTGCCTGCCCGGAGCATGGGGCCTCACTCCCGGAGTTGGCTCCGCGGACGTTCTCGTTCAACGCGCCGCATGGAGCGTGCGAGGCGTGTACCGGGCTGGGCTTCACGCAGGAGGTCGACCCGGACCTGTGCATCGATCCATTGCGCTCGGCACGCGACGGTGCCCTGCTTCCGTGGTCGGACCGCACGACCGACTACTACGACGTTCTGCTCGAAGCCATCGCTGATGAACACGGCATCGATCTCGACGTGCCGTTCATGAAGCTCCCGGAAGAGCATCAGGACCTCCTGGTGAACGGCCCCGGTGGGCGTGGTGAACGGGTCTCCATCGGTCGCCGCCGCAAACGCCGTGGTGGGTACTCGTCCGGGCTCACCTGGTTCGAAGGTCTGATCCCGCAACTGAAGCGCCAGTACCGCACCACCAGCTCCACTCAGATTCGCGACCGCATCGAGCAGTTCATGTCGCTGGTGCCGTGTTCGAGCTGCGGCGGGGCGCGCCTCAAGCCCGAGGTTCTTGCGGTCACGGTGGGCGGCACGTCCATCTCGGCGTTGTGCGAGTTGTCGGTGTCCGATGCGCTGCGGTTTTTCGACGAGGTTCAGCTCACCGAGACACAGGCGTTCATCGCCCAGCGGGTGATCCAGGAAGTGCTCGAGCGGCTGCGGTTTTTGGACGCGGTGGGGGTGGGGTACCTCACCCTGGCGCGGGCTGCAGGGACCCTGTCGGGTGGGGAGGCGCAGCGCATCCGCTTGGCCACGCAGATCGGCGCCGGGCTTGTGGGCGTTCTGTACATCCTGGATGAGCCGTCGATCGGTCTTCACCAACGCGACAACCGGAGGCTCACGGCCACGCTGGAGCGCCTGCGCGACCAGGGCAACACGGTGCTGGTGGTGGAGCACGACGAGGACATGATGCGCGCCGCCGACCATGTGGTCGACATGGGTCCCGGCGCCGGCGAACACGGCGGTCATGTGGTGGCCGAAGGCACCGTGCACGACATCGAGGCCAGCCCGGAGTCGGTGACCGGGGCGTTTCTCTCGGGACGTCGGCAGATCGCCTACCCGGCCAAACGTCGCAAACCCGCCGGCTGGCTCACGGTGCGCGGCGCTCAGGAGCACAACCTCAAAGGTATCGACGCCTCATTCCCCGTCGGCGCGCTGACGTGCGTCACCGGAGTGTCGGGGTCGGGCAAAAGCACGCTCGTGAATGAGATCGTGCTGAAGGCGCTGGGCGGACGCCTGAACCGTAAGCCCAAACGTCCGGGGCGCCACGACTCAATCGAGGGCCTCGAGCACTTTGACAAGGTCATCGACATCGATCAATCGCCGATCGGTCGCACGCCGCGTTCGAACCCGGCCACCTACACTGGCCTGTTCGACCATATCCGTGACCTGTTCTCGAAGACTCAGGATGCCCGTTCACGCGGATACGCCCCGGGCCGGTTCAGCTTCAACGTCAAGGGCGGGCGCTGCGAAGCGTGCAAAGGTGACGGCACCATCACGATCGAGATGCACTTCCTCCCCGACGTGTACGTGCCCTGTGAGGTGTGTCATGGCAAGCGTTACAACCGTGAAACCCTGTCGGTGTTCTACAAGGGCAAGAGCATCCACGACGTGCTCCAGATGAGCGTGGAGGACGCCTTGGAGTTCTTCCAACCGGTGCCCACCATTGCCCGGCGTCTGCAGACCCTGCACGACGTGGGCCTTGACTACATGCGTTTGGGGCAGCCCGCGACCACGCTGTCCGGCGGTGAGGCGCAACGGGTCAAGCTGGCGTCGGAGCTGTCGAAGATCGCCACCGGACGCACCCTTTACGTGCTCGATGAACCGACCACCGGCCTGCATTTCGCTGACATCGAGAAGCTCCTCGAGGTGCTACAACGCCTGGCCGACTCCGGGAACACCGTCCTGGTGATCGAGCACAACCTCGATGTCATCAAGTGTGCCGACTGGCTCGTCGACCTGGGCCCCGAGGGCGGCGCCGGGGGCGGCGAGGTTGTCGCCACGGGTACCCCGGAGCAGGTGGCCGCCACCGAGGGATCGTTCACCGGTGAGCATCTCCGCAACCTGGTGCGCCCCTCGTCGGCGAAAGGCAGTCGCGCCAAGGCCGCCTAAGGGCGCGGTGGGGGGAGTGTGGCTTCGGTGTGTGGGGCGGGGAGGATGCGGTCGAGCCACTTCGGGAGCCACCAGTTCCGGCGTCCCGCCACGCGCATGAAGGCCGGCACCAGAATGATGCGCACGATTGTGGCGTCGAGGAACACAGCGATGCCCAAGCCCAGGGCCGACTCTTTCAGGGGGATGAGTCGATTTCCCACAAACGAGAGGAACACGATGATCATGATCGCGGCGGCTGCGGTGATAATCGCTCCGCTGCGCGACAGGCCCCATGCCACGGCAGCGCGGTCGTCGCCGTGCACGTCGTAGTGCTCCCGCACGCGGGTGAGGAGAAACACCTCGTAGTCCATCGACAGGCCAAACAGGATGGAAAAGAGGAACGGCGGCACCCAGGCGGTGACGTGGCCGAGGTGCTCGAAACCGAGCAGGCTGTCGCCCCAGCCCCACTGAAAAACCATCACCAAAATCCCGTACGCCGACAGGGCCGACAGCAGGGTCATGACCACCGCCTTGAGCGGCAGCAGCACCGAACGGAACAGAACCACAAGTACCAGGAAGGTCAGGATCATCACCAGCGCGATCACTCGTGGGGTGTTCGCGGCGATCGTGCGGTTGAAGTCGCGGTTTTGTGCCGGCGCCCCGCCCACGATCACGCGGCTGTCGGCGAGCCCGGTGGTCTGGGGTACGTACGTCTGCTCGATGCGGGGAACGGTGTCCTGGGCGCGGCGGTCCTCCTCGCTGAAACGGGGAACGGCGTCGAAGAGCACGGCGTTTCCATCGTCGGAGACCTGGAGTGGACCGACTCCGCTGATCTCGCGATCGCCGGCGAGGCGCCGGCGCAGGTCCTCGACGCCCGTGGCTGAGGGTGGGCGGTTGCCCCCGTCGATGACAATGCGGTGTGGTCCAAGCCCGCCAGGGCCGATCTGGCGTGCCACCACATCGGCGGCCCGGATCGACGGTGCGTCGGTCGGCAGCGCTTGGGCTCCGCTCGACCCGAGCGAGATCCACAGTGCCGGGATGGCGAGGGCAAGGAGGAACGCCGACGAGCCGAGGAGGTAAGGCCACGGGTGGCGCATCACTGCGTCGGCCCATGCGCTCCAGCGGTCGCGCGAGCGCTCGCGGCGGGCACGGACCCGGCCGAGACGACCGCCGAGATCCCAGCGAAAGATGCGGTCTCCGAGGGCCGCGAGAACCGCGGGCACGAGCGTGAGGGCCGCTACGACCGCAACGGCAACGACGGCAATGGTGCCGATGGCGAAACCGGTGAAGATGGGGACGCCCACGGCGAACATGCCGGCGAGCGCGACCATGACCGTGAGTCCGCTGAAGAAGATGGCTCGGCCGGAGGTTGCGGAGGTGACCACCACGGCGTCGTGGATCGACCGGCCCGACCGGCGTTCCTCGCGGAAGCGATTGACGAGGAACAGCGAGTAGTCGACCCCGACGCCGATCCCGACCAGCGGAACGATGTTTTGCACGTAGATCGACATGCTGGTTGAGCGTGCTGCGAAGTACAGCCCGCCAAGGGTCACCACGAGTGCCACGACTGTTGTCAGGATGGGTAGCGACGCCGCGATGAGCGATCCCAACACCAGAACCAAAACGAGCAGCACGAGGGGGACCTGAACGATCTCGGCGCGGCGGAGATCCTCCTCGTTCACACGGTCGAAATCGGTGAAGATGGCGGGGCCGCCGGTGGCGCTGACCGCCACCTGATCGGTCGCCGTCGACTGGGCGCGGTCGATGAGCTCATCAGCGATGCGAAGCGACTCGTCGACGTTGGCCGAGAGGCCCACGAGGAGGAACCCGGACGCACCATTATCGGCGAGCTGCAGCGGGCCGACATCACGAACACGCGGGGCGGCGCGCAGCACCCGGCCGAGTTCAGCGGCGACGGCGCGAAATTGCGCGGGCGTGGGGGTGGCGCCAGGTTGGGCGGTGAGCACCGGAGCGATGGTGGTGGGCGCATCGCGGCTGAAGCGCTCGGTGATGAGGATGCGTGCATCATCCGACGACGACCCGGCGATCTCGAAGCCGCCCGGTGACAGCGCGTCCCCCAGGCGGGGAGCGAAGATTCCGAGGGCAGCGGTGACGACGATCCATGCCGTGAGCACCCACCGTTTGCGCCGTGAACACACCGCCCCGAGACGTGCGAAGACGCCCGATGCTGGTGACGGCGTTTCGCTCACCCGGCGAACCTACACATGCCGTCCACGTACGATGGCCCCATGACACCTGACGAACTCGAACGACTCTTCGCCCTCATTCGCCTCCCCACCGTGGGTGCGCTGCCCGAACACGGGGCGGACATGGCTGCCGGGGCGGCGTTCATGGCTGAGGAGGTGCGGCGCGCCGGCGGTGAAGCGACGATCGTGGCGAGCTCAGCCGCGCCGTTGGTGATCGGTGAAGTGCCGCCCAGCGACGGGCGCGCAAACCCACGTCGAGTCCTGATCTACGGCCACTACGACGTGCAGCCGGTGGGTGATCTCGATCGGTGGGAGTCGCCGCCGTTTGAGCCGACGGTCCGTAACGGCTACCTCTACGCGCGCGGCGCCAGCGACGACAAGGGCAACTTCTTCCAAGCCCTGGTTGCCGTGCAGCGTCTGCGCGCCGAAGGGCGCCTACCGGTGCATGTGACATTCCTCATCGACGGGGAAGAGGAGACCAGCGGGGAGTCCGCAATTCAGTGGGTGGAGAGTCTGGACGACCTTCCCGACATCGGCGTGATCTGGGACGGCGGGATGCTCTCACCGAACCAACCGGCGATCGAGACGGGCGTGCGTGGACTTTGCTATCGCAAGGTCACCGTCACCACCGGGACGCTCGATGGTCACAGCGGTCTGTTCGGCGGTGCAGCGCTCAACGCGGCTCACGCGCTTACACGGGTGCTTGCTGGTGTTCAGGCCGTTGACGGACGCTTGCCCGGCGCGCTGCACGAGGGGGTTGGCCCGGTGAGTGACGCGGAGCGCGCCGCGTGGGAGCAGATGCCGTCGGGTGCGTCGCTTCTCGCTGACGCGGGACTGCGGCCAGCTGATGGTGACGCCGCCGCCGCGTTTGCGGAGCGGACGCTGGCCTCGCCGTCGGTGGACGTCCACGCGGTGTGGTGTGGTGACGCGGATGCCGTTAAGACCGTCATCCCGAGTGTCGCTCACGCCATGGTGTCGATTCGGCTCGCGCCGGGGCAAGACCCGGCGGTCATCGGCCCCGTGTTCCAGCAACTGCTGCGAGACGGTGCGCCGCTCGGGGCGGACGTGACGATCACCCATCTCGGAGATGCCTCACCCGCGCTCATGGATCCCGACCACCCGGTCATGCAGGTCGCCTCACGGGCGATTGGCGCGGCAGTTGGTGCCCCGGTTGTGCCGGTGCGGTCCGGGGGGACTCTGCCCATTTTCGCGGCGATGGTTGCCCGGATGCCGACGGTCCTGACCGGTTTTGCGTTGCCGGACGACGCGATTCACTCTCCCAATGAACGGATGCGGCTCGTGAACTTGGGGATGGGTGTCCGTGCAGGGATGGCCATGTTGGAGGCATTTGCCGAGTAGGCTGCCGCGAGTTTCGAGAAACGACAGTCAAGGGAGACGTAGTGGCAGAGACGCTCTGGGGCGGCGAGACCAAGAAGGCCGTCGCGAACTTCCAGATCTCCGGGGAACCGATCCCGGCGGAGGTCGTTCAGTGGTTGGGTCGGATCAAGGGTGCGGCGGCTCGGGTCAATGCCGAGTTGGGCCTCCTCGACAAGCGCACCGCTGGTCGGATCGCGAAGGCCGCCGATCAGGTGGCGTCCGGCAAGCACGATGGGCAGTTCCCCGTCGATGTCTTCCAGACCGGTTCGGGCACCTCGTCGAACATGAACGCCAACGAGGTCATCGCAAAGATCGCCGGCGACGGCGTTCATCCCAACGACCACGTCAACATGGGGCAAAGCTCGAACGACGTGTTCCCATCAGCCGTTCACTTGGCGGCGCTTGAGGCCGCGGCGAAGGGGCTGCTCCCGGCGCTTGACCTTCTCGCGGCGGCTTTGGAGAAGAAGGCCGTTGCGTTCAAAGACATCGTCAAGACCGGCCGAACCCACCTCATGGATGCCGTCCCTGTCACACTCGGCCAGGAGTTCGCCGGGTTCGCCGCTCAGGTACGTCAGGGCCGCGCGCGCGTCGCCGACGCGCTCCCACGCCTCGGGCAGATCCCTTTGGGGGGTACCGCGACGGGGACGGGTTTGAACACGCATCCCCAGTTCGCGGCGAAGGTTCGGCGCCTTCTGACGAAGGAAACGCGGCTCGTGATTTCCGCCCCCGCCGACCCGTTTGAGGCGCAGGGTAACCGTGATGGCCTCGTCGAAGCCTCCGGCGCCCTCAAAGTCGTGGCGGTGTCGCTCACCAAGATCTCCAACGACCTACGTTGGATGGGCTCCGGCCCCCGCGCCGGCCTCGCCGAGATCTTCCTGCCCGAGCTTCAGAAGGGCTCCTCGATCATGCCGGGTAAAGTCAACCCAGTTATCCCTGAGGTTGTGTGCCAAGTGGCCGCGCAAGTCGTCGGCAATGACGCAGCGATTACGGTTGGCGGTATGAGCGGGAATTTTGAGCTCAACGTGATGATCCCGATGATGGGCCGCAACCTCTTGCAGTCCATCAACCTGCTCACAACGTCGAGCCGGGCGCTGGCCGACAAGTGCATTGACGGTCTGGAAGCGAATCTCGCGGGCTGTGAGAAGCATGCCGAGTCAAACCTGCAGGTGGCGACGGCTCTCAACCCGGTGATCGGCTACGACAAGGCCACCGTGATCGTGAAGGAGGCCACGGCGAGTGGGCGCCCGGTGCGCGACGTCGCTCGGGAACATGGTGTGGACGATGCGGTGCTCAACAAGGCGATCGATCTGCGCAAGATCGCCCGGGGCAACAAGTCCCGCTAGATCGTTGATCCGGGGCGGTGGGCGATTTCACCGCCCCGGTGGCTTACCCGTCGTCGTTGAAGAGGAGATTGAACGGGTAGAAGGGATGCGGCCGCGTCAAGTACGGGCCGAACTTCGTGAATCTCGACGGGAGAGGACGGTTTCGCGGTGGCTGCGTCGGTGGGGCGGGGGTCGTCACGACAGGTCGTAGCCAGCGGCCTTCGGCGAACCAGCGTCTCATTGTGCGGGCCGACGGCACCGTGGCGAACCCGTTGCGGTGTCGGTAGCGGAGGTCGTGGATGACGGTGCGAACGTTCTCTCCGGCGGCGAAGCGCTTCTCCGCGTCACGACGGAGCCGCGGCCACGCATACGAGCCGGGACGATGACGCGGTGTGCGTGTGGATGTCACACGCACGTGATGCGCCTCGAGGGCACGAAAGCGGTTGAGTGACGAGATGCCGTTCGCGACCCAGATCGCCGCAAGACGTTTCGTCAGCGCCCGGCCACCTCCGCGGCGCAGGTACTCGGGCCGTCGGTGCCGTGTGCAGAGCAGCACGACGACCCCATGAGTCATGCGAAAGTCCGCCACGTCATCAGCTCGTGCCGTCCCCCCACAAACCGCGCACGGTCGCCGTTCCCCCCACTCGTTCATCGCCGTCAGACCTCCTGAAGTGTTCACTGATGGTGCCGTTCACAGCGTTACAGCGCCACACACATTGCGTAACAATTGATGCGGTCACCTGTGCCGGCTTCGTCACAAGTGGCCATTGCCCAGGAAGTCAAGTGGCCGGAAACCCTCGCCGTGCCTTTTTAGGCGTGGGAGTGGTGCGTGGGGGGCCAATGTGTTTGGTGCTCCATCGGTCGCTTTCGTCGCCGTGGATGTCGGCAGGTACTTGGCTCTGCCGACTCAGGCGCCCGCGGTTTTGCGGCCGCTAAGGAGGGCCATCTCCCGCCACTTCCAGAGGCAATCGACGTCGGTGAAGCCGATCTCGCGGAGCCAGGTGAGTTGGGTCTCGACGGCGATGCAGCGGTTGGAGGGATCCCCCTCGCCGACACCGAGCGCGTCGAGGAATGCCCGATGAAGACCGTCCGTGGGGGATGCGACGTGCTCGACGTTCACGAACATGCCGATGGGTTCGAGCAGAGCGAAGACCTCCGCGTAGCGGGCGTACTTCTGATCATCCTCAAGATGGTGGATCGCGAAACCGGAGACCACCAGATCACACGGGCCGACACTCGGGAGAGGCTCACGCAGATCATGCGTGACGAAGGTGACACGATCATCACCGGCGAACCGCTCACGTGCCCGCTCGAGCATCGGCGGGGAAAAATCCCGTCCGAGGCCCGTCGCGTTTGGGGCGCAGTCGAGGCACAGGGCCAGCAGCCGTCCGTCACCGCAGCCGAGATCCAGGATGTGTCGAACGTCGGGGTTGACGATTTCACGAAGCACATCGTTGTGCCCGTGCGCGACCGGCGGCGCGTTCGGAAGCGTCGTGTCGCAGTACCGGGCAACGTGTTGCTCCCGGGTCCACTCCACGCCACCGTGGTCGGCGGTTTCGCTCACTGCCGGGCGCGTGCCGTTAGGGAGTCACAGGGTAGGCCAGTCGTCGTGACCCGGTGTTGCCGGCACGGCGCCGCCATCACGCACCTCGTCGATGAAGTCGCGTGCGGCCGTTGCCACCACGTCGAAGACGTTGGCCTTGGGCGTGACGAACGGGGGAGTGAAGGGCAACTGCCCGACCAGATCGGTCGACACCAAGACCTGGCCATCGGTTGCGACGCCGGCGGCGATGCCGATCGTCGGCACCGACAGGGTTTGGGTGATGCGTGTCGCAAGATCGTCCGGCACCGCCTCGATGACGACCGCGAAGCAGCCTGCGGCTTCCAATCGTTGCGCCTCGCCAAAGATGCGCTCGGCCTCCTCGGGAGTCTTCCCTTCCTTGCAATACACCGTCGCGGTCTGCGGCTGCAGGCCGACGTGACCCATCACCGCGATTCCCTCGGCGATGATCCCCGCCACCTGATCCACCAGAGGGCCCTCGAGTTTCACGCTCTCGGCTCCGGCGGCAACCAACGCCCGAGCCGTCTCGACCGCGGCGTCGACCGTGTCGTAGGTGCCGACGGGCATGTCCCCCACGATGTGCGTGTTCACCGCCCCGCGCCGCACCGCCGCCACGTGATGGCACATCATCGCCAGGGTCGCCTCGCGCGTCGTCGGGAAGCCCAGCTCCACCATCGCAACGGAGTCGCCCACCAGGATCAGATCGATGCCCGCGTGGTCGAGGGCAAGTGCGGTGGGGTAGTCGTAGGCCGTCAACATCGCAAGACGACGGGAGCCTTTGGACGCCCGCACAGCGGCGACATCCATCATCGGATCTCCTCCCAGTTCAGCGGGACCATCGCGGGAATCGGGCTCGATGTCTGGCCCACCGCGCGATTGCGTTCATCGACATGCACGACGGTCGGTTCGAAAGCGACGAGGTCGTTCTCGGCGTACTCGCCGTACGACATCACGATCACGAGATCCCCGGGATGCGCCAGACGAGCTGCGGCCCCGTTGAGGCACATGTCGCCCTGACCGCGCGGCCCCACAATGGCGTAGGTCTCAAACCGGGCGCCGGTGTTGATGTTGACCACGAACACTTGCTCGTACGGGCGGATGTCGGCGAGGTCCAGCAGGTCCTCGTCGATGGTGATGCTGCCCTCGTAGTTGAGGTTGGCGTCGGTCACTGTTGCGCGGTGGATCTTGCTTTTGAGCATGCGACGTGTACGTGGGGCCATCAGGTGCGCTCCTACGATCCGTGGATGGGAATAAGCGTGTTGTCGATGAGGCGTGAAGGGCCGACGCGGGCGGCAACACACAACAGCGCGGGCTCGTCGGCCAGTGTGGTGATCGGGGCAAAAGTGTCGGGGTGGACCAACGTGGCGTACTCGGGGAGGCAGAGCGGCTCGGCGGTCATCACGGCATGAGCAGCTGCCTCGATTTCGCGGCCGTTTGCCGTCCCAGAAGCGGCGAGCGCAACGGCAGCGTCAAGCCCACGCCGGAGGACCGTCGCCGCTGCGCGCTCCGTCGACGACAGGTAGGCGTTGCGGCTACTCATCGCCAGCCCGTCGGCTTCTCGCACGATGGGGGCGACGACCAGCTCGATGTCGTCGAGGTGAAGGTCGTTCATGACACGGCGGATGACCGCCACTTGCTGCGCGTCTTTCTGGCCAAACACGACACGATCGGGACGGCAGGCAACGAGGAGCTTCGCCACGACCGTCGCCACGCCGGCGAAGTGATGCGGGCGCGACGCCCCTTCCACGACAGAGGCTGGTCCCGCAACACCGACGGTGGTGGCGAAACCGTCGGGGTAGATCTCATCGACCGTGGGGGCGAAGACACAGGAAACACCCGCCTCGACCGTGCGGGCCACATCGCCCACCTCGTCGCGGGGGTAGGCGCTCAGATCCTCCGTGGGGGCGAACTGGGTGGGGTTCACAAACAGGCTGACCACAACGGCGTAACCGTCGGCGGCCGCCAGATGCATGAGCGAGACGTGCCCGTCATGGAAGGCTCCCATGGTGGGAACCAGAGCAACCCGCCGTCCGTGAGCCCGCAGTGACGAAACGGCGGTCCGGAGATCGGTGACGGTACGCACCACGGTAGGTGCGGGCGCTGTCGTGATGGTGGGTGTGGTGGCCATGTGCGCGGTGAGCGACATCGGCCTGGTGTGTTGGCACGGCATGAGACCGCGGACACTTGCCCGCGGAGGTCTCGTGAGTGACCGCTCCAGCTCCCTGTGGGATACCAGGCTGACTCCCTCGATCTCTCAGAATGATAGTTGCGTTGCGTGATGCTTGGCAAGCATCGATTTGTGGTGCCGCTCACCAGCGCGGCCGTCCGTCAAACATGGGTAACCTGTGCCGCATGGACGATGCCTCCGCCCGGGCCGCCCAGCTCGCCGAATACCACGCTGCTGAGGTCCTTTCCTGCACTCGCTGCGCTCTGCATGAGAGCCGTACGCAGGTCGTTCCCGGAAGTGGTGATCCCAACGCAGACATCCTCTTTGTGGGTGAAGCGCCGGGCTACCACGAGGACAAGAACGGTGTGCCCTTTGTTGGTCAGGCGGGAAAGCTCCTCGACACGTTGTTGGCGGGCATTGGCCTGGAACGCGACAACGTGTTCATCGCAAACGTCTTGAAATGCCGCCCTCCGGGCAACCGCGATCCGCTTGCGGCGGAGATCGACTCCTGTGAGCGCCACCTCTTCCGACAAGTGGGGATCATTCAACCGAAGATGATCTGTACCCTCGGCAACTTCGCGACCAAGCTCATCTCCGGTCGGCCGGACGGCATCAGCAAGGTGCATGGCAATGAACGTCCGCTCGAAATCGGCGGCCACACGGTCCTGCTCTACCCGCTCTACCACCCGGCTGCAGCGCTTTACACCCCGAAGATGCTCCAGGTGCTCGAGGCCGATTTTGCGCGGATCCCCGGGCTCATCGGTGCCCCGCCGCCCACACCGCTCACTCCGGATACGTCTGCCGACTCTCCCGCCGCCGAGACGTCTCTGGCGGCAGCGCCCCCCGCGACCGGCGATGGCGCCGCCGAGCAGCTCGGTTTGTTCTGATCAGCATCGTCACGACGAGCGCGGCCGAGACGGAGCGGGTCGGAGCGGCACTCGCGGCGGCCGTGGCGCCTTCCGGTATCGTGCTGCTTCACGGTCCCCTCGGCGCAGGGAAGACCACGCTCGTGCGCGGGGCGGCACGGTCCTTGGGAATCACCGAACACATCACCAGCCCCACATTCACGGTCGCACAGCGCTACGAGGGACCGGTACCCGTGGCCCATCTCGACGCGTATCGACTCGGGGCGGTCGACGATGAGGAACTGGGGCTTGCCCTTGAGGTGATCGGTGACGACGCCATCGCCTTCATCGAATGGCCGGACGCGCTGTCGGCTGGCCTTCCCACTCCCGCGGTCGTTGTCACGCTCGAGCATGGGGGCGGGGACCGGCGCTTGCTAACGTTGGACAGCCCCGACCCGACACTCCAGGCGGCACTTTCGGAACGTCTTGGTCACCCTCGCACTTGACAGCGCCACCCCGGTCCCCAGCCTCGCCCTCCTCGTCGATGGGGACGTCCTGGCGCGCTCGGCTCTTGAACCCGAAACGGGGGCAGGTCGGCGTATCGCCGAAGAGCTTCACCGTCTGCTGACGGCGGCCAGCGTGCCGGTGAGCGCCCTCGAACGCATTGTGTGCGGTGTCGGCCCTGGCGGCTTCACGGGCATCCGTATTGGGATTGCGACGGCCATGGGACTCGCTCAGGCGAGGCGGATCCCCGTTGTGGGCGTGTCGTCACTCGAGTCGCTGGCCCTCGGTGCATCGGCGGGGCTGTCCGACGGCGAGCTCATCGCCCCGGTCATCGACGCCCGACGCAATGAGATCTTCGCGGCGGTCTACCGCATCGACGGCGACGGCACCTTCACGACAATTGTGGAACCCACCGCAACGTCGGCCGAACCCTTTGTCGACCGGCTCATTGCGTGCAACGAATCCGTCGTGTTGGCCGGCGACGGGGTCCACCGGTGCACCGCCTTCCTGCGTGGTCCGGTGCGTATCCACCCCGACGAGTCGGCGCATCTGATCGATGCCGTCATGGTGGCGCGCCGCGCCGACACCGGTGGTGAGGTGCCGATGCAACCCGTCTACCTGCGTCTGCCCGATGCCGAGGTCAATCGCCAAGCGCGTGCGGAGGCCCCTGCGTGAGCGATGCCCCGGTGCGCGATGCCACCGCCCCCCGTCTTGCGTTGCGTCGCATGCGGCGTTCCGACCTCGACGCCGTTATGCACATCGAGCGGGAGAGCTATCCCACGCCGTGGGTGCGGCGAATGGTCGACACTGAGCTGTCGCGGCCCGAGGGGGTCTGCCTCGTTGCGCTCGCTGCCGATGAGGTGGTGGGCTACATCCTGGTCGCTCCCCTCGTCGATGTCTGGCACATTCTCAACGTGACTGTTCACCCCCTCCACCGCGGGCGGCGGATTGGTGAAGCCCTGGTTCGAGCGGCCATGCGCATCGGCGACCGGCGCAGCAACATCGGCTACACGCTCGAGGTGCGCGTCTCGAATGATCGTGCAATCCGCCTCTACGAGCGTTTGGGCTTTACGCGCCACGGCGTCCGGCCGCGTTACTACAGCGACAACGGCGAAGACGCGGCGATCATGTGGCACCTCGCCGAGGAGCACACATGAGCCACCCCATTCTTGCGATCGAGACGTCCTGCGACGAGACCGCAGCCGCGGTTGTGGACGGCCCCAACATTCTCGCCAACATCGTGGCCAGCCAAGCCGAGCTTCACACCCCCTACGGCGGCGTCGTGCCGGAGGTTGCCGCCCGCCACCACCTGGGTACGGTCAACGCGGTGATCGATACCGCACTCGACACCGCGGGGATCAGCCTTGACGATGTCGCGGCGGTGGCCGTCACCCAACGGCCCGGGCTGATTGGCGCCTTGCTTGTGGGGGTCGCAACCGCGAAGGCACTCGCCTATGGGGCGGGGAAGCCGTTGATCATGGTCG
The DNA here is from genome assembly GCA_963765105.1 of uncultured Thermoleophilia bacterium. Classification (GTDB taxonomy): domain Bacteria; phylum Actinomycetota; class Thermoleophilia; order Miltoncostaeales; family Miltoncostaeaceae; genus CALMEC01. The sequence goes on from CAVXUW010000002.1 coordinate 1,003,380, forward strand.
ATCACTTACATGGGCATATTGCGGCCTCGTGGCTGACGCCGGTGCGCCGCGAACCACCATTCGTGAGCCTCGTGGCCTCCGGTGGGCACACACGGCTCGATCTGGTGCATGACCTGCGCCGACCTCAACTCCTGGGGCAAACCCGTGACGATGCCGCCGGTGAGGCGATCGACAAGGGTGCGCGCCTTCTGGGGTTGGGCTACCCGGGCGGACCGGCGCTCGAGCGACTCGCCGCGGATGGTGATCGTGAGGCCTTTTCGTTCCCCGTGGGCTTGGGTGGTGCTGCGTCGCGCGACTTTTCCTATGCGGGGGTGAAGACCGCCTTGCTGTACACCGTCCGCGACCTGGGCGATGATGTGGATGCACATGCTGCAAACCTCGCCGCGTCATATCAGGAAGCTGTCATGCGACCGCTGGCCGATCGCCTCATCGCGGCTGCCGTTGAGCATGGGGTCCCGGCCGTCGCGGTCGGGGGTGGTGTCGCGGCCAACGGGCGACTGCGTGAGCTGGTGACGATGCGCGCCGCCGAACACGGCCTCGAGGTCGCCATCCCAGATCGTGCGTTGTGTACGGACAACGCCGCAATGATTGGCGCGGCCGCACAGTTCTCAGACGTGATCGCCTGGCCCGACTTTGTGGCGCTCGATGCCATCGCGACGACCCCGCCCGGAGGGATTGCTGCGTGAACCGCCGCGCAATGGCCCCATGGATCAAACGCGCCGGTTTGGTCGCTGCGGGCGCTCTCGCCTCCACCGCGCCGGTACTGCTCGCCGAGAAGACCTCAGACGGGGCTGATGACACTCCATCGTCCGCCCTATACGCCTCGGCGGCGTGGCGTGACGTGCTCGACTCGGTCGGGGCGCCCGATCGCCCGCCACCCGGACCCACGGAGTCGGCGATCGTCGTGTTGAACGGCGACGCAATCGCGACGACCGGGCCGGACGGTCGGGCCGCTGCCGCCTCCGCCATCACGCTCCAGCAAGCCACGGCAGAACAGGCGCTCGTCGGCCTCGGTGCCACGATCAACTTCCGCTACCGATCGGTCATCAACGGCTTCGCGATTCGCGTACCGACCGGGCGATTGGCGTTGGTGGCGGAGCTTCCCGATGTCAAGTCCATCTACCCGGTGACGTATCTCACGCCGGCACAGGCGACCAGTGCAGATCCCGCCGCCCAGCCGCTCCCCGCAGCTCCGGCCGCACCAACGACCCTGCCGACAGTACCGCCGCAAGAGACGGCGGGGGGTAGTGATCCCCCGATCATCGCGATGATCGACGCCGGTATCCAATCGGCCCACCCGTGGTTGGGCGGAGGGATCGGGCCCGACCGACCCATCATCGGCGGCATCGATCACGTCAACGGCAATCCCACCCCGGAGGCATCGCCGCAAGCACGCTTTGCCGAAGCCCACGGCACCGAGCTCGCCGGCCTTGTGCTGCGCTCGCCGGCGCTGCAGGGGCTCGCCCCTGAGGCCACGCCACGCATGCTCGTTCACCGCGTGGTCGCACGCGAGTTCGTCGATGGACGGGTGCGATCTCTTGCCCGAAGCGACCGGGTTCTGGCCGCGCTCGAACGTGCCGTGGACCCGAACCTCGACGGACAGCTCACCGATCGATCCGAAGTCATTCTGCTCGGCCTGGCCCATGGGTTTGACAGCGGTGGAGATGACCCGCTGGTCGCGGCTGTTGACGCGGCCGACGCCGTCGGCTCCCTGGTGGTCGCCCCGGCCGGGAACGATGGACCCACCTTCGGTGCCGTCGGAAGCATTGGCGGCCCGGCGGCGTCTGATCGGGTGCTCACCGTAGGGGGACTGAGCTCGGGCAAGACACCCCGCACCGCGTCGCTGGAACTTGCCGTCGGACCGGCGGCTGCGGCACTCGCCGACGTCCCCCTCATGGGCCCGGCACCCACCAGTGAAGAGCTGCCTTTTGTCGTGCTGGCCAACGGCGATGCCGTCGCCCGCGGGTCGGAGCTTCGTGACTATGTCGATAGCCAGGGGCGAAGCCGTGTCGTCGGTGCGATCGCCATCGTTGCACGCGGTGGTGGTTCGGTTTCCCGGAAGGCCCAGGCTGCGGCGCAGGCCGGTGCACGGGCACTGATTATCTGGGATCAAGATGGCCCTGGGCTGTTCCCGGGCATCCGCGCCGGCGGGGACGTGCCGATCCCCGTGATTGGTGTGGGCTCGCGACAAGGAGCGCTCCTGCTCGATCGCGCGAACCTGCGCGGGCGAATCGTCGAAGCGCCACAGACCGACACCGCGCGGGCCGTGGCCACGTTCTCCTCGCGCGGGCCCACCGCCTCCGGGCAAATGAAGCCCGATCTCATTGCACCGGCCGTAGACGTCGAGACGGCGTACCCGGGTGTGACGGGCGAGGCACTGGTTGCGAACGCGAGCGGCACGAGCGCCGCCGCCGCCCAAGTGGCGGCCATGGCGCTTCGCGTCCGTGCCCAACGGCCGGATCTCTCCACCGCCGATGTGCGCAGCTTGATGGTTCAGTCCGCAGTCGGTGTCAGTGGGGCCGGCGTCAGTGGCGTGAGCCCGGGAGTCGCACGCGTGCCCGACATGCGGGCCATGACGGTCAACCCGGCCGTGATCTCGGGGCGACGTACCGCGGGAGCACCCACCACGTTCCCGTTCACGGTTCGCGATGTTGCGGGAGCCGGTGGTCAGTTCCGCGTTGCTCTAAGCGATGAGTCCGGTGTCGTTGTTCCCCCCGGTGAGCCCATCATGGTTGCGCCCGGCGGCAGCGCACCGGCCACCCTGACGATTCCTGCGGGTCGCGCTCCGTTGGCAGGTACCGTCCATGTGCTCGACACCACGGGCGCAACCGTCGCTGTCGCACCCTTTGCCGCCAGTTCACCGGTCACGGTTCCCTCGGCATCTCTGGGGGTGCCGGAGATTCGTTCCGCCGGTTCGGCTGTTGAGGCTCGTGTCGCCATCGGTGTGGTCGACCGGCGCAGCGCGATGATCGTCGTGTCGCCGGTTCATGACCTGGGTTTGTGGCTCGTGCCTGCCGGTGGTGGCGAACCCATTCGCATGGCGGGGGAGAAGCAGCGCGGCGACTGGGCGGCGGGCACATACCGGTTTGCGTTGACCCGCAATCGTGCCAACGGTCAGGAGATTCCCGCGGGCCGGTACCGACTCCGCGTTGCGGCGGTGGGCGTCGATGGCCGTCGCCTGGTGCGAAGCAGTGCCCCGTTTCGTTTGGGCTAGGGCGCTCGGGCACTTGCGGCGGTCGCGCCGGCCGAATAGTTTGTAGCGAAACGACACAAAGTCGTTGCGAGGGATATGTCGGAGGACTTGTGGCGCAAGATCGGCTCACACTCGGAGTGGCGGCACGGCTCTCCCGGTACCTGCAGGTGCTGACGCAAGCGAAGAAGATGGGGAAGAACTCCATCTCGTCGCAGGCGATCTCTGAGTACACAAATGTCAACCCCACGCAGATCCGTCGTGACCTGTCCGGGTTCGGCAAGTTCGGCAAGCGCGGTGTGGGCTACGACATCGACATCCTTATCGCCCAGATCCGCAAGATCCTACGCACCTCGGGTCAGCACAACATCGCGCTGTTCGGCGCGGGAAACCTCGGCCTGGCAATCGCCAGCTCCGGAGTGTTCGCCGACCACGGCTTCAAGATCTCCGCGATCTTCGACGTCGACCCCAGCAAGGTCGGCATCCGCGTCGGCGAGATCGTCGTTCGTCACTACACCGAGCTGCCACAAGTCATCGGCGATGACGGCATCATGGTGGGCGTTCTGGCCGTGCCGGGAAACACCGCGCAGATGGTGGCGGATGACCTTGTGGCCTCGGGAGTCAAAATCATCTTCAACTACTCGGACGCGCTGCTGTCGGTGCCGTCCGACGTGACGGTTCACACGTCGAGCCCGGCCGTTGAGCTTCTCTACGCGCTCTACTTCTATCTGACGTAGCCGTGGCGACCGTTCTGACCCTTCCGGGCTGGCTCAACTCCGGCCCCCGGCACTGGCAGACCCTCTGGGAAGAGGAGCACCCCGGGGTTGAACGCGTCGTGCACGACAACTGGGAGACTCCCGATTGCGATGCCTGGATCGAGCGGCTCGACGAGACGATCGCGCGCACGGGACACGACGTCGTTGTTGCCGCCCACAGCATGGGCTGCATTCTCCTTGCGCGTTGGGCGGCCCTGAGTGAACGGCCCCTTCGTGGAGCTCTCCTGGTCGCAGTGCCCGACCCGGATGGCCCGGTGTTCCCGGCCGGGGCGACGGGGTTCTGGATCCCGCGTGATCGGATCCCGTTTCCTACGATCGTCGTCGCGAGCAGCGACGATCCGTTTGCCGACATGAGCTTCAGTCAGCAGGTTGCCGCAGAATGGGGAAGCCGACTCTTCGACGGGGGCCTGCGGGGCCACCTCAACGGTGAGAGCGGCCTCGGAAGTTGGCCGGATGGATGGGCGCGCGTGGACGAGCTTCAGGAGCTCTGACGCGTCACGTCGTACGAGAACCGGCCGCCGACGTTCGTGAACCCCATACGTTCCAGGTAGCGAGTGTGATCCGGGCTGCCGCCCGATGTGGCCAATCGGCTGACGCCGAGCGTGCGAAAGACATCGCCGCGCGAGTTCAGGAGGTAATCCCCGACGCGAAAGTCGCGAAACTGAGGGGCGACGTAGTCGAGGGCAACCTCGAGGGTCTCGCCATGGCGATGACCAATCATCATTCCGGCCGGCACGAGGTCCCGAAGGGTCACGAGCACGGGAGTTGTCGCAGAGGCATCGTGGCGAAACTCCGGTTGGAACCGGGCGATGTCGGCGGCGTGAAACCGGAGAAACTCCTGGACGTAGGGGCTGTCGGGCGACATCGTCACGACGCTGAAGTTCTCATTCTGGCGGCGTGAACGCACCAGAAACCATACGTTGATCCCGACAATCAGGAGGTTGAGCAACGCAACCGGGTAGGCCTCGATCAACGCTCCGTAGATCGTGAAGCACACCGCGCCGATCAGGTTGATCCACCGCAGCCGCACGATCGAACGCATCGCCATCGACAGGGCAATCAGCGCCGACGCGGCGTATCCCAGCACTTGCAAGCCGAGTGACGACGTCATGGTCGAATCCGGGTGGATGTCATCAGTTGATCGTAGTCGAGCGACAGGGCTTGGCGGTCCGAGTCCCTCCCTGTTACTTTTGAGGTTCTAGTGAGCATTCTGGAGGATTGATTTTGGGTGGCGGTCATCCCATGAGGTTGCCGAGAGGTGTTCCGTTCATCGTGGCCGGTGTTGCGGCAACCGTGGGCGCCGGGTTCGTCGACCAAGCCCTCTACGACGTGACCTCCGACGCCGAAGACCTCCGTCTGACGTTCATGTACGCGGCGGCCAAGCGCAGCCTGGCGGTGGCCGGCGGTGTGCTTCTGGCCGTTGGTGTTGCGCTCGAGTTGGCAAAGATCGCTCGCTGAGCGGCGGCGTCGGGTTCGGGGCCGTTGCTAAGCTCCCTCAGGTGGCGCGCACGGACCGGCACATGCCGAGCACTATCCTCGCGGGCGTACGGGAACGCTTCGATGCGTCGACCGATTTCACCATCGGGCTCGAGGAGGAGTACCAACTCCTCGATCCCGACACCCTGGCTCTGATCAACCGGTTCGATGAGGTCATCGGCGCCGCGGAGGAGCCGCTCCGTGACCGCCTCGCCGGAGAGCTGATCGCGAGCGAGATCGAATACCGCACGGTCAAGCACGACACTCTCGCCACGGCTGCCCGGGAACTCGCCCACGGTCGTCTCGCGACGATTGACCTGGCGGAACGGCAGGGCGTCGCTGTGGGGATCTCCGGGGTTCACCCGTTTAGCACCTGGCCGGATCAAAAGATCATCGACACGCCGCACTACCAGCTCGTGGAGAGGGGCCTCGGCTACGTCGCCTGGACCAACAACACCTGGTCGATTCATTTGCATTGCGGTGTGCGTGGCGCGGACCGAGCGATGGCCGTCTCGAGCGCCATGCGTAGCGTGCTTCCCGAGCTGCTCGCGCTCTCGGCCAACAGTGCGATTTTTTGGGGGCGAGAGACGCGCCTTCACTCCACCCGAACACAGGTGTTTGCCAAGAGCTTTCCGCGATGTGGCGTGCCGGACGTCTTCCGCACGTGGGACGAGTACGCCCACTTCGTTACGTTGCTCGAGCACACCAACTCCATCGTCGAAAGCACCCAGATCTGGTGGAGTGTGCGACCCCACCACAACTTCGGCACCCTCGAGGTGCGCATCTGCGATGGGCAGAGCGAGTTCGACGAGGCGATGGCGTCGGCCGCGCTCGTGATCGCCTGTATCGCGCAGTTTTGCGCCGATTACGACGCAGGGATTGCGCTGCCGGACCATCCCGGTCGGTTGATCGAGGAAAACATGTGGCGCGCCATCCGTCACGGCCTCAACGGTCAGATGATCGACTTCGCACGTGGGGAGACGCGCCCGACACCGGTGGCCATCGAGGAGCTTCTCGCGTGGAGCGCCCCGATGCATGAGCCGTTGGGGCTCACCACGTTTCTCGCGAGCATCCCGACAACGCTGGCCGACGGCAACGGCGCGATCCGTCAGCAGCGACGGCTCCGGGCCGGTGACGATCTGCGCGCGATCCACGCCGATGTGGTGGCCCGTACACGACTGTCCGCAGAGGAATTCCTGGCACGACTCGACAAGGTGGTAGCGGTATGAGCAACGAGAATCCAACGACGGGTGAGCCTTCCCCCGAGGACATGATCCGCGAGATGGCGCGGCGTCTGGCCGAGACCCCGGTGCGCGACATGCTGATCCAGACGATGGCGACGTTCGCCGATCTCGCCGGGGTTCGCCTTGGCTACGGTCCCGAGGGTGCCACCCATCGTGACCTGCCGCAGGCACGTTTGGCGATCGAGTCGTTCCGTGCGCTCATTGGGGTGGCCGAGGCGGAGTTGGGCGCGGCCCTGGTCAAGCCGTTTCGGGAACCACTCGCGCAACTGCAGATGCTCTATGCCCGCGAGGTCGAGAACGAATCAAAACCGGCACCGGTGGCGGAGCCCGAATCGCCGTTGTGGACACCGGATGTTCCCGGCGACACACCCGATGGCGAGGGGCCGGGGCTGTGGACACCGTCCGACGGGTAGCGCATCGCGCGACCATCAATCGGGCCGTTGTCGGAGGGTGCCGGTAGCGTCCCTGTCACGACAATCACGTGTGAGGGAGACAGGCTGTGGCAGACGCCGAGATTGGTGTGTTCGGAGGGTCGGGGTTCTATTCGTTCCTGGACAATGTCGAGGAAGTGGCGGTCGACACTCCGTATGGCGAGCCCTCGTCGAAGCTGTTCATCGGCGAACTTGGCGGACGTCGCGTGGCGTTCCTCCCGCGCCACGGGGTGGATCACCAATACCCGGCGCACATGATCAACTACCGCGCCAACGTATGGGCGATGAAGGAGATCGGTGTCAACTGGATCTTCGGGCCATGCGCCTGCGGCAGTTTGCAGCCCGACGTGGAAATCGGTGACTTCGTTGTTTGCGACCAGTTTGTCGACCGCACCAATGCGCGTAAGGACACGTTCTACGACGGGCCGGTCACAACCCACGTCAGCGCCGCCGATCCCTATAGCCCGGTGTTACGGCAACTGCTGATCGACGGATGCAAGGACCTCACGATCCCCGTGCATGAAACCGGCACCGTGGTGGTGATTCAGGGACCGCGCTTCTCCACGCGTTCTGAGAGCAAGTGGTTTGCCTCTGCCGGCTGGGAGGTCATCAACATGACCGCCTATCCGGAAGGGTTCCTCGCCCGTGAACAGGCCATTGCGTACGCCAACGTGTCGCTCATCACCGACTACGACGTCGGTGTCGAAGGAGTGCCTCCGGTGACCCACGCGGAGGTCGTCAAGACGTTCGGCGAGAACAACGCCAAGCTTCGCGACCTGCTGTTCCACGTGATCCCCAAAGTGCCGACCGAGCCGGACCCGCACGCCTCACAGGCACTCGAGGGCGCTCACTAGACTCGCTACGCCGATCTCCCGGCGGCCGCGAATGTCCTGGCTGTCGGGTGCGAACCGCCCTGTTTGTCCTGTTTGTCGTGTCGCGACGTGACCTCCGTCCGCGTTTCGTGATAAAAAACCCCGTCATTTCGCGGCCGAAGCGCCTGAAGCCCTCTCTTGTGGCGGCCGGGCGGCCACGCTCCGATGCGTACCCGAAACTTTGGGGGGAAACGACTCTTGTCTGAGTTCTTTGTGAACAACACGACGTGGCTTGCCGTCGTGTGTGGCCTACTCGCCGTGGCATACGGCATTGGTTTGACCGTCTATCTGCTCAAGCAACCGGCCGGTAACGAGCGGATGCAGGAAATTGCAAAAGCGATTCAGGAAGGCGCCAAGGCGTACCTCAACCGTCAATACACAATCATCGCCGCCGTTGCCGCGGTTCTGTTCCTCGTGATTGGTCTGCTCGGTAGTGCGGTGGACTCACCGCTGCTTGGCTGGGAAGCGGCGATTGGTTTTCTTATCGGTGCTGTCGCATCCGCGGCCGCCGGCTTCATTGGAATGAACGTCTCGGTGCGCAGCAACGTGCGCACGGCCGAGGCTGCCCGTGGGGGTCTCAAGCCCGCCCTGAATATTGCGTTCAAGGGTGGCTCCGTCACGGGTTTGCTCGTCGTCGGTCTCGGCCTTGTGGCCGTCGCCGGGTACTACCTCATCCTCAAGAACGGTGACGACGGACCGATCGAGGCCGTGAAGCCCCTGGTGGGTCTTGCGTTCGGTGGGTCGCTCATCTCCGTGTTTGCTCGACTGGGCGGCGGAATCTTTACCAAGGGCGCTGATGTCGGTGCCGACCTCGTGGGTAAGGTCGAAGCGGGTATTCCCGAGGACGACCCGCGTAACCCCGCCGTCATCGCCGACAACGTCGGTGACAACGTCGGTGACTGCGCCGGTATGGCCGCTGACCTGTTCGAGACGTACGCGGTGACCACCGTGGCCGTCATGCTGCTCGGCTCGCTCTTCTTCACGGCGGTTGACGCCACGAACGCGATCCTCTACCCATTGGCTCTTGGTGGCATCTCGATCATCACCTCGATCATCGGGACCTGGTTCGTGAAGGTCGGCAAGAGTGGCAACATCACCGCTGCGCTGTACACGGGCCTCGGTGTCTCGGCGCTTCTGTCCGCCGTCGGGTTTATCCCCGTCACCAAGGGCCTCATGGACGGTATCTCTCCCGAAGGTCTCGACGTGGCGTGGACCGACTACTACTGGTGCGCCATCGTCGGTCTGGTCGTGACCGTTTTGCTCGTCGCGATTACCGAGTACTTCACTGGCAGCATCTGGAAGCCGGTCAAATCGATTGCCAAGGCGTCGGAGACCGGGCACGGCACGAACATCATCGCCGGACTCGCCGTCAGTCTGAAAGCGACCGCCCTCCCCGTGGTGGTGATCGGTGGCGGTATCGCCGCCAGCTACGAGCTGGCCGGTGTGTACGGCATCGGCGCCGCGGTGATGGCAATGCTGTCGCTGACCGGCGTGGTGGTTGCCCTTGACGCGTTTGGCCCGATTACGGACAACGCCGGTGGTATCGCCGAGATGGCGGAAATGCCCGCCGAGGTTCGTGGCGTGACCGACCCCCTCGACGCGGTCGGCAACACCACCAAGGCCGTCACAAAGGGCTACGCCATCGGTTCGGCCGCCCTTGCGGCGGTGGTGCTTTTCGTGTCATACATCGAAGAGCTCAAGGCGGCCTCGAGCACGTTCTACGCCACGTTGAACTTCGAGCTGTCCAACCCGTTCATCGTGATCGGCCTTCTGATCGGCGGCATGATGCCGTTCATCTTCGGGGCGCTCTCGATGGAGGCAGTGGGCAAGGCCGGGGGACAGGTCGTTGAAGAAGTCCGCCGCCAGTTCAGGGAGAAGCCGGGGATCATGGAGGGCACCGACCGTCCCGACTACGCACAATGCGTGCGCATCGTGACGGCCACCGCCCAGCGGGAGATGCTCATTCCGGGTCTCATCCCGATTGTCATTCCCATCATTACCGCGTTCATCTTCGGCAAGACGAACGGTGCGGAGATGCTCGGTGGACTTCTGCTTGGTGTGATTGTGACCGGCCTGTTCGTCGCAATCTCGATGACCTCAGGTGGTGGCGCATGGGACAACGCCAAGAAACTCATCGAGGATGGGAACTACGGCGGTAAGGGTTCCGAGGCTCACAAAGCCGCGATTACCGGTGACACGGTGGGTGACCCCTACAAGGACACCGCCGGACCGGCCATCAACCCGATGATCAAGATCGCCAACATCGTGGCGCTTCTTATCGTCCCGTTCCTCGTGTAGCCAACCGGCCACATAGCGAGTGAGCGAAACACGAAGGGCCCCGAGAGGGGCCCTTCGTCGTGAGGGTGGGAGGCGACGATTCGTCGCTACGAGAGCTCCGGGAAGAACAGACGCTTCACGTGCGTGCGCCATTCCTGGGCGTTGGCTTCCATGCGGTACTGGCCGACGCCGTTTGCCAGGATTGCCTGGTTCTGCGGGAGCGATGCCATCGCGAACTGGCAGCCCTGCGGCGTGGCGGGGTTGGCGCACTCAGCGGCGGCAAAGCCGGTGTTCTTCGGCATGCCGCTCGACATGTGGAAGTGAAGCTTCGACACGAGGGCCGGGTCGGCGGCGGTCGCGCCAGTCGCGGTCATGAACTTCGCAAACCGGGCCGGGTGCTTTGCCCACTCTTTCGTGTGGAACGGGTATCGAACCTTGTTGATGTAGTGGTACATCTCCAGCCACACGCCGCCGGACAGCTGCAGGGCGGTCCGCACACCCTCGTGCGATGGCCAGTGCGGGCGCTTGTCGCGGCCCATATTGAAGTACCTGCCGTAGCTCTCGCCGACAGAGGTCACAAAACCCGGGGCGATGTAGAAGTGGATTCGCTCGGCGTAGCTGCCACCATTGCTGTACGGCGACTGGGACAGGATGACCATGGCGCGCGACAACTCGTAGCCGGGCTGACCGGCTCGGGGGCGTGGGGTGTAGTTCGGGAACTTCTTCTTGGGCTGGCTCCGGCTGGTGCGCCCGGCCCATGCCTTCGTCTTCAGGTTCGGGGGCTTCTCACCGAAGCGGTGGTCGAGTTCGTCGACGAAAATGAGCCCGCTCTGGCACTCAACCCGACCGAACGAGAACATGCAGGCCCCGGAATCGATGCGACCCTTGAGGTAGGCGGCCATCGCCTCGCCGGTGCCTTTCTCGATGAGCGTTGCGGCCGACACGTGGTCGAGGCGATACGGTTTGTCAGCCTCACCGGCGAACAGATGACCGATGTTCGCTTCCTGAACGTAGAGGCGCCCGTCGACGGGCAAGGCATCTCTCGTGCCGGGCTTGATGATGGTGCGGTTCGTCTCGTCCGGTGCATAGAGAACGATCATCGGTGCCGCTTGGGCGGTGCTCGCGGCGACGACGGCAACAGCGGACGCGATGAGAGCAATGAGCTTGCGACGGGCGTTCATGCGATCGAGTTCCTTCTCGGTCGGTGGCACCCGGGGAGCGGCCGGGATTCACTCCATTCCTCTTCTCTATCGGCAGCCCGGAGAGAATAATTGAGTGGTCGACGGCTACGGGAAAAAGTGCTGGCGCACGAGTGCGCGCCATTCGCCCTCGTCGCCGTCCATCTTGTACGCCCCCACACCGTTCGCGAGGATCGGCGCGTTACGCGGCGTTGCCGCCAGCGCGAACTGGCACCCCTGCGGCGTTGCCGGGTTGGCGCAATGCGCTGGTGCCGACGAGCCGGATCGAGGCATGCCTCGGGTCATAAGGAAATGCATGCGCGACTGCCGTGCCGGGTCGAGGACGGCAGCACCGGGGCCGGTGAGATATCGGGCGAACTTCCCCGGGTGCGACGCCCACTCTCCGCTCGACGACGGGTAGCGCCCCGTTGCGGCGCTGAAGTGGTACATCTCGAGCCACACCCCCCCGGCAAGTTGAAGCGCGGGACGCACACCTTCAAAGCTGCGGAAGTGGGGCCGGCGATCCCGACCAAGGTTGTAGTACTTGCCGCGTCCCGACCCGATGGAGCCGATGAGGGCGGGGGAGATGTAGAAATGTACGCGGTCGGCGTATGTTCCCCCACTGGGGTACGGGATGGCGGCCAGCCGCTGCATGGCGCGGCCCAACTCGAAACCGAGCTGTCCGCGACGGGGTCGCGGAACGTAGTTAGGGAACTTACGCTTCGGTTGACTGCGACTCGTGCGACCGCGCCAGGCCGGAGTGTTGAGGTTCGGCGCCCGCTCGGCAAAACGCACATCGATCTCGTCGACGAACGCCAGGTGGCTTTGGCACCCGCCGTAGCCACCGTGGTAGAAGCAGTCGTTACGGTCGATTGTGCGGCGAAGGAGCGCGGCCATCCGCGGAGCGGTCTTGGCGGCCGTCAGCTCGTCCTCCGTAACGCGATTGAGTCGGTACGCCTTGTCCGCATCTCCGGCGAACAAATGCCCGGGATTGGGCTCTTGAATGAAGAGTCGCCCATCCACGGGAAGGCGGTCGGCCCGACCAGTGCCAATGATGGCCCGGTGCGACTCGGGGCTTCCGTAGAGAACGATCATGGGAGCCGCGGTCGCGCCGGTTGAGGTGACGGCCAGCGCCAAAGCTGCCCACGCGACGAGTCGACTCAGGTGAGGAACGGGAACCCGAATGCGTTGACCTTCCTGCCAGGAAACATAAGTGCGCATACCCGCGCGCTGCGTCGAACCCTTTCAGACGATCTCCGGGGCGGTCAATGCCACCGGGTCGGCGCTCTACCAGTCGGCTCCGGTCAGTACCTCCGAATCCGGCGCCAGAGCTGCGACGGGGATGCTGAGACCGACGGTGTGAAGAAGATGCTCGGTGTGCCGGATGGTGTGAGCGTGGTCATCGTCGTCGGCGATGACCACCAGGCGGGTGTCCAGCTCCCCGTGAATAAGTGCTCCAAGGCGCCGCACCGTCTCACGACGCACGAGTGTTTCGGGCAGTTCCACTTCGAAGACGACGGGCCGGGAGTCGTTGCCCCGCTCACACAGCACATCGGGAGCACGACCCTCACGAACATCCGGTGCAGGAAACCCAGGAGCGTCCGCCCGAATCGTCCACGTGGTTCGCGTCGAAAGATCGTGCGCAAGGACCTTGACCCCGGCATCGTGCAGGGCCAATCGACGCTGGAAATCCTTCAACCAGGTGGCGTACGGTGAGATCGGTTCCTCCAAGCGGGCGAGATGAGGGCAACCGATCTGTAACGGTAGAGCCGTCGTCGGACGTCGCTCCCCCCGCAGTTTGCGGCTTCTGTCCGGGTGACGCGGTCGTCACGGTGGGCTCACGCGTAAGATCCAGAAGAATCGATAGGGGATGACCATGGGAACCACAAACCGGAAACTGCCGCGAGGACCGCATGCCGAGCGGCCGCGCGCCGACGAGGTTGTGCGCAAACGCGGCGGAGCCGACCTGCAAAATGGATGGCTGGGTCGACATGGGGCGCTCTATTTGTGCGATTCGCGAATCGTCTTCGTGCCCACGATCCTCGACACGCTGATGCGAGCGAAGCGTCGCGAGTTTCTTTTCTCCGACATCACCGAGGTGGAGCGCTACCCGAAGAGCCCGGAGGAGGTCATCCCCGGTGGGAAGCGCCCCCGCATGATTCTCCACACTGCGGAATGCGGCTACGAGTTGATGGTCGGCGATCTCGATGCGTGGATCGACGCAATCCAGATCGTCTTTACCCACCGGGAGAAGAAGGGTGGGGGCACATCCCCGCCGTTCGTGCGCACCGGGTCGACCACGGACCTGCTCTCCGAGCTTTAGCGACCTCGTGGGGTAAACTCACCGAATCACCCCCGGAGTTCGAGGATTTCCTGCTGATCACGATTAGCGAACGCAGCCGCTCGGCCGTCAGCGCCCTGACCGAGCTCGCCCGTCGAGGCGATGGTCCGCCCGTACCGATTTTGGAGATCTCGGCTGCGCGGCGCATCCCGTTGCACATCTTGGAGCAGTTGTTTGCTGCGCTTCGTCGAGCCGCGATTCTCAAGAGCCAACGCGGGGTGAAAGGAGGGTACTCGTTCAACCGCAGCCCACGTGAGATCACGGTTCGTGAGGTCGTCGAGTGCGTTGACGGATCCCTGCGAGCGACCGACGTGGCCGGAGCCGGCGACGAGCTGTGGAACGACGCGCGGGTCCGTTTGAGTGAGCTGTTCGAGGGTGTGTCGATCGCCGACCTCGCCGAACGCGAGGCCCTGTCGAGTGATGCCCTCATGTTTCATATCTAGCGAGCGTTCCGAAAGGTTCTGACGTGCCCATTGCGCAATCGATAATCGATCTGGTTGGTCGGACCCCGCTGGTCCGGCTGGGCGGCATCGACGACGGTACGGGCGCCCAGATCGTGGGGAAGCTCGAGTCGTTCAACCCGGCCGGGAGCGTTAAGGACCGCATCGGCGTGGCGATGATCGAGGCGGCCGAACGCGACGGAACACTCGTTCCGGGAACGAGCATCATCGTGGAGCCCACCTCGGGCAACACCGGAATCGCGTTGGCGTTTGTGGCGGCAGCAAAGGGCTACCGCTGCATCCTCACAATGCCGGAGACCATGAGCGTCGAACGACGAAACCTCCTTCGTGCCTACGGGGCCGAGCTGGTGCTCACCCCGGGCGCAGACGGTATGCGCGGCGCCATCGCGAAGGCGCGAGAGATCGTCGAGGGCACGCCGGGCGCAGTGCTGCCCCAACAGTTTGAGAACCCGGCGAACCCCGAGATTCACCGCCGCACGACGGCACTCGAGATCTGGCAGGACACTGACGGCGCGGTCGACATTCTGGTTGCCGGCGTGGGTACCGGGGGCAGCATCACGGGGGTTGGGGAAGTCTTGAAGGCAAAAAAGCCAGGGTTTCGCTCCGTGGCGGTCGAGCCGGTCGACTCACCGGTTCTGTCGGGCGGTCAACCCGGGCCGCACCGCATCCAAGGCATTGGCGCGGGGTTCGTGCCACCGGTGCTCAACACCGATGTCTACGACGAGATCATCCAGTGTCCAGCGGACGAGGCGTTTGTGATGGCCCGACGCCTGGCGCGTGAATGCGGCATCCTCGTCGGCATCTCGGCCGGTGCGAACGTCTGGGCCGCCCGTCAGCTGGCGGAGCGATCGGAAAATGCCGGCGCCACCATCGTCACCTTCCTGTGCGACACGGGTGAGCGGTACCTCACCACACCCGGTCTCTTCGACGACGAATAGTCGCCGGTGAGTTACGGCTCGTTCTTCGGGGCGCCACCCGGCGACGGATCCGACGGTGTTGAGGGGCCGGGGTCCGGCGCGTCTGACCACTGTGCTTGGCACTCACGGCCCTGGACCTCGAGTTGCCGCCAGGCGGCAGCATCGACCGGCACGACCGACTCGGCGATGGCGAGCGCACCTTCCTCGGTGCCGAACTCCAGAGACGTGACGCGTCCGATTCTGCCGGGGGCAATCTCCCAGATGGCGGCGTCGCGTCTGCCTTCCGGGTAGCGCGCGAAGACAATCCCTCGTCGTCCCTGAATCGTGACGTCCCGGGGTTCGATCGCAAAGAGCGTTGCCAGCTCGAAACCGTTCGGGCCGAAATCGCGGACCTCGACCTCGAGCTGGTCACCCGCGTCCCCTTCGCCGACGGCCTGCCGGTCATAGCGAAGGGTGAATTGGCTTGCCGCGGGATCCGGCGGAGCGTCTTTGCTGTCGTGAATGACGCCGCTGCGCGAGCCCAGCGCGTCCTCGGGGAGAACCAGCTTGTCATCCACACGACGTACCCGCTCGGCCAGCTTCAGCACCTCGGTCTCCGTTGCGCCGCGAAGATCCAGTTGAACGACGTGATCGGGTGAGTCGAGCCAGGCCACTGAGCTTCCCCACGAGGTGGGCACGATCTGGTTCGAACCACGCAGTGTCGGCCCCACACTGGCGCGCTTACCGGCGACTGTTGCCGGCCGCCATGGGTCCTGTCCGTATTTCCCGTCGCCGGGGCGATCCTCCAGGACCGCGACCGCGCCGCCCCACGGATCGGATTGACTGAGGTCGCCCCACACGACGAGGCGATCCCCGGACCCGGGACCGACGGGTGAGCCAGCTGTGGCAACGGACACTCCGCACGGGCGATAGCCGTCGGGCAGGAATGATGGTGCGTAGTACGGGTTGTCGCCACCGAGGGGAGAGGCAGTGCGTTGTCCCGGAGTCGCGATGATCAGTGCAACGATCGTCGCGGCGAAGCTGGCGACGGCGACGCTTCCGAGAAGGCCGCGTCGACTCCATCCGCGCCACCGGGGCATGGACCGCCACCGTGGCGCTTTGCGAGGTGAGCTCGTCGCCTCGGCCAGCGACTTTTCAACTGTTGCGAGGTCGGGCCCCGGGATTGCGTTCCAGCCGTCTGCCAACCGGCGTTCGAGATCGTCAGGCATTGTCGTCCCCCAAGAGGCCGCGAAGTTGATCCATTCCTCGCCGCAGTCGTGACGCGACGGTGCCGAGTGGTATTCCCAACGATTCGGCAATCTCGGTGGGTGTGAACTCCAGCCAGAAGCGCATCACCAACGGGATGCGCCGGTCGGGCGTCAAGGCGGCCACCGATGTCATGAGCCGAGGGTCGGCGATGGGATGGTCGGCCCATTCGATCGCCTGATCCGGATCGAGTGCTTCGAGTCGTCGCTCACGGCGCATCACGTCGATCGCACGGTTGGCGGCAACGCGACGCACCCACCCGCCGAATGACATGTCGTCGTCCATTGCAGGAGGCGACGTGAGCGCCTTCTCGAAAGCATCCTGGGCGATATCGTCGGCCATCGCGCGATTGCCCGTGATGGCAAACGCTGCACGCCAGGCGGTGGGCCAGTGTTCGCGAAACAGATCTGCGAAGTCCTCGTCGGATCCGGTGCACGCGCGTGCGAACCGCTCACGGTCACGATCGATGGTCATTGCTACGGTCACACATGGATAACGAACGAACCCCCCGGAGATATCCCGCGCCGGTCCGTCGGACGTTCCGCGTTAGCATCGGAACATGCCAATAGTCGACCTGAGCCACACCATCGAGGACGGAATGGTGACCTACCCGGGATTGCCCGCACCCTACATCTGCGATTTCCTCAGTCGTGAGGCGTCGCGCGAGCGCTACGCCCCCGGCACCGAGTTCCAGATGGGCAAGATCGAGATGGTCTCGAACACGGGGACCTATCTCGACTGTCCGTTTCATCGCTACGCCGATGGTGAGGACCTCGCCGATGTCGGTTTGGAGCGTCTTGTGGAGCTTCCCGGGCTCGTCGTGCGTGTCTCTCAGCGGGCGATCGACGTGGACGTCTTCGCCGGGCTCGAGGTTCGGGGGTGTGCGGTGCTCGTTCACACCGGGTGGGACGTTCACTGGCGCACGGAGCGCTACGGACACGACAGCCCGTTTCTCACGGCTGCCGCAGCCGAGTGCCTTCGTGAGAAGGGTGCCGCGCTGGTGGGTATCGATTCGCTCAACATCGACGACACGGGCGACGGAACGCGGCCGGTTCATACCGCTCTGCTGGGCGCCGGCATTCCGATCGTGGAACACATGACGCGCCTCGGCGACCTCCCGGACACCCGGTTTCGCTTTACCGCCGCCCCGCCGAAGGTCCGCGGCATGGGGACGTTCCCTGTGCGCGCTTTTGCCGTGTTCGGCTAGCGACGAATCAACGACACCGAACGCGTTCGCTGACGAAAGCCCTGTTTCTCCCAAAAGGCGATGTCGTCGGCGGTGTCGTTGACTTCACACACGAGGTGGCTCCCCACGGCGTCGCGGACCGCGACCGCGATCTCTCCGAGAAGGGCGCGGGCGATGCCTTGCCGGCGCTCATCAGGGACGACGCCGATCCAGTTGATCCAGCCGTCGGGAAGTGCCGCCTGGGCAAAACCGACGATCTCATCACCGCGCCGGGCGGCAACGAAAGCGCCCCACCCCGCGGCCGTCTCAAAACCGGTGGGCGCGCCAACCTCGCGGTAGAACGGGAAGCCGGCCATCGCCAGACTCTCGGCGCGTGTGAACGACTCGGCCCAGTCGTTCGAGTACGGGCCAAGAACCACCCCCGGGGGCGGCGGGTCCTTGCGAAAACCGTCGAGGCGTCGGGCCATGATCACCGTCGTGGCATAGGGCTCAAACCCCTGCCCCTGGAGCATCCCCGTGAGCGCGTCATCTGGTGCGAGCGCGGCGTCGAGGGGCCCGTCACCCAGCTCTGCGATGAGACGCGCAAGGGCTGCAGGGTCGTCCGCACGTAGCTGATCCAGCCGTGTCGCCTTGGCGCTCGGGGACGCACCAGGGTGACATGACGCGCCCTCAACGCTGACGGGTCCAGTGCTCATCGGTACCTTTCGGGAGTGTGCGCCATCGCGGATGCAATACTAACCACCGTATGGCGAAGTCACCGGCAGACCGACTGAACGGCGCGATCACCACCTTTCGGCGCGATGTGGAGGTTGCGCGTGAGCGTGACCCCGCCGCGCGATCGACGCTGGAGGTGGTCACCTCGTACCCGGGGCTCCACGCGATTTGGATGCATCGCCTGGCTCACCGGCTCTACCGACGGGGACTGCGCCTTCCCGCCCGGTGGGTCAGTCAGATCTCCCGTTTTCTCACCGGTATCGAGATCCACCCTGGCGCGCGTATCGGTCCGGGGCTCTTCATCGATCACGGGATGGGCATCGTCATCGGTGAGACCACGGAGATTGGCGAAGACGTCACCATCTATCAGGGCGTCACGTTGGGCGGTACCGGGAAAGAGGTCGGCAAACGCCACCCCACCGTGCAGGACGGGGCCATCATCGGCACCGGGGCTCAGGTGCTTGGGTCGGTTCAGATCGGTGAAGGTGCGAAGGTCGGGGCCGGTTCGATTGTGATCAAAGATGTCCCGCCCAACTCAACGGTTGTGGGCAACCCCGGTCGCGCCGTCGTCGTTGACGGGCAGCGTGTCGACCCGAACGAGCTTCATCACCCCACCCTGGAGCACACACGACTTCCCGACCCGATCGCTGAGGCCATGGCCTGCCTCGTGCGGCGCGTCACGGAGCTGGAGGACGACCTCGCCGACATGCGCGCCGGCCGGCCCGCTCGTCAGCGCCACAACGGTGAGAACGACTGCCTTCCCACCGCGCAAGAGGAGATCGCCGGAATCCTGGGTCTCAACGGAGGCAGCGGAATCTAGGCGTGATGACCGGTGCGGTGCTACCGGATGAGGTTCGGTTCCATCGTTGCTGGTTCGTGACCGGGATCGTGTCCTTGGGCCCGTCGGATGTCGCGCAGCTGTTGGGCGATGGCGGCGCGCCAACCGTCATCCTTGGCCTGCAATGGCTCGACACGCCGCCCCTGCATCATCTCGACAAAGGCCCGAGCCAAGTCGGGGTCAAAGTGCTGGCCGGCATCAGCGTGGATGCGCCCCAATGCATCGTCGAAGCTCATCGCCTGACGATACGGGCGATTCGACGTCATGGCGTCGAATGCATCGACAATGGCCACAATCGATGCTTCCATCGGGATCTCTTCCCCAGGCAGCAAGTAGTAGCCGCTTCCGTCCGCACGCTCGTGGTGGTAGCGGATCGCGGGAGTGAGGCCGCGTGTGAGGCTGAGACCGCTGAGAAGTTCGGCGGCAACCGCCGGGTGGCGCCGCATAACCTCCCACTCCTCATTTGTCAGACCGGCGCCCTTTTGCAGAATGGCGTCGTCGACGGCGACCTTGCCGATGTCGTGAAGACGCCCCGCCCAGCGGAGATCACGAACATGCTTCGTCCCGAGTCCGATTGCTTCGCCGAGGCGTCCGGCAAGATCTCCGACACGCTCGGAGTGAGCTGCAGTGGACGGATCCTTGGCGTCAATGATCGCAACGAGTGCGCGGAGGGTCTGTCCCGTTTCCCGTGCGAGCAATCGGGCGCGCTTCAAGGCGAGGAAGACGGCGAAGAGAAGAGGGGCCAGAAAGATGAGAAATGACGGCGCTTCGGTGACCACCAGTGTGATGGCGGCCGCGAGACACGCCTCCATCACGTACGCCAGAAAGTCGGCCGGCGGAAGCCATGCCAGCGGCCGGAGCGTCTGGCCCGACAGGAACGTCATCGTCAATCCCGGAGGGATCAAGTTCAGTGGGATGTACACGGCGAGGACGGCGACGACGGCAAGGTAGGTGGAGTGCCCAAGCGTGTTTCCTGCTTGGACCGCGTGGAACACACTTCCTGCCGCAAGGGTGCAGAACGCAGCGGCTGCGGAATTCAGGGCGACGTGAAGAGGGCGTGCGCGGAGGAACAACTCGCCAATCGCGGAACCGATGCAGGCGACCAAGGTGGCCCACCCGGGAGTCAAGAGCATGGCCGCACAGAGGTGAGCGGTGGTGGCGAAGCTAAACGCCTGCACCCCGTCCTCCAGGTCACCGGTGATTGTCGCGATCTCACCAACGGCTGCTGCTGCGATCAGGGCGATTGCCAACCACCAGTTGGGTGTCGGGCCGTCGATAACGCTGCCGATTGCGAGGGCGCACGCGACAACGCCTCCGAGGATCGTGGATGCGAAAATGATTCTGAGGCCGCGATTCATGCGGTCACCTCGATCGGGACGACGCGCTGACCGATGGTCGATGCCATGGTCACGATTCCGAGACCAATGAGCGGAACGCTTGCCGCCCAGGCAATCTCGGGGGCGCTTCGTGTTCCGGCGACGGCGCCGAGTGCTGCACCACCGACGAGGGCGAACCATCCAATCGTCACCAGTGACGGCGAGAGCGAGCGCGCCACCAGCCAAACCGCCCCTCCGACGGATAGACCGAGAACGAGTGCTGAGCCGACCACCGTCATCGGAACGTGTGACGAGGCAACGAGACCTACGCTCATTCCCATGAAAACGAGCATGAGTCCCAGCGCCCGTGGATTGCTGCCTGATGTGAGCTGGGATGCCATGAGGAGTCCGGCCAGTAGTCCCACGGCGAAGGCGCCGGCGACGATTCCCAGACTCCAGACTCCCAATTCGAGTCGGGTTACACTCACCAAGGGAGCGGCCACAGCAGCGCTGCCAAGCGCAGTGCAGGCCAGCGTAAGCGGTGCCATGAGGTCCAGGTCATCGGGCGTGGCCGGCCGGCGAGGCTCGTGGCGTCGTCGTGCCAGCGGCAGACAGGTGAACGCCCAGATGATCATTGCGGCACCCACAACGGCGAGCGTGGTCGCAAGACCGAGTGTTCCTAGCATCGCGGTGCCGAGGCTGATTCCCGCGGCAGCCGTCCCGATTCTCACAACCATCGGTCCGAGGGAATCGGCACCGCTGCTGGTGCTGATCGGCGCCAGTCGGATCATCGCCACGGCTGCGATCGTTGCGACGGCCGCAGCAAGAGGGAGCGCAACATCAATCGTCAGGGCGGTCAGAGCGATCGCGACGCACCCGATGGTCATGATGACCGTCGCCAGGCGATGCGCACTGTCCTGCGGGAGGAGCAGCGCCAGCGAGGCCGTCACCAACACCGTCGCCGCGACGAGGGAACGCGTCGAGGCGAGGATGTGGCCAAGGGTCGCTGCGATGGCTGCCCATGCGGCGACATGGATGAACACCGGGCGTGCAGACGCCTGTGCGGTCGCGCGAACCGCGTCGATCATGCTGCGTCGGGTGGGAGCGTCGGACGGTGGGCTGACCGTGAGGCGCGCGATGGCCCAGACGATGCCAACGGCCAGGAGAAGGTCACCAATGCTGAAGGCGTTGGCCAAGGGAAACCATGGGGGAAGGGCCATGACATCCCCCAGAATCAGCAGGCGGTCGGCCGTCGGGTCGGTGTTGAGATGGAAGTCCTTGGTCTGGGTGAGTCCAAAGATGAGTTCCTGCGCGTGAGGGTCGGTGGGCATTACCCCGCCATTGGCGGCAATGGCAACGAAGTTGCTGGTCGCGCCGAGGGCCAGCAGAGACAGCCCGGCGGTCCGGTTGAGCGCCAAGAACAGGAGCACCGGTACGTAGGTGAGTACGTGTGCAACCTTGACCGTTCCGGCGGGAATAGCTCCGCCGGCAGGCGTGAAGAGAATGAGTTGCGCAGCGAGGCCCAACCAGATGAGCCACAGGAAGCGAAACTCGTAGTCGATCAGCCGTCCCAGCCGTCCACCGAGTGCCCAGAGGAGGGCGAGGGCGGGGAGGCACGCAATGAGCATGAACATGGGAGTTCAGCTCTGCTATCGGAGTGTGGGGGTCTGCGGCCGAGGCCGCAAACCCCACTCGTGACGAGTTACTCCGCGGCTACCGGAACTTGCGACCGGCGCCTGATGCGACGAGCAGGGCACTGAGCGAGCTGAGTGCCATGGCAAGCCGGAAAGTACGAGGAAATCGTGCGAAATGACGCATGGAGACTTCCTCCTACCACCACTTGGCGCCGGCGCCAGAGGCGACAGCGACGGCGAACAGGGACGCGGCCGCAACAGCGACTCGCGCCACACGACCGTAGCGGGAAAGATGACGCATAACGCAACCTCCGTGTTGGTTATCGTGCCGGGGGAGTTGGCACATATCCCCTTATCGGATGTTTCTTGAGAAAACTTGAGCTTTTGCTGTTTCACTCCGACACCTCGTTGATGACGTGCTCCGAGGGGGCGACGATGACCTGGCGCAACGCCTCGACTGCGGCCGGCATGAACTGGACGCCCGTGTGTCCCTCAAGTGCTTCCAGCGCGGCGTTGCGGGCGGTATCGGGGTCGTCGAACGCATCGACGAGTGCGATGAAGCGCTTGGCAACGGGGATGATCGTTGACGCGACAGCGATGTCGCTACCGGCGTGCCCATCCGGGCCGCCCGACCCATCCCAGTGTTCATGTTGCTGACCGATCCAGGTCGCCTCATCACTCAACCCGTTGGCGCGAGCGATGTCCGCGCTCAAGACGGCTCGCGCGACGTCGTCCGCCGGTCCTCCGGAGACCAAGGCGCCAACATTGTGAAGAAGCGCGGCGCGACGCACACCCGCGACTTGTGAGCGGTCGGAGCCGAGTTGCGAGGCGATCTGGGCGGCAAGTTCGGCAACTGACTCGGCGTGCCCGATCGGAGCTGCGGTCAGGGCGTCGGCGGCGCGGGCGAGGGAGGCACTCACAAGATCGCGATGGTCGACGCGGTCGGGGTTCTCATATCCCTGCTCGCGAACCGAGAGATCGTCGGTGTAGATCAACGCCCCGCGACGTCCGCGTTTGGCGGCGATGAGCGCAAGGTCTGCCTCGTGGATGAGCTCATCACGTGTCTGTCCCCGCGATGCGGAGACGCCGGCTGCCGCGCTCAGGCGCTGCTCGGCCGGTCGCGCGGCAAACGTTCCCTGCAGGCGCTGGGCGAAGCGAAAAGCACCCCAGGTCGTTTCGTCTTGGAGAACGACGGCAAATTCGTCACCACCGATGCGATATGCGGTGTCGCGTGCCCGCAGGTTCTGGCGCAACGTCTCGGCGAGGGCGGTAATGAGCTGGTCACCTGCCTGGTGGCCCGCAGAGTCGTTGACCGTCTTGAGGCCATCCAGGTCGAGCAGGACAAGTCCGATTGACCGGCCTCGGGCATCGGCGACGGCGAGCTCTCGGGCGAGATCCTCATGAAAGGCACGTGTGTTCCGCAGGCCCGTCAGGCTGTCCGTAAGCGCCTGTGCTTTGAGATCTGTCCGCTCTCGTGCCGCCCCCGAACCCCCGATCAGTTGAACGGCCGCAAGCGTCAGGGCGGTTCCGAGGGCGCCAATGAGGGCGACCACCGTTAAGACGGTGACGAGCCTCTGGGGCGCCGACGCCACAAACTGGCCGACGAGTGCGGCAGCGGTGACGGCAACGGCAGCGACTGCGAGGCTCGCCTGGGCGGGGTTTCGAGACATCTCTGGGAGCATCGGCCCGCAAGGAGCGCGACTTAACTTGTGCGGACCGCGGATGTGTCCGAACCGCACAACTAAAATGAGCGCATGATCAGGAACGCACCGACACGTGGCGGCTGGATCGAAGTGGTCTGCGGCCCGATGTTTAGCGGTAAGAGCGAGGAGCTCATCCGACGTCTGCGGCGGGCCGAGATCGCGGGACAACGGGTGTTGATCGTTAAGCCGGGTATCGACGATCGGTACGACATCTCGCATGTGGTCAGTCACTCTGGGGTCCGGATGCGCGCCATTGGGGTGAGCGCCCCCGGTGATATCGATCGTTTTGCCGGCGGGTACAACGTCATCGGCATCGACGAGATCCAGTTCTTTGACGAGCAGATCGTGCGCGTCTGCGTCGATCTGTCCGAGCGTGGTGTGCGCGTGATCGCTGCCGGTCTCGACACCGACTTCCGGGCGGAGCCATTCGGCCCGATGCCCGACTTGCTCGCCCGTGCGGAGCTCGTCGACAAGCTGCAGGCGGTCTGTCATCGCTGCGGTGGTCCGGGAACCCGCACCCAACGCTTGGTGGATGGCGAGCCAGCGCCGTTTTCGGGTGAGACCATCCAGGTGGGCGCGCTCGACGCCTACGAGGCGCGTTGCCGTGAGTGCTACCAGCCCGGTCGTGACGTGGCTGAGGCGGTTGGGGCCGTGCGGACAGGCCGGGGGGGTGACCATGCCACGCGTTGAGTTGGCGGGAACCGTCTCACCGGAGCAGGCCGTCGAACATATCAAGCATGAACTTCCGGGCGTCGGCGTGAAGCCCGCCCCCCGCAACTCGCTTCTCGTCCAGCGGTCCGCCTGGTCGGGCGCGGCGGTCCGGCTCCGCGGGAATGCGAACGGGGGAACGACCGCCGCGGTCGTGGGAATCATTCCCAACCTCGCCCTGCGTATCGGCACCGTCGCCCTGGGAATGGCGCTCATCATCGTCTCGCTTCTCGGAAACGACAGTGGCGCGGGACGAGCGTGGCTGCGCATCATCGGAGCCGTACTTGCCCTCATCGGGGTGGGGCTCACGTTTGCGAGTAACGCCGGCATCGCCCGGCAGGTGGCCGACGCTCTCCGTCGCCTCGGCTCCGCTACCTGAGCGCCACCGCCAGGAGGCCGGGTCGGGCATCCGCCCCAGTTGGATACTCTTCATGAGTGGCTGACCTCCTCGCCGGGCTCAACCCGCCGCAGCGCGATGCCGTGATTCACGGAGACAGCCCCCTGCTCGTGCTCGCGGGCGCGGGTAGCGGCAAGACCCGAGTTTTGACGCACCGCATCGCACACCTCATCGACGAGCGCGGCGTTGCGCCCGGGGCGATCATCGCCATCACCTTCACGAACAAGGCCGCGGGCGAGATGCGCGATCGTTTGGAGGGTCTTGTTGGGCCGCGCGTCCGGGCGATCTGGGCCGCCACATTCCACTCGGCCTGCGTCCGAATCTTGCGGCGCGATGCCCCGGACGTGGGATACGAGCGCAACTTCGTGATTTACGACGATGCGGATCAACAGCGCCTGCTGCGTCGGTGCTTCGATGACGAGCAGATCGACCCGAAGCGGGTTGCGCCCCGGGCGGTGCTCGGTCGCATCTCCGACGCCAAGAACCGTCTCATCGGCCCGGATGAACTGGACATCGACTCGTTCAACGACGAGGTACTGGTGAGGATGTACCGCCGCTACCAGGACCGTCTGCGAGCGAACCAGGCAATGGACTTCGACGACCTGCTGATGCTGACCGTGCAACTGCTCGAGGGCAATACGGCGGTTCGCGAGCGCTATCAACAGATGTTTCAGCACGTTCTGGTCGACGAGTATCAAGACACCAACCACGCCCAGTACCGGTTGGTGCGCGTGTTGGGCGAGCCACAGCGCAACGTGATGGTGGTGGGCGACGACGACCAAGGCATCTACTCGTGGCGCGGCGCTGACGTCTCAAACATCCTCGACTTCGAACGCGACTACCCCGATGCGACGGTCATCGCGTTGGAACAGAACTACCGCTCCACCGGCACCATTCTTCGCGCCGCCAACGCCGTGGTATCACGCAACCGCAAACGCCATCCGAAGGCGCTGTGGACCGACGCCGGCGATGGCGACCCCATCTCGGTCATCGAATGCCGCGACGAGCGGGAAGAGGCGCGCGTGGTGGTCGGTGAGGTTCGCCGGGCGGTCGACGATGGCGCCGCGCTTGCCGATATCGCCGTCTTCTACCGCACCAATGCCCAAAGCCGCGCTGTGGAAGACATGCTCGTCCGTTCCGCGATTCCGTACCAAGTCATTGGCGGGCCGAAGTTCTACGACCGTGCCGAGGTGAAGGACCTCTTGGCATACCTGCGCGTGGCAACGAACCCGGCCGATGAGGTGAGCTTTACCCGCATGGTCACCACCCCGAAACGCGGTCTCGGCCCCGGAGCGGTGGCGAAGCTCTCGGCGTTCACATCCGCGAACGGAATTGCGCTCGGCGATGGCCTCACCGATGTCGATCGCATCGAGGGGTTGCAGCCCACGCAGAGGAAGAGCTTCGCGGCGCTCGCGGCGCTCCTGTCATCGGTGCGGGATATGGCACGGGCGGGAGTGCCGCTGGGGCGCATCATCGAGGACGTGCTGGAGAAATCCGGGATGCGCGCGGCGTTCCAGGCCGACCAGAGTATCGAGGCTCAGGGTCGGCTCGAGAACCTCGAGGAGCTGGTCCGTGTGGGCGATGAGTACGACGGCCGCGCCGACGACCCTACGCTCGGCGGCTTTCTCGAAGAGATCGCCCTGTACGCCGACGCGGACGCTGTCGAGACCGGTACCGGGCAACTCACGCTCATGACCATTCACAACGCCAAAGGCCTTGAGTTCGAACGGGTGATGGTGATCGGGATGGAGGAAGGCCTGTTTCCGCATCAGCGCTCTGAAACGCCGGAACAGGTCGAGGAGGAGCGGCGCCTGTGTTACGTCGGTATCACCCGGGCGCGTAAGCGCCTGGTGCTCACCCATGCCCGCAGCCGGTCGTTCTTCGGTGGCCGCGACTGGCGGATTCCGTCACGGTTCCTCGCCGAGCTTCCCCCCGATTGCGTCGAGGGCGGCTCGTTCAGCATCTCCGCGTCAGCCGGCGATGCGGCCGATATCGTTCCCGGCCTCACGACCGGTGACGAGGTCGTTCACGCGACGTTCGGCGAGGGCGTCGTCACCGGAATTGAGCAGGGCGGCGAGCTGGTGCTGGTACGTTTTTCACAGGATGGATCAGAGCGGCGGCTGATCGCCGGCGCGGCCCCGATGCGCAAGGTCGCTGCGGGATAACGACAAGCAGGGGAGGCGCAGTGGCCGCGACGATCATCGATGGAAAAGCCTCGGCGGCGCGCGTTCGCGCGCAGGTGGCCGACGGCGTGACGGCCTTCCGCGAACGGCATGGCCGGGCGCCGGGCCTTGTCGGCATCCAGATTGGTGACGACCCGGCCTCCGAGATTTACCAGTCGATGAAAGCCACGAGCGCCGACGAGGCGGGGATGATCTCGCGGCGCATCACGTTGCCCATCGACACCACCCAGGTGCAGCTCGACGCGCTCATCGACGAGCTCAATGCCGACGAATCGGTCGATGGCATGCTCGTGCAGCTGCCTGTTCCCGACCAACTGTCCGAACCGGCGATCGCTGCTCGCATCCACCCCGACAAAGACGTCGACGGCTTCGGCGCGGTCAGCCTGGGCCGGTTGATGCGTGGTGAGCCCACCCTGGTGGCCTGCACGCCAAGCGGTGTGATGCACCTGCTGCATGAGGCGGGCGTTCCGATGTCGGGGGCCAACGCGGTTGTGGTGGGTCGTAGTTTGATCGTCGGGAAGCCCATGTCGCTATTGCTCTTGGCCGAGCATGCCACGGTGACGATTGCGCATTCACGGACGAAAGACCTGCCCGCGTTGTGTCGCTCGGCCGATATCCTTGTCGCTGCCGTCGGTCGGGCCGACATGATCCGGGGGGACTGGATCAAGCCCGGTGCGGCGGTTATCGATGTTGGAATCAACCGTACGGACGCAGGCCTTCGTGGCGATGTTGCGCAGGAGGAGGCGGCTGAGGTGGCGGGGTGGCTCACCCCGGTACCGGGCGGTGTGGGTCCGATGACCATTGCGTTCTTGCTTGCCAACACCCTCCAGGCCGCCAAACGGCGCGTGGGGGAAACCACTGAGGGAGTGTGAATTGAAGATCGCGATCTTTGGCGGTACCGGCGACCTGGGTCGCGGCCTCGCCGTCAACTTTGCGGCCGCGGGCCACGAGATCATCGTGGGCTCGCGCAGTCAGGAACGGGCCGACCAGGCCGCCGAGACCCTTCGCACCGACTTGGCTGACGGGAACTTCGTGCCGATGGAAAATGTCGCCGCGGCCGCGGCGGCGGAGATCGCGATCGTCTCGATCCCCTGGGAGGGCGTGGAGCAAACCATTCCGCCGATGGCCGATGCCCTGGCCGGCAAGGTCGTGATCTCGGTCATCAACGCACTCGAGTTCGGCAAGAACGGCGCCACCGCCATCACTGGCCTTCCCGGGGGATCCATGGCTCAGCGCATCCAGGAGCTGGCTCCCGAGGCGAAGGTCGCGATGGCGTACAACAACCTCCCCGCGGCGCGGTTGCAGCACCGGGAAACGATCGATGCCGACGTCCTGGTGTGTGGTCGCGGTAAGGACACGCGCGAGACGGTGATCGAGCTGACGAAGGCCATCCCGGGTGTGCGTGCGCTCGACGCTGGGGTTCTGGCGAACGCCCTCATCGTGGAGGGCTCGACGGCCCTCATCATCAACCTGAACCGCCGCTACGGCGGTGAGTGTTCAATTGCCATCGAGGGGCTCGCGGACGCTCCGGCGCGCGGCTAAGTAGCGAAGTCGGTTGGGGCTGTCGCCAGTCGGCGGCCCCGACACGAATCAGCTCGCGGTGGGTGGGGATGGCTGCGAGGACGTCTCAGGATCTGTTCGCTCGTCGGGCTCCCGTCGCGACGGCAGATCGACTAATGCCGACAGGTAGGTCGCGAGCAGTGACAAACCCGTCAACATCTCAATCAGTGTTGCGCTGCGAGCTCCGCGTGAGGCGGCAATGATGTCGTTGGGCGGTGAGATGAACGCCGTCATTACCGAGTAGTAGAAGAAATCAGAAAACCGCGGGTCGTTGCCATCGGTCGCGAGGCCGGTGAATGCATCCTCCGGGTGAACCCAGTAGACGCCGAGGTAGACAAAGGTCCACAAAAGGAAGAATCCCAGCGCGAGGATCGGCAACCCGAGCCGTCGGAGCGTGGCGAGCAACGTCTCCGCGATGCGCAGTCCGGGCGAGGTGTCCCCGACGTGCTGAACGCGTCGGGCGACGACGGCGAACGCGAGGCTTCCCGCCATGACCCCGCCCGCACCGATGAGTGCAACCCACCCGGCTGCCGCGGGCGACAGCCGTGGGCTCAACATGGCCACCACCACGA
This sequence comes from uncultured Thermoleophilia bacterium, assembly GCA_963765105.1. GTDB lineage: Bacteria > Actinomycetota > Thermoleophilia > Miltoncostaeales > Miltoncostaeaceae > CALMEC01. The sequence goes on from CAVXUW010000002.1 coordinate 1,032,599, forward strand.
TAAAGCCGCACAGGATGATGAGCTTGGAGCCGGAGCGCAGAAAGCCGGCCAGCCTCATGACCTCTCGCTCCGGGGCGTGGGGAAGGGCCGAGATGAGGCGCTTATGAATCGGAGTACGCGACATGGGTTGAGGCTAGCGCTCGCCGCCGCCCGGAGAGTCTGGGATCGCTGCCACTAACTGCAGCGCACGCCGCGGCGCGTGGCGTATCCCTGCCACTTGTCGGCGGTCGTCCCGAACGACCGATCGGCATAGGTTGTCGCCAGGCTACGAAGGAGCGACACGTGGTAGCAGTGGTAGGAGGAGTTGGCCAGGAAGGTGCGCCACTCGTAGCCCGGTGTGAGCAGGCCGTAGTAGCTCCACTTCCCGGAGTCGTGGGCCGGAAGGTACTTCTCGAGGGTGGCGGCGCCCTCGTCGGCGAGCTGGCGGGCGAGCTGCGCGCCCTGGGCCGCCGATGTCGGATCGGGTGACGCGCTGGCCGTCGGGTTTTGGCTCAGGACCGCCTCAACCGATCGCAACTCCAGAATGCTCACCATGAACCCGTTGAGTGCCGCGCCCTTCCAGGGGTCGGCGCGGGGGTACGCCCGCTCGACCATCCATGCTGAGGGAGTTGTGTCGGTTGGGTACGCCACCATGCTGCGGGCCCCACCGTCGTCGACCGGTACTGCGAGGCTTGCGGTGCCCTGCAGGGCCGCAACAGCGAAGCGCCCGTCACCGGTGGCGGTGTATGCGTTGGCCATCAACTTTGAGACGCGTGACTGAGCCATTCCCGACACGCCGGGACGGATGTTCGCGGCACCGTCAACCGCGTCGAAGTACTCCCATGTGATCGTTGCGCGGCCGCCGCGAACGTCTCTCACACCGAGCTCGAGGAGCGTCTCGGCCAGTTGGGTTGCGGGCACGGCTGCGTTCAGCTTCTGCCACCGGCCGGTGGTTCCCACCGGGTTGACGGAGAAGCCCTGGCCGGGGCGGTATGACAGGATCAACCCGGCGGGGTCGAGCAACAGCACACGATCCGGTGGGGCCGCACGCCGTTGGTACCACCAGGCGTTGGCGCGCACGGTTCGGGCGACGGTTGCGGCCCGCCCCGGCAGTGGGGAGGTGCCGTAGCGCTGTGCCAAGGCCAGCACGTGCGCGATGTCGCGTTTGGTGGCGACGGTGACGCCAACGGCCCCGGCACGGGCACGCAAAGTCGCTGTTGCGCTCGCCAGATCCACCGGGAGCTCGGCGGGAGGGATCGCCGCCTCCGCCAGGGTGCCGGGCACCGGGTCGGGGCGAAAGACGTCGTTGTCTGAGCTGGGGCTCGGTCGCGATCGCGGCGGCGGTTGTGCCGGTGGTGGTTTCGGGGTCGTTTTGGTTGGCGGAGGTTTTCGCGCTGGGGGTTTTGGTGCCGTTGGCGGTGTCGGGTCGGGCGGTTTGGGTGCCGGCACCGGATCGTCGGTAGGCGGGGCGGCCGGCGGTAGCGGTGTGGGCACATCAGCCGGTGGCTGTGGTGCTGTCGGCGCCACTGGCGCCGTGGGATCGGCCACGGGGGGCAGCGCGGGGGCGTTGTCGATGGGCTCGGGCGAGAAGGCCGGGTCGGGAGCGACGATGGCGCTCGTTTGCGATGTTCCGTCGAGCCCGGCGGCGACAATGAACCCGGTTGCGGTGGCCCCGATCGTGAGCGCAACCAAACCAATGACGACGCGTCGATCGACACCGACGATCTCGGGTCGGCGCTGAGGGCCTAGCGGTCGCGCCATGTCACAACATCGGAGGGCGAGGAGCGCGGCTTGTCGGGCGCGTCGCCGGATGGGAAACCGAGATAGACGAACGCAACGATGTCGTCGGTCGTCGCGAGCCCGAGCGCGGCGTGAACGTCGGGTTCATCAACCATCGTCCCGGTGCGCCACATCGTTGCGAGGCCGTTCGCGTGAGCGGCAAGCAGGATGTTCTGAACGGCGCAGGCCACGGCGTCCCGGTCCTCCCGGGCGCGCACCGTGTCCTGTGCGTCGGTTCGGACGATGCACACGATCACCGTTGGGGCGCGTTCCAGCCGCCCCCGTTCGCGTTCCCTCACCGAATCGGGTGCCGCAGGGTGGGCCCGCAGGTACGCAGCGGCATGGGCCTCGCCCACGGCGCGGCGGGCGTCGCCGGTGAGCACGATGAACCGCCAGGGTTGGGTGAGGTGGTGGTTCGGGGCCTGAATGGCCGCTTCCAGCAGGGTGGCGATCATGGCGCGGGGAACGCCCTGCGCCGTCACCTTCCCGACGCTCCGCCGAGTCACCAGCAGGTCGAGGTTGTCACCCATGAGGCGGAGTCTATCCGCGGCTCAGGCGAGGCCGATACGGTCGAGGTCGTCTTCGTCGAAGCCGAGATGGTGGCCCAATTCATGCAACACCGTGGTGCGGACCTCCGATCGCAGCTCATCGAGCGTTTCGCAGTCGTCGGTGAGGGGATGGCGGTAGATCTCGATTCGCGCCGGCAGCTCCCCGTGAGCGGCCCACGCCTCATCGAGGGGCACGCCGATGTAGAGGCCGTAGGTATCCGTATCCGGGGGAGGTGGCCGGTCGACAACAACCACGGCGATGTCCCTCAAGGCGGTGGCAAATGGCTCAGGGACGCTGTCGATGGCATCGATCACGAGCTGTTCGAAGTCGGCATCGTCGATGGTCATGACCGACCACCTATACGACCGGGGGGTGGTACCCGAGGCCACTTTCTGCTGAGATACGAGGCAGCGTCGTTACCACGGAGGGGTTTCGCTGAAGGCACGGACACGTCTTGTCATTCTCGCAGTTGTTGCCACCGCCTTGGCTCTGGCACCGGTCGCGGCCGCGGAGGTGCACACCCGTACCGACCCCGAGGCGATTTCACTCACCGAAGCCCTCAATCTGCTTGAAGCGAAAAAGGGTGGACCGGAGTCGGGGCAGATCATCGATACCGGCCGTTCGGGGCTGCTCGTCCTGACGATGCCCGATGGGCGCCAACGTGTTACATCACTCAACAGCGCCTTGGCAATCGAGCAGGTCATCGACTCCGCCAAAGCCGGAAAGGTTGATGTCAACCAGCTTCCGGCCTCACAGGTGAGCCCGGCCCCGGTGCCCGACGCGCCGGGGTTCAGCATCGGTGCCTGGCTGCAGTCGTGGGGTTTCCTCATCTTGATGACGCTCCTGGTGATTTTGATGTGGGTGACGGTGCGCCAAATGGGCGGCAAGCGTTTCTCCACCAAGAGCAAACCCGTCGAATCGACCACGAAGTTCGCCGACGTCGCCGGCATCGACGAGATCCGTGACGAGGTCATTGAGATCGCCGAGTACCTGCGAAACCCCGCCAAGTACAAGCAGATGGGGGCCCTGCTCCCGAAGGGCATCGTGCTCTATGGCCCCCCGGGAACCGGCAAGACGTTGCTGGCGAAGGCCGTCGCCGGCGAGGCGGGTGTGCCGTTCTTCAGCGCGTCCGGTTCCGAGTTTGTCGAGGTCTACGTCGGTGTGGGCGCCAAGCGCATCCGCAACCTCTTCGAGGCCGCCCGTAAGCACGCCCCGGCCCTGCTCTACATCGACGAGATCGACGCCATCGGTGAGAAACGCGCTGGTGCCCCGGGTGATCGCGAGCACACCGGCACGCTCGATCAACTCTTGTCGGAGATGGACGGTTTCAACGTCGACCCGGAACGACCGGTGGTGGTCTTGGCATCGACCAACCGGCTGGAGCACCTCGACGCTGCTCTCGTTCGCGCAGGGCGATTCGATCGCAAGATTTCCGTGGGGCTGCCGGACCGTGAGGCGCGGCGTCTCATCCTGAACGTGCATATGCGTACCCGACCTCTGGCGCCGGGGGTCGAGTTGGGGAGCGTTGCGGCCTTCACCGCGGGCATGGCGGGCGCCGACCTCGCTGCACTTTGCAACGAAGCGTCGTTTGAGGCGACCCGGGCGGGACGGCCGTCCATCGATCTGGGCGACTTTCGCAAGGCCCTCATGCGCCTTGCCGCCGGACCGGAGAAGCGCACCCAGATTCTCTCCGAGACCGAGCGCACCCTCGTGGCGTTCCACGAGATGGGCCACGCCATTGTCGGTCACATGCTCCCCAACTGCGAGCCGATCGACCGTGTCACCGTGATTCCCCAGGGTCAGGCCCTCGGCGTGACCGTGTCGCTTCCCGTGGAGGACCGCTTTCTCGCCACGCGGCAGGAACACCTCGACCGGTTGGCGCGCATCATGGGTGGACGCGCCGCGGAAGAGCTGGTCTTCGGTGAGATGACCTCCGGTGCCGCCGACGACCTACGCCGTGCCACCGAGCTGGCCCGCATGATGGTCGAGACCTTGGGCATGGCACGCAGCACCACCGAGGAAAGTCTGGCCGTCGGCCTCACCGGCGGTTCGCGCGGTCCCGACGGCGAGGAGCGGGTGGAACGTGAAATCCAGGCCATTTTGGCGTCGTCGTATCGCGCGGCCTACCAGCTACTGGCCGACAACGAGGGGCTTCTTCATCACGCATCCGCCGCCTTGCTTGAGCACGAGGCGCTCGATGGCGACGAGATCTTGGAGCTGCTCGGCCCCCGCCCCGAGGGTGGACGTCTGATTCCCCGGCTGTTCCTCACTGACGAGGACGACACACCCGACGTCTAGCGAGACGCTCCGTGTTCCCAGCCGGCGGAGGCCACGGTTACCGGGTCGCCGTGCCGTGTGAGTGACACCGTCCCGGAAGGGCCGGCCCGACAGTCACCAACGACGGTCAGGGGAAGGTCGAGGGCTGCCTGAATGGGCGCAACGCGGTCGGCGGGCAGGGTGACGATGAGCTCGTAGTCCTCGCCACCGGTTGCGGCGAACACGTCGGTGGGTGTGCCCGCGACAGCGGCGACATCGCCCACCAACTCGTCGATGGGGACCGCCTCCAGGCGGATGTGGATGTGACGTTGGGACGCCTCGGCCAGGCGCGTGGCATCGAGAACCAACCCGTCGGAGCAGTCGATCATGGCCGTGGCCCCGCCGTCGGCGAGTCGGGTGCCGGCGCCGACGCGAGGAGTTGGCCGACGGTGGCGAAGTCGCAGGGGCGCGGCGGTACGGCTCGACATGAGGGCGGGGTTCTGCAGAACCCGCAATCCCGCGGCTGAGCCGCCAAGGGCGCCGGTGACACACACGACATCACCCGTCTGAGCACCCGAGCGCAAAACCGGGGCCCGTCCGGGGCGCATCCGTCCCAGCGCGGTGACGCCGATGATGGTGGTGGGCGAGGACGTGACATCACCCCCGGCAATCGTGACGCCATGGCGTTCGGCGAGCTTCTCCATGGCCGCGTAGAGGGTGCGAACGTCGTCGGGGCCGACGTCCGCGGGAAGGCCAAGGCCCACGAGGGCCGCGACCGGTGTGGCACCCATGGCCGCCAGGTCCGACAAGTTCACCGCGAGAGCCTTGTGGCCGAGGTCGGCGAAGGAGCAGGTGGTGCGGGTGAAGTGGACGCCCTCCACGAGCATGTCGTGCGCCGCCACCATCGGAGACGTTGCGTCGATTACTGCCGCGTCGTCGCCGATGCCCAGGATCACCCCGGGGCGCAGCCCAGCCGCCTGAGCGATCTCACGGATGAGGTCACGTTCCGAAAACAACCCCCGGCCCTTTCACGCGCAGTCGAACGAGCCGACGGTAGCAGGCCGATCCTCACGCTACCCTCACAGGGTGGAATCGCTCCGCGGCCTGTGGGATGCCGTCACGGCGTTCGCGGACTCATTGGCGTCCGTTGGCGTTGGCGCGCTCATTCTTGCCCTCCTGTTCCACCTTGCCAACCTGGCGTTGCGGACGCGCGCCTGGACCAACATCCTGGTTGCCGCCTACCCCGACCGAACGGTCCGCTGGCGCGACGTGTTTGGGAGCTACTGCGCGGGGGTCGGGGTGAACGGCATCGTGCCGGCTCGCGGTGGTGATGCCCTCAAGCTGTTCCTCGTGCACTCCCGTGTCGAGCGCTCCACCTACCCCACGATCGCCGCGAGCCTCTTGGTCGAAACCGTCTTCGACATGGTCATCGCCGGTGGGTTGCTGATCTGGGCGTGGCAGATCGGTGTCGCCGACGGCCTGCCGGGAGCGGGACTCTTCGAGTTCCAGTGGGTTGTCAATCACCCCCAGCTGGTCTCCACCATCGTCATCCTGCTTGCCGGTGCCGCCGCAGCAGGGCTCATCATCTACGGTCACCGCGTACGCGCCTTTTGGGCGAAGGTGCGCCAGGGGCTCGTGATCTTGGGCGACCGGCCGCGCTACTTCACCGAGGTGGCGTCACTCCAGGCTGTCGGGTGGCTCTGTCGGCTCGCAACGGCCTTCTTCTTCCTCTCGGCGTTCAACGTGACCGCCTCGCTACGGAATGCGTTGCTGGTACTGGTCGTCGGCGCCGTCGCAACGAGCTTGCCATTAACCCCGGGCGGGTTCGGACCAAAGCAGGCGTTGATGGTGGCGGTGCTCGCCGGTGAGGCGGCTCGACGCAGCCAACTGCTGGCGTTCAGCGTGGGGATGGAAGTCGCGATCTTGCTGTTCAACTTGGCCCTGGGCGCGGTGTGCCTTAGCCGGATGTTGAAAGGGGTGAAGCTTCGCGACGCCATTCGCCACGCCCGCGACCATCGCCAGCGCACGGAATCCGAAACCCCGCCGACGTAGACGATGCCAACGGCGTGTCCCTCGCCGTCCCGAGGATCACCTCGCGGATCGAAGGGACGAAGCTCGCGGAGAAGGAATCCGGCATGTCGGTCGCATCATGTGCGGTGGTGGGTGCAAACCTCGGCCCAGCACCGGACGTTGCCGCTCGGGTCGGTACACCGCAGCCGATCGCTAGGATCCGTCACGTGATTGATCGCGACACCGTGCGCCACGTTGCGCGCCTCGCCCGACTTCGGCTCGACGAGGCCGAAGAGGCCCGCATGGAAACGGAGCTGAACGGCATCCTGGGTCACGTCGAGCACATCCAGGGGCTCGACCTGACCGGAGTGCCGCCCACCTCGCATGTCATCAGCCTAAGCAACGTGCTTCGCCCCGACGAACCGCGACCCAGCCTGCCGGTGGACGTGGCGTTGCGTGAAGGAACTGAGACCACCGACGACGGGTTTGTCGTCCCGCAGATCGGATGATCGATACGACGACCGTCACGGCGGAGGCGGCTCTTGCGGCCCTCTCTGCCGGTGAGACCACCGCGCGCGAGTTGGTTGACGCCTATTTGGAGCGCTGCGCCGACGATCCGTGGGGGTCGTTCCTTGCCCTTGATAGCGACCGCGCCCGCAGCCGTGCCGACGCCATCGACGCCTCCTCCGACAAACCCCCCCTTCGGGGCATCCCCATCGCGATCAAAGACGTGTTGTCGACGGAGGGGCTCACGACGACGGCCGGTTCCAAGATGCTGGAGGGCTACACCCCCGTCTACACCGCCACCTGCGTCGCGCGACTGGAAGCGGCCGGAGCGATCGTGCTGGGCAAAACCAATATGGACGAGTTCGCCATGGGGTCGAGCACCGAGAACTCGGCGTACCAGATCACGCGAAACCCCTGGGACCTCGAGCGCGTCCCCGGAGGATCAAGCGGTGGCTCGGCGGCATGCGTCGCCGCCGGGCAGGCCCCGTGGTCGCTCGGCACGGACACCGGAGGGTCGATTCGCCAGCCGGCGGCGCTCTGCGGCATTGTGGGGATGAAGCCCACGTATGGCGCGATCTCGCGCTACGGGCTCATTGCGTTCGCGTCGTCGCTCGATCAGGTGGGGCCATTCGCGCGGACCGTCCGTGACGCAGCGCACCTGCTGTCGTTCATGGTGGGGCGCGACCCCATGGATCAAACCTCACTCGATTGGCCGGAGCCCATCCGCGTGCCCGATGCGGAGCGGCTGGACGGCCTTAAGGTGGGCTATGTCGAGGAGTTGATGGGGGAGGGTGTCGAGCCCGGCGTGCGCGCTGCGGTGGAGGCATCGCTGGGCCGAGTGGAGGAGCTGGGCGGCTCGCTCGTGCCGGCGAGCCTGCCCAACAGCGAGCATGGCCTGGCCACCTACTACCTCATCGCCCCGGCCGAATGCTCCTCCAACCTCGCCCGGTTCGACGGCATCCGGTACGGCCCCCGCGCGGAGGCCGACACGCTCCTCGATCAATACGAGCTGACGCGTGGAAACGGCTTTGGGCCCGAGGTCACGCGACGCATCATGCTCGGTACGTTCGCCTTGGCCAGCGGCTACTACGACGCCTACTACCGCCGTGCTCAGCAGGTACGCACCCTCATCGTCCGGGACTTCGCCCGCGCGTTCGAGCAGGTCGATCTCATCGCCTCACCCACCTCGCCGACGGTGGCGTTCCGTCTGGGTGAGCGCACCGCCGACCCCTACGCGATGTACCTCGCCGACGTCTGCACCATTCCCATCAGCCTCGCCGGACTTCCGTCCATCTCCATCCCGTGCGGCCTGTCAGAAGGGTTGCCCGTGGGGCTTCAACTGGCCGGGCCGGCGTTCAGTGAGAACCGCCTCCTTGACGCAGCCCATGCGTTGGAACAGGCGATCGGCTTCGATGCCGTGCCCCGCCGAGGAGAGCAGTGATGGCTGAAGAACGCTCCGATAGCAACGACATCAAAATTCAGGCCCCGGAGTCGATTGAGCGGCCTGATCAGGCCGCGAATAGGCCGCCTAAGAGCCGTGACGCAGGGGCCGTATTTGAAGCGGTCATCGGGATCGAGATCCACGTTCAGCTGGTGACGCGAACGAAGATGTTCTGCGGGTGCGAGCTGTCGTTTGGCGATCCGCCCAACACCCATACCTGCCCGGTCTGCCTCGCGCATCCAGGGGCCCTGCCGTACACCAACGCCGAGGCCATCCACCTGGGAATCCGCGCCGGACTGGCCTTGGGGTGTGACATCGCGCCGGAGTCGACGTTCCACCGAAAGAACTACTTCTACCCGGACCTGCCCAAGGCGTACCAAATCAGCCAATACGACGAGCCGCTCTGCGTCGGTGGCAGCTTCACCTACCTCCAAGAGGACGGGGAGCACACGGTGCGCATCACCCGAGTGCACCTCGAGGAAGACGCGGCGAAGCTGCAACATCTGAGCAGCCGCGGGCGTCGCGCCGGGGCGGAGCAGTCGGTTGTCGACTTCAACCGCGGTGGGACGCCGCTCGCGGAGATCGTCACCGAGCCCGATCTGCGCTCCGGACACGCCGCCGCCGAGTTCCTGAAGCAGCTCCGCCAGACCCTGCGGGAGATCGGCGTGAGCGACTGCAACATGGACGAGGGCTCGATGCGCGCGGACGCCAACGTCAGCATCCGCCCCGTTGGCTCAACCGCGTTGGGGACGAAGACCGAGCTGAAGAACATGAACTCGTTCACGTTCCTTCGTCGCGGCGTGGAGGCCGAGATCGCACGGCAGACCGCGATCGTGGAAGCCGGGGAGCGGGTGGTTCAGGAAACGCTCCATTTCGACCCGGTTACGGAAGAGCTCCATCCGCTCCGGAGCAAGGAGGAGGCACACGACTACCGGTACTTCCCCGAGCCCGACCTCGTGCCCTTGGCGCCAGACCCCCTGTGGGTGGAGGAGATCCGTGCGGAGCTTCCCGAGCTACCCGTGGCGCGCCGCCGGCGCTACCAACAGGAGCTGGGGCTGACGTACGAGGACGCCGAGGTGCTTACCGAAACGCCGGCGCTGTCGGCCTACTTCGAGGAGGCGGCGTCGCATGTCGACCCCAAGCTGGCGGCCAACTGGGTGCGCGGTGACCTGCGCAAGTTGATGGACGACCGGGGCGAGGAGCCCTGGGAGAGCAAGATCACCCCCGCCGCTATCGCTGCGCTCATCACGATGGTGGAGGACAAGACGGTCAGCCGCTCGAGCGCGAAGGAGGACGTCCTTCCCGCGATGGCCGACACAGGCGACCCGCCCGCGGCCATCGTCGCGGAGCGTGGTCTTGGGGCCATCGGAGGTGACGATGAGCTTCGCGCGTTGGTGGCGCAGGCCTTTGCCGAGAGCCCGGACCAGGCGCAGAAACTCCGCGAGGGTCAGGAGAAGCTTGCGGGCTTCTTCGTCGGGCAGGTGATGAAGGCGAGCCAGGGGCGTGCCGATGCCAAGACCGTTGGCGAAATCGTTCGTGAGCTCGCCCAGGGCGGTTAGCGGGGACGGTGAGCCGTTCGGCTATGCTCCCCGTCCGATGAAACACACTCTCTCCGCCCTCGTGGAGAACAAACCCGGCGTGCTCTCGCGCATCTCGGGGCTGTTCACCCGTCGAGGCTTCAACATCGATTCGCTCGCCGTCAGTCCCACCGAGCGTCCCGACCTGTCGCGCATGACCATTACCGTCGACGCGACCAACACCCCGATCGAGCAGATCACGAAACAGCTCGACAAGCTCATCAACGTGATCAAGGTCCGCGACCTCGCACCCGAGAATACGGTCGCGCGTGAGCTGGGCCTCTACAAGGTCAACGTGCCGGTCGGTCGGCGGAGCGAAGTGATCGAGCTGGTCGAGATCTTCCATGCGAAGATCGCCGACGTCACGCCCGAGACGCTCACGATCGAGTTGACGGGCCCCAGCGAAGAGCTGGTGCGTTTCGAAGAGCTCTTGCGGCCCATCGGCCTGAGTGAGCTTGTGAAGACCGGTGTCGTGGCGTTGGGCCGCGGCGCGAACCCCACCTGATCAGGAGCCCGCATTGCTCTACGACGACGACGCTGACCTCGGTCATCTCCACGGCAAGACCGTCGCCATCATCGGCTACGGCAGCCAGGGACACGCCCACGCGCTGAACCTCAAAGACAGCGGCGTCAACGTCGTCGTGGGTCTTCGTCCGGACTCGGCATCGGTCGAGAAGGCCCGTGAGCAAGAGCTCACGGTCATGTCGCCCGCCGACGCGGCCAAAGCCGGTGACCTCGTCATGATCCTCGCTCCCGACGAGTTGCAAGGCGACATCTACCGGGAGGACATCGCGCCCGGACTCGTTCCGGGGAACGCCCTCGTCTTTGCCCATGGCTTTTCCGTGCACTTTGGCCAGATCGTTCCCCCCGCCGGCGTTGACTGCTTCCTCGTTGCTCCCAAGGGACCCGGTCATCTGGTGCGTCGCCAGTACACCGAGGGCAAAGGCGTTCCCGGGCTCATTGCCGTGGCACAGGACGCCACCGGTGACGCACGCGACCTCGCCCTGGCCTACGCCAAGGGCATCGGCTGCGCCCGTGCCGGGGTGATCGAAACCAGCTTCGCTGAGGAGACCGAGACCGACCTGTTCGGTGAGCAGGTGGTGTTGTGCGGTGGCGTGACCGAGCTGGTGCGCGCCGGGTTTGAGACCCTCGTCGATGCGGGCTACAACCCCGAGATGGCATATTTCGAGTGTCTTCACGAGCTCAAGCTCATCGTTGACCTGATGTACGAAAAGGGCATCAGCGGCATGCGCTACTCCATCTCCAACACGGCGGAATACGGCGACATCACCCGCGGGCCGCGCATCGTGACCGACGAAACCCGGGCGGAGATGAAGAAGATTCTCAAGGAGATCCAGACGGGTGAGTTCGCGAAGGAATGGCTGCTCGAAAATCGCGTTGGGCGCCCGCGGTTCAACGCCATTGGTAAACGCCAGGCCGACCACCAGATTGAAGAAGTGGGAAAACGACTTCGGGGGATGATGAGTTGGATCGACCAAGACTTCTAAGCATCGTCGCCGCGGTCGTCATGGCCGCTGCCACAATGACGGGAATCGCTGCCTGTGGCGGCGACAAGACGACACCGGACGACGGCAACGCCCCGCTGCCCGCGTTCAAAGACGAGCGCGATGGCCTCGTGAAGCCAGAGCCCGAAGCCGACACGGTCAACCGCGGTCCCCGTCCCGGGGCAATTGCATACAACGCACCGCCGCCACCGATCGCCGCCGATGTTCAGGCCGCCGCGCAGGCGGCTGGGTGCGACGTCCGTGGCTTCAAGAGCGAGACGCAGCCGCAGAGTCATATCCCCGGCGAATCGGCGACACGTGAGTCGGCGCCACCACTGTCGGGTGGGCACAACCAGAAATGGGCCGACTACGGCGTTTACAACGAACCGATTCCGTACAAGTATCAGCTGCACAACCTCGAACATGGAGCCGTCTTCGTTCAGTACGGCACGAAGGTCTCCGTGGAGGGTGTCAATGCGCTCCGCGAGATGTGGGCGAAGTCACCGGCCTACCTCGTCATCTCACCAAACTCCGGCGCAGCCTTCCCGGCTGAGGGGGTTGTCGTCGGCGCGCAGCAGCGCTGGATGGTGTGTAAGCCGACGTTCACAGCCGCGATGATCCCTGCCGTCGAGGCATTCCGTGACGCGTACCGCGGCCGTGGTCCGGAGGGATCGCCAGCCCTCAATAGCGACCAACCTCGCCCGGACGACCTGCCGGAGCCCGTGCTCGCAGACACCGGCGCGAAGGGGCAGTAGACATGGCTGACAGCGACGCCACGGCCGGGCAGCTTCCCCGGGCGGACCTCCGCGTGCTCGTGTGCGAGAAACTCGCCGATGCCGGTGTGGAGCTGCTCAGCCAGAGCGTCGCGGTCGACGATGGCACCGCCTGGTCGGCCGATGAGCTCGCCGAGCACATTGGCGACTACGACGCCATCGTCGTACGCAGCGCCACAAAGGTCACAGCCGACCTGATCGAAAAGGCGACGCGCCTGCAGGTTGTGGGACGCGCCGGAACCGGGGTCGACAACGTCGATGTGGATGCGGCCACTCGCCGCGGCATCGTCGTCGTCAACGCACCCGAATCGAACTCCCTTTCAGCGGCCGAACACACCGTTGCGCTCATCCTCGCCCAGGCCCGCAATATCGCCCAAGCACACGCCCGGCTCGTCGACGGTGCCTGGGAACGGTCGAAGTTCGGGGGAATCGAGGTCACCGGCAAAACCCTGGGCGTTGTCGGCCTTGGGCGCATCGGACGGCTCGTTGCCGAGCGCGCCAAAGGCCTGCGCATGAACGTCGTGGCCTTCGACCCGTACCTCGCCGAGGGCCGGTATCGCGAGCTCGGCGTGGACCGGGCGGAGACTCTCGCCGACCTCTACGGGCAAAGTGACTTCATCACGCTGCACATGCCGTCCACGCCCGAGACGCGCGGGATGATCGACGCGGCCGCTATCGCGACCATGAAACCCGGCGCGCGCCTCATCAACGTGGCCCGTGGCGACTTGATCGATGCCGCTGCAGTCGCCGACGCCGTGCGCTCTGGTCACCTGGCGGGCGCCGCCGTTGACGTCTTTCCCGCGGAACCGGCCACCGAGAGCCCGCTTTTCGGTGTTCCCGGCATCGTCGTCACTCCTCACTTGGGCGCCTCCACGGTCGAGGCGCAGGACCGTGCTGGTGTGGACGTGGCCGAGCAGGTTGTTGCTGCCCTCACGGGCGGTGTCGTCACCACGGCCGTTAACATCCCTGCAGTGAGTGCTGAGGGCATGGAGGCGATGCGCCCGTTCATCCCGCTGGCCCGCCAACTCGGCCAGCTTCACTGCGCGCTCACCGGGGGCCAGGTGGCCCCGCTCGAGATCATCATCGAGGGCGGCCTCGCCGACTTCGGAACGCGCCTACTCACCTCGTCGGTGCTCGTCGGCGTGCTCGCGGGCCACACGGAGGAGACCCCCAACCTGGTCAACGCCGCCCACCTGGCCGATGAGCGGGGCATCCAGTTCACCGAGGCAACCACGCGGCAAGAACGCGATTACACCAACCGCATCACGCTGCGCACCGGTGACGTCAGCGTGTCGGGCACGACGATCGGCACCACTTCACGCACCCGTTTGGTGTCGGTGTTCGACCAGCCCATTGAGATTGAGCTGGCACCGCACATCGGCATCTTCCGCTATCTCGACGTGCCGGGAATGATCGGCCGTGTCGGTTCCATCTTGGGATCTGCCGATGTGAACATCGCGTCGATGGCGGTGTCTCGCAGCCGTGCCGAAGGCCTCGCGGTGATGGCCGTGACTGTCGACTCACCGGTTGCCAAGGACGTGGCCGACACGATCGCCGCCGTCGACGGCTTCGAAAGTGTCCGCTTCGTGCAGCTCGATTTGGAGTAGCGGCAGGGGACGGGATCGGCTGGACGTGAACCCCGCCGACGGCCGGGCGGGACGAGTGCACTCGACGTAGGGTGGCGCGCATGGATGCACTGTTCTGGAGCAGGCGCTGGGAGAACCGGCAGCTCGCGCTTCATCGCTCGGAGGTGCACCCAGCGCTTCTGCGCCACGGTGCCCTGCTGTCCGGACGCTCGCGGGTGCTGGTGCCCCTGTGTGGCAAGTCCATCGACCTGTGGTGGCTGGCGGAGTAGGGTGCCGAGGTGGTGGGGGTGGAGTTCGTGCGCAGCGCGGTGGATGAGTTCTTTGCCGAGGCCGAGCTCACGCCCACGGTTTCGGAGGTCGACGGTTTCGCGGTCCTCAGCGGCAACGGTGTTTCGGTATGGGTGGGCGACTTGTTTGCACTCACGCCGGCTCACGTCGGTCGGTTCGATGCCGTCTGGGATCGGGCGGCACTCGTGGCCGTCGGCCCCGAGCGCTTCCTGAGGTACGTGGAGGTAGAGCGGCACCTGCTCGCCGACGACGGAGTGCTTCTGCTCACCGCCCTTGTCCGCGGCGACGAGCTGGGCCCCCCGTGGTCGGTGCCGGAGAACTCGGTTCGCCATTGGTACGCCGGCGCCGGGATCACCTTGCTCGATGTGACGCCCAACGCTGACGGGCCAGGGTGGCAAGAACTCGTGTTCCAGATCGAGGGCGCGGCGCGCTGATGAGTTTCGGAACGCTCGTCGCCTACGTGCTCCACCGATCATCACATCGCCCGTATCTTTGCGCGGTACGCCGACCGTTCCGATTCAGCGATGCAGTCATGCAGGCATTCGTGATGGAATCTTAAGATGGCCCAGCTCACCGTGCGACTTGACGACGACCTCGCCGACCACGTGCGTATCAACGCGGAGAGCCTGGGTCGTAGCGTGAACAGCTGGGTTGTGGCAGTTCTTCGTACCGCGGTCGATCCTGAGTTTGCCGATTCCGATGTTGAGCGAACGCGTGGTCGGCTGGCCCGCGCCGGTTTGCTTACTGTTCCACGACGACGGGCACATCGGCCCCCACTTGATCCGGACGCCCTCGAGGCCGCTCGTGAGGCCGCGGGACGCGGCACACCCCTGTCGGAGATCGTCGTCCGGGACCGAGGTTGAGCGTCTATAGGGCAGCTCGGCGCTCGTCAAGCTCTATGCCAACGAGCCCAATGCCCAGAGCGTTCGGGGCCTCGACAACATCGTCGTCTCCGAACTCGCCCGAGTCGAGGTGCCATCGGCGCTCTGGCGTAAGCAACGTGTCGGCGAACTCACGGCAGCGGAAGCACTGCTTCTGACGTACGCCTTCGAAGATGACTGGTGGGGAAGCGACGGTCGTCCTGAGCCACTCTTCGCGGTCATCGCCATCACTGACGACATCCTCGAATCGGCGGCACAAAGGGTCGCTCTCCATGGGCTTCGGGCGTACAAAGCGGTTCAACTCGCGACAGCCGCTGCGGCGCGTTCTGCGGATCCGGACCATACGCTCTTCGCCTCATTCGACACGAAGCTCAACGCGGTCGCCATCCTCGAAGGTTTCTCAATCCTCGGCTGAGGAGTTTCGGGCCGCCGATCGCCTGCTATTGTCCATCGCGATGTCGGCCCCACGGTACACAGACGCTCCGCTGCGCGGCCTCGGCCTGCTTCTTGTTGGCCTCCTCCTTCCCCGTTAGGGGAAGCGACTTGGACACCCACGCCCTTTGGGCACGCAAGACCTCGAAGCCGAGACTGAGGAGGAGACCTCTGTGAGCAGCGACACCCAACCGACCGATGTACGTGACCCGGACAAACGCGTCCGGTTCTTTGACACCAGCCTGCGTGATGGCGAACAAGCGCCGGGCATCCATCTGAACCAACGCGAGAAGGTGGAGATCGCCCACCAGCTTGCGCGACTCGGCGTCGACGTCATCGAGGCCGGTTTTCCGATCTCGTCACCCGGTGACTTTGAGGGCGTTCAAGCCATTGCCCGTGAGGTTCAGGGTCCAGTCATCGCGGGGCTCGCCCGGTCGAATGACAAGGACATCACTACCTGCTGGGACGCGGTGAAGGATGCGGAGAAGCCGCGCATCCACACCTTCATTGCCACGAGCGACATCCATTTGAAATGGAAACTGCGGATGGACCGTGCCCAGGTGTTGGCCGCGGCCACCGACGCCGTGCGCCTCGCCCGGTCGCTCTGCGACGACGTGGAGTTCTCCTGTGAGGACGCCACGCGAAGCGACGTGAGCTACGTCGCCGAGGTCGTCGCCTCGGCGATCAACGAGGGCGCGACCACCATCAATATCCCGGACACGGTCGGCTACACCATGCCGAACGAGTTCCAGAAGTACCTGCTTGAGCTGTACGAGCGTTGCCCCAGCCTGGCCGACGTGACCCTGTCGGTGCACTGTCACAACGACCTGGGCCTGGCCGTCGCAAACTCGTTGGCCGGTCTGCACGTCGGGGCGCGCCAGGTCGAGGGCTGTGTCAACGGCATCGGCGAGCGGGCGGGCAACGCCTCGATGGAGGAGCTCGCCATGATCCTGCGCACCCGCGCCGACGACGTAGGTGGCCTGTGGTGCGAGGTCAATACGGAAGAGATCACGCGCTCCAGCCGCATGATCAGTCGCCTCACCGGGTACGTCATTCAGCCCAACAAGGCCGTCGTCGGGCGCAATGCCTTTGCCCACGAGGCCGGCATCCACCAGCACGGCATGCTGCAAAACCCGCTCACCTACGAAATCATGGACGCCAAAAGTGTTGGCCTGGCCCGCAGCGAGCTGGTGCTGGGCAAGCACTCCGGCCGCCACGCTCTGCAGGCTGCGCTGCAGGACCTCGGCTACGAGCTCGATCGCGATGAAATGGCTGCGGTGTTCGCACGCTTCAAGGACGTTGCCGACAAAAAGGGTGAGCTCTCCGCGCTCGACCTCGAAGCGCTGATGGGCGACGAGATGCGCGTGGAGACGACAGGGGGTTATGTCCTTTCGCGTTTTGCTCTCACCGCCGCCAGCGAAGGATCACCGACGGCCCACGTCGCCATCGCCGGACCGGATGGGGCAAAAGTGGAGGCTGACGCATCGGGTGACGGTCCGGTCGACGCGCTGATGAAGGCCATCGACGCGGCCCTCGGCACCAACGGCACGCTGCTCGAGTACTCCGTCGGGTCGGTCACGAGCGGTAAGGACGCGCTGGGTGAAGCGCGTGTTGTGTGCCAGATCGAGGGGAAGACCTACACCGGCCTTGGCGTGTCCACCGACGTTCTCGAGGCCAGCGCGATCGCCTACATTCGGGCGGTCAACGCCAGCCGAAAAGTTGATGACAGCGACCGAGTAAAGGAAGGCGTCTAAGTTGCCCAAGACCCTGTTCGAGAAGGTGTGGGACGCACACCTCGTGCGCGATGGTGACGCTCAAGGGCCACCCACGATTTACATTGACCTGCACCTCGTCCACGAGGTCACCTCCCCGCAGGCGTTCGACGGGCTTCGCCTAGCGGGCCGCCCCGTCCGCCGTCCCGACCGGACTCTCGCCACGGTTGACCACAACGTCCCCACGATCGGTCGCGACAAGCCGATTGAGGACCCGCTCTCGCGGCAGCAAGTCGAGACGCTCGAGGCAAACTGCGCCGAGTTCAACGTGCCGATCTTCTCGATCCGCAGCGCCCGCCAGGGCATCGTCCACGTGATTGGCCCGGAGTTGGGCGTCACCCAACCGGGGATGACGATCGTCTGCGGCGACAGCCACACCGCCACCCACGGCGCGTTTGGCGCGCTTGCCTTTGGCATTGGCACCAGCGAGGTAGAGCATGTGCTCGCCACCCAGACCCTCTCGCAGCCGCGACCGAAGACGATGCGGGTCAGCATCGACGGCACCCCCGGGCTCGGCGTGGTCGCCAAAGACTTGATCCTCGGCACGATCGGTCAGATTGGCGTGTCGGGCGGCGTGGGGCACGTGATCGAGTACGCCGGGTCGGCGATCCGGGCGCTCAGCATGGAAGGTCGCATGACGGTCTGCAACATGACCATCGAAGGCGGTGGCCGCGCCGGCATGATCGCCCCGGACGACACAACCTTCGCCTACCTCGAGGGACGTGTCGGCGCGCCCAAGGACTTTGCCCGAGCTGTCGAGCACTGGCGCTCCCTCCCCAGCGATGCCGATGCGGTGTTCGACACCGAGATCGTCGTCAACGCTGCGACATTGGCACCGCAGGTCACGTGGGGAACCACCCCCGAGATGGTCGCGCCCATCACGGGACGTGTTCCCACACCGGAGCAGTGGGGCGACCCGGAAAGCGCACGACGTGCCTTGGCCTACATGGGGCTGCAGGGAGGTGAGGCGCTTGAAGACATCGCGATCGACACGGTGTTCCTCGGCTCGTGTACCAACGGCCGAATCGAGGACCTTCGAGCTGCCGCCAAGGTGGTGCAGGGACGAACCGTGGCATCGAACGTGCGGGCGATGGTGGTTCCCGGCTCGATGCAGGTCAAGGCCCAAGCCGAAGCCGAAGGGCTCGACCGTGTCTTCTCCGACGCCGGGTTCGAGTGGCGCGACGCGGGTTGCTCGATGTGTCTCGGAATGAACCCCGACATCCTCTCGCCCGGCGAACGGTGTGCGTCAACCAGCAACCGCAACTTCGAAGGGCGCCAAGGTAAGGACGGACGCACACATCTGGTGAGCCCGCAGATGGCAGCCGCCGCGGCGATCACCGGGCACCTCGTCGATGTTCGGACCATGGATGTCGAGCTTGCGGGGGTGGGAGTATGACCAGCCGCCGCCGGCGTTTGAGCAATCTCTGCCCCGATCAATTGTCGTTGGTGGCGAATAGGCCGCCCAAGTGCCGTGCCGGAGGTGGCGCATGAGAGCCATAGCCACGATCACCGGAACACTGGCCCCGCTCGACCGCAACGACGTCGACACCGACCAGATCATCCCCAAGCAGTTCCTCAAGCGTATTGAGCGCACCGGCTTTGGCGAGTATCTCTTCTTCGATTGGCGCAACGAGGATGGCTTCCCTCTGGAGTTGCCTGTCTACCGCCACGCCCCGATCCTCGTGACCGGCCGCAACTTTGGCTGTGGCTCCTCGCGCGAGCACGCCCCCTGGGCGTTGGAAGACTTCGGCTACAGGGCGATCATCGCCCCATCGTTCGCCGACATTTTCCGATCGAACTGCACCAAGATCGGCCTGTTGCCGGTGGTGCTCCTCGAGGAGCAGGTGGCCCAACTCATTGCGGCCGCGCTCGCAAACCCTGGCGCCGAGGCGACCGTCGACCTCGAACGTCAGATTGTCACGGCGCCCGACGGGGCCGAGATGCCATTCGAGATCGACCCCGCAATCCGCTACCGGCTCCTCAACGGACTTGACGACATCGGTATCACACTCAGTCACGCCGACGCGATCGATCGGTACGAAGCCGATCGCGAACGTGAGGGGCCCGTCACAACATCCCTTCAGTAGCTACGGACAGTCGTCCCGGCGATGGGGAACGGTTCGCGTTGCCCCAGCGCCGGGCCGTGCCTACTATCGGTTGCACGACTGGCGAGTGAAGGAGAACGATGCGAGAACGGATGCGAGCAACTCTGAGCATTGTCGCAGCGGCGGCGGCCCTCACCGGCGTTGCGTGCGGCGATTCGACGTCGGAAACGCCGGCGACCGCGGATCCCGCAACCACCGTCACCGCGAACTCCGAGTCCGTGCCGGAAGAAGTGCCGGCCCAGAAGTCCATCGACATTTCTGTGGCAAACGGTGAGGTGATCGGTGGAGGGCGCATCCCGGTCACCGCCGGAGAAGAAGTCGTCCTCACCGTCACGTCCGATGTGGCCGACGAGGTTCATGTCCACGGCATCGATAAACGCGTGAACGTGGCCGCCGGCGAGACAGCGACCGTGAACTTCACTGCTGATATCGCCGGCCTCTTTGAGGTTGAGCTCGAAGAACGCGGACTCAAGCTGGCCGATCTCGTGGTGCGGTGAGAGCTCAGCGGGTCGCAATTGCGACTGTTGTGGTGTCTCTCACACTGGCGGCAACCGCCAGTGCTCACGGGATCGGAGGACGGGGTGACCTGCCGATCCCCGCGTCGTACTTCATCGGTGCGGCCGTCGCGGCCGTCGCTGCGTCGTTTGTGGGCATCGCCGCCGCCTGGACGCGCCCTGCCGCGCAGGGATGGGCAAACGGTCATCTCCTGGGCCGTTGGACGTTTCTTCCGCGCGCTCTCATCGCCCCTTTTCTGCGCGGTGTGGGTCTTCTGGTGCTCGTCGGGACCCTCGTTGCCGGGTTTGCGGGCACCCAAGACTCGGGAGAGAACATTGCCCCGGTGATGATTTACGTCATCTTCTGGGTCGGTGTGGCGTGGTTGTCCGCGCTGGTTGGCGACGTGTGGCGCATGCTGAACCCATTCGACACGCTCGCCATGATCGCCGGTGGCCGCCCCGGAACCGCGCCGCCAGAGCACCCTGCCGATCGCTCGCTCGTCTGGTCGCACTGGCCCGCGGCCATCGGAATACTGAGCTTCCTGTGGCTCGAGTTGGCGTACGTGGATGCGGCCTCACCCCGTGCCATCGCTGTGTGGCTGGCGGTGTACACGCTCGTCATCCTCGCGTTCACCGCCCGATACGGGCGGCGATGGCTTCAGACCGGTGAGGGGTTTACAGTGCTGTTTGGCCTGTTCGCCCGATGCGCCCCACTCGGGCGCGACGAGGACGGCAACTTACGACTGCGGCTGCCGTTCAGTGGATTGTCCGCACTGAAGGCGCGCCGAGGTACCGCGGGCTTGGCGCTGGTGACACTGGGGGGTACCACTTTCGACGGCGTGTCACGGACCCCGTGGTTCGGGGAATGGGTTCGGCTCACCGAAGGATGGCAACGCACCGGCGCGAACACACTTGGCCTTCTCGTGACGACCGGCGTTGTCGCGGCGGCCTATTGGCTCGCGACGAACCTGGTGGCGCGAATTGGCGGCTCACCGATCAATGACGCCCAGCGCCGCTACGCGCACACCTTGGTCCCCATCTGCCTGGCGTACTCGGTGGCGCACTACTTCTCGCTGCTCGTCTTCGAAGGGCAAGGCGCCTGGCGGCTCCTCTCCGACCCGTTGGGCAAGAGGTGGGACCTCATCGGTACCGCCAACTCCTCCATCAACTACGAGGTTCTCACCGCAACGTCCATCGCAGTGGTCCAGACCTCAGCCATGGTCATTGGTCACGTTGCCGGAATCATGCTCGCGCACGACCGTGCGCTGGAAGATGTCGGGATACGCCGAGCAACCCCGAGTCAGGTACCCATGCTGGCCGTGATGATCGGGTTCACCGTCACCGGCCTCACCCTGCTGATCTCGGTCTAGCGCGCCTAGGTGAGGCCTTGACGGGCCTCGCGGACCAGCATAACGGCCTCGGGGAAGAGCACGCGGATGGCGTCGCGCACCTGGGTGGCTTGGGCCTCCGGCTGACCCGTCAGGTCGAGCCGCTGGATGCAAGCTACGGTCATCTGCACCGCAAGGTTGATGGCGTTGTCCGCCCAGGCCACCTTTTGAGCGCCTTGCATCTGCTCCATCATGTCCTTCAAACCCTTCTGAAGGTCATCCGGGTCGCCGAACATGCCGCCAAAGGGGAATCCGCCCTCGTCCATTGTTTCTCCTGGAGTGGTGTACCGCAACACAGGGTAGCGCCCCCACCAGCCATCCCGCCGACCGCCGTTCTCCTGGGCCGCGGTGCGTTGCGGCCAATTGGCAATGACGGCGAGTGCCAAGTGGCACTCCGCGCGACCCGGCGGGGCGGCCTGGCCAGCGGATAGCCTGCCGACGGGGTCGAACAGGAGGATGAATTGCGGACGGTGAACGTGGTGTCGCTTGCCGGCGACGGGATTGGGCCGGAGGTCGTGGCCGTGGCACGCGAGGTCGTCGACACGGTCGGCGCGCAACACGGCATGAGCGTCACATGGAACGACCAGCTGATGGGGGGGATCTCGATTGACGCCCACGGCGTGGCGCTGACCGACGCGGTCCTGGGCGCCTGCCGCGCCAGTGACGCAGTCTTGCTGGGTGCGGTCGGCGGCCCAAAGTGGGACACCACCGACCCGGACAAACCGCGCCCGGAACAGGGCCTTCTGGGCCTGCGCGCGGGGCTGGGGCTCTTCGCCAACGTGCGGCCGGTGGCTCCGTTCCCGGCTCTGTACGAGTCAAGTCCCCTCCGACGCGAGCGCATTGAAGGCACCGATCTTCTGGTCATCCGCGAGCTCACCGGAGGGATCTACTTCGGTGAGCGTCGTCGTGATGGCGATACGGCCTATGACACCTGCATCTACACCAAGGATGAGGTGCGCCGTGTTGCCCACTGGGCCTTTCGCGCGGCGGCCGACCGCCGCCGCAGCGTCACATCGGTCGACAAAGCCAACGTCTTGGAAAGCTCACGCCTGTGGCGCGAGACGGTCATCGAGGTGGCTGCTGAATACCCGGAAATCACCCTCGAGCACATGCTTGTCGACAACGCCGCCATGCAGCTCGTGTCGCGTCCGTCGGACTTCGACGTGATCGTCACCGAGAACATGTTTGGCGACATCCTCAGCGATGAAGCGGCGATGATCACCGGGTCCATCGGCATGCTTCCGTCGGCCAGCCTGGGCGACGGCGGACCGGGCCTCTACGAACCGGTTCATGGCTCGGCGCCCGACATTGCGGGGCAGGGCATCGCGAACCCCATTGCCACCTGCCTCTCGGCCGCAATGATGCTGCGCTACTCACTCGATTGTCCTGCCGGGGCCGACCAGATCGATCGGGCCGTTAAGGAACTTCTGGACGCGGGGCATCGAACGCGTGACTTGGGCGGAACCGCCGGGACCGCCGAGGTCAGCGCGCTCCTGATGGAGCGGGTCCGCGGGTAGCGGCTAGGAGGGGGCTGCGGCGAGGCTGACGCGTGCGCGGCCGGCGCGTTTGCCGGCGTAGAGCGCCTCGTCGGCGGCGTTGTAGAGCTGTTCCACCATCACCCCGTTGATCGGAGCCTCGGCCACACCGGCCGTCATGGACAATGGGCCCAGGCGGCTGGTGCGGAGCTTTGCCAGCACGCGCTGAAGCAACGAAACGGCGCTCGCGGCGGGCGTGTCGGCCAGGACCACGGCGAACTCGTCACCGCCGATGCGAAACACTTGATCGCCCGTGCGCATCTCGGATCGCAGTGTGTCGGTGAGCAGGCGCAGCGCATCGTCGCCCATCTGGTGCCCGCCCGTCTCGTTGAAGACACGAAAATTGTCGAAGTCGATGAGACAGAGGCTCATGGGACGATCGCCACGAACCGACAACGCCAGTGCCTCGGCGATGCGTGACTCGAAGGCACGCCGATTGCCCACATCGGTGAGCGGGTCCGTGAGGGCAAGGTGCGCCACTCGCGCATGGGCCTCAGCGGTGCGAAGAGCCGACCCGGCAAGATCGGTCAGAAGCGACGAGACCTGCTCGTCGATTCCCGTGGCCGGCGTGGCGCGGGCGATCACGAGCAAACTCCCTCGGTCACCCGATGCGCTGAGGAGCGCATGGGCGAGCCCGCGCTCGGTGAGCGCCTGAGCCAGGCCGACGGGGAGCGTCGTCACCTCACGCGCGTCGAAGCGATCGGCGCTTGATGCCAGAAGCGCGAGCTCGGGCTCGTGGTCCTCGCCGGGGCTGGGTGGCGCCGGATACCAGGTGGCCGCACCGGGGGACCAATGCGCCACCAAGGGTGATTCGAGCAGCACCGATGCGGCGCGGGCAGTCCGAGCGCGCAGCTGTTGCGGAGTGCCGGATGAGGCCAGGCGAGCCGCCCACGATGCCAAACCCGAGAGACGCCGCACGAGCTCCTCGCCGCGGGCGTGGTTTCGCGCATTCGAGATGGCCACGGCAGCTTGTGCCGCGATGCTGCGAGCGCGCTTCACCATCTCCGAGTCGAACGCGCTCTGTGCCGTGTCCCACGAGCAGAAGGCAATTGCGAGGGTCGCATCGTCTGGGCCGCCAACCGACGGGTGGCGGAGGGCGAGACCCAAGGTGCCACCCATGCCGATGCGTCGCGCCCGTTCGGCCGTGAGCGCGCGCAGTGCGACTGTGTCGGGCAGTTCGAGAATGCCGGTGGGGGAGTCACGAACGGCGTACCACAGGGGGAGATCGCCGAGCGAGCGCCCCCGCACGCTTACCAACTCGTCCCAGTTCATCTGGTCGATGGTGGTCGTTACCTGGCGTAGCTGGTCGGTCGCGGCGTCGTAGAGAAAGATCAACACGCGATCGGCGCCGGTGACCGTCTGCAGGGCGGCGGTGGCCGCACGGAGCGTTTCGGTCAGGTCCAGGCTGGCGCCAATCACCTCGGCGAGCGCAACTGATGGCGCGTCGGTGTTGGGCCAGGTGGCCGAGGCAGGTGCCTGCGGGTGGTTCTCGAAGCTGATCACTGGTTCATTGGTGGGCTGGTCCGTGCCCAGCTATGGTTGACGGCGGCCAAGCTCGAAAGGTAGCGCGTTCGTGCAGGAATCTAAAAAAATCTGGCATAACGGATCTTTGGTCGACTGGGCCGATGCCACCGTTCATGTCCTGACTCACGGCTTGCACTACGGCACGTCGGTCTTCGAGGGGATTCGGGCGTATCGCACCGATGAGGGGCCTGCCGTGTTTCGGCTCGACGAGCACCTTGCGCGCCTGGAACGCTCCGCCGCGATGTACTACATGCCCTTGGGCTTCTCGCAGGACGAGCTGCGGCAGGCCGTGCATGAGACCATCGCCGTCAACGAGCTCGATTCGTGTTACATCCGCCCGATTGTGTTCCGTGGGTACGGCACCATGGGGCTCTTTCCCTTGGACGCACCGGTCGACGTCGCGATCGCGGTGTGGGAGTGGGGCGCCTACCTCGGCGAAGAGGGCCTCAAGAACGGCATCCGCGCGAAGATCGCCACCTGGCGACGCATTGGCAACAACACCATCCCGGCCACCGCGAAGGCCGGCGGCCAGTACCTCAACTCCATCCTCGCGAAGGTCGAAACGCAGAAGGCCGGCTACCAGGAGGCCATCTTGCTGAACGAGCAGGGCATGGTCGCTGACGGTTCCGGCGAGAACATTTTCGTGGTGAAAGGCGGGCGCATCTCAACCCCGCCGGTCGCGGCCTCGATTCTGGAGGGCATCACGCGCAACACGATCATGGACCTCGCCCGCGAAGAGGGGATGGACGTCGTCGAGCGTGACATCCCGCGGTCGGAGTTGTATTTCGCCGATGAGGTGTTCGTCACCGGCACCGCCGCCGAGGTATGCCCCATCAACGAGATCGACGATCACCCCATCGGTCCTCCGGGGCCCGTCACCCGCCAGCTGCAGGAACGGTTCTTCCGGGTGACCGAGGGCAAAGACCCCCGCTCGGAGGGGTGGCTCGATTTCGTCTCTCGGTCGGTGCGGGCGTCGTCGTGAGCCGCGTCGCGATCTACGACACCACGCTGCGCGACGGTCAGCAGCGGGAAGGCATGAGCCTCACCGTGGGTGAGCAGGTCGCGATTGCCGTCCGCCTTGCGGAGTTCGGCATCGACTACATCGAAGCCGGCTTTCCGTCGTCGAACCCCAAAGAGCGGGAGCTGTTTACCGCGCTCGAGCGCGAGGACATGCGCACGACCAAGGTTGCGGCATTCGGCATGACCCGCCGCCGTGACACCACGCCGGACAACGATGAGGGCCTGCGGGAGCTCGCAAACTCGTTCGTGCCCGTCACCACGATCGTGGGAAAAACCTGGGAGCTTCACCTCACCAAGATCCTCCGGGTCACCCGGGAGGAGAACCTGCGCATCATCGAGGACTCTGTCGCGTTCCTCGTTGCCCAGGGCAAAGAGGTCATCTACGACGCCGAGCATTTCTTTGATGCCTACCAGGCCCATCCCGAGTACGCGATCGACTGCCTGCGGGCGGCCGCGGCCGGGGGGGCACACTGGGTAACGCCGTGTGACACCAACGGGGGCACGCTGCCGACTCTTCTCACGCAAATCGTTCGGGACGTGCGCGCGGCGCTCCCGGATGTCAACCTCGGCATCCACACTCACAACGACGCCGAATGTGGTGTTGCCAACTCCCTGGCGGCGGTCGACGAGGGCGCCCGCATGGTGCAGGGCACCATCAACGGTTACGGGGAGCGCTGCGGCAACGCCAACCTCGTCTCGATCATTCCGTCGCTCGCGCTCAAGATGGGGTATGAGGTGCTTGACCCGGGCAAGGTCGTGGAGATCACGGCTCTCAGTCACTTCGTTGCGGAGACGGCGAACCTGCCACCGGATCAGTGGGCCCCGTATGTTGGGCACAACGCGTTTGCCCACAAGGGTGGCATGCACGCATCGGCCATCCTTCACGACCCCGGCACGTACGAACACATCGAGCCGGACCGGGTCGGCAACGCCCGCCACGTTCCGGTAAGCGAGTTGTCGGGGCGCGGCACCATCGTCTCCCGCGCCGCCGACCTCGGTGTGGATGTCGCACCCGAGCAGATTGTGTCCATCCTGGCGCGTCTCAAGGACCTCGAGAACGACGGCTACCACTTCGAAGTGGCCGACGGTTCGTTCGAGTTGCTGATCGAGCGCGAGTTGGGCCGCTACGAGCCGCTGTTCACGCTCGAGAGCTTCCGCGTCATCACCGAAAAGCGTGCGGACGGGCGTGTGGAGACCGAGGCGACGGTGAAGCTTCACCACCAGGGGCATCGCTATCACGCGACCGCGGAGGGCAACGGGCCCGTCAACGCCCTCGACAAGGCGCTGAGATCGGCCCTGGCCTCGCGCGTCCCCGAGTTGGATGGCATCGAGCTGATCAACTTCAAGGTACGGATCCTTGACGAGGCCAAAGGCACGTCGGCCGTCACCCGCGTGCTCATCGACTCGTCCGACCACGACGATACGTGGGGATCCATCGGTGTGAGTGAGAACCTCATCGAGGCGTCATGGCAGGCGCTCGTCGACAGCCTCGAACACGGGGTGCGGCGGGCGACGAAAGCCCGGGCTCGCACGGCGTGAGCCAGGAGCAAATCCCGCTCGCCAAGCCGGTCATCGGCGACCGCGAGGTTGAGCTGGTGGAGCAGGTGCTGCGCTCCGGACAACTGTCGCTTGGCCCAGTGCTGCGCCGGTTCGAGGAGATGTGGGCCGAGCGCGCCGGAGTAGCCGACGCCGTGGCGTGCTCCAGCGGCACCGCTGGGCTTCACGCGTGTTTTCACGCGCAGGGCATCGGGCCGGGCGATGAGGTGATCGTGCCGTCGTTCTCGTTCGTGGCGTCTGCCAACGCGATTCTGTTCACCGGTGCCACCCCGGTGTTTTGCGAGGTTGACCCCCTCACGTTCAACATGGACCCCGCGGCGGTGGAGGCCGCGATCACACCGCGCACCCGGGCCATCGAAATCGTCAACATCTTCGGCTACCCGGCTGACCTCCCCGCGCTCACGGATATCGCGCAACGTCACAACCTGTCGATCGTTGAGGATGCCTGTGAGTCGATTGGTGGCGACTATGACGGGCGCGGCTACGGGCAATGGGGCTACCCGTCGGTGCTCGGCTTCTACGCCAACAAACAGATGACCACCGCTGAGGGCGGCGTGATCCTCACCGACGATCCGGACTTCGCGCGGGTGACGCGCAGCCTCGTCAATCAGGGACGCTCCGACGACGGCGGCTGGCTGGTCCATTCCCGTCTCGGCTTCAACTACCGACTCTCCGATGTGCATGCGGCGATCGGCGTCGGCCAGTTGGAACGGCTCGACGACATGCTGGCCGCTCGTGATCGTGTGGCCGGCTCGTACCAAGCGGTCATCGCGGAGATCGATGGCGTAACACCCATGTACGAGGGCCCACAACGGCGCTCATGGTTTGTGTACGCCCCTCGTCTGGACGCCGACATCGATCGCAATGCCATCATTGGTCGACTCAACGCGGTGGGAGTGAGTGCAAAGCCCTACCTGCCCTGTATTCACCTGCAGCCGTACTACCAGGAGGCCCATGGGTACCGACCCGGCCACCTGCCGATCACCGAGGCCATCAGCGCCTCCACCATCGCTCTCCCGTTCTTTCCCGAGATCACCGACGAGCAGGTGGCCCGGGTGTGCCGCGAGTTGTCGGCCGCCATCGCCGCGGAACGGGAGACCCGGTGAGCGACGTGCGCCTCTGGGGCGGTCGGTTTGACGGAAGTTCGGCCGAGGCCTTCGAGCGGTTGAACGAATCGCTCGCGGTGGATGGTCGACTGTGGCGTGAGGACATTGATGGCTCACGTGCACATGCCCGCATGCTTGGTGCATGCGACATTCTTCCGGCCGACGATGTGGCCGCGATCCTGGCCGGCCTCGATCAGGTGGCCGACGAGATGGCCTCCGGGCGCTTTGTGTTCGCTCCGGCCGATGAGGACATCCACACTGCGGTCGAACGTCGTCTCACCGAGATCGCGGGTGACGCCGGACGGCGCCTGCACACCGGTCGCAGCCGCAACGATCAGGTAGCCACCGACGTGCTGCTGTGGATCCGCCGCACCTGCGACGCGCAGGTTCCGCCGCTTCGCGACCTCGCAGCGGCGCTCCTGACACAGGCCGAGGCACATCTCGACACGATCCTCCCCGGCTACACGCACGCCCAGCGCGCGCAGCCCGTGCGTCTGGCACATCACCTCCTCGCCTATGTCTGGATGCTCGGACGCGACCGTGTACGTCTTCAGGCGGCCCGTGTGGCGGCCACGGCGGAGTGTCCGTTGGGAAGTGGGGCCCTCGCCGGCTCCGGCTTCCCGCTCGATCGGCAGATGGTTGCCACCGAACTCGGTTTCGATCGCCCCTCACCGAACAGCCTCGATGCCGTCGCGAGCCGCGATGCCATCGGCGACTACCTGCACTTCGCCGCGCAATTGGGAGTTCACCTGTCACGACTCGGGGCGGAGTTGGTGTGGTGGTCAACGGACGAGTTCGGTTTCGTCGAGCTGCCCGACGCCTTCACCTCCGGCTCGTCGATGCTGCCGCAAAAGAAGAACCCGGACGCGGCGGAGATGGCCCGTGCCAAGGTCCATCGACTGGCCGCCGACCAGAGCGGTTTGGTGGGCGTGCTCGCCGGGCTGCCACTGAGCTACAACAAAGACCTGCAGGAAGACAAGACATTCCTGTTCGACGCATCCGACACCCTCGAGTTGCTCCTGCCGGCGATGACCGGGATGGTCGCCGGTGCCAACTTCCGAGTTGACCGCATGGCGGCGGCATGTGAGGGTGGCGCCATGGCCGCCACCGACCTTGCCGATCACCTCGTGCGTCTGGGCTGGCCATTTCGCACCGCCCACGAGGAAGTTGGCAAGCTCGTGCGCGCGGTGATCACGCGCGGCGTTGGCCTCGACCAGGCATCAGTCGCCGAGATTGCCGCCGCCGGGCTCGGAGGGATCGACCTGCCCGATCTGAGCGTCGTCGCCAGCGTCGAGGCCAAAGACGTGCCCGGCGGCACGGCTCGGGCTCGAGTGGTCGCGCAGCTTGCGGATGCGAAAGACGCAGTGGTCGCCTGGTGAGCGAGTTCATCTCACTCGGCCTTGGCCGTTACGTTCGCGCCGACCGGATCGTGGCCTTGGAACCGATCGAGCGGGAGGAGCGTGGACCCGGCAGTCGCACCCGCGTGTGGATCGACGGGCGCCAGGAGCCGCTCATTGCGAGCCGAAGCGAGTCGGCCATCGTCGCCGAGCTCGACGAGGGGGCGCCCGCCCCCCGTGGCTCATCACGTCGCACCACGCCGGCGCCGCGTGACGCGCCTCCCTCGCTGTTCTGATGACGCTCACCACCCACGCTCCGAGCTTCTTCGCGCGTCCCGCTGCTGAGGTTGCCATCGACCTGCTCGGCGACACGCTCATCGTCGGTGAGTGTCACGGCACGATCGTCGAGGTGGAAAGCTACGACCAGGACGACCCGGCCTCGCACAGCCACCGTGGCCCCACACCGCGGGCCGCGGTGATGTTCGGCCCGCCCGGGGTGCTCTACGTCTATCGCAGCTACGGACTTCACTGGTGCGCCAACGTGGTGTGCGGGCCCGTGGGAACGGGTGCTGCTGTTCTCATTCGTGCCATCGCGCCCCACGACGGCCTCGGCCTCATGCGCCGACGCCGAGGAGAAGTGCCCGACCGACTCTTGTGCTCCGGTCCCGGCCGGTTGTGTCAGGCTTTCGGCATCGACGGATCGTTCAACACCACATCCCTCAAGGACGGCCCCGCCGAGCTGGCGGCCGGCCCCACTCCGCGAAGAATCCTCGTCGGGCCGCGCATCGGAATTTCGGTCTCCACCGAGGCTCTGTTGCGGTTTGGGATCGACTCGCCTCACCTGTCGCGACCGTTTCCGCGGACGGCCGTATGAGCGAGGACCTCGGTGGGCGCGCCGTCGACATCGTCCCCCCTGCTGGTCTCGCGGCAAAGCTCGCTTTGGGCCGTCCCTTGCGGGTCAAGCTCGGGGTCGACCCCACGGCGCCCGACATTCACTTGGGGCACACCGTTGCCCTGCGCAAGCTGAGGGAGTTTCAGGATGCCGGCCACACCGCCGTGCTCATCATCGGCGACTGGACTGCCCGGGTGGGCGATCCTTCGGGCCGGTCATCGACCCGGCCAATGCTCTCGGCGGAGGAGATCGACGCCAACGCACAGACCTACCGTGAACAGGCCGCCAAGATCCTTGACACCGACCGCCTCGAGGTGCGTCCCAACGGCGAGTGGTTCGCCGGCATGGGGCTCGAACCGCTGTTTCGCCTCGCGGCGACAACGACGGTCAACCAGCTACTGCGCCGCGACGATTTCGCCAAACGGATGGGTGAGCAACGCCCGGTGTCAGTGCTGGAGCTGCTCTACCCGCTGATGCAGGCCTATGACTCCGTCGCCATCGACGCCGATATCGAGCTGGGCGGCACCGACCAACTGTTCAACCTCATGCTCGGACGCGAAGTCATGCAGGCCTACGGCAAGCCGCCGCAGGTTGCGCTCACGATGCCGATCCTGCCGGGAACCGACGGCGTTGCGCGCATGAGCAAGTCCACGGGCAACTACATTGGCGTCGCCGAACCTCCCGGAGAGCAGTTCGGCAAGACGATGAGCATCCCGGACGAGGCCCTGGCGACGTTCTACGGCCTCCTCTTTCCCGATCAGCCCGGCCCCGAAGGGCATCCCAACGGTGAGAAACGCCGCCTCGGGCGTCTCATCGCCGAGCGTTTCCATGGCGCCGACGCCGGCCAGGATGCCGAAGAGGCCTTCGACCGTGTCCACAAACGCCACGAAGCCCCGGACGAGATGCCGACTATCACGATCTCTCCCGGCCCCGTCCATCTGCCGGAGTTCCTGGCGACCCACATGGGAATCGCCTCACGCAGCGAATCACGACGTCTCATCCAGCAAGGAGGGGTCAGCATCGACGGTGTTCCGGTCACCGCGCTTGACGTCGACGCGGCCGAGCTCGACGGACGTGTCGTCAAAGCCGGAAAGCGACGATTTGCACGGGTGGATCTCTCGGCGAGCTGAGCGGCTCGGGCACCGGGTGGTTCCGCGGTTCGATGGCGCGAGCACGCGTTCCGGACGGGGCTCGGCCCCCGGTGGGGCGCTGTCCGGGCCCCCTTGCTACTCTCCCGCGACCGAGGGCGAGGTGCTGCCCGAGGGACGAGGTCGCCAAGGACTTGACGGCGCCTCAGGGAGTGCTATTCTCCCGTGTCCCTGTGGCCGGAGTATCCGGTCCCGCGGGGTGCGCCTGGAAACGGGCGCGTGAACCTTGAAAACTAAACAGCATGCATTCGGTCGTCACGGCTTGCCGTGGGGACCACGAGAATGATCAGGTTTTTTCATAAACCCCGTCAATACAACGGCGGTCCGGCGTGAGCCGAATCCGTCCGTTGGGGTAACGTCAGTGGTCCGTGGACCGTCAGGTCCGCGAGCTGTCTGACAGAAATCACCGTTTCGGTGGTTTCAACCAGTTCTTCGGTCAAGCGTCTTCAGCTTGCTGAAGACGTCTGGTCAGGAAGTTCTCTTCATGGAGAGTTTGATCCTGGCTCAGGACGAACGCTGGCGGCGTGCTTAACACATGCAAGTCGAACGAGAAAGCTCCTTCGGGAGTGAGTACAGTGGCGAACGGGTGAGTAACACGTGGGCAACCTGCCCTAGGGAGCGGGACAACCCGAGGAAACTCGGGCTAATACCGCATAACGTGCCATGGCTTAAGTCGTGGTACCAAATGGTAGCTTCGGCCTCCGCCCTTGGATGGGCCCGCGGCGCATTAGCTTGTTGGTGGGGTAACGGCCTACCAAGGCAACGATGCGTAGCTGGTCTGAGAGGACGATCAGCCACACTGGGACTGAGACACGGCCCAGACTCCTACGGGAGGCAGCAGTGGGGAATCTTGCGCAATGGGCGAAAGCCTGACGCAGCAACGCCGCGTGAGGGAAGAAGGCTTTCGGGTTGTAAACCTCTTTCAGAGGGGACGAAGCTTCCGGGGTTAATAGCCTACGGGGTGACGGTACCCTCAGAAGAAGCCCCGGCTAACTACGTGCCAGCAGCCGCGGTAATACGTAGGGGGCAAGCGTTGTCCGGAATTATTGGGCGTAAAGCGCGTGTAGGCGGCTTGATAAGTCTGGTGTGAAATCTTGGGGCTCAACCCCAAGCCTGCATCGGATACTGTCTCGCTTGAGTTCGGGAGGGGAGAGCGGAATTCCTAGTGTAGCGGTGAAATGCGCAGATATTAGGAAGAACACCGGTGGCGAAGGCGGCTCTCTGGAACGATACTGACGCTGAGACGCGAAAGCGTGGGGAGCGAACAGGATTAGATACCCTGGTAGTCCACGCCGTAAACGATGGGCACTAGATGTGGGCGGTGTCGACTCCGTCCGTGTCGCAGCTAACGCATTAAGTGCCCCGCCTGGGGAGTACGGCCGCAAGGCTAAAACTCAAAGGAATTGACGGGGGCCCGCACAAGCAGCGGAGCATGTGGTTTAATTCGACGCAACGCGAAGAACCTTACCTGGGCTTGACATGTCCGTGCAAACTATAGAAATATAGTCCCTCTTCGGAGCGCGGTCACAGGTGGTGCATGGCTGTCGTCAGCTCGTGTCGTGAGATGTTGGGTTAAGTCCCGCAACGAGCGCAACCCCTGTCCTATGTTGCCAGCGAGTAAGTCGGGGACTCATGGGATACTGCCGGTGACAAACCGGAGGAAGGTGGGGACGACGTCAAGTCATCATGCCCCTTATGTCCAGGGCTACACACGTGCTACAATGGCCGATACAAAGGGCTGCGATGCCGCGAGGCGGAGCGAATCCCAAAAAGTCGGTCCCAGTTCGGATTGGAGGCTGAAACTCGCCTCCATGAAGTCGGAGTTGCTAGTAATCGCGAATCAGCAACGTCGCGGTGAATACGTTCCCGGGCCTTGTACACACCGCCCGTCACACCACGAAAGTCGGCAACACCCGAAGCCGGTGGGCTAACCCGCAAGGGAGGCAGCCGTCGAAGGTGGGGTCAGCGATTGGGGTGAAGTCGTAACAAGGTAGCCGTAGCGGAAGCTGCGGCTGGATCACCTCCTTTCTAGGGAAGCGACCCGATAACGGTCGCCTGGGCTCCAGACGTGGGTAACCACATCTGTTGAGCTCCCTCG
Organism: uncultured Thermoleophilia bacterium; assembly: GCA_963765105.1. GTDB lineage: Bacteria > Actinomycetota > Thermoleophilia > Miltoncostaeales > Miltoncostaeaceae > CALMEC01. Next base: position 1,066,138 of record CAVXUW010000002.1, read on the forward strand.
GTCTGAGACCGAGTGAGCCGATGCCCTAGATAGAACGTCGACGCCTGATCTGAATGCGCCCGCCACGAGAAACTCACAGGGAAACACCCAAGGGGTTTATGGACTCGTGGAGCCCGGTTGCACCAGCATGCTGTTTAGTCTTGAAGGACGACTCCGCCTCGGCGGAGTTGGCGAGCCGGTTCGTTCGACCTACCGGCGTCGTACCTTGAAAACTGCAGAGTAGGCAAAGGTGTGCTCGAAAATATTGTCAAGATATGAAGGGCACGCGGTGGATGCCTTGGCGCCAGGAGCCGAGGAAGGACGTGGACGGCTGCGATAAGCCGCGGTGAGGCGCTGAACAGCCTTCGACCCGCGGATTTCCGAATGGGGGAACCCACGTGTGGTAATGCGCACGTATCTCCGCCTGAATATATAGGGCGGTTGAAGGCAAGCCGGTGAAGTGACACATCTCAGTAACCGGAGGAAAGGAAAGAAACCTCGACTCCCAAAGTAGTGGCGAGCGAAATGGGATCAGCCCAAACCAATCATGTGCCATGCCTGCGGGCTTAGCATGGTTGGGGTTGTAGGAGTGACTGGATCGTTCCGCAGAGCGATCGGAGAGTTACAAAAGTGACGTCTAGTTGAACAGCTTGGAACGGCTGGCAACACAGGGTAAGAGCCCCGTAGACGAAAGGCGACACTCTCTCTCGTCACCACCTGAGTACGGCCGGGCACGGGAAACCCGGTCGGAACCTGCGGGGACCACCCCGCAAGGCTAAGTACTACCTGGCGACCGATAGTGAACTAGTACCGTGAGGGAAAGGTGAAAAGTACCCCGGGAGGGGAGTGAAATAGAACCTGAAACCGCGTGCCTACAAGCTGTGGGAGCAGAAGCTTGCTTCTGTGACCGCGTACTTTTTGCATAACGGACCGGCGAGTTGCTGGTGTCTGGCAAGGCTTACGATAACGGAGCCGTAGCGAAAGCGAGTCTGAATAGGGCGAATTAGTCGGATGCTGCATACCCGAAGCTGAGTGATCTATCCATGGGCAGGCTGAAGCGGGGGTAAGACCTCGTGGAGGGCCGAACCCACGTCGGTTGAAAACGGCGGGGATGACCTGTGGATCGGAGTGAAAGGCTAATCAAACTCAGTTATATCTGGTTCTCCCCGAAATATATTTTGGTATAGCCTCGTGCGTTCAATCGTGGCTGTAAAGCACTGTTTGGCCTAGGGGCCCTACCAGGTTACCGAAGTCATACAAACTCTGAATACCACGATTCCAGAGCACGGGAGTCAGACGGCGGGGGATAAGCTTCGTCGTCGAGAGGGAAACAGCCCAGACCGCCAGCTAAGGGCCCAAAGAGATGGCTAAGTGGCAAACGTTGTACGAATGCATCGACAACCAGGATGTTGGCTTAGAGGCAGCCACACGTTGAAAGAGTGCGTAATAGCTCACTGGTCAAGTGTTCGTGCGCGGATAATGTAACGGGGCTCAAGCCATCCCCCGAAGCTGCGGACTTCATTTTTAATGGAGTGGTAGGGGAGCGTTCCGGCGGCAGTGAAGCGGCAGCGGTAAGCTAGCCGTGGAGGCGCCGGAAGTGAGAATGCCGGTATAAGTAACGAAAGAGGAGTGAGAAACTCCTCCACCGAATTCCTAAGGTTTCCTGAGTAAAGTTAATCTGCTCAGGGTTAGTCGGGACCTAAGCCGAGGCCGATAGGCGTAGGCGATGGCCAACAGGTTGATATTCCTGTACTGCGTCTTCCACGTTTGACCAATGGAGGGACGGGGAAGGGTAGGCGAACCGTGGCGTTGGTTGTCCACGGACAAACCCGTAGGACGAGTCGTAGGAAAATCCGCGGCTCATACGTCCGAGAGGTGATGTCAGCTGGCTTCGTGCCGGCAAGTCGCTGATCCCATGCCTCCGAGAAAATCTTCTAGGGAGTGGGAACGTACCCGTACCAAAACCGACACAGGTGGGAAGGTAGAGCATACCAAGGTGATCGAGAGAACCCTCGTTAAGGAACTCGGCAAAATGGTCCCGTAACTTCGGGAGAAGGGACGCCTCGGTAAGGTGATGAGACTTGCTCTCTGAGCCTGAGGAGGCCGCAGTGACTTGGCCCAACCGACTGTTTACCAAAAACACAGGTCTCTGCGAAGTCGAAAGACGACGTATAGGGGCTGACGCCTGCCCGGTGCCGGAAGGTCACGCGGAGAGGTTAGCCTTCGGGCGAAGCTTTGAAGCCAAGCCCCGGTAAACGGCGGCCGTAACTATAACGGTCCTAAGGTAGCGAAATTCCTTGTCGGGTAAGTTCCGACCTGCACGAATGGCGTAACGAGTTGGGCGCTGTCTCAACGAGGGACTCGGTGAAATTGTAGTGTCGGTGAAGATGCCGACTACCCGCCGCAAGACGGAAAGACCCCGTGAACCTTTACTATAGCTTGATATTGGAATTTGGGACATCCTGTCCAGGATAGGTGGGAGGCTGTGAAGCAGGGACGTCAGTCTCGGTGGAGCCACCCTTGGGATACCACCCTGGGTGTTCTGGATTTCTAACGGGAGGCCGTGATCCGGCTCTCGGACAGTGTCAGGTGGGTAGTTTGACTGGGGCGGTCGCCTCCTAAAATGTAACGGAGGCGCGCAAAGGTTCCCTCGGTACGGTTGGAAACCGTGCTCTGAGTGTAATGGCATAAGGGAGCTTGACTGCGAGACCTACAAGTCGAGCAGGTACGAAAGTAGGCCATAGTGATCCGGCGGTAAAGAGTGGAATTGCCGTCGCTCAACGGATAAAAGGTACTCCGGGGATAACAGGCTTATCCTCCCCAAGAGTCCACATCGACGGGAGGGTTTGGCACCTCGATGTCGGCTCGTCGCATCCTGGGGCTGGAGTAGGTCCCAAGGGTTGGGCTGTTCGCCCATTAAAGCGGCACGCGAGCTGGGTTCAGAACGTCGTGAGACAGTTCGGTCCCTATCTGCGGTGGGCGTTGGAGATTTGAGGGGAGTCGTCTCTAGTACGAGAGGACCGGGATGAACAGACCTCTGGTGTATCAGTTGTCGTGCCAACGGCACTGCTGATTAGCTACGTCTGGACGGGATAACCGCTGAAAGCATCTAAGCGGGAAGCCCACCCCAAGATGAGATCTCCCACCTCCTTGAGAGGGTAAGGATCCAGGTAGACCACCTGGTTGATAGGCTGGATGTGGAAGCGCAGCAATGCGTGTAGCAGACCAGTACTAATACTCCGAGGGCTTGACTTAATTTTCATCACCTTTGCCGCTCTGCAGTCTTGAAGGTATGTCCTTCAAAGATTTCCGGTGGTCTTAGCGAGGGGGAAACACCTCTTCCCATTCCGAACAGAGTCGTGAAGACCCTCAGCGCCGATGGTACTTCGGGTGCAGACCCGCGGGAGAGTAGGTCGCCGCCGGAATTAGTGTGAACGGGCCGCAACGCGTCAGCGAGCGGCCCGTTGTCGTTTCGGCACAGCGAGCCGGTGAGTAGCATCAACCCATGACGATCCCTGAGACTTCAGGAGCGGACTGCTTGGTGATTGGCGGGGGGCTTTCGGGCCTTGCCTGCGCCGAGGAGTTGACGCGTTCCGGCCACACCGTCCAGGTAATGGAGGCGGCGCCTGCGGTTGGGGGGCGCGCGGCATCAACCTTGTTTGAGGGCGAGCCGGTGGACCGTGGGTTTCAGATTGTGTTTCGGGCGTACCGTGAGACACGGGCGTTTCTCGAGGCGATCGGCTTGAGGCGTGAGCGCATGCGCGCGTTTGAGCGCGGCTTCGTCGTGCATGACGGCGGCGCCTGGCGCCGTGTCCGGGGGCCTGCGCCACTTCGTGCCCTGCGGGATAACCTCGCCACGGCCAAGGACTACGCGATCCTGGCGTCGCTTGGTGCGCGCCTGGCGGTGCTGCCGGAGCAGCGGGTGCTCGACGGCGGTGCGGAGGCGACAACGGCCGAGGAGTACCTGAACGGACTCGGGTTGTCGCGGCGCGCCATTACGTACCTGATTCGGCCGCTATTTGGTGGCGTGCTGCTCGATCGCTCACTCAGCGCGGATCCCGGGTACTTCCAATTCCTCCTGTCGATGATGGCGCGAGGCCCAGCGCTGCTTCCCGCCGATGGGATGGGGGCGATCGCGCGGCATGCCGCCGACACGATCACCGCAAACGGCGGGATGATCTGGACGGATGTCCGAGTTGCGGCAATCACGGTGGACGCAAACGGGCGGGGTGCGACGGGCATCACACTCGACGACGGACGTTCCGTGGCGGCGAAGAACGTTGTCATCGCGACCGATGGGATGAGCGCCCGCCGCCTGCTCGACCCGTTTGACGCCCCGACCGGGCGTCGCCTTCCCACCGAGTACGTGGGTATGGTCAGCGCATCGTTTGCGCTGACCCGGCCGCTCTACCGCGGTCGTACGGTGCTCCTCGACGGGGCGTCACCTGACGACACCGATCGAGTGGACCTTGTCTGCCAGACCAGCAACATCACGCGGCCCGGCTCGCCCGGCCCCCACATCCTGATCGCCCAATCGGCCACACTGGGATGGCGAGACGTTGACCCCGACCGTTACGCCGACGCTGTCGGGCGGCACCTCCAACGGCTCGTGCCGCGTTTCCCCTGGGCGACGATGGCGCGCCCGATTGAGACGTTTGCGTGTGCTCATGCCCAATTCCGCCCCATCGACAATGTGCGACGCGATCTGCCCGGGCCCCGAACGGCACTGGCCAACGTGTATCTAGCCGGCGACGCCGTGCTGCACCCATCGATCGAGGGTGCCGTGGCATCCGGCCGTCGGGCAGCGCAGGTTGTTGGTAGCTCACTGGGGTGAAACAACTCGGCAATCGTAAGGTCTGGTCGTTGCGCGAGGTCTCGCTTGCGGTTGTGAAGCGATTCGAGGACATTCGCTCCTGCTGGGTCGAGGCCGAGGTGTCGAACCTCCGCGCAGGTGGGCAGATGATGTACTTCTCGCTGGCTGATGACGCGACGGGGGAGAAGGTCCTCATCGACGGGGTCATGAAGTCGATTCTCTTCGAGCGCCTTACCGCGAAGCCGATAAACGGCACGTTGGTCCACGCCTACGGTCGCGTGGAGTATTGGGCGGGACGAAACCAGGTGCGCTTTCGGGTGGAGCGCCTTGAGTTCACCGGTGACGGCCAGCTTCGTGCCCGTATCGAGGAGCTCCGGCGGCAACTCGATGCCGACGGCCTCACTGATCCCGGGCGGAAACGGCCCGTGCCCTTCCTGCCACGTCGCATCGGCCTGGTGACGAGCGGCGACGGAGCAGCCCGTGCCGACGTGCTGACGAACCTCACTGTCCGGTTTCCCCCCGCGGATGTTCTGCTGGTGCAGAGCTTGGTGCAAGGCTCGAACGCCCCCGCGGAGCTCGCCCGGGCCGTCGCCTACCTCGATGCCCTCCCCGACGTCGATGTCATCATCGTCGCTCGCGGCGGCGGGTCCCTGGAGGATCTGATGGCCTTCAACAGCGAGGTCGTGTGTCGTGCAGTTGCGGCGGCGCAGACGCCCATCGTTTCCGCGGTTGGACATGAAACCGACACCACGCTTTGTGACCTCGTGGCCGATCTGCGTGTCTCCACACCCACCAAAGCTGCGGAGGCCGTTGTCCCCGACTACCGCGCGCTCGTCGCCCAACTCGAACGCGGGGAAGCAACGGTAAGGCGCGCTCTCGTCACCACGGCCGAAAAGTCTCGACAGGGGCTGACGCAGTCCGCTGACCGGCTCGTTCGCGCCCTCCGGGCACGCGGACGGTTGTCCGCGGCCCATGCGGATGCATCGAGCCGACGGCTGGCGCCGGCGTTGCAGGCGGCCTATCGTCAGGCCCGCGACGAACGACATCGCGCCGCCTTGCGTCTCGAGCGGGCCGCCGTGCAACTCATCGACCAACGACGTACGCGCATCGAACATCTCGCCGGTGTTCATGGACTCCTGTCGCCGGCGCGGACCGTCGCTCGTGGGTATGCCATCGTACGGAGTGACGTTGGGGCGGTCGTCACGGACGCTCAGGCGATTTCGGTGCGCGATCGTGTATCGATCGAGTTTCGCGATGGGTCGGTTGGCGCCGACGTCACATCGAAGGAGTGAGTTTGGCCGAGTCAGACAACGATGTGCGGACGTTCGATCAGGCCCTCGCAGGCCTCGACGATGTCGTTCGACGACTGGAGGGCGGAGAGGTTGGGCTCGAGGAGGCCGTGACCCTGTTTGAGACGGGCCAGCGCTACCTCGGGATCTGCCGCGAACGACTCGCCGCGGCCGAAGCGCGCATTGAGGAGCTCACCGCCAGTGATCTGCCGACCGCCAGCGATGCTCCGAGCGAGGACCACTGACGACCGGTTAGGGCGAACGCCGAGCCGACGAATCGGCAGCTCGGCTGAGAGTAACGACGACATCGAGGCCGCCACCGGGTGCGGCGCGAAGATCGATCGAGCCGCCGTCGGACTCCACCAGCCTTTTGACAATGGCCAGTCCCAAGCCCGTGCCCTCCGTCGTTGTCTTGGGCGAGCGCCAGAAGCGATCGAACGCACGCACGCGATCCTCCGGGCTCATCCCGGGGCCTTCGTCGCTCACGTGAATCTCGTGGGCTGACGAGGTGGAGACGATCGAGACGGTGACGGTGCTGTCCGGTGGCGAGACTGCGAGGGCGTTCTCAATGAGGTTGTCGAGGACCTGCTCGAGCCGTCCGGGCGTCGATGATGCCCACGCCGGGACGGGGCACTCCGACGTGACAACGACGCCGTGTTCCTCGCCGAGGGCGCTCCACAACTCCACACGGTCCCGCGCCAGCTCCGCAACATCGATCGCCGATGGCGTCGTGGCATCCCGGTCGCTGCGGGCGAGGACAAGCAAGCCGTCGACGAGGCGGCCAAGGCGGTCGAGCTCGCTGATCGCCCCTTCCAGGTTGTCGCGGCCGGGCCGGTCAATGTTCGGTTCAAGGTTCTCAAGACGCAGGCGAAGGGCGGCGAGTGGCGTGCGCAGCTGATGGGAGGCGTCTGCCACAAAGCCTTCCTGTGATCGCACGAGCTCGGCGAGCCGGGCGACCATGGTGTTGAAGCTGTTCGCGAGTGAGCTGACCTCGGGAGGGCCACCGACCGGAGCTCGTACTGACAGGTCGCCACGGCCGGCGGCAACGGCGGCGCGCTCGACGCGTGCGAGGGGGACGGCTGTTGCGCGCGCGAAACGCCACCCCACCAACGCAACGACGGCGAGCGTCACCAGGGCGATCGCGATCAGAACCCACAGGGATCGGCGCACGCGAGCATTGACCTCGGCCGTTGGGTAGGTGATGCGGACGGCTCCATGGACAACGCCGGCGGACGCGACTGGTACCGCGACGTACAAGATCTCCTGATTCAGATCGTCCGAACGGCGGGTGCCGGTGGCGACGTTGCCGTCGAGTGCCCGACCGATCTCCGGCCGCGACTCGAACTCCCTCGGTGCGGCGTTGGGATCGCTCGTGTCGATCACCGACTGCCCGGTGCGGGACACGATGACAACTCGTCCGCCGGTTGTTCTCTCATAGTCGGCCGTGATCGCCGCGATGCGTGTGGTGGGTGCGCCGTCCTTGAGCGCATCTTCCGCCAACGAGGCGATGACAACGGCTTGGCGTTCGATGCGGGTCGTCAGGGTGCTGCGCTCGTTGCGTGCCAACGAGATTGCCAGCGGAATCTCGAGGGCGAGCAGGACGATCAACGCGACGGCGAGGTAGCTCGCCAGAAGGCGACGACTCAATCAGAGCTCCGCAGTCGAAAACCCACCCCTCGGACCGTTTCGATCAGGCCGGGATCGCCCAGCTTGCGGCGCACTGACGCGATGTGAACGTCGATGGTTTTTGTTGATCCGTACCAGCTCGTGTCCCACACCTGCTCCAGAAGCTGTTTGCGAGAGACCACAGCGCCGGGATCAGCGGCGAGGGCGGCAACGAGATCGAACTCCTTGGCCGTAAGTGCGATCTCCTCCCCGGCGATTGTCGCGCGTCGTGCGCGAAGGTCGATCTCCAACGAACCCGAATGCAGCACGACCGCCTCCGCGTCCCCGCGCGTCCCAACGGAGCGGCGCGTCACGGCGCGAATGCGTGCGATGAGCTCGCGAACCCCAAACGGTTTCACGACGTAGTCGTCGGCGCCGAGCTCGAGGCCGATGACCCGATCGGTCTCCTCGCCGCGCGCCGTGACCATGATGATCGGGACGTCGCTTGTGGTTCGGATCTGCCGACACACGTCGTACCCGTCCATATCGGGCAGTCGAAGATCGAGGAGGATGACGTCGGCATCAGTTACCTCAAGAGCCGCCCCCCCGGTGGCGACTCGCTCGACCTCGTACCCCTCGCGTGTAAGTCCTTCTACGAGCGGTCCGGCAATCGTGTCTTCGTCTTCCACGACGAGAATCTTCATAGAGGCAATGGTGCCCGATTCAGGGTGGCATCGTCGGTGTCTTGGCGGTTTCCTAGTAATTCACTCGCCGATCCTTGGGAGTTGGGGCATTCTCCTCACCAGGCTGGCGAGCTACGATTTGGCAATGCGGAGAACCAACATGATTCGCGTCGCGGTCTTTGCCGCGGCGGTTGCCACCGCGGGCGTGGCGGCGGCAACGGTCAGCGTCGCGCTCCTGGGCTCGACGAGCTCCGACGATACGCTCGGTCGCCTCAGCCCGATCCAGGATCTGTCCGTCCAAAACGAACCGTCGGCAACGAACAGTGCCCCGGCCGCGTCGCCAACCGGGCCAGCGGTACAGCCGCCTGCGTCGGGAACGGCTCGTCCTGGGACGCCCGCCCAAGCCAAGGTACGTCCCAAAGCTACGCGTCCCAAAACTGTGCCTCCAACGCGGGTCGCGCCAAGCGCGCCACCGGTATCGCGACCCTCCAGCGGGTCCGACTCGTCCGGCAAGGGCCGTGGGCGCGGTCGGGGAAGCAGCGGCAAAGGAAAGGGCGGATCGGACGACGATGATGACGATTGACGCCCCCCAACGCTCTCCCGTTTAGACCGCGACCTCGCGCAACGTTTTCGCGAGTTCCGCAATGCTGGGTCGCTCAACGGGAGCGATCGCGAGGCACGCGTCAATGGCGTCTGTGACGGGGCGCGGTAGCCGACGGTAACGGCGGAGTGGCTCTGCCGGCCCAGTTGCTCCGCCGACACCCGTGCCGCCGAATGGCTGACGTGTGCTGGCGGCCTCATAGAGGGTTGCACCGACCCCCCAAACGTCTGTCGCTGCAGACAGACGTCCCCCGGAAAACTGCTCCGGTGCCATGTAGGGCGGGCTTCCCACACCTCGGGAGCCACGACCTGGCGGTCGTGCGATGCCAAGGTCGATGAGCTTCGCCTGATCGGCTTGGCAGATGATGTTTGAGGGCTTCACATCGAGATGCAGCACATCGTTGCGATGGAGGTAGCCGAGGACCGAGCACAATTGGACGCCTAACGCGCCCAGCTCGAACACGGGAACGCGGGGGCCCTCCCCGGCAATAATGTACCCAAGGGTCTCCCCGGTGAGGGTCTCCAAAATGATCTGCGGAGCAGGACGCTCGATAACCTCATAGGTCCGTACGAGCCCGGGATGGGTAAAAGCGGCGAGGCGTCGCGCTTCGGTGAGGAGCCGTCGACGTGCCCGGCGATCGTCGATCCGTTCCGGCCGCAGGGCCTTGACGACGCAACGACACTCGCGTTCCGCACTCCATACGTCGTAGACATCGACATCCTCTCCGCGGCGAAGGAGCCCAAGGACGCGGTAGCCGGGAGCGATGTCTGTGCCCGGACGGACTCGTGGCGCAAGTGTGGTCATGCGATCACCGGAATGTTGGGAGTGTCGGGGACGATGCGACCGTCAGCGAATGTCACGACGACATCGGCCTCGGCGATGAGCTCGGGGTCGTGCGAGATGACGATGGTGGTGCGCCCGGCGGCAAGTTCGCGAATGGCGCGACGGACGGATTCTGCGGCGACGCGATCGAGGTGGTTGGTGGGTTCGTCGAGGATGACGATGGGTGCGTCACGCACGAGGGCGCGGGCGATGGCTAGGCGTTGTCGTTGGCCACCGGACAAGCGTGATCCGCGTGGGCCGACGATCGTTTCGTAGGCGTCGGGCAAGCTCATGACGAAGTCATGCAGGCCGGCGCGTCGGGCCGCAGAGGTGATCTCCTCGTCTGTGGCATCCGGCTTACCGAACAGGAGGTTGTCACGGATCGACGCATCCCAGATGCCGCCGTCCTGCATGACCATTGCCATGTTGTCCCGGAGCCAACCCACGTCGAGATCCCGCAGATCGACGCCATCAAGCAACACGCAACCTTCGCTCGGGTCCTGCAGGCGCAGGATCAGGTTGGCAACGGTTGACTTGCCGGCGCCGTTCGGCCCGGCAAGGACCGTCGTTGTTCCTTTGGCGAAATCGACGGAAACCCCCTGCACCGCCGCTGGGCGCTCGGCGTCGTAGCGGTAGCTGACGTTCTCGAGGCGAATCGCTCCGGCGACGGTGGACGGTCGCTGGGCGTTGTCTGCGTTTTCGACGCCAACCGGCTCGTCAAGGATCTCGATGACGCGCTCGGCTCCCGCCGCGGCGGAATGAAGCGACGTCATGAGCTTGCTGAGCCCGCGAATGGGGTCGTAGAGCTGGGTGAGGTAGGTGAGAAAGACCAGGAGCGCGCCAATCGACAGCTGGTTGTTCGTCAATTTCCAGACGCCGTATCCGATCACCACGATTGCCCCGAACGCTTCGATCGTCTCCACGGTGGGGGAGAAGATCGCCTGAAGACGCGTTGATCGCATCGCGACGCGCATGTTTGCTTCGCTCTCCGTCCGAAAGCGCGCGGCCTGCGCGTCATGGCGGTTGTATGCCTGGACGAGCCCCGCGTGGGAGAGGCTCTCCTCCGCGAGGGCGGTGATCGCCCCGCTCCTGCGGCGCCGTTCGCGGGATGTGTCCCGAATGAGGCTCGAGAACCGTTGGGCGGTGAACCAGAAGGCGGGAATGACGATGAGCGCCACCAGCGCGAGATCCCAACTGAGGTAAAACAATGCGGCAAGGAAAAATGCTGCCTCCGCGCCAAACGCGATGGCGTCGGTCATTCCGCCGATGACAAAACCTTCGATGGCCCCGACATCGCCGGTGAGGCGGGCAATGAGGTCGCCGACTTTGCGCCGGCCCAGTTGCACGAGTGAGATGCGGTGCATGTGACGAAAGACGTCGCAGCGAATTGACAGGACGAAACGCTGACCAACCCATGCGGAGAGCACGTCGTCGCCGATGGAAGCGAGTCCTCCGGCAATGGTGAGGCCAATGAACGCGACTGCCACCATCATGAACGGATCGAAATCCTTGGGAACCAGGACATCGTCGATCAGGATCTTGAACATCCAAATTTTGAGCGTTTCAATGGCCGGTACGAGCATGACCAGCACGAGGCTCAAGGCGATCCAACGCCGAAGCCCTCGCGTGGAGGGCCAGAAGCGACGTGCGATGAGGCGAAACGCGACCAGCGGCGCAAGGGTGATGCCGTTGGTGTCTGCCGTTGGTGGTGGTGTGCCTGTCATCGGAAAGGTCTCGGCCGGACCCCGTGAGGGGCCCGGCCGATGCCATTCGCTATCTGACCGATGAAACTAACGGCCAGTGCGGGTGCGGGTGCGGGTGCTCGTGCCGCCCCGCGTCCGGGTCCGCGTCCGTGACGAACGGCTGCGGCGGGCGGGGGACGAAAGGGCAAACCGGCTACGACGGCGGCGACGACGTCCACGTGACATGAGAAATCTCCTTGTTTCGATTCTGACTGGGGTTGATGTTTCTACGAACCAAACGTTGCGCGTACGGTGCACACCTCTCCGTTAGCGCGCGTTGCCCGCACCGAAATCCGGTCGGCGCCTGGGGCACTACGTACGACGCGGCGGACTTCGAACGACCCGCTGGGGGGTCGAGTCGTTGCTCGTCCACTCGCGATTGTGCGACCGTTGCGCGCCAGTCCCCACCGCCAGACGACACCGTTACGATTCTGGTCCACTTCGAACTCAACTTCGATGCGGCCGTCCTCCGGGCTCAACTTCAGCTTCGCTGACGAACCGTCGGAGCACGTTGTGCGAACAATCGTGTCCCGACCATCCTTCGCAAGCGCTGCCGGAATGGGGGCAATAACGCCCACCGCGATGACTGCGGCGATTGTCCGGAATCTCGTGTTCATCGTTCGCTCCTGGTCGATCTGAACTGACAGGAAGAACGTTAGGCCCTGTCATCCCAGGCGCGGGCTAACCATCTCCCCAGGCTCCGTCAGGGATCTCTTCAGCTTTGGTAAAGAACGGCGCCCTGAGGCGCGGATGCGCTCTTCTAGTAGCGGGCGCTCATGGCCGGTTCAGCCACGCGGGGCGTGCCATGTTCGTCGCGCCAGCGGGCCAGGCGGCGAAGGTCGCGTTCGATTTGGCTGAGGGGGATCTGGCAGCCCGTGTTCGAGACGTTGGCGAAGGCCAGGAGCCGGTCCTCGTCGGCGCGGACGGTCATCCACTTGGCCAGGACGTCGTCACCGATGGGGAGCTCGTCGTTGCGCTCACCGAAGCGATCACGCTCCGGAAACTGCACGCAGTATTCGCGAACCGGCGCCATCGATCGTGGCAGAAGCGCCACGAGCGGCAGGTGCGGGTAGATGAGATACCGGTAGCGAGGGTTCGCCTCCCGACCATCGCGCCGGAAGCGTCGTCCGGTGACACACAGAAACCCAAGCTCGTCGAACATTTTCCACTCGTCGTCGTTGATGACCGAGCGCAGGAGCTCAAGCGATCGGCGATCGGCCTCGTGCGAACTCACCGGCGCCTCGCGGGCCCACGACGGAGCGCGGCGACGTCGAGAGAGAGGACGCGGCCGAACCGCCACGCGCGCACAGAGAACCGCCACCAACACGATCATGACCGCTGGGATCGCGCCGCCAGCGTTCACGCGGTGGGGCACGCTCCCCCGGCGGCACGCGGCCAGAAAAGGACCCGCTCGGCGTCGTTGGGAACCTCATCAAAGGACGTCACGAGCACCGCTTCCCGGCGACCGGTGTCGGGGTCGGTAACCGGCACACCGGCCCACATTCCCTCGTCGAGTTGACGGCGGAACTCCTGAACGAGTCGGTCACGGTCGGCCATGAGGGTCGCGTCACCCTCGGTAATGAGGGTTTCGCCATATCCGGGCATCATACGAAGCAGCCGCATTTGGCCTCCTCCCGTGTTCGTGCGACGTTGTCGCCGCAAGCGCGTCCTGTCGTTATACCGGGGCGACGCGGCCGATACAAACCCAACCGCCCGTTCATACCTCTCCGGCACGTTCGGTTGCGGAGAAACCCTCGCGCGAATGACTGCCGTCGCAGAACGGTTTGTTGGCGGAGTGACCGCAGCGACAGAGCGCGACGACCTCGCGTTCGGACGGGAAGGCATTGCCATCGGCGTCGATCAGCGAAATTGCCCCACTGACCAGATAGGGGCCGGAGTCCTTGACCGTGACGGTGACGTCGCTCATAGCGGTGCTCCTTGGAGAAGGTCATTTCGGCGTCGTTGCGTCGACACTGTTTCGTAGCATTGCGTGGCGCCGGTTCCTTGGCAAGCGCCGGGTTTCCGGTCTCTCCGGCTGATACCGTCACGGGTCGTGTCGGAGCGCTTTGTCATTGAGGGCGGCATCCCGCTGTCCGGAACCGTCGTGCCCAGCGGCAACAAGAACGCGGCCCTGCCGATCCTTGCAGCCTGCCTGCTCACCGACGAGGAAGTGATCCTCGAAAACGTCCCCGATATCCGCGACGTTCACTCAATGCTGGCGCTCCTTGACGATACGGGCGCCACGATTCGTGAGATCGGCCCCAACGAGCTGTCGATTACCGCCGGGACCATTCGCACAACCTCGCTAAACGCGGAGCTGTGCGGTCGCATTCGCGCGTCGGTGCTCATGGCGGGACCGCTTCTCGCCCGCTGCGGCGTCGTTGACCTGCCGATGCCGGGTGGCGATTTCATCGGCCGTCGACGTGTGGACACGCACCTGCTCGCATTCAACGGTCTTGGCGCATCGATCGAGGCGAGCCGCAGCTTCCGTATGACCCACAACGGCCTTCGCGGCGCCGAGATCTTCCTCGATGAGGCGTCGGTCACCGCGACCGAGAACGCCCTCTGTGCGGCCGCCCTCGCCACCGGCGAGACAACAATTCTGAACGCCGCCTGCGAACCACACGTTCAGGACACAGCACGATTCCTTGTCACCCTCGGTGCCAACATTGACGGCATCGGCACGAATGAACTTCACATTCGCGGGGTGGAGAAGCTGCATGGTGGCCGTTTCCGCATACCATCTGACTACATTGAGATCGCGTCGTTCATTGGCCTTGCGGCGGTAACGGGTTCGGACATCACGATCACGGATGTCCGCGCGTCCGACCTGCGCATGATTCGGTTGACCTTTGAACGGTTGGGCATCCGGGTCGAGCTCAACGGCGATGTTCTGCGCGTCCCCCCCGATCAGCACCTCCGTGTCGAGGCCGACGAAGGTGACGCCATCCCGAAGATCGATGATGGTTTGTGGCCGGCGTTCCCGGCCGACCTCACCAGCATTGCCACTGCCGTCGCCACCCAATCCCACGGTACGGTGATGATCTTCGAGAAGATGTTCGAGAACCGCCTGTTCTTCGTCGACAAGCTCGTCGCGATGGGCGCTCGCATCGTACTGTGCGACCCGCACCGCGCGGTGGTGAGCGGGCCATCGCAACTCCATGGTGAACGTCTTGAAAGCCCCGACATTCGTGCCGGAATGGCGATGCTCATTGCGAGTCTGTGCGCCACCGGGACCAGCACGATCGGCAACATCGGTCAGATCGACCGGGGATACGAACGTATCGACGAGCGCCTTCAGGCGTTGGGGGCACGCATCGAGCGGGTGCCGGATTGACGGGCACCGGCGACCGGGACGAAGCTGGGACGGCCGCACTTCCCGATGGCGCGCGCGACGTTCTGCCGGTTGAATCGGCGGAGCTTGCTGACATCGAGGCCGGCCTGCGCGGAGAATTCGCCCGGTTCGGCTACCGGGAGGTCCGCACGCCCCTCCTCGAGTTCGCCGATGTCATGGACCGGGCCCAGGAAGGGGGAGTGGGGCCGGCGTTTCGGCTGTTTGACGATCACGGCAACGTGCTCGTGCTCCGACCCGATCTCACCATTCCTGTTGCGCGCCTCGCCGCCACACGTTTGGCCGCCCACCCTGGCCCCGTTCGTGTGAGCTACGTCGCCACGGCGGTGCGCCCCGCTCCCGTTGGCAAAGCTCGCAACATCGAACAGCGTCAGGCTGGCGCCGAGTTGATCGGCGCATCCGGGCCCGCCGCCGATGCCGAGATCATTGCGTTGCTCGTCGATGCTCTCCGCGGTCTCGGCGTGAGCGACCTTCAGCTTGGCCTGAACGACACGTCGATCACGCGCGCGGTGCTCGATGGTCTGGGAATCGCACCCAACGATCAGGCGCGGTTGTCTGATGCGGCGCGCCGTCGTAACCGTGTGGCATGGCGGCGTATTGCCTCGTCATTGTCACTCTCCGATGACGCGCGGAAAACGCTTGCCGACCTTCCCGCGTTGCGAGGAGGGGACGATGAGCTGCGTGACCTGTCACGTCGTGTCCCCGCCGCCGCCGACGCGTGCGCGTCGCTCATTGCCACACGGGAGCTGTTGCGTGCCTACGGTGTCGACTCCGGAGTGTTCGTTGATTTTGGCGTGTTACGCGACTGGGGCTACTACACCGGGATCGTCTTCGAGGCCTACGCCCCGGGGCAAGGGGTGCCCATCGCAATGGGTGGTCGCTACGACGGGCTGGGACGCCGCTTCGGTGTCGACCGCGCCGCAGTTGGCTTTGCGGTGGTCCTCGACGAACTCCACGCCGCGCTCCGTGCCCGAGGCAACGGCACCGAGCTGTTCGACGGCGTGGTCATCACCGGCGGGGCGGACGTTCAGATCGCGACGGCGCGTGCGATGCGGGCTGCGGGCCTTGCCGCCATCGCCGCACCGGATGACGTCGACGCCGCGGAAGAACTCGCGAAGGCCGAAGGGTGGCGCTGGGTACTGGAGGCGACGCCCACCGGCGTCACACTTCGTGACCGCTCCACCGGAACCGTCACCGAGTACCCGGATGAGCAGGAGGGTGTGCGATTTCTGAGCTCGTAGTGTGCGTGCCTCTCGGTGCGCTCTTTGCCGATTCGGTGGCCTGCCTGCGCGCGGGTGGCCTCGACGTGTCGCCACTCGAGGATGCCGGGCGCCGCCTGATCGTCGATGCCGCCGACGGCACGCGTTACATCACCACGCGCCCCAGTGACGTTCCCACCTACGTGGAGGCCGGTGCGGCCGATCTGGGCATTGTGGGCAAAGACGTCTTGCGTGAGAGCAGCCCCGACGTGGACGAGGTGCTGGACCTCGGCTTCGGTGGCTGTCGCATGGTGTACGCAACGATTGCCGGGGAGGATCCCACCCCGGATGCGCTCGCCCACCTTGGCGCCGTGCGTGTTGCGACAAAGTATCCAAATGCCGCGCGCCGTCACTTTGCCGCGACAGGGCGATCGGTGGAGGTCGTCAAGGTCAACGGGTCGGTCGAGCTCGCACCGCTGGTGAATCTGGCGCACGGCATCGTTGACCTGGTGGCGACCGGCGGGACGCTCAAGGCGAACGGTCTTGTGGAGCGGGAGCAGATCTTTGACTCCTCGGCTCGGCTGATTGCCAATCGGGTGAGCCACAAGCTGATGGCGCCGCGTATCGAGGCGCTGATCACTCGACTCGACGCCAACACGCGATGAGCGCCCTTCAGCGCATTCAACTCGACGACCGCGCAATCGCTTCGGTTGCCCGGGAGCTGTCACCGCCGCCGCCCGATCCGGCCATCGCGTCACGGGTCGCGACGCTCCTGCAGTCGGTGCGGGATGGGGGAGACGACGCGATCATCGAGCTCGTACGCCAGTTTGACGCGCCGCAGTTCACGACAACACAACTGCGCATACCGGCCGAGCAGATCGCGTCGGCAACCTCGGCTCTTCCCGTCGACCTTCGTGACGCCATCCTCTTTGCGGCGGAGCAAGTACGCGCGTTTGCGACGGCCACGCGGCCTGGGGACCAGGCCGTCGACCTTCCCGTCGGTCAACGCGTGACCACGAGGTCGCTCGCCGTGAGCGCCGCCGGGGTCTACGTGCCCGGTGGTCGCGCGTCATACCCGTCGAGCCTCGTCATGGCCGTCGTGCCAGCACAGGTTGCCGGGGTGGAACGCATCGCGGTCTGTTCACCCCCCGGGGCGGACGGCCAGATTGCCCCGGTGATCCTGGGTGCCGCAGGTCTCCTCGGTGTTGAGGAGGTCTACGCAATGGGCGGTCCCGCGGCGATTGCCGCACTGGCATATGGCACCGCCACCGTCGCCCCCGTCGATGTGATCGCCGGGCCGGGCAACGCGTGGGTGCAAGAGGCCAAGCGCCAGGTGTACGGCACCGTCGGGATCGACGGCATTGCCGGCCCCAGCGAGATCGTCGTCATCGCCGACGACACGGCCGACGGTGCCGAGGTGGCGAGTGACCTTCTGGCGCAGGCCGAGCACGGACCAGACTCTCCCGCGATCGTCCTGAGCACCAGCGCGCGGCTCCTTGATTGGGTGGCCGACGAACTGGGGCAATTCCCGCTTGTGGGGGCGACAACGCTTATCGACGTCGATGATCTCGATACGGCCATGCGATTTGCCGAGACGTTCGCCCCCGAACACCTGCAGATCATGACCGCAGATGCACGTGAGCGGGCCGGCGCGGTGCGGTGCGCCGGGTGCGTCTTCGTCGGGCCGAACGGCGCGACGGCGTTCGGTGACTACGTCGCCGGCAGCAACCACATCCTTCCGACGGGTGGCGCAGCACGGTTCGCATCGGCAGTGTCTCCGGCCACCTTCATGCGGCGCCTGTGCGTCGTCGACATTCCCGATTCCGCCGTGCCCCGCCTTGCAGGGGCTCTCGCGGTGATCGCCAATGCAGAAGGATTCACCTACCACGGCCGCTCTGCCCAGATCCGAGCGGCCCGAGTTGAGAGGCAGGAGACACGATGAGCCGACGTGGAGAGACTCGTCGCACCACCGCGGAGACTGACGTGCACGTCATCGTCGAACTCGACGGCTCTGGTGCGGTAACCGTCGCCACCGGCGTGGGCTTCTTCGATCACATGCTGACGCTGTTTGGACGTCATGGGCTCTTCGACCTGGAGGTCGACACCAAAGGTGACCTCGTCACCGGCAGCCACCACACGGTTGAAGATACCGGCATCGTCATTGGTCAGGCACTCGATCAGGCCTTGGGCGACCGGTCGGGGATCGAGCGGTACGGGTCGGCCCTGGTGCCGATGGATGAGTGTTTGGTTCAGGCGGCGATTGATATCTCGGGACGGCCGTTCGTGTCGTGCGATGTGCGCCTCCCCGCAACGGTCGTCGGTGGTTTCGAGACGGACCTGCTCGAGGAGTTCCTTCGCGGGCTCGCCAACCACGCCAAACTCACCCTCCACGTGCGGCTTCTGCGTGGGGAGAACCCGCACCACGTCATCGAGGCATGCTTCAAGGCGGTTGCACGTGCGCTGCGTATTGCGGTCGCACCGAACCCACGCGTCACCGGTGTTCCGTCAACAAAGGGCAGTCTGTAGGCGTGCGCGTCACCGTCCTCGACTATGAGATGAGCAACCTCCGCAGTGCCGGTAAGGCCCTGGAGCGTCTCGGTGCGACCGTGACGATCGCCCGTACCCCGGCCGAGATGGGTGACTACGACGCCGTGGTTCTGCCCGGTGACGGGCACTTTGGTGAGGCCATGCGACGGCTCCGAGCAGCCGAACTCGATCGCGCCGTCATCGACGCGGCCGCGGCGGGAACGCCGATCCTTGGCATCTGCATCGGCCTGCAGGTCATGTTTGACGGAAGCGACGAGGCGCCCAACGTCGCGGGTCTGGGGCTCATCCCGGGCGCCGTGCGAGCGTTGCAGACCCCCGCCAAGGTGCCGCACATCGGGTGGGCCGAGGTGTCCTGGGCCGGGACGTCGCCGATCGGTCCCGGCCGGGATGATGACTCGGCCTACTACTTCCTTCACAGCTACGTCTGCGAACCCGCGGACCCGGCCGCCGTGTGGGCGCATGCGCACCATGGCGTCGATTTCTGCGCGGTGGCGGGCGTTGGCAATGTCTGTGGCTTTCAGTTCCACCCGGAGAAGTCGAGCCGCGACGGGTTGGCCCTGCTCGATCGCTGGATGGCCCACGCGGGTCTGGTGGTGGGCGCGTGATCACCCTCTTTCCGGCCATCGACCTGCAAGACGGGCGCGCGGTCCGCCTGGTCCAGGGCGATTTCGCGGCGTCGACGACGTTCAATGACGACCCCGTGGCCCAAGCGCTGAGTTTTGGCGAGCAGGGTGCGGTGGCGCTTCACGTCGTGGACCTTGACGGTGCCAAGCAGGGGATTCCCGTCCACGCCCCCATGGTTGCCGAGATCGCGAGTCGTTTCCCGGGCGACGTTCAGCTGGGTGGTGGCCTGCGCACGCGCGCAGCGATCGAAACGGCTCTGGCGACCGGTGTGCGCCGCCTGGTACTCGGCACTGTTGCGCTTGAGGACCCCGAGTTGCTCGAGTGGGCGGTGGCGAGGCTGGAAGACAGGCTTGCCGTCGCCGTCGATGCTCGTGACGGGAAGGTTGCGACCCACGGCTGGACGCAGGTCAGTGACCGGGACGCCACCGACGTGGCGGCCGAGCTCGTCGGCACCGGGGTGCGCCGCTTGATCTACACCGACATCGGGCGCGACGGTATGCTCGCCGGCCCCAACCTCAAGGCCTTGAAGCGGGTCGCCGAAGCGGCTCCACCGCTTCGCATCATTGCCTCCGGGGGCATCGCCACCGTTGACGATCTCACGGCTCTTCGGAAACTCAACGTGCCGAACCTTGCGGGGGTTATCGTCGGTCGCGCTCTGTACGACGGCCGCTTCACGGTCGCCGCGGCGCTCACGGCGCTGGGAGGAGACGCCGCGTGATTCGCGTCGTTCCGTGCCTTGACGTCAAAGGGGGCCGGGTAGTGAAGGGAGTGAACTTCGTCGGTCTGCGCGACGCGGGCGACCCGGTCGAGCTTGCGGCGCGCTACGACCAGGAGGGCGCCGACGAGCTGGTGTTCCTCGACATCACCGCGAGCCACGAACAGCGCCGCACCATCGTCGACTTGGCGTATCGGACGGCCGAGCAGGTGTTTATCCCGTTCACCATCGGCGGTGGACTACGTTCCGTCGATGATGTGCGCGAGGTGCTGGCCGCCGGGGCCGACAAGGTCTCGATCAACTCTGCTGCGATCCACGAGCCCCACCTGATCGATGAGTGCGCGGGCCGCTTCGGTTCCCAGTGCATCGTCGTCGCCATTGACGCCAAACGCCGTGACGACGGCTCCGGCTGGGAGGTCTATCTCAACGGTGGGCGGGTCCCCACCGGCCGCGAGGCGGTCGCCTGGGCTAAAGAAGTGGCCGACCGCGGGGCCGGGGAGCTGCTCGTCACCAGCATGGATCGCGACGGCACGAAGGACGGATTCGATACCGATCTGCTCTCCGCGATCAGCGCCGAGGTGCGCGTCCCGATCATCGCCTCGGGCGGCGCCGGCACCCTCGAACATTTCGCAGAAGCCGTCACCAAGGGCCACGCCGACGCCGTGCTCGCCGCCTCAGTCTTCCACGACGGCGTCTACTCGATCGCCCAGGTCAAGGACGCGATGGCCGCCGTCGGTGTGCCGGTGCGACGGGTTCACGCCGAGATTTCCGGTACCGCGGACGAGCGGACGCGGCCCTAGCGGCGGGTGACGAGCACGCGTTTCCCTGCCGCGTTTCCGGCGGTGTCAGTGAGGGTGAGGGCGACGCGGAAGGTGCCCCGCGTCAGCGTGCCCGCGGAGAGTTGGCGGCGGCCGGCACGAACGGCCTTGGTGATCGTGCGGACGGGGCGGTAGCGACGTCCCACGCGGCGTTCGACGGTGATCGTTGCCGTGGCGGCTTCGTTGCTCCGAAAGGCCACAAATAGCCGACTACCGCGCAGCGCCGGCCTGACGAGGGTGGGCATCGGGGCGACCCAATCCTCGAGGTTCGCGCTGGTCCAGCTCGGGCTGCGCTGCCCGCTGGCGGCGGTTGTCAATCGGGTGGCGGAGGCCGGGAAGGTGCAGCCACTACACGTGGGCGGGATGCTCCACAGTGCTTTTTCCCGCTCGAACACGATCCGGCCGTCGCCGGCGACCGTCAGTGAGGAGATCTTTCCCTTTTCGTCGGTCATCAGCTGAGTGGCGGCCGGGGGCGTGGAGGTCGTGTCGATGCGCCAGATGCCCGGGTTGTCACCATCGGCGACGACCGCAAGGGTCTTCCCGTCGGGTGACCAGGCGAGGTCATCCGCAAACTGGTCGTCCTCGAGGAGCTTCTGCAGCCCCACGCCGCCGGGACGAGCGACGTACACGGCGGGCTTCTCACCCGAGGCGCACCGCCCGATCCAGGCGATGCGGTCGTCGACGGGATGCGGCGCGGGCTCGAGATTGTCGAGGAAGTTGTCGTTGCACGGCATGCTGAGACCCGCTGACGTCGTCGGTGCCGTGAGGGCGTACATGCTGTGGGTCGATGCGACCGACCCGAACGAGGGGTTCACGACCCCCCACCTGTCGGAGACAATAGACCCGGTGTTCGCGATGCCCCCGGGAAGCTCGACGACGAAACCCCGCGTGTCGGACGAAAGGGGAGGTCCCGTGTACGTGACCGTCTTCTTCGCCGACCAGAGGTACACCGCGAAGCAGTTCACGTTGCACCCTGCGACGGCGAAGTTTGCCGGGAAGCTGACTTGGCCTCCGAGCACGAGCGCACGCCGCGTGGGGTGGGCAATCACATCCGAGAGGACCGGTGCCGAATATGCCGACCGTGGCACGAGCAGGCGCTGCTTGGAGCCGTCGTCCTCCATGATCCACACCCCCGTTTCGCCGTCCGAATAGACGATGCTGCCCGCGCCACGCGACGGGGCCATGAGCAGTGCGGCGAAGATCGCCCCCGCCGCGACGGCCCATCTGCGTCTCTGGCCAACGATCGCTGTCATCGGTGTCCTCTCGAAAGGGTTATGCAAACTGCGGTCGACGGTACTGGTCCTGCGCCGCCCTGGTCAACGGCCATCGGCGCAGGCATTGGGGCATTGTCGGGTTGCCCATTCGGGAAGCCACCCCGACGACGATCCGCCACCCAGGTCGTCGCGGCACCTGCCTGCATCGGCGGCCGCGAGCGCCGTCGCGCCCCCACCGGCATGACGCGGTAGAGTCGGTTGCATGAGAGTAATTCGCACCGAAACCGCCCCCGCGCCCGTTCAGGGAGCCCCGTACAGTCAGGCGATCGCGGCGTCGCCTGGGGAGCTGGTCTGGGTCTCCGGACAGACGCCCATCGACCCCGCCACGAACGCGCTCGTCGAGGGCGACGTTTCGGTCCAGACGGCGCAGGTTCTCGACAACATACGGGCCATCCTTGCGGCGGCCGGCGCCGGCCTCGAGCACGTCGTCAAGACCACCGTCTTCCTGACCGACATGGCCGATTTCGCGGCGATGAACACGGTCTATGCGGAGGCGTTCGGCGGCCACGCGCCGGCTCGAGCCACCGTGGGAGTGGCGGCGTTGCCCCTGGGCGCGCAGGTTGAGATCGAAGCCGTCGCCGTCGTTTTGGCCGGTTAGGTAACGGCTACTCCGCCCACATGCGACGCTCGATCAAACTGTCCAGCGCGATGCGGTCCCGATAGTCGGGGGATTCGGTGATGGGCCTGCCCGCATTCTCCGGCGCCTCGACCCAGGCGCGAAAACGCGCTTCGCAGGCGGCGAACTCCTCCTGGAGCTGGGTCAGCGAGAGCCCCTCGAACCGGGCAAAGAGCTCCAGAAGCTCGGGGATGGCGATGGGCGCGGCTTCACGCAGCTTGTGGGAGAGCGGGTCATAGGTCATTGCGATCATTCTGAGCGGATTGCGGCAGCCGTTCAAGCACACCCGCTGCTTCGGCGTGCGGCCGAGCGAGCCACCGACCCGGTGAGCCTTGTTGGTGGGGTCGTCCGAGACGCGCTGCTCGACACCGCACCCGGACCGGACGTCGACCTCGTGGTCGAGGGCGACGCGATCGCCTTTGCCCGCCGCCTGGGCCGGGCGCTGAGCGCCCGTGTCGTGGCTCACGAACGATTCGGTTCGGCCGAGGTCTATCAACCGCATGGCCCGGCTGTCGATGTCACGATGGCTCGGTTGGAGACCTACTCGAGTCCCGGCGCGCTTCCTGATGTTCGGCCCGGGACGCTCGTCGACGATCTCTCACGACGGGATTTTTCGGTCAACGCCATCGCGTACCGTCTTTCGGGCGACAACGCCGGGGCGATCGTCGATCCGTGCGGTGGCTGCGCCGACCTCGACGCGGGCGTGCTGAGGGTGCTGCATCCCGAGAGCTTCGTTGACGATCCCAGCCGTTTGGTGCGCTTGGCGCGATATGCCGCGCGCCTGGCGTTTATCATCCAGCCCGAAACGACGGCGGCTGCTCATCGGGTGGCCCCGGACCTCGATCCCGCGATTCCCCGGGTGGGGGAGGAGTTGCGCCGCCTGCTCCACGAGTCCACGGTTGTCCCGGCCCTGCAACTGCTCCGTGCGCTTGGCGTTGCCTGGATCAGGCCGTGTGTCAACGCCGGTGCAACGACCTTCGACGCGGTCGACCAGGCGCTTGCGACTCCAGGGGCGCCTTCGGTGGAGCGCTGGGCGATTCGTCTGGGCCTCGTGTGCGATCCCGATCGCCTCGACACTGTCGCCGTCGATGGGTGGGCACGCGGCGTCGCCCAGGAGGTCAACGACGCCGATACCCTCGTCGAGGCCCTGGAGAACGCGACGGGGCGGTCGGAGATCGACACGCTGCTGCGCCGCGCACGGCCCGCGACGGCCGTTGTTGCCCATGCCCTGGGGGCGCACATGATTCGCGACTGGTGGGCCACCGATCGTGACCTGCGGCTGGCCATCGGCGGTGGCGACCTGGTGGCGTCCGGCGTCGTCCCCGGACCCCGGCTCGGTCGGGCTTTGATGGCGACGCGGCGAGCCGTTCTCGATGGTGCCCTTGGGTCCTCACGCGAGGAGCAACTCGCCTTTGCACTGGCCGAGGTGACACGCCCATGAGCGCGGTCGAGCTCATCCCGGTCGCCACCGTGCCCGGCGTCCGCGCGCACTTCACGACCCGCCTCGGTGGTGTGAGCACCGACGGCTGGGCCAGTCTCAACCTTGGCATGACGAGTGGTGACGACCCCGACCGTGTACTGCGTAACCGTGCCCTCTTGTGCGACGCCCTTGGCGACGACCGTATCGTCGCCAACCACCAGGTCCACGGATCTGACGTGCGCCGCGTCGACGCGGCCGACATGGCACCGGCCTTCGCGACGGGGGAGACCACCTGGCCGGATGCGGACGGACTTGTCAGCGACGCGACCGGGATCGGGCTCCTGGTGATGGGCGCAGACTGTTTGCCCGTCCTGGCATGGCGTGTGGATACGGGGCGCATCGGCGCGGCGCATGTGGGGTGGCGTGGCCTGGTTGCGGGGATTCTGGGCAACCTCGTCGCCGGCCTCGGGAGTGCGGACGCCGTTGCGGTCGCGATCGGCCCGGGGATCGGCCCGTGCTGCTATCCGGTGAGCGATGAGGTCCGTCAGAGCTTCCGTGCCCGCTTCGGCCAGGAGACGGTCGTCGGGGAAGCAGTGGACCTCGTACACGCCGCACAGGTCGATCTCACGGCTCTCGGCGTCACTAACGAGGCAATTGCACGCTACGGCGGCTGCACGTCCTGCGATGCGAGACGCTTCTTCAGCTATCGACGCGACGGCGCCCGGACCGGGCGCCACGCCGGGGTCATCCAGCGGGTCGCCCCATGATCGACCCCGTGCGTCTGCGCGACGCCCTTGTGGAGGTACGCGGACTCATCGACGCCGCGTCGCGACGCGCGGGCCGCCCCGACGGCAGCGTCGCGATCGTCGTTGCGGGGAAGTACGTCCCTGCGAACGATGCGCCCGCTCTTGTCGCTGCGGGTGTTTCGATCGTTGGTGAGAACCGCTTGCAGGATCTCGTCGCCAAAAGGGAGGTTGTCGGTGACGGGCTGACCTTCGACTTCATCGGGCATCTGCAACGGCGCAAAGTCCGCACGGTGCTGCCCATCGTGCGCATGATCCACGCGGTCGATTCCGTGGAGCTTGCCGCGGAAATCCAGCAGCGCGCCACCGGCCCGGTGCGGGTTCTGGCGGAGGTCAACATCGGGGGGGAGCCGACCAAGCGTGGTATTGTCCCCGACCAAATCGACGCGTTTGTCGAGACGGTCAGCGAATTCTCGTCGGTCGTTCTCGTCGGTCTCATGGCATTGCCCCCCTCGGCGTCCGATCCCGAACACAGCCGCCCACACTTCGCAAAGCTCCGTGACCTCAACGAAAGGCTGTCATCACGTTGGTCAGGACGTCACAATTTCCATGAGCTTTCGATGGGTACGAGCCAGGATTTCGTCGTCGCAGCAGAGGAGGGCGCAACCATGGTGCGAATTGGACACGCGGTGATCGACCGGAGCACGGTGAACTAAATGGCCATCTCAGACATCTGGCATAAGACTCTCGTCTACTTCGGCATGGCCGATGACGACGACGATGACGAATTCCTGGCCGACCAGGAGCCCACGCGCACGGCGACAGCCGCGCCACCGCGCGCTCAGGAGGACTTGGAGCAGAGCTATCGCGAGCGGCCCAATGTGCGCCGTATTGGCTCGCGCCGCCGAGACGAGTTCGATGACATCTTCAGCGACGACCAGGCAGTCGGTCCCGCTGCACGCTCCACGTCCATTCGCGCGGTCGATCCTCCACGGCCCCAGCAGATGGAAGTTCACCTCATCGTGCCCAAGAGCTTCAACGACGCTCAGCAGATCGCCGACAAGTTCAAGGCGGCGATCCCGGTGATCATCAACCTCCAGAGTGCAGAGTTGGACCTGGCCAAGCGACTCATTGACTTCGCCAGCGGCCTCACCTACGCCCTTGATGGGGGGATGCAGCGTGTGGCGGACAAGGTCTTTTTGCTGACGCCGCGCAACGTCGAGGTCTCGGCCGAAGAGCGGGCCCGCCTGCTTGAGAAGGGCTTCTTCAACCAGTACTAGTGACCCGGTCGGTTCAGGGTACGTGGATGGCGGCCCACCCTGTCAGGATATGGGCATGAGCAACTGGCCAGCCAGCGTCGGACTCATCGGCTGTGGCGCGATGGGAACAGCGATGCTTACGGGACTCCTCCGCGACGAACGATTGCGGTCGGGTGTGATCATCGTGAGCGACACCGTGGGGGCCGCTGCGGATACCGCCGCAGCAGAGACGGGAGCAACGATTGGTACCCCCGCTGACGCCGCGGCATGCGACCTGGTCATCCTCGCCGTCAAGCCCAAAGACGCCCCCGAGGCGTTGGCCGCGCTAGCGGCGCACGCCCCGTCACAGACCGTCGTCCTCTCGGTCATTGCCGGGTGGGATATCGATCGCCTCGCCGCGGCTGTGCCCGGTATCTCGGCAATTGTGCGGACCATGCCCAATCTCGCGGTGAAGCACGGATCAGGTGTTGTGACCATCGCTACTCGAGGGGTCAGTCGCGAGCGCCAGGAGGCCCTTCACGCCGCTCTCGCCCCGCTGGGGGCGGTCGTCGAGCTCCCTGAGGCCCTCATCGGCCCGTCGACCGCAATCGTAGGAAGCGGGCCCGGGTTCGTCGCATTGGTCGCCGAGGGCCTGGAGGACGGAGCAGTGGCGATCGGCTTCTCCCGTGACCAGGCCCGGCGGATGGTGCACGCGGTGCTCGCCGGAACGGCCACACTCCTGGCCGACGGAAGCGACCCGGCCGAGTTACGCCAACGCGTCAGCTCCCCGGCCGGTACCACCATCGAGGGGGTCGGGGTGCTGGAACGTGGTGGAGTGAGAGCCCACATGGCCGACGCGGTTCGTGCGGCTGCCCGACGCGCGGCGGAGCTGTAGCTCGTGACCATCTTCATCACCTGGGTCAACGCGCTGTTTACGGTGTTCATCCTGTGCATCCTCATCCGCATTCTGATGTCGTGGGTCACGATTGCCCCCATTCGCCCGTGGGCACGGAACACAGTCGAGTTCTTCCACGACACCACCGACTGGTACCTCGGCGCGTTTCGCCGTTTCATTCCACCGCTGGGTCCCCTGGACCTCTCGCCGATCGTCGCGGTCATCGTCGTCGTGATCACACAAACGTTCGTCGTGCGAATTCTTGACAGTTTTGTCTGAGTGCCCCCCGTGGATCTCGCCACGTGAGGATGGGGTGACCGTCGTCGTCAAGGCTGTTCCTCGCTCACGCCGCACACACGCGGTGGGCGTGCTCGACGGGCATCTGCGCGTTCACATCGCCGCGCCCCCGCACGATGGACAGTCGAATGCCGCCCTGTGCGCATACCTGGCCGATGCCGCCGGCATTCGTCCCCGGGCCGCCCGCGTGCGACGCGGCTCCAGTGGGGCGCGCAAGCTCATCGAGCTCGATGGTGAGCCCTCGTCCCTGATCGCGCGGCTCACGACCGCCTTTGCCGGTATCGACGGAGAAGCGGCGTGAACGATCCATCGACCTCGTTGGGAGCTGATGTTGCTGTGGCGGCCCGGCGGCGCTACCGGCAAATCGCCAGACGGCGAGGGATCATTCTCGCCATCGCCGCCGCCGTGGCGTTGATCGCCGATCAAGTAACGAAGCTGATCGTGCGACGCGAGATCGCACCTGGCGAGGTCATCTCGCTCCTGCCCGGTCTGGACCTGGTTCGGGCACGCAACGAGGGGATCGCGTTTGGACTGTTTCCGGGTCGCCCGGGCGTGGTTGCTGCGCTCACCGTTGTCGCCTTGCTGATCATCGCGGCGACGTTGCTGACCATGGCGCGTCGAAGCTCATGGATTGCGTCGGGTGGCGGAGCGCTCATCGGCGGGAGCGTCGGCAACCTGGTCGACCGCCTCGTTCATGGGGGAGTGACCGACTTCATCAACCTGCCGAAGTGGCCGGCGTTCAACGTCGCCGATATGGCCATTGTCGGTGGAGCGATCGTCGTGGGCATCGGTGTGTTGCTCATGCGCGACGAGCAATGACCTCGCCCACCCTCAGGCGTGTCGTGGGGCCCGACGATGAGGGCCACCGTATCGACGTGTATCTCGCCACCTGGGAGGAGGTCGACAGCCGCGCGGAAGCCCAGCGGCTCATCGATTCCGGTGGAGTGACCGTCAACGGGGCCACCCCACGCAAACGAGACGCGGTTCACGCCGACGATCGGGTGGAGGTCGTGTTGTCGCCGCGGCCCCCCATGACCCTCACGCCAGAGGACGTCCCGTTTCGCGTGTGCTTCGAGGATGCTTTCCTCATCGTGGTTGACAAGCCGGCCGGGGTCGTCACCCACCCCAGCCGGGGTCACGAATCGGGCACATTGGTGCACGGCTTGCTGGCTCGGGGCATTGGCGGCGGCGATGAGATCAGTCGGCCGGGCATCGTGCATCGGCTCGACCGCGAAACCAGTGGTCTTCTGGTCGTTGCCAAGACGGACCGGGCGCACCGGCGTTTGCAGGAGTCCCTTCGCGAACGCGCGATTGCGCGGCGCTACCGCGTGCTCGTTCACGGGGCCTTCCCGCCCGCCTTGGCGGTCAACCGCCCCATTGGGCGAGATGCGCGCAACCGGGTCCGTATGTCGGTGAACACCGACCGCCCCCGCGAGGCACGGACGACGTTTCATCGCCTCCGCCAGTTTGCCGCGCACAGCTTGCTGGAAGCGCGACTCGACACGGGCCGAACGCATCAGATTCGTGTCCATCTCGAGTCGGCGCGTTTCCCGGTCGTCGGCGACCCGGTCTACGGTCGTCCGGGAGCCCACGAAGGGTTGTCACGGCAGTTTCTCCACGCCGCGTACCTCGCTTTTCCCCATCCCGAGACCGGGGAGCACATCGAGCTCACCAGCGAGCTTCCCGCCGACCTACAGGCGGTTCTTGACCGTCTGGAGCATCAGGTCGATCCCGCGCGCTAGACTCCGCCGAACTCGATCGTCCCTCGATCCGGTGCGAGAAGCCGTTGGGCGGTGCCGCGTAAGCGGTCCCGACGGAGCGTGCCGGCCGCTACTTCACAACCACATCAGGAGTCACTGTGCCCGTCACCATGAGACAGTTGCTGGAGTCCGGAGTGCATTTCGGACACCAAACACGCCGCTGGAATCCGAAGATGAAGCGCTACATCTTTGGTGAGCGCGGCGGCATCTACATCATCGACCTCACCCAGACGCTCGATCTGCTGCGGCAAACGGTCGATGTCGTCACCAACATCTCCGCCCGGGGCGGAACGGTGATGTTCGTCGGCACCAAGAAGCAGACTCAAGACGCCATTCGCCAACAGGCCGAGCGTTGCGGCATGCCGTACGTCAACCACCGTTGGCTCGGTGGTCTGCTCACCAACTGGGTCACGATCAGCGACCGCATTCGGCGCCTCCACGAGCTGCGCCGCCAGCAACGCGAAGGCCAGCTTGCGCTGCTTCCCACGCGCGAGCGCCTGAGCTCCGAGGCCGAGCTGGTCAAGCTCGAGACCAACCTCGGTGGCGTCGCCGACATGCAGCGCCTGCCGGATGCGGTGGTCGTTGTCGACCTCAAACGTGAGGCCATCGGCGTTCGCGAGGCTAATCGCCTTGGGATCCCGGTCATCGGCCTGGTTGACACCAACTGTGACCCGGATGACGCCACGTACGTCATCCCCGGCAACGACGACGCCATTCGCTCCTGCAACCTCATTCTGGGCGCCCTATCGAGCGCGATCGCCACTGCCCGCGGATACGTCCCCCAAGAACCCGAGCCCGAGACACCGGCCGTCGTTGTGGTGGAAGAGACGCCTGCTGCTGCTCCTGCAGCGGTCGAGTCTGCTGCACCAGCCGCGCCTGCTGCACCTGCGGCTCCGATTGAGTCTGCTGCACCCGCGGCACCCGTTGAGTCTGCTGCACCCGTGGCCCCGGCCGAGCCCGCTGCGCCTGTCGCGCCGGCTGAGCCCGTGGCCGCTGAGGCGCCCGCTCCCGTCGAGGCCGCTCCCACGAAGGCGGCTGAATGAGCGACTACAGCCCCACCGCCAAAGAGGTGAAGGAGCTTCGCGACCGTACCGGTGCCGGGATGATGGACTGTAAGGCCGCACTTATCGAGACCGGGGGAGATCTGGAGCCGGCCGTTGACCTGCTGCGCGCCAAAGGCGCCGCAGACGCCGCAAAGCGTTCCGGCCGGGAGGCCCGCGAGGGGCGCATCGACAGCTACATTCACGCCGGTGGCCGTGTCGGCGTGCTGATCGAGGTCAACTGCGAAACCGACTTCGTTGCTCGCAACGAGGAGTTCATCACCTTTGCCCACGACGTCGCCCTTCATATCGCCGCAATGAATCCGTTGGTGGTCTCCGAGGAGGAAATCGCGGACGAATACAAGGAACGTGAGCGCGCGGTGTACCTCGAGCAGGCGAAGGAACAGAACGTCGACGAGAAGTTCCGCGACAAAGCCGTCGACGGCAAGCTCGCGAAGCATCTCAAGGAGATCGCGCTCCTCAACCAGGAGTTCGTGCTGGATCAGAACGAGCAGAAGTCACGCACCATCGACGAGCTTCGCGCCGAGATGGCCTCCAAGTTGGGCGAGAACATCACGATCCGGCGCTTTGTCCGCTACGAGCTCGGTGGCTAGCACGACTCCCGACCCACAGATCGTCGTGGCGGAGGGGGCGCGAAGCCCGTTCCGGCGGATCGTCCTGAAGCTGTCCGGCGAGGCTCTCCTCGGTGAGCGCGCATACGGCATCGATCCCGAACGCATCAACTCAATCGCTCGCCAAGTGCGAAGCGCCACAGAGTTGGGCGTGGAGGTGACGATTGTCGTGGGAGCAGGCAACATCTTTCGGGGTGTCGCCGGCGCTGCGCGAGGGATGGATCGCTCCACCGCCGACTACATGGGAATGATCGCCACCGTCTTGAACGCCCTGTCCATTCAGGATGCGTTGGAGAAGCTGGGTGTGGCGACCCGCGTTCAGTCGGCAATCGCGATCCAGGAGGTGGCCGAGCCCTACATCCGTCGCCGCGCGATCCGCCACCTCGAGCACAAGCGGGTCGTGATCTTTGCCGGAGGGACGGGCAACCCGTTCTTCACGACCGACACCACTGCGGCGCTGCGGGCGCTCGAGGTTGGGGCCCAGTGCATTCTCATGGCGAAGAACAACGTCGAGGGTGTGATGGACCGCGACCCGCGTGAGCACGATGATGCCGTGCTCCTTCCACATATCACGCACATGCAGGCCATTGAGCGCGGGCTGAAGGTGATGGACACCACCGCCCTGACACTGTGCATGGACAATGACTTGCCCATATTGGTGTTCAACATGTCGAACGACGAGAACGTGCTGCGCATCCTTCAAGGAGAGCACATCGGCACGATCGTCTCGAGCGGGAAGGACCACGGATGAAGGAGCTTCTGGCGGACGCGAAGCGTCGCATGGAGGGGGCGCTCAAGAGCCTCGAGAATGATTTCGCCACAGTTCGCACGGGTCGCGCCTCGACCCACCTGCTCGACCGTGTCGTCGTGTCGGCCTACGGTTCGGACATGCCGCTCAACCAGGTCGCCACGATCAGCGTCCCCGAAGCACGCCTGCTGACGGTGCAGCCGTTTGACAAGACCTTGATGAAAGACATCGAGAAAGCCCTCCTTGAAGCGCAGTTGGGCCTTACCCCGTCGAACGACGGTCAGATGATTCGCCTTCCCATTCCGGCACTGACGGAGGAGCGGCGCAAGGAGTACGTGAAGCTCGTCCACAAGATGGCCGAGGAGGCGCGAATCGCGGTACGAAACGTTCGCCGCGACATCATGAACGACGTCAAAAAACAGGAGAAGGACGGAGACTTCTCCCGGGACGAGGCGGCGCGTGTTCAGGACGAGGTGCAGAAGCTCACCGACACGGAGATCAAGTCGGTGGACGATGCGATGGCCCGCAAGGAAGCCGAGATCCTTGAGGTCTAGCACGACGCATTCCGCTCGTCACCACGCCCGGAGCCGATGACGCTTCGGACGCGCTGGCGTTCGGCTCGAGCGCTCCTCGGCCTCAAAGAGGCGCTGCAACGGCCGGCGGACCAGGTGCCACGGGATGGTCAGGTCTCCCGGGATGTGCCGGTCTCCGTTGCCATCATCATGGATGGGAATGCGCGGTGGGCCGAGCGTCGGCGCCTTCCCATCGCGGCGGGCCATCGTGCGGGGGCTCAGGCACTCAAACGCATTGTGCGGGCCGCGTCGGACGCCGGCATCGAAGACCTCACGGTCTTTTCGTTTTCCACCGAGAACTGGTCACGACCGCAGGCCGAGGTTGACGATCTGATGGTGCTGTTCATCGAGCTGATCGATCGTGAGACGGATGAGCTCAACGCCGAGAACGTCCGAATGCGCTTCATCGGACGTACCGGCGAGCTTCCGACGCTCCTGCAAGAGCGCATTGCCGCTTCCGAGGCGAGCACGGCAGCCAACACCGGCCTCAACCTTTTCGTGGCGATGAACTACGGAGGCCGTGGGGAGATCCTCGATGCGGCGCGGCGTCTCGTGGCCGAGATAGGCCCGGATGCCACCGAAGACGACTTTGGGCGGCTGCTGTACGGACCGCAGATGCGCGACCCGGAGCTGGTGATTCGGACCAGCGGTGAGCAGCGCCTCTCGAACTTCCTGCTGTGGCAGACCGCCTACGCGGAGCTGTATTTCGCCGATTGCCTGTGGCCGGACTTCGGCTCCGAGGAGCTTGACGCAGCCCTGGCCCACTATGCGGGTTGCCAGCGCCGCTTCGGGGCCCGCTGAACATGGGAAGTCGCATTGCCATCGCGATCCCGGGGATCCTTGTCGCCATCGCCGTCGTCTCGGTTGGTGGGCCGCTGTTTGTTGCGGTGGCGGCCGCCATCGCCCTGCTTGGTGTCTACGAGTATCTCAACCTCGTCTCGGGTATCGACCCCATTCGCTGGGCGGCCTACGCCGGTACGGCGATCGCCGTCGTCCTCCCCGGCTTTGTCGATACACCTGAGCGGGCGGTGCTGTTCGGTGTCGCGGCCTGCATTACATTGGCGGCGGCTTCCGGCATCCTGACCACTGACCGCGACGAGATCACCCTTCGGGTGACGGTTACGATGTTCGGAGCGATTTACCTGGGCGTCCCTCTCGGCATCTTTGTCGCGACGCGGGAGCTGCCTCATGGTGCCGCGGCTGTGGCCAACGTTCTTGTCGGGACCTGGGCCTTCGACACGTTCTCGTACTTCGGCGGAAAGCTCTGGGGTCGGCATCCGGTTGCCCCGCTCACCTCACCGAACAAGACGGTTGAGGGGCTCTACGCCGGCTTCTTCGGCGGCACGATTGCCGTGGGCGTGGCCGGCCTCTATATGGACTGGATCGACTTGCTCGACTCACTCGCCGTCGGAGCCGTCATCTGCGCCGCCGCATTTGCGGGCGATCTGTTCGAGTCGCTCATCAAGCGTGATGTTGGTGTGAAGGATTCGGGACGGCTACTCGCCGGGCACGGCGGCATCCTCGACCGGTTCGACGCACTGCTCTTTAGCGCCCCCGCGGCGTATTTCGCGACGGTGTGGCTGGTGTAGCCGTTCGATTGGCCCATGTCGGCCAATCGTCGATATTGACCGTCGTGCTCCGTGGCGCGATCGTCGCAACGGCATCGTCCCGGGTGAGGGCGGCGGCAAACAGGAAACCCTGTCCGAGATGACAGCCCAAGCGGCGGACGGCCTCGGCTTGAGCGGAGGTCTCGACCCCTTCGGCGGTGACCGTCAACGCCATTGCCGTGCTCAGTGCGACGATCGCAACAACCATGGCTTCGGCGATGTCGTCGTTGACGAGAGCGGTGATGAAGCCACGGTCGATTTTCACCCCGTCGATGGGGTAGTCCGCCAGACGTGCCAATGACGAGTACCCGACACCGAAATCGTCGATCTCAATCTTCACGCCGAGGGCACGGAGATTGTGGAGCGTCGACTTGGCGAGCTCCGGTTCTTCGGAGAGGAAGGTCTCAGTCAATTCCAGGCTGACCCGGTGGGGTTCGACGCGGTGTCGCGCCAGCGCATTGGCGACGTCGCGCGTGAAGTCGGGCTGCGCAAGCTGGCGCATCGAGACGTTGATGGCGATGCGAACATCGGGGGAGGCCGGGCCAAAGTGGTGGCGCATGTCGGCGAACGCGCGATCGAGCACGAACGAACCAATTTCATCGATCAACCCGGTGGCTTCGGCGATCTCGATTACTCGGATGGTGGGGATCGTTGGCTGCGATGGCCACCGAAGAAGTGCCTCGAACGAGTCGATCTCGCCGGTGGCAAGGTCGATGCGCGGTTGATACGCAACGGCCAGCTCGCCGTGCTCAAGCGCGTGGCGAATCCCGGCTTCGATCTGGGTTCGCTCAGTTACCCATTCACGCATGGTAGTGTCGAAGAGGCGCGCGCAGCAGCGGCCCGAGGCCTTAGCCTGAAAGAGCGCGATGTCGGCATCGCGAAGGAGTGACGCCGGATCGGCCTGGTCGGTCTTCAGGACGATGCCGATGCTGGGGCTCGTAAACATGGTGTCGTCGCCGATCGTAAACGGCATACGAAACTCGGCGATGACGCGTGCGGCAACTTCTTCTGCCTCGTGGGCCGCGCGGACATCGGTCGACACGATCACGAACTCGTCGCCGCCGATGCGTGCCACCAGGGTCCCGTTGCGCACTGCTGATTGGATTCGCTGGGCGGCGGAGCGAAGCAACACGTCCCCCGCCTGGTGACCGAGGCTGTCGTTAACGAACTTGAAGTTGTCGAGGTCGACGAACATCACCGCCAGTCGCTCCGAATCCGGGCTGGCGAGTGCGGTGCTCAGCGACTCCAGCAGGAACGTGCGGTTTGGCAAGCCCGTGAGGTCGTCGTGGGTTGCCTGAAACGCGAGCTTGGTCTCTGCTTCACGTGAGCGTCGTTGTTCTCGCGACAGGTTTCGAAGCAGGGAGACAAGTCGTGCCAGAACGAGCGTGCCGACGAAGAGCGCGGCACAGACGTACACCCACGCATGGTAGTCAAACCCCAGGGCGGGCACGACGACCGCCATTGTGGGGGCGCCGATGAGCGCGGCCCCCAGAAGACCGATGCGCGCGTAGGGAATACGTAGCTCTCGTATCGGCGCGGGCTCATCGGGCATGGTGTTTTGTCGACGGATCGACAAAGCGGCGGCGGACGAGAGGATGCCGTAGGCGAGGATGTAGAGGGCATCAGAGATGCGCAGCGATCGATTGAACGGGTCGAGCGAAACGATGTTGTAGAAGACGTCGGACGCCAGGAACATCACCGCGAAGCCCACGAGAAGCGCCAAGACGCGGTTGCGCCGGTGAGGGAGAAACAGCAAACCAACCATCGCGGCGACGATCAGGACGTCGGCCATGGCATACGACGCGAAGACGACACGCTGCCGCATCGAACCCTCATCGAGCACTCCGGGGTTGATGACGAAGAACTGCCAGATCGCGAGGCCCGCGATCGTCGCGACCGCCGACGCATCCGTGCAGACGTCACGCCAACGCTCACGACTGACGCGCGCGACCATCAGCCCCAACCCCGCAAACAGGAGAGGGTAGGTCAGGAGATAGAAGACATCGGCCAACGAGAGCACCGGAACAGCCCCGTTGAGTCGGGTGATCGCCTCGTAAATCCCGTCGCCGATGGTGTTGACGCCCATCGCCAGGGCGATGAGAGCCCAGCTCAGTCGGTGTTTGGGCAGCTTCACCGCTGCGATCGTGGTTGCGACGGTGGCGATCAAGCTTGAGAATGACCCAAGAAAGACGAAGTGGCTGTCGTCACTGATCGATAGCGTGAAGATGGCCATGAGCACGGCGAGGGTCATCAGCAACGATGGCCACGGCAAACGTCGCCGCAACCGCACCGGCGAGACGCGTTCGAGTACTTCTGAGCTCATTGGCTCGTTATCGGGCACCGCGACGCGGAACATTAGGCGTAGGGCGCATGAGTTCGGGTCGCTCTCCGGGAATGCTCGCTACCATCGAGGTGTGCGTCGTGTTCTCATTCTCGGGTCCACCGGGTCAATCGGTCGCCAAGCCCTCTCGGTCATCGGTGATACCGGTGATCTCGCGGTGTGTGGTTTGGCGTGCGCGACGGATCGGATCTCGATGGCCGCCCAGGCCGTGAGCAACGGCGTCGCGTTCACGGCGTGCGCGGACGGTGGTGGTACGGTCCCGTTCTCCCCGGGTCTCGATGAGCTTGTTGCGGCGTGCCAGCCCGACATCGTGCTGAACGCGATTGTCGGCGCCGCGGGTTTGCGGCCCACGCTGGCTGCACTGTCGCAGGGAATTCCGGTTGCTCTCGCCAACAAGGAGAGCCTGGTGGTCGGCGGTGACCTCGTTGCCGCCGCCTCCGCCCGCACGGGCGCGCAGATCATCCCCGTCGACTCCGAGCACTCCGCTCTCTTTCAGCTAATGGCGGGGATGGGGCGTGAACGTGTGACACGGGGCGTGCTCACGGCATCCGGCGGCCCGTTTCGCGGTCGCAGTGCGGCAGAGCTCGCCGATGTCGGGGTCGAACACGCGCTGAATCACCCCACGTGGCAGATGGGACCAAAGATCACGATCGACTCGGCAACGCTGATGAACAAAGGACTAGAAGTCATCGAGGCACATCACCTGTTCGACCTGGATTATGACGACATCGAGGTCGTCGTCCACCCGCAGTCCTTTGTTCACGCCATGGTTCGGTTGGAAGATGGGAGCGTGATCACTCACTGCGGCCTCCCGGACATGCGCGTGCCGATCGGCTATGCCCTTCGGTGGCCCGATCCCCCGCCTCCGGCTCCGACGTTCGATCTCACGGACCGCACGCTGGAGTTCACTACGCCGGATGAGGAAACGTTTCGTTGCTTGCCGCTTGCTCGGGCCGCCGGACGTGAAGGGGGCACGGCCCCGGCGGTGCTCAACGCAGCCAATGAAGTTGCAGTGGCAGCCTTCCTTGATGGACGCATCGGTTTCCTCGATATCGCGGCGCTGGTCGAGCGTGC
This sequence comes from uncultured Thermoleophilia bacterium, assembly GCA_963765105.1. Lineage (GTDB taxonomy): Bacteria > Actinomycetota > Thermoleophilia > Miltoncostaeales > Miltoncostaeaceae > CALMEC01. The sequence continues at coordinate 1,103,184 of CAVXUW010000002.1, forward strand.
CCTGAATGACGTGCCGACCGCACCGGCCGATTCTCTCGACGCGGTGGAAGACGCCGATCGTGCGGCGCGGGCGTCGGTTGCCGCGGCACTGGCGGTGACGGCATGAGGGTGCTGCTGTTCATTGTCGTGCTGATCGTGCTGATCATCCTTCACGAGTTGGGCCACATGATCGTCGCCAAGCTCTGCGGCATGCGCGTCGAGCGCTTCTCGGTGTTCTTCGGAAAGCCCATCTGGTCGTTCCGGAAGGGCGAGACCGAGTACGGCATCGGCTGGCTGCCTCTGGGCGGGTACGTGAAGATCACCGGGATGACACGTGACGAGCTGGTAAAACGCGAGTACGACCCAAAGACGCGTGAGGTCATCAGCGAAACACCGGAGCCGCCCGAGGTTCAGGCGCGGGCCTACTGCAACAGCACCACACCGCGAAAAATTGCCACGATCTTCGCCGGGCCGTTCGCGAACGTCATCGTCGCGGTGATCGCGTTTGCCGTGTCGTTTTGGATTGGCGTACCCACCTTCTCCGGCAGCACGAACGTCGTCGACGCTGTGAGTCGCAATAGCCCAGCCGAAGCGGTCGGGCTCGTTCCCGGCGACCGCATCATTCGGATCAACAACGCAACGCTCGGGGCCGGCGCGGACGTCGTTGAACCCCTCCGTAAGGAGCTCCAAGCCAACGTTGGCAAGTCCGTCACCCTCGTGGTTGAGCGTGACGGGACGCCACGGACGCTGACGACTCCGCCCTTGGTGGCCGCACCCGATGCCCCGAAAGTGGGGCGACTCGGTTTTCAGTTTGCTCAACGACGCGTGGAGGACACGACGTTCGGCTTCTTCGGAGGCATTCGTGAGGGGGTGCAGTTCACCGGTTTCTTGACTGCGGAACAGATCAAGGCGCTGGGGCGCCTGTTCGTGGATCAGGAGACTCGTGAACAGGTTCAGAGCGTTGTGGGGATCGGTGCGACGTTCAACGACTTCGCCGACGAGGGCGTCTCGACGGTTTGGCGCTTCATCGGGATCCTGAGCCTCATCCTCGCGATCATGAACCTCATCCCACTGATGCCACTCGACGGTGGGCACATCGTGTTCGCCCTTGCCGAGCGGATCCGTGGCAAAGCAATGAACGCCATCGTCTATCAACGGGCTTCGGTGGTTGGCATCGCCCTCTTCGGCCTCCTCTTTTTTTACGCGTTGAACAACGACTTCTCGCGCATCTTCGGCGAAGGCTTTAAGCCGTGAGCGGTCCCCGCACCGTCACGTGCGTTGTGGGCGGCGTGCGCGTCGGGGGAGGCGCTCCGGTGGTCGTGCAGTCGATGACCAACACCGACACGGCCGACGCGATCGGAACCGCCCGGCAGGTGGCCCAGCTGGCCGACGCGGGGTCGGAGCTCGTGCGTATCACGGTCAACAACCGTGCTGCGGCGGCCAAGGTGGGGGAGATCCGTGCCCGGCTGAGGGACGATCACGGGGTGTGTGTCCCGATCGTCGGTGACTTCCACTACAACGGCCACACGTTGCTTCGCGAGTTTCCTGAATGTGCGGCGGCGCTCGACAAGTACCGCATCAACCCGGGCAACGTCGGCCGCGGAGCACGCCATGACGCGAACTTCGCCGCCATCATCGACGCGGCCGTTGAGCACGACAAGCCCGTTCGCATCGGGGTGAACGCCGGTTCACTCGACCCGGAGTTGGTCGATGGCCTGATGGATGCGAACGCCGCAACGCCTGACCCGCGAAGCGCCGAGGAGGTGGTGCGTGACGCCATGGTCGAAAGCGCCCTCCGGTCGGCCCAGGCGGCTGAGGAGCTGGGCCTCGCACACGACCGCATCATCCTGTCGTGCAAGGCCAGTCGCCTCCCCGATATGGTCGCGGTCTACCGGGCTCTTACCGAACGCTGTGACTATCCACTCCACCTCGGTTTGACGGAGGCGGGGATGTCGAGCAAAGGCATCGTCGCGACCTCCGCTGCCCTGGGGATTCTTCTGAACGACGGTATCGGCGACACGATCCGGGCGTCGCTCACCCCGGAACCCGGTGGCGATCGCAGCCTCGAGGTACGTGTGTGCCGCGACCTGCTGCAAAGCCTGGGTCTCCGCTCATTCCGCCCTCAGGTGACCGCGTGTCCGGGGTGCGGCCGGACGACCAGCACGGTCTTCCAGGAGCTCGCACAGCGCATCGAGACCCGTCTGGAGGAGCGGATGGCGGTGTGGCGCACCGAGCGTCCGGATGCCGCCGGTCTCACCGTGGCGGTGATGGGGTGCATCGTCAACGGCCCGGGTGAGAGTCGCGCCGCCAACATCGGTATTTCCTTGCCGGGCACGGGCGAGGAGCCGCGTGCGCCGGTGTACGTCGATGGGGAGAAGGTCGTCACCCTTGACGGCCCCACTTTGGCCGAGGACTTCATGACCATGGTGGAGGACTACGTGGAGCGCACGTTTTCGCTGGCCTCTGAGGCCGCGCAAACCGCGTCTAGTAGCTTGCCCGGTCGTGAGTGAGGAGAAAACCCCCGACAGCTGGGTGATGGCACGCGGGCCGCGCGGCGGCTCATGGCGCCTGTCGGGACGGTTCTGGCCTACCTTGCGTGACGCGCCGGCAGATGCCGAGGCGATAAGTCATAAACTGATGGTGCGTGCGGGGTTGGTTCGCCAGCTCGCCTCGGGGCTGTACACAATCCTCCCCCTTGGCCTTCGCACGATTCGCCGCATCGACAACATCATCCGTGAGGAGATGGACGGTATCGGTGCCCAAGAGATCTTCATGCCGGTGATGCACCCGGCGGAGATCTGGGAGCAAACCGGCCGCTACGGCCTGGGTGAGCAGTTTCGCTTGGAGGACCGCACCGGCCGCAAGATGGTGCTGGCGATGACCCACGAAGAGATCGTCACCTGGCACGCTGCGCGGGAGATCCGCTCGTATCGCGACCTGCCGCAGAGCTGGTACCACCTCCAGACGAAGATGCGCGACGAGCCACGATCCGAAAAGCGGGATGTTGCGTGTGCGCGAGTTCATCATGAAGGACTCGTACTCGTTCGACCGCGATAGCGCCGGGCCTGGACGCCAGCTACGAGGCCCACCGGGGTGCCTACGCCCGCATCTTCGATCGCTGTGGGTTGCGCTGGTACATGGTGGAGAGCGACGTGGGGATGATGGGTGGTGCGGGCGCTCACGAGTTCATGGCCCCGTCGGCGGTGGGGGAGAACGTCGTCGCGCGAAGCGACGCATATGCGGCCAACCTGGAGATCGCCACCAGCGTTGCCCGGGAGCCCGACTTCGGTGTCGATCCCGGTGCTCCCGTGGCGTTTGACACCGCCGGCATCAACACGATTGCTCAGCTTGCCGAGTTCGCGGGCCTGGATGAGGCGGTGCTGGCAAAAAGCGTTGTGGTTGTGACGGACGACGGGCCGGTGCTGGCGATCGTCCGGGGTGAGCATCAGGTGAGCACGGTGAAGCTCACGAATCACATCGGCGCGCATCGTGCGGCTCACCCCGAGGAGATCCTGGGATGGTTCGGTGCCAACCCTGGGTCGTTGGGCCCGGTGGGGATGGAACAGAAGGTACGCATTGTCGCCGACACGACGATCGCAACCGGCCACTACGTCACCGGCGCCAACCAGGACGGCGTCCATCTACGTGGTGTGGCGCTGGGCCGCGATTTTCAGGCCGAGACCGCCGACATTCGCGAAGTGATGGCGGGTGAGGGATGCCCCGTTTCGGGTGTTCCCCTCGAGCTGGAGCCCGTGATCGAGGTGGGCAACATCTTCAAGCTCGGGACCCGGTACTCCGAGCCGCTGGAGGCGAAGTACCTCGATCAGGACGGGGCGGAACGGCTCATTGTCATGGGCTCCTACGGCATCGGCCCGGCGCGCATCGCCGCCGCAGCGATCGAGCACTCCTTCGACGACGCCGGCATCGTGTGGCCCAAGGCCATCGCACCGTTCGACATTCATCTCGTCGCCATCGGCAATCCCGGTGACCCGCAGGTGGACTTCGCCGACCAGCTCTACGACGACCTGTCCGACCTCGGGCTCGACGTGCTGTACGACGACCGGATCGGGATGTCACCTGGTCAGAAGTTCGTGGAGGCAGAGCTCTTGGGCTGTCCCGTCCGCGTGACCATCGGCAAGCGCACCCTGCCGGATGGCCCCATCGAGGTGCAGGTACGTCAGGGACGCGAGAAGCGCGAAGTGCCCCTGGACGGCGCCGCCGGCGCCATCCGTCAACTGTGGGAGGCGTTGTGATCAAATGGCTCGTTATCGCCGTGCTCGTGGCCGGCACTTTCGGAGTGATCTGGACGGCGCCGTGGAAAGACGACGTCGACACACTCGTCGATTCGGCCCAGGAGAAGATCAGCGCCGCCCGAGGCACGCTTGACGTGCTCGACACGTCCACCGGGGGTGACTGCAAAGCCGTTGGCACGACTGCGCCGGAGAACGTGACCAGCGCGGTGGACGCCATCGTCGGTGAGGTGGAGAAGAACCCGGAGGCGACGTTCAAGGGCGTCGTCGACGGTGTCTCCGATCCCACGGTCCGTGAGGTCGCGAAGACGCAGGCCGCTCAGATCGGTGAATGCCTCAAGAGCGCCCCAAAAACCGGCGCCGGTTGGCTCGACCTCAAGAAGAAGTTGGAGGCCGCCGCCGCCTAGTCGCCCATTCGCTCGGGGTCAGGCAGCGAGTGTCTCCAGCGAGGTGGTGATGGCAATCGACGGCATCAGAGAGCGGGCCACGGGGCAGTACTTGACATGGGCTCGAAGCACACGGTCGACGGCATCGCGGTCGACATCGGCGTCGAGCTTGAGCTGGTACGTCACGTGGATGCGCTTGAGGACGAGGACCTTGTCCTCGACTTCGACTTCGCCCTCGGCGATTCCCACGAGTCGATCACCGGCTGAGTTGATTTGACGCGCTGCCAGCGCGCCTCCGAAGGTGCCGGTCAGTCAGCCGCCCGCCGCGGCGATGATGTACTCGATCGTCCCGGCGTGCTGCGTGGCCGGGTGGTCGCTGGAGAAGCCGTAGTGCTCGCCGATCTCACCCGGGACGCCGAACAGGACGGTCTCGCCGCTGACGTTGATGTGGGCGCGGCGAAGAGGCGGGTTCTCCCGCTCGATCCTGACGCTGCTTCGATAAACGACCTCACCCACGTGGGCCTCCTCGTATCGCTGTGTGGAAAATCTACGCGCTGAGGCCCTCGGGGGCAACGGCGCCGCTGTGGTACCTTTCCCCGTGCTTCGGGGCGTGGCGCAGTCTGGTAGCGCACCCGGCTGGGGGCCGGGCGGTCGGAGGTTCAAATCCTCTCGCCCCGACTCATCGTGAACAACGGGACATCCTGGAAACGGCGCCTGCGGTGGCTCCCGAACGCCATCACACTCAGCCGACTCGCCGGTATTCCCGTCCTGATCATCCTGATGATCCGGGCCGACGCGACGACCTCCACCTCGGCGGCAGTCGTGTACTGCGTCATTGCCGGCACGGATTTCATCGATGGAATCCTTGCGCGGATACTGAAGGCCGAGTCACGGTTCGGGCGTATTGCCGACCCCCTGTGTGATCGCCTGCTGGTGGCGACGGTGCTGATCGGCCTCGTGGCGATGGGTCGCCAGGGATGGCCGGGGCCGGTGACAATCCTCGCCCGGGACATCGCCCTGATGTTCGCGTTCGTGTACTTCGCCAAGCGCGGCGTGGTGGGGAAGGTCGACTGGGCGGGCAAGACCAGCTCAACGGTGGCGATGGTGGGCGCCGGGATGTGCCTGCTGAACGAATGGCCCGGCGGCGACATCGTGTTCGATATCGCCATCGTGCTCTCGCTCGCAACGTTTGCAAACTACGGCTGGGGCGCAATGAGAGCATTGCGAGTCTCAGGCTCCACATGAGGTTTCGGTCCATCTGGGTTATGCTGCCCGCAGATGCCCTCCCGCGAAGCCCCTGGAAACCTCCCGCATTTTGACGCTGCCCCCGATCTGGTGGGGCTCGACGACGCTGCGCTCAAAACGGAAATTCACCGGCTTACGCAGCGAGAGCGCGAGATTTCTTTTCAGCGGCGCTATCTGCATGGACAGATTGAGCTGGCGCGCAACGAACTGCTGCGACGGCTCACGGAGGCCGGGTCCACCGACCTGTCTGAGGACGATGTTGAGGAACTCAACCGCATCTTGGATGGTGACGGCGCATGATGTTCTGTCCCGAGTGCGGCCTGCAGCAGAGCGAGGCCCACAACTACTGCGAACGGTGCGGCGCGCTGCTCCACGTTGAGGGAAGCGGCTCGGGGGAGACCACGGGCCCGTTCTCCTTGGGCGATGCCCTGGCTGAGGGAGCCGGCGCCGGCGGTGTCATTGACGGGCCGGCGCTTGCCGTTCGAGCCGGGGGAGGCATCAGCGGTGAGGTCTTTCGCATCGCCGCGGGTGAGGTGTTCATTGGCCGTGACTCCAGCTGCGAGGTTTTTTTGGACGACGTGACCGTTTCTCGTAAGCATGCGGTGCTCCGCAAGGATGGTGACGGGGTTGTGTTGCAGGACCTCGGAAGTCTCAATGGCACCTACGTGAACCGGCGGCGTATCGACGATGAGGAGCAGCTTTCCGACGGCGATGAACTGCAAATCGGAAAGTTTCGGTTGGCCTTCATCGCATGAACGAAAACGTGATCACGAACACGCCCGGTGACACCGACAAAGCCCTCACCATTGGCCGGGTCTGCGAAGAGCTGAAGGCGGAATTCCCCAAGGTGTCGATCTCGAAGATTCGTTTCCTTGAGGATCAGCGACTTGTCACGCCGCAGCGCAGCCGCGGGGGGTACCGCAAGTACACCCAGCGCGATGTGGAACGCCTGCGCACCATCTTGCGCCTCCAACGCGACGAGTTCCTCCCGCTCCGGGTCATCCGCCAGGAGCTCGAGACATCGTCAACGGGGAGCTTCAGCGTGGCCAACCAGGCCCGTCAGCTCAAGCGCGCCAATCTCACCGAGCCCGCCCCGACACTGCGTCTGACGGCCGATGACCTCGTGGAGAGCACCGGCGTGCCCAAGTCGCTCGTTCAGGCGCTCGAGCAGTTCAACTTGATTGGGAGTGATGACGAGGGCTACACCGAGACTGACCGCGAGACAGTGCAGACCGCTCTCGAGCTGTCGGCCTTCGGTGTGGAGCCGCGGCATATCCGTTTGTTCCGTGTCGCGGCCGAGCGTGAGGCTGGGCTGCTGGAGCAGGTTCTGGCCGCCGGTCTGCGGTCCAAGAACCCGGAGCGGCGTCGCGAGGCACTGCAGGAATTGGAGAACTTGGCGGCCCTCGCCTCGCACATGCGCCACCTGATGCTTGTGTCTGAGCTGCGCAAGATCGTCGGCACCTAACCCACCTCCCAGCGGCGTCTTCCCGGGCCGTCACTAGTATCGGACCGTCGCCCGATCCCTTGGAGGTTTTCGTTGCCCGTGACATTCGATATCGACGGTGCCATTCGCAAGATCCCGAACCATCCGAAAGACGGGATCCTTTTCTATGACCTAATGCCGCTGTTTGCGCACCCCGAGGGGATTCCCGCGTGCGTGGCGGGTGTGGTCGAGTGGGCACGGCCACGGGAGGTGGACATCGTCCTCGGCGCCGAGGCCCGCGGCTTCATCGTGGGTGGGGCCATCGCCGCCGCGCTCGATGTGGGTTTCGCTGCCGCCCGAAAGCCCGGGAAGCTCCCCGGAGACACGGTGAGTCAGGAGTACGAGCTGGAGTACGGCACCGACGCCCTCGAACTCCACAACGATGTCATCACCCCGGGAATGCGCGTTCTGGTTCATGATGACCTCCTTGCCACCGGCGGCACCGCGCACGCCACCTGCAAGATGGTGGAGCAGCTTGGCGGCAGTGTTGTCGGCCTGGCTTTCATCGTGGAACTCACATTCCTGCCGGGCCGTGACCGACTCGCCGACTACGACGTGCACTCTCTCGTGCAGTACGCATCCGAGGCCGTGGAATAGTGGCATCGCCGTGGGTGAAACGGTGGGAAGGGCTGTCATCTGGTGTGCAAGCCGCGGTGGCGATGCCGATCGCCGCCGTACTGATGTTCTTGCTTCACATCGGTCCGCTGAACCAGCCCACGGCACGCGCCATCGGCTATTCGCTGTTTTGGGGCGCCATAGCAACCGTGGCAGTGGTGGTTGCCAGCAGGTCCGAACGCGCCCGGCGTCTCGAGCGTGAACGAACAACCGGAAGGAAAGACCCGAATGAGTAGCGACCTTCAGATCCTCTCGTACGGGGCGGCGATGACCGTCACCGGCTCGTGCCATCTCCTCGACACGGGCACCGTCAACGTGCTGGTCGACTGTGGCGCCTTCCAAGGTTCCGACGCACTCGGCGACCTCAATCGTGAACCTTTCGGCTTCGACGTGGCGTCGATCGCCGCCGTCATCCTGACGCACTCGCACATGGACCATGCCGGGCGCCTCCCGCTCCTCGTGAAGCGTGGTTACGACGGGCCGATCTATGCGCTACCGGCCTCCAAGCTGCTATGCCGGCACCTGCTGATGGATGGCGCCAAGCTCCAGATGGAGGACGCCGAACGCGATAAGCGGCGCGGCAAAATCCCGGAGGAGCCGCTCTACACCGACCAGGACGTCTCGACGACACTCGACCTGTTCCACCCCATCGAGTACGGCGAAACCAAAGAGGTGGCCGAGGGTGTTCGCGTCACTCCGCAGGTGGCGGGCCACATCCCGGGTTCGGCGAGTTTCCTGGTGGAGGCGGGTGGCAAACGCATCGTCTTCAGTGGTGACATCGGCAACGCCCGCAAGGACGTGATGCCCGATCCCACTCCGTGCCCACCCGCCGACATCGTCCTCATCGAATCGACCTACGGCGACCGTGACCATCGTGACTTCGACGCCACCATCGATGAGCTGGCCGAGGTGCTGACCGAGGCCGGGAGGCGCAAGGGACGCATCCTCATCCCGTCGTTCGCGCTGGAACGTACTCAGGATGTGCTGTTTCACATCGCGCGGCTCGAGGATGAGGGGCGTATCGAGCCCCTTCCCGTGTTTGTCGACTCACCGCTGGCCGACAGGGTGGAGGACGTCTACCAGGCCTGCATGGACGAGCTCTCCGACGAGGTGCGCGCCGTGCGCGACGGTGGGCGCGACCCGTTCGCGCCGCAGAAACTCGCGTACACGAAGACCGTCGATGAGTCGAAGGCGCTGACCGGCCGCGACGACGCATCGATCATCATCGCCGGGTCGGGAATGATGACCGGTGGGCGCATCCTGCATCATCTGCGCTCACACCTTGATGACAGCCACACCACCGTGATGATCGTCGGCTTTCAGCCCACCGGCGGACTTGGTCGCCTGCTTGTGGACGGTGCCGAGGAGGTGCGCATCATGGGCGAGAAGGTTGCGGTCAAAGCGCGGGTCGTCACCATCGGTGGCCTCTCCGCCCATGCAGACCGAACGGAGCTGCTCGGCTGGGCGGCGGGAGCTGCGCCGGGAACGGAGTTTCGCTGCGTCCACGGCGAGCCCAAATCGCTCGAGGCCCTGCGTGAGCAGCTTGAGGCAAAGGGCTTCGTCGCCGTGGTTCAGGAGAGCGCGATTGCCCTTCCCGAAGGTGGTCGGAAGGACGAAGGTGGGGAGTAGGGTCGCGGTGTCCGTGAGATTCGTTGGGAGGTTCCCTGTTGCTTCGTGATGACGTCGCCGATGCTCTGAACATCCATATGGGCCGCGAGTTCGGCGCCCATTTTCAGTACCTGGCCATGTCTGCCTGGTTCGACGGTGAAGGCCTGCCGGAGCTGGCGGGGTTCTTTGCACGCCAAGCCGACGAGGAACATGTCCACGCGATGAAGTTCTGGCGCTACATCCAGGACGCGGGCGCCCCGATGGCGATTCCTGCAATCGAGGCACCAACGGGCACATTCGCCACGGCCGAGGAGGCCACGGCCGCCGCCATTGATTGGGAGATCCGCGTCACCCGCCACATCGACGACCTGGTGCGCCTGGCCCGCGAGCACAACGACTACGCCACCGAGGCGTTTCTCCAATGGTTCGTGACCGAGCAGGTGGAGGAGGTGGCCACCATGACTCAGCTCACCCAGGTGGTACGTCGCGCCGGCGAAGCCAACTTGCTTCAAGTGGAGGACTACGTGGCGCGAAACCTCGGCGCCGGGAGTGCTGCGTAGCGCTTAGCCGGGCGGTGGGGGCGTGAGGCGGTAGACGATGAAGGTGTTGTCCGGTGTTGGTCCGACGTCCATCTGGAAGAACGTGCCACCGGCCAACTTGCTGATTCGGGCGGTCTCTGCCGGGGTGATGGTGCCGAGAAGCGGCGGGTCGCCCGGAACGGTTGTCGCGAACGGACGATCCAGCTGGTCTTCCCAGTACTTCTTCGGGAAGTAGTGAACGAACCGCTTGTCCTTCTGGTCCGGCACGTATCCGGTGGGAAGCTCCACAACGACCCCTGCAGCCTCCTCGACGTATTTGAAGCCATAGAGCGCCAACTCGACCGCCTGACGGGCGTAGAGGGGCCCCAGGGCCTGTCTGTCGGCCTTCGGATCGAGCTCACAGGACGTCGCGGTGGGGCAGAGCTTGTAGAAGAGCAGGCTGCGCTGCTCAAACGAGTAGGTCGTTTGCGTGTCGTCGGCAAGCGCCACAACCTGATCGTGGAACGGCAGGTCGGTGATGACGTCCTCGCCGGTCTTGATGTACGTCAGTGGGGTCCCGGGTGCCGCGAGGTACCGCTTCTGCACGTAGTCGGCCACCTGAGCGCCGCGGTCCACCGGGTCGTCGACCGTGACCCTGAAACCCGGAGACCACGGTCCTTCACGGTCGGTGTTGAGGAGCGCGATGAAACCCACCACGGCACCGCCGAGGGCCACGACGAGGACACCGGTGAGAAGACCGATACGGCGACGTAAGCGCGGCGCTCGCGGTGGTGCAGTGGTGGTCTGGGCGGGTGTCTGTTCTAGAGCGTCGGCCACTGTGATTCATCCAAGGGATCGGTGTCGTGAAGCTGGAGGTTCACGCTGTCGAGGAGGTCGGTGACCTCAGAGCCGTACATGTCGCGACGCTCGATGAGCGTCTCGGCGACCCGCTCCACACCAACGCGGTTGTGGCGAATGAACCAGAACGCCGTGAGAAACGCCTGCCCCAGAAGTTGGGCCACCATGGAGCGCTTATGGACGTCTTCCAGGACTGCGGCGATCGGGTCGCCGGCAGCTTGGCTTCCCTGTGCGGTGCGGTTCATGAGTCGCGCCCCGAGGCGAGCGTACCGTTCCATCAGTCGCGTCTCGGCAGCGTCCGACTCCTCGGCCTGCGAGAAGCGGGCTGACAGGTCGGGTTGGGTCGGTGCCATTCCCCAGTGGCCCACCATATAGGCCGCTTTGCTGGTCGCGGCCTCGATGTCGCCGCCCACGCCGGTGCTGGTCTCGCCGTAGAAGACCGTCTCGGCGGCCATGGCGCCGAGGGCCCACACGATGTCGGCGAACTCCTCGTGCTGGAACTTGGAATAACGCTCCTCCACCTCGTGCATCGCGTGGTGACCAAGGCTGCCGTCGCGCGGGGTAATCGTCAGCCGGCTCGAGCTGCGGTTTCGCATGAAGAAGTGGCCGGTCACCGCGTGGCCCGCCTCGTGGATCGCCAGGGAGCGTGCCTCATCGGCGACATAGGTTAGGCCCGCGTCAAGACCTTGCTCGATCACGGTGATGGCGTTGAGGAGATCCTGCCAACCGAACGTCGATCGCCCGTCGCCGTGGGCGTTGGTCAGGGCAAGGGAACAGACCTGTTGGATCATCGCCGGGGAGTGCCCCATGGCAACGGCGGCGAGCTCATCCCGCCGCTCGGGCCGGTCGATCTCGGCCTCGTGCGCCACGCGGTCGAGGTAGTAGTCGAAGATATCGCGACGGTCGGCGCGGTTGGGGGTGCGAAAACGCACGTGTCGGCCCATCCGTCCCGGCCGTGTGAGCGCGGGGTCGAGGCTCGCGAGCGGCACGTTGCAGGCGCCAATGAAGAACAGCTGCTCCTCCCGCGCGGGAGCCGGGGGAAGTCGCAGGCGCAAGCGCCCAATGCGCGGTGGAACCAGGTACGTGGCATCCAAGAGTGTGTTGAGCCGTTTGGTGACGATGCGCCGCAGGGCGCGGGGCTCAGCAAAGCCGTCCATCGCAACCAGCAACGACTGCAGCGCGCTTTGACCAACACTTTGCATCCCCGGGAACGCGAACTGGCGCACGCGCTCCGACACGCGCCCCAGCGCGGACGTCCCGCGTGGCTGGCCGTACCGGAGGGAGAAGACATGCTCGCGCCAGTCCTCGTTTTCGAGGATGAGGTCGCCGCTGCGGTTACGGGCGCCAAAGGTGCCAAAGTAGGTTGCCGATGCGACATCGTCGTTGAGTGCGGTTCGGCGCATGCCGACCGCGTCGATCTCATCGATGAAGACGAGGCACTGGCCACCCCACTTGCGTGCAAGGCGACGTGCGCGCCAGGTCATCCAGTTGACGAGGATGACGTCCACGCCAATGAACGCTTGGCTGAAGGCCGGGCCGGGAGCGAGCACGATCGGTGAGTTGAAGCCGGTGGCGATTGCTTTGCCGAGCATGGTCTTGCCGGTGCCGGGGGCACCCATGAAGAGGACGCCGCGCTCACGTCTGCCGCCGGCGCGCTCGAACTCGTCGCCGGCTTGCCACAGCTGCACGATGCGGCGGATCTCCTCTTTGGGACGCTGCTGCCCGCGGATGTCGTCCATCTTGACGCCCCAATCGGCATCGCCCGGCTCGTAGTACTTGATCTGTCGCAGGCCCGCGATGATCATCGGGCCGATGAAGATCAAGGTGTTGATGAGGAAGATAAGTGGTACGCCGATGGCGAAGCCGAGGATGCTCGCGCCGGCGCCCGGGCCGCGGAACTGGTCAGCGATGGGACCAAACACCGCCTCTGCGGCCTTGGAGAACGTCGCGTCGCCGGTGATGGCCTGAACGACGTAGACGATGCCGATCAGGACAAACGCCAGAACCCCGAGAATGGCGACCCAACGGAAGACCGATCGCCAAAACCACGCCCGACGGCGACTGGTGACCGAGTTCGCGATATCACCGGCATCCTCGCTGAACAGTGTCGGGGCGGGGATGATGCGGCGGGAGACGACGTCGAAGAGGCCGCGCACCGCGAAAACGGCTACCGCGGCGGCGATGATGGCGGCGGTGAGGCTCCATCCGAGCATCCGGTAGAACAGAAGGAAGAAGGCGGGCGCGCCCAGGACGGCGACGATCGTCGCCAGGCGTCCAAGACCGGTGTGAGCACGCGCCATGGCCGTGATCTCATGACCGACGCGGGGAGGCTCGGGGGTGCTGCGTTCGCCCCCGGCTGGTTGCTTTTCGGCGAACGTTGCGTGTCGTGCGGGATCGGCGCGACGGGCGGGATTGGTTGCCATCATGTGGAGGTACGACCGAGCCCCCTGGATCCCTGCCCCCGTGGGGTGATGAGGCCTATTTCGGCAAGCGGTAGTTCAGGTCGGCGCCGACGTCCTCGACGTCGATCTGGGCACGTTGAAGGTGGCCGGCGTAGTCCCAGTTCATGGATTGCCACTTGGTGAACTGGTCAAGCACCCATATTCCCGATTGACGCCCGCCGTTGCCGGAACGACCATTTCCGCCGAACGGAAGGTGCGATTCGGCGCCGGCGGTGGAGTTGTTGACGCTCACCATCCCGGCGCTCACACCGGCCCGGAACAGGAACGCGGCCTCCGGTGAGGTGGTGTAGATGGCCGACGACAGGCCGTATCCGTGGCCGTTGGCCAAGGCGATGGCCTCGTCCATGGTGCGGAACGTGCCCACGCCCACCAAGGGGCCGAAGGTTTCGGTGAAGTACAGGGCATCGTCGGGGCGGATGCCGTCGACGATCGTGGGATGGACGAAAAGACCCGTGGACGGGTCGCCGACAAAGCCCTTCCGGCGGCTCTTCGCGGTGATGCGTCCCCGTCCCGATGAGCCGCGCACCGTGTGGTGCGGTTCGATGAGGTCGAGGAACTCGAGGAAGCGGTCGAGGAACCGCTCGTTCATCAGCGGCCCGAACAGCACATCCTTCGTGGGGTCGCCGAGGGGCGCCTTCTCCACTGCGCGGGCGAACTTCGACATGAACTCGTCATGAACGTCCTCGTGGCAAAACACGGTTCCGAGTGAGGTGCAGCGTTGCCCACCAAAGGCGAAGCCCGAGAACACGGCGCCTTCGACGGCAAGATCGATGTCGGCGTCGGGCATCACGACGAGCGGGTTCTTGCCCCCGAGCTCGAGGCACGGGTTCTGCAGGTGACGGCCGCACAGCTCACCGATGCGCTCGCCGACGGCGCTTGAGCCGGTAAAGCCCACCTTGTTGACAAGGCCTTCATCGAGCGCGGCTTCCAGGCCGGCGAACGTTGCCGGCCCGTCGGCGTGCACCACGTTGAGCACTCCTTTGGGGACACCGGCCTTAAGGAACAGGGTGGCCAGGGCGTTGGCGAGGGCCGGGGTGTACTCCGCCGGTTTCCACACGACGGTGTTGCCGCACACGAGTGCCGGCACGATGTACCAGGCCGGGACGGCGACGGGGAAGTTCCCGGCGGTAATGATCATGGAGACGCCAACGGGCACCCGGAAGGTAAAGAGCTGCTTGCTCGGCATCTCGCTCGGCACGGTCTGCCCGTACAGGCGACGTCCCTCACCGAGGAAGAAGTCGCACTGGTCAATGATCTCCTGCACCTCGCCGAGCGACTCGACGTACGGCTTGCCGATCTCCCGGGTCAAGAGACGAGCCAGGGCGGGTTTATTGGCCTCGACGAGGCGTCCGGCCTGCTGGACGACGCGGGCCCGGCGAGGTGGGGGAGTGGCGCCCCAGGCATCCTGAACGGCCCGCGCGGTACGGCAGGCGGCCACGATCCCGGCCGGTGTGACCAGGTCGACGGTCGCAACCACATCCGCCAGGTTGGCCGGGTTGGTCGATTCCATCACGCGATCGCGGTGCGTACGGTGGGCTTTGCCACCGACGAGCGAGGTGAGGTGTGTCTTTGACGTGCGGGTTTTCGTCGCCACGTGAGTCTCCCTTCGGGTGGTCGAGTCTACGTGCGCCGGGGCGGCGTCTCGGTGTGAAACGGGTGTACGCTCATCCCGATGACAACGTCGTCCGTCCCTCCATCACCCCTCACGGATCTGGATGTCGACGCGCTCGATGCGTCGTCGCTCGTGGCTGCCCTGGCCGAGCGCTTTGGTCGCGGGTTGGTGTTGGCGTCGTCGTTTCAGAAGGAGGAGACGGTCCTTCTGGACATGCTGTTCCAAGCGGATCCCGGTGCGCGTGTGTTTGCCCTCGACACGCAGGTGCTGTTTGCGGAGACCTACGACTACTGGCGTGTCGTGGAGGAGCGCTACTCCATCACGATCGAGACCTTCGCCGGGCCCTCGTTGGGCCTGCAGGCAGCGCAGCACGGGGCGAACCTCTGGGAGACCGCTCCCGACCGCTGCTGTGGCATTCGCAAGGTGGAGCCCCTCGGGCGAGCCCTCACGGGGCGCGACTGTTGGATGACCGGGGTGCGGCGCGATCAGTCGCCCACGCGGGCGAATGCACCCATCTTCGGCTGGGATGAGAGCTTTGGCCTGTGGAAGGCCAACCCGCTCGCGGCGTGGGACGACGACGCCTGCTGGGCGTACATCCGCGAGCACGACCTGCCGTACAACGCGCTCCACGACACGGGATACGCGTCGATCGGGTGCACGTACTGCACCATGCCGGGAAGCGGTCGTGACGGCCGCTGGTCGGCGTCGGAGAAGACCGAGTGCGGCCTTCACGTGCCAAACAGCTAGATCCGACGGTCGTTGCCGGGGCAGATCGGCTTGGTCGTGAGGCGGCCGAGTGGCTGTGTGCGCTCATTCGCGAGCGCCTCGAGCTGGATGAGAAGCCGCAACCCGGGTGGCGTGCAGTGACGTTCCATCATCCGGAGGCGGGCTACGTGGTGGGTGTGTTCCCCCGGACGGGGCACGCGCAGCTCATCGTCGAACACGGCGCGGCGCTGGACGGTTTTGATGACCTGTTCGACGAAGTGGGCGCGCAGATCGCCAAAGTCATCGTGATCTCGGTGCCCGATCCCCGTGGCCCGGACATCATCGACGCGGTTCTTGCGAGCATCGCAACGCGGTGCGGGTAGCCGGGTTAGAGGATTGCCTTGCCCATCAGCGAGGCCACGAGCTCCACGGCCATCGACGCGGTGCGGTTGTGCTCGTCCAGGATGGGGTTCACCTCAACGACGTCGGCAGAACGCACACGCCCGTCACGACTGATGAGCTCCATCAGCAGGTGCGCCTCGCGATAGGTGAGGCCGCCGGGGACGGGGGTTCCCACACCGGGGGCCTCCTGCGGGTCGAGCGCGTCGAGGTCGAGGCTCACGTGGAGCCGCTCACAGTCGGCGAGATGCTCCAAGGCGCGTCGGGCGATGACACCAATGCCGTGCTCGTCGACGTCGGTCATCGTAAACGCCGCGATGTTGTGCTCATGAATGAGGGCCTTCTCGCCAGGGTCGAGGTCACGCAGGGCGATCATCGCGACATGAGCGGGGATGAGCTTGGGACCGAGGCGTCCCACGTCGACCAGGGGCGGTGCCCCAAAGCCGAGGAGGGCCGCGAGCGGCATGCCATGGATGTTCCCGCTGGGGGATGTCTCAGGAGTGTTCGCGTCGGCGTGTGCATCGATCCAGATGACCCCGACGGGCGCGGCATCGGACACCCCGCCGATCGTTCCGGCGGCGATGGAGTGGTCGCCACCGAGAAAGAGGGGAAAGCGGTGGTCGGCCACTGCGTCCCGGCCGGCGGCGTACGCGGCGGCGCATCCGTCCACGACCGCCGACAGGAATGGGCGCTCGGCCATCATTGAGAGGGTCGCGCGCTCGGGAATGGTGACGTTGCCGGCATCCTCGGTTACGAAGCCCAACTCGAGCAGCCGCTGATGGAGCCCTGCGTGACGCACCGCCGAGGGGCCCATGTCGACACCGCGGCGCGACTGGCCGAGGTCCATCGGTACGCCGATGACGCGAATCGTTGTCGGTGTATCCATGACGAGAGTCTCTCAGGCGAGTCCCGGTGTTGTGAGGGACCGCGTCGCGCGGCCGTGTTCCGACTCCGGAGGTATGTTTCCGCCGATGTCGCCTGAGGCAAAACCCTGACCGGCCAACTGCGGCGCACGCTGAGCGCCGCCCTGCTTAGCGCCGTCGGTCTGTGCGCATGCGGTGGGGGAAGCGACAAAGAGCCGCCCGTCACCGCCGAGCCGGTCAGTCAGTCGACGCCGGTGGGAATGCAGGACGATCGCATTCCCGGGGTGTTCACCCCCGCCGAGTTGGTCGATAGGGTGAAAATCATGGCCGGGTTGGGGGCCACCGTCATTCGTGTGAACCTCCAGTGGGATCTGGTCGCGGCTACGAAGCGACCAGCCAATCCCACCGACCCCGCGGACCCGGCCTACAATTGGACGGGGTATGACGGCGTCGTCGATGCGGCGAAGGCCAACGGGGTAGAGGTGCTGTTTACTGTCTGGGGCACGCCGGTGTGGGCCCGCGACCCGAGCGTCAAAAACCACGCCCTCCCATGGGGAAATGCGCGGCCGGACGACCCGAAGGACTACGGCGACTTCGCCACCGCAGCCGCAACGCGCTACGCCCCTCGCGGGGTACACAAGTGGGAAGCGTGGAACGAACCCAACATCGACCTGTTCCTTCGCCCACAGTTCGAGAAACGCGGCAAGGACTGGGTTGCCGTTTCGCCCCAGACGTATGCCGAGTTGTTGACGGCCTTCTCGAGGGCGGTGAAGGACGTCGATCCGACGGCGCTCATCGGCGGTGGCGTGATGGCGCCGGCCGGAGACGATCCGACGCGACCGAACCGCACGCCGAAACGTGTCCGTCCCGACCAGTTCCTCCGCGAGCTCGACGCGCTCCCGACACCCCCTCCGATGGACGTGGTGTCTCACCATCCTTATCCCATCCGTCCCCCGGAACGCAAAGGGGGTCCCAACTTCATCGATCTCTACAACTTTGAACGGCTCGTCACCACCATCGACGCCACCTATCTCAAGGGCAAGCCGATTTGGTTGACGGAGTATGGGTTTGGCACGGCTCCGGTCGAGAACTACAAGCTGTTCTTTCCGCCCCAACGTCAGGCCGAGCTGATCGTCGATGCTTTTGCGCGAACTCGGCGAAACAAACGCGTCGAAATGGCCACGTACTTCCATCTTCAGGACAATCCCAGCTGGAAGTCCGGCCTCATCGACGAGCAGGGAACTCCCAAGCCCGGACGCGACGCGTTCGCGTTGCCGCTGTTCAATGCCGGACCCGGACGTGACGGTGGAACGCGCGTTCTGGGTCAGGTGCGCGCGACACCGAAGAAGACGACGGTCACTATTGAATGGCGCTCCGGCGACGACTGGACGACAGCCGCCACCGCCGAGACCACGGATGACGGCACATTTTCCGCGATCGTCGGTTCCGGCGCCGCTGGCCAGGTCCGTGCGACGTGGACGGGAAAGGCCCGCTCGGGCGAGACCGTCACGTGGACGAGTCCTCCGCTCGCCCTTCCTGCACGCGCGTGACCTCTCCGTCGGTAAATGCTCGTCGTGTCGGAGCGCGGTGAGCGCGTATGGGCTGCGAATTCGGTGCGTCGAAGACCGGCCGCCTCCGGATGGGGGACTGGTGAAGGGGGCGCTCCCAACACGCTCATCACGGGTGATGGCCAAAAGAAAGGGCCGGCGGAGGCCGGCCCTTTCGGAGAAGCTGGGTGCGGGGAACCGTAGGGCTGCCCCGAGACCGTTAGGCGGGGGGACCGATCGGCGTGGTCAGCGCCTTTGCCTGGAGCTGGTTACCAGCGTGACCACCGAGCAGACCGATGGCGTAGACCACCGTCGATGAGTTCGCCGGCAACGTTGCCGGACCGACGGGCAGAGCGACCGTCTTGGAGCCCGCAACCGTCACACCAAAGGTGTACGCCGCAGCGGGAACGCCGATTGTGGCTGAGGCGTTGGGGTAGGCCAGGCCGGAGATCGCCGGGGCACCAGAGGTGTCGGCGGCGTTGGCGTACACGTCAACGGCAGGGGTGTTCGGGGAGAGGTGAACCACCTTCACTCGGGCGGTGCCGCCTGTGGGGCTCACATCGTCGCCAAACGTCGAGACGGTGAACGTGCTGGGTGACACTGTCAGCTGGCCGCGTGCAGCCGCCGTGACCGTCTCCTGTGCGGCGAGCGGCACCTTGGCGCTGAACACCGGGGCGGAGGTGGCGGCGGAACCGGCGGCGCGGATGGCAACGTCGATCTCACCCGACGGCAACTTGAGGTAGGTGCCGTCATCCGGGGCGGCCTTGCCGAACGCGAGGTTCGGGATCGCCACTGCGCCGTTCACGTAGACGTCCACGTTCGGGGCGCCCGGTGAGGCGTGCAGAACGCGAAGCTGCGTCCGGTCGTAGCGGGTGGGGAGCTTGTCCTCGGTCCACAGACCACGAAGTGAGAACTCGCCCTTACGCGGGGTGAGTGCGCCGATGGCCCATGCGGTGTAGTTGCTACCCGCTGTGAGGTCGACGTCCTTCACCGTGATCGCGTTGATCTTGGTTCCGGCAGGACGGACGAAGAACGTGTACTTGCCGGCGGGAAGGTCGAGGTACGGGGTGGTTCGGTTGAAACGGAGCTTCGTGACCACGGTGCCGGCCTTGGCGACCGCGATGTCAACTGCGGGCGTATCTGCCGAATAGTGGGCGGCGCGCACCCGGGCCGTGCCAAACGGGCGCTCAGAAGCGTCGCTGATCACACGAACCTTCAGCTGCCGGCCAACCACGCGGTCGGTGACGGCAACGGTGGCCACCTTGTCGGTCGCGACGGTCACCTTCCCGGCGAGAACGTAGTTGTTCGGGCGCTTGGGAGCACCGGCGGCACGCACGGCGTAACGGTAGGTGCCCGCAGGGAGGTCGAGATACGGGGTGATCTTTCCACGCTTCAGGTTGGGGACAGCCTTCTTGCCGTTGACCCAAATGTCGACCGCGGGGGCGCCCGGCGCAGCGTGCAGGAAACGCACCGTCCCCATATCGGCAGCGACGGCAGGGGTCGCAGCGAAGGCAAGGGCGCCCAGCGCCGCTGTTGCCACCACAAATCGTCTCATCAATGCTCCTTCTTCTCGGCATGTCCACCGAGGTTGTTGGCGCCTCTGATACGCCAGACCATCCGGATTTGGATCACCGAACCGACTCACACCGAACCTAGGCGCGCTACGCCGCGCACGCTGCTACTGTCCCTGTTTGGCCCCACCGCGTGCGACGTGCCGCGGGACGGTGGGCCACGACTGATCAGGAGAACGAATGACCACCGCCGCTGCCACAAGCCTCGACTTCAAAGTCGCGGACATCACGCTCGCCGACTTCGGGCGCAAAGAAATCGAGCTTGCCGAGCATGAGATGCCGGGCCTCATGGCCATGCGGCGTGAATACGGCCCCAGTCAGCCCCTCAAAGGCGCCCGCATCATGGGGTCGCTGCACATGACCATCCAGACCGCGGTCCTGATCGAGACGTTGGTGGCCTTGGGCGCCGATGTGCGCTGGGTGAGCTGCAACATCTTCTCCACCCAGGACCACGCCGCCGCCGCCATTGCCGTGGGCCCCAACGGAACCCCGGAGAGCCCGTCCGGCGTGCCGGTTTTCGCCTGGAAAGGCGAGACTCTCGAGGAGTACTGGTGGTGCACGGAGCAGGCCCTTTTGTGGCCCGACGGTGGCGGACCCAACATGCTGCTCGACGACGGGGGCGACGCCACGCTTCTCGTCCACAAGGGCGTTGAATACGAGCGCGCCGGCGCGGTTCCGGCCCCGACCGCCAATGACTCCGAGGAGTATCAGGTCATTCTCGGTGTGTTGGCCCGTTCGTTGACCGAGGACCCGAAGCGCTGGACCCGCGTCGCCGCAGAGATCAAGGGCGTCACCGAAGAGACCACGACCGGCGTGCATCGCCTCTACCAGCTGGCCGAGCGCGAGGAGCTGCTGTTCCCGGCGATCAACGTCAACGACAGCGTTACCAAGTCGAAGTTCGACAACCTCTACGGGTGTCGCCACTCGCTGATCGATGGCATCAACCGCGCCACCGACGTCATGATCGGCGGTAAGGTCGCTGTGGTTTGCGGCTTCGGCGACGTGGGCAAGGGCTGCGCAGAGTCGCTCAAGGGGCAGGGCGCTCGCGTGATCGTCACCGAAATCGACCCGATCTGCGCCCTTCAGGCCGCCATGCAGGGCTATGAGGTGAAGACCTTGGATGACGTGGTCGACACCGCGGACATTTTCATCACCGCCACCGGCAACAAGGACATCATCACCGCCGAGCACATGTCGCGGATGAAGCATCAAGCGATCGTTGGCAACATCGGCCACTTTGACAACGAGATCGACGTGGTCGGCCTCACCGAGCTGCCCGGGGTCGAGCGCATCAACATCAAGCCCCAGGTCGACAAATGGGTGTTCCCCGATGGTCGCGCGGTCATTCTTCTGTCCGAAGGGCGCCTGTTGAACCTCGGGAACGCCACTGGGCATCCCAGTTTTGTGATGTCCAACTCGTTCACGAATCAAGTCATCGCTCAGATCGAACTCTTCACGAAAAACAGCGACTACGGCCGCCAAGTGTTCGTTCTCCCGAAGCACCTCGACGAGAAGGTGGCCCGACTGCACCTCGACGCTCTTGGTGTGAGGCTCACCACGCTGAGCGACGATCAGGCCGACTACATCGGGGTTCCGGTGTCGGGACCCTTCAAGCCCGACCACTACCGCTACTAGAAAGCGGCTCGGGCGGGCACGCCGCTCCCGTTGAGTGTGTTGCGGCCCGGTCTCCGGGCCGCAACTTCGCGCCGTCTCCAATGTGATGACGTGATTGTCAAGTTGGCGTGAAAAGCTCAACTTTTCTCCTCCCCAGGCCGATCAGACGGGCAGGAGAAGACTGGGTGACGAAACCAACATCTCGAACTGATCACGGCATTTCGCCGCGATGCACAGCCGACCGACGGCGGCATCGCCGATGACGGCTGCGCCGAACACCCGGCCGAGTCGCTTCTCCGGTACGTCCGGCGTGTGGCTGCTGACGGCCGTCCTGACGGCGGTTGCGAGTGCTTTCGCATTGGCCATGGCCGGTGTGGGCCCACTGATTCCCGGCACCATCCTCAAGGGGTGGATGCTGATCCCGGTGTTCGTGTTGGTCGAAATGTTCGTCGTCCACATCGACTCACAGCGCGAGGCTCAGACCATCTCGCTCAGCGAGGTCGCGCTTGTGGTGGGCTTGTTCCTCGTCCCGCCGGTGGAGCTCATGGCGGCCCAGATCATCGGTGGAGGCTTTGCCCTAGCGGTGTATCGTCGCCAAAGCGCGGTCAAGGTGGCGTTCAACGTCGCGCAATTCGCCGTTGGCACCAGCATCGCCATCGGCCTGTTTCGCCTCCTTGTGGGAGGGTTCGATCCAACTGCTCCGATCGCCTGGCTCATGGGCGCAATCGCCCTGCTCGTTGCCGACCTTGCAACCGCCCTGCTTTTGTCGTTTGTCATCCGGATTGTCGACGGTAAACGCGCGACGCCGACGATTCGCTACTTCATCGGCTTCGGAACCATCTGCACGTTGGCCAACACCGCCTTGGGCCTTCTCGGCGTCGCGCTGCTTCGTCGCGATCCGCAAGCGGGGCTCCTTCTCATCGTGCCTATCGGGGTGACGGTGGCGGCCTATCGTGGGTACTGGCGCGAACACCGTCGTAACGAGACCTTGGAGTTCCTCTACGACTCCATGCGGCGCCTCGGCTCTGCCACGGACCTGGAAAGAGGCCTCCGTGACTTCTTGACCGACGCACGGACCGCATTTCATGCGAATCTCGCCGCTGTGGTCCTGAACCCTGTTGACCCCGACGATCTTCCCCGACGCCTACGGGTGGGAAGCGGCAGTGACGATGAGGCCCTCACCGAGATCGACGCGCATCTGATCGAAACGTCATACCATGAGCCGTT
The DNA here is from genome assembly GCA_963765105.1 of uncultured Thermoleophilia bacterium. Classification (GTDB taxonomy): domain Bacteria; phylum Actinomycetota; class Thermoleophilia; order Miltoncostaeales; family Miltoncostaeaceae; genus CALMEC01. Next base: position 1,126,126 of record CAVXUW010000002.1, read on the forward strand.
CGTGGCCGCCCGCCGGAGCGGAGGTGCGTACTGGTGTCGTCTGCTCGATCGTAACGTCGGTGACGCCATGGTGATCGCCCTTGAGGGAGACGGTCGTACGGTCGGAACGTTGGTCGTGGCCGATCGCGCCAGCAGCATCAACACGTTTACCCGGTCAGATCTACAGTTCTTGCGTACTTTTGCCGGTCACGCTGGTGTCACGCTCGAGAATCGACACCTGGCGCGGTCGGTGGGTGAGCTCTCACGCGAGAACGATGAGCTGTTCCAACGTGCCCTGCATGACCCGCTCACGCGTCTGGCCAACCGGTCGTACTTCCACGAGCGCGTTGAGCACGCACTCGACGGCAGCGGCACCGACGCCCTGGTTGGTGTGCTGTACATCGACCTCGACGACTTCAAGACCATCAATGACACCCTTGGGCACGCCGCGGGCGACCGGGTCCTCATGGCGGTCGCCGAGCGCATTCGCGCCTGTTTGCGCCCGGGCGACATGGCAGCCCGCCTCGGAGGCGACGAGTTTGCCGTGCTGCTGTGCGATCTGGTGCGCGCATCCGAGGCCGATGCCATCTGTGAACGCATTCTTGGCGCGCTTCGTGCCCCGGTGGCGGCCGGCGAGGAGGAAGTGATGGTCCGCGCGAGCGTCGGCATGGCCGTGCAACCGGTCGGCGGCCTCCCGAGTGATCTCATCAACCATGCCGACACTGCGATGTACGACGCCAAGCGGGCTGGCAAGGGCCGCTGGGTAGCGCACGTCGCCCCGGGGGAGCAGAAGTAGAGGCGCCGCCGGAGTTCCTGGCGACGCCTCGCAATCCCGTGGGACTATCCGGCGACGGGGATGCGTCGCACCCCGGCCACACGCACAAACCGCGTGCAGGCCTTGTCGCTAACGCGCGGCGCCGTGCCGCTTTCCGCCGACGCTTCGTTGCAGATGCGCACCGCGCGGTTGGCGGTACGAACCAGGTAGATACCGATGGTGACGGTTTGGCCGGGGGCCAGGTCACCGACGGCCCAGGTGACAACGCCGTTCTTTATGGTCGCACCCTTCGGGATGCGCGCTGCGGCAAGGCCGGACGGGATGCGATCGCGCACGACGACGGCGGACGCGACGTAGGTACCCGAGTTGGTCACCGAGATTCGGTACGGCACCATCTCGCGACGTGACTTCGCCGACGCGGGACCATCCTTCGCGACAGTGATTGTCGTCGTGGGTGGGGCGGGAGCCCCGATGATCGTTACCGGCTTACACACCTCGCCAGCGACGGGCACTGTGACGGTTGCGGTGTTGTCGGCCGGGTTGGTGTCACCGGGGAGGGACACGGTGGCGACGTTCGTCACCATTCCGCAATCGAGCGCGGTCAGCGCACGCGTACCGGTGAAGGTGATGCTGGCTCCCGGTGCGAGTTCACCCGGAATCGGCGCGATTGCGGTGAGCGTGGGCAGCGTCGGGTCAGCAAGAACGATCTGAGCCGTCGGAACCGGTCGCGTACCCGTGTTGGTGACCGTGACGGTGTACGTCACTGTCTCCCCGGGCATGTAGGTCGCCTTGTCGGTCGTCTTTGCCAACGAGATGTTGATGGCGCAGACAACAGTCACCGTGACGCTCGCCGAAGCCTCGATTGGCGGTGGTTTTGGCACGTGCTTCGGAGGCTTCGGTTCCTTCGGGTGCTTTGGCGTGTCCTTCGGGTGCTTCGGCGTGCCCTTCTTCGGATGATCCTTCTCGGCCTTCTTCCCGTTCGTCGGCTTTCCGTTTGCGCGTAGCGCATTGCTTGTTGCGCGTTCGGAGGCCCGCGTGTGGCGGGCGTACGGTTTCGTCCCCGTGTCGGACTTCGGGTGCTTTTCACGCGCCGGCTTCGACGGGGCAAATCGCACCGTGGCGGTGTTCCTGATCGGGCCACAGTCGGTGGCCGAGACGGCGCGACTTCCCGTGAAGACCAGCTCAGCGCCGGGCGCCAGGTGATTTACGGGGGGAGAGGAGAGGGCCAGCGTGGGCAATGACGGGTCGCTCACGCTGATGTTTGCGGCCGGAAGGGCCGTCTGGCCGGTGTTTTTGACAGTGACCGTGTAACGAATCGTCTCGCCCGGTGCGTAGGTGGCTTTATCCGCAACTTTGGTGATGCCAAGACTGGTTGCGCAGGTAACGATCGCGGCGTGGGTTGCCTCCGCCGGAGAGCCACCATACGAGCCGGTCATCGGGTTCGAAATGACCTGCACAGAAGCCGTATTGGTCACTGTGCCGCAATCGCTCGCGGCAAGGAGTCGCGATGCCGTCCATGTGTGCGACGTACCTGGCGCAAGCTCAGCCGGCGTTGGTTGGGTCGGCGCGAGATCGCTAACGGTCGCGTCGGTAACCTGGACCGATGCCAGGGGAATTCCGACAGCCCCAGTGTTCGTTACCGTCAGTGTGTAGCGAATGGTCTCGCCGGGGTGGTATTCGGACTTGTCCGCAGCTTTCGTCAGGGTGACGGCGGTCTTTGGGTGTGATGACTCGTCCCCACCGGCGAATGCGGTCTGGGCGACAAATCCAGCGACGATTGTGCTCAGCGTGAACGCAACCGCGAAACCTCGTGTGAGGCGGCCGCGGCTGCGACATGCCAACTGACGGCGAGAGGTCAAGTGGCACTTCCTTTGATGGGGCGGTCCGAGATGCCCGGTTTGAATAGTCCAGCGACGCTACCTGCTGCGCCCGCCGCCGGCTAGACCTAACCAACTCGAAAGCCACGGTTTTCTTCGGGTATTCCTCGTAAAACCGCGGTGACAATGTGGTGGCACATCCCCACCAGATTCATTCGGCCCTCCGAACCTCGACAGACCTCATGCGCGCTAAGTTGACATCAGCAATTCGGTCGGAGGGTAGAGATGAGCGAGCGGGTCGCCGAGATCACGGCTGCGGAGCTGGAACGGGAGATTGCGTCAGAGGCGCCGATTGCGGTCGTGGACGTCCGCACGCCGGAACAGTACGCCGAGTGGCACATCACGACGGGACACGCGCCGCTGGTGAACGTGCCCGCCGAGGAGCTCGCGGCAGATCCCACCCGCCTCACGCAGGCGGCTGCGGGACGTGAAGTCCGGCTCATCTGCAATCGCGGTAAAACCTCACTGCAGGCGGCGCGCGCCTTGGCGGACGCTGGTGTCAGGGTAACGAGCGTGGCGGGCGGGATGGTGGCGTGGTCACAGCTATTGGTGTCACAAGAAGTGCCCGGGACAGACGCAGCGACGGTGATGCAGTTTCGCCGTGAGAGCCGCGGATGTCTGTCGTATCTCGTTGCCGTGGGTGGTGCGGCGCTGGTCGTGGACCCCGCGGTGATCATCGCGCCGTACCGCGAGGTGGCAGATCGGCTCGGTGTGGTGATCCGGGACGTCGTCGACACTCATGTTCATGCCGACCATCTCTCCGGAGCGCACGCCCTCTGTGCGGCGACGGGTGCCACCCGCCATGTGGGTTTGGGCGCCATTGCCCGCGGCGTCGCCCCAGACGACGTCCACGCCCTCGTTGACGGCGATGAGCTTCTGGGTGGCGTCGTTCGGGTGCGTGAACTGCCGGGGCATACCAGCGACAACATCGGCCTGATTGTCGGAGCGACAGCGCTGATTGCCGGGGACTCGCTGTTCGCCGAGTCCGTGGCACGACCCGACCTCGAGGCCGATGACAGCGGAATTGATGACGCGACAAAGCAGCTCTACCACACGATTCACGAGCGAATTCTTCCGCTCGGTGACGACGTGCTTTTGCTTCCATGCCACTACCCGGGCGGACGCCGTTCCGAGCCGATTGCGCCGCGATTGGGCGATGTCCGTTCGGCGGTTGCGTTCCTCGTCGAGCTGGGTCTCGAGGAGTTCGTCGTCGAGGTTCGCCGGGCGATGCCACCCCGCCCAGCCAACTACACCGACATCATCGCGGCAAACCTCGGTCAGGCCGACGGCGATCTCGCCGGCCTGGAGGTTGGTGCGAACAACTGCGCCGCCTCCGGCGGGCAGTGAACCGCACCCGCAGATGGTCGTGACAGCCCTCGTCTTCGGGGCAGCCATCGGTCTGATCCTCGGTGCGCTGGGCGGCGGCGGGTCGGTTCTTGCGGTGCCGGTTCTCGTCTACGTCTTTGATCTCGCGCCGCAGGACGCCGCAACGACGTCACTGATTGTTGTTGGTTCAGCTGCCGTGGTGGGTGCCCTGCTCCAGACCCGCGCGGGCACGGTCTCCTGGCGCACAGCGCTGCTGCTTGCGCTGACCGCACTACCGGGGGCGGCCCTCGGGACCTGGCTGGGGTCGATCGTCTCTGGCCGCGCCCTGCTCCTCCTCTTCGCCGTGGCGATGCTCGGAGTGGCTGCCCTGATGTGGCGGCGCGCCGGCCGGCCTCACCCCACGGCGCCGCAGGACGCGCACTCCCCGCTAACGCGCCCGGGACGGCTCGGGGCTGCCGGCAGCGCGATCGGCGTGGTTACGGGTTTCTTCGGGGTTGGGGGTGGTTTTCTGATCGTGCCGGTGTTGTCCCTGCTCTTCGGCGTGGAGTTGCGACGCGCTGTAGGTACATCTCTCGCCGTGATCTTCCTGGTCGCATCCGCAGGGCTCGGGTTTCATCTTCTGCGGGACCCCACCATCGACTGGGCCGTTGCGATTCCGTTTACCGCAGGGACCGCAGCGGGTAGCGGGCTTGGGGCCATCGCTGCCCGGCGTATCGCGACGCGACGCCTCAGCCGTGCATTCGCCCTCCTTTTGGCCAGCGTTGGCATCGTCGTTCTCGTTGCCAATCTCGTCGACTGAGAGGGTCCGAACTCCGGGCCCGGTGTCCGACGTCCCCGGAAGGAGGCGTCAAAACCGCCGCGGGATAGCCCGGGATGCGAACGCATGATCCGGCGTGAGAGTCACCCACACGCGGGATCGAGAGCGTTAGGACGTCTGCGGGGTGAGCTTGAATGCGTTGAGGTCGTAGCCGTTCCTGACGAGCACGCGGACGATCTTGACGATATCCCTCGGAGCGACGGTCGACGTGCGCGACAGCACAAAGCCGTTCTTGCGCGCCCCGTCACCGACAACCGCCCACCGGTAGTTGGGGTCGAGCCCAATAATCCAGTAGTCACCACCAGGAGTGAAGAAGAACTGGCCCCCCTGCTGGGCAAACGTCACCTGGAGCTTCGCCGGAGAGGCCGGGTCGACCACTCGGGCGCGTCCTTCCAGGCGACTGGTGGATCCGTCGGCACGGTCACAGGAGTTCAGGACCCGAATGAGGCCATCGGGAAGCAGGGTGTAGTTGGCCATCGTGTTTCGCGCGCACTCGGCGCTGAACGGCTGCGGGATCGAGGCGACTTCCTTCCACGTGCCCTGGTAGCGCTGGAGGTCGACGGCCGGCACCGTCGTGACGGGCCGCGGGTCAGTGGGAGCTCCCACCGCTGGTGACGCAATCGCGGCGACGGCCGCAAGGAGGAGAAATGGTCGAGCAAGACGCATGTTAGGTCCTCTCCGATGTCCGTGCAGAGAACGAAAGTAGCGCGAACACAGCCGAAAAAGGTGGGGAACCCCAATGCCGGTGCCCCTCTCTGTCGGGCGCCGGTGCCGTGCCCAGAGACACCTCCTTTGTCCGCTCATACAAACAATCTCGGCAAGAATCGTCCGCCGGAAGGGCATTGTTGGACGCGACCAGTGATTCAGCCGGGCGCCAGGGTCACGGTGATGATCCGCGTTGGGCTCCGCGCCTCGCGCCGCATCGTCAATAGCGCAACGGCCCGTGCCAGCAACGCAAACCGTGTTATCGGGTCCGCGTCGGTGATCGGTATCGGCGTCCTCGGCGCCGGAACACCGTCACCGACGGGTTAGTCACGGTGACCTGAGAGAGGCGTCGTCGTCCCGCGTGGAGCCAAACCTTCACGCGGAACACGGCGCTTCTCAGGGCGTTGGAACGCCTCCGTTTCGGTCGTCGCCTGGTTCGCAGGGTGGACGCTTAGACACGACAGCTCGACTACGGCCCTCTGGTGCCAGACCGGCCCGACCTGATGGCAGCTATCCTTAAAAGCTGTGGGGGACGAGACGACACCGGGTGAGGTATCACGCGCGGAAGCGTTGGCACGGCGCGTTCTCACAATCCGCAACTTCGCGGCGGTGAGCATCATCCACTCGGTGTTCTTCACCGGCTTGATGCTGTGCGCATTCGTCCTCGGAAAGCCCCAGCCGATCACGTTCGCGTTCGGCTTCGGTCATGGCGTTCTGTACATGGTCGTTGGAGCGGCGTGCATCATCGCCGCGCGGCTGCGAATCGTCTCCGTGACGACGGCCTTGGTCGTCGTGATCGTCGGGCTGCTTGGCCCCTACTTTGGCGCGTACGAGTTCGTGCGTGAACACCGGCGCCTCCAAGCGGTGAGCACCGCCTGACGCAGGCTGGATCGCTCTGACACGGCGGGTCCCGAGGGGCTCAGCGATCAACCACCGTGCACGCTCTGCACAGAAGCGACGCGCAGATCAGAGAATGTGGCGCGTCGCGACGAGAACCGAGGACTCGACCTGATCGCTTCTATCGGTAAACGCTCTGAAGTGATCCAGGTCGAGCAAGCGCAAAGCGATGGGGAGATCACAGTCGACAAACGCTCGCGTGAGCTGTTAATGAAAGGCGCGGTGATTGCGGGGACCGCCGCGTTCCTCGCAGGCCCAGCCGCGCTGGATCAACGGTCAGAAGCGACTCACGCCGAGTTCGGGTGAGTTGAGGGCGTCTCGCGCCATCTTCCACTGCATCGGATCGTCGCTCGGGCTTTCGTCCATGGTCTGTGACGCTGGAGACATGGGGGTGGGAACGCCTCTGCTGAGGTCGTAGCGTTATCGGCATCTCTGGACCGGTTCAGATACGTCAGCTCGATCTTGCCGCCTTAATGAGCATCGCACAACAATGATGGTCGGCTCCTCGGACGGAGCCGCGACAGCGACGATGCGGCACGCGCCGGATGCTGCAGCTGGGCGACGGCGGTACGACCTACGTTTGCCTCCGAGGCATCGGACGATGACGGTAACGCTTTCGGATAGCCGGGCATCGATTCGGCAATCACTCTCGCCTGTATCTGCCGACTCTCTGGAAGAAGCCGTCGATCTCGTCGCAGTCGAAGCCAAGCTCACGAAGCAGGCACAACTCAACGAGGGCTTGGAGCGTGACGACCATTGGCTGGAGGTCGATTCCGGTCGTGGCGCGTGCCTTGAGTTGCGGGTCGAAGTGGGTCAGGAAGTTCCGAGAGTCGACGGCACGACTGACGAAGGCCCGTTTGTTGCTCGTAAGCTTGCCGACGACTGCCGGGCATCCGGCGAGAACGTCGCGGAGTCGCTGGCGAAGCGCGAGTTCGTTGCTGTACGTCAGCTTTGCGGTCAGCCACCGGCGAAACTCTTGAGGTGTGTCGGCGAGAATCGAATTGATCCGATCACTGTGTTCTTCCGGCGGTAGATCCGTCGTAGTCGTCGTTCGGCGGTGGTACGTCTCGAGCGCCTGCATGAGGCTCAGAAACCTCTGTTCGATAAACGAGCGGCGGTTGTAGACCGCGCCGAAGTACAGGTCGAACACGGGTTCGAGGGCATCCCGTTTGGAGAACCACGAGGTGAGGATGCCCTGGAGCCGGTTCTGTGCATCCGTGAGAGTAAAAAGCATCTTGGCTGGATGCCGCTCCTTGTCGGTGGGCGATTGAGCAAGGCGATAGTAGATCCGGACGCTGTGCTTTCTGGGCTCGGGACCTGGGCCCTCGGTGGCCTGCACATCCGGCTCAGAGAGGACGTACCCGGTGAGCTCAGTCGGGATAACGGGTTGGCCAACGCCAAGGGCGACGAAGTTGCGAAGGTGATGGGCCGTGTCGAGTGCCGTCGTGAGTGGTGTTCGCTGATGAAAGTAGAAGCGGAAGTGTGCGCGCTGAGTCAGTTCGACTTGCGTCCGCGTCGGCCCGCTTGCATGGAAGTTGACCGAGAAGCCCACGGCGATGTCGAAGCCTTCGAGACTCACGCGTTCCTCAGGTGGCGGTGAGAATGAGACGTCGATTCTTTGCAGTGACTCGCCGTCCGTCTGAATCGACTGAGTTTCAAACCCGTTGACCGCCACCCAGATGTCGAGTTGGCTGTATCGGACCGCGAACTCGTCAAACACAATGAGTTCGTCAGCGTCGAAGTGCGCTCCCTCGAGGACGAAGCCGGGCGCAAAGTGCTCATGCTGCCCTCCGACGATGGCCAGTGACGTAGCGTGGCATTCTTCGAGCGTGACCAGCTTTCCGCGGGTGGTCTCACCGAGAATACGAGCACGTGAAAGCGGCATGAATGCGTGCGTGATGTCGCCCGTGACCGGATCAGGCGCCTGCTGCTCGCGGGGTAGTTGTCCGATCAGCTCCAAAGACACGCGGTCTTGCGAGAAGGCGAGGACACCGGCAACCTTGTCGGCCGGCCTGTCGGGCAGCCACCACCATCCGCGATGCTCGAACGAATCCAATAGTCCCAAGTCCCTCACGCTCCTGTGGTGAAGAACGCTTCGACGCTGCTTCTACTCCTGGTGTGTAGAGGTTCCTGCGTCGCTGACCGCTCCCGGTCTTTCGGCGGCTGCCGCCGAAGACGAAAGTCCACTCTGACACCGGCGGATGGTAACCACAGCTGCCGCCGCACTGCAAAACGGCTAGCCCAAGCAGGGACCTGTCGTCCATCTCGGGCGAGCCATCGCCGAGCCGCTGGGGAGTGCCCACGGTGACCCAGGGGCCTGCGCCGGTGGGGGTGGCGTCGTTTCAGTGAACCGACGACCAGCAAGGTGACATAACTGCAGTTTGCGCGCGTTGGGACGCGGCGGGAGTCTCAAACGGGTGGCGACCCCCCGCGGCGGTGGCCCGGCGTATTTCGGGGCGTCTCACGGGCCGCACGCAAGGGTGCACCAGAGGACATTGGCTTTTCCCGACGGTCAATCTACCCTGAATCCATGAAACGGCACTGGCTTCTCACAGCTCGGTGGATCGTTCCCACCATCGTCGTCGGCGTGCCCGTCCTGGCGTCCGCGGCGGCCTTCGGCGCAACCTCATCCGCCACGGCGAGCCGCACGTGTGCGTCACGTTCGATCCAAGGGTCGATCGAAGCGGTGGGTGCCACCGCGTCCAGTGGCGAACCGATCTACGCGGGCGACAGTGTACGAATCAGTGCCCGCTGCAAGTCGGGCGTCGGCGCCTACGTGATGCGGGTATGTGTGCGGCACCCCGGCAACATCGTCCGCTGCCGGAACGTCGGGTTGACGGACGACAACTTTGGCTCCTTCGTCATCAAGACCCCGTCCGATCGGCGATGGACGTACCGAGTCTCATGGGCGCCCAAAGCCGGCGCGAAGGTAGCCCTGAGGCTCAGCTTCCGCACCGCTTTCGAGCCTTCCTGACCGGAGGTTTTGGGCCTCAATGAGGTCATCAAACGACGACTCGTCGCTGACGGGACTCACCGCAGCCCGAGAAGCTCCGCAGCGATTACGACACGTGTGTCATCCAGAGTGAGCGGCCACGGTTTGGCCACGCTCACAGCTCCCATCACCCGCTCAGCGAAGAGGGTGACGTTGATCCATCACGCCTCGAGGATGGACCCCAGCGAAGGCCTGCTGCGGCCGGTCGCTCGTGGTGGAGCCGAACTGCCGTGCGTTGAGTGATCGTGCGGTCGCGCGTCGCAACTTGTGAGGGACGCAGCGTTTCGCGCACGAGCGTCGTGGGATCGTCGAGATCGATGAGTCGGACCTCGTCGGACAAGTGAATGCTTCACTCAGCATGTTGTGACATAACGCGGTTTGCGTGCGTTGGGACGCGGCAGCAGGCCCAGACCTCGCGGGTCGGGCCGATCCGGGCGCTACCGCGCAGGCTTTCGCGCCACAGCGAACAGCTTGCAGTAGTCGTAGACGAATCCATCCGGCCCGGATGCGGCGTGGAGCGCGGCCTCGATGCGCTGGTCGAGGTCACTGAACCCGCCGGGCGGGTTGCCGAGAAGATGCGCGGCCACGGAGCGTGTACGCGCCATAAACGCGTCTGGGGGCGTTGCGCGGCGGCGGCGCTCCATCCAAACGTCGATGGGATCAAGGCCAGCGGCGCGCAGGTCGGCGGCGATCTCGTCGACGTCGCGCTGGTTCTCGGCGAACCAGCCGGTCCAGGCCGTCGGCGCGTCGAGACGTTCGAGCAGTTCGCGCCACGCATCCTCGCCCCCACGGCCGGCGGTAAGGATGCCCATAACCCCTCCAGGCCGCAGCGCGCGAGCCATGCGGGCCACGGCCCCGGGCTTGTCGGGGAACCAGTGCAGTGCCATCGCGCAGATCACCGCATCGAAGTCGTCGTCGGCCACGCTCATCTGCATGACGTCCTCGGCACGCAACTGCACCTCGACGGCGGGGAACTCGTCGATCTTGGTGGCGAAGACGTCCAACATGCCCTCGGCGGGATCGACCCCAACGATCGTCGACACGTCGAAACGACGAATCATCGCCGACGACGAGAAGCCCGTGCCGCACCCGACGTCGAGCACTCGGGCGTAGTCGCCCTCGGGAAGCGACATCACAAGCCGCTCAGAACCCGCGATGTTGTGGCGCACAGCAGCGTCGTAGGACTCCGCGGCCTTACTGAAACCTTCAGGCGCGTCACCGGTCGTCGTTGTCATTTCGTCCTCGCTCCTTGGGTCAGGATGGGGAAGCCCACACGGAATCCCTGGGAAGTAACTGCATCTCCGACAGAGTGAAAATACTGGATGTGAGCGACGGCCACCGGGAGCAGCCGAACCCCCTTACGTCGCGCGGCCCAACGTCGATGAGGGCCCCAGAGAGGCCGCGAACGGTTCTACGTAATCAGCTTGAAGGCGACGCGACGGTTCTTCTTGCGCGCCTCGTCGGTGCTTTCGGGCGAGACGAGTGGGGCGGTCTCGCCGTAGCCTTTTGCCGTGAGCTGTGACGTCTTGACGCCTTTGGTGACGAGGTAGTCCTTCACGACGTTTGCCCGGCTCTCGCTGAGCGTCTGGTTTTTTGCGTCATCGCCTTGAGAATCGGTGTGCCCTTGAACCTCGGCTTTCACCGCCGGGTTCTGGGCAAAGAGCTTGGCGATGCCATCCAGCGTCGTCTTGCTCTCCGTTGTCAGCTGGGACTGGCCCGTCGTGAACTGAATACCGCCGCTGTTCGTGATCTCCTTTTGCACCTGGTCGATCACGGCCTGTGCTTTGGAGTTACCGGTGCCGGGCGGGGTGACACTCGTTGTGCCCGTCGTCGGGGTTCCCCCACCGACGGTCGTCGTGTCGTCGTTGCACCCTTTACTGGCGGCTGCGATGACGAGTGCGAGCACCATCAAACCGAGCAGCACTACCCAGCCGGCTGGTCCGCCCGCCGCCCTGTGATTTCGTGCCTGCGCCATCGGTGTTCTCCTTGCCCCGCCAACGTGGAGTTGTTGAATGTTACAAGGGTGATCGGGAGCGCCTCGCGGAAACCGGGAACGGTCGCTCGTTCGCGAAAATCCGTCCAAGGGCTTCACGAATGGGCCGATCCGGTCTACACTCCTGCGGTTGCCTGCCAGGCGCCGCTCAGACCGTGACCGGCAGACGGGTGGGCGCCCCACGACAGCAGGGTGCGGGGCGGGACCGAAACTCGACTAAAGGATGGATGCCACGGGACTCCAGGAGCTGATCTACGAAGGCGAGCTTCAGGCGCTGATTGCGCGGGGGCAAGAGTTGGGCTTCCTCAGTGTCGACGAAGTCAGTGAATCGCTCGACAGCCTCAACATCGACGCGTCGTCGCAGGCGGAGCTCTACCAGCACCTCGACGAGATTGGGGTCGACATTGTCGACGCCATCGAGGCGCGCGCTCGGACCGCCGAACTCGACGAAGCAGAACGCAACCGCCGCCATCACCCGGCCGTTGAGCAGACCACCGATGCCCTCCAGTTGTTCCTCAAGGACATTGGACGGGTTCCGCTGCTCACCGCAGCCCAGGAAGTGAGCCTGGCAAAGCGCATCGAAGCCGGCGACCCGGACGCGAAACGGCGCATGGTTGAGGCAAACCTGCGGCTGGTGGTATCCATCGCGAAGGCCTACCGCGGGCGTGGTCTCCCCTTCCTCGACCTCATTCAGGAAGGCACATTGGGCTTAGTTCGCGCCGTCGAGAAGTTCGACTGGCGTCGTGGCTTCAAATTCTCAACCTATGCGACATGGTGGATCCGTCAGGCCGTGACGCGCGCCTTGGCAGACAAGGGTCGCACCATCCGCATCCCGGTTCACGTTGTGGAAAAGCTCAACCAGATCAGCCGCGCCGAACGCGTGCTCATCGGCCAGCTTGGTCGCGAGCCCACGGTTGAAGAACTCGGTGAGGCCACCGGCCTGCCGCCGGATGAGGTTGAGGACATTCTCCGCAGCGCGCAGCCGATCGTTTCGCTCGAGAAGCCAGTTGGTGAAGACGAGGAAGCCGAGTTCGTCCGCTTCCTCGCCGATGAGAACACCATCGCCCCGGAGATGGCCGCCGAGACCGCGTTGCGCCACGAAGCGCTTGGTGACCTGCTCGACCAACTCTCCTACCGTGAGCGCCGTGTGCTGGAGCTGCGCTACGGCCTCGGTGGCGAGAAGCCTCGCACCTTGGACGAGCTGGGTCGCATGTTCAATGTGACGCGCGAGCGTATCCGCCAGGTCGAGCACCAGTCGTTGCAGAAGCTGGCCAGCATGGCCGAAGCCGCCCGTCTTCAGTAGGCCGCTTTCATCGGAATGGATTCGGTAGGCACCCGCCTGCCGGACCTTTCCGGATGCCGGTGCAGGCGCGTTTCGACGCGAAGGTTCGTGCCCGGCACCCGGGGATTTGCGGCGCTAACTGATGAGCCGAACGCGGGTGCGCCAGATGGCCAGGCGCCACATCATCAGCCCGAAGCCGATGATGGCCCCGAGGTGGCCCAGGTCGACCCAACCCTGCCAGCCGAACGAGGCGTGCCGGACCAGCTCGACGCAGTGATACAGCGGGTTGAACTGGCCGGCGATCTGCGCCCACTGGGGCAGGCCGTCCAGCGGGAAGTAGGTCCCGGCCACAAGGAACACCGGGGTAACGACCGTGCTCGTCACGTACGAGAAGTGGTCGATCGACTTGAGCACCGCGGACACGAGCACGCCGAACGCCGCCCAGCCGAAGCCGGTCACGAAGCCGATCAGCGGCACGGTCAGCATGCCCCAGCTCGGGTCCAGACCGAACATCATCGCGACCAGCAGCGGCATGCGAGCCGTAGACGCCAGCGCGGGCCGAGACCCACAGCACCTCGCCCGTGACCAGCTCCTCGGGGTCGACGGGGGCGGCGAGGATCGCGTCGTACGTGCGCTGGAACTCGCGTTTGACGAAGGTGCCGAACATCGTCGCGAACACCGAGGCGAACATGATCGCCGTGGCGACGGTGCCGGTTCCGACGAACTCCACGTAGTCGAGCCCCTGAACCGTCGCCACGAGCGACCCAAAGCCGAAACCGAACGCGAGCAGGTAGATCGTCGGCTCGACCGTGGCCGAGAACGTGGTCGAGCGCCAGTAGGACGAGAAGTTGATGATCTCGCGCACCAGCACGCCCGGTGAGCGCCGGTCGCTCCAGTCGCCCCAGACGTTGGCGTAGCCGCGGACGCGGGGCGGGTCGTGCTCACGCGATCTCCTCGCCGGTCAGAAGCACGAACACATCCTCGAGGTTGGCGGGGCGCCGCTCGCCCTCCGGGAGTGCGCCGTTGGCCGCGCCAGCCCGAGCAGAGCGCAACCGAGGTGCCGGTGCGTCGTGTGCGCAGCCCATGGCCGCAGCCGACGCGGCTCACCTCGGCCAGCCGGGCCGGCGGACCGTAGACCTCAACGACGTCCTCGCCGCGCATGGGTCGCGCACCAACTCCGCCGGAGGCCCGACTGGCGACGGCGGCTGCCGTGCGACATGATCGTCACCGAGTCGGCCAGGCGCTCGGCCTCCTCGATGTAGTGGGTCGACATCAGGATCGATACTCCCTCGGCGCGGAGGGCTGTCGATGAGCGCCCAGATCTCCTGCCGAATCTGGGGGTCGAGGCCGACCGTGGGTTCGTCCATGAGCACCAGTCGCGGCCGATGGACCAGTGCGCGCGCGATCAGCAGGCGCCGACGCATTCCGCCCGAGAGCTCGTTGACCTGCGCGTCGGTGCGGTCGTTGAGGTTGGCGATCTCAAGGGCGCGGGCGATTGCCGCGGCCCGTTCCGGCGCGGGGAACGCGGTAGAGGTAGGTGAACACCATGAGGTTTTGCTCACCGTCAGCGTGGTGTCGAGGTTGTCGAGCTGTGGCACGACACCCATCGACCGCCCGGGCCGACTTCGATTGCTTCGGCAGCGTCGTAGCCGAGCACCGTCGATCTCGCCGCGATCCGCGATCGCCTGGGCGGTGAGCAGCTTCATGGTCGTGCTCTTGCCTGCCCCGTTCGGTCCGAGCAAGGCCGACACAGGTGCCCTCGGGAACATCGAGGTCGAGTCCGTCGACGGCCTGGATGTCGCCGTAGCGTTTCGCGACGTCTCGAAGTCGGATCGCGAGTGGGGCATCGGTATCAGCGGCTGCGGGAATCACCACCGCATCATGCACGGAACGCCCCGCGCTGTGCCTCAGTTCAGATTGGGATCCGGCGGCATCCGCGCCACGAGGCGGAAGTTGCCGCCTTTGCGGTCGAGGACGTCCCGCCACAGTTCATCGGGTGACGAGGTAAACACATCTGACGACAGGCACACGGCATCGATCCAGGCTTCTTCCTCGATCTCCTCATCGAGCTGTCCTGCGCCCCAACCCGCGTAGCCGCCAAAGGCGCGGACGCTGAGCACCCGGCTCATGAGCGACTGGGGGTCGGTGTCGGGGTCGACCACGCCAATGGTGCCCACCGCCAGCGTCTCATCGTCCAATGGCTCGGTGAAGTCGGCGAGCAGAATGACGTTTTCGCTCTCCACCGGCCCGCCCTCGTGAATGACCTCATCGTCGCCCAGTGTCGCGGCAAAGCGTTCGGGAAGCGTGTCACGACTGACCAGGTCGGTTGGGCGGTTCAAGACGACACCCAGCGCACCCTCTACGGAATGTTCGAGGACCAGAATCACCGTACGGTGAAAGTTGGGGTCGAGCAGGGTCGGGGCAGCAACCAAGAGGCGCCCTTTTCGCCAGCGCGGAGCGCTCACGATGTCACGCGCCCGGCTACGGCTTGTTGCGGCGGTTCTCGCGCACCATGTTCATCACGATGCCGCCGATCACGCTGAGCGCACCGAGCGCCAGAAGACCCCAGAAGACCGGGAAGTGACCATTCAGGATGATGGGGCCTTCTTGCTCAAACCCCTCCGGCAGCTTGCGGTCCTTGATCGCAAAACCCAGGCAGAACCACACCAACGCGGCGGTCAGACACAGTCCCGCGAACGTAAACGGCCAGGACTTCGGCAGATCGTGTTCGTTGTCGTTATGACCGTGCGCCATGCGTTCTCCTTACGGGTCGACCTGCGTGAAAAACTACCACGTCATCTCGCGGAGTCCTGTGCAAACCGTGGCGAAGGTGACGAGCGTCCCGGACAGCGCCGGCACCGCCTACCGCCGCGGCGTTTGCGCTGCTCGCTCCGCCCAGCCCGCAAGGCCCCCAACGTTGTTTGCGGCCCAGTCCATCCGTTGCCACCGCGCTCTACCGGCCCCATCGGTCACGACCGCATCGACCGGAAGCTCCTCCGCGATAGCGGCCGCCACTCCGTCGGTCCCCCCCTGAGCCCACCCCCGCAGGGCTGCGTGCGCGAGGCGGCTTTGGCGCTCCCGTGACGTGGCCACGGCAGTGTCCGGGTCATCCACCGCCCCGAAGTGCCCCAGAAGGAGCGTTGTGGGGCGAATCGTCTCCAGGTGATCGAGTGTGGCGATTGTGGCGTCCAGATCGAACTGGGGCGGCGGCACGGCCGGGTAGAGCTCGCTTCCGGGAAACTTGACACCCAGGGCGTCGCCGGCCATAACGGAACCGGTTGCCTCGTCGATGAGCACCATGTGGTGATGTGCGTGTCCGGGGGCATGCGCGACAGTCAGGTCGCGACCCGGCCCGATCGGGATGCGCATCCCGTCGTCGGCCGGCACGATGCGGTCGGCGTCCGTTGGGGTGAGGCCACCGTGCAGCTCGGCGCGGTCACCAAAGACCGCCCAGGAGCCCTCGATCAGCCGTTGCGGTTCAACGAGGTGCCGCGCTCCACGCGGATGCACCACAACACGCGCGTGAGGAAACGCCAGCGCAAGATCCCCCGTCCCCCCGCAGTGGTCGAGGTGAATATGGGTCAGCACGATCCAGGCCAGATCTGCCGCCCCCAGACCGCGCGTCGCGAGGGCGGTGCGAACGGTGTCCACCGACGTCTGCGCGCCGGGATCGACCAGCGCCGGCTGATCCCCGGTGACGAGGTACGCGGCCATGACCCCGTCCCACCCACCGAGGAGGGTGTCGACCACCGTGATTGGCTCGGGGGAACTCATGCTGTCGCGATTCTCGCATAGCCTGTGGTGCAGGTGAACGACGAGACACGCATACGCGCATGGCGTGCGGCCGGGGCCGCTGCCGCCGCCTTGGTGGAAGACGGGATGTGGGTTGGCCTGGGGACTGGCCGTGCCGCGGCCGCCGGCATTGTGGCGTTGGGCGCGCGCGTGCAGGCCGGACTTCGGTGTACGGCGGTTGCGACGTCCCGTGCCAGCACTGCGCTCGCACGTGAGCAGGGCATCACGATTGCCCGCTTGCGCCGCCCGCTCGACCTGGCCTTCGATGGGGCCGATGCGGTTGACCCCCACGGTCGCGTCATCAAGGGGGCTGGTGGTGCGATGGTGCGCGAGCGAATCGTCGCGTCGGCCGCGGCCCGGTTCGTCATCCTCGTCGACCCGCCGAAGCTCGTCGAGAGCCTCGACGAGTGGGGCGTGCTTCCTCTGGCCGTCATTCCGTTCGCCACAACTCGGGTTCAACACGAGCTGCGCGATCTGGCCCCCGCGCAGCGCAACCGCCGTAGTGACGACGGTTTGGCGCTGATCGACGTGCACATTCCCGCGGGATCCGACTGGGACGCAGTTGTGGAGCGGGTGGCGGGTGTCGTCGGCGTGGTCGACCACGGCATGTTCCGTGTGTCGCGTGCCGACGTCATCGTGGGGACGGCCGACTGACGCCCCCATTCGGCCCGCGACCCCGTGCCTCGATACGATCCCGGGTCGTGGCCTCTGTTCCCCAGACCATTGCGCGTGCCACCGGCCACCTGTCGCGGCGCCTTGGACGTGGCGGGGGCACCAGCCTGCCCGGAAAGCTGCTGATTCGTCTGCAGCCCAACGCCATTCACGACCTTGCGCGGAGCTTGCCCGAGGGATCGTTGGTTCTCTCGGCAACGAACGGCAAGACCACCACGACGCGTTTGGTGACCGACTGCGTCCGGGCCGACGGTCGCCGCCTTGTCACCAACCAAAGTGGCGCGAACCTGGTGTCGGGTGTCGCAACCGCGCTTCTGGGGATGCCCCGGGACAACCCTCCTGCGCTTGGGGTGTTCGAGGTTGACGAGGCGGCTTTGGTGGAAGTGGCCGCCCAGCTCCAACCGCGCGTCGTCGTGTTGATGAACCTGTTTCGTGATCAGCTCGACCGTTACGGAGAGCTTGAGGAACTCGCAAGCCGCTGGCGGACGATGCTCTCCAACCTCCCCCCCACCACGCATGTGGTTCTGAACGCCGACGACCCGGCCGTCGCTGCGCTGGGCGACGCCGCACCCAATGTCAGTTACTTCGGACTGTCCGACCCCACCCCGGCCCTGTCGGAGCTGCCGCACGCGGCCGACTCCAAACACTGCCGATCGTGCGGGTCGCCGCTCACCTACGACGTCGTGTACCTCGGCCATCTTGGGCATTGGCGCTGCGAAAGCTGCGGATCCCGCCGTCCGACGCCCAACGTGACGGCCACAGCCGTGACGCTGCACGGCTTGAGTGGCGCAACCGTGACGATCAGCACCCCGGACGGGCCCGTTTCGGCGCGCCTGACGCTCCCGGGCCTCCACAACGTCTACAACGCCACCGCAGCCACCGCAGCAGCCCATGCGCTCTCGATTGCCCCAGACCGCATCAGCGAGGCTCTGGCACGCACACAGGCGGCGTTTGGCCGGTCGGAACGGGTGATGGTGCGGGGTCGCGAGGTCGTTTTGCTGCTCGTCAAGAACCCCGCGGGGGCCAACGAGACCATTCGCACGCTGCTGCTCGACGAGGAGCCGCTCGATGTCGTGTTCGCGCTCAACGACCGCACCGCCGACGGTCGGGATGTTTCCTGGATTTGGGATATGGACGTTGAGGTGCTCCTTCCCCGCATTCGTCGCGCAACGGTCACTGGCGATCGCGCACACGACATGGCCCTGCGATTGCACTACGGCGGGCTCGACCCGGAGCGGCTTTTTGTGACCCCACGACTCGACGCTGCGCTGGATCAGGCCATCGACGCCACCGCCGAAACCGGTCGGCCGCTCTATGTGCTTCCCACCTACACGGCCATGCTGGAGCTGCGTCGCGGCCTGGTCAGTCAAAAGGCGGCCCGGGCGTTCTGGCACGATGGTTGAGGGAACCCCCGCTGCGCGCTTTGCCATCGAGCATGCGCATTACACCGATGACCTCGCCTTCTGGTGTGACTTGGCGGATGAGGTTGGCTCCCCGGTGCTCGATTTGGGCGCTGCCGCGGGACGCGTGAGCTGTGCGCTTGCCGACCGCGGACACTCCGTTGTCGCGGTGGACGTCGAGCCCGAGATGTTGGCGCAGATCGATCGCGCAATCGCTGAGGCACCCCATCGGGGAGCGCTGATCGCAACTCATTGTGCCGACATGAGACACCTCAAACTCGACCGGATATTCCCGCTCATCCTGATTCCGATGAACACGCTGCAAGCCTTTACCGCACCCGCTGACGTGGATCAGGTGTTTGCCCGCCTCCGCCATCACCTGGCACCCGCCGGCGTATTCGCTTTTGACGTTGTCCTGCCCGATCTCGACGTGATGCGTGAGATTGCCGGCCAGGAGTTCCCCGGCGCCCGGTACGACGCGCCAACCGGGGAGACGTTGCGCCATCGCTCCCGCTTCGACGCGGTGGACCGCACAAGCGGCAACGTGACCTTCACAACCCTCATCGACGAGTCCCACCCCGAGCGTGGCACGACCACGCACGTACGCGAACACCACGTGCACCTGTTCACGCCGAGCGAGATGTGGGATCACATCGCCCGCGCCGGCATGGAGGTTCAGGCGGTGTACGGCGACTTCGACGGGTCTCCCCTCTCGGCCGATTCCGAACGCCAGGTGTACCGCTGCGGAGTACCCACATGAGCACGCTCCGTCTGTGTCACCTCTACCCGCGGGAGCTCAACATCTACGCCGACCGCGGCAACATCGCGGTGCTCCGTCAACGACTGCAGTGGCGGGGGCATGATCTCGAGGTCGTCGAGTGCGAGCGTGGCGACTCGCTCCCCACCGATTGCGGCGTCTACTACCTCGGTGGTGGCCAGGACCGCGATCAGGTTCTCGTTGCCGAGGATCTCCACCGCACCAAGGGCGATGCCCTCAACGGGGTCACGGCCGACGGGGCGGTGCTGCTCGCGGTGTGCGGCGGCTACCAACTCGCTGGTCACGGCTACACCGGCGTCGATGGCACCCGGCTGCCGGGGCTGTCTCTGATCGACGTGGACACCGTCGCTGGGTCCACACGACTGATCGGTGACATCGTCATCACGGTCGAGATCGACGGCCAGCAACAAACGGTGGTGGGTTTTGAGAATCACGCCGGGCGCACTCACCTGGGCGCCGGGGCCCAGCCGCTGGGGCGTGTTGTCACCGGGCATGGCAACAACGGCCAGGACTACGGCGAAGGGGCTCGCCAGGGACGGATGATCGGTACGTACCTCCACGGGCCACTCCTGCCGAAGAACCCGTGGCTGGCGGATCACATCATCCGCTGGGGCTTCGAGCACATGGTCGGAACCGCCCCGGACCTCACGCCCCTCCTCGACCCCCTCGAGCACGCCGCGCACGCCGTCGCAATCGCCCGCGCCCGCCAGCCGCGACGGTAGCCCCTACGGGTTAGCCGCGTCTGCCCAAACGGCCATTGGCGCGAAGCCGAAAGTTCTCTACCGTGGTGCGGGAATGGCCTCGACTTCGCCCGCGCAACCTGCTCCTCCTGCTCGTCGCTCCCGTCGAATGTGGACGAGCGGACATCGTCTACACCCACGACGACGCCAGCGTGTGGATCATGGAGGACGATGGAAGTCGCCCAGATTCGCCGACACAAAGTGACGTCTGCGCCGCGTCGTGGTTGGCGACGCCCGTGGCCCGGATAGTCAACTGCGTCTGCTCCCATTCTCTGGGCGACGCCACAGCCAAGATCACCCGGAGTGCACGACGACCCACTGACACGAGCGTGTAGTACATATCGTGCTACGGTAAGAGGTATGGCTCGCTCAATTCACGTGCGACTCGACGACACAGCGCTTGACGCCTTGAGGGTCATCCGGTCCGATGCGATGACGGACTCCGACGCCGTACGCAAAGCTCTCCACGAAGCAGCCGAACGTCGGTTGAGTCGGGCCGCAATACGTGACGAGGTTCAACGACTCGCTGCGGATGAAGGCGATGTCGCCGAGATGCAGTTCATACGCGAACAGTTGGCAGAGCTTTCCCCGCCTCTTCCCGATTGACGTGGTTCGCGGCGAGATCTATCACCTGCGCGCTCCGCGGAGCGCGAGAGGAAACGAACAAGCGGGGGCCCGGTACGCGATTGTCGTTCAAGCTGATGAGTTCCTCGGCCTCAGCACAACCCTCATCGCGCCGACATCGACACGCGCCCTCCCGGCCACATTTCGTCCAATGATTGAACTCGACGGCCGATCGACTCGTGTGCTCGTCGAACAGACCACGGTCGTTGATCCGCAGCGATTGGGTCGGTCAGTCGGTCGGCTGGACTCGGCTGAGCTTGAGGCCGTCGATGACGCTCTCGCTCGGATTCTCGACCTTCGCCTCTAGGCGTCGCGGTCTACGACCCGGTGGAACCGAAGCCACCGGCGCCGCGGCCGTCGGAGTCGGGAAGCTCATCCGCCTCAACCACCACTGCCGTCGAGACCGGGCTGAGAACGAGCTGGGCGATGCGGTCGCCCGGTGCGACGGAATGAGCTTCGCTCCCGTGGTTGATGAGCAGAACGATCAGCTCGCCACGGTAGCCGGAGTCGATGAGGCCCGGAGCGTTGGCAACGGTCACCCCGTGGCGACGTGCCAGGCCCGAGCGGGGCATCACGAAACCCGCCCAGCCCGGTGGGATGGCGACCGCGAGGCCGGTGGGAACGGCCTGGCGCTCCCCCGGGCCGATCGTGCACGACTCAACCGCGGTGAGATCGAGGCCGGCGTCGGTTGGGTGAGCCCGGCTCGGGAGCGTTGCATCCGGCCGGAGACGACGCACCGGGAGCGACTCATTCACCGCGTCAGCCGACGAGCTTTGCGATGCGTTCCGCCGCCTCGTTCAGTCGGTCGTCCGGCACGGTGAGGCTCATGCGTACGAAGCCCTCGCCACTTGGGCCGTAGGCCGAGCCGGGTGAGATCACTACGGCCGCCTCTTCCAGCACCCGCTCAGCAAACGCCGCCGAGGTGGTGCCTTCGGGAACCCGCGCCCACAGGTAGATCGTGCCCTTCGGTGAGTTGACTTCCACGCCAATCGCGCGGAGCGCACTGACCAGCGTGTCCCGGCGACGGCGGTAGATCTCGCACATCTCCTCCACCGAATCCTGGTCCTTACCCAGCGCCGTCACGCTGGCCTCCTGCACCGCCTCGAACATGCCGCTGTCGATGTTGGTCTTGAGCTGCCAGTAGGCGCCCACGACATCGGCGTTGCCCACCACCGCTCCCGACCGCCAACCGGTCATGTTGTAGGTCTTCGAGAGCGAAAACACCTCGATGCCGACGTCGACGGCGCCGGGGGTTTCGAGAAACGATGGGGCGCGGTATCCGTCGAAACAGATCTCCGAGTAGGCGTTGTCGTGCACCACGATGATGTCGTTGGCCGTCGCGAACGCCACGAGCCGGGCGAAGAAGTCGTCTTCGATCACCGCGCCGGTGGGGTTGTTGGGGTAGTTCACGAACATGAGCCGCGCACGTTTCGCGATATCGGCCGGAATGGCGTTCAGGTCGGGCTGAAAGCCCAGCTCGGGCACCAGCGGCAATGACACCGGCTCGGCGCCCGCGATGATCGGGCCGTTGGTGTAGACCGGATAGCCGGGGTCACTGGCCAACACCACATCGCCCGGGTCGAGCAGCGCAAGGTTGAGGTTGGCGACGGCTTCCTTCGCACCAAGCGCCGGGATGATCTGCGTTTCGGGGTCGAGATCAACGCCAAAGCGGTTGGCGTAGAACCCGGCGATGGCGTCGCGAAACGACGGACGGCCTCGGTTGGACGGGTACTGGTGCGTGCCGGGGTCCTCGACATTCCGACGGAGCGACTCCACGATGTGGCCGGGCGTCGCCGTGTCGGGGTCACCGATGCCGAGGGAGATCACGTCCACCCCGGCGGCGCGTTTGTCAGCGATTTTCTTCTCGAGCTGGGCGAACAGGTACGGCGGGAGTTTCTGGAGCCGGGCCGAGCCGGCAGACGTGCTCAGAGCGCCTCCAGTCGCCCGATCAGCTCCGGGGACAGTTCCCCGGAATAGATGAGCTCGGCGGGTCCGGTCATGGTGACCTCCAGGTCGTCGTCAACAGCAATGTCCAGGTCTCCTCCGGCAAGGTGCACGGTGACCGGGCTGGTCATGCCCGACAGGCGCACCGCGGCCACCGCCGCGGCGCAGGCGCCGGTGCCACAGGCCATCGTCTCCCCCACACCGCGCTCCCACACACGCATCGTCAGCTCGCCCGGGCCGTCGCTGCGGATGAACTCGACATTGGTGCGGTTGGGAAACCGGGCGTTCACTTCGATGAGCGGACCGAGGGTTTGCACGACCCGATCCGGGTCGGGATGCTCGATCACTGCATGCGGGTTGCCGGTGGTGACGGCCGCAAACTGGACCTCGCTGCCATTGACCGCAAGCGGTTCGCGCTTCTCGCCATCCGGGAAGACGGCCCTGCCCATGTCCACCTCGACCTGGTTACCCTCCCCCACACGGACGGTGACGGGCCCGCCGCCGGTGAGCACAACACCATCGCCGGGCAGGTCGCCGTGGGCGGCAAGGTGGCGCGCCACCATGCGAATGCCGTTACCGCAATTCTCCGATTGGCTGCCGTCGGGGTTCCAGACGGTCATTCGCGGCACGCCAGTGTCGGTGTCGATCTCGAGAATGCCGTTACCGCCCACACCGAAGTGCGTGTCGCAGATGAGCGCGGCGCGCTCCGCGGTCAGCGGGAGGGGCCACCCATCCCGACGCATGATCAGGTAATGGTTTCCGATGCCTTGCCACTTCTCAAAGCGCATCACGTCAGCGTACCCCAATCACTCCGGCTTCGACCCGGCTCCGGGGCTTCCCACAGGGCCTGGAGTGCCGCGAGACCGTCGACCGCCGGGGCCTCACCGAGATCGATCTCGTGGACATGCGGGGTCTTTCGCATCCACGTCAACTGGGCGCGGGCGAGCTTGCGCGTGCGGGCGGCGAGCAGGGTCGACACCTCCGACGCCGCAATATCGCCGCTCTGGAGCGCCCGGACCTCCTTGACCCCGATGATCTGTGCCGCACCACGAGAGAATCCCGGGCTGTCCATCGCCTGTTCGAGCTCGGCGATGAGACCGTCTCCTCGCTCTCGCTCCACGCGTGCGGCGATGAGACGGTCCAACACGTCGCGTGGACGTGAAACACCGACGATCAGCGTGGGATGGCGTGTCTGGGCGGTCCACAGCCCGTCCGACGGCGGTGCGGTTTGACCGGTGCGGGCCAGCATCAGCGCCCGGCTGACGCGCCGCGGGTTACGTACATCGATCCGGTCAGCCACCTTGGGGGCGCGCTGGCGAAGTTCGTCAAGGGCGGCGCCGACATCGGCCGTCACGAACGCTTCGACCGACGCCCGTACCTGCGGGTCGGGTTCCGATGGGAAGTCGAGATCGGCCAGTGCCGCTCGGAGATAGAGCCCTGTTCCCCCGGTCACGATGGGCACGCGTCCACGCTGAAGGATGTCGTCGATCGCGGCATGAGCCCGCGGGGCGTACTCACCCGCCGAGCTGTCGGCGGAAAGCTCGAGGTCTCCGACGAGGTGGTACGGCACCTGCTCCCGTTCCGCGTGCGTCGGGCTGTCTGCTGCGACCTCCAGACCGCGATAGCGCTGAAAGGGATCCGCCACGACGATCTCACCGTCGAGGCGTTGGGCCGCCGCATGCGCCAGGGCGCTCTTGCCGGCCGCTGTGGGGCCGAAGATGGCGAGGACGCGCGGCCGGCTAGCCGGCGACGGCAGCCCGAACCTCCCGACCCGTGAGCGTGGTGGAGGTGGCTCCCTCGATTGTCACCATCACCAGCTCGCCGGGTGCGGGGCAGCCCGTGAAGTTGACCGCGATGTTCTGGCGCAGGCGCCCGCGGAGGCGAGAGGGGTCGGTGCGTGAGGGGCCCTCGACAAGGACCTCGTGTTCCTCCCCCACGAATCGTTGGGCGCGCTGCTTCGCCGTGGCTTGCACCAGCTCCACTAGGCGCCCCATGCGTTCGCGCTTCTCCTCGGCGGTGACGTCGTCGCTCATGCGCTCGGCCGCCTCGGTGCCGGGCCGTGGGGAGTAGACGAAGGTGTACGCGCCGTCGAACTGGCATTCCTCCACGAGCGACAGGGTCTCCGCGAAATGGGCTTCGGTTTCGCCGGGAAAGCCGACGATGATGTCGGTCGTGAGCGAAAGGTTGGGTATCGCCTCACGTAAGCGCCCCACAAGATCCATGTAGCGGCCACGATCGTAGGTGCGCCGCATCGCCTTGAGAATCGGTGTTGACCCCGACTGGGCGGGCAGATGAAGGTGCTCGCAGACGGCGGGGACATCGGCCATCGCTGCGATCACTTCACGTTTCATGTCCTTGGGGTGAGGGCTGGTGTAGCGCAGCCGATCGATCCCGTCGATTTCGCCCACAACGCGGAGCAGCTGAGCGAAATCCGTTCGTTCCGCATCGCGCAGATCGCGGCCGTAGCTGTTGACGTTTTGTCCCAGGAGCGTTACCTCGCGCACACCGTCGGCCGCCAGTTCGGTGATCTCTCGCGTGAGGTCGGGCACGGTGCGGCTGCGTTCACGGCCCCGGACGGTCGGAACGATGCAATACGAGCACACCGAGTTGCAGCCCACTGAGATCTGCACCCAGGCCTGGTACGGGCGCTCGCGGCGGCTGGGCAGGCTGGCGCTGAACGCCCCGTCAAAGCTGAAAGCCCCCACCGCGCTCAGCCGTTCGCGGGCCACCAACTCGCCGAGTCGTGCCACCTCACCGGGCCCAAAGGCAATGTCCACAAAGGGAAACTGAGTGAACACCGTGTCCTTCTGGCTTTGCGCCCAGCAGCCACCGACGGCGACGATGACGTCTGGGCGTTCACCTTTGATGCGTTTGGCCTCACCGAGATTGCCGAAGAACCGGTCGTCGGCGCTGGCACGGATGGTGCAGGTGTTGAAGACGATGAGGTCGGCGTCGTCGCGCTCGTCGGCGGTGGCGTAGCCAATCGATTCGAGCATGCCGCGCATGCGCTCCGAATCGTGCTCGTTCATCTGGCAGCCGAAGGTGGTGAGGTGGTAGCGCACAACGCTAAGTGTGCCAGCCGAAAACCGTTGGTGCGATGCCCGAGGGGTCAGGCTGTCGGCCGCGGGAGCGTGTACCGTGCGCGTTTGAACCGATGACCACGACCACCGGCATCACTATTCCCTACACGCGGGTCATCGCCCCCGACGGCAGCGTCGTGGGCGACATCCCCGAATTCGCACGCGACCCCCACGCCGTGGTTGCCCTGTACCGCGCGATGGTGCGTGCCCGTACCTTCGATGCTCGTGCGGTCGCCCTTCATCGCACGGGACGTCTCGGTACCTATGCCTCGTTTCTGGGGCAGGAGGCTGTGGGGGTGGGAATTGCCGGCGCGATGAGCCCGGATGACGTGCTGGTGCCGAGCTACCGTGAGCAGGCGGCGCAGCTTCTGCGTGGCGTCACGCCGCAGGAGCTGTTTCTTTTCTGGGTGGGCGACGAACGCGGGCACGACTACGCGGTGCCACGCCGCGATTTCCCCAACTCCATCACGGTGGGCGAACACCCGCCGCAGGCGGCTGGGGTTGCGCTGGCCATGAAACTACGAGGCGAGGCTCGCGCGGCGGTATGCGCCATCGGCGACGGTGCCAGCTCCAAAGGCGCGTTCTACGAGGCCATCAACGTCGCGGGGTCCATGGCACTCCCCCTTGTCACGGTGATCGTCAACAACGGCTATGCCATCTCCGCGCCACGTGCGATCCAAAGCGCCGCCCCTACCCTGGCCCACAAGGGAATCGGGGCCGGGATGCCCGGCGAACAGGTCGATGGCAACGATGTCGTTGCGGTCTACGAGGTGATGCGCCGGGCGCTCGAGCGGGCGAAGTCCGGGGACGGTCCCACGCTGATCGAGGCGGTCACCTATCGCCTGGGCGATCACACCACCGTTGACGATGCCCGTCGCTACCGTGACGACGCCGAGGTCAGTCGCCAATGGGAGCTTGAGCCAATCGGACGCATCCGGTCGTACCTGGTCGCCGCCGGCGTCTGGGCCAAGGAGGATGAAGAAGGCCTCCTCGCCGAGTCGGCCGCAGAAATCGACCGCGCCGCCGAGGACTACCTCGCCACCACCGGTCCACCGGTAGAAGCCATGTTCGACTACCTCTACGCCGAGCTCCCTCCCGAGGTCGAGGCTCAACGACGCCTGGCACAACAGCGGGACAACGCATGAGCGAGGTGACGTTCGTTCAGGCCATCACCATGGCCTTTGCCCACGAAATGGCGGCGGACTCACGCGTGATCGTCTTGGGGGAAGACGTTGCCGTCAGTGGCGGTGTTTTCCGGGCAACCGACGGCCTTCTGGAGCGGTTCGGTCCCGATCGCATCATGGACACTCCGCTGGCCGAGACGATGCTCGGCGGGGTCGGAATCGGCCTCGCGGCCGAAGGTTTTCGTCCCGTGATCGAGATTCAGTTCTCCGGGTTCCTCTACCCCGCGTACGAGCAGATCTTCAACCACGCATCGCGCCTGCGAAACCGCACCAGAGGGCGTCTCACCTGCCCCATGGTCGTGCGCGCCCCCTGCGGTGGGGGGATCAAGCCGCCGGAGCACCACAGCGACAGCCCCGAAGCGCTGTTTGCCGCGATTCCCGGGTTGAAGGTTGTCGTACCGTCATCGCCGTCGCGTGCCTATGGGCTGCTGCTCGCAGCAATCCGCGATCCCGACCCGGTGATCTACCTGGAGCCGAGCCGTCTTTACCGCGCCATGCGCGACGACGTCCCAGACAACGGCGAGGCTCTTCCCATTGGTATGTCATTCGTTGACCGCGAGGGGACCGACCTCACGTTCGTCACGTGGGGGGCAATGGTGGGCGAAGTGAAAGGGGCGGCCGATGATCTGGCTGGTGAGGGCATCAGCGCCGCCGTCATCGACGTTGCCTCCATCAGCCCGCTCGATATGGAGCCGATCCTGAACTCGGTGGCCACCACCGGGCGCTGCGTGATCGTGCACGAGGCGGCACGCCAGTGCGGCTTTGGAGCCGAGATCGCCGCGCGTTTGGCTGAGGAGGGCCTCTCGTCGCTTCTGGCCCCGGTCACGCGTGAAACCGGCTACGACACCATCTTTCCGTTGGCCCGACTTGAGGGGAAGTACATGCCAGACCGTCGCCGCGTGGTGAGTGCCGCTCACCGCGTGTTGGAGTACGCGTGAGGACGTTCATCCTGCCGGATCTCGGTGAGGGCCTTCACGAGGCCGAGATCCTTCGCTGGCACGTCAGCGTGGGCGACACCGTGGTGGCTGACCAGCCACTCGTTTCTGTGGAGACCGACAAAGCCGTGGTGGAAATCCCGGCGCCATGGTCGGGGCGTATCTCTGCTCTCCACGGCGCGGCCGGTGAGTTGGTCGAGGTGGGGACGGCCCTCGTCGACTTCGACGAAGGAGAAGCTCGCGAGTTCATGGGCATCGTCGGTGAAGCCCCCGGTATGCCTGCCCCAACCGCCGTGCCAACCGTTGCCGTCACCCCCCCTCCCCGCGCCGCAGTTCCCTCCGGGGGCATGGCCGTTCAAGCGTCACCCGCAGTGCGTGCCCTGGCCAAACGCTTGGGAGTGAACCTCTCGGAGGTCACACCGAGTGGCCCCGGCGGGCTGGCGACCGCAGCCGACGTGGAGCGTGCGGCGCGGGCACCGGGTGGCGATGTCGACTATGAGCCCCTTCGCGGCCCGCGACGGGCAATGGCCGAGGCGATGGCACGGTCCGGCGCCGAGGTCGTCTCGGCGAGCCTCACCGACGACGTCGACGTCGACGCGTGGGCGCAAGGGACCGACGCAACCGCACGTCTTGTCCGGGCGATCGTTGCCGGATGCCACGCCGAGCCGGCACTCAACGCCTGGCTCGAGACCGGCGCGGCTGGCCGCCGGGTTCATCAGCAGGTTGACCTCGGAATTGCGGTTGACACGCCGGATGGCCTCTTTGTGCCGGTGCTCCGCAACGCCGAACAGAAGGACCCTGCCAGTGTCCGCTCACGTCTGGATGAGTTGATCGCTGCCGTGCGTGACCGCTCGATCGATATGGATGACCTGCGCGGAGCCACCATCACCCTGTCGAACTTCGGTTCCCTCGGTGGCCGCTACGCGGTGCTCGTCGTGGTGCCGCCGCAGGTCGCGATTCTCGGCGCCGGACGTGCAAAGCCGCACGTCGTGGCCGTCGACGGTCAGCCTGTCGTGCATCGTGTGCTGCCCCTTTCACTCACCGTCGATCATCGCGCCGTCGCAGGCGGTGAAGCCGCGCGTTTCCTCGCCGCCGTCGTCGCCGACCTTGAGAGGGCCGAATAGCCGTGGCAACCGAGCACGACTTCTCGGGCCTCCCAGCGACGCTCTCTCCGACCGACGGCGCCGAGCGCCGCCGCGGCCTCATCGCCACCATCATTGTCATCTTCCTCGGTCTTGCCCTGATGGTGCTCGGACCACTCTTCTCGGCAACCGGATCCGAACAAGCCGATGTTGTCGCGGAGTCGGCTGGAGGTTCGGCTGATCCAGCGCTTGCCACCGACTCCCTCGGGCCGTTTCTTCAGCAGCTCGGCGATGCCATCTCTACTGCCGGGGCGGTCATGCTGGCCGGAGGGCTTTTGATGCTCGTGTGGCTTACTTCTCGACCGAGCGGTGATCGCTCCTAGCGCCCCAATCCGCGTTTGCCAGCCGCGTTGATGGCCTTAGCGGGGAACGACGACCACTGGCACTCGATACCCGGAGCCCCGGCGATCCTGCATCTGCGCTCACTAGCGGGCATTGCAGCGTTTCCGCCAGGGCGACGTAGGTTGCGTCGTACGCAGACACATTGTCCCGCAGCGGCCAGATGCGTTGAACCAGCCCAACGCTCGAGACTCGCACAAGGCCCAGCGCCGCCCAAACGCCGCCGCCGCCGTTCCATCTCCAGGTGAGACCTCGCCGATACGTACCGCTCGGCGCAGCGCGTTGAGAACCTCGACATCGATCAGGTGAGGCACGACCACCGTGTCATCGCGAAGCGCCTCGCGGGCAGGGCCAGGCCCGCGTAATGCGGCCACGGCGGCCGAGGCATCCATCACGACGACCGCTCAGCCCGCCCTTCGGCGAGGGCATCAAGAATCGACTCCGTCGAGAGTTGCAGATCGGGTGCCCATCCAACAGGGCTCCGTTCATCGCCCGCCGCGAACTGTTTGTCAACTCGTGAAGCACGACGGCATTCATCGACATCCCCGACCGTTTGGCGAGCTCATCGAGACGGGCGTAGACCTCTTCGGGGACGTTGCGAACAGAGATCGTCTTCATGTCGCTTTATGCGAGCAACCACGTGGCAAACCGCTTGTCGACGTCGCTCATGACGCGAGGACTTCGCTGACCGTCTCTCCCTCGCCGTCGACCTCGCCGGTGTCTTCCACCACCGACAGCGTCGGCACACCGACGCCGTGGTGTTGACGGATACGACCTTCCAGCTCGTCGGCGATGTCGGTGTGTTCTTTCAAGAACGCACGCGCGGCGTTGCGACCCTGGCCCAAGCGCTCCTCACCGTAGGAGAAGTACGCACCACTCTTGGTGACCAGACCCGCTTCGAGGCCCAAGTCGATGAGGTTGCCTTCGTGTGAAATGCCTTCGCCGTAGACGATGTCGAACTCGGCCTGGCGAAACGGTGGCGCCATCTTGTTCTTGACGACCTTCACGCGGGTGCGGTTACCAACGGCCTCCGCGCCCTCTTTCAAGGTCTCAATGCGGCGGATGTCGAGACGGATCGACGCGTAGAACTTGAGGGCACGACCACCCGGGGTGGTCTCGGGCGAGCCGAACATCACACCGATCTTCTCGCGCAACTGGTTGGTGAAGATGCAGATGGTGCCGGCGCGGTTCAAGTTACCGGTGAGCTTCCGCAACGCCTGCGACATGAGTCGTGCTTGCAGACCGACGTGGGTGTCGCCCATTTCCCCTTCGATCTCCGCTTTCGGTGTCAGCGCGGCGACGGAGTCGATGGCGACAACGTCCAGCGAGCCAGATCGGATGAGCAGGTCGGCAATCTCCAGCGCCTGCTCTCCGTTGTCGGGTTGCGAGACCAGTAGCTCGTCGACGTTGACGCCGATGCGGGCGGCATATGCCGGGTCCATGGCGTGCTCGGCGTCGATGAAGGCGGCAAGGCCACCTTTCTTCTGGGCCTCAGCAATGAGGTGATAGACCATCGTCGTCTTACCGGAGCTCTCCGGACCGTAGATCTCGACAACACGTCCGCGCGGGAGCCCACCAATACCCAGCGCGATGTCGAGTGCCAGGGAACCCGTGGGAATTGCCGGGGCGTCGACATGGTCGGAATCCCCCAGACGCATGATCGCGCCCTTGCCATAGGCCTTCTCGATTTGAGCGAGTGCGGAGTCGAGTGCTTGGTTCTTATCCATCTGAGGTGTTCCTTTCACGCGAGCGTCCCGAGTGTTGCCGAGTCAAGCGCCTCATACCTCGGCGGACGTCCCGGGGAGATCTGCGAATCATAGAGCGAGGCGCGGGAGATGTCGAACACATGTTCGCTCCCAATGGGCGGGAACCTTCTCACACGTGTCGGATGACGCAGTCGTACGAGGGTGATGTGTGGCCAGAATGTCTCTCCACGCGCCGGACGGCTGGAGGCGACGATGTCGGTGGCCTGGTGAACCTGCTGAGCAAGGCGCGCGATCGTGCCATCGCTGTCGGCCAGCTCCATCGCCAACAGCCGTGCGGAACCAGGCCGCGGACGTGCCACGATGCGTGTGAGGTGGGTGGTGACGACCGGTGAGACGAGTGCCCCGAGGACCCGTTCGCGAACCGGGTCGACCTCCTCCTCGGGGATCGCCCCGAGAAAGGCGATCGTGATGTGGAGGTTCTCGGCCGGAACCGCTCGACCGTCGTACTCCAGTGCCAGGTTCTCGCCCATTCGCGAAAGTTGGCAGCGGACCTCATCAGGGAGGTCGAGTGCGACGAACAGACGTTGGGCGATGGCGATCGTGCTCACGAGATGAGCGTACGCCTCAATCTGTTACACGTTCTGCGCAGCCGGTAACAATTCTCCGCAGAAACTGTGCCAAGTGTCGCTCGGTCAGGGCGACGTCAGCGCAACACGCAAGTGGTGGAGCGCCGAGGTCTCGGCCCGACGCCGCACGCTTCCACGATCACCCCGAAAGCGCCCTTCAATAGCTTCGACGCCGTCAGGACCGGCAATGGCGATCCACACCAAACCCACAGGCTTGTCCGGTGTGCCCCCTCCTGGCCCGGCCACGCCAGTGATTGCCACTCCCCACGTCGCGCCGGTGACTTCGCGAACCCCACCGGCCATGGCCTCGGCGCTGGCACGCGAAACGGCACCGTCACGGGCAAGGACGTCGGTGGGCACGCCAAGGAGGCGTTCTTTGATGTCGTTTGCGTAGGCGATGACTCCACCAAGGAACCAGTCTGAGGCGCCGCTCATCGCCGTGAGGCGCGCCCCAACCCCGCCGCCGGTGCAGGACTCGGCAACGGCGAGGGTTTCCCCGCGGCGGCGGAGGAGGTCGGCGATTGCCAGATCGACGGTCTGCCCATCGTCGGCGTAAACCGCGTCACCAAAAGCCGCGCGAATGATCTCCTCGACTCGTGGGGCAAGCGCCGCCGGAGCCACGACTTCCAGCTCGCCATCGCGTGTATACGTGCCGATCTGCGCCAACTCATCGGTGGGCAGGACGTCGAGTGCCACCACGAGCTCGGCTTCCAAGAGCGCCCAGATACGAAATGTCTGTGAGAGTTCCCCCGCGCCACGTGCGAGCTGGTCGGCGAGCGGGCCGGACGCAACTGCCGCCGTCCACATTTGCTGCAGCTCCCACGGAGGACCGGGTAACACGACGATCATCGTGTTGTCATGTTCAAGAAGGGCGCCGGGAGCCGTTCCGGACGGGGGAAGCACGGTCGCTCCCACCGGGAGGGTCGCCTGTTTGCGACGCATGGCCTCGAGCGCCTCGTCATCAACCCCGTAGCGTCGGGGAATGTTGCGGCTCCGGTTGCGGACCATCGTGAGTGCGTCGGCGTTGAGGGCAAGCTCGCGACCCGTGGCGTGAGCGACCGCCTGCATCGTCAGGTCATCGAATGTCGGGCCTAAACCACCGGTGGTACAGACCAGCTCGACATCGAGCGCAACGAGGGCAGCCACGGCCGCCTCTACATCGACGAGGGCGTCACCGACGACCACTGTCCGCACCACGGGAATGCCCCATTCGGCGAGCGACCGGGCGAGGAAAGCGGCGTTTCGTTCTGGGACACGGCCCCCCAGCACCTCATCCCCGGTAACCAGTACCGCCGCACGCATTCGCGGTCCTCAGCGAGCCGGTGTCGAGGCTTGCACACGCCCGCCGGCACTCACCAGAAAGTCGCGGGCGCCCTTCGGGGGGATCACGTTGCGTCCGTCGACGGAAAGGCGCACGCCCGGACCTTCACCGAGGTGAACCCAGATCGACGTGCGGGACACCACCGTCTGTGACCGACCCGGCGCGATCGGTGCCGGGGTGACGAGCGGACGACCGTCGGGGCCTCTCTCCCGGACTTCCACATAGGTGGGTGTAGTGCCTGATGACTGCAGGATGGTGGTGAACTCGGGCGCTGGTGGCGGCGCGTTGTCTCCACCAAAGCCGGCCCACACACCAACGGCGGCCAACATCACCAGCGACGATGTCAAAACGAGCAGGCGTCCCTCACGGCTGCGCCCCCGCGCGCGGCGCCGTCGGGCAACTTCGCTGTCAGGACCGGTGTCGCGACGACGGTCGAAACGTGACTCGTACTCCTCCACCACGAGCCGCCCGTCGAGGTCGAGATGCTCGGCGTAGGTCCGCAAGAAACTCTTGACGTACGTGCCCCCGGGCAAGATCTCGAACTGTTCCTCTTCGAGGGCACGCAGATACTTGGCACGGATCTTCGTCGCCGACTCGCAGTCGGCGATATCAAGGCCCCGCCGGAGGCGGGCCTCGCGAAGAGTATTTCCGATGTCAAACATGTGTGAAAGTCGTCCATTTGCGGGCGAAGATTCACACTACCAGGACGCTAGATCACGGTGTCGTCGTCGGGTTCCGCATCGTCGGTGGAGGTCCGACGCAAGACGCGATCGAGATCGGCTTCGCCGATTAGCACGTTTCGCGGCTTCGACCCTTCGTGACCCGAGATCACGCCCATGCGCTCCATCATGTCGACAAGGCGTCCCGCGCGGGCGTAACCCACGCCGAGGCGCCGCTGAAGAAGTGACACGGAGGCCGTCCCCTGCGACACCACCGTCTCCACCGCCTTGACGATCAAGTCATCGGCGTCGGGGTCGAGCGGGTCCTCCTCCGGCACCTCAGGGCGCTCCAGAAGGTCCTCACGAAGCTCAGGACGACCCTGGCGGCGCCAGTGATCAGTGACGGCGAGGATCTCGTCCTCGGTCACGTAGGCGCCCTGAAGCCGCTGCAGACGCGAGGTTCCGATCGGACGAAACAGCATGTCGCCCTGACCGAGCAGGCTCTCCGCACCGGTGGCGTCGAGGATCACTCGCGAGTCGATCTGCGACGACACCGCGAACGCGATACGCGACGGCACGTTGGCCTTGATCATGCCGGTGATGACGTCCACCGACGGGCGCTGGGTGGCGAGCACCAAGTGGATACCCACAGCGCGGCTCTTTTGGGCCAAACGGATGATGGAGTCCTCCACCTCGGCAGGGGCAACCATCATGAGGTCGGCCAGCTCGTCGATAAGGACGAGGATCGTGGGGATCTTCTTGTCGCCACGGGCTTCACGGGTGGCGTTCCAATCCCGCAGGTTGCGGGCGCGGTCCTGCCCCATGAGCTCGTAACGGCTCTCCATCTCGCGCACGACGTTGTGTAGTACCGCGGAGGCGTTCTTCATGTTCGTCACGACGGGCGTGAGCAGGTGAGGGATGCCCTCGTAGTGGTTGAGCTCGACCTTCTTCGGGTCGATCAGAATCATCCGGAGATCATCCGGAGTGGCGCGCAGCAGGATCGACGCAAGGATCGCGTTGAGGCACACGCTCTTTCCGGTTCCGGTCGACCCGGCAATGAGGATGTGCGGCATGCGGGCCAGGTCGAGATAGACCGCGCTTCCGCCGATGTCGATGCCCAGCCACGACATGAGCGGCCCGGCCTCATCGGGGAAGTCACGAAAGATGTCACCCAGGGTGACGAGCGTTGCGTTCGGGTTCGCGACCTCCACACCAACCGCTTGTTTACCGGGGATGGGCGCGATGATGCGGATCTCCTCACGAGCCGCCAAGGCGTAGGCAAGGTCGTCGCGCAATGCCGTCACACGACTGACCTTGGTCCCCGGAGCAAGCTGAAGTTCGTAGCGGGTGACGCGTGGCCCGCTCACTGCCTCGGTGACCTCGGCCTGAATGCCGAAGTGCCCAAGCGTCTCGACCAAGCGTTTGCTGGTGTCGCTGATAACCGACGCCGGTTGTGTCGACGGTCCGGTGGAGCGCTTGAGAATGTTGATTGCGGGCCGGCGGTACCCGGCCCTGCGGGGATTCTGCGGAGGGATGAGCGTTTCGAGCGCGGCGGCGGGCACCTCGCCCGTGTCATCGTCGGCCCCAGAGTCGCTGGGCTCATCCGGTGTCGGGGGGGGATACGTCGACGTCAGCGCGCCACTTCCGGATTCGTCCTCGTCGCGACCCAACGCGGGTGAGCGCGGCAGTGTTCCCGCCCCGGCAAACAGGTCAGGGAAGTGGTCGGCGCCGTCCAGCAGGCTTCCGTCATTCGGGGGTGTCGGCGCCAAGAGCATCTCCTGCTCGCGGGCGTCGAGCCGGGTACGCACCGTTTCGCCGATGCGCTGGGTGCCGCGCACAGCACCGAGAGTGACGAACTTCGCGCTGCGGCCCATTGCGCGGCCCGCAAAGGCCGCCCCGTTTCCTGAGCGGCGAAGCAGCACGGACAGGGATGCGCCGGTCACCAAGATTGCCCCGGCGATGACACCCAGAAGCACCAGGATGGCAGTGCCCACCGAGCCGACGGTGTGGGAAGTGACGAAGTACTCAAGCTCACCGACCAGGCCGCCCCGGCCCTGCATCACCTCAGACGTAAAGAACGCCTCACGAGTGCGGCCACCGAGGCCGAAGCTTCCTCCGGCCAGCGCAAGAAGCGCCCCGGCAACGAGGAGCCCCAGCCCGAGACGAAATGGGTTTCGTCGCAGAAGCTCGTGATCGAAGATCAGGCCCATACCCAGGGCCACGACGACGAGCGGGACGAGAACGACGCCGCGGCCGACAATGAGACGCACCAGGGTTTCGAGCCCCGAACCCACAGGACCCACGGAGATACCGACGAAGAGCGTGATGGCCAAGAACGCGCCGAGGGCGACGAGCGCCAACCCAGCGATCTCACGGGCCTGCATCGTTCCCGGAGCGGTCTTCTTCTTGGCCGAGCTGCTGCGTCGTCTGCGAATTGCGGTTGTTGCCATGGGGTGGTCGTCTCCGTCGAAAGGCGGGGCAGTGATACTGCTGTTGTGATTGGCGGTTGACCCCTCCGTTCCTCCCCCACTCCCTGCCCCCGGGGCTCCCCCGACCGCGCCGGAGTAGGGTTTTCACCAGTTCACAGAACAACGACAAGGAGTGATCGTGGCGAACCTCCACAAAGTCACGGCGATGGCCAAGCCCGACAAAATTCTGCAGCTCGACGGCATCTCACCGGAGTCGGTGGAGGCCCACTGGGCGCTGTACGAGGCCTACTGCAACAAGTACAACGAAATCTCCGAGAAGCTTCAGGCGGCCGATCAGGGTGCGGCCAACCAGATTTACTCCGACTACCGCGCGCTGCGCGAGAACCTCACGTTCGCCATCGGCGGGATCAAAAACCACGAGCTGTACTTCGACAACCTCGGCCCCGGTGGCGGGGCGCCAAGCGATGCCTTCGGCGCGATGATCACGCGCGACTTCGGCTCGCTCGACGCGATGCTCGCTGAGCTCAAGGCCGGCGGTATGGCGGGTCGCGGATGGGCCTGGGTTGCCTACGACTGGGATTGGGAGCGCCTCGACGTCTACATCGGTGACGCGCAGCACACATTCCCCGTGTGGAATGCCACGCCGATTATCGCCCTCGACGTCTACGAGCACAGCTACATCCGCGACTTCTCAACGGCGCGGCCAAAGTACATCGATGCGTTCATCGCGAACCTCGACTGGGCAGCGATCAACGCCCGTTTCGACAAGTACCGCATTGGGCAGACCGGCTAAACCCTCGGCACCGGGGGCGACGGCAACCCGTGCGCGGGTTCGTCGCCCCCACTGCCGCCTGTTACGGCGGTCGCGATGAGCACCGCAGCGGGATACTCCGGCACACCCTTGCCGAAGAAGCTCGGGGTCAAAGACGGCTCCCGGCTGACTCTTCTTGATGCACCACACGGTTTCGATGAGCTCCTGGTCCCCCTCCCCGACGACGTCACGATCTCACGACGTCTCGGACGAAACGCCGATGTCATCGTGGCGTTTCACACCCGCCGCGCAGAGTTTGAGCGTGCCTTCGACCGGCTCCATGGGGGGATGCACGATGCCGGGGGCTTGTGGATCGCGTGGCCCAAGCGCACCAGTGGTGTGCCCACCGACATGACCGAAGATGTGATCCGCGACCTGGCCCTCGCTCGTGGCCTCGTCGACAACAAGGTCTGCGCCATCGACGCGACCTGGTCGGGCCTGCGGATCGTTGTGCGGCGCGAAAACCGCAAATGACGGACTGACTGGCGCCCCCGCAATTTTCTCGTGACAGGCGTCGTTCAGGCGCCGACGTAGGCTGCGAGGTGTTGGCCGGTGAGGGTGGAGCGATCGGCGACGAGGTCGGCGGGTGTGCCCGCGAAGACGATCCGGCCACCGTCGTGGCCGGCGCCGGGACCGAGGTCGACGATCCAGTCGGCGTGCGCCATGACCGCCTGGTGGTGTTCGATGACGATGACCGACTTGCCGGACTCGACGAGACGATCGAGCAGCCCGAGCAGGTGCTCCACGTCGGCGAGGTGAAGGCCGGTCGTTGGTTCGTCAAGGACGTAGACGTCACCCTTCCCAGCCATCTGGGTGGCCAATTTGAGTCGCTGGCGTTCGCCTCCCGACAGCGTGGTGAGCGGCTGGCCGAGGCTGAGATAGCCGAGCCCAACGTCGGTGAGCCGACCGAGAACCGTGTGGGCGGC
Organism: uncultured Thermoleophilia bacterium; assembly: GCA_963765105.1. Classification (GTDB taxonomy): domain Bacteria; phylum Actinomycetota; class Thermoleophilia; order Miltoncostaeales; family Miltoncostaeaceae; genus CALMEC01. Next base: position 1,163,877 of record CAVXUW010000002.1, read on the forward strand.
CGGTGTATGTGCGGCGTCGTCGCCGAAGAACACCTCGGCGTCGGTGACCGACATCGCGAGCACGTCGGCGATGTTTCGGCCGCCGAGCGTGTACTCCAGAACCGATGCCTGGAATCGCTTCCCCGCGCACTCCTCACAGGGGGACTCGACGGTGGCCATGACGCCGAGGTCGGTGTAGATGACGCCGGCGCCGTTACAGGTGGGGCAGGCTCCTTCGGAGTTGGAGCTAAAGAGTGCCGGCTTCACACCGTTGGCCTTCGCAAACGCCTTGCGGATGGGGTCGAGCAGCCCGGTGTACGTGGCCGGGTTGCTGCGTCGTGAACCGCGGATTGCGCCCTGGTCGATGACGACCACTCCCTCACCTCCGGCGACCGAACCGTGGATCAGCGAGCTCTTGCCGGAGCCGGCGACGCCCGTGACAACGCAGAGCACCCCGAGTGGGATGTCGACGTCCACGTTCTGGAGGTTGTGCGTCGACGCGCCGCGGATCTCCAGTGACCCGGTCAATGAGCGCACGGACTCTTTGATGGTCGCTCGGTCGTCGAAATGGCGGCCGGTCGTGGTGTCGCTCTCCCGCAGGCCCTGCACGGTGCCCTCGAAGCAGATGGTGCCGCCGGCCGTTCCGGCTCCCGGGCCGAGGTCGACCACGTGGTCGGCGATGGCAATCGCCTCCGGCTTGTGCTCCACAACCAGCACGGTGTTGCCTTTGTCGCGGAGCTGCCGCAACAGGTCGTTCATCCGCTGAATGTCATGCGGGTGAAGACCGATCGTGGGCTCATCGAAGACGTAGGTGACGTCGGTGAGCGACGAGCCGAGGTGGCGGATCATCTTCACGCGCTGTGCCTCTCCACCCGACAGCGTGCCCGACGGCCGGTCGAGTGAGAGGTACCAAAGCCCGATCCGAGCGAATGCGTCGAGGAGGTGCTGAAGGCCGGCGAGCAGCGGAGCGACGGTGGGCGCGTCGAGACCCCGGATCCAGTCGGCCAGGTCGCTGATCTGTATCGCGCAGACGTCGGCGATGTTCTTCCCCATGATCGTGGACGACCGGGCCTCGGGGCTGAGTCGGGTGCCGTCGCACTCGGGACAGGTCGTAAACGTCGCCGCCCGCTCGACGAAGGCGCGGATGTGCGGCTGGAGTGCGTCGAGGTCTTTCGACAGGAACGACTTGTGGATCTGCGGGATCAGTCCCAGGTACGTGAGGTTGATCCCGTCGATCGTGATCTTCGTCGCCTCTCGCTGGAGCAGGTCGTGCAGCTCTTTTTTGTTGTACTTGCGGATCGGCTTGTCCGGATCGAAGTACCCGCAGCCACGGAAGATGCGGCCGTACCAGCCATCCATGCTGAATCCCGGGATCGTGAGAGCACCCTCGTTGAGCGACTGGGTGTCGTCGTACAGCGCGGTCAGGTCGATGTCGCTGACGGCGCCCATGCCCTCGCAGCGCGGACACATCCCGCCGAGACGGTTGAAAGTGGCCTTCTCGATCTTTGTCTTGGCGCCACGCTCGATGGTGATCGCACCGCTGGCGCGCACCGACGGGACGTTGAACGAGTAGGCGTTGGGTGAGCCGATGTGCGGTTGACCGAGCCGACTGAAGAGGATGCGCAGCATCGCGTTAGCGTCGGTGGCGGTGCCGACGGTGGAGCGCGCGTTGGCGCCCATCCGCTCCTGGTCGACGATGATCGCGGTCGTCAGCCCATCGAGTACGTCGACGTCCGGCCGGGCCAGCGTCGGCATGAAGCCCTGGACGAAGGCGCTGTAGGTCTCATTGATCATCCGCTGTGACTCTGCGGCGATCGTGCCGAACACCAGAGAACTCTTGCCCGAACCGGAGACGCCGGTAAACACGGTCAGCCGGCGCTTCGGGATCTCGACGCTGACGTCCTTGAGATTGTTGACCCGAGCACCCTGCACACGGATGAGATCGTGGTTGTCCGCAACGTGCAGGTCAGGCGACTGCACCTTCGTCCGTGGGGATCTCCTCATCGTGCCTCCGACCCGGCCTAGACCTCGACGATCACCGGCAGCACGAGGGGGCGTTGCTTGGCGCGTTTCCACATCAACGACGCAACGGCGTCGTGGATGAGGCGGTGAAGCATGTCGATTTCGGTGACCGACACGTTCAGGGTGCGTTCGACCTCACCGCGCGTGGCGGCGAGGAGGTCCTCATCGGACGCGCCGAGGCCTCGGGTGATGACATCGACCTCGCCGACTGGGAGGCCGTCGCGACTCGATACGGTCGCGACGACGATCACGATGCCATCCTCGGAGAGGTGGCGACGGTCGCGCAGGATGCCATCGGCGACATCGCCGATGCCAAGGCCGTCGACGTAGACGAGGCCGATCTCGAGCGACTCGACGATCGTGGCGCCCTTCTGGGTCACTTCGAGCACGTCGCCGTTGTCGAGCAGGAACGTGTTCTCCGCGGCAACTCCGACGGTCCGTCCGATGTTGGCGTGCGCCTTCTGATGGCGCAGCTCACCGTGGATGGGTGCGAAGTAGGTGGGGCGCGTGAGGCGCAACATCAGGCGAAGCTCATCGGCGGCGGCGTGACCCGACACGTGGACGGGTGCGGCGTCGGGGCTCACAACTCCGGCGCCGGCACGCATGAGTTTGTTGATTGTCTCGTTCACGGCCAACTCGTTACCCGGGACGATGCGTGAGCTGAACACGACGGTGTCACGCGGCTTGATTGTGACGTTCTGATGGTCCCCGTAGGCCATGCGACGAAGCCCGGACAGTGGCTCGCCCTGGCTGCCGGTGGTGACGACCACGACCTCGTCATCCGGGTACTCGTCGATGGCCTTGACGTTGATGAGAACCTCGCTGGGGATGCGGAGATACCCCATGTTGATCGCGAGGTTGGTGTTCCGCAGAAGTGATCGCCCAACGAGGGCCACCACCCGCCCATCGTGACGTGCCGCGTCCAGCACCTGCTGCACGCGATGGATGTGCGACGAGAAGCACGTAACGATCACCCGGCCCGGCGCCGACGCAAACTGACGTCGCAGCTCGATGCCCACTCCCCGCTCCGGCAGAATCGAACCGGGCACCTCGGCGTTGGTGGAATCGGCCAGGAGAAGCAGCACGCCTTCATCACCCAGGCGCGACAGGGCCGCCACATCGGTGGGTTGATTGTCGATGGGTGCGTGATCGAACTTGAAGTCGCCGGTGTGAAGCACAGTCCCGGCGGCGGACCGCAAAGCGACGGCCACGCAGTCCGGGATGCTGTGGGTGACACGGATGAACTCGGCCTCGAACGGGCCCACCTGGCGACGCTCACCCGCAGTAATCTCGATGAGCTCGACGTCCTTCAGACGATGCTCGTCGAGCTTGCTCTTGACAAGCCCTAAGGTGAAGCGTGTGCCCAGCACCGGTACCCGGCCGACGTTCTTGATGAAATACGGTACCGCCCCGATGTGATCTTCGTGGCCGTGGGTGAGGATGAGCGCGTCGATGGTGTCGACACGACCGTCGAGCACGTCAAAGTCGGGAATGACGAGGTCGACGCCGAGCTGATCGGGCGTGGGGAACTTGACCCCGCAGTCGATCACGACCATGCGACCGGCATGCTCGATGAGGTACATGTTCTTGCCGATTTCGCCCGTGCCACCGACAGGCGTTGCGCGCAGCGTGTCTGCGGAGCTCACGTCGCCAACGGAATGCTGAGCACGGTCTTGAGGATGTCGCGCTCGACGGGCGTCGCCTCGACCAGGGGGAGCCGCACACGAGCCGATGGGATGGCACCGGCCATTTCCATCGCGGCTTTGATCAGGATGGGGCTTGTGGTCACAAAGAGTCCTTGGTAGAGGCCGTGCAGAGCACGGTCGAGGCGAGTCGCCTCAGTGTGGTCGCCCGCGCGAGCGGCCGCGCAGATGGCCTGCATCTGGTCGCCGACAAGGTGGGAGGCAACGGAGATGACCCCGTCACCGCCGCCGCTGACGATGGGAAGGAGCAGGTCGTCGTTTCCGGCGTACACCAGGAAGTCATCGATGGCGAGGGTTCCGTCGACCTGATCCGGGTTTGCTTCCTTCACGCCGATGATGTTGTCAATCTCTGACAGCTCGCGGAGCAGGTCAGGCGGCAGGTTGGTCACGCATCGCGCGGGGATGTTGTAAACGACAACGGGAAGGCCCACCTCGGCAATCGCGCGAAAATGACCGACGATCCCGGCTCGCGGCGGACGGTTGTAGTAAGGCGTGACGGCCAGAACAGCGTCAACGCCCAGCTCGGCTGCTTGACGCGTGAGATGAACGGAGTGTGCCGTGTCGTTGGAGCCGGTGCCGGCGACGATCGTTGCCCGCCCACCCAGTTCACGCATTCCGAGGGCAAAGAGCTGGAGCTTCTCGTCGTCGGTCAGTGTCGATGCCTCGCCCGTTGTGCCCGACAGCACAATTCCGTCGGAGCCCGACTCCACGAGCCGATGCATCACTGCCACCGTCGCGTCCTCGTCGATGCGGTCATTCGCATCGAACGGGGTGATCATTGCGGTGAGAATGGAACCCAGGTTGGACATCGCGGCGATTATAGCCCTGGCCTCACACGTCACCCCCGAACGACGCGATGCACCCGTCCATCACCGGGCGCTCCGCGCAGGTCCGGCGGGGTGATGACGGCGGTGGGAGCGATCTCGGCAAAGCCACTTCGTTCGAGTGTGTCAACGAGCTCCTGTCGCGCCCGGTCCCACGAGGTGACCTCGTGCGAGCCGCGCTCGTTGTGGACCTCGTGGTGCGCGCCAACGAGGGTGTGTGGCCCCAGCCGAAAGAGACGCACGTGTACGCGATCGGCCCGCGTTCCTCGTGCGATGTGATCGACCATGTAACGGAAGCGCCCCATCACCCAGGTGCGGTGCGGGTTGCCATCACTCGGTCGACCCCACCCCATTCGCTCGAGCGTTCCCATGAGTTCCTCCGGTGTGACCCGAATGGCCAGCAGGTTGATCGGGTCGAGGCGTGACGGGTCGGTGGAGCGCCACAGGTGCCGCCACGCCTGGGTATATGGCCACACGGTCGCCGCGCCACGATGCTCACCGCTGACCAGGTCGGCGTCAGCGGTGAGATGGACGACAGCGTCGCGTGAGACCTCCATCGTCGCTAGGTTCGGGGGATCTCCTGGCCGGTGTCCGGGTCGATGCGAATACCGTCCATGATGCCCTCACCTGCCGGCGCCCCGATCGCGATCCACACGGCCTCCCGATCCTCGCTGGAGTTCATGATGCGCCGCGGTGTGTCCTTGGGAACGCGGATCCAGTCTCCTGGCTGCACCGTGATGGTGCGGTCGCCGACGTGAAGCTCCTGAGGTCCACCGGACATGAGGTGATAGATCTCCTCCTGTTCCTTGTGACGGTGGTAGGCCATGGACTGCCCCGGCCCAAACCGCCAGACACGGCAGGTGAGGTTCTCCGCACCCAGAGCACCGGCGATGTCGCGGGATGACGCCCCGCCACCACGGCGCTCCTTTTCTTCGACCGCATCGCAGGCGACCTGGCGGAAATCGTTGCTCATCTCAGTTTCCTCACGTGGTTGGGACGGTGTCAGGAGGGATTCGTGGCGCCGAACAGGATGGATTCGAGCCCCATTGTCAGGCCCGAACGAGTCGCGATCTCCCGCACGGCGAGGACCACACCGGGCATGAAGCTCTCCCGGGAGAGCGAATCATGACGGATTGTGAGCGTCTCTCCGAGCCCGCCGAAGATGACCTCCTGGTGGGCCACCAGCCCGGGGAGCCGTACGGAGTGAATCGGAACGTCTCCCTGCATGGCGTCGGCCGTACGCTGCGCGGTGCCACTGGGGGCGTCACGCTTCTGATCATGGTGAAGCTCGATGATCTCAGCCTTCGTCATATGGCGTGATGCCTCGGCGGCGAAACGCATCATGAGAAGCGCGCCGATCGCAAAGTTTGGCGCGATCAGGCAGTTCGCGGGCCCCGCTGTGGCGGCAGCGCGGAGCGCCGCTAACTGGGGCTCGTCAAACCCGGTCGTTCCGACAACGGTGTGAACGCCCGCCTCCAGGAGCGCCGATGCGTTGGCAAAACCCACTCCTGGCTGAGTGAAGTCGACGGCAACGTCCGGGTGTGTGGCGCGTACCGCCGAGGTGACGTCGGCGAACACACCCTCGGTGATGGGAAGCGCCGGGTCTGCTCGCGCAACCACCTCCATTCCGCTGGCCGACTCCACGGCGGCAACGACGGATTGGCCCATCTTCCCACCGGCACCGGCAACGAGCACACGAATCATGAGGAAAGCGTAACGAACGCCACGGGTGGCGGAGTCTCCGCATCAGGTTAGGCGTATTTATGCCGATGTTTCCTGGGTGAGCCAGTTTCCCACCCCGGATGCCATTCTGGATGTCGATGCGCCCGCCTGGCGTGGCGCCGCCCGTCGCTATCGCCGGCTTCAGATCGCCCAGATGGCCATTCTGATTCTCTTCGGCGTTGTGGCCGTGGTCTGTACCTGGCTGGTGGCACGCACCACGGAGGGGCTCCGCGACGGACAGCGGCGCGATCAAGAGACCTTGTCGCAACTCAACTTGATGAACAACCGACTGAGCAAGGAGCACATTCGCTTCTGGAAGGGCACGGCCGAAGGCGAAAGACTCCTCGTCGTCCCGTCCTCAAGCCGGATCTTCGCCGCCGCGGCTCCTGCCGCGCTCAACGAGATCATCAAGAAGAACCCGCCGGACGACCCCGAGGCGAGGAAATTGGCCGACCAGGCATTGGTTCTGGCTCAGGAGGTCGCGGCGGCGGCGTTGAGCGTGCCAACCGAAGGCATCGGCCGTTTCGACCCGAAGGCACGGCGCTTCGTTGATCTTTTGAGCGGCCGATCAGAAGAGCTGATCGGCATCGCGGAACAGTGGATCCTGTACGAACAGGGGCAGCTCGATACGGCGGCCGCGCGTGCGACGCGATTGACACGGCGGTGGAATGTGGTTTTGACCAGCCTCCTGGGTGTGATGACCGCAATCGCCGGTGCCGTTTGGTGGCGGCTTGGCCGGTCCCGTGTGCGTCTGGTGGATGCGTTGGAGGAGTCGGCACAGACGCTCAAGCGGCAGGCGGAGACCGATCAGCTAACCGGCCTTCCCGGGCACGCATTGTTTCACTCACGCCTTCGGGCTGAGCTGGCGGAGGCGGAGGCGGCCGGACGCATCGTGTCGTTGGCAGTGTTGGACCTCGACCACTTCAAAGAAATCAACGACACCTTCGGGCATCAGGTTGGCGACCAGGTCCTTCGTGCCGTGGCGCAGGAGCTGGCGGTCGGCGCCCGACCAGGAGATGTCGTGGCCCGAGTGGGCGGCGAGGAGTTTGCGTGGCTGATGCCGGGCACCAACGCCGACGACGCCTATGTGGCCATCGAACGCTTGCGGCACGGGATTGAACGGGCAACCATCGGTCCGGTTCGGACGGTGACGATTTCGTCCGGCGTGTGTGACACCTCTGCGGCCGACACTGCAGCAGAACTCTTCCGACTCGCGGATGGCTCCCTGTACTGGGCCAAGGGCCATGGCCGAAACCTGACGACCCGCTACTCCCCGCATATTGTGGAGGAGCTCTCCGCCGCAGAGCGTGCCGAGCGACTTGAGCGCCTGATGGCCGTGAACACGGTGCGGGCGTTGGCGCGGGCTGTCGACGCCAAGGATCCGAACACGCGACGTCACTCGGAGCGCGTCGGTGAGCTTTCCCAGTCACTCGCGATCGAGCTGGGCTGGTCCGAGCGCGCGGCGTCGGAGCTGTACGAGGCTGCGCTGGTACACGATGTCGGCAAGATCGGCGTCCCGGACGTCGTTCTGTTCAAGACCGGCGCACTCACTGATGAAGAGTTCGCCCAGATGCGCCAGCATCCGGCGTTGGGAGCCCAGATGGTTTCCGGTGCCCTCTCAGAGAAACAAGTGGAGTGGGTACGCGGTCACCATGAACGACTCGACGGCAGGGGCTACCCCGACGGGCTCGCCGGCGACGATGTGTCGGATGGTGCCCGCATCCTCGCACTGGCTGATGCCTGGGACGCGATGACCAGCCCGCGTTCATACTCGACGCCGAAGTCGACGGCCGACGCGCTGGCCGAGTGCCATGCCTGTATCGGGAGCCAGTTCTGGGCGCCGGCGGTGGAGGCCCTGGCTCGGCTCGTGAACGCCAGTCGCGTTCCTGCACCGGAGTTGGGCTCAGTCGACGACGACTTGGTCGTGTCGTCGACGACTGGCCGTTAGACCAATGCGTGAGAAAAAGCGGCGGCGGCCTGTCGCACCGGATCGGCGTCGGTGCCGATCGCGGCGAGAGACAGGTGTTGTGGCTGCCAGAACTCGTCGGCCAACTCCTGCACATCGCTGACGCTGACCGCGTCGATGCGGTCGATGATCTCGTCGACGGTGAGAAGCTCGGTGCCGGTAACGAGGCTGCGGCCGATGCGGTTCATGCGCATCGCTGGGCTCTCCAGGGAAAGCACGAGACGGCCCTTGAGGTGTTCTTTCGCCCGGGTGAGCTCATCTGAGGGGAGCGGCTCGTCGGCAAGTCGACGAAGCTCGGTGGCGATGACCTCACACGCGGTCGACAGGTTCTCCTCACGAGTGCCGAGAAAGATGCCGACCTGACCCGTTTCGGCGTAGCCGACAGAGTAGGACCCCACGGCATAGGCCAATCCACGGCGTTCACGAATCTCTTGGAAGAGGCGACTGCTCATCGAACCGCCAAGCACGGTGTCGAGCACTGACTGGACGTAGCGACGGGGATCGTTTCGGGAGATCCCGGGTCCACCAAAGGAAAGGTGATATTGCTCGGTCTCCTTCTCGTGGATCACGAGCGTGGGCGATCCCGCCGTGGCCGCGTCAAAGGTTGACTCCTCGTCCGCGCCGGGGACGTCGGCCAAAAGCTCCTCGCCAATAGCGACAACCGCCTCATGCGTGACGTTGCCGGCGGCTGAGAGCACCATGTTGCCGGCCGTGTAATGCGAGCGGAAGTAGGCGCGCAGCCCCTCGACGTCGACGCTTCCGATCACATCGCGGGTGCCGATGACGGGGCGGCCAAGGGCTTGCCCCGGAAAGATCGCCGCCCCCATCAAGTCATGGACTTTGTCCTGCGGGTCGTCGTCGTACATCGCGATTTCCTCGAGCACGACCTCGCGTTCCTGGTCCAGCTCGAAGAAACCGGGGCGCTGAAGCATGTCGGTGAGCACGGGGACGGCGGCGGCGAGATGCTGGTCGAGCACCCGCGTGTAAAACACCGTGTGATCGCGGCCGGTCGCGGCGTTGATTTCGCCGCCAAGGCCGTCGAAGAGCTCAGCAATCTCCCGGGCGGAGTGACTCGGCGTGCCTTTGAACAGCAAATGCTCGATGAAGTGCGAGACACCCGCCTCGGACTCACGCTCGAAACGTGAGCCAACCCCGACCCAAATGCCGAGCGCAACGGAGCGAACCCCCGGGATGGGCTCCGAGATCACTCGGAGCCCTCCCGTGGTCGTGCTTTGGGTGATCGCCGTCACTCGTCGCCAACGTCGCTGACGCTGACCTTGCGACGCCGACGCCGGCCGCCGTCGGCGCCACCGTCACCCTCGCCATCACGCGCTTCATCGCCGCCAGATCCATTCTCACCGGCGTCCTCCATGCCGATGATGCGCAAACCAATACGGCCCCGGGCCTTGTCGACTTCGACAACCGTGACGTCGACGACGTCACCGCGGTTGATGACGTCTTCGACCTTGTCGACGCGCCCGTTCGACAGGTTCGAGATGTGAAGCAGCCCATCGACGCCCTTGGAGAGCTCGACGAAGGCACCGAAGGTGGTCGTCTTGACGACCTTGGCGCCGTGGTACTCGTCGCCGACCTCGACGTCTTTGGTCATGTTCCGGATGAGCGCGACGCACTCCTCGGCCTTCTGACCTTCGACGCCGTAGACGTGGACGGTGCCGTCGTCTTCGATCGAGATCTCGACGTCGTAGTCGGCCTCGAGACCGCGGATTGTCTCGCCGCCCTTACCGATGACCGCACCAATCTTCTCGGGGTCGATCTTGAGTGAGGTGATACGCGGCGCCCAGGGAGACATCTCCTCACGAGGTGTGGAGATGTGGGCGTTCATTATTCCCAGGATGTGGGTGCGGCCGGCGTTTGCCTGGGCCAGCGCGTCGCGCATGATGTCAAACGTGACGCCCTGGATCTTGATGTCCATTTGGAGGGCGGTGATGCCCTTCTCGGTCCCAGCGATCTTGAAGTCCATGTCGCCGAGGTGGTCCTCGTCGCCCTGGATGTCAGAGAGGATGACGTAGTCGTCGCCCTCTTTGATGAGACCCATCGCGATACCGGCAACCGGGCGTGTGAGCTTCACACCGGCATCCAGCATCGCCAGGGTGGATCCACAGACCGACGCCATCGATGACGACCCGTTGCTCTCGAGCGTCTCGCTCACAAGCCGCAGGGTGTAGGGGAAGTCGTCCTCGGACGGAATCATTGGCGCCAAAGCACGTTCAGCGAGGGCACCATGACCGATATCACGGCGCTTGGGGCCGCGCATGAAGCCGGTCTCCCCCACGCTGAACGGCGGGAAGTTGTAGTGGTGGATGTAGCGCTTGGAGGTCTCGATGCCGATGCCGTCGATGCGTTGCGCATCTTTGAGCGTGCCGAGTGCGAGCAGCGTCATGACCTGCGTTTCACCACGCGTGAACAGGCCCGAACCGTGAACACGGGGAGCGACGGACGTGTCGCATTCGATCGGGCGGATTTCGTCCGTCTTGCGTCCATCGGGACGGTGCTTGTCGACGGCGATGCGCTTCCGGATGATCGACTTCTGCACGCTCTCGAACGCGCGGGTGAATGATGCCCGGTCCTCTGCCGAGGGGTCGTCGCCCAACACGGCGGCCATGACCTCGGTCTTTGCGGCGCTTACCTTGTCGCGGCGCTCCAACTTGCTTTGCTCGAGCGTGGCCGTCTCAATCGCGGCGCGTCCGTGCGACTCGACCTTGGCGAGCATGTCGGGGTCGACCGTGACAGCGGCGACATCCCACTTGGGCTTGCCGATCTTCTTGCGCAGCTCTTCCTGGGCGGCGCAGAGCTTGCGGATCTCCTCATGGGCGATCGCAAGCGCTTCGAGCACCGTCTCCTCATCCACTTCGTTGGCACCGGCCTCAACCATCGAGATGGCATCGGCGCTTCCGGCAACGATCAAATCGAGATCGGACTCGTCAATCTCCTGCAGCGTCGGGTTGATGACGAATTCGTCGTCGATCAGGCCGATGCGCACGGCGCCAATGGGGCCTTGGAACGGGAGGTCCGACACCGTCAGGGCAGCTGAGGCGCCGTTGATGCAAAGAATGTCGAACGCGTTGACCTGGTCGGTCGACAGGACCGTTGCCACTACTTGGGTCTCGTTGCGATAGCCCTTCGGCCACAGCGGCCGGATGGGCCGGTCGGTCATACGGGCAGTCAGCGTCGCGCGGTCGCTCGGGCGGCTCTCACGCTTGATGAAGCCGCCGGGGATCTTTCCCGCGGCGTACATCCGCTCCTCGACATCGACGGTGAGGGGGAAGAAATCCGCACCCTCCCGAGCCTCGCGCATCCCGACCGCGGTCACCAAAACCATGCTGTCGCCGGCGCGAACAACGACTGCGCCACTGGCCTGCTTGGCCAGCTTTCCCGTCTCGAACGTGATCGGCATCTCACCGATGTCGGCGGTTACTTTCTCAAAAGCCATTCCATTCCCCTGTCTCGCCCGTCGGCCACCCGGCCGGGGCGCATCCAATGTTCACTCGACCCGGTTGGCCGAGTGATGTCTCGCTTAGCGGCGCAGACCGAGTTCGTCGATCAGGGCGCGGTATCCGTCCAGATCCGTTCGCTGAAGGTAGTTCAACAAGCGGCGCCGGCGACCAACCATCATCAGCAGTCCACGACGTGAGTGGTGGTCGTGCTTGTGCGAGCGAAGGTGCTCGGTCAGTGAGTTGATTCGCTCCGTCAGGATTCCAATCTGGACCTGCGGCGAACCGGTGTCAGTGTCATGCAGGCGATGCGTGGCGATGACGCCGGACTTCGTCTCCTTGTTCACTCTGTCTCTCTCCTCAGTACGGCCACGGCGCAGCAGGCGAAGCCCCCGCACCGGGTCAATTGCGCACAAGCGCCTGTCAGCGGTTCCCGCCGAATGATCGGACCGGGCTCGGCGAACAGGCATCGCTGTCGTTCACGGGAACGCCAACGTTCCTCAGATATCTGGTGTCACCATGACTATTCGCCTGTGAGCCTAGCAGAGCGGCTCCGGGGCGCCGCTCGCGGCGCGTTGTGCGGCAGCGATGTCCTGCGCGATCTGCGCGACCAATGCCTCTGGTGTGGCGAAGCGTCGTTCGTTGCGCAGCCGCCGCGTAAAGGCCACAGTCATTGACTCGCCGTAGACCTCCTCGCCCGAGTAGTCGAGCAGGAACGCCTCGATTCGGACATCGGACGCGGTGCGGAAAGTCGGTGCCAAACCAACGTTGACCGCTGCAGCCCACCACCGCTCACCGACGCGAACATGGCCGGCGTACACACCGCGCCCGGGAATGGCGACACGGTCGCTGACATCGACGTTCGCCGTGGGGATGCCCATTCCGGCGCCGCGGCCGTCTCCATGAACAACATGGCCGGTCACACAGTGCGGGCGACCGAGCAGCAGGGCCGCCTCGTCGACATCACCCTGACCGATGAGTCGCCGGATGCGTGTTGAGGAGATCGGCTTCCCGTCCGGGCTGGTGATGAGCGTGGGGATCTGCACCTCCACATCACATCCCTGGCCGTACTCGCGCAGCATCTTCGCGGTGCCGTCCCCGCCGCGACCGAAGCGAAAGTTCCGTCCCACCGCGATGGTCCTTGCGTTAAGTGGTGGTCCGGTGAGCATGCGACAGAACGTCTCCCAGTCAACCTGGGAGAACTCGTGGGTAAACGCGATCTCGAGCAATTCATCCACTCCGAGACGTTCAATGAGCCGGGCGCGTTGTCCCCGGCTGCTGAGCGACGTCGTTTTGAGCTCGGGACGCAGAATCTCCAACGGGTTGGGATCGAAGGTGATGACCATGCTGGGACAACCGCTTCTCGCCGCCGACTGCGCCGCGCAGCGGATGATCTCTTGGTGGCCACTGTGCACGCCGTCGAACACGCCGATGGCGACGGCACGTGCCGAGGCTGGTGTGACCTCGGCGATGGCCCCGTAGCGAATCACTGCAGCACCACGACGGGACGGAGCCGTCCGGCCCCGTCGGGTTCCACGATTGCGACAACATCCTCGCCCACGGTCACCGCAATCGTTCCGTCTGCGTCACCGGCGATTGACTGGCCGTGGCCGAGGGCGGCCGCCTCCGCAGCGTCCACCCTGTGCACCACCATGCAGTCGGAAAGAGCCTCGGCCATCGTCATTCGCCCCTGATCGGGGGCGTCATCGGGAGACACCGCGTCATCCACGCAAAGTGACCCCACATGAGTGCGACGAAGTTCTGCACAGTATCCACCACAGCCCAGCTGTTCGCCGAGGTCCACAGCGATCTGACGGACGTAGGTGCCGGAGGTGCAGCTGAGCGTCACATCAACCCATGCCGCGCCCGGGTCCATGCCCGTGACCGCCGCGTCACGGATGACGATGTCGCGTGACGGCCGGGTCACCTCGTCTCCGCGACGGGCACGAGCGTAGAGACGTTCACCGTCGACTTTGACCGCGGAGTAGGCGGGCACGGTTTGGCGATGCGGTCCGTTGAGAGCAGCGATGGCCATGACGATGCGTTCCGTGGTGGGCAGCACGCGTCCTGTGGCAATGACCGGACCCTCCGGGTCGCCCGTCACCGACGTGGCACCCAGGGCGATCCGCGCCCGATATGTCTTGTCCACGCCGCTCAAAAACCGCACGATACGCGTCGCCTGTCCAATCGCCAGCACCAAGAGACCCGTGGCGAAAGGATCGAGTGTTCCCGTGTGCCCCACCTTGGTGCGACGGGGCACCCGTCGCCGCACAGAAGCGACGATGTCGTGCGAGGTCGGCCCCGCGGGTTTGTCGACGAGGCAGATGGCGCTGATTGAGGGGATGCCCTCAGCCATCGAGCTGAGCGCGTACCTGCTCGGTGAGCCACGTGACGAACTCCTCTGCTGTTCCGTCGGTGGTGGCACCAGCCGCCGCCGGATGACCTCCCCCACCCACCTCGCGCGCAATCGCCGAAACATCGACCCGCGTGGACGAGGAGCGAAGCGAGGCCCGCAAGCGACCATCGGAGAACGGACGCACCAAGGCACCCACCTCGGCTCCCCGGATGCCCCGAAGGAGTTCCGCTATGCCATCGGTCTCGTCCGTCCCGGCCGCGCGAAAATCATCGGAACCGACAACGCCGACGATGAGACGGCCGTCGAGCAGCTCCTGCATCGTCGAGAGCGCACGACCGGTGAGCCGGGCGTGGGCCGCGGGGGTGTTCTCGTAGAGACGTCGTGCGGTGGTGGCCACATCGACACCGGCCTCCACCAGACGCGCGACGGCGCGCAGCGTGTCCGGCCGCACGTTGGAGTACGACAGTCGCCCGGTGTCGGTGATGATGCCCACGTAGAGGGCTTCGGCGATGTCAGGATCGAGTGGCCACCCAGCGGCATCCATTACCGCCAAGACGATCTCGGCCGTACTCGATGCTTCGGCGACGATGTTGAGATCGCCGAAGCGCCCGTTGTCGTGGTGGTGGTCAACGTTGAGGACAAACTCACCCAATGCCGCCGGCGTCTGGTCGGCCAGGCGTGTGGCGGTGGCGCAGTCGAGCACCACAAGCGTGCGCTCCGCCGCGTCGTGAGGAAGCTCGTGGGTGATCATCTCGTTGTCGCGCAGCAAGAAGGCAAGATCGTCGGGTACCGCCGGCACGTCGGGATGCCACGCGATCACATCGCGCCCCTGTGCGCGAAGCGCGCGCGTCATGGCCAGCAACGAGCCGAGTGCGTCCCCGTCCGGTGAGCGGTGGGTGGCGACGATGTACGGGCCCGTGCGCTCGCGGAGAGTCGCGGCGGCGGCGGCAACGTCTCCGTCGCGAGGGGTGATCTCACGCATGGGCATCATCGGGTTCGTCGTCGGGGGGTGGAACATCGCGAGTCACAGTTTCGATGAGTTGGGTGAGCGCCACGGCATCGTCGTGATGCTGGTCATACGCGAAACGCAGCTGCGGCGTCTCACGCGTGCGAAGTTCACGGGCGATGCGTCCCTGAAGCACGCCGCGGGCCGATTCCAGGCCGGTGGCCGCTCCTTCCTTGGCCTTCGGGTTGAGAACGGTCCAGAACACCGTGGCTTCCTTGAGATCCTGCGTGGCGCGAACCTCGGTGACCGTGACCGTCGCCAGGCGTGGGTCGCTCAAGGAGCGCCTCACTGCTTCGGCGAGAACCTCACGGAGTGCTTCGTTGACGCGTCGTTGGCGCCCTCCCCCACGCGCCACGTCAGCCGCCCACAAGAAATGGGCTGGCGTCGGTGGCAGTGACGATGTCGCGCGATGCATCGAGCAGCTCAAACTCGGGGTCGTTGTCGAACCAGCGGGCCGCCGCGTCAATCAGTCGGTTGGCCTCGGCCGCGTCTCGAGTGACAAACGCCAGCGTGAGGCGAGCGCGTCGATGACGGTCATGGTCGTCGGTCTCAGCCACCGAACACGAAAAGTTCTTTCTCGCAGCGGCCTTCACCCGTGACAGGTGCTTTCGTTTGTCTTTGAGTGATGCGGCGTGCGCCAGATGAAGGTCAACTGAGAGCACGCCAACGAAGCCGCAGGACATCAGGCTTACTCGGCGCTCTCCGTCACGGCAGCGACCTGTTCGGTACGGGCCACCTCTTTGTGCTCGTACACCTCGATGACGTCACCGTCTTTGATGTCGTTGTAGCCGTCGAGGACGATTCCGCATTCAAAGCCTTGTGTGACTTCACGCACATCGTCATTGAACCGCCGTACGGAGCCGATCTTTCCTTCGTGGACGATCGCACCGTCCCGCACCAGGCGCATCAAGGCGTTGCGACGCACGACGCCTTCCGTGACGTAGCTGCCGGCGATTGTGCCGACGCGGGAGGCGCGGAATGTGGTGCGTACCTCGAGGCTGCCCATGGCCTGTTCGATGATCTCGGGGGCCAGCATTCCCACAAGTGCGTCGCGTACCTCGTCGATGGCGCGGTAGATGACGCTGTAGGTGCGCAGGTCGACGCCTTCGCGCTCCGCCAGTGAGCGGGCCTCGGGTCGCGGACGGACGTTGAAGGCGATGATGATGGCCTCGGAGGCCGCCGCGAGGTTGACGTCCGACTCGGTGACGGCGCCGACACCGGTGTGGATGACACGCAGACGCACCTCGGTCTGCTCCAGCGCCTCGAGTGCCCCGCGAAGCGCCTCGACGGAACCCTGGACGTCGGCCTTGATGATGATGTTGAGTTCTTGGAGGCCTTCCTGAACGCGGGCAAACAGGTCCTCGAGGGACACCGGGCGTCGGTTGGCAAGCTCCTGTGCGCGAATGCGGTGCGATCGCTGAGCTGCGAGCTGGCGTGCCACTCGTTCGTTCTCGACCATCCGAAAACGCTCGCCGGCTTCGGGAACGCCGTCCATGCCGAGCACCTCAACCGGTACGGAGGGGCCCGCCACGTCGATGGGTTGGCCCAGGTAGTCGGCCATGGCGCGCACCCGCCCAAAGGTCTGTCCCACGAGAAGGACATCGCCGACGCGCATGGTGCCGCGCTGAACCAACAAGGTGCACACCGGTCCGCGTCCCGGGTCGAGGCGCGCCTCGATCACGCTTCCGCTCGCGGGAGCGTTGGAGTTGGCCTGCGGGATGGCATCGACGTCGGCGACCAGCAGAACGGTGTCGAGCAAGGTCTCGAGGCCGGTGCGCTGGATGGCTGACACTTCGACGAACTCGTAGGTACCGCCCCACGTCGTGGGGATGACGTCGCGTTGCGACAGCTCTTGACGCACACGGTCCGGATTGGCCCCGACCTTGTCGATCTTGTTGATGGCCACCATGAAGGGAACCTCGGCAGCACGAGCGTGGTCGATCGCCTCGATCGTCGTCTCCATCACACCGTCGTCGGCAGCGACCACGATGACCGCCACGTCGGTGATCTTGGCACCACGGGCACGCATCGCAGTGAAGGCCTCGTGCCCCGGGGTGTCCAGGAACGTGATCTCCCGGTCGTGGTGGTGAACTTGGTAGGCGCCGATGTGCTGGGTGATGCCACCAGCCTCTCCGGCCACCACCTCGGTCTCACGAATGGCGTCGAGAAGTGAGGTCTTGCCGTGGTCGACATGGCCCATCACGGTCACCACCGGAGCACGCGCCGTCAGGACGTCGGGAGCGTCTTCTTCCGTCGAGGCGAACTCATCCTCTTCCTCGGCGTGAACGATGACGACCTTGCGCTCGAGTGCCTCGGCAACCACCTCGAGCTCATCGTCGGAGAGCGACTGCGTGATCGTGGCCATCTCGCCCAGCCCCATAAGGGTGGTGATGATGCGGGTGGCCGGAATGCCAAGCGCCTCGGCCATTTCCTTGATCGTGGCCCCGGACTTGACGTCGACGGGGGGCATCTCTGACGGCGGGATCTGAGGTTGTGCCTCGCGCTCCTCGGTTCGTTGTTGCTTCCCACCACGACGGTCACGGCCCTGCGGACCGCCACCACGGCGGCTGGCCTGAGCATCGATGATGACCCGACGCTTGCGGCCTCCGGCACGGTTGTCGCGGTCGGCACCGGGCCCACCGGGACGTTTCACACCACCGGCGCCAGCCGGGGCGGCGGCCGATCCGGCAGCAGGAGCGGGTGCGGTGTTTCCTGTGGCCGTCGTCTCCGGTTCGGCACGGCGCAACGGCGGGCGCGGGGGGGCCGGCTCGGCGCGGCGCAGTGGCGGGCGCGGCGGGGCGGGCGTGGCCGGAACCTTGCGTTTGGCGGCGGGCGGGTCGGTCTGCTCCGCCGCTTCCGGCCCAGGGTCCACTGTTTGGACGTCGCTCGGAGTAGGCGTCTCGCTTTCCGCCGACGCCTCGACCGTGACCTCGAGTGCCGTCTCGGCAGGAATCTCCGGAGCAGGCACGGGTTCGCTGATCTCAGTCGCCGCGGGGGGCGGCTCCTCGGCCACGACCGGGGCCGGCTCGACTGGGAGCTCGAGCTCGGGAACGATTTCGGCGATCGGTTCCGGGACTTCGGCGATCGGAGCGGGATCCGCCACCGGCTCGGGGAGTGTCGCCACTGGCGTGGTCTCGACAGGCGGCTCCACCGCAGCGATTGGCGGTTTGCGCGTGCGCTTCGGCTTTGGTGGTGCCTCGGCAGCGGCCGCTTCCTCTGCGGCGGCCTTCTTCGACTTCTTTGGTGGTGCGTTTCGCGCCAACTCGGCCTCGGCCAGGGTCGCGTCGAGCGTGTCTGGTTTCGGGAAACGGTTGGGGCTCAAAAGGTGCAGCGCCTCGCCGACGATGACCGTCGACGACGCCGTTTTCACGGGGAGTCCCGCGCGTTGGAGACGGTGCAGTACGGTGCTGCTCGGTAGCCCTTCGTCACGGGCGATTTCGTGAACCCGTCGTTTCTCTGTCAGATCCATGTGCACCTCCTCTCATCCATCGAATTTGTCTGCGTCACGGGGATCAACTTGCACGGGCTGGCGGATGCGCGCCGATCGCGAAAAAGCGCGCCGGTCCCGCGCCAACTCGAAGCATGCACGAGAACGACACACGTAGAGACCTCGCCCGGGCCGCTGCGAGCGATCGTCTCTGATGAGAAGAGCCCCGTCATCGTCGGCGACGATAACGAAACGTGCAAGCGTCTCTTTCGGTCCACGCGCTCCACAGGCAATGCATCGGCGCTGCGGAATGTGCAATCGAGCGGTGTCGTGTGCGGTGTCGACGTTACGTTGCCTCACCCTCCTCGGCGACCGGAGCCTCGGCGGCGTCGATCGGCGGCTCGGACTCACCAGCCGCCACATCATCCCCATCCGTCTCTGCGGTCGCGTCGTCCGGCGCGTCGCCCTCGAGAGCGGGGCCGGTGGTTGCCGTCGACTCGATCGCCTCTGCGGTCGCTGCCGACTCCGATGACTCGACGGCGGCTTCCGGCGCCCCGGGTGCCTCTGCCGCCTTGGGATCACCCTCTGCCCCGGCGATTCCGACGGCTTGAGACGGATCGACCTCCTGACCGGAGGCCTCCATCTCGGCAAGTTGGGAGTGCGCGGGAAGCGAGCAGTAGCGGGTACCGGGAACCGCGGCGTTGACACACCGTTTGCCGTTTCGCAGCAGTGCCGCACAACGTTGAAGTTCTCCTTCGCCGGTGCCGCCGAACTCTGCCGCGGCCTCCTCGAGGGCGAACGTCGACTCGCTCTTGATGTCGATCCGCCAGCCGGTGAGGCGGGCGGCGAGACGAGCGTTCATCCCCTCCTTGCCGATCGCCAGCGACAACTGGTCGTCGGGAACGATGACGGTGGCTTGACGGTTCTCGTCGTCGACGAGGACCTCGCGCACGCGGGCCGGAGAAAGCGCCTTCGCCACGAACCGCGCGGGCTCATCGTTGAACGGGATGATGTCGATCTTCTCGCCGCGGAGCTCGCTGACGACCATGCGCACGCGCGAGCCACGGGGACCAACGCAGGCGCCGACCGGGTCGACCCCCTGGGTGTTGGAGACGACGGCAATCTTGGCGCGCCAGCCGGCCTCACGGGCGACGGTGCGGATCTCGACGAGTCCATCGGCCATCTCGGGAACTTCGAGCTCGAAGAGCCGCTTGATCAGCTCGTCGCTGCGGCGGCTCACAATGACCTGCGGCCCCTTGGTGGAGTGACGCACGTCGACGATGACGGCCTTGATGCGCGCGCCGTGGTCGTAGCGTTCGCCATGGACTTGCTCGCTCTCGGGTAGCAAAGCCTCCACGCGGCCCAGATCGACCAGCGTGTAGCGCGAGTCGGACTGTTGGATGATGCCGGTGACGACGTCGCCCACGCGGTCAACGTACTCGTCGTACATCATCTCCCGCTCAGCTTCACGAATGCGCTGCAAAACGACCTGTTTCGCGGTTTGCGCCGCGATGCGTCCGAAGCTGTCGGTGTGGATGTCGACCTCGTCGAGCTCCTCTTCGTCGTAGGCCGACCAATCGATCTCCGGTGGCGGCGCCACATAGTCCTCAGGTGGGCCGCCGGCCTCGCCCCAGTCGGGCTCTTCCACCGGCAGCGTCCGGGGCTCCTCGTCCTCTTCAAGGATGAGCTGCAGCACGCGCATCTCACCATCGTCGCGGTCGATCACGACCCGAGCGAACGGCACCGCCTCGGGAGTCTTCTTGTACGCCGCGAGAAGAGCGTCCTCGAGGGCCAGGATGAGGGTCTCGGCGGAGATGCCCTTCTCCCGTTCGATCATCTTGACCGCTTCCAAAATCTCTCGGTTCATACCGTGCTCCTTTCGACAAGGCGACCGCGGCGAATCGCGCCGGTCGAAATCCATCGGTGGCCCTCAGCGGTGCCGACCTGAATCTGGTCGGGCGCAACCTCGGTGAGGGTTCCGGTTATTGAGGCAGCGCGCTCACGCCCGTCAACAGCGACTTTGAGCGAAACGGTTCCGCCCACAGCGGCGAGATAATGCTCACGCGTACGGAGTGGCGGCTCGGGCCCCGGGGAGGACACCTCAACCCCGAAGGTCTCACGAAGTCCCGTTGCATCGAGCGCGTGAGTCGCGTCGGCGCACAGCTCGTGGGTGACGCCGTCGGGGTGATCAATCACGATGCGCAGCATGTCGGCGCGGCGGTCCACGTTGACCTCGCGCAGATCGACCCCTGGCAGGGCAGCCTGAAGCGCCGCTTCGACGGCGCGCTCGATCTGCTCATTGCCGGTGGCTGTCGTGATCTTCTCCCCAGATTTGCCCAATAAAAAAGTGGGCTCGAGACCCACTTCTCGCGAACCGCATTGGATTTGCTCGAAGCGCCGGTCACCATAGCACTTCTGGTTCTGACCGAAGGATGGTTGCGACCTCCTCCAGGATGATCGTGACCGGTCCATCGTTGATCACGTCCACCAGCGTCTTGGCGCCAAACTACCCCCGCTGGACCAGCCCCCTTCGGCGACGATTCCCTGGGGAAATTGCTCCACCAGGTCGTCGGCCTGCGCGGCAGGTGCGGCCGCCGACCATGACGGACGGGTGCCGCTGCGGGTGTCCGCCAGGAGGGTGAAGCGTAACCTCCCGACATGAGCGCCTTCGCCGCAGAACGTCTGTCAGCCATGATCGATGAGCTTGACGTGCCGGCGAGTCCTGGTCCCGATGGTGGCTGGGTTATCGACGTTCCCTGTGAGGCGCGGGGCATCATCCCGGTCCTGCTCGTGGCACGTGAGCGCACGATTGCGCTGCGTGGGTTTGTGATGCGGGCCCCGGATCGCAATCACGACGCTGTCTACCGACGCGCCCTGCGCAAGAACTTCGATCTGGCCGGGTGGCGCTTCGCGGTTGATGATCTCGGCGACCTTTTTCTGGCCGCCGATATTGCCGTAGACAGCTGCGATGCTACGGCCCTTGACGGCCTCCTCGGCGCAGCCGCCGGCTACGTTGACGAGGTCTTCGAGGGCCTCGTCCGCACCGGGTTTGCGATGCCCGACGGATGGAGCGCCCGGGGTGGGCCGCCCTCCTAGACGAGGGTTGAGCCGAAGCAACGTGCGAGCGTGTAGTGACGGTCGGCCCCGTCACGGTCGCCCAACCGCTCAAGACACCGCCCCAGCCCGAAGTGGGCGTAATGATCGGTTGGCGCCAGCTCGACGGCTACGGAGAATTCGCCGGCAGCGTTGCGGTACCGCCTCGCGGAAAGGTACGCCCGCCCGAGCGCCTCGCGGATGGACGCCTTGTCCGGTTCGAGCCGCTTTGCCCGCTCCAGCGCCACGGTCGCCGCCGCAAAGTCGCGACTCTCAAGCAGCTCATGCCCGCGTTGGTAGTACTCGTATGCCTCGAAGTTCTCGTCGGCCATGTTCCCAGAATAAAGGACCGCGTCCTCGGGGCGGTGGCATAACCGTTCCCGGCACCCGTGGAGCTCCGTTCATCGACGTCGCAAGGACCTCAGCCGAAGGCCGGCGGTTGCGCGGCGGCGCCACCCTAGGGTGCGGCGGACCGTGGCAAGCTGCGCCCAGGCCCGTGCGCCGGTGCCACTCGGCGGGTCGTGCGGCGCATACCGCGCTTCCGCAGCCACGCCGTAGATGGCGCCCGCTTCGATCCCCAACTCGCGCCACACGCGCTCCGTGCGTTCGGTGGTACTGGCTGCCGGGTTGACGGCGTGGCCCAGGTCGAGGAGCACCGACTCCAGTTCCCGCGCAGCCCCGAGTACTTGAGCCCGTTCATCGCCGCGACGTCGCCGTCGCCGTCGAATCGTTTTCACCAGGACGGGGATCAGGGAAATCACGGCGAGGATGCCCAGGGCAAGGCCCAACCCGATCACGACTCCCCCACCGGACTCGTCGGAGGC
Source organism: uncultured Thermoleophilia bacterium (assembly GCA_963765105.1). Taxonomy (GTDB): domain Bacteria; phylum Actinomycetota; class Thermoleophilia; order Miltoncostaeales; family Miltoncostaeaceae; genus CALMEC01. The sequence continues at coordinate 1,186,251 of CAVXUW010000002.1, forward strand.
GCTACCTCCGCCGTCGATTGCCGTCGACGGCGGTTCGCGGACCTCACGCGGGGTGGGGTCCACCGCTTGTGGGCTGATCTCCGGATCGATTTGTGAGACCTGGCTGCTGATGCGGTACTCCGGTGACGACACCGACGCGGAGTTCGGGGCCGATCGGCCCGGAGTCGGATCGAACGGCAGCCACCCGTACTCATCGAAAGCCACCTCCACCCACGAGTGAGCGTCGCGGTCCACGATGGGGTAGGTACCGGTCTTTGAGTCGAACTGCCCCGAACCCACCGTCAAACCCACCGCCACCCGCGCAGGAATGCCATTCATCCGCAACATGAGGGCCATCGCGCCTGCGAACTGCTGGCAGTAGCCCTGCTTCGTCTCGAGCAAGAACCACGCGAGCTCCGGTTGAGCGATGGCGCGGGAGACGGTCAGGTTGTACGTGTAGTTCTGTGGGGAGCGGAGGTACCGCTCCACGCGGTTGACGGCGGCGTAGGGAGTCTTCGCCCCGCCGATGATCTCGCGCGACAGCTTTGCGACGTCTTCGTACGCACCGAATTCCGACGGGTCGGGCAGGGGTTGACCGCTGCCAAAGGGTGGGACTTGGACGATTTCACCACCTCCGACCGGGAGCTCAAAAAGCCCGGGATCACGTGTCGCGTCGTCGATCGTGGCGGACACAAGCTTCTCGGCCCCCGGATCGGGGATGACGGTGTCCACGTCGTAGGTGAGGTTGGGCCCCAGGGCGGGATCGACCCCAAGCGTTCCGTCGTCCCAAACGCTCACGCGGCGTTCGCCAAGGTTACGAATCTCGCGTGGGCGACCGGGTACGGCGATAAACGGGGTTCGCGTGCGCGTTATCGTCACCCGGGCTGTCTCCACCTTCTCCTCGCCCGCAGCATCCGCGTCGTCCAGGTTGTCGAGCGTTCCCGTGATTTCCCGGGAGTCAGTGCCGGACCGCCGGTCGGTAAACGCCGAGAGAGCACCGTCGAACTGCTCGTAGGCCACGAGTCGAAGGGGGAGCGCGCGCTCGGCCTTGAGCCGTCCGAGCAACACCGGCTCATCGGGATAGGTGAGCGGTCCGTAGCGCTGCTGCAACGTGAGGGTGGCGGACTTCTGGCCTCCGCCGAACGTCCAACTACGCCAGTTCCACCACGGGCCGCCATCACGGTCGACACCCGCACTTCCCAACCCGGCGAGGGCAATGATGAGCGCACCGGCGACCACGGCCCGTCCCGGGGCGTTGCGCTTCGTGCGGGGCGTGACAGCACCGAGCCGGAGCGCCATGAGACAGACGAACAGGGTCAGCAAACCTGCCGCGACCGGCCGATCAGGCCGAACGAGGGTCCAGCGGTAGGCCAGGCCGGTTGCTGCGGCGATGATCGCCGGGAGCGGACGTCGCGCGACGAGAAGTTGCCAGGCGATGAGCGCGGCGCCACCCGCGACAACGAGGATGAGGAGTGCCGACAAGGGCTCGGTACCGGTGCGCGCGAGCGGCAACGACGTCGTTGCCGCATTGCCAAGGCCCACCGGAATGATGTCGCCGATCCGTCCCCAGACGTCGCGATCGGCCCCGATCAACTCCCGAAGGTTGGCGCCCACCGCGATTGCGAGGAGCCCTGCCGCAACGATAAAGGCACTGGCGACGTAGCCGAATCGCGCCCACCTCCGCGGGATGAGACGAACGAGCGCCGGGACGGTGCCCAGAAGGACCGCTCCCGCGATGGCGCCGGCCGGTGGGTCGCGCCACAGGCCCGCCCATTCCACGCTGACGAGCGTGAGCAATGCCGCCGTTGCCAGCACCGGGCTAACGGCATTCCCGATACGGTGGACGCGTTCAGCTGGTGACAACAGACCGTCCTCCCCGTCGAGCGCGGCGCGCAGATCGTCGCGACCGGCGACCTCGGTGACCCACACTCCGGCCCGCCGAAGGTCCTGCGCCAGGGCCCGTGCGGGCCCCACGAGAACGGCGGCCGCCGCCATGCCGCAACTTCGCGCGTGCTGAGCCGCACTCCCGAGGCCCCGATCGGCACTGGCGGTCACGATCAGAAGTTGCCGAGGTGCAGACGGCCGTCCGCAGATTCCGCGGATGGCCAGTGACGCGCGCTGGGCGCCGCTGGCCTGAACGGTGGCGAGCTCGCGTTCCATCGCCTCAACGGATGAGCCGACGGGAAACACCGTGGCTCCCGCAGCTGTGTGCTCGAGGCCAACGAGGTCGCCACGCGCCCCGCAGCAGGCGATGATGCTGGCGGCCGCGGCGACGGCCACCTCAAACGGACCGTCGGGAACGCCCGCCGCTGCCGGGTCGGCGTGTGCATCGAGCAGCACCAAAAGTGTTGCGCCACGCCCCGACTCACCGAAGAGCTCCTTTGTTTGCAGAGAACCCCGGCGCGCGGTCTGGGCCCAGTGAATGAGCGACAGCGGGTCGCCAGGCTCGTAGTCGCGCACACCGCCGAGCTCGGACCGACCCCGCAACACGCCCGCAGCCTGCCCCGCGCGGCGCGCGGCGCCGGATTCCCAGAAGGGGATGAGCATCGGGACGGTGGCGGGAAGTACCAGCACCTCGGTGGTTGTGGTCGATGCGCGGCGAACGCGGGCTAACCCGAACGGATCAGCCAGCCCCACAGAAGGGGGCCCGAGGGTGTGAATGCCGCGCGGCAGGCCATGGATGACGGAGTCTTGTGCGACTCCCGTACGGGTACGGCGTGGGCGACGAACCTCGATGGCGGCCCCGCTGGGCGTCTCGGCGCGAAGGTCCCAGTCGAGGAGCCGCAAGAAGCCACTGCGGGCCGGCCAGCCATTGAGGGCGGTGACGACTCCCACCCGTTCGTTGGCGCCGAGGATGTCGCGGTCGACGCTGCGATGAAGGCGGAGCGCACCGGCCGCGAGCTCCACGGTTGCAATGGCGCCGAAACCGGTGAGAAGCAGCCCGATGCCGATGGGCTGCAGCGCCGGCGTTCCGAATCCTCCGGCGGCGATCAGCGCCAGCAGCCCGGCGACCGCGACGGCAACCGCGCGCGGGTGGCGGCGGCGGGAGCGGCGTTTAGAGCGCCGGCGCATGGACCGTGGCAAGCGCGTCCGCCACCACCATCTCACCGGTCACGCCGGCAACACGCGCTTCGGGGCCCAGCATCAGACGGTGGGCCATGACCGCAGAGGCGACGTTCTTGACGTGTTCTGGCACCACGTAGCCCTGGCCTGCGATGAGAGCCGTCGCCTTGGCCACGCGAAGCAGAGTGAGCGCGGCGCGCGGGCTTGCGCCCAGAACCAGCCGCGGGTCGGTACGTGTGGCGCCGGCGATGTCGACGACATAGCGGGCAATTCCTGGGTCGGCGTGAATACGGCCAGTTGCCTCGAGTGCATCGCGCAGACGCGCCTCGTCGGCCACGGCACGCACACTTTCGAGTGGGTCACGCGCCGCGAGGTCAATCAGCATGCGCGCCTCCTGGTCGGGGTCGGGGTAGCCGATTGTCAACCGCATTGCGAAGCGGTCGAGCTGGGCCTCGGGCAGCGGGAAAGTGCCTTCGTACTCCACCGGGTTCATCGTTGCCACAACCATGAACGGCCGCGGCAGAATGCGTGTTTGCCCGTCGACCGTGACTTGGCCCTCTTCCATGGATTCCAGCAGAGCCGATTGGGTTTTCGGTGAGGCCCGGTTGATCTCGTCGGCGAGGAGCACGTTGGCGAAGACCGGCCCCGGGCGAAACTCGAACGTTTGGGACCGCTGGTCGTAGACGTGCACGCCGGTCACATCGGAGGGCAGAAGATCGGCGGTGCATTGAAGCCGGGCAAACGCACACCCAGCCGCACGGGCGAGGCTCTTTGCCAGGACCGTCTTCCCCACCCCCGGGACGTCCTCGATGAGCAGGTGCCCACCGGCGAGCATGCAGGCAACCGATGAGGCAAGCGCCTCACGAGGGGCGCGAACAGAACCGGCCAGCGCGTCGATGAGGTCGCTGGCAAGCGTTGTTGCGCGAGTCAGGTCATCGTGCGCAAGGGGCGCCGCGGTTTCGACAACATGCAGCCGCTCCACGTTGCAGACGGTAGCAGGCCGCCGCCCGCCTCCCTACTGGTTCGGGCCGCGGTCCGAACGGGGCCGCACGCGCCTCCGAATCTCGTCGAGGATGCGTTCGGCACACCGTGTCTTGCTGGTTTGGACAACGACCACGTCGGGCGCGTCGGCACTGATGATGGTAATTGCGTTGTCGGTCGACTCGAAGCCGATACCGGGAGCGGCAATGTCGTTGTGAACGATGAGATCGAGGTTCTTGCGCTCGCGCTTGGCCCGAGCACGTTCGCGTCCGTCCGGACCGTGTTCGGCGGCAAAGCCCACCATCAGCTGGGTGGTGCGGGCCGCGGCGAGCGCGCTCAGAATGTCCGTCGTCGGCTCCAGCGTGACGGTCACGTGGTCAGCGGCGGACTTATCGATCTTGCCGTCGCGGATGTCGACAGGCCGGTAGTCGGCGACGGCGGCAGCCATGATCAGCACGTCGCAGTCCGAAAAGTCCGCGGTGGTGGCGTCATGGAGCTCACCAGCTGTGGTGACGTCGCGGTACGCGATGCCCGTCTGCCGCGGCAGGTCAACGTTGGCGGCGATGACGGTTACCGCCGCCCCACGCCGCATCGCAACATCGGCGAGCGCGTAACCCATGCGTCCGCTCGAGCGGTTTCCGACGTAGCGCACCGCGTCGATGGGTTCGCGTGTCCCCCCCGCGGTGACAAGCACGCGCAACCCGGCCAGGTCGGTGGCGGCGCCCAGCGTGGCCGCAACGGCGGCGACGATGTCCTCCGTCTCGGCCAGGCGGCCCGGCCCGACGTCCCCATCGGCGAGGAGTCCCTCACCCGGAGGGATGATGGTGACGCCACGCTCGGCCAGGGTTGTGAGGTTGGCGGTCGTGGCGGGGTGTTCCCACATACGCGTGTTCATCGCCGGCGCGACCATCGTGGGGCCCGTGAAGGCGAGGTAGCAGGAGGTCAGCAGGTCGTCGGCGGTGCCTGCCGCCATGCGGGCCAGGGTGTTGGCCGAGGCCGGCGCCACAAGCAGCACGTCGGCCATGCGCGCAAGGTCGAGGTGACGGTAATCGGGCTTCTCGTCCGACTCAAACAGGGTGGTCCCGACACGGTTTCCCGAAAGCGCGGCGAACGACGCCGAACCGACAAACCGTTGGGCCGCCCGGGTCATCACCACGTGCACATCGTGCCCGGCGCGGCGCAGCGCCCGAACCGTATCGATGGCCTTGTAGGCGGCAATGCCGCCGGTAACGCCAAGAAGGACAGTTGCCATCAGACCCCCTTCACCGGAATGAGGCCGGTGCGTCGTGCGATGACCGCGGTGAGATCGTCGACGGCGGCATCAACGTCGCGATTGACGACCAGCTCGTCGAACTCCGCGGCCGCGGCCAGCTCGCGCTCGCCCACGTGGAGGCGGGCAGCGATCTCACCCGGAGTGTCGGTTTGGCGCGCGTTGAGGCGTCGTGCCAGTTCGTCCAGGCTGGGCGGGGCGATGAAGACGGTGACCGCGTCGGCGATCATCGCGCGGATACGTCGGGCGCCTTCGAGCTCGATCTCGACGATGACCGATCGCCCGGCGGCGCGTTGGCGTTGGACCTCACGACGGAGGGTTCCGTAGCGGTTGCCGGCGTACTCGACGTGTTCGAGAAATTCACCGGCGGCGACGGCATGTTCAAATTCCTCGGACGTGAGGAAGTGGTACTCGACGCCGTCGGTTTCCCCGGGACGACGGGCACGCGTTGTGGCCGACACGGCCACCTGGATGTCGGGGAAACGAGGAAGGACCCGCTCAATGAGCGTTCCCTTCCCCGCCCCCGACGGTCCAGAGATGACGAGGACGAGAGCTTTGCCGGCTAGCGGCTCAGAAGATCGACCAGCTCGTTGCGTTGACGTTCCGACAGCCCCCCGACGGTTTTGCCTTGCGAGATTCGGCAGTGGTTGATGAATCGCGTTGCTTTCACCTTGCCGTACTTCGGCACGGCGAGAAGCATGTCAAAGACCTTGGCGGTCATGACGTAGTCGGGTGGGTTGGCGATGACGTCACGGATGTTGACCTGTCCGCTCTTCAGGTCTTTTTTGAGTTGCGCCCGCGATGAGCGGATCTCGTTCGCACGGCGGAGGGCTTCCATCCGTTGATCGAGCGAGCGTGCCGGGGCTTGGTTTGGGGCTTTGAGAGTAGTGACCATCGGCGGAGATACTAGGCGGGCCGTGCAACGCTCTGCAAGGCGTGATTTCCAGCGATTTTCTTCCGGTGTCGGCGAAATTTCATGCACGTTGCAGGGAGGAAACAATTTGGCCTTAAATTGGCTCTATCAAGCTCAACTTGAGGTCTATTGCTCGCGGGCGTTGGATGACGACATCGCAAGCAGATCCTGAAGCGCTCGGGGCGGCTCGGGCGCGAAACGTACCGCCTGAGCAGCGGCTTCCGCAGCCTCCATTGTGGTGAGGCACGCCACACCGGCACGTGTCGCGGCACGTCGGATGGCCGCGCCATCGTCATGGGCGGTTGCCCCGCTCGGGGTGTTGATCACCAGATCGACCTCCCCGCACCCGATCAGCGTGGGGATGTCATCGGCGAAGTCGGCGAGCTTCGCAACCGTCGTCACGGGCACCCCTGCCGCGCGGATCGCGTCGGCGGTTCCGGCCGTTGCCAGCAATCGGAAGCCGGCGCGGGCGAAGCGGTCGGCGACGGCTACGGCCCGTGGTTTGTCGAGGTCACCCGTCGAGATGACGACGGTTCCCGACAGCGGGAGCGGCGAGCCCGCCGCGCGCTGCGCATGGCCAAACGCCTCGGGGAAACTCCGTCCAATAGCCATGACCTCCCCGGTGGCACGCATCTCGGGCCCCAGCCGTGGGTCCACGCTTGGGAAGGTCCGGAAGGGCAGCACCGCCTCTTTGACCGCCACGTGGGCGAGGGCCCGACCGACCGGCACCGTGAGCTTGGCGAGCGGCGTGCCCAGCATCAGCTCGACGGCGGCCCGCACGACCGGTACGCCGGTGGCCTTTGCGACAAAAGGAACGGTGCGCGACGCGCGCGGGTTGGCTTCGATCACGTTGATCTCACCGTCCAGGACGGCGAACTGGACGTTCAAAAGACCCACTGCACCGATGGCCCGACCCAAGGCCGCCGTCTGGTCGGTGATGTCGGCCACCAGACCTGCCCCAATCTCCTGCGGCGGGATGACACAGGCCGAATCCCCCGAATGAACCCCCGCGGCCTCGACGTGCTCCATGACGGCGAGGATGCGGGTGTCCTGCCCGTCGCACAAAGCATCCACGTCAACCTCGATGGCATCTTCCAAGAAGCGATCAATGGCCACCGGCCAGGCGGGTTGTTCGCGCTGCAGGTACCGCTCCAGGTCGGCGTCGTCGAACAAAATGGCCATCGCTCGCCCGCCCAGGACGTACGAGGGGCGAACCATCACCGGGTAGCCCACCTCAGCGGCGGCGGTGGCGGCATCGTTCGCGTCGTGGGCGATACGCCAAGGCGGCACCGTGATGCCAAGCGACCCGGCCAGGTCGGCGAAACGCCGCCGGTCCTCAGCCAGGTCGATCGCTTCGGCTGACGTGCCAAGAAGCCGGAACCCGGCGTCGGTCAGCGCACGCGAGAGGCGTAGCGGCGTCTGTCCGCCCAGCTGGGTGATGACCCCGCGGGGCTGCTCGTGGGCGCAAATGTCAAGTACCGAGCTGAGGGTGAGCGGCTCCACGTAAAGCCGGTCGCTGATGCCGTGGTCCGTGGAGACGGTCTCCGGGTTGCAGTTGACCATCACCGCTTCGTGACCCATGGCGCGAAGGGCGGTGGCCGCGTGGACACAGCAGTAGTCGAACTCCACTCCTTGGCCGATGCGGTTGGGTCCGGAACCCAAGACGATCACCGATCCGCCGGTGCGGGGTGGGCCGGCGGGCCGCGTGAAGGTGCCGTAGAAGTACGGGGTGCGCGCCGCAAACTCGCCGGCGCAGGTGTCGACCACCGCGAAGGCCGGGCTCACACCCTGGGCGACACGGTGCGCCCACACCTCGCCCTCGCGTCGTCCCGTACTGCGGGCGATGTCGCCGTCAGTGACGCCGGCCGCTCGGATAAGACGCAGCGTCTCTGCGTCGAGTTCGTCGAGAGTTTCCGGGAGGGCGACGCCGGCTTCGGCGAGCTGGATCACCTGGTCGCAGAACCATGGATCGATCGCGGTGAGGGTGTGGAGCTCGTCGGCATCGACACCCCGCGAGGCCGCCCAGCGCATGACATCCCATCGGTCCGCTGTCGCCGTCGCCAGACGACGGCGTGCCGCGTCGAGATCCGCCGGGGGATCCATGGTGACATCAAGCTCCCGTGATGCCATTGCCTTCCCGAACGCCTCGCTGAACGTGCCGCCCAGGCTCAGGACCTCCCCGACGCTCTGCATCGCGGTGGTGAGGGCCCCGACCGTTCCGCCCACCTTCTCGAAAGCAAAGCGCGGCACCTTGACGGCCACGTAGTCGAGGGCGGGCTCGAAGCTTGCCGGGGTCACCCCGGTTATCTCATTGGGCAGTTCATCAAGGGTGTATCCCACCGCCAGCTTTGCCGCCACTCGGGCAATGGGAAAACCGGTGGCCTTCGATGCCAATGCGGAGCTCCGCGACACGCGTGGGTTCATCTCGATGACCACCATCTCACCGGTGGAGCGGTTGAGCGCAAACTGGACATTGGCGCCCCCGGTGTCGACCCCCACGACGCGAAGGACCTCCAAGGCGATGTCGCGCAGGCGTTGGAGTTCCGTGTCCGTGAGGGTCATCGCGGGTGCAACGGTGACCGAGTCGCCGGTGTGAACCCCCATGGGATCGAGGTTCTCGATGGACGCGACGATGATGGCGTTGTCGACCCGGTCACGCACCACTTCCAACTCGAACTCGGCCCAGCCGATGATTGACGGCTCCACGAGTACCTGCCCGATGGGGCTGGCGTCCAGCCCGATCTGTAGACGTTCGCGGAGATCCGGCAGCGTCGTGGCGACCCCACCCCCCTCCCCACCCAGTGTGTACGCGGGCCGCAGAATGATGGGAAAGCCAAAACGCTCGGCTGCGGTTTCCGCGTCGTCTACCTGGGTTGCGGTGAGCGCGTCGAGCACGGGAATGCCGGCGGCCCGCATCGTTTCGCGAAACACGTCGCGGTCTTCGGCGCGGCGGATGGCATCGGCATCGGCCCCGATCATCTCCACCCCGAACTCCTCCAGCACGCCGGCATGGTGCAGTGCCATGGCGCAGTTGAGGGCCGTTTGCCCGCCGAGGGTGGGCAGCACCGCGTCGGGGCGTTCGGCGGCGATGATGGCACGAAGGGTCTCGGTGTCGAGCGGCTCGAGGTAGGTGCGATCGGCCACATCCGGGTCGGTCATGATCGTCGCGGGGTTCGGGTTGACCAGCACCACGCGGTAGCCCTCGGCACGCAGTGCCCCGCAGGCCTGGGTGCCGGAGTAGTCGAACTCACCGGCCTGGCCGATGATGATGGGGCCACTGCCGATCACCAGGATGGTCGAAAGATCGGTGCGTTTGGGCATCAGCTCACACCCGCAATGATGGCGTCGAACAGGTACCCGGCGTCGTTCGGGCCGGGTCGACCCTCGGGGTGGTACTGCACCGACCAGGCCCGCTGATCCGGCAGCGCGATGCCCTCCACCGACTGGTCGAACAGGCTCACATGGGTGATGACCACATCATCACGCTCACGCGGCACGTCGACGGCGTAGCCGTGGTTCTGGACGGTGATCTCCACGCGGTCGTCCGCAGTCCGGCGGACCGGGTGGTTGGCGCCCCGGTGGCCGAAAGGAAGTTTGCGGGTGGACAAGCCCGCCGCCCGTGCGAGCAACTGATGCCCCATGCAGATACCGAAGATCGGTACCTGCCCCAACAGGGCAGAGAGGGTGGCGATCACGCTCGTGGCCGCCGCAGGGTCGCCCGGGCCGTTCGAGACGAACACTCCGGCGGGGTCGGTGGCAAGGATCTCGTCGGCGGTGGTGCCCGCCGGAACGATGTCGAGCCGGCAGCCGGCCGCGGCCAGGCGCGTGGCAATGCTCTGCTTCATCCCACAGTCGATCGCCATGATGCGTGGACCGTCGTGGCCCAGGGTACGCCGCGGCCCGGCGGCCTCACTGACAAGGTCGCGCCCGTCCAGGACGGGGTGTTGAGCGATTTGCGCGGCGAGGGCGGTGACATCCCGCTCCGTGCTCACCCCGCCGCGGCACGCACCGTTGTCGCGGAGGTGTGTCACCAGCGCGCGGGTGTCGACATGATCGAGCGCGATCACCCCGTGGTCGCGCAGCCATGAGCTCCACCCGTGCGGACCGGCAGCTCCCAGGCGGTCGGCCGACCGCGTCATCAGGAGTGCTTCGGCGTGCACGCCGTCGCTTTCGGAGAAGCCGGGCCCGGCGCCAGAGTTACCGATCATCGGGGCGGCGTAGGTGAGGATCTGGCCACGGTAGGAGGGGTCGGTAGCGGCTTCTTGATACCCCGTCATTGCCGTGGTGAAGACCATCTCTCCCACGGCAGTGCCTGGCGCTCCCACCGAGCGGCCTCGCAGAACCAGGCCGTCTTCCAGCACCACAATGGCCTCGTTGTGGCCGCGGATCAGTCTCCCACCGGAGCCGGTGGGCTGTTCGAACGCGTTGTTGGCCATGTCAGCGAACCAGTTTCGATATGGCTTTGAACTCGTCGCCACCCGCGACTTCGAGCATCTCGAACAGCGCCATCTCGGCGCTCGTGGATCGGGCCCCGGCCGCGAGCATCTTCTCCAGACCGATGCGGGTGTTTCCGACGGCCCGCGACGACACCGCATCCTCGGCCACATGCACCTGGTAGTCGCGCTCCAGAAGGTCGTGCACGGTCTGGTTGACACAGACGTGGGTTTCGATTCCGCACACCACCCAGCTCGTGCACCGGGCCGACGTCAACGCCTTCTCGAAGGCGTCGACACCGCAGGCGCTGAAGCGCATCTTCACGACCCGATCGGTGAAGGCCGGGAGACGCTCCTCGACCTCGGCGACCGTGTGTCCAAGCCCCTTTGGATATTGCTCACTGATGAGCACCGGCCGTCCCAGGATCCCGAAGCCTTCGGCGAGGATCCCAACGTTTCGTGCCATCTCGTCGAAGCCGTCGATCACCGGGCGGAAGCCCTCCTGCACGTCGATGACGATGAGGCCGGTGCCGTCACGGTCCAGCAGGCCGGGGTGTCGTGTCAGGTTCGCCATGCGATTTGTCCTCCCGCGATCGTGAGCGTGACCCGACCGGTGAGCTCGTCACCGAGGAAGGCCGAGTTGGTCGATTTGCTGCGAAACCCGCGCTCACCCACACGCTCCTTTGCCGCGAGATCGATGAGGGCGAGGTTGGCAGGCGCACCCTCCGTCAGGGTGGGAATGGGTAGGCCTAGGGCACGGGCCGGGTCACTGCTGAGCCGTGACACCAGGAGCTCGAGCGACAGCGCCCCCGTGAGGGTCAGGTGCGTGTAACACGAGGAAAAGGATGTCTCGAGGCCCGTCACCCCAAAGGGGGCGTCCTCAAAGGGCTGCTCCTTCTCCTGCGGAGCGTGGGGAGCGTGGTCGGTGGCGATGCAGTCGAGTGTGCCGTCGCGCAGCCCCTCGATGAGCGCTTGGCGGTCATCTTCGTCGCGAAGCGGCGGGTTCATCTTGTGCTTCGCCGCGTCGAGGTCGAGCACCGCCTCATCCGTGAGGATCAGGTGATGGGGCGTCACTTCCGCCGTGATCGAAATGCCCTGGGCTTTGGCGAATCGGATGACCTCAACGGTTTTGCATGCCGAGACATGGCAGATGTGGATGTGCGCGCCCTCATAGGCGGCGAGCGTGGCGTCACGGGCCACCTGGACGCTCTCGGACACGTCCGGGATACCCGCGAGACCGAGGCGCGAGGAGATGAGCCCCTCGTGCATCACCCCCCGTCCGGAGAGGTGCGGGTCCTCCTCGTGAAGAACAAGCGGCAGACCGGTGACCTCCTGATACTGGTACGCCAGGCGGAGCACCCGGGCGTTGGCCACCGGGCGCCCGTCGTCGCTGAAGCCGACGGCGCCCAGATCGGCCAGCTCACCCTGCTCGGTGAGGGTGGTGCCCTCTTGCCCACGGGTGATCGCCGCGTAGAACCCGGTGGGGATCACGGCGTCGCGCCCGGCCTGTTCGAGCAGCGAGCCAAGGATGGCGGCGCTGTCGACGACCGGTGTGGTGTTGGGCATGGCCACGATCGCGACGAACCCCCCGGCCGCGGCCGCGCGACTGCCTGAGGCGATGTCCTCGCAGTCCTCCCGGCCGGGGGTGCGCAGATGCACATGGGGGTCGACGAAGCCGGGCGTGACAAGCAAGCCCGTGCCGTCGATGCGTTCGAGGCCCTCGGGGTCGCCGCCGATGACGCCGTCACGGATGACGATGTCGCCGGTGCGATCGATCTCGGACGCGGGGTCGAGGATGCGGGCGCCGGTGATGACGAGCGATGCCGGCTCGCCGGACTGTTGAACCAGTCGACCCCCCATTAGACGGCCACCGCGCTGGAGAGCTCCACGGCCTCGGGCACGGAGGAGCTTTCGGCCAGCAGGTCGTAGAGAATCGCCATGCGGACCACCAGTCCATTGGCGGCCTGGCGCTCGATGAGGGTGGCCGGGTCGTCGGCAAGGGCGCCGGAGAGCTCCACTCCGCGGTTGATGGGACCGGCGTGCATCACACGTTGGCCGGGTCGCAGACGTTCGTGGGTCACACCGAACCGCGAGGCGTACTCGCGCAGTGAGGGGACAAAGCCCCCCTCACCCATGCGCTCATGTTGCATCCGCAAGACGTAGACCACGTCCGCGTCCGCCACGTCGCGAATATCGGTGGAGGTCGCCACACCGAGCGATTCCTCGGCCTTCCAGGGAATGAGTGTGGGCGGCCCGATCAGGGTCACCTTGGCGCCCATCGTGGTGAAGCCAATGATGTCGCTGCGCGCCACGCGGGAGTGTGCGACGTCACCAACGATGGCGATGTGCAAGCCATCGATGGGCCCCACTTCGCGTTCGATGGTGTAGAGGTCAAGCAGAGCCTGGCTGGGGTGCTCATGGGTACCGTCCCCGGCGTTCAATACCGCCGCGTCGGTAAAGCGAGCGGCGAGGTTGCACGCCCCCACCCCCCCGTGGCGGATGACGAAGACGTCCGGCCCATAGGCGTTCAGGGTGAGGATGGTGTCCTTCAGGCTCTCGCCCTTGTCGACACTCGAACCGGAGCCTTTGATCGACACGACGTCAGCTGAGAGGCGCTTTGCGGCCAGCTCGAATGATGTCGACGTGCGTGTGGACGACTCGAAAAACAGGTTGATCACCGTGCGCCCACGCAGGGTGGGCACCTTCTTGTTCTCCCGGCCCATCACCTCGGTGAAGCGGTTGGCCGTGCGGAGGATGCGGGCGATGTCATGCCGAGTGAGCTCGGTCATGGAGATGAGCGAGCGGCGTTTCATCGCGTGCCCTCCGTCTCGAGCAGGATCTCGTCGATGCCATCGATCTCCGAGACATGGACCGTGATGCGCTCACCGCGGGCCGTGGGCAGGTTCTTGCCGACGTAGTCGGGTCGGATGGGGAGCTCGCGGTGGCCGCGATCGACCAGAACGGCCAGCTGCACCAGCGGCGGTCGGCCGTAGTCGAACAACACATCGATGCCGGCGCGGATAGTGCGGCCGGTGTAGAGCACATCGTCCACAAGGAGCACGGCATGGTGAGAGATGTCGAAGTCGAGGCTGGTCTCGCCCACCACCGGCACGGCGGGGCGCTGCCCTTCGCTCACCCCCACATCGTCACGGTAGAGGGCAATGTCAATGCTGCCCAGGGGTGGGGTCTTTCCCGTGAACTCGCCGATGAGCGCCGCCAGTCGCGCGGCAAGCGGAACGCCGTTGGTGTGGATTCCCACCACGGCGAGGGGGAGCTCGGCGGCGGCATGGCGCTCAACCACCTCGTGCGCGATGCGAGCGACGGTACGTTTCAGCTGGTCGGCGTCGACCAGGACTTTGGCGGCCATGTCAGCGCCTCGCAATAAGCGGGCACAACGGCCGGGGCGTGTGGTTCATGTGTCAGCTCCTTTCCGACCTCACAGGGCCGGGTTAAGGTTTCTTCCGGGCGAGAGTAGCAGCCTTGGCGCTTGACGTCACACCGGTTGTACGTGGAGCGTGACGCTCTGAGCGACGATCTTGCCGTCACGGATGACGAACGTGTCGGACCCGGTCGGAACGTTGAGGCTCGGGCTGCTGGAGTGCCAGGCCACGTAGGCCACCTCACCGTCGATGTGCTCAACGTCGAGCACGAACGTGTACTGACCAGGGACGAACGCCGTGGTGAAGATACGCTCGAAGTTGGCCCGGATCTCGTCAAGGCCTCGCAGCACGCCACGGGCGCTCATCATCACGGCATCGTCGGCGTAGTCGGCCAGGGTGGCGTCGAGGTCACCCGCCAGGAACGCCGCCATGTGGCGGTCGAGTACGTCTTTCGTGCTCATCGTCGCGTCATCTCCTGTCGTTGGGGTGGAAAACTACCGGCTGGCGGACAGTCCGCCTCACTTGATGGCGACGAGGTCGATCAACGCGGATCGACCGTCGTGACCCGTGCCTTCGTCCAGAGCCTCCTCGTAGATGTCGATCTCAAGCCGCTCGAAACCACCGAACGCCGCCTCCAGGAGGCTTGCGGTGTACATGTTTTCGGCGGCAGGAGGTCCGCCGGTGCCGTAGGCCACCTGTGTCGGTGTGTAGCCCTCGAGCAGCAGTAGGCCGCCTGGCTTCAGAGCCGAGGCAATACCGGCGAAGATGCCGGGCCGATCGACCGGTCCGACGTACTGGAAGAAGATTGCCGCGACGACGTCGTAGGCCGCTTTCGGCCAGTCGTAGTGGTAGATGTCGGCGAGCTCGGTCGTGATGCTCACACCGCGCCGGGCCGCAAGGGCGCGAGCTTTCTCCTGAGCGTACGGCGAGAAGTCCATCGACACCACGTCGAGGCCCTGCTCGGCAAGCCACACGCCGTTTCGGCCTTCGCCATCGGACACCGCCAGGGCCCGGCCCGCGGTCGGCAGGCGGGACTTCTGGCGCGTTAGGAAGGCGTTCGGCATCTCGCCGAACAGGTAGCCGCCTGCCGAAAAACGTTGCTGCCAACCCTCGTACTCCGCCATGTCCCTGACGGTCGTTGGCCTCTCGTGAGCCATTGTCCCGAGCCTCCCTCCATTGCCTTGTCGAAAGGTACCTGGGGGCAGTCGACCGAGGGAGTGCGTAGGCTCGCGCTCCAACGGCGATGGAGGTGTGATGGAAGCAACGCTGCTCGAGTCGGTCTTCCCCACCGACACCAACCCGCGGGGAACCCTCTTCGGTGGCCAGCTGGTCGCCTGGATGGACAAGGCCGCCGGCATCGCCGCCTTGCGCCGCGCCCGGCAGGTGGTTGTCACCGCCCACATCGCGAACATCGATTTCAAGGTGCCCATTCACGTCGGCGACCTGGTGGAGCTCCGCGCGAAGGTCGTGGCGGTGGGACGCACCAGCATGCAGGTAGAGGTCGCCGTCTACCGCGAGGGGCCATTCGGAACCGACCACCAGCTGTGCACCGTCGGGCGGTTCACCATGGTCGCCCTCGATGATGACGGACGCCCCACCCCTGTGCCTCCGTTGGCCGAAACCGACCCGGACGGCGCCTCCGCCGCTTAGCTCTTTGCCGGGGCGGGTTCTTCCGTACCCATCGCCACACCGTCGTCGGTGGCGCGAATGAGGTGCGGTTCGCCGCGTTCGCGGAACGGAACCACTATCTGGTCGAAATCACGGGGCACCACAACCCGGTCGAAGTGCTCCTCGGCCTCTGCGCGGGCCTCTCGCGGCATGAAGCGGCTTGACAGGTGAGTGAGGGCCAACAGGCCGACTTCCGCGTCACGACCGATGTCAGCGGCCTCTCGCGCGGTGGAGTGGCGGGTCTCGCGAGCACGGTCGCGTTCGGTGTGGAGAAACGTGGCTTCGTGGATGAGCACATCGGCATGGTCGGCGGCGACACGGACACCCTCACACGGCTGTGTGTCGCCCGTCAGCACCACGCGGCGCCCCTGGCGAGCCTCGCCCAGAACCTGGTCGGGGTGAACCGTTACGCCCGCCTCCAATGCGACGCTTTCCCCATGCTGCAGACGGCCAAAGAGCGGTCCTGCCGGCACGCCGAGCGCTGTTGCCGCCGCGACATCAAACGTGCCGGGCCGCTCGTTCTCCACCAGGGCGTAGCCGAGCGATGGAACGCTGTGGTCGGTATGAAACGCCTCGATGGCCGCACCATCGGTCTCGTGAACGACGCCGGCGGAGCTGTCGGCCACCTGGAGCGGGTACGGCGTACGACCAATCACGACACCGAGACGGTCGATGAGGTCGCTCGTGCCCCGGGGGCCAACGATCCGAAGCGGGCGCTCTCGGCCGCGCAGGCCAAACGTCTTGACGAGCCCCGGCAGCCCCAGGAAGTGGTCGCCGTGCAGGTGGGTGAGCACGACAAGGTCGACGTCCACGAGCCCCAAGCCGGAGCGCAGCAGTTGCCGCTGGGTGCCCTCGCCGCAGTCGACCAGCCAGCGCTCCCCGCCCCGTGCGATGAGCGTCGCCGCGGTTCCGCGAGCGCGAGTGGGCACCGACGCTGCAGTGCCCAGAAAGGTGATGATGAGGTCCACGCCGCGAAGCCTAGTGGTGGGCGGTACGCACCAGCTCCGCCGAGAGAGGACCCACCGGCTCGTCAACCGCCAGGAACCCGACACTTGCGCCCGTCTTATCGACCGTGAGCTCCACCATGCTGTGACGGGGTTGGCGCCGTCGATCAGTGGCGCTCCCGGGGTTGAGGATGAAGAATCCGCCGTCACCGACCTCGTGGAGCGGGATGTGGGAGTGACCGAAAATGACGCCGTCGGCATCGGGAAATCGGCCACGCATCCGCCGCCATCGCCCCTCCTCGGGGCCGCCGTTGTGCGTTACGGCAAGGGTGAGCGACCCCACGACCACCGTCGCGGTGGCCGGAAGTGCTCTCCGTACCGCGTCATCGTCGGCGTTGCCGTGCACCGCCACGAGCGGCTTGCCGAAGCCGCGCAGCAGCGTCAATGTGGCCATGTCAGCCACGTCCCCGGCATGAATCACCAGATCACTCCGTGCAATCACCGCCACGCAGGCATCGGGGAGTGCGGTGCCCCGACCCGGAAAGTGGGTGTCGCTCAGGATGGCGACTCTCACGTGGTCGAGTTACCTCCGAGTGGGCCGAGTCCGACGGCACGGCGTGTCTCGGCAAGGATGAGGCGAAAGTACTCCGCGGCATCGGCGCCCTCCATCGCGTTGGGTCGCCCGGCAGCCGCACCAACGCGGGCGGTGACGATGCGGGTGGCAAGTTCCGCGGCCAACTGTTCCTGTTCCTGTGATGTCATGCGATCTCCCGGTTTCGGTGGTTCGGTACACTGACACGTAGTTCGCGCGCGTAGCTCAGCTGGATAGAGCGTTGGCCTCCGGAGCCAAAGGTCGCAGGTTCGAATCCTGCCGCGCGTGCTGTGACACCGATGTGGAGTCTTCCCCTGCCGGACGGTGCCGAGCCACCGTACGAGGTCTATGTCAACGGCGAACGCCGCGATGACTTCGTCGTGGACGGCCGCTGGGTTCGGTTTGCCACGCCGCTTCGGCCGCAACCGCCGCTCGGTTTCTGGCGCCGAGTCATGCTGGGCATCGGCATCGGTGTCTACGGTGACCTGAGGGGCGACAGCATCGACATCCGCTTTTTCCGCTCAGGTGTTTCACAGGTTCAGAGTGGGGTCACGATCATTCCCCCGTCCGAGGCAGGATAGTCCGCTCCGAGCAGGGTCGGAGCGAACGCTGCCCTCGGGTCTCACCCGATCGGTCGGGTACCCTTCATGTCACAAGATGAGCGACGACCTCACCCAGGTGATCGATCCCAACCCGGAGGAGACGGACGCCCCCGATTCCTCCGACGCACCGGCCAACGACGCCGGAAACGAGACCCCTTCGCCGAAACAGCCGACCATTGGTCAGCTGCGACGAGAACGCAAACGCCTGTGGGATGAGCGCCAGGAAACCGTCTACCACGTGGGTGGGCTGGCGGTTGAGCTTCATCGGCGTGACCTGCTTGCCGACGACCTCGTCCGCAAGCGCACGTCGCGCGTGGTGGAACTCGATGAGAACCTCGCCACGATCGATGACCAGCTGGCGCAGATCGACGACCGGCGCCGCCGCGGCCGGGTGGTCGAGCCGGAGGTGGCCGGCTACTGCCTCAGCTGCGGGGCGCCGCACATGACCGAGGCGGCCTTCTGCTTCCGCTGCGGAGCCCGGATCGTTACGCCAACGGCCGAGGCCGATACCCAGGTCATCACGATGCCGGAGGGGGGTGGGCAATGAGCGACGATCACGTCACACTTCCCGACGAGCCCGACGAGACGCCCCCTCCCAGCGACGCCGACGGCACCACCGAGACGGAGGCCGCGGCGGCGGGGCCTCCCCCTCCCCCGACGTGCGCGGAGTGTGGCGAGCTGATCGATGAGGAGCAGGCCTACTGCCTGGCATGTGGCGCCCCCACGCCCGCCGCGCCGCGTCTTCGGCGCAAGATCGGGCCGGCCGGGATCCTGGCCATGGGCCTCGCGGCGCTGGGAATCGGTGCCGGGGCCTTGGCATACGCCATGTCCAACGACGATGAGACGACAGCGGGCACCGGCGTGAGCGCGCCCACGACGCTCACCTTCCCCACCCTGGGCACCGACGCAACGGATCAAACCGTCCCGAGTACTGGGAGCTTGCCCACGCTGTCGTCGCCGATCCCTCCTGGCACCGGTTCGGGCACCTCGGTTACGGAAATCCCGTCGTTTCCGTCGACGTCAACTCCGCCAAGCACGTCCCTGCCGCCATCCACATCGACCCCGCCGTCGACATCGATTCCGCCGTCCACGTCGGTCCCACCGAGCACATCGGTGCCACCGTCAACCTCCGTGCCGCCCTCGACGTCGGTCCCTCCCTCCACATCAACCCCACCGAGCACCGGTGGCGGGGACGACGACTGGTCGGGCGGTGACGGCTGGACGGTGATCCTCTCGAGCACTCGAGACCGCTCCGCGGCGACGGCGTTTCGTCAGAAGGTTCGTTCCACCGGACGCAGCGCAGGCGTGATCGACTCGGACAACTATTCGTCGCTTGAGGGTGGCTACTTCGTGGTCTTTAGCGGCCGGTATTCGTCGCGTAGCGCCGCGATCAGCCAGGCGGCAACCCTGCGAAAGAGTTACCCCGGCGCCTACGCACAGCGCATTGAGGGCTAGGCAGACGCCCCGGCGACGGTGCGAATGCCACCGGCATCGTCGGGCAGCTCGCTGATGGAGCGGGCGCGCTCCTCCCCACCGTACGTGCCGTAGAGGTAGCGCACCACCTGGCGAGAGTCCCAGACCACCGTGTCGCCGTCTACGAGCACGGGGACGAGATCCTGGCCGGAAAGATCCCGCACCTTCGTGCGCTCGGCGCGGTCACGCGGAACGTTGATGACCTCGTATGGCACCCCAACGTTTGCCAGCCCTTGTCGGGCCGCGGCGCACCACGGGCACTTTTCCAGCTGGTAGAGGCGGATCACGGCACGGGTCCTCAACTCGTTGGCGAGGTCCGTACTGTAGCGACTCGGGGAATGGTCAGGCCGCGTAGGTGACGGAAGCAACGGAGACCCAGACCGAGTAGCCACACACCGGACAGTGACCCCGGCCGCGCACACCGGGGCGTCGAACGGCATCGCAGTGGCCGCTGGCGCATACTCCGTCCTCGTCCCACGTCGTGGCCCCGCAATCGCTGCACGCCTCGGGAAGGTAGCGGCGACCGGCGACGCGGACACCTCCTCCACAGGCTCGGCAGCGGAAGACGATCTGGTCGTCGGCCACGATGACGTCGCCACTGTCGCGCATCTCAACCTCCTGCGTCACCCCATCTTCACCCACCGTTGACGCTAGCCGACCAGGTACCGTTGGCGAATACCACTCCGATCGACAAAAGTCGCTGTGAGCGGGCTTTTCTAGGGAGCGTAACGCTCGGCGAGGTCCTTTCCCACGACGACGATGGCATCCACGTTGGACGTGTCGGCATCGAGCTTGAACCCGCTCAAGGGCTCTTTCTTCTTGAGGCCTAGGTCCTTGCCAAGGTTGTCGGCGATGATCTCTTTGCCCTCGAGGTAGATCACGAATGAGACGGCCAGATCATTCAGCCCGGGAGCATTCTTGGCACCGGTGGTTTGCCACCCCAACTGTTGGATCGCCGGGTTCACACGATCGCCGGCGGCACGGTTGACGCCCGAACCGTTCAACGTCAGGATCGTGTACGCAGCTTTGCTTGAGGGAAGCGGCTGCGGCGTGGCCGGAATCTCTTGGGGGCTTGAGGCTGGCGTCTTCGGCGGGGTCGCCGTCGTCGCCGGCTTCTCCGTCGACTGCGTTGGCGCAGCCGAATCACCATCGTCTCCCTTGATGAAGACGTACCAGCTGGTTAGGCCGACCAGGCCGAGAACCGTTGCAACTGCTGCGATCGCCGGGAGACGCGACGGACCGCGCGGCGTGCGGGGACTCCGAGCTTCGCTTGTCACCGCTGTCGATGTCGTGGCCCGCCGCTGCAGTTGTTGCAGACGATCGAGGGAGACACGTGCGGCAGCACCCTCTTTCTCGGCGAGGCGCGCTTCGAGGCGGCGCACCGCTCGGCCATGGCGTATCGCCTGCACCAGAAGGGCAAGCACCAGAAGCAGTGCGAGAGCCGCCGCGGAGGGGGTTAGTAGGTCGAGCCACTTCTCCACGGCCACGGCAGGCTAGCAGGCGCATGAGGACACGCCTTGTGCGCCGGGCCCACAACAACCCTCAACCCTCGAGCAGAGCACGCCGATACGTCTCACATGAATTCTGACCGGCCACGTACCCCACCCACCGTCGACGCCGCGCTCGCCGAGGTGGTCGCCGCCCTCTCCCACGCACTCGATCTCACCGAAGGTCAGCCACGCGGGCACGCCGGTCGCACCTGCCTCATCGGCATGCGATTGGCGCGCGACATCGGCCTGAGTGACGCGGAGTTGTCGAGTCTCTACTACGCACTTCTGCTGAAGGACGCTGGCTGTTCGAGCTCAGCAGCGCGGATGAGCGAGATCTTTGGCGGTGTCGACGACCTGGATCTCAAGCGCGACGGCAAGTTGATCGACTTCACCCGCCCCATGGATGCCCTCAAGTTCGTGCACGCCCACGCTGGGGATGGACGTGGCGGCCTGCGTCAGGCCCGTGAGACGCTGATGGCCGCGGTGCAGTTCGCCCGCGCCGGCGGACAGATCGTCGAGGCCCGCTGTGACCGAGGTGCCCGCATCGTCGCGGGCCTCGGCTTTCCTCCCGCCGCCGCCGAAGCCGTACGTTCCCTCGATGAACACTGGGACGGCGGGGGCCGCCCCGCCGGTTTCCGCGGCGAACAGATTCCGGTACTGGCCCGCATCGCGTGCCTCGCGCAGACCGCCGATGTCTTTCTCACCGCCTACGGCCTCGATGGTGCCCGCGCGATGGTGCAGGACCGTAGCGGCCGCTGGTTTGACCCGCAGATCGCCCAGGCCTTCCTTGCCATCACTCACAACGATCCCATCTGGGCGCAACGTGACGCCGCCGATGACCCGAACGTCGTGGCCCGACACGAACCGACTCAGGCGTCTCCGTTTGCCGGTGATGACGATCTCGACCGTATCGCCGACGCGTTCGCCGACGTCATTGACGCCAAGTCACCGTACACCTTCAATCATTCGCGCGGAGTGGCCCGCTACGCGGTGGCCGTCGGTACCAAGCTCGGACTCGACGATGGTGAGATTCGCGTGCTTCGCCGCACCGCGATGCTTCACGACATCGGCAAGCTTGGCGTGTCGAACAGCATCCTCGACAAGCCCGGCAAGCTCACTGACGACGAGTTCACCGTCATTCGTCGTCACCCGCGCTACACCGAGGAGATTCTCTCCCGCGTGTCCGCCTTCGCGCCCATCGCATTCGTGGCCGGCGCCCATCATGAACGCATCGACGGTCGCGGCTACCACCGCGGCATCGGTGGCGAAGATCTTCCCCGCGACGCCCGCATCCTGGCCGTTGCCGACGTGTTCGACGCCATGCATGCCGACCGCCCCTACCGCGCTGGGATGCCCATCGAACGCATCCTCGACATCATGCGCGGCGACATCGGCACCGCCTTCGACGGCGACTGCGTCACCGCCCTTATCGCCTCGCTCGACACTACGATTCCCGCCCCCGCTCTCACAGCGTCACGCACGGCGCCACTTCCCGCGTCACGTGGACCCCAAAAGCCGCACGAGTAGCGACCTGCGGACCTGGCCGCCCTCCGAGCACCCGTAGTGCAAACCCAATTGGCAATCGCCTCAATTGCCAATTGGCAGTCGCGCCTCGGTGCGTGAGCGGGCAAAGCGCCTTCAAGCCAGCCATGAGAGTCGACGTTTGAGATCAACCGGGGAACTCAGTCCGTAGATTCCCGGGCGGCCAAGTGGCAACAATGGCACTAGCCAAGTAGCACTGCAGGCCCCACATGTAGTGACCGGTGCCCAGTCCCCTAGGGCTCGATGAACGGTCAGGGTGGTGACGACGTCTGCCAGTTGGCGTCAAGCTTGGTTGCCAATTGGCAATCATGTCGCGGCGCAATGGAGATCGAGGTCAGACTCGGCCGCGGTCGATCCCTTCAGCGGAGGCGCCTGGGCGGGTCTTTCGCCGGCGCCCGAAGGGTGGTGAGGGCTACTGCCCGGGGGTGACGCGGTAGGCGTCGAAGACGCCGTCAACATGACGGAGGCTTGAGATGAGGTGGCGCAGCGCGTCGATGTCGCCAATATCAACGGTGAAGCGGGTGCGGGCCATCTGATCGTCGGTCGAACAGAAGGCGGAAGCAATGTTGGCGCCGCTCTCGGCGACGCAACGCGAGAGGTCCTCAAGCATGCGCGGTCGATCCCACGCGTCAACCGCCAACTCGACGGTGAAGCTCCGGCGTGCCGGACCGGACCACGACACTGGCGTAAAGCGCTCGGGGGTGCGCTGCAGGACCTTGGCATTCGGGCAGTCGTCACGGTGGACGGTGATGCCACGCCCCAGTGAGATGTAGCCAAGAATCTCGTCGCCGGGGACAGGTTTGCAACAGTTGGCCAGACGGACCATCACGTCCGCAACGCCATCGACGGAAATCCCGAGATCCCCTGAGGGTCGGCTCGATCGAGCTTTGCCGCCACGGCGTTCAAGCTCGATCGTGGAGCGCTCCTCGGCAACCGCCTCTCCCCGTTTCAATCGCCCAAGCACCTTGTTCACGGCGGTCTGAACCGAGGTGCGGCCGGAACCGAGTGAGATGTAGAACTCCTCCGCCTTCTTGAAGCCCATCTCCTGGATGACCTCGAGGAGCAACGGTGAGCCGGCGATCTTCTGGTTCGGCAAACCCGCCTTGCGAAGTTGTTCGTGCAGGAGATCGCGCCCGGTGTGTTCGGCGTCTTCGCGCTGCTCGCGACGGAAGAACGCGCGGATCTTTGACCGCGCCTTGCTGGTGGAGGCAAGGTTCACCCAATCGCGCGACGGTCCGCGCGGCGCCTTGCTGGTGAGGATCTCGACGAAGTCACCGGAACTCAGCCGGTGCGACAGCGGGACGATACGGCCATTGACGCGCGCTCCGACCGTGCGGTGGCCAACGTCGGTGTGAACGTCGTAGGCGAAGTCGATCGGCGTTGACCCGGCCGGCATGGCCCGAACCTCGCCCTTCGGGGTGAACACGTAGACCTCATGCTCGTAGAGGTCGGAACGCAGTGTGTCCATGAACTCGCCGGGGTCGGCGGTGTCTTTTTGCCACTCCAGCATGCGCCCCAGCCAGGACAGACGTTCCGCATCGCTTCGCCCGTCGGCATTGCTTTTGTAGAGCCAGTGGGCGGCCACGCCGAACTCAGCGGTGCGGTGCATCTCGTCGGTACGGATCTGAATCTCGAGGGGGTGACCGGAGGTGCCAATGACCGTCGTATGAAGCGACTGGTACATGTTCAGCTTCGGCATCGCGATGTAGTCCTTGAACCGTCCGGGAATCGGCTTCCACAGCGAGTGGATGATGCCGACCGCGCCGTAGCAGTCCTTCACCGAGTCGACGATCACGCGAAGTGCGGTGAGATCGTAGATCTCGTTGAATTCCTTCCCATGGCGGCTCATCTTCTCGTAGATGGAGTAGATATGTTTCGCCCGGCCGACGATCTCGATGGGTGTGATGCCGACGGTCCGCAGCTCACCGTCGAGAAACGATCCGGCCTCAGAGATAAACGTGTCGCGATCCGCGCGGCGTTGGTTGACTAGCTGTTCGATTTCGGCATAACGGCGGGGGTGAAGGGCGGCGAAGGAGAGGTCCTCGAGCTCGGACTTGAGTGCGTGAATACCGAGACGATGGGCCAGTGGGGCGTAGATCTCCAGGGTTTCGCGTGCCTTCTGGATGCGCTTGTTCTTGCTCATGTAGCTGAGCGTTCGCATGTTGTGCAGACGGTCAGCGAGTTTGACGATGAGGACGCGGATGTCGCTGGACATCGACACGATCAGCTTGCGGTAGTTCTCCGCCTGGTGCTCGGCCTGGCTTTCGAAGTGGATCTTGGTGAGCTTGGTGACGCCGTCGACGAGGGCCGCGACGTCGCTGCCGAACGCCTCGTCCACTTCGCTGAGGGCGGTCGGGGTGTCCTCCACCGTGTCGTGAAGCAAAGCCGCCTGAATCGCCAGACCGTCCATCCCAAGCTGAGCGCAGATCGTGGCGCACCCGAGCGGATGGGTAATGAACGGCTCACCCGAGCGGCGCAGCTGTCCGCGATGGCGTTCATCGGCGAAGACGTAGGCGCGCCGTATGGCGTCGGCGTCAACTCCGTCGTGGTGGCGCGCGACCTCCGCGACCAGGTCATCGACCGGGGCCGCTGCAAGGGCCGTGGATGTTTCGTTGTCAGCCAGCTTGCCGAACATTCCCCAACGATATCGCGGACGGCCCAAACGTCAGCGTGTCAACCCGATCGAGGAAGTCGTGGCTGGCGGCCAGGCGGGCTGCTGCGGTCTGGGCGGTGGGCGTTGCTGCCAGGTCACGCCGACCCGCATCCGGTGCCAGGTGCACCCCCTCGGCATCGATGGTGATGAGCCCCGCCTCGGACAGTGCGCGCACCGCATCCGCCACGGCCGCGGGAGAGCCCAGGGGGTCGTCGGTACCGAGAAGCGTGGCGACAAGATCCCGTTCATCGGTGACATCCGCCGCGGTTGTGAGGGCTCGCCACACCGTGGCCGCCACGGCGCGTACGGACCACCGGGCGTCCGCGACCGAACGTGCGAAGGCGACCTCCTCGGCGCCCCAGAGAAGATGCAGCCAGTGGCGTTCTGCGTGGGCTTGCACCCACGCCGCCTGAGCTTCATCCGCCGGTGGATCCACCAATGCCACGTGAGTCTCGGGCGGCAGATCATGCTGGGCCAGTGCGCCGTAGTCGATCATCGCCAGAAGCGGTCGATCGGTTGCTGCGGCCAGGCGCGCACGGGCGTCCTCGGCGTCGCAGCGCTCACCGGCCAGCACCGCCACCTCCGCCCCCAAGCGTCGAGGCGAGAGAACACCCTCCAGCAGAGCTCGACGCCGGGACACGTCGGCCACAACGGCGACCACACCACGATCGGCATGGACAAGAGCAGTGACCGTGGAGAGAACCGCCCCGTGCCCTCGCAGGTCGCGAACACCGCGCGCCGGTCCTGCGACCGGGGCGACCGTTTCCGGGGCGGCGCCGGCAACAAGAGAGCTCAGCGACATGGCGGTAATGCGCTGAGGACACTCGCTGTCACATACCTGCTGACACAAGAGCTCGGCGGGCGCAGGGTCAGTCGCGAGCTGATCGAGGCCCTCAAGAGTCACCCGGGGCCCCACGAGTTCCTGCCAGCGTTCAACCCCAAGCTGCACGATCGCGTCATGCCGCTCCCCCACGGCGATGCTGGAGAGGCGTTCTCCCATGCGCCACCACAGGCCTCGGGCGTGCGCGCTGCCACTTCGCAGGCGCATCTGCAGGTGGCGCTTGCCCTCCCCCATCGTTGCGGCACTTTCGACCAGACACCCGGGAACCACCAGCCGCACCTCGGGGTTTCCGTTGCCAAACGGCTGGAGTGTTTCCAGAGCTTCTGCGGTTTGCAGTGTGAGGTCGCGTACACCCACGATGCCGTCAACGATCTTCACTCGGGCCCGGGCGATCACCCCTTCCACCGATTCTGCCGCTGCCGCAAAAGCCACGCGGAACTCGGCGATGTCGGCGACAGCCATCTGCAGGCCGATTGCCCCGGCGTGACCACCCCAGCGTTCTAATGGTCCACTGGCCGATGCCACGAGGGAATGCAGGTCCACCCCGGGAAGGCTGCGACCCGAGCCCTTGGCCGTATCTCCGGACATGGTCATCACGATGGTGGGCCGACCGAAGCGCTCGACCAGCCGCGATGCCACGATGCCGACGACGCCTTCGTGCCACCCGTCACCCGCGACCACCAGCGCCTGCTGGCCAGTGACCTCGTCGGGGGTTGCGTCGAGGATGGCGATGGCTTCCGCGGTGACCCGCTGCTCTACCTCGCGCCGTTCCATGTTGAGGTTCCAAAGAGCGCTGGCGCGTTCTGCGGTGCCGGCGGCACTATCGGCCAGAAGCAGCTCCAGCGCCTGGTCGGGATGCGACATCCGACCCGACGCGTTAATTGCCGGGGCGAGGTTCCAGCCCAAGTCACGGGCATTGACGCCGCGGGGCGAGATGCTGGCGGCAGCGCAGAGCGCCGACAGGCCCGGTCGGGGAGCGGCGCGAAACGCGGCGAGGCCACGAGCGACGATGCGGCGGTTTTCTCCGACGAGCGGAACGGCGTCGGCGACCGTCGCCAGGGCCGCCAGGTCAAGGCCAACCTCCGGCGCCGGTGCCAGCCGGTCACCATCGAGTCGCTGCGCCAATGCCTGCACCAGCTTGAAGGTCACCCCGGCGGCCGCGGGGAGGGCGTCGCTCCCACGTCCCAACGCCGGGTTCGCAATGATTCCCGGGGGCCGCACACCACCGGCCAGGTGGTGATCGCACACGATGCTTTCAATGCCCAGTTCCGCCGCGCGAGTGAGGGAATCAACCGCGGTCGTGCCACAGTCGACGGTGACGAGCACATCGCAGCCCTCGTCGGCAAGGCGTTCCACCGTGGCGACGCTCACGCCGTATCCGTCGGTGAAGCGACTGGGGAGGAAGGACCGCACTGTGGCTCCCCGAGCGCGCAGAGCTTGCACCAAAATTGCTGTGGAACAGATCCCATCGCAGTCGTAGTCACCGTGAACGACGATGCGTTCGTTTCGTCGTACGGCCTGCGCCAGGCGGTCGGCGGCCTCCGGAATACCCGGGATCGCCTCAGGTGGATCGAGAGGGCCATCCGAGGCCAGGAACGCGCGGGCGTCTGCAGGGTCGGCCAAACCACGGCGAACCAACACCCAAGCAAGAGCCTCGGGGCAGTCCAATGCGTCCTGAAGGCGCGCGACATCGTCGTAGCGCACCCGATCGGCTCGCCAGGCCACGGCTACCAGCGTCCCGAACGGATGATCCCGAACAACACGACCCCGCTCAGCACGATGCCGGCGAGAAGACCGGGAATCGAGATAACGGCAACACCGAGGAGCTGTGGCCCGCCGTCGACGAAGCCGCCGATGATGGCCGACCCAAGAAAGATGGCCGCGGCAAGGACGCCCAGAACGATTCGGTTGGTGGCTCCGAGTGCCCGTTCGGTCGACTCCGTAAAGCCCTCCTGCTGGATCGCAATCTTCAACTCACCGTCACGGAGTTCATCAAGAAGATCGTGCAGCTGAAACGGAAACTCGTGGAGCACCTCGGCATAGTGCCCCGCGTCGGTCCGCAGCCGATCGGTGATCGCCTCGGGACGAAAGCGCGACATCATCAGTTGACGGGCGTATGGGCGAGCGGTCTCGAAGACGTTGAACTCCGGCGCGATCTCACCACATACCCCGGCAAGCGTTCCGATCGTCTTGTCGAGAAGCACCCACCGCACCGGCAAACGAATCTGTAGATGGTGGACGGTTTGGAAGATGTCGCGCACGAGATCCCGCCCGTCGATGTCCCCCATGGATGCGCCCCAGTAGCGCTGCAGAATCACGCTGAGTTGCTCACGGAGTTCATCTTCACGGTCACGCGGATAGCGCATGCCCAACTCCCGGAGACGTCGCGGAAGTCGTTCGAGGTTCTGCTCGACGGCATCGATGAACATCCGCACAGCGGCCTCACGGTCGCGTTGGGAGAGCTGCCCCACCATGCCGAAGTCGATCAGGCCGATGCGGTCGGGCGATTGCACGATGATGTTTGCCGGGTGTGGGTCGGCTTGAAAAAAGCCGTGGGTAAACACCATCTGCATCCACGTCTCAGAGATACGCCGTGCCAGAGACTCGCGTTCATCTGGGGTGAGGGCCTCAAGATCAACGTGGTTCAGCGTGTTCCCGTCAACCCAATCGAGCACCAGGACCCGGCTGGTGGTGAGATGCCACACCACAGCCGGGACCGTGATGTTGGGGTCGTCGGCAAAGGCGCGGCGAACAACCTCCGCGTTCCTCGCCTCGATCCGGTAGTCGAGCTCCTGCCGTACGGTGCGGGCGAACTCGTCGACGACACCGACGGTGTCGACGAACTGTAGGCGCTTGATGCGCTCCTTCAGGCGCCGGGCGATCTGGTACATCAAAGCCAGGTCAGCGCGAAGCGTTTCGTCCGCGTTGGGCCGCTGCACTTTGACGATGACCTCGCGCCCGTCGGCGAGCTTGGCGCGGTGAACTTGCCCGATACTGGCCGCGGCAAGAGGCTCATCATCGAAACGTGCAAACAGCTCCTCGATGGGGGCACCCAGTTCCTCTTCGATCAGGCCGCGGGCGATGGCCGACGGAAATGGCGTGGCCGCGTCTTGAAGCGTGCGGAGTTCCTTGATGATGTCCGGCGGAACGATGTCGGGACGCGTGGACAGGAGCTGACCGAGCTTGACCGTTGTGGGCCCCAACTCGTCGAACATCGCCCGCAGACGCTTTCCGCGGTTGCCGGCCTGCTCACTTCCGACGTTGTTCGCACGCCGATTCTCGCGAAGGAAGCCGAATCCGTGACGTGCGGCGACCTCGCCGATCTCCCGGATTCTGGCGATGTTTCGTCGACGCTCCCCCGTAGGCACGTGGCCGAGGCTAGCAAGGTCCACGGATGGGTCCCGGACCGCTTCGCGTGCGGTCGCCGTCGACATGGGCGTCAGGCTCCCTCTTCCTCCCCACACCGCCCGACGTCGCCGGCGACACCTGGCCGTGGACGTCTCGCAGTGTCTGAGAATTCTTCGTCGCCGGTGATGATGTTGGGCGGCGTGGAGCGTTGTGTGAGGTGAGCCACCTCGCTTCACCGAACCATCGCCGTAGTGTCCGATACGACGGGCCCGTCCCCCCGGTGTGCGGCTCACTCTGTGCGTCGGCAATGACAACCCGCGGGTTCTCACCACGCTGAAAACGTCCTTCAACGTGTCGACGCAGGTCCGCCCACGCGTAGCTCCCAGGCCGTTCCCTCGCCGGAGCCTCCGGCCGCACCCGCCGCAGATGAGCTGCGAGCGCCCGCGTATGGCGTTTTGTCCGTTGCCCTCCAGCTACCCACACCGCATCCAGGCTCGCCACAAAGTCACGCCCAGCCCGTCGCCGCTGGAAATCGTCGCTTCGGTGCGCCGCACACAGCCAAACGCTCACACCGTGCGTGAGGTGATGCTCCGCCCGCGTCCCCTCCCCCGCGCCCGAGCAGATCGCACACATCGGATGCTTCCCAATCCATTTCGCCTTGTACGCGCTCCGCACCATGAGGGAACCTTTCCCAACCCCTCCGTCACAGCGCTACCCCCACCTGCAACAAAACACGCACCACTCCGTGCCAACTCACGCTCCCCTACCAGCGCTGCCATTTGGCACGTTCCCTGTCTGTCAATTGGTCCTGCGCCAGCACCAATTGCCCTCTCCACCGGAACTGAAACACGGAGACCGTGGCCCTCTGCTGGCTCGGCGCACCACAATTGCCAAGTGGCAACCATCGGATGATCCATTTGGCGACGGATCTTTCCTTTACGGACCACCTCCCAGGTCGTTGATGACGACTACTTTCATCGCTGAGGAACCAATCTCAGAGACCAGGGAGCCGCGACGACGGCCAGCGCTCCCAAACGAGCTGGCGGGACGTCGTCGCCCGGCCCAACGGGCCGGAAACGACCCACCGCAGCCGGGAAAGCGACGTGGTTGGCGGATGTGGCTAGTTAGCCGTTCCGCCGTCTGCCACTTGGGAATAGGCGCCGAGGGCCACGAAAACGACGAGAGCCGCCCTCAGCAGGTGCTGGGGACGGCTCTCGAGGGTGCGGGTTCGGGTGGTAGCAGCTAGCTGATGCGGTAGGTGCCGCTCACGGCGAAGGGGCCCTGCGCTGCGGCGAGCAGGCGGAGGCTGAAGCCTTCGGTGGTGGGGGCGAAACCGTGCTCCATCAGGACAGACAAGTCGCGGGTGTGGCAGTTGAGGCAACCATCGACCTCGAGGACCAGGGTTCCCGGGGCGACCGCACCGACGACCGGGCCGATGACCCAGTGCGACGGAGGCGGGACAACGCCGTCACGGAACGTGACGCCGCTGACGACCTGGTGCCCGGCCTGGATGGCGTACCCACCGAGGGCAAACCGTCCGCGACGGGGGTCCGACTCCATGCTGGAGGGAACGTCCCACCACGCAACCGACGGAGCAGAAATCGCTTCGGGCTGGAGAACCGCGGTAGCGGAGGCGCGGGCAGCCACGGGGGCGGCCTCGACGACGACGTTGCTGGGACGCATGCGCGACCAGCTCGACACCGGGTCGGGAGCAACCTCAGCGGTGACGCCACTCGTCGGCGCCATGGACGCCCAACGGTCGGCGGGGTTGATTGCCGCGACAACGACTTGCGGTGATCCGTAGGTGACCTCGGCGTCAACCTCGAACGCTTCCTCGACAGCCGGAGCTTCGATGATCTCAGCAACAGGAGTCATCTCGACCACCGGGGCTTCGACCACCGGCGCCATCTCGACGACAGGCGCCATCTCAACGGCAGGCGCCATCTCAACGACCGGTGCCGCTTCGACGACCGGAGCCGCCTCGACAATCAGCGCCATCTCAGCGACAGGGGCCATCTCGACCACCGGGGCCTCGACCACCAGGGCATCGACGATAGGAGCCATCTCAGCGACGGGGGCCATCTCAACAACGGGGGCCATCTCAGCGACGGGCAATTCGGGTGCCTCGGCGACCGGAACCATGTCGTACGCGTCGACAACCGGGGCGACCGCAGGGAGCTCAATCGCCGGAGCCTCGTCAATGGTCACGGCAGGCGCCTCGTCCTCGTCGACGGGCTCCCAAACGAACTCAGGGGTCTCGTCGTCAGAGGTGTCAGCCTCGACGATGTCGGGGTCAACCGATGCCCAGTCAGTTGCGACCAGCTC
Organism: uncultured Thermoleophilia bacterium; assembly: GCA_963765105.1. Taxonomy (GTDB): domain Bacteria; phylum Actinomycetota; class Thermoleophilia; order Miltoncostaeales; family Miltoncostaeaceae; genus CALMEC01. Next base: position 1,217,748 of record CAVXUW010000002.1, read on the forward strand.
ATCGACGGGCTCGACGACCTCTTCGACAACCTCAATCTCGTTCGGGTCCCAGGCGAGGGTGGTTTCCGCATCCGGGGCGGCCCACACCGACGGCTCGTCATCGACGACGTCGACTTCGGCGATCGGGGTGACGGCCTCGTCCTCAGCTTCGGCGACGGCGGTCCACACCGGTCCGGTGTCGGCCTCCGACTCCCACTCGGGCTCAACCGCGACGGGAACGTCGACAGCCTCTGACGCATTTGCGTCCCAAGTTGCCATCGTCTCCTCAGCGGCAGTCCAATCGAACTCGTCGTCGGTGGAGTCGTCCGCGGCCTCCCAGCTGGCCTCCACAGGCTCAGTCTCGGTCTCGGTCTTCTCTTCCGCCCATCCCGTGGCCGGGTCAAAGTCGGCGGCGTCGTCCGCGGCAGCCCAACCGGCGTCATCCACCGGGGGAGCAGCAAGTGCGTCGAGCGCGTCGTCGTGAACCATTGACTCGCCGACCGGAGCAACCGCAGAGGGATCGGACCAGGTCTCGGGGCCACTCGGCCAACCCGGCTCGTTGATCACACCATCGCCAGACATGTTGTCCTGCTGCGACAGCTCGGCAAGAAGCGGGTCCGTAAGGGCGTCGAACTGTTCACCGTCGTTCGTACCACCCACCGGGGAGGGCAGGCGGGGGACCATGCGGCCATGCGCCACCTTCGGCTCCGCAACGACCGCCTCAGCGTTCTTCTTGCGGCCCTTGCCGAAGCCGGATGACTTCTTGGCCGTGGGAACTTTTGCGCCCTTCACGGGCTTCTGGGCCTTCACCTTTGCGGCCTTACCGGCCTTGGGGGTCTTGGCAGTCTTGCTCGCCTTGGCATCGGTAGATCCCTCCTGCGCTTTGCGCTGCTTCACCAGAAGCAGAACCAGCAGAAGGATCAGGACCCCGGCGCCACCGGCGCGCTGGACCAGCGTAAGGTTGGACAAAAACTCCATCGTCACTTGCTCCGTTGTACGAACCGCCCAAGAAGGAGGCATTGGCGGTGCTCCCCCTGCCTATCGGCGGCAACCCACCGGGACTAAAGCCCCTCGGGCGAATTTCATGTGACGATTTCGCACCGAACCACGAGAACCTCACACGAGCTGCGCGAGAACGTCCTCAGGCAGCGCTGTCGGGCATCACGCGGTAGCTGCCGGCCGCGGAGAACGAGCCCGGGTCGGCGGCGGTCAAAAGCAGCGTGAACCCCTCGCGATCCGGCGCGAAGCCGGGGTCGGACAAGACGGTGATTCCCCCATCGGGGACGTTTTCGGCCGCATCAACACTGAGCTCGATCTGATCGGCGCGCACGGGAGCGGCAAGGCGACGACGAAACGTGACCGACGACACGGTGCTATGGCCAGATGCCGCGGCCCAACCTCCCAGGGCGAAACGACCTTCGTCGAGGGAGCTCACCCCGTGAGTGACGACCAGCGGCGCCTCGGGCGCCTCGTCAACACCTGAGGCCCATGAGGCTGCTTCCGCCGCGGGCGCTGCAGCATGGGCGTCGTCGTCCTCGGCGGGTGTTTCGTCGATGACCTCGGACGGCCAGGGATGTGGAAGATGTTGCTGCACCGACGGTGGATGCTCGGTTGGCGGGGCGCTCAGCTCAGGCGTCTCCACCGGCTCAGCCACTGGCGGCTTTGCATCCCTCACTTGCTCTGCTGCGGTAGGAACAGCAGGCGCGGGGATGTCCCCTGCGAGGTAGTCATAGACGGACGGTCCCGAGCCTTCCGCACGCGGAAACATGTCGAGGAACTCCGCATCTGGACCGCGAACCGGTGAGTCCGCGACCGGTCCCGGGAGGGGCTCTGCTGCCGGAGGTTCAGTTGGCACGGGGTGTGTGACGGGCCCTGACGCGGCGGCGGGAGGCGTCGCACGCGAGGAGGCCGGTGTCTCCCGATACGGCTGCAGCGGATCCCAGCCGTCGGTCTCCAACCCGAGACCGTCCGTCTCGCGGCCACGGACCAACAGGGTGTAGGTCGCAAATGCCGCAATTGCGGCGGGAATGAGGAGTCGAAGACGCATTACTGTCGCCATTCGACCAGAGACGAGCTGTTCCTGCCTACCCCGACCCGTTACGGGTGTACGTACCTACTTGCGGCGGCGGCGCTGAACGTTTTGGTGGCGGCGTTGACGCTCTGGTGGCTTGGGTGCCGACGGCTTCTCGGCCCCGACAGAGTCGTCTGTCGGCGCCTCGCTCTCGGGGTCGGCATCGGGTGGCGTCGGTTCGGGTGGTGCGGACGTGTGCGCGTCGGAGTCCCCAGCGGAATCGTCCGGCCCCTCGGCAATGGCAGTGCCCACGCCCATATCGACCGGCGGGACGTATGCCAGCTCAGCCTCGGCGCGGTTCAAGGCATCCACGTCGAGGATGTCGGAGTCGACCGTGGCTGCCCGAGCAGCCTTCTTGGCATCGCGGGCCGCGACCTTCTGTTGGTTAGGTTCGCGTTCCTTCCACAATGCCGCAAGTGGTGCGGAGATGAAGATGGACGACACACCACCAGCAAGGATTCCGACGGCCAGGGCAAACGAGAAGTCAAAGAGGGACGGCCCACCGAAGATGAGCAACGCGATGATCGGAAGCACGGTCAACAGAAACGTGATGATCGACCGCGTCAACGTCTCGTGCACCGATCGGTTGACAATCTCCCGATACGGACGTCCACGCATGAGCGGGACGTTCTCGCGAATACGGTCGAAAACGATCACCACGTCATAAAGTGAATAGCCCAAGATGGTCAGCAGGGCCGCGACCGTTGCGGAGGTGACTTCTCGACCGGCGATGGAGTAGATCGACAGCGTCAGCCACACGTCGTGCACCACCGAAACAAGGGCGGCAAGCGCCAGCTTCCATTCAAACCGCAACGCCAGGTACGCGATGATCGCGAGGAACGAGAAGAAGATCGCCCACATCGCCTTGCGGAGCACGTCATTGCCGAAGGACGCTCCAACCGTCTCAATCTGCTGAACCGATTCATCCGTGGGGCCGAACTTGGTCTCCAGCTGCTTCAGCAGCGCGGTTGTCTCCGCCGTCTTGAGGTTTTTTGTGGTGATCTCGTAACCACGCGTCTTCGGTTCGTCCTGCGATTCGAAACGCTGGACGATCGCCGACGGCTGCCCAAATGCAGCGACCTCATTGCGCACGACGTCGTCGGCCGGTTGCTGGTCGGTGAACGCCACGGTAATGCGCGTACCTCCCGTGAGGTCAAGGCCACGCTCGATGCCGCGCACACCGATTACGGCGGCACCGGCAATGAGCGGTACGAACGCGATGGCAAGCCAGAGCTTCCATTTGCCGACGATATCCATCTTCCACTTGATCTCGCGGGCGTTGAAGCCCATGAGCCGCTCGTTCTGGAAGAGCTTTGTCTCCACCAAGAGCCCGAACAAGCCTTGGGTGAGGATGATCGCCGTGAACAGCGACAGGATGACACCCAAGATCAGCATGAACGCGAAGCCCTTCGGCCCGGCCGTACCGATCAGGAAGATGAAGATGGCTGTCACCAGGGTGACGATGTTGGCGTCGATGATCGCCGTGATTCCGCGTTTGTAACCGTTGAGGAGCGCCACACGTGCGGGCCGCCCGGCACGTGCTTCTTCACGCACACGTTCGAAGATGACGACGCTGGCGTCGGCGGCGACACCGATGGTGAGGATGAGACCCGCCATACCCGGCAGGGTCAACGCCACCGGAACGATCTTCACCACGGCAAACAGGTAGAGGCCGTAGACGATGAGCGAGAGCACGGCCACGATGCCGAGGACCCGGTAATAGAGGATCAACGCGAGGGCCACGATGATGAGGGCGATGATGCTGGCAAGCAGTGCCTGCTTCAGGGAGGCCTCACCCAAGCGCGCGTTGACGGTCGTCAGGCTCGACTGCTCCAGTGTGAGCGGAAGCGCACCGGAGCTGATCTGCTTTGCGAGGGTTGTGGCGCTCGACTCGGTGAAGTTACCGGTGATTTGCGCCTGACCGCCGCGAATACCGTCGGGGAGTTCCTGAGGATTGATCGTCGGGATGGAGATCAAGACTCCGTCGAGCGAAACGCCGAAGCGCAGCAACTTGTTCTCAATGCTTCCCCCGCGCGCAAGCTCGGCCGTCACGTCGCCGAAGCTCTTCCTTCCGGCGTCGTTGAACTGCATCTCGACGACGGGTTGATTACCTTGATCAAATCCGAGGTTGGCGCCACTGATGTCGTTGCCGCGCACGCCGACGACGTTGTGCAGCAACACACACAGCGCACCGTCCGAACCGCATCGAGGGATGTCCTTGAGCGGCCGTTCGATGTTGGAGCCGTTGGTGAGCACCACGAACCCCGCAGGGAGCTTCTGCAGTTCGAACTTCGTCTTGTCCGCGTTGTACTCGGCAAGCGCGGCGATGAACTCCGGGCGTTTTGACTCCTGGAGGTTCTTTAGCAGGGTCGCGAGATTTGGCGCGGGACCCGCCACGTACGTGGGTGCGTCCCCTTTGCGGAAGAGGTAGACCTGTTCATCTCCACTGGCCCCGGCCTTCTTTGGCGTGCCCTGGGCGAGTTTGAGGAGGGTGTAGAGATCCGGCGTTCCTTCCGCAGGGTTCTGCGGATTCTCTTGACCAGCTGCGTACCCCACCAGGTTCGGCTCATGCGCGTAGAACGTGACTTGCGCGGCCTGCACCAGGCTGTCGATGATCTCTGGGTCTTCGATGTCCGGGAGCGCCACAGAGATCTGGTCCGGGCCGACCTTCTGGATCTCGGGCTCCGACACACCGAACGCGTCAACTCGGTCACGAATTGCTTCGACCGTCTGGTCGATAGCCTCCGTCGTGATCCCGTCGCTCGTCGTGGGCTTCGCGGTGTAAATCGCCTGGGCGCCGCCCTTGAGATCGAGGCCGAGCTTTGTCGGCTTCAGCAGCACCGCGGCAGCCGAAAGGGCCGCCAGGCCCAGCACGGTGAGCACGAACAGCCACGAACGCTTCTTGAGGCTCATCGCAGCGTTACTCGGCAGTCGTCGGGAGGGTGTCCGTCGCGGGTGCGTCGGGATCCGGGACGATCGTGGAGATCGCCGATGAGGCGATACGAATCTCGGTGTCTTCGGAGATCTCGATGAGGACGGTCTCGGTGTCTTCCACCTCGGTCACCGTCCCGTACATGCCGAACACGGTGATGATCTGGTCACCCGGTTTCAGGCTCGCACGAATGCGTTGGAGCTCTTGCTGGCGGCGCTTTTGCGGGCGGACGGCAAGGAAGTAGAAGAAAAGGAGGAAAACCGCAATGAGAATCAGCGGTTGGAAGGCTTGCATCGAGGCGTTTGACTCCGGTCGGGTACGGGCGGCAAAGGTAGCAGAAGCCTTCGGATCGCTTTGCTAACGTGGGGTTACGTGACGATGTCAGCGAACACGGCGCAGGCCCGACCCCGCGCCACGTGGGTGGACGCTGCCACGATCGTTTTCGTCTTCCTCGTCTTGATGTTCGCGTACGAAGCGGCACGCGATCTGGTGGCCCCGGCCGACGATGCGCGTGCCCCGTTCGCCCATGCCGAGCAGATCATCGATGCCGAGAAGTCGCTGGGCCTGTTCATCGAGCCCGACGTTCAGCGCGTCGTTCACGACATTCCCGGTGGCAGGTTCGCGACGACCTGGTTCTACACACTGGCCTACACCACCGGCTACATCCTGTTTCTCGGATGGATCTTCGTTCGCCACCGCCGGCATTTCCGGTTCATGCATACGTGGTACTGGATCACCAACGGCGTGGCAGTTATCGGTTACTGGCTCTACCCTCTCTCGCCGCCGCGGTTTATCGAGGGCTTGGGGTTGGAAGACACCACCAAAGCCGCCCTGGAACTTGGCGGCAGCCTCTCGTGGTTCCAGCCGTTTCGGAACGTCTATGCCGCGATGCCGTCCATGCATGTGGGCCAAACCATTTTGTATGCCATCGCCATCACGCTGCTTCTCCGGTCACGCTGGCGATGGACGGCCTGGCTATGGCCCACCGCGATGCTGGTCACCGTGATGGCCACGGCCAACCACTTCTGGCTCGACGCCGTCGGGTCGGCAATCTGTGTCATGGTCGCTTGTGGCCTCACGTGCCTGGCTCTGCGGACTCGGGTACCGCGAAGTGCCGCCGTCACGAGTTAGGACCAATACCCACAGGTGTCGCGATAGCCTCGTTCGCATGGATGTAACGGTTCGACAGAAGACGGGTCGTGACGGGCGACACCGATTTCGTCCTGCCGGACCGGCCGTGATCGTCTGCGCCGCCGCACTCCTCGCCGGATGCGGTGCGAGTGATGAATCATCTTCCTCAGCCACATCAGCGATCCCGGACGGCGCTCCTTACTCGTACGACGTCCCGGATGGCTTCACAACGATCCCGTCGGGCGAGTCGACAGGATCCGTCGGCACGGCGACCGACAAATCCACCATCGCCCTCGACGACGTCAACATCATTCAGCTGTCGGTATTCGAGCTGAAGACCGAAGTCACCGAGGCCAATCTCGAGGATGCCCGGAAGGAGCTCGACGCGGCCGTTGCGACCGCCGCGAAGCAAGGAGGCATCGGCACAGTTCCGAAAAGCGAGGCGGTGAGGATCGCGGGCGCTCCGGCTTTCAAGTACCGGATCGAGGGTGTTCCGATACCATCGGGAAAGCCCGCAACGAACATCTCCTACGCGGTCCTCAAAGGGTTCAACCAGATCCAAGTCCTTTGCCAATACACACCTGACAAGCAGGCAGAGGTGGAAAGAGGCTGCGACACCGTGCTCGCGTCGTTGACGCTGACGTAGCTTTCGCAGCCGGTCCCGAGCCGACCGTTGCGCCCCCGTGACTCGTGACCAAACCGTCACCTCACGAGAAAGCCCCCTCCCGGGGTACGCTCCAAGAATGGCGCTAACGCGACGTGCGGTGCTTGCCGGGAGCGGCGCCCTCGTCGGCGCTGGAGTGGTGGGTGGCCTCACCGTCGGCCCGCGCCTGGTGCGGCGGGCAACGCGTGACTGCGGAGAGCTCGGCGACGTCGCTCCACCCGGCGACTGGGACGTGCGCACCGGCATGCTGCGGTCGCGTTCGGTCAGCGAACCGGTGGGCTACGCCATCGCCCGTCCGCCCGGCGCGCCTGGCTCGCTACCCGTTGTGGTGTGTCTCCCCGGCCGCGGGGGCACCGGGAACGGCTTCATCATCGAGAGCCTGCGATTTCACGACATCGCATCCCAGCTGCGTTCGACCGGTTCGATTCCCGCGTTGGCGATCGCCGCCGTCGATGGTGGCGAGTCGTACTGGCACCGACGATCCAGCGGCGAGGACCGTGCCCGAATGCTGCTCCGCGAGTTCCTGCCGTTGTTGGCAAACGCAGGGCTCGGAACCGACGGGCGCCCGGTCGCCCTGGCCGGCTGGTCAATGGGCGGATACGGTGCCCTGCTCGCCGCCTCGCGAAACCCGACGGCCTTTCGTGCCGTGGCGGTCGCAAGCCCGGCGCTATGGACCTCACCCGGCGAGACCGCCGAGGGAGCGTTCGACTCGGCCGAGGACTACCGGGCCCACGACGTGTTCGCCTCCGCCGCGTCCCTTCGCCTCCCGCTACGAGTGGACTGCGGAACCGGCGACCCGTTCATCGACGCGACCCGCGCATTCGTCGCCCGACTTCCTTCACCGCCTGCGGGTGAGCTCACCCCGGGCTGCCACGACACCGGCTATTGGCGTCGTATCACGGCGGCCCAGCTCACCTGGCTGGGTCAGCAACTCACCTAGCGGCCCGGGACCTGCACTAGAAGAGGCCGGGCTGGTCCCGGCCGGTGGCGGGGGTGATGCCGAGGTGCTGAAACGCACGGACCGTGCCCACCCGGCCGCGCGGCGTGCGTTGGATAAGCCCCTCCTGAAGGAGGTACGGCTCGTAGACATCCTCGATGGTGTCGGCCGACTCCCCCACCGCATCGGCCAGCGTGCCCAACCCCACTGGTCGCCCCTCATAGACGTCGCAGAGGAACCGCAGGATCTTTCGGTCGAGCTCGTCGAGTCCCCGGGCGTCGACCTCGAGCAGCGAGAGCGCCTCATTGGCGATCTCCGGATCAATGCCGGCATGGCCGCGAACCTGCACGACATCGCGCACGCGGCGCAACAGACGGTTGGCAATACGCGGCGTGCCTCGCGATCGGCTGGCGAGCATCTCGGCGCCGGGCGCGTCGATGGCCACATCGAGAAGGCCGGCGGAGCGCGTGATGATGGCGGCAAGCTCCATGGGCGCGTAGTAGTCGAGACGTTCCACCACGCCAAAGCGGTCGCGTAGCGGGCTGGCGAGCAGTCCGGTACGCGTTGTGGCTCCCACCAAGGTGAACCGTGGCAAGTCGAGGCGCAGTGTTCGAGCCGTGGGCCCTTGACCCAGCATCACGTCGAGTTGGAAGTCCTCCATCGCCGGGTAAAGGGTTTCCTCAATGGCCCGGTTGAGCCGGTGGATCTCGTCGATGAAGAGGATATCGCCTTCACCAAGCTGGGTGAGCACTGCGGCAAGATCGCCCTTCTTCTCGAGTACCGGTCCACTGGTGGGATGAAACGCGACACCCATCTCCAGAGCCAGGATCGCCGCCAGGGACGTCTTTCCCAGGCCCGGAGGGCCGGCGAGGAGCACATGGTCGAGTGGTTCGCCACGTTGCTTCGCCGCCTCGAGGAAGATGCCGAGTTTCTCCTTGACGGCCGGTTGACCGATGAACGCCCCGAGGTTCTTCGGTCGTAGCGAACGGTCGAAGTCGTCCTCGCCGGGCACTTCATCGGGGGTTTGGATGCGCTCGTCGTTCATCGCTTCAGCCGGCCCAGGCCATGACGGACGAGTTCCTCCGCCGAGGCACCGTCGGGAGCATCAGCCAACGCCGACTCGGCCTCTTCTTGGCGAAAACCGAGCCCAACCAAGCCATCACGGGCAGCAAGGAACATATCGGCGTCACTGAGGGGGCGGGCGTTGTCACCGGCGTCGACGAGCTTTCCGACCTTGTCGCGCAGTTCGAGCACGACGCGTTCGGCCGTGCGCTTGCCAACCCCGTGCGCAAGCTGGATCTTCGCGACGTCACCGCGAGCGATGGCAAGGCGTAGGGCACTGGGTTCATCGACGCCGCAGAGGTTGAGGCCCATGCGGGGACCCACGCCGCTGACGCTGATGAACGCTTCGAACAGCTCCCGTTCCGGGGTGCTGGCGAAGCCGTACAGATCGAGGGCGTCTTCACGCACGACGAGGTGCGTGGTGAGGCTCACGGGGCTGTCGACCAGCGGGAGCGCGCGGGCGGTGGTGGCGGAGATCCGAACGAGCAGGCCGACGCCGCCGACGTCGACGACGGCGGCGTCCGATTCGACCGCCGTCAGGCGTCCCCGTACGGAACGGATCATGTGGGCGAGGTTACTGCGACCGGCGGATGGCGGCCCGAAGCGGTGCCCGGTGCAGATGACAGATCGCGGCGGCGACCGCATCGGCCGCGTGATCTGAGGCGGGGGTGGCCCCGGTGAGCCGCTCCACCATGGCGCGCACCTGGTTCTTGTCCGCCCGTCCGCTGCCGGTGACGGCCAACTTGATCTCCGTGGGTGGGTACTCCGCAACGGAGACGTCAGCAACACCCACAGCGGCGATCACGGCTCCGCGTGCCTCAGCCATCCCCATCGCCGCTTTGCTGACCGGGTGGATGAACCACGACTCCACCGCGGCGCCCTCCACCCCATCGCGCCGGGCGATCTCGTTGACCGCGTCGAACAGCTCGCGTAGTCGTTCCGGATGAGCAGTGCGCGGTGATGTGCGAAAGGTTCCGCAGTCGATCACGCGCAGCTTCGACGCGTTGCGTTCCACGAGGGCCCAGCCGGTGTTCGCCAGGCCCGGGTCGATACCGAGAATCATTGCCCGCGAGCGTACCTCGGGAGGCGGGCGCAGCGTCCCCCCATTCGGCGGCACCATTGAGATGCCCGGCAAAGGCGCCGATACCTCCGTAGGTCTACCCCACCAGAGGACTGGTGATACAGGGCTTTTTTTGACGATCGCGTGCGCGTGGTCGTGATCGCCATGATTGTGGCGCTTCTCGGCGTGATCGGTGTCATGTTGCGTCAGGGCAACACGGTCCGCGCCGCGACTGACGCCGTCGCACCGCGGGAAACCGCAGCGGGAGAACAGAAGGAGGCGGCCCAGGACTCGACCGCCAAGTCGCTCCTTCGCAACGCCGCGATCTCCATGGAGAGCCTCTACGCCGACCAGCAGGACTTCGCAAACGCCACCACTGCTGTGGAGCGGATCGAACCAAACATCACGTGGGTCGGCAGGGCCCAAGCAGACCCACGCGCGAACGAAGTGGCCCTCACAGTGGGAAGCGACAACTCGAGCTACCAGCTCGTCACGACGTCCGGATCCGGCGTCACTCTCGCGTTCTCACGCGACGCGCGCGTGAACATCGAGCGCACCTGCGGTCCCGGCTGCACCTGGTCGACCAACCCGATATGTCACGTCTCCTTGCCGCCGCGTGAGTTCGGGAAGTCACGCTGTTGCCGCCGCCAATTGGCATCCGCTCCAACGGCCAATTGGCAACCGGAAACCGCGAGCTCAAGAGCCCGGTAGTCAAGCCATCTGTTTCTCACTGGCGGCTGGGACCGAGAAAGGTGGGTTGTTGGCTCTTCTGCCACTTGGCAGACTCGCCGGTTGCCACTTGGGCATTGCGGGACGGGCCGGGAGAACGGTCGCTGCCACGATGTCGTCGTTGCATTGACTGCCAATTGGCAATTGCAATGATTGCCAATTGGCACTCGGGGCCTGCATCTCGTCGGTGACGAGAGAGGAGGAGAGAGAGAGAGAGAGAGAGAGAGAGAGAGAGAAGGCTCGGGTCCGTGGAGACCCGTTCAACCGCACCCTTTCTGCGCCGTCCCTCCCCGGCGAGAACGGACACGCTGAGCGGACGGCAGACGCGAGACGTTGCTGTCCGCGGCGGCCTACCCCGCGACGGCTTCGAGGACCTCTTCGGAGATGTCGAAGTTGGCGTGGACGTCCTGGACGTCGTCGTTGTCTTCGAGGGCGTCGATGAGACGAAGGAGCTGGCGGGCTTCTTTCTCGTCGGGCTGCACAGTCTGTTTGGGCACCATGGTGAGCTCGGCGGAGGCGTAGCCGATGCCGGCGGTGTCGAGGGCCTGGCGCACAGCCATGAGCTCCGTTGGCTCGGTCGTGATCTGCCACTGGGTGCCGTCGGGTGCGATGTCCTCTGCACCGGCCTCGAGTGCGAGGTCCATGAGGGTTTCTTCGTCGACACCCTCGCCATCGACCAGGACGATGCCTTTGCGGTCGAACTGCCACGCGACGCTGCCAGGGGTGCCGAGTGAGCCGCCGTTCTTCGTGAAGATGAACCGCACATCACTGGCGGCGCGGTTGCGATTGTCGGTGAGGATGTTGCAGATGATCGCGACGCCGCCGGGACCGTAGCCCTCGTAGAGAACGGCGTCATAGGACTCGCCGTCACCGGATCCTGCGCCACGCTGGATAGCGCGCTCGATGTTGTCCTTCGGCATCGATGCGTCGCGGGCCTTCTGGATGGCATTGGCCAGGGTGGCGTTCGACTCCGGCTCCGCGCCGCCCTCTTTTGCGGCAACGATGATCGCCCGCGACAGCTTCGAGAAGAGCTGACCGCGTTTCGCGTCGGCCGCGCCTTTCTTGCGCTTGATGGTCGCCCATTTACTGTGCCCTGACACGCGCTCCCCCTTCTTCACCGCTTTCATCCGTCACGCCGCGGGCGGCGCGGACCTTCTCGACAAACACCTGGTGCAGTCGCACATCATCCGTCAACTCCGGATGAAATGCGCAGACAAGGATGTTGCCGCACTGTGCGGCGACACCGTGACCGTCAATGGAGGCGAGGATATCCACATTCGACCCGTGTTCCTCAATCCACGGGGCCCGGATGAACACGGCGGGAAAGGGCTCATCCCCCACGGTGGGCAGTGAGAGGTCCGTCTCGAATGAGCTGATCTGACGTCCGAACGCGTTACGCCGCACGACGATGTCGAGCCCGCCGATAAGGGGTTGCGCACCGCTCGTTGTGGCCCGCGCCAGCATGATCATCCCCGCGCACGTGCCGAAGACGGGCAAGCCGGACGCGACCGCCTGGCGCAGCGCGGGAAGGAGTCCCGAGCGCTCGGCGACGAGGCCGAACGTGGTGCTCTCCCCCCCGGGATCACCAGCCCATCAAGCCCGTCGATCTCGCCGGGCCGGCGTACCTGGCAGGCAGCGGCACCGGCAGACTCGAGCGCCGCCTCGTGCTCAGCGAAGGCGCCCTGGACGGCCAATACGCCCACTCGGGGCCGATTGATCATGACCCGCGGGTGTGGAGGAGCTGCCCCTCCGTCAGCGTGCCCATCTCAATCCCGACCATGGCTTCGCCGAGGCCTTCGGAGACCCGCGCGAGGACGTCCGGGTCGGCGAAGTGGGTCACGGCCTGAACGATGGCCTGAGCGCGAGCTACGGGGTCGCCGCTCTTGTAGACGCCGCTCCCGACGAACACGCCATCGGCTCCGAGCTGCATCATCAACGCCGCGTCGGCCGGTGTGGCGACGCCGCCCGCGGAGAAGTTGACGACGGGAAGCTGACCATCTGTAGCCACCTGCTCCACCAGCTCGAGCGGCGCGCGAAGTTCCTTCGCGGCCGCGAATAGCTCGTCACGCGACATCGAGCTGAGGCGGGCGATCTCACCGCGGATGGTGCGCATGTGACGCACTGCCTCAACGACGTTGCCCGTGCCGGCCTCGCCCTTGGTGCGGATCATCGCGGCGCCCTCGGCGATACGCCGCAGCGCCTCGCCCAAGTCGGTGGCGCCGCACACGAACGGGACGGTGAAACGGTGCTTGTCGACGTGATTCGACTCGTCGGCGGGTGTCAGCACTTCGCTCTCGTCGATGTAGTCGACCTCGAGTGCCTGCAGGATCTGCGCCTCGACGAAGTGACCGATGCGGCACTTCGCCATCACCGGGATGCTGACGGCCTCTTGGATGCCGCGGATCATGCCGGGGTCGCTCATACGGGCCACGCCGCCATCGGCACGGATGTCGGCAGGAATTCTCTCAAGCGCCATGACGGCGCAGGCACCGGCGTCTTCGGCGATACGTGCCTGCTCAGGGGTGGTGACGTCCATGATGACGCCCCCCTTCATCATCTGAGCGAGCCCCGCCTTCACGCGCATCGTTCCCGTGCGCCCGTTCGTCGTCTGATCCTGCGACAAACCTGCTCCCGTCATCGTACCGGCCGTCCTGAGTGAGTCTAGCCCACCTCGGGCCACGAACGACCGCCATCCTCCTGGCCAGTGCCGAACCGGCGTTCCGTCGTCAATCCGTCTGCAGCACCTTCTGCGTTGACCAGCGCGCCGACGGTATGAGCGGCCCGCGCCAACGATCGAATCGACGCGCCGCCGAAGCTCACCCGCAGGTATGGAGCGGGATGATCTCCGGGGAACCAATTGGCCCCCGCCCCCACCATGACTCCACGGCGACGAGCGGCGGCAACCACGGCACGATCATCTCTCCCGTCAGGAAGCCGGACCCAGAGGTGAAGACCGCCGTGTGGGGTGCCGATGGCATCGTTTCCAAGATAGCTCTGGAGAATCGGGATGAGCGCGTCACGCCGGGCGATCAACTCGACGCGTAGTGCCCGGAGATGCCGCAACCAAGACGGTGAGGCGACCAGGTCGAGGGCCGTCTCTTGCAGCATTCCCGACACGAAGAAGTCGTCCGTGATGCGTGCGGCGCGCAGACGACTGGCAGCAGCGCCGTGGGCGCACAGTGCCGCGATCCGAAAGCCGGGAGCAACTGGCTTCGTCAACGACCGTATGTAGACGACGTGTCCCGCGGCGTCGAGACTCGCGAGGGGCGGTCCCGGTTCACGCGTGAGACCGAGATCGCGTGCCCAATCGTCTTCAATGACGAATGCCCCGCGATCGCGGACGACCGCGAGAACCTCGTGTCGTCGTTCCAGGGACCAATCGATCCCGGAGGGGTTGCAGAAGCTCGGCTGGCAATAGACGAGGCGCGACCCCGTCCGCTCGAGCGCGTCGTCGAGAAGCTCAGGCACGATACCGTGACGGTCCTGTGGCACAGCGACGATCCGGGCCCCGGATGCCTCCGCTGCAGCAATCGCCCCGACATAGGTGGGTGACTCCATCACCACAATGGCGCCTGGCTCTGCCAAACCGCGAAACGCCGTCGCAAGCGCCGCCTGACTGCCAGGACAAATCAGTGTTTCGTGCGCCTCGTACCCGCCCCGTGACTCGCGTGCAAACCAATCGCGAAGCTCGGCCAGACCCTCTACGGGCACGCGACCCCAGACCCCTGGTCGGCGCCCCGCGCGCGCCATTGCCCGCGCCAGCGCTTGGGTGGGCTGTAGCTCGTCGTCGAGATACCCACTCGACAGAGCAATCTCGTCGTGACCCGGCAGCGTCATGAGACCCATGAGCTCGGTCACCGCGTCGGATGACGGGCGCGCGGGCCCCAGCGTGACGCTCTGCCAATCACGGGGACGGATGGGTTCCCCTTCAGGTCGTGCCACCGTGAAGGTGCCTCTTCCGGGGATCGCCTCGACGAGCCCTTCGCGCACCAGCGCCGCCACCGCACGTTGGACCGTTACGGGACTGACGCGATGGCGGCTCATCAGTGTGCGTACCGAGGACAACCGCGTCCCGGGGATCGCATCCTGGGTCTCGGCCCGGAGCCCGTTGACGACGACCGTCAGACTGTTATCGTCAATCATGACTGAAAAGAATAGCGTTATCCCATCGTCGCGGAAGGCGCTACTCGCATCTCCTCAACCTCTCGTTTGGGGAGTCGTTGGCATCGCCCTGTTCTCTCTCACCCTCCCCACCACCAAGCTGGCGCTCCGAGAAATCGACTCGATGGTGGTGGGCTTAGGACGCGTGATCGTCGCAGGAATCGTCGCCGCAGGCGTGATGCTCGTGACCCGTGCGACCCGTCCGACACGCGCTCAGGCGCGTCGCCTCGTGGTTGTGGCTGCCGGCGTCGTCGTCGGCTTTCCCCTTTTCACGACCCTCGCGCTCACGACGACCACTTCTGTTCAGGGTGCGGTCATCACCGGCGTCCTTCCCGCCACGACCGCAGTGCTGGGAGTGATACGCGGCCGTGAACGAGAGTCTCGGGCCTTCTGGCTGGCAGCAGGCGCCGGAGTTCTGGCCGTGTTGGTGTTTGCCGTCATCCAGGGCGCGGGACGACCCACGATCGGCGACAGCTACTTCCTTCTCGCGATGGTCTGTGCCGCGGTTGGCTATGCCGAAGGGGCCCTCCTCGCGCGGGAGCTCGGCGGATGGCAGGTGATCTCCTGGGCACTCGTTCTCTCACTGCCGGCCGCCGGTGTGACGCTTGCTGTTCGTGGGTTGGGGGACCTCGACGCCTCACCGGCCGCCTGGGCAAGCTTCGCGTACGTGGGGGTCGTCAGTACATACCTGGCGTACTTTGCGTGGTACTCCGGCCTCGCGGGTGGGGGCATCGCCCGGATCAGCCAGATCCAACTTGCACAACCCGTTCTCACGCTCGCCTGGTCGGTGATCCTTCTGGGCGAGACGATCACATGGGGCATCTCCGTGGCCGCAATCGTTGTGCTGCTCTGCGTCATGGCCACACAACGCACGCGCGAAGTGCCCGGCTCGGGCCCCGACACCAGGCTCACGTCCGGCCCGTCGACTGGGCCCAGCAGGAGGCCCTAAGCGCTGACGGCGGTTAGCGCGCGGTTGTTTGCCGGTGGCGCGAGGCCGTCGGCAAGTGCTTGAGCCACAGCGACGAACGCCACAAGCCCTGGTGCACCACCTCGTTCGTCGGCGGGAACGACGAGCGAGACGGGGGCGCGGGCCACGGGTGACAGGCTGGAGTCGACGAGTGCGACGGCGGGGATGCCCGCGGTACGGGCTGCTTGTAGCGCGGCATCGGCGACGGCGGTTTCCCGGCCCACCGCCACGGCAAGCACCGCCGCGGTGCGTTCCAACGCCCCCAGACGGGCGCGGTAGCGCGGCTCCAAACTTTCGATGACGAGAACGGCGCGACCGGCGCGTTCAACGCGTTCCTCGATCAGCGCAATCACCGGGCGTGCGTGACCTTCCCCGGCCAGCACGAGTGGGCTGCGCCCGGAGAGCGTCGCCACAAGCGGCGCGATGCCGTCGCGCCCGAGGCGTGACAGTGCGTCGTCGAGCGCCAGATGATCGGCGGCAAAAAGATGCTCGACCTCGTCGCCCCCGGCAAAGAGTCCGAGTTGGCTTGCCCGCCGCGGTGGCAACGCCGGGCGCTGGGCGCTACGGACGGTGCGTTGAAGCTCGGGGTACCCGGC
Source organism: uncultured Thermoleophilia bacterium (assembly GCA_963765105.1). Classification (GTDB taxonomy): domain Bacteria; phylum Actinomycetota; class Thermoleophilia; order Miltoncostaeales; family Miltoncostaeaceae; genus CALMEC01. The sequence goes on from CAVXUW010000002.1 coordinate 1,234,037, forward strand.
GTAGCCGAGGGCCTGGGCGAACCGCACGACGGTCGCGGGGCTGCAGTGGGCCGCGATCGCCACCTCGTGAGCCGACAGAAGCGGCAGCTCCGCGAGATGGTCAACGAGGTAGCGGGCGAGAGCTTGCTGGGCGGGACTGAACGATTCGTAGTCCCGCCGGAGCCGCTCGGCGAGTGTATGTGCGTCTGGTGGCATCGCCGAGATCGTTCGACGTGACTGGCCCCGGTCCCTTCTCGGGATGGGGAAACTCGATGAGCGAACATTGCAATTGGCTCTGCGAGAACATCCACGAGCATTGCCCGAACCGCCGCCAGTCCGATCCGCCCACGCAAGAGAGTGCCGCCGCTGAGCGACAACAAACGACGACCGAGATCACGACGGAAGCAACACCGGTGAAGATTCCCGATGAAGAAAGGTACCCAGATGATGCGTGTCAGCCGCCGACCCGGGGCATGAGTTCACGTACGCCGGAGTCGACCGAATCACTGACCGGCTCTCACGCTCCCGCCGGTGCGGTTCGATCCGGCGCCGGGGGCTCGGAAGCGGGCGGCGCGGACTCGGCCGTATCCGCAGCCAAACGCTCCTGCTGCTGCGCCTCGGGGCTGCCGGGCTGGGGCCACACGAGGTCCTGGGGCTCAAGGGTCGACAGCGGGACCGTCGGGTCGTCGGCGGCACGTTGGGCGTGTGCGGCGACGGCGTCCTCAAAAAGGTTGCGTGACTCGCGGGCGTTACCGAAGTTCTCCCCCGCGTTCGCAATCATGAGCGCGCACACCTCCACCAGCCGTGTCTCAGCCGCCGGCGAGAGTGTGTAGTCGTACTTACCCATCATCCGCCGGAAGATCTCGGCCAGCTCCTCCGCGGTGTACGGAACGAACTGGAGGATCGTGGGGAAGCGACTGCGCAGGCCCGGGTTGGAATCGAGGAGGCGCGCCATGGGTTCGTCGTAACCGGCGAGCACAACGGCCAAACGTTCGCGTTCGTCCTCCATCCGCTTGAGCAGGGCCGCGAGCGCCTCGGCGCCGAAGTCTTGGTCGCTACCGGCTTCGAGCATGTACGCCTCGTCGATGAAGAGCACCCCGTCCAGAGCCTCTTTGACAACCGCATCGACCTTGAGGGCCGTCTGACCGATATAGCCCGCCACCAAACCGGCGCGGTCGGTCTCGATGAGATGCCCCGACTTCAGCACCCCCAGGCCGCGGTAGATGCGGCCGATGAGCCGGGCGACGGTCGTCTTACCGGTGCCGGGAGGTCCGGTGAACACGAGGTGAAGGCCCATCTCGGGGACCTTCTTTCCCTCGTCCTTGCGACGCTTCTGCACGGCCAGAAGGTCGACCAAGCGGTCAACCTCAGCCTTGATGTTGACGAGGCCCACAAGGTTCGTGAACTCGGCCATCGCCTCGTCCAGCTCCTTCTTGCGCTCCTCCGGCGTGGGTTCTGGACGGTCGGTCTCGGCGGCTGCCGCATCGGGATTCGCTCCGGACGAAACGGCCTTGGCCGCATCGCCGTTCCCGGCCGCCGTGAGCGCCTCAGCCCACTCACGCCTCACGGCGGCGATCACGTCGCGGTCGAGGGGGCGCGAACCCTCGGCGGCCTTCGCTGCCCGCCCTAAGGCCTCCGCGGCCTTCCCGTGCTCGCCTTGGGCGGTGAGCACCGTGGCCAGGGAGCGCATCACCCGTACCGTGGCCCAGTCCGCGCCGCGCACCCGGTCGGCCAGCTCCACCCCTTCTTCCAAGATCGCACGCGCCCCCGCCAGGTTGCCGGCCCGCTGCAAGGCGGCTCCCAGGTCGGCCAGCCACCCGCCGGCCAGAAGATCCATGCGCCCTGCGGTGCGCGCGGTGGCGATGGCTTGCTCCAGCGCGGACGTGGCGGCGGCGGTGTCGCCCTTCGCGGCAGCCAGCTCCCCGCGCATCCGCTGGGCCGTCGCCTCGCCGAGCGCGTCGGTGGTGGTGCGTTCGAACCGGGAAACGATCTCTTCCGCCTCGGCGAGCCGCCCCGAGGCGACGGCGCGGTCGAAGGAGTCGGTCAACATGGCAAGACGATCTGCGGGCACGAACAATCCTCCAGCGAATGTGACAAGCGGTGGCTCAGTCTACGAAACACACAACGCCTCGCGCGCACGTCCGGACGCTCCAGTGACATGAAACCTTCGAGCAGGCACCTATCACCGAGCGAACATCTCAGCTGGATTGCGGGTGATCGTCCGGCGCATCGAAGGGGTCACTCTCGATCTGACCATGCGCTGCAGACTTCGCCCGACCTCTCCGATCAATCGCAAGAGCCGAGTGATCACGGTCGCGTGGACGTGGCGGGGAAGCGCCCCTCTTCACCGACGGCTACCTTCCCCCAGCTGAGCGCATCTCCGCAACATGTTCAGGATCGAACCGGAGCTGCCAACACATTCGCAGACAGCTAGAGGAACGTCCGCGACTCGGGGTTTGCAGAGGAAGACGGACGCGAATGCCTCATCCTTACGGACGACGTGTTCGTCCCAGCATGTCATCCTCCGGAACGACCTCGGGGGACGAAACCGATGCAAACCTGAATTGCATCGCGGCACCCAATCGCCCATCGTCTCCCCAAGGAGTTTCCCGAATGAAGAGAGTCCTGAGAGCCAGTGGCACGGCGCTCGCCACTTTGGCGCTGTCAACGACCGCGTTCGCCGCCGAATCACCCGAGACCCGCAGTACCCAGATCATGGAGCAGGTGCTGAAAACGACCGAGCCGGGCTGCGCCGCGGCCGTTGCCCGCGATGGCAATGTGATCTGGTCGGGATCACGTGGGCTCTCAAACATCGCTACCGGAGCCCCAATCACCTCCGAAACGGTGTTTGACATCGGCTCAACATCGAAGCAGTTCACGGCAACAGCAGTACTGCTGTTGGTGCAACAAGGGAAGGTCTCCCTCTCACACCCCGTCAGTCGGTACGTGGATGGGATGCCGGCCTGGGGTCGGAAGATCACGGTGTCGCAACTGATTCACCACACCAGCGGAATCCCCGACTACATCGAGCTGCTCAAGCGTGCCGGATACACCGACAACACGGCCACAACCCAACGCCAAGCCCTACGCACCCTGGGCGGAGCAAAGAGGTTGGACTTCACTCCCGGCTCGCGGTGGGAGTACTCGAACTCCAACTACCTCCTGCTGGGTGAGGTGGTGGCCAGCGCGGCCAAGCGCCCCCTCTCCGCCTTTCTTACCGCCACGATCTTTCGTCCGACGAAACGCTTCATGGTGATGGACCCCACTGCGCAATTGCCAAACAAAGCAACGTCATACATACGACCCAAAAAGGACGGGACCCTCCGGGTCGCCGACTCGAAGTGGGAACAGGTGGGAGACGGAGCGATCCAGACCACCCCCATTGATCTGGTGAAGTGGGCGGACAACTACCGTACTGGCCGCATCGGTGGTCGAAAGCTCCTCCGCGCCCAGCTCGCCGGAGCAGTCAAGTTCGATGCGGGGAGGTACGGAGCCGGCATCTTTATCCGCAAAGACGGGTCACTACACCACGGTGGAAGCTGGGCCGGGTTCCTAACGGCCTTTGAGGTGAGTGCGGATCGTCACACCGCAATCGCCGTCACCTGTAACTCCGTTGACTACAACTTCGCTGACAACGTCAGTGCCGCACCATCCGAACGGATCCCCCGAGAGCTGCAAGCAATCTGGTTCACCAAGTAGGACGGGTCCACCCCGAGACCGAGCCGTTCCCGAGTGCGGGGCACGGGCCGCGTATCATCCGGCCCGTGTCCTCCCGCGCGATGAACGGGCCCATGGCGTTCACCTGGAGCCGCATCGTGGCGATTCCCGGGCTCATGGTCCTCCTCCTAATCGACGACGACGCCCTTCCCGGCGGCCGGTGGTGGGCTTTTGGCGTGTGGTGTGGAGCGGTTTTCACCGACTTCATTGACGGACGTATGGCCCGCTCACGTGGCCAGGTCACCGTCCTGGGCACGTTCCTCGACAGCCTGGCCGACAAGCTGCTCGTGAGCGCGGCCCTCGTGGCGCTCATCGAAACCGGCGATATGAGCGCATGGGTCGCCATGATCATCATCACCCGCGAGTTCGCCGTCACCGGCCTGCGCCTGGTTGCCGCCAGCGAAGACCTCATCATCCCCGCCAGTCGCCTCGGCAAGTGGAAGATGGTGAGCCAGAGCGTTGCACTTGCCTGGATCATCGCCCCCGGCGGACCGCGCTTGGGTGAGGACATCGCCCTCGGCATCGCCCTGTTCCTGACCGTTCTGTCCGGTGCCTACTACTTCATCATGGCCCGTAGGCGCCTGTTCGCCGACAAGGCGCCCGACTCGAAGACCTTCGGGCGTCTGTGAACGAGACCCTCGCCCTCGTCATCGCATACCTGCTTGGGTCGATCCCCTTCGGCTACCTCGCCGGGCGAATGAAAGGTATCGATATTCGTACCGTCGGCAGCGGCAACATGGGTGCGGCCAACGTGTTTCGCAACCTCGGCAAGAAGTGGGGCATCGGCGTCATGGTCGCCGACATCGGCAAGGGCGTGGCCGGCGTCGTGATCGCTCGTGTCCTCATCGACGAGCCCTGGCCGGTCCTGGCCGGGGCCGCGGTGATGGCCGGAGCGATGTTCCCCGTTTGGTTGCGGTTCAAGGGAGGCAAGGGCGTTGCAGCGGGTGGTGGGGTGATGATCGGTTTGTTCCCACTTGTCGCCGCGATGCTCGTGCCGCTGTGGTTGCTGATCGTCGCCGTCACACGGATGACCTCACTCGGCAGCATCGTCGCCGCCGCCGCGTTCACACCAGTGGCCGCGGTCATGGGCTTCTCCTGGGAGTACCTCGTGCTTGCGGGTGCGATGAGCGCCCTCGTCATCTACCGCCACCGCACCAATATCGCCCGCCTGATGCGTGGCGAGGAATCCCGCATTGAACTCCGTCGCGGCCGCCAGGCCTCCAAGCCGGAAGCGCCGTCACAGTGAGCGACGTCCTTCTCACCGGGGCGTCCGGCTTCGTCGGTCGCGCCATCCTGGAACGCCTGATCGCTGAGGGACGGACCGTCCGCGCCCTCACCCGAACCGCCGCGAACGCCGAGGCACTACGGGCCGCAGGAGCCGAGCCGGTCGACGGCGACATCCGCGAACCCACAACGATCCGCCGGGCGGCGGAGGGATGTGACGTGGTTTACCACGTCGCCGGGGCGAACGCGTTTTGCCTGCCCGATCCCACGAGCCTCTACCGCACGAACGTCGATGGCACCGTCAACGTCGTGGGCGCAGCAGCCGACGCCGGCGTGACGCGCATCGTCTACACCTCCTCCGCCGCCACCCTTGGCGAGGCCCATGGCGCCGTGGGCAATGAGCAGAGCCTGCATCGCGGGACGTTCCTGTCCGACTACGAAAAGTCGAAATGGCAAGCCGAGAAGGCCGCCTTCCGCGTGGCCGCTGAGCGCGACATCGCGCTGGTGAGCGTCAACCCGGCGTCGGTGCAGGGGCCCGGCCGCACCCGTGGCACCGCCAAACTGCTCATCGGCTACCTCAACGGCACGCTGAAAGCGCTTATCGATTCGCGTATGAGCGTGGTCGACATCGCCGACTGTGCCCACGCGCACCTGCTGGCCGAGGCCCACGGGCAACCCGGCGAGCGCTACGTCATCTCCGGCGCGACGCTCACGGTGCGCGAGGCGGTCGCGTTGATGGGACGCGTGGCCGGCATCAACGACACACCCCGCGTGCTGCCGGCTCCGGTGGCGACGGCATTCGGGGCGGCCGTCGGGGCCGCCGGCAAATTGATGCGCAAGCGGGCGCCGTTCTGCCGCGAGATGATGCGGACGCTGCTTCACGGGCACGCCTACGACGGCAGCCGCGCAACACGTGACCTCGGACTTCAGTACACACCGCTCGAGGACACGCTGCGACGCACGTTGCAGTGGTACGTGGCCGAGGGAATCGTTACCCGGTCGTTGTCGGGGGCGGAGCGGCCTCCCGCGGCGTCAGCCTAACCGGAGCCTCCAAACCCACCCGCATCTGCACCCGGCGGATGTCATCGACATCGTATGGAGCGATGACGTAGATCCTGAGAGCCGACCCCGCAGGGACGTAACGCCCGGCTTCGGGGAGTTGGGCGGACGCCGCCGCTTTCGCACGGTCGGCACGCTCGAAAGGCACCACTCGCCGGTCGGGCAAGGTCAGCTTCAACTCGGGGATCTCCAGCAGCTTCTCGGAGCGGTTGACGATGGAGACGATGCCGACGCTCCACGGGCCGGGCTGCCCGGCAAGTGCCTCGGTGAGTCGGCGCGTGAACACGTCCTCACCGCGCAGATCAACGAACACGCCCACTCCGCCGCGGGTGGCGGCGAAACGTCCGCTCTCGATGAGTGGCAGAGGGTCGGTGCGGTTCTCACCGCAACCGGCGACAGTCACTAACGCCAGAGCCACAATCAGGCCGGCGACGGACCTACGCAAGCCGCGCAACCGCCGCCGCGAGGTCCTGCTCGTGGTGGAGCACACCGGAGAAAAGGTCACCGTGGCGCGACAGTCGATCGGCCACCGCGGCCATGGTGAGTCGGGTGGGGTCGAATCCGGCGGCCACCTCATCCCACTCGAGCGGCGTGGAGACGGTGGCACCGGCAACGGGGCGAACCGAGTACACGCTGGCAATGGTCTTCCCGTAGCCGTTCTGGTTGGCGTCGATGTACACGCGGCGGCCCCGGCGGGCAATCGACGTTTCCACCGTGGCGAGTTGGGGGCGACGTGCCACCACACGTTGCGCGACCACCTGTGCGAAGAGCCGCACGGATTCGTGCGCGATGGGGACGATGGGAACGAGAATGTGGATACCGCGCGAACCCGAGGTCTTCGGATGTCCCACCAGTCCGAGCGTGTCGAGCTCCATTCGGATCTCCAACGACACGTCGATAACCGAGTCGAAGCTGACGCCCTCCTGCGGGTCGAGGTCAAACAACACGTAGTCGGCCTTGTCGGCGGTCGCCGCGTGCGCGTGCCACGGGTTGAGATCGATGCAGCCGAGGTTCACCACCCACAGCAGGTCGAGCGGGTCGTTCACCACGATGTAGGTGACCGCGTCGCCCCCCTTGGTCAGGACCACCCGGGTAAGCCAGTCGGGCGCGGTGTCGGGCATCTGATGCTGAAAGAAAAACGGTTGGTCCCACCCGTTGGGATAGCGCTTGAGCACCATGGGGCGCCCCTCCAGATGCGGCACGAGAAACGAAGCGACACGCGCGTAATGGTCAAGCAAGTCGCCCTTCGAAAGCCCGGATCCCGACCAGAACACCTTGCCGAGGTTGGTGAGGCGAATCTCGCGCTCCTCATCCCGCACCCGTAGCTCGTTGCGGGAAAGATCCAGAACCGGGGGCGGACGATCCGGCGGTTCGTGTTCTGCCAGGCCGAGGAACACCGGGGCACGCATCACGCCGTCGGTCGTCCACTCCGAGTAGGTGGCGCGACACACCAGCTCGGGACGCACCCATTGCACCCCGGCCGTGTCGGAGGGACTTTGGGAAAGTGGGCAGGCATCAACGGCAAGCCGTTCCAGACGATGGCGCAGATCGCGGGAGGTGGCGTCGGACAGTCCCGACCCGACCCGGCCGATGTAGGTGAGTTCATCATCGCCGGCCTGAGCGAGAAGAAGCGCCCCGATTCCCCCACGCCGCGACCCCTCCCCGTCAGCGAAGCCGACGATGAACCCCTCCGTCTCGTGGCGCACCTTGATCTTGCGCCAGGCCGTCGCCCGTCCACCGGGTGTGTACGGCGAGTCGATCCGTTTCGCCACCACCCCTTCGACGCCGCGGGTGGCGAGGGCACCGAACAGCGCCGTGCCGGTGCCGCGCACATCGTCGGAGCGCATCACGACGGGCGCGCCCTCCGGTGTGAGGATGTCCGCCAGCAGGTCGCGACGCTCACTCCAGGGCAGTTGCGTGAGCCACTCACCGTCGACGTAGAGCAGGTCGAACACAACAAAGGTCACCGCCCCTCGGCTCGACTGAAGATCCTGGAAGACGGATCGCCCGTCGCTATCCAGGACCACGATCTCGCCGTCGAGGACGGCCTCCTGCGCACTGATGGCACGCCGCAGGTTGCCCAAGGATGGGTAGTTGGCAGTCATGTCTCGACCGGAACGGCTGCGCAGCTCGGTGCCGTCGGAGCCGATCCAGGCAAGAGCACGGTAGCCGTCCCACTTCACCTCGAACGCCCAGGCCGGGTCGTCGAAGGCCTCCGGCCAGTTCGTGGCGAGCATCGGACGCATCGCCCGATAGGCCGGCAACGGATCGTCGGGACCGGGGTCGCCTTTCGCGGAGCGAATCACCAGCCACTCGTCGCGCCCCTCTCGGCCCGCCGTGCGTACCAGGTGGTATTCGCCCCTGAGGCAGTCGCCGTTCAGCACCACCTTGATCTCAGTGTCGCTCCACAAGAGTGTCTCGTACGTGCCGTGGTCCCAGATCGTCATCCGCCCGGCCCCGTACTGGCCGGCGGGGATCACCGCGGCGAAGTCGAGGTACTCCAGGGGATGATCTTCCGTTGCCACCGCCAGGCGCTTGGACCCGATTCTCAGCGGCAGGCCCTTGGGCACCGCCCACGATGCCAGCGCCCCATCGCGCTCGAGCCGGAGGTCGAAGTGAAGGGCACGCGCGTCGTGGCGCTGGATGACGAAACGGTTCTCGTCCGCCGCGACAGGCTCGATGCCGGCCGCCGGCTCCGGGGTGGCGGCAAAGTCACGTTTCCGCCGATACTCGGAGAGCCCGTCCGTCACGTCGTGGCGAATGCGTCGATCAGCGCTTCCTGCCACGCCGTGGTGGCCTGGGGCGATTGCAGGTGATGCGGCGGGGTGATCCACATACGGTCGACCTTCCCGTCGTAACGTGCGACGTGACGACGGACGTCGTCGCTGCTCCCAGCTGCGGCAAAAGTGTCACTCATCTCCGGGCCCACCGCGTCAGCCAACTCGGCGGCGCCACCTTCCATGAACGCGCGACGAATAGCCGGCAGCCGCGCGTCGAACCCATGGTGCTGGAAGAGCGGTTCGTAGGTCTTGACGGTGGCATAGAAGCCCACCGTGCAGGCGGCGGCCTGCCGAGCGGCGTCCGGATCAGTGTCGCTCGCGGCCACGATCACACCACCCGCGATGGGTGGCCGACCACGTTCGGCGGCGGCCGCACCGGCATCAATGGCCGGCAGCAGCGTTTCGGCGAGCCATTCGGGTGTCGTGATGGGGTGGTCGAGGAAATCCGTCGGCGACGCGCCCCGCCAGCTTTGCCATCCCCGGCATTACGGCAGCAAGCCACACGGGGATGGAATCGCGTGTGGTGGCCACTTGGCGTCGATAGCCCGCAACGTGAATGTCGACGAACTCACCCTGCGAACGCGCATCCCGTCCGGCCGATAGTGCCGAGATGATCTCGCGCACGGCCGCCACATGCTCTCTCATCCGCGTCACTGGCGGGTCGTAGGCGGAGACAGCGTGCCAGCGTTCGTTCAAGCGCCGCACCCCGGCGCCCAGGCCAATAACCATGCGCCCACCGGACAGCTCATCGAGGTCGAGCGCCTCAAGGGCCAGAACGAATGGACTGCGCGTAAACGCCAGCGCAATGCCCGTGGCGATCTCGATCCGCTCGGTGGCATGGGCGGCCACCGCGAGAGGGATCGTGGCCGAGCGGTACAGCTCGGGCGCCCAGATACGCGCAAAGCCGGCGTCCTCAGCGCGTTTTGCAAGGCGCGCGATATCCACGGCGTCCACACCGACAAGCTCAACATCACGAAGAAGGGTGCTCACAGTGTGCGAGTATTCCACCCCGTGCAACCTTTGGCGCGCGTCACGACGGAACTTCGCACCAGCGCGATCGCCAACTTCGTCGTTGGTGACTTCGCTCTGCTCGCCGCGCTCGTGCAGCTCAAAGGCCCGGGACAGGCCGCCACGCTCTTTTGCCTCATCGCCGCGGTGATGGGAATCTTGTGGGCGACGATCGGGCCGTCGGGGCGCCTGCGCAAACAAACGCGTCTGGCGCCGCAACCCCCGACAGACCACATCCAGGAGTCATCCGGCACGACCACGCGACGGACCCTCATCGGCCTCCTGCCAATCGCTGCGGGCCTGGCCGTCTGTCTGATCTATATCCCGGAGACCGCCGCGATCCTCGCCGGTATCCCGTCGGGCATCGGCGCCGGTGATCTCTGGACCCTCGCCTGGTCACGGAAGTTCGAGACCACCAATGGTGACGCCATCCTGCGGGAAGCCCCTCCGAATCCATTCAGCGGCGCCACTCGCACGGTCTATACGCAATCAACTCCGCGCTAACGCGCGTAACGTCAAACGCCCCATGCCGGCGGCCTTCTCTGCCGTGACTACACGCGGCCGATGAACGAGCTCACCGAGGCGACGTAGCTTTCGGTTTCGCCGTACAGGCCCCGGCTCGAGACCGACCCGAGCCCCTGGTAGTACGAAGCGATGGCCAGGCGGCGTGAGCCGGTTTGCCGCTGCAGGTAGGCGAGGTACGCAGCGCCACCCTCAATGTTGTCGCGCACGTTGTACGGATTCAGCTGACGGCCCAAAAGCGCCGGGCCGAGCCAGGACGCGGTGCCGGGCATGAGCTGCATGACGCCGATGGCGCCAGTGCTGGAGCGGGCACCCTGCCACCAGCCGCTTTCCTGCCATCCGATGGCGCGAACGAGTGACGGGTCGACGCCGTGCTGGTTGGCATAGGCCACCATGAGCGACGACACCTCAGAACGGCTCGGCTGGGAGCCCCACCCACTGCTGGCGGCGGTGACCGGCGTCAGCGCGCCTTGCGACATTCCATTTGACGTCGTCGTCACGGTCGATGACACCGCGCCAGAGATCCACAGGCGCGTCCCGACGACCACCATGTTGGGGTTCGCGATGCCGTTGGCCTGCGCGAGCGCCGAGGCCGACGTGCCGTAACGCGCCGCAATCGAACCGAGGTTCTCACCCGCCTCAACGACATGCCCGCCCCTGCCGCCGCCGCTCGTTGTGGACGCGGTACCCGACCCGGTGCCGCTCACGCGAAGGCGCGTACCGACCACCACAAAGTTCGGGTTAGAGATGCCATTGGCCTGAGCAAGGGCCGAGGCCGACGTGCCATAACGCGCCGCAATCGAACCGAGGTTCTCACCCACCTGAACCACATGGCCACCACGACCACCGCCAGACGATGAGCCGCTCGATGATCCACCGCCGCCGCTGACGCGGAGGCGTGTGCCCGCCACGACAAGGTTCGGGTTGGAAATGCCGTTTGCTTGAGCAAGGGCCGAGGCCGACGTGCCGTAGCGCGCCGCAATCGAACCGAGGTTCTCACCCGCCTGAACCACATGGCCACCACGACCACCGCCAGACGACACGCGTCCGGAGTTTCCGGAGATGACCAGGCGTGTGCCCGCGATCACCAGGTCCGGGTTGGCGAGGCCATTCGCGCGGGCAAGGGCGCTTGCGGTCGTGCCGTAACGGCTCGCAACGTCGCTCAGCGTCTCGCCCGGCTGAATGCTCACGGTGGTGGCGCCCGCGATCGACGCGAAAAACGCCATTAGCAGGGCAAGGATTGGCGCGACGAAGTGCATGCGGGGAAGTCGGCGGGGTTTGTCCATCCCCACAGTGTTCGGCAAAAGCCGTGGGTTGTGTAGACCCCCCCGCTCCCCCCTCCCTCTGCCCGTTTCCCCGGCCCCTCCCCCCCGGGGCAATCACTCCGGTCACCACTCGCGACGCGTGTGTTCATGCCATCGTGAAACAGCGTGCAACGCGATAGGCTCGTGCGATGCCCGAGAAACAACGCGTGCACGTCGCGGTCTTTTCCGACTACAACTGACCGTTTTGCCACGTGGCACGTGAGCGTGCCGAGTGGCTGCGGCGTCAGTTGGACGCCGAGGTTGAGTGGTTTCCCTACCACCTGCACCCAGAATACCCGCCGGAGGGACTCCCACGGGAGGTGCTGGTCGCCCGGTACGGCGACCATTTCGAACAGGTGAAGGTGATGGTGGCCGAATCGGGCCTGGGGTATCACCCACACGAGTCGATCGTGCCCAATACCCGCACAGCCCTCGAGCTCACCGAATGGGCCCGGGCCCAGGGTCCCGAGGCGCACGAGGCCCTTCACGCCCGCATCATGGACGCCTACTGGGCGGAGGGGCGCGACATCACCCACTGGGAGGTGCTGGAACCCTGCGTTTCCGACGTCGGCCTCGACCCGGCCGTGGCGCGTGAAGCGGTCGAGAGCGGGGCATTCGCCGAGGCAGTCGACGCGTGGACCGGCTGGGCACAGGGCCACGGCATCTCCGCCATCCCGGCGTTCGTTTTCAACCAGCGCGTGCTGGTGAGCGGCGCTATGCCCCATGAGGTGCTGGCCAAGGCCGCCGAGCAGGCGCAGGAGCCACCGCCGTGATTGCGCACTAGGCTCCAGAGAGAAACGGTTTCGCCCCCCCAGACCAAGGAGCTCCTCAATGGAAGTTGTCGTCCGTCACGCGCCTGCCTTCGGCGTCGCGCGCTGTGAACTCGGTCCTGGCGAGTCGATCCGGGTGGAGTCCGGAGCGATGATGGCCACCTCAGCTGGCGTTGCGATCGACGCAAAGATGGAAGGCGGCCTGCTCAAAGGCCTCAAGCGCAGCGTGCTCGGTGGCGAGTCGCTTTTCGTGACGACCTACACAGCACCCGATAGCGGCGGATGGGTGGACGTGGCCGCCAACCTGCCGGGCGATCTGCTCACCCGGCACCTCACGGGCGACAAGGCCCTGTTTCTCTCGCGCGGGTCGTGGCTGGCGGCTGGCAGCTCCATAGAACTCGACACCCAGTGGGCCGGGTTTCGCAACCTCTTCGGCGGCGAGGGCGGCTTTCTGATTCGCCTGACCGGGGCCGGCCCGGTCGTTTTGGCCTGTTACGGAGCCCTCGACATCATCACCTTGGGCGCCGGGGAGCGCCTGGTACTCGACTCCGGGCACATGGTGGCCTACGACGAGGGCATCACCATGAAGCTGCGTCGCGCCGTCGAGGGTCGCAACATCCAGAGCCTCAAAAGCGGCGAGGGTTTCGTCTTCGACTTCGAGGGACCGGGCGAGGTGATGGTGCAGACGCGCAACCCCGGCGCATTGATCACGTGGCTCACGTCGGTTCTGCCCTTTTCTCGGGGATAGGGACCGCGGTTACGGGGGCGGGAGGTTCACCAACGTCGCGACCGTCACCAGCAGGACGGCCGCCACGGCCACCTCCGCACGGATACTGATTCCCAAGCGGGCGACGGCACCGCGATCGTCGTCGGCCAGCCCCATCGCCGCCCGCTCCAGGCGGGGGTGGAGGACCGTCCGGTTGTAGATGCCTCCAATGATGAGCACGGCGAAGACGCCGAGCTTGACCAGAAGCGCCTGGCCGTAGTCCGTGGCGGTGAGGTCGCCCAGCGTTCGAAGCTCTGCCAGGCCACGGTAGATGCCGGTAACCACGAGGGTTCCCACGCAAATGATGGCCACTGCGGAGAAGCGGACAACGATCGCCGCGCCCAGCTGCGTCGCCTCTGCCGTGGGCAGGTTGCGCTGCACCCGCGGAAGCGTGATGAGCAGGGCAACCAGCCCACCGAGCCAAACACCGGCCGCGAGGGTGTGGAACGCGTCGAACGTGATGCCAAGAACCCCGTCTGTGCCGGCGCCGGCGTGCCCCGACCAGGCCAGGACGATGGCAACAGCCGCCAACGGTACGGCCGGCAGCCACTCCCACCACCGATCGGTGTGCGGCGGTCCGGTGATGGTGAACGACGCCAAGGCGGCCGCAAGGCCAATCGCGGTGAGCTGAGCAATCCACGCAACACCCCAACGAGTCTCGGACAGAAGCTGGGCGGAGCTCCCGAGGCCGATGTCAAGCGCCCTCAGTTGAGCAATGGCGGCAAGAACGAGCCCCACCAACGCCAGGGCGGAAAACGCCCACCACATCGACCACCAGCGGGGAACAGCCGCGCCGAGGGCATTCCCCGTGGATTGGGACCACGCGTCGCCGGCTCGATCGGATGGGAGGGACCGCAAACCCCTCCGTGCTGGGGCGAACACACCGCAACGAATGGCGATGAGACCGAGCATGCCGAGCAGGCCGACGAACAGCAGCACGTCGGCGGCGATCGCAATGCCTCGCGCCCGCGACGTGGCATCGTCGAATCGGGCCGGGGACCCCATGACGATTCGCTGACGTGTGACGTGACCATCGATGGACAGGAACCGCAGCGTGAAGTCCCCGATCTCAAACCCCTCCGGGAGACTGAAGATCGGACGGATCCGAACCGTGACAAGGCGATCATCACGAGGGTCAAGGGACGCAGCGAGCGCTTCCGTCCCGGCACCCTCGACCGCCAGATACTGCTTTTCGATCGATCCCGACAGAACGAGCTTCACCGAGTCGCCGTCGGTCGAGACAGTTTGAGCGCGCGAATGGGCCACCGCAACGGCCGGTGCCGTGAGGAGGGCAAGGACCGCCAGGAGCACTCGGGCGCGCACGCCCCGAGCGTGTCAGGTCACGCGGTCTACGCCAAGAGGGCGTGGAGAACCAGAAGCGCGACGGACGCGAGTACGAAGCCGATTGATGCGTGTTGAAAGACGTCGCTGCGCTTCACAGGGGTTCCTTGTCGAATGATTCCTTCCCTGTATCGAGCGCCCCCACCGATCCTTGATACACCGCAACAATTTTCGTACACGCCATCGCCTCGCTTCCCCCGCAACACGCGGACTTTTGCGCCCGGTTAGCGCTCTCCCCAACACTGATTCCACCAATTGGCAATCGACCGCACCTCGGCTGCCAATTGGTGAGGGCGCTCATTGCCAATTGCCAGTGCTACCGACCGCCGCGAAGTGGCCATCTCATCCGGTTGCCACTTGACCAACGGTCTGGTTGCCACTTGACCAACGGCCCGGTTGCCACTTGGCCGACCGTCCGGTTGCCACTTGGTGGGACATGAGAGTGCCACTTCGCAGAACACGGAGGCCCATGCTCCCTTCTGTTGCCGCAGGCCGAGTTCCCCGGCTGCCACTTGGCACGAGCGGTCACTACCAATTGGCAATTGGCAGAGTTGCCGACCACGTCATTGGACCGCCCAATTGGTTGCCACTTGGCCGACGGCCCGGTTGCCACTTGGCCAACGGCTGGGCTGGCGCGGGTTGAGGGCGGTATCGGGATCGTGTTCCTTGGGGGTGGTGGGGACGTTTGCCGGGCCGCTGAGGCGGCCGGCGCGACTACTATCGAGGGGTGACAACGCAGGCAGGCACCCGACCGACGCGTCGGATCACGGTGAACGAACGACAACTCGTGCGGGTGGCATGGACAGCGCTCGTTTCGCTTGTTCTGATCGTCCCGAGTGGCGCGTTGGTGCGGCTCACTGATTCGGGATTGGGGTGCCCAGACTGGCCGAAATGCAATGGGGAGGTCATCCCGAAGCTGGACGGGCACACGGCGATCGAGTACTCCAACCGCGTGTTCTCGGCGGTTGTCGTCCTTCTCTGCATCGTCGCGTGGCTGGCCGCGCGGCGCCTGCCGGGCGCCTCACGTCACCTGCGGCGCTGGGCCGCCGCTCCAGCGCTCCTGAGCCTCGCGCAGGGCCCTCTTGGGGCGCTCACCGTCCTCAGCGACCTGCATCCGGTGATGGTGTCGAGCCACTTCCTGGTGTCGCTCCTCGCGCTCGGGGCAGGCGTCGTTGTGACCCTCCTCGCTCACGAACATGCGCGCGGCGACGTGCGAGTGGCCGACCCGGCACGCCAACGTGTGATGGCAGTGGGGCTGACAACCCTGGGCGGGGTCATTGTCACCGGGGTGCTGGTGACGGCCTCCGGTCCCCATTCCGGTGACCCGGACGTGGTGCGCCGGTGGTGGAGCATCTCCGCCGCCGCCGCAGTTCACGTGCGTGTCGTCATCGCGTTTGTCGTCGTCGCGATCGCTGCAACGGTGTGGCTCTGGCGTCGCGGCCGCCCCGAACGCCTCCTGCTGCGACTCATCGGCGCCTTCGCCCCACTGCTCGCACTTCAGATCGCGCTTGGCGAGTACCAGTACCGCAATCAACTGCCGTGGGAGGTCATCGTTTTCCACGTCACCGTCGCTGCCCTCGTCTGGGCGGTGGCAAGCGCGATCTGGTGGGTTGCGTCCCGCCCCGAGACTCCGCGCTAACCCTCGCGGCGGCGACGCCATTCATGGAGCACCGGCACCGCATGATCCGGAAAGGCGATCTCCACCGGCAACGCATCCGCGGCAAACCACCCCACCTCCAACACCTCGCCCGGATCGATGATGGGGTCACGGTCGTCCACGGGCACCGCATCGAAGTAACACCCGAGAATCGTGTCGACGTCACCGTCCTCCGGGTTGCCGTAGCGGTCGAGCCATATCCCGATGAAACCCGTGATTCGAACCGCCAACCCGGTCTCCTCGCGCACCTCACGCACCGCCGCATCGGCCGGATGTTCCGGGCCGTCGCAAAAGCCGCCGGGGATGTCCCAATAGCCCCGCCATGGGGTGTTCGCGCGACGAATCAACAGGAGTCGTCCTTCGCGTACGACGAGTCCGCCGGCACAGGGTTTTGCGTTACGCCAATGGGTAACTCCACAAGCGGGACACGTGACGGGCGTGGACGCGTTGAGCGGTGCCCCACAAGACGAACAGAAGCGCTGCCAGACCGCGCTCAGCGGACCCGATTTGCTTTCGATTGGCACGGCACGCACCGCTCGGCATCGGGAATCGCGACCAGCCGCCCCTCAGGAATTGCCCCGCCGCAGGAAACGCACGTGCCATACGTGCCGTGCGTAATCGCCGCGCGGGCCCGCTCGATGCTCTCAATGCGCTCGCGCAGTCGCCCCTGAAGGCGCAAGTCGTGTTCGCGCATCTCCGCATCGCTTGCCGCTTCCGCAGGATGATGATGACCGTCGGAACGCTCGTTGCCGTCTGCCGCCAGGTCGTGTTTTTCCGCAGAACTCCGTAAATCGTTCTCGAGTTCCAGGAGCCGCGCGGTCGCGGCGGCAAAAGTTGCGGAATTGGCCATTCCGGGGAGTGTGACAGCCCGCGGCACCCAGGAACAAGGCGCCGGCCCGAGGTCGGGTACTACCCTCCGCCGATGAACCTGTTGTCAGAGAGGGCCGAATGACGCTTGCCATCGACGCAGAGGGACTCCAAAGGACGTTCACGGGCGGCATCACGGCGGTCGCCGGGGTCGACCTCGCCGTCTCATCGGGCGAAATCTTTGGTTTCCTCGGCCCGAACGGCGCAGGAAAGAGCACCATGGTGCGGATGCTGACAACCCTCCTGCGCCCCACCGGGGGCCGGGCGACGGTCGCCGGCCATGATGTGGTCGATGACGCGGACGCCGTGCGCCGACGCATCGGGGTGGCGCTCCAGGACGCCGCGATCGATCCGTTCATGACCGGCCGGGAACTTCTGCGCCTGCAGGCAGTGCTGCACGGCATCTCACGCGCCGACGGTCGCGCGCGCGCCCAAGCGCTCCTCGAACAACTCGACCTCACGGATGCCGCCGATCGCCGGGTGGGCACTTACTCCGGGGGAATGCGGCGACGGCTCGACTTGGCTCTCTCGCTGGTTCACGAGCCGATTGTGCTGTTCCTGGACGAGCCCACGACCGGGCTCGATCCGTTGTCGCGCAACACTGTCTGGGATGAGGTGCGGCGCCTCAACCGAGAGCGGGGAACCACGGTCTTTCTCACCACCCAGTACCTGGAAGAAGCCGATCAGCTCGCCGGGCGAATCGCCATCATCGACCACGGCCGTATTGTTGCCGCCGGCACCCCCGCCGAATTGAAGGCCTCGGTCGGTGACCCCACCCTCACCATCACCCTCGCCGACGCGAACGACCATGAACGCGCCGAGTCGATGATGGCACCGTTCGGTATCCCGCTCCCGGCCGCCGGGAGTCGTGTGGCCATACGCCTGGCCGGTGGCGCGGCCGGCGTCGCTCCTGTCGTACGGGCGCTGGATCAGGCTCACATTGCTGTGGCGGGGCTCGACATGGCCGAACCGTCACTCGACGACGTGTTTCTCGCAAACACCGGCCGCACCCTCGCGGCCGACGAGGACGACGCGTGATTGCCGCCCGCCAAACAGCGGCCCTGGCGTGGCGTTCGATCGTGACCACCTTGCGCATCCCCCAGTCATGGTTTCCCAGCTTGTTTTTCCCCTTGATGCTGATGGCCATCTTCACCGGCTCGTTCGGAGAGGCCCCCGGGCGTGTGCCCGGTTTTCCGCCGGTGCGCGGCTTTCTCGACTTCGCCGTCGCCGGGTCAGTGCTGCAGGGGGTGCTCATCGCCGGAACCGGGGCGGGCGCCGCTTTTGCCGCCGACATGGAAACCGGCTTCTTCGACCGGTTGGTTGCCTCACCCGTGTCACGGTGGGCAATTCTCACCGGGCGGCTGGGAGCGAGCGTTGCCCAGGGCGTGGTCCAGGGCCTGATCTTTCTGGCGATCGCTGTGACATTCGGAGCGCGTATCAACGGCGGGTTCGCCGGCTTGGGCATCCTCGCCGTCTACGCCGCGCTTCTGTCGGTTGCCATCGGTGGGCTCGGCGTCATCCTGGCCATCCGCACCGGCTCGGGCGAAGCAGTGCAGGGCACCTTTCCGCTCTTTTTTATCCTGTTGTTCTTCTCATCGGCGTTCTTCCCGCGTGAGACGATGACCGGCTGGTACCGGGCGGTGGCCGACGTCAACCCCATCTCCCACGTCGTGGAAGGCATGCGCGCACAGATGATCGACTCGGGTGACACGCGCACCACGCTCATCGGTCTGGCCATCGCCGTCGGCCTGGCGGCGCTGTCGATCGCGGTCGCGTCACTCGCCTACCGACGCCGCCTGGCGACGGTGGGCGCATGAGATACGCCCTCACCACCAGCCTCGGCCTGGCGGCCCGCAACCTCCTGCTCGTGCGGCGCGTTCCGTCGGTGTTCATCCCGTCACTTGTCATGCCGTTGTTCATCCTCATCGCAACGGCTGGCGCGTTTCGCGGTATCGGCGCGCTGCCCGCCTTCGAGGGGGCCAACTATCTCGACTTCACGCTGCCGATGGCGGCCACGATGGGAGCAGGCTTCGCCGGTGTCAACGCGGGAATGACCATGGCTCGCGACCTGGAAGGGGGTTTCTTCGATCGGCTCCACGCAAGCCCGGTGCCCCGTGTGTCGTTGCTCGCCGGGCCGCTGATTGCCGCCGCAGCGCGCAGCTTGTTCACGACCACGGTGGTGTACGTCGCTGCGCTGATCGGCCGAGCGGACCTTCCCGGCCCGCTCGACATCGCCGTTGTCTACGGCGTTGCGGTGGCGTTCGGTGCCGCGGCCTCGTTGTGGGCCCTTGGCGTGGCGCTTCGTGCACGCAGCGTTCAGGCGACGCCCTTGATGCAGGTGGTCGTCTTCCTCTCGGTCTTTACCTCCGTTGCCTACACCCCACGCAGCGCGCTTCGGGGTTGGCTCTCTCGAGTGGCCGACGTGAACCCCGTGACGTACCTGCTCGAGGCCTCACGCGATGCCCAACTCGGCGGGTGGCAGTGGTCGTCGCTCGGCCCTGCCCTCATTTCCGTCGGCGCCATCCTCGTGATCACCGGGATTTTTGCGTTTCGCGGCCTGCGCCGCACGGTGGGCTGACGGACCAAGAGCCGATGGCTCCGACCACGGTCGCTTGTATGCTCGCCCGGTGTCTTCGCGAAGCCGACTGCTGGCGTTGCTCGCCGCAACAGCCCTCACCAGCACCACGATTTCCGCGTCGTTGGTGGCCGGTGCCGACCCGAAGGGTGCGCTGTCGTGCGTTCACCCGCTCGACGCCGCCGGCATCGATCGGGTTCTGACCGCCGCCGGTAGTCCCTTGGCAGGCCAGGGAACCACATTTGTGAACGCGGCCGCATCGGCCGGCCTCGACCCGCGCGCCCTCGTCGCGATCGCCGGTCACGAAACGATCCTGCAGACCTACGGCCCCGCAAACGCCATTCACAATGCCTTCGGGATCGGCCCCGGGCGAGCGTTCGCCACAGACGCCGACGCCATTTCCTTCGCCGCGAACCTGTTGGCCAAGAACTACGTCGGTGACGGCCGCCGCACACTCGACGAGATCAGCGGTAAGTGGGCACCCCTCGGCGTCGCGAATGACCCCACCAACCTCAATGCCAACTGGGTGAGCGGGGTCGGAACGCTCTACGGACGCCTGGGCGGCAACCCCGACGCGCCGATCACACTCGACAACCAGCCGGCCACCGATTGCGCAGCGCCACCCGCTCCCACGCCCACACCGGCCACGCCCAGCGCTCCCGCCGGCTCGCCCGCCGCCGGGGTTGTGGCCTGGAATGGCACCCCGCCAGTGGTCACCGAGGCGCTAATGGAACGCGGCGCCGACCCCGCCGGCGGCGGTCCGGCAAGTGTTGCCGGCTTTGTATTCCCCTACGTGCCCGCGGGCACACCCATTCGCTATACCGACGACTTCTCAGACGCCGGCGCAACGCCGTGCTTCGGCCGCAACCTCCGCTGTGCGATCACGCTTGACGGTGGGCCCAACACGCGAGTCGTTGCCGCCATCGCCGGACAGCTTCAACCGGCCTCACCTGCCGAACAAGCGACCGGAATCGCTTTCTGGATCTTCGGTACCGGCGGCGATCGCATCGGCTACAGCGGCCTCGCGAGTTATCAACCGAACATCGCCGCCGGGGCTGTCGTCACCGCCGGCCAGGAGATCGGGATGAGCACGCGGGTAACGCAAGTCACCTGGGAGCGCGCCGGACAACGGATCAACCCGTTTGCCCTCCTCAGCGCGACCCGTGTCGGCGACGCGTAGTACCTGACCATACGGACAGGACCGACCCCGACTTTCGTTCAGTTGTTCCAAAAAACTTATGGCGCTACCGTTCTCTTTGCCCTGTTGATCAGGGCATCCGCGGGTCGTGTTGCGGACGCGCGCGGGTGCGGGATCCGCCTCCCTGGATGACGGGAGGGGCTCGGGGGGTTGCTTTAGTAGCCCAGTCTTGAGTTTGCGCGTCCGCCGGCCCCGGAATCTCCGGGCAACCGCTCTCATCGGTCGGTACTCTCCCTCGCCCAAACACCGAAGGAGACGGCCTGTGGACGCGGTTCAACTGACGGAAACCGGAAAGCCCGAGGTTCTGCGCCTCTCGACGGTGCCGAGCCCAAAGGCGGGCGCCGGTGAGGTTCTTGTGGAACTGCGTGCCGCGGCGCTCAACCGCCGCGACGTTTTCCTGCGGAAGGGCATTGCCCCGTCCCCCCTCCCCGTCATTCCCGGCTCCGACGGGGCCGGGGTCGTACGCACGGTGGGTCGTGGTGTCACCGGCGTGGCCAAGGGCGACGAGGTCGTCATCTTTCCCTCACTGGGATGGGGTGGCGGAGAAGCAGCGCCGCAACCGGGCTTTCGCATCCTCGGTGGCCCCGACGACGGCACATATGCCGAACTCATCCGCATCCCGGCCGAGAACGTCTTCCCCAAGCCTGCGCGGCTGTCGTGGGAAGAAGCCGCGGCCCTACCACTGGCCGGGCTCACCGCATGGCGCGCCCTCATCTCCCGGTGCCAACTCAAACCCGGCGAGACCGTGCTGGTGCTGGGCATCGGCGGTGGGGTTGCCACGTTTGCCCTGCACATCGCCCGCGCCGCCGGTGCTCGCGTCGTCGTGACCTCGTCGTCCGACGAGAAGTTGGCTCGCGCCCGTGAGCTGGGCGCCGCCCACGGGGTCAACTACACCGCGGACGACTGGGTCGACCAGGTCAAGGCCGTCACGGGTGGCGGCGTCGACGTTGTGGTCGATTCGGTGGGCTCCACGTGGGCCGACAGCGTCAATTGCCTGCGTCCCGGCGGGCGCATCGTGGTATTCGGCGGAACCGGCGGCGGCAAGGTGGAGATGATGATCCGGCCCGTCACGATGGGTCAGGTCTCGATCCTCGGCACCACCATGGGCAGCGCCCGCGACTTCGCCGGCCTCCTTGCCGCGGTGAATACACAGGCGTGGGTGCCGGTCATCGACAGCATCCGCCCAATGGGAGAGGCCGCCGCCGCCCATGCACGTGAAGAGGCCGGCGAGCACTTCGGCAAGCTTGTGCTGGTGCCGTGAACCACGCCCTGCTCACCGCCCTGTGCGAGGCCGCCGGACCGTCGGGTCGCGAGGAACGCATCCGCGACCTCGTCCGCCCCGCGCTCGAAGCGGCCGGAGCAACCGTCGAGAGCGACCCCCTCGGTGGGCTCATCGGAACCCGGCCGGGCTCCGGAGGACCACGGGTGATGCTGGCCGCCCACATGGACGAGATCGGTCTCATGGTCACGCACATCGACGACCGCGGCTACCTGCGTTTCGTTCCTCTCGGTGGGTGGGACGCGCGCACGCTCGTGGGGCAACGCGTCATGGTCCACGGACGTGAGGACATCCCCGGCATCGTGGGAACAACCCCCGTTCATCTGCTGGATGAGGCCGCCCGTCAGAAGGCGCCAAAGCTCGAGGACCTGGCTGTCGACACGGGCCTCACCGCAAGCCGCGTGCGCGAGCTGGTGCGCCAGGGTGATGTCATCACCAGAACACGCACGCTGGAGACATTGGGCGACCTCATCACCGGGAAGAGCCTCGACGACCGCGTCGGCGTGTTCGTGATGCTCGAAGCCATGGCGCGCCTTGGGGAGACGGCGGCCGACGTCGTCGCCGCCGCCACCGTTCAGGAGGAAGTGGGCCTGCGCGGCGCGAAGGTGGCCGCCGCGCGGGTGCGCCCCGACATCGCTATCGCCATCGACACCTGCCCCGCCGACGACGGCCCGGGAACCCCCACCAGCGGCCCCTCAACCCGCCTCGGTCAAGGCACAGCCATTCGCCTCTTGGACGCCAGCGCCATCGGCTCACCGCCGCTCACCGACCTGCTGGTGCGTGTCGCGGAGGAGCGCTCCATCCCGTACCAGTTTCACGTGTCGAACAAAGGCGGCACCGACACGCAATCGCTCCAGCTGGCCGGTGAGGGCGCCATCGCCGGGTGCATCTCCATCCCCACCCGCTACGTTCACACCAGCGTCGAGGCCTGCCATCCCGACGACATCGCGGCATCGATCGACCTGTTGGTGGGTGTGCTGGAACACGCGCACGAGCTGGCCGTGTAGATCACCGCGGGCTCAGGTACCGCGCCGAACGACTTCGGGGTTCGCGCGTTGGCCGCGATCACAGTGCCGACGAACCCGATGACGATCACCGCGACGGCGCCGATGAGTGCCGGTGCGGGCAGCTTGCGGCCGGCCATGTGGCCCTTGCCGAACCCCGAGAGAGCGAACGCCGCAGCCGCACCGCCGATGAGGCCGCCGATATGGCCTCCTACGGAAATGTTCGGGATGGTGAACGTGATGACGAGGTTGAGGATGAGCCAGATGCCGATGTCACCGAATAGGGACGTACGGCGTTGCCACTGCAGCACCAGCATGGCGGCCATCAGCCCAAACACACCACCTGATGCGCCCACCGTCGGAGAGTTGGGGGTGAGCAACGTCGCGCCAAACGAACCGCAGACCACCGCCGCGACATAGACCACGCTGAAGCGCAGCGGACCGACGTAGGGCTCGAACAACGAGCCCAAAATCCACAGGGACAGCATGTTGATGCCGAGGTGAAACACCCCGCCGTGAAGGAATGCGGAGGTGACGATGCGCCACCACTCACCGTTGGCGATCTCGAAGCCGATGAGCCAACCGTCCTGAGCGATGCGGCCCTCAACCCCGCGGGCAGCCGATCCCCCGGCCGACATGACCTGCAGGACGAACATCAGGACGTTGAGGCCGATGAGGACCTTCGTGGCATACGCCGCACCTCGTGGCAACGCGCGGGGCGCCATGCGCGCCATACCGGTGGGCCGGCCCGCGCACTCCGGGCAGCGCATCCCCACCGCCGACGCCACCATGCATTCCGTGCAAATGGGCCGCTCACAGGACGAGCACGACACCAGAGTCTCCCGGTCCTTGTGTCGGTAACAGACCGGCGTTGCTTCTGCGACTTGAGCCGACATAGCCTTATGGTACCTGGCTTCTTGACGCAGACTCTCGGGGGGTGTCCCTATCGGTTTGTCAAGGATGGGTCCTGGTAGGTGGTGGCGTTGGTGAGCATGGCGTGGAGGACGTCGAGGCGGCGGCGGGCGAGGCAGATGATCGCGGCGTTGTGGCGTTTGCCGGCGGCGCGTTTTCGGTTGTAGTAGTCGCGGCTGGGTGGGTGGTTGAGGCTGCAGAAGGCGGCGAGGAAGAATGCGTTTTTGAGGCGGTGGTTTCCTCGGCGGCTGCGGGTTTCGCTGCGGAGGCTGGTTCCGGATTGTCGCGTGACGGGCGCGATGCCGGCGTACGCGGCGAGGTGTCCTGCGGTTGGGAATCGGGTGATGTCACCGATCTCGGTGAGGATGCGTGCGCCGAGCCTGGTTCCGATCCCGGGGAGGCTGATCAGGATCGGCGCGAGAGGGTGGCGGGAGAAGATCTCCTCGATGTCGCTCGCGAGGCGTGTGCGTCTGGTGGTGATGGTCTGCAGATCATCGGCGAGTTCGGTGATGATGCCGGCAGCGTGGTGTTCTGCGGGGGTGGTGAGTGTTTGCGACGCGAGCGCGGCGGCCAGATCGTCGGTGAGGCGTTTCCCGGCTTTCGGGGCGTAGCGGGTGATGAGACGTTCGAGGCGTTGTTTCCCGGCTGTTCGCATCGCGGTGGGGGTGGGGTAGCGGGTCAATAGCGCGCGCACTGCGGGGTGTCCCAGGCGAGGTCCCAGGAGTGCCTCGAGTGGCGGGCAGATCGCAGAGAGCAGGTCGCGTAGGCGGTTGGCGGTGCGGGTGTAGTCGTGAGCGAGGTCTTCGTCGCGTCCGCATGCCAGTTGCAGTGCGCTCAACAGTTCGTCGGCCGGTTCGATCCAGGTGAGGTGCTCGGGGCGGGTACGGGCGGTGTCTGCCAGGACGTAGCTGTCGCGAGCGTCGGTCTTCGCCTCACCGGGGTACAGGTCGGCGGCGCGGCGCATGACCAGCCCTGGGATGTATGCGACTAACACGTCTTCGTTGTGGGCGACTGCCCGGGTGATCTGGGCGATCGAGCCTGGCTGATCGATGACCAGGACGACCTCACCGACCGGGCAGGCGTGGCGGATGAGCTCCTCCAAATCACCCTGGGTGTTCGTGACGCGGCGGCTCAGGCGCACCGCTCCGGCGGCATCGAGGATGGTTGCGTGGTGGTGGCTTTTCCCGACGTCCAGCCCGACCCACGCCCGGGCGGGTTGTTCAGCAGCTGGTGGTTGCGACATACGGCGCCCCCTTCGCTTCGTGTTCGTGATCTTCGTGTCGCTGGTCCCCGGGAGGGCGCCTCCTGCCGCAACCACCTTACGAACGAGCCATTCAAGGAACGGGTCCCTATCAGCGGTCTGGAAGCACCCGACGCCGGAGGGGGCAACACCCCCCAGATCATCAACGACAGGGGGCAGAAAGCCATGCCCCCGACGCCGGGGCCCTACGTGCCCACATCATCCCGGACACGCCACCAACAGGTAAGGGGGTACGGTTGTCATGGGCGTTGCCGACATGATCGTTGGCCGCTACCCCGCACAGCGTCACACAACTTTCCCGGAGGTGTGGTCATGCGTGCTCGTCGATCCCTCGTTCCCGTTGTCATCTGTGCAATCCTCTGGATTGTTGGCTCCGCCGCCGGAGCCCCTCCTCCGCTGGCCCCGGTGGAGCTTCCTGTGCCTACCTTTCCCACCCATCCCACACCCCCTCCGGATTTCGCGACGCCCGCAGGCGGTCGCAAGTTAGTCGAACGGATGCCTAGCACTCGTATTCGGACCACTATCTACCGCGCTGACGGGACCCGTCTCGCAGAAGCACGAGGTCCTGAGCGGGGTCAATACGATGAGATCACCTACTACAATGAATCCGACGTTCCTTACCGCATGATCTCCGGATATTCCGGATCTAAGAGTTCATCGCATTCCGCCCGCCGCCCCTCAGCGACCAATCTCGGTCGCCCTTCACGATCCACGAATCAACTCCAATCACTCGCTTCGTGCGGCGGGAACGCATCGAGTACTACGGCGCTGAGAATTCCTGGCACGCTGAACTGGTACTGGGTGAGCACCTCAACGCCAGGGAATCTCTCCCAGTCCGCCACCCTAATCGCGCTCCGCAATGCAGGCATCGCGTGGGTCATTAACGACAACTGGTGCGGAATCGGCGATTCGCACGCCGCAAATTCGTTTAACTATGTCGGCACGACGTCCGTTTCCTGGGGCCAAAACGGCGTGAGCACCATAGGCTGGGGAACACTCGGCGGAAGCGGGCCTTGCGCGGCAACGAATGCCGGGTGCGCTGATGAGTACACAGCCGGGGGTTTCAGTTTTGACATTGTTGAAGCCGATATTCGCCTTAACGCGGCATTCCCGTGGGTCAATGGAAGCTCCGGTGGATGGGACGTTCAGGGAGTCACCACTCACGAAAGGGGCCATAATTTGGCGTTTGAGCATGTAGGCGACAATACTAACGTTATGTGGGCTCCTTTCCCCGTAGGCACATCGTTTTCCAATCGTCGTCTCGGGCGAGGAGACGCAAACGTAAACAATTCCAAGTATTGAACGGCGGGTTCGCATCACGCATCGCTCAGATGCCCGCATAAGAGCAAGGATGATATTCACTTGAATCGAGCCGCCAGAGCAAGGTACGGTACTGCACTTTCACTGTTGATCTCAGCTCTGGCGACGGTCGGCTACTCCGCGTGTGGCGGAGACGCCACCAGCGCGCCATCGGTAACGATGTTCTCGCAAGGAGGTCAAGAAGTGACCGTAGCTCAATCAGGCGGCTGTTGGAGCGGGCGCTGCGGTGATGGGATCGGGCTGAGCAAACAGGTCATCGATAGTTTGCCTTTGATCGTCGTTCCCGACAAGACGATGATCGCGATTGAACTGCCGTTTAGCTCATCAAAGACCACAGTTGCCCGGCTAAACAGGATTGGGGAAATCCAAGAGACCACTCGGCTGGAGCCAAGTGAACGCCGCATCTCGTGGCG
This sequence comes from uncultured Thermoleophilia bacterium, assembly GCA_963765105.1. GTDB lineage: Bacteria > Actinomycetota > Thermoleophilia > Miltoncostaeales > Miltoncostaeaceae > CALMEC01. The sequence goes on from CAVXUW010000002.1 coordinate 1,260,993, forward strand.
ACCTCAAGAGGGCGATGGTATCTACCTCCTTCAGACAACAACTGGCCAAGATGATCCGTGGTACATCTTTCGCGTCGAGCGCCCTGAGACCGGGTAGGTCGTGTATTCAGCGCAGAGGCTGCCTCTGTCGATCTGTGCTTCTGTTTGACTCCTGGCCGTGAAGGCCGACATCACGATCCGATCCACAGACCGCCGCGAAGGACCCTCGTCGGCATACCTGTCTTCGGCTATCGGGTTCTACGCATCGGAGTGAGGATTGCCGGGTTCGGATGTGGGGTGCTGCGAGGCCGGACGGAGGGCTAGCCACCAGCCGTCGGTGTGGGCAAGATCCATACGGCGTTTCGGTGAGCAGCGAAGGTCGTGGCCGACGCGTTTCCCTCTCAAACTCGAAGAGCCAGCTATCGCGTATTCGGTGACTCGTCCGTTCTACCCCTCTGCGATTCTCTCCCACTCGGCCATGTTCCAGGCGAGTTCTTCCTCCACTGCTCGGTAGCGCTCACCGGCCGCAGCCACGGCGGTCCGGTCGCCGGCGATGGTGGGGTCGGCCAGTCGTGCGGTGAGCTCGTCGCGTTCGGTCTCCAAGGCCGCGATCTGAGCCTCGAGGCGTTCCACCTCACGTAGGCGCCGACGTTTGGGCGCCGTCGGCGGCGGTTTCGCAACGACCTTCTTGCTCGGCGTTGCCACAGGAGGTGGCGCCGCGATGGTACGAGCGTCCTCCCGCGCGGCCAATAGGTCGCTGTAGCCACCGTCACGCATCACCACCGTACCGTCCTCCAAGGACAGTGTGTGGGTCGCCGCCAGGTCGATCAGCGCCCGGTCGTGGGATACCAGCACCACCGTGCCGTCGAACGCCTCCAAGGCATCCTCAACCGCTTCGCGACTCTCGATGTCGAGGTGGTTGGTGGGCTCGTCCAGCACGAGGAGGTTGCCACCGTTGGCGATCAGCTGCACCAACGACAGCCGGCGGCGCTCACCACCCGACAGCATCTCAACCCGTTTCTCCACGACCGCACCGGAGAACAAAAAACCGCCAAGAAGCGTGCGTGCCTGGGTGTTCGTGAGGTTGGTTCCCGTGAGCACGGTTTCGATGATCGTGCGATCGGGACGGAGCTCCTCAGCGTGCTGACTGAAGTACCCAACCGTGACGCGATGGCCCAGGCTCACCCGGCCACGAAGCGGCGTTCTCATTCCAGTGATGGTCTCGATGAGCGTGGTTTTGCCGGCCCCGTTCGGCCCAACGATGGCGACCCGCTGGCCACGTTCGATGGCGAAGTCGGCGCCACGCACGAGCACCGTGTCAGCGATGCCCACGTCAACGCCGTGCGCCTCCACCACAATCCGTACCGGCTGTTCCGTCTTGGGAAACCCAAACGCCAGGGAACGCTCGCGCCGCGGCGTGTCGATGCGTTCGATCTTCTCGAGTCGTTTAGCCCGTGACTGAGCCTGTCGCGACTTTGTTCCCGCACTCCACCGTTCGACGAAGCGCTCCAACCGGGCGATCTCAATGGCCTGAACGGCGGCCAGTTGCGCCTGCCGGGCCAGGGCCTCGGCTTTAGCTCGACGAAAGCGGGAGTACCCCATGGGCCAGAGCTTCGCCCTGCCGTCGAGATCGAGCACCGCCGTCGCCACTGACTCCAGAAACCAGCGGTCATGCGACACGATGATGACGCCGGCTTGGATCTCGGTGAGCGCCGTCTCGAGCCACTCGACCGATTCGAGGTCGAGATGGTTCGTCGGCTCGTCGAGCAGGAGCACGTCGGGCCGAGCCACCAGAGCCCGCGCGAGCGACGCTCGCGTGATCTCGCCGCCGGAAAACGACGTGAGCGGCCGTTCGGCCCAGTCGGGTTCGATGCCGAGCCCGCGCTGCACACGTTCGAGCCACGACTGCGACTCATAGCCCCCATGACGCTCAAAGGCACGTTGTGTCCGGTCGTACTCGCCCATCACCTCGGGGCCATGGTCGCCTCCGGCCATGCGCGCCTCAAGCTCTCGCAACAGCCGCTCCAGGCGCAGCACCTCGCCGAGCCCCTCCGCGACGTAGTCGCCAAGGGTGACGTCGCGTTCGAGAGGTGGACGCTGATCATGAAGGGCGATCGTCGAGCCGCGCGGCGTAACAACGTCTCCGCCGTCCGGCGCCAACTGGCCGACGAGACACCGCAGGAGGGTCGTTTTTCCCGTGCCGTTCTTGCCGACAACGGCAAGACGGTCGCCCGCGCCCACGGTAAACGCCACGCCCTCGAAGAGGGTTCGGGCGCCGAATGATTTGGTGAGGCCGACAGTCTGCACGGCCGGGTAGGGTAGCGGCAATGTCGTCGACGCCCCTCATCAGCGACGCCGATGGCGTTCATCGGCTGGTCGAATCGGTGCGAACGGCCGGCCGTTTCGCTCTCGATTTCGAGTTTTTGTGGGAACGGACGTACCGACCCGTGCCGTGTTTGGCGCAGGTTTCCGTCGGCGACGAGGTCATGATCATCGACCCCATCGCCGGGGCGCCACTCGACGAGATCGCCGCGTTGGTGGCCGACCCCACGATCCTGACGGTGATGCACGCGCCGTCCGCCGACCTCACACTTCTGGCGATGCACTTCGGGATCGTCCCGACAAACATGATCGATGTTCAGTTGACCGCCGGGTTCGTGGGAATCGGTGCCGGCCAGAGCCTGGGAACACTCCTCGATCGTGTGCTGGGCGTACGACTTACCAAAGCCGAGAGCTACAGCGACTGGAGCAAACGCCCTCTGTCCGACGCGCAGTTGGACTACGCCGCCAAAGATGTTCTGTACTTGCACCCCCTGGCCGATTCCCTGACCGAGAAGGCCGGTCGACTGGGTCGCACGACATGGGTGGCTGAGGAACATGAGCGCCGCTACGGCTCCGGAGCCAGCTTCGTTACCGACCCGCAGGACGCGTGGCGAAAGGTCAAGGGCCAGGGTCGTCTGACACCCCGCGAACGGGCCGTGCTGCGCGCCGTGGCCGCCTGGCGTGAGGAGGAGGCCCTGCGGCGCGACCGGCCCACCGGCTGGCTGGTTCACGACCGGTCGCTACTCGATGTGGCGCGGCGACGCCCCACCACTTCGGAGAAGCTGTCGGTTGTCCGTGGCGTTTCTGATCGTTTGCGCCCGCAGGAGCTTGAGGGGCTTATCGCCGCGGTCGTCGCGGGCGATGTCGCAGAGGAGATCTTTCTGCCGACCCCGGGCCGGCCCGACCTGGTGTCACGGGTCGAAGTGCTGGGCTCACTTGGTCAGCTCGTCGTGTCGGTGCGTGCCAGTGCCGCGAAGCTGGCAGCGCCACTTGTGGCGACGCGTGATGAGATCGAATCGTTTGTCACATCAACGCTGGCGGGTGACACGCCCGATGACCATCCCTTGGCCTCGGGGTGGCGACGCGAGTTGGTGGGCGACGCGCTCATTGAGCTGAGCCATGGACGCGTAGCACTGGTGCCCAGTACGCAGCCGCCATATCTCGTGGAGGTCGCGCGCTCGGCAGAGGACGCGCGCAACCCCGTTTAGGACGATCATGCGGCCTCTCTATGCGGCGATCAGACCGTCGACGGCGTCATGCACCGCGTGGTGGTGTACGCAGCCGGCGACGGTGCAGGCCGTACTCGGTGTGGGGTCGAGCCGGTCGAGCAACTGTGTGATGGCCGAAACGTCAACGATGGGGGGAGTGATGGTGATCATCCCGCGAACCTCCGAATGGGTGGGCTGATGGGATGCATCATCTCCCCCGTGTGTTTCGGGTCGGTTTCGCCTGTGTTAGGACTCGTGAAAGTTCGGATCGACCAAGGGAGCGAGGTCGGCCATGGCTGTGACCAGGGCCACACGGGCGATCGAGGGGGCCGTCGCTGTCAGCGGCAGCACGTGCAGTGTGGTGCGCATGAGGTAGCTGCCGGCCCAACGCCGGTGACGCTCACCGGTGCGCATGACCAACGCCTGGATACTGCGCAGGTTGTCGGTGCGATCCGCCAGCTTGAGTACGTGGGCCTCAGCCGGCGCCGCATCTCGCAAGCGCTCGTAGTAGGCGACCACCGCGGGGTCGTCACGTCCTTCGGGCGCGGTGAGCCATTCCACCAGCGTCGCCACCTCGTCACCAAAGCCGTCGCGCACCTCGGCCACCGATGTCGCGGTATCTTCGACCACGTCGTGAAGCAGCGCCGCCTGAACAACCTTCGGTTCCGCAACGCCCCACCGGGCCAGTTCAAGCGCGACGCGCAGCAGATGCACCCAGTACGGCGTGTCCGAACCGCGACGGCACTGCTCGCCATGACGTGCCCGAGCGAATGCCAATGCCTGACGAAGCGCCGTGCGTGCCTCAGCGTTGTGGTTGGCCGCAAAGTCCACCCACGCCCGCTCAACCGCGTCGGGGGTGTCGAACGCAGTGGGCCATGCCAATGTCACGGGCGCGATCGGCGCCAACGCCTCCCCGGCTTCTTCGAGCGTCGGGGGTTGCAGCGGTGATGGGGTCATCGTCTCCTAGGGTAGCGCGCAACCCGGTCGAGCGCGACGAGCGTAACGTCGCCATCATCGACCTCGGCTCGAACACGTTCCGGCTGGTGGTCTTTCGCTATACGCCGGGCGGACCGTTCGCCCTGACCGACGAGATCCGCGAAGCGGTACGCCTTGGCGCCGGGATCGTCGAGGGCGCCATCCAACCCGACGCCCGCGACCGTGCGGCCACCACCGTCGGGACATATGCCGCGTTCTGTCGACGCACCGGCGTCGACGATGTGATCGCCGCCGCCACAAGCGCCATCCGTGACGCCACAAACCAGGATGAGGTTCTGGAGGCATTCTTCGACCAGGGAGTTACCGCCCGGGTGCTCTCACCTGCGGAGGAGGCGTACTACGGTTACCTGGGCATCGTCAACAGCACCACGTTGAGCGACGGCTACTTCGTCGACATCGGCGGAGGCAGCGCCCAGATCGGCCGGGTCACACGTCGCACCCTGGAGCGCTCAATGAGCGAGCCGATCGGCGCGGTGCGCATGACCGAACGCTTCTTCGGGTCGTTTCGCGCGAAACGTAGTGAGATCAAGGCCCTGCGTAAACACATCACCGAGGTCCTCCAGGACATCCCCTGGATCGGCGCCGGGGCTCTTCCTCTCGTGGGCATCGGTGGCACCATCCGCAACCTGGCCGCCATGGCCCAGCGGGCCGCGGACTATCCACTCGCGAAGATCCATGGGTACGTCCTCACCCGCGAGAGTGTGATCGCGCTCATCGACCAAGTCGCCGCGCAGCCGGTCTCTCAACGTCACCGGATTCCCGGAGTGAAGGCCGACCGGGCCGACATCATCCTCGCCGGAGCGGTCACGCTCGACACTGTCATGGAGGCAATCGGTACCGACGGGGTGGAGGTCTGCGGACAGGGCCTGCGTGAGGGCCTCTTCTACGAGCACTACCTTCGCCACACCCAATCCGCGCTCATCGGCGATGTGCGTCGAGCAACCGTCATGAACGTCGCCGGGCTTTACCGCGCCGACATCGCCCACGCCGAACACGTTGCCCTGCTCGCCCTCGAACTCTTCGATGGAACCGCCCGGGCAGGATGCCACGGCGCCGACCCAAGCGAACGAGAACTGCTCTGGGCCGCGGCGATGCTCCACGACATCGGCGTGATCGTCGATTACCACGACCATCACAAGCACGGCTTCTATCTTGTGATGAACGCCGGACTCCCCGGCTTCGATCACCGCGAGCTGGCGCTCATCGCAATGCTTGTCCGGGCACATCGCAAAGCACCACCGTCACTCGAGACCTGGCTCACACCGATTCTGGCCGACGGTGACGAGGAACGTTTCCTGCGCCTGGCCACCTGCCTGCGGTTGGCCGAGCAGCTCGAACGCGACCGGGCCCGTAACGTCCACGGAGTCGCCGTGGAGGGCCGTGGCCGCACCCTCGCCCTGCGCCTCACTGGACCGGGCGATCACTCGGTGGCCATGTGGTCGGCCACCCAGGACGCCGAGCTCTTCCAACGGGCCTTCGGCCGACGGATGCAATTGGTGGCCGGTCCTGACGCCGGGCCGAGCTAGGGCCCTGAGACGGGGCTAAAGCTCAAGCGGGTTCTCGCCTCCGGGCTGGCAGAACGACGCGTTCGGTGAATAGAAGCCCCAGGTCACCGTGAGGGGATCGGCCGGGCGAAGCGCGAAGACGGGATGGTTCGGTTCGAGGAACTCGAGCGACGTGACCTCCCACGGGTCGACCAGCGTCGCCACCCATGGGTAGATGCCATCGACCAGACGACCTTCGACATCGGTGATGTACGACAGTTGACCGTTCGCCGTGGCCGCCGGGGCACCGATCCTGGCGATGCTGCGGATGATGGGGGTTTCCTCGGAGTAGGTGATCGCGGTCACCGTGTGCCCGGACAGTTCGATGGTGGTGTATCCCGCGGTTGCCGGCACCCCGCGCTGACGCACGTAGTCGCGCATACCCGGACTCGAACAGAAATAGTGGCTCCACCAACGGCTCGGGGTTTGACCGTCCGGGGCAAAGCGCTCCAGATCCACCCCCAGGTACGTCAAGGAGTACGCCCCGAAACCGGTCGTCTGCTCAGGCGAGTCGACGACGTACTGGTTCATGAACACTTGGCGATTCGCGATCGGCCGCAACTGGGGGTGGCCGAGCCGGGCCGCCGCGTCGGGGTCCTCCGGGATCCAGCCGAAGTACAACATGCGGCTGTTGACCACCATCTGCGGCGCCACCAACGGGGTGAGCGACATTCTCATCTCCTCCTGCGTCGGCAGGCGATCAGCCGCCAGCCAGCTTGACGGTGTAGCGATCCTCGAGGTGGGTGGCGATCCGTTCGCGGTGATCACCCTGAATCTCCACCACCCCATCTTTTGCGGTGCCGCCCGATCCGCACACACGCTTCAGTTCCTTCGCGACCACGTCGACGTGCTCGGCGGGGATTCCGGTGACCAGGGTTACGGTCTTGCCTCCGCGTCCCGACGAGGTACGCGAAACCCGTACCACGCCGTCGCGGGGCACCGACGGCGCCACCGCAGCACGCGTCGGTTTCGTGGATGACTTCGGCAAGACAACGCGGCCGTCTTCGGTGGAGAAAACCCGCTGCGCATCGTCCATTCGTCGCGAGATACCCATGTGGCGCACGTTACCCTACGTTCATGCGGACGCCTCCGGTGACCGGCACGTTTATGCGTGCTCCCAACGATCTGTGCACGACACGCACGTCGGTGCCGCGGTGAGCCAGCCCTCCAAGTCGTTCGACCTTCACGCCCACACCACCGCATCCGACGGTGATCTGGCACCCGCCCGGTTGGTCGCCCATGCGGCAGCCGCCGGGGTGACGACCCTCGCCATTACCGACCACGACACGCTTGCCGGCGTGCCCGAGGCACGGACCGCGGGTGCAGCAAGCGGTGTCCGGGTGGTGTGCGGCATCGAGCTCACCGTTCGGGTGCCCATGGGTTCGATGCACCTGCTCGGGTACTTCCCGACGGAGTCCCCCGCCCCGCTGGTCGACCGTCTCGACGAGTTTCGCGACCGACGGGACGCGCGAATCCGCGAGATCATCGCCCGCCTCGCCGCACTCGGTATGCCTCTCACGTGGGATGACGTTCGCCGGCAGGGCGCACACCAGCTCGGCCGACCGCATGTGGCCGACGCCCTCGTGGCCGCGGGGCACGTGGCCGACCGGGACGAGGCCTTTGCCCGGTGGCTGGGCGACGGGCTCCCCGCGGCCGTCCCCTCCGATGGCCTCGACCCTGAGGAAGCTGTCCGGCTGGTCCGCGCCTCCGGTGGTGTCTCGGTGCTCGCCCACCCCGGCTCGCTCAGCCTTCCCCACCGCCACCTCACGTCGTTCGTGCAGCGCCTCGGTGCCTACGGCCTGACGGGCATCGAAGTGCACCGCCCCGAGCATCTACCCGAACAGCGCGACCACTACGCCGAGATCGCTCGGCGCCTGCACCTTCTTCCCTGTGGCGGCTCCGACTTCCACCGGCCCGAGAGCCCCTACGACGTGGGTGACACCGGAACACCGGGTCTTGCCGGATCGGTCGTCGAGGACCTTCTGGCACGGATCAGCTAGCGTTTCTCGCGTGACTACTTCAACAGTTTCGTCCAGCGCAGATGCGGTCCGATGGGACCTCACACCCCTCGCATCCGACGCGTCGTCGGCGCGTACCCAGATCGCCACCGCACTTGACCGCTGCCGCGCTTTTGGGGAGCGCTATCGGGGCACGATCGCCACTCTCGACGGCGCCGGTTTGGGCAGGCTGCTTGGTGAGCTGGCCGACGTCGACTCGGAGCTGTCGCGACTCGGCTCCTACGCACACCTGCGTGAGGCCACCGACGTCACCGATGCGGAAAACCTCGATCTCTCGGCCCTCGTTGACCGGGCGTTCGTCGAGGCCGGCAATGCGTTGCGGTTCTTCGAGCTGGAATGGATGGCCCTCCCCGATGACGTGGCCGAGCCGCTGTGGAACGCACCGGAGGTGGCGTCTGATCGCCACTACCTCGTTGCGATGCGCCGCTTTACCCCGCACACCCTCAGCGAGCCCGAAGAACGAATGCTCTCCGAACGGGCGCCCGCGGCGGTGAGCGCGTGGCACACCTTGTTCGCGCGCATCAACTCCACGCTCGAGGCCACGTTCGACAGCGGTGAGGGCCAGCAGCCCCACAACATCGATCAGCTTCTGTCGTGCATGCGCCACCCCGACCGGCCCACACGTATCGGCGCCCTCGACACCCTCTATGCGGCGCTCGACCCGCACTCACCGGTGCTGGCGCACTGTTACGACACGCTGGTGTCGGACCGGTTGGCTCTCGATCGCCTGCGCAACTACTCCAACCCGATGGAGCAGACAAACCTCGGCAACGAGGTCCCCACGGAGAGCGTCGACAACATGCTCGACGCGGTTGCCCGCAATTACCATCTCGCCCAGCGCTGGTTTACGGCGAAGGCGACGCTTCTGAACATCGATCGCATGGTGCTCGCCGACCAGTACGCCCCACTCGGCTCCGAACAACCCGTCACGTTCCACGAAGCGATTGCCTTGGTGACCGACGCCTTCGCAGCGTTCTCACCACAGATCGCATCGATCGCCACCGCCTTCGTTGCCGACCGCCGTGTTGACGTCCCCCCCAGCCCGGGCAAGCGGGGCGGCGCCTTCTGCTCACCCGTGGCGCACGACATCAAGCCGTATGTGCTGTTGAACTTCACCGACCAGATGAGCGACGTGCTGACGGTGGCCCACGAGTTCGGCCACGGCATGCACTTCGAGCTGTCCCACATGAATCAGACGCAGCTGTCGTCATCCCCCGGCATTGTCGTGTGTGAGATCGCGTCAACGTTTGCCGAGCAGATCACCTACGACCATCTCATCACCAACGCACCCGACGCCGACGCGCGACGCACACTGGCCTACGAGCGGGTGGAAGGCGCGTTTGCCACGATTTTTCGTCAGGCAGTGCTCGCCCGCTACGAGAAGGCGGCCTACGCCCTCCGCGCCGACGGAACCACCCTCACGGCAGAGCGTCTCGGCGACGTGTGGATCGAGGAGAACAGCCGGTACTACGGCGACTCCCTCGACATGCCCGAGGGCTACCGCTTGGGATGGGCCTACATCCCGCACTTCATCCACACGCGCTTCTACACGTACTCCTACGCGTTCGCGATGCTCGTCTCGCTCGCGCTCGTCAAACGCTTCCGTGAGAGGGGCGCGGCGTTCGTGGACCCGTACATGACGTTCCTCTCGGCCGGCTCGTCGGGCTCACCAGCCGACATCTTGGCGCCGCTCGACATCGACCTGAACGCCGCCGACGTGTGGGACGACGGGTTTGCGGAGATCGAGCGGATGATCGACGAGGCTCAGGCAGCCTGAGCCTCGCGCGACTATTTCTTGCTGGCCTTCTTCGATGCCTTCAGCGGGTTGAGCGCCTTCTGCACCTGCTCCGGCAGCTCGGTGATGTGGTAGAGCTTCATGCCGCAGGTGGGTCCGCTGCGCGTGGGCTGTGCATGGCACAGGTCGGGCTCGCCCCACAGGGTCGTGGTGCGGTGACCGCGTTCACAGACGAACACACGGGCGACGCGAACCGGACCGAACGACCCAGCGACCGTTGCGGGCTCCTCCGCGACGGGCTCCTCCACGACGTCCTCGGCGACCGGCTCGCCGACCGCTGGTTCCTCGGCAGGAGCCTCCGCCGCAGGCGCCTCGTCAACAGCATCCGCGACAGGCTCCTCGACAACTTCGGCGGTGGGCTCGTCGGCCGCAGGCGCCTCGTCAACAGCATCCGCGACAGGCTCCTCGACAACCTCGGCGGTGGGCTCGTCGGCGGCCGGCGCCTCGTTAGCGGGAGTTTCCTCCGCGACGGCGTCGGTCGTTTCGGGTGCGGTCTCGTCGGTTGTCACGTCGTTGGCGTCGTCACTCATCGCTGCTCCTGGCTCGTACGGTCGCGAAAGCATAGCGACCTCGGCGGAATCGAACGAACCGAGGTCGCATGAGCGACGACGTACTTGCCCGCTACACGACGTTTGCCGAGGACATCCAGGTCGGTGAGCTGACGCTGTCGGTGGTGCGGCCGGTCGATGCGGAGGATCTCATCGACGAAGCCGAGTACGAGATGGACGAACGCCTGCCCTACTGGGCCGAGCTGTGGCCCAGCGGACGCGTGCTGGCCGACCACCTCACCCGAACAGACCTGGCGGGGGCGCTCGTGCTGGAGTTGGGTGCGGGAATTGCCGTGCCGTCGATCGTCGCCGCCCGGGGCGGAGCAACGGCGCTTGCGACCGACTGGTACGCACCCGCACTCGAGTTCGCCACACTCAACGCCCGGCGGGCTGGGGTCGCCATGGAGACGATGCTGGTTGACTGGCGCGATCCCCCAGCCGCGCTCATCGCCCACGCACCGTTCGATTGCCTCATCGGTGCCGACATCCTCTACGAAGCCCGCCACGCCGAGCCGCTGGCGATGCTCCTGCCACAGCTCCTCGCAGCGGACGGCGAGGTGTGGATCGCCGACCCGCGCCGCCCCGATGCACAGGCGTTCCTGGACACCATGACCGGCACCGGATGGAGCCTCACCACCCGTGAGGTGGCATTCGAGGGACGCCTCGACGAGACGGGCCCCATTGTCCATCTTCACCACCTCGTGCCCCCGCGGTGAGCGCGGGAGCACCGGTATCGTGAGCGCGATGTTGTTGGCAACACGCGTCGCTGCCCTCTTCGATATTCACGGCAACGTGCCGGCCCTCGAGGCCGTCCTCGATGACGACGCCATGCAGGGGGTCGATCTCATCGTCGTTGGTGGCGATGCCCTAGGCGGCCCGTTTCCCCGCGAGACGTACCACCGCCTGATGAGCCTCGAACAGGCCGTTTTCCTTCGTGGCAACGGTGAGCGAGAACTGGCCAACCCGCCCGACGGCGACATCGAGGCGCGTTGGGTGGCCGACCAGCTCGAACCTCAGCTCCGCCGGCGCATGGCCGAACGCTCCGACCAGCTCACCGTCGACATCCCCGGTCTGGGCCCGGTGCGCTTCTGTCACGCCTCACCTCGAAGCGACAAGGAGTACCTCACGCGGATCAGCCCGGACCCACGCATCCGCCCGATGCTCGCCGGCGTCGCGGAGCAGACGATCGTGTGCGGCCATACCCACACACAGTTCGACCGACACGTCGACGGCATCCGCATCATCAACGCCGGAAGCGTGGGCATGCCGTACGAGAATGAACCAGGCGCGTACTGGACGCTCGTGGGGCCCGACATCGAGCCGCGCCGAACGCCCTACGACCTGGCCGACGCCGCCGACCGCACCCGGGCCACCCACTTTCCTGGCGCCGAAACCTTCGCGCGCGAACGCATCCTCACACGTCCCGGCCCCGATGACGCAGCGGCCTATTTCGAGTCACTTACGCGTCCTTGAGTCCGTAGTGGGTCCCGCGTCTTTACAAGCGGGTCCCTCCACTTGACTAAGTCACGTAGACTAAGTACGATTTTCTTCATGATTCGCATTGTGAACGTGCATGAAGCGAAGACGCATCTCTCCCGCCTGCTGGAAGATGTTCGGGGCGGGGACGAGATCGTGCTCGCCAAGAGCGGCGTGCCAGTCGCACGGCTGGTGCCCATTGTGAAACCAACGATGCGCGAACTCGGGTTCGTGGATGCGGTGATCCCCGACGCGTTCTTCGATCCGCTGTTCGACGACGAGCTTCGCACCTGGGAGGGCCAGGACTCCGATCTCACATGATCCGGGTCCTGCTCGACACCCATGCGCTGCTTTGGGCTCTCGCCGAGCCCGCGAAGCTTTCGCGCCGGGCGCGGACAATCATGACCGACATCACGAGCGAGATCGTCGTTTCAAGCGTCAGCGCATTCGAGATCGCACGGAAGCACCAACTCGGCAAGCTCACAGGAGCCGACGCCGTCCTTCACGGATACGGCGGCCATGTTCGCCGCCTCGGAGCGACAGAAGTCGGACTCTCCGGGATTCATGCCCTCCTGGCGGCCCGCCTGCCGGGCAAGCATCGCGACCCCTTCGACCGTTTCATCGCGGCGCAGTCGCTCGTCGAAGACCTTCCGGTGATCACCCGAGACGAAGCAATCGCCGACCTCGGCGCCGAGACGATTTGGTAGCAGGCCGGACGGCGAGCCTATTTCGAATCGCTGACTCGTCCTTGAGTTGGTGGGGGAATCGTCCGATACACTGCTGGTCGAGCGATCCTCGGTAGCTCAATGGTAGAGCATCCGGCTGTTAACCGGAGGGTTGTAGGTTCGAGTCCTACCCGAGGAGCTAGTGGGAAGAACGGGTCGGCGACGCCCACCGGGTCGCTGTACTTCGCGGGGTTAAGACAGAGCACGAACTTTGTTGATTCTGTCTCGCGGGAGACCTGCGTTGCCGTCGCGGAAGGACAGCGGCTCGTATCAGCTGTGCCATGACCTTCTCGGTCACCTTCAGCCCATCGGGCTCGGGTGGCCGGTCGTTTCGAGCTTCCCGTTGTCGCCGACCAAAATGCAGTCCCCGACGGCGATCGTGTTGAACGCATCCGAACCGCCACAGCCGCCGACAACGACCGCGATGAGTGCCGGGACGATGCACTTCGCACGGACGGGGTTGTCGTCGCTGCCCTCCGTCGTCCGCTCTCGCTGCGCTGCCTTCAGAACCCGTTGCATCCGTAGTGGAGTCAGGGGGTGTGTCCCGGTCCGAATCCGGGAGAGAGCCTGCTGGGCCGTCGGTCGACATCGAAAAGCGCCTCTCTCACGAGTAACCTGCTGCGGGAGGTCTCAGGTACTCGCACAGACGGCGACCACCAATGGTCCGTTTCCTCGGACGCACCGACTCGGTGAAACCCGGTCCGCCGACACGGGAAGAATGGCCGTAGGCGCAACACGCGTCGCGCCTACGGGATCACCCTCGATTACTTTGCCGCACCGAGGCACAAGACGAACTTGTTTGAGCCGCGTTCTTGGCTGTACGCGCTCGTCACCTTCGGGTCGAGGCAGCCGGAACTCACCGTGGTGTCGTCGATCTTCTTGATGACTTTGAACGCCCCATTTGCATCACAACTCGACGTCTTGATGCCGTTCTCACCATCGCGTACGACGCATTCACCAGCTTTGATCTTCGAGGCCGAGTCGGTGGCGCCACGAATGGCGTTGACCGCGAAGAACGCAACGATCGCTGCGACCACTCCGGCGATTACGCGCTTCAGTCCTGAGATGCGGCGCTTCGGTGGGGCCCCGCCACTCATGTTTGGTGCCACAGCCTCATGTGTCACATCGGCAACCGGATCCCCCACCGGTTCGGAAACCACATCCGGGACCGCATCGGGGGTAACGGCATCCGGGAGAGGGTCAGGTGTGGGGTCGTTCGGGCCTTCGGTCGACATACGGACGCGCCTTTCTTACGGGGCTTCGGTCATCGAGACCATACGTAGGAGATCGGGAGCGCCACTACTCCTACTCCCCGTTCGATGAATTCCCGAGGGCCGCTGCGATTTGTGTGCCGTAGATGTCGAGTGCCGCCTCGGCTCCGTTACCCGCATCGTCGATCACGCGGAGGATCTGGCTGCCGATGATGACGCCGTCGGCGTGAGCGCCCACGGCTGATGCGTCCGCGGGCGTGCGGACACCAAAACCGACGGCCAAGGGCGCGTCGATCGCTCGGCGGGCGCGGCCGAGGAAATCGAGCAGCCCGGCGTCAACCTGGATGCCTCCGCCGGTGACACCCGTTACGGCGACGCAGTAGACAAAACCCTGGGCGCGACGACCGATGGCGGCCAGACGCTCGTCGCTGGAGGTGGGCGCGGCCAACGGGATCAACGCCACCCCCGCCTTGGCCGCCGCGTCATGAACGTCGTCGCTCTCATCAATCGGCAGATCGGGAATGATGACGCCCGCAACACCTGCCGCCGCAGCACGTTCCAGAAAAACGCGGGCGCCGTTCACGAGCACTGTGTTGAGGTAGGTCATCACCACCACTGGCGGGCCGTCGCGAAGCTCAGCGGCCATTGCCAGCACCTGGTCGGGCGTGGTTCCCCCGTTCAGCGCCGTCTGTCCCGCTGCCTGGATCGTGGGGCCGTCGGCCAGCGGATCCGAGAACGGGATGCCCAGCTCGAGGATGTCGGCATGGGGTGCAAGCGCGCGGGCGTGGCGGATGGTTGCCGCAGCATTCGGGTAGCCGCCCATGAGGTAGGGGATGAACAGCGGTCGCCCCGCATCGCGAAAAGCCCGTTCAAGCCGGGCAGCCCCGTCAGCCATCGACACCAAGTGCCGCGCCGACGGAATCGACGTCCTTGTCACCCCGGCCGGAGAAGCAGACCACCACGGGGCCATCGGTGCCGGTGAGCCCGTCCAGCCTCGCAACGGCGTGCGATGTCTCGAGCGCCGGGATGATTCCCTCACGGCGCGTGCACAGCTGAAAGGCCTCAAGCGCTTCGGCGTCAGTTGCGTTGACGTACCGCACGCGACCCTGATCGCGAAGCCACGAGTGTTCGGGACCGACACCGGGGTAGTCGAGCCCGGCGGAGATGGAATGCGCCTCGATCACCTGGCCGTCGTCGTCGTGGAGGAGGTACGAATAGCTACCGTGGAGAACCCCGGGACGCCCCGCCGTGAGCGGCGCGCCATGCTGGCCGGATTCGATGCCGTGCCCTGCCGCTTCCACCCCGATGAGGTCGACGGCGGCGTCGCCGAGAAAGGCGCGGAACATGCCGATGGCGTTCGATCCGCCGCCGATGCAGGCGATGACGGCCGCGGGCAAGCGCCCCTCCTCGGCCTGAACCTGCTCGCGTGTTTCATTACCGATGACCGACTGGAAGTCGGCGACGATCTCCGGGTACGGCGCCGGGCCCACCGCCGAGCCGATCACGTAATGCGTGGTACGCACGTTGGTGACCCAGTCACGGATGGCTTCACTCGTGGCGTCTTTCAACGTGGCGCTGCCGGAGTCGACCGGCAGAACCTCGGCCCCCAACATGCGCATGCGCACAACGTTGAGGCGCTGGCGCTCCATGTCGGTACGCCCCATGTAGACCGAACAGCCGAAACCCAGAAGCGCCGCAGCGGTAGCCGTGGCCACCCCATGCTGGCCCGCGCCGGTCTCGGCGATGATGCGCTGCTTCCCCATCCGTTTGGCCAGCAATACCTGGCCGAGGGCGTTGTTGATCTTGTGGGCCCCGGTGTGACACAGATCCTCACGCTTGAGGTAGAGACAATCGATGCCGAAGTGCTCGCCCAGGCGCCGAGCGCGGTAGAGCGGCGTGGGACGTCCAACGAAGCTGCTGAGGAGCCCGTCGAACTCCGTGCGAAAGACCGGGTCGTCGCGATACTGGTCAAACGCCGCAGTGAGCTCGTCAAGAGCACCGATGACCGTCTCGGGGACGTACCGGCCGCCGTACGGCCCGAAGCGGGTGGCAATCTCGCTCAACTGGCGCTTCCCACCGGCGTGGCCTGGCGTACAGCCTCGACAAAAGAGGTGACCTTCGCGAGGTCCTTGCGACCGGGGGCGCTCTCCACCCCGCTCGAGACATCAACAAACGCCGGACGACATCGCACCACGGCAGTGCGGACGTTGTAGGGGTTGAGCCCACCCGCCAAGAGGTACGGCCGTCCGATGCCCTCGTCACCGAGAAGGCCCCAGTCGAATGTGGTGCCCGTACCACCATGGCGACCCGCCACCGCGGCATCCACCAACACCAAGTCGGCGGTGCTGGCGCGAGCAGCTGCAAGTGCCCCCGGACCGTCGATCGAAAAGCCTTGGATGACCGTGCACCCGGCCGCCGCGGCAACCGCCGCAACATCGACACGTTCGCCGTGCAGCTGCGCATGGGTGAGCCCGGCCCCGACCACCGCCGTAGCGACCTCGTCGGGAGTGGGGTTTACGAACACCCCCACCCGCTGAGTCTCCCGGGGCAGACGGTCAGTTATCGCGCGCGCACGGGCAACGTCGACTCGCCGCGAACTCTCCTCGGCAAAGACCATTCCGATGGCCCACACCCCGAGCTCGGCGCATGCGGCAGCCTCGTCGGGATCGGTGAGCCCACAGATCTTGACGCGCGTTGGCTCAGGCACCGAGCTGCACCAGCCGGCCCCGTTCGGCCCCACGCCACCGCGGCAAAAACACCGTGATGAGGGAGCCGGAGCCCGGCCGGCTCCACACGTCGAGCGACCCACCAAGCAGCTGGGCTCGATCACGCATGCCGAACAGGCCGAACCGCGCCTGTGGCTGCCCCGGGGTGGGGCGCCGCACGTCGTCGGGTTCGAAGCCACGGCCGTTGTCGCGAACCTCCATCGTGATTCCCGCCGGTCCTTCGCGCAGCCGCACCGTCACCTCGGTGGCCGACCCGTGGCGTGCCGCGTTGTTGAGCGCCTCCTGAAGGATGCGATAGAAGGTGATCTTCTGCGACAGCGACACCCGCGCATCGGGGAACTCACCGCTTGAGACGTAGTCGACACCCGTTCCGTGTTGCGCCTCGAAGGCCCGCACCGCGCCACCGAGGATCTCTGGCAGCGTGCGGTCCTCGAACTGGGCGGGGCGTAGATGGCCGATCAGCTCACGCATCTCCTGCAGAGCACCACCCAAGGTCTCGTAGATACGACCGAGGCTGGGGCGGAGCTTCTCGGGAAGCACGGCACCCTCGGTCTCGGCGTCGTCCAGATCGGCCTCGAGGAGTTGCACTTCAAGAAGTGCGACGGAAAGCTGCTGGGTGGGACCGTCGTGAATGTCCAGGCCAATACGACCGAGCATGCGCTCGTCGCCCTCGAGGATCTGGGCCATGGCCCGTTCGAGTGTCTCGTAGAGGCGAACCTGCTCCATGAGCACACCCACGCGCTCCACGCCGATACGGGCGGCATGACGACGTATCGGGGATTCCGAAAGCGGTTCGGCCCCGGCCACCCACACAACACCGAGTGAACGATCGGACGAGCGAACCGGAAGGGCAAGCGCATGGCTCAGCCCCGCGGCCTTGAGCGCCTCGGGAAGCGCACCCTCATCAACCTCGAGCTCCAGGCCTTCTCCGTGCGCCTGGCCGGCAACACCATCGGAGAGCGGAGCGTTGTCGAACCCCGATGCGCCACCGTCGAAGTTGACCGCCCCCACCACCGTAAAGCGTCCCTCGCGCGGATCTGCCGCCTGCAAGACCGCTGCACCTCCGCCGAGCGCCTCGACAATGCACCGCAGGAGACGGCCGATATCCGCTGTGGCGTCGCCGTTCGGCAAACTCGCTTCGGTAACCGCCAGCAGAGCCGAAATCGAATCGTGGTCGTAGGTCTCGACGTGTTCCATTGCAGCCATTTAGTCTAGTGGTCCCACGCGAACATTCGCCACGAAAACATGAGCCCCGTCCCGCGAGAACCGATCGACGCGGAGAAATCGAAGCCGTCGAACCCCCCGAATCTGTGTAAATCGTCCAATCGACCCGAAAAGACCCGACTTTCGGACAGGCGATACTGGCAGGACGTACAGGTCTATTAGCCAACCAGATGCGTATGCTTTTTCGCAAGAGACAACGTCCTCCTCGTCGAGGTTCAGGTAGCAATTCTGTGATTCGCGTTCTTCTTGCCGACGATAACCCGCAGTTCCGCTCCGCCCTTCGGCGGTTGCTGGAGCGCGACCCCCTGATCGACGTCGTGGGAGAAGCCGAAAACGGCATAGCGGCAACGGACATGGCCGAAGAGATGCACCCCGACATCCTTTTGATGGATGTCTCGATGCCGGGGCTCGACGGGATCGGCGCCACCGCCGAAGTGGCCGAGCGGTGCCCCGACGTGACGGTGCTGCTGCTGTCGATCGGAAACAAGCCCCATGAGGTTGCCGCGGGCCTCGCCGCCGGCGCCGCCGAGTACCTCACCAAAGGCGCATCGGCAAACGAGATCGTCGACGCGATCAAGCGTTACGGCGCCCTCGCGCACCACAGCTAGTCCAGCGCAAACATCCGTGGCATCAGACGCCGCAGGCGTCGGGTAGGCTCCCTAGACGTTCCGAGGAGTCCTGTGACATCGAAACCCGCGCTTCGGGTGGCAATCGCCGACGATCATCGATTGATGCTCGATGGAATTCGCCGTGCTTTGGAAACGGCACCGGACATCGAGGTGGTTGCCGAGGCGATGAGCGGCGACGAGATGCTGAAGCTCCTCCCCGGCGTAATGCCCGACGTGGTCATACTCGACCTGCGCATGCCCAACGGCGACGGCCTCGACACGCTGAGCCGTATCCGGGAGGCCCATCCCGGTATGAAGGTCATCATCCTGTCGATGTTTGAGGATTCCGAGCACATCGATCAGGCACTACAGCGCGGCGCCGACGGATACGTCGTGAAATCCATCAATCCGCTGGATCTCCCCTCCACCGTTCGCCAGGTCGTCGATGGCACTGTGCATCTGCGCAGCGTCGCCACTGCCGCGGCGGCCGCATCAACGGACTTGGGCACCGAAGCCACACGCGGGGCTCCCGGGGGAACGCTCACCGAACGTGAGCTCTCCATATTGAAGCTGGTGGCCGAAGGGCTGTCCAACCTGGACATCGCCAACCGCTTGTTCGTAACGGAACAGACCGTCAAGTTCCACCTGTCGAACATCTACCGCAAGCTCGGTGTGTCGAACCGCACGGAGGCAACGCGTTATGCCTACCGTGCCAAGCTCATCGACTGATTTCGGGGTCATTGACCCCGTGAGCTATTGTGTCGGCGATGGCCGGCACGATGATCCACGCAACGACAACGGGACGAGGCGATGATGGCGAGCCTCCCCAAAATCCGTCGTTCACGCGTCTCAAGCCGCGCCGCGACGGCGCCGCCCGCTGACCGAACCACTCCGGACATCCAGCGCCTCGATGCGTTCGGATTGACCTGGCTCAACATCGACGGCCCCACGGCCGCAGATGCGCAGTGGTTGACAGCGAACTTCGAGTTCCACGAGCTGGACATCGAGGATGTGCTCTCACGCCGTCAGCAGCGCTCGAAGATCGACGTCTACGCCGATCACCTCTTCATCGTCCTGCACTTTCCGCGCTTCGACAAGGT
Source organism: uncultured Thermoleophilia bacterium (assembly GCA_963765105.1). Classification (GTDB taxonomy): domain Bacteria; phylum Actinomycetota; class Thermoleophilia; order Miltoncostaeales; family Miltoncostaeaceae; genus CALMEC01. The sequence goes on from CAVXUW010000002.1 coordinate 1,280,473, forward strand.
GACGAAGCGTATGCAGGCGGCCGAACTCAACATCTTCGTCGCCGAGGACCTCGTCATCACCCTGCCAAAAGAGCCGCTGAAGCCCCTCTCGGCGCTGTGGGCTCAGTGCCAGGCACGTGACGACGTCCGTGAGCAGCAGATGAGCAAGGGGTCGGGCTACCTCGTGTACGAGCTGGTCGACCGGATGTACGACTACTGCTTCCCCATCCTCAACAAGATCGGCCACAAACTCGACGAGATCGAAGACGATATCTTCGACGGCAAGAGCGATGAGGCAGTGCAGCGTATCTCCACCGCCAAGCAGGAGATCATCAACTACCGCAAAATCATCAAGCCGCAGCGGCCCACGCTGCGCGGTTTGGAGCGCACCACCCAGCGCTACGCCCCGCAGGATCTGGAGCTGTACTTCGACGACATCGTCGACAAGAACGAGCGCATCTGGGACGAGCTGGAGAACTACAAGGAGGTTGTCGAGGCCCTCGACGCCACCATCGAATCGGTCATCCGCAACCGCCAAAACGACCTCATCCGCGTGCTGACCATGCTCTCCGCCGTGCTTCTCCCCCTCACCCTGGTCACGGGCTTCTTCGGTCAGAACATTCCGTTGCCGTTTGCCGAGCACTGGTGGTCAAACCTGATCGTCCTGGGGATCATGGGCGTCATCGGCGGCGGCATGGCCTGGTACTTTCGTCGCAAACGCTGGCTCTAGCGGTTTCGTCGTGACGCGCGACATCATGTGGGCGCCGTGGCGCATGGGCTATGTCGCCGGTGATGAGGGCCGCTCCGATGGCTGCGTCTTCTGTGAGTTGCCCGCCCAGGGCGACGACGCGGCCACCTATATCCTGCACCGCGGTCAGCGGGCCTACGTCATCATGAACCGCTTCCCGTACAACAACGGCCATGCGATGGTGGTGCCCATCGACCACGCACCCGCACTAACCGACCTTGCCCCAGAGGTCACTCAGGAACTGATGGAATTGACGCGAACCGCCCAGACTGTGATCGGCAACGCCATGCGCCCGCACGGCTTCAACGTCGGCATGAACCAGGGCCGTGCCGCCGGCGCCGGAATCGACGAGCACCTGCACATCCATGTGCTTCCGCGCTGGGTGGGTGACACGAACTTCATGCCCGCACTGAGCGACACTCGGGTGATGCCACAGCACCTTGATGAGACGTACGCACTTCTGGCCGACGGGTTTCGCGCATGACCCTCGATCCGAGCATTTTCAAGGCCTACGACGTCCGCGGGGTCTACCCCGGTGAGCTTGACGAGGAGGGAGCCGAGCGCCTCGGACGGGTGTTCCCCAGCCTGGTCAACGCCACCCGCATCGCCGTGGGTCACGACACGCGCCTGTCGTCGCCGTCAATCAGCGCAGCCTTCTGCGCGGGGGCGCGCACCGCCGGAGCCGATGTGTGCGAGCTGGGACTGGCCGCTACCGAGATGGTCTACTTCGCCGTCGCCGACGGTGGCTACGAGGCCGGCGTGGCGATCACCGCCAGCCACAACCCGCCGAAGTACACCGGCATGAAACTCGTCACCGCCGGGGCGCTGCCCCTGTCCGGCGACGAGGGCATCGGCGAGTTGGGTCGCCGCGCGCGTGCCGAGCTACCGCCCCCCTCCGAGGTTTCGGGTGTCACGTCGACCGACCCGGGCCTGCTGAACCGGTTCGTCGACGCCTCCATGGGCTTCGTCGACCCCTCACGAATCACCGGCCTGCGCGTGGTGATGGACGCGGCCAACGGCATGGCCGGCCTCTACCTCCCCGCGGTGATCGAGCGCCTCGACATCGACGCGGTGCCGTTCTTCCTCGAGCTGGACGGCAACTTCCCCAACCACGAGCCCAACCCACTCCTCGACGAGAACCGCGAGTTCATCGAGGCCGCCGTCGTTCGTGAAGGCGCCGACCTGGGCATCGCGTGGGACGGCGACGCCGACCGGTGTTTTTTCATCGACGACCAGGGCCAGTTCGTCCCGGGCGACTTCCTCACCGCGCTCCTGGCGCGTCACCTGATGGCGACGCATGGGCCCAGCACCATCGTTTACGACCTGCGCGCCTCATGGGCGGTGCGCGACACCGTGCTTGCCGCCGGTGGCGTTGCGGACGAACACCGCGTGGGGCATGCCTTCATCAAGCGCCGCATGCGTGAGGTCGATGCCCTGTTTGCCGGTGAGGTCAGCGGGCATTACTACTTCCGCGATTTCTCGTTTGCCGACACTGGGCTCGTCCCGGCGCTACTCGTGCTGGAGCTTGTGGCCACGTCGGGGAAGACGCTGTCCGAGTTGATCGCCGAGTTCCGGGTGAAGTACCACATCTCGGGCGAGATCAACTCCACCGTCACCGATGCCGCAGGGGTGCTTCAGCGACTGCGCGAACGCTACGCTGATGGTGTGCAAACCGAGATCGACGGGCTCTCCGTGGCGTATGACGACTGGCACTTCAACGTCCGTTCGTCCAACACCGAACCGTTGGTCCGACTCAACCTGGAGTCATTGGTGTCGGCCGACGACATGGAGCGACGCCGCGATGAGGTGCTCGGCCTCATCCGCGCGGACGGCACGTCATAGCCGCGAGCGCTGGGCCCATCAGTTCCGTGGTGACGACGCGGGATGTGGAGATCGTCTACCAGCGCGGCGGCGACCTGGCCGTGCGCGGGCTCACCCTGTCGGTGGGCGCCGGCGAGGGGCTTCTCCTCACCGGCGAGCACGGTGCCGGAAAAACGACGTTCCTGCGAGGGCTCCTGGGCCTCATGAACTACTCCGGCGAGATCCGCGTGTTCGGCAGTGAGCTGCCCGGCACGGCAAATCGTCGCATCGGTTACGGCCCGCAGGGGCGCACGTTTCTGGGTCGGTTGCGACCGCAGGAGCTGGTCGCGACGGTGGCCGCACTGCGTACGCCGACCACCGATGCATCCGTCACCGAGGCCCTCACCCGAGCGGGACTGCCGACCAACCGCCACGGCGCACGCACGTTGGAGGTCGATGAACTGCGGCGCGTCGCATTGGCCTGCGCCATTGTCGGCGATCCTGCCCTGGTCATCCTCGACGACCCGTGGGAGTTCGTCGAAACGCACGAGGAAATCGCCCGTGCCCGCAGCCGTGGGGCCGCGGTCATTGTCGCCACGCACGACCCCGGTGGCTTTCCCGCACGTCTCGGCCGCACCGTGACGCTCGAGGCGGGGGGTCACGCATGAGCCATCCCATCGGGGCCATCATCACCACCGACCTCAAACGCATCCTGCGAAGCCGTGTCATCCTCGGAACCACCGTCGCCGGCATCGCCGCTGTTGCGCTCATCGCTGCGGTCGCCGGTGGACGCACCGGAGGGGACGTCTCTGACACCTTCCGCTCGGGCGCGGCGTCACTCATCCTGGTCGGTGGTCTGGTGATCGCGCTCACGCTGGGGGCAACCGCGAGTTTCTCCGGTGCCATCAGCGGCACGCACGGCCTGTTTGTCGCCTCCGGGGCATCACGTCGCGATTTGGCGCTCGGCGTTCTCGTTTCCCGGCTGGTGAGCCTGGCCGCAGTGCTCGGCATATGGCTCATTGCTCTGCAGGTCGGGAGCCTCGCAATCGGCCGCGGCAGCGACGGCCCCCTCGCCGTCCATGTGGCCGCAGCAGGAGAGACACACGCACTGGTCCTTCTCATGGCGGCCGCCACCAGCACGGTTATGGGCCCCACCATCGCGGCGTTCGTGGGCCTCGTCGTCCACGTCACCGCCACCGCAGCCGTCAACCTCGAAGCCGCCGCCGACCAGGGCCTTCTCGCCACCGGCGCCCGCCTGGTTCACATCGGCTACAACACGCTGCCACGAGCGGTGAGCTCACCAATGATCGTCGCCCTTCAAAACCGGGACGCGGGCGGCCCGGCAGCACCGCAATTCGAGATCAACCAACTCCCCGTACCACTCCCCGCAGCCGGCATCACCACCGTGCTGTGGACGCTCGGCTGGTGCGCACTTTTCGCCTGGTTCTTCGTGATCGGCGTACGCCGCCGAACACTGATCTAGCGAAACCGGGTTTCCTGGACGCGTGTGACGCGCCTCACTCACAATGATGGGGTTCATCGTTCCATCCCCACGACTACCGCTGCCTACCTCGGTGAGGCGAGTTCCTCGCGGTCGACGCGGCCGTAGAGGGTGTCGCGCTCCACCGGGGTGCGCCCGCCGGCGACGACGAGGCCGCGGATGCGGTCCTGTGTCAGACCCAGCGGCGTTTCCACCGTTGTGGCGTGGGCGATGCGCTCCTCGGTCAGCGTTCCCGACAGGTCGTCGAGACCGAAGGACAGTGCCTCGGAGGTGATCTCCTCGCCCAGCATGACCCAGTGACCCTTGATGTGCGGGAAGTTGTCGAGGAACAGTCGCGCGACGGCGATGGTGCGCAGCTTCTCCTCCCGCGTGGGGCCGGGCAGGTAGGCGAACTCGGTGTTACCCGGCAGGAACGGCAGCGGGATAAACGCCTGGAAGCCCTTGGTTTCGTCCTGCAGGTCGCGTAGCGCCTGCATGTGCTCGACCTGCTCCTCGGGGCTTTCGAAGGTGCCGAAAAGGAGCGTGGCGTTGGTGCGAAGGCCCTGGCGGTGTGCCTCGCGGTGCACCTCGAGCCAGGTCTCGGCCGGCACCTTCTTGTCGGCGATGATCTTCCGCACGCGGGGGCTGAAGACCTCGGCGCCGCCACCGGGCATCGTGTCGTGGCCCGCGGCGATGGTGCGCTCGAGCGCCTCGCGATGCGACACCTTCGACAGCTTCGCGACAAAATCGATCTCCACCGCCGTGAGCGCCGTGAGCGACACCTGCGGCAAGCTGGCCTTCAACTCACGGAAAAGGTCCTCGTAGTACTCGAGGTTGTACTCGCGGGTCATGCCACCCACGATGTGCAGCTCGGTGATCCCGAACTCGGTGAACTGTGTGGCGCGCTCCACGAGCTGGTCGACGCTGTACGCGTAGGCGCGGTCGTCCTTGTCGGTCCACACGGCAAACGCGCAGAACCCGCAGCCCACGACACAGATGTTCGTGGGGTTCAGGTGTGCGTTGACGTTGTAGGTGACCCTCCCGCTGTAGCGGCGATGGGTGACCGCATCAGCGGCCGCACCCAGGTCGGCAAGCGGAGCATCACGGTAGAGCAGTGCGGCGTCTGTGGCGGTGATGCGCTCGCCATCGGCGGCACGCGCAAGAATGGTGTCAATCATTGATTGAGAACTTAGCAAGGCAACCCGGTGGAACGACGACCATGGGCCACTTCGGAACCCGCTCAGTGTCGTCCGTCAGTGACAACGCCTGGTAGCGTCAACCCATGGCATTCGCCGACGAATTCGATCAGGTACTGGCCGAGCTCTCCGGGGACTGGGCGTTTTTTGAGTGTTATCTCACCGTCGACGACCCCCGGCGGCTCGTTGATGCGCGGGTGTCGCTGGCACGCGCCAACGCACGCCCCGTGCGTTCGGAAGAGGGCCACGACTTCGAGATCACCGTGGCCAACACATGGGGCCACGGCGCGCGCGCCGGGGTTGTGCGGACGGCCCTACGCATCCTCGATGACCTCGAGATCACCGGCCGCGTTTGGTGTGGCCAGATGTCCGACATGCTGCGCCCCGCCCCAGCCCACCGCGCCGGCCCCTAGCCAGGGATGTATCGATCACCGGATGACATCGCCCTGCTCACGGAGCTGGCCGGGGTGCTCGACCAAACCGTCACCGAAACGGGCCTGACGCCCGGTACGTACCTGGTGCTGCGGGAGCTGGACCGTGCCGGCACGCCATTGGCCGTGACCGCCCTCGCGGGACGGCTGCATGCCGACCCGGAAGAGATCGCCGAGCTCACGGGGCGACTCATCGAGGTTGACCTCGTCGCAATCACCGGCGGTCGTCTCGGTGTCACGCCGGCCGGAACGGCACACATCGCCGAGCTGGAGACCGATGCGAACGAGGCGATGCGCAGCTACGTGATGGAACGCCCCCACACCGCCACGGTCTACGGGCTGGTGGCGGCGATGCAGTCGGGACGGTTCACCGTGGAAGACCTCCTCGAGTTCCTCAATGAAGGCCCTACCGAGGACGAGGAATGATCCCGGCAGCTATTGGTGCGCGAACGATTCTCCCGGTCATCGTGATCGTGTTCATCATCGCCCTCATCGTGGTGCTCTCGCGCAAGAAGCTGCGCGACCGCGAGGACTAGCTTCCGGCGGTGAGTGGGGTGAGGTGGGCGGCGATCATCTCGTCCGCACCGGCCTCGACTCCCTCGAACGCTCCCGCAACGGCAACGGGCAGCGCCGTGGTGAGCCCTGCGCGTGACGCGGCAGCGTCCAGGTCGCGGAGTGCGTCGACAAGGTCGCCCGGCAGCGTGTCCTGCACCGCAACGAGTGGCTCCGAAAGCTCGAGAAATCGTTCGTAGTGACGCCGCACTCGTTCGTGACAAGCCACGCCGTGGTCGATCTCCGCCACCGCGGCGACCACCCGTCCGGGCGCCCGGCGCCACTGTTCGAGTTCCCGCGCGCCCCGGGCCACGTCGCGAAGGACCTCGCCGAGGCTGCCCTCACGGTCACTGCTGGCCACCCGGTCACAGATCCCCGCGACGAGAGTCAATTCCTCAGCATCGACCAAACTCTCCACCTGCTCGACCAAGAGCGCGCAGATGGCGGCGCGGCGTACAGCCTCCTCGGATTGTTCGGCCTGGTGTTTCTCATCGAGGCAGAGAAACGCGGGGCCATCAAAAGCGCACAGAACCCAGCGATGGCCCGGGGCGGGCTCCACCACGCGAAGACCCGTCGGAAGACGCCCCGCCGCCGCAGCGGCCGCCTCCTGGGCACGGGTGAGATGCTCCGCCAATTCGGCCAGGGTAGCGTCGTTCATCGGCGCGCCCCCCTCCAGTTCACGCCCCGGACCTGTCGGGCTACACTCGTGGCGTGTGCCCCGCCGAACCCCTCCCTTTGCCTGCACACGACGGGACGAGCGTTGGCGTCGGCGAATGGCTGCGACAAACGCTGCCGCCGCCAGTCACGCGGCACGCGCCCGCCCATAAGCGCGCGGCCGTTCTCATCCTCCTGTTTGACCGTGACGGGCATGCCCACACGTTACTGACGAAACGCACCGACACGCTGACCCATCATCCCGGTCAGATCTCCTTGCCGGGGGGACGTCACGATGCCGACGACGTTGATCTCACCGCAACGGCGCTGCGTGAGGCGTTTGAAGAGATCGGTGTCGAGCCCTCGACGGTCGAGGTCGTCGGCCGCCTTGATGATGTCCACACGATGGCCAGCGACTTCGTCGTCGCCCCCATCATTGGCGTGACAGGCGCACAGATTGATCCCCTCCCCAACCCCGATGAGATCGCGCGGGTGTTCGAGGTGTCGCTGGTTGAGCTGATGAGCGCCGATCGCGCTCTCGGGCCAACGGCGACGGGGATGTCTCTGCGTTACGCGCTGAGCGGCGAGGATGTCTGGGGCGCGACGGCCCGGATCCTGCGTGCGCTTGTCGCAGCTACCGAACCGGCCACGGGCAGCTCAGCCGCCTGAGGTCTCGAGGCGAAGCGACGGGCGGGTGGGAAGCTCGGCCTGCCCTACACGGCCACCCTCCCCGCCGAGTGCAAGCTGATCGAGCCGAGCGATGTGCGTGGCAAGCTCGGCCTGCCGCGGGTCGTCCGCCGGCAACGTCGCCGCAAACGACACGACCCGCTCGCGAATCTGCAGCGCAAAGTGCGGGGTCGCCGCGCCCACCATTTGCGCCAACTCAGCTGGGCCGGGAATGGGATAGATGTGCTCACGAACGGTCATGCACGGGATAGTCGCACACCGGTACCGACAGCGCTGTCCTCGTCCGAGAACAGGTGCGTTGATGACATCATCAGCGTGTGCCCCTCCTGACGAAACGCTTCGCGGGCCTCTACTTGGAGCTTCGCGCCGTGCCTGTTCTTCTGTGGTCGTTCTCGGGGGTAGCGCTCGGTACAGGCCTTGGGTGGGAAAGCGATGACCGCTCTATCGGATGGTTCGCGGCGGCGTTGGTGGTGGGTGCCCTCATCCAGGGCTTCGTTGCCCACACCGTCAATGACATCACCGACTGGCGATCGGGAACGGATCGTGATGAGGCGCCGCGGGTGCTCAGTGGAGGCAGCAAAGTTCTCGGTGCAGGACTGCTGAGCGAACGCGATCTGACCATCGTGGGATGGGTGGCCGCCGTCCTTGCCATTGGAGGTGGTTTTGCCATCGCCGCCCAGCGCGGTTGGTGGCTTCTCAGCCTGGGAGCGTTGGGCATCGTGGGCGCCACCACCTACACCCTGTGGCCGGTACGGGCGGCGTATCGCCCATTCGTGGGTGAGGGCGTTGCCTTTGTGTGCGTGGGGTCATGTGTCGTCGGGGGGTACGGAGTACAGACGGGTTCTTTTGCCGCCGGCGCGCTGGTGGTTGGGATCGCGCATGGCGCGGTGTGTGTGGCAATGCTCATGCTCCACCACTACCTCGATCGTGAACCCGACCGGCGCGCGGAGCCGATCAAGGTCACCTCCGTTGTCTTTCTCGAATCACGTGCTCGTGGTTACGCAACCGGATGGGCCGTCCTGGCAACCGGCGTCTTTGCGCTCGCTGCGATCGCGATCGACACTGCTCTCATCTGGGCGGCCGTCGCGGCGGCGCTCAGCGTCGCCTTTCACATCACCGTCTCGGTGGACGACCCGTCCTCGGTCACTCGTGCCGAGCTGGGCGTCATCGGCCTTGGCGTCGTCGGTGCGGTTGCGAGCACCGTCGTCCTGGCCCCCGCACTCGCATGGATCATCGCCATCCCTCCGATCGCGATAGCCGTCGATGTCATGGTCAGCCGACGCTTTCTCACGCGCGCTCCGGCCAACCCACCACCTGTGGATGTCGCGGCGACCCTCGACTGACGAGCCGGGCCAGACCGCCCTGGACGCCGGGCGTCCGAGCATGGTTGTCCCTTTCGCCTGCGTTGCGGTCTCGGCCGGGGAAACCACACGGAAAGTCTTTCATCCGAAGCCGGGCTGCGGTCATCTCAACACTCCTGTGGATAACTCCACATGTGGGGTGCGGGTGGCTAACCCCGGTACCGCTCCCGCGTCGCTCCGATGGTGAGGACTTGTCGCTCCTAGCTGGTAAATGACTGGAGAGCAGGGTTCCCAGACCACCGGGAGGCCTTGGAGAAGCAGATCACTTCGTTAGTGTTTGGTTGCAAGTGCCCCTCCTCACCCCCATCCCGCCGTGGCTATGAGAGACGACGACAAGCTGGTTCGCCAGCTCTCGCTCGTTGCGTTTCTCATGTCGCAACATCGACCGGTAACGGCCGATGAGATCCATGAGAACGTCGAGGGCTACGGCGGCATGAGCGAGCAGGCATTTCTGCGGCGGTTCTACTCCGACCGCAGCGAGCTGGAAGCCATGGGCTTCTCCCTCACCGTCGATCGACCCGGCGACGACCCGTTCCAAGGGGACCTCTACGCGCTGCCGCCGGAGAGCTACTACCTGCCGCCCATCGACTTCGATGAGACCGAGCTCTCGGCACTTCAAACCTGCCTCTACCTCCTGGAAGGTCAGTTCGCCTACGCCGAGCCTCTGCGCCTGGCGCTGCAGCACCTGACATTGGGTCGGCCCAGCCCGCTCGACGACCACGCAGCCCGCACCGTGTCGGTGAACCTGCTCGGCCCGGGGTACTCCTCCGAGGTTGCCGGCCACCTCGCCAAGATCGAATCGGCCATCGGTCGCCGCAAGACGATCCGTTTCACCTACTACTCCATCGGTCGTGACGAGCGCTCCCAGCGTGAGGTCGACCCGTACAGCCTGCTCTACGCCGCCGGCAACTGGTACGTGGTGGGTTTCGCCCACGAGCGCGAGGCGATGCGCATCTTCCGCCTGTCGCGCATCGAAGGGCGCATCACATTCAAGTCACGTGCCGAACACGACTTCCCGCCGCCGCGCGACTTCGATCTGTCGCCCTACCGCGATCAGGCGCCGTGGCAGCTTGCCGAGCCGGACGAGGTGGCCACTATCGCCCTCACCCCCACCATCGCCTGGTGGGTGGAGCGCATGTTCGGCGCCCACGGCGAGTTCACGTCCAACGCCGACGGCAGTGGGGTTTTCACCACCCCGTACGGCGCACGACGTGAGCTTCTCACGTGGGTGTTGGGTCTCGGAGCCGACGCCGAGGTCATCTCACCCCCGGCGCTGCGGACGGCCGTAGTAGAGGCGCTTGAACTGATTCGCGATCGTCACGAGGCCGACGGACCGTCGAAACCTCCCGGCAAGGTCATCCGCCGTGCACCCACAGCGCCGCCCGAAGTGGCCGCCGAGGTGGACCTTCTCCCGCCCGATCGGGTCGTGCCGGCCGAGCGCTTTACCCGCTTGCTTGCGCTCATGACGCGACTCCTCGATGCCTGCGGAAAGTCGCGCGAAGGTCGCGTTCCCACACGTGAGCTGTGTTCCGGATTGAATCTCTCACCCAAGGAACTTGAGGACGACATCACGCTCCTCAACCTCATCAACTTCGGTGGCGGGTGCTACGCCCTGTTTGCCCAGGTCACTGACGATGACGTGATGGTGCAGAAAGAGACATACGGCGAGCAGTTCGCCCGGCCGGCCCGACTGTCACCGCTCGAAGCGAAGGCCCTGTTGTGGGCATTGGAATTCATCGGCGACCGCCTCCCCGTGGGCGACGACGATCCGTTGGCATCGGCCCGCACCAAGATTGAGGAGGCCATCGGCGAGGACCACCTCCCGCCCATCGAGTTGGGCCGCGTGCAGACCGCCGACGCAAAGGTGGCCGCCGCAATCACGAAGGCCATTCGCGAGGACCGCGTGCTCGACATCGAGTACTGGACCGAGGCGCGCGGCGATCTCACCAAGCGCTCGATCGAACCTCACCTCGTCGTCAACACACGCGATGCCTGGTACGTGGTGGGATGGTGCCGCCGCGCCGACGAAACCCGCACGTTCCGCCTCGACCGCATCCGCAGCGCCAAGGTCACCGCCAAACGTTTCATGCGCCGCAGTGAGATGACCGCCGGACCGTACCTGCCCTGGGGTGAGCGCCGGCACGACGCCACCACAGGCACCCAGGCCCAAAGCGCCTCGGTGTGGTGCGGGCACACCATCGCCCGCTGGCTCGAGGAGGAGCACTCATCACGGGAGTTCCACAGCGACGGCTCGGTTCTGATCGAGATTCCCTATGCCAGCGAGGAATGGCTCGTCAAAGAGCTCCTCAAACACCAGGGTGAAGCCGTCTTGTTCGAGCCGGTACGGGTGCGTGCCATCGTCGCACAAGGCGCCACAAAGATCCTGAAGCGTTACCGCCGTCGCTCACCGTCGACATCACGTTCGACACCGGCTACGTCCTCACGCAACTCCGCGTAGCGGGGCCGCCCAGTAGCGCTGCCCCTCGCCGCGCAGGATGTGCCCGGCCAATTCGAGACGTCCCAGCGTCGCCCCGATCTCCCCCGCTCCCACGCCGACGCGTTCACAGATCTCGTCAAACGACAGCGGTTCGTTCAACAACAGGTTACGGACATGACGATCGGGTTCAGTGATCGGCTCGCCGGCGGGCGGGGTGTCGGCAACCTGCCAACCGTCGTGAGGCACGTCAGCCAGAAGGTCGTCCACGGACTCACACAAAGCCGCGCCGACACGGATGAGTGCGTTGCATCCCGCAGACATCGCGGCCCACGGGGCACCGGGGACCGTCAGAACCGGGCGCCCCTGGTCGAGGGCAAAGTCCGCGGTGATGAGTGCCCCCGAACGTTCGGCCGCTTCCACCACCACCACCGCGTCGGCAAGTCCGGCAACGATGCGGTTTCGTGCCGGAAAGCGCCAGGGAGATGGCGTCGTGCCGAGCCAGTACTCCGACACCACCGCACCACGCTGGCGGATGCGATCGCGGAGTGCACGGTGGCGTCGTGGGTAGAGAACGTCAACCCCGCACCCCACGACCGCAACCGTCGGCGCATCGATGCTCAGCGCGCCCTGGTGTGCCGCCGCGTCGATGCCATGCGCCAACCCGCTCACGACGATCCCACCACGTTCCGCGACCTGTCGGGCCAGGTTGTGCGCGAAGGCAACACCTGCACTCGTTGGTCGGCGACTCCCAACGATTGCGACCAACGGTGCGCCACCGTCCCCACCAAGCGAGCCGAGTTGACCATCGACGAACAGCCCGAACGGTGGATCGGGAATCTCGCCCAGGGCCTCCGGATACTCCGCGCTCCCAAGGGCGACGTGCTCCACACTAATGTCGGCAAGCGCCCGCCGCATGGCGTCGTGGTCGAACCCGTCGTGGGCCGCCCTCAGACGTGCTTCGTCCTGGCCGATTCGCGGAAGGTGTCGCGCCCAGCCGAGCGGCCCCAGCTGCCACAGCTCCCGCCCGCCCCCCGCACGCCGGGCGGCACGTTGCAGGTCGACGCCCAGGTCGTGAGCGAGCCAGGCCAGGCCCAGTTGCCAGCTCATAGTGCCGCACCGAACCCGTTGGCACGGTACTGGACGGCCTCGGCGAGGTGATCGGCGCCGACGGTTTCGCTCCCGGCCAAGTCGGCGATGGTACGCGACACACGCAGCAGGCGGTCGTGGCCTCTGGCCGACAGGGCGTAGTGATCAACCGCCTGTGCGAGGAGCCGCTGACCGGCCGCGTCGATTCGGCAGATGTTGCGCGCCTGTGCTGCCGAGAGGGTCGCGTTGGGCCCCACCTGACCGCGACCGTTCGCGAGGGCCCGTGCGTGGTCCACCCGGTGGCGTACGGCACTACTGGCTTCTCCCGGTGGCGCGGTTCCCACAACCTCGTCGGCCGCCAGTCGCGGAACCGGAATCTGCAAGTCGATGCGGTCGGCAACCGGACCTGACAGGCGCGCACGGTAGGCCGCCGCCCGCCCGGGTGGGCAAGTGCAGGGTTTGCGCGTATCGCCATCGAAGCCGCACGGGCAGGGGTTGCCGGCGCACACGATCAACGGCCGGGCCGGAAAGCGCGCTGTGACCATCCCGCGGGTGATGTCCACCGAACCTTCCTCGATGGGCTGGCGCAACGCATCGAGCGCCGCCGGCGAGAACGCACACACCTCATCCAGAAAGAGGACCCCGAGATGCGCCAGAGTCACCTCGCCCGGCTGTGGGAACCGGCCACCTCCAATGAGCCCCACCGCCGAGATGGTGTGGTGCGGCGAGCGAAACGGGCGGTCGACAATCATGGGCGTCTGCGCCGGAAGGAGGCCCGCAACGGAGTGGATGCGGGTGACCGCAATCGCGTCATCGAGCGACAGCGATGGAAGGATGCCGGGCAGCCGCCGCGCCAACATGGTCTTTCCTCCACCGGGCGGACCGATCATCAGCAGGCTGTGCGACCCCGCGGCGGCGATCTCAAGCGCCCGGCGAGCGGCATGTTGACCACGGATGTCACCAAGATCGGCCACAGGCCGGCCCGTCGCACGGTCGAGAAGGGCCGCCGCATCCACGTCGGGACGATTGATCGTCTCCCGCCCCTCGAGCACGTCAACGGCGTGGCGCACGCCGTTGACCGGGACGATGTCGATACCGCTAATGAGTGCGGCCTCACCAGCGTTCGCCTCGGGAACAACGAGCTGACGCCATCCGGACGCGGCAGCGTGTTCGGCCATCGCGAGCACTCCCGCGACAGGTCGCAGCGACCCGTCGAGAGCGAGCTCACCCACCGCCCCCACCCCCGTCAACGCCGCCGGCGAGAGTTGGCCGGTAGCCGCGAGAACAGCCAAGGCGATCGGCAGGTCGTACTGTGGGCCGACTTTGCGCAAGTCGGCCGGGGCCAAGTTCACGATGATGCGCTGCGACGGCACGCGGTAGGCCTGGTTGGCCAGCCCCGACCTCACCCGTTCACGCGACTCTTGAACCGCGGTGTCGGGAAGGCCCACCACGGCGAATGCCGGCGTTCCGGTGCGCAGGTCGGCCTCCACCTGGACGGTGGCCGAGTGAAGACCGATGAGCGCGGGGCTGACGATGTGTGCGACCACGTCGGGAACGCTGCCGTCCACACGTGTTGCATCGCTACACCGAGGTGTGACAAAAGGCGCGTGGCTTCGGCAATTAATCGACCCCGGCCGATGTTGTGACACCTCGCGTCTTGCGCTGTGACATTCATCCACGCACACTGACCGGCATGAGGTCACGGGGGTTCGATGCAGAACGGCGGGCGGAGCGCTACCTCGCTCGGCGCGGGTGGAGGGTGATCGCCCGCAACTGGCGCGGCGGAGGGGGCGAGCTCGACATCGTCGCCACCCGCCGCGGCGTGGTGGCGATCGTGGAGGTGAAGGCCCGGGCCGACGCGGACGCGCTGACGGAGCCGATCTCGTATTGGCAGCGTCAACGTCTTCTCATCGCCGCGAACACATTCGTGGCCCGACGCCCGCAGCTCAACGGCTACGAGGTGCGCATCGATCTCATCGCCATCCATCTCGAGGCGCCGTCGTGGCGCGCCATTCGCCACGATCGGGACATCCTCGTCTCAGACGACTACAACAGGTCGTCGAACAGCGTCAAGTTCGTGTAGGCGATCGAGTTGAACGACCGGCGATGAATGGGCGACAGACCCGCGGCACGAACAGCGTCTTGATGCTCTCGAGTGCCGTAGCCCACATGGCGTTCGAAGCCGAAACCGGGCCAGGCCAGCGCCGCCGGGCCGGCCATCAACCGATCGCGTGTTGTCTTGGCGATCACGGAGGCCGCAGCGATGGCGGCGGACGTGCGATCCCCACCAATGACACGTTGATGGGTGGGGGCGGGATCCGGCAGTGAGAACCCATCGACGACGCTCACGTCCGCCACCGGGTCAATCCCGGCCAGGCACTCCGCAAGAAGCCGGAGGTTGGAGCGGTGGAGCCCGTCGCGGTCCACGGTGGGGGCGCATGCGGAGATGACAACCACCTGCTTTGCGTGGCACAGGATGGCCGCCGCCAGCTCCTGACGCGACTGCGGAGTGAGTCGTTTCGAATCATCGAGCCCGGTCAGCTCACGACGTGCCGTGCGACTCATCCCCGCGAGGTCAAAAGCCACGGCCGCCGCAACGAGCGGGCCGGCAAGGCATCCTCGCCCGGCTTCGTCGGTGCCCGCGACGATCGGCACGCCGAAGGCGCGGTCGTAACGAAACAACCGACTGGTTCGTGCCGCGCGTTGGCGGGCGCGAAGTGCGGTGGGCGACGCCACCGAAACGGTTCTAGCGCTGCTTCTCGCGCACGCGAGCCTTCTTGCCCACTTTGCCGCGTAGGTAGTACAGCTTGGCGCGACGCACATCGCCCTCGGTCACCCGCTCGATCCGTTCGATCTTCGGCGAGTGAACCGGAAATGTCCGCTCGACGCCCACACCGAAGCTTTGCTTACGAACGGTGAACGTCTCACGCGACGTGGAGCCTTGACGGCGAATAACGATGCCTTCGAACACCTGAATCCGCTGGCGCTGGCCTTCGATGACCCGAAAGTGAACCTTTACGGTGTCGCCCGACCTAAACTCGGGAATGTCGTCGCGGAGCTGCATCCGCTCCAGTTCCTCAATGACACTGCTCACAAAAGCTCCTTCGGACTTCAAACGCCAAAACGACCGCGAGGATAGCAGCCGGGACGGTAAACACCCCCGTGCTGCCCTCCCCGCGTGGGGCGCCTCAGACGCCACACCCCAAAACGCCCTCGATCGACGTTGTTTCGCCGTTACTCGCGACCACATTCAGCGTGGCGGAACGCTCGGTGGATTCGATACTCGTCTGCGTTGGCTCACCGATGTCGTCAAGGCGCACCGTGAAGTCGGCGTTGGCGTAGGAGTCAGCAATGTCGATGACCGAGGCAGCGGTCCCGGGTTTCTTGTCCAACAGGACCGATTTCCCATCGATGACCATGAACCCCCCGTCGTACCCGGTGAAGAAGACTGATTCCTCAGCACCTTTCCTGCGCAACCAACAACCAATCGCCTCGTACTTCGCGGCCGTCACGTCGCGCGCCGTAAAGGAGTCGATCGAGATGGGCTTGCCGGTCGAGGTCGTCGGGGATTCGGTCGACGTCGTCGTGGATTCGGCCGTTGTCACCGCGGCTCCCGTCGACGCGCTTGGCGAACCGGTTTCTGCGTCGCTGCCGCCACATCCGGCCACGAGGAGCACGCACAACACCAGGGGCCACCGCAGTCGCGACCCGGCGAACACCGAGGAGGCGTGGGAACGGCCGTTGACCAACATGCTGATCTCGCTTTCTCAGAGCTGTCGCGATTTCACGCGACGAGGAACGACTGCCGACGGGGCGCACGCCGATGCGACGACCGTGACGTGCGGGTAGAAGCGCGGGGGTGCCGCCGCTCACGGCGAGAACATGCGATATCGCCTCAGGTCTGAGGCGAGACGAACACGCTCTCGACGCGGAGCCATTGTCACCGGCGACGCTAGCAAGAACGGACGACGCGCCGAAGCACGATTGGTGCCGGGCAACACGCATCTGGCCTTAACCCGCCAGATCTCGAACCCGCACCCGCCATCCGTCCGGGTTCGCCCGAAGGTTACGCGGATCGGCTGAGGCTGGTCATTCCTCCTCAGCAGCGTCAGGTGACGCGGGCTGCCACAGCTGAATCGCGTTTCCCTCAGGGTCGTGGAGCTGGGCGAAGCGCCCGTTGGGATAGGTCGTCGGGTCCACGCTCACGGCGAGACCTCGCGCGGTGAGCTGCGCGACGATGACATCGAGGTCGCGCACCCGGAAGTTGATTCCCCAGCCCGCCGTACCGAGATACGGGCTGTCGTGGTTCTCCCGTCCGAATGGGGCAAAAACGGTGGGTCCGGCGCGTTGCTCCCAGACCTCGCCTCCGTACGTGGTCGGCGGCGGCTCGACGCCCAAGTGCTCCGCATACCACGCGCCCAGTGCGGCGGAGTCCTGCGCCCGAAAGAAAAACCCGCCGATGCCCTCGACACGCTCCATTGGTGAAGTGTGGCAGGCAGCGCCCGCTAGCGCGCGGCCCCCGGTGGGCGTGTCTGCTCGTCTCGCCATGCGTCGATGGCCCCGTGGTGGCCGGAAAGCAGCACGTCGGGCACGGCCCAGCCTCGGAACTCCGCGGGTCGGGTGTAGTGCGGGTGCTCTACCCGGCCGGCGAGTCCCTCGGAGAACGACTCGCGATGCAGGCTTTCAGGGTTACCCAAGGCCCCAGGGATCTGCCGAGCGACGGCATCGATGATCGTCATGGCGGCCACCTCCCCACCAGCGAGGACGTACGGGCCGAGGCAAACCTGGTCATTGGCAAGGTGAGTATGGACACGCTCATCGAAGCCCTCGTACCGGCCACACAAGAGCACCAGCTCGTCGAGCGTCGCAAGCTCGCGGGCGATCGGGTCGCTGAACATCCGCCCGCGCGGGGTGAGAACCGCGACCCGGCGGCCCTCGCGCACCTGCTCGGCGGGTTGGCGATACACGGCCTCGAGGGTTGCGGCGACCACGTCTACGCGGATCACCATGCCCGGCCCGCCACCGTAAGGCGGGTCGTCGACCTGCCCGGCGGACAGCGGCGTGTAGTCGCGAAACGAGAAACACCGCAGCTCCAGATCCGCCGACGTGGCGGCGTTCGTCAGGTGCCGCGGGCGACGCATCCAGTCGAACCATTCGGGAAAGAGCGTGACGACATCGATTCTCATGCGTCGCCCCCGCCGAACAGGTCGGCGCGAATGACGATGCGCCGCCCCGGAACATCAAGCACCTCGACCGCGTCATGCGTAAAAGGGACCAGCCGAATCTCACCGTCGGCAGGCGTCACAACGAGCGCGTCGTTGGCCGTGCCCTCAGAAACGTCGGTCACCTCACCGATCTCGTGCGCACCCACCCACACGCGACAGCCGATCACGTCGCGTACGTAGTACTCATCGTCCTCGTCAAGTGCGCGAAGGGCATCCGGGGCCACAGCCAGCGTGGCGTTCACCAGCTCCGCAGCTGCTTCCTTGGATGTGATTCCGTGAAAACAGAGCAGGAAATCACCGCCGCTCTCCCGGAGAGATGACAGCTGGAGCGACCGACGTGCGCCGGCCACATCCGCGATGAGCTCACTGCCGACGGCGGTGGTTGCCAACGTTGGCCCGGTGGCGCGAGCGCGTAGCTCACCCGCGACTCCGTGAGTGCGCCCGAGCCGACCGATGATGACGAGGTCGCCGTCGCTGACGGACACCGCGATCAGTCGACGATGTCGAGCGCCACCTTGAGCCCGTTCGCGCGTCCGGCGGCCTGGGTGACCGCCCGCAGCGCGTGGGCGATGCGACCTCCGCGACCGATGACCTGGCCGCGTTGAGACTCGGGCACGAACAGCTCAAAAACGATGCGGTCTCGGTCTTCGCGGTTGGTGACGCGAACCTGGTCGGGTTCGTCAATCAGTCCGCGGGCGATCTCGGCGATCATGTCGCCGATGGCATCGGTGGTGTCCGACATCGAGCTAGGCGGCCGCCGCGGCGGTCTTGGCGTCGGCTTCGGCGATCTTGATGAGCTTCGTCACGGCGCGGCTGGGCTGGGCGCCTTTGCCGATCCAGTCGTGCACCTTTTCGAGGTTGAGCTCGACCAGCGACGGCTGAAGCTGCGGGTTGTACCGACCGACCGTTTCGATGTTGCGACCGTCGCGCGGTGAGCGCGAATCGGCGACGACGACGCGGTAGATCGCGTTCTTTTTGCTTCCCACGCGGGTGAGGCGAATCTTGACCACAGTGCTCCTACGTTGTTTCTCAGGTCCCGAACATGGGCGGCAGCTTCCCGCCCTTGCCGAATTGTTTCATCATTTTCTGCATCTGCTTGAACTGTGCCAGAAGTTGGTTGACCTCTTGCACCGTTGTCCCACTGCCCCGGGCAATGCGCTTGCGGCGACTGCCGTTGATCACATCCGGTTTACGACGCTCGACCGACGTCATGCTCTTGATGATGGCTTCGGTTTTGTCGAGCTGCCGGTCGTCCAGATCGGCATCCTTGAGCTTCTTCATCTGCCCAAGCCCCGGAATCATGCCGAGGATACCGCTCAGGGGCCCCATTTTCCGAATTTGTTGGAGCTGCTCGAGCATGTCGTCCAGCGTGAATGCTCCACCGGTGCGCAACCGTTTGCTGAGACCCTGGACGCTTTCGGTGTCGACGGTCTGCCCGGCACGCTCGATAAGGGTGAGCACGTCGCCCATTCCCAGGATGCGTTGGGCCATGCGATCGGGGTGAAACGCTTCGAGTGCATCGACCTTCTCCCCGGTGCCGACGAACAGAATCGGCTTACCGGTGACGGCACGTACCGAGAGGGCGGCGCCACCGCGGGTGTCACCGTCGAGCTTGGTGAGGATGACCCCGTCGAAGTCAACGGCCTGCTGGAAGGCCAGGGCCACCTCGACCGCGCTTTGGCCGGTCATCGCATCAAGCGCGAGGACAACGGCCGTGGGCTGCACCGCGTTCTTCACGTCGATGAGCTGGCGCATCATCTCGTCGTCCACGGTGAGACGGCCGGCGGTGTCGACGATCACCACATCACGGGCTTGGCGCTTCGCTTCCCGTACGCCGTTGCTTGCGACCGTCACGGGGTTCTGCGAGTCCTCGCGGTAGACCGGAACGCCGATCTGCGCACCGAGCACCTCGAGCTGGTCAATGGCAGCCGGCCGCTGAAGGTCACACGCCACGAGCATCGGTGCGCGACCCTCGGTCCGCATCTGCCGGGCAAGCTTCGCGCAAAACGTCGTCTTACCCGACCCTTGCAGCCCGGCCAACAGAATGATCGTTGGCGGCTTCGACGACATCGGTAGCCGCGCTTGGGTGCCGCCCATGAGGGTCGCCAGCTCCTCGTTGACGATCTTCACGACCTGCTGATCGGGCGTGAGCGACTGCATCACCTCGGCGCCGGTGGCCCGGGCCTTGATGGCGTCGGTGAGCTGCTTCACCACCGGGAGGCTCACATCGGCTTCGAGCAGCGACAGCCGGATCGCCCGCATGGCCTTGTCGATATCCGCCGACGTCAGCTTGCCGCGACCGCGGAGGCCGCTAAACACTCCTTGAAGCTTGTCGGAAAGGTTCTCGAACATGCGACCCGAGAGTCTACAAGCCCTCGTGACACCCCTGGTACCCGGGGGTACTGGGCGACACTCGACGACCGGTCGCCCGCGTAGACGTCGTCGGCTCTGCCTTGTCCCCGGGGCGAACCAGGGACGCGGCGTCCGCTTCTCCGACGTGAGCTACGCGGGCGGCGAGCCACGCCGATGCGAGGTCGCCGACGTGGCGGTGGTCAATGCCGCAGCATCCGCCCAGCACCGCGAGGGACGGCAACCGCTCGTGAAGGCGCCGGTGAGCAGCGGCCAGCTCGCCCCGGTCACCCGCGTCCAGCGTTTCCGCCTCGCTCGACTCGCACGGGGGCTCACGCGCCCGTGAGGACCGCGTGGGACGATTCACCGCGGTGTAGCGCGACGGCAAGCTGATTCACCAGGAGGAGCATCGGGGGGACCGCTCCGAGTAGACCCTCTCAGCGCGGCTGACGCGCGAGAGGACCACCCGACCTACGTCGCTGCCTTCGCGCCCCTCGCGAGCTTCGCGCGCCCGGTCATGGTGAGCTCCACCTTGCGCAGGCGCACTCGGGCGGGGGTGACTTCCACGCACTCATCGTCGCGCACGAACTCCATGGCCTGGTCGAGCGACATGGGGCGCGGCGGCACCAAGCGCACCAGCTCATCCGCTGTGGATGAGCGAATGTTGGTGAGCTTCTTCTCTTTGATGGCGTTGACGTCCATGTCCTCGCCCCGGCCGTTTTCGCCGATGATGGCGCCCTCGTAGACGTCCTCCCCTGGCGACACGAACAGGGCGCCGCGCTCCTGCAACCCGAACAGGGCGAAGGTGGTCGTGACACCGATGCGGTCGGCCACGAGGCTGCCGCGCGGGCGGGTGCGGATCTCACCCATCCATGGCTCCCACCGCTCGAAGATGTGGTGAAGCAGGCCGGTGCCCCGCGTCTCGGTGAGGAACTCGGTGCGGAAACCCACCAGGCCGCGGGCCGGCACCAGGTACTCCATGCGGGCCCAACCGGTGCCGTGATTGATGATCTGTTCCAGCCGTCCCTTGCGCAGAGCCAACAGCTGCGTGACGACGCCGAGCATGTCCTCCGGCACGTCAATCGAAACACGCTCAAGGGGCTCATGGACCTTGCCGTTGATCTCGCGCTTCAGAACCTGGGGCTTACCCACCGTGAGCTCGAAGCCTTCCCGTCGCATGGTCTCGACGAGAATGGCGAGTTGCAGCTCGCCACGGCCCTGAACCTCCCAGGTGTCGGGGCGTTCGGTGTTCACCACGCGCAGCGACACGTTGCCGACGAGTTCCTGGTCCAGACGGTCCTTCACTTGACGCGCGGTGAGCTTGGTTCCGTCGCGGCCCGCCAGCGGTGAGGTATTGATGCCGATCGTCAGCGACAGCGACGGTTCGTCGACGGCGATGACCGGGAGCGCCTTGGGCGACTCTGGATCGGCGAGCGTTTCGCCGATGGTGATCTCCGGTAGACCGGCCACCTCGATGATCTCGCCCGGACCGGCTTGCTCAACCGGAAGGCGTTCGAGCTCCTCAGTGACGTACAGCTCGGTGACCTTGGCAGCGGTGACGGTGCCATCGGCACGGCACCACGCCACCTGCTGGCCTTTGCGGATGTTGCCGTGATGGACGCGACAGATGGCCAGGCGCCCCAGGTAGGCGGATGCCGCAAGGTTCGTCACGAGCGCCTGCAGCGGCGCGCCCTCGGTGTAGGTGGGCGACGGGATCGTGGTGAAGATGACTTGGAAGAGGGGCTCCAGGTCGGTGCCCTGGTCGTCGGGGGTGAGCGATGCCCGGCCGGCCTTGGCGTTGCAGTAGACGATCGGAAACTCGATCTGGCCTTCGTCGGCCCCCAAGTCGAGGAACAGCTCGTAGACCTCATCGACTACCTCGCTGATGCGGGCGTCGGGGCGGTCGACCTTGTTGACCACGAGCACCACCGGCAGACGCGCCTCCAGGGCTTTGCGCAACACAAAACGGGTTTGAGGCAAGGGGCCTTCACTGGCGTCGACCAGAAGCAACACGCCGTCGACCATGTGCAGGCCGCGCTCAACTTCCCCGCCAAAGTCGGCGTGTCCGGGGGTGTCGACGATGTTGATCTTGATGTCACCGTGACGCACCGCGGTGTTCTTGGCGAGGATGGTGATGCCCTTCTCGCGCTCCAAGTCCGTGGAGTCCATCACCCGCTCATTGACGTCCTGGTTCGCACGGAATGCGCCGGACTGCCAGAGCATGGCGTCCACCAGGGTGGTCTTGCCATGGTCGACGTGCGCGACGATGGCGACATTGCGGAGGTCTTCTCGGGTAGCCACGGCGGCGGATGGTAGCTGGGTCCCGCGGGCCGAGCCCATATCGGGTCCCATCCGTCCGCGGCGATTGACGTCGACAGGAGCCCGCTCCCCGGCATCCGGCACGGTAACTGTGGGCGAGGAGGGCCCAAGCTCCTCCTCCACACCGCGGCCGGTACGGTTGTCAACGCTGTCATGGCAACGATTCTCCGTCGGAGGTGGCCGAGTGATCACCGCAACGGGAGTGACATCCATGCCCACGATCTCGCGCAGAAGTCGCCCGAACCGGCCACAAGTACTCGTGCCATCCACCAATGCTTGTTAGGGTTACCGAAGTGCGGGGATTCTCGCGCGCCGTTGGCCCCGCGCCAACGGAGAAAATGAGCCGTCAATCCCGGATCCTCGGCGGCGCCTCAGATGAAGGTGAGCGCCCATGAGTGACTCGGCAACGGCAGAACGACGCACGGTCAGCTTCAATGGCGGCGGTGACTTCTACAGCGAGTTGAAGACACGCGTCGCTGAGTGGGTCAACGACCCCAAACGTGCTCGGCGTGCCCATGTCCGCCTCTACTCGAAAACGGCATTCATCCTGCTGTGGACCGCCGCGTCATGGGCAGCGCTCATGTTCTGGGCATCGTCGTGGTGGCACGTGGTTCTCCTGGCGGTCTCTCTGGGCTTGGCGCTCGCAGGTATCGGTTTCAACGTCACCCACGACGCGAACCACGGCTCATATTCGCCGAACCGCAAACTCAATGGCTGGATGCGCTGGTCGATGGACATCATCGGCGCCAGCTCGTACGTCTGGCGGATCAAGCACAACGTCGTGCATCACACCTATACGAACATCGAGGGGCACGACAGCGACATCGAACAGCTTCCCTTCCTGCGTCTTGGCCCCGAGCAGACCCACCGGCCCATGCATCGCTTCCAGCACATCTACGCGTGGCCGCTCTACGGGCTGTTCGCCGTCAAGTGGCAGCTTCTGAGCGACCTCACCCTGCTGTCGGTTGGCAAGGTTGGCGAGACCCCCCTGCCCTGGCCCAAGGGCCGGGAGAAGGTCGGGTTCTGGGTCGGTAAGGCCATCTTCGCCACCTGGGCAATCATCCTCCCCGTCGTCTTTCACTGGGGCTCGATCTTCACCGTCCTCATTGCCTTTGGCATTGCCTCCTTCGTCCTGGCGTTCGTGCTGGCCATCACCTTCCAACTCGCCCACTGCGTTGAGGAAGCCGAGTTCTCGACCACCGAGAAGATGGCCGAGGCCGGAAAAGTGGAGTGGGCCCGCCATCAGGTGGAGACCACCGTCGACTTCGCCCCGCGCAGCCGCATCCTCGCCTGGTACATGGGTGGCCTCAACTTCCAGATCGAGCACCACCTGTTCTCCCGCGTGGCTCACACCCACTACCCGAAGATCGCCCCCATCGTGCAAGAGGTGTGCGCTCGCTACGGCGTCGACTACCAGGTCCACCAAACCCTGCGAAGCGCTGTCATGAGCCACATTCGCTTCCTCGCCCGCATGGGCCAGCCGAACCCAGGGCAAAGCGGCGCACACCTCCCGGTGTGAGAGTGTGATCGTCTAACGTCCTTGGGGGCTTGTGGCACGTGGCCCGTCTGCGTCTCGTGTCCCCCTCGGCACCCCGACAAGCCTCTTCGGGTGTCGGTGCCGAAAGGAAACACGGCACCTCACGTCGCTATCCGGCGATTCGTGAGGTGCCCTCCGCCGTTGCCTTCGCATCGAGGATGTCTTGTGAGCTGTAGGTCGCGCTGATGCTCTCGACCTCTTTCTTGGGAACGAGCCAACCCATCAACGGTCCGGTCATCATCGTGGTGACGATCGCGCCGACGACGAACACGACTTGCATCGATGGTGTGATCGTGCCGAGCTGCAATCCGATGAGCCCGACCACCAGGATGAGAAGGCCACGGCAGTTGAGCAGCACGCCCACCACCAACGCATCCTTGCTCTTCAGTCCCACGGCGCGGCCGGCGAGATAGCCGGCGCCAAGCTTCCCGGCAATCATCAACGCAAGGAACAGGGCGGCAGCCGCCAGCAGCGTTCCGGTGACCAGCGTGAGGTCGGTACGCAGACCCGAGACCGCGAGGAAGATGGGAAGGAGAAACACAACGACGGTGCTTTCCATACGGCTGATCACCGCGGGGGCAAGGCCGTCACGCTCCGGAACGGCAAGCCCGAAGAGAAACCCACCGACAAGGGCGGCCCCAAAGATCCGGTCGGTTGCGAGGCCGGTAGCCAATGCCCCGATCAACATCACCGCAAGGAGATTTCCGTCGAGGTTCTTGGCGGCGTCAAAGCGTTTCGTGGCAAGCGACATGAGCGGACGCACCACGAGGAACAAGACCGCGATCAGCCCAATCACGAGGAGGAAGCGAAGGCCGACGCTGTCCACCACACCGGATCCCTTTGCCGAGGCGCTTGCGGCGGCGATGACGAGAAACATCAAAACCGTGACGATGGCCGCCGACCCGACTCCGATCGCCCCCATCTGAGAACCGAGGAGCCCCTTCTCTTGAAGGATGCGTGCCATGACGGGAAACGCCGTCACACTGATCGCCGCGCCGAGAAACAGGCCGAAGGTGGTGGCGCTGATGCCGGCGGGGCGCCACGTCGGCCCATCAAGGACCGCCCCGGCGACAAAGCCCAACGCGACGGGCACAAGCGTCGCGGCGATCGCCATTACGATCATTTGGACGCTACGACCTTTGAGCAGCCGTTTGTCGAGTTCCAGGCCGACAAGGAACATGTAGAAGACGAGTGCGATCTGCCCGATGAGCGTCAGAAACGCCACGGCCGGCAACGGGAAGAGATCATTCACAAGGCCGGAGCCATCGATGGCGCCCGCCTTCGCGGTGGCCGCCTTCGCGAGTTGACCTCCAAGAACTGTTGGTCCGATCAGGATGCCGGCAATGATCTCTCCGACGATCCGTGGCTGGCCAAACTTCTCGAACAGCGTGCCAACGAGTCGTGCCGCTATGAGGATGATCGCAATGTCCATGAGGACGTACGCCACGACATCGGCGGACGGGATGAACTTCGGCGGGTTCTGTGCGGCAGCGAGAAAGATCTCCACGAGGCTTCCACCTTCTGGCCAGGATTGACGGGACGTCCCTACCCCGCGCTGCTGTCCATTCGACCGTGCGGGTACTCGAAACGAAGACTACGGGAGGCCGAGTGTCGGTCCGGTCAGGATTCCTTTAGGGAACGTGGTGGTGCGCCCGGGACACCGTCAGCTCGGCCTCGACCGGTAACGTCGGCAGCGATGACGATCTACGACGGAATCGGTACGGGCTACGCCGAGAGACGGCGCGAGGACCCCAAGATCGCGGCAGCGATCACTACTGCCCTCGGTGACAGCGCGTCGGTGGTGAACGTCGGGGCGGGCGCGGGTTCGTATGAGCCGCGTGATCGTGAGGTGATCGCGGTGGAACCATCGACGGTGATGATCGCCCAGCGAGACCCCCGGCGGGCGACGGCCGTTGTCGGGCGGGCCGAGGACCTCCCGTTGGCCGATGCGAGCATCGATGCCGCCATGACGCTCCTGTCGCTTCACCACTGGGAGAGCGTGGACGCGGGCCTTCGTGAGATGCAGCGCGTCGCGCGACGACGGATTGTGATTCTCACCATCGACCCCGCGGTCTCGGGCCAGACGTGGTTGATGGCCGACTGCCTCACCGAGGTGGCGGAGCGGGACAACGCCACGATGCCGTCACCAGCGGCCATCGCCCAGACGATCAACGGTCGGGTTGATGTCGTCCCCGTCCCCGCCGATTGCCAGGATGGCTTTCTCCTGGCGTTCTGGGCGCATCCTGAGTGGGTACTCGACCCCGGCGCCCGTGCCGCCACCAGTGGCTTTGCCCTGATGCCCGATACCGTGGTGGACCGGGTGACCTCCGCCGTCGCCGCCGACCTCGCGTCCGGCGAATGGGACCGCCGATACGGCCACCTGCGGACGCTGGAGAGCTACGACGCGGGTCTTCGCCTCATCACCGCCGACGTTTAAGCACGCCCGTTAGGGGGCGAAGATCGCGCGTGCGAACCCTTCGGCGTCGAAGGGTTGCAGGTCGTCGACGCCCTCTCCGACGCCCACGAGCTTGACCGGCACGCCGAGCTGATCACGGATGGACAGGACGATGCCGCCCTTGGCGATGCCGTCGAGTTTCGTGAGGACCACCCCGGTGAGCGGGGCCACGTCGTTGAAGAGCTTGGCTTGGCTGATGCCGTTCTGGCCGGTGGTGGCATCGAGGACCAGCAGCACCTCATGCGGGGCGGTGGGGTCCTGCTTACCGGCCACCTGCGCGACCTTCCGCAGCTCCTCCATGAGGTTCTTCTGGGTCTGCAGACGTCCTGCCGTGTCGATGATCACGACATCGGCGCCACGGGCCTTGCCGGCGGCAATCGCGTCGAAGGTGACGGCCCCCGGGTCGGAGCCGGGCCCCTGGCGAATGAGCTGCGCACCCGAGCGTTCGGCCCACACCGCCAGCTGGTCGATCGCCGCGGCCCGGAACGTGTCTCCGGCGCCGATCACCACCTTCTGACCCAACCCGGCGAGACGATGGGCGAGCTTGCCGATCGTTGTGGTCTTGCCACTGCCGTTGACGCCGATGACGAGGATGACCGTGGGTTCGCCGCGCAGAGGCACCCGGATGGGCTCGGGAGCCATTCGGTGGGCCACCTCCTTCCACAGCCCCTCGGCGAGCGTCTCGCCGCTGATGACGCGCCCCTCCCGTGCCTCGGCGCGCAGGTGGGCGATCATGTCGTCGGTGGCCTCCATGCCGCAGTCCGCGACGATGAGCGCCTCCTCGAGCGCCTCCCACGTGTCCTCGGTGACCAGCTTGGGAGCGTAGATCGCCGCAAGTTGCGGTGAGATGGCCTGACGCGGGGCGGTCAGCCGTTCACGCAGGCGTCCGAACACACCTCTGCGACTGGGCTCCGCTGCGGCGGCGTCCGCATCGTCAGCGGAGATGGGAAGCTCAAACAGCTCCGCCCACGGAACGAGCTCGGCGTCCACGACTACCGTGCGTTGACGAGGCGCAGCTGCCGACTCACGTACGGCGTCGCGGACTCGACAGACTCGGCCAGCTTGCGGGAGAGCACCTGCGTCACACCGTCGCCACCCATCGTGACGCCGAAGAGCGTGTCGGCGATTTCGACGGTGGGCTGTTGGTGGGTGATCACGAGGAACTGGGTCTCCGAGGCCAGTTGCTTCACCACTGCAAGGAAGCGTCGCAAGTTGGCGTCGTCGAGCGCCGCCTCCACCTCATCGAGGAGGTAGAACGGCGCAGGCCGTGCCATTGCGAGCGCGAGGCAAAAGCCCATCGCGATCAACGAGCGTTCACCACCGGACATGAGCGACAGCGCCCGGGGGCGTTTACCGGCCGGAACAACCTCGACCTCCACTCCCTCGTCACCGTCCTCGTCCTCTGCGGCCACCAGTCGCAGACGCCCGGTGCCGCCGGGGAACAGCAGGCCAACGACCTCGGCGAACCGGTCCGACACGGTTTGGAAGACGGCATCGAAACCCTCACCGACGGCGGCGTCAAGCTCACCAAGGTGGGCGGTGAGGTGATCACAGCTTCGGGTGAGGTCGGCGATCTGCTCGTTGATGTGCGTTTCGCGTTCGGCCAGTTCAGCACGCTCAGTGCCGGCCAGCTCGTTGACTGCACCGATGGCGAGGCGTCGGCGTTCGAGGTCGGCAAGGCGTTCGGCGACCTCCTCTGGGGTGCCCACGTTCTCGGGTCGCTCCGCGGGCGCCGGCCCGGCCTCGGACACCCGCTCCTGAGCAAGACGCAAATCCACCTGCGCGACGTGGAGACGTTCACGATGTCCGGCCGCGTCGATCTCAGCCACCTCCGCGGCGCGCTGGGCCGCAGCCAGGCCTTCCTCTGCGGTGGAGAACGCTGACCGCCGTTCGGCCAGTTCGTTGGCCGCGTCGACACAAACCGGCACGAGTGCATCCGCCGCCGCTTGGATCACCAGAACGGAGCGCTCCACGAGCGCAAGGTCGGCCGGCAACATGTCGGCCGCACCGATCAGGGCACGTGCCGCCGACAGCGACGCTGCGGCCTCGGAGCTCCGCGCATCGATCGCCGCGTGGTCGGACGAAACCGAGCGGAAGGTCTCGCGAGCCCGGGTGAGTTCATTGGCGCCCGACTGAGCCGCCTCCCGGGCGGTAACGACAGTTGCCTGGGCACGGGTCAGTGCCTCGGCCAAGTCCGCGAGCGACGCCGTTTCCTCGTCAACGATGCGCGTTGCGTCCTCATGGAGACGACGGGCCTCCTCATGCTCGGACCGGAGGCGCTCCCGACGTTCGCTACGGGCCGCGATCTGCGCCCGCGCGGTCGCCAGTGCGTGAGCGGCTGCCGCGCGCGAGCGTTCGGTTGCGACGCACCGCTGACGCATCCCATCACGGCGGAACTGGCACTCACTCATCAGCTGTGTGAGCCGGGAGACCTCGACCCGTGCGGCGGCTTCGTCGGCCACGGCACGAGCATGCAGCGCACGGCGCGCCCACGACCCGCGTGCCGCGCTCACAATCCCGTCCACCGGTCGGTAAGCCACGCCATCAGCCGTCACGAACAGGCCGGGATGATCGGTGGGCACACCCTCGAGAGAGTCGACCAGCCAGGCATCGGCCAGGAGACGCTCCAGGTGGCGGCGCACGTCGGCTGAACAGTCGGTCACGACATCGATCATCGCGCGTGCACCGGCAACAGAGCGTCCGTTTGCCCGTTCGGGGGCCGGGACAATCGCCGTGGATGCCCCATTGGTCAGCGCGTCACGGGCATTCGCGATGTCGGAAACCAGCACCGCATCCGCGTAGGCACCGAGGGCAGCGGCGAGTGCGCGCTCCGAACCGGCTTCCACCTGGAGCCCGTCACCGAGAGTGTCACCTACCGACGATGAATCCTCATCAGGGGCGAGAAGACGAGCGTCGGCGGCAGCCTCGCGCTGCCGCGACTCGGCTTGCCGAAGTTCGCTCGCTGCCCCGTCATTGTCTGCGGTGGCATCCGCGAGACGACGAAGGTCGCGCTCGGCACGCCGCTCGGCGATGTCGGCACGCCGCTCGGTTCGGTCGTCCTGAGCACCGTCTTGGGTATCCAGGACGTCGAGCTGGCTGATGGCGCGGCCGATCGCATCGTTGGCGTAGGCAACCCGCCGCTGTGCGTCGGCAATCGCAGCCTCCGACGCGGCACGATCGGTGTCGATGCGACGAACCGCCTCGATGGCATGAAGTTCGGCGGCGCGAAGCTCGAGCTCCGCCTCCTCAGCGGCACGTTCCGCAACTTGTGCGGCCGCAACGGCGGCGCTGCTGCGATCCCGTGTCTCGTGCGCCTCGGCGGCCTCCGCTTCCAGACGGGCGAGTTGCTCTGCTGCGTCGGCCCGCGCATGCCCCAGTCGTTCACGACGCGTCTGAAGCTCGTTGCGGCGCTCCGTCGCAAGCTCAGCCCGACCGGCGACACGATCGGTGGCCGCGCGCAAGGACGACGCGATCGTTTCTGCCCGCTCCAGTTGGGAGACCGCGCTGGTGCGCAACTCATTGGACGTGGCCCGCGCGGCACGCGCCGCATCCAGGGCCGCGCCAGCAGCGCTGTCGTGTTGCTGACGCTCCTCAGAGGTGGCCGTGGCCGCGATCAACCCATCCGCAGCGGCAAATGCGCGAACGGCCTGTTCGGTCTCACGAACCTCGCGAATTTCCGCGTCAAAAGCTGCAGCACGTTCGGCCGCCCGTGCCTGACGGTCGAGCGCCCGTGCCCGGGAGGTGAGCTCGGCAGCGAGGTCACGGGCACGGTCGAGCTTCTCCGCGACGCGCGCCAGCTTCTGCTCGGCGCGCTTGCGGCGCCGTTTGGTGACACCGACCCCGGCCGCTTCATCGAGCATTGCTCGTCGCTCCACAGGACGACTCGTGGCGAGGGCCTCAACCTGGCCCTGGCGAATGACCGCGAGGGACTCACCGCCAAGCCCACGCTCGGCAAGCGATTCATGGAGGTCGAGCAGACGACATGAGGCACCGTTCAGCATGTAGCTCGAGTCGCCAGCCCGGGTCAGTCGACGGCTCACCTCCACTTCGGCAGGGCCATCGGATACGCCGTCAAACTGCAGCGCCACCTCGGCGAGACCCGCGGCCTGTCGTGCTTCAGTTCCCTGGTAGAGGATGTCGTGCATCCCCGGGGCGCGGAGTCGACTGGCGCGCTGCTCACCGAGCGCCCACGAAATGGCCTCACCGAAGTTGCTCTTACCGGAGCCGTTGGGCCCGACGATGACGTTGACGCCCGGGCCGAGGTCGAGCGTGACGTCACCGGCAAATGACTTGAATCCGCGGATACGAATACGTCGGAGCACCTAGTCCTGCTTTCCGTACCGGTCGAGTGCTTCTCGGGCAGCAGCTTGCTCCGAGGCTTGTTTGGATCGTCCCGTTCCTTCGCCACGCGCCTCGCCCCCGACACTCACGCGAGTGGTAAAAACCCGCTCATGGGGTGGGCCGTCACGATTGATGACCTCGTAGTGAACAATCAGCGCATCTTGTGCGGCACGTTCCTGCAGGGCGGTCTTCGCATCGCGCTGGCCCAGCGTCGCGCCGTCCATCACCGGCGCAAATGATGCCCGTACGGCCCCATCGGTGCGATCGTGCCCCAGGTCGGTCCAACAGGCGCCGATGAGTGACTCGACGAGAGCGGCGAGCACGCTCGTGCGTTCGGACATCTCTCGGGCCGCATCACGGTGGCGTGAGGGCGCGGCCGCAATGAACTGCGCCGGCAGGCCGAGATCGACCGCAACCCGTGCGCAGGCCTCACCGCCGACGATCTGTTGGCGCATCCAGGCAAGGTCCCCTTCTGACGCCGTGGTGTGGCGACGAAGGAGTTCCGCGGTCACGACAACCTCGAGCACGGCGTCGCCCAGCAGCTCGAGCCGCTCGTACGACAGTGCTCGTGTGGGCGTCCATGAACGATGCGCCAACGTTTCCGCACGTCGTTCCGGAGCCAGCAGGTGGGCGAGTTCACCGAGGCCATGGGAAGAGTCAGTCGCTGGTGACGACGTACCCGATCACGCTCCCGACGGGGCGTTGTTGACGACGTAGTCCACAGCATCCGCAACGGTCTGGATCTTCTCCGCGTCCTCGTCGGGGATCTTCATTCCCGCGAACTTGTCTTCCATGCTCATGATGAGCTCAACGAGGTCGAGGGAATCGGCGTTGAGATCGTCCTGGAACGATGCTTCTTCCTTCACCTCGTCTGCATCCACTCCGAGTTGCTCGACGATGATGTCGCGAATCGTTCCAAACACTTCTTGTCGGTCCACACGGCCGCCTTTCCCCGTTGCTGTCAACGCGTTTCACGGGACGTTACCAACGTGGACGGACGCCGGTCAGGGCCGTGGAGCGAGGCCCGCCTCCATATGCCCGATGAGCCCTTCGCGGGCTCCCCGGGCCCCCATGCGAATGGCGTTGGCGATGGCGTGGCCGGGGGCGTTTCCGTGGCCGATGATGACTAGTCCGCGGACGCCGAGCAGGTAGGCGCCGCCGTAGGTATCGGCGTGGAACTTGGTGTAGAGCTGACGGAGCGCCGGTCGTGCAAGCACGGCACCCAACTTGCTGCGAACCGATGAGCCGAGCGCCGCGCGGATGGCCTGGAAGAACACGGCACCGGACCCTTCATAGAGCTTGAGCGCGACGTTGCCGGTGAACCCGTCGGTGACCACCACGTCGACAGCCCCGGTGGGGATGTCGCGTCCCTCGACGTTGCCGATGAAGCCCTCGGTGCCCTCAAGCGCGTCGTAGGTGGCTTGCACGAACTCCGTGCCCTTGCCTTGCTCCTCGCCGATGGACAGGAGTCCCACACGTGGAGCGACGATCCGCAACACATCATGGGCCAGCAGGCGGCCCATGACCGCGAATTGCTCGAGGTACTCGGTCTTCGATTCCGCGTTGGCACCGGCATCGATCAACACAACGGGGCCGGCGCCGCTCGGCATGACCACGGCGATACCCGGTCGGATCACCCCGGGGATACGGCGCAAATGAAGCGTGGCGGCGGCCAGAGTGGCCCCGGTGTTTCCCGGTGACATGATCGCCTGGGCGCGCCCCTCGGCCACGAGCTTGGTGGCAATGACCAGGGACGACTCGGGCTTTGCCCGCACGGCCTTCGCGCCATCTTCGTGGGAGCTGACCACATCAGCGGCCGGGATCAGCTCAATGCTGGGGTGTGTCCCCCCTGCCGTTCGATCTCCTGACCCAGGACATCGGTATCGCCGACGAGAAGGATGGATATTCCCTCCCGCGCCGCGATGAGCGACCCACGGACGGTTTCACTGGGCGCGCGGTCCCCTCCCATCCCGTCGACCGCAATCGTGACGGGTGTGCTCACGTGGAGTGCCCTGTTCTAGTCCTCGACGTTGATGACCTGCCGGCCGCGGTAGTAACCGCACACCACACAGACGTGATGCGGGCGAACCGGGCTGGCGCACCGTGGGCACTGGCCCAGACGAGCGGCCTCAATGGTGTGCGTCGCCCGGCGGGTGTCACGCCGCTGACGGGATGTCTTTCGCTTGGGGACGGCCATCGGTCGGTCTTTCGTCGTTCACTCGGACCGCGGAAGGGTAGCGATTTCCCGGGCGCCGCGCCACTCATTCGCCGGACTGAAGCCGTTTGGCGATCTCACCGAGCCCGGCCCACCGAGGGTCGACGGTGTCGGGCGTGCACGTACACGGTGTGGTGTTGCGGTTGGCGCCGCAGTCGGGGCACAGGCCCGCGCAGTCGTCGCGACAGACGATCGTGGCGGGAAACAGGTCGATGAGCGCATCTCGGGCCATGGCGGCCACTCCCAGGGAGTCACCGTCGAGGTATTCGCAGTCGAGGTCCTCGTCGTACTCGGCGCCGGACCCGCGGCCGAAGGCGTGAAAGTCGCGCACGTCGGCCGCCAGTTCCAGCACGGCGGTCTCGAGGCAGCGCCAGCAGGGTCCACGGAACGTGGTGGACACCCGAAGGCGGAAGTGCCACCCGGAGGAGGATTGGGTAACCTCGAGCTGCCCCTCGGGCTCCGCAGGGGTTGGGACATACCGCTCACCGCTGAACACCAGCTCACTCACCGGAATCGGCAAGGTGACTTCCCGTGCCTCACCGGGACCCAACTCCAGGGTCCGGAGGTCGAAAGAGAGCTCGTTGTCCTCGCGGCGCCCCACTCAGATGGGGCTAGTCGGAGGGTGGGCTGATGGGCTCGGGGATCGCCTCGCCGGTGCCGTCGGTTCCGCTGCCGCGCTGCAGACGCTCACGGCCACGCTGCACCGCGGCAAGGAACTTGCCGAGGTTCACTTCGAGCGTGGACAGCACTTCGTCGGCGTAGTCCTCGGCGCCGAGGCGCACCTCACGCTCACGTACGCGCGCTTCTTCAAGGATCTGCGCGGCTTCGCGCTCGGCGCGCTTGACGATCTCCTGTTGTGAGGCTTCGTGCGATGCCTTGTCGCGAGCGTCGGCCACGAGGCGGTCGGCCTCGCGTTTGGCCTCGGCCAGCATCTCCTGACGCTCCTTCACGATCCAGCGTGACTGCTTGATCTCCTCGGGGATCGTGGAGCGCATCTGGTCGAGCAGTTCGTAGATCTCGTCGCGCTCAATGGCGACTTTGTCGGAGAACGGCACGGTGCGGGCGTTGTGGATCAGGTCGTCGAGCTTGTCAATCAGTGCGAGTACGTCCAACGGTTCACTCCTTCTCGGCGTGTCGTCCAGTGAC
The DNA here is from genome assembly GCA_963765105.1 of uncultured Thermoleophilia bacterium. GTDB lineage: Bacteria > Actinomycetota > Thermoleophilia > Miltoncostaeales > Miltoncostaeaceae > CALMEC01. The sequence goes on from CAVXUW010000002.1 coordinate 1,314,471, forward strand.
GCGCGCGAACGCGGCGACCACGTGTGGGGGAACCCAATCCTCGACCGAGCCACCCCAGACGGCGATTTCCTTAACGCCGCTGGAGCTGATGAAGCTGTACTTGGCGGATGCCGGGAAGTACACGGTCTCGATGTCTGGTGCCAGTCGTTTGTTGATCTGTGCCATCTGAAATTCGTAGTCGAAGTCGGAGATCGCGCGAAGCCCCTTCACCAGGGCACATGCCCCGATTTGGCGAGCGAACTCGGTGACCAACATATTGAACGCTTCGACTCGGACGTTACCCAATGAGGCGACCGCCCGGGTGACCATATCGATGCGTTCCTCGACGCCAAACATGTGAGTTTTGCGGGTGGAACCGTCCATCACCCCCACCACGACTTCGTCGAACACCACCGCGGCCCGAGCGATGATGTCGGTGTGGCCGTTCGTGACCGGGTCATACGTGCCCGGGCACAAGGCAATGCGTTTTGCGTCCGCGGTCATTGTGAGTGGTCCATCGTCGCAATCACGATAGCCGTTCCCCCGTAGGTGCGGTCCGAGCGGTGTCGCAACGTGAAACCGGGGAGATCGAGCGTCCCGGAACGTGCCGCGTGCTCCACAACAACGGTTGCTGCTGGCGCCAGCACGGGCGTCAGGACGGGGGCCAGTTGTGAGGCGATCGTGGCCAGGTCATCGTACGGCGGGTCGACGAAGCACAGCGTGAAGCGCCTCTGGTCGGCCCGCAGGATGCGAATGGCGGCCCGCCAGTCGCGAGCGACGACACTCGCACTGTTCGCATCGTCGACCATCGCGATGTTTTGGCGAATCGCCCGGACCGCGGCGGGGTCATGGTCGACAAACGTGGCAGAGCGTGCTCCGCGCGAGAGCGCTTCCAGCCCGAGCGCCCCCGACCCGGCAAACAGATCGAGTACGTCGTGACCGTCAAGGGGCCCCAGGATGGAGAACAGGGCTTCGCGCACTCGGTCGGAGGTGGGTCGTGTCCCCACCCCGGTGGGGGCGACGAGGCGGCGTCCACCGAGGGTCCCCGCCACGATTCTCATCCGTCGAGCAACCGGGGAAAGTCGGCAAAGCGGTTCATGACCGCCGCGCGGAGCAAGAGATGCTCCGGGCGTGTGAGGCGTGGGTCGTCGCGTAGCGCGCGCCGGGCCACCTGACGTGCTTGGGCCAGCTCGAGACGGTCGCGGGTGAGTCGGGCGAAGCGCAAATCGCTGGGACCGGACTGGCGTACGCCGAGCACGGCCCCCTCACCCCGAAGTTCCAAATCGAGCTCGGCCAGCCGGAACCCGTCGTGGGTTTGCGTGATGGCCTCCAACCGCCGCAGGCCGTCATCGGTCGCCGGCTCGGAAAAGAGCAGGCAGCGTCCCGGGTACTGCCCACGACCAATGCGGCCGCGGAGCTGATGGAGCTGGGCCAGGCCGAACCGATCCGCGTCTTCGATCAGCATGACCGTGGCGTTGTGAACGTCGATACCCACCTCCACAACGGTGGTGGCCACGAGAACATCGAGCTCACCCGCCGCAAAAGCCGACATCGCGTCCCGCTTGGCGTCGCTACGAAGGGCGCCATGGGCAAGACCCACACGAAACGCCGCAAACGGCCCCTGAGCCAACCGTTCGGCTTCGGCAACGGCCGTGCGCGTTCCCGTGGTCTCGTCTCCCCCCTCCACCCGGGGGCAAATGACGTACGCCTGCCTCCCGCGGCGCAACTCGGCACGGATCTCCTCGTAGGCGTTGTCGCGGTTGGGCTCGTGGACCCACTGGGTGGTGATCGGTTGGCGCCCGGGAGGACGCCCGCGGATGGTCGACACGCGCAGATCGCCGTAGGCGGTGAGAGCCAGGGTCCGTGGGATCGGAGTGGCGGTCATGTAGAGCAGATGCGCCGCCATCTCGTCGCCGGCGTCATTTGCGCGATCCGCCAACACCTGGCGCTGTTCGACGCCGAAGCGATGCTGCTCGTCGACCACCACGAGTCCCAATGAGTGAAACGTCTCGCCTTCGGAAAGCAGCGCCTGGGTGCCGACGGCCACGGCGGCGGTGCCGGTTCGCAGCGCCATTCGCCGGCGTTCGCGTTCGGCGGTGGGGACGTTGCCGGTGACGAGAACCGGGGAGATGCCGGCCGGCTCGAGCAACGCATCAAGGGTACGCAGATGTTGCTCGGCGAGTGTTTCGGTGGGAACGAGAAGCACGGCTTGGCGTCCTGCCTCAACGGCTTGGCAGATCGCGAGGGCAGCGACGACGGTCTTCCCCGATCCCACCTCGCCTTGGAGGAGCCGCCGCATCGGGCGGGAGCTTTCGAGGTCACGAGTGATTTGTTGGGCCACCCGTTCCTGCTGTGACGTGAGCGTAAACGGCAACGCAAACCGAACGCGCTCGCGAAGGCCGCCGTCACCGGTCAGTTCCGGGGCGGCCCGACCGATCGATTCATTGCGCCGCACGGCCCCGAGGCCTAGTTGGAGCACGATGAGCTCCTCCAGCACCAGCCGGCGGCGCCCCTCACCACCTTCGACGGCCGATCGCGGCCCGTGCAACGCACGCAGCGCGTCCGCCACGTGCGGCAGGTCGAGCCGCCGGCGCATCCACGTGGGGAGTGTCTCGACCGCGGCGCCGATGAATGGCTTCGCCGCATCGACCAACTCACGCATCCGCCGGGCCGGGAGCCCCTCGCCGCCGGGATACACGGGGACGAGGCCCTCGGTGTGAATCCCCGTGGAGGTGTGCTGCCCCAGAATTTCGTGGGCTTTGACACGCAGCTTGGGCGGGCGCCCCGGGTCGAGCGTTCCCCGCAGCAGCACCTCGGTTCCGGGCTCGAGCGTGCGCGCCAGGTAGTCCTGGTTAAACCACACGGCGACGGCTGCTCCGGTGGCATCGGAGATCGCCGCCTCCACGATCCGAAGGCTGCGCCGGCGCGTCGGGCGCACGACGACAGATGACACACGTACCCGTACGGTCACCTCCTCCCCGGTGGACACGTCCGCGAGCGGACGCGACGCGGCGTAATCGAGATAGCGCACCGGCAGATGGGTGAGGAGGTCACCGATGGTGTCGATACCGAAGTGCTGGGCACGTTCTGCGGTGGCAGGACCAACACCCGGAAGGTTGGTCAGACCGCTTTCCCAGCTCGACGGGCGGGGGCGACGCGGAGGAATGGGGGCATCCCACGAGGTGCCGCGCGACGCGCCAAACGGTGGCGTCGGAGGGGCAATCGGCTCGGGTGGTTGCGCGTTCGTGTCGGAAGTCGGCATAATGCGTGGCCGCGGGTGGCCGTATGGCCCGCATGGTGACAGCGACGGAGGGCGAAACGCGTGGCACGAGTCTGCAGCGTCTGCGGGAAGAAACCAATGTTCGGCAACAACCGCAGCCATTCGATGCGGGCGACGCCCCGTCGGTTCAACCCGAACATCCAGAAGGTCCGCATCCTGCGCGGTGTGACCCCGGTGAGCGCCTACGTGTGCACGCGGTGCCTCAAGGCCGGCAAGGTCACCAAAGCTCCGTAGGCTCAGCCGGGGTCGGACATCTCGGCTAGGCGTGTGACCGTGCGGAGGTTGCGCCCGGTACCGACGACGCCCAGCTCGCGTTCGATCACGGCGCCGGTGAGGCGTGACGTCCCCATGCCGTTGGGGTAGTTGACGTACGCCTCCTGCGTTCGCACGACAACTTCCTCCGGGCCGGACCACCGGTCAAGAGCGGCCCGTTTTTCGGCGGGCACGGCGCCCGTGAAAAACATCACCAGCACCTTTGCCGGGTCGTAGTCGATCCGAAATGGGCAGTCGCGACGGGTGTAGTCGAGCTGACCATGGTCCCTCATGATGACCACGGGTCGGTGGCCGAACTCGTCCAAAAGGGCCTCACCCAACTCCACGGCAACTTCGGCAGCGGGTCGTTGGGAGCTGAGCACGAGGTTGCCGCTTTGAATGTACGTGGCGACATCGCCGTATCCCAGAGCGGAGGCCACCTCACGAAGGCGCGGCATATGCACGGCATTTCGCCCGCCGACGTTGATCGCCCGCAAGAGGGCGACGTACCTCATGTGCCGGGTTCGAGCATCAGTTCGTAGGTGAGCTCGCACCGCTCGTCGCGTCCCGCGTTCGCGGTCGACTGGAACCCCACCGACTCGTACAGGCGCCGGGCATCAACCATCGACCGGGTCGTGTCGAGCACCACCCGATGGAACCCCTGTTCCTTGGCCCAGGTGAGCCCCGCTTCGATGAGCATGAACCCGAGGCCGCGCCCACGAAACGCCGGGTCGAGGTACATCCGTTTGAGCTCGACGGTGTCGGAGGAGATGCCCTTCATGGCACAACAGCCAATGAGGTCATCGCCGTCCGGAACCACCCAGATGGCATCCAGCATCCCTTCGGGATCGACCAGATCGCGGTCGATTTCCGGGGTGGCGGGCTGGTCGAACTCGTCGAGCAGGCGTCGAACGAGATCACGAAAACCGTCGGCATGTTCGGGCCGATAACGCACAGGTACCGCAACGGACATGCGGCGAGGGTACTCCACTTGGGAGCGCCCTCGCCGGATCGGTGAGACTTAGGGCGTGGCCAGCTTCGTGATGTCGATGGACTCGTCATCGGACGGAGCGTCGATCGTCACGTCCTTATCCCAGTCGCTGAACGTGACGGTTCCCGTGTCGGAGCCTTGTTCCACCAACAGCGGGTACGGCGTACCCTCCGAAGCGATGTAGAGGGTCCCCCCGCTGTCGCTGCCGCTTTTGAGGCCGACCGTTGCCGTTCCGTCAACGTCTTTGCCGTCAACCCGCGTTGGTGTGCCGTTCGGCGTCAACAGCTGTGTCACAAGACCCTTGAGGTCCGTGAACTGCTTTACGGAGGCAAAGCGCGGGTCGTCGCTCGGCCCGGACAGATACTTGTCGCCGACCAGAGTTGCGGCGGCCTCGCCGCCGAACTGTTTCAGCGCCTCCGGACTCAACTTCAAGTACACCGTGTCACCGGACGCAACAAACGATACGTCGACACCGCCGGTGTTGACGCGACCTTTGGCGCCTTTGCCATTGGTGACGACCACGTCAAGGTCCAGCGGCGAACCGCCCTGGGTGCCTTTGCCGACGAATCTCACCGACTTCGCCCCCAACGCGGCAGAGCGTGCTTTCTCGAGCACCTGTTCCGCGGTGAGCCCGTCGAGTGATTCAGTCGGTTCCTTCGCGGTTTCGGTGGTGCTTCCCCCACCTCCCGACTTGGCCGTGTCCGTTGTTGGGCTGTCGCTCCCCCCACACCCGGCGGCGATGAGCGCCGCTCCGGCGATGGCAGCGATCACTGCGCGTCGTCCCCGTAGTGAGGCCGAGGCCATCTCGTCACTCATTCGGTGTCCCATTCGTCGTCGTTGTGAGACCCGTACCGTACCCGACGTCCGGGAACGTCCGGGAACCATGCCGGCCCGATCGCCGGCTCGCGCGGTCCACAGCGACAGCTAACATCCTGCGTACGTCGTGCGCCGAAACGGGTGATGGTGAGGGCGTCGGGTCCATTGGCAACAAAGAAGCGAAACTGCCGCAGTCTGACAATCCTGCGGTTTCTCGTTGACGATCGCTCGCCTCTTCACGAGCCGACGAAGGTTTGTGTTCAGCATGACTGATGCCCGAGAACAGTTTGCGGACTTGTTCTCAAGGGCGACCGATGGATGCTCGCCATTCGCCTGGCAGACTGCGCTCGCACTGTCAGCTGAGGTGCCGCAACTTGTGCGAGTGCCAACCGGTGCGGGAAAGACCGAAGGTGCGGTGCTGGGCTGGTTGTGGCGCCGCCGATTCGCCGAGAGTTCAATCAGGGCGGCGACGCCGAGACGCTTGGCCTACTGCCTGCCCATGCGGGTGCTTGTCGAGCAGACTGTCGACCGATGCCAGACCATGATCGACCGGTTGGGACTCACTGACCAGATACGAACGCACCAACTTATGGGTGGGGCGGTTGCCCGTGACTGGAAAGACCGACCGGAAGACGATCAGATTCTTGTCGGCACACTCGATCAGCTCTTGTCACGAGCCTTGATGCGCGGGTATGGCGTATCCCGCTACCAGTGGCCCGTCGACTTCGCGTTGTTGCACAACGACGTCATCTGGGTCTACGACGAGGTCCAACTATTCGGGGAGGCGCTCGCCACGAGCGCCCAGCTCGAAGGCTTTCGTCGGGCGCTGCCGCCTGGCGTTGGACCTTCGACAAGTCTTTGGATGTCAGCCACCGTGGATCCCGAATGGCTCGGTACAGTCGACCACCCCAGCCCGACATCGGAACGGGTACTCGGGCTCAGTGACGACGACCGTATTGGGACACTCGCAAAGCGGCTTGCAGCGATCAAACACGTCGCGGAAGTTGAGGCCCTTGATGCCGCCGCCGTGACCTCGGGCCACCGCCCGGGGACGTTGACGCTTGTCGTCCTCAACACGGTCAAGACCGCGCGAGAGCTGCACGAGAAGCTGAAGCGATCAAAGGCGCTCGGCGATGCCGACCTCGTGCTCCTGCACTCCCGGTTCCGGCCGGATGATCGACGCTGCGCTGTCGAGCGGCTCCGCGCTGACATCGACCCGGCTGGTCCCGGCCGGATCGTCGTCTCGACGCAGGTCATCGAGGCCGGGGTCGATGTCAGCGCGGCGTTGCTCATGACCGAAGCTGCTCCGTGGGCAAGCCTCGTCCAACGTTTCGGGCGCTGTAACCGGTTCGGCGAACATGCCGACGCCGTCGTCCAGTGGGCCAAGCCCGCCAAGCCACTGCCGTACGAGGCAGACGAAGTCGATGCCGCAGTCGAGACCCTTCGAGCCGTCGAGGGAGGTGGCGTCGGCCCGGACGCTCTTGACGACATCGACGCGCCACTCAAGATGCCGCCACGCCGGTTTGTGATCCGTCGCCGCGACTTCTTGGGACTGTTCGACACCGCACCCGACCTGACCGGACTCGACCTCGACGTCAGTCGCTTCATTCGCGACGGCGACGACCTGACGGTGTCGTTGGCGTGGCGAGAACTGGGCAAACAGCCTCCCGACGAGGACACCGCCGAGCTCCGAGCCGAGGAGTTGTGCCCGATCACGCTCACTGAGCTACGTGATCTGCTCAAGCAGAAAAGCGCGCCGGTCGTGTGGCGCTTTGACACGGTGGACGCCCAGTGGACGCGAATCTGGCCGCAGGACATCCGTCCGGGGCTCCGACTGCTGACCGATGTTTCTGCGGGCCGCTACACCCCGGACAGAGGATTCGACCTCAGCGCGACGGCGATGGTCGAGGCTGTCGAAGGAGCTGACGACGACGCGCCTGAGGGAGTCGATGGAGAGGCGGTCGCCGAACTGATCGGCAACTGGCTGACGTTGCGCGAGCACACAGAGGGGGTGGGTGCGGAGTTGGAGGCGCTCCTGACTCGGTTCGATCTCGACGGCGACGACGGCCGGGCGCTACGAGAAGCCGCGCAGCTCCACGACTGGGGAAAGGCTCACGATGTCTTCCAAGAGGCTATGCACGCCGAGACAGCGCTTGCCGGCCCGCCCGATGGAACAGGCCGCGACGTGATCCTGGCGAAGCGTGTCGGGCGTGCCCCGCGATATACCCGCCGCGGATTCCGACACGAGCTGGCATCCGCTCTCGCCTACCTTGCGTCGCACGAGACCCCTGACCCTCTCGTCACCTACCTCGTCGCAGCTCACCACGGCCGCGTCAGACTGGGCGCACGCGCCATCCCCCAAGAAGCAGCAGCCCACTTCCGGCCGACCGTCCTGGGTTGCGCGACCGGCGACAGACTGCCCCAGGTCCAACTCGACACGAGCACAGTCTGCTCGGAGGTGACGCTTGACCTCGCCCCTCTGGAGCTCGGGGCGGACACCGGCGAGACATACACCGACATGGCACTCGGCCTGCTCGAGTGTCTCGGCCCCATCCGACTTGGGTTCCTCGAAGCGATCCTCCGCACCGCCGATGTCCGCCGCAGTCGCATTGAAGAAGAGCAGGCCCAACTGTGAACGATCACGTGCTCACCGGTTGCCGGAGCACGCCGCTGCTCTCCTACCTCAAGGCCCTCGGAATAGCACGACTTCTGCACCGAGTCGATCCTTCCGTCCGACTGTGGTGGGGCCGCGACGGCTTTGCGAGGCTTCGGACGGTACTCAATCAGGACGCGCTCCTGAGGTACTTCATCGAGGAATACGAGCCTTCCCCGATCGTCAGTCCATGGAATCTAGAAAGCGGTTTCTTCCCTGGGAAGTTCGGGGATGCCCTCCACGGAGTGGAAACGTCCGCAACCCCTCGATTGCTCGAGATTCGCCAGGCGATTGAGAGCGGGCGGGCAGCACTGACCGAGAGACACCTGGTGCATGCTCCCAAAGGGGCTGATAAAGACGAGTTCATCGAAGCGTGGCGGGCGGGCTGCCCTGAGTCCTGTCTGGAATGGCTTGACGCGGCCTGGGGTCTCACCGACGAGAAGCCACGGCCCAACCCGCTCCTTGTCAGTGGTGGTGTCGATAGCCGCTTTGAGTTTGCCAGGAACTTTGTTGAACGACTGGAAGACTGTCTGCCTCAACTTTTCGTTCCGCAAGCCGAAACGAATCGCTCGACGGAGCTGCTGGTCTACGCACTCTTTGATCGCGACACGACGCGACTCGATGTCGTTGCTGTCGGGATGTTCGCGCCCGGCCGCAACGGTCTGCCCAATTCATCAAGTTCGTCCTCACCCCAGTCGATCTCGAGTCCCTGGGACTATGTACTGCTGCTGGAGGGTTCGCTGGCATTCGCCGGTGGCGTCGCGCGCCACCTAGGGTCGGTAGTTGCGTCCTTCCCGTTCGCATTCAAGGGTTCAGCCGTTCGGGGGCGTGGAGCCGATACGGAGAACCCCGACAAGCTCAAAGGAGAGGCCTGGCTGCCCATCTGGCATTTACCCGCTCCCTGGGGTTCGGTTAGGCGTTTGCTGGCAGAGGGGCGTGCTCAAGATGGCCGCGGACAGTCGCGGACCGGCCGAAACCTCGTACGCGCGCTCGCGGATCTCGGCGTTGAGCGCGGGATAGCAAGCTTCGAACGTACGCTCATCGCGCAGCGCAACGGGCAGTCTTCGACTGCCGTTTCCCTAGGCCGGGTCGATGTTCGTTCAGTGCCTGGCGTTGGAGTCATGCGTGCTGCAGATCAGTGGTTGGCGACGGCCAGAGGTTTCAGCTCGTCCAACGTTCGAGCGACTGTGGACGTTGTTGATCGAGCCGCCTATGCAGCCGCCTCCGCGTCGGCGGGTGCCTCGCTCGAGGAATGGCTGCGGGCCCTCGCAGATTTACAGATTGCAGTCGGTGGCCGGGCCGGAGTTCGCGACCGTTCGGCACGCAGCCATGTCGCACCGCTCGCCCGCCTCCCCTGGGATCTTGTGCTCGCTCTCGGCAGTTCCGCAGAGGTTCGATTGGCCCGCACACTCGCTGCGATCGGTCGCGGAGCTGGGCAATCTGGCCTGCGCGCGCTCATTGAGCCAGTCGAGGTCCGAGCTGGTGGGTGGTTTCAATGGAGTCAGAACGTTCGCGGCGCGAGCGCAGCAAGCCTCCGCCAACCTTTGGCGACCATGGCGCGCCTCGCACAGATCGGGGCGGCCCAGGGTGAGGAGTGGAAGGGAGGGGCGTCCCTAGATGACGCACTTGTCTTCTTGTCTGGGCGACTTGATGACCGTCGTCTAATGCAACTCGCCTTTGCCCTCACTCTCTGTGTGCCGGCACCACTCCCGGAGGGCGGCAACGTGACGAGCGCAAGCGGGGTTGATCGCCTGTACGCGGTCTGTCGCCTGGCAACGGTACCGACGTCGGTGGAGGGCCGTGAACACCCGCGTCCACCCGCTCGTGACGTGATTCCGGCGCTTGCAGCAGGTCGGCCTGAGCGCGCGTTGCGCGCCGCGGTCCGCCACCTGCGCTCTGCGGGACGTACCCCGTTGACGTCATTGGTTGATGTGACTTCCACCCGTGAGCATGCGCGCCGCGTGGCCGCTGCACTCGCTATCCCGCTTCGATCACCAGATCTGGAACAGCTCGGGCGGGTCGTCTTCGTACCGCCCACCGAACCCGAAGGGATCAACCCATGAGCATCGCCCCCCTCCTCGACGCGCCGCGCATCAAGATCGTCGCCAGACTGGCGCCGTTGGCGGGCACGCGCTTTCAGCCGACCGGGTTCCCTGACCTCGGGGCCGCCACCTACCCAAGTCCGACCGAACCTGGAACGACCCTCCTCCTTGTGGAGTCGGTTCAGTCGATGGCAAATCGGCTCGAAGCGCAACTGTGGCCTGTTGGCAGTTTGTCGCCCGCGAGTGTGGCGGAAGGGTTGGCATATGTCCGCATCGCATCCGCAGCGGGCGAGTACCTAACGTCCAGCCGGACGGAGTCGCACAGGCTGGCGTCGGCCTACATCAAGGACGCGAACTTCAGCGGAGTAAAGGGGCTGAACCTCATCGGCGAAAGGCTCGGTTTGGCGAAGAACCAGCCGATGGATCATGCCAAGGTTCATCGGGCGATCTTCGCCATGGATCCACTGTGCCTTTTACATGGCGTCTTCTTCGCCGACAATACCTGGCCTGGCCAACCGAAGATCGCCCGTGCGGTCAGCGCCTTCGTCGAAGCCGAAGGTGCGCAGGAGGCCTACTCGGGTGGCGTGAAGTTCGACCAGGTCTCAAATGCTGGCGACAAGGACGCGGGCAAAGGCTCGGCGGAGGGCTTTGGCAACGTGCCATTCCCGCGCACGGAGTACGTCGCCCGCTCCATCACCGCCTACTTCGTTCTCGACACCTCGCAGATCCGCCGGTATCACCTTGAACGCCGCGAACAGGAGCTGCTCCTTGCATTGGCGCTGTTCGAGATCAGGTCGCTCCTCGACGAGGGGCTTCGGCTGCGTACCGCGTGTGACCTCGAGGTCGTTGAGGAACCCACGCTCGAACGGCCGGCAGACGCCGCCCTGCCCAACCAGGCGACGCTCGCGGAATGGGTACGCGAACGAATCGGCACTCCGCAGTCGCCACTCGATGGTGTCTACGAGACCAAGCCTGTGAAGACCGTCAAGAAGGCTGACACCGAGCCGACCGAGGCGGACGAAGCCACCGAGGAGCAGTAGTGATAGTGGTGGGCATCGAACTGCTCGCAGGCCGCTACCACGCGACGGCCTGGGGACGTGCAGCAAATGAGGGCGAGCCAGAGTGGCCCCCGTCGCCGTGGCGGCTCGCCCGCGCCTTGGTCAGCGCAGCGTGGAGACTTGGCATGGCCGAAAACCGCGCCGACGAGATCAGCAGATTGCTCCGAACGCTGACCGCCCCGCCGCGGATTACGTTGCCGCGCGCGATCGCCGCGCACACCCGGCACTACATGCCGATCAATGGCGGCCTGAACACGACTCTCGTGCTCGACCCGTTCACGCGTACCGATGGCACGCCCATCTGCTTTGTCTGGGACGACGTGGAGCTAACGACGGACCAGGTCGAGCTGCTGGATAGCCTGCTCGATGCGGTCGGGTACTTCGGTCGTGGTGAGGCACCATGCGTCGCCAGCAGGGTCGACGAGTGCCCCGCGGGCGCGCTGAACGCAATTCCGCTGGCGATGGCGGGAGATACGGGTGACGGCGACATTGTCCAGGTGCTGTGCCTCACGGAAGAAGTCTCCGTGGCCGCACTGTCGGAGTCCACCGCCGAGCGTCAAAAGAAACGCCTCGTCAGTCCACCGGCCGGACGCTTCGTCAGCTACCTACGTCCCCGCGGCGCACTCGATCCCCCTGTCAGGCGCATCGTCGCCGAGCCGGACCCGCCGGTACATGTGTTGCGGTTTGCCATCGAATCCGCGGCCCCGGTTCCGTTCACCAACGCGATCCAGCTCGCCGATCGCTACCGCGCTGCGGTCCTCAAACGCGCTGACTCGGCATCTCCCCGAACGATCTCGGTGCTTCGAGGCAAAGACGGGGACGACGGACCGGTGAGGCAGGGTCACGATCACTGCCACTACCTCATCACAGACGAACGCGGCGACCGCCGCGCCGATCGCCTGACCGTGTGGTGCACGGCAGGGCTCGATGCGGATGCGGTTCGGGCGCTCGATGTCGTCACGCTGCGAAGCTGGACCTTGGATCGTCCCGTCTCACTCGTGCTGCTGAGTCGATACATCGCGGGCGAGGCCCCTGATGCCGGGATCTTCGCCAATGCTCGTTGTTGGGAGTCCCATACCCCGTTCTTGCCGGTGCGCCATCCCAAGCACAGGGCCGGGAGCATCATCGACGGCTACGAGGATCAGGTGCGACTGGAACTTGCGCGCCGCGGATTTGCTGAGCCGACGGGCATCGAGCTGGTTCGTCAGCACCATCCCTCGTGGTCGAGTTTCCGGCGCGAGCGTGACCGTCGTCGCGATCCGGATGTACCGGCTCTTGGAGTCCGGCTCACGTTCGCCGAGCCGGTACGGGGACCGATCGCGATCGGCAAACACAGTCACTTTGGTATGGGTCTCTTCGTGCCGAGTACCTGATGAACCCACTAGCTTTAGAGGTGCCGGACCTCATCCCCGCGCGGATGTTGAACGAGTTCATCTACTGCCCGCGCCTGTTCCACTTGGAGTGGGTGCAAGCGGAATTCGCCGACAACGACGAGACGGTGCACGGTCGCTTCGTTCACGAACGAGCCGACAAGCCAGGCGGCAAGTTGCCCGAGCCGGCAGCGGTCGATGACGGGCTGCGGGCACGGTCGGTGATGCTCGATGCGCCCCTGCTCGGCATGGTGGCCAAGCTCGACATCGTCGAGTCCGCTGACGGCGCCGTCATGCCGGTCGAACGCAAACGTGGCAAACCCAGGGCGGACGGGTTCGTGTGGGAGCCCGAGGAGTTGCAGGTCGTCGCCCAAGCACTCATTCTGCGCGAGAACGGCTACCGCGTTGACGAGGGCATCATCAGCTTTCCCGAGGTCCGCCAACGCGTCAGCGTGACAATTACCGACGAGCGTGTCGCACAGCTCACCGAATATCTTGCCGAGCTGCGCATCGTCGCGGCCGGGCCTCCGCCTCCACCGCTCGTTGAGAGCCCGAAGTGCCCGCGATGTTCACTGGTCGGCATTTGTCTTCCGGACGAAACACGACTGCTGGCTGAGGGTTCAGAAGTGACCGAGAGCAGTTCAGCCACCCGCCGTCTCCTCACGCCGGCCGACGATGCCGCGCCGCTCTATGTACAGGAGCAAGGTGCGCGGATCTCGCGTCGCGGCGACCGTGTCGAAGTGGTCAAGGACGATGAGAAACTCGCGAGTATTCGTGCACTCGATGTCGCCCATGTGGCGATCTACGGGAACGTGTCGATATCGGCCGTCGCGCTTCGCAAGTTCGTGGAGGACTCGGTGGTGATCACCCATCACACCTACGGTGGATGGCTTGTGGCCCTCACTACCGGACCGGGTCATCGCAATGGCGACCTTCGCGTGCAGCAGTTCGCCGTGTGCGCAGACGCCGAGCGGTCTCTCGACATCGCCCGGGCGATCGTCGGAGGCAAGATCCGCAACAGCCGGACGCTGTTACGGCGAAACCACCCCGACCACCCAGCGGATGCCCTTGGTGACCTTGCTCGATTCGCGCGAAGATCCTCCTTCGCGGAGGACCCCGGAGTCTCCTCGGCCTGGAAGGGATAGCCGCTCGACGCTACTTTGAGCAGTTCGACGGAATGCTGCGAGGTCGCCATGGCATCGGCGGATTCACTTTTGAGGGACGCAACCGCCGCCCACCACGCGACCCGGTCAACGCGCTGCTGTCGTTCGCCTACTCGCTGCTCGTGCGCGAGGTCACGACCGCCGCGATCCACGTCGGCCTCGATCCGTACGTAGGCGTTTTTCACCGCCCGCGCTACGGCCGCCCTGCGCTGGCGCTCGATCTGGCCGAGGAGTTCCGGCCAATTGTCGGTGACTCAATAGTGATCAGCGTGATCAATACCGGGGAGATCGCACCCGAGGACTTCATCGTTCGCGGCGGAGGGTACGCGCTTACGCCGACGGGAAGGAAGTCAATGATCGCCGCGTTCGAACGAAGAATGGCGACCGAGATTCAACATCCGGTCTTTCGCTACCGCGTCACCTACCGCCGCGCCATCGAGCTGCAAGCACGGATCCTGGCTCGTGTCTTTACCGGCGAGTACGCGTCCTACCGTCCATTCATGACCGCTGAACCCCGTGCGACGCCGCTACCTCGTGTGCTACGACATCCGAGACTCGAAGCGTCTCCGAGAGACACACAGGTGATGGTCGGCCACGGTGATCCCCTGCAGTACTCGGTCTTTCTCTGCGACCTGTCCGGCATGGAGCGCACCCAGCTGGTGAGCCGACTGAAGAAGGTCCTCAACGAGTCCGTCGATAGCGTCGCCATCTTCGACCTCGGGCCGACGGGATCATCAGGACCGGCGCGGCGGATCGAGACGATCGGGCCGACCCGGCCGATGCCGATCTCCGGCGAGCCGACTATCATCTAACGTAGATTCGAGCGGTCCGAAGCGTCGCAAACGCTGGGGACCACTCGAATCACGTGAATTCCCTGCACCTTGACAACTTCAGTCCCGATCCGTCCTCTACGACCGTGACTACGTACCCCAATTCCAGTTACCGTGCGAACCGCTCGAAAAGACCCCTAAGCGCCCGCTCATAGAGAGGCCAAACGAAGTGCCCCCTCCACGGCTTTACCGCCGTGGCCCCGTTGAAGCGCAGCGACCACGCGGACGCGATCGGGTGTCGTCCTGGGCCGGCCCTCCACGGCTTTATCGCCGTGGCCCCGTTGAAGCGTGCTGCAGACCGCTGCGACCGGGGCGCTCGCCTCGCGCCCTCCACGGCTTTACCGCCGTGGCCCCGTTGAAGCCCGATTCTGGTCGATCACCGCTGTCGGCGTGATGCTTCCGTCCCTCCACGGCTTTATCGCCGTGGCCCCGTTGAAGCGGGCATGCTGCGGCCCTGTGGTGCGTGCGTGCCCTCCACGGCTTTACCGCCGTGGCCCCGTTGAAGCGGAGACCTGGCAGGCCAACGCCTGGACTCCCGTCAGATCCCTCCACGGCTTTACCGCCGTGGCCCCGTTGAAGCAATGCCGGTAACCCGGGACACGCTCACGTAGGGTGCGAACCCTCCACGGCTTTACCGCCGTGGCCCCGTTGAAGCTGCTCGGCACCTACGGCCACCGCGTCCACCTGGATCTTGGTCCCTCCACGGCTTCATCGCCGTGGCCCCGTTGAAGCACGTTCGCCGGGCCGTAGATACCAAGGAATTCTGAGGCGTCCCCTCCACGGCTTCATCGCCGTGGCCCCGTTGAAGCGCCCCGGCCGTCATCATCATCCCGGCATACGCCGTGGCCGGCCCTCCACGGCTTTACCGCCGTGGCCCCGTTGAAGCACTGCTTCTTGCTGCACCCCACCTTCACGTCGTGACCCCTCCACGGCTTCATCGCCGTGGCCCCGTTGAAGCGTCATCACCGCCGAAAAACCCGGGCTGTTGGTGCCGCCGGCCCTCCACGGCTTCATCGCCGTGGCCCCGTTGAAGCGCGTTGTCCGGACCGTAACCCCGGTGTCATACAGGGCGGTCCCTCCACGGCTTCATCGCCGTGGCCCCGTTGAAGCCGGGCGCGCCGGTGTTCGTCGCGAAGTTCGTGGCCCAGGCCCTCCACGGCTTCATCGCCGTGGCCCCGTTGAAGCGCCGATCGCGCGATGCCACCTTCACGGACGACGGTCCGGCCCTCCACGGCTTCATCGCCGTGGCCCCGTTGAAGCATCGCGACTTCCGGGTCGTCGGGTCGGCATCGTCGCGCCCTCCACGGCTTCATCGCCGTGGCCCCGTTGAAGCGCTGACCTGCCGAAAGCTTGATGGCTGCGCCGCACCTGGCCCTCCACGGCTTCATCGCCGTGGCCCCGTTGAAGCCGCAACGCCCGACGACCGCGATGCCTCGCGAGGCGGCATCAGCCCTCCACGGCTTCATCGCCGTGGCCCCGTTGAAGCACTATGCGGCGTTCGGATGCTGGTGGCACGGCCCGCGCCGCTGCCCTCCACGGCTTCATCGCCGTGGCCCCGTTGAAGCGTCTTTCGGTGGCGGGACGTACCGGTGGGGACCCGACAGACCCCTCCACGGCTTCACGCCGTGGCCCCGTTGAAGCACGCAAACCCGTTTCCGGTACAACAAGCGCCGGATCGTGGCCCTCCACGGCTATCGCCGTGGCCCCGTTGAAGCGTGTGGGGTCCCGTCGTCGGCGCCGCCGTCGCCGCGGCCCCTCCACGGCTTCATCGCCGTGGCCCCGTTGAAGCACGGGACGCGGGCAACTGCGGCGCTCCCGACGAATCCCTCCACGGCTTTATCGCCGTGGCCCCGTTGAAGCGAGTCGCTCAGGTCCGAGCCGCGCAGGTCCGAGTAGCCCTCCACGGCTTCATCGCCGTGGCCCCGTTGAAGCAACTGCACCGAACATAGTGCGACCTGCTGCGGCGTGATCCCTCCACGGCTTCATCGCCGTGGCCCCGTTGAAGCGGCCGGGCGGCCTCGTAAGCCGCGCTGCTGGATGAGGAGCCCCTCCACGGCTTCATCGCCGTGGCCCCGTTGAAGCCCGACACCGTCGCGAGCGACGGCATCGCGAGGCGCGAGCGTCCCCTCCACGGCTTCATCGCCGTGGCCCCGTTGAAGCACGAATGAGGTCACGGCCAACCCCCAATTCCTCGGGATGCCCTCCACGGCTTTACCGCCGTGGCCCCGTTGAAGCCAGGTGTTCGGAGGACCTCGACATCGACGGGGAATCCGTCCGTCCCCTCCACGGCTTTACCGCCGTGGCCCCGTTGAAGCGAGTGTAAGCCGGGGTTGCGGGAGGTCGTGTTTGATGGGTCCCTCCACGGCTTTACCGCCGTGGCCCCGTTGAAGCTTTGTCGGTGAGGGGCGCGTGCATGGCGGATTGCGTCCCCCTCCACGGCTTTACCGCCGTGGCCCCGTTGAAGCGGCCCTGGCAAGGCAGGTGTGGTCGGCGCGTGGGTCGCCACCCCTCCACGGCTTTACCGCCGTGGCCCCGTTGAAGCACCTTGAATGTGATGTTGCCAGGTGTGCAGGGTGTCGGTGCCCTCCACGGCTTTACCGCCGTGGCCCCGTTGAAGCGCAGGGTGACGGCATCGACCTCGGCAACGAGGGGCGCGCCCCTCCACGGCTTTACCGCCGTGGCCCCGTTGAAGCGGGTCGAACCTCGCCGGCCACCACCATGGTGGGAGCGCCTTCCCTCCACGGCTTTACCGCCGTGGCCCCGTTGAAGCTTGTAATTCGGGCGGAGACAAACCTTGCGCTGTAACGGCCCTCCACGGCTTTACCGCCGTGGCCCCGTTGAAGCTGTATCCGGCGTCACCGGGGAGGAGTGCGATGGGGGCGCCCCTCCACGGCTTTACCGCCGTGGCCCCGTTGAAGCGTTTCCCGTCCGAAAGCCACGGACTACTTCGTTGTCACCCCTCCACGGCTTTACCGCCGTGGCCCCGTTGAAGCTGGGTTCCTCTTGCGCAGTACCAGGCCGCGGGTGGGGAGACCCCTCCACGGCTTTACCGCCGTGGCCCCGTTGAAGCGTGTTTCCGACCCATAGGCGACATCCCCCGATGACGTCCAGCCCTCCACGGCTTTACCGCCGTGGCCCCGTTGAAGCATCGGGTAGATGGGCGATGCAGGGCTCGAACCTGCGACCCCCCTCCACGGCTTTACCGCCGTGGCCCCGTTGAAGCTGGTGGTGTGGTATGCGTCGAGGTTTTGGGTGGAGGTCCCTCCACGGCTTTACCGCCGTGGCCCCGTTGAAGCTATCGCTGGGCCACCGTCACCATTCGCACCGTTGTATCCCCTCCACGGCTTTACCGCCGTGGCCCCGTTGAAGCCGTTTCGCCCGCAACGCCTCGATCTCGTCGTTGTCCTCAGCCCTCCACGGCTTTACCGCCGTGGCCCCGTTGAAGCTGGTCGGTGCCGGGGGGTGACAAGATCCGGACTTGGCCTTCCCTCCACGGCTTACCGCCGTGGCCCCGTTGAAGCTCCATGAGCACGGCCACGTCGACCTGCTGACGCTTGGCGCTCCCCTCCACGGCTTTACCGCCGTGGCCCCGTTGAAGCGTCTGTCCGGTGTCGGCGGTCTGCTCGAGGTGCCGTCCGCCACCCCTCCACGGCTTTACCGCCGTGGCCCCGTTGATACCGACCGCAAGAGTCTGGTTACTCCCGGGCGGCCGCGATGAGGTTCATCATCGCGACCGCGGCGTCGGCGGCTTCGTCGCCTTTGTTTCCCTTGTCCCCGCCCGCACGAGCATCGGCTTGGGCCATGGTGTCGCACGTGAGGACACCAAACGTGCACGGGACGCCGCTGTCCAACGACACCCTCTGCAGACCGTGGGCCGTGGCCTCGCACACGTAGTCGAAGTGGGCGGTCTCTCCGCGGATGACTGCGCCCAGTCCCAAAACGGCGCCGTAGCGGCCGGTGGCCGCGAGGGTTTGTGCGGCGAGGGGAAGCTCGAACGCTCCCGGCACCGACACTTCGTCAACCTGGTCAGCCGGAAGGCCCGACTCGGCCAACCGCTCCCGGGCCCCGGCCAGGAGGCGATCGGCAATGTCGCGGTGAAAGCCGGCAACCGCAATTGCGACACGCACCGACGCATCCCGCAGCGGGATGGCCGGTGGAGCGGGTTCGCTACGTGCCATCGGCCTGCCGCCGAGCTCCCCGGCGTCGTCCATTTCGAACCGCAGGTCCTGGTGGTGCAGCTTGTGGCCCAGCTTGTCGCGCTTGGTCTGGAGGTACCGGGCGTTCTCACTGCCGGGAGGCACTTCGATGGGAACGCGCCCCACGACCTTGAGCCCGTAACCCTTCGAGCCCGGCGATTTTGCGAGGGTTGTTCGTGAGCTGGCGGATCGTGGAGAGGCCCAGATTGACGAGGATCTGCGCACCGATGCCGTAGTCGCGAGATCGGCCGGGAAGCCGAGCTCGAGGTTTGCCTCGACGGTGTTGCGACCGTTGTCTTGCAGCTCGTAGGCCTTCAGCTTGTTGAGTAAGCCGATGCCGCGACCCTCTTGGGCGATGTAGAGCAAAGACGCCACGACCTTCCTCGGCGATCATCGCCATGGCCGTGTGGAGCTGTTCCCCGCACTCGCCGTCCGCATCGAGCAGCTCGGTGGGGAACGGGCCCTCGCCGACCCGGGTCGCGTACGCCTTGGCGACCGCCGACGACTCGGTCGATCCGGGTCGGCGGCGACCCCGCTGCCGGTGCAGGCGCCGCCCGAGGTGGCGTTGGACGACGTCACGAACGGGTAGTTGCCGTGGTCGACGTCGAGCGGGTGGCCTGGCCGGCCTCGAAGAGCACCGTCCCGCCGTCGTCCAGGGCCGCATCGAGCAGCAGCGCGGTGTCGGCGACCATCGGCCGCAGCCGCTCGGTGTAGGCGAGCAGCTCGGCGACGACGTCCTCGACCCGACCGCGCGCCGGTTGTAGACCTTCACCAGCAGCTGGTTCTTCTGGTAGAGCGCGCCCTCGACCTTCTGCCGCAGGATGTTCTCGTCGAACAGGTCCTGCACCCTGATGCCGACCCGGTTCATCTTGTCGGCGTAGGTGGGGCCGATGCCGCGCCCGGTGGTGCCGATCCGGCGGCTGCCCAGGAACCGTTCGGTCACCTTGTCGAGGGTGCGGTTGTACGAGGCGATCACGTGGGCGTTGGCCGAGACCAGCAGCGGAGCAGTCGACGCCCCGCTGGGTGAGGGCCTCGATCTCGCCGAACAGCACGCCGAGGTCGATCACGACGCCGTTGCCGATCACCGGCACCACGCCGGGGGTCAGGATGCCGGACGGCAGCAGGTGCAGCGCGTACTTCTCACCGCCCACCACGACGGTGTGCCCGGCGTTGTTGCCGCCGTTGAACTTGACGACCAATCGACCCGTGACCCGAGCGCGTCGGTCGCCTTGCCCTTGCCCTCGTCGCCCCATTGGGCCCCGACGATGACGACTGCCGGCACCTCAGCCCCCCAGCTCGGCGGCGGCCGCGGTCGCAGTCGACCAGGAACGTGGTGCAACGCTGGTGCTCGGCGCTCTCGCCGATCGCCGCTGCCGCCCGGCCGAGGGCGCGCGAGCGCGCGCAGGAAGCCCTGGTTGGGGCCGTGCGACCAGGGCACCGGGCCGTGGCCCTTCCAACCCGCCCCCCGCAGGGCGTCGAGCCCGCGGTGGTACCCGACCCGGGCGTAGGCGTAGGCCCGCACCGCATCACCCGTCGCGCCGGCGTCCGACCTGTCGAGGGCCGAGGAACCGTGGGCGGCCGACGACCCGTGCCCGGCAAGGGCCAGCTCGGCGAGCACCGCCCATGGCAGGCTCAGGGCGGGGTGACCTGCCGCGACGGCGGCGGGATCGGCCCCGGCGGCCAGGGCGTCCCGCGCCACCGAGTCGTCGGGCAGGAGGGTCGGCGGGGGTCCGCCGAGGAGGTTCTGGTGGGTGTGCACGTGTTCATCATGCCGTCAGGCAACCCCGCAGGGTGTCAGACGTCCTGCCTGACGAGGAGGGCGTCATGGCGTTCACGCTGCTCGACCACCGCCGGGGCCGGCGCACCGTGAGGAGCCGCGCCGTGCCCGAGGATGGGCCACCCACGTTCGAGCAGCTGTACCTCACCCATCGGCTGGCCATGGTGCGCCTGGCCGTGCTGCTGGTCGACGACCGGGCCAGCGCCGAGGACGTCGTCCAGGATGCGTTCGCCTCACTCCACACCCGCTGGTCCCACCTGCGCGACCACCACGCCGCCGTGGGCTACCTGCGGGTCAGCGTGCTCAACAACGCCCGGTCGACGTTGCGCCGGCGCCGGACGGCGCGGGCCTACGTGCCACCGGCCGAGGGCTACGAACCGGGCGCCGACGACGCCGCCGCCTGCTGGCCGAGGAGCACCGCGAGGTGCTCGTGGCGTTGACCGCCCTGGCACCCCGCCAGCGTGAGGTCGTGGTGCTGCGGTACTGGTCGAACCCGCGGCACCACCCCTGCGAAGCGGACGGCGGTCGACCAGCTGAGGGGTGATCCTGCCCGACCAGCGCGACCAGCTGTCGATCCCGCTCACCTCGGCGATCATCGCCGGCGACCCGGTCCGGGCCCCGGCACTGACCGCCGTCCCGAGCCCCCTCGAGCCCGCCTGACCTCGTCGCCGCCTGACCTCGTCGCCGCCTGACCTCGTCGCCGCCTGACCGGACGAGCGAAGGGGCGGGGTGCGGCAGCGACGTGCGGAGCAGTCGCCGAGCACCCCGCCCCGAAGCGCAGGCGAGGCTTCCCGAAACCCGGGACGGGGATCAGCCGATCGCGGTACCCGCCGAGCGCAGGTCCTCGCAGGCCTCGACGACCCGCTCGGCCATGCCGGCCTCGGCCGCCTTGCCCCAGGCACGCGGGTCGTAGGCCTTCTTGTTGCCGACCTCGCCGTCGATCTTGAGCACGCCGTCGTAGTTGCGTGAACATGTGGCCGGCGATCGGCCGGGTGAACGCGTACTGGGTGTCGGTGTCGACGTTCATCTTGACCACGCCGTAGTCGAGCGCCTCCCGGATCTCCTACGGCAGCGAGCCCGAGCCGCCGTGGAAGACCAGGTCGAACGGCTTGCTCCTCGGCCGAACTTGGCGCCGACCGCCTCCTGGACCTCCTTGAGGATCGTCGGGGCGCAGCTTGACGTTGCCCGGCTTGTACACGCCGTGCACGTTGCCGAAGGTCGCGGCGAGCATGTAGCGGCCGCTGCTCGCCCGAGCCCGAGCGCCTCGACGGTGGTCATCGCAGTCCTCGGGCGTGGTGTAGAGCTTCTCGTTGATCTCGCCGACGACGCCGTCCTCCTCGCCGCCGACCACGCCGATCTCGATCTCCAGGATGATCTTGGCCGCGGCGCGCCAGCGTCGAGCAGCTCCTGCGGCGATCGTCCAGGTTCTCGTCGAGCGGCACGGCCGAGCCGTCCCACATGTGCGACTGGAACAGCGGCTTCTCGCCGCTCGTGCCACCCGCTCCTGCGAGATCGCGAGCAGCGGGCGGACGTAGCCGTCCAGCTTGTCCTTGGGGCAGTGGTCGGTGTGCAGCGCGAGGTGATCGGGTACTTCTCGGCGACCACGTGGGCGAACTCGGCCAGCGCGACCGCGCCGGTGACCATGTCCTTGACCGTCGGGCCGGAGAGGAACTCCGCGCCGCCGGTCGAGACCTGGATGATGCCGTCGCTGCCGGCCTCGGCGAAGCCCTGCAGCGCGGCGTTGAGCGTCTGCGAGGACGTGCACGTTGATCGCCGGGTAGGCGAAGCGCGCTCCTTGGCGCGGTCGAGCATCTCGGCGTAGACCTCGGGGGTGGCGATGGGCATGAGAACTCCTCGTGTCCGTGCTCCTGGCCCCGACCCGAACCGGTGGGACCGGCTGCTGTTTCACGACAACCGCGCCGCGGCGTTGCAGCACGGGTTCCGCCTCCGATCCAACCATGTCAGCCGGTCCCCACCCAACCTCCGCAGACCCGTAGGACCCGTGAACGGCACCCCCAGGAGGACGAACCCGCCCCCTGCTGTGACGAGCCGGGCCGAACGTCCCCGCCGCCCGCGGTGATCGGCGGTTCCGCGGACCGCCGCCCGCGGCGATCGGCGGTTCCGCGGGCATTCCCCCACGATCCGTGAGGGAGACCCGGCGGAACCGCCGATCATGACGACGGGGGTGGCGGGACGGCGTGCTGGCGGACCCAGGTGTGCATGGCGATCGCCGCAGCCGCCGCGGCGTTGATCGAGCGGGTCGAGCCGAACTGGGCGATCGAGAGCACCTGCGTCGCAGGCCGCGCGCGCCGGCTCGCGAGAGCCCCGGGCCCTCCTGGCCGAACAGCGAGCACGCACGCCTGCGGCAGGTCGGCCGTCTCGAGCGGCACCGAGCCGGGCAGGTTGTCGATCGCCGATCAGCGGCAGCCGCTCGGCGGCGGCCCACGCCGGCGAGGTCGTCGACGTCGGCGTGGTGCCGCACGTGCTGGTAGCGGTCGGTGACCATCGCGCCGCGACGGTTCCAGCGGCGCCGGCCGACGATGTGCACCCCGGCCGCGAGGAACGCGTTGGCGGTGCGGACGACCGAGCCGATGTTGAAGTCGTGCTGCCAGTTCTCGATCGCGACGTGGAACGGGTGGCGGCGGGTGTCGAGGTCGGCGACGATCGCCTCGACGCGCCAGTAGCGGTAGCGGTCGACGACGTTGCGGCGGTCGCCGTCGCGCCAGCAGGTCGGGGTCGAGCGCGGGTCGTCCGGCCACGGGCCCGACCACGGCCCGACCCCGACGACCAGGTCGTGTGCCGTGCGTAGCTCGAGCGGCTCGCCGCAGGGCTGGACGTCGCTGAGGCCGACCTGACGAGCCGGTCAGTACGTCCGGTTCCACCCGCAGCGACCGTACGCTGACCCGTGCTGATGACCGCCATTGCCCTCGGCCGCTCGCTGGCTGGACCCCCAGTCCTGCTCGACTCCTTCGGCGGCTACGCCCTGTGGGGGGCCGCTCGCCATCGTGTTCGCCGAGTGCGGGCTGCTGCTCGGGTTCTTCCTGCCCGGCGACTCGCTGCTGTTCACCGTCGGGCCTGCTGGTCACCACCGGCGTCATCGAGCAGCCGCTGTGGCTCGTCTGCGTGGTGCTGACCGTCGCCGCCTTCGCTCGGCAACCTGTCGGGCTACGAGATCGGCCGGCAGCGGGCCGGCCGCTCTTCCAGCGCGCCGGACTCACGGCTTTCGAGCGCGAGTACGTCGACAAGACCCACGCGTTCTTCGACCGCTACGGCAACCGCGGCCATCGTGCTGGCCCGGTTCGTGCCGATCGTGCGCACGTTCATCACCGTCATGGCCGGCGTGGGCCGGATGGACGCCCCCGCTACCTCACCTACAGCGGTGTCGGGGCCGTGCTCTGGGCCACCGGGGTCACCCTGCTCGGGTGCTGGCTGGGAAAGTTCGACTCGTACAAGCACAACATCGAGCTCGATCCTGCTGGTGATCGTCGCCGTCTCGGTGCTCCCGGTCGTCATCGAGGTGCTGCGGGAGCGCGCCAGAAGCGCGCCGTCCGCGCGGCAGTGACCCCGGCGGCAACCAGAGCCGCCGCACCCCCGAGGGCGAACACCTCGCGGGGCGACAGCAGGGTCGTCGACAGGCCGCCGAGCCCGAGCGCCACGACCGACCCGGCCCGGGCCAGACCCATGAACGCGGCGACCGCCCGCCCTCGCTGGTCCGAGGGTGTGCGCTGCATCAGCAGGGTCTGGACGCCGGCGTTCACGATTGCCATACCGATCCCCATGGCCAGCCAGCACACTCCCAGCACCAGCACTGACGGTGCGCGCGAGCCGCCCAACAGGGCCAGTGACAGCCCGGCCAGGGCCAGCAGCACCGACCGCAGCCGGGCCACCTCGCCGTCCAGTCGTCCGGCCAGCAGCGAACCCGCGAACAGGCCCACGGCCAGCACCGCCTGCAGGTAGCCGAACGCCGTGGCCGAGGCCTGCAGGGTGTCCCGGACCAGGAAGACCTCGGCGACGTTGCTGCCCTCGGCGACCACGATCAGCGCCAGCAGACCGGTCACCAGGGGCCACATCAGCCGGTCTGCCCGCAGCAGTGCCAGTCCCCCTGCCGGCCGGGCGAGGGGTACGTCGTGCGGGCCGGCCGGCAGGTGGCCCGGGCCGCGGCGCCGGGCCTGCACCGCCGCCCCCGCCACCGCCAGGACGCCGAAGGTCGCCGCGTCGACGATCATGGCCCAGGTGAAGCCGGGCCCGCCCACCAGCAGGCCGGCCACCGCCGGGCCGGCCACCGCAGCGACGGTCGTCAGGGCCTGCAGGTCGCCCATGGCCTTGGCCAGCTGCCGCTCACCGACGATCTCGGGCACCAACGCCTGCCAGGTGGGCAGCGCCACGGCGTTGCCCACCTGCAGCAGCACCACGAGGGCGTAGGTGACGGCAGCCCCGAACCAGCCCTGGTGCGGGGCCACCGCCAGCGCCAGGCACATCAGCGCCTGCCAGAGCGAGGACAGCACCGTCAGCCACCGACTGTCGTAGCGGTCGACCAACCGCCCGGCGATCCCCGCCAGGGCCACGGTGGGCACCGCGAAGGCGATCAGCAGCCCGGTGATCGCGAACGGCCCGAGCCCGAAGTCGTGGGTGCGCATGAGGAGCGCCACCAGGGCGACCTCGTCTCCGAGCACCGAGACCGCACGAGCGCCACCGACCAGCCGCAGGTCAGCGCTGCGCCACAGCGGTGTCACGTGGCGCCTCCCGGTCCTGCTGGCCGCGGCCTCTCAGATGCCCTGGTCGCCCTCAGATGGTCGCTCTCTCACATGGTCGCTCTCACAGGCCCAGGTCGGCCAGGGTGAAGGCGTACCGGTAGGGCAGCCCGGCCGCCTCGACGGCCTCCCGGGCGCCGGTGCCCCGGTCGACGATGACGGCGACACCCACCAGGTCGGCCCGCGCCTGGCGCAAGGCCTCGACCGCCGTCAGCACCGAGCCGCCCGTGGTCGAGGTGTCCTCGACGGCCACGACGCGTCGACCCTGGACGTCGGGACCCTCGATGCGACGCTGCAGGCCGTGCGCCTTGCCCTCCTTGCGCACCACGAACGCATCGAGCCGTTGCCCCATGCCGGCGGCCGCGTGCAGCATCGCGGTGGCCACCGGGTCGGCACCCAGGGTCAGGCCACCGACGGCTGCCGGGTGCCAGTCCGCCGTCAGCGCGAGCATGACCCGCCCCACCAGCGGGGCCGCCTCGGCGTGCAGGGTGATCCGGCGCAGGTCGACGTAGTGGTCCGCCTCGCGTCCGCTCGACAGGGTGACCGTGCCGTGGACGACGGCGATCTCGGCGATCAGCTGTCGCAGCCGGGCCCGGTCGGCGTCCAGCCCTGCATGCAGGTCGGCGTGAAGGCCTTCGTGCAGGACTGCCTCGAGGGGGTTCGGCGGGGTGGAGATGACTGGGCGCTCACGCCCGAACCCTAGCGGGCGGCCCTGGCGCGCATCCGCATCCGGATCCGGCCCATCCGCTGCACCACCCGCACCGGCACGTGCCGCGCCACCACGGTCAGCGCCCGGTAGCGCCGGCTCGGGATGCTGAGCGCGCGTCCGGCGTCCAGGTCGGTCAGGCAGTCGGCGACCAGCCGGTCGGCGTCCAGCCACGCCCAGTCCGGCCCTTCCTGCTTCAGGCCCATCCGCTGGTGGAACTCGGTGCGCACGAAACCCGGGCACAACGCCAGCACCCGCACCCCGGTGCCGGCCAGCTCGGTCGCCAGCGACAGGCTGAAGGTGGTCGCCCACGCCTTCGCCGCCGAGTACGTGCCGCCGTAGAGGAAGCCCGCCACCGACGACACGGTGATGATCGCGCCGTGACCCCGGGTCACCATCGCCGGGACGGCGGCGTGGCTGAGCACCAGCACCGCCCGCACCAGCACGTCGAGCTGGGCCTGCTGCTCGGCGAGGTCGCTGTCGGCGAACGACTTCGGCGTCGCGAACCCGGCGTTGTTGACCAGCAGCTCCACCGGTCGGGCGCCGTCCCGCAGCCGGTCGGCCACCCGTGCCGTCGCCTCGGGGTCGGCACAGGTCGGCGACCATGACCTCGGTAGCGGCCCCGTGGTCGGTCTTCAGCCACTCCGCCACGGCCCCGAGCCGCTCGCCGTCCCGTGCCACCAGCACCAGGTCGTAACCGCGGGCGGCCAGGGCGTTGGCGAACGCCCTGCCGATCCCGGCGGTGGCTCCGGTCACCAGGGCGAGCGGGCGGCTGGTCAGACGGCGTGGGGCGCGGGCTCGACCTGGTGCGACTCAACAGCCATACCGTCCGTACTACCGTAGCCAGGGTGCGCCTGGCGACCTGGAACGTGAACTCGATCCGCAGCCGGGTCGACCGGGTGGTCGCCTGGCTCGAACGCAGCGACGTCGACGTCCTGGCCCTGCAGGAGACCAAGTGCCGGGAGGACCAGTTCCCGCTCGCTGGTCTTCGAGGCCGCCGGCTACGAGGTGGCGCACCACGGGCCTCAACCAGTGGAACGGGGTCGCGATCGCGTCGCGGGTCGGGCTGGCCGACGTCGAGGTCGGGTTCCCCGGGCATGCCGCCGTGGGGCGAGCCCGCCGGCGCCGGAGGCCCGCGGCGCTCGGCGGCGACCTGCGGTGGCGGTGCGGGTCTGGAGCCTGTACGTGCCGAACGGGCGCAGCCTGGAGGACCCGCACCTGCGACTACAAGCTGGACGTGGCTGGCCGGCTTGCGGGCCGCCGGCCAGGGCTGGCTGGCGGCCGACCCGGACGCCCAGGTCGCCCTGGTCGGCGACTGGAACATCGCGCCGCTGGACGACGACGTCTGGGACATGGCTGTCTTCGCGCAGCAGCACCGCACGTCTCGCCCGGCGAGCGGGCCGCGTTCCGGCCGAGGTCGAGGCGCGGGCTTCGCCGACGTGGTGCGGCCGTTCACACCCCGGGCCCGGGGTCTACACCTACTGGGACTACACCCAGCTGCGGTTCCCGCGCAGCGAGGGCATGCGGATCGACTTCGTCCTCGGCCTCGCCGGCGCTGGCCCGCCGGGTGGCCGGCGCCGCGATCGACCGCGAGGAGCGCAAGGGCAAGGGCGCCAGCGACCACGCCCCCGTGGTCGTCGAGCTCGGGCAGCCCTGACGCTCACCCTGGTCAGCTGCTGGGGCGGTCGTTCTGCCGACGGGGCCCGGCACATTCACCCACGCAGCACCCGGCCATCACCGAGCGTTCGACCGCAGCGCCGGTCGGCGTTCACCTGGCAGCGGCCCACATCTCACCACCGGGTGAGTCCCTGGTGTCATGAGATTCAGCGTCGTCCCCGAGGCGGTCCGTCGGTTCGGCGAGGCGGTCACCGACGAGCACCAGCGACTTGCCCGCGTGGCGGACCGGCTGGGTGCCGCCGCACTGGACCCCAGCGACTTCGGGAGCTACCGCCGCTCCACCGAAGTGGCCGCCTCGTACCAGCAGGCCCTGGTCCAGGTGATCGACCACCACCGTACCGGCGCGCAGGTGCTGCACGACCTGGCGTCGTTGCTGCAGCACGAGGTCCCCCGGCACGTGAGCGCCCAGGACCAGCGCGGCGCGGACGGACTGCGCCAGGTCAGCGGCAGGCTGCACCGTCCCAGCAGCACGCCGTGAGCGGCGCGACCGGCACCTGGGACCGGCCCGCAGGGTCGTCCGGATCGAGCCCGACGGGCACCGACTGGGCCAGCGCAGCCGAGCAGTGGGTCGCCGTACCGGTGCGTCAGGTGCTCAGCCTCCTGTCGTGCCCGACCCCGGCCGAACTCGTCAGGACTGTCACCGGTCACCCCGAGAACCTGATCGCGGCCGCCGAGGTGATCCACGAGGAGATCAAGCAAATCGAGCTGCTGCAGGGCAGGCTGCACGAGGAGATGTTCCTGCTGCACGTCGTGGCAGGGGCATGCCAAGGACGGCTTGGTGACGTTCATGACCGAGGTGCAGACAGCGCTCACCGAGCTGCGCCACTCGCTGCAGGAGCTGCACGACGGCCTGCTCGCGAACGCACAGGCCCTCGAGGACGCCGCCCGCTTCATCATCGCCGGTGCCATCGCCCTGACATCGGCCGCCCTGGCGGCCATCGCCCTGACCGTGAGCTACCCGCTGGCCGGCCTCGCGCTGCTGCGGTTCATCGCCACCCGGTGGTACGCCATCGGTGACACCGCCGCGAAGATCGCTTCGGCAGGGTTCCTCAGCTACCTGGTGTGGGAGAACAGCAGCGCCAGGCTGACGGCCTTCACCGACCTGCGGGTCGACCCGGGCGCGTTGGGAGCACTGCCCGCACGACTGCGCACCATGGCGACCGACGAAGGGACCGACTCCTCGACCACCCGGCCCTCGACCACCCCCGTCTCGACCGGAATGCTCTCGGCCTGGCACGAGGCTCGCGGGGACGCCCGGGCGGTGTTCCCCACCTTCGACGAGACTGTCGGCCGCCCAGCAACAGGTCCTGACCGAACTGGCCTACGAGACCGGGCGCACCCGGCTGCGGGAGTTCACGAAGCTGAGAACCGCCCTGACGCAGGGAGATCTGGCCGCGGCCGCGCACGAGCTGCTCGACTCGCAGTGGGCTCGTCGGGCGGGTGGCCGCGCCGAGCGCGGGGCAGCAGCACTGGCCACACCTCGCTAGCGCGGCGCCAGGTCGAGCACCTCGTCGGCGGCCGCGAGCACGGCCGGGTCGTGGCTGGCGACCACCACCGCGACCCCGTCGTCGGCCACCCGGCGCAGCACCGCGGTGATCGACTCGGCGCCGGCCTCGTCGAGCTGGGACGTCGGCTCGTCGAGCACCGCCAGCCGCGGGCGCACCACCATGACCCGGCCCAGTGCGACCCGTTGCCGTTCACCCCCCGACAGCACCCGAACCGGTCGACCCACGGCCGCCGCCAGGCCCAGCCGGTGCAGCAGCTCCTCGACCAGGCTCACCTCGGGCGACAGCCCTCGCACCGCGCGGGCCAGCGCGAGATTGCCTGCAGCGTCGAGGGTCTCGGCCAGATGGGTCTGCTGGCCACTCACGGCGCAGACCCGGCGCCGCAGGTCGGCCAGCCCTCCACGGTCGAGCCCGGCGAGGTCGACACCGACCATCGAGACCGCCCCGGCGGCCGGACGCTCGAGGCCCAGCAGCACCCGTAGCAGCGACGTCTTGCCGCTGCCCGACGGTCCCCGCACCACCAGCAGCCGGCCGGCACGAAGGGTGAGCCCCACCCCCGACGCCAGGGTGACGCCGGCCGGAGCCAGCACGACGTCACGCAGCTCGACCAACGGCGCCTGCGCCGGACCCGCGCCCGGGGAGTCGCCTGAGTCTGGTTGCGGTGCAATGACATCGACACCGACATCCATCCCGTCGGACGATGGCAGGGCAACGGGACCGGAACCTGTGAGCACCACATCGCCGCCGACCAGGCAGGCAGTCACCTCCGACGTGGCGCCTGCTGCGATCCGCAGAGCCTCCGGCAGCCGAAGCCAGCCCCGGTCGTCGACCACCAGCCGCTCCGAGCCGGCCGTGGGGGCGCCGGTCGACGTCGTCCAGGTCTCGCTCAGGCGCCCGTCCCTGATCCGCAGCGCCCGGTCGGCGACCCGCTCGGCGCGCCGGTCGTGGCTCACCAGCACCAGCGAGGCCCCCACCAGCCGACACAGGTCGGTCAGGGCGTCGTAGACCGCGAGCGCGGCCTCGGCGTCCAGCTCACCGGTCGGCTCGTCGGCCAGCACCAGCTGCGGCCGATGCGCCAACGCGGCCGCCACGGCGACCCGCTGCGCCTCACCACCTGACAGGGTGGTCACGTCGCGATGCACCAGTGCCTCGACGCCCAGCGCCGTGAGCATCTCGATCGCGGCCGCCTCGGCCACCGGCGCCGCGACCCCCGCAAGTCGGGACTGCAGGCACACGTTGCCCATGACGTCGAGCTCGGGGCGCAGCGTGCGCCCCGGCTGCTGGTCGACCCAGCCCAACCGCCGTACCCGCCAGGCCGCCCGAGCAGCCGCCCGGCGCCACGCCTGGCGGCCGCTCACGACCCGCGAACCCACCTCGAAGCCCGCCACCTGGGCCTGGCCGGCCGAGAGTGCCTGCTCACCGGCCAGCACCCGCAGCAGCGTGGTCTTGCCCGAACCGTTGGGTCCCTGCACCACGACCCGCTCACCGGCGGCGACCGTCAGGGTCAGGCCTCGCAGCGCGGCCACCGCACCACCTGCCACCGGGTGCAGGCAGAAGGCGTCCTGCACCGTGACCACCGGCTCACCTGCACCTGAGGTGCCGCCCGGCGAGAGGCCGCTGCCGGGCGGACCGGCATCCGGGGTCATCGCAGCCCACCGAAGTCGTTCTGCCGGGGCGGAAACGGCTCGCGCCAGGCCCGTGAGGCCACGACCGCCGCCACCGCCAGCCCCGCCGCCAGGACCAGCACCGTCACGGCCAGCCCCCAGCGGACCCCCACCCCGGTGGCCAGTGGCGGGACGGCGGCGGTGCCGGTGCCGGTGACGGCCGCCACCGCCGCCGTCAGCCGCGACAATCCCCACCCTGCCAACACCCCGACCGGCACCGCCGGCACCACCACCGCCACCGCCCGCCACCACAGCGCTGCCCGCAGGGTCGCCGGACTCACCCCGTCCGCCTCCCAGGCCGACATCGAGGCGGCCTCGTCCCGACGGTCGGCCATCACCAGCAGCACCAGCGACAGCAGCGCCACCAGCAGCACCAGCAGCGCCCCGCCGAGCAGCAGCCCCTGGGCGCCCCGGGCCACCGGGTCGGCACGCAACCCGGTCAGCACGGCACGTTGCCGGGTCACGGTCAGCCCCGTGAAGCCGCCACCGTGCACAGCGGCGGTCAGATGAGCGGCCTGCCCGGGCCCGGCATCCAGCCAGACCTCCAACCCCTGCCCGGTGCCGGGGTTGCTGAGGTCGGCCAACCGCGCCAGCGCCTGCCGGTCAGCCACCACGAACCGGCCCTGGGTCACCGGGAACCGGTCGAGCACCCCGACCACTCGCAGCCGCACCGGCCGGGTGTCCCAGGCAAGGACCAAGGAGGGGCCGGCACGGGCGGTCACCGGGTCGGTGATCACCGGAAGCTCCTGGTCGCTGCCCAGCCCAGGGGCCGGGCAGACAGCGCAACGGTGCCGTCGAGCAGGGTGGCCGCCAGCTCGGCCCGCACCCCGCTGCGCACCGTCAGCACTGCCGGCGGGCGTCCCGACCGCGGCCCAACCGGTCCAGCAGTCCGGCAGCAGGACGCCGTCCACGCTGACCCTGCCCAGACGATCCCCACACCCGGCCCGGCCCTGCCCACCTGACCCTCACCCAGGTTGTGCTGGCGCCGGTCGGCGGCGTCGGCCGGCTGCCGCAGGCTGATACCCACCAGGTGCCAGCTCACCGGCTCCCCGGTGGCTGTGCTGCAGCTGCGGCAGCTCGCCGTCCAGCGCCGCCGCGGCATCGGCGGCCGGCGAACCGACCGGGCCCGCGGCGATGCCGGCGTCGACGACCAGGGCCACCGTGCGCTCGCGGTCGTCGTTGCTGCGCAGGTGTGCATCGGCCACCAGGGACACCGGGGTTCCCGGGGTCTCGATGCGCAGCCGGCGCCCTGCCGGCAGCGCGACCCCGGCGGCCGGAGCCGGCACCGTGATCGCCGCGGCCAGCCCGGCGGGCGACTGCGACGAACCGGTGACCGCCGACCACCGCGAGACCCGTTGGAGCAGGCCCGGGTCCAGCCCCAGCAGTTGCACCGGCTCAGCGGTCCTGGCCGTCACCGCCACCGAGGCCACAGCGCGCACCACGGGGGCCACCGCACCACCGGCACCGACCGCGGCGCTCAGGTCGGCCGGCGCCAGTGCGTCCTGCGGCCGCAGCGACGAGGTGCCTGGCGTGAGCCGGACGTCGAAGGGTGAGGCGTAGGCGGCCGCGTCGGCGGCGCCGCGGTCGAGGGTGGTGCGGTAGGCGGTGGCGAAACCGGTGATGGCCACGGCCGCGGCCAGCAGCCCAGCAGTGGCGACCGGGCGCAACGGCCGGCCACCGGCCGAGGTCAGTCCCAGCCGCAGCGACACCGCCCGCCCGGGCGCGAGCCCCGCCAACCCGCGCTCGAGCAGCCCCACCAGCGGGGGCCACAGCCGGGCCGTCACCAGCGCCACTGCCGCCAGCGCCAGGGCCGGCAGCACCAGCAGCAAGGGGTCACCGGCGGTGACGGCTGCCGCCGAGGTGCCGCCCCGGGCGAGCACCAGGGCCCCGGTGACCAGGCAGAACCCCAGCAGCAGGTCGGTGATCCGCCACGCCGCCCGGGCCCCTGTGGTCCCGGGCGCCAGACTCAGGGTCAGGGCCAGCACCACCGAGCCCGCGACCACGGTGAGGGCCACCGCGAGCGCCGACCCGGTGAGAGACTCCATGACGGTCGCGCCGGCCGGCACCCCCACCCGGCCCGCCAGTGCGGCGATACCGGGCACCGCCAGGGCCACCCCCACCAGCCCTCCGACGACGGCGGTGGCCACCACTTCGCCGGCCACCAGCACGGCACGCAGCCCCGGCCCGGCACCGCGCCGTCGGACCGCGCCGTCGAACAGCTCGCGGTCGCGCCGCAGGGCCGTGCCGGCCACGACCGCGGACCCCAGCAGCAGGACCGCGGCGCTGCCCCCGAGCAGGGCGAAGCGCCCCGCCGAGGCCCGGGCCCGCAGGTCGGCGTCCCGCACCGCGTCCTCGGGTGCGGTCACCACGAGCATCTCGCCGGTGTCGCTGAGATCGCGGGCCACCGAGGCACCTTCGCCCACCCAGGCCTGGGCGCCCAGGGCCCGCACCCGGTCCGCGTTCAGGGGAGCCACCCAACCGAGCGAGCGCCCGAAGCCCGACAACGAGGCCAGGGCCGACGCCGCTCGCACCCCGTCCGCCAGCAGCACCGGCACCCCCGGCTCGGGCGCGAACGTCGCCGTGAGCAGCAGCGGGTCGACCCGCCGGGCCTGACCCACCACGACCAGCCCGAGCCCGGACGGCGGGGTCACCGGCGCCGACGTCGTACCGTCAGGTTGGGGGTCGAGCAGGTGCAGCACCTCGCAGCGCTGCGGCAGGCACGAAGTGGGCAGCCTTCCCGCCAGCAGCCGGACCCCGCCGGCCAGGTCGTCGGTGCCCGCGAAGACCAGGGCACCGCCGTGACCGTCCGTGGTCTGCCTGAAGATCACCTGTCGCCGGATCGGCGTCGCGGCGATCCGAGGCAGGTTGCGGGTCACCGCTGCGTCGTAGCGGGAGGCGGTGGCGGGGTCGGCGATGCCGTTGTAGCTGACGGTCACGCTGCGCTCGCCGGGGGGCAGGGCCGAGAGTGCGGTGGCCAGCGCCGCCCCGGCGGTGACCGACGAGACCGCCGTGACCAGCACGGGGACCGCAGTGGCCAGCGCCAGGGTCAGGACGGCGACCAGTCGACGGCCGGGCGCATGACGCAGCCGGGCCCAGAGCAATGACGGACCCATGCCACCTCCAGCACCACGTGCCCACTGTCGACGAGTCTGGCCCTGATCCTCGGCCGATCGGTCGACCTCCGATCGACTAACCGGTAAAGTACCAGGTGCCGGTTAGTCGGGAGGTGGCCATGACGTCGCACCTGTGCGACGGTGTCGTCGTGCCCGACCGGGTGGCCGGTCACCTCGCCCTCGAGCTGTGCAACACCCGAGCCGGCTGGGGCACCGAGAACCCCCGCGAGTATCTGGTCGACCACCGCGCCCTGCTGGCCTGGGGCCTCGACAACGGCCTGCTGACCGGCCCCCTGCCTCCTCCCGCACCCACGAGCGCGCCCGCGCCCCGGCACACCCAGGACCCGATCGACCTCGCGCTCGTGCTGCGACTGCGCGAGCTCGCCCACCCGATCCTGACAGGCAGTCGCGACCCCGGGCTGTTCACGCGCCTGACCGCGGTGATGCTCGCCGCCCGGGCCGGGGCCGTGCTGGTGCCGGACGGCCCCCGTCCAGCACGCTGGCGAGCCGGCCCGGCTGATGCCCGCCTCACGAGCGAGGCGGCAGCCACCGACGCCGCAGCGACGCAGGCCACCGCCGGGGCGGCCGTGGCCCTGGCGGCCGGGCTCGCGGTCGAGGCCCTCCTCACGTCGCCGACGGTCGCAGACGTCGGCGAATGCGCCGGACCCGGCTGCGGCTGGGTCTTCCTCGACCCTCGGCACCGGCGCCGATGGTGCTCGATGGCGGTCTGCGGCAACCGCGCCAAGGCCCGTCGGCACAGCCGACGTCGGCCCGACTGAGCCGTCGGCACAGCCGACGTCGGCCCGACTGAGCCGTCGGCACAGCCGACGTCGGCCCGACCGAAGGCCCCTCAGGACGCGGCGGCGACCGGTGCGGACTGGGCGAGGGCGCGCCGCCGCACCCAGGCGGGCAGCTCTTCGGGGCTCATCGGCTCGGCGAACAGATACCCCTGACCCACCCGGCACCCCATGGCCACGAGGGCCTCGACCACCGCCGGCTCACTGACGCCCTCGGCGACCACGGCGATGCCCAGCCGGGCCGCCAGGTCGACCATGGCGCGAACGATCGCCTCGTTCCGCTCGTCGACGTGCATCCGCGAGACGAACGACTTGTCGATCTTCAGTCGGTCCGGCGACAGCCACGACAGGTAGGTCATCGAGGCGTACCCGGTGCCGAAGTCGTCGACGGCGAGTTGCACCCCCATCCGGCTGAGCCCGTCGAGCACCCCGAGCACGTTCTCGTGGCTGTCGATCACGCCGCTCTCGGTCAGCTCGAGGGTCAGCACCGACCCGTCCAGCCCGTGCCGGTCCAAAGCCGCGGCGACCGTCGCGGGCAGTGCCGGGTCGGCCAGGGTGCGGGCCACGAGGTTGACGGCGATGCCGATCGTCAACCCTTCGGCCCGCCAGGCGGCGCAGGCGGCCAACGCCTTGTCGAGCACCACCGCCGTCAGCTCGCCCACCAGACCGCAGCGCTCGGCCGCCAGCACGAAGCTCTCGGGGTCGACCGAGCCCAGCACCGGGTGGCGCCATCGCGCCAAGGCCTCGGCCGAGCAGACCTGCCCCGTCGTCAGGTCGACCAGCGGCTGCACCGCGATCCCCACCAGCCCGCGCGCCAGAGCCAGCCGCAGGTCGGCGGCCAGGGACGACGGGCTGGTCGCGGCGAGGTCACCGTCCGGCGTGTGGTACTGCAGCCCCCCGCCGTACTGCTTGGCCGACGACATCGCCAGGTCGGCGTGGCGCAGAACGGTGTGCAGCTCGCGCCCGTCCCGCGGCGCCAGCGCCACTCCCATCGAGCCCCGCATCCGCACCTGCATGGTGGCCACAGCCACCGGTTCGTCGAGCGCCGACAGCAGCCGCCGGGCCACCGCTCCCGCCGACCCCTCGTCCTGACAGCCGGGCGCGAGGAAGGCGAACTCCGCCCCACCCAGACGCCCCACCAGGATTTCCGGACCGGCGACCACCTGCAGCCGCCGCCCGATCTCGGCGATCACCTCGTCGCCGGCCCGGTCGCCGAGCGCGACGTTCACACTGCGGAAGCCGTTGACACCCAGGATGCCCACGGCGCAACCGCCGCTCAGATCGGCCTCGGCGATCTCGGTGGCGACCCTGGCCCGGAAGGTGCTGCGGTTCGGCAGCCCGGTGAGCCGGTCGTGATGCCGCTCGAACTGCAGCTGCTGCGCCACCAACCGATGCCGCAGCATGGCCACGCTGTGGGCGATCGTCAGCTCGGCCAGGCGCCGCTGCAGCGCAGCGCCGGGACTCGCACCCGGGAGTGTCGGGGCACTGCGACGCACGACGATCTCGACGTCGTCGTCGTCGCTGCGGTGCACCTCGTGCACCGCGCGTGGCCCCAGCGCCCAGGTGCGGGGGCCCTCGTCACGCCGGCGGACAGTGATGGCGACGTCGCCGCCGCCGAAGGCCTCGGCCAGCTCCTTGAGGACTCGCGAGGCGGTGGCGGCGACCATGCCACCGTCGACCGCCCAGTGGACCGCCCGGTTGTGTCGCCGGCCCACAACCTGGGCCCCCACGGGGGGCCGCAGCGGTCGCACGGAACTGGCCAGGACTCCCCCTCACAAAGTCGGAACCTTCGGGGATGATCGTGCCTCGGTTCCGGACGGTGCGTGACATGTTTGGCACAGATTGCAACAGCACCTGCCGTTTCAGCACGAAAGAGTCACAGAAATGTCCACTCGTACTAGGTAGTCCTTCTCAGGCGATGCCCCTTCCGGGTGAGCAACGCTCGACCTGGAGGATCGCGACCGACCGCGTTCCTTCGTCCTGGCCCATGGTCTGTCACGTGCCGTCGACTCCTGGAGGGGGGAGTCGAAGCACGTGACAGACCGGGCCCCTGGGACCTCCGGCTCGCTGCCGACCGACTGCCTGCTGCCACGATGGACCCCGAGCGGCGCACACCCCGCTCGTGTCGTCACAGGGAGCACCGAAGCCACGTGCACGCAGCCGTCGAATACCTTGCCACCCAACCCCTCGTCCTGCTCTTCCTGCTCCTGGCAGCCGGCTCCGCCATCGGCTCGGTCACGGTGGCCGACGTGCAGATCGGCCCGGCAGGCGTCCTGTTCGTCGCCATCGGACTCGCCTCGCTGGCCACCGCCGAAGGACTCAAGCTCGCCGTCCCCGAAGCCGTCGGCACCCTGGGGCTGGTGCTGTTCACCTACACGATCGGCATCATCTCGGGACCCACGTTCTTCGGGGCGCTGCGCAGCGGCTGGCGCACCATGTTCACGGTGACCGGCATCCTGGGCATCGCGGCCCTGGTCACCGGCCTGCTCGGCCATCAGCTCGGCCTGCCCTCCCCCACCGTGGCAGGCACCTTCGCCGGCGCCCTCACCAACACCCCTGCCCTGGCCGCCGCCACCGAACGGTCCGGGGACGCCGCCGCCACCACGGTCGGCTACTCGATCAGCTATCTGTGGGGCGTGGTCGGCATGCTGCTGGCCACCGCCTGGACACTGCGCCGCCGCAAGGACTCGGCCACGGGCCCGACGTCCCAGCTCACCAACCTGACCGTCCGGGTGGAGCGCACCGACCGGCCCCGACTCGAGGACGTCATGCTGCGCTACGGCCACGCCGTGGTGTTCTCACGGGTGCAGCACGGCGAGACGAACCCGATCCTCGTTGCGGCGGACGACGAGCGCCTCGAGGTCGACGACCTCGTGAGCGTGGTCGGCAAGCGCGACCTGGTCCACCGGGTGGCACGCGAGCTGGGGCACCCCTCCTCCCACGACCTGGTCGACAACCGCCACGACCTCGACTTCCGGCGGATCACGCTGTCGCAGCGCTCACTGGCGGGGCGCACCGTCGGCGAGATCGACCTGCCGGGCAGGTTCGGCGCCGCCGTCACCCGGGTGCGTCGGGGGGACGTCGACATGGTCGCCACCGACGACCTGGTGCTGCAGCCGGGCGACCGGTTGCGGGTGATCGTGGCCGCCGCGCGCATGAAGGAGGTCTCGCGCTACCTGGGCGACTCCGAGCGCGGACTGTCCGACATCAACCCGATCGGGTTCGCCGTCGGCATGACCGTCGGCGTGCTGCTCGGGCTCATCCATTTTCCGCTGCCCGGTGGCGGTTTCGAGATCGGCGCCGCCGGTGGCACCTTGATCATGGGTTTGGTCTTCGGCCGGGTCGGCCGGCTGGGGCCACTGGTCACCACCCTGGCCCACCCGGCGGCGTCGGCCCTGTCGAACTTCGGCATGCTGGCCTTCCTGGCCTACGCCGGGACCCGCGCCGGCGGGTCCTTCAGCGCTGCCGTGACCTCGAGCCTGGGCTGGCGGATCGCCCTGCTGGGCCTGGTCGTGACCAGCATGGTCGCACTGGCGGTGCTGTTCCTGATGCGGGCACTGCACGCCTCCGGTCCCGAGCGCAAGGCCGGGGTCCTGGCGGGCAGCCAGACCCAACCGGCGGTCCTGGCCTTCGCCAACGAGCGCACCGGCTTCGACAACCGGGTCGCCCTCGGGTACGCCCTGGTCTATCCCGCAGCCATGATCGACAAGATCCTGCTGGCCCAGGTGCTCGCCGGGCACTGAGCCCGGACGAGCACCCGGTCACAGGCGGGCCTCGGCGGCCTCAGCCCCGACTCGTGCCACCGGGGTGTGTCAGCCCGGGTCGATGCCGAGGGCGTGAAGGATGTGTTCGGCCTGCGGGGTGAGCGGGTCGTGGGCGATGTGGTCGTGGCCGGCGATGCGGACGCTGATCTGCTGCAGAGGTCGGAGTGTGTGGACGATCTTGCGGATGCTCAGCCCGGTGGCCTCTTGAAGGTGACGCGCGACGGCCAGGGCCACGAACACGATGGTCAGGTGAGCCTCGATCGCGTCTCGGGTGTGGTGGAACATCGGCCGCGCACGTAGGTCGGTCTTGGACATCCGGAAGGACTGCTCGACGCGCCAGAGGTCGTGGTAGCTCTCGATGACCTCGCCTGCACCCATGCCGGTGCTCGGGATGTTCGCGACGTAGCCCTTCAGTCCGACCAGGCGGCGCGCGCGGGCCAGGGCCTTCTCGTCCAGGCTGGTGGCGCCGTTGCTGGTCTTGACGAACCTCGGCGTCCTGGTGGCCTTCTCGCCGTCCACGACCGCGCGGGCCCTGTTCTCCTGCAGGGTGAGGGTCTTGCCGTCGCGGACCGCGCGTTTGGTCGAGTACGCCCAGACCGCGCGCCAGGACCGCGGGTGCGTCACCGGGTCCCAGACCGGTTCGGCCTTCACCTTCGGGTCACTGGCCCCGGTGGTGCTGCCGCGTTGGTCGCGTGGGGTGATGGTGTCGATGATCTGCCCGTCGGTGAACACCTCGCCGTGCCAACGGAAGTGGGCCTCCAAGTCCTTGGGTGCCTTGGTCACTCGCGACCCGACGATGAACCGCAACCCGGCCTCGTCGAGCTCCCTCAGGTTGCCCGCGGACAGCATCCCGGCGTCGGCGACCACGACCATGTCGGCCAGGCCATGGCGTTCCTGGAACTGCTTCACGACCGGCAGGATCGTCAACGTCTCGGCGCGGTCGCCTTCGAAGCAGCCGATCTCCAGGGGGAAGCCGCGACGGTCGACCAGAAGCCCGACCACGATCTGCGGATCGACACGGCGTTCCTTGGAGTAGCCGACCTTGCGCAGCCCGGCCCGGCCGCCGGTGTCGGGGTCTTCGTTCTCCGCTTCGAAGTAGAGCGTGGTGACGTCGTAGAGGCACAAGCTCACGTCCCCGGCCGTGACGGCGTACGCGAAGCAGGCCTGCGCGAGTCGTCCTCGGTAGTCGCGGTCCTGGGCGCGACGCAGGGACCTGAACATCGTGCGCAGCGAGGCGTGGGCGATCCCGAGGTCGTCCAGGACCCGCAGCGAGTCGGCCTTGCTGGTCGGCTCCACGATCCGAGCCAGCACCAGCTGCGCGAAAGCCTCGTCGCCGACAACGTCGAAGCCCAGCCGGTCATAGCCGGCCCGCAACACCTGCCACAACAAGGCGTTCGACTTGCCCGTGATCACCGCGGCGCCGCCCCGACCATCAACCCGACCGGCAGCACCAGGGCCGCTGACGCTCCTCAGCGGCAACTCACCCTGGCCGGGGTAGAGCCTGCTGTGCGCCGTCGCCATCAGCGCGGCCAGCTCCGCATCGTCATGGGCGGTGCCGACGTGCTCGAGCACGACGTCCCGGCCTCCACGGCGCTCCGCGATCTGAACCTTCGTCGTCCCCGCCCGCCCCGCAGCCTTCCGCACGAACACCACGCTGGCACCGTAGCCCGCGGGCGGGGTGTGTCAATCAGCCAACCCTCAGGCCGCTGACCAGCGCAAACGCGCGTCGGAAGCCCGAATCCCCGTCAGGTGGCACGAGTCGGGTCAGCCGACGGCGGCCCCGGTCGCCGTCCGCGCGCCGGCGGCGACCGACAGACCGGTCGGAGCACCGTCCGAGCCGTGCTCCACGTCGACGTTCACGGTGTCGCCGTCCCGGACCTGGCCGGCCAGCAGTGCCCGAGCCAGCCGGTCGCCGATCTCGCGCTGCACCAGCCGGCGCAGCGGCCGCGCGCCGTAGGCCGGGTCGTAACCGGTCAGCGGCCAACCACTCCCGGGCCGCCGGGGTGACGTCGAGGGTGCAGCCGGCGGTCGGTCAGCCGCGGCGCGCCATCGCCTCGACCTGCAGCTCGACGATGCGGGCTCAGCTCGTCGGTGCCGAGCGGGTCGAAGACCACGACGTCGTCCAGCCGGTTCAGGAACTCCGGCTTGAACGCCGTTCGGACCGCCGCCATCACGGCGTCCCGCTTGGCCTCGTTCGACAGCGTCGGGTCGACCAGGAACTGGCGAGCCAGGTTCGAGGTGAGCACCAGGATCGTCGACGCGGAAGTCGACGGTACGACCCTGGCCGTCGGTGAGCCGGCCGTCGTCGAGCACCTGCAGCAGCACGTCGAAGACCTCGGGGTGCGCCTTCTCGACCTCGTCGAGCAGCACCACGCTGTAGGGCCGACGTCGCACCGCCTCGGTGAGCTGGCCGCCCTCCTCGTAGCCGACGTAGCCCGGAGGGGCGCCGACCAGCCGGGCGACGGAGTGCTTCTCGCCGTACTCGCTCATGTCGATCCGGACCATCGCGCGCTCGTCGTCGAACAGGAAGTCGGCGAGCGACTTGGCCAGCTCGGTCTTGCCGACGCCGGTGGGGCCGAGGAACAGGAACGATCCGGTGGGACGGTCGGGGTCGGACGACCCCGGCGCGCGCACGCCGGACGGCGTCCGAGACCGCCCGCACGGCGGTCTGCTGCCCGATCAGGCGGGCGCCGATGAACTCCTCCATCCGCAGCAGCTTCGCGGTCTCGCCCTCGAGCAGCCGCCCGGCGGGGATACCGGTCCAGGCCGCGACCACGTCGGCGACGTCGTCCGGGCCGACCTCCTCCTTGACCATCGGCTCGGTGCCGTCGACGCCTGGTCGGCCTCGGCCGCCTGAGCCTTGCCAGCTCGCGCTCGATCGTGCGGGATCTCGCCGTAGAGGATGCGGCTGGCGCCGGCCAGGTCGCCCTCGCGCTGCATGCGTTCGGCCTGCGCAGCGCAGCGCGTCGAGCCGCTCCTTGAGCTCACCGACCCGGTTCAGCCCGGTCTTCTCGGCCTCCCAGCGCGCGGTCAGCGCGGCGAGCTGCTCGCTGCGGTCGGCCAGATCGGCGCGCAGCTTGCTCGAGCCGGGCCTGCGAGGCCGGGTCGACCTCGCGCTCGCAGGGCCAGCTCCTCCATCTTCAGCCGGTCGACCTGGCGGCGCAGCACGTCGATCTCCTCGGGCGAGGAGTCGATCTCCATCCGCAGCCGCGAGGCGGCCTCGTCGACCAGGTCGATCGCCTTGTCCGGCAGCTGCCGGCCGCTGATGTAGCGGTGCGACAGGGTGGCCGCGGCGACCAGGGCGGCGTCCGAGATCTCGACCTTGTGGTGCGCCTCGTAGCGCTCCTTGAGGCCGCGCAGGATCGCGACGGTGTCCTCGACGCTGGGCTCGCCGACGTAGACCTGCTGGAACCGCCGCTCCAGGGCGGCGTCCTTCTCGATGTGCTCGCGGTACTCGTCGAGGGTGGTGGCGCCGACCAGGCGCAGCTCGCCGCGGGCCAGCATCGGCTTGAGCATGTTGCCGGCGTCCATGGCGCCCTCGCCGGTCGGCCCCGGCGCCGACGACGGTGTGCAGCTCGTCGATGAAGGTGACGATCTGGCCCTCGCTCGACTTGATCTCCTCGAGGACGGCCTTGAGCCGCTCCTCGAACTCGCCGCGGTACTTCGCCCCGGCGACCATCGCCGCCAGGTCGAGGGAGACCAGGCGCTTGCCGCGCAACGACTCCGGCACGTCACCGGCGACGATCCGCTGGGCCAGGCCCTCGACGACGGCGGTCTTGCCGACGCCCGGCTCACCGATCAGGACCGGGTTGTTCTTGGTGCGCCGACACAGCACCTGGACGACCCGGCGGATCTCGCGTCGCGGCCGATCACCGGGTCGAGCCGGCCCTCGCGGGCGGCCGCGGTCAGGTCGACGCCGTACTTCTCGAGCGCCTGGTAGGTCGCCTCGGGGTCGGGACTGGTCACCTTTGCGCCGCCGCGGACGGCGGGCAACGCCGCCACCAGGGCGTTCTTGGCGGCCCCGGCCGCGGTCAGCGCCGAGCCGACGACGCCGCCGTCGCGTGGCCAGGCCGATCAGCAGGTGCTCGGTCGAGACGTACTCGTCGCCGAGCTCCGCGCGCGAGCCTCCCCGGCGGCGGCCAGGGCGGAGTGCGTGGCACGGCCGAGCTGGGGCGTGCTGACCGAGGAGCCGCGAGGCGGCGGGCAGCGGCCGTGAGCGCCCGGTCGGCAGCTCGGCGCAGCCGCCGCCACGTCGGCCTGCACGGCGCGCAGCAGGGCGGGGGCGACGCCGTCGGTCTGCTGCGAGCAGCGCGTCGAGCAGGTGGGCCGGCTCGACCTGGGGGTGGCCGGCGGTCGCGGCGCGGCGGACCGCCGCCGCGAGAGCCTCCTGGCTGCGGGTGGTGAGCTTGAGGTCCATGGTGATGAGTGTCCTCCTGCGTGAGCCGCTGACATCTCCGTGCAACACCCTCAGAGTTGAGTCTGTTCCGCTCAACTCTGTGACGAAAGTCGATGGCTGCATGCAAGGTCACCGTGGCCGACGTCGTCCCCTGCACGCAGGTGCACCACGCCGAGGTGTGCTTCAGTAGTCGCCGGGGAGGACCCGGCCCCAGGCTGCGCGGGACCGGGTCTCAGCGCATCACGGGACGGCGGATCCGCGCAGGCCGAGCCGGGCGCGGCGCCAACACCCATTCGGGCCCTGCCGCGAGGCGGCGCACCCGCAACCGCTCGTCAGGACGCGGCGGCCAGTCGTGCAGGGGCAGGATCGCGGCGCGGTGACCGACCCGGTAGGCCACCACCCACTGCCAGAGCGGCACGAAGGCCAGCAACAGCCAGTCCCGGCGACGGTAGGAGACCAGTCGCAGCAGAGGCACGAAGATCAGGCTCACCAGGGCGTTCGCGACCAGTCGCCAGAGGCCGAACCGGTCCAGATGGCTCGCCGCGACCCACTCGTCGGGGGTCAGCAGCTGGGGCGCGAGCAGCAGCGCGACCGCTGCCGCACCCCCGAGTACCCGCCGTCTCACGTCGTGAGCCTAGGTCATTCAGGACCGCACCGAGTGCGGTCGGTCATTCAGGACCGTGAGGAGTGCGGGCGCCAGACGACCAGGGCCGTCGAGGACGACGCCAGCCGCTGCGGGCGACGCCCGGGGGCCACCGCCACGATGTCGCCACTCGTCGCGGCGGCGAAGACCCGGGACCCGCCGATCCGGGCCCGCAGCTGGTCGAGCTCGTCGGTCAGCTCGGCCAACCGTGCCCGCAAGGCGTCGTTGGCGACCTCGAGCTCCAGGATCCGCTTGATGCCGGCCAGGCTGACGCCCTCCTCCTGGGACAGCCGCTGCACCTCGCGCAGCCGAGCGACGTCGCGGGCGCAGTAGCGCCGGCCTCGGCCGGCGCGTCCGGCCGGGGCTGACCAGCCCGAGCCGGTCGTACTGGCGCAGCGTCTGCGGGTGCATGCCGGCGAGCTCGGCGGCGACCGAGATCACGAAGACCGGGGTGTTCGTCGTCAGCCGAACATCGCCGGCGCCATCCTGGCCTTGCCGGGCGAGCAGCTCGGGCAGGCCGCGCGTCGCTGGTCGGCCCCGGTCGCCTCCGCGAAGGCCTCGACCGCCTCGCGCGCCGCGTCGTCGAGCCGCTGCGGCACGACGATCTGCACCGTGACCAGCAGGTCGCCGGTCCGGGCCTTGGTGACCGCGCCGCGGCCCTTGACCCGCAGCACCCGGCCCGACGGCGTGCCGGCGGGAGACCTTGAGCTTGACGGTGCCGCCGTCGAGCGTGGGCACGTCGATCGTCGCCCCGAGAGCCGCCTCGGCGAAGGTGACGGGCACGGTCACGCGTGAGGTCGGCGCCGTCGAGGCTGAACACCGGGTGCGGCGTCACGTGCACCGTGACCACCAGGTCGCCCGGCTGCCGCCCTGCGTCGCCGGGCCGGCCCTTGCCGCGCAGCCGGACCTTCTGGCCGTCGCGCACCCCGGCCGGGATCCGTGCCGTGATGGTGCGCAGCCCGTTGCGCGGGTCGTCGACCCGCAGCGAGAGCTGGCGCCCCTCGACCGCCTGCCGGAAGGTGAGGGTCGGCCTCGGCCGCCAGGTCGGCGCCGCGCTGCGGCCCGCGGGTGGGCCGGAACCCGGCCGGTCCCCGGCCGGTCGCCCGGCGCCGCCGCCGAACAGGCCGCCCAGCAGGTCCTCGAGATCGACCTGGCCGGAACCGCGGCCCCGGGGTGGTGTAGCGGACGTTGCCCGGACCCGGCGCCCGCGCCCGGCGCCACCGCCGAACAGCCCGCCGAACAGGTCCTCGAACCCGCCCGCCGCGCCACCGGGGCCGCCGGCGGTGAACCGGGCGCCCGCCGCGGCTCATCGCACGGATGGCGTCGTACTGCTGGCGCTGCTCGGGGTCGGACAGCACCGCGTAGGCCTCACCGATCTCCTTGAACCGCCGCTCCGGCGGCGGCGTCTCCCGGGTTGGCGTCGGGGTGGTGCTGTGCGCGCGAGCTTGCGGTAGGCCTTCTTGATCGCCTCGGCCGTCGGCGTCACTGGGACGCCGAGCACGGCGTAGAAGT
Organism: uncultured Thermoleophilia bacterium; assembly: GCA_963765105.1. GTDB lineage: Bacteria > Actinomycetota > Thermoleophilia > Miltoncostaeales > Miltoncostaeaceae > CALMEC01. The sequence goes on from CAVXUW010000002.1 coordinate 1,359,406, forward strand.
CCTTCTCGAACCAGTCCTGGCCGGCCATCACGTCCCTCCTCGTCGACGCGGAGTCGTGACCATCATCTCGTCGACCTGGTCGACCCCGTCGACCCCTCGCCGCGACCCTCACTCCGGGTCGGCGACGGCGACCCGCGCGGCCGCGCGAGGACCCGGTCCCCGATCCGGTAGCCGGGCTGCAGGACCTGCACGACCGTGGTCGTCGCTGGTGCCCTCGGCCAGCTCGGCCTGGGTGTGCATCAGCGCCTCGTGCACGGTCGGGTCGAACGTCCTCGCCGGGCTCGCCGTACCGCTCCAGCCCGAACTTGGCTCAGGACCGCCTCGAGCTTGTCGGCGATCGGAGCGAACGGGCCGCCCTCCAGGTCGCCGTGCTGGCGGGCGCAGCGTGGATGTCGTCCAGCACCGGGAGCAGCGCCTCGAGCACGCCGGCCACCGCCGTGTCGCGGGCGACCTCGCGGTCCCGCTCGACCCGGCGCTGGTAGTTGACGTACTCGGCCTGCAGCCGCTGCAGGTCGGCGCAGCCGCTCGGCCGCCAGGCTGGACGCTCGGGGTCGGCCTGCGCCGCCGGCGTGCCCGCCGCACGCGTCCGCCGTCCCGCCGGCACCGCGTCAGCGCCCGGTGAGCGGGTCGCGACCGTCGGCCTGGTCGACGGCAGGCTCCGCGGCCGCGTAGGCCTGCCGCACCTTGCCGGTCTCGGGGTCGATCCGCCGCCGGTCGTGGACCGACCGGCGCCGGTGGCCGTCGGGCCGCTCCGCCGTCCGGCGGCCGTTCGTCGTCGTCTGGTCACTTCACTTGGTCCTCGTCGACGATCTCGGCGTCGACGACGTCGTCGTCCGCGCCGCAGCCGGCCGGCCCGTCCTGCCGGGCACGCGCCGTCGAGCCACCGGCGCCGCACCGGCCGGCCCTCGGCCTGCCGCGGCGGCGTACATCGCCGTCGCCCAGCTTCTGGCTGACCTCGGACAGGTTCTCGTGACTTGGCCTTGACGTCGTCGGTGTCGCGTCGCCCTCGAGCGCCTTCTTGAGCTCGGCGATCGCGGCCTCGACCGTCGGCCTTGCCGTCCTCGGGGAGCTTGTCGGCGTTGTCGGCCAGGAACTTCTCGGTCGAGTAGACGAGCTGCTCGGCGGTGTTGCGGGTCTCGGCCTCCTCGCGACGCGTGCTTGTCCTCGTCGGCGTGCGCCTCGGCGTCCTTGACCATGCGGTCGATCTCGTCCTTCGGCAGCGCGGAGCCGCCGGTGATCGTCATCGACTGCTCCTTGCCGGTGCCCCGGTCCTTGGCGGAGACGTGCACGATGCCGTTGGCGTCGATGTCGAAGGTGACCTCGATCTGCGGCACGCCGCGCGGCGCCGGCGCGATCCCGGTCAGCTCGAAGGTGCCGAGCGGCTTGTTGTCGCGGGCGAGCTCGCGCTCGCCCTGGAACACCTGGATCAGCACGCTACGGCTGGTTGTCGTCGGCGGTGGTGAAGACCTCGGACGCTTGGTCGGGATGGCCGTGTTGCGCTCGATGAGCTTGGTCATCACGCCGCCCTTGGTCTCGATGCCGAGGGACAGCGGGGTGACGTCGATGCAGCAGGACGTCCTTGCGCTCGCCCTTGAGGACGCCGGCCTGCAGCGCGGCGCCGACGGCGACGACCTCGTCCGGGTTGACGCCCTTGTTGGGCTCCTTGCCGCCGGTCAGCTCGTGGACGACCTCGGTGACGGCGGGCATGCGGGTGGAGCCGCCGACGAGGACCACGTGGTCGATGTCGGCGACGTTGATGCCGGCGTCCTTGATGACCGCGTGGAACGGCGCCTTGGTGCGGTCGAGCAGGTCTGCGGTCATCTGCTGGAACTGCGCGCGGGTGAGCTTCTCGTCCAGGTGGACCGGGCCGTTCTCGGTCATCGACAGGTACTGCAGCGAGATGTGGTCGCTGGTCGCGCTGGACAGCTCCTTCTTGGCCTGCTCGGCCGCCTCGCGCAGCCGCTGCATGCGCGATCTTGTCCTTGGACAGGTCGACGCCGGTGGCTGTTCTTGACCTGCTTGACCAGGTGGTCGACGATCGCGCTGGTCCCAGTCGTCGCCACCGAGGTGGTTGTCGCCGGAGGTGGCGCGGACCTGGATGGTCGAGAAGCCGTCCTCGTCCTTGCCCACCTCCAGCAGGGAGACGTCGAACGTGCCGCCACCGAGGTCGAAGACGAGGATGAGCTCGTCCTCCTTGCCCTTGTCGAGGCCGTAGGCCAGGGCCGCCGCGGTGGGCTCGTTGATGATGCGCAGCACGTTGAGGCCCGCGATCTCGCCGGCCTCCTTGGTGGCCTGGCGCTCGGCGTCGTTGAAGTACGCCGGGACGGTGATGACCGCGTCGGTGACCGTGCTCGCCCAGGTAGTCCTCGGCGTCGCGCTTGAGCTTCTGCAGCATGCGCGCGCGAGATCTCCTGCGCGGTGTACTTCTTGCCGTCGATCTCGACGACCAGTCGGTGCCCATGTGGCGCTTGACCGAGCGGATGGTGCGGTCGACGTTGGTGACGGCCTGGCGCTTGGCGACCTCGCCGACCAGCACCTCGCCGGTCTTGGAGAACGCGACGACGGACGGCGTCGTGCGGGCGCCCTCGGCGTTCGCGATGACGGTGGGCTCGCCGCCCTCGAGGACGGCGACGACCGAGTTGGTGGTGCCGAGGTCGATTCCGACCGCTCGTGCCATGACTGGGTTCCCTTCAGTGTGGGGTGCTTCGGTCCTCACCTTCGGCAGGTTCGACGGTGTTGTCAAACCGAGACTGACGAAAGTTGAGTCTGATTCACTCAACTAACGCAGCGGCCCGCCTGTTCCCGGCGGGCCGACGGCCTCGCCGCAGCGGGTGAGCATGCTGACTCCCACCGGCCCGCCACAGTCGATCTGCAGCGAACTCCCAGAGATCGGCTGCACAGTGAGGCCATGCAGCAGGACGAAGCCCAGCGGATCGCCGATGCCCTCCTCGCCCGGGGCGTGATCGCCAAGGTCGCCCGGCCCGGTGTGTACCGGTTCGGCATCCGGGTGCCGCTGGGGGACGGCCGCGAGGCGCTCTGGGACGTCGACGGCGCCGCCGGACTCGAGGCGCAGGTCATGCGCAACGGCATGCTCGTCGGCTTCGTGCCCACCATCCCCGGCTCCGAGCGCTTCACCGAGGCGCAGGCCGTCGAGGCCATCGCCACCACCGACTACGGACCCTGACGCGGCCCGGGTCACGCCTCGCGCTTATACCCCGCTGGGTATACAGTCAGGTGGCGGCGCCCTTGGCGCCTGCCTGCATCCGCACGAAGGCGTCGGGTGCTGATCCGAGGAGTTGACATGGCTGACGTCGTCATCCTCGGGGCCGGAGTCGCCGGGCACACCGCCGCGCTCCACCTGAGCCGCCTGCTGGGCGCAAGCACACGGTCACCGTGGTCTCCCCGAACTCGAAGTGGAACTGGATCCCGAGCAACATCTGGGTCGGCGTGGGCAAGATGACCAAGGAGGCCGTCGTCTTCCCGCTCGCCCCGGTCTACGCGCAAGAAGGGCATCACCTTCCGCCAGGCCAAGGCCGTGGCGATCCGGCCCGAGGGCGACGCCGAGAGCGAGCGCGGGGCCGTCGACATCGTGCACACCAGCCCGGAGCGGGCCGGCGAGGCCGAGCGGATCCGCTACGACTACCTCATCAACGCCACCGGCCCGCAGCTGAAGTTCGGCATGACCCCCGGGCTCGGCCCGGACGGCGGCAACACCGTCTCGGTGTGCACCGCCGACCACGCGGTGCACGCCGCCGCCGAGCTGCGCGCGACGATCGAGCGGCTCAAGGCCGGCGAGCGGCAGACCCTGGTCGTCGGCATGGGCCACGGCACCTGCACCTGCGAGGGCGCGGCGTTCGAGTACGTCTTCAACGTCGACCACGAGCTGCGCGAGGCCGGGCGTCCGCGACCTGGCCCGGCTGGTCTACCTCACCAACGAGGCCCAGCTCGGCGACTTCGGCGTCGACGGGATGACCTTCGCCGAGCACGGCTTCGAGACCACCTCGCGAGCTGTGGACCTCCAGCCTGTACCGCGAGCGCGGCGTCGAGGCGATCCTCGGCGCGCACGTGCACCGCGTCGAGCCGGGCGTCGTGCACTACGAGACCCTGAACGGCGAGATGCACGAGCTCGCCTTCGACTTCGGGATGCTGCTGCCGCCGTTCGGCGGGGTGCCGCTGCGAGGCGTTCGACCGCGAGGGCACCGACATCACCGCGCAGCTGTTCGCGCCGAGCGGCTTCATGAAGGTCGACGCCGACTACATCGCCAAGCCCTACGAGGAGTGGCGCGGCGCGGACTGGCCCAAGACCTACCAGTCGCGTCGGCCACCGACAACGTGTTCGCCGTGGGCATCGCCTTCGCCCCGCCGCACCAGATCTCCCGCCCGCGCAAGAGCACCAACGGCACCGTCATCGCCCCGTCACCGCCGCGCACCGGGATGCCGTCGGGCGTCATGGGCAAGACCGCGGCGCTCACGATCGTCGACCGGATCAAGCACGGCGACGACCGCCCGGCCCACGAGGCGTCGATGGCGACCATGGGCGCCGCCTGCGTCGCCTCGGCCGGGGCCGGCATGCGCCGCGGCTCCGCCGCCGCGATGACGATGATGCCGGTCGTGCCCGACTACACCGCCTACCCGACCGGTCGCGACCTGGCCGACACCCGCGGCGAGATCGGGCTGCAGCGGCCACTGGGTCAAGCTGATGATGCACTACCTGTTCATCTACAAGGCCAAGGGCCGCCTCGGCTGGCAGCTGATCCCGGAGTGAGTGACATGACCGACGAGCACCTCAGCCCCACCCCCGACCCGGCGCAGCGCGCCCGCTGCCGACCGAGAAGACGCTGCGGATGCGCCGCAACCTGCCCTACCAGGCCTACCGGTTCGCCGTCTTCAACCTGCGCATCATGCGGATGGTCGTCAAGGGCCATCACTGACAGGCTGCCCACCGGCCACCAGGCCGTCCTGCTCGTCGGTCAGGTGATGGCGCAGCCGGGTGAACAGCACACCGGTCACGGCGGTGCCTCCCACCACGGTGGCCACCCACACCCCTGGTAGGCCGTAGCCGATCAGCAGCCCAGCGGTGGCCGGGCCGACGATCGAGCCGATCGTCCACGACATGCTCTGCAGCGCGTTGTAGCGACCCCGGAGGTGCTCGGGAGCCAGCCCGTTCATCAAGGCCGGAGCCACCGGCGCCCACACGGTCTCACCCAGGCCGTACACCGCCATGCCCACGACCACCGCCGCCACCGCGACCCACCCGGAGGTCACTGCCGACAGGGCGATCACCAGCCAGGCGAGCGACCAGGTCGAGACCGCGACGGCCAGCATCAGCGAGCGCCGTCGTCCCGCGATCAGGCGCAGGGTCACCAGCTGGCCGAGCACGATCGCTGCCGTGTTCGCCGCATAGGCCCAGCCCAGCGCCCGGGCCGGCACCCCCGCCACGATCACGGCGTAGGCCGCCAGACCGGCCTCCATCTGGGCGTAGCCGAAGCTCACCGCCAGCACGCTGAGCAGCGAGACCCGCAGGGTGACCCGGTCTCGCAGCACTTCACGCCACGAGGACTCGGCCGGAGCCACCTGCCGGTCCCCGCCGGTCCCCGCCACCCCTGAGACCGGGACCGCCCCGGCTGTGGGAGGCATCGATCCGGTCCCCCGCGGCAGACTCACCAGCACTCCGATGTAGAGCAGGTAGGACGCGGCGTTGATCGCGTACAGCCGCTGGAACGAGGCCACCGAGTCGATCTGCACCAGCAGCGAGCTCACCAGCCCGCCGATGCCCAAGCCGGCGTTGAGCATCATGAAGTTGAGCGCGTAGACCTTCTCGCGGGCCGCCTCGGGAACCACCCGGGTGAGCAGGGCGGTGGAGGCCGGCCACATGCCGACCTGACCGGCCACCAGCACGGTGGCCACGAGGAAGCCCTGAGGCACCGTGGTGACCACACCGATGGCGGCCGTGCTCGCCCCCTCGACCGCCAGGGCCACGACCATCACCGGGCGCGGACCGAACCGGTCGATCAGGGTGCCGCCCACCGGGGCCAGCAGCAGCCCGAGCAGCCCCATCCAGGCGAAGACCCACCCCACCGTGGTGATCGGGAAGCCCCGCACCTGCGACAGGTAGACGAACAGGTAGGGCAGGGTCAGGCCGTTGCCCAGCGACATGAGGGCGAAGCCGACGACGATCCGCCACACGGTCGGCGGCAGGTCGAGCCACCGCCCCGACCACGGCTCGGCCGCGCCGCGGGTCGTCGAGTTCACCGTCATGCCGTCAGTCTGCTGTCGGGCCCCGACACCGGGCCATCGAGATTCCGGTGCGGCACCGGTCGAGCCGCCACGACTGGCACGATCGTCGGGTGCCCGACGTCAAGCCTGCTGCCTGCCTGGCCCCGATCGCCGGGCTGGCCACGGCCAGCCTGTGGTGGCCCGAGCACGGTGACCAGGCACTGTTCGAGGTCGCGGGTCGCGCCCTGAACGAGGGCTCGGTCTACTACCGCGACTTCTGGGACATCAAGCAGCCCGGCATCTACTGGTTCCACGCACTCGGGGAGCGGCTGTGGCCGGGGGGGCCGGACACCGCCGGACTGGGCCCCCGGATCCTGGAGGCCCTGCTGGCGGTGCTGGCGGGCTGGCTGGTGCTGGTGATCGTCACCGACTGGCCGCTGCAGCGCTGGGTGCGGTGGTGCGCTCCCAGCCTCGTCGTCGGGCCCTACCTGGTCTGGTCAGCCGTGGGCGGCGTGGGGCAGGTCGAGGGGCTGATGACGGTGACCCTGCTCGCCGTGCTGGCCCTGACCTGGCCCCGGGCCCCCGCACCGACAGCTGCGACCGGCCGGGTACCCCGTGGCAGGGGGGCCTGGTTCGCGGCTGGACTGGTCGTCGGGTGCGTGGGGCTGCTGAAGACCCTCTACCTGCCGCTGGTCGTGGTGCCGATGACACTCGCCCTGGTCGCCGGACGACGGGCACCGGCGGGGCCCGCCCGCCGCAACGACGCCGTCCGGGTCGCATCGGCCCTGCTGGGCGCGGGCGCGCTGACGGTCGTGGCGGCCGGCCACCTGGCCCAGCACGGGGTTCTCGGGTTGGCACTGCACACCACGTTCGTGCTGCCCTGGCAGGTGACCGCCAACCCCGCCGTCCACCCGGCGTCCTCGTTCGGCGAGCTGGCCAGGTCGCTGACCAACCTCACTCCACTGACCGGACCGCTGGCAGTACTGGCCCTGGTCGCCGCCGCCCGTGGCCACCGGGACCGGGTCCTGCCACCCCTGACGGCCCCCGCCCTGACGACGGTCACGGCGCTCGCGGTCGGGCTGGCGCTGCCGCAGTTCCCGACGCCGTACCGGTTGCTGCTGCTGGCTGCCCCGGTCGGGTTGCTGGCGGTGGCCGGGCTGCAGCACCTGGCCGGCCTGACGAGCGGCAGAGCGCTGCGCACCGCCACCGCCGTCGTGCTGGTGGGGCTGGCGTTGCTGACCGGGCGGCAGGTGCTGCACCTGGCCCGCTCCGGCGGGCCCGCCGGGCTCGACCTCACCGCGCGGGTCACCCGCGCCGACAACGGCCCCGCCGCGGCGGCCCTGCGGGCCGCAAACGAGGTGGCCTCCCGGGTGCCACCTCGCAGCCCGGTGTACGTCTTCGGCGACCCGCGGATCCTGCTGCTGCTGAACGCCCGGCAGGGGGCGGAGATCACCGGGTGGTCGATGGAGATGCAGCCTGCGTCGGTCTGGCGCGAGCTCGACCGCGAGCTGACCCGGTCGAGACCCCCCTTCGTCTTCGTCGACCCCACCTTCGCCGACGTGCTGGCCGGCACGCCCGAAGCCGCCGGCGTCCTCGACCTGCTCGCCCGTCAGTACCAGGTCTTCGCGCGGACTGCGGAGGGCACCTGGTACCTCACCCTGCGGCCCGGTTCGCCGATACCGGCGCCCGACGGGGTCCGCCTAGGCTCGTGAGCGTGTCCCGACCCAGCGAGCACGAGCACAACCACCACCGGGTGGCGGCGAACGCCGACCGACGCTACCTGCGGGTGGCGCTGTGGCTGCTCGTCGCCTTCATGGTCGCCGAGGTCGTGGTCGCCTTCCTCGCGCACTCCTTGGCTCTGCTGTCGGACGCCGGACACATGCTCTCCGACGTCGGGGCCCTCGCCGCCGCCCTCTGGGCGATCCGGCTGGCAGCTCGCCCCGCCGACGGTGCCTGGACCTTCGGATGGCACCGCGCCGAGATCCTGTCGGCGGCCGGCAACGGCGTCACCCTGCTGGTGGTCAGCGGTGTCGTCGTCGTCGAGGCAGTCCGACGGCTGCTCGACCCCGGTGCCGTCGACGGCCGGGCGTTGCTGGTGACAGCCCTGGCCGGGGTGGCCGTGAACCTGGCCGCGACGGCGATGGTGGCGCGGGCCGACCGCAGGAGCCTCAACATCGAGGGCGCCTTCCAGCACCTGCTCACCGACCTCTACGGCTTCGCCGCCACGGCCGTCGCAGGTCTGGTGATCCTGGTGACCGGCTGGCACCAGGCCGACCCGCTGGCCTCACTGGTGGTCGTGGGGCTCATGCTGCGGGCCGCCTGGGGACTGCTGCGCGACAGCGGTCGCATCCTGCTCGAGGCGGCGCCCGAAGGATTCGACCTCGACCAGGTGCGGCACCATCTGCTCGAGACCGAGCACGTGCGTGACGTTCACGACCTGCACGTCTGGACCGTCACCTCGCACCTGCCGGCACTGTCGGCCCATGTCGTCATCGACGACACCTGCTTCTACGACGGCCATGCGCCGCAGCTGCTCGACCAGCTGCAGGCCTGCCTGCACGGCCACTTCGACGTCGAGCACTCCACGTTCCAGCTCGAGCCGACCGGGCACGGCACCCACGAGGTGGGCACCCACTGATGCCCGGGCATCCACTCATGGCCCGTCAGAGGCTGACCGACGTGCTGGACGCCGACCAACCGAAGGTGGGGCGGCGGGCGCGGCGGGCGGCGTGGTGCGCATCGGCACTCGCCGTCGCGATGTCGGTGGCCGCGTGCGAAGGGCCGCAGCAGGTCGTCGTCCCGACCGGGTACCGCCCGATCGGCGACGGCAGGCTGCTCGGCCTGCAGGCCAGGATGGGCACCCTCGACCAAGTGGCTCGGACCGAGGTGGTCGAGCAGTCGTCGTCGGGGGTGGTGGTGCGGGTGACCCTGCAGCTCGGCGACCAGGCCTCGCGGCTGCAGCTGACCCGCGAGAGCGTCGTCATCCTGGCAGCCCCACTGGCGGGTCGCCCCGTCCGCGACGTCGCCGGAACCACGTTGCCGCTGGTCAGCGCCCTACCGAGCGCCAGCGCGTCGTCCACCGCACCCTGATCGGGCGCAGCTAGCGTGATCGCTCATGGCCGACGAGCAGAACTGGGCGGTACCCGTCCTGGCGGGTGTCGTGGTCCTGGGCCTGGCCGCGGCGCACGGCATCGACAAGTCGCAGTGGAGTGAGCGCTTCCGGCCCGCCACGGCCGCCACTGCGGTGGCCGTTCCCTCCAGCAGGGTGGCCCCCGCCGCAGTCACCCTCGCCCTGCCGCTCGGCATCGAGGCCGGCGCCCCGTCCGGGGCACTGGCCGCGACGGTCTCGACGGTGATCGTCCAGACGTCGGTGGACACCTGCTGGACCATGGTGGTCGACGGCAGCGCCATGAAGGGGTGCGGGCCGGCGGCGGTGACCGACACCCGAGGCGCCCCAGCGACGACCGTGACCCGGACCGGTGGAGCCACTGCGGTTCGGGTCGAGATCGTGCGGGGTGGCCGGTCGGTGGCCACCGCGTCGGCGACCACGACCGGTCGACCGTTGGTGCTCAGCGTGCGCTGACCGACCTCAGGGCACGCGCTGCCGGCACCGGTTCGGACCAGTCAGCCGAATGAGGAATTGGCCGGATGAGGACTCAGTCGGATGAGGACTCAGTCGGATGAGGAGTCGGACGACCGGACGTCGATGGTCGGAGTGCCATGGTCACACGTGATCGTGACCTCGATGACCCGCTCCGAGCGCCGGAACCCGGTCTTCACGCCGTCGTCGATCCGCTCGCTCCTCAGCGTGGTCCAGCCGTTGGTGGGCTCGACGCTCCAGTAGACGCGCTCGCCCACGCACTCGGCCACCACCAGGCCGCCTGACGTCGACCGCGACGTGGCCCCGGAGGCGGACGAGGTCGAGGTCGGCGGCGTCGTCACCGTCGTCGCGGGCGTCGTCGGCTGCTGCCCGCCGGTGTGGCTGCCGGTCGAGGTGGGAGCCTGGGTGCTGCCACCGTTCTGGCCGATGCCCGGCTGGTTCTGCCCGCCGGCGGAGGTTCCCCCGGTCGAACTGCCGGCATGGCTGCCGTTGCGGCTGCTCTGACCGCCGGACGCCGACACGGGCCCGCCGGGGGTCGGTGAGGCCGAGCTCGAGGGACGCCCCGACTTGGTGGCCCCTGCCGTGCGAGTGGGACCGGCCGAGCCCGACGCGGCGTGGGTCGGGGGGATTCGAGTCGGGTGTCCGGCAACCTCGGGAGGTGCGTCGAGGGAGGTACCGATCAATCGAGACCCGGTGACGGCGTACCCGGCGGACTGGATCGCGAGCCACGAGACTCCGGCCACACCGCCCACCGCGGCGAACCAGGCGGCGACAGCCCCGAAGACGGCGCGGCGCGCTACGCGGCCCGGTCGCCGCCCGGATCGGGTGCTCATGGTCCCAGACTCTCAAGGGAAGGGGTAAGAGTGAGGTAAGCGGGGCGCAAGCCCGGGGTAAGTCACGGCAAACCGCCCCCGCGGGGGAGCGACCTCGCCACCGAGAGTGCCACACGGAGGCACGGAAGGGATACCGTCCCGTACGTGGCTGTGATCCTGCTGGTCGAAGACGACGTCGCGATCCGTACTGCCTTGACGCGGGCGCTCACCGAACGTGGCCACGCCGTTACCTGGCAGCCGAACGGGATGGCCGGGCTGCAGGCGCTGATCGACGAGCGCCCGGACGTGGTGCTGCTCGACCTCGGCCTGCCCGACATCGACGGCGCCCAGGTGCTGTCGATGATGCGGGCCGTCAGCGAGGTGCCGGTGATCGTGGTGACCGCCCGGGACGACGACGCCGACGTCGTCAAGGCCCTGGACGCCGGCGCGGACGACTACGTCGTCAAGCCGTTCGGCGCAGACCACATCGAGGCCCGGATCCGCGCGGTGCTGCGACGCAGCGCCAGCCAGCGCGCCGAGGGTCCGCCTGGTCGTGGGCGACCTGGTGGTCGACCCGCGACCCGGTCGGCCTCGCTCGACGAACCGCCAGCTCGAGCTGTCCCGCAAGGAGTTCGACCTGCTGTTCGCCCTCGCCCAGCGGGCCGGTGAGGTCGTCAGCAAGCGCGAGCTGCTGGCCGAGGTGTGGCGCCAGCCCTACGGCGGCGGCGACCGCACGGTCGACGTCCACCTGTCCTGGCTGCGCCGCAAGCTCGGCGAGACGGCCGCCGACCCGCAGGTACCTGCACAGCACCCGCGGGGTCGGAGTCCGCCTGGCCGCGCCGGAAACGCCGTAAGGTCGGCGAGTGCGTCGCCGCCTCACGGTGCTGGTAGCTGCCACCACGTCGGCGGTGATCATCGCCTTCCTGGTACCCCTGGCACTGCTGCTGCGCACCCTGGCCGAGGACCGGAGCGTCTCCTCGGCCAGCCTCGACGCCCAGAAGGTGCTCGGCGTCGTGATCGCCAACCCGGCGAAACCGCGACAGGCGGTCGGCGACCTCGACCATCAAGAGGGTGACGCCACCGTCATGACCGTGTTCCTGCCCGACGGCTCGATCGTGGGGCCAGGTGCCATCGACGACGGTGTCCAGGCGGCCAAGGCTGCCCGGGGCAAGATCGAACGCTCCCTGCCGGACGGCGGGATCGCTGTCTACCTGTGGGCCGAGACCGACCGCGGCGACGTCGTGGTTCGCACCTCGATCCCCGAGAACGTGCTGCACCGGGGCGTGTGGCAGGCCACCGGCATCATCGCCGGCCTGGGGGTCGGTCTGCTCGCGGCGGCGGTCGTGGCCGCCGACCAGCTGGCCCGCCGGGTGAGCAAGCCGCTGGCCCTGGTGGCCGCAGCGGCCGACGCCATGCGCGAGGGCGACCTCGAGACCCGGGTACCGGTCAGCGGCCCGACCGAGATCGTGACCCTGGCGACCGCACTGAACCGGCTGGCCGACCGGGTGGGCCGGCTGTTGGCGAGCGAGCGCGACGCCGTCGCCGACCTGTCGCATCGCCTGCGGACCCCGGTCACGGCGCTACGGCTCGACACCGAGCTGATCCAGGAGCCCGAGGTGGCCGAGCGGCTCAGAGGCCACATCACCCAGCTCGAACGCACCGTCGACGCGATCGTGCACGACGCCCGACGCCCGACCCGCAGCGACGCGGCCGGTTCCTGCGACGCCGCCAAGGTGGTCCGGGAACGGGTGGCGTTCTGGTCGGCCCTCGCCGAGGAGCAGGAGCGGCCGCTTCGGACCGCCGTTCCCGAGGATCGCCAACTGATGGCCCGGGTCAACGCCTCCGACCTTGCCGACGTTGTGGACGTACTTCTCGACAACGTCTTTGCGCACACTGATGACGGAGTTCCATTGAGGTCTGGGTCGTCCCCCGCGCCGACGGTGCTGTCGTCCTGACCGTCGAGGACGGCGGCACCGGTCTGCCTGCGGGCGACATCGTCTCGCGGGGCAGCTCTGGTGCTGGATCCACGGGTCTGGGGCTCGACATCGCCCGGCGGACCGCTCTGGCCAGCGGCGGCTGGCTCGAGCTCGGACAGTCCCGGCTCGGCGGGGCACTCGTCCGCGTGGTCCTCGGTGGCGCCTGAATTGGGCGGTTTGACTGTTGAGGAACCATTGACGGTGTTGTGAGCGGACCTTCACCGTCAGCACGCCACGGTGAACCCATGACGCGACTTACCTCCAACGACCGCGACGGCGCCGTGAAGATCCTCTCGATCCTGACCGGGGGAGTCACCGCCACAGCGCTTGCCGCGACCGGCGTGACCATGGCCCTGGCTCAGCAGGAGTCCGACACGGTCGCCACAGTGCAGCTCCACCAGCTCGCACTCCGAACAGGCCGAGTCCGGCGCCGAGTCCGAGGACAAGCAGACCAGCCACACCTACAGCACCGCCAAGGCCACGTCCGACGACGACAAGAAGAAGGCGGCCGAGGCCAAGAAGCGGGCCCTCGCCAAGCGTTGCGCGACCGAGGCCAAGAAGTTCCGCGAGGGCGAGGCCCGCGAGGACTCCTCGTTCACCACCCGCGCCAAGGCGCACGGCTGGAGCGACGACAAGATCAAAGTCGAGCTGAAGCTGCGCCACCGCAAGCACCACTTCACCTGCCAGGTCGCCAGCCCGACCGGTACCGCAACGACGCCGCCGACCAGCACCTCCACCACGGCCCCGCCGACCAGCACCTCCACCACGGCCCCGCCGACCAGCACCTCCACCACGGCCCCGCCCACCACCACCTCCACCACGGCCCCGCCCACCACCACCTCCACCACCGTCCCGCCGACCACCACGACCACGGTCCACACCAACCCCTCCTGACCTGCGGCGACCTAGGGGCAGCCGAGCGCCGGCACCCGTAGATCGTTCGGCGGGCCGAGCACGACGAACCTCTGGCGGCGACACCTCCGGGTGTCGCCGCCAGAGGTTTGTCGTCCGGCAGGGTTCTGGTCACCGCCCGGGGAGGATGTGGCACCGCCCGGGGGTTCGGCCGCCGGTGGCCGCATGGGTCAGGACCGGTCACACATGCGGACCTTCTCGATCCGGTCCAGACCTCGGTTCACCGACATGACGCCGCACCGAGGAACCCGAGAGAAAGCCCGCCGCGGCACTCGGAGCCCGCGACGGGCATCGGATCAGGTGGTCGTCACCTGTCGGAATCACCGGGGGATGACGAGGAGCGAGGGCGGGCGAGGGAGTCTCGGAGTCCGGGTCAGTCGTCCGGGTCAGTCGTCCGGGTCAGTCGTCCGGGTCGTCGTCGTCGTCGCCGCCACGGCTGGACGACGTGGACGTCGGCGGAGTGCTGCTGGACCGAGTGGTGGTCGACCGGGTCGTCGACTGAGTGGTCGTCGACTGAGTGGTCGTCGAGGCGGCGCTCGACGAGCTGCTGGTTCGACCCCGGCCGCCGCCCGGCTGCGACGTGGGGTCGGTGGTGGGGGTCCACTGACTGGTCTGGGACCAGGTGTTCTGCCCACCGCCCTGGCCGCCGCCACCTTGGCCGCCACCCGCACCTTGCCCTGTGGCGCGGTCGGACCAGGTCGTGGGAGCCGTCGTCGTCGACACGGCGGAGGTCGCTGCCACCCGCTTCACGGTGATCGTGCCGGACGACGACGTCACCTGCCGGCTGGTCGAGCCGTTGCCGGAGGACTCGACGGACGATTCAGAGGCAGCGGGCTCGGACAGCGAGGTCTGCTGGGCTGCCACAGCTGCTCCGGGCAGTGGAGCCGTCGGCGGGGTGCCGCCCGAGAAGGTGAGGTAGGCCACCGCGGCGAGGCCGACACCGGCCACTCCCCCCACGACGGTCGGGGCCGACCGGCCGAACCGACTGCGTCCCCACGCGAGCCGCTCGTACTCGACGTCCTGGAGGAAGTCGTCGGTCTCGTCGGCGTGGAAGTTCTGCGACACAGGTCACATCCCGTTTCCGGTCTGGCCCAGGGAGGGATCCGCTTCACGCGAAACCTTTACATGCCCCTTGGCGGCACCAGTCCCAGGCGCCCACGTATACCGTGCGGGTGAATTCCTCATGCCTGGATCGTGCCGGGGTCAAGTGCGTCCTAACTACTGCCGATCAACAGCGGTGAGTAGTGGGTCGGGCACTGTGGGTCAGAATTATCCTTGATGGAGTGTTGACTCTGCACTGACCGCACCTTCACCGGACCTCGACCAGTTTGGGATGCGTGAAACGGATGAGAGTTACCGCCAACGACCGTGACCGTGCTGTCCAGATCCTCTCGGTCCTGACTGGGGGCATCACCGCGACAGCCGTCGCCGCCACCGGCGTAACAATGGCGCTTGCCAAGCAGAAGACCGAGGACGACGCCGCCGCTCGCGCTCAGCAGAAGGCCACCGCCTCCAGCCAGCAGACCGCCAACGTGGCTGCTACCCAGGGCGACGCGACCCAGGGCGAAGCTGCACTGACCACAGACCCTGCCACGGGCGCCACCACGACCCATGTCTTCACGGCAACCCCGTCCGGGGCTGCCTCCGCGAAGGCGGCGGCCAAGGCGGCTGCTGGAGCCAAGACGACTGCCGGAGCCAAGGCGGCGACGGGTACGCAGACTGCGAACGCCCCGCAGACGTCGACCCAGACCAACGCCCCGCAGACGTCGACCCAGACCAACGCCCCGCAGACGTCGACCCAGACCAACGCCCCGCAGACGTCGACCAAGACGAACCCGCCGCAGACGTCGACCAAGACGAACCCGCCGCAGACGTCGACCAAGACGAACCCGCCGCAGACGACCCAGACCACGCCACCCTCTGGCGGGGGCGGCTCCACGTCGGCTTCGTGACGTCTCACCCCTCTTCTGCAGATTCCCAGGTGGCGGCGCCCGTCAACGGCGCCGCCACCTGGCGTGCCATCGGCACTTTCGTCGAGCTGGCAGTGGCAGATGCACAGCGGCTCGACGAGGCGCGCACGATCGCGGAAGACCTGATCGCCGAGCTGGACCGCACGTGCAGCAGGTTCCGTGACGACTCCGAGCTGAGTCGCGCCAACCAGGCCGCCGGTACGTGGGTTCCGGCATCGCCGGTCCTGCTCGACGCAGTCCGCGTGGCCGTCATCGCCGCTCAGGCGACCGACGGTGTCGTGGACCCCACCTTGGGACTCAGCCTGATCGCGTTGGGGTACGACCGCGACCTGGCCGACGTCCAGGCGGTCACGCCGGCGGGCCCTCGCACGGCCGACCCGCGGCAGGCGGCCACCTCACCGGCAGCCCTGCCGTCGGCCGTCCCCGCCCGGCGCGGCGCCTGGTCCGAGATCGAGATCACCGACGACGCCATCAGGCTGCCGTTCGACGTCTCCCTCGACCTGGGGGCCACGGCGAAGGCCTACGGGTCGGACTGCATCGCCATGGCACTGGCGGCCCGGGGCATCCAGGGCCTGATCAGCCTGGGCGGCGACGTCTCCGTCTCTCACCCCGAGGGCGCCGCCGACTACTGGTGGCGGATCGCGGTCTGTGAACGGCCGAACACTCCCGGCGAGCAGACCCTGCTGATGACACGTGGCGGGATCGCCACCTCGTCGACCACCCACCGTCGCTGGTCGCACGACCGTGCGACCGTGCACCACCTGCTCGACCCGAGCACCGGGCGCCCTGTCGAGCAGACCTGGCGAACGGTGACCGTGCGAGCGGCCACCTGCGTGGCCGCCAACACCGCGACGACGGCGTCCCTCGTGCTCGGCGACGCCGCCGTCCCGTGGCTCGAACGCAACCACCTGGCTGCCCGCCTGGTCGACCAGGCCGGCGACGTCTACGAGGTCGCCGGCTGGCCGGGCGACCCGGTCGACACCCGAATTGACCTGCCCGAGACCGTGCCGACCACAGACTCGTAGACGGGCACAACGCTGTGCGCGAGGATCGAGCACGCAGACGAAGCACCCCGACGTCTGCATGAACACGTAGCGAAAGAGACCCGATATGCAAATGCTCTGGTTCGCCAACCGAGGTAGTGGCGTCGTCCTGGTGGCCCTGCTCACCCTGTCGACCGCGCTCGGCATCGTGGCGACGGTACGTGCAGGAACCTCACGGTGGCCGCGATTCGCCACCCAGGCCCTGCATCGCAACGTCTCGCTGATCTCGGTCGGCCTGTTGGTGCTGCATGCAGTGGTCGCCAAGCTCGACACCTATGTGGACCTCACCTGGCTCGACATCTTCATCCCGATCCAGGGTGAGTACGCCGCAAAGCACAAGCTGGGCCTGTGGTTGGGCTGCGTCGCGTTCGACCTGATCCTCGTGGTGCTCATCACCAGCCTGTTGCGCCACCGCATGGGCCACAAGACCTGGCGGGGCATCCACCTGTTCTCCTACGTCTCGTGGGCGGCCGGACTGGTGCACGGCATGGTGCTCGGCACCGACGCCTACACGGCCTGGAGCCTCACGGTGACGATCATCAGTGTCGCCGTGGTCGCGGGCGCGGGCATCGTGCGCATCGCGACCTGGGCCCACGAACGCCGGTTGCACGCCGACACCATGCCGTTGACCAGCGACGCCGCCGGAGGTGTGCTGTGAGCGAGGGTGGACACGCCGTCGTCCCGGGCGGGTTCCACGGCCACGTGGCCGTGGTCTCGGGCCCACGCCTGCTCTCGGGCGTCACCGACGGCCCCGGGCTCTCCATCCATCGTCGCCGTTGGCCGCTGCCGCCGCCGATCAGTGCCGACGACCTGGTGGCCCTGACCGGTCGGGTCGACGTCCGCGGTCGCGGTGGCGCCGCCTTCCCGTTCAGCCGCAAGCTCGCCACGGCGGTCGACGCCGGCAACAAGCGCTTCGTCGTCGTCAACGCCTCGGAGGGCGAGCCCGGCAGTGCCAAGGACAGCGGCCTGCTGCTCACCGTTCCGCACCTGGTGCTGGACGGTGCCGAGCTCGTGGCCGAGGCCCTGCAGTGCGACATGATCCACATCGTGGTACCCGGTGAGCGGCTGGAGGTGCGGCCGGCCGTCGAGGCGGCCATCGCCGAACGCCAGGACGACGGCGGCACCATCAGCTACGTCGTCCACCAGACCAACGGCGGTTTCGTCGGCGGCCAGGCCCGGGCGGTGCTCGAGCTGATGTCGGGGCGCGAGAACCTGCCGGTCACCTCCTGGGCGCCGGAGGCGATCAGTGGGTTCAAGAACAAGCCCACCCTGTTGTCGAACGCCGAGACCTACGCCCAGGTCGCCGCCCTGGTCGGCCTGGGGCCGTCGGAGTACGCCCGGGTCGGAACTCCCGAAGAACCCGGAACCACCCTGCTCACCGTGGCCGGTGACGGGCCGGGTGCGGTGGTGCTCGAGGTGCCGTTCGGCGTCAAGCTGGCCGACGTGCTCGACCACTGCGGCCACGGCATCGACGCGCCCGTTCTCATGGGCGGGTACCACGGCGCCTGGCTCTCGAGCACCGACGTGGCCCAGCGCCGGGTCACCCGAGCCGACCTCACGGCCGCCGGCGCCACCCTCGGGGCCGGCGTCGTGCTGCCCGTCGACCGCGAGGCGTGCCCGATCGACCTGACCGCCCGCATCGTCGCCTACCTGGCCGGTCAGAGTGCCCGTCGCTGCGGGCCGTGCCGCAACGGGCTGCCCGCGCTGGCCGAGGCGGTCGACGCGCTGGCCATCGGTGGCGGCGGCACCCCGGTGCTGGATCGGGTGCGTCAGCTGGTCGGACTGCTGCCCGGGCGCGGATCGTGCGCCCATCCCGACGGCACGATCCGGCTGGTCGCCTCGATGCTCCGGATGTTCCCGGACGAGCTCAACGCCCATGCCTACGCCACCTGCCCCCGGATCAACGACCCACGGAAGGCGGTGACAGCGTGAGCTCGCCGACGAACCCCTACGCCAACGAGGTGCCCGACACCGGCAGCATGACCATCCTGCCCAACGGAACACCGGTCGCTCCGCCGACCGGCAGCCTGCCGACCTCGCCGCAGACCGGCGCCGTCCCGACATCACCGCAGACCGGTCACGTCATCCTTCCTGCCACCACGGGCATCCCGATCGCCCCTGCACCCAGCACCTCGGCGCATCGGGTCGCCCGTCCGGAGTCGCCGGCTGCCGCAGCGGCCCGCGCCAACGCCGAGCGACCCCAGAGCACCACCATGCTTCCGACCCGGCGTCAGGTGGAGCCCTCGAAGCCCAGCGCGCTGCGCGGGGCCAACGCCCGGCGTCCCGGAAAGATCCTCAAGGTCGACTGGCCTGCCTGCAAGGCCCACGGGCTGTGCCATGAGCTGCTGCCCGAGGCGGTCGGACTCGACGAGTGGGGGTTCCCCATCGTCGACCGTGAGTCGTTGCGGGGCCTGCGGCTGGACGACGCCAAGCGGGCGGTCGCGGCCTGCCCCACCCTAGCCCTGCGGTTGGTGGACGCACCGCCCTCCAAGTGAGGCACCTATCCTGAGCCCGTGGCACGGCAGGGTGGGCGAGAGCCGGAGCAGCGGTTCGTCGTCCCCCCGATCACCTATCCGGCCGAGCTGCCGGTCAGCGCAGCGCCGGGACGAGATCGCCGCGGCGATCCGGACCACCAGGTCGTGGTCGTCGCCGGCGAGACCGGGTCGGGCAAGACCACCCAGCTGCCCAAGATCTGCCTCGAGCTGGGCCGCGGCGTGCCGGGCCTGATCGGGCACACCCAGCCCCGCCGGCTCGCCGCCCGCACCGTGGCCGAGCGGATCGCCGAGGAGCTCGGCACCCCGCTCGGCGACCCGGTCGGCTACCAGGTGCGGTTCACCGACCAGGTCAGCGACCGCAACGCTGGTCAAGCTGATGACCGACGGCATCCTGCTGGCCGAGATCGCAGCGCGACCGGCACGCTGCGCCGCTACGACACGCTGATCATCGACGAGGCGCACGAGCGCAGCCTCAACATCGACTTCCTGCTCGGCTACCTGCGCGCAGCTGCTGCCCCGCCGTCCCGACCTGAAGGTGATCATCACCTCGGCGACGATCGACCCCGGCGGTTCGCCCGACACTTCGTCACCCGGGCTGCCGGCCCGGTGGTCGAGGTGTCCGGCCGCACCTACCCGGTCGAGATCCGCTACCGGCCGCTCGCCCTGCCCACCGACGCGCCGGGCGCAGGAGCGCGACAGCCCGGACGACGACGACCGCCGTCGACGACGTCGAGGAGCCACGCGACCAGATCCAGGGCATCTGCGACGCGGTCGCCGAGCTGAGCCGGGAGGGCCCGGCGACATCCTGGTGTTCCTGTCCGGCGAGCGGGAGATCCGCGACACCGCGGACGCCGCTGGCCGACGTGGCCGGCCGCGCACCACCGAGGTGCTGCCGCTGTACGCCCGGCTGTCGACCGCCGAGCAGCACCGGGTGTTCAGCGCGCACCCGGGCCGCCGCGTGGTGCTGGCCACCAACGTCGCCGAGACCTCGCTGACCGTGCCCGGCATCCGCTACGTCGTCGACCCCGGCACCGCCCGGATCTCCCGCTACAGCCACCGGACCAAGGTGCAGCGGCTGCCGATCGAGCCGATCTCGCAGGCCTCGGCCCGCCAGCGCGCCGGCCGCTGCGGCCGGCGTCGCGGACGGCATCTGCATCCGGCTGTACGCCGAGGAGGACTTCGAGGCCCGCCCCGCCTTCACCGACCCCGAGATCCTGCGCACCAACCTGGCCTCGGTCATCCTGCAGATGGCCGCGCTCGGCCTCGGCGACATCGCCGCCTTCCCGTTCCTCGACCCGCCGGACCGCCGCGCAGGTCAGCGACGGCGTCGCGCTGCTCGAGGAGCTCGGCGCCCTCGACCACGCCCCGCGCAGCCGACGGCAGCGGACCACGGCTCACCGCCGCTCGGCCGCCGGCTGGCGCAGCTGCCGGTCGACCCGCGGCTGGGCCGGATGATCCTGGAGGCCGACGGCAACGGCTGCGTCCGCGAGGTGCTGGTCATCGCGGCGGCGCTGTCCATCCAGGACCCGCGCGAGCGGCCGCGCCGACGAGCACCAGCGAGGCCGCCGACCAGAAGCACGCCCGGTTCGCCGACCCGACGTCGCGACTTCCTGGCCTACCTGAACCTGTGGCAGTACCTGCGCGAGCAGCAGCGCGAGCTGTCTCGCAGCGCGTTCCGCCGGATGTGCCGGGCGCGAGTACCTGCAACTACCTGCGGGTCCGGGAGTGGCAGGACCTGGTCGGCCCAGCTGCGCCAGATCGCCGGCAGTGTCGGGGTGGCGGCAGGCCAACGCCGGCACGCAGCCGATCCGAACCGGGTGCACCGCGCGCTGCTGGCCGGGCTGCTGTCGCACGTCGGGGCTGCGCGAGAGTGACCGCACAGAGTTCACCGGGCGCGCGAGGCGCCAAGTTCGCAGGTGTGGCCCGGGTCGGCGCTGTTCCGCAAGCCGCCGCGACTGGGTGATGGCCGGCCGAGCTGGTCGAGACCAGCCGGCTGTGGGGCCGCGACGTCGCCCGGATCGAACCGGAGTGGGTCGAGCCGCTGGCCGAGCACCTGGTCAAGCGCAGCTACAGCGAGCCGCACTGGGAGGCCAAGCGCGGCGCGGTCGATGGCGGTCGAGAAGGTCACCCTGTACGGGGTGCCGCTGGTCGCGGCCCGCAAGGTCGGCTACGGCAGGGTCGACCCCGAGCTGTGCGCGCGAGCTGTTCATCCGGCACGCCCTGGTCGAGGGCGACTGGCAGACCCACCACAGCTTCTTCCGCGGCCAACCGGCGCCTGCTGGACGACGTCGAGGAGCTCGAGCACCGGGCCCGCCGCCGCGACATCCTGGTGGACGACGAGACGCTGTTCGACGTTCTACGACGCGCGGATCCCGGCCGACGTCGTCTCCGGCGCCGGCACTTCGACGCCTGGTGGAAGCGGGCCCGACGGGACCGAGCCCGAGCTGCTCGACCTTCACCCACGCGCTGCTGATCGCCGACGGCGCCGACGGCGGTGAGCAGCCGCCGACTACCCCGACACCTGGCGCTGCAGGACGGCGCTGCGCTGCCGCTGACCTACCAGTTCGAGCCCGGCGCGGACGACGACGGCGTCACCGTGCACGTGCCGGTCGCAGGCTCTGGCCGGGTCGACCCGGCACGGCTTCGACTGGCAGATCCCGGGCCTGCGCCACGAGCTGGTGACCGCGCTGCTGCGCAGGCTGCCCAAGGCGATCCGTGCGGCGTTCTGGTGCCCGCCCCGGACACATGCCCGGGCCGCGCTGGCCAGGCGATCGCAGGCCGGACGACGGGCCGCCGCTTCCGCAGCAACTGTTCGAGGACTGGCCCGGCGAGCTGCACGCCCGACCGGGCGGTCGACGTGCCGGTCGAGGAGTTCGACCTGGCGGGTCCCGGCCACCTGCGCCTCACCTTCCGGGTCGAGGACGCCCAGGGCCGCTGGTGCAGGTCGGCAGGCACGCTCCGCGCAGGGCAAGGACCTCACCGAGCTGGCAGAGCTGCTGCGGCCCCGGGTGCGGGCGGCGGTGGCCGCCATCGCCGGCGCGGGCATCGAGCGGGCCAAGCTGGCGGGCTGGACGTCGGCACCTGCCCCGCAGCGTCGAACGCCAGGACGGCGGCCGCACGGTGTCGGCCTATCCGGCGTTGGTCGACGAGGGCGGCAACACCGCCGTCCGGGTGCTGGCGAGCGCCGCCGAGGCCGACCGGGCGATGCGCACCGGTACCCGACGGCTGCTGCTGACCAGTCTCGGCGACCCGCTGGCCCGGTTGAGGGGACAGGTCGAGTACGTGCTGCCCAAGGCCGACCGGCTGTCACTGGCGCTCAGCCGCTACCCGTCGGTGACCGCCCTGCTCGAGGACTGTCTGGCCTGTGCGGTCGACGACCTGGTCGTCCAGCACGGCGGCCCGGCCTGGGACGGCGATGCCTACAAGGCGCTGCTGACCCAGGTCCGGGCCGGCATCGGCGAGGCCGGGCTCGACGTCGTCCGACCGTGGCCCGGGTGCTGGCCCAGGCCGGGAGGTGGAGCGGCGATCAGCTCGACGGCCTCCCTGGCGCTGCTGCCCATGCTCGACCGACGTGCGTGCCCAGCTGGGCGAGCTCGTGCCGGCCGGGTTCGTGGCCAGGGCCGGACGGCGGCGGCTGCCCGACCTGCTGCGCTACCTGCGGGCGGCCGGGCGCCGGCTGGCCGGGCGCCCGAGAACGTCGACGCCGACCGCGGCCGCATGGACCGGATCGCGGCGATCGAGGCGTCCGTCGACGCCTGCGTCGCTGCGCTGCCGCCGTCCCGTCGTGTGGCGCGCGAGGTGAGCGACGTACGGTGGATGGTGCAGGAGCTGCGGGTCAGCGTGTTCGCCCAGGGCATCGGCACCGCCTACCCGATCTCGGAGCAGCGGATCGAGAAGGCCCTCGGCGGCCTGCGAGAAGGGGTGGGGCGTGAGTGAGGTCGTCGTCCTGCTGCGGGGGATCAACGTGGGCAAGGCGAAGCGGTTGGCGATGGCCGACTGGCGGGCACTGCTGGTGCACCTGGGTGGCACCGGGCCGAAGACCTACCTCAACAGCGGTCAGGCCGCCGTGACGCTGCCGGCCGGGGTGGCGCCCGGCGACTTCGCCGTGACGATGCACGACGCCCTGGTCGAACGCCTCGGGCTCGACGTCGCGGTGATGGTGCGCGACGTCGCCCACCTCGAGGCGGTGATCGCCGCCAACCCGTACCCGGAGCGGGAGGCGACCCCGAAGCAGCTGCACGTCGTCTTCCTCGACACCATGCCGACACCCGAGGCGGTCGCCGCGGCCGGCACGAAGCACGGGGGCGACGAGCTGAGCATCGGCGACGGCGTCATCTACACCTCCTACGCCCAGCAGTCCCACGACTCACCCCTGCTGCCCGCCCTGAAGAAGCTGGCCAAGGACGGCACGGGCCGCAACTGGACCACTGTCCTGGCCCTACGCGACCTGCTCACCACCCGCTGACTAGCCACCGGCTGCGGCTCGACCTCAGGCACCTCCTCTCGCCACCCATCCAATCCAAGCCGCACAGTTGAGGCACGCAAGGCTTGACGCGATCTTGCAGACCCGAATACAGTCGATTATGTTTCATTGCCGACGGAATAGAGCGATTTTCGCCCTCGCAGTGAGCGTCGCGACCATGTCGATAACTGGAACGATGGCGGGCGCCACGGCCGGAACAGTTCCGACTGGTGGATGCCTTTCTCAAGTAGATTCAAATGGCTCTCGAATCTGGCTTGGCCAAGCATCGCCGCTCGAGGACAGAGTCGCGAACGAACTCATGGACATCGCCAACAGCTACCCAGCCCAAATTAGTGGGGTCGCCTTCTGTTCTGACTTTCACGGTGTTGAGATCTTTCTTCTGAAGCAAGCGTCCGGCGCCCCTTTCTTGAAGATCAAGTCTGTTATCGACGCCAAGCATGGGATTCCAATCTTTGTCCGGCGCGTCAACTACTCATTGACTGACCTACTCTTTGAACAGGAGCGACTACTCCCCGCCGGAGGATCGAAGGCGGGCATTGTCGGGGTTTCCCCAGACATTCTGAATGACGGATTGATCGTCGATCTGGAGAACGCTGGTAGTGTCGCCCTCCGGACCTCGTCGAGTCAGTTCCCTATTCTCACGGCGATGCCCGTTCGAACAAGAATGGCGGCCCGAAGTGGCTTCACATCGGCGCAGTCTGACAATTCGCCCTGGAAAATGGGAGGAGTCTTGTTCTCCCCTCTCGGAGGCTCCAACTATGGGGTCTGTTCTAGCGGAGTTCCGCTACGTGTGAACGGAGTCGCGAGTTTGCTGACCGCTGGCCATTGCACAGGCAATGGCAACTTCTACAACAGCGTCAACCTCAACTATGTCGGCACTTCCTACTTCACCCCTTTTCCGGCGGCGGCCAGCACCGGGGGTGACTGGCGCCTGCTCAAAAGGATCAAGTTACAGCCTCGCCGTTTTCAACGGCGCCCGCGGGCAGCAACACCCTCTTATCCATCGTCGGAGGAAACTGGCTCTCGACCTCTCGGAAGCGGACTCTGCACCTCAGGATCCACTAGCGGTCAGGATTTGCCGTTTCCGGGTAATCAACAACTACATCCGACAGACGATCGAGGGTATAGCTGCTTGGACGATTGGTGGAGATGCGTCACGACAGTAATTGGAATGGCGGCGCCGACACCAACGGAACTAAGAGGTGGCGACTCCGGTGGCCCCTGCTACTACAACAACGGAAGTGGCGGGATGATCGTCGATGGCACCGTGACCGGCTACTACAACTTGTGGTGGTCATCTGGCATGAGCTACTACTGCACTCAACTCAGCGCTGTTCGGTCCATTATCCGTCAGCTTACGTGGGGTGAGGACAGATTCCCGTCACAAGAAGAAGAGTCACCACCGGCGAAATTCTTGGGTGGTTGACGTTGATTGCTGTTTCCCTGTCTGCATGTCAGAGTTTCAACACGTGAGACGGTGCCAGAATCCCTCACCCTCGTCCCCGCACGGGAATCCGTCGTCAGTCGAATCAGCGCCCTGTGTTCCCCGAAGACCTGACATCTATTGCAGTCTCAGGCTCGAGCCAGCCAAGTCTCTAGCGGGTCATGACGTCGCGGCTTGCTTGGTAGCCAATGCCACCTACAAGGGTCACGCTCTGCAGATCCCGGAGCAATCACAGGGTCGCCGGCCTGGACGGTGCTCGTGCCGGGGCAGACAATGCCCGCCGGTTGCGTCCCCCGCGAGTCCGAGACCCTACCTGCTGGTGTCGGGCACCTATTACCGCGCCCGCGACGTGGGCTGCCGCGTCCCGACTCGACCACCGTGACCCACATCCCCGGCACGCCGTCGCCGCCCAAGTGAGCTCCAGCACCCGGCACCCGTCGACCTGAGCCAGAATCTGCTCGACGTCGCCTACCGCGGCCTGGTCGGCTGGGCTGACGAGCGGGAACAGATCACCCGGTCGTGGTTCTACGGGAACGCCAAGGTGTGTGGCTTCCATGTGCTGCCCTTCAGAGGTCTTGGAACCAGATCCTGACTGGCCGGGGACGGTGCCGACGCTTGGCAAGTGACGACGAACGCATCGGCTGAACCTCCTCAGGCGAGCAGGTCGTGGACCAGCGGCATGACCTTGGTGCCGTAGAGCTCGATGCTGCGCATCAGCAGGTCGTGCGGCAGCGTGCCGGCGCTGTACTTCATGTCGAAGCGGGTCGAGGCCCAGCGTGCGACGTGGCGGCGATCTTGCGCGCGACCGTCTCGGGCGAGCCGACGTAGAGCGCGCCGTCGGGCCGGCCTCGGCGTCGAACTGGCCGCGGTGTCGCGGG
Source organism: uncultured Thermoleophilia bacterium (assembly GCA_963765105.1). GTDB lineage: Bacteria > Actinomycetota > Thermoleophilia > Miltoncostaeales > Miltoncostaeaceae > CALMEC01. The sequence continues at coordinate 1,385,236 of CAVXUW010000002.1, forward strand.
CGGCCAGCCCCGCTCGGCGCCGATGCGGTCGCGCATCATCTGCCAGTGCGGCCACAGCTGCTCGCGGGCCTGCTCGTCGGTGTCGGCGACGTGGCCAGGGGAGTGCACCCCGACCGGCAGCTCGGCGCTGGCCGAGCTGTCTGCAGGGCCCGGCGGTAGAGGTCGGCGAACGGCGCGAACCGCGACGCGGCTCGCCGCCGATGATCGCGAGCATCAGCGGCAGCCGGTAGCGGCGCGGCGCGGACGACGGACTGCGGGCTGCCACCGACGCCGATCCAGGTGCGCAGCCGGCCGGACTCGGTGCGTCGGGTAGACCTGCTGGTCGGTCAGCGGCGGCCGGGTGGTGCCCCGCCAGGTGACCGGCTCCTCGTCGAGCAGCGCGCACGAACAGGTCGAGCTTCTCCTCGAACAGCTCCTCGTACTGGGTGAGGTCGTAGCCGAACAGCGGGAACGACTCGGTGAACGAGCCGCGGCCGAGGATCACCTCGGCGCGGCCGTTCGACAGGGCGTCGAGCGGTCGCGAAGCGCTGGAACACCCGGACCGGGTCGTCGGAGCTGCAGCACCGTGACCGCCGAGCCGAGGCGGATGCGGTCGGTCCGGCCGGCGATCGCGGCCAGCACGACCTCGGGCGCGGAGACGGCGAAGTCGGCGCGGTGGTGCTCGCCGACGCCGAAGAAGTCCAGGCCCACCTGGTCGGCCAGCACCGCCTCGTCGACGACGTTGCGGGATCACCTGCGCCTGGGTGCGCAGCTGGCCGTCGTCGCCCACGGTCACGTCGCCGAAGGTGTCCAGGCCCAGCTCGAGTGCGCTCGACGGCGACCCTCTCGCCAGAACCGCCCGAGACGTCGGTGAACAGGCAGAACGGGTGGCCGTCAGGATCGAGCAAGACCGCGACGTCGTCCTGCGGCTGCTGGTCGGCAAGCTCGGCACCCAGCTCCACCGCGCGGGCCACCCCTGCCTCCAGGTCGGGCACCCCGATGTCGAGATGGGCCTGCATCTGTCGGTCGCTGCCGTTGCCCGGCCAGACCGGGCGCAGGTACTGCGCCTCGACCTGGATCGCGATCCCGGTACCGCCGCCGGGTGGCGACAACTTGACCCAGTCAGGCTCATCGTCGACCAGCCGCCAACCCAGGAACGCTCGATCAGAGAGCACCCAACCGCTGCGGATCGGGTGCGCCCAGCACGACGCTCGACAAGCGTGGACCACTCATCCCCCGATCCTGCCGGGAACCCCGACGCACGACGACGTCGAATCCTGACGGACCGGGCCCCGATCGGCCTGCGCCTCGTCCCCGCACCCGCCCGGCCACTCGCACCCGCCCGGCCACTCGCACCCGCCCGGCCACTCGCACCCGCTCGGCGCGCCTCGCAGCTGCCTGCGAGAATCGAGACGCACCGCGGTCGCGGTGGCACCAGCACGGACGACGGGGCATGGCTCGTGGGAGCACTCGCGTGGAAGGTCCTGAGCGCCGGGGCTGCTGTGGCTGCCGCAACTGTGGCCGAGAAGGGCCTGGCGGCCGGCTGGCACTACGTCACCGGCGCGAAGCCGCCGACCAACCCGGAGGACCCCGACACCCGGGCCGGCGAGGCCATCACCTGGGCCGTCCTGTCCGGCGTCGGCGTCAGGGGTCGCCCGACTGCTGGCCACCCGCAAGGCGGCCGCCTCTACCGCACCTCCTCCGGCTCGCTCCCCAGGGCCCTGCAATCCGCCGAACCCGAGTGAGACCGGACGAGACAACCCGACGCCCGGCTGACCCAGGCCCCGGTGGTCCTGCGATTCGCCCGAGCTGGTCCGGTCCGTCGCCGATGTGACAGCGCTCCACCCGGGAGAGAGTCCTGGCGATGGGCGGCTTCAGGCCGGGCCTGAGCGACCTCGACCTCGTCGCCGTCCTCGACAGCGCACCCAACCGCTCCTGTCAGGCCTCGCTGCGCGTCCTGCACGTCGAGCTGCGACGGAGTGAGGCTGCGGCCGAGAAGCTGCACTGCGTCTCCGTTCCGCGCCGAGCCTTGACCGAACCGGCCGCCACCCACGTCACCTGGGCGCACGCACGACTCCTCCGCCGACGCCTGGACGCCATCGCCCGGGCCCGAGCTGCTGCCGGCGGGATCACCGCCGGGCTCGAACCCTCGGCGTTCCCGTTTCCCTGGTCGCAGAGATCGCCGCGCGACACCGGAGCGAGACGATCCACCAGCCCCTCAGGCGATGGCTGCGGCGGGCCGAGTCCGCTCGCCGACTGGTCGCGCGTGGCATCCCCCCGCTTCTTCCGATCGACCCCCTCGCACTGACGGCGGGCCCCGCGAAGACGTGGCCGCCGAGCCCGACCTGCCAGCCCCGGGACCACCCCGACTCGGGCCCCGCCGGCCCGCGGCGGCGCATGCGAAGCCGGGTGTGAAGCGCAAAGGGGGGTGATCACCCCCGATCGGATTCACACACGACCTCACACCCCCCCGTGTCCACCCGCACGTCCTCGCCGGGACGTGTCCTCAGGCGAGACCGACACGTCCCTGCCGGGACGTGCCCTCACGTGAGGTGGCCGGACTGCCAGACCTGGTGCACCAGCGGCACCCCCGGGCGGTAGGCCAGGTAGGCGTGGGTCGGCGCGTCCAGCACCACCAGGTCGGCCCGGGCGCCCGACGCCGCAGCACCCGACGTCGTCCCGGCGCAGCGCCGCGGCGCCCCCGGCGGTGGCGGCCCACAGCGCCTCGGCCGGCGTCATCCGCATCTCGCGGACCGCGAGCGCGACGCAGACGGCATCGACGAGCGTGTAGCACGAGCCCGGGTTGCAGTCGGTGGCCAGCGCGACGGTGACGCCGGCGTCCAGCAGCCGCCGGCGCCGGCGGGTAGGGCGACCGGGTGGAGAACTCCGCCCCGGGCAGCAGGGTCGCGACCACCCCGGCGTCCGCGCAGCGCGTCACGTCGGCGTCGGTCGAGGTGGGTGCAGTGGTCGGCCGAGGCGGCGCCCGACCTCGGCGGCGAGCTGCACCCCGGGACCGGGCCCGAGCTGGTTGGCGTGCAGCCGCGGCAGCAGGCCGGCGGCCGATGCCCGCCGCCGAGCACCGCCCGCGGCCGCGTCGGCGTCGAAGGCGCCCGTGCTCGCAGAACACGTCGACCCAGCGGGCGTGCGGCGCGCAGGCGGCGAGCATCGGGCCGGTCGACCAGGTCGACGTAGCCGGCCGGGTCGTCGGCGTACTCGGCCGGCACCACGTGCGCGCCGAGGAAGGTGGTCTCGGGGTGAGCTCGGCGGGCGACGCGCGAGCGCCCGGGCCTCGTCGGCGACGGTCAGCCCGTACCCGGACTTGACCTCGACCGTGGTGGTGCCCTGCCGGAGCATCTCGGCCACCAGCCCGCCGCGTTCCCGCGCAGCTGCTCGTCGGTCGCGGCCCGGGTGGCGGCGACCGTGGTCCGGATGCCCGCCGGCCGCGTAGCGGCCGCCCGCCATCCGGGCGGCGAACTCGGCGACCCGGTCCCCGGCGAAGACCAGGTGGGCGTGCGAGTCGACGAAGCCCGGGATGCACGCGACCTCCCGGCCAGCGTCGTGGCCCGCGTCGGCGGCGGGCGCGTCGGCGCGCCGGCCCGACCCAGGCCACCCGATCGCCGTCCATGACGCAGGGCGGCGTCGATGCAGCAGACCCAACGGTCCGTCGCCGCCGAGGCTCGGGTCGTTGGTGACGAGCTCGCCGATACCGGTCAGCACAGTGGCAGTCACGGGCCCACGCTAGGGCAGCGTCCCGGTGGTCACCCCGCGTTCATCTGCAGGTTGCGGGCTCGGCACGCCCCCGTCGCCGACAGGGCCCACCGTGCAGGAGTACCTGGCCACGCTGCAACGACCGGCCGGGCCGCTGTGCCTGACGGGCGCTCGGCATCGGCCGATGAGCCCAACCGGCAGGAGGGGAGGTCGGTGCCGCAATGACATCGCGCTACCAGTACTTCACCCACGGGGACGGCTGGTGGTGGCGGCTGCTCGGAGCCAACAACCGGGTGCTGGCCCGCAGCGCGGCCCCCTTCGCCACGGCCGAGGCGGCACGGCGGGACGTCGAGATCGTGGCGCCGATGGCGCCGTCCGGCACCATCGAGGTCGGCGTCGCCGCGGACGGCACCTGGCGCTGGCTGCTGCTCGACGGCGCCCAGGTGCGGGCCCTGTCGAGCCACGGCTACGCCCGGCGGATGGAGTGCCTGCGCGCCGTGGACCGGTTCCGCACCTGTGCGACCACCGCGATCCGGGTCGAGCAGGACTCACTGTTCGGCAAAGCCCGGCAGAATCGGCGGCATGCCTGAGCTCGCCGACCTTGCCACCGCCCTGGCCGCGGGGGTCGTCGTGCTCGACGGCGGCCTGGCCACCGAGCTGGAGCGCGCCGGCCACGACATCAGCGGCCGGCTCTGGTCGGCCGAGCTGCTGCACTCACGTCCCGAGGCGATCGTGGCGGCGCACCGGGCCTACCTGGACGCCGGCGCCCAGGTGGTCACCACGGCCAGCTACCAGGCCAGCGCCGCCGGCTTCGCCACGGTGGGGATCGACGCGGACGGGACGGCCGACCTGCTGCGCCGCAGCGTGCAGCTGGCCCGCCAGGCGGTGGCCGAGAGCCAGGAGGAGGACCCGGGCCCTGGCCGGACCCGGACTCCGGCGTGGGTCGCGGCCTCGGTGGGCCCCTACGGGGCGGTGCTGGCGAACGGCTCGGAGTACACCGGCAGCTACGCCGACCCCAGCCGCCCTGGATCGCTCGACATCGAGTCGCTGCGGGCCTTCCACCGGCCCCGGCTCGAGGTGCTGGCCGCGGCGGGCGCCGATGTGCTGGCGCTCGAGACCGTGCCCTGCCTGCGCGAGGCCGAGGCCCTGCTGGCCGAGATCGACCGGCTGCAGGTGCCCGCCTGGCTGGCGCTGACCACGGTGACCGGGGACGACGGGGTCGTACGCACCCGCTGCGGCGAGCTGGCCGCCGAGGCGTTCGCGATGGCCGCCGACGTGCGGTGGGTGATCGCAGTGGGCGCCAACTGCACGACCCCCAACGGAGTGGGCGCGGCCGTCGCCGACGCCGCCGACAATTCGGGCCTGCCGGTGGTGATCTACCCGAACAGTGGCGAGACCTGGGACGGCTACGCGCGGCAGTGGCACGGCACGGCCGCCCTCGACCCCGCCGACGTGACCGACTGGGTCAGCGCGGGCGCCCGACTGGTCGGCGGCTGCTGCCGGCTCGGCCCTGCCGAGATCGCCCAGCTGACAGCCGTCGTCACCCCGGCCTGACCGCCCGTCAGCCCGTCAGCCCGGACGGCGGACGGCCCGGCTGGGCAGACCACGCCAGCACCAGACGACAGCGACCATCATGGCCAGGCCGCAGCCGGCCGCCACGGTGAACGGCAGCCAGGCGGTGACGCCGAACAGGGCGCCACCGGCGGCGGTGGAGACAGCGATGGCAGCCGTCTGGAGGCTGGCCATGGTGCCCTGGGCACGGCCGACGCTGCCCTCGGTGACGGCGTCCGACAGCAGCGCCTGCGCGGCCGGGTAGGCCAACGCCACCCCGATCGCCTCGAAGGAACCCAGCCCCATCAACCAGGCCACGCTCGGCAGCCACGGGTACAGCACCGCGAACACGATGCCGCTGCTCATTCCGATGACCACCAACCACCGGCGGTCGTAGTGGTCGGCCAGCCACCCGGCGATCGGCGCGGCCACCACGAACGGGATGGCGAACAGGGTCCACGACAACCCGAGCTCGACGTCGCTGGCGCCCCGCAGGTGCATCAGCAGCGACCAGCTCGACTCGTAGGCGCCCGACAGCACCCCGCCGAGGACGGCGGCGAGCATGACGCCGCGCACCATGCGACCGGCCCTACCGGTGCGGGGCAGCGGCTCGGCCGACGCCTCCCGGTCGACCTCGACGTCGACCGGGACAGCCTTCGAAGCCAGCACGGGCAGGCAGGCGAGCAAAGCCCCACCAGCGGCGATCATGAAGAGCAGCGCCATCCGGTCCATCCCGAACAGGCTGCCCAGCATGGGGCCGATGGCGATGCCCGCGAGCTCGGCACCGCTGACGGCCGAGAAGGCCCGTCCCCGCACGTGCGACGGCACGGCCACCGAGACCAGCGCCAGGCAGGCGACCTGGGCCGCCCCGGCCGCGGCGCCCTGACCTGCCCGCAGTCCCAGGGCCAGCCAGCCGTCGAAGGGCAGCAGGAACCCGGCGCTGAACACGGCATAGCCGAACAGCCCGAACAACAGCACCGGCCGGTGGCCGATCCGGTCGCCGAGGCGGCCCGACAGGTACTGGGCGGCCACGCCGGTGGCGAAGAACGAGGCCATCACCGCACCGATCAAGGCGGCCGGGGTGGCGCGGTCGACCAGGTAGACGGGCAGCAGCGGCAGCACGGCACCCGCGCCGGTCCACTGCAGGAACGAGGCGGCTGCCAGGGCGGCCACGAGCAGGCCGTAGGGCTCCTTCGTCGGTGGCTTCACGGCGGAACGAGCCGTCGTGGTCAGGACGTCGTCCGTCATCGCGCTCACCCTTCCGTCACCAGGTCGTCCGTCACCAGGTCGTCCGTCACCATCTCCAGCAGTCGTTGCCGCACCTGGACCCGCAGCTGCGGGCTCATCGCGTCGATCCCGAACAGCTCGCAGAGCCACAGCCCGTCGGCCGCCAGCCGGGCGATCGTGGCCCGCACCGGGTCGGACGTGCTCGCCTCGATCTCGGCCTGCCACCGCAGGTACGCCTCCTGCAGCGGGGCCAGCTGGCCCGGCTCGGCGGCGACCGCGGCGATCAGGGCCGCTCCCACCCGCTCGTCGCGATGCTCCTCGTCGGTCGCGGGCTCGACGAAGCAGAACTCGATGAACGAGCGTGCGAACGGCACCCCGCTCTGCCCGACCACGGCCTGCTCGTAGCGGTCGGCCAGGCGTTCGACCATGCCGGCGACCAGGTCGTGCCGGGTCTTGAAGTGGTACAGCACCCCACCCTTGCTGAGCCCGGCCCGAGCCGCCGCCTTCTCCAGGGTCAGGCAGGCGACGCCGTCGGTGAGGACGACGTCCTCGGCGGCCCGCAGGATGCGGTCGCGGGTCGACAGGGCGGCAGCGGTGGTCATCCCGAGACTGTACCGTCCGGACGGTACAGTCGCCATCGGACTCCGGGCCCCAGAATCGACGGGTATCAGCGGGCGACCGAAGGGGTCCTCATCTCATGAATCCACCGTCGATGAGCCCCATACCCCCCAGCGACGGGCCGGTCGCGGCGAGCCGTCGCCCGCACTTCCTGGCCGACCCGCCACTGACCCCCGAGGTGCAGGACCTGTTCGACAGCGACCTGGCCGACGACGGCTTCGTCATGAATCTGACCCGACTCTGGGCGCACGAGCCGCCGACCCTGCCGGCCCTGTTCGCCCTGATCGACGCCATGACGGCCACCGCAGGTCTCACCTTCCGTGACCGCGGCGTCCTGGTCAGCGCGACGGCGTCGACCCTGGGCGACTCGTACTGCTCGCTGGCCTGGGGCGGGCGCCTGGCCGAGGCCGCCGGCGAGCAGGCCGCGACCGCTGTCCTGGCCGGGGACGACCGGCACCTGAGCCGGGCCGAGCGGGCGATGGCCGCCTGGGCGCGCTCGGTGGTGGCAGACCCGAGCGCCACCACCGTCGAGGACCTCGCCCCGCTGCGGGCGGCCGGCCTGGACGACCGGCAGATCTTCGCCGTCACCGTCTCCATCGCCCTGCGGGCCGCCTTCGCGACTGTCAACAGCGCCCTCGGTGCCCGACCGGACGCCGCCTTCGCCGCTCTCGTCCCGGACGCCGTCCGCGAGGCGGTCAGCTACGGGCGTCCCGTCCTGCATGCCGACTGACCGGACGACAGGCAGGACGGCGACACCGACGCAGCAGGGTCACCCGGCTCGGCTCAGGCCTGACCCCAGGCGGCGGCCACCGCCCGCGCCATCCGCTCTGGCACCCGGGGGGCCCGGCCCCGCTCGAGCAGCAGGTGCCGACCGTGGTCGACCACCGTACGACCGCCCACCACGACGGTGTCGACGTCGGGCCCGGCTGCCACCATCGGCGCCTCGGCCGGCAGACGCCGGCGGTGCGCAGCGAGGTGAGGTCGAGGCCACCAGGTCGCACAGCGCGCCGACCTCGATCCGGCCGGCCTCGGGCCAGCCCAGCGCGGCGTGACCGGCCGGGGCGACAGTGCCGAAACCAGCTCGTCGACGGTGAACCGGCCCCGCTGCCCTGAGAGCAGCCGCTCGTGCATCTCCAGGCCCGCGACCTCGGCGAGCAGGTCGATCAGCACGTGCTGGTCGCTGCCCAGGGTCAGCGGTGACCCGGCGTCGGCCAGCTGCCGGGCCGGGCCGATGCCGTCGGCCAGGTCCCGCTCGGTGGTGGGGCAGATGCAGCACGGTCGTCCGGGGCCACCGAGCAGGGCGATGTCGGCGTCGGTGAGGTGGGTGGCGTGCACCGCGGTGCGTCGCCGACCCGAGCACGCCGTGCTCGGCGAGCAGCTGGGTGGGCGTGCAGCCGTAGGCGGCCAGGCAGGCCTCGTTCTCGGCCGGCTGCTCGGACAGGTGCACGTGCAGCGGGCGCCCCGGTGCTGGCACGCGCCTCCGGCGAGCCGTCCACGGCCAGCACGATGGCGTCGAGCTGTCGGCCGGCACCGCCCGGACCGAGTGCACCGCGGCGCCGAGCCGGAACGTGTCGTCGTCCTCGAGCGCCGAGACCCGGTCCGCCCAGGCGTCGGCGTCCCCGTCGCCGAACCGGCGCTGCACCCCGCTCGAGCGGCACGTCGATGCCGCCCCGCAGGTAGCAGGTGTCGAGCAGGGTGATCCGGATGCCGGCGTCGTGCGGCGGCCTCGCGCAGCGCCTCGCCCATCGCGTTCGGGTCGGCGTACCGGGCCCCGCCCGGCCCGTGGTGCAGGTAGTGGAACTCGCCGACGCAGGTGACCCCGGCCAGCGCCATCTCGGCGTAGACCGCCGTGGCCAGCGCCAGGTAGGTGTCCGGGTCGAGCCGGTCGGCGAGGGCGTACATCGGCTCCCGCCAGGTCCAGAAGGTGCCGCCGTCGCCGTGCGGTGCGCCCGCGCAGCGCCCGGTGGAAGGCGTGCGAGTGGGCGTTGGCGAGGCCCGGCAGCACGACACCGGCGCAGCCGGACCTGGTCGTCCCCCGGGCGGGTGTCCACGGTGACCGAGGTGACCACCGCCGGCGTCGTCCGCCACCACCGTGACACCGTCGGCCAGACCACTCGGCAACCAGGCGTGCTGGCACCACCACGAAGTGCTCACACCCGATCCTCTCCTACCCGCCGCCGAAATGTCGGCCCGAGCCCGGTTCAGGCGTCCTGCGGTGCCTCACGACGAGGTCGGTAGTGGCTCGGGCCGGTGCCCGGCGAGGTCGCGCAGCGCGCCCGCCAGCGCCACGATCCCGGCGGCGCAGTCGTCTCGGCTCGGCGTGCTCGGCCGGCGAGTGCGAGACCCCGGTCGGGTTGCGGACGAACAGCATCGCCGTCGCGCACCCCGGCCATGGCCAGGATGCCGGCGTCGTGCCCGGCCCCGGTTGGCAGCACCGGCAGCTGCGCCCCGGCGGTCACCGTGTTGCCGAAGCGACCGGTGCCGGTGACCCCGCCGCCGCCAGCTCGGCCGCCGCTGCCAGGCTCACCCGGTGGGCAGGTCGGCGTCGAAGCGGGTGGTCGGCGTCCACGACTCCTCGGTCACCGCACCGTCCAGCTCACCGGCCAGGGCGGTCAGGTCGGCGACCAGGGCCCGGACGGCGGCCTCCTCGCCGCCGCGGGCGTCCAGCCAGGCCGTCACCGCGACGGGATCGCGTTGACCGCGTTCGGGTTCGACCCGCACCTTGCCGACCGTGGCCACGCACCCGTGCCGCTGCGCCGCCGTAGCGGGCGGCCGGCACCAGCTGGGCCAGCGCCAGCATCGGGTCGCGCCGGTCGGCGAGCGCGGTCGTGCCGGCGTGGTCGGCCTCGCCCGGTCAGGTCGAACCGCCACCGGCCGTGCGGCCAGATCGCGGTGCCGACCGCGACCGGGGCGGCGTACTCGGGCAGGACCAGCGCCCGGCCCTGCTCGACGTGCAGCTCGACGAAGGCGCCGATCCGGCGCCAGCGTCGCGCGGGTCCGGCCGCAGCTGACCGGGGTCACGCCCGGCTGCAGCCATCGCCTCGGCCAGCGTGATGCCGTCGCGCGTCGCTCAGCGCCCGGGCCCGGTCGGCGTCCAGCGCCCGGTGAGCAGCCGGGAGCCGGCGCAGGCGCACCCCGAACCGGGCGCCCTCCTCGTCGCCGAAGCACGCCACGGCGATCGGCCGGGCCGGGGCGAAACCCCTGCGGCGCAGCAGCTCGTCGAGCGCCGCGAAGGCGCGAGACGACGCCGAGCGGGCCGTCGAAGGCGCCGCCGTCCGGCACCGAGTCCAGGTGGCTGCCGGTGACGACGCCGGCGGCCGCGTCGGCGCGTCCGGGTCGCCCCACCAGGCCCACAGGTTGCCGTTCCGGTCGGTGACCACGTCGAGGCCGCGGGCCGCGGCCTCGCCGGCGAACCACTCCCGCAGGTCGGCGTCCTCGCGGCGTCCAGGCGAACCGGCGGTAGCCGCCGTGCCTGGTCGCCGCCCGACCGGTGCCAGCTCGGCCCAGCGTCGTCGAACGCCGCACGGACGAGGCCTCGAGGCCGGACCGGCGCCGGCACCTGGCGTGCCGACCGGCGCTCACGACCTTCGCGCATCGGGATCCGCACGCCGCGCTCGGCGGCGACCTCGACGGCCCGGTCGTAGCCGGCGTCGACGTGCCGGATCACGCCCATGCCCGGGTCGTTGGTCAGCACCCGGTCGAGCTTCTCGGCCGGCCAGCGCGGTGCCGTCGGCGACGCTGACCTGGCCGGCGTGGATCGAGCGGCCGATGCCGACCCCGCCGCCGTGGTGGATCGACACCCAGGTCGCCCCGGACGACGTCGTTGACCAGCGCGTTCAGCAGCGGCCAGTCGGCGATCGCGTCGGAGCCGTCGAGCCATCGCCTCGGTCTCGCGGTAGGGCGAGGCGACCGAGCCGCAGTCCAGGTGGTCGCGGCCGATCACGATCGGGGCGCTGCACCGCACCGCTCGGCGACCAGCTCGTTGAACCGCAGCGCCGGCCTGGTCCCGCTCGCCGTAGCCGAGCCAGCAGATCCGGGCCGGCAGCCCCTGGAACGCGACCTTCTCCTGGCGCCGCGCGATCCAGCGGTGCAGCTGGTCGTCGTCCGGGAACAGCTCCAGCACGGCCCGGTCGGTGGCCGCGATGTCCGCCGGGTCGCCGGACAGCGCCGCCCAGCGGAACGGGCCCTTGCCCTCGCAGAACAGCGGCCGGATGTAGGCGGGCACGAACCCGGGGAAGGCGAACGCCCGGTCGTAGCCGCCCTGCCGGGCCTCGTCGCGGATCGAGTTGCCGTAGTCGAAGACCTCGGCGCCGCGCGTCCAGGAAGCCCGACCATCGCCTCGACGTGCCTGGCCATCGACTGCCGGGCCCGGTCGGTGAACTCCTCGGGCTTGCGCTCGGCGTAGTCGTGCCAGTCGGCGCAGGTCGATGCCCTCGGGCAGGTACGACAGCGGGTCGTGGGCGCTGGTCTGGTCGGTGACGATGTCGATCGTCGACGCCGCGGCGCAGCAGCTCGGGGAAGACCGTCGGCGGCGTTGCCGACCAGCCCGACCGACAGCGCCCTGCGTGTCGGCCTTGGCCGCCAGGCACGCGCGCGACCGCGTCGTCGAGGTCGTCGGCCACCTCGTCGAGGTAGCGGTGCTCGACCCGGCGGTGCAGCCGGGCCGGGTCGACGTCGACGATCAGGCAGACGCCGCCGTTCATGGTGACGGCCAGCGGCTGCGCGCCGCCCATGCCGCCGCAGCCGCCGGTCAGGGTCAGCGTGCCGGCCAGGGTGCCGCCGAACCGCTTGGCGGCGACGGCGGCGAACGTCTCGTAGGTGCCCTGCAGGATGCCCTGGGTGCCGATGTAGATCCACGAGCCGGCGGTCATCTGGCCGTACATGGTCAGGCCGAGGTGCTCCAGGCGGCGGAACTCCGGCCAGGTCGCCCAGTCGCCGACCAGGTTCGAGTTGGCGATCAGCACCCGCGGCGCCCACTCGTGGGTGCGCATCACGCCGACCGGCTTGCCGGACTGGACCAGCAGCGTCTCGTCCGTCGCGCAGCGTGGTCAGGGTGCGCACGATGGCGTCGAAGCTGGCCCAGTCGCGGGCCGCCTTGCCGGTGCCGCCGTAGACGACCAGGTCGTCGGGGCGCTCGGCGACCTCGGGGTCGAGGTTGTTCATCAGCATGCGCAGCGGCGCCTCGGTCTGCCAGCTGACCGGGCGGTCAGCGTGGTGCCGCGCGGGGCGCGGACGGGGCGTGGCGCCGTCAGCACGGCGGTGCTCATCGGTGCTCGACGGTCTGACGGGACTCAGTGCAGCGGGTCCGGTGACGGCTCGGCGGCGGCCAGCAGCGCGCCGCCGGAGCGACCAGCGTCGACGGCCGCTCGATCTCGGGGGCCAGGTGGCGGTCGGGCCCGGGGCCGGCGACCCCCGGCGCGCAGCACGGCGACGGACGGCAGCGGTGGCCGGGGCCGGGCGCAGCGGCGCGCGCAGGTCGAGCGCGCGGGCGGCGGTGAGCAGCTCGATCGCGAGCACCGCGGCCAGCGCCGTCGACGGCGCGGCGCAGCTTGCGCGCCGGCGTGCCAGCCCATCGAGACGTGGTCCTCCTGCATCGCCGAGGACGGGATCGAGTCGACGCAGGCCGGCACGGCCAGCCGCTTGAGCTCGCTGACGAGCCCGGCCGGCGGTGTACTGGGCGATCATGCAGCCCGGAGTCGACCCCGGCGTCGTCGGCCAGGAACGGCGGCAGCCCGTGGCTGCGGCGACGGTCGAGGAACCGGTCGGTGCGCCGCTCGCTGATGCTCGGCGACGTCGGCGACCGCGATGGCCAGGAAGTCGAGCACGTAGCCGACCGGGGCGCCGTGGAAGTTGCCGTTGCTCTCGACCCGGCCGTTCGGGGTGACCACCGGGTTGTCGATCGCCGACGGCCAGCTCGCGCTCGGCGACCGCGGCGGCGTGCTCGAGGGTGTCCCGGGCGGCGCCGTGCACCTGCGGCGAGCAGCGCAGCGAGTAGGCGTCCTGCACCCGGGTGCAGTCGGGGGTGCGGTGGCTGGCCATCGATCGCGGAGCCGGCCAGCAGCGCGCGCAGGTTCGCGGCGCTGGCGGCCTGGCCGGGGTGCGGGCGCAGCGCCATGCAGGTCGGCGGCGAACGGCGCGGTCGGTGCCGAGCAGCGCCTCGACGCTCATCGCGGCGGCGAGGTCGGCGCGTCCGCAGCAGCACCGCAGGTCGGCCAGCGCCAGCACCAGCATGCCGAGCATGCCGTCGGTGCCGTTGATCAGGGCCAGGCCCTCCTTCTCGGCCAGCGTCGACCGGGGCGAGCCCGGCCTCGGCCAGCGCCTCGGCGGCCGGCAGCCGCTCGCCGGCCGCGTCGACGACCTCGCCCTCGCCGATCAGCGCGAGCGCGACAGTGCGACAGCGGGGCCAGGTCGCCGGAGCAGCCGAGCGAGCCGTACTCGTGGACGACCGGGGTGATCCCGGCGTTCAGCATCGCGGCGTAGGCGGCGGCGGTCTCGGGCCGGACGCCGGTGCGGCCGGTGGCCAGGGTGTGCAGCCGCAGCAGCATCAGCGCCCGGACCACCTCGCGCTCGACCTCCGGGCCGGCGCCGGCGGCGTGCGAGCGGATCAGGCTGCGCTGCAGCCGCTCGCGGTCCTGCGGCGGCGATGTGACGGGTGGCCAGCGCGCCGAACCCGGTGGAGACGCCGTAGACCGGCTCGTCGCCGGCGGCCAGCTCGTCGACGGCCTCGCGGGTGGCGGCGATGGCCGCCTGAGCCGCCGCGCTCAGTCGGACCCCACGACCCTCTCGAGCCACTGCGACGACGTCGTCCGGGTGCAGCGGTTCGGGACCGACCTCGAGGGGGTTCATGCTCATGTGCCCAGAGGACACCTGCGGACCCCCTGCCGTCAGCCCCCTGAACCCCTGATGCTGTCTGGAATACCAGACTGCGTGCGGGTGAGTGCGAACTGCACGGAAGCTGGGGATTCGCCCCGGAGTGACCACGCGCCGTCGACCACCTGATCGCCCGGGCCCGCACGACGGGCACGGACAGTTCCGACGCCGGGTGAGCGGGGCGCAATCACTCGCGCGGCGCTTCCACCGGCGTGACCCTGCGTGCTAGCGTCGTGCCCGGTTGCACCAGCAGTTCCCCGTACGTTCACGAACGCCCACGGAGCACCGTTCCGTGGGCGTTTACCGCAGATGGGCCTGTCTGCGCCGGTGACGGCGCACCAGGTGGGACGGCGAGACCGCGGCGACCCGGGCATGGCACAGGGCCGTTCCCGCACCGCAACGAAATGAGTCCCACCGAAAGGGAACGACATGGCACAGGGCATCGTGAAGTGGTTCAACGGCGAGAAGGGCTACGGCTTCATCACGCCGGACGGCGGCGCAGCCGACGTCTTCGTCCACTACTCGGCCATCCAGACCAACGGCTACCGCACGTTGGAAGAGAACCAGCGCGTCGAGTTCGACGTCCAGCAGGGCAACAAGGGCCCGCAGGCCGCGAACGTCCGCCCGCTCTGAGACCGAGCGACAGCTGACGCACGAGCTGTCGGACGGCGTCACTCCTTCGGGGGTGGCGCCGTCCGCGCGTTTGTCGCGTCAGTCCGGCGTCGAGCCGGAGCGGGCGCTGGCGGGTGGCATGGCCAATGCCGGCCGGGTGGTGCGGGTGGGCCAGACCGTCCGGCGTTCCGCAGGGACCCACACCCCCGCCGTCCATGCCCTGCTGACCCACCTCGAGCGGGTCGGGTTCGACGGTGCCCCGCGGCTGCTGGGCATCGACGAGCAGGGGCGCAGCGTCGTCAGCTACCTGGAGGGCGAGGTCGCGATGCCGCCCTACCCCGCCTGGTCGGGAGCGGACGACCTGCTCGTCAGCGTCGCCGAGCTGCAGCGTCGCTATCACCAGGCGGTCGCGACCTTCGCTCCCGACCCCGCCCTGACCTGGAACCCGACCCTGGCCCAGCCGGATCCGAGGCCGGGGGCCCCACTCGTGCTGGGTCACAACGACCTGTGCCTCGAGAACGTCGTCGTCCGGGACGGTCGGGCCGCCGGCTTCATCGACTTCGACATGGCGGCCCCGGTCGAGCGGGCCTGGGACCTGGCGATCGCGCTGCGGCACTGGGTGCCGGTGCGGGGGGACGCCGACCTCGGCGAGCGCTCCGGCCTCGACCGAGTGGTCCGGTGGCACCGCTGGCTCGACCGCCACGAGTCGGACGACGCCGAGCGGGCACGGGTGCTCGAGCTCGTGGGGCAGTTCCTGGCGCAGGCGTTGCGCCGAATGGCTGAACGCGCTGCCGCCGGCGAACCCGCTTACCTGCGGGTCTGGCAGGCCGGGTACCCGCAGCAGAACCTGAGGGCCCAGGACTGGCTGGCCACCCATGCCTGCCACCTGGCCCGCTGACGACCACTACCTGGGAGTTGGCCGCGAGGTGAGGCTCGCCCCTGTCGACGGGTGGGCCGGCGACGTACAGTCGACAGATGGACCGGGTGGCACGGCTCCGGGTGACAGTCCTGGTCGCCGCAGCCCTGGCCGTGCTTGCGGCCCTGGGGTTCTGGCGACTGTCCTCAGGCGGCTCCACCCCACTGACCCGGGCCGAGGTGGACCGGGCCGTGCGCAGCGCCATCAGCCAGGGTCAGCAGCAGCAACGCAACGCGCCACCGGATGCCGTTACGGCCTACCGCACGATCCTGCCGTCCCTGGTGACCGTCACCGGTTCCACCGGCGCCGGCGCCGACCCCGACACCGGATCACCGACCGCGGCCCCGTCACCGGACCCGTCGGCAGGAACCTCCGCCCCGGCCTCACCCCGGCCGCCGGCTGACGGCGCCACCCCCACTCTGCGGGCCGTCGTGGGCACCGGGCCCGGGCTGGGAGCCGGAGTGGTGGTCAACGCCTCGGGGGCGGTACTGACGGCGCTGCATGTCGTGGCCGGCAGCAGCCGCATCGAGGTCACGTTCGCCGACGGCACCCGTTCCTCGGCCAGGATCGCCAGCAGCGACGCCGCCACCGACATCGCCGTCCTGGCCGTCGCCCAGCTGCCCGGGGTGGTCGTGCCGGCCGTGCTGGGCGGCGTCCCCGGGTCGGCGACCCGGTGTTCCCGGTCGGCAACCCGTTGGGACTGCGGGACACCCTGACCGCCGGCGTCGTCTCGGCGCTGGACCGCTCGGTCGAGACCCCCGACGGTCGCACGCTGACCGGGCTGATCCAGTTCGACGCCGCGGTGAACCCCGGCAACTCCGGCGGGCCGCTGCTCAACCGCAACGGTCAGGTCGTCGGCATCGTCACCGCGCTGGCCAACCCGCACAGCAGGCGCTACTTCGTCGGCATCGGCTTCGCCGTGCCGATCGCCACCGCCGGCGGCGCTCGCCGGTGGCCCGCAGCAGTGAGCGACCATCGAGCGAGGAGACACCGATGGAACACGCCGTCCCACGCATCCGCTGGAGCAGACGCTCTACGAGGTCAAGAAGATCATCGTCGGCCAGGACCACCTGCTCGAGCGCATGTTCGTCGCGCTGCTCGCCCGCGGTCACCTGCTGGTCGAGGGCGTCCGGGACTGGCCAAGACGATGGCGGTCAAGACGCTGGCCGAGGCCGATCGGCGGCGAGTTCCAGCGAATCCAGTTCACCCCGGACCTGGTGCCGGCCGACATCGTCGGCACCCGGATCTACAACCAGCGCGACGGGCGAGTTCCAGGCCTCGCTCGGCCCGGTGTTCGCCAACCTGCTGCTGGCCGACGAGATCAACCGGGCCCCGGCCAAGGTGCAGAGCGCGCTGCTCGAGGTGATGCAGGAGCGGCAGGTCACGATCGGTCGCGAGACCTACCCGGTGCCCGACCCGTTCCTGGTGATGGCCACCCAGAACCCCATCGAGTCCGAGGGCACCTACCCGTTGCCCGAGGCCCAGGTCGACCGCTTCATGCTCAAGGTGCTCGTCGGATACCCCACGCCGGCCGAGGAGTACGTCGTGGTCGAGCGCATGACCACGACGCGCGAGCGCACGACCAGGGTCATCGACACCGCCGAACTGCTGGCAGTACCAACGACTCGCCGACGCCGTCTACGTCGACCCGGCGGTCATCGAGTACGCCGTCCGCCTCGCCGGGGCGAGCCGGGCGACGGGCTCGGTCGGGCTGCCCGAGCTCGCCAAGTACCTCTCGTTCGGCGCCAGTCCGCGGGCCTCGATCAACATGGTGCTGGCGGCGAAGGCCCTGGCCTTCCTGCGAGGTCGCAGCTACGCCCTGCCCACCGACGTCCGCGACCTGGCGCGCGACGTCATGCGTCACCGGCTGGTGCTGTCGTACGAGGCACTGGCCGACGGCGTCAGCCCGGACGACCTGCTCGGCCCGATCCTGGCGGCAGTCGCGTTGCCCGAGGTCGCGCCACCGGAGGGACAGCCATGGCCGGCGGCTCGGCTCTGACCGCCGCCGACGGGACGGCGGGCGCTGCAGCCCGCCCCGCGCAGACGCCCGAGGGCGTCCTGCGACGCCTGGAGTGGCGGGTCATCCGTCGTCTGGACGGCAGGCTGCAGGGCGACTACCGCAGCCTGTTCCGCGGCGCCGGGATCGACGTCGCCGGGCTGCGGGAGTACCAGCCGGGCGACGACCTGAGGCACGTCGACTGGAACGTGACCGCCCGCATGGACACCCCGTTCGTGCGGCAGTACCTCGAGGACCGCGAGGTGACGGCCTGGCTGCTGCTCGACCGGTCGCCGTCCATGGGGTTCGGTCCGGTCGACCGACGCAAGCACGCCGTGGTCGTCGACCTGGCCGCCACGGTGGCCATGGTGCTGACCCGCGGCGGCAACCAGGTGGGCGCCGTGCTGTTCGACACCCGGATCGACGAGACCGTGCCGCCGGGGCAGGGCCGCAACCAGGTGCTACGGCTGCTGTCACGCCTGATGCGGCCCCCAGCGCCCGACGCGACGACCGGACCGCGCCGCACCACCGATCTCGCCGTCCCGCTGCGGGCCGCCCTGGGCATCATGCGCAGACGCAGCCTGGTCGTGGTGGTGTCCGACTTCGTCACCACGCCCGGTTGGGAGCGGCCCCTTGCCCTGCTGACCCGGCGGCACGACGTGGTCGTCATCCAGGTGCGTGACCCGCTGGAGTCCGACCTGCCAGCGGCGGGACTGATCTACGTCGAGGACCCCGAGACCGGCGAGCAGATCTTCGTCGACACCGACGACCCGCACTTCCGGCAGCGACTGCGCACCGAGGCCGACCGGCGGCAGGCCGAGCTGACCGAGACCGTGCGGGCCGCGGGCACCGACCTGCACACCGTCGGCACCGACGACGACCTGGTGCGGGCCGTCGCCCGGATCGCCGAGCTGCGCCGGCGGCGACGGTCATGACGTTCGACTGGCCCTGGATGTTGCTCACCCTGGTCGCCGTGGTGCCGCTGGTGCTCGGCTACCGGCGACTGCTGCGACGCCAGGAGTCGCGACGCCGAGCCCTGGCCGATCTCGGCCTGGTCGCCCCAGAGCTGGGCGCCCCCGAGCCGGTCGCCCGGAGCGACCGCAGGGCCGGACGGCGGCGCCACCTGACGCCCGCGCTGTACCTGACTGCCCTGGTGCTGATGCTGCTCGCCCTGGCCCGACCCGAGGCGACGGTGGCCGACCCCCGCTACGAGGGCACGGTGGTGCTGGCCTTCGACGTCTCGGCCAGCATGGCCGCCGCCGACCTGGCCCCCACCCGGATGGCGGCCGCCAAGGCCGCGGCCCGGCAGTTCGTCGAGCGCCAGCCGGCAACGATCAAGGTAGCCGTGGTGGCCTTCAGCGAGTCCGGTGTCATCACCCAGCGACCCACCGCCGACCACGCCGCCCTGAACGCGGCGATCGAACGGCTGTCGCCCCAGGGCGGCACCTCGCTGGGCCGTGGGCTGCAGTCCAGCCTGACGGCGATCGTCGGTACTCCGGTACAGCTGCCCGCTCCCGGCGGCGTCGAGGAGAGCGGGCCCAACCTGGGCTACCACGGCTCAGCCGTGGTGATCCTGCTGACCGACGGGGAGGACACCGGGGGGCCCGACCCGCAGCTGGTGGCCGACCTGGCCTCCAGCGCCGGGGTGCGGGTGTACCCGGTCGGACTGGGCAGTGCACAGGGAACGGTGCTGAGCATCGACGGCTTCCAGGTGGCCACCGCCCTCGACGAGGCCCTGCTGCGCCAGATCGCCACCACCACCGACGGCCGCTACTACCCGGCGGCCGACCAGCAGGCGCTCGCGCAGGTGTACGACTCGATCCGGCCGGGCTGGACGGTGCAGGCCCGTCGGATCGAGGTCACGGCGCTGTTCGGGGCGGCGGCGGGACTGGCGCTGCTGGTGGGAGCCGTACTGTCCCTGGTGCGCTCGGGGCGGGTGATCTGACATGACGTTCGGCTGGCCCTTCGCCCTGGCCACCCTGGTGGTGGTCCCGGTGCTGCTGCTCGGCTACCTGTGGGTCCTGCGTCGCCGGCGCCGGGCAGCGGTGCCGTACCCGAACCTGGCCCTCATCCGTGCGGCAGCGCCGTCCCGCTCGGCCTGGCGCCGGCATCTGCCGTTCGCCCTGGTCCTGACGGCTCTCGGCTGCCTCGCCCTGGCGGGCGCCCGGCCGCAGCTGGCGCTGTCGATTCCGGTGAGCGAGTCGTCGATCATCGTGGCGCTCGACGTGTCCGGGTCGATGTGCTCGACCGACGTCGACCCCAACCGCCTCACCGCCGCCCAGACCGCCGTCCGGCAGTTCGTGCAGGAGCAGGACTCCGGGGCCCGCATCGGACTGGTGCTGTTCTCGGGCTCGGCCCAGATCGCCGTGGCCCCGACCACCGAGCGAGCCGACCTGCTGAAGGCCCTCGACGAGCTGGTCACCGGTCGGGGCACCGCGATCGGGTCGGCGATCCTGAAGTCGGTGGACGCCATCGCACAGATCAACCCGCAGGTCGCCCCCGTCGGCACCCTCGACGACACCTCCGGCGGCTCACCGGGCGGTACGGCCGGCGGCCCGGCGACCGGGGCGCCCGACGGGTCGGCGGACGGTCGGGCCGAGCCGGTGCCCGAGATCGTCGTGCTGCTCACCGACGGCGCCAACACCCGGGGCCCGCTCCCGGTCGATGCGGCGAGAAGAGCCGCCGCCCAAGGCGTTCGGGTCTACCCGATCGGCTTCGGCACCACCACCCCCGCTTCGCTGTCGTGCAGCGCCGCCCAGCTCGGCGGCAGCTTCGACCCCCGCGGCCTCGGAGGTGGGGGCGGGTTCGGGGGCGGCGGCCGACGCACGGCGCTGGTGGCCGACGAGGCGAGCCTGCGCCAGGTGGCCACCATCACCGGCGGGCAGTACTTCTCCGCCGGTGACCGCAGCCAGCTGCAGCACGTGCTGACCGGCCTGCCGCGCACCGTCGTCGTCCAGCACCGGCTCGTCGAGGTGAGCGTCGCACTGGTGGGCGCGGCAGCCCTGCTGGTCCTGTTGTCGGTCTGGGGTGCCGCCCGTTGGAGCTCGTTCCCGCGCTAGCCGGCCACCAGCAGCTCACGAACCCGTCCTGATCAGGCGCCTGCTGGTCAGGGCACGATCGGGGCGGTGAGGACGGCGACCGCCGCGTCGGCGTCGCCGTCCAGCTCGATCCCGGGGTGCGGCAACGGCAGCCGGTGCCACAGCACCAGCAGCAGGTCGTTGGCCGAGCCCCGAACGGTGGCTGCCGGTTCGGGCAGATCGACACCGTCGCCGCCCACCACCCAGCAGCTGCCGCCCGAACCGTGCCCGGCAGTCGGTCGGTCGGTGGCGTGCAACGCCAGCGAGGACGTCAGGGCCGGGCATCGCTCGAGTCGCACCTGGCGGGGGAAGAACACCGTCGCCACCTCGTCCATCCCGTCGGCGGCCAGGTCGGCGTCCATCGGCACCGACTGCCCCAGCGCGGCCCGGGCGTCCCAGAGATGGACGGCGGTCTCGTGCGCCTGCCGGCGCCACCAGAAGGCCGCCGTCCGGGGCTCGTTGCCGAACCCCCACCGCGGGGTCGCCGGGTCGATCCCGGTCAGCAGGTCGAGCAGGTCGGCCGTGCCGGCCCGCAGCCAGGCGGACAGCTCGGCCCGCTGCATGGGGGCGACGTCGTCGAAGGGGCCGGGGCGGTTCTGACGCAGGGCGTGGGCGGCCCAGCGGTGCACCTGGCCCACATGCTCGGCCAGGTCGTGCAGCGTCCAGCCGGGGCAGGCGGGGACGGCTTCGGACAGGTCGACGGCCGGGTCGGCCACCAGGTCGGCGAACGCCGCCGCGTCGGCGGTAAGGCTCGCCAGGTAGGTGGGCAACGGCAGCGGGGTCCACGAAGCCTGCGTCGTCATGCCCCAGTGTGCCCCTACGGTGGTGGCCGTGGGCAACGTGCCGGCAGCCAGCCATGCCCTGGCCGTGCTGCGTCACCTGGCGGCCCAGGCCGGCCCGGTGCCGGCGGCTGCCATCGCCCGTGACCTGGGGCTGCCCCGCTCGAGCACCTATCACCTGCTGACCACCCTGGTCGCCGAGGGCTTCGCCGTCCATCTGCCCGAGGAGCAGCGGTACGGCCTCGGGGTGGCGGCCTTCGAGCTCGGCTCGGCGTACTCGCGCCAGGCGCCGCTGGCCCGGCTGGCGCGACCGCTGCTGGCACGACTGGTCGACCGCGTCGGCGACAGCGCCCACCTGGCGGTGCTGCACGGGCGCGACGTGCTCTACGTCGTCGAGGACCGCGCGCCGGGTCGGCCGCCGCTGGTCACCGACGTCGGGATCCGGCTGCCGGCGCACCTGACGGCCAGCGGTCGCGCCGTCCTGGCCGGTCTGCCGACCGCCCAGGTGCGGGCCCTCTTCCCCGACCCGACGGCGTTCGTCGACCGTACCGGTGTCGGCCCGCAGACCCCGCGCCAGCTGGCGGCGATCCTGATCGAGGTGCGCCGGGTCGGCTACGCCACCGAGAACGGTGAGATCACACCGGGTTTCGCCTCGGTGGCGGCCGCCGTCACCGACCACACCGGGAGGGCCGTGGCGGGCATCGCGGTGACCGTTCCCGCCACCGGCGACCAGGCGCCGCTGCAGCACGCCGACGCCGTGCGAGGCAGCGCCGCCGAGCTGAGCCGGCGCATCAGCGGGCGCAGCTGAGCGCGGAGCCGCACGGCCGGCCCCAGCAGGACCTCATGCCAAGGGCGGCGCCAGCTCGGCGAGGGCACGGACGGCGGCCGTGAACACCGCCGCCGGTGGCGTGACCAGGCCCGCGCCCACCTGACCAGTACCCGCGACCCGGCCGGCCATGCCGGTGTTGATCTGCGGCAGGATGCCGGTGCGGGCCACGGCGGTGACGTCGATCCCGGTGGGGGTGCCCCGGAACTCGAGCACCGGCAGGCCCCACCCGGGATTCTCGCCGCAGGTGATCTGGTACATCCGCTGCGTCGTGGCCATCGCGAACGAGACGTCGCCGCCGACGAACCGCACGATCGCCGGGGCGGTGGCCATCGCGAACCCGCCGATGCCGGCGGTCTCGGTGATCGCCGAGTCACCGATGTCGGGGTTGGCGTCCTCAGGGCCGTAGGTACCCAGGTAGAGCCCCTGCGGGGTGTTCGCCGGTGCGGTGAACCAGGCGTCGCCGGTGCCGGAGGTCTGGATGCCGAAGTCGGTACCGTTGCGGGCCATCGCCACGACCACCGTCGAGCCCGGGAGGTCGCGCGCCGCATCGGTCATCAGCTTGCAGGCAGGCATCACGAGGTTGAGGAAGAAGTGGTCGTTGCCGCCGATGAAGGCCGCCGCCCGAGCGACGTCGGCCGCCGTGAACCGCGTCAGCGTCGAGGGTGCCTCGATCAGGGCCGGCAGCAGGTCGCGCAGCAGCATCAGGGTGCCGGCCCGGTTGCGGTTGTGGCCCTCATCGCCCATCTGCACCATCTGGGCGATGATCGTGCTGATGTCGACCGGTCCGGCAGCCCGGACGGCGTGGCGCAGCAGCGGGCCGAGCACCGACGCCATCCACGTCAGCCGCTCGAGCACGGACGGCTCGTAGGCGCCGTACCGCAGCACCTTTCCCAGGCCCTCGTTGAGGCTGCACCAGGCGCGCCGCCCGGTCGTCGCGTCCTCGAGCTCGAAGACCCACATGGACGGCGACACCACGCCGGCCATCGGGCCCACCACGCCGTGGTGGTGGCACGAGTCGAGCACGATCGCCCCGGGGGCTTGCGCCTGCGGGGTGCCGGCGGGAGCGGCATGGGTGGCCAGCAGGCGGGCCGCCTCGTCCGGGTCGCGGGCCAGGCCCTCGAGGACCATCGCCCCCTGCAGTGCCCCCAGCATCGGCCCCGAGGCCCGGTCGATCGCCAACGGCGGCCCGGCGTGCAGGAACGTGCCCGGCTCCAGGCCCAGCGCCTCACGGGCCGGCCGCACGTCGACCAGGCGTACCCGGGTGGCGACCATGCGTTCGACGGCCAGGCGGTTGGCGCCCTCGCGGCGGGGGTCGGCCATCACCCGAGCCAGCTCGGCCGCCAGATCGTCGGTCGGTGGCTGCCAGTCGGTGGCGGTCACCTCGACCGCCTGCTGCCGCAGGGTCTCGGCGAACAGCGCGGCCCCGGTGGTGACCACTCGGGGCGGGGCCGCCAGCAGGTCGTGGGTCCCGGTCATCTCCCCTCCTCGCGGGAGTCGTCGTTCGACAACAGGGCGCAGGCCGCCCGGGCAGCCTGCGCGTTGGAGCGGTGCACCTGGGCGCCGGCCGCCAGCAGCGCCTGCGCCTGCGCGTCCAGTCCCTGCGGGTCGCCGACCGTGCCGCAGAGACTGACCACCACCGCCAGGTCGACCCCGCGGCGGGCCGCGGCCCGCCGCGCCTGGGCGATCGCCGGCGCCAGCTCGGCCGCCGGGTCGGGGTGAGCACCGTGCCCGAGGACGACGTCGAGCAGCACCACCACGCCCTCCCCCGGGCGCTGCGCACCTGTCGGGGTACCGGCGGTGCGTGCGGCCGGCGCCCCAGCGTGAAGCGCGGTGCGCCGCAACGCCTGCAACCGCAGCGACGGGTCGATCATCGGGTGCGGTCGACCCAGGGTCAGCGCATCGTCGCCGTAGTCGACGAAGGCGTGCTGCGTCGGCGTCAGGTCGTCGTCCAGCACCTGGCGAACGGTCAGCCCCGGCGCCCCGGCCAGCGGGATGTTCGACGGCAACGGGCCGGTCACGGCGGTCGCCACCAGCATGGCCTCGTCGCACAGGGTGCCGCCGACGAACAGCCCTCGCAGCACCGAGAACCGGGACGCCGAGGCCTGCCCGCCGGCAGGCTCGGCCGAGGTCATCGCCCAGGGTCGGGGCACGTGCCAGGGCGCCCCTACCGCCTCGGCGGCAGCGGCTGCAGCTGCGGTCAGGTCGGGCCGTCCGACCCCCAGGGTGGCGAACTGCACCGGTGTGGCCAAGGTCGCGGCGAGTCCCCGCAGCTCGGCCTCGACGGCGGCGTCGGCAGGCTTGGAGACCACCACGATCAGCTCTGTCGCCGGGTCGGCGTCGAGCAGCCGCAGGGCCTGCCGCGCCGACCGGCCGCCGACCTCGGCCGACAGGTCGCGACCGCCCACGCCCAGGCAGTGACTGACCCCCACCCCCGCGGCGTCGAGCAGGCACATCAGCTGCTGGGCGCCGGTGCCCGAGGCCGCCACCAGGGCCACCGGCCCGGGCAGCACCACGTTGGCGAAGCCCAGCCCGACCCCTGCCACCACCGCGGTGCCGCAGTCGGGCCCCATCACCAGCAGCCCCCGCTCGGTGGCCTCGTCCTTGAGCCGCACCTCGTGCGCCACCGGCAGGTTGTCGCTGAAGACCATCACGTGGGCGCCTGCCGTCAGGGCGTCCATGGCCTCGGTGAAGGCGTGCGGGCCGGGTACCGAGACCAGGGCCAGCCCCGCGGCGGCGGCCCGCACTGCGGCGCCGGTGGTACGGGCCGTCACCACCTGAGCCGAGCCCGACGTCGCCTGCGGCTGGGCAGCCAGTGCCCTGTCGACCACTGCCAGGGCGGCGGCCAGGGCGGGGTCGTCGTCGGCCCGCACGGCCACCATCAGGTCGGACGGCGTCAGGTCGACGGGCAGCGCGAACCCCATGCCCTGCAACAGGTCGCGGTTGAGCTCTGTGGCCATGCCCACCTGGGCCGCCGACACCCCCGGCACGGCGGCGACACTGCGGCTGACCAGCAACAGAGCCACCGAGTCGCGGTAGACACCACGTCGCACCTCGACCCGGTCCTGGCTCATGCCGCCCCCCTCAGCCGGGGCACACAGGCGCCCGAACCCCAGAGTAGACCGTGCATCAGCCCGGCCCCCGAGGAGTGGCCCACGGCGAGCAGATCCGTTGCCGCAGAGTCGATCCGGCGGCCATCGCCGGACGCCACGGCATCGAGGGCCGCGAGCATCGGCGTGGCCGCATGGCCGGCCACGGCCAGGCGCAGCAGCTCGGCCGAGAGCGGCGTCGTGCGAGGCAGGGCCGCGGTGACCGCAGCGGCCAGCCCCGGTCGTCGTCCGGCCGCCTGGTCGGGCCAGGCCGCCCAGGCGACGAGCAGGCCGGCCAGGACGTCGTCGCCCAACGGAGTCAGTCCCTCGCCCAGCCCCACGGTGGCTGCGACCCCGTGCGACAGGGCCGCCGTCATCTCCTGCGGCAACGGCGGCAGGTGCTGCCGCAGGCCGTCGAGGGCGGCTCCGGTGGGTCGGCCGCGCCGGGGCCGAACTGCCGAGCGCCACCAGCGAGCGACCCGCCAGCCCTGCCAGTCATCGTGCGGCCCCCCACCCGCCGACCGCACCCACACCTGCCGATCCCCGACCCGGACAGGATCGCCCACCGCAAGCCTCGGCGGCAGGCCGTCCGCCGGGCGCAGCCCGAGCGGCACCGGCACCGCCCCCGGCGCCAGCAGCGCGACCAGACCCCGTGGGCACTCGAGGTAGTCGGCCAGGCCGAGGACGGCCACCACCCGGCCCTCGACGACCGGGCCGGTCAGCACCGGAGCCAGGGCCTCGGCCGCCGCGGCGGGTGACGGCTGAGCAGTGACCACCCCGCGAGGCTAGGCGACCGGCTAGCGTCTGCCGTATGGCCACACCTGCCAAGCAGTCCACGGCATCGCCTCAGGAGTTGCCAGCGCCGCCACCCGGGCGCAGCCTGTCGGTGCAGCAGGTGCTGGAGACCGAGGCGCTGCGGGGCTCGAAGGTGCTGGCCGGCCATGGCGGTCTGGGCCGCAGCGTGGAGCGACTGAACGTGATGGGCGGGCCCGACATCCTGCCGTTCGTCAAGCCGCACGAGCTGCTGCTGACCAACGGCTACCCGCTGCAGCACGACCTCAGTGCGTTGCCGGCCCTTGTCGAGAACCTCGACGGGGCGGGGCTGGCCGCCCTGGCCGTAGCCCCCGGGGGCTACCTCGACTCCCTGCCCGAACCGATGCTCGCGATGGCCGATCGGCTCGACTTCCCGGTGATCGAGCTGGTCGGGCACGTGGCCTTCGACGAGGTCATCGAGCAGGTGCTCACCGAGCTGCTCAACCGGCAGTCAGCCGCACTCACGCGCTCGCACGAGGTGCACCGTGCCCTGCTGCACATCGTGCTGGCCGGCGGAGGCCTGCCCGAACTGGCCACCGAACTGGCCGGGCTCTTCGGCGGGGCCGTGGTCGTCACGAGCACCGACGGCCGGGTGCTGGCGAGTGCGGGCGACCCGGACACCCTCGAGCGCGCCGGCGACGGCGGCTGCTTCGACGCCACCGGACGGCTGCGCACCGAGGTGGAACCCGGTGGGCTGAGCAGCCACCTCGCAGCCGGCGGCAACCACGTGATCGTGCCCGTGGTGGCGGCCCGGGTCGACCACGGAAGAATCGCGATCTTCTCTGCCGACGGCAGGCTGAGCGAGCAGGACGTACCCACCGTCGAGCAGGCTGCCACCGTGGCCGCCCTGGTCGTCACCAAGCAGCTTGCGGTGCAAGCCGTCGAGTCCAAGTACCAGGGCGACTTCCTGCGAGACCTGCTGACCGGCGAGGTCGGGCCCGAGTCGGCGCTGCCCCACGCCGCCTCGCTCGGGTGGGACCTCGACCGCCCGCTGGTGGTGCTCGTGGCCGAGCTGGACGCCGACGTGGCGACCCCGTCGTCCGGCCCGGACGCCCGACCGCACCTGGAGCGCTACCTGGCGGCCTGGCAGGCGGTGGTTCGACCCCGGGACGCCAGGGCTCCGGTGGTGAGCTTCCACCGAGAGGTGGTCACCCTGCTGGGGGCACCGGCCGGACGCGACCTGCAGCGGTACGTGCGCGACCTGGTCCGTGAGGTGGCCACCGACGGCGGCAGCGGACGCCACTCCTTCGGCACCGGGGTCAGCCGGGTGGTCACTGCGGCCGACCAGATCCCGGCCGCCTACGAGCAGGCCCGCACCGCAGTGCGGGTCGGACGGCGGCGCAACGGGCGCGGCTCGGTGGCCCACTTCGACACCCTCGGGGTGTTCCGGCTGCTGAGCCTGATCGAGGACGGCACCGAGCTGCGGGCCTTCCCCGAGGAGCTGCTCGGCGACCTGGCGCGCACCGACGGCACCGCGGCCGAGAAGTCCGAGGCGGCCGACCTGCGCCGCACCCTCGAGGTCCTGCTCGAGACCAACCTCAACGTCGCAGAGACCGCACGGCAGCTGCATTTTCACTACAACACCCTGCGCTACCGGATCGCCAAGCTGGAGCGGATGCTGGGTCCGTTCACCCAGGACCCGCAGCTGCGACTGTCCCTTCAGGTGGCCCTGCAGGTCTTGCAGATGCGCGGGTTGTAGCCCACCCTCGACATAGCCGCACGTAGTCGGTTGCGGGCAGACCGTAACTCGCCATCTGCGCGGGCCGGGTTTGGCAGACCATGCCGATGCCTACCGCCCGTACCGGCTCTACATTTCGGCAAACCCACGGCGCCGGCTCGACCATGGAGGACAGAG
The DNA here is from genome assembly GCA_963765105.1 of uncultured Thermoleophilia bacterium. Taxonomy (GTDB): domain Bacteria; phylum Actinomycetota; class Thermoleophilia; order Miltoncostaeales; family Miltoncostaeaceae; genus CALMEC01. The sequence continues at coordinate 1,413,152 of CAVXUW010000002.1, forward strand.
TCATGGCACTCGGATTCGGATGGAAGCTGCACGGCGACGGCACGCTGGCGCCCGGTGAGGTGGTCGCCCCCGACGAACGGCTCAGCTGGTCCAAGACGGTGGGCCTGGGCGCCCAGCACGTGGTCGCCATGTTCGGCGCCACGTTCGTCTTCCCGCTGATCATGGGGTTGAACCCCCAGCTCGCGATCCTCATGAGTGGGATCGCCACGATCTGCTTCCTGCTGATCGTCCGTGGCACGGTGCCCAGCTACCTGGGCACCAGCGCCTCGTTCGTCGGCGGGGTCGCGGCCATCCGGGCCCAGGGCGGCGACAGCGCCCATGTCACCGGGGCGATCCTGGTGGCCGGCCTGATCCTCGCCCTTGTCGGTCTGGCCATCCACTACCTGGGCTCCGAGATCGTGCACCGGGTGCTGCCGCCGGCAGTGACCGGCGCCGTGGTCATGCTCATCGGCTTCAACCTGGCGCCGGTCGTGGCCGACATCTACTGGCCCCAGGACCAGTGGGTGGCCTTCTTCGTCATGGTCTTCGTGATCGTGGTGAGCCTGGCCTCGAGGGGCTTCGTCGGCCGGATCGCGATCTTCCTCGGGCTGGTCTTCGGCTACCTGCTGTCGAAGCTGTTCGACGTCATGTTCGGCCAGATCACCTCCTTCGACGCCGCCGTCGGCAAGGTCACCACCCACTGGCGCGTCAACACCGACGGCATCAGCGATGCCCCCTGGTTCGGGTTCCCGGCCCAGACCACCATCGGCGCCGACGGCAAGGAGGTCCCCGGCTGGCACACGCCGTCCCTCTCGTTGACCTTCGTGCTGCTGGTGCTGCCCGCCGTGATCGCCCTGGTCGCCGAGAACACCGGCCACGTCAAGGCGGTGGCCGAGATGACCGGCGCCGACCTCAACCCGATGATGGGCCGCGCCATCGCTGCCGACGGCGTCGGCACCATGCTGGCCAGCTCGGTCGGCGGCTCACCCACGACCACCTACGCCGAGAACATCGGCGTCATGGCCGCCACCCGGGTCTACTCGACGGCCGCCTACTACGTGGCAGCCGTGGTGGCGATCCTGTTCGGTTTCTCGCCGAAGTTCGGCGCCCTGGTCGCCTCGACCCCGGGCGGGGTGCTCGGCGGTATCACCGTCGTGCTCTACGGCATGATCGGCCTGCTCGGCGCCAAGATCTGGAAGGAGAACGGCGTCGACTTCGGCAACCCGGTCAACCTGGTGCCGCTCGCGGCCGGCATCGTGATCGCCATCGGCGGCACCTCGCTGAAGTTCTCGGACAGTTTCGAGCTGAGCGGCATCGCCTTCGGCACCCTGGTCGCAGTACTCGGCTGGCACCTGGCCAAGGCCCTGGCACCCCAGCACCTCAAGGACGGCGCGGGCGGCGTGCCGGTGGGCGGCGCCGGCATTGTGATCGACACACCGCAGGCGTATAAGGAACCGTGAAGCCGTCACCGTTCAGCTACCACCGACCGGCCGACGTCGCCGAAGCGCTGGCGACGTTGGCCGGTCTGCCTGATGCCAAGGTGCTGGCGGGGGGTCAGAGTCTGCTGCCGATCCTGTCGATGCGCCTGGCCGCACCGGCCCACCTGGTCGACATCAACCGGCTGACCGAGCTGGCGGGCATCACGGCGCCGGCCCGGACGGCGTGCAGGTCGGCGCACTGGCCCGGCACGCCTGCACTGGAGCGGGACGACGCCGCCTTCGCGGTGCAACCGTTGCTTCGCCAGGGCTCGCAGCGGTCGCCCACCCGACGATCCGCAACCGCGGCACCACGTCGGCTCGCTCGTGCACGCCGACCCGAGCGGTGAGATGCCCGCCGTGCTGGCGCTGACCGGGGGCCACGTCAGGCTCGCCTCGACCGCCGGCGGCCGCGACGGTCGCCGCCGTCGACTTCTTCCTCGCCCCGCTGGAGTCGGCGCTCGCGCCGGGCGAGCTGGCCGTCGCACGCCTTCTTCCCGGCCCTGCCACCGCGCACCGGCACCGCGTTCGTCGAGGTGGCCCGCCGCCACGGCGACTACGCGATGTGCGCGGTGGCCGCCCTGGTGACCCGCCGACCCCGACGGCTCGGTCGCTGCGGCACGGGCCGCCTACGTCTCGTGCGCCCCCACCCCGGTCGTGGTCGACCTGACCGGCCTGGACGACACCGAGGCCGGGGAGGCCGCCCTGGCCCGGCTCGATCCCGAGGCCGACCTGCACGCCTCGGCGGCCTACCGTTCGCAGCTGGTGCGGGTCCTGACGGCACGGGCGCTGGCGCAGGCCCGCGGGGCGAGCGACGGGGGGCCGCGTGAGCGAGCAGCAGCTCGAGGTGGGTCTGACGGTCAACGGCAGCGCCGCACCGGGCCGTCGGTGCCGGTCGCGCCGGCTGCTGTCCGACTTCCTGCGGCACGACCTGGGCCTGACCGGCACCCACGTCGGGTGCGAGCACGGCGTCTGCGGGGCCTGCACGGTGCTGCTGGACGGCGAGCCGGTGCGGGCCTGCCTGATGCTGGCGGTGACGGCCGACGGTCACGAGGTCACCACGGTCGAGGGGCTGGCCGACCGCCGACGGCCCCCTGCACCCGGTGCAGCAGGCGTTCCGCGAGTGCCACGGCCTGCAGTGCGGCTACTGCACCCCGGGGTTCCTGACCACGATCGCGGCCTACCTGCGAGACGAACCCGAACCCGACCGCCGAGCAGGCCCGCGACGCGATCGCCGGCAACCTGTGCCGCTGCACCGGCTACCAGAACATCGTCGATGCCGTGCTGCGCGCCGCCGAGCTGCGGCGTGAGAGCAGGACCTCCCGATGAGGGGGGCCTCGAAGAACGCAGGGGGCACGCCCGTGCCGGTCGACGGGTCGCTGCCGTCCGGGTCGTCGTTGGTGGGCAGCCGGGTGGTGCGCCGCGAGGACGGCCGGTTCCTGCGCGGCGACGGCCGCTTCCTCGACGACCTGGGACGCGACGCACTGGCGGTCGCGTTCGTGCGCAGCCCGCACGCCCACGCGGTGATCGGCGAGATCGACGTCACCGACGCCCTGGACGTCGAGGGCCTGGTCGCGATCTACACCTGGGACGACCTGGCCGAGGCCGACGCGCGCGACGGCTCTCGAGTGGCCGAGCCGCTGCCGATCCTGATCCCGCACCCGGCGCTGACCCACGGCCGCACCGGCTACCCCTTGGCCCACGACCGGGTGCACCACGTCGGTGAGGCGGTGGCGATGGTGGTGGCCACCGACCGCTACGTCGCCGAGGACGTCGCCGAGCGGATCCGCGTCGAGTACAGCGAGCTGGCGGCGGTGGTCGGCGTGGCACGGGCACGGGACGGTGGCGTGCTGGTGCACGACGACGTGCCGGGCAACGTCGCCGCCCACCTGGTGCAGGAGGTGGGCGACGCCCGGGCGGCGATCACTGCTGCGCCGCACCGACTCTCGCTCGACCTCGACGTCTCGCGCAGCATGTGCTCGCCCCTGGAGGGCAAGGGCGTCTACGCGCGCTGGGACGCAGGCGAGGGCTCGTTGCGGCTGTGGACCTCGACCCAGACCACCACCGGGGTGCGCGCGGCGGTGGCTGCCAAGCTGAACCTGCCGCTGGTCAAGGTCAGCTGCATCGCCCCCGACGTCGGCGGCGGCTTCGGGGTCAAGATCGTGCACCCATGGCCCGAAGAGGTGCTGGTGCCCTGGGCGGCCCGCGCCCTGGGCCGCGACGTCAAGTGGGTCGAGGACCGGCGCGAGCACTTCGTCTCCAGCGCCCACGAGCGCCAGCAGCTGCAGCACGTCGAGGTCGGGTTCGACGACGCAGGAAGGGTTCTCGGGCTCGACGTCACCCTGTGGCACGACAACGGGGCCTACACCCCCTACGGCATCATCGTGCCGATCATCACCGCCACCCAGCTGCTCGGGCCCTACAAGCCCGGCGCCTACCGGGTCGAGTTCACCTCGCTCTACACCACCACGGTCCTGGTCACCCCCTACCGCGGCGCCGGGCGCCCCCAAGGGGTCTTCGCGATGGAGCGCACCATGGACGCCATCGCCCGGGCCCTGGGCAAGGACCGGGCCGACGTCCGGGCAGCCAACTTCATCCAGCCCGACGAGTTCCCCTACGACCACGGGTTGATCTTCCAGGACGGCCGGCCGCTGATCTACGACTCCGGCGACTACCCGGCGAGCCTGGCGAAGCTGAAGGACCTGGTCGGCTGGGACGACTTCGCCGCCTACCGCGACCAGGCCCGCACCCAGGGGCGGCGGGTGGGCATCGGGATCGCCTGCTACGTCGAGGGAACCGGCGTCGGGCCCTACGAGGGCGCCCACATCGAGGTCGAGACCTCGGGGCGGGTGAACGTGGCCATCGGCCTGACCACCCAGGGCCAGGGTCACGAGACCGCCTTCGCCCAGATCGCCGCCGACATCCTGGGGGTGCCGATCGAGGACGTCCACGTCACCTCCGGCGACACCCGCCGGTTCCGGTACGCGGTGGGCACGTTCGCCTCGCGCGCGGCGGTGATGAGCGGCAGCGCGGTCGCCCTGGCCGCGCAGAAGGTGCGGGCCAAGGCGCTGCGGATCGCGGCCGACGCCCTTGAGGTGTCGGCCGACGACCTCGAGATCGTCGATGCCGACATCCGCGTGAAAGGTGCTCCCGGTAGCCACATCCCGCTCAAGACGGTGGCCGTGCTGAGCAACCCGCTGCGCTACGCCTTCGACGCCAGCGCCGCGGCGGCCACGCAGTTCGCCGGCGGCCGCTCGGTCGACCTTCCCCCGGTCGCCGACGACGACGAGCCGGGCCTGGAGGGCACCGACTACTACTCCCCGATCCGGTCCACCTTCGCCAGCGGCATGCACGCCGCGATCGTCGAGACCGACCCCGACACCGCCGAGATCCGGGTGCTGCGCTACTGCGTCGTCCACGACTGCGGCACCCTGATCAACCCCATGATCGTCGAGGGGCAGATCCACGGCGGAGTGGCCCAGGGGGTCGGCGGCGCGCTCTACGAGCGGGTCGACTACGACGAGCACGGCCAGCTGCTGAACGCCTCTTTCATGGACTTCCTGATGCCGTACGCCAGCGAGGTCCCGACCATCGAGACCGACCACCTCGAGACCCCGTCCCCACTGAACCCGCTGGGCATCAAAGGAGCCGGTGAGGCCGGCGTGATCCCCGGGATGGCCGTGTTCGCCGCCGCCGTCGAGGACGCGGAGGGCATCCCGATCACGACCATGCCGATCTCGCCGTCCGACCTGTTCGCCCTGCGCGCCGCAGCCGTCGCTGCGGGGCCGGTCGAGCAGCGCACCCGACGCCGGCGGTGAGGCGCGGGGCGGGCTCGGGGCTGCTGCCGTACGGGCTGCTGACCACCCTGACCCGCACCGCGACCGAGGCCGCCGCCCCGGCCGTCCTGCTGGCGGCGGCCGGGACCGGCAGGTCGGCCGCCGACGGCGCCCTGCTGGTGGGCGCGATGGGCGCCTCGGCGATCGTCACGGGTCCGCTGGTGGGGTTGCGACTGGACCGCAGCGCCCGGCCGATGCAGGTGGTGGCTGTCGCCATGGTGGTGATGGGTCTGGCGTTCCTCGCGCTGCGGCTGAGCATCGGCGGGTCCCTGGCGGTGCTGCTGCTGATCGCCGCGGTCGGTGGCCTGGGACAGCCCGCTCTGACCGGCGGCTGGACGGCGCAGCTACCCTCGCTGGTCGCCGCCGAGCGGCTGCGGGCCGGGTACTCCGTCGACGCGGCCACCTACAGCGTGGGAGCCATGGTCGGTCCGGCCCTGACGGCGTCCGCGATCGTGGTGGCCCCAGAGATGCCGTTGCTGGTGGTGCCGCTGCTGCTCGCCGTCCCGCTGGTCCTGCTGCCGATGCTGGCGGCGCCGGTCCGCCGGCAGCAGAAGACGGTCCGGGCCACGCTGCGCGACGGGGTGCGTGCCATGACCGGCATCCCGCCGCTGCGGGCCAACGTCGTGCTGACCACGCTGGCCATCGCCGGCCAGGCCTCGTTCGTGGTCTGCGCGCCGACGCTGGCGGTCCAGCGGGCCGGCAGCCTGACCTACGCGGGCACGTTCCTGTCGGTGATGGCCGTGGGCGGGCTGGCCGGCAGCCTGCTGGTCTCGCGGTGGCAGGTGCGCCGGCCGGGCCGGCTCACCATGTACCTGGTGGCGGTCGTTGCGGTCTCGATGGCCGTGATCGCCCTGGTGCACGACCCGGTGACCACGCTGGTCGCCGCCGCGGTGGCCGGAGGCGCGGACGGCGTCCTCACGGCGGCGATCTTCCTGGTGCGGGACCGGGACGCCCCCGCCGCCGTGCGCGGACAGGTGTTCACCATCGGGGCGAGCCTGCGGGGCACCTCGTTCGCCCTGGCGGCAGCCGCCTACGCCCCGCTGGCCGCCCACCCGGGGCCCGCCTTCGCGGTGGGCGCCGGGGTGGAGGTGTGCGCGCTCGTCCTCGGCGTGCTGTCGCACCGTGGAGGGCTTCCCCGCCTACGGTGAGGCCCGTGATGGGGGCGACGCACCGGCTGCTCGGCCACGGCGGTCCGCTGCGGCACCGGGGGCTCAGCCACTGGTGGGGGTTGCCCGCAGCCGCGGCGCTGTGGCTGGCCACCGCTGCGCCGGGCTGGTCGTGGGTGGCCGCGGCGGCCCTGGTGGGGTGGGCCTCGCACCTGCTCGGCGACTTCTGCTTCGGGCAGCACGACGTGCGCAGCGCGCGGGGGCCGGGCATCCCACTGGCACCGTGGTGGGGTCACGTCGGGCTGGGGCTGGACGTCGGCGGGGCCGTGGAACGCGTTGTCGTGCAGCGCCTTGCGCTGCCACTGACGCTGGCGTGGTTGACCCTCGACCAGCTCGGGCTGGCACACCCGTTGTGGCAGCGGGTCAGCCAGGCGGTGGTATCCGCCCGTCGCGGCTGAGGCCGCGCTACCGTCGGGGCAGGAACGAGCCACTCGCGAAGGTGGGCATGGGCATGAAGGTGAACGGCACCGCGACCCTGCACGCGCCGGTCGACGCGGTCTGGGCCGCGCTGCACGACCCAGGGGTGCTGCAACGCACCATCCCGGGGTGCGACGCCCTCGAGGCGGTGGGGCCGGACGCCTATGCCATGACCGTCACTGCCGGCGTCGCCTCGATCAAGGGCAGCTACCGCGGTGACGTGCGGATGACCGAGCCGCAGCACCCGCACGCCTTCACCCTGCAGGCCAGCGGCGCCGGCGGCCCCGGCACGGTCAGCGCAGCGGTCAAGGTGCAGCTGGCCGACGCAGGCGACGGCACCACCACGCTCACCTACGACGCGGACGCCGTGGTCGGCGGCGCCGTCGGCGGAGTGGGGCAGCGGGTGCTGACCGGGGTCGCCAAGAAGATGGCCGCCGAGTTCTTCAGGGCCGTGGACGCCGACCTCACCGGCGTGGCGGTCGCCGTCCCCGCCCCGACGCCGCCGGGCGAGGTGGGCACGACCCGGGTGGGCCCGCCGGTCCAGACGCTGTCGACGGCCACTCCGTTCGACCTGCGCACCCAGCTGCCCGCGGTCCTGGTCGGGGCGGCCGTGGCCCTGGCCGGGGTCTGGCTCGGCTGGCGGATCGCCCGCCGCTGACCCGCCCTCAACCCACCCCGGCCGACCACGTACCGACCACCGCGGTGCCGTCGAGGTCGTCGTCGCGCACCACCCGGGTGGTGAACCCGCGCCCGGCCATGGCCGCCGCCGTCCCCGCCGACTGCCGCAGGCTGGTCTCGATCACCAGGTGAGCGCCGGGAGCCAGCCAGTCGGGGGCCTCGTCGATCACCCGGCGCTGCACGTCGAGCCCGTCACTGCCGCCGTCCAGCGCCACGGCCGGCTCGAACAGCCTGGCCTCGGGCGGCATCAACGCGATCGCCTTGGTCGGCACGTACGGGGCGTTGGCGACGACGACCGCCACCGCGCCCTTGAGGCGGGCGGGCAGCGGAGCGAACAGGTCACCCAGGTAGACGTGCTCCGGAACGGCGACGTTGCGCCGCGCCCAGGCCACGGCGGCGGGGTCGATGTCGACCGCATGCAGGTCGATCCCACCTGGATCGACCAGCAGCGCAGCACCGACCGCGGCAGCGCCGCAACACATCTCGACGACGGGCGCCGGAGCGGCCGACCCCACAACCCCAACGCTGCGCAGCAGGCGGGCGACCACGACCGCCAGCAGCTCGGTCCGACGCCGCGGCACGAACACCCCTGGCCCGACGGCGACGCGTAGCCCGCAGAACTCGACCCAGCCGAGCACCTGCTCCAGCGGGGTACCCGCGACGCGCCGCTCGACCAGCGTCGCGAGCTCGCCCGGTGCGGTCGCTGCCGCCATCAGCAACCGGGCCTCGTCCTCGGCGAAGACACACCCGGCCGCCCGCAGACGTGCCACCAGACCGGCCGCGACATCCGGGCCTCCTGCCGGTCCTGACATGCCCCTCCTCGGTCGCTGTCAGGAGCACCGTAGGCACTGACCGGGTGCTGACATCGCCCTGATGCGACGTCCCTAGCCTCGGGCGCACGCCGGCGTTCGCCGGAAGCGACTCGAGAAGGACCATCATGACTCGTGGGACACACACCCTGCGCACCGCACTTGCCCCCTGCATCGCACTTGCCCCCTGCATCGCCCTCGCCTTGGCCGGGGCGAGCCTGCTGAGCCCGGTCGGGGCTGCCGCTGCGCCCGTGCCTGCGGGGCAGATCCAGGACTGGAAGGTCGTCACGGCGACCAGCGCCTCCAACGGCAGGACCAAGTCCGTGTCCGCGACCTGCCCTGCCGACATGCAGGTGGTCGGCGCCGGTGGCCGCATCGACGACACCGGGTACGGCAACCCCACGTCAGGTACCGAAGGCCGAGTCGCCCTGACCGACATCCTGCCCAGCAGCGACCTCACGTCGGTGAGCGTCACCGCGGCCACGTCGGACGACGTCAACTGGGACCCCAAGGTCGACACGTTCACGGTGACGGCGCAGGCCACCTGCGCCAGGTCGACGGGCACTCCGGTCGTCCGCAGGGTGACCCGCGTCGAGGGTGCGTCGTCGACCAGCGGCACGTGGTCGCTGCAGAAGTCGGCGACGGCCAGCTGTCCGGACGACCTGGTGGTCTACGGCACCGGCTACCAGCTCAGCGGCGCGGCGGGCAACGTGCGGGTCAACACCCTCGAGCCGAGCAGCGACCTGCACAGCCTGACCACCACCGCCTACGTCGACATGCTCGCCCTCACCGGCCACTCACCGGATGTCGGCGACCTCGACCAACCGCCCTTCACCGACGCCTGGAGCCTGACGACGGTAGCCATCTGCGGCAAGTCCAGGGGGACGGACGCGCTGATCACCTCATTCACGGGCGACTCGGGGGCACCGAAGAGCATCGACACGTTGCCCTGCCCCCCCGGAACGGTCGTCACGGGAGTCGGCGCCGACACGATCGCGAGCCCATGGATCGTCGACCTCGGCACCTACGTGGCGCTGGAGCAGCTCACCGTCACCTCGCCCACCCCCGGCCCGGACTCGCTGCCGGCCCTGGCGAACCGAGCCAGTGCCCGCGGCAGCGTCGACGTCACGGACTCGTGGATCCTCGTCGTCTTCGGCGTGTGCCATTGACCCCTCGACGGCCGTGGACGGCCTCGACCTCCGCTGTCCGGTCGCGGCGAGACCCTGCACGCCGCTCGCCAGGTAGGAGCCCTGGCCGAGCCCCGAACAGTGCAGGAACGCGAATGGCGCGTCCGCGGACGCAACGGCACCTACATCACGCGCGGCCCTGCGGACGCGAGGCCCGTGCCGTCGAGCCGGGACCTCGAAACGGGTCGCATTGCGTCCCTCTCGTCAGGGGGCGATGGCAACCTTCATGCTCTCGGGACTCATGCTGGTGCGCATCGCCTGCTCGGCCTGCTCGAGTCCGAAGGTGTGGGTGACCATCTCGTCGAACGGGTACCGGTCGGCGTAGCGCTCCAGCAGCCGCAGCGCCGGACCGTAGCCGGTGCTCGGGTGGTTGGTCAGCCCGATCAGCCTGATGTTCTTGCTGCAGATGTGACGATGCACGTTCAGGCTCACCTCGCCGGTGTCGGCGAAGTTGCCCATCTCGAGCATCATGCCGCCGCGCTTGAGCATCTCGATGCCCTCGACGAACGACCGTGGCGTGTTGGCCATGTGCAGCACGACATCCGCACCGCGCCCGTTCGTCAGCTCGCGCACCCGAGCGATCCGCTCCTCCGGCGTCGTCGCCGTCACGTCCAGCGTCTCGTCGGCCCCGCACCGCTTCGCCCAGTCGAGCCGGTAGCCGGACAGATCGGTGGCGATGATCTGCCCGGCGCCCATCATGTCGGCCTTGGCGATGTGCAGCAGCCCGAGCGGCCCCGAGCCGATCACCACGACGGTGTCGCCGGAGTTGAACCCCTCCATCGCGTACGAGCTGAACTCCTTCACCTTGTCCAGGCTCGCGGTGCAGGCCATCAGCTCGGCCAGCACCGCGACCCGGGGCGAGAGCCCGTCCGGCACCTTGTAGACGAAGGTGTCGGGACGCAGGTACATCAGCTCGGACATGCCGCCGAGCAGATGCGGCGGCTCGGCACTGGTGAAGGAGTTGCCGTAGCACTCGGAGTGTTCGCACCAGACGTAGCCCATGACATGGGTGCACTCGTAGCAGCGGCCGCAGACGACGTCCGGGCACATGGTGATGCGGTCCCCGACGGCCAGCCGCCGTCCGTAGAACTCCAGGTTCTCGGCCGCGGACGGCGTGACCTCGGCGACGACGCCGACGTTCTCGTGACCCTGGATGATCGGGAACGGGGTGTCGGTCTCGGCCGCGGTGCCGGCGTACTGCTTGGTCTCACCGGCGTAGGTGTGCTTGTCGGTGCCGCAGATGCCCGACAGCTCGACCTGCATCAGCGCCGCGCCGTCCGCGAGCACCGGCCGCGGGAACCGTTGCACCTCGTAGTGACCGGGCCGGACCAGGACCGCCGCTCTCACCAGATCAGACATGGGTCGACCGTAGGTCGATCCGCCGCCCGGCGGAAGGGCGACCACGCTGACTAGGATCCGGGGATGGTTCAGGACACGTACACGGTCACGCGCTCGACGGTGATCACCGCCGCCGCCGAGCAGATCTACCCCCACCTGGTCGACTTCCACCGCTGGACCGCCTGGTCGCCGTGGGAGGACCTCGACCCCGCCCTCAGCCGCACCTACACCGGCCCCGACTCCGGGGTCGGGGCGGCCTACGCCTGGTCGGGCAACCGCAAGGCCGGCCGGGGCAGCATGGCCGATCGTCGAGGCGGCCGAACCCTCCTCGGTCAGCGTCGACGTGGTGTTCGAGAAGCCGTTCCCCTCGCGCAGCATCAGCACCTTCACCCTGCGGCCGGACGGCGACACGACCGAGGTGACCTGGACCATGACCGGAGCCAAGACCCTCATGAGCAAGGTGATGGGCATCTTCGTGTCGATGGACAGGCTGATCGGCCCCGACTTCGAGCGCGGCCTGGCCAAGCTTCGGGCCCACGTCGAGACCACACGCGACTGAGTCCTCCTCCGAATGGTGGAACCTGCGCCGGACCGGCGACCGGCCACGACCCGGCTGATAGGTTCTGCCCCTGATCTGCGCGCACCGCGACCAGGGGCGGAGGCTGACTCATGCTGCTCCGAGACCGAGAAGGCTCGGTCCACCTGAGCTGTCCGGTGCTGCGCGCCGTGGTCTTCGCCGTCCTGGCTGTCTCGATCAGCCTGCTCACCCACCTCGCCGCCGGTGGCTCCCCTCCCGACCAGCTGACCGGCCCCACGGCGGTGATCCTGGTGGCCCTCGGCTACTGGGGACTCCTGGCCGGCCGGGAGCGGTCCTGCCCCGAGATCATCGCTGCGCTGACCGTCACCGAGACCGCCCTGCACACCCTCTTCCAGAGCGGTGGACTGCAGGGCAGCGGGCTGCCGGGAGGCGGCCTTCTCGCCGACGCCGCGGCAGGCCACGACCACCACGGTGGCCACGGTCTCCTCGTGCCGGGACCGTCGATGCTGGCCGCCCACCTGGTGGCGGGCCTCGTGCTCGGTTGGTTCCTGCGACAGGGTGAGAGTGCCTTGTGGGCGACGGGCCGCCGCCTGGCAGGCGCCGCCGTCGACCTGACGTCCTTGTTGCGGCGCATCGCGTATCGCGTCGGCGTCACGGCCCAGGGCACCACCCGGTCGCAGCCGTGCCCCGGCAGCGACGCCGGCTGGCACGTGTGGGTCCCCCGCCGCTGGCACCTGGCCCGGGACGGCGCGCTGTGGCGCGGTCCGCCGCCGGCCGCCGCCTGCCTGTGACGAGCTGACTGCCGAACGAACCGGACCGACTCCGTTCGCTCGACGCCCGTGCTCCCCGGGCAGGTGCCCTGTCTCATCCCCCTGCCGTCGGCAGCGCCCGCCCTTCGTCACTGCGGCGCGGGCCTCTGCCTGCATCCCTTGGAGCAACGATGTCAACGACCACTCCCCACGACCTCGAACGCCTCGAGGACGAGCCGGACGGCGATGCCGCCGGCGCCGTCCTGACCGACGCACCGGACTCGGCCGACGACGCCGCGTTCGAACCGGCCACCGGTACCCGCAAGTCGGGAGCCGGTCTGTTCCGCGCCTTCTGGCGGTGGCACTTCTACGCCTCGGCCCTCGTCGTCCCGATCCTGCTGATGCTGGCCGTCACCGGCCTGACGTACCTGTACCGCTGGCACATCGACCCTGCCATGCACCCCGGGGTGCTGACGGTCGACGTCCCCGCCCACGGGGCACCGCTGCCGCTGTCGACCCAGGAGGCGGCCGTCCGGGCGGCCTACCCGAACGACGCGATCACCGCCGTCCAGCAAGGGGCTGAGAACCGAGCCACCTACTTCACCATCACCCAGGGCGAGGAGGCCTCGACCAACGTCTACGTCAACCCCTACACGGGCAAGGTGCAGGGCGCCCTGGCACCGACCGACCTGCTGTCGAACGTGGCGGTGGTGATCCACGGCTACATCACGTTCGGCAGCCTGAAGGACGTCCCGCTCTTCCACGACCCGATCGTCGGCAAGGACCTGGTGCTCGGAGACCTGGGCGACCGGGTGATCGAGCTGGCCGCGTGCTGGGCCATCGTGATGGCGCTGACGGGCTACTACCTCTTCTGGACCGGTCGCACCGCCCGGCGGCGGCGGATCGCCTCGGGCGCCAAGGCGTCGTTGCTGCGCAACCGCCACGCGGTGATCGGGGCTGCTCTGGGCGCCGGCATCCTGCTGCTGGTGACCTCGGGCCTGCCGTGGACCGGCCTGTGGGGCGGCAAGGTCCAGGAGTGGGCCTCGGGCCAGGGGGTGAGCCTGTGGGGCGACGACCCGGGTGCCACGTCCACTCTCGGGGACAAGCTCACCGACATCGGCTCGACCTCGGCACCGGCTCCGTGGGCCGAAGGGGCTGCGCCCCTGCCGACCTCGGGCACCGCGTCCGACGACATGGGCGGCATGCCCGGCATGGACCACGGGACAACGGGAACCATGGTCGACGGTCACGTGAGCATCGACGTCGTGGCCGCTGCCGCCCGCACCGACGGTCTGCCGCAGCCGTACTACATCACCTACCCGGACGCCAAGGACGCCGTGTTCTCGGTGCTGGCAGACCAGTGGCATGATCTGTCGAACCCGGCATTCAACGACGTCAGCCAGGAGCGGACCGCCCACGTCGACCAGTACAGCGGCCAGGTCGTCGGTCGCTACGGCTACAGCGACTACTCACCGGTCGCCAAGGTCGTCAGCCAGGGGATCGCCCTGCACGAGGGTCGACGCTTCGGGTCGTTCAACACCGTGGCCACCACAGGGTTCTGCCTCGGCATCATCTTCATGTGCATCAGCGGACCGCTGATGTGGTGGAGGCGTCGCCCCTCCGGGGGCGGGGTCGCGGCGCCGCGCGGGCAGATGCCGTTGCGGGCCAAGCCGTGGCTGCTCGCGGCGCTCGTGGCCCTGTGCATCTTCCTGCCGCTGTTCGGGGTGTCCGTGCTGCTGGTGCTGGCCTTCGACCAGCTCCTGGTCCGACGGGTGGGCCGGCTGAGGGGCGCACTGAACCGCACCTGACAGACACCGTCTGACCCGGATCGACCGGCGGCCGACAGCCGCGCAGGCGTCGGCGGGGTGAGGATCGACTCACTCCGCCGACGCTGCGCGTGAGGTCCGACGGGCCTGAGAGTCACGCTGCGGGAGATCGTCGTCGCAGCCGCAGCAGCGTGTCACCCAGGCCGCACACCAGGCCGACGGGAACGGCCAGCACGAGAACGATCACCCAGACCAGCGCGGTCGTCGCCGACAGCGCCGTGAGCGTGGCGACGCCCTGCGGCGCCGCGGACGGTGTCGAGCGTGTCAGCTCCTGTGACTGCACAGAGCAGACTGTGCCTCATACCTGGGCGGTTCTCCATAGGCCGTGCGGTCGACCCACCACCCTGGACGCTCGGGCCCCCACCGCGGCCGGAACCTGACGTCGAATCTGTGTGCCACGTGCTTCGTTGTCAGTGTGCATCGGCGCAGCACTCGTGGCGGACCGCGGTCTCGGTGGGCACGAGCATCCCAGAGGCCGCCGGACCGACCCGCAGCGCCAGTCGCCCGGCCTCGAAGCACGGTCGCAGGTGCCCGCCGGTCTCGACGACGTCGGAGCAGGACACCGGAGCGCCGCTGGCCGCGACCCTGTCGATGGCGGTGCGAGCCAGCAGGTCTGCCACAGTCACCCGCCCGGACACCGACCCCTGCCCGGGAAAGCGCACGCAGCGCCCTGACCGGGCGCCGGCGCTCAGCGCGGCCACTGTGACGCTCGCCGTCCCCTGCAGGGCCTCGAGCAGTCGCGCCCGGGGATGCGACCGCAACGGACCTCGACTGCGGACCGAGACTCCCCACCCTGCCGGCGTCCCAGGTGCGAGGGGGCCGAGCATGTGGATCACCACGAAGTCGGCGTCCACTCCCGCCGCGGCGACCGCTGCCAGCACGTGGTGGTCCAACGGCCCCCTCGGGTCGACCTCGGCCGCGAAGGCGTCGCCGAGGTCGACCCCGAGCCAGGTGAGACTCTGGGACACCTGGCTCCTCATGGGTGGCTCCTCACGTTCCAGACAGCTCAGAGGACGTCGACGAACACGGGGTTCGCATAGAACCAGAGGTCGGCCCACGGGTTCGCGTCCCCCACCACGTCGATCATCGGGTCGCCGGCGCCTGTCAGCCGGTTGCCGTCGCTGCCGCGCAGGCGAAGGTAGAACGGCTGCGTGACGTTGCGGAAGCGGTAGCTGATCTCGAGCCTTCCCTCGCGGCGAGCGGCGACGCCGACCTCGAAGGTCTCGACCACACGGGTGTGCGGGGCCCGGAAGGTGTCGCGGTCGCTGACGGGTCCGGTGACGGCGCCGACGATGAGGTCGACCTTGGCCAGCCGAGGCAGGTCGCCGTTGAAGTTGATCCCTCGGGCGAGGCGGATCTCGGCCGTCACCTCGACGTCCCCGCCGCGCCTGACGTAGGTGCGCCCACCCAGGGTGACCCCTCGGCGATCACCGTCGCTGCGCGCCCGCACCCGCAGGTCGAGCGCGTCGATCAGGCGACCGTGGACGGCGACGATCCGACCGGCCTGCAACCCGCGCATCACGTCGAGGTAGGTCTTGCTGCGCGCACCGACCACCGTCGAGCTGTAGAAGCCGGGCCAGTAGTCACCGGCCGGCACCGGGGCCGCCGCCGCGACCGGGTCGCCCTTGCTGCCGGTCGCGTTGAAGTCCTGGAGGCCGGGGCGGAAGGGGTCGTTGTGGACGACGTGACTGTCGGACGTCGAGGTGATCCACCAGGGCCGGCCCTCGGCGAGCATGGAGTCCCAGAACCCGCCGACGGTAGCCGTGAGCCAGTCGAAGCCACCGTAGGTGCGATAGGGGTTCTCGACGTCGTTGGGGGTGTAGCCGGCAAAGCTGTCGACCAGGGGGGCGAAGTCGTAGTAGCCCCGGGCACTGCCGAAACCGCCTGCGGCCGTGGCGATCCCGGCGGCCTGGTGCCCGGGAGCACCTTCCATCCCGACCGCGATGTTCGGGGCCGCATCCCGCCAGTTGCGGAACTCGTGGGGACTGTCGAGCCCACGCCGCGCCGGATGGTTGGCGAACATCAGTGCCAGCGGAACCCGACCGCTGACGACCTGCTGGTCCA
Source organism: uncultured Thermoleophilia bacterium (assembly GCA_963765105.1). Lineage (GTDB taxonomy): Bacteria > Actinomycetota > Thermoleophilia > Miltoncostaeales > Miltoncostaeaceae > CALMEC01. Next base: position 1,429,214 of record CAVXUW010000002.1, read on the forward strand.
GGTAGCGCAGGGCCTCGACCGCGTACGGCTCGCCGTCCGCCGACGTGGCGCGTGCGACCTTCCCGAGCCCGCCCGAGGCGACCGGGGTCGCCAGAACCGCTCCGTCGTAGGCGCCCTCGAAGGCTCTCGAGCACATCGACCGAGGCCGGCGACGGCGGAAGGATCACCGTCGCATGCTCTGCCCCCGGAATGTTCCACTCCAACCCCTGGTAGACCAACACGCCCCGGTTGGCTGCCCGGGCCGCGACGATGTCGGGGGTGATCTTGTCGATCGACAGCTTCTGGTGGGCCACCCCGCCGTGGTCGGTGACCACCATCCAGTCCAGGCCGTACTTGGCGGCGTTCTGCACGATCCGCGACACCGGGTTCATACCGTCCGGGCTGTACTGGGAGTGGATGTGGTGATCGCCCCGCAGAGGGACGAGGTCGTCGTCGTAGGGGTTGACCGGGTGAGGTGAACCCGCCGGTCTGCCGGACGAGCCGGCCGAGGCGGCGGCCGCGGCGGCCCCCAACGGCGCCGCGGCGGCACCAGCAGCAGTCAGGCCGAGCGCCTGCAGCATGCGCCGACGACTGACCGCTACCGGGCTGTCGTCGTCCGGGTCGATCACGAAGTCATCGGGGTCGTCGACGAAGTCGTGGTCATGACCGTCGTCATCGAAACCGTGGCTGTGCTCGGACATCTGTGGCGCTCCGTTCGCTCAGTCTGGTCGGGGCAGGATCGAACCGGTGGCATCGAGTCTCGAAGCCCGCAGCGACGACCAGTCGTGGCCGACATGAACGACGGATGGCGGGGTGAGGACCACTCAGCCGAAGCGGCCGTTGACGTAGTCGGCGGTGCGGGGGTCGCGCGGGTCGGTCGAACATGGCGCGGGTCGGTGCCGTGCTCGACGATCGACGCCCGGGCGTGCCCTGCTCGGCGAGGAAGAACGCGCACTGGTCGGAGACGCGCGCGGCCTGCTGCATGTTGTGGGTGACGATCACGATCGTCACCTCGTCGGCGAGCTCGCGGATGGTCTCCTCGATGCGCCGGGTCGAGGTCGGGTCGAGCGCCGAGCACGGCTCGTCCATGAGCAGCACGCGGGGCCGGACCGCGAGCGAGCGGGCGATGCACAGCCGCTGCTGCTGGCCGCCGGAGAGCGCCGCCGCCGGGCTGGCGCAGCCGGTCCCGGACCTCCTTCCAGAGGCCGGCCTTGGTGAGGCACTCCTCGACGAGCGTCGTCCTTGTCGCTCGCGGCGACCTTCGTGCCGGTGAGCTTGAGGCCGGCGACGACGTTGTCGTAGATCGACATGGCCGGGAACGGGTTCGGCTTCTGGAAGACCATGCCGATCTGGCGGCGGGCGTCGGTGAGCCGCCGCTCCGGCGTCGTAGATGTCCTCGCCGTCGAGCAGCACCTCGCCGGCGAGCGACGGCCGACGGGCACCAGCTCGTGCATCCGGTTGAGGATGCGCAGGAACGTCGACTTGCCGCAGCCCGACGGGCCGATCAGCGCGGTGACCTCACCGCCGGGCATGTCGAGCGAGACCCGGTCGAGCACCTGGTGGGCTGCCGAACCACGCCGAGATCGCCGCGGGCCGCCAGGCCGGACGGCGGCATCATCGGCATCGGGCCGCGCGCATGCGGCGGCATCAGGTCGGCGACCGAGTCGCCGAGCTCGGCCGCCGACATCACGGTCGTGTCGGCGGGACCGGCGTTCCCCACGGTGCCGGCAGCACCTGCCGGGTCCAGGTCGATGCTGTCCATGGGGACCTCCGGGCGACGGATCCGTGGGATCTGGGTGGTGTCTGGCGAGGGGGTCATGTCTCCTCCATCAGGGCGCAGCTACATCAGGTTGGGCAGCAGGCGGGCGAGCTGCTCGGCGAGCGAGATCCCCAGCGCCACCAGGGCGGGACCGGCGGCGATCCAGGTCTGCCAGCGGCCCCATCGCAGCTGGGCCCCGGTCGCGGCCAGGGCGAGCACGAACAGCAGCAACGCCCTGATGAGCACGTCGAGCCAGGCCCCGGGCTCGGCGTGCATGGCCAGCTCGGACGGCGGCAGGTCGAGTGAGGTCACCGGCCGCGGTCCCGAGGGCTGCACGGCGGTGACCAGCGCGGCGTCGACCCGCAGCACGTCGTCCGGCAGGTAGTCGTCGCCGGTGGCGGTGACCAGGGTGAGCCGTCCCTGCCCGGTCGTGACGGCAGCGGGGGCAGGGTCCTTGGAGCGCCTGACCCCGGTCACGCGGTAGGCGGCCTGGCCCTGACCGGTCCACACCCAGAGGGCCATCCCCGGGCGCAGCTCGCCGAGCTGGTTGAACGGGCCCCCGAATGCCGCCTTCCTCCCCATGATCACACTGGCGCCGGCCTGCCCCGGCATCGCCGTGTCGCGTCGGTGCCCGGGCCCCGACTGCATGACGGCTGAGGTGGTGCCTTCGAAGTAGACCTCCCGCAGCCCGATCTGGGGGATCTCGATCACCCCCAGCGCCGTGCCCAGCGGCAGCAGGCGACCGTCGTCGTCGGTCTGGTTCACCGGGGCGGTCACAGTGTTCAGATCGGCACGCAGGTCGTCGAAAGCCGTCTGCTGGTCCCGAGAATGCCGGATGTGGCCGATCACCAGGACATCGGCGGCGAAGGCGAGCAGCATGGCCGCCACGATGGCGAGGGCGGTGCCGGTGACGTACAGCGGCAGCAATGGCTTGGGGACCTCGGGCTTGGGTGCCGGAGCCGATTCCGCAGCAGGCTTGCCAGAACCCTGTCTGCTCACGGTGGAGGTGATCACCCGGGTCGACGTGGCTGCCGGCGAACGGCCGGCCGACCGTCGCGCGAGGACGCCGTCCTCCTCCTCGTCGAGATCGACCTGGACGAGGTCGTGCTCGGTCTGGCCCTCGGGCTGGTCCTCGGGCTGGTCCTCGGGTTGGTCCTGCGCCTCGGTGTGCCCGAGCAGCGGAGGCGGCAGGGCCTCGTCGAACTCGTCGGGCCGCTCGTACCCGTCGAGGGCGTCGTCGGTGATGTCGACCGTGACCAGCTCGAGGTTGCGCCGCCGCCAACTGGGGGTACGGATCACGAGACCACGACCGCTGCGCTGGTGCGACGGGTGGTACCACCGACGTTCGTCGCCGACACCTGGCACTGCAGCGGCCTGCCGCGATCGGTGCTGGTGGGCCGATACGTCGCAGCGGTCGCGCCAGCGATGCCCACCCGGTCCCGCAGCCAGCGGTAGCCCGTGGTGGTGGCGTTCGAGAAGGCCGCCGAGCAGGTGAGAGTGCTTGCCACCTTGGCAGTTCCACTCATGGTGGCTCCCTTGGTGGGCAACGGCGGCAACGGTTTGGCCACGACGTAGACGACCTCGGCTGCCGTGGCCGTGCTGTAAGCGGTTGCCGAGGTGGGGGTGAAGATCGCACTCAACCGGTGCAGCCCGAACCCGAGGGTGGAGAGACTGACCGTCGCCGAGCCCGACTGCAGGGCGACCGAGGTTCCCAACGCGGTGAAGGCGTTGTTCACGCCGTCCCGGAACTGCACGGTGCCGGCGGCCGAGGCGGGTTGGACGGTCGCCGTGAGCGTGACCGCCTGGGCCAGTTCGGAGCGGTAGGTCGGCGTCGCCTCGACGACCAGACTCACCTCGGTCTGGGAGGTCGAGGGGTCCTTGGACTGGTAGTGCGTGGGATCGGTGAAGAACAGCGAACCGGTGAAGGTCCCGAACTTGTTGGTGCCGATCGCGTTCTGGCAGGTCATCACGATGTCGTAGCGCCCTGCCAGCACGGTGAGGCTGTTGTTGGCGGCCACCACGGCGAAGCTGTTGGCCAGCGGCACCGAGAACTCCGAGCTCGTCGACACCCCGCTCGCGGTATTGGTGAAGGCCACGACACCGACCGCCCAGCCCCCCGGTCCGGTGAGCCTGCCCGAGACGTTGGACGTGCCTGCCGGGCAGCCCTTGGTCGCCCCGGTCGAGGTGGTCGTCACCTGGATCCCGGTGAGGTCGCTACCCGTGGCGGGCTCCATCACCAGACCTCCCAGGGCGGGCAGCGCGGCGCCAGGGGGGGCACTGGCCGTGGGGCTCGGCGACGGGCTCGCCGACGGGCTCGGGGACGGCGAGACCGACGGACTCGCCGAGGGGCCGACGCTCTGTGAGGGGGACGGTGACCCGGAGGGGGACGGTGACCCGGAGGGCGACGGCGTCGTGGCCCCCGGCGAGGTGTAGGTGGTGGCCGTGGTCCACGTGACGGTGCCGGCGAAGGTGCCGTACTTCGTCGTACCGATCGCGTTCTGGCACGTCATCGTGATCGTGTAGTCACCCGGGACGATGGTGAGGCCGTAGTTGGCGGCCAGCACCTTCATCGAGTTGGCCATCGGCACACTGAACTCCGAGCTCGTCGAGACCCCTGCCGAGGTGTTGGCGAAGGCCACCTGAGGGGTGGCCCAGCCGCCCGGACCCGTGACCAGCCCGGTGACGTTGCTGGTCCCGGCGGGGCACCCCTTGCTCGCCCCGGTCGACAGGGTCGTGACGCTGAAGGCGTCGAGGTCGCTCCCCTGAGCCGGGTTGAGCGTCAGGGTGCCGAGGGTGCCCGTGGCGGCCGACGCAGTCCGAGCCAGCACACCGGCGCCGAGCACGGCAGCAGCCATGAGCAGCACCGGCAGCGCGGCCCGCAGTAGGCGTCTCATGGGTGTTGCTCCTTCTGGTCGGTCCGGTGGGGTGGAGCCGGCCGACAGGTCGGTCCACCCCACCGGTCAGGCACGGCGCGGGTCAGGAACGGTGCCGCCGGTCAGCGAAGTGACAGTCGTCGTCGTGGCCCCGACCCACGGCGTTGACGTCGAGGGTGAGCGGCTGTGAGGTGGACGCCGCTGCACCGCTCGCAGGCGCGAACCGAACCGTGATCACGTGCTGCCCGGCAGCGAGTCGGTGCAGCTCGACCACCGCGCGACCCTTGCGCGCCGTCACCGGTGCGGTTGTCACCCGAACCGCGCCGTTCACGATGTCGGTCACGGTGACCGTGCCCCGGCTCGCCGGGGTGACCGAGACCGCCAGCGTCACGTCCTCGCCCGCGTACAGCCACTCGTCACGCTCGAGCACCTTCACCGTGACGGCGTCGGGACCGGATCCCGACGGACTGGGGGTGGAGGTCGCGCTCGGCGTCGGCGTCGGCGTGGGGGTGGGCGTCGCCGTGGGGGTGGGCGTCGGCGTCGGGGTGGGCGTCGGCGTCGGGGTGGGCGTCGGCGTCGGGGTGGGCGTCGGCGTCGGGCGTCGGCGTCGGGGTGGGCGTCGGCGTCGGGGTGGGCGTCGGCGTCGGGGTGGGCGTCGGCGTCGGGGTGGGCGTCGGCGTCGGGGTGGGCGTCGGCGTGGGGGTGGGCGTCGGCGTCGGCGTGGGCGTCGGGCTGGGGGCGTTCGGGTCGGTCGAGGTGTAGGCGGTGGCCGACGTGAACCAGATCGAGCCCGCGAAGGTGCCGTACTTCGCCGTCCCGATCGCGTTCTGGCACGTCATGGTGACCGTGTACTGCCCGGGCACGATGGTGAGGCCGTAGTTGGCGGCCAGCACCTTCATCGAGTTGGCCATCGGCACACTGAACTCCGAGCTCGTCGAGACCCCTGCCGAGGTGTTGGCGAAGGCCACCTGAGGGGTCGCCCAGCCGCCCGGACCCGTGATCAGCCCGGTGACGTTGCTGGTCCCGGCGGGGCACCCCTTGTTCGCCCCGGTCGACAGGGTCGTCACCGAGAAGGCGTCGATGTCGCCGCCGGCGCCGGGGTTGAAGGTGAGGGTGCCGAGGCTTCCGGTGGCGCCGGCGGCCATGGCGGACAGCTGGGCGGCCAGCAGGACGCCGGCTGCACTGAGGGTCACCGTGGCCAGGGTGGCCACCGCACCCTTACGCAGACGCAGAGTTCGAGTGCTCATGGGTCAGGACTCCTGTTCCGACCGGACGGTCGGGTCGTGGGCGAGCGGGCTCGTGCAGAGACGGAAACGCCGATGTCACTGGTCCGGCCAGGTGACGGGCGCCACCTGGGATCGAGCTCGAGGGGCGTCCTGGCGACGCCGAGTCACAGCCAGATAGGCGGCCGCCGCCAGCAGCAGCAACAGCCCTCCGTAGAGCAGCGGCCGGTTGTCGGAACTGGTCGCGGCGACACCGGACGTCGCCGGTTGCGCGGCAGCGGCGGCCGAACCCGCCTGGCCTGCTTGGCCCGGCTGGGACGCGGCCCCGAGACCGTCACTGCCCTGCCCAGGGGCCTGTCCCAGGGCTCCGCCGTCAGGGCCCTGGGGCGCCGCGGCTGCCGCCGATGCTGCCAGCCCGGGGAAGGCAGCCAGCAGCAGTGGTACGGGGACTCCGTAGGCCGGAGGCTCCTTCGGCGCCGGAGCGGTGTAGTGGGTCGGGTCCTTGAACGTGATGACGCCCTGGTAGGTGGCGTAGGTGCGCTGCGCGAGATGGTCGATGCATCGCAGCCGCATCGTGTAGTCCCCGTGCAGCGACACCCCGTTCATGGCGGCAAACTTGTGCATCGCGTTCTGCAGGGGCACCCCGAACGGGGCGTCGTGCCGCACCCCGGCCCTGGTGTTCGACACGACGGTGATCCCCGCGGCCGGGAACCCTGGGCCGGTCAGCTGCGCCACGATGTTCGTCGCCTCGGCCGGACAGGCACCCGAGGTGACCGCATACATCGGCGAGATGTCTTGCCCTGTGGCGGGAATGAAGGTCATGGAACCGTCCGCCGCCTGAGCTGCCGGCTGCCCCGCGGCCATCGTGGCGAGCACCAGCAGCGGCAGGATCGCCGCCGTGGCACCCGCCGCCCGCCGCCGACGGCGCAACCAGGCCAGCAGCGGGCCGTAACCGTGACCTGCCCGCAGTCTGCGGCGGATCACGAGCCAACCCAACCCGAAGGCGACGACTCCGGCGAACGCCATCACCCCGGCGGACAGCCCGGTGAACGACTGCTGGGCGTTGGCCTGCTGCAGGACCGGGTCGACGTTGCCGGTCACCGACTGCGGGTCGACCGTGACCAGGGCGGTGAAGTAGCCCACGGGCTTGAGACCGAGCGCCTTCACCGAGAACGTGAAGGAGTTCTGGGGCAGCAACTCGGGCAGCTCAGGCACGTCCTTGGCAAGGATGTTGCCGCCCAGTACGTCCGTGATCCGCACGCTCTGCCGGCCCATCAGCCGTACGTTGCCCTCGTTGTGCACCGTGAAGGTGACCGTGGCGTCGCCGCTGACTCCCCCACCCTCGTAGTGGGGCTCGAGGTGGTCGACGCGGATCCGGGGGACCAGCTTCCCGGCCACCCGGACGTACAGCCGGGTGCCGACCCGGTTCTCGATCGAGACGGTGTTGCCCTTGGCGTCCTTGGCGAAGGTGCGCAGCGAGGCGACGATGCCGCCGGCATGGTCACCCGGCTCGGCGTTGCGGGGCACCCTCAGGGTGAACGGCATCACCACGCTCGAGTGGGCGGGCACCGTCACCTGGCTGCGGGCCAGCTTGACCCAGCTGCCGACGTCGAGCGAGGACCTGCTCGAGGGAACGACGCTGTAGCCACCGGTGGTGGTGTTCTTGCCGTCGGCCGCATAGACCGACAACGTCACCGGCTGGTTGGTGACGTTGAGGACCGCCGCATGGTCGACGACCAGCTGGCCCGGCTTGAGGTTGTGGTAGGTCCAGGTGGTGCGCAGGTCGGGGGCCTTGGCCGACGCCGGCTGCAGCCCGAAGGTCACCGGCCCCTTGACCTTGGAGTTCTTGTCCTTGGAATCCTTGTCCTTGGAATCCTTGTCACCGGAGTCCGAGCCCGAGCCGTCGTCCGAGATGCCGCCGTCGTCCCCGGCGAGCACCGGGCCCGTGGCCGTGGTGGCAGGCATGGTGGCCGACCGCGGGCCGCCGCCGGCCAGGGCCGGGGCTGCCGCTGCTCCGCCGACCCCCAGCACCAGGGCCAGGACGGCGATCGTCCGAAGCGCACTGCCTGCGACCCGGGCACCGAAATGACTGTCAGACATCGGGTTTCCTCTCCGTGCTCCTGCTGGGCTGCGCACTGGCTGCGGTGGCTCCACCGCTGGGTGGGGCGGGGAAAGCCCGAGAGCCTTCCCCGCCCCCGCCGGTCACCCGGCCGGTGACCGACGCGCCATCATCAGATTGCGGTGATGACCAGGGTGGTGTTGTAGACACCGGCAGCGGTCGTCGTCGGGGCCTGCAGCGTGAGCTGGGCACCGAAGACGGCCTGGCCGACCGAGGCGCCGGCAGCGGCGGACCCGAGGGTGCGCACCGCCTTCAGACCGGCGACCGGGTTGGAGACAGCACCGACGGCAACGCCGGCGCCTGCCGGGACTGCCGCACCGGGGGTGGCAGTGACCGACGGGTCGTTGCTGACCAGCGACGGCGTCCAGCCCAGGTTCTCGCTGTTGATCTTGTTCGTGGCAGAGGTGGTCGACACGAAGTCGCCCGCCGTGCCGCTGACCGTGTAGCCGAGGCTGCCGGCCCGGGTGTCGGTGACAGTGACCGGGTTCATGGCCTTCGGCGCGGTGACGAACAGCGAGTTGGTGGCGTTCAGCGTGGCCGCACCCAGGTCGACCACGGTGTTGGCCGCGGTCAGGGTGAGGGTGCCGCCGGCACCGATGGTGGTGGTGATGTTCTCGCCACCGGGCAGGGTGTACCCGGCGAACGCGGTGACCGTGGCCGACGCGGCCGCCGAGGTCGACCCCAGGAACAGGGCGACGTTGGCGGGCACGAAGGTCGCGGTGTACGAGTGCGTACCCGCGGCGACACCGGTGAGGCTGAGGGTCGCCACACCGCTGCTGACCGCCGAGGCGCCGACCTTGGTCGCCCCCTCGAAGAAGTCGACCGTGCCCGCAGCGCCGGCCGGAGCCACCGCAGCGGACAGGACGACCGGGTCGACCGTGGTACCGGCGGTCGCGGCCAGCGTCGTCGTGGTGGACGCCGCCGGAGCGGAGACCGTGAACGACGTAGCGGCCGAGGTGGACCCGGCGAGGAAGACGCCCGCAGCCGGCGTGAACTGCGCCGTCAACGAGCGGACGCCACCGGGCAGCGCGGTCGTGGTGAACGAAGCGGTGCCGGCTGCCACGGCCACCGGGGCCGAGTTCAGCTTGGTGGCGCCGTCGTAGAAGTCGACGGAGCCGGACACCGCGACGCCGGACGTGACGGTGGCCGTCATCGTCACGGACGTGCCGAGGTTCACCGGGCTGGCCGGCGAGACCGCGAGCGCGGTGGTGGAGGTCGGAGCCCCTGCCTGCGCCGCCGTGAAGGTGTTGCCGGTGGCGGCCGTGCCGGTGACCGTCAGCACCGCGTCGTACGAGCCGAACAACGTCGTGCCGAGCGAGTTGATGCACTCGCCGACCACGGTGTAGGTACCCGCACCGAAGGTGGTGCCGGCCCCCTGGGCGATCGCGTCGAGCGAGTTCGCGATCGGGGCTCCCGTGTTCACCAGGTCGCCGACCACGGCGAGGCTGGTGTTGCCGACCAGGAAGAGGCCGCCGGTCCACCCCGCGTTGGTCGAGGTGATGCGAGCCCGGAAGTTGGTGGCACCCACGGGGCAGGGGGCCGTGCTCTTGACGTTGAACAGCGAGGCGCCGGTGCCGTTGGGCACCACCAGCCCGCCGATGGTCGCGGCCGAGGAGGCCGGCGCCACGGCCACCGCGCCGGTGAGCGCGATCGCGGCCACGGCGAGGGCCGAGCCGATCCGAACGGAGTTGAGCTTCATGTCTCGAGATCCACCTTTCAGGTGTTCAGGACGAAGGAGGTAGGTCGGGCACTGCTCAGTTGGTGTTGGTCTTCGTGGTGGCGCCGCAGGTCGCGATCGGGGCGAAGCCGTACTGCGCGATCGTGTTGCTGTTGGTGCACACCAGCGAGGTCGAACCCACGAACACCGTCGACGTCGGCGCGGTCGCCAGAGCGGCGGTCGGGACGGCGTTGTAGACGGTGCGGGTGGCCGTGCCGTAGGTGCCCTGCAGCACGATCGGCGAGACGGCGGCCTGGATGCCGCTGTTGGCGCTCACGAAGTCGATCGAGCCGAGCGAGGCGTTGCCGCGCAGGTCGCTGATGGTGCCGGAGGTCTGCGCGATGAACTGGGCCACCGAGATCGGCACCAGCTGGTTGCCGTTGGTCAGGGCACGACCGTCGTGCTCCTGGATCTGGGTGGCGTTGATCGTGTCCTTGACGCAGGTGCCCCAGCCACCGGCACCGACGGTGTCGGTCAGACCGAGGAAGGTGGCCCAGAAGCTGCGGGTGCCCGAACCCGGAGCCGGGATCAGCGGCTCGAAGATGCAGGAGCCCGTGTTGGCCGTGTAGATCGCGACCAGGTCGGCCTTGTTCAGGGTGTGCGGGATGCCGCTGGCGGCCTGGGTCGCGTAGGTGAGCGAGTCGGTCGCCAGCGGGATGTAGGTGATGGTGCCGATGCCGGGAGAGGTGCTCGGGTTGTTGCCGCTCGAGCTACGGGCGACGTTGACGCAGTTGGTCATGTTCGGCGAGGTCACGACGGCGCCGCCCACGACGGCCGGCGAACCGGCGAAGGTGGCTGCCCGCATGGCCGCCGAGAGGGCGTTGGTGCCCTCGCCGGAGTTCTTCGGCACGGTGAACGAGCAGTTGGTGTTACCGGTCCGGGTGCCGATGGTGCGCCCGATGGGGGTCGACTTGTAGTTGGAGATCAGCGGGTTGCCGGAGCCGTCCTTGATGACGTTGGACAGGCCCTCCATCACGTCCTGGGTGGTGTCGGAGCCGGTCGCCACCAGGGTGGTGGTGTTGCCGACGTTGGTGTCGGCCTGTGCGGTGCCAGAGCTGGCCAGTGAGAAGGCGAGCAGGCCGGCGACGGCGACGGCTCCCCCGAGGGTCTTCTGGAGCTTCACTGAGATTGTCCTCTCGCTGTTCGACTGCGCTTCACCGGTCGGTGGGCGGCAGCGGCGTCGTCCGGCGTTAACCTCGTGGTGCTGTTCGCTTGAGGCTCGGCCGGTCGGGTCACCTGATACGGGTGGAGCTGCGGTGCTGGGTGGAGCGGGTGGTACTGGTTGGCACGGCGCCTCATGACCGGAGGCGCCGTGCCAACCTCGGCAGCGCGGGGCCCACGAGGGCGGCTGCGAGGCCGAGGATCAGGGAGATCGCCAGCGCGAACCGTGACCTGCCGGCGGACTCGGAGTCCGCGGCGGTACTGGCGCCGGTGATCGGGGTGGACGAGCTGCCGTCGCCGGCGCTCGGCGTCGTGACCGGCAGACCCGAAGGGGTGCCGGTCGCCGAGGGGTCGACCGAGGGCTCGGACGACGGTGCAGCCGTGGTGCCGCCACCACCGCCGGTCGTACCGGACCCGCCCCCCGTCCCGGTGGAGCCCGTCGACCCGCCTGTGCTGGTCGAGCTCGACCCGGAGCTCGTGACGGGTGGCGGACCGACCCGCTTCTGGATGGCTGTCGCCGCCGTGAGAGCTGCCGTCCGCATCGAGGTGGGCAGCGGCAGGTAGCCCTCGGGCAACGTGCCCGGCGCGAGGCCCGGTTGCTGGCCTGAGCCGACCGCGTAGCGGATGAAGGCGGCGTAGGCCTTGGCATCGGCGACCGTGAGGATGCCGGGCGCCGCCACCGCGTAGGTCACCAGCGGAAGCGGATAGGCGGCGGCCTGGGACGAGGCCGGGTCGGCGGTCACGACACCGGTGGTGCCGCTGGGTCGCGCCACCGTCAGGGCCGACGACAGCGCTGAGCTCGTCGGAGCCACGAACACCCCGGCCGAGTTGCGAAGCCGGGCGGTCACCAGGCCGTACCGGGCGGCGGTCGCGGTGTCGGTCACCGCCAGCAGCTGCCGGCGCCCCAGCAGCTGCAGCGAGCGCTTCTTCCAGGCGGGCGGCTTGCCGTTGGCGTCCCAGAAGGTGCGCGCCAGACTGTCGCCGCGAACCGCAGAACGGGCGGCCTCGTGCAGGTCCTGCGCATAGGGGTGCTCGTCGAGACTGCACAACGGCGGAGCGCCGTCGACCGGAGTGGCACAGTAGGGGTCCACCTTCGGGAAGTCCGGTCGGGGCAGGGACATGCCCTGGTAGAAGGGGTTGACCCGCATCCCCCAGGGGTCGGGCAGCCCCGCCAGCCAGTCCGCGGCCGCCTGGTCGGCCGTCACCCACTGCCACAACAGGTCGGTGGCGCTGCTGTTGCCCAGCGGGGCGATCAGGTCGATCCCCCCGCTGAAGGTCGCCGAGCTCAGGTCGGGGTTGGCCGCCCGGAACTCGGGGTCCAGGGTGATGTTGTCGACGTTCTTCTGGAGGTAGTTCGCCGTCCCGTTGCCGGGGGCCCCGAACCGGTAGGACTGGGTGAGCAGCTTGGCCACCAGTCGCTGGGTGAGGTTGAGCTGCGCCACCGGCTCGCCGTCGCGGGAGTGGTCCGTGGCCAGCGGACCGGTCTGGCGGTCCACCGAGACCGCGATCGCCAGGCCGGACACGGCGATCGGGGCGTAGCGGTACACCCGGTCCGACGGGGGTGCGCCGGCCGGCCCGTTCACGAAGACCAGGCCTGGGGTGTCAGTGGCCAGGGTGCGCTGGGCGGTGGCGTCGGGCGTCTGCGAGTAGCCGAAGACCGGGCCGTTGTTCGCGCACAGCGCCGGCTGCCAGCGCAGCACCGCCTCGGCGGCGGACTCGACGCCGGCGGTCTCACGTTCTGCGGCCGACAGCGGGCACACGTTGCCGACCGCCACGAACTGCAGCGGCACGACCAGTCGCGCGGCCCAGTTCGTCGTCGACAGCGGAGAGGTGTCGAGCCGATGCGTGCCCTGGGCGAGAACCCCCGCCCGCGCCGTCCCGTCGACCTCGGCCTCACCGCGGGGGACGACGACGAGCCAGCAGCTGCGCGGCCGGCCGGCATTGGTGCCGCTGGTGAGCTTCTGGCCGCACCCCAGACCCGGGGCTTCGCGGTAGGTCATGGCCTCGAAGAAGACCTGGCCGGTGCCGTTCGCCCGGGTGCGGGCGTAGGTGATCTCATTCGTGGTCGTGTTGTCGTAGAACTGGTTCTTCAGGGTGTCGATCCCGCTGACCGTCACCCCGGTGACCGATACGAACGGTACGAAGACATTGCCGGTGGCGCCGGTCAGCAGCGGGTCCTTGGCGTCGCGGTAGGTCGAGGTGGTGAGCTGCCGGGACGCCGAGTTCTGGCCGCCGCGCGGCCGCCGCGCTGGTCGAACGCGGCGCTGCCGCCGAACTCGCACTGGGTGCGCTCAGGGCCGGTGGCCGCCTCGCCCCAGCACTGCATGATCTGCAGGTAGTCGACGTCGAACGCAGCTTGGTCGTTGGTCGGGCGACCCCCGGTCCAGCTGACCTTCACGGTCTGGTTGATCAGGTCGCGGGTCTGCGCGACAGTCACTTTCAGGCCGGCGAAGCTCCCGCTGCCGCTGACAGTGACGGCACTGGACGCCGGAGTCGCGGCGTTCTGGGCGCCGCCGACCGCCGCGATCTCGACCGGCTGCACCAGGGCTGCCGCCGCCGGGGCGGCGACGCCGGTACCGTCGGTGACATCGGCCGCCGTGAGCCGCCCCAACCAGGGGGCGGCTGCCCCGGTCGTGACGGCGCCCAGCGCAAGCACTGCCAGCAGGGCCAGGGCTCGCGCCGCGCCCCCGGTGGTGTCACCCGAACCCGCACGCAGAGCGGTGCTCACGCGTCACGCTCGGCTTCGGCGATCTTGCGTGAGATCAGCGGCGGACCGAAGGCGGCGCCCAGCAGGGCCAGCACCGACATCACCATCAGCACCGAGCGCAGGCCGGAGTCGGCGTAGTCGGCAGCGAGCAGCACCTGCTGCCCGATGGCGTTCGTGGTGCCGCCCCCGGCGGCGAGCACCGCGCCGGTGTCGCCGTCCGCGCCGGTGCCTGCTCCAGCGACGTTGCCGGTGCCGCCGAGAGCACCGCCCTGCTGCCCCGCTCCGGCAGTCGCTCCACCAGCGACCCCACCACCGGTCGTGCTGCCAGCGCCGAGGCCGCCGTTCGCCGTCGTCCCGCCGGTGCCCCCTGCGGTGACACCTCCGCCGGTGGTACCACCCGTACCGCCGGCGGTACCACCCCCGGCGGTGCCGCCGGCCCCACCCGCAGCAGCGGTGCCACATTGTGTGGCGCCCTGCTTGTCGCAGGCAGCGGGCTGCGGGGCAGTCACCGCGAGGGTGTTGGTGCCGTTGCTCGAGAACGTCGGGTTGCGGCAGCTGCTGAGGTTGATGGACTGTGCCACGACCCCGGGAATCTTCTTCACCACGTCGAGCCCGGCCTTGACCAGGTTGATGGGCAGCGGTGAGTAGCCCAGCACGTCGGCCGACTTCTGGCCGTCGCAGAGGAAGTAGTAGGCGAACGCGCCGAGCGTCGCACCCTTGGCGGCGCTGAACGAGCCACCGCTGGCGTCGACCGCGGTAGGCACGATCATGTAGCTGTAGCTCGACAGCGGGTAGGCCCGCTTGTCGGCGTTGCCGTAGACACCGTCCAGGTTCTGCGTCAGGTCGGACGTTGATGGTGGCGCCGGTCAGGCCCACCGCCACGTTCGACGCCGTCGGCGCCACGTAGTACCCGGACTTGTTGAGCAGCTTGACCACAGGGAAGCCGGCGTTCAGCGCGTAGGAGTACTCGACGTAGGTGATCGCACCCTCGCTCGAGCTCTGCGCCACGTAACCGGCGACCCCGGTCGACAGTGCCTGGGCGATGAAGCCGCTGCCCGCCTTGGTCGGGTACTGCGAGGTCTGACCGCAGGGGGCCTGCCGGCCGGCGCTGACGCAATAGGCGTCCCAGGTCGACTGGTAGGCCTTGGACATGTAGCGGGTGAACTGTGCCGTGGTGCCCGACCCGTCCGACCGCACCACCGGCACGATCCGGCGGGGTGGCAGGTTGAGACCGGGGTTGTCGGCCTTGATGGCCGGGTCCGACCAGTTCGTGATGACCCCGGTGAAGATCTTGGTGAGGTTCTGGCCGGACAGGCGTAGCTGGGTCACCCGCTTGCCGGCGATCTTGAGGTTGTACATGAACGAGGTGCCGCCGGCCACGATCGGCATGTAGGCGAAGCCCCGGGTGGGCTTCTCGTCGAGAACGCCACCGTCGGTCAAGCCGTAGGGGATCTCGGAGACCCCGAAGTCGACCGTGTTGTTCCGGAACTGGTTGCGGCCGTCGCTCGATCCGGTCGAGGCGTACTCGACCTTCATTCCGGCGCGCTTGACGTTCGCGGTCCACTGCTGGATCGCGTTGGCCGACCAGGTCGAGCCGGCGCCGGAGATCGGTACGTAGGTCACCTCGGCCGAGGCGCGTGCGGCTCCGGCCAGCGACATCAGGACGCCGAGGACGCACGCCACCAGCGCGGTCGCGAATCGGACCGGGCGGCCACGAGTCCTCCTTGGGACCGTCGTCGGGGTCGGTGAGCCCGCTGAAGTCACGCAGGTCGCCCAGGTCGAGCAGCACGGTGGGTGGTGGTGGCGCCGAGCGACGGGGGTTCGCCGACACGCCCGGCGCGGCGGCCGGCGGGAAGGCCGGCACGACACCGGGCACCGTGGGGGGCCGTCGGGGCGGCCTGTCCGTCGGAGGCCGGCATCTCGACGAAGCGCGCCAGGAACCGCTCGGCGTCCTGTCTCGACCGGCGGCCCGGCGCGCCGCCTGGCGGCGGGTGAGCTGCCCCGGCCCCCGGCCGCCGATGGTTCGCGCACTCACGAACAGCCCGAGCACCAGGGTCAGCAGCACCGTGGCGGCACCGAAGGCGCGGATCCGCATGGTCTCCTGCGGCGATCCGAAGAGCATGAAGACCAGCAGCGGCAACGACGACTGAGGTCCGTGCAGCGGGTCGTAGTTGGTGGCCTGGGCGAAGCCGGCGGTCAGCAGCACCGGCGAGGTCTCACCGATCCCGCGGGCGGTACCCAGGATGATCGCGGTCGCCAGGCCGGACCGGGCGGTGGGCAGCGTGACGTGCCAGATGGTGCGCCACTGCCCTGCCCCCAGGGCCAGAGAGGCCTCGGTCAGCGAGGCCGGTACCAGGCGAAGCACGACGTCGCTGGCCCTGATGATGATCGGCAGCATCATGATGCTCAATGCCAGGGACGCCGCGAAACCGGACTTGTCGAAGCCCAGGGTCAGGATCCAGGTGGTATAGATGAACAGGCCGGCGACGATCGAGGGCAGTGCGGTCATCGCCTCGACGATGGTGCGCACCACGCGTGAGACCGCACTGCGGAACTCGTGCAGGTAGACCGCGGTGATCAGGCCCAGCGGGATCGTGATGACCAGGGCGATGGCCATCTGCTCGACGGTGCCGACGATCCCGTGCCAGATGCCGCCCTCGGTGAGCGGCTGCAGCGGCCCGGTCACCGACAGGTCCTCGACGTAGAGGTTGAGGTGCACCAGCACCGAACGGGCCCGGTTCACGACGTAGACCAGCACGAAGACCAGGCCCACCATCAACAGCCCGGCGAGGCTAAGGATGACGGCTGCCACGATCCTGTCGAGCACCACCTGACGGCTCTCGCGCATGCCGATCAGGACGGCGTAGTTGACCAGGAACATCAGGTACCAGACCACCAGGGCGCCCAGCAGACCCGAGAACGGCGCCAGCTGGGTGAAGAGGATCCAGGTGAGTCCGGCCGACCCGACGGCCGCACCGACCACCGCGAGCACGTCGTCCTCACGCACTGCCGACAAGGCGCGGCGGCGGGAGGGCAACGAGCGCAGGCTGATCTCGTCGAGGTGGGGCAGCACCGTGCCGTGGGCGGGCATCCGGATCTGACCGCCGAGTCGTGAGGCCGCCGCCTTCGGCCCGGCCGCGACCGACGTCCTCACCATCGTCGCCATGGGTCAGGCCTCACCTTGAGCGCCGGACCGGCTGCGGGACACGATGATCGACGCCACGAAGTTGACCGCCAGGGTCATCAGGAACAGGGCGAGCCCGGCGGCGAACAGGGCAGACAGCCCGAAGTGGCTGGCGTCGCCACGTCGAAGCGCGATCAGCGCGCTCACCGAGTTGGTGCCCTGCTCGAGAATGTGGGTCTGGAAGGCGAACACCGGAGAGATGATCATGAACACTGCGATCGTCTCGCCCAGGGCTCGACCCAGCCCGAGCATGGTGCCGCCGATGATGCCGCCCCGGCCGTAGGGCAGCACCACGGCGCGGATCATGCCCCAGCGGGTCGCGCCGAGCGCGTAGGCACCCTCACGCTCGCCCGCCGGCGCCTGCATGAACGCCTCCCGCATCACCGAGCTCGCGATCGGGGTGATCATCATGGCGACCGTGATGCCGGCAATGAACGCCGAGCTCTTGTAGACCGTCTCGCTCTGCAACGGGTCGCTCGGGTCGGCCCCCGAGACCGCGAACAGCGGGATCCAACCGAAGTAGGTCGAGATCCAGCGTGAGAGCCCGAGCACGTTCTCGGTGAGGAAGAACGCTCCCCACAGGCCGTAGACGACGCTCGGCACGGCCGCCATCAGGTCGACGACGCCGATCAGGCCCCGCTGCAGCCGCCGGGGCGCGTACTCCGAGATGTAGAGCGCGGTGGCCATGGCGAACGGCACCGAGATCGCGATCGCGGTCAGGCCGATGAATACGGTGCCCTGCAGGATCGCGGCGATCCCGAAGTTGTGGGCATCGGGTTCCCAGGCCTGTGTGGTGAGGAAGCTGGCCCCCGCCTGCGTCAGGGCCTCGCCGGCTCTGGTGGTCAGGAACAGCCCGACCATGGCCATCAGGGCGAGGACCGCTCCCCCGCCGGACCGGGCCACGGCCCGGAACACCTGGTCGGCCGGGTGCGGTCGACTGGTGATCTTCAGCGGCCGTCGGTCGTCCGGCACCGTCAGGGTCTCGGGCACGACGGTGCTCACCGCAACGCCTCCAGGCCGTACACCGAGGCGCCGGGCTCGTACCCGAAGCGCAGCACCGGCTGCTCGCCGGTCAGGTCGACCACCGTCGGGACCACGTGGTCGACGCCGGCAGCTGCCGGCGCGGCGCGCAGGAACTGCCGCAGGCTGTAGGCGCACTCGCGTTGACGCAGGTAGAGCCGCGACGACACCGCCACCGAGCCGGCGGCACCGTCCAACCGCCAGCGCCACAGTCCACGGGCGCTGTCGGCAGCCACCGTCGCTGTGAGGGAGTCGAGGTCGGCCATCATGGCCGCGGCGGCCTGAAGGCAGTCGGAGGCAGCCTGATGAACCATGGGACTGCGCCCCAGCTCACGGTTGTTCGCCGCCAGCAGCCGCCACCCGAACCAGGCACCGTCGGCCCCCGCCGCACCGACGAGCCGGTCGGCGTGGGGCCACGAGGTCGGCGCCGTCCGGCCACGGCCACCGGCGACGAGCACGATGCGGGGCAGCGTCACGCAGCACCTCCTGGTCGGTCGTGGGGCCTGGCGTCGAGCCGGGCGCGGGTCATGTCGGCAGACCGCCGACCGTTCCGCCTCGAACAGTGGCCATGGCAAGGCACCGGGTGCCGTCGCTCGTCTGAACGCCGAACGTGGCTTCGGTGAACCGCGGTGTCGAATCCGGCCCAACCGGGCACCGGTTTCACACAGCGTCGCCAACTGGACGCCTATCCGTTGCTCGATGTCACCCAACGCAAGGCCAGATGGCCAGTCCATGAAGGAACCATGACAACCGTTGGGTGGCAACGAATCAGCACCTACGGTCACCGAGTGAGGATTCCCCGTTCCCCCCTGACCCGTGCCCTGGTCGTCGGGGTACCTGCCCTCGTGCTGCTCAGCGGTCAGGTCGCCGCGGCCAGCCGCAGTGTCTCGTGGGGCGGGCTCTCGGGCCCCACCGCCGCCGACCAGGCCTGGCTCAGCTCCCTCACGGGAGCACAAGTGACCGAGCCCGACGGCAGCCTCGTCGCCGTCGGTGACCCCAACCAGGCAGTGCTGCCGGACGGCGGTGACCCCGCACACCTCAGTGCCGCCGACGGTCTGGTGGTCGTCCCGCTGCCGGTGACCACCGCTGCCACCCCCGGCGACACCTCACTGGCGGGCGGCCTGGTCTCGAACGGCATCCCGGTCCGGGTGCTGCAGTCCTACCTGGCCGCAGCCTCGGTGATGTCGCGGCGCCAGTCCTCGTGCCACCTGTCCTGGTCGCTGCTGGCGGGGATCGGGCGCGTCGAGAGCGACCACGGCCGCCACGGCGGCAACCTCATCGGGCGCGACGGCGTGGTGCGGCCGGGCATCTACGGGCCTCGCCTCGACGGCGCGATCGGCACCGCCGTGATCCGGGACAGCGACGGGGGCCGCTACGACGGCGACTCCCGCTACGACCGCGCCGTCGGACCGATGCAGTTCATCCCCGGCACCTGGCGGATCTACGGCACGGATGCCAACGGTGACGGCCGGGCCGACCCGCAGAACATGGACGACGCGGCCCTGTCGGCCGGCCGCTATCTGTGCGCCGGCGGTCACGACCTGGGCACCACTGCCGGGCGATGGTCGGCGGTCCTCACCTACAACCACTCCAACGAGTACGCCGCCACCGTCTCGGCCCTGGCCGACAGCTACGCCACGGGCGTCGCGGCCGCCGTCCCGACCATGCCCTCCGGGGTCACGGCACCTCCGGCGTCCCCAGTGCCTCCAGGTACCACCACGCTCGCGCCGGCGGTGGTTCCGCAGGTGGCCCCGACGGCTCCCGTGACGTCGACCCCGACCGGGTCCGCGACGGCTCCTTCGACCGTCTCGTCGACGCCGTCCACCCACGCCCCCCACCCGACGACAGCCACGACGTCGCCTGACACCAGTCCCAGCACCAGTCCCAGCACCAGTCCCAGTCCCAGCGACACGACAGCGCCGACCCCGACCGGGGCGCCGAGCTCCCCCAGCCCCACGGACACCACGGCGGCCGTCACCCCTTCGGCATCGGCGTCGGCCGTCAGCCCCGGCGTCCCTGCGACGACCCCGGTCGTCTCCGCCTCACCCGAGACCGCCAACCCGTCCCCGTCGGCCTCCGACCCGAGTCCGACCCCGACCCCGACCCCCTCGACCTCGCCGTCCCCCTGAGTCGAGCCCGGGCGATCGGCGAGTCGAGCCGGGGCGGTCAGCCGGCGGCGACCGTCTCGCCGGCCCCCAGCGTGAAGCCCACGGTCGCGGAGCCGGTCAGCAGGTAGCGGTTGCCGGTGTGCACCGCCGGGGCACTGGACTCGATGACGCGGCCGGCGGCCGTGAACAGGTTGTCGGTCAGGGTCAGCGCACTCAGGTCGCCGCCCAGCAGCGCCTTGGGGTCGGTGCTGCGAATCGTGTTGGCGTTCCACAGCATCCGAGCCGTGCCGATGCGGAACGTCCCGCTGCCGTGGACCCACAGGGCACCATGGGTATCGGTGACGGTGTTGCCCCGCACCACCACGTCGTCCGCCCGGGCTGTCGGCCGGGCTGCCCCAGCTCGAGGAATCCCTCGACGTCGGTCGCGGAATTCTCGAGCAGCTGCAGGCGACTGCCGCTGTTGAAGACGTCGGCGAAGCCGCCGTCGTAGCCGTAGTCGTAGCTGACGGCCCGGCAGCGGGTGCATGAGCTGCGCCAGACGGTGGCGTCGTCCGCCTCGATGTCGAACCCGATGGCGCCTGAGTCGTCATCGCCGCCAGGGGTGTTGACCAGCATGTGCAGGTCGTGGATCGCCGTGGAGCTGACGAAGGCGAACGGAGCCATGATCCTCACCCCTACCGCGACCCGGTCGATCTCGCTGCCGACGACGCTGTCGTGCGCCCCGTTCAGGACGAAACCGGGTCCCGCGGCGCCCGTGACGTGCAGCCCCATCAGGGTCACGTAGGGCGAGGCCACCGTCACCACCCCTTGGTCACGCCCCAGTCCGGCTCCGTCAACGGTCGGCGCTGCCCCGGCGCCGAACCCTGTGATCAGGATCGGGGACGCCGCGGAAGTCGGCGTGGACCCGGATGCCGCAATGGTGACCGGGCCGTGCCAGATGCACCCCCGGCGCAGATGGACGGTGGCCCCGGCAGGGATCCCGGACTGCAAGGGGCGCAGGGTGTTCCAAGGATGGGCGGCGTCTCCGACCCCCGCATCCTGGCCGACCGTGCAGTCCACGTAGAGCGCCGGGCCCGAGGTCGGGACCGGCACCGCGGCGGCCGCAGGGGTGGTCGGCAGGCTGCCGCCGACCCCGGCGGAGGTCGCCGAGCCGGTCGTCGCCACAACGGTGGTCGTCGCCGGAACGCTCGTCGTGCCAGGAATGGTTGTCGTGCCAGGAATGGTTGTCGTCGCCGTACCGGTCGCCGTACCGGTCGCCGTACCGGTGCCAGCGGCCGTCGCGGACTCCGCGGCTGGCGCACCCACGGCAGAGCTGCTCCGGCCCAGGGCGTCGGCACCGGTGCCGGTCGCCGGCAGATGGAGCTCCGACAGCGGCGCGCCAGGGATGACGGCCGGATCGGGGGCCGACCCCGCGCCGGGGCTACCGGCCACCGCCGCAGCACTCGCCCCCGCGAGGTTGCCGGACTCGGACTGGGTCGTACGCACGTAGGCCGGCCGCTGACCGTGCCCTACTGCCGCCAGGCCGCAGGCGAGAACGACCCCCACACAGCCGCATCCGGCCACCTGCCACCACAACCGCCTGCTGCCGACCGGTCCGCGCTCTGCATGGCTCACCCCGTGACGCTAGGTGGGTCCGGTGAACGGCTCCTGGGACCGGGTGAACGGCGAACGGCCGGCTACTGCACGCGCGGCCGCAGCACCAGCAGGCCCACGACGAACAGCACCGGCAGGAAGGCGGCGGTCGTCACCTGCGAGAGCGTCACGTCGCCGTGGACCAGGTACCCGACGGTGGCGACCCAGTCGAGTGCCTGGACGACGACCATGGAGTCGAGCCAGAGGCGATGGCGCTGCGGGTCCCTTGCCGCGCAGAGCATCCCGACCCCGTAGCCCAGGAAGCGGGCGGCCATCATGGCGAAGAGCCATCCGGTCCATCCGGGCGCCGCGGCCAGGCCCAACAGCCGAGCCATGCCCCCCGGAGCGACCAGGAAGCCCACTCCGAGCACGAACTGGAAGCCGGCGATCAGGTACACGACGGCGCGGAACAGTCGGGCTCGCACCGTGCGAGAGAGCGGTGTGGACAGGGAGGGGGTCTGCGTCGTTGTCATGCCGGCACCGTAGGAAGGGGAGCACATGGGTTGTCAAACAGTGAATCAGTTTCATACTTTGAACCATGACGCAACGGATCCCCCTCGGCGCTGTCGCGCCGCAGCAGGTGTGCGAGGACGGTTCCTGTCCGGTGTCCCGGGCCGTGGCCGTCCTGGACGGCAAGTGGACCCTGCTGGTGATCCGCGACCTGGTGAGCGGTCCGAAGCGGTTCGGCCGGCTGCGAACCTCACTGCAGGGCATCAGCCCGAAGACCCTCACGGACCGGCTCCGCGACCTCGAGACTGCGGGCCTGGTGACCCGCACCCTCTACCCGCAGATCCCTCCCCGCGTCGAGTACGAGCTCACCGAGCGGGGCATGACACTGCTTCCGCTGATCCAGGCCCTGGAGGCCTTCGGGCGCACCCTTGCGGCCCCGCCGCCTGCGAATCAGGGCTCCGCTCCGGACGGGCGACGCGTCAGCCGTCAGGCCTGAGCGTCCACCGGGCCCGCCGCCGATCGAGGCATGGATGCCTGGCCCGCCCGGTGGGCCATGCGATCGACGTCGCTGGGCCGGACGCCGAGCACATCGGCGACCTGCTCCACCGTCACGCCCGCAGTCAACGCCGTCACGATGGCCTGACCCCGTACCTGGCGGTAGTGGGCGCTGCGCGTCTGCGTCGTCCAGAGCTGCTCGTCAGCCTCACGAGCCGCCGCCAGAGCCCGGGTTCCGTCGGTGATGTCCACGGCAGTCATGGCGCCCCGCTCACACTGTGTCCGTACTCGTCGCGGGCGGGTTGCCCACGACGGTCCTGCTCGGGCAACGGCACCCACCAGAAGCGCATGCGTTGCCCCGACGCGAAGTCGAGCGCATCGACCACACCGTCGAAGTAGTGGATGTGAGGGTCGTCCCGCTCATGGTCGCGCCTCAGCAGCCGGGCAGCCGAGGCCTCGGCAAAGATGTCGTCCAACGCACGGTCGGGCACATCGGTGCCGGACGACGGCGCCACGTCGGTCACGCCCATCACCCAGAGCAAGGCGTCCAGCGTCCCGGAGGCGATGTCGTGCCGGATGCCGGCGTGTGTGTCCTGCGCCGCCTCGTCGCCGAAGCGGACGTCCCACTGCACCCGGCGTGCCAGGTTCGCGATGTGCTTGAGGTCGGACACCGGCACCGGAACCGGCGCAGGGTCGACGGGCGCGCAGGCGCGACGCGGGCCCATGTCCACCTCCCGACGACTCGGACATCTCAAGGCTGTCTCGACAGGCCGACGCCTCGGCATGCGCAACGCTTCCGGCAGTCGAACGGCCGGTGTACAGCTGTTGACCGGCCTCGTCACGCGTTGTGTGTCCTGGCACACAGAACCGGTCCCGTCGGTCGACCTAGCCTCACCGCCAGGGCGCCCCGCGGGGGTGCCGACGACGGAGGAGCCCGACATGAATGCGACGACGATCCCCGGCAGCACCGCCACCGGCACCACCGGCACCGTGATGGCAGGTCTGGGCGGCGGCCTGGCCGCGGGAACGGTGTTCGGCATGGTCATGCAGGCCATGGGGATGATCGGCATGGTGGCGCAGCTCGTGGGGTCCTCGTCCACTGGGGCCGGCTGGTTGGTCCACCTGGCGGTCTCGGCCGGACTCGGCGCCGGCTTCACCCTGGTCACCGCCGGACGACTGGCCTCCCTCGGCATGGCGGTGGGCCTCGGCGTCGGCTACGGGCTCCTCTGGTGGGCCCTGGGGGCACTGCTGCTGATGCCTGCCAGGCTGGGGATGCCGGTCCTCCAGCTCGATGCGACGGCGTGGAAGAGCCTGATGGGCCACATGATGTACGGGGCGATCCTGGGGCTGGTGGCATCCGTCCTGGTCCGTCGCAGCCCGGCCCGCTGACACCGAGGAGGACACGGTGACCGAGTATCACCACCCGCGCCCCGACCCGGGCGTGGTCGAGGCGGCCCGCACCTGGCAGCTGTGCGAGATGGATCTGTTCACAGACCTTTCCGCCGACGAGATCGCCGCCATCGGTGCAGCCGCCCCGATGCGAGAGGCGTCCCGAGGGGCGCTGCTGTGGGCGCCGCATCGGCCGGTCGAGGTGCTGTTCATCGTCAAGATGGGCCGGGTGCGGGTCTACCGCACCGCCACCGACGGCCGGAGCCTGACCACGGCCATCGTCACCCCCGGTCAGCTGCTCGGCCAGATGCCGTCCATGGGCCAGCGCATGGACGGCGCCTTCGCCGAGATGCTGGACGACGGCGTGGTCTGCGCCATGGGCGCCGCCGACGTGCGGCGACTGCTGTTCAGCGATCCGCGGATCGTGGCCCGGGTCACGGCGCTGCTCGGCGAGCGGTGCGCCCAGCTCGAGAGCCGGCTCACGGACACGGTCCTCAAGAGTGTGCCGGCCCGCATCTGCAGCACCCTGGCCACGCTGGCCGGTTCACCGCCCGCGCCGGTGCGCCTGACCCACGACCAGCTCGCCGACCTGGTGGGCACCACCCGCGAGACCACCACCAAGGTGCTGGGCGACCTGAAGGAACGGCGCCTGATCCAGCTGCGGCGCGGGCGGATCCAGGTGCTCGATCCGGTGGCGGTGCTCGGCCTGGCCGACCAGTAGGACGCCGAGTCAGGGGAAGTACCCCGGCCGCGGGCTTCCCGAACCCGGCGCGCAGGGCCAGACTGACCCCATGTCGTTCGAGGTCGGGGCCGACGCGTACGCGACGTTCATGGGCCGGTTCTCGACACCGTTGGCCTCGCTCTTCGTCGACGCCGTCGGGGTCGCCCCTGGGCAGTCGGCGCTGGACGTCGGGTGCGGCACCGGCGCCCTGACCGAGGTCCTGGTCGAGCGACTCGGCCTGCCTCAGGTGTCCGCCGTCGACCCGTCGCAGTCGTTCGTCGCCGTCATGCAGGAGCGGTTCCCCCCGATGGACGTCAGGCGGGCCGCCGCCGAGAGCCTGCCCCACGACTCAGCCACGTTCGACGTCACCCTCGCCCAGCTCGTCGTCCACTTCATGACCGACCCGGTCGCGGGCATCCGCGAGATGGGACGGGTGACCCGCCCCGGCGGCATCGTGGCCGCCACCGTCTGGGACTTCGCGGGGCGCACCGACCCGCTGGCGGCATTCTGGGCGGCGGTGCGCTCGATCGACCCGCAGGCCCCGGACGAGTCCCATCGACCGGGGGTGCGCGAGGGCCACCTGGCGGAGTTGTTCGTCCACGCCGGCCTGGACGAGTCCACTTCGACCGCAATCACTTTCGAGATTCGGCACGACTCGTTCGACCACTGGTGGCAGCCGTTCACGCTCGGCGTCGGACCGGCCGGAGCCTACGTCGCCACTCTGAGCGATGCAGGGCGGGACGGGCTGCGGGAGCGTTGCCGCTCGATGCTGCCCGACGGCCCCTTCGCCACGAGCGCCCGTGCCTGGACCGTCTGGGCGACGGTCCAGGCAGGGTGATGCACCGCGGCCTGAGGCCCTACGGGTAGCTGACCACGGTCACGGGCACGTCCGGGTTGGCGATGGTCGAGGACCCGCCGACCCCGTTGACCACGTTGGTGATGCCGCCCTTGCCGTTGCTCGGATCGAGGAAGATCGTCAACAGGTTGTTCAGGCTGCCTGCCGGCAAGGTGGCCGGGACCTCGAAGGCGTTGTCCGCGAAGACATCGACGCCCTGGTTGAAGAAGCTGTAGCTGCCCATGCCGTACCCGTTGAAGGCATGCACCGACGGCGAGACCTTCAAGGCCGGATAGCCGAGGGCGCCGGAGGGCTGCGTCCAGGCCGCCTGGCTGGGCGGGTCGTACGGCAGCTCGTTCTGGAAGAACACGACCCGGCCACGCTCGCCGTTCCAGATGACCTCGGTCTTCTGGTAGTGCTCGACGAACAGGCCGTACGCCGTCACGTCGTTGCCGTTGACGACCACTCCCGTGTCGGCGGTGTTCACCGTCCAGCCGACCCCGTTGCCGTGGTCGGCCCGCCAGGCCCAGATGTTGTCGAGGATCGTGTTGTTGCTGTTGACCTCGAGGCTCACCGTGGCCCTGCCGGCCGCCGCGCCGCCGATCCGGAAGAACACGTCCTGCAGGGCGGTCGGGTTCGTCGGCGCTGCCACGGCGCGCGCCCTTCGGGCCGACCTGCAGCAGCACCGGAGACGTCACCGGTCCGGCGTCGAAGATCGAGCACCGGCGATGTCGACCCCCGGCACGTCCGCGACCGTCATGGCGACCTGCCCCTGCTGCGGCACCAGGGTGGCATGCCCAGACCGAGGACGACGGTGCCTGCTCGCTTGACCTTGAGGGTGCGGTCGAGGTGGTACACGCCCGGGGTAGCAGCAGGTTCTTGCCGTCGGGCCAGCCTGTCGTTGATCGTCTGAGGCGGTCGACCGGGCCTGGCGACGAAGAACTCCTCGAGGGAGATCGACCGGCCGGGTCCCGGACCGGCCGCCCACGAGATGCCGACCGAGTCGCGACGTGCCGCCGGGACGAAGACCCGGTAGCGGCCGCGGCCGTCGACGTAGAGGAACGGCGTCTCCCGGCGTCACGGGGCTGGCAGTCAGTGTCGTGTAGGGACCGCCGCAGGCGGCGGCTGCGGGGAAGCACTGGGCCGGGGCGCCGACCGTGCCCGAGAACACCTGGTTCCAGACCCCGTTCGTCCAGCTCGGGCGAGCACGCTGTTGCGGGTGAGCCACTGCTGCTGCGAACCGTTGATGATCGGCGCCGTTCTCGAAGAGGGAGTCGGCGATGAAGCCGCCGCTGGCGAACGAGGGTCCGGTGCAGTAGTCCATCAGTGTGGTCTGGCCGTTGACGTGCACCCGGCGCATCGGAGCCGCCTGCGACACCGCCCAGAACTCGCCCGAGTAGCAGCCGAAGTCGGGAGTGGTCACGTTGATCCTGAGGTTGGACAACGAGCGCCAGAAGTTGTTGAGCGCGATGCATCCGAAGGCGTCGCACTGGTTGCGCACGTAGACCGAGCCGTTGATCACCGTGTCGTCCGGGGAGAGGCCGAGCCCGGAGACCGAGGTGTAGTAGCCCACCTGGAAGTTCAGCGGCGTGCGTCGCCGTACCGTACGTGCCTGGCTTGAAGAGCAAGGCGTATCGCTGCGGACCGAACTGGTTGCCGATCTGGCGCGCGGCCACGGCGTCGACCTCGGCCTGGATCTGGCTCGCCGGCATGCTCGGGTCGAAGATCTTGACGTTCGGGCCGAAGTCCGGGATGTCCGCCGCCGAGGCCACCGGGGCCGGAGCCAGGGCCAGGGCGACCCCGGTCGCCAGGGCGACAGCTGCTACGAGCGTCCTACGGAGTGTGCGAGGGAGGGACATCACTGCCACCTTCTTCCGCGACGCACCGTTGCGTCGCTCCTGGGCCGGGACAGGGCGCCATGAGAGAGCGCTCTCTGCCGTCTGCAGAGAACCACAGCGAATCGCCCCACACAAGACCTTACGGACATTCCTCGTCGCGCGGTCGGACCGTGGTCAGGACGAGTCACGCACCACCAGTACGGTCGGCAGCACGAGGTGGTCCAGCCCCGCGACCTGCGGCAGGTCGTCCGCCGGTCCCGGCGGATCCCCGCCCCGGGCCTTCGCCAGCAGCAGCCGCGCCATCAGTCGCCCCTGCAGCACCGCCTGCTGCCGGACCGTGGTCAGCGCCGGTTCGGCGAAGGCAGCCATCGGGATGTCGTCGAAACCGACGACCGCAACGTCCTCCGGCACCCGGCGACCGTTCTGGCGCAGGCTTCTCAATGCCCCGATGGCCATCAGGTCGGAGGCGACGAACAGTCCGTCGAGGTGAGGCAGTCGGGCCAGCAGCCGAGCCGTCGCTCGCTCACCACCCCGTGTCGTGAAGTCGCCGTGCTCGACATGGTCTGCAGTCAGCGCACGACCGAGCACCGACCTGAAGCCGCTGAGCCGGTCCATCCCGGCTGCCATGTCCTGCGGCCCGGCGATCGTGCCGATCACGGATCGACCCCGGTCGACCAGATGTCGGCCGGCGAGCCGGCCACCCCCGACGTTGTCGTTGTCGACGTAGGCGACGGCGTCGTCCGGCCGCAGCGGTCGCCCACCGATGACCACCGGGATGCCCGCCGCGACCAGCGCCTGGGGAAGAGGGTCTCGGTCGGCGTGCTGCGAGAGCAGCAGCACACCATCGATGGGCGACGCCCGCAGGTACCTCTCGATCCGCTCGAGCGCCGCCGCGTTGTGGGCCAGCATCAGCGCCATCTGGATGCCGGCCTCGACCAGCTCCTGACTCGACCCGCGAACGATGTCACTGAAGAAGGGGTCGCCGAAGAGCCGGTCCTGCGCCTCCGAGACGACCAGAGCGACTGTGTCCGCCCGCCGGGTCACCAGTGAGCGCGCCGCCCGGTTCGGCACGTAGCCCAGGTCGGACACCACACGCTCGACGCGCTCCCGCAGGTCGGGTGCCACGGTTCGCTGACCGTTGACGACCCGGGACACCGTGGCACGCGAGACTCCGGCGGCGGCGGCCACCTGCTCCAGGTTCGGACGGGCATCACCACCTGTCGTCGAGGGTCGGCTCATGTCGGTCCGGCTGCGACCAGCCCGACGGCGGGACTCTGGGAGTCGGGCTCGAACGTCATCGACAGGGTCGACGGCAGCTGCGCACCGGACTGGTCGGCGCTCAGGACGGCGACCGCGAGCACCCGCCAGGCCGACCGGGCCCACCCTCTGATCATCCACCCATCATGCGCTCCCCCGCGCAGGACGACCACGGCGTCCGGTCCGGGCGAGCCCGCCCCCTTGCCGAAGCCGCGGCCGGCACCACAATGAGGCATGGCGTACGACGAGGACCTCGCCGACCGGATCCGTCAGGTGATCGGGGCCGAGCTCGGCCTGACCGAGCGGCGGATGTTCGGCGGCCATGCCTTCCTGGTCAACGGCAACCTGGCGGTCAGCGCCAGCGGCAGGGGCGGGCTACTGCTGCGGGTCGACCCGGCCGACACGAATGCCCTGGTCGAGACACCCGGAGTCAGTCGGTTCGACATGCGTGGCCGAGCGAGGGACGGCTGGCTGCACGTGCAGCCCGAGGTGGTGCAGACCCACGGACAGCTCGACGCCTGGGCACGGCGCGGAGTGACCTATGCCCGGTCGCTGCCGCCGAAGGAGAGGTAGCCCGTGCTCGATAGGTTGACCTGATGCGAGTCGGCATCATCATCCTTCCCACTGACCGCTGGCCGGACCAGGCCCGACGCTGGCGGCAGGCCGAGGCCTACGGCTTCGACCACGGCTGGACCTACGACCACCTGACGTGGGACCCCCTGGCCGCCATGCCCTGGGGGGCGACGATCCCGACCCTGGTGGCGGCGGCCGGGGTCACCACCACGCTGCCGCTGGGCACCTGGGTGGCCTCGCCCAACTACCGGCACCCGGTCACCTTCGCGCGCGAGCTGGCAGCCCTGGACGACGTCAGCGGCGGTCGCGCGGTGCTGGGGATCGGGGCCGGTGGCACCGGGTCGGACTCCCGCGTCCTGGGTGACCCACCGCTCGCGCCGTCCGAGCGGGCCGCCCGCTTCGAGGAGTTCGTCGCCCTGCTCGACCAGGTGCTCACCCAGCCCCGCACCGACCACGACGGTCGGTACTACACCGCTGTCGAGGCCAT
The DNA here is from genome assembly GCA_963765105.1 of uncultured Thermoleophilia bacterium. Taxonomy (GTDB): domain Bacteria; phylum Actinomycetota; class Thermoleophilia; order Miltoncostaeales; family Miltoncostaeaceae; genus CALMEC01. The sequence goes on from CAVXUW010000002.1 coordinate 1,458,741, forward strand.
GACCACGATGCCCTGCCTGCAGCGCCCACGGTTGCCGTTCGTGATCGCCGCCAACGGCCCCCGCACGATGCGGCTGGCCGCTCGGTACGGCCGCGGCTGGGCCACCACCGGCACCACCTCCCGCTCCGACGGTGACGCCGCCTGGTGGGCCGGGGTGGCGGGCCTGGCCGACCGCTTCGACCAGGTGCTGGACGACGCCGGCCGTGACCCCGCGAGCATCGACCGCATGCTCTCGGTCGATGCCGCGAGCACCTTCGCGCTGGTGTCGACCGGGCACTTCGAGGAGGTCGTCGGGCGGGCCGCCCAACTGCGGTTCACCGACGTCGTCGTCCACTGGCCGGTACCGGGCGGCGCGGTCTACGACGCGGCCGAGTCGGTGCTGGACGACGTCGCTGCCCTGCTACCGATTGTGCAATCCGGAGCACGCGCAACCTGACGACAACCACCCTTTGGTTGACTGGGCCTCCTGCCGACACAGTGCAGGTGGGGAGCGAGGCACCGGTCATCGCCGCTGACGTGGAACCGACCGATCCGGCTGCGACCGACGGGGGCGCGCCGGGTGTCCTCGCGGCTCGCCTCGACGAGCTCGAACGGCAACGGTCCGCCGACGTCGAACGTCGACTGCAGGGTGCCCGCCAGGTCGAGCACGAGGCCCGGGCCGCAGGCCTCGTCGTCGAGGCGAAGCGGGCTCGACTGGTCGTCGCCGACATGCTGCTGCGCCTGGGTGACGGTGCTCAGGCGGCCCAGCTGGCCGTGGAGGTCAACGCCTGGGCCCTGGCCCTGGGGCCTGGCTCGTTGCAGTCACGAAGCCATCTGGTCCTGTCGTCGGTGTTCGAGAGCATCGGCGACACCGCCTCGGCGCTGGACCACGCCGTCCGAGCGTTCGAGCTCCTGGACCGGAGCGCATCGGGCCGCGACCGGGGCACCACGCTGCTGCGGCTGGCCGATGCCTGCGCCCTGGTCGGTGCCACCGAGCAGGCCCGCAGCCGGTACGGCGAGGCCGAGGCGGCGTACGCCGAGCTGGACGACCACGATCATCAGCTGATCGTGCTCAACAACCTCGCCGTGCTCGAGTACGAGAGCGGCGAGACTGAGGCTGCTCTCCGTGCTGCGCAACGCCTCTCGCACGGTTGCGGCCCCGACGGCATGCACTCCTCCTACGCAGACACGATCGCCCGTGCCCATCTCGCCGTCGGCGATCTGCAGGCCGCCGAGCAGATGGTGCAGCTGGGGTTCGAGCTCTGGCGCGCCCACGGTGACGCCCAGGCAGTGACACCGGCCGAGCTCGCCCTGACTCACGTCGAGATCCTGCTGGGGCAAGGACGCGTCGACGAGGCGGCAGCCCAGCTGGAGTTCTGCATGACGGTGTGCGAGGAACGAGATCTGCGCGGCGCCCGGGTCCAGGCGCTCGACCTGCAGGCCTCGGTGCTCGCCGCACGCGGGGACTACCTGGGTGCCTACCAGGCCTACCGCTCCTTCCATCACGAGTTCGTCGTCGTCAGGTCGCACCAGCAGGAGGCGGCGGCTCGGACCAGGCAGGCGTTGGCCGAGACCGCAGAGGCCCGGGCCGAGGCGCGGCGGTTCTGGGAGCAGGCCCGGACCGATCCCCTGACGGAGCTGTTCAACCGGCGCTTCGTCGACGAGGAGCTGCCCCGCCGGATCGTCGAGGCGGTCAGGAAGGGCGAGCGCCTGGTCGCGGCGATCGTGGACGCCGACCACTTCAAGCGGATCAACGACACGTTCTCGCACGCCGCAGGGGACCAGGTGCTGCACTGGCTCGGCAAGCAGCTGGCAGCAGCGGCAGCGTCCGTCCATGGCTTCGCCGCTCGACTGGGCGGTGAGGAGTTCCTGCTCGTGCTCACCGGCGACTCCCCGCCCGACATGATGGCCCGGCTCGAGGCACTTCGAGCCTCCGTGACCGACCAGCAGTGGCCGCACGTCGACGCCGACCTCCGAGTCACGGTCAGCATCGGCGCGGCGGTCGCGGTGGCGGCGGACACCCAGACCACCCTGCTCACCCGCGCCGACGAGCACCTCTACCGTGCCAAGCAGCAGGGCCGCAACCGGGTCGTGGGCGACCCGAGCCTTCAACGCGCGACGTAGACCGTGTTCGAGCTGACCCCGCCGGTGAGGGGGTTGGCGAAGTCGACGACGTGCGCGTCGGTGGTGGCGAACACCTCGGCCAGTACCCGCCCGAAGTCCGGGTCGGGCGGGTCGTCCGACCAGAGCGCGAAGACGCCGCCGGGGCGCAGGTGACCGGCCAGTCGGCGCAGGCCTTCGACGGTGTAGAAGGCGGCGTGGCTCGGATGCAGTACGTGGCGCGGGGTGTGGTCGATGTCGACCAGGACGGCGTGGAACCGCCGGCCCGGCAGCTGTGGGTCGTACCCGTCCTCGCCCGCCGTCAGCGCGAAGAAGTCGCCGGCGACGATCCGGACCCGGGGATCGGCGGCCAGTCCGACGGTGTCGGGCAACAACTCTCGCTCGTGCCAGTCGATGACCTCGGCCAACGCCTCGACCACCAGGAGCGAGCCCACCCTGGCGTCGTCCAGCACGGTTCGAGCGGTGTAGCCCAGCCCGAGGCCACCGACGACGACGTCCAGAACGGTACCGCTCGGATCGGGGCCCCCCACCGCGGCCAGTCCGAGGCGGGCCAGCTCGATCTCGGCCACCGTGAACAGGCTCGACATCAGGTACTCCTCGCCGAGCTTCACCTCGAAGACGTCGATCCCCAGTGTCGGTTCGACCCGGCGCCGCAAGCTGATCTCACCCATCGGGGTGGCCCGCCAGGCCAGTTCCTCGAACCGAGCACCCACGCGGCGTCCCCCTCGTCGAGGCCGCAGCGGTGAGGTCACCCCGGTCGGCTCGTCACGGTACCGCGGCTGCTAGATGCGAGCCGATTCCGGTGCGTCGGCCGGCATCGCCCGCCGTACGAGGGCGAGCAGGTCGGTGACGGTGTGGCAGCGTCCTCGCGCCATCACCCGCAGATGCTCGACGATCACCCGGGGCGGACGGTCGATCTGTGCGATGACCTCGATGGCGCCCGGGTTGAGGTCGACCATGGCCAGGACGCCGCTCAGCTCGGCGGCCCGTTGCAGCATCGCCGTGGTCGCGGCCGGCGTCGTGCAGTGCACCACCAGTTCGGTCAGCTCGGCCCGGATCCCGGTCAGCAGCTGGTCGCGGGCATGGGGAGCGGCGAGCCAGGCCGCCTCGACCCAGTTCGTGAGCACCGGTGCGGCCAGGATCGAGGCGCGCAACCCAGGGCCCAGCATCACGGTGCCCTCGATACCGGCCAGCAGCGACCCGTCGTCCAGCAGCGCACCGAGCTCGACCGCCAGCTCCTCACGGCTCATCGAGTCCAGGAAGGACCGCGCCGGCACCCGCTGGTCCATCGGCCCGCGCCGGCGGTACACGTCGACGACGCGCTCCAGGATGTCTCCGCCCACGTCCTTTGGTCGGCAGGCGGGACGGTTGCCTGAAGCCGCCGGAGGTGCGGCATGGCCGGCTACGACCCGTGGACGGCGCGGAACGCCTCGTAGACCAGGAAGGCCGGCCAGACCAGCGCCTTGAGCACCGCCACCACGACACCGACGAAGCCGTCGGCCTGCTGCACGAAGTAGACGAGCGCCCCGATCAGGCCGAGGCCGTAGACGGCGTCACCGCCGCCTGCGCTCCCCTGGTTCCTCCGGCGTTCCGCGTCCGCTGTCCCGACGTCCGCTGTCCCGACGTCCGCTGTCCCGACGTCCGGTGTCTCGACGATCGGTGTCTCGCTCATCGCTGAGCCTCCTCGAGGCCGCACCGACGGGGCGGCCGGTACGACCGCCCGAGGCGTCTTCGGCCCTGTCTCCAGCCAACACCCCGGACGAGGTCACCTCAAGGCGCCTAGGTCCCCGATCCAGCGCTGATAGGCGTGGAGGTCGACGTTGCTGCCGCACACGATGGTGACGACATGTCGGCCGGCGAAGCGGTCACGGTCTTCGAGGAGGGCCGCGACACCGAGTGCGGCCGAGGGTTCGACGACGAGGCCGGCGTGCTCGAGGAGCACTCGCATGCCTGCGACGATCGAGGCCTCCTCGACCAGGACGGCGTCGTCGACGACCTGGAGAAGGTCGTCCAGGACGGCCGGGAGGGGACGCCGTCCGGCCACACCGTCGGCGATGGTGTCGGTCGACTCGGTCGTCACGACACGGCGTTCGCGCCACGAGCGGGTCATCGCCGGGGCGCCCGTCGGCTGGACGCAGATGACCTCGAGGTCCGGCGCCAGGGCCTTCACCACGTGACCCACGCCGGTGGCCAGCGCTCCGCCGCCGAGAGCGACCAGGACGGCGTCGAACGACGGCTTGCTGCTGAATGGTTGCGGCCCAACGAGTTCCAGACCGATGGTCGCCGCACCTTCGCAGGTCTCGACGTCAAGGCTGTCCTCGACCAGCCGGATGCCGCCACTGCGTGCGATGCCGGCCGCATGTTCGCGGGCCACCTCGATGTCGCCGTCCACCAGCTCCAACCGGGCACCCAGGGCGCGGATGCGGTCGAGCTTGGCGGGGGAGGCGAGCCGGGACGCCACGACGGTGACGTCGAGTCCGCGACGGCGACCGGACCAGGCGAGGGCCTGGCCGAGGTTGCCGGCGCTGGCGCACACCACTGCCTGCGAGCCGTTGTCGGCAAGCTGGCTCGCGACGAGCTCGGTGCCGCGGGCCTTGAAGCTGCGGACCGGGTTCGCCGTCTCGAGCTTGATGCTCACGGTGCACCCGAGCACAGGCTCCAGCGCCTCGCAGCGATACAGCGCGGTGTCGAGGAAGAGTGGATCGATCACCCGGCGGGCCGCCCGGATCCGATCCAGGTCGAGGCGCGTCGTCGGCACGATCAGCAGCGTAGCGGCGAAGGTCGACGGCTCGGTCGCCGCGCGCCCGAGAACGCTCCTGCCCGCGACGTATGTCAGTGGCCCGCGGCGCCCTCCTAGGATTCAGGATGATGCGCCTCTTCGAGCGTGACGAGCAGGCCGCGGCGATGGGTGGCTATCGGGCCGAGGCCGCGACAGGTCATGGCCGGATGGTCTTCGTCGCGGGCGAGGCCGGGGTCGGCAAGACCACCTTCGTCAGGCGGGTGCTCGACGATGCCGCAGGCCTTGCCTGCATCGCGGTGGGCGGCTGCGACGGCTCCTCGACGCCGGCGCCGCTCGGACCGCTGGTCGAGATGCTGCCGAAGCTGCCTGCGCACGTCTGGCCCTCGGAGGCGACCCGGCACGAGGTGTTCGCCCGGCTCGTCGCCGAACTGCGCGAGCCCGCCTCGGGTGAGCCCTATCTCCTGGTGGTCGAGGACGCGCACTGGGCCGACGAGGCGACGATGGACCTGGTCCGCCACCTCGCCCGCCGGGTGCACGACTGCCGGGCATTGGTGCTGGTCACCTACCGACCGGAGGACGTGACTGCGGGGCACCCGCTGAGGATGGTGCTCGGTGACGCCGCCACCGCGTCCGGGGTGCGCCGACTCGACCTGCCCGGGTTGTCCCGTGCGGCGGTCCGACTGCTGGCCGCAGACCACGCCGCGACCCACCCGGAGGCCGCCGCCGCCGATGTCGACCGCCTGCACCGGGTCACCGGTGGCAACCCGTTCTTCGTCACCGAGGCGCTCTCGGCCGGTACCGGCGAGGTGCCGGCGACCGTCCGCGACGCGGTCCTGGCCCGGGTGGCGCGCCTGTCCGCACCCGCCCGCGCTGCCCTCGACGTGGTCGCGCTGCTCGGCGCGCGGGCCGAGCACGACCTGCTGGCCACGACCCTGGACGACGGCCCGGACGTGCTCGACGAACCGCTGCAGCGCGGCCTGCTCGACGCCCGACCCGGCGAGGTGACGTTCCGGCACGAACTGGCCCGGTTGGCCGTGGCTGTTCAGGTGCCGACGTTCCGCAGGATCGCCATCCACCGGCGGATCCTGCGTGCACTGCTCGACCGTGAGCCCGGCCCCGCGCGGGACCCGGCCCGCCTGGCGCACCACGCCGAGGCGGCCGGTGTCGCCGAGGCGGTGCTCGCGCATGCTCCCGAGGCAGCAGCCGTCGCGGCCGAGCTCGGGTCGCACCGCGAGGCCGTCAGGCAGTACCAGCGCACCCTGCGGTTCGCCGACGGGATGCCGGACGAACGCCGGGCTCAGCTGCTGTGGGCGCTGGGCTACGAGTGCTACCTCACCGACCAGATCGACGACGCGCTCGGGGCGGTCCAGGCGGCGCTCACGATCTGGCAGGCCGCGGGCGACGAGGTGAGGGTCGGCGACGCGTACCGATGCCTGTCCCGGTTGAGCTGGTTCGCCGGACGCAACGACGTGGCCGAGCGTCAGGCCGACCTGGCCGTGCACTCGCTGCAGGGCTCCGACACGGTCGAGCTGGCGATGGCCTACAGCAACATCGCTCAACTGCGGATGCTCTCCTCGGACCTGGAGGGGGCCCGCGCCTGGGGCGGGCGTGCGCTGGCTGCCCTGGACCGATTGCCGGACGGGCAGAAGCGGACCGAGGTGAGGGTGCACGCGCTGAACAACCTCGGCACCGCCGAGGTGGTCTCGGGCGACCAGCACGCAGGCATCCGGATGCTGACCAGCAGCCTGGACCAGGCCCGGGCCGCCGATCTGCACGAGCACGCGGCCCGCGCCTACTGCAACCTGGTGTCCTGTGCGGTGGTGCAGCGTCGGCACACCGATGCCGCGGCTCAGCTGGTGGCCGGCCTGGACTACTGCATCGACCGCGACCTGGACTCCTGGACCCTCTACCTGCTGGGCCTGCAGGCCCAGCTGATGCTGAACCGGGGAGAGACAGCCGCAGCTCGCCAGTGCGCCGAGAAGGTGCTGCAGCGCACCGAGTCCGCGCCGACCAGCCAGATCGAGCCGCTGGTCGTCCTGGCCCTGACGGCGGCCAGGGCCGGGGACCCCGGATGGCGCGAACCGGTCGACCTCGCGGTCCGGCTTGCCGACGGGATCGGCGAGATCCAGCGGCTCGGCCCGGTGACCGCGGCCCGCTGCGAGATCGCCTGGCTGGCCGGGGAGGTGGAGAGCCCGCCCCGTCTCGCCGCACAGACCTGGCCGAAGGCGACCGGTGCCGACTGCCCGTGGAACCGGGGGTCGATCGCCACCTGGCTCGGCGACCCGACCGCCGGCGACGGCGCCCCGCTGGCCCCGCCGTACGCCCTCGAGGTGAGCGGGCCGCTGGGTCGAGGCCGCGAGCCTCTGGCAGCACCTGGGCTGCCCGCACGAACAGGCGCTGGCCCTTGCCCGCAGCGACGACCGGGCTGCCATGACCGATGCGGTCGAGCTGTTCGACGCGCTCGGGTCGTCCGGGGCGGCCGCCCGGACCCGTGCGCTGCTGCGGGCCCGGGGGTGGTCGGCCCCGCGGGCCGCCCGGACCAGCACCCGCGGGCACCCGGGCGGACTGACCGCGCGCGAGGCGCAGGTGCTCGGGCTGCTGGCCGAGCGCCTGTCGGACGCCGAGATCGCCACCGGCTCGTGCTCTCCCGTCGCACCGTCGAGCATCACGTCGCCGCCATCCTGGCCAAGTTCGGGGTGGCGCTCCCGCCGCGAGGCCGCCCAGCTCGACGATGGGTACCGCGGCCACCCGGGATAGGTAGTCCTCACCCATGTGGACCCGGTCCGGGTATCGGTAGACCTGCGACGACGACCTGCCGCGCGCCCCGCGCCGCAGGCGGCCACAGGAGAGGACCACCCCATGCCACTGTTCATGGACATCCACCACCTCGGCAGCGGGGTCACGATGGACGACGTCGCGAAGGCGCACCAGGCCGACCTCGCCGCCCAGGGCGAGCACGACGTGAGGTACCTGCGCTACTGGGTCGACGAGGGCAAGGGCGAGGTCTTCTGCCTGGTCGAGGCGCCCGATGCGCAAGCCGCGAACGAGGTCCACCGCAAGGCCCACGGCCTGGTCGCCGACGCCATCCACCAGGTACAGGAAGGGGTCTGACGATGCTTCGTCGGCGCACTGTCAGTCTGGCCACCGGCACCGTCACCCTCGCAGCCGCCGCCGCACTCACTCTCGGGTTGGGCCCGAGCAGGGCTGCCGACGAGGAGTCGGGGCCGCTCGACCAGGTGCGCAGGGCCACCAGCGGCTACCGCGACGTGAGCCGTGCGTTGGCCGCGGGCTACGTGCAGTTCTTCGGTTGCGTGCACGAGCCGCTGGCCGGGGCGATGGGCACCCACTTCGTCAACGCAGCGTTGGTCGGGGACGGCAAGATCGACGCTGCCAGACCCGAGGCGCTCATGTACGACATCCGGCCCGACGGCCGGCTCGACCTCCTCGGCGCCGAGTACGTGGTCTTCAAGGACGCCTGGGACAGCACGCCACTCCTCGCCGCCGGAGCTGTTCGGGCAGACCTTCGTCACCGTGGGCACGCCGAACCGGTACGGGCTGCCACCCTTCTACGAGCTGCATGCCTGGGCCTGGAAGGCGAACCCCACCGGCGCGAACAAGGACTGGAATCCCCGGGTGATGTGCATCAGCACCGAGGGCCACGTCCGCTGAACCTGCCACCCTCAGCCCGGATCCACGGGGCGAGGTCTGGCAGCGTCGTCACCCGTCGTCTCGGCTGAGCAGTCGTCGGCGGTGTTGCGCCTTGTTGTTCCACACCACCTGCTGCAGGGCAAGGGTGGCCCATCCGGCAAGGACCATGCCGCAGATGTTGAGGGCCAACTGGATCGCGCTGCCCGTGACTTCGTCCCAGGCACCGAAGGCCACGCCGAGGGCGACGTTGCCTGCGGCGGGGACGGTGGTGACCGAGATGAACACCCCTGACAGTCCGCCGACCTTGGCCGAGGTCAGGGAGAGCACCCCAGCGGCGGCGGCGATGAGAGCGACGATGAAGGACCACTTGTCGGGCGAGTAGATGAAGTCGGTACCGGGGCGCGCGCCCGTGACGTCGGCCGTGACGACCCAGCCCAGGCTGCGGGCGATGACCGCCGCCAGGGTGGTCGCGGCGATCGCACCACTGAACCCGACCACCAGCGTGCGTGCCGCCAGCCTGAACAGGCTGCTGCGCCGTCGTACGAGTGCTAGGCCGAGGGCGGCTATCGGGATGAACTCCGGTCCCAGCACCATGGCACCGATGACCAGGACCTGGGAGTCCACGACGATGGCGATGCCTGCGAGCAGGGTGGCCAGCGTCATGAACGAGAGGTAGGTCCAGTTGAGCTCGGACTCCTCGTAGGCGCGTTGGGTGACATCGGCCCACACGACGGCGTCGGCGCTCGAGCCGGGGGTCTCGCGTTCGGCGTCGAACCCGGGGCGCGAGACCCAGGTGGTGACGGTCTCGACGTGGATGGTGCCTCGTTCGGGCAGGCCGAGGTCGATGAGCTGGTCGATGAGTTCGTTGACGGCTTCGCGGGCCACGTCGGCCAGCACGAGGTCACCGACAGGGTCGAGGGAGACCCCGGGTATCACCGCGAGGTGGCTCACCGCCGGATCGTCGGCGAACACGGCCAGAACCTGGTCGGTCAGGTGAGTGGGGGAGGAGATCCGCAGGTGCTGCATGAAACGGTCAGCGCTCCTGAGCCTGGTTCGTCACGACCGGCAGCGTAGTTGAGGCACCCCTCAGTGACGTCCACAGCCTCGCATGGCAATCCACCACTCGAGTTCTGGGGGTTCCCCGACGACGATGAAGGCCCCGACCGCATTGCTGCTGGTCAGGGCCTTGGTCGTCGCTGTCTCAACGAGTGCGCCCGAAGGGATTCGAACCCCAAACCTTCTGATCCGTAGGCGGACCCTCGCTTGCCGTCGGCAACGGTCGCTGACCTGCGGCGATGGCGTCCAGGCCGGTCGGGGCGTGCTCGTCTGGGGGCGCATTTGGGGCGGGCGCTAGGTCAGGTGGACCAGGTCGAGGAGTCGGCGCGCCACGTCGCGTCGACATCGAGATCGCCGCCCAGCGCAGGGTCGGCGAAGGCGACCACTTCGTCGACCACCGCGGTGAAGATGTGGGGGAGCTTGGCGGCGTCCGGCCCGAGGCGGCGTCGGTACCCGTCGAAGGCGCTCGCGCGGGCCGCGCCGTAGTCGTGGAGGACGTCGCGCAGCGGCCGCAGCCTGACGCCGCGGTTCTGGGACGTCGCGGCCAGGGCGGTGAGCAGGTCGGCGGCGGGGACGTCGTGGGCGCGGGTCAGGGTCCAGACGTCGGCGTAGTCGCGGACCTGACTGTTGCCGGCGCCGAGCTCGACCGCTGTGCTGAGCTTCTCGGCCAGGACGACGGGCAGCGGGTACCCCAGCACCCGGACCGATGGGTGGCGTGGCAGCAGCGTCGGTAGTCCACATGGGTGGGCGGTGGCGCGACCGGGTCGCCGGTACTGATGTCGAGACGCAGCTTGACGTCTGCCCCGGCGACCGCGGCGTGCATGGTGACGCGGACGCCTCCGTAGAGGTCGCCGTCGCGGATCGTGCCGACCGTCGCGGTGTCGGTGCGGAAGGCGACACCGTCCTCGACCGGAGCCGGCAGCGAGGCGACCTCGACGACCCGGCGCAGGACGGCGTCCTCATCGAGATGGAGGTTGCGGGCGAGGAAGTCGGCGTCGACGGTGGCGCGGCGGGCGTCCCACACGGCAAGGAGCATCCCGCCCTTGAGCACGAGCCGATCGGCATGCTCGCTCGTCGCCAGTCGGGCGAGGAACCGCTCCAGGACATACATCACCAGCAGGGTCTGGGTCTGGCGGCCCTCGCGCCGGGCGAGGTTCTGCAGGTCCAGGTAGGCCCGTCCGGCGGCGTCAGCCCGGGTCGGGCGCCGCAGGTTGCCTCTCGGGCTGCCCGGCCCGTCCGCGGCGGGCGTCATGACGCCTGCAGGACGTCGACCGCGGCCCGGACCGGGCCGAGGACGTCGAGAGCGCGCGCCAGCTCGACCAGCTCGCTGACCCGGGCGTCGCGCCGGGACAGATATCGACGCAGCGCGATGTGCGCGACGGACTCACCCAGCTTGCGACGCATCCGCATCAGGTCGACCACCGTCCGCGCCGGCGAGTACACCCGGACCGGTTCCCCCGGTGCCGCCTCCACCTGGTCCAGACCGAGCTCGAACGTCGCCGGGTCCCAGACGAACACCTCCACCGGCGGATAGTCGATCTTGGGCGGCCACGTCCGGCGCGGAACCGCGATCTGCACGGCGACCGGCAACTCATCCGTCAGGTCGTGCACCGACGCGGCCGACAGCAAGCACACCACGGCGCGCGGCGCCCGGCGGGACACCGCCAGCAGGTCCGGGTACGTGGCGGCAGGGGCGTCCGCCCGACGGAAGACGCCGCGCGACAGCTCGACATAGGATCCCGTGTCCCGACCCGAGTAGAGCTCGCGGGGGTGCACACCTGCGGCGCGTGCCTCACCGGTGGTGAAGGTGGCAGGGAGCGACGACTCCGCGGACATGGAGTGAATCCTGTTCCTCGGGACTCGACATGTCAAGGATTTAGTCCGGGGTCCCCTCCGTTCCGTCCGGAACCCCGAACCCCCACCCTTCTGTTCTCATCCCGGGCGTGCCACGCAACGCACGGGTTCGAGGCAGGCGCCTGCCGAGCGCTGCGTTGTTGGGACGGCCTCGACCCGAGGCCGGGAACCAAATCGGCCTCCGCCCCGCGTTTCCGCAGTTCGGAGGCCGTTCCGGTCGCTGTCTCAACGAGTGCGCCCGAAGGGATTCGAACCCCTAACCTTCTGATCCGTAGTCAGATGCTCTATCCGTTGAGCTACGGGCGCTCGCCGTGGGCCGAGGTCCACAACAGCCACCGATCCTAGCGCACCGCCCTGCACCGTCCGAATCGGTTCCACCATGATCAGCGCCAACGGCGGCCCATGCACAGGAATCGGGTGGGGAACCTGGTCCAGCGCTGATCATGTGCGCCCTGTGGGCGCTCGGAGCCTTGGTCAGACCGGCGGGACAAGGGCGGGTGAGGGCCTGGCTTCGCAGTAGGCGGAGGGCGTCGTCCCAGGATGTGGGCCCGCCGTCCCGCGCACAGAACGTAAGCGTTTTCAGATCCACGACAAGGGGCTCTCGTCACCCCGGTCCGCCCCGGACGCCATGCCGACGTTATCAGAGTCACAATCGGTTGTTGCAGGTCAGAGCCTTGTGACGCGATTCACGTAGTGTCCCGGCCCAGAGGGTTTCATCGATCGGCGGCAGGTCGTACGGTGGTTCTGAAACCACCCGTAAGCCACCCGATGTAACAGATTGTCATAACAAACAGGTGGCCGTGCTAGGAGGACCGGATGTCCGCCCCCACCCGTCATGCTCGCCTTGCAGCCTGGGTCGCCGAAGTCGCGGAGCTGACCCAGCCCGACGCCGTCCACTGGGTCGACGGCAGCCCGCAGGAGTACCAGGGCCTGGTCGACCAACTGGTCGCCGCCGGCACCTTCGTGAAGCTGACCAAGAAGAAGGACAGCTACTGGTGCGCCTCCGACCCTGGTGACGTCGCTCGGGTCGAGGACCGCACGTACATCTGCTCGCGAGAAGCAGGACGACGCCGGCCCCACCAACAACTGGTGCGACCCGGACGAGATGCGCACCGTCCTGACCGACCTCTACCGCGGCAGCATGCGCGGTCGCACCATGTACGTCATCCCGTTCGTGATGGGCCGCCTCGACGCCGACGTACCGATGTTCGGGGTCGAGATCACCGACTCCGCCTACGTCGTCGCCTCGATGGCCGTCATGGCACGCTGTGGCACCGACGTGCTCGAGCGCATGGGCACCGACGCCGCCTTCGTGCCCTGCCTGCACTCGGTCGGCGCGCCGCTCGAGCCCGGCCAGCAGGACGTCGCCTGGCCCTGCAGCACCACCAAGTACATCGTCCACTTCCCCGAGACCCGCGAGATCTGGTCGTACGGCTCGGGCTACGGCGGCAACGCCCTGCTCGGCAAGAAGTGCTACGCGCTGCGGATCGCCTCGGCGATGGCCCGCGACGAGGGCTGGATGGCCGAGCACATGCTCATCCTCAAGCTCACCAACGCCGGAGAACGACGGTCCACTACATCGCAGCCGCCTTCCCGAGTGCCTGCGGCAAGACCAACCTCGCCATGCTCGAGCCCACCATCCCGGGCTGGAAGGTCGAGATGGTCGGCGACGACATCGCCTGGATGCGGTTCGGCAAGGACGGCCGCCTCTACGCGGTCAACCCCGAGGCGGGCCTGTTCGGCGTCGCTCCGGGCACCGGCTGGGGCACCAACCCGAACGCGATGCGCGCCATCGAGAAGGGCGGCTCGGTCTTCACCAACGTGGCCCTGACCGACGACGGCGACGTCTGGTGGGAGGGAATGACCGACGAGACGCCGGCCCACCTGACCGACTGGAAGCGGCCAGGACTGGACGCCGGAGAGCGGCGAGCTGTCGTCGCACCCGAACTCGCGGTTCTGCACCCCGATCACCAACTGCCCGATCCTGGCCCCCGAGTACGACGACCCGCAGGGTGTGCCGATCTCGGCGATCCTGTTCGGCGGCCGGCGCAAGTCGACCATCCCGCTGGTCACCCAGTCCCGCGACTGGAACCACGGCGTCTTCCTCGGGCGCCACCATCTCGAGCGAGACCACCGCTGCCGCAACCGGGGCCGTCGGTGTCGTCCGCCGCGACCCGATGGCGATGCTGCCCTTCATCGGCTACCACGCCGGCGACTACTTCCAGCACTGGGTCGAACATCGGCAAGGAGCGCCGACGCCGACAAGCTGCCGAAGATCTTCTACGTCAACTGGTTCCGCAGGGGCGCCGACGGCAGCTTCCTCTGGCCGGGCTTCGGCGAGAACAGCCGGGTGCTCAAGTGGGTGATCGAGCCGGCTCGACGGCGAGGCCGAGGCGATCGAGACCCCGATCGGCCTGGTGCCGACCGTCGACTCGCTCGACGTCGACGGGCTCGACCTCGACCAGCGACCAGCTGCACCAGGCCCTCGACGTCGACCACGACGAGTGGGCGGCCGAGCTGCCGCTGATCGAGGAATGGTTCGCCAAGATCGGCGACAAGGTTCCTTCGACACTGCGCAACGAGCTCGACACCCTCCGGGCGCACCTCGAGGCCTGAGGGATCGGGTTCTGCACCGGGGTGAGGGCGGCCAGGCCAACGGGTGGACCTGACCGCCCTCACCCCGTCGGCAGCGCTTCGAGTGCGGTGGCGAGTGCCCCGGCGACAGCCGGCGACACCCGCCACCGCACGCGGCCGTTGTCGACCGCCAGGCACTGCTCGCCGTCCTGCATCAGGCCTCCTGTCACCCGGACCGACACCGGCGCACCTGACGGGTAGTCGAACCGCAGCAACGCCACCAGCGTCGCCGGGCAGCCCGCCGCCGCGGTGGCCGTGACCGGCGGCACCCGCTTGGCGACCAGCGCGTCGTCCGGCCAGCCACCCTGCGGGGTGTCGACGACGGCGGCCAGGTGAGCGGTCCGCGCCTCGTCGAGATGCACGAGCACGTGCGGCCGGTCGGGCCGGCAGACCGTCGCCGTCAGCGGGGCCGACATCGCAGTGAGCGGCAGCAGCGCCTGGTCGGTCCCCGCCCGCGTCGAGCCCTGCTGCCCCGGCAGCTGGGACAGGCAGGACGGCGACGTCACCGGCTCGACGCGGTAGCCCACCTGCGGCGCCCACCACCACAGGCCCGTGACGATGAGCACACCGGCCGCGAGCGCAGCGACAACCGGCCCGACGACGCGGCCCGAAGGGCCTGCCGGTCGGCCGGTCAGTCGCTTCACGGTCCTATTCGTACATCACGTAGTCGGGCTGCGGCCGCAGCGCCAGCACCTGCTGCGGGCTCATCAGCGGCGATCCGCCGGCCCGGTCCTCGGTGAAGAAGATCTTGATGCCGGTGCGCATCCCGCCGGGCAGGTCGCTGACCAGTACCGACCAGGTGTCGATCTTGGCCGCCGGCGATCCGATGCCGTCCACGCCCTTGATCACGACGACCCCGTCATGTCGGGTCAGCTCGGCACTGCGCCGGATCACCGACCTGTCCACCTGGTGGACCACCATCGCCTTCTCGGGCAGGTTGCCCGCCTTCACCACGGACGACAGGTAGGCCGCGACGTCGTCGAGCTCAGCCCCGGTGACGCTGCCGTACACCCGTCCCGGCACGAACGGCGCCTTGCCGGACCACTCCGGGTCCAGCGCCACCCCGACGTCGGGCTCGCGCAGCCAGCGCTCGAAGGCCCGCACCTCGTCGACGAAGCGGGCCCGGCCCGGCTGGATGTTCAGCAGCAGCAGACCCTTGTGCTTGCGCGCCACGGCCAGGTGCGCTGCCACCACCTCGTCAGCCGCCCGCGAACGGTACAGACCGTCACTGCCTGGGCTGCGATGGGCCACGACCGCGATCAGCTCGAGCACGGGCATCAGGATCCGGCCGTCCGCCCCGGGCAGCTCACCCTCGCTGCCCTTTCCCGCGTAGAGCCGCCCGGTCTGCAGGGCCTCGGTGGCCCGGGCGTCGAGGTCGCCCACCCCCAGGCGGCCGAGGTCGCCCGAGCCGGGGACCCCGCAGTACCCCACCAACCGATAGGTGGGCAGCAGCACCCGTCCCCCACGCGGCAGCTCGCGTGGTGCGACCGCCGGGCTGGACGACGAGGGCACGGGGGCCTGCGGCTGACCTTCGGACACCAGACCGGCACGGGAGAGCACCGGCGCGCCCTCGGTCGCAGCCGTGGCGGGCAGCTGCGCCCACCACCGGTTGGTCGAGGTGACGGCGGCCCCCACAGCCGCGAGCAGCCCGAGGGTGACGGCTCGGCGTCCCCAGGTCTGCATCACGGAGGTCTGCATCCCGGAGGTCTGCATCACGGAGGCCTGCATCAAGGAGGTCTGCATCGCGGAGGTCGGCTTCACAGGCTGGTGCCTGATGGGAACTCACCCCCGAGAGGTCTGGCCACGCGGTGGCGTCCACGCGGGCGGTCCGGCGGCCCCGAGATGTGCTGGGTCGAGCTCAGCGGTGCTCGCCCGCACTCAGTGCCGAGGGTAACCCAGCCGCCCCAGGGGGATTCGGGGTCGATGCACAACCTTGACAGTCCGATAGGACTCTCCCGGAGCCGATACGACAGGCCCCGGCTCGAGAGCCGGGGCCTGTCAGGCGCGGAGGCGGAGGGATTTGAACCCTCGATGGGCTTTAAGACCCAAACCCGCTTAGCAGGCGGGCGCCATAGACCGGGCTAGGCGACGCCTCCTTGCGTGGGTCAGGGTAGCGGCCCGCGCGCGAGGACGGCAAAAACTTCGCCCGTCGCCACGCAGACCCGGACCGACGCGCGGCGAGGCGCGCCGGTGCGGCTTCGCGAGCGATCGACGGTCGTGGCAACCTGATGGCATCGTCGTACGTCCACCACGAGGAAGCCGTGCTCAGCGGCTTCGTCCCGAGGCATCATCCGAACGGGGGATCCATCGGCGTGACGATGTGCGACGATGGTTTATCCCATGCGTGTCACGTCACGCTGTCGTCCGGAGGTGGCTAGGCAGTGACTCAGGTCGCTCCCGGTACCGGTCGACGTGCGCGGCGAGAGGCAGAACGGATGCAGGCCCACGGAGGCGGTACCGCCCGTCGCCGCACCACGCCCCCCCGCCCCAACCTCGGCACCGGCTGGGGTCCGCAGCCCGTTGCCGCCGACCGGGCCGCCGTCCGCCGCCGCATCGGGGCGGCCACCGTGCTGCCGCAGGACGAGGCACGCGGGCGGCACGCCTCCGGCCGAGGCCAGAACTTCGCCGGCGTGGTCGGCTGGACCATCCTGGGCGCCCTGGTTCCCGGGTCAGGCCTGATCGCGGCCGGACGACGGGGCACCGGGGCCCTGCTGCTCGCCCTCCAGACGGCGGCCCTGTCGGCAGCGGCGACCTACGTCGTCCTCGCGATCCGCGCCCACCCGTCCGCCAAGGGCGGTGGCCCGCTGGCAGCCCTGACGGCCCTGTTCCTGCCGCTGGTGACCCGCCCCAACGTGATGCAGTTCCTCGTCATCGGGATCGCGGTGCTGTTCGTGGTCTGGGCCAGCGTCCTGCTGGCGAGCCACTTCGCGCTGCGCCGCTACGCCACCCTCACGATGCGTCACCAGGTGCTCTGCACCCTGCTGGTCGCCGCCCTGCTTGCCCTCGGCGGGCTTCCCACCTTCCAGGCACTGATCTCGGTCGACAGCACCCGCAATGCACTGGTGGCGATGACCCGCGGCGGTCACTCGAGCGTCAACGGCCCCAAGGCCGCGCAGGCCGACCCCTGGGCAGGCACCAAGCGGGTCAACGTGCTGCTGGTCGGCTCCGACGCCGGCGCCGACCGCAAGGGCATCAGGCCGGACTCGTTGACGTTGGCCAGCATCGACACCCAGACCGGCGCCACGACGTTGTTCTCGCTGCCGCGCAACCTGCAGCGGGTGCCGTTCCCGCCCGGCACGCCCATGCAGGCGGCCTACCCGAACGGGTTCTACTGCACCGACGAACGCGGCAACAACCTCAACTGTCTCTTGAACGGCTTCTGGACGTTCGGTGAGGACCACTGGAAGGAGTACTACCCCACCGCACCGACCAGCTACGACGCCGGCCTGACGGCCACCAGGCAGGCGGTGGAGCAGATCACCGGGCTACCCGTCGACCAGTACGCGATGGTCAACCTGCGCGGCTTCATGCAGTTCGTCGACGCCATCGGCGGCCTGACGCTCAACGTCTACGAGAGGCTGCCCATCGGCGGCAGCTCCGAGAACCACGTCGCCACCGGCTGGATCGAGCCGGGCATGAACCAGCGCATGGACGGCTACCGCTCGCTCTGGTACGCCCGCTCCCGTTGGTCGACCAGCGACTACTCGCGCATGAGCCGCCAGCGCTGCGTGATCGCTGCGGTCAAGGAGCAGGCCAGCCCCGCGAAGGTCGCCCTGGCGTTCCCCCAGATCATGCTGACGGCCAAGGACAACGTCATCACCGACATCCCGCTCGACGACATCCCGGCCTGGGTCACCCTGACCGACAAGGTCAAGAACGCCAAGGTGAAGAGCCTGCCGTTCACCGACGCCGTCATCAACACCGTGCACCCGAACATCGATGAGATCCGCCAGCTCGTGCAGGACGCCATCGCCAGCACTGCCGCTCCCGCAGCCCCGTCGCCGACCCCTGGCGCTGCGACACCGAGCCCGAAGGCGAGCGCGTCCTCGGGCAACGGCGCTCCCAGCACCAAGGACGCCTCACAGGCTCAGGACGTCAACCAGGTCTGCTGACCAGGTCAGCTGACGGTCGTCAGGCCCGGGTGGGGGTGAGGGCGGCGAGCAGGTCGCCACGCAGGGCCAGCAGTCGTGGCATCAGGCCGATCCCGGCGACGCCGACGAGCTGACCGCCGCGGTGGTAGCCGGCGACGAAGTCGCCGTCCAGGTCGCCGTCCAGGATCTGCACCCCGTCGACGTCGGCGACCCCGAGGGAGCCGAACGACTGCAGCCGCTGACCGTACTGGTCCGACCAGAACGAGGGCATCGGCGCGAAGGCCGAGGCCGCCGGGTCGCCGTCCAGGTCGATGCCGTCCAGGCCGGCCACCAGGGCAGCGCCGGCCCGCTTGCCGGTGTCGGTCGGAATGCTCCAGTGCTCGACCGCGCCGGCCGGGGAGGGCGTCGAACAGGGCGTTCGGGAACCGCGCCACGTCGCCGGACCGCCGCGCCACAACCACCTCGGGCCGCGACCAGACCGTTCTCGCGGCGGACGAGTGCCCGCATCCAGCCGTCGGTCCGCACGCCGTCGGCCAGGTCGAGGCCGTTGCCTGCCAGCCACTCGGCGTTCGGCCGCACACGCCGAGCGCCTCGACCACCAGGTCGCAGGCCAGCTCGGTGCCGTCGTCCAGCTCGACCTCGACCCCCCGGTCGCGGCCGCCGGTGCCCGTGGCGTCACTGCGGGCAGCAGGACGGCGGCAGCCGGCCGAGCTGGAACCGGACGCCGTGCTGCCTCGTGCCGCCGCTGCAGGGCGGCACCCACCGACAGGCCCAGCGGCCGTTGCATCGGCACCTGCCTCGGGGGCCACCACGTCGACCTCGCAGCCGAGCGCGAGGCGGTGGCCGCCACCTCGCAGCCGATGAACCCGGCGCCCAGCAGCACGACCCGAGTCCCGGGCACGAGCTCGGCCCGCAGCGCCGCGGCATCCTCGAGGGTGCGGACACGTGGCCGACCACCGGGGGGTGCGGGCAGGGTCAGCCGCCGCGACCCGCACCCCGGTGGCGATCGCCAGGGCGTCGCAGTTCAGCCGGTGCCGCGGTGAGCACGACCTCGCGGGTCTCGAGCGAGGCCTCGGCTGCCGCCGTCCGAGCCGCCACGCCACGTCGTCCACCTGGTGCGACGGCGGAAGGCGAGCGGCCGCGAGGTCACCCCGCCCGCCAGCGCCTCCTTCGACAGCGGCGGCCGGTTGTAGGGCAGGTGCGGCTCGTCGCCGACCACCACCAGCTCGCCGGTGTGCCCGGCGGCCCGGACCGCCTCGGCGACGCGCAACCCGGCCAGGCTGGCCCCGACGACGACGATCCGGCGCCGGCTCCCATCGGGACGGCTCAGCCCTCGACGTGATGGCCTGCAGCGGGCACACGTCGGCGGCCTCCTCGACCTTGTCGCGCAGGCCCTCGTCGAGCTCGCCGGCCTCGTAGACCAGCTTGCCGTCGTCGTTCAGGTGGAAGACCTCAGGGGCGGCGAAGACGCACTGACCGTGGTCGGCGCACTTGTCGCGGTCGACGAAGACTTTCATGCATCCGGCTGACGTGGGTGGGTCGTGGTTGCTCCGTCGCGTGCGGACTCTCCGGGCGGATCCGCGTACCGGCCCGCGCCGTGGGCCGGTCGAACCAGATGTGTACCTGACCTGTGCCGACCGAGTTCTCGTACTCGCTGAACCTACGCCCCGGCGCGGTGCAGGACGCCCTCGCCGAGCGCGCCGATCATCATGAGGTAGTGCGCGAAGCGCGCCTCGGGCCTGAACCTCATGAACTCGGGCATCGTCTCGAGCACGCGCGCGTGGTCACCGCCGGTCGAACCAGGCCATCCGCTCCAGGTCGACGGCGTAGGCCTCGGGGGTGAAGATGTGCTCGGACCCGGCCGCCTCGTGCTCCCGGATCACCTTGAGCGGCCAGAAGGTGTGGCTCAGGGCGCCGGAGGCGAGCAGCACCACCTTGCGGTCGAGCTCGGCGATCGCCTTGCCCAGGGCCCGGCCCACCCGCAGGTTGTCGTCGCTGTCGGCGGTCTGGCAGACGCTGATCGAGATCCACTTCTTGTCGGGCAGACCACGGCCGAGGAAGTGCCACAGGTTGACGGTGGCGTACATGATCGGCAGGCAGTGGTCGTCGATGGCGGTGATCCAGGTACCCTCTGCCTCACCCCGGGCGGCGATCGCCCTGGCCAGCTCGGGGTCCCCCGGAAAGTCGTAGGGCACCCGGCTCATGCCGCGCGGCAGCTCTTCGCTGGTGAACAGCCCGTGGCGGCGGTCCTGGGCCGTGGTCACGTACTCGACCGTGGTGGCCCAGTGGGTGTCGAGGACGACGACGGTGTCGTAGTCGAGAGTGTCGAAGACCTCCCTGCGCAGCCGTTCGAGACCGGCCACCAGCGTCGTGTCGTCGCCGTGGTTCAGCTCACGACGGGTCGCCTCGGGCAACATGATCGTGGGAACGTGCGCCAGCAGGCCGGCGCCCACCACCTCACCCATGCACGGTCCTCCTGAATTATTGTTTGGTTCCGGACGATATGGTCGTCCCTGCCCCGGTCAATAGGTTGGGACACGACGTCACCGGACGTCGCCCCGGCACGCCAGGAGCGGCCGTCGACGACCGGACGACGGGTCTTGTCGGCATCCGAGGGTCACCGTATTGTTCGGGACCAAACAACTTACCGGAGGGCACCTGTGAGCGACCACTCCCCGCACGGCTCCGACCTCACCGAGGTCATCGCCGCCCTCCGGGCCCGAGGCACGGACGTCGTCCGTCTCTCGTACTCCGACCTGATGGGCGTCGACCGCGGCCGCGACATGCTCATCGACGAGCTACCGACGGCGATCGGGCACGGGCTGGCGTTCTGCCGGGCCGTCTTCCACACCAGCCCCATGGGTGACGTGGTGCCGGTGCCCGGCGGTCTCGAGAACGGCCTTCCTGACGTCTCGGTCCGCCCCGACCTGGCGACGCTGACGCCGATGCCCTGGGAGGAGGGCGTCGCCTGGGTGATCGGCGACGTCGTCCGCGCCGGACGGCGAGCCCCACTTCGAGTCGCCCGCGGGCGGTGCTGCAGCGCGGTCGCCCTGCTGGCCGAGCACGACGTGTCGGCGTGGTGGGCCCCGAGCTGGAGTACTACCTGCTCGAGCCGGACCCGGCCGCCGCGGGCGGCTGGCGCCGCTACGCCGACGCCCCGGGCAACGTCTACGTGGTCGGCACCAAGGGCGACCCCAGCGGCACCTGCTCACGACGCTGCGGCTGCTGCGCGACGCCGGCCTGCGGGTCACCGCCGCCAACCACGAGTTCTGCGGCGGCCAGTTCGAGATCAACCTGAACCACTCCGAGCGCGCTGGACGCCGCCGACCGCTCGTTCCGGCTGAAGTCGGCGGTGCAGGAGATCGCCCGGCATCGACGGCCTGCAGGCCACCTTCATGGCCAAGCCGTTCAACGACGAGGGCGGCTCGGGCTTCCACCTGCACGTCTCGCTGGTGAGACGGCCAGGGCGCAACGTCTTCGGCGACCCGGACGGGCCGGACGGGCTGTCGGCGCTGGGACGACAGGCGATCGCCGGGGTGCTGGCGCACGCGCCGGCCCTGGCCGCGCTGCTGAACCCGACGATCAACTCCTACAAGCGGTTCGGGCCCGGACACCCTGGCGCCCTGGCTGATCGACTGGGGCCTGGACAACCGCAGCGCGATGGTGCGCATCCCGCCGGAGCGCGGCGAGGGCTCGCGGATGGAGGTCCGGCTCGGCGACGCCACCGCGAACCCCTACCTGGCCATCGCCGGCACCCTGGCCGCGGCCTACCTCGGCATCCGGGACGGGCTGGACCTGCCGGCCCCGCTGGAGGGCTACGGCTACAACCCGGAGCGCGCGGCGATGCTGCCGCAGCGGCTGGCCGACGCCCTGGACGCGCTGGAGGCGGACGCCGACGCTGCGCCGAGGTGCTCGGCGACGAGTTCTGCGACTCGTTCCTGCAGTACAAGCGCAACGAGGTCGAGCGGTTCGAGCGGTACGTCACCGACTGGGAGTTCCGCGAGTACACCTACCACCTCTGAAGTCCGCCGATGCCGTAAGCCTGCACTGACACAAGGGATCTCGAGATGACGACCACGACCGCCGGCACCGGCTCCGACCTCGACCTGTCCGACCTCGACCTGTTCGACGCACGGGCCGCCGTGGGCAGGCCTTCGACGACGCTGCGGCGCGACGACCCGGTGCTACTTCAATCCGGAGCCCGGCGGCGAACAAGGGGTTCTGGTCGGTCACCCGGCACGCCGACATCGTCGAGGTCAGCCGCGACGAGGACACGTTCTCCTCCGAGATCGGCGCCGTCAACCTCGAGGAGCTCGACGACGCCAGCTCGAGATCCGCAAGTCGATGCTCGAGACCGACGGCGCCCGGCACTTCGCCCTGCGCCGGCTGCTGCAGCGCGACTTCTCGGCCCGCGGCGCTGGCGCCCTACGAGACGTTCCTGCGCGGGCTGACGGCGACCACGCTCGACGCCGCGCTGCCCAAGGGCGAGTTCGACTTCGTCAAGGAGGTCAGCGCCGACTTCCCGATCCGGGTGCTGGTGCGCCTGCTCGGCGTGCCCGACGAGCACGCCGGCCAGCTCATCAACTGGGGCAACCGCATGGTCGGCAACACCGACCCCGACGAGGCCGACGTGCTGCTCGACTCGCCCCGAGAGCGAGCAGTACCGCAACCTGCCGTTCCGCTCGCCCGCCGCGCTCGAGGTGTTCGCCTACGGTGACGAGCTCGCCAGGCAGCGCCAGGGCGGGGACGGCGACGACCTGGTCTCCAAGCTGGTCAACCGCACCCCGGACGACGGCGTCCCGCTGACCGAGCGCGACTTCCACAACTACTTCCTGCTGCTGGTCGTGGCCGGCAACGAGACCACCCGGCACACCATCACGCACACCATGAAGGCCCTGATCGACCACCCGGAGGCGATTGCGCGCTCAAGGAGCGGCCCGACCTGCTGCCGCAGGCGGTCGAGGAGTTCCTGCGCTGGGCCTCGCCGGTCTACCACTTCCGCCGTACGGCCACGAAGGACGTCGAGCTGCACGGCAAGACAGATCAAGGCAGGCGACAAGGTGGTCATGTGGTTGGCCTCGGGCAACCGCGACGAGAGCGTCTTCGACCGACCCCGGCAGCTTCGACGTCACCCGGGACGCGCGACGAGCAGATGGCGTTCGGCAAGGGGGGCCCGCACCTCTGCCTGGGCAACCAGCTGGCCCGCATGGAGATCAAGATCATGTTCGAGGAGATCCTGCGCCGGGTCGACTCGGTCGAGCAGGTCGGCGAGCTGCGCCGGGTACGCAGCAACTTCGTCAACGGCATCAAGGAGTTCGGCGTCCGGATGACGGGCGCGTGACCATCGCAGGTCCGCTGCGGGCACTCGTCGTCGAGCACGACGCCTTCTCCGACCCGGGACTGGTCGGCACCTCCCTGGCCGACTTCGGCTACGAGGTGGTGCGCGACCTGGTCGTGCCGGCCGAGCGGGCCGACTCCCCGGATGTCGAGCACACCTTCGCCGACCCCACGGACTTCGACCTGGTCGTCGTCCTCGGGGCTCCCTGGTCGGCCTACGACGAGAAGGGCATCGGCAGCTGGCTGGTGCCCGAGCTGGCTATGCTCCGCCGGGCCGACGAGGCCGACATCCCGGTCCTGGGCGTCTGTTTCGGCGGCCAGGCATTGTCGGTGGCGCTCGGCGGGTCGGCGGAGCCGGCTCCCGGATGGGAGATCGGTTACCACCACATCGAGACCGACGAGCCCCGTCTGGTCTCGGCCGGGCCCTGGTTCCAGTTCCACCACGACCAGATGGTGCCGCCACCCGACGCCGTGGTCGTCGCCCGCAACGCGATGGGGGTCCAGGCCTGGCGACGCGGTCGCACCCTGGCGGTCCAGTTCCACCCCGAGGTCACCCCCGAGGTGGTCGACCTGTGGCTCATCCACGGCGGACGCCAGGTGCTGCAGGACCAGGGGCAGGATGTCGAGGCGCTCCGGGCCGACCTGCGCGAGAACGCCGAACGGGCCTCCTACCTCACGCATTCCCTCGTCAAGGCCTTCATGATCCATGTCGATGCTCCGGTCGGCTTCCCCGTGGCTGCGACTGCGGGCTTCCAGACCCAGTCAGAAGGACCCGACCCCGCCTAGAGGGCCCGGCCTGAGGCTCCCGGCGCCGCGTCCCGATCCTGGCGGCAGCGATATCCTGCGCACGTCGGCCGGGACCGGCCGGAGGAGAGGCGAGGGATGGCGAAGCCTGGGCGGCCCGCGCAGTTGACGCGCGACCGGATCGTGGCCGCCGTCATCACCCTGTTGGAACGCGACGGTGTGGACGCGATCACGACCCGGACGGTCGGGGAGGCGCTCGGCGTTCACCCGACCGCCCTGTACCGACACTTCCGCGACATGGACGAGTTGGTGCGGGAGGCGGCGGACCACGTCCTCGCCGGCCTGCTCGACCACCCGGGGTCGACCGTCGGCGCCACCACCGGCTCAGCTGTCGCTTCTCCTGCCGACGCGGCGCTGGCCGAGGTGGTGACGCTGTGCGAACGGCTGCGAACGGCGCTGATGACGCATCCGGGAGCGGCACGTGTCATGGCTCCCGGCCCGTCCCGCAAGCCGAACGAGCGCGCCCTGACCGAACGGATGCTTGAGCTGCTGCGCAGTTCGGGACTGCCCGACGAGCAGGCTGCACTGGCTTACCACGCCCTCGTGGAGTTCGTGGTCGGGTCGGCCTCGATCGACTCAGCCGTGCGCGGCAGCGGGGACGACGAGGAGGCCACGCACCAGCAGTGGCGGGCGGACTACCAGAGCGCCTCACCGGCTGAGTTCCCGCACACCACCGCACTCGCGGCCTGGCTCTACCCCAGCCAGGAGTCCCAGTTCCGGTTCGGCCTCGACCTGATCGTCGAGGGCCTCCGCCGTCGCCGCAGGACCTGGGCCTTCGCAGCAGAACCCGGGCCGTCCGCGAAGGGCCGTCGATCGCGGCGGGATCAGTAGACGCGGGAGTACTCCACCTGCTCCCAGTCCGTCACCGCCTCCGTCCAACGCTGGTACTCCCGCCGCTTGAGACCGACGTAGACCTCGACGAGCACCGGGTCGAGGTAGCTGCGAAGCTCGCCGTCGGCCTCAAGGGCGTCCAGGGCGGCGGCCAGCGTCTGCGGAGCGTGCCGCTGCGTGTTGGGAGCGGCGTCGGAGTCGCCGATCTGGGGCTCGGGCAGTGCCAACTGCTGCTCCACGCCGTGCAGGCCGGCAGCCAGCAACGCCGCCGTGAGCAGATGCGGCGAGGCCGTGCCGTCGGCCATGCGGTGCTCGACCCGGGTGGCCACGCCGCGCTGCCCGGGAACCCGGACGGTCGTGATGCGGTTGTCGAGGCCCCAGTTCGCCCAGTACCCGCTGAGCATGCCCGGGCAGAGCCGCTTGTAGGAGTTGACGGTCGGCGCGGCGAAGGCCGCCAGCGCCTCGTGGTGGTGCAAGAGCCCGGCCATGAAGTGCCGGGCCACGTCGCTGATGCCCATCGGATCGGTCGGGTCGTCGAAGGCGTTGGCACCGTCCGGGGTGGCCAGGCTGAGGTTGGCGTGCAGGCCGTTGCCCACCGTGTCGGCGAAAGGTCTTGCCATGTATGTGGTGTCGATCCCCCGGGAGCGAGCGACCGTGCGGGTGAGCTCGCGGAACAGCACCGCGCAGTCGGCCGAGGCCAGGGCCGGTTGGTAGTGCAGGGCCACCTCGACCTGACCCGGGGTGAACTCGCTGTTCATGCCCTCGACCTGCAGCTGGGCCAGCTCGGCGAGCTCGACCAGGGCTTCGAGGGTGCCTGTGGGGTCGGCCCCGGAGCCGATGCCGTAGACCCTGTGGTCAGGAACCGCCAGGCGCCGCAACGGGTCTCGGCCCTCGAGCAGGAAGAACTCCATCTCGAAGCCGACCAGCGGGGTATAGCCTCCGGCCAGCCAACGGTCGGCCACGAGCGTGAGCTGGCGCCGGGAGTCGAACGGCAGCGGCTCGCCGTCCGTGCGGTACAGGTGGGCCATCGCCGTCGTGCGGCCTTCGAGCCAGGGGCGCAGGGTGGCGTGCTCGACCCGGGCCTCCATGTCCGGGAACCCCGCGCTGGTCGAGTAGCCCTCGGTCTCGAGGAAGCCCAGGTCCAGACCCTGGATCATGCAGGTGACCGCGTAGTGGGTCGGATGGCCGAGCCGATGCGTGGGCACGGTCTTGCCGTGGACGAGGCCGAGCAGGTCGGGGAAGACGACGTCGATCTGTTCGCTCATTCAGGGTTCCTGTCCGGCTGGAGGTGGCTGTGGCGGGTCGGCCCGGTCACCTGGATCGGGCCACGATGGTCAGCAACGCGTCGAGCTTGGCCTCGTCGAGGCCACCAGCGGGGCCCGAGATCCCGGTGGCGACGAGCACATGGTCCACGAGCCCGATGGAGGCGGCCACGTTCTGCGGGGTCACCCCGCTGGCCAGTGCCAGCGGGTGGTTCCCCGCTCCCTCGCGCAGCGCCACCAGCCGCGACAGGTCCGCCGCCATTCCGGTGCCTGGCCCGGACGTCGTCGCGACATCGACAGCGGTGCGGGCCAGCACCCCCAGTCCTGGCAGGTCGGACAGGGGCACCTGTTGCTGGTACTTGAACGCCACACCGCCGAAGTGAAACCCGCCCCACGACCCGGCCGACGCCCTGGGCAGCGACAGATCGGCCCGGTCGCTCCAGACCGCGGCCAGTGGCACGGCGGCGCCGAACCGCTCGGTCAGCACGGTCATCGCCTCGGCGAACGAGCGCCTGATGACGTTGGCCCCGACGAAGAGCGAGCCGTGCTGCCCGCAGACGGCCTCGATCGCGTCCAGCAGCAGCGTGTCGTCCGACGACGGCATCTGGACGCAGGCGGAGAGCACGACCACGTCGGCGTCCGCGTGGTCCAGCCGGTCGACAAGAGACACCAGGGCCATCGGGTCGCGGGCACCCACTTCGAGGTTGTCGGGGATCTCGAGCGCGAGGGAGTCTCGCACGTCGAAGCCCTCGTTGCCGAGATGGCCGACCACCAGGTCTGTCAGCGGTCGCTGGTAGGGGGCGATCAAGGCGATCCGCCGAGCCTGCAGCACCCACAACCCGTCGACCAGGGCAGGCGTACCCCATCACGTCGACCTGGGTGTCCGACAGCTCCAGGGCACGCCTTTCGGACTCCGCATCCATGGCTGCCAGCTCGGCGGCCGACACCTCCCGCATCCGTATCCGCATCCTGGTCCTCACGTCGTCCTCCTGGCGCACGCGGCCACGAACTGCTCCAGCAGTCGGCGTTGAACGGGGTCGTCGGCCATCAGCTCCGGGTGCCACTGCACCCCGACGCACCAGCGTGCAGTGGGCAGCTCGACGGCCTCGACGAGGCCGTCCCGGGTGCGACCGGTCACGATGAGGCCGTCGCCCACGCGGTCCAGGGCCTGATGGTGCAGCGAGTTGGTCTCGACGGTGTCGCTCCCGGCGACGTCGGCGATGATGCTTCCCGCAAGCAGTCTCACCTGGTGCCGGAAGCTCAGCGCCACCTCCGTCTCCGCCGGCACCGCGGGATGGTCCGCCGACATCTCGGCGATGTCGCCGAGCAGGGTGCCGCCGCAGGCGACGTTCAGCAGCTGCATCCCCCGGCAGACGGCCAGCACCGGCAGGTCGGCAGCCAGCGACGCCTGCAGGAGCGCCAGCTCCCACTCGTCGCGCCCGGTACTGGCGTTGGCACCCACCGTCTCGGGCGCCACCCCACTCACGTCGGCCGACAGGTCCTCACCACCGATCAGCAGCAGCCCGTCGAAGCCGACGACCACCTCGGAGGCGGCAGCATGGTGCGGCGCCTGCGGCACCAGGTAGGCCAGGGCCCCGGCCCGCTGGACGGCGGCCGGGTACCCGACCTCGACACCGTACATGTCACGCAGCACCGGGCCGAAGACCCGACCCTGCCGACGCCAGGTACTCAGCAGCACCCGTGGCGGCCTACCCGCGACCGGCGACATCGGCCCTCCCGTCATCGGCCGCCGGACCGTCGACGACGGGCAGCAGCGGGGTGCCGTCGACATGCAGCTGGAAGACGTCGAAGCGGTTGTAGCCGCCGGTGATGTCGTGCATCTGCCGGGGCTGGATGCACCGGCCCAGGTCGATCTCGGCGTACACGATGCCCTCGTCGTCGACCAACGGCGGCACCACCGGCTCGCCGTCCGGCCCGAAGACGCCGGACAGTGCGCTGTTGCGCCGCCGCAGCCGACCGGCGGTCTCGGCGTCGTCGCCGGCGATCGTCGCCACGATCTCCTCCGAGATCACCGAGGTCGCCACGACCGTGAAGACCTTGCCCTCGAAACTGTGCGCCGCGCTGCGCAACGCGATCGCCTTGGCCATGTCGTAGTCCGGCGGGGCGACAGGGAGCGCGATGTAGCTCGCGGCATGCACCTGTTCACCTCTGGCCAGCAGGGTGAACCTGGCGAGGGGGTTGGTGTTCTCGCCGCAGGCGAGCACCCCGAGCCGCCCCACGGGCGTCTCGTGGACCACGAGCGAGCTGCCGTCCCCGCCCGCCCAGGTGAGCTTCTCGGCCCAGGTGGGCACCAGCTTGCGATGGACGCCCAGCAGGGCGCCGTCGTCGCCGATGGTGACGATGGTGTTGTAGAGCGTGCCCACACTGGTCGCCGGCCGCTCGTTCACGCCGAGGACGACGGTCACCCGGTGTTCGCGCGCGGCGTCCTGCACCAGGGCGAGCTCCGGTCCGGGGACGGTGACGGAGGCCCGGACCAGCCGTTCGAACCAGGCCGACCCCTGCAGCGGGGTCATGGTCCAGTTCCAGTACGGGTAGCCCGGGACGAAGACCTCGGGAAAGACGACCAACGTGGCACCGTGACCGGCTGCCTCCTCGACGAGCCGGACCGTCTTGTCGATGGTCGCCGCGGTGTCGAGGTAGACCGGGCTGGCCTGGACGGCGGCAGCGATGAACCGCGGTAGCTCGAGAGTCACCGGGCATCGACCACAGGGTTGCGCAGGGTGCCGATCCTCTCGATGGTCGCCTCGACGACGTCACCGGGCTGCAGGAACTGTGGCGGGGTCTGAGCGGCACCGACCCCCTGCGGCGACCCGGTGGCGATCACGTCACCGGGCTCCAGGGTCATGCCGCGGGAGATGTCTGCGATGAGCTCGGCGACCGAGAACAGCATGTGGCGACTGTTGCCCGACTGCTTCTGGACCCCGTTGACGCTGAGGGACAGGTGAAGGGTCTGCGGGTCGGGAAGGTCGTCGGCGGTGAGGACGGCCGGACCGAGGGGCGCGTACGAGTCCTGCCCCTTGGAGTAGAACCACTGACCCGAACGCCGTTGGTCACGAGCGCTGATGTCGTTGGTGATGCTGTAGCCGAAGACGTGCTCGAGCGCCGTCTCACGGGACACCCGACGAGCGGTGCGACCGATGACGACGGCCAGTTCGCACTCCCAGTCCAGCTGTGCGGTGAGGTCCCCGTCGTGCTGGATCGGCTCGTCCGGGCCGATCACCGCCGTCGCCGGCTTGCCGAACAGGACCGGCCGGTCCGGCAGGGCCTGGGCGGTGTCGAGGGAACGGGCCGACTCCTCGACGTGCTCGACGTAGTTCAGACCGACCCCCACGATCTTGCCCGGTCGTAGCGGGGCGACGAGCCGCACCACCTCCCGGGAACGGGTCGCGGCGCGTAGGACGTCGGGGCCCGCGTCCCGCAGCAGCCCGACCAGGTCGGTGCGGCCGTCCTCGGCGCGAACGTGCTCGAGCATCGTCGCCGCGACGGTCCGCCCCAGTCGGTCAGCTGTCAGGGGGAGGTCGACGAGGCTGCCGTCGTCGTTCAGGACGCCCCAGGACGCCTGGTCCCCGAAGTAGTAGCTCGCCAGGAGCATGCGCAGGTGTTCCTCTCTGGTCGTCCCTGTCAGTCGACAGGCTGGTAGCCGTCCGGGTGGGCCTCTTCGCGCCAGAACCCGAGGGAGCGCATCACCGGGAAGTCGTTGAACGAGAACAGGCAGGCGTCGTCGCGGTCGTCGTCGTTGACGTGCTCGTGCCATGCCCAGGACGGCACGCAGAAGATGTCTCCCTCGGTCCAGTCGAACCGCTGCCCGGCGACGACGGAGTGCCCGCGGCCCTTGGCGACGGTGTAGATCTTCGACCCGACGACCCGATGCGCCTTGGTGTGCTGACCTTCTCGCAGCAGCTGCATGTGGGCACTCATCGTGGTCATCACCGAGCCGCCCGTCAGGGGGTTGCTGTACTCCATGATGATGCCGTCGTAGGGCGAGCCCTCGATCGCCTTGGCGGCGCCCCGGAGTGCCGCGTAGGTGGGTTCCCACGGGTAGGCGAACAGCGGTGAGTAGCGATGCTGCCAGCCCTCGTCGAGGGGGCGCAGCTGACCCGCCCCGTAGGTGAGCAGAGAGCTGTTGTCGATGCCCTGCTTCTTCTGGTAGACGTCCGGGTGCACCTCGTAGAACGGGGCGTCCAGGGCGTTGACCAACGGGATGTCGAGACCGTCCTGCCAGATCACCGGCCCCTCCTCGCCCTGGTTGCCGTGCTCGTGCCAGGTCCAGTTGGGCGTGATGGCGAAGTCCCGCGGGCCCACGGTGAGCTTCTGGCCGTCGACGATGGTCCAAGCCCCGCTGCCCTCGAGGACGAAGCGCAGCGCCGAGGCCTGGTGCCGGTGGGCCGTCATGCACTCCCCCGGGCCCATGATCTGCAGGCCGCTGTAGAGCAGCCCGACGGTGGCGGCCTCCTCCTGCCGCTCAGGGTTGACGAGCATGACGACCCGTCGTCCGGCGTCGTCGCCCGACACCAGACCCAGGGCCTCGAGCACGAGGGGGCGCAACTGCTGGTAGGACCAGTGCATCGGGACGGACCGCGGCTGCGGGAACCACGGTTCGATCTTGTTGGCGACGGTCCAGAGGGCGCCGGTCTGCAACGTGGCCAGGCGTTCGTAGTAGTCCCGCAGCGCGTCGTTGTCCCGCACCCGGGCCCGGCCGAGGACGTCGTCGCTGTACTGAGGATGCTCCGTCATGTCGTCTCCCGGTTCACAGGCTGGACGGCGGTGAACCGCCGCAGGTGGTACATCAGAGGCGGCGGCGGGTCGGCGTCAGGAAGGACGACGTCCAGGACGGCTCCGACGACGATGAGATGCGTGGCCTGCTGCATGCTGGTCGAGACGTGGCAGATGCAGGTTGCGGTGGCACCGTGCAGGACCGGGGCGCCGGTGCTGTGGGTCGACCAGAGGGCGTCGTCGAAACGCTGGTCGCCCTGACGCCCGGTCCGACCGGCGAAGGTCGCGGCGACCTGTTCCTGGGTCGCGGCCAGGATGGTGACGGAGAACCAGCCGGTGTCGGTCAGCGCCCGCGCCATGCTGGAGGAGCGGTTGACACAGACCACCAGCTGCGGGGGCTCGGTCGACAGAGAGCAGATCGCCGTGGCCGTGATGCCCGACCGCTCCCCCGACGGGCTGGCCGCGGCCACGACGCACACGGTGGCGGCCAACGCGCTCATGGCAGTCGTGAACTGCTCCGCCACCTGCTTCTCGTAGCTGCGCCCCTCGCCGTCCGGCATCCAGCCCGGGTAGGGCGACGGCCTGCTGCCGTAGTCGTCCCACATCGGGTCCTCGCTCATGGGCGGGCCCCGTCGGCCGCGATGGTGGGCCCGGTGACGGCCGGGTCGGCAGGCACCTCGGGAGCCAACGCACCCTGCAGCACGCCCTGCCGCACGACGGCGACGCCGTCCAGCTCGACGGTGCAGTCGAGCATCGGCAGGTCGAAGTGACACCGGGTGAAGCGGTCGGCGGTCTCGTTGGCGCCGGTCGAGTACATGAAGTTGCCCTCGAACCCGCGGGCCTCGACCGCGTTGTGCTGCGACTTGTCGTAGAGGTCGAAGTAGTCCCAGCGGGCACCCGGGTTCATGCCCCAGCCGAGGTGGGAGCTGGCGTAGGCGTCCCGGTCCTTGAAGGCAGCCATGTAGCTGGCGAGCTGCCGGGCGTCCAGACCGTCGCCACTGACGTCCACCACGTAGTCGTCGACGACGGTGAGCCGCACGGGGGAACGGATGTAGCTCTTGAAGGTGCAGTTGAGGTCGCCCTCGGCCAGCACGATGGTGCCGTTCACGCTGTTGCGGGCCGGGAAGGCCAGAACCAGGCCACCGGGCCAGTGCGCGATGCTGCCCGGACCAGAGGTGACGCCGGTCGAGCCGGCACGGAAGGCGTCGTCCAGCCGCACGGTGAGGTCGGTGCCGGCGGCCGAGGTGACCCGCATGTGTCGCGGCGTCGCAGAGCATGTCGTAGCCGAGCTGCACCCGGCGGGCCATGTCGACGTCGTGGTGCAGGCGCTCGAAGCTCTCCGGATACTCGTTGGCGATCATCAGGATCCGGGTGCCGGCCTCCAGGACGGTCCGCAGCTCTCGGGAGTGCAGCAGGCCCTCCGCCGTGCAGTCGATGACGAAGTCGGCGCGGCACAGCGCCGCCACGGCCGCCGCGTTCGACTGCAGCGCAAGGCTGGTCCCGGTCGATCGCAGGGGTACCGGTCCCGGGTTCGAGGGGGTCGGCATGACGACCTGGAACACCTCGGCACCCAGCGACTGCGCAGCCAGCAGCGCCGAGGCCACGTTCTCAGGGCGACTGGTGGACTCGGACAGAACCACGCACAGCTCGTCCTTCTGCAGCTCGCAAAGCTCGAGCTGGGCCGCGAACCGTTGCACCCAACGCCATTCTGCGCTCATGACAGCTCCCGGTTCGACTCGAGCGCGGCCGACCAGTGGCTGCGCAGCTCGGCATTGACGGCGTCCGGGGACTCCAGGTTGGACAGGTGACCGGTCTCGGGCAGGACCACCAACCGGGCACCGGGGATCCGCTGCGCGATCGCGGCGGAGTAGTCCACAGGGGTCTCGGTGTCCTCGGCGCCGACCAGCACGAGCGTCGGTGCGTGGACGGCGTGCAGCCGGTCGCAGGTGTCGTGGTCCACCAGGGCCCGGCAGGCCGCGGCCAGGCTGGCACCGGGCACGGCACGCATCGAGGCGGCAGCCACCTCACGGACCGCCGCCGGGCAGGACCGTCCCACCAGCCCGGCGACGACGCGCTCGACCTGCTCGGCAGGGGTGCGGCGCTCGCGCAACGGATCCACCCGCGTCGCAAGCCACTCCTCACGGGTCGTCACGCCGTCCATGCCGAACCTGGGACTCGTGTCGAGCAGGGCCAGGGTGCGCACCAGAGCGGGGTGCTGCAGGGCGAGGTGCTGGGCGAGCATGCCACCGAAGGACAGTCCGACGACGTCCACCTGGCCACCGCCCAGCTCGCTGATCCAGCTCGGCGGCGACGTCGGCCAGCTCCGGCAGCGATCCGGGCAGCCCGGGGGAGTCGCCGTACCCGGGCAGTTCCCAGGCGGCGCAGCGGCGGACCGCAGCCAGCTCGGCCAGCTGCGGGTCCCAGCTGGAGCGGTTGCCGCCCAGCCCGTGCAGGAAGATCGCGAGCGGCGCCTCAGGTGATCCGGCCTCCCGCCAGGCGATCCTGCCGCCGGTGACGTCACGCAGAGGTGCGGTGTTCGAGCCCATGAGCCGGGAGTCTAGGTTCGGACGACTTTAATTGTAAATGGGTCTGACAGACCTCTTGACGCCGGCATCGGGCCTGCACACACTGAACCGCATGACCAACCCTGCCGCCAACGGGCCCGTGATCAGCCGCGACGAGATGGTGGGCCGAGTCCGTGCCCTGGGACCGGCCTTCACCGAGCGTGCCGTGAAGTACGACCTCGAGGCGTCAGCTTCCCCCTCGAGAACTTCGCCGACCTCAAGGCTGCCGGCCTGCTGGGTCTGTGCGTCCCCGCGCGTTTCGGCGGCCTCGGGCGCCTGCTTCGCCGACTACGCGCGGGTGTCTGCCGAGATCGGACGCTACTGCGGCGCCACCGCGCTGACCTTCAACATGCACAACGCCACGATGCTCTGGGCGGGCGAGGTCTGCGACCTGCTCGACTTCTCGGACGTCGAACGGGCCGAGCACGACCGACGTCGCGCGGCGAGTGTTCCGCGGTGTCGTCGAGGACGGAACGATCCACAGCCAGCCGTTCAGCGAAGGCATCTCGGCCGGGGCCACCTCGGGGGTGCACACCAAGGCCGAGATGGTCGACGGTGGGTTCCGGGTGACCGGCCGCAAGATCTTCGCCTCGCTCTCGGGAGCCGCGGACCGGTACAACGTGACCTGCCAGGTGCCGGGGGAGCCCTTCATCCGCCTGCTGTCGGTGCCTGCCGACGCCGAGGGCATCGAGATCCTCGGGGACTGGGACCCGCTCGGCATGCGCGGCACGGTCAGCCGCACCCTGCTGTTCAAGGACGCCTTCGTGCCCGCGGACAACGAGATCCTGCCGCCACGCGGGTATGACCAGGCGGCACAACGGTTCCCGTTCCTGTTCATGTCGCTGGCCCCGAGCTATCTCGGGCTCACCCAGGGCATCCTCGACTTCACCCGCGCCTACCTGCGCGGTGAGACGCCCGGTGCCCGTCCTGGCACGGCCCGACGCGACCTGCCTCAGAAGCAGGCCGGGTGGGCCCAGATGCAGATCGACTACGAGCTGGGCCGGGCCCTCATCTACGACGTCCTCGACACCATGCGCATCGACCCCGACGAAGAGCTGCTCGCCCGGGCCTGGGCTGCGGTCTTCACCGTCATGGAGAACGCGAACAAGGTTGCGGCGCTGTCCATCCGGGTCTGCGGCGGGCAGTCGATGCTCAAGGACATGCCCCTGGAGCGCATGTACCGGGACTCCCGCCTCGGCAGCACCATGCTGCCCTGGTCGGCCGAGGTGTGCCTGGACCGGCTCGGCAAGGCCAAGCTCTACGACTGAGCCGGCAGCCCCCGCCCGCCTCGCCCCGTTGCTGACCTGCACAACAGGAGTGCCGAAAGGGTGGCGCCCATCACAGGGGGCCCCTAAACTCGCGCCGTCACAGAACGTTCGAACACGAACGTTCCCCGAACCCGGCCCTCAGCCGCAGGAAGGCACTCAATGGCCAACGACACCTCGCTCCCCCAGCTCGGCAGCAGCGGCACGAAACTCACCCTCGTCGACGCGATCGCCCAGTCCGTAGGCTTCATGGGCCCCGTCTTCTCGATGGCCTTCTTGGTGCCGCTCATCGTCGGCGTGACCTCCGCGACGGGCCTGGGCGCCGGCAACGCGGCACCGCTGGCCGTGGTCATCGCCTCCGTCGGTGTGCTGGGCTTCGGTTGGATCATCAGCGAGTACGCCCGCCGGATCGCGGCTGCCGGATCGCTCTACGACTACATCAGTGACGGCTTCGGGCCGCGGGTGGGCGCCGCCTTCGGCTTCCTCTACTACGCGGGCATCCTCGGCCTCGGCGGCGCCCTTCTGATCATGCTCGGCGGCACCATTCACGACACCCTCGACGCCGAGTTCGGCAACTCCCTGCTGTCCGAGGGCGCCTGGGACGTGCTGCTCCTGCTGCTGACGGCCGCCCTGCTCTACCTGGGTGTCGCCCTGTCGACCCGGATCCAGCTGGTGCTCGCGCTGGTCTCGATCGTCGCCGTCCTGCTGTTCGCCCTGTACGTGATCATCAAGGTGGGCAGCGGCAACAGCCTGACCACAGCGGTGGTGCCGGACGCCGACCACGGCTTCAAGGGCGTGCTGTTCGGCGTGCTGTACGGCGTGCTGCTCTTCACCGGTTTCGAGACCGCCGCCAACCTCGGAGAGGAGACGGCCCACCCCAAGCGCGACATCCCCCGGGCCATCCTGATCTCGGTGCTGGCCGTTGCGGGCTTCTACGTCGTGGTCACCTACGCCCAGGTGGCCGGCTACGGGTTCAGCATCGACGCCCTCGGCAAGAACGCCGGTGGCCCTCTGTTCGGTCTGGCCGGGCCGACCGAGGCCGGCGGCTTCGGTTCGGACGCCGTCCGTCGCCTGCTCGAGATCATGATCATGCTGGACATGCTCGCGGTCCTCATCGGCGTCTCGGTCGCCGCCAGCCGGGGGCTGTTCGCCCTGGCTCGCGACGCCCGCCTGCCGGCCCCGCTGGGCAAGGTCTCCTCCCGCAGCACCCCGATGACCGCCTCGGTCCTGGTGCTGGCGCTGTACGGGCTGCTGATCCTGGCCACCCTGTTCGCGCCGGACTTCGTGGCCCTGCCTGAGCTGCCGCACTACGTGTCGGTGTTCGCCTGGTTCTCCACCTTGGGCGGGTTCGCGCTCTCGGTGATCTACCTGGTGATCTGCCTGGGGTCGCTCAAGGGGCTCAAGGGCCACGTGCCCGACAGCCGGCTCTACACGGCGGCCGGGATCGGCATCGTCATCACCGGTCTGGCGGTCTTCGGCGGCATCTACCAGGTGCCGGCGCCGGCGAGTGCCGCGTGGATGACCGCACTCGTCCTGCTGGCGGTCGGAGCGGCCCTCACCTTCGTGTTCCCGGGGCGTCCGTCCCCGAAGGACCCGTGGCAGGGGTTGGCCGAGTCCGAGCACGGTCCGACCAAGCTCTGACCCGACCAACACCATCGAGGGGTCACAGCTGACCTTCCCGGGACCCTGGGAATCGTCAGCTGTGACCCCTCGCCGGTTTGGCTGGGTCTCAAGGGGCGGGTGTCAACGGGCGAGGTCTCAAGGGGTGGGTGTCAACGGGCGAGCAGGGCCTCGCCGCGGGCGACCACCTCGCGGCAGAACCGGCCGACGTCCGCGGGATCGTCGATGAACTGGCTCGGCTTGATGCAGAACGTGGTGAAGCCCTGGGCCACCTTGGCCGGCAGGTCCTCCAGCGCCCGACCCAGGTCGGCGCAGGAGTCGCCCCCGGTGAAGGTCGCCCGGGTGCCGCCGACCAGCTCGAGGTCGCCCAGGTCGCGCCCCACCGCCTGCAGGCCGGCCGACAGCCTGGCGCGGTCGTCGCCGCTGGGCGCCCCGAGCGGGTTCCAGCCGTGCCCGTGGTGCACCAGCCGGTGCAGCAGCGCGTCGTGCATGTCGGCCCCGCCGAACCACAGTCGCGGCCCGTCCGGCTGGGCCGGACCGGGGCTGACCCACACGTCGTCGAACCGGTAGAACCGGCCCTCGAAGCTGAACGGTGACCCCGTCGCGGCGGCCTGCCAGGCCAGCCGCCACACCTGCAGGTGCTCGTCGAGCCTGGCGCCCCGCTCGGTGAACGGCACCCCGAGGGCGGCGTACTCGTCGCGGTGCCAGCTGACGGTCGGCTGCACCGTGAGCCGCCCGCCGGACAACGCGTCCAGAGTGGCCAGCTCCTTGGCCAGCTGCAGCGGGTGGCGCAGCGGGGCGATGACGGCACTGGCGGCCAGTCGGATCGTGCTGGTTCGGGCCGCGACAGCCGCCAGCATCAGCAGCGTCGAGGGCCACGGGGTGTCCGGGTCCTGGTTGCCGGGCAGTGCGTACTCGCGTGGGTTGGGCATGCGTCCCGCAGCCCCCGAGGCAGGGCCGAGCACGATGTGCTCGCTGGTCATGGCGGCGTCGAAGCCGGCGTCCTCGGCCTCCTGGGCCCACCGCACCAGCTGCATCGGGTCGCTGCCCGGGGTCATCGTCCAGTTCTCGGTGAGCACGATCACCCACCGCAGCGCCGGCCTCGCCTCTGACGAGGGCGCGGGCATCCCCGACGCCAGGGGCCCCGCGGTCACGACGTGCGCCAGAGGGTGGCGCCGCCGTCCCAGACCACGCCGACCTGGCGGTAGTAGCCGCCGATGACCTCGCGCACCGGCAGCGCGGACAGTTCCTCCCACGGGGAGTCGAACAGGGCCAGGTGGTCGACGTCGGCGGTGAAGGTGGCACCGATCGTCGCCGACCTCCCACCCGAGCTGATGAGCTCGACGTGGGCGTCGCCCACGCCGTCGATCGCCGGCAGCCAGCGGTGGTGGGCCATCGGGTGACCGTTGACGAAACCGTTGCTGTCACTGGGCTCACGCAGCGTGATGACAGCCTCGGCGAGACGTCGGTCGGCGGCGGCGATGGTGGCCCCGAACCGGCCGCCCGGGGCCAGCGCCGGGGCACCCTCGGTCATCGGGTGCGAGCGGGTCATGTGGATCGAGCCGAGCTTCTTGGGGTAGCCCTGGTGGATGCCTCGCAGCATCGCGAAGTCCTTGTCGACCCAGATGTAGGCACAGCGGCTGTACGTCGTCCCCTCGAAGCTGCAGCGGACGACGACGAAGGCCTCCTTGTACTGCGAGCGCACCGGGTCGAGCAGCTCGCGGCGGTCGGCTCCGCAGGACTGCCAGTCGGCCCAGATCAGCGCCACCGCGCCAGGGTCGTCCTCGGCCGGCGTCAACGGCTCGGGCAGCAGAGCCGCGACCGCCTCAGGGTCGGTGCGGTACTCGACCGTGAGCAGGTCGCCGGAGTAGAACCACGGCGGCGGCGGCAGCAGGGACGCCTGCCCGGTCACGGTGCGCGGGTAGAAGAAACCCTGCAACGGCTGACTCATCGGCTGGCTCATCGAGAAGGTTCCACCCTTGGCTAGTGTCGAGACCGGCCGGCTGCCCGGCATGAACGTTCGTAACCGAACGATAAGGCCCCCCTCCGGACGACGACAAGGCCCCGAAGGCTTGACGCCACCCGTTCCACCCGCGAACCTTTCGGAACCGAACGTTTCTTGTGCTGATCGATTCCCACCCTTGGAGGGGTCCCGTATGTCGGTCGAGGTCGTCGCGGGTGTCGAGGTCGACACCCGGCACTGGATCGGTGGCAGGCGGGTGGCGTCGGCCTCCGGAGCCACGTTCACCGACGTCTCCCCCATCGACGAGACCGCGATCGCGCAGGTCAGCGCGGGTTCTGCAGGCGAGGCCTCGGCCGCCGTCGATGCGGCCGCGGCCGCGTTCCCGGCCTGGGCGGCGACCCCCGCCGACGAGCGGGCCGCCGTCCTGCACCGCATCGCGGACGGCGTCGAGGCGCGGCTCGAGGACCTGTCGCAGGTCGAGACCCGCGACAACGGCTCGCTGATCCGCAGCCATCGGCGCGGGGTGATGCCCCGGGTGGCCATGAACTTCAGGTTCTTCGCCGACCACCTGCGCAGCCTGGCCTCAGGCGCCGCGCACCCCGACTTCGAGACCCGCGGCCACCGCAACCACGTCAGCTG
Organism: uncultured Thermoleophilia bacterium; assembly: GCA_963765105.1. Taxonomy (GTDB): domain Bacteria; phylum Actinomycetota; class Thermoleophilia; order Miltoncostaeales; family Miltoncostaeaceae; genus CALMEC01. The sequence goes on from CAVXUW010000002.1 coordinate 1,497,883, forward strand.
GGACCCGGCCGGCGTCACCGCGATCATCACGCCCTGGAACGCCCCGCTGATGCTGGCGACCTGGCGGATCGGTCCGGCCCTGGCAGCGGGCAACACCGTGGTCGCCAAGCCGCCGGAGTGGGCGCCGCTGACGGCGTCGCTGCTGGCCGACATCACCGCCGAGGCCGGCCTGCCGGCGGGGGTGTTCAACGTCGTCCAGGGTCTGGGCGTCGATGCTGGGGCGCCGCTGGTGGCCGACCCGCGGGTGCGGCGGATCTGCTTCACCGGCTCGGTGCCGACCGCCCGCACGATCGCAGCCGCCGCCGCCCCGAACGTCACCCCGGTCTCGTTCGAGCTGGGCGGCAAGTCGCCACTGATGATCTTCGAGGACGCCGACCTCGACCTGGCCGTGACCCTGGCCGTCGAGCAGTTCGACAACTCCGGACAGGTCTGTCTGGCCGCCGTCCGACTGCTGGTGCACGAGAGCCTGCACGAGGAGTTCGTGCAGCGCTTCACCGAGCGGGCCGCGCTCGTGAAGCAGGGCGACCCGCGCGATCCCGAGACCGACATCGGCCCGTTGATCGGCCGGCGCCACTTCGAACGGGTCTGCGGCTTCGTCGAGCGGGCGATCGCGGGCGGCGCGCAGGCCCTGGTCGGCGGTGGCCCCAACACCGACCTGGGCGGGCTCTACTTCAGGCCCACCGTGCTGGTCGACGCCAAGGCCGGCAGCGAGATCCTGTGCGAGGAGGTCTTCGGGCCGGTGCTGACGCTGCAGACCTTCGGCACCGAGGCCGAGGCGGTGGCGATGGCCAACGGCACCGACTACGGCCTGGCCGCCACCCTGGTGACCGGCGACCCGGTGCGGGCCGAGCGGGTCTCGGCTCAGCTGTCGGCAGGCACGGTATGGGTGAACTGCTTCTTCGTGCGCGACCTGAGCGCCCCGTTCGGCGGCAACGGCCGCAGCGGCATCGGTCGCGAGGGCGGCACCTGGAGCTTCGACTTCTACTGCGACGTCAAGAACACCTGCTACGCCCCGGCCGGCTGGACCGCGGGCGCCCCGAGCTGGACCACGGAGGCCCTCACGTGAGCGAGAACCCGCTGCTTCCGGGCAGCACCGAGCACCGCCGGATCCTGCTCGACGGCGCGACCGTCGAGGTGGTGCGGGACGGCGACGAGCTGGTCGCCGGCGACGGTCGCCGGGTCGGCGTGGAGACGGCTGTCCATCTGCCGCCGGTGATGCCCACGAAGATCATCGCGGTGCACCTGAACCACATCAGCCGGGTCAAGGAGTTCCAGATCTCGCTGCCGGCGACGCCGACGTACTTCCACAAGCCGATCTCCTCACTCGCCGGGCACAAGGGCTCGATCGTGCGACCCGAGGGCTGCTCGTGGCTGAACTACGAGGGCGAGATCGCGATCGTCATCGGCCGCACCTGCCGCAACATCGCGCCGGCCGACGCCGGCGACTACATCGCCGGCTACTCCCTGGCGAACGACTACGGGCTGCACGACTTCCGCGACACCAACGCCGGCTCCATGCTGCGCGTCAAGGGCGCCGACACCATGTGCCCGCTGGGACCGGGCCTGGTCAGCGGCTGGGACTTCCACGACAAGTGGCTGCGCACCCTGGTCAACGGGACGGTGGTGCAGGAGGGCTCGACGGCCGAGATGACCTGGGACATGAACTACCTGGTCGCCGACATCGCCCGCACCATCACCCTGGTGCCCGGCGACGTGCTGCTGTCGGGCACCCCGGCCAACTCACGCACCGTCTACCCGGGCGACGTCGTCGAGGTCGAGGCCGAGGGGCTGGGCCGACTCACCAACACGATCGTGTCGGGGCCGACGCCGATCCGCACCGACGTCGGTGCCCAGCCCACCGAGTCCGAAGAGGTGCTCTCGACCGCCAAGGGCGGCGACTGGGAGTTCCGCGGCATCCGTCCCCCCAAGCGCCCCGGCGAGTAACCCAGCACAACCCCCAACCGGCCTTCCCCTGCCCCGGGGTGTCGCCGAGGGGTCACAGTCTCCCGTTCGGAGACCCTCAGGACGGTCATCTGTGACTCCTCGCGGCCGACCAGGGGGCAGTCAGGGACGGCGGCGGGACCGGGCGTGGGTGACCAGGGCCCCGAAGAGGGCGGCCTGGGCAGGGTCGGTGTCGGCGGTGTCCTCCGGGTGCCACTGGACGCCGAGGAACCACCCGTCACCATCGGTCGCCCGGATCGCCTCGACCGTGCCGTCGTCCGCCCTCGCCGCCACCTGCAGCCCGGCACCGAGGTCGTCGAGGCGCTGATGGTGGTAGCACGACACCTGCGCCGCGGCCGGGCCGGTGTCACCGCCGGCGGGGACGCCCAGCATCGCCGCCAGCTCGGGGTCGGTGACCGTCACCGGCTGGACGACGTCGCGGTGCGGGGAGTCCATGTGCTGCTCGAGCCCCCCGCCCCGCACGACGTTGACCGCCTGGGTGCCCCGGCAGATCGCCAGCAGAGGCACGCCCGTCGCGAGCGCCCAGTCGGCCACGGCGAGGTCGAAGTCGTCCTGCTCGTGGTCGACGTCGTAGACGTCGTCGTGCTGGTCGACGTGCCCGTAGCGGGACGGTGACAGGTCACCCCCACCAGGCAGCAGCACCCCGTCGGCGAACCCCAACCGGTCGGCGACCGTCGCACCGTCGGGCCCACCGGGCCCGGACCCCTGCGGCCACCACGGATGCACTGTGAGCGGCTCACCCCCGGCCCGCAGCACCGCCTCGGACAGGGCCCGCGCCGTCACCAGCGCCCGGTACCGCAGCACCGGCGCCGACGGCGAGAACCGCGCCGGAATCACGATCAACGGCCGACCCCGGCCCACACCCACACCCACACCCACACCTGGTTCGGACACGAACAGATCCTACGAGCCGAACCTCAGCAATCACCCACCCCCGCAACCGAAGCCCTTCCCCCGACCTGCGCGATGGCTCGCAAACGCCGGAACGACGGGCTGGATGCGGCAGCGACGTGCGTAGCAGTCGCCGAGCATCCGGCCCGTCGTTCCGGCCGAACGTGAAACATGAAGCAGGCGTTACCTCTGCTCGAGCTCCGCAGCCAGTCGACGCCGCTGCGCAGCCTCGATCACCTGGCGTTCGTGGTTGCGCTCGGCGCCGAGCATGATGATCGCCTGCTCGATCGTCTTCGCGGCGTCCTCCTCGACCGGGACGGCAGCAGTGCGCAGCCGCAACGGACGGGGCAGGGTGAACCGCTCGGCCAGGATCTGCTCGGCGGCTCCGGCCAGGCGACCCGCCACGATCTCGGCGTCGTCCAGCTCGGTCGCCGGCAGCAGCACCGCGACGTCGTCCTCACCGTGGCGGTAGGCGATGTCGCCGACCCGCAACTGGCTGTTGAGCGTCGTCGCGATGAGGCGCAGGGCCTCGTCGGCGTCGGCGTCGCCGTACTCGGTACGCATCCGGGCGAGCCCGTCGACCTCGGCCAGCACCAGCGAGACCGGCAGGTCGTGCTCGGCGCGGGTGCGGACGGCGGTACGCAGGTCGACCAGCATGCGCTCGCGACGGACCAGCCCGGTGACCAGGTCGAGGTCCTCGTCGCCCGCGAGCGCGCCACGACGGGCGATCGCGTCGAGCGAGGCTCCCGTCATGCGGGCCAGCCGGTCGAGCACGCCCTGCTCGGCGACCGTGAAGCCCTCGGCGCGCAGGCGGCGCACCACGAGCGTGCCGGCAAGGGTGCCGGCGCTGGCGATCGGGACGGCGAGCAGGGCGGTGGTGGCACCGTCGGCCAACGGGTCGGCCTCGAGCACCTCACGGACCGGCGCACCGGCCGCAAGCAGCGCGGACAGTGTCTGCGGACCCCAGATCTGGCTCTCGCCACCCTCGGGGTGCAGCCACAGCACGCGCGGGCCCTCGACCGAGTGCACGACGACCGCAGCGACGTCGCCGTCCACCAGCAGGGCCGCCTCCTCGGCGGTGATCTGCGCGGCGCTCGGGCGGGTGGCTGCCGTGGTCAGGCGCTTGGCCGCCCGACGCAGACCGTCGCGCTGACGCGTCGACGGGGTAACGCCACGCTGCGAGGGGATCCGCGGCGCGTCGAATGCCCAGTCGGGCATCTCGTCCATCGTCCGGTGGCGAGCCACCGCGGACGGGTCGACGCCGACCGAGGCCAGGATCTGGGACACGATCCGGTTGACGACCTCCTCGCCGTCCTCGTTCGGGGTCCGGGGCTCGAAGTCGAGCACCACCTTGCCGAACGAGCTGCCGTTGGCAGCGGGGGCCTGACGCTCCGGCCGCGGCGCGTACGCCTGGCTGATCGCGATGGCGGCCTCGACGGCCGAGGCCGTGGCGCTCGTGGCGGCGGGCGTCGACGGACTACCGTCGTTGTCCCACCAGTTGCCCCGGGGAGCCGCTGAAGCAGGCGTGGCAGCAGCCGGCACGTACATCGGGACCGGGGCGTAGGTCGGGGCGAAGGCCTGGGCAGCCGGGGCAGCCGGGGCCTCGACGACGTCCTGCGACGACGGCGTGGTCCAGGTCTGCGCCGGCGCAGCGGCCCACGAGGTGCCGTCGGACGGCGCCTCGCTCTCGGGGGTCGATGGCTGCACCATGCCAGAGTGCTCGACCAGGTCGGTTACTTGTGGTAGCGACACAGCTACTTGGGGCATTGTTGCGCTGACCTCCGTCTGGGCGTCGGTGACGACACCGGCACCCGCTCCTGTTTCCTGACTAGGCGCGGTCATCTGCCAGATCTCCTCATCGCTACGATCGGCGGCCCATCCGCCGATGTCGTCACTTCCGTGGGGTTCGGCCAGGTAGCCCTGGTCGAGGTGGGTCGCTGGGTAGGCCACCTCGGCCGGACCAGGGTCGAACAGCTCCGGCGACCCCGTCGGGGCTGTCGGGTGGAACGTCTCCGGCAACCCCGTCGGGACTGTCGGGTCGAACCTGTCCGCGGGAACCGGTCCCGCGGGGTCTTGAGAGCTCGCCTGAGCGAGGGGGGCGGCCCCGAAGGTCGGGGCCGGGACAAAAGGGTCGACCAGCTCCTGGTCCGGCGAGTCGAGCGGCGCGTCGAGTGGCGGCAGCCACGGCAGAGAGGGGTCGGACACGTGCACCTGCGGCATGTGCAGCTCGTCGGAAGGCGCGAACTCGTCGATCGGGTCCAGCAGGTCTTCGGGGCGAAGCACCGGAGCCGCCGTCTGCGGCCGAGGCTGCGGAACGTGGGCGTCGCCGGTCACCGGGACCACGTCGACGATCACCAGTGCGGGCGAGCCACCGTCGACCGTGGTCACCTGGGTGACCGGGACGCCGGCGGCGACAGTCTCGACGACGACTTCTGCCGCGGCCTCGGCCGCCGGGGGAAGGACTTCGGCGGCCGGTGCGACAACCGGCTCCGCGGGCCGGACGACGGACGCCGGGGCTGCGACGGCTGCCGGAACCTGGACCGGGTCGGCGAGCAGGGCCTGGTTGATGTCGTCGGCACGCCGGCCACGCGACCCCCGCCGACCTTTGCGTTCCTCGCGCAGGGCCCGGCGCCGGGGCAGCCGGCGCCGCTCGATGTGCGCGGCCACCGACTCCGACGCCTCGGCAGTGTGGAGGTTCGTGGTGTCGAGATCCGTGGTGTCGAGGTCCGTGGGCGCCTCGTTCGCTGCCTGCTCGGTGGCAGGCGTCCGAGGCAGGGCCACATCCGGAGCAGCCTCTTCTGAGGCGCTCCCTTCTGAGGCGCTCGCGTCGGAGGCGATCCCGTCGCAGGCGCCCTCGTCGCCCAGAGGGTCGCCGGTGGTCGGAGCAGTCCTGGGTCGGGGGCGCCCGGTCGGCACCACGGTTGCCCCGACGATGCTGCCGGTGTTCGCCGCATCGGTCAGCTGGCGGGCGAACGTCGCAGCCGCGGCCCGGGCGCGATGGTTCTGCACCAGGCGAACCGCCAGCAGCAGCAGCACCAGGCCCAGCAGCACACCCACCAGCACGGCAGGGTTGCTCGCGAGGGCGGTCACACCGCTCTCGGGACGCTTCGGGGAGGCCGAACACCTGCCCTACATCGGCAGGTGGCGAAGAAAAGTGGAGTGGCGAATTCTCCACCGTTCGGCGTAACCACTTCACCCGGTTGCCCGGACAGCCTCGCCCGGTCGAGCGAACATCCGTGGCAGGGCACCGAGACCGCGCCGGCAGGACCCGCTATCCGGGCGGGGCGTTCCAGCGCAGGACGGCCCTGGTGCCGCGGTCCGAACCGAGCACACTGACGGTCGCGGGGTCGAGCACGAAGTGAGCGGCGAGCTCGGGCGACTGCCCGAGCCAGCGGGCAGTCAGCACGCGCAGGAAGTGGGCGTGGGCGATCAGCAGCACCCGGCCGGCATCGCCGTCCATCAGGTCCTTCAGCAGCGAGTCGGCACGGCCCGCCACGTCGGCCAGGTTCTCACCGCCGGGCATCTGAGGGTGCTCGAACGGTCGCCAGTGCGGTACCCAGCGGCTGATCTCGGCACGGGTCAGGCCCTCGTAGTCGCCGTAGTCCCACTCGACGGCCCGGTGGTCGACCTCGGCGGCGGCGAAGCCGGCCAGCTCCGCCGTCCGTCGCGCCCGCTGCAGCGGGCTGCAGACCACCCGGTCGAAGGCGACCGGCGCCAGCGCGGGGGCCAGCGCCCGGGCGCCGTCCTCGCCGACCGTCGTCAGCGGGACGTCGGTCAGCCCGGTGTGACGCTTGGCCAGGGCCCACTCGGTCTGGCCGTGGCGCACCACCCAGAGCTCGTTCACGACCTCGTGCCCGACACGGTCGCCGGAGCCGTCGGTGGCGGCGGTGCCGGTCGGGGTCACGGGGCCAGCACCGTCACCGTGTGGATGAGCAGCCCGGCCAGGCCTCCGACCACGGTGCCGTTGATCCTGATGAACTGCAGGTCGCGGCCGACGTGCAGCTCGATACGGCGCGAGGCCTCGGCCCCGTCCCAGCGTTGGACGGTCTCGGAGATGACGGTGACCACCTCGTCACGGTAGCTGCGCACCAGGTGACCGGCGGCATCCTCGAGGTAGCGGTCGACCAGGTGCTGCAGGTCGACGTCGTCGCCGAGGCGACGGCCCAGGCCGGTCAGGGCATCGACCAGGCGCAGCCGCAGGTCGCTGGCCGGGTCGTCGAGGGCCTCCTCCAGCACGCCGCGCAGGGTCGTCCAGAGCTGCTCGACCGCGCCACGGACATCGGGGTGGGCGACCAGCTGCTGCTTGAACGCCTCGGCCCGGGCCATGGTCAGAGGGTCGTGCTGCAGGTTGTCGGCGAACTCCGCGATCAGGTCGTCGAGGGCCCGACGGGCGCGGTGCTCCGGGTCGGACCGGACGTCGGCGATGAACCCCAGCGCCTCGCGGTAGGCCTTGGCGGCGATCCGGTCGTCGAGCCAGGCCGGCGTCCAGGCGGGGGCCCGCTCGAGGACCACTCTGGCGATGACGTCCTCGTGGGTGGCCAGCCACTCGTGCAGCTGCGCCACGACCACGTCGACGAGCCTGTGGTGGGCGCCGTCGGCCACGACCCGCTGCAGCAGCCGACCTGCCGGCGGGCCCCAGGAGCGCTCGACCAGCCGTCGCACCACCACCTCGTCGAGCAGCGCCAGCACCTGCTCGTCACGGGTCAGCTGCAGCGCGCCCCGACCGATTTTGAAGATCTGATGTATCGCAATTACAAATTACCGGCAACTTGGATGCGCAGAGCAATCCCACTCCGACCGGAGTCAAGGTCGGGCTTGGTTCCCGCGTTCAAAGTGTTCAGTCAGAGTTTCGCCAAGGCGAGGAAATGCAGCAAACGGGCAAGCCGCTCGATGTTGCGATCGAAGGCAATGGCTTCTTCGAAGTGCTCGATACGACGGGAAACGTGGTCTACACCCGCGGGTAACTTTAGCGTCAACGCTTCGGGACAACTCGTTCTTGGGTCCGCTCAGACAGGGCGAGTGTTGCAGGCTGGCGTGTCGAATTCCCCCGATGCGACCGACTTCGATCAACGCCAATGGTCAAGTTCTGGTGAAACAACCTGGCAGCCAAACTCTAAACCCGGTTGGACAAATGAATATCTCCACCTTCGTCAATCCAGAAGGCCTACTGAAACTCGGTGAAAACCTTTATGTCAACACCGATGCATCTGGTCAGCCGATCTCGAATGTCCCCGGAACAAAT
>CAVXUW010000003.1:0-146607 GCA_963765105.1 uncultured Thermoleophilia bacterium
CTGCTCATAACGCGCTCAGCAGGTCCCGCCTGTCCTGAGGGTTGGGCGGGACCTGCGTTGTGCGGAGCGCGAGCCGACGGCCCCGACCCCCGCTGGCGGGGGTCGAGCGGGAGAAGGTGATGAGGGACACACACCGTCTGTCACGGCCGTGACAGAACTCGATTGGGGTGGTGACTACCGTCGAGATGGAACGTCAAACCCATCTCGACAAGGAGTCCCTCGTGTCCGAATCCAACGCCTCTGTCTCGTCGCCAATCCCCTCGAAGCGCCGCCTGGCGCCAACCCGCACTCAGCTGGCGACCCTCGCGGCGATCGCCCTCGCGGTGCTTGGCGCGTTCCTCCCCTGGGTGAGCGCCGCCGGCACGTCTGCCACCGGAGTCGGCCTCGGTGGGCCCGGAGTAACCATCATCGTGTGCGCGCTCGTCTCGGCTGTTCTGATCCTTGCGGCCGTACGTATGAAGGCTGCTCATGTCGTCAGCATCGTCGCATCCCTACTGGCGACGTTTGTCGCCGCGGGCAACCTGTCAAGCGTCGATGAATCAGGCTTCGTCGCGAGCGGGATCGCGTCGATCGAGCCCGGGCTCTATCTGGCCGTGGCCGGCACGCTCATCTGGCTCGTTATGGGTCTTGTCCTGTTCGGGCAGCGCCTCGCGCGACGTCGAGTGCCGCCGGCGTGACAGGAGGGTGGCCGACACCGTGTCCCCGGCTGCTGTCACCAGTTGGGGACGTCGGCCGCCGTCAGCGGCCGGCCCCTCTTAGCCCGTCAACCACTCAGGTTGAAACGGCGCTTCGACCGTTGGGGGGTATTCGGCGTATGCCTCCGCCGGCTTCGTGGTCTCGGTCGTGACGCCCGCGTTGTGGCGTTGGGCGAGGGGCGACACTGGGTAGATCACTTCGTCGAACTGTCGGGCACCGATTGCCAGGATCGTGCACGGACCGTCTCCAGCGCCAACGAACACGTGCTCGGTCCACGGCGGGCAATGGACGAAATCCCACGCCTGGAGGTGGCGTTCCTCACCCTCCACGAGCAGGAGCGCCTCGCCCGACAGTACGAGGAAGTTCTCCTGGTCGGCCTCGCCGTGGTACATGCACGCTGGCTGCCCGGGCTGTAGCAGGCCGATGTTGATGCCGATCTGACCGAACTTTGCGTCGGGACCCTCAAACCGGGTGAACGGCCCGAACGGGCTGTCCTCCCAACGCGCGTCGCGGGCATTCACGACGAACCAGCCGTCGCCGGTGGGGTACGTGCCGCCATGGTTGTTTCGATGGACGGGGGCTTCAGGAATCATGCGCATAATCTTTGCAGAGCGTGGCGAGACGGTCGCGGGGAAACCTCAAGTCCATGCGCCACCAGGCCGATTCTCTGGTGATGCTCTCTTCGGCGCAGATACTCGACCGTGGCCGCCTTTTGGTGGGGCTGCTGCTGGTCGTCCCGGCTGGGGTCCTACTGGTTCCCAACTCCGACCGGCGGTCGGGCCGCACATCCGCTGCGCCCCCGGTGGAGTGGAGCACCGCACAGACGGCGAACCCGATTGCCGTGGACGGCGTTACGGCCGAGGACGTCCTTACCAATCTGACAACACGACCCGGTGTCGCTCCTCCCGTCGATCGCACCGTGGGGGACCCCACGGCCGCCACCGATGCGGCGCCGATCGTGGAGGGCGAGGTGGGCTCGGAATCCATCGACACGAAAGAAGCTCCGACTGGCACCCCGGCGGGTCCGGCCTCGGAGCCGAACCTCGCGGCGTTGACGGCCGCTCAGGGGGGCACCGTCCCCGCCCCCAAGACGTCACCAGATGCCACCCCGGCACCGGCGGAGGGTCCCACTCCGTTGGCGAACCCGGCGTCCGCCTCCTACCCGCCACCCGCCGCGGCGACGCACGTGTTTCCCGTCGTTGGTGGGGCGTCATTCTCGAACGACTGGGGCGCAGTACGCGCCGGTGGTCGCAGCCATGAGGGCATCGACCTGGTTGCCAAGGCGTCGGCGCCGATCGTCGCAGTGAGCGACGGGACGCTGTTCAAGGTGGGATGGAACAGCGCGGGCGGCTGGAGGTTCTGGCTTCGCGACACGTGGGGCAACACGTTCTACTACGCCCACCTGTCGGCGTTTGCTCCGGTCGCCAAGGAGGGCGCCACCGTCCGCGCCGGCACGGTCATCGGTTTCGTTGGCAACACTGGCGACGCCAAGAAGGCGCCGCCGCATCTGCATTTCGAGATCCACCCCGCAGGAGGCACGGTTACCCCGCCGTTCCCCTACGTCTCCGCCTGGCCCCGCGTCTAGCCGGGCTAGTACCGCCCGATCGCGCTGACGCGGGGGGTGGTGTGTGTGACGCTCACACGGATGCTCTTCACCGTCACGCCTTTGGCGACGGGCGTGCTGCAACTGAGGGGACGGCCGGCCGGCACACGAGCGGCGCAACGCAGCACCTGCCGATTGCCACGCATGAAGCGCATGTCGATCACACCGGCGCGGCCCGCGACGGTGCGAGCGATCAGCATGCCGTTGCGGACCTCGAGCTGCGGACGGCTCGCCAGCCCGGGGGAGGCGGCGGGGTCGACATACGACCCGGTTGCCGTCATACGCGTCAGGTTCCCGGTGGACTTCACCTTGCGCGAACAGGTCAGGAGGCGACCGCGTCGCACCGGCATGGTGCAGTCGAGGAGGAGGGTGTCGGCCGCGTCACGCACCTCAAGTCGCGCGGTGCCCTTTGCGGTGGCCTGCGCAACGATGGTCACACGTCCGTCGGCGACGTACGGCTGGCGAAGCTTTGGGGCGACCGTGGCCACGGGTTCGGAGGGTTGCGGCGTTGAGGGGTCCGGCAGAGGGGTCTGAATCGTGGCGGCGATCACGGTCACGGCTACTGATGCACTCACCGTGGGAGCAGTTTGTGACCGTGCTGTGATCGTCACGGTGCGCGGCAGGGCCGGCGCGGTGTAGAGGCCGGCGGGGCTGATCGTTCCAACAGTGGCGTTGCCACCGGGCACGCCGTCGACAAGCCACTCAACACCACCTGAGGTGACGGTGGCGGTGAGCTGTACGGAGGTCCCAGCTACGACGCTCGCGGGAGAACCGGAGATCGTCACCGTGGGCGGGGCTCCAGCGACGGACAGCGATACGGTGGCGGTGGGAGGGGTGCGAGGAAAAGCGCTGCCAGCATCCCGTGCCTCGTAGGTGAACGTGTCCGTGCCGGCATATCCGGGGGTTGGTGTGTAGATCACCGATGGTTGGGTAAACGTGGCGTTGGTTGCGACGCTCAGCACGCCGTGGGCCGGTGGGGACTTCACGACGAACTGTCGAGCCTCCACGTTGGCGTCGGGTCCGCGGGAGAACGTGGTGGACGCCAGCGTGACGGTCACCGGTTGCCCGGAAGGAACGGCGACGGGACCAACGGGTTGCGCCACGTACCCGGGCACGACAGACGTGCTGCTCGCGAACGCCAAGCCGTTGTTGTCCTCCCGGGATTCCTCGATGGCGTTCTGGGGGTCGACGCGAGCCGCCAGCCGGTACTCGCCCGGCGACGTGTTCGACACGTCCACCCATTGCAGCTCCAAGAACGCGCCGTAGATGTCGCGCCATCCGGCGGAGACACCCATCCGGATTGCCGTCGCCTGAGGGTTCCCTTGCTCGCAAAAGTTCCGGATCACCGACCCGTCGTAGACCGCCCGGCTGGGGCCGTTTCGTTCGATGCGTTCCAGGTCGTAAAGGCAGAACCCGATCTTTGCCGCCGGCGCCACCTGGGCGGTGCGTGCCAGGTTCCACAGGCTGTACTCCGACGCACGCATGAGGTGCCAGTGGTTGTGCCCATCGCTGTTTTCGAATTGCAGGGCAACGCTTCGGCCGTTGGTGAAGGTGTTCGTGCCGCTCTGCAGGAGACGTTGGACCACTGTTCCGGCGCGAGGGTCGCCCGCAATGTCCAGCGGGCCGAGGCCGGCGTTGTGGACGTAACCGTCCATCCGCAGGAGCAGTCGGTTGGGGCTCCCCGGGCGGGTCTCGATCCCCTGATGCACGGGGGGATCGGAGACCAAGTCGGGCAACACTGACGCGGCCGAGGCAGCGGTTGGAAGGCCGCAAACGACAGTTGCGGCGACAATCCAGGCAGGGAGTCTCATGTACCGCGCATCCTGCCAGAACCTCTGGGTGGTTTCCGGCGATGTTCACCGAGTTTTTATTGCGTGCGGCTGCATCTTTCGCGGGGACGATCACGGCGTTAGGTGTCCCGCACTTGCCGGTGAAATGGTGGGATTGATGCGATGATGCGCTAGCATCATTGTTGTGAGAACCACACTGCAGCTCGATGACGATGTTGTCCTTGCCGCCCGTGAGATTGCCGTGAACGGAAAGCGTTCGCTTGGCGCGGTCATCTCGGATTTGGCGCGGCGCGGGCTGACCCCGTCGCAGGTTGAAATCGATGGCGCGTTGCCGGTGATCCACGTTCCGGTTGGCACCCCGCCGATCACGCCGGAGATGGTTCGTCGTGCGCTCGACGACGACTAAGCCGCGTGGCGCTCCTCGACGTCAACGGGCTTGTCGCGCTTGCGTGGGACTCACACATTCACCATGCACGGATGCGGGAGTGGTTTACGGCGAACGCCGCACAGGGTTGGGCCACGTGTCCGATTGTCGAGAGTGGCTTTGTTCGGGTGTCGTCGAACGCTAAGGCGCTGCCGCACGCGGTGAAGGTGTCCGATGCCCGTCGCGTCCTCGCAGCTCTCAGGAACGTCGCCGGCCATCAGTTCGTTTCGAACGACGTTTCACTCTGCGATCCGGATGTTCCAGTGATCCATGGCTATCGGCAAGTAACCGATGTGGTGTTGCTCGTCGTCGCACGGCGGCATGGGATCCGCCTGGTGACGTTTGATCGCGGCCTTGCGGAGATCGACACCTCGGGGGATGTCGACCTCTTGACCGTGTGAGGGTGTGGGGAGCACGTGTACCCGCACCGCCGAGGGGATTGCGGCATCATCTGACGGGCGATGTCTGACCACGATCACCATGCTCACGGCCACGGCCATGTGACCGCCGACACCGATCACCGTCGGTTGCTTGCCGCCCTCGCCCTCATCGTCGGGTACATGGTGGTCGAGGTTGTGGTGGGTATCTTGGCGTCGTCCGTTGCGCTCCTGGCCGACGCCGCACACATGCTGCTCGACGCTGTCGCGTTGGCCCTCTCGGTTGTTGCCCTTCGCCTTGCCCGTCGCCCGGCCAGTGGCGCGTTCACGTTTGGGGTAAAGCGTGCCGAGGTGCTCTCGGCCATGGCCAACGGGCTCACCCTGGTCGTGCTCGCCGGGCTCATCATCTACGAGTCGATCAAACGCCTGGTCGACCCGCCGGACGTCGCCGGTGCATCGGTCTTGCTGGTCGCTGCCATTGGCGCGGTGGTCAACCTGGTGGCCCTGTGGATCTTGTCGGGTGCCAACCGCAAAAGCCTCAACATCGAGGGGAGCTACCAGCACGTTTTCATGGACCTCGTGGGGTCGGTGGCCGCAATCGTCGCCGGCGCGATCATCCTTGCGACCGGGATGGACCGCGCGGATGCCATCGCCGCGCTCTTCGTGGCGCTCCTGATGGTGAAGTCGTCCTGGGGGCTCATCCGCGCCGCCGGCCGCATCGTCCTTGAGGCGGCGCCGCAGGGCATCGACCCGGACGAGATCGGACGGGCCATTGTGGCACTGGAGGGCGTCGACGAAGTCCACGACCTTCATGTGTGGGAGGTCTCGAGCGGCTTCCCGGCGCTCTCCGCGCACGTTCTGGTGGGACGAGACCAGGACTGCCACGCCCGCTGCCGGGACGTCGAGGAACTGCTGGAGGAGCGTTTCGATATCCACCACACCACCCTCCAAACGGAACACACCGCCCAGCGCCTTCACCGCATCGACGGTTCGGCGGCAGCGAAGGCCTCCCATCCGCGTCACTAGCCGCGTGCACGCGTGAACCGGGCTGAGCTCTCCGCACGTGGATTGCTACTGCCCGTGCTTCCCACAATCGTCTGGGGTGGCCTTCCGGGTGCTCCCGAATGGGCAGAGCGACTTGCACGGATCGGGCTCGACGTGGTGACCAGCGGTGCCGACCCCGACACCGAGGACACCCTCGCGGCCGCCGCCGCCGCCGTCCCGTTTCGACCGCTCGCGGCGTGGGGAACGGTTCGATGCCTGGGTCGCGAGTGCATCACCGCCGAGGACATCGAGGGCGCCCACACCGTCGTCGCAACTCGGGGTGGCGCGCCAGTGCCGAATCCCAATGACATTGCGGCGATGCTCCTCGAACGGGTTCACGACAACCCGTCGGTGTGGTGGGTCGCCGCCGCGGATCTCAGGGAGACCATCCCTGCGGTCGCGGAGGCGCACCTGCATGCCCTCGTGGAGGGAGTGCAACTCGTGCGGCTCTACCTCGCCAAGCAGCAGTTCGACTGACGAACCGGTCAGCTGACCGCCTTCGCCATCAGGCCCGCGGCCGAGATGAGCAGCATCACTCCGATCGCGGTGAGCAGTTGACGGTTGTTGAGCCGTCCCGTCAACCGCGCGCCGATGAGCGCTCCGGGTACGGATGTCGCGGCGGCCACTGTCAGGAGCGCCCAGTCGGGTCCGTCGCCCGACAGGTGGCCGACGAAGCCGGCGACACCGACGGCGACACCCGCCACCATGTTCGTGCCCACCGCGGTGTGCGGGTCGGCCCCAACCCACCGCAGAAGCGCCGGCATCCGCAGAGCGCCGAGAATCAGGCCGACCACACCGCCGAGAAAGCCGATGACCGCGCTGCTGGTGACGGCGGCGATGAGCCGCGGGGAGGGGGCGACGGTCGGCGGCGGAGCGTGGCGTCGCCGCAACAGGTCGATCCCGCTCCACACCAGCACTGCGGCAATCACGGTGAGCAGGAACGGCTCCGGAAGCGTCCCCGACAACACACCGCCGAGAAACGCAAAGGCCACCGACGGCGGCGTCATGACCCCGACGAGGCGCCAGTTCACGCGCCCGGCGCGCACGTGGACGGTGCCGCCCGCCGCAGCGGCCAGAGCACTCGCTGCGAGGTTCGCTCCGGCGGCGGCCGCTGCGGATGACGACAGGGCCACCATCGCCGGCAACCGCAAGTTGCCGAGCACGAGTCCCACCATTCCCCCGCCGACTGCGAGAGCGAAACACCAGACGCCGAGCCCGATGAGAGCGAGCGTCTCCACGGGCGCCTAAGCGGGGACCAGGTTCCCCGGGTCGTATGCGAGGTTGGGGCCGAGCCAGCGCTCGGCCTCCGCCATGCTGATGCCCTTGCGCTCGGCGTAGTCGGCAACCTGATCCGGGCCGATGGGACCGACCGCAAAGTAGCGAGCCGCCGTGTGCGCCAAGTAGATGCCGGACACCGACGCCGCGGGCAGCATCGCAAAGCTCTCGCTCAATTGGATGCCATGTGCTTCGGCCTGCAGCAGGTCGAACAAGCGCCGCTTCTCGGAGTGGTCGGGGCACGCGGGGTAGCCGAAGGCGGGACGTATGCCGCGGTAGTTTTCGGCCACCAGGTCGTCGCTGGTCAGCTCCGTGGTGTCGGCGTGACCCCACTCGCGGCGCACACGCTGGTGGAGCATCTCGGCGAACGCCTCGGCCAAACGGTCGGCCAGGGCGCGCACCATGATGGCGTTGTAGTCATCGTGGTCATGCTCGTACTTGTCGACGAGCTCCTGCACTCCCAGCCCAGCCGTCACGGCAAAAGCCCCGATGTGATCCGCCACGCCCGCGTCGCGTGGGGCGATGAAGTCGGCCAGGCTGTAGTTGGGTTTGCGGTCGGGCTTCTCGCGCTGCTGACGCAACATCGGAAAGCGCGTGAGCTCGGTGGCTCGCGACGGGTCGGTAAAC
Organism: uncultured Thermoleophilia bacterium; assembly: GCA_963765105.1. Lineage (GTDB taxonomy): Bacteria > Actinomycetota > Thermoleophilia > Miltoncostaeales > Miltoncostaeaceae > CALMEC01. The sequence continues at coordinate 7,837 of CAVXUW010000003.1, forward strand.
AACACGATGTCGTCGCCCACGGAATTGGCCGGCCAGAAGCCGTAGGTTCCCCGCGCCTGGATGAGCCCCTGGGAGCGGACGCCCTCGAGCAACTCGGTGGCGTTGGCGTAGAGCTCCTTCGCGGCGTCGCCATAGGTGGGGTGGTCGAGCACTCCCGGGAACCGTCCGCGCAGCTCCCAAGCATGGAAGAAGAACGTCCAGTCGATAAACGGGATGATGTCGTCGAGCGGTACGTCGTCGAGGACGCGCACCCCGGTGAACTCGGGTGCGTCGACGTCCCCTGCGTCCCAGGCAATCGGTGTGTGGTTCGCGCGAGCGGCCTCGAAGTTCAGCAGGGGCCGTGCCGATTTACCGGCGTGCACCTCACGCAGCGTGTCTTGCTCGCCGCGCAGCGTGTCCTGGAAGGCGGCGCGACGAATGGGATCGACCAGCTGGGAAACGGTGTCGACGGCACGGGAGGCGTCGAGCACATGGGCCACTACCCCGTTGAACTCCGGGGCGATCTTCACCGCCGTGTGCTGTTTGCTGGTGGTGGCGCCGCCGATGAGCAGCGGCAGCTGCATGTTGCGCCGCTCCATCTCCTTCGCCACGTGCACCATCTCGTCGAGTGACGGGGTGATGAGGCCGGAGAGGCCCACCATGTCGGCGTCTTCGTCGATGGCGGCTTGGAGGATCTTGTCGGCGGGCACCATGACGCCGAGGTCGACGACCTCGTAGCCGTTGCAGCCGAGCACGACACCCACGATGTTCTTGCCGATGTCGTGAACGTCGCCCTTGACGGTGGCGATCACCATCTTGCCCTGCGAGGTGGCGCCGGTGCGCTGGCGCTCCTCCTCCATGTAGGGCTCCAGCAATGCGACGGCACGTTTCATCACGCGGGCGCTTTTGACGACCTGAGGGAGGAACATCTTGCCGTCGCCGAACAGCTCGCCAACGACACGCATGCCGTCCATGAGCGGGCCTTCAATCACCTCGAGGGGAGTGGCGTACACCAGTCGGGCTTCCTCGGTGTCGGCCTCGATGTGGTCGACGATGCCATGCACGAGAGAGTGCGACAGGCGCTCCTGCACCGTCCCCTCACGCCACTCGGCGTTGATCACCGCGCGCGCCATCCCATCGCCGGCCACGGTCGGGGCGTACTCAATGAGACGCTCGGTGGCGTCCGGACGCCGGTTGTGAATGACGTCTTCGACATGATCGCGGAGCTCGGTGGGGATGTCTTCGTAGACGCCGAGTTGACCGGCGTTGACGATGCCCATGTCGAGGCCCGCGTGGATAGCGTGGTACAAGAACGCGGTGTGCATGGCCTCGCGCACCGGGTCGTTGCCACGGAAGGCGAACGACAGGTTGCTGATGCCGCCGCTGATCCGCACGCCGGGGCAGCGCTCCTTGATGAGCGTGGTGGCCTCGATGAAGCTTCGGGCGTAGTCATTGTGTTCGTCGAGGCCGGTGGCGACGGCGAGAACGTTGGGGTCGATGATGATGTCCTCGGCGGGCATGCCGACCACATCGACGAGGAGTCGGTAGGCGCGTTCGGCGATCTCGGCGCGCCGCTCGGTGGTGTCGGCCTGACCCGTCTCGTCGAAGCACATCACCACGCAGCCGGCCCCGTAGCGACGCAATGTCCGGGCCACGGCGAGGAACTCCGTCTCGCCTTCTTTGAGGCTGATGGAGTTGACGACGGCCTTGCCCTGAACGCATTTGAGGCCCGCCTGGATCACCGACCACTTGCTGGAGTCGATCATGATCGGGACGGTCGCGATCTCGGGCTCGGTGGCCACCATGTTGAGGAACGTCGTCATGGCCTGCTCGGAGTCGAGCATGCCCTCGTCCATGTTCACGTCGATGATGTTGGCGCCGTTTCGCACCTGGTCGGCGGCGACCTCCAGCGCGGTGGTGAAGTCACCGTCGATGATGAGTTTGGCGAAGCGACGTGACCCGGTCACATTGGTGCGCTCGCCGATCATCGTGAAGCTCGACCCGGGGTAGATCGCGAACGGTTCGAGGCCGGCGAACCGGGTCAGTCGATCGGGTTCGGGTACCTCGCGTGGTGGTACGCCGTCGACGGCGTGGACGATTGCACGGATGTGATCGGGGGTGGTGCCGCAGCAGCCGCCGACGATGTTGAACAGGCCGCTGCGGGCAAACTCACCCAGGTGAGAGCTCGTCTGCGACGCCTGCTCGTCGTAGCCGCCGAACGCGTTGGGAAGGCCGGCATTGGGATAGCAGCTGACGTAGGTGGGAGCGATGTCCGACAGCTCCTCAAGGAACGGCCGCATCTCGGTGGCGCCGAGGGCACAGTTGATGCCCACGGCAAACGGCTGGGCGTGTGCCACCGACGCCCAGAACGCCGGCACGGTCTGACCGGAGAGGGTGCGTCCACTGCGGTCGGTAATGGTCACCGAGATGATCACCGGCAGCCGCTGACCGAGTTCCTCGAACACTTCCTCCACGGCGACGATGCCGGCTTTGACGTTGAGCGTGTCGAAGATCGTTTCGAACAGAAGCAGGTCGACACCACCTTCGATGAGCGCTCGGATCTGCTCGGCGTACGACGTGCGTACCTCGTCAAAGGTCACGGCGCGGGCCGAGGGGTCGTCGACCTCGGGGGAGATGGAGAGGGTGCGGTTGAGGGGCCCAATCGAGCCGGCCACAAATCGTGGGCGGGTGGGGTCGGCGGCGTTGGCCGTGTCGACTATCTCTCGGGCCACGCGGGCTGCGGCCAGGTTGATGTCGGTCACGGCGGCTTGCATGCCGTAGTCGGCCTGCGCGATGGACGTCGCCGTGAACGTGTTGGTGGTGATGACGTCGGAACCGGCGTCGAGGTACGCCTGATGAATCTCGCGCATCACGTCCGGGCGAGTGATGCCCAGCAGGTCCATGTTGCCCGTCAGTGGAGACGGATGGTCGATGAATCGCTCGCCGCGAAAGTCGTCTTCCTGCAGGCCGTAGCCCTGAATCATCGTGCCCATCGCGCCGTCCAAGATCAGGATGCGTTCCTGGACGATCGCGGTCAGTTGTTCAAGTGCAGTCATTCGACCGTCAAGCTTATCGAAGCGGCGAAACGCCGCACCGTTGCTTAGGTGGCGCTACGTCCCAGCAACTGGTCAAGAACCGGTGCCAGCCGTCGAGTGAGCTCGCCGCGCGAGACGACCACGCGGGCCCCGGCCGCCGCGGCTGCGTCGATCAGCTCGGTTCGGGTATGGGCGCAAAACCCGAGGACGGGCAGGGTGGGGTGGGATCCCGTGATTTGGGTCACAAGCCCCGGTCCATCGATGCCGACACCGTCAAGTTCGATCATCAGTGCCGCTGCGCCGTCGTCGAGAGCGCCCGCCAAACGGGTGGGCGTCGCTGCTCCGCGAGCGGCAACCCCAATGGCTGTGAGCTCGCCAACGAGCTTCTGACGCATCATGAGGTCGGGGGAAAACACCACCACGGGTGGGCTATCGGTGCTCATGACGGCGTATCGTAGTGGTCATGGAACCCAGTGCAGCCAACGTCAGGATCCATCCGGTTGATCTTGCATCGGGTGTTGAGGTGTGGACGGACGTATACAACGCTGCAGTCGCGGGTCGTCCCATGAGCCCTACTCGTTTGGCGCACAGCTGGCAGCAGGCGCCGGCCTGGACGGCTGTCGCTGCGCGTCGCGACCACGATGGCGTGGTCGGCGTCGCGCACGTTGAGGCGCCCCACTGGACTCCCACATGTACGTGCGCTGAGGCGAGGATTGCGGTGGCCACCGATGCCCGCGGGTGCGGCATCGGGTCGACGCTGCTCGCCGCCGTCTCCGACTGGGCTCGCGACAACGGTCTCGACGGTCTCGACGTCTGGGTCGAAGAAGGCGATGCCGACGGGCTCACCTTCCTTGAACGACGCGGCTTTGCGGAGGTGGAGCGAGAGGTCAACAGCCGCCGCGACCTCATCGAAGCACCCGACCCGGTGGTCCTGCCCGACGGCGTCGTGCTCGTCACCCTGGCGCAGAGTTCGGATCTTGAGGAAGGCATGTACGCCGTCGCCGTCGACGCCTTCCCGGACATCCCCTCCGCCGACACCGTCGACGCCGGTGACTTCGACCATTGGCATGCGGCCGATCTTCGTGTGCCAGGATTGATCGAGGCGTGCAGTGTCGTTGCGCTATCCGGTGATCGTGTGGTGGGTTACGCTGTCCTCGTCGACCGTGATCCGCGTCCGGGCTACGCCGTCAATGAGATGACGGCCGTGACTCGAGATATGAGGGGGAAAGGCATCGCCACCGCGATGAAACGCGACGTGATCCGCCGTGCCCGGCGAGCCGGGTTCACGGCGATCGAGACCCACAACGAGGCGCGTAACGACGCGATGCTGGCGATCAACCGTGCTCTTGGCTACGTGCCGGTCGGCGACTCCGTGAAGCTTCGCGGGCCGCTCGTTCACTAACCCGGTTCGGGCACCGGTGAGCCACGGGTGTCGATAAAAGTCTTCACCGCCGTCGCCCCAAGGATGACGAGGCCGCCGACGATGGTGAGGGCTCCGACCGTCTCTCCGTGCGCGAGCCACGACCACACGGGGTTGAGGGCCGGCTCGACGTAGAGCAACAGGCTCACCTCAAATGCCGCGAGGTGTCGAACCGCTGCGGTGACGCATACGTAGGCCAGGCCGATCTGCACGACTCCCAAGAAGATGAGCAGAAGCCAGTCGCGTCCGTTGCTGCCAGTCGCCGGGCCGAGCGCGAAGGGCAGGCACACGAGGCAGGCCACGATGTTTCCCGCCACCGTCGCGGCGGCGGCGGAATCGGTTCCCTCGTACTTGCCCAGCCACCGCAACCCCATAAGCGACCCGGCCCACCCCACCCCCGAACACACGGCAAGGATGTTTCCCAGAAGCGGTTGTGGTGCAGTGTCGACCGCCGTGGGGGCATCGACAAAGAACAGGGCCATGGCCAAGCCCATCACCACCATGAACGCCAGATCGGACCGTCGCACTTTCTCGTGCAGGAAGGTCGGTGCGGCAATGGCGATCCACAGCGGCGCGGTCGACTGCAGGAAGATGGTGTTGGCCGAGGTTGTCAGCTTGTTCGCGACCACGAACAGGATCAGGGTGACCGCGAAGATCGCGCCCACCGCCCACGTGCGCCAGCTCCACCCGCTGCGCGACCGCGGCAGGAAAGCGGCGATGGCCACGGCGGCGATGGCCGAACGAAAACACGCAACCGCCATACCGCCCGACAGGCCGTCGAAGCTCGTCGCCTTGATCGCGGCGCCGCCAGTCGAGAAGAGCACGGCGGCCAGGACCATTTGCAGGCGGGCGACGTTCACTCGACGAACCATGTCAAACTGACGCACCGATGAGCACCCCACTGATTCCCCTCGACCACTTCTTTGACGACCCGGAGCGTGCTGCCCCGCGGGTCTCCCCGGATGGACAGCGCCTCGCATGGATCGCCCCCGACGAGGGTGTGGTGAACGTGTGGACGTCGTCGATCGACGGTGCCGACGAGCGCGTGGTCACGACCGACCGTGACCGCGGCATTCGTTCGTACGCCTGGTCGCGCGATGGGCGGCGCATCCTCTACATGCAGGACACGGGTGGTGACGAGAACTTCCACCTGTTCGCTGCTGACCTCGATGCCCCCGGTGGCCCCGACCGTGATCTCACGCCGTACGACGGCGTGAAGGTGAGCGTCGTCGATGTGCCGCGCGACGACCCCGAGCACGTGCTCGTGTCGACCAACCGGCGTGACCGGTCGCTGTTCGACGTGGAGCGTCTGTCGCTCGTGACCGGGGACCTGGAGCCCGTCGCCGAAAACCCCGGTGATGTCATGGGGTGGCAAACCGACCGTGCTGGGCGTCTGCGCGGCGCCTACGCGCAAACCCCCACCGGCGATTGGCGGGTGCTGGTGCGCGACACCGAGGACGAGCCGTTTCGCGTGCTGGCCGAGTTTGCGAACGAAGACTCGGGCACGCCATACGGCTTTAGCGTTGATGGGTCGGAGATGTACGTGGGCAGCGCCCGAGGCAACGACACCGTTCGGCTGGTCGCGATCAATATCGCCACCGGCGCCGAGCGGCTCATCGACGCCGACGAGGAAGCTGACCTCAGCGCGCCGATCATCTCCGACCGCACCGGGGAACTACTTGGGGCCGTCTACCGACGTGACCGCATCGTCATGCATACGTTCGACGAGACCTTTGCCCGCGACTGGGAGCGCGTGCGGAAGATCCACCCGGGTGACCCGATGATCGGCAGCTCCGACGCCGACGAGACGCTGTGGACGGTCACATTCGATGACGATCGCGACCCTGGCGCGACGTATTTGTTCGATCGACGCACCGGCGAAGCACGGTTTCTGTTTCGTTCACGACCCTGGCTGGTGCCCGAGCACCTGGCCCCGCGCACACCCGTGAAGATCACCTCGCGCGATGGGCTCACCTTGCCGTGCTATCTCACCACGCCGGTGGGCGTGCCGGCCGAGAACCTGCCGATGGTGCTCTACGTGCATGGCGGGCCCTGGGCGCGTGATAGTTGGGGCTGGGACCCGCAGGCGCAGTTCCTCGCCAACCGCGGGTACGCGGTGCTGCAGGTGAACTACCGCGGCTCCACCGGGTTCGGCAAAGCATTCACCCATGCCGCCGAGCGGGAGTTCGCCGGGAAAATGCACGACGACCTCATCGACGGCGTCAACTGGGCCGTTGCGGAGGGAATCGCCGACCACAAACGCATCGCGATCTACGGCGGCAGCTACGGCGGTTATGCCGCCCTCGTGGGTGTGACGTTCACCCCGGACGTGTTCGCCGCCGGCATCAGCGTGGTGGGGCCGTCGAACCTGGTGACCCTGCAACGCAGCTTTCCGCCATACTGGCGGCCGCTGCTGGCGGGGACATGGTTCCTGTTTGTCGGCGACCCAGACAACCCGGAGGACCTTGCCGAAATGGAGGCCCGGTCACCCATCAACCGGGTGGACGACATCGTTGCGCCGCTCCTCGTCATTCAAGGCGCCAACGACCCGCGGGTGAAGAAGGCCGAATCGGATCAGATTGTCGAGGCGCTCCGCGCCCGCAACGTGCCGGTGGAGTACATCGTCAAAGACGACGAGGGCCACGGCTTCGTGAAACCCGACAACAAGCGTGACGTCTACCGGGCCGTCGAACGGTTCCTCGCCACACACATTGGCGGCCGCGCGGAGGGCTAGCGCGCGGCGGTGCGGACGCGGCTGATGCCGGTGGCCGGGTCCTTCTCCACGTAGATGGCGCTGCCGAGGCGTTCTGCCACGCCGGGGAGGTGGGTGATCACGACGACCAGGCGGCCGTCGTCGGCCATTTGTTCCACGCCGCTGATGGCGACTTCGAGTGACTCATCGTCCAGGGTGGAGAAGCCCTCGTCGAGGAAGAGGCAGTCGAGGCGGCCGTCGGCACCGGCGGCGATGTCGGACAGCGACAGGGCAAGGGCGAGGCTGGCGAGGAAACGCTCCCCGCCGGAGAGAGTGGCGGCGCTGCGGCTGCGCCGGCCGCGCCGGTGGTCGATCACGGCGAGGGGGTCCGGGTCGGTCCCCACAAAGGTGAACGCCCCGTGAGACAACGTGTGAAGCCGCGTCGACGCGTCGGTGGCCAGGCGCTCGTGGAACCGGGACAGCAAGTGCCGTGGGAAGCGGTTGGCCTGGAGATCCACGGCGACGATGGCATACAGCTCTGCCTCGCGGCGCGCAGCCAGTGCGTCCGCTGAGAGCCGGCGTCCGACCGCAGCGAGTCGCTCCACTTCGTCTCGGTCATGGCGCGCTGACCTCATGCTGTCCACGGCACTACGGCGGATCGCGTCGAACCCCTCCGCGGAGGTGACGCCGAGGGGTGTCCCCGTTTCCCCGAGGCGACGGCCGGACTCATCGGCGTCGCGTCGCGCCGTCGCCGCTCGCGCCTCCGCTTCTCGCGCCGCGGCCTCTGCGGTGGCAACGAGTAGGGTCGCCGCGTCGTGAAGCTGGGCGGGGGAGAGATCGGCCGGGACGGGATCGGCGTCGAGGCGCGTTGCGACGACGGCAAGTGCCTGGCGCATGGGGGCCAGCTCGCCACGTTCGATGGTGGCCAGCACGCGCTCCGCCTCCGCGGCGCGTGCGGTCGCTTGAGCGCCGTAGCGACCGGAGCTCGCCACCGATTGCTCCAACATCTCCAACTCGCGAATTGCCGTCCCCAACGTTGCGGCTGGGTCGAGCAGCTGGCTACGGGCCCCAAGACGGGTGTTGAGGTCGATGAGGTCGGCCCGATCGCGATCCAGCCGACGGCGCGCCTCGTCCACAGATCCACTTTCACGCTCCACTTCGGTGGCGAGGGTGGCGGCCTGGGCCTGCGGCTCCTGCACCGCCGTCAGACGCACGCGGGCCTCCTCCTCACGATGCGCCAGCACCTGCGGCGTGGTGTCGACAGGAACGCCCAGTGCGGTGAGTCTGCGAGCAACCTCATCGCGGACGTTGCACGCGGCAGCGTGGGCGTTCTCGGCGCTCCGCCGCTCCAGCTCGCACGCCGTGAGGTCATTCGCGGCGCGTTCGGCGCGTTCGCGAAGCACAACAACCCCGTCCTCCACGCTGCCGAGGTCCTCCTCGGGGCTGAGCGAGATGTCGTGAACGGCGTTGCCACACACCGGGCACGGGTCGCCGGGAGTCAGCCGTGCCCGAATCGATGCGGCCAGATGGGCATGGCGAAGCTCATCCAAAGCCGCGTCGGCGAGGTTGGCCTCGTCGGTGGCCACACGGGCACTCTCGGCGGCTGCGGCGCGCGCTGCGGTGGCTGCCTGACGCGCGATGTCCACATCGCAGGCGGTGGCGTGGGCCACGTGGTACTCCCGCAGCGCCTGCGCGGCGTCGGCGGCCTGTGTGGCCGTCGCCTGAGCCGCCTCGACTGACCGTCGAAGGTCGTTCAGGGTGGCACGGCGGTGTGTCAGGGCACGCTCGCGTTCGGCCAGGGCCCGTTCCTCTCGGGGAATGGCCTGCCGTGCGATGGCGGCCCGCTCGGCCAGACCGCGAAGCGCCGCGAGCTCTGCGGCGGTGCCTCCATGGGACTCGCGCAGTCCGTCTCGTGCGGACAGCGCGTCATCGAGTGAGCGTTGCGCATCGTCGCGAACCTCGGCGGCCTCCTTGGCCGTGCGTTCGGCGTTCTGGTACGCCGTCACGAGTGCCAAGCGATCGGCTTCCGTGGGTACCTCGGTGAGCGCCACGCGAATCGTCGTCGACCTCGCGGTAGCTTCCCGTTCATCCCGGCGGGCCTGCGTGACGGCGGCCACAATGGGCTCGAGCGCCTCCAGCTGCGCGCGTCGGGCGGCAGCGGCGCGTACGGCCGCTGCGCGCGCGTTACGCATGCCGGGATGATGTGGCCGCAGCTTGGCCCGCTCGCGGTCCAGCGTCTCGGCCTCGCGTTCGGCGCCGTCGCGGAAGGTCACCGCCGCTGTCCGCGCGGCATCGAGCGACACCACGCCGAACAGCTCGCGCAGGATGACGTCGCGCTCACGTGGCCGCGACTGCAGGAACTGGGCAAACCGCCCCTGAGCCAGGAGGACCGCGCTGGTAAACGCGGCGAAGGTCATGCCGATGAGGCGGGGGATGCGGTCGTTGACTGCGGCCGCCCCGCTGACGCGGTCGGTGACCGACCCGTCGTTGTCGATCCGCTCCAGCAGGTGCGCGGGCTCAGGTGCGTTTCGTCCGATGCGGCGGGTGACGCGCCACACGTGTCCGCCCGCGTGAAAATCCAGTCGCACCTCGCCGTTGTCGGCCCCCAAGCTCACCAGGTCGCGCGATCCGGCCAGCTCCGGCGTGCGTGCGAACAGGGCAAAGCAGATGCCATCGAGTATCGAGGTCTTCCCGGCGCCGGTGTCACCGCTCACCACCACGATGCGGCTGCCACGAAAATCGATGGTGGCGTCCGAGAACGAGCGAAACGAACGAAGAGTGAGCTCAAGAGGGCGCATCAGTCGCCGCCATCCGCCTGCGCGACGCACTCTCCAAACGCACGAATGAGGCGTGCATCGGCAACCCGGCCGCTCGTGCGTACCCACTCGGTGTAGAGATCAGGGAGGTCGAGCGTGCCGGGGAGATCGGTGACCTCGGGGTTACGTGCCCGGGCATCGGCGGGCGTCACGATCTCGATCCGCAGTGCGGAGGGGATGCGTTCGCGCACGGCGCGGGCGGTATCGAGCTGAGCTTCGTCGACGACCGCCTCGCAAAAAAGCCAGGTGTCGGGAAGTTCGCGTGCCTGGGCGACGAGCTCGTCCACTGTGCCGCGGATGCGGCGGAGACGCCGACCTGCGTCGACCGGCACGGCCGTGACCTGCGTGGCACCCCCCGAGATGTCGACGATGAGCACAGACGGTTCCGCCCCGTCCCCCGAAAAATCGAGGGCGAGTGGACTGCCGCAGTAGCGGCCCTGGCCCGAGTATCCCGGGATCGCCTGCGGCTGGTGGACGTGTCCGAGCGCGACGTACGCAACGTCATCCGGGAACGACGCACCGTCGATTGCGTACGTGCCCCCCAAGGTCAGCTCGCGTTCTCCTCCACCGGCACGTGCGCCCACCACCATGAGATGGCCCAACACCACCGCCACGCCCCCGTGTGTGGTGCGCTCCGCCCGGAGGGATACTGCCAGGGCGTCGATCCGCTCACGCACCTGATCGGCGTAGACAATGCGGCCCTCACCGCGGGGGGCCCCGGCGGGAAGGACGGCATCGGCCGGGTCGGGCCATGGGAGGCAGCCGACGCTGAGGTGCCCCGCGCCGGTGCTGATACCGAGTACGGCGTCGTCGGCGGCGAGAAGAATGCGCGGCGCCAAGTAGGGGGCGATCTCCGCCCAGAAGAGTGGGTCCTCGTGGTTGCCGGTAATCGCGATGACCGGAGCGACCACGGCCATCTCTTCCAGTGCACGCAGACACGTGGCGAGGACGGCCGGCTCGACGATTCGGCGGTCGAGGTTGTCCCCCGCCACCAGGATCGCATCGACCTCCGCAGCCTCGGCAATCCGCGCAACCTTGGTGAGTGCAGCCCGACACTCGTCGAGGCGATCGACGCCGTACAACCGCTTGCCGATGTGCCAGTCCCCCGTGTGGAGAAGCCGCATCAGGGTGCCGAGGGACGTGCGGTGATCACTCGTGGAATCCACCAGAAATCTCGCTGTGCAGGACCCGGCGACGGCACGTCGAATCTCACCGCCAGCAAGGGCGCCGTGGGCGCGTTGGGGCGAGCAACCGCGCCCATGCCCCTTGCCATGACATCACCTAGGCCAGCGCCTCGGCCACGGCCGCATTGACCACGTCGCCGCCGCGCACGTTGAGGCCCAACTCGAGCGGCTTGTGGCGAGCCAGTGCAGTGTCGATGCCCTCATTGGCGAGGGTCAGAACATAGGGCAACGTGGCGTTGCACAGCGCTTGAGTGGACGTGATGGGCACCGCGCCGGGCATGTTGGCGACGCAGTAGTGGACCACCCCGTCGACGACGTATGTGGGGTCGGAGTGGGTGGTGGGGCGCACGGTCTCGACGCACCCGCCCTGGTCGACGGCCACGTCGGCGATGACCGAACCCGGCTTCATCGTGGACAGCATGTCTTTGGTGATCAGGCGCGGGGCCTTCGCACCGGTGACCAGGACGGCGCCCACCACCAGGTCGGCATCCCGGATGAGCTCGGCGATGGCCAGTCGTGTGGAGTAGATGAACGTCACCCGTCCGGCCAGAGCGAGTTCCAGGTCGCGCAGTCGGTTGAGGTCGACATCAAGCACCGTTACGTGGGCCTGCATGCCCACGGCGACCATGGCCGCGTTGATGCCGACGATACCGCCTCCGAGGATCACAACGTTGCCGGGCGCCACTCCCGCCACTCCGCCGAGCAGGACACCGCGTCCCCCCTGGGGTTTCTCCAAGCACTTCGCACCGGCTTGCACAGAGAGCCGCCCGGCGATCTCACTCATAGGGGCCAGAAGCGGCAGGCGCCGCTGCGAATCTTCAACCGTTTCGTAGGCGATGGCCGTGGTGCCCGAGCTTTTGAGCGCGTCAGCTACACCGGGGTTGGCCGCCAGGTGCAGGTAGGTGAACAGGGTGCTCTCGCTGCTGAGGAGCGGGAACTCGCTCTCTTGCGGCTCCTTCACCTTGAGGACGAGCTCGGCGCCCCATGCGGCAGTCGCGTCGGCGATCTGTGCCCCCACGACGCGGTAGGCATCGTCGACGAAACCGGCGCCCTCCCCGGCCGATGGCTCGACGATCACCTCGTGGCCGTGGCGCACGAGCTCATCCGCTCCCGCGGGTGTGAGCGCGACGCGGTACTCGTCGGTCTTTACCTCACGTGGTACACCAACACGCATGTCAACCTCCTCGGAAACGCTGGTCCAGTTTACGGTCTTGGGAACGTGGTCGAGCGGGCGGCAGCCGCACTCGCATGACACCGAGCACGAGCGCAATGAGCGCGGAGAGGGCGCCGAACGTGAGCACGGCCCGCCGCGAGCGGGACGGTCCCACGAGTGAGTACTGAGCTTGTGCGAGGCGGGTGGCGCGCCGTCGTTCGAACCGTGCGACAGGGTGTTCGAGACCAGTGAGCAGAGTCGCGGCTCTGTTGTAGTCCCGTTGCCAGAACGCATCCATTGCCCGGGTAAAGGCCTTGCCGGCCGGGGTGACCTCGTTGGCTGTCGTGTCCTCCCTCAGAAGCTGCCGCACCGCATCGGCCCGTGCCAGAACAGCGGGGATGGGGCGATCTCCGTCGCGGACTTGCCGGCGGCGCACGATCACCCCGTGCGCACGTCCGTCGGCCGCGATCGCCGGCGCGCCCGAGTCGCCCGGCTGCACGTCGAGGCTTGTTGCGACGAACTGTTTGTCGGAGATCTCCGACGACCGAAACCCCTGGAGTTCGCCGAAGCGGACCGTGGGGATCGCACGCGAAGCGTCACCACCAAAACCGAGGAGCGTGACCGGCGTGTTGTCAGACGCCGCATCGTCCAGGCGGAGTGTGGGGGCCGTTCGGTCGCCGATGGCGATCAGCGCCACATCGGTGACCTCGTCGCTCATTCGTCGCACCGCGCCAACGATCTCGGGCGGCGGCCCGCCGAGTTCAGCCGCGACGCGTCCCGTTGTCGCGGCCCACAGGGTGATCACGGGGGGACCCATCACGATCTCGGGGGTTGACCCGGTAGGGGCCTCACCCAGGCTGAGCTGGGCCAGCACGGTGCCGGGCAGGGGTTCGATGAGATGGCGGGCGGTTGCGATCAGGCCTGGGGCAACGCCAAACCCGGTTCCTCGTTCGGTGATGTCGCGGTTGACCCGGCGAGTGCCCGCCGGTGTGCGAACAGTGCGGACTCGACGGACCACACGAATCTCGTAGACGGCCGGCAGCGCCGAGAACGTCGCTCGCTCGAGCGGGGTTCGCGCGAGATCACTTCCGCCGCTGCGATCCTCCGGAACAGCCATTGCAGCCGACGTCACAGCGGCAAGGAAAAAAACTACTGCCACCAAGGGGGTTCGGCGCATATGTCAACGCTACCGGGCCACAAACCCGATACCCGCATGGAACGCGCATGATCTAGTGGCGGAAGTGACGGCGTCCCGTAAACACCATTACCCCGCCACGTTCATTGACCGCGGCGATCACCTCGTCATCCCGAATGGAGCCGCCGGGCTGGACGATGACGGTGGCACCGGCATCCAGGGCTGTCAGCGGACCGTCCGGGAACGGGAAGAAGGCGTCGGAGGCGACCACGCATCCTGCAGTGGACAGCTCGGCGATGCCGGCCTTGTCCGTCGCCAGGCGGGTGGAATCGACACGGCTCATCTGGCCGGCACCCACGCCGACCGTTGCGAGGTCCCGGGCGAAGACGATGGCGTTGCTCTTGACATGCTTCGCCACCCGCCATGAGAACAGCACGTCGCCCCACTGCGCCTCGGTCGGCTGCGTGGCGGTGACGACCTGCATTCGATCGCGCTCCTCCGACTCGGTGTCGCGGTCTTGCACCAGGAGACCACCCGTGACACGGCGCAGATCGAGCTCGCCCGGGTTGCTCCGACGCCGCTCACGGTTTTCGAGCAGGCGAACGTTCGGCTTCTTCGTAAGGATCGCGAAGGCGTCGTCGTCGTAGCCGGGCGCTGAGAGCACCTCCACGAATGTCGAGGCGAGTTTCGTGGCCAGGGCGGCATCGACGGTGCGGTTGACGCAGATGACGCCTCCGTAGGCGGACACGGGGTCGCATGCGAGGGCACGGTCGTAGGCCTGGTTGAGGTCGGCGCCCAGGGCCACCCCGCAGGGGTTGTTGTGTTTCACGATCACACACGCGGGAAGCTCGAACTCGGCGCACAAATTGCGTGCGGCGTCGAGGTCGAGAAGGTTGTTGAAGGACAACGCTTTGCCGTGGCGCTGCTCCACACGTGCCAGCAGGTGTGTGCGGGCGCCGAAGTCGCCGTAGAACGCGGCGCGCTGATGCGGATTCTCGCCGTAGACGAGGTCGGACACCTTCTCGAACTCAAACGTCACGACATCGGCAAACTCGCCCTCATCGAACGACATCCACTCCGCGATTGCGGCGTCGTATCGGGCCGTGTGACGAAACGCGTCGAGAGCCAGGGCCTTGAGGGTGTGTTCGTTCAGCTCTCCGTCGCTTGCTTGTACTTCCTCGAGCACTGCGTCGTACTGTGCGGGCGAGGTCACGACACCCACCCGTGCGTGGTTCTTGGCCGCGGCACGAACCATGGCGGGCCCACCAATGTCGATCTGCTCGATCACTGCGGCATCGGTGGCGCCGGTCGCGACCGTCTCACGGAAGGGGTAGAGGTTGATCACGACCAGGTCGATCGGCTCGATGCCGTGGTCGTCCATCTCCCGTGCATCCTGTGCGTGGCCGGCGCGGCCGAGGATGCCACCATGGATCTTCGGGTGAAGGGTCTTGACGCGCCCCCCGAGGATCTCGGGGTGGCCGGTGATCTCATCGACCGGGACGACGGTCAGGCCGGATTCGCGCAAGGCCGCCGCGGTGCCTCCGGTGGAGATAAGGGTGACGCCGAGGTCGGCAAGTCCTTGGGCGAACGGGACGAGCCCGTTCTTGTCCGACACCGACAAAAGCGCACGGCGAACCTTCACGAAGAGCTCCCATCGTCGATCAGTACACGACGCCGCTGAGTCGGGTCACGACGAACCCGGCCCGCGGCAAACAACGACACCGCCTCGCTCAAGAGACGATGTTCAACTTCACGGACCCGCAGGCGCAGCGTATCCGGCGAGTCGTTCTCGTGGATAGCGACCGGCTCCTGAAGCACTGGTGGCCCGCCGTCAACCTCCGGGTCGGCGAAGTGCACGGTTACCCCGGTGTAGCGCACTCCCCAGGCGAGGGCCTCGTCGATCGCGTGCATTCCGGGGAACGCCGGCAGCATGGACGGGTGCAGGTTGATGACCCGGTCGGGGAAGCGGTCGAGAAACGCTGGGCTCAGGATGCTCATCCACCCGGCCAGCACGATGAGGCGCGGATCGGCGGCATCGACAACGTCGGCCAGGGCGCGGTCGCGGGCCTCCCGGTCGGGGTAGTCGTCACGCGCAACGACCTGTGAGGCGATACCGGCCAACGCCGCCCGTTCCCGTGCCGGGGCGTCGGCCGCGGAGGTCACAACCAGCACGATCTCCACCGAAGAATCGACGGGTACGTGGACGCGATCGATGAGGGCCTGGAGGTTCGTTCCGGCGCCGGACGCCAGTACAGCGATCGGGAAACGCTCAGCCATATCGAAGGCCCGTCCCGGCCTCCACGTGCCCCACGCGCGTCGCCCCATCGATGAGAGCGATCGCCCGCTCGGCGTGGGCCTCGGGCAGGACCAGGCACATTCCGAGCCCCATGTTGAAGGCGTCGGCAGCGTCCTCGTCCGAGACGCGGCCGGTGTCGAGCACCAGCTGGATGGCAGGAGGAACCGGCCACGATCCGGTGGTGATGACCGGGCGAAGGGTCTCGGGAAACACCCGGGGCAGGTTCTCCGGCAAGCCGCCGCCCGTGATGTGTGCCGCGGCGTGAAGCTCCACACCCTCGTCCTGAAGTCGTGCGATGTCGGCCGGGTACAGACGCGTGGGTTCGAGCAGTGCGGGGTCGGCCTCAAGGGCGCCATCGGCGATGAGAGCCCGGATGAGGCTGAAGCCGTTGGAGTGAAGGCCACTCGAGGCGATGCCCACGATGACGTCGTCGGTCATGACGCGGTGAGCGCCCAGCAGTTCGTGGCGTTCGACGATGCCGCAGGCAAACCCGGCGATGTCGAGATGCGATTCGGCCACCACGCCCGGGTGCTCGGCCGTCTCACCGCCCAGCAGTGTGTAGCCGGTGGCGCGGCAGGCGTCGGCGATGCCGCCCACAATTGCCCCGGCCACCTCCGGATCGAGCCGTCCCACGGCCAGATAGTCCAGGAAGAACAGCGGGCGGGCACCCGTGCAGGCCAGGTCGTTCACGCACATCGCGACGACATCCTGGCCGAGGCCCTCGAGACGACGGAGGCGTTGAGCCAGCTCCACTTTGGTGCCCACGCCGTCGGTGCACCCGACGATGAGCGGGTCGCGCAGCTTCGGCAGCTCCATCACCCCGGCGAAGCCAACGCCCCCGGCGATGAGGGAGGCGATGTTGTCGGTGTGGCGACGCGAGGCGTCGAGGTCGACCCCGGCGTCACGGTAGCTCATGCCGCCGCTCACGCCGATGCCTGCACCGCCTCGCCCGCGGGCTCCTCGAAGCGCAGCTTCAGGGCCTGGTTCGGAACGGGTGTGGGGTACTCCCCGGTGAAGCACGCTCGGCAATACTTTGAGGCGGGGCGACGCAGCGCGTCTTGCAGCCCGTCGAGCGAGAGGTACGCCAGGCTGGTGGCGCCGATGGCGTCGCGGATCTCGTCGACAGTGGCAGAGGCGGCGATGAGCTCGTCTCGTGTGGCCATGTCGATCCCGTAGAAGCACGGCCACGCGATGGGCGGGCTCGAAATCCGCAGATGCACCTCTTTGGCGCCGGCGTCTTCCAACATCGTCACGATCTGCCGCAAGGTGGTGCCGCGGACGATGGAATCGTCGACAACGACGAGGCGCTTGCCACCGATGACGGACGGCAGCGGGTTGAACTTCATCCGCACACTGCTCTTTCGCAGGTGCTGCTCGGGCTGAATGAAGGTGCGCCCAATGTAGCGGCTGCGCACGACCGCCTCGCCGTACGGGATGCCCGACGCGTTCGAGAAGCCAATCGCCGCCGGGGTGCCGCTATCCGGGAGGCCCACAACCAGGTCCGCCTCAACGGGGGATTCGGTCGCCAGGCGCACGCCCATTGCACGGCGAGAATCCCACACCGTCTGGCCACCGAGGACGCTGTCGGGTCGTGCGAAGTAGATCGATTCGAACACACAGAGCTTATGGCCGGCGGTGGGAACAGCTTGGATGGAGTCAACGCCGTCGGTGGTCAGGCGGACCGCTTCGCCGGGAGCGACCTCCCGTTCCAAACGCGCGCCGATCAGGTCGAACGCGCAGGTCTCGGAGGCGACGCACCAACCGGAGTCGGGGAGGCGACCGATCACCAGGGGACGCACCCCGTAGGGATCACGGAACGCAACCAGCTCGTCGGCCGACATCACCACAACCGAAAAGGCGCCGGCGAGACGTGGCATGGCGGCGGCGACCGCGGTCAACAGATCGCCGGGCTGTTCGGCGATTGCCGCGGCGATGAGCTCCGAGTCGGTGGTTGCGACGAGTGAGACGCCCTCACCAGACAGCTCCTTCCGGAGTTGCTCGGTGTTGGTGAGGTTGCCGTTGTGGCCGAGGGCGAGGAGGCCGTTGCCACGGGTGCGGGTGACCGGCTGGGCGTTGTCCCACTTGTTGGCGCCAGTGGTTGAGTAGCGCACATGGCCGATGCCCAAGGCGCCGGTGAGCGTCCGCAGGGACGACTCGTCGAACACGTCGGTGACGAGGCCAAGGTCGCGCTGCACCATGACGCGGCCGTCGTCGGAGACAGCGATGCCGGCGCTCTCCTGTCCGCGGTGTTGCATCGCCTGGAGCGCGAAGAAGGCGATGCGCGACACCTCGCGCCCAGGGGCCACAACTCCGAAGACGCCGCACTCCTCTTTGGGGTGGTCGTCCATCTCGGCCGCGGCGCTGAGGGTGCAGGGTGGCGTCATGCCAATGCCGTCGGGATGGCGTTTTCGTAGGCGGCAGCCGCCTCGTCGAGGCTGAGTGTCGTCGTGGTGTCGGTTGTCGTCACCGTCACGACGCTTCCGCCCACAGTGCCGAGGCGCGTCAGTGGGAGGTCGCCGGCCAGTGCGCGAAGTGCGTCTTCCCGGTCGGCGCTGCAAGTGACCACGACGCGTCCGCCGCACTCGCCAAAAAGAGCGATGTCGGCCCGGCCCGTATCGCCAATGTCTACGGTTGCGCCCAACCCGCCGGCGAGCGCCGATTCGGCGAGGGTCACGGCGATGCCACCGGGGCCGATGTCGTGTGCGCTCACCAGATGACCGGCGTCGGCGGCGTCGGCAAGGAAGCGGCAAAGGGCGACCTCGATGTCGACGTCGGGCGCTGCGGGGTGGCCCGCGGCGCGGCCCAGGTACTCGCTGCCGTCCAAGCGCGGGTTGCCGGATCCCGCGAGGAGGACAGCATCGCCCTCCTGCGCGAAGGCGTGGCCTACGCTGCGTGTCACGTCGTCCAGCAGACCCACCATGCCTACCACCGGGGTCGGAAAGATCATCCGGTGTGCGCTCTCATTGTAGAGGGAGACGTTGCCGGACACGACCGGGGTCCCCAGGGCGCGGCACGCGTCGGCCATTCCGCCGATTGTTTCGGCCAGTCGCCAGCCGGTGTGGCCTTTCTCCGGGTTCGGGAAGTTGAGGCAGTTGGTGATGGCCGCGGGGCGTGCGCCCACACACGCGATGTTACGCGCGGCCTCGAAGACCGAAGCGGCTCCACCGGCGCGTGGGTCGAGCTGGCAGTGGCGCTCGGCGCAATCGGTGGTGAGCGCCACGCCCTTTGTCGTGCCGGGGATGCGGACGACCGCCGCGTCGCCCCCCGGGCGGCGCACCGTGTGCGCTCCGACGAGCTGGTCGTACTGCTCGTACACCCAACGCTTGCTCGCGATCGTCGGACGCGCGAGCAGCGCACGCCAAGCGGCGGCGAGGTCGGCGGGCTCGGGCACCGTCGTCACATCGAGGAGCGTCGGGGCGGGGGCCGGGTTCTGTGGCACCTCGTACACGGGGGCGTCGTCGGCAAGGAAACGTGCGGGGATGTCGACGACGACCTCGCCGTCGGCGACGGCCACGAGTCGGTCGCCGCCGGTGACCTCGCCGATGTCGGTGGCGTCCAGGTCGTGGGCGATGCAAATCGCCCGAAACGCCTCGACGTTGCCAGGGGTGATGATCGCCAGCATGCGCTCCTGGCTCTCGGACACCAGGATCTCGGCCGGGGTCATGCCGGCCTCGCGAAGGGGAACGCGGTCGAGGTTGATGCGCAACCCCACACCGCCTTTGCTGGCCATCTCGCTGGAACTGGAGGTGAGGCCCGCGGCGCCCAGGTCCTGCAGTGCGACGAAAAGGCCCTTCTGCGCCAGCTCCTGGCAGCAGTCCATGAGCTTGCGCTCGGTGAACGGGTCGCTCACTTGAACCGATGGGCGTAGGTCCTCGTCGTCGGAGAGCTCGGCCGAGGCCAGGACGCTCGCGCCGCCGATGCCGTCCTTGCCGGTCTTGTTGCCAAAGAGCATCAGGCGGTTACCCACGCCGCTGGCGGCGGCGCGAAGAATGCCATCGTGGGAGACGATGCCCACGCACATGGCGTTGACGAGGCACGAGTCCTCGTAGCAGTCGTCAAAGCCCACTTCGCCGCCGACGGTGGGGATGCCGATGCAGTTGCCGTAGTGGCCGATGCCCTCAACTGCCCGGCGAAAGAGGTAGCGGCTGCGTGCGCTCGACAGCTCACCGAAGCGCAGAGAGTCGAGCAGCGCGATGGGCCGGGCACCCATGGCGAGGATGTCGCGGATGATGCCGCCCACCCCGGTGGCCGCCCCCTCGAAGGGCTCCACAGCGGAGGGGTGATTGTGCGACTCGATCTTGAAGGTGATGGCCAGTCCGTCACCCACGTCGATGGCCCCGGCGTTCTCGCCCGGGCCGAGCAGCACGGTGGGTCCCTCGGTGGGAAAGTTCGACAGCAGCGGCTTGGAGTGCTTATAGCTGCAGTGCTCGCTCCACATGAGGCTGAACATGACGAGCTCGGGGTCGGTGGGGCGACGTCCGAGCAGCTCGGGGATCTGCGCGGCCTCGGCATCGGTGAGCCCCAACTGACGGTGTCGGGGAACGGCCTCCGTGCTCATGCGGCCACGCTCACGGCGGCGGAGAGCAGTCCCCCGATGACGACCGAACCGTCGGCCGAGCCGAGCAGCTCCTCGCAGGCCATCTCCGGGTGCGGCATGAGGCCCAGGACGTTTCCGGCGCGGTTCGCGACACCGGCGATGGCGTCGCGTGAACCGTTGGGGTTGTCGCCGTGATAGCGAAACACCACGCGGGCGTCGCCCAGCTCGCCTTGCCACGAGCCGTCGTGATGTTTGATCGGGATCGACAGCGACGAGCCGGGTGCACGTTGGCCGGTCCAAATCGTGGATGCGTCGGCGATAACCACGTCGACCTGCCGACAGATGAATGTCTGGGTGTTGTTGGGCCGAAGTGCGCCGGGCAAAAGCCTCGACTCGCAGAGAATCTGAAAGCCGTTGCAGATTCCGAGAACGGGGCCGCCGGCCTCGGCGAATGCGGTGATTGCGCCCATCACCGGGGCCCGGCTCGCGATCGCGCCGCACCGCAGGTGGTCGCCGTAGGAGAAACCACCAGGGAGGACGACGCCGGTGGTCCCGGAGGGGAGGCTCGTCTCGCGGTGCGACACCATCACGGCGCGCGCGCCGGCCTCGGTGATGACACGGTGTGCGGCGTCGTGGTCGAGCGACCCGGGGAAGTGAACGACGGCGACGAGGGCGCTAGCTGACAACGTCAACCCGGTAGTCCTCAATGAGCTTGTTGACCAGCAAGCGATCACACATGGCGTGTGCTTCCGCCTCGGGGTCGGCGGCGTTCACGTCGAGAACAATCTGTTTACCGATGCGGACATCGGTGACCCCGTCGAAGCCGAGCTGATGCAGGGCGCCAACGACGGTTTGTCCTTGGGGGTCGAGCGTCTCGGCTCGGGGCATCACGGTGACAATGACGCGGCTCATGCGGCGCACTCCTGGATCCAATGGTCGACGGTGGTGCCGGTGATACGTTCGTACGCCTCGTGGTAGCGGCCCTGGGTGCCGGCAACCACCGACGCGGGCAGTTCGGGGGCGGGGGGCATGTGGTCCCAACCGCTGCAGTCGAGCCAATCACGGAGGTACTGCTTGTCGTACGAGGGGGGGCTTTGGTCGACGGCGTATTCGTCGGCCGGCCAGAAACGTGACGAGTCGGGCGTGCAGACCTCGTCGCCGAGCACGAGTTTGCCGGAGTGGTCGCGACCCAACTCAAACTTGGTGTCGGCCAGGATGATTCCGGCTGCGGCGCTGGCGGTCGCCGCGTGGGTGTAGAGGGCCAATGAGATGCGTTCCGCGTCGGCCAGTACATCGGCGCCGACCAGGTCGGCGGCCTGATCGCGAGTGATGTTCTCGTCGTGGCCCTCGTGCGCTTTGGTTGCGGGGGTGAAGATGGGTTGCGGCAGCCTCTCAGCTTGGCGGAGGCCGGCGGGAAGAGCGTGCCCGCAGACGGCGCCGGTGTCGCGGTAGTCGCGCCAGCCACTACCGGCCAGGTAACCGCGTACGACGCATTCGATGGGCAACATCTCGAGACGACGTACCACCATTGTGCGACCGGCCAGCACCGGGTCACGCACCTGGGCGGGTACGTCGGCAAGTCGCGTGGAGATGAGGTGGTTCGGCACGATATGGGTCGTCTCGGCAAACCAGTGCGACGAGATACCGGTGAGCACGCGGCCCTTGTCGGGGATGAGCGTGGGCATCACCACGTCGTAGGCGCTGATGCGGTCGCTCGTGACCATCAGGAGCTGGTCTGCGCCAAGGTCGTGGACGTCCCGGACCTTCCCCTGAACAAGCAGCTGCACTCACGGGAGTCTACTCATCCGCCTCGCGGAGAGCCCCCTCCGTCGACGGCGGTGAACCCCGCTCCCCGCGACCTTTTTTCCGGAGGTCAGTGACGGGAAATCACGGGTAGCGGAGCGGCGAACGACATGCGACACTCGCGGTGCTGCTGTGCACGGTCGGCGTCTCATTACTCAAGGAGATAGCAATGGCTGAATCAATGAGGGCTGCGGTCTTTCGCGGGAAGCACGACATCCACATCGAGGAGGTCGCGAAGCCCTCCTGCGGCCCCACAGACGCAATCGTCAAGGTGACGACGACAACGATCTGTGGGACGGATTCGCATATCTGGCGCGAGGAGTACCCGGTTGCCAATGGCCGTGTTGTCGGTCACGAGCCGTCGGGCGTGATTGACCAGTTGGGTGACGCCGTTCAGGGGTATGAGATTGGCGACCGGGTTGTGGTTGGCGCGATCACACCGTGCGGGGCGTGTTACTACTGCCAACATGGCGACCTGTCCCAATGCGCCGGTTACGAAGGCACGTGGGGAATGATCGGTGGATGGCGGCTGGGCAACTCGGCGGACGGCGTTCAGGCCGACTACTTCCGTGTGCCGTATGCGCAGGCGAACCTGGCGAAGATCCCGGAAGGCATTAGCGACGAAGAGGTGATGTTTGTCACGGACATCGCCTCGACCGGAATCTCCGCGGCCGAAACCGCGAACGTCAGAATCGGCGATTCGGTGGTGGTCTATGCCCAGGGGCCGATCGGCTTGTGTGCCACAGCCGGAGCACGATTGATGGGGGCAAGCCTGGTGATCGGGGTGGATTCCAACCCCACCCGGCTCGCGATGGCAAAGACGATGGGTGCCGACGTCGTCATCGACTACACCCAGGAGGACCCGGTTGCGAAGGTGAAGTCGCTCACCGAGGGTCGCGGAGCGGACGTTGCGATCGAAGCGCTGGGAATCCAAGAGACCTTCGAAAACTGCATGAAGTCGGTGCGACCCGCCGGGGTGGTGTCGTCACTGGGTGTCTACGGGGATAAGGTCACGGTGCCGCTCGAGTCGTTTGTCTACGGCATCGGTGACGTCGACATCCGTACCACGCTCTGCCCCGGGGGCAAGGAACGCATGCGGGCGCTCATGTCGTTGGTGTCGGCCGGCCGGCTCGACCTCAAGCAGCTCGTTACCCACCATTTCACGCTCGATCAAATCGAGGAGGCCTACCCACTTTTCTCCAACCAGGAGGACGGAGTGCTGAAGGTGGCCATCACGACCTGAGGTTCCCGCGGCGGACCCCACCGAACGCGCTGCTGCTCGGTGGGGTCACCGCGTGAGGAGGAAAAAAATGCCGAGCTACGACCTTCATTGCGGTTCCTGCGACCTCACCTTCGAGGTGTTCCGCCAGGGCTTTCTTCGCGACACCGATCGCGTCTGTGTCGGGTGTGCGGCGACGGATGTGGAGCAGGTTCTGACCGGCTTCATCACCTCACGTCCGCGCCGGGACCGCCAGGAGCCGAGTGTCACGGGCTTCGCTGCGCATGCGTGTGCCACCGGGTGTGGCTGTCATCGTGCTCGTGTCAGCCCGAGTGGAGAGGTGATTCCGCCCTAGCGAACGTCGAGTGCGAGGCGAAACCAGAAGCGTCGCCGGCTCCGGAGGCGGACACCGTCAACGGGAAGCGCGGCCAACGCTTGGCGTAGTTCGGGAAGCGAGATCGTGCGGATCCCGTCACTGCGGCTGATGCCATGGGCGGCGCGCCACAGGCGACTGCCCATTACGTCGTAGACGTAGACCCGTCCGCCAGGACGCACCACTCGAATGAGCTCCTGCAGCGCGTGTTCCCAACGCCCCACGTGATGCAGCATCAAGAAGGAGACGGCGGCATCGAACGTTCCATCTGCGAACGGCAGGGACGTGCTGTCGGCCACACGCACCTGGGCGCGATGTCCGAACCGCCCCAAACGTATCGCGGCGTTTTGGACCATCTTCGGGTCGAGGTCGGTGACCGTCATCCGGGCCTCAGGGTGCGACTGCAAAAGGCCGGCCGCCATTGCGCCGCTACCCGCACCGACTTCGAGCACATCCCCGGTGAGCGGCGCATGCTGCAACGCCCACGGCAGCACGACGCGCCGGGCGATGACGTTCCAAGGCGGGCTGGTGCACACCCCGCGTTCCAAGCTCGACATGATTGACATCACTGGGACGATAGCGAGTTGCCACCGTCTCGCCGCGACCATCCCGACTGTCGTTTGGGGTTGGCGCGGCCGGACGGTCGACCCGCGTGGGGTGGCTCGGGCGAGCGAGGCGTACCGGGTGGTGGCAGAAGGTCGGCGACAGCGACACGGCCTCGACGTCCGGCAACGCGAGTTCCCCTCCGTCGGGCCTCTCGCTCACGCGCCCCCAAATGGTCGGTGTGCGGATCCTCGTGCACCACATACTGCGGTGGCCACGGGCCGTTATCTCGAGGCTGAGATGTGTCGATACCAAGGGTATGGACAACGAACGACGAACCATTGGTTCCACCCCGCACGCCGCTGGCGCCATGGAGGCGCTTCAGCGGATGCTGGGCGACACCTTCGATCGCGCCTTGTGGATCGACGCCTGTCACCGTGCCGGTGTGCCCGCGACCGCGTCGCCCACCTGCGACGAACTTCGCCGCATCGCGTCGGAGCTCACCGAGATCCCCGGCCCGGCTGCCCGTATCGGCCAGGCCTTGCAACGCCACATCGCCGAGTACGAGTACGCCCGCAACGCCCAAGCGGCATAGCCGCGCCTACAGCGCGCGCAGGCGGTCCATGACCTCGTCGGCGTGGCGCGTGTACCAGGCCGGGTCCATCAGCGCGCCAAGGTCGTCGGCGGTGATGACGGCCATCACGGCCTCGTCATCGCCGAGCAGCTCACGCAATGAGCGGCCCTCTTCCCAGGCGCGCATGGCGTTGCGTTGCACAGTGGCGTAGGCGTCCTCCCGGCTGAGGCCGCGTTCGACCAGGCCGAGCAGCACGCGCTGGCTAAAGACCAAACCGTGGGACGAGTCGAGCACTGCCTGCATCCGCTCGGGTGAGATCACCAAGCCGTCGACCAGTTTGCGGGTGGTGACGAGCATGTAGTCGAACAATGTCGTGGAGTCGGGCAGGATCACACGCTCCACACTGGAGTGGCTGATGTCACGTTCGTGCCACAGGGCGACGTTCTCGAGCGCGGCGACGGCGTTCCCGCGAATCACGCGCGACAGGCCGCTGATGCGCTCGGCGGTGATGGGGTTGCGCTTGTGGGGCATCGCGCTCGAGCCCTTCTGGCCCTTCGTGAAGGCCTCCTCGGCTTCGCGCAGCTCAGTGCGTTGCAGGTGACGCAATTCCACGGCCAGTCGCTCCAGGCCGCTGGCGGCCAGGGCGAGGGCGGTGAACACCTCGGCGTGGCGGTCGCGGGGAATGACCTGCGTGGCGAAGGACTCGGCGGTGAGTCCCAGCTCGGCCATCACCTCGGCTTCCAGGGCGGGGTCGAGCATCGCGTAGGTGCCGACGGCTCCGGAGAGCTTGCCCACCGATGCCTCGTCAAACGCGCGGCGCAGGCGCTCCTCGTTGCGGCGGCTCTCGAAAGCGAAACCGGCGAGCTTCAACCCGAAGGTGGTGGGCTCGGCGTGGATGCCATGCGTGCGTCCCACGCACAGGGTGTGCGCGTGCTCCAGCGCACGGGCGCGGAGCGTTTCGGTGAGCGCGGCTTGCTCGCGCAGCAGAATTGCCCCGGCGTGCGTGATGGCAACCGCCATCCCGGTGTCGAGCACGTCGCTGGAGGTCATGCCGTAGTGCACCCATCGTGAAGCCGGGCCGATGTTCTCGGCAACGTTCGTGAGAAACGCGACGACGTCGTGGTTTGTCGTCTTCTCGATCTCAAGCGTGCGCTCCACCGTGAAGGCGGCGTTCGCTTCGATTTGTGCGAGGTCGTCGGCGGGCACGACACCGCGACGCGCCCAGGCCCGGCACACCGCCAACTCCACATCGAGCCAGCGCTGCAGCTTGGCCTCCTCGGTCCACAGGCCGGCCATCTCGGGTCGTGAGTAGCGAGTGATCATGCGCCGATGTCCCGGCGCATTTGGCGCCCGTCGAAGTGGATGAGGTCGGCCCCGGCGTAGGCACGCTCACGTGCTGCCGTCAGGTCAGGGCCGCGTGCCGCGACGGCCAGCACTCGGCCGCCGGAGGTCACGACGTTGCCGGTGTCGTCAGTGGACGTGCCGGCGTGGAGCACCTGACAACCCGCGTCTGCCGCGTCGTCGAGGCCGGTGATGACATCACCGGCTCGCGGTGTTGCGGGGTAGCCGGCGGCGGCGAGGACGACGGCAACGCACGGCTCCGGTGAAAGGGCGAGCGGTCGGTCGTCGAGGTGACCGTCGGCGGCGGCGGACAACACCGCGACCAGATCCTCGTCGAGGCGGGGGAGAAGGCACTGTGTCTCGGGGTCGCCGAAGCGCGCGTTGAACTCGATCACCCGGGGACCGTCGGGGGTGAGCATGAGCCCGGCGTAGAGCACTCCTGCGAAGGGGGCACCGCGACGGGCCATCTCCGCGATGACTGGCCGGTGGACGATGTCGACCAGCTCGTCGGCGAGGGCCTCGGAGACATCGGCGGGCGGGGAGATCGACCCCATGCCGCCGGTGTTCGGTCCGGTGTTGTCGTCGCCGATGGGCTTGTAGTCCCGGGCAGGAGGAAAGCGCACGACAGTGGCGCCGTCACTGATCGCCAGAAGCGACACCTCCGGCCCGGTGAGGCCCTCCTCAACCACGACGGTAGCGCCGGCATCGCCAAACGCGCCGTCGTCGAAGCACGCGGCGAGCGCGGCACGTGCCTCATCGGTGGTGTGCGCGACGACGACCCCCTTGCCGGCGGCCAGCCCGTCCGCCTTGATGGCCACGGGGAGGCCGAAGCGTGCGGCGGCGGCCATGCCGGCGGCCGTATTGGTGACGGTCTCGTGTGCGGCGGTCGGTACCCCCGCGGCCGCCATGATCTCCTTGGCGAACGCCTTGCTGCCCTCCAGGCGGGCGGCTTCGCGGGATGGACCGAACGTGCGGATGCCGGCGGCGCGGAGTTCATCGGCCAACCCGGCCACGAGAGGTGCCTCGGGCCCGACCACGGCCAAGTCGACACTGCGGTCGCGGGCAAGCGCAATAAGCCCGGCATGGTCAGCGACCGCCACCGGGTGCACCTCGGCGTCACGTGCGATGCCGGCGTTACCCGGGGCGCAGATCGCGGTGTGGCCCGCACGGATGACGGCATGCACCAACGCATGCTCGCGCCCTCCGTTGCCGACGATCAGAACCGTTGCCACGTGGATGAACCCTACCGATCGGCCGGCGCCGGCATCCGGCCCCGGGCGCCCAGGTCTTCGCGCAGACCGCCGCCGACGTGAGATCCCCGAATCCCCGCCGCCCCCGCCGCCGCCACCCATGCCGCCACTACCGGCAGTCAGGTAGCGATCACGGCACCGAACGCCGCCTTTCGCTCCGGCGCGAAGATTCGCCTCGTTGGACGACCAAAACGGCCCAGACCGTGTCCGTGTCGATGCGCCGGGCTGGGACAACGCGTGTGCTCTTCCGGACAAAGGCGTCGCTGAAGATCGGCAGCAACGTCGTCGTCGTCCCGGCCCGCATCCGCGGGAAGGTCCTCCCGCCTTGGCCGCGACAAAATCACGTTCGGCACCGCCACAACAGCGGTGCGTGTCCGGGCTGCGCCCCGGCGGTGATTCATCACCAAGAGCATCAAGATGCGTCCTCCTGATGCTAAGATGCTTGATGTGAGAACGACAGTTCGTATTGACGACGAGCTTCTCCGCAGCGTCAAACAGCAGGCGGCCCGCAGCGGTCGAACGGTGGGCGCCGTCATTGAGGACGCTCTGCGAGTGGCGATGTCGGCGCGTCACGACGGACCACCCAGGCTCTCGCCGCTGCCGACCTACGGCACATCAGGGGTTCTGCCCGGTGTCGATCTCGCCAGCAACGCGGCGCTTCGCGAGGTGATGGAATCGTCGAAGGACGTTGATGCATTGCGTTGACGCCAACGTTCTTGTCTACGCACATCGTCAGGACGTCGATCGCCACCACGACTACCGGGACTGGCTCGACGCTGCCCGCGTGGGAGATGAGCCCTTGGGAATCAGCGACCTCGTTCTTTCCGCATTTCTCCGTGTTGTGACCCATCACCGTGTCTTTGCCGAACCCACGCCACTGCAGGTCGCAATCGATTTGCGGAAGGAGTTCGATCCTCGCCCGCCACCGTGGTGATGGCACCGGGCTCGCGACATTGGTCGATCTTCACGCGACTTTGTACAACCTGCGATGCGCGCGGCAATCTGGTGCCCGACGCGTACTTTGCTGCGTTGGCCATCGAGTCCGGATCGACCTGGGTAACCGCTGACCGAGGGTTCTCGCGATTCATCGGCCTGACGTCGGTCCATCCCCTGGCGCGTGCTGAGCAGTAATGCGGGCATGACGAGCGACCGCATGGGGGCGGACACCTGACACGTCGTTTCACCCCGCCCCACGCCACACGGTGAGTAGCGTTGGACCCGTGACAGTTATCGCGGCGACGGGCCTGGAGAAACGCTACGGCGCACACCGGGCTCTTGCCGGCGTGGAGCTGACCGTTCCCGAGGGCTCGTTGTTCGGCTTCCTCGGGCCGAACGGGGCTGGGAAGACCACCATGCTTCGCGTCGCGATGGGACTCTTGCACCGTGATGGCGGTGACGTCCGGGTGCTGGGGGTCGACCCGTGGACCGATGGACTCCGTGTGCGTGGGCAAATCGGCTTTCTTCCCACCGACCCGGGCCTGCCGGGTCGCATGCGCGGCGGCCAGGCACTTGACTACTTCAGCCGGCTGGACGGGCGCCCGCCAATCCTCCGCGAGGCGGTGTGCGACGCGCTTCGGTTGACCGAGGCCGACTTGGCGCGACCCATTCGCGCGTATTCACGGGGGATGCGGCAGAAGGTCGCAATCGTTCAGGCCATGCAGCACGCGCCGCAGCTGCTCATCCTCGATGAGCCCACCGAAGGGCTCGACCCGCTCGTGCAAGATGGGTTCTTCACCTTGCTCCGGGCGCAACGTGACTCGGGGGCGACGGTGTTCTTCTCCTCACATGTGCTGAGCGAGGTGGAGGCCCTGTGCGACCGCGTCGCGATCATCCGGGGTGGGCGCATCATCGACGAGGGGCGGGTTGACGACCTTCGCGGACGGCGGCCAAAGCGTGTGATCCTGGCTCTTGCCGACGCCGCGGCCGTCATCTCGATTGAGGGCGCGACGGTGGTCAGCCGCCACGGAATGAACGTGGTGCTCGACTACGTCGGCGACCTCCGTGTGCTTCTTGCGGGTCTGGCGGCACTGCCGGTGAACGACCTCACAATCGACGAACCGGGTCTCGACGAGATCTTCCTCTCCTACTACCGCTCCGAGGACGCCGGATGAACGGCACCGTGGTGCGGCGCCTTCTGTGGGAGTTCCGCCTGCGGTTTCCGCTCATCACGCTGCTCGTGATGGCATGGGGATTTGCCCTGGTTGCGCTGTTTGCCAACGCGGACGATCAAACCCGAACCGCCGGCCTGAACGGCAACGTCAGCATCGCGTTTCGCCTGGCCGGACTTGATCCACTCACCATTTGGACCGCCCTTGGGCAAACCCACCCGGTGTTTCTTGTCGCGGCGTTCCTGTTCGTCATGGGGATGGGGGTCCGGTCGGTCGCCGGTGAGCTCGAAGGGGGTTCGCTGGACTTGACGTTGGCCCGGCCGATCAGTCGCGTTCGCTACCTCGGCTCGCACATCGCCGTGCTCCTCCCCGGCACAGGACTGCTGGCTGTGGCATACGCCACCGGCACGGTCCTTGCCGATCGCATCTTCAACCCTCCCGGCGTTCCCCTACAGATCGACCGCATGCTCCTGGCGGCGCTCCAGGCCTGGCTTCTGTTCATGGCCATCGCCGCACTCGCGACCGTGGTCTCGACGCTGACGTCGGAACGTAGTCGCGCATTGGCGGTGACGATCGGCATCACACTGGTGATGTACGTCGGAAACTTTTTGTTCGCGCTGTGGGAACCGCTGCGATTCCTCACCCGCGTCACTCTGTTTTGGTACTTCGCTCCGGGGCCGACGATTCAGCGCGGCGACGTGCCCTGGGCAAACATCGCCGCGCTGTCAACGTTCATCGCCGTCGCCCTGGCCGCCGCGTTCGTGGTGTTTCGACGGCGCGACCTGGCGCGGTAGGGCCTACGCTCCGGCGACGAGCTTCGCCGATGCGATCGGCTCGTTGACGGCGGCACACCAGGCGATCGCGAAGCGGTACTTCTTCAACTTGACGCTGGCCGGGATACGGAACTTCTGAGCCCCGTTTTTGCTCATGGGCCCGAGGTCAATGAAGGTCCTTCCCGTACGGTCGGTCGCCAGGTACATGCGTAGGCGGACTGACCGCCGGTCCGACCGGAAGTTCGAGGCGAGGCGCAGCGTGCGGACGGTTCCGACCTTGCGGACGGTCGTGGTTCCGGACCCGGTGTACTTGCCGGCTCCGGCGAACGTGCCGGTGTAGATCGTCACGGGGGCCGGGGCCGCGGCGACCGTGGTGGCCGACAGCGCGAGTGCTGCGGCGGCACAGGTCGTGACGAGACCGCGCGTGAGTTTGCGTGAAGTGTTCATGCGGCAATCGTGCCATCGGTCTCGTCGTTTGTTCATTACGTGGTCCTTAAACCTCCCCCGCTCACGGGGTGCGGTTCATCGCGCTGGTTCGGCCGGTAAGGTCTCGGTGTGGCTGTGCGACCAGAACATCGCCGTCGTCGTGCGGGCGCAGTGCTGGTTCTTGCTCTCGCTGGAGCGGGGGTTGTTCGTTTCATCGACTCCCCGTCGCCAGCGGCCTCGGACCCCCGACAAATCGCCTCGGCGGCGGCGGCACCACCACCTGCGACCCTGCCGGGAGGGGGGCGAAGCATCCTCCCCGAACACCGGGTCTATGCGCACTACGGCGCGCCCCAGGCGGAGGCCCTGGGTATCCTCGGCATCGGACGTCCCGACGTCGCAGGTCAGCGCCTACGTCTCCGGTCAGAGGACTACGGCGGGTCGCAGCGCCTTCCGGTGCTTCCGGCGATGGAGCTGATCACGGTGATCGCCGCCGCGAGCCCTGGCGCCGACGGCAAGTACCGCTATCGACAAACCCGCGAGACGATCCGTGAGTACCTCGCGGCCGCCCGCGCATCGGAGTCCCTCCTCATCCTCGATATTCAACCCGGCCGGGCCGACTTCTTGAGCGAGGTCAAAGCGCTGTCGGAGTTCATCATCGAGCCGGATGTGAGCATCGCCCTCGACCCGGAGTGGCGGATGGGCCCGACGCAAGTACCGGGAAAGGTCATCGGATCGGTCGACGCGGCTGAGCTCAACCGCGTCACCGAGTGGCTGTCTGGCGTCGTGCGCAAGCGAAACCTCCCGGACAAGTTGGTGATCGTCCATCAGTTCACCGACGGCATGATTCGCCGACGGCAAGCACTCAAACCCCGCGAGGGCCTCGACATTGTGCTGAACGCCGACGGCTTCGGATCCGCCGCAGCGAAAGCAAGTACCTACGACCGCGTGACGCGCAAACGGGGTCCGTTCTACCCCGGGTTCAAGCTCTTCTACGTCGAGGACGCAGGCCTCATGACTCCGGGGCAGGTGTTCCGGCTGCGCCCGCGTCCTGCCGTCGTCATCTACGAGTAACAGACCCGATTTTGCGCCCTGCCGTGGGTGCCCGGTAGGATTCTGAGGAGTGGTGCCACTTTTCGGTGTCTTCAGCGTCCGCTGCCGGATGCCGATAGAGAGACGATATGCCGGGATTGCCCAAATCAATCGCCAGTGAGCGCTCGCTCCTGCGAACCATCGTCGTTGCGCTGACGGCTGCGTTCGCGGCGGCCTTCGGGATCACGGAGCTTCACAATCGCTCTGATCGTGCACGGCAGGCCCAAATCTCTGTCGAGCGGCTCGAAGCCGATGCCACGGGTGCCGCCGCCCTCCTCCTCGCTGGTGACCGCTATACGGCGTTGAACGGGATCGTGAGTGAGGAGCGTCGTGCGAATCGTGCCGAGATCACGAAGGATCTTCAGGATCTCGACCGCGCAACGGGCAACGGCGGCGACGCGAAGTTGGTGCGTGGGCGCATGGAGGCGTTTCTTTCCGCGAGCGAAGAGACGAGGAAGACGGGCAGCGCGATAGCGGGACTGCTTGCGTGGCGGCAACTCTCGTCGGCTCTGACGGATGTTGAGGGTCGAGCGGCGGCGGCCACGCGGGCCGCACGGCGTCAAGCCACCCTCGGGATGTGGGTCATTCTCCTCGGCGCGGCCGGGATCGTGACCTTGCTGTGGCGCCGCACCGGGATCGCGCGCCGGCGTTCGGATGTTTTGGAAGACGAGGTTGTTCGCGACTCGTTGACTCGGCTTCACAACCACGCCGCTTTCCAGGGCGCACTCGCCTCAGAGGTCGACTCGGCGAGGGCAGGCGGCGACGTGTTCGCGCTGGTTCTGGGGGACCTCGATCACTTCAAGCTGATCAACGACCGCCACGGTCACCAGGTTGGCGATCGCGTTCTGGTCGAAACGGCGGAACGTTTGCGTCACGTCAGTCGAAGCGGCGACACAGTGGCACGAATCGGCGGCGAAGAATTCGCGTGGATCTTGCCTGGGGCGGACATGGACGTTGCGGTTGCATCGGCCGAGCGGTTGTGTGCGGTCGTCTCATCCGGCCCCTTGGCGGGGGACGTGGGGACGTCCATCTCGGTCGGGGTGGCGGTGTTCGAACCCACCATGAACGCCGAGCAGCTGTTCACGTCCGCGGACGCGGCGTTGTACGAGGCCAAACACGCTGGTCGTGATCGCGTTGCGATTGCGCGCGGGGGACGTGCCGTGACTGCTTCCACCTGAGCGTCTGCTCAGGCGGGAATCGAGCCGAGCGCGTAATCGAGGTCGGCGATGATGTCGGTGACATCCTCCAGCCCGATGGAGAGCCGAACAACCCCGTCGGTGATTCCGATGGCCGCGCGTTCCGCGGGACTCAAACGACGATGGGTGGTGGTAGCAGGGTGCGTCACGAGTGACTTTGCATCACCCAAGTTGTTGGAGATGTCGATCAGCTGCATCGCGTCGAGCATGGCGAACGCGTCTCGCTTCGCATCTGCGCCACCGTCGACGGCGAAGGTCACGACGGTCCCGCCGCCTGTTTGCTGTGCGCGGGCAAGGTTGTGCTGGGGATGGCTGGGGAGGTACGGGTAGCGTACGAGCGACACACGAGGATGCGTTTCGAGCCACTGGGCGACGGCAAGCGCCGAGCGGCCCTGGTGATCGACGCGAAGCCGCAGGGTCTCCATGCTTTTCACGAGCACCCAGGCGTTGAACGGGCTGATTGACGGGCCCGTTTGACGCATCAACGGCTCGACGTTTTCACGGATGTACTTTTTGGAGCCGAGGATGGCGCCGCCCAGCACGCGCCCCTGACCGTCGATGTGTTTCGTTGCGGAATAGACCACCACATCGGCGCCCAGCTCGAGCGGCCGCTGAAGCAGTGGCGTGGCGAAGACGTTATCGACGATCACGCAGGCATCGGCCGCGTGAGCCAGTTCGCAGACCGCGGCGATATCGATGATGTCTTGCATCGGGTTTGACGGTGATTCAAAGAACACGGCCGCGGTCGGCTCCGACAAGGCATCGCGCCACTGGTCGAGGTCGTGCCCGTCGACGAACACCGGGGTGATCCCCCACCGCGGAAGCAGGTTGTTGATGATGAGCCAGCACGGTCCGAAGAGGGCGCGGGAGGCAACAACGCGGTCGCCCGCATTCACCACCGCCATGAGCGCGTTGAACACGCCGGCCATACCGCTTGCCGTGGCGAAGCAGTCCTCGGCGCCTTCCATCAGTCGCAGTCGTTCCTCGAACATCCGCACCGTGGGGTTGCCGTAGCGCGTGTAGCTGAAGCGGTCGAGCTCGCCGGCAAACACCGCCTCGGCCTCTGCCGCGGTGGCGTAGACATAGCCCTGGGTAAGGAAGAGCCCTTCCGAGGTCTCGGCAAAATCGGTGCGCTCCAACCCGCCGCGCACGGCGAGCGTATCGGGGCACCATGCGCGAGGATCGGGTGGCGAATCGCTCATAACGGAGATGACTTTCCACCGCGCAGAACGAGGGCTTGGGCCACGATGATGCGGCTGCCATCAAACGTCAGTGTGGGACTGCCGTGAAGTTCGTAACCGTCGTCCAAGGCGGCGCTAATGCGCTCGCAGAAGGCACGGTCGTCGGGTCCGGTCAGGACGCGATATCGCAGCTTCTCGGCCGGTGCCTCGCTCAAACTTCACGCTCCTTCGACAGTGGGCCGCGCACCTGCGCGCCCGCAACAGAATCGCAGACAGCGCACGCCTCCGCCGCGGCGAAGCTAACTCCCGCCGTGCACCTGTCGCATCAGTCGTTCCACCGGAGCCAAGTCAAATGGGGTACCGACGCCGACGATGACGTGCTGAACCCCGGCGGTTGCGTACTGCTCCCACATCTCGAGTTGGGAGGGTTCGATGGTCAACATGGTCCGTTCGATTTCCGCTGGGTCGCGGCCGGTCCGTCCGCACCATTCGTTGAGGACCGCGTTCTTGTGGGCGTAGACCTCGGGTGATCCAAAGACGTTCCACGCATCGGCATACTCGGCGACCAGACGCAGAGCGACTTTCTCGCCGCCTGCACCGATCATGATGGGCAGTCGGCCGACGGGCGGTGGGTTGATCTTCGCGAGGCGTGCACGGATGCGCTGAAGGCTCGACTCAAGATCGTTGAGGCGACTCTGAGGGGTGCCGAAGGCGTAGCCGTATTCGGCGTACTCCCGCTCAAACCATCCGGCGCCGAGCCCCAGATACATGCGCCCGCCGGAGAGGTGGTCGGTCGTGCGGGCAATATCGGCGAGCAGGTCGGGGTTGCGATAGGTGTTGCACGAGACCATCGCGCCAAGCTGTGCCTGTTTGGTGTCAACGGCCATCGCTGCGAGGAGCGACCATCCTTCGAAGTGCGGGCCATCCGGCTCCCCGTACAGCGGGAAGAAGTGGTCCCATACCCAGATGCTGTCGACTCCCATCTCGTCCGCCGCCTGCCAGGCGGCACGTAACTCGGCCATTGTGCAGTGCTGAGGGTGGAGCTGGACGCCAACGCGCAGCGCGTTCATACGGTCTCCTGGTCGTCGTTTACTTGGAGTTGCCCCGGGAGGTGACAGTGACGAGTTCGTGCGGGGCGACGATGATCGACGCGATGTCACCTGCGCGCACGACCGTGAGCGTGAACTGGACATCAATGGCGTCGCTCGTCATGAGGCGTTGAAGATCGGCAACCCCGGCGATCGGCGTGTCACCCAAGGCAACGATGATGTCTTCGCTGCGCAGTCCTGCCGATGCGGCCGGTCCCTCGGCCACAACTTCGACCACCTCGAGCCCGGTGGTCGTGCCGAGCTGCTGGGCGATGCGCGGCGGGAGTGGGCGGGAGCCTCCGGCGATGCCGATGTATGCCCGGCGCACGCGACCGTCGCGCATGAGCGCTGCGATGATGGCGCGCGTCGCGGCGTCAATCGGCACCGCCAGGCCGAGGCCAACACCGGCGACTGCGGTGTTGATCCCCACGACCATCCCCCGCCCGTCGGCAAGGGCGCCGCCGGAGTTGCCGGGGTTGAGTGCGGCGTCCGTCTGGATGACGTTCTCGACCAGTCGACCGTGGTGACCCGTGCTGAGCGGCAACGCCCGCCCCAATGCCGAAACAACCCCCGCAGTTACGGATCCACCAAAGCCCATTGGGTTGCCAATCGCGACAACCAGTTGGCCCACCTGGAGCGCTGCGGCGTCTCCGAGCGTTGCTGCCGGGAGCGCTCCGGTCTCAGCGCGGAGCACAGCGATGTCGGAGAGTGGGTCGCTACCCACAACGCGTACTGGCACGTCGCGACGATCGGGGAACGTGGCGGTGAAGCTGCCGTCGGCGCCGTCGACGACGTGCGCAGAAGTGACCATGAACCCGTCGGGAGAGATCACGACACCGCTGCCCCCGCCGGTCTGAGTGCGTCCGCGTATCCGACGACTGACACGGAGATTTGCGACGGTGGGCCCGAGGTCGCGTGCGACCTGCGTGATGATCCGTGAGTACGCATCGAGTGCGTCCTCGTCACTCGGATGTGTGTCGTCAGGGGCGGGCGCCTGCGCGAACTGCCCGAGGTGGTCAGCGACAAGGAGCGTGCTCATCGCACGACCGTAGCACCAACGATTCTTCTCCCGCCGTGCGACCCGCCGAAGCCGATTTGGCTAGATCTCGACCTGCTCGATCACCTGGTGGCGGCCCTGACCGGTGCCGATCAGAGTGATGGGAATCTCAAGTGTCGCGGCGATCAGATCGACGTAGCGCCGCGCACGCGGAGGTAGCTCGTCGAGCTCGCGCGTTTCGGTGATGTCCTCCGTCCAGCCGAGCACTTCCTCGTACACGGGGCGGCAGCTGTGAAACACCGACTGGTTGTCCGGCAGCTCGCCGAGGCGTTCGCCCTCTTTCGTTTCGTAGGCCACGCAGATCTTGAGGGTGTCGAGCCCGGAGAGCACATCGAGTTTGGTGAGGGCCAGCTCGGTGATGCCCGAAATGCGCGCCGCGTAGCGCAGCGCAACCAAGTCGAGCCATCCACAGCGCCGTTGGCGGCCGGTGGTGGTGCCGAACTCATGCCCCACTTCCAACATGTGTTTTCCGGCCTCGTCGTCGAGCTCGGTGGGGAAGGGGCCTTCACCCACACGGGTGACATACGCCTTGGCAACGCCCAACACGCCGTCGATGCGGGTCGGTCCCACGCCACCGCCGGTGCAGGCAGCCCCCGCCACGGGGTTCGATGACGTCACGAACGGGTACGTGCCGTGATCGATGTCGAGCATCGTTCCTTGGGCACCCTCGAACAGCACGCGCTTGCCCGCGTCGAGCGCCCGGTTGACCAACAAGGACGTGTCGGCAATGAACGGGCGAAGCCGTTCGGCGTGTCCCAGCACCTGGTCGGCCACGGTCTTCGGATCGAGCGGGTCGATTCCATGCAACTTCTGAAGCAGCTCATTTTTCTGCTCCAGTGCGATCGCAAGCTTGCGGACCAGGATGCTCTCGTCGAGGAGGTCCTGCGCGCGAATCCCGACCCGGGCGGCCTTGTCCTGGTAGCACGGTCCAATGCCACGGCGCGTGGTGCCAATGGAGAACCGCCCGAGCTTCACTTCAGCCGCGCCGTCGAGCAGCACGTGGTACGGCATGATCAGGTGGGCTGCGCTCGAGAGCCGCAATCCGTCGACCGACACGCCGCGCGCCTCGAGCCCATCGATTTCCTCACACAGCACCCCCGGGTCGACGACGGTGCCGTTGCCGATGATGCACAGCTTGTTCGCGTAGAGAATCCCCGAGGGAATGATGTGGAGCTTGAAGGTCTCGCCGTCACGCACGATGGTGTGGCCGGCGTTGTTGCCACCCTGGTAGCGCACGACCACGTCGCTGCGCTCAGCGAGCAGGTCGACGACCTTGCCTTTTCCTTCGTCGCCCCATTGGGCGCCGACGATCACGGTTGCGGGCATGGGTGTAAGTGCCTCTTAGCTGTCGGGAGCGAGGTTGCCGAACTTGGCGTACCGATCCATAAACGCCAGGCGCACCCGGCCGACGGGGCCGTTTCGGTGTTTGGCGATGTCGAGGTCCGTGATGCCTTTGTCTTCGCTCTCTTTGTTGTAGTAGTCGTCGCGGTAGAGCATCAGCACCAAGTCGGCGTCCTGCTCGATCGCACCCGACTCGCGAAGGTCCGACAGCAGCGGGTGCTTGTCGGGGCGTGCATCAGGCGACCGGTTGAGCTGCGAGATGCAGATCAGGGGAACCTCCAAGTCGCGTGCCATCAACTTCAATCCTCGCGAGATCGCCGAGATCTCCTGAACGCGGTTCTCGTCACGCCGGCCACGCATGGTGCTGCCCTCCATCAACTGGATGTAGTCGACGATCACCAGGTCCAGGCCGAAGCGACTCTTGAGGCGTTTGGCCTTGGTGCGCATTTCGGGGACCGTGACCCCTTCGGAGTCGTCCACGAAGATGTTGGCTTTCGAGAGGCGATCGGCAGCTTGGCCGATGCGGGGCCAGTCATCTTGGGAGAGTCGACCGGTGCGCAGCCGTGAACCGTCGACCATGGCAACGGTCGACATCATTCGGCTGATGATCTCGTCGGCCGACATTTCGAGGCTGAAGATGGCGACGGTTTTGTCGTCGTCGAGCGCGGCGTTGACGGCCATGCCCAGAGCCAGGGCGGTCTTCCCCATGCTGGGGCGAGCGGCCACGACGATGAGGTTGGAGGGCCGGAACCCGCCGGTGTTCTTGTCGAGGTCGTGGAACCCGGTGGCGAGCCCCGTGATCTCCTGGCCGCTTTCCGATGCGGCGACCAGCCGGTTCATGTCCTCGATCACGAGGTCTTTCGAGTGTTTGAAGTCCCCACGAACCGACTTCTGTGACAGGTCGAAGACCAGCGTTTCGGCACGGCGGACCATCTCGCCGGTCTCGCCTTCGCGGCTGGCGACGAGTCCCTCGATCTCCTGGCTCACTCGCAGCAGGCTCCGCTGTGTCGCGGCGTCGTGAACGATCTCGGCGTAGGTGCGGAAACTGGCCGCGATGTACGGGCTTTGAACCGCGTCGAACAGAGCTTCGTGAACGGCGTCGGTCTCAGGATGCCCGGCCTTGATGAGCTCCTCGCGCACGGTGAGCGGCTCGATCGGCTCCCCTGAGTGGAACAGCTCGTACATCGCCCGGTAGATCAGGCGATGGCCTTCACGGTAGAAGTCGTCGTCTTTGACGATCTCTTGGGCGTCGGCGTAGTTGCCGGAGACGTCCATAAGGGCGCCAAGCAGCATCTGCTCGGCCTCAGTGTTTTGTGGTGGGGGGACGCGTTCGGCCACTACCGAGCCGCGGCGTTGCTCAAGAGACCGGGTGGGGTTCATTCCCCGTCGACGAGGGGACTCACGATGGTCTTGACCTCGGCGCTTACCCCGGGCGCCACCTGAACGGGAATGGTGTACGTGCCGGTCTGACGGATCGGCGGATCGATCGTGATGTCGTGCCGGTCGATCTCGATCTCGCGGGCGCCCTTGATGGCGTCGGCCACGTCTTGCGAGGTGATCGAACCGAACAAGCGCCCATCGCCACCGGCCTTGGCCTTCAGCGTGAGGATGGTGCGGTTGAGCAGGTCGGCGATCGAGCCGGCTTCTGCGACGCGCTTATCGGCGGCCGCCCGTTGGGCGGCGATCTTGCGCTCCACCTCGGCGATGCGCGCCGGGGTGGCGGTCTCGGCGAGTTGCTTGGGCAGCAAGTAGTTGCGCAGGTAACCGCGACTCACGCTGACCACGGCACCGGACGTGCCGAGCCCCTCGACTTCTTGGAGAAGGATTGCCTGCATGGTGCCCCCTAGAACGGAATGTCGTCGTCTGCGCCGGGTGCCGGCGTCGGCTGCATGTCACTGGTGTCGACGGGAAGGTCGCTTCCGGCGGGAGCCGACGACGACCAGCCTGAGCCACCGCCACCGTCTCCGCCGCCTTCACCGCGGCTATCGAGGAAAAAGACGTCGTTGGCGACGACCTCCACCGATTGACGCTTGGCGCCGTCCTGTGCCGTCCACTCCCGCCACGACAGACGCCCGTCGATGCCGATTCGGCGACCCTTTGCAAGGTAGTTACTCGCGGTTTCGGCTTGGCGTCCGAACACGACGACATCGAAGTAGTTGGGCTTATCGCCCCAGTTACCCTGTTCGTCACGTGACCGACTGGAGCACGCCACACGCATGGAGCACACGGCGTCGCCTCCGGCGGTGTGCCGAAGCTCCGGGTCACGGGTGAGGCGACCCACAAGGGTCACGCGGTTGAGATCTGCTGCCACTGCTCGCTCCTTCGCCTGCTGCTATCGGGACCGGCGGCGCTGCGGGCGTTGCGGTCGGGGAAACGGATCGCCATCGGGACGGTCGTCGACCGGAACCGTGGCGCCTTTCTCCTTCTGAATCTCCGCTTGGGCACGCGAGAGCTTGATGGTCTGGGACCGAAGCACGACGTCCTGGCTGATCGCGAGCACGCGGCCGATCTCATTCAAGGCCTCCGCGTTCGCGTCGCAGGTGACGATCATGTACCGACCGGTTGCCTGTTTGCTCATGGGGAACGCAATACGCCGCTCGCCCCAGTCGTCGACATGCGCAATAGCGCCGTCGGATCCCACGATGAGTGAACGAACCCGCTCGACAATCTCGTCGTGGCGTTCTGTTCCCACTTCGGGGTTCAGGATGAGCATGATCTCGTATGGGTTGATCCCAAGCCTCCAGGTACGTCGGTGATTCGGTTCCGGGCCATCGTGGCCCTGGCGCGCTCTCGACGAAAAACCCCGTCCCGAGCAAGCGCGACAATATACCAGCGAGGTGTCACAGGGCTGCCCCCAGGTGTAACGATTCACGCGCGGATGTGTGTCAGTCGTCAGCAGGTGGGTCTACCATGGACCCAACCACAGGAGGGGTCCCGCATGTTTCGAGCCATTGGACGTTTCATCGTTGCCAGCGCCGCCGGAGCCGGCCTCGGCGCCATCGCCGCCATCGCCAAGGGGCGCATGGGAGATGTTGGCAGCGGCGGTCCCGAGGCGCGCGCATGGACCGGGTCGGCGCAGCCCGAACCCGCACGGTCTGCGCCGCCCTTGGTGCCTGAGCCCGCGCCGCGCTACTCGGTTGCGCCGGCGGAGCCGCCGTCTGCTGCAGTTGCCGAGGCCGCGGTCCCTGCGGCTCCCGTCGAGTCGGCCGTGCCGACCGGGCCCGAGGTGGACCAGTCCGGCGATATCGCCGACCTCGACTCCGCCCGCGCCCGCCTGCGCGAGCGGGCCGCCGAGCTGCGTGCCGAGATGGAGCGCCAGGTCGGTTCGTGACGGCTCGCCGGCTTCTCGCAACGTGTCTCTCGTGCGCGGCCCTTGGTGCCGTGGCGCCAAGCTCCGCGCTGGGCGTGCGATTCATGGTCAAAGGCGATTGGGGCGCCGGCACCACGGCCCAAACCAACCTGACCAAGCGCATGTGTACCGAGAATGGCCGTACACGGGCGGCGTTCATCCTGACGACCGGTGACAATTTCTACCCGCAGGGCACCGCCACTCAGAACACCTTCACCAACCCCGGAGAGGTGCCTGTGGACCACCGGCATCAGGTGGCGTGCGGTGTGGGGCAACCACGATGCCCCCGGCCCATCGACCGGCGACCTGCTGAAGAGCCCATCGCGCTGGTACACCTTCATCGCGGGTCCGGCACGCATCATCGCCCTCGATGCGAACCAGCCGAGAAACTCCAGCCAGCTCGCGTTCCTGAAGCGGACGCTGGCCGGCGAGAAGGTGCGCCCGGTGATCGTGGCCTACCACCAGGGCACCCGCACGGCGGGTTTCCACGCGCCGCAGGTGTCCCAGCAGGAGCTGTGGGAGCCGCTGTTCATCAAGTACAAGGTGAAGCTCGTGTTGCAGGGCCACAACCACCTGTACGAGCGGATCGCCTACAAGGGCGTCACCTACGTGACCACCGGCGGCGGCGGCGCGAACCTGTATCCGTGCTCACGCAAGGCAGCGGGCCTCGTCACCTGCCAGTCCGTCCACAACTTCCTCATGGTGGAGGTCACGCCGAACAAGATTGGCGTCCGCGCCTTCGACTCGACGGGCAAGCTCATCGACCGCTTCCGCTTCGCCCTGACCCC
Source organism: uncultured Thermoleophilia bacterium (assembly GCA_963765105.1). Lineage (GTDB taxonomy): Bacteria > Actinomycetota > Thermoleophilia > Miltoncostaeales > Miltoncostaeaceae > CALMEC01. Next base: position 49,583 of record CAVXUW010000003.1, read on the forward strand.
GCCCGCGTAACGAGTTCTGCCTCGCGCCTGGGCGCCTGAAGCAAACCATCACGCAGATGCAGGTCGGCGAACGTCCGTTCCCGCGGCGGCCATCGGAGTGCCATGCGTGAATTCCGGCGTCGGGCACTACGTGCGGTCGCGAACCCGCTGCGGCCAAGTGATCAGGGACAAGCCCACGAGAACCAAACCCGGGATCGCGAGCGTAGCGGTCGCGCCAAGCGGCAGCAGACCGCCCGCGATCGCGTAGGACAGCGGATCCAACGAAAGGGATGCGAACGCGACGAGTGACATGATCCGCCCACGTAACGCGGTCGGCGTGCGCTCCTGCACTCGCGAGATCAACACGACGCCAAGCGCGCTCCCCACGGCGGCCATTCCCGCGGCGGCCATGGCGGCAATCCAGACGGTTGATGCCACCGCGATCCCGATCATGCCGACGCCGATCGCGATTCCGCCGATCGTCGGAACCCGGCCGGAATCGAGGCGGGCGAGGCGGGGGGCGACTACCAGACCGACGAGCGAGCCGACCCCGAATCCCGCCAGAATCACCCCGAGCATCGCGCGGTCACCGAAGCGATCCTGCGCCAGCAGTGCGCCGCCCACCAACACCGGGCCGGCCAGGAGGAGGCTGAGTGCCGCGAGCCCGAGCAGAAGCCGCCTCAGCTCGCTGTCGGACCAGGCGTGGCGGAGCCCGTCTGCGAGCGCTCGAGGCGATGCGGCTGCCCCAGCGGGTGTGATTGGCGCGGTGCGCGACACCGCAAGAAACGCACTCGCCGAGAGGATCGCGAGTGCCGCAACCGCCGCCAGAGAGGTTCCGGCGCCGACGAACGCGTAGAGCCCGGTTGCCGCGACCGGCCCGGCGAGGTCGCCAAGGCTCTCGATCCCTCCAATGACACTGTTTGCTGAGGGGAGCTGGTCGGGCTTCACCACGCCCGGGACGAGGGCGAACGACGCGGGGTATGCAAGCGCGTCCACCACGCCCAGAAGTGCTCCGACGCCGATGAGGACGAGGACTCCGGGCGTGCCCGAGCCGATGACAACCGCAGCGAACCCCGTGAGGATCACAGCCCGGGTGATCGCCGCGACCGACGCGACGCGGGCGGCGCGCCAACGGTCAGAAAGCACACCGCCGAGGGGCAGCAAGAGCGCTCGCGGGACGCCCTGGGCAACGAGCACGGCCGTCGCTCCCGCGGCTCCGGCGTCGAGGGCGATGAGTGTCAGCAGCACGACGAGAAGCGCCTCGATCGTGTACGCGAGACCCTCGGCGACGACCAGAAGCCGGAACGCACCGTTGCGCAGAACTGAGTCGGGTACGGTGGCGCGAGGCGCTGTCATCGGAGGTGACGGTGTGCCGGATGCGAGACAATCGTGCATCAGGACTTCGAGTCGCTCCGGTGGCGCGGGGCAGGTTCGGGCCGCGGGCTCAGTGACGATTCGCGGTTTCGCAATGGCTGAATCCGCCAGTAGGTGACAGAGCGGAGTATCCATTCGGCCGGGCCCTGACGGTACCGGCGGCGCCACAGTCGTGCGGCGACCTCGAGACCACCCCAAACTCCCAGCGCGATGAACAGGCTGAGCGCGGGCCCAACCTGATTGACCCATCCCAACCCGTAGCCGCAAAACAGCACGGAGGCGACGACGGACTCGCCGAGATACATGGACAGCGAGGAGCTACCACCCGGTGTGACCCAGTGCTGCACACGTCCCCACCACCTGCGAGTGCCGGCAAGCACGATGGCCGCGGCGATAAAGCCCGCCACCGCCACGGGAGCCGCCAGGTGCTGAAGCAACAGCCCGATTGCCGGTGCCACGCCTCCGGTGCGCTCGTCGGATGTCAGCGTGAGAACACCGGCCAGTCCGCAGGCCCCGAAGCCCAACGGCAGAGCCCAGCGCATCACTCGGCGCGCACGCTCGACGTGCCGGGACGGGTTTGCGAGCAGGTCACTCCGGCCCAGCACCAAGCCCACACAGAAAGCCGAGGCGACGCTTGCCCAGTTGAGGACCACGATCACCAGCAGCGCCACGGGCAAATCCTCGAGGCGTTGCCCGACGACGTCCCAGAACCCCCCGTCGGCATAGGTGGCGGTCCGCGCCGCCTGGGTGGGATCGACGTCGACGCCGCCCTGGGTGGCAATTGCGAACGCCACCAACAGCACGATTGCGGTACCGGCGGCGAACAGCCATCCGGCGAGGCGCAGTAACTTGTTTGTTGGCCAGTTGCGGACCGGAAAGAGCAGCGCGCCGATGATTGCGTAGCTCAGAAGGATGTCGCCGATGAAGAAGAAGAGGGCATGCAGTGCGCCGAGGGCGAAGAGCAGCGCCATGCGCCTGCTGTAGCGGCGGCCGAGTTTGCCGTCCGGGTCTCTGGAGGTCATGATCGCAAGGCCGTACCCGAAGAGCAGGGCGAAGACCAGGTACGACTTGAGCTGGAAGAACGTGATGTCCACCCATCTGGCGCCGACATCCCACCACGCATCGGAGCCATCCCACCCCAAGAACGGTGCGCTTGCGATGAACTCGAGATTCACGATGAGGATGCCCAGCAGCGCAATGCCGCGCAGGGCGTCCACCAAGCCGTGGCGAGGCTGGGCGACGTTCGTTGGGGCCTGGTTCATGTCTACTCCATAATGGAACTGTGCAGTACCGATAACTTCGATGGTACACTCATGTTCCATTAATCGTCAAGCAGAGGAACCGTGAACCCCACCGCGTCACCCACGGTCACCCGCACACGTCGTGCCATTCTGGATGCCGCAACGACCGTGTTGGCGCGCGATCCCGGTGCCTCGCTCGGTGCGATCGCGGAGGCCGCAGGAGTCGGTCGCACGACCCTCCATCGCCACTACGCCGACCGCGCGAGCCTCATCGAAGCGCTTGCCGTCGATGCCTCCGAGGCGACCCGTGCGGCATTCGTCGCAGCTCGCATTGAGGAGGGTGACCCGGTGGCTGCCCTTGGTCGCGTCGTGCACGAACTTGTCGCCCTGGGGGACCGCTTCGCGTTTTTGCTGCGGGAGCCACAGCTGGCGGGGAACCCGGTCGTCGAGGCCGCCGAGGCCGAGGACCTCGTTCCGATCGTCGCACTGGTCGCGCGCGGTCAGGCGAGCGGCGTGATCCGCGCCGACCTGCCGAGCCGTTGGATCGCCGAGGTCATCGGAATATTCGTCTACGGCGCTTGGGCGGCCGTCGGGTCAGGGGTTGTCGCACGTGCGGACGCCCCTGCGTTGGCGCTCACAACGCTGCTGGATGGGCTCCGCCCACGGACGTAGGTCGTCCCGACGGGCGGCCGGCCCTCGGTCACGATCGGCGTCTGCGCATCCAACGGCAGCTGATCGACCGCGTCGTCTTCACCCTGACCCCACCCGCCTAACCGCTACCCTGCCGGTCACGTGGAGTGGCCGGGGCCTGGTGGCCCAACTCGTCTTCAAAACGAGCGGGGAGGGGTTCACCCCCGCCCGGTAGGTTCGATTCCTACGCCGCTCCGTTTATGCCTATTTGCAGGGTTAAAGTGGCTTAGATAAGCCATTTCCGGTGCGAGGAAATGCGCCGAATCGCGAAACGGTGCTCCCCCGGTGCTCCCTCGGAGAGAGTGGAAATCACTCTGGGCTCGGGAGGTTCGACGTCTTGGCGCGGTGGGTCGTCTCGCCAGAAGGTGAACAGCCGGAATGGCCGGATGATGACTCCGACCCGCGGCGTCGGGTCGGGTCATCGCAGGTTTCAGCCCAGAACGCCAGCGCCCGCGAGAAGCGTGGCCGCGTCCCAGTACACGCGCTCTTCGCGGATGAGGTCGCCGTCCATCTGGCAGACACTGACGCCGTCGAGGGCCACCTCCTCGCCCCGTGCCGGCAGGCCCGGGAGATCTCGCGTGTGCGTGCCGCGGAAGGTCCACTCCACGGTGATCTCCTCTGGGGAGTTCTCCGAGACCTCTCGGATCTCGAGCACACAGTCCGGCACCGCATCGATGTACGCCTGGGTGTGCGTGGTGATTGCTTCACGTCCAACAAGCCGGGCTCCTGGAAGCGCGTACTCGACGCGGACACCGTCCGGCGTGAACGCATCGGCGACCGCTCCTCCGCTGCGCGCGTTCCATCCGGACTCCAACTTGGGAATTGCCATGGTTACCTCCTCGGAATTGAGTTGGATCGGGAAGCCGTCTACCCGGCGATCCCAGGAACCGGGCGCCGGGTAGGGCAGGCTGTTTACGGCTGCTTACTTCTTGGCGTATCCGAACCGCACGGCCAGCGCGTCGAGTTCGTCCTCTCGCCCCGGAAGTGGGGCAGGCGGCTGGAGGAGCCCCTCTTCTTCGAGTTCCTCAACGACCCGCGGGTCGCGGTGCAGCGGGGAGCCCCATCGGCCGGCGGCGAAGAGGTCTTCGAACGGTTCTCTGGGGCGTTGGCCGCCCGCCTCACGCGACTCGGCCGAGTGGCCAACGAGCTGCAACCAGACCGGCACGAAGTGGAGCGGCACGCCGAGGATCTCGTAGATCACGGGTGCGGTCGCAGGGGAACACGGCACATGTAGGCAGGTGGCGAGGCCTTCGTTGACCGCTGCGTACGTTGCCGTGGTGATCGCTCCGACGGTCTCCTGGCTTGCGACAACGCCCGCCATCTCGGGAGGGAGGCCGTGGACGGTTTGGTGAAGGGGCGGCATCCCTCGAGGGGCGGGTCCGCCATCCTCGATTGCTCGTCGTGCCGCGTCTTCGTCCCAACCGGATGCTTTGGGGAGCATTCCCCATTCGACGCCGAGCGTGATCTGCGCAAGGAACGCTTGTGGGGTGACCGATGCCGCATTTCCGAACCAGTAGATCCACACCGGCGCTTGCTCGTGGGGACGCTGCCGGTTCGCTGCGTCGAGTAGTCGTTCGCGATCTGCCGGCGCGATCTCGCTCTGGCGCACGACGATTGCCCGCCATGGTTGAAGGTTGCCGGGGCAGCCAGTCATACGGGCGGCTTCGAGGATGCGCTGTACGGTCTGGGGTTCGACGGGCGCGTCGGGTTCGAACCAACGAATACTCCGCCGGCTACCAACGAGGTTCATGAACTCCATCGCCGTGCTCCTTTCGGTCGGCTCACTCTGACTTGGCTTGGTCGAGTTGACTATCTCCGAGGCCCGTCACAACGACGTCACAGCGGCTCTTCGCGCAGAAGCCTCTCGTAGAGCAAACGCGTTTCCTCGCCTGGCTCGATTCCTTGCTCGCGTCTCAGCCGCGCGCGGCAGGCGTGGTACTGGCGGAGCGCGAGGGCGCGCTCGCCGGCGTGTGCATAGGCGAGCATGAGATCACGGTGCCATCCCTCGCGCTCGGGTTCCATCCGGAGCAGCCGCCGGAAGCGGATGATGGCCTCCTCGTGTCTGCCTTCGGTCGCGAGACCTTGAGCAAGACGATGAACCGTGACCTTGAACAGCTCCTCCAGCTCCACACGACGTGAGATCGCCCAGTCCTCGAAGACCCACTCCGGCAGGAACGGGCCCCGGTAGAGATTTTCAGCGGCCCGGAGTTGTTCGAAGCTCATGCCCCCGTCGCCCGCCGAAGCGAGGGACGTGAACTCGCGGGCGTCGAGGCTGTCTCCGCGGCGAGCGATAGTCGAAGAAGGTCGCCGTCCGTGGTGATGATCGAGGCGGGGCTTCCGCTCTCGAGTTCTGGCTCGATCGCCCGACGGAGATCGTGGAGCGTGCTTCGAAGTGCCCCTGCAGCACGGTCGGGCGGAAGTTCCGGCCAGAGCCATTCGTACAGTGTCTCGCGGTGGATCGGTCGATCGCTGGCGATAAGGGCCGCCAGCAGGGAGCGGCTCTTCTGCCGGACAAACGCAGATGGGGGAAGCGGGAGACCATCGCGAGACACCCGAAACGCGCCGAGCGTCACCACCGCGATGGCCGCACGAGGACGCTCTTTGAGGCGGATCCAGCTTCGGCGGGCGGCCTCCCTCACAGCCGGATCTTTGTCCCGGAGGAGCCCGTCGACGATCGCGATGTCGATGTCCTTGGTGTCGCCGGCGACATCGGCGAATCGGGCCCGCAGTAAGGGGTCGCCATCGCCGAGGGAGGCCAACTGGTTCGCGACTGCCATACCTCCGCACGCGGCGAGAAGGCGTTCGACCACACCTGGTGATCCGAGGTGCTGCGCCATCGCTCGGCCCAGGAGCTGCGGGGCGACGAAGCGTTCGCGTCGCGTCCAGAGTTCGGTGAGGCTGTTGTGCTCGGCGGTGAGTGTCAAAGCCCGCGTGAGGTGGCGATCGGCTTCGTCGCCATGGCAGACGAATGCCCCGATCATCTCGGAATGGGCGCGCTGCCAGCTGGAGCCAAGCGCGTCGCTTTGCGTGATTGCATCGCGTGCAAGCGGAATCGAGAGATCGGAAAGGCCGACGTCGTGCGCCGCAAGGGCGAACTCGGTGAGGAATCGGGGGTGGTCCGAGGCGACGCCGAACGATTCCATCTCGACGCGTGCAGACGCGAGCTGCGAGCGGACTTCGGCGAGGTCGCCGCGCTGGGCGGCGAGGCGCGCGGCCGGTGCTCGATACCGATAGCTGTACGAGGTCGCGTTGCGTGGATCGGCGGCTCGTGGAGGCTGAGCGTATTCCGCCGCGAGTTCATCGAACCTGCCCAGTCCGACCAGCGCTTCGGATCGCACCCAGCGATAGGAGCGCTCGATCGTTCGCCTGATCCCGACGGCGCGGAACTCGTTGAGGGATTGCTCGAGACCCTCCAAGCACTCCTCGTATCGGCCCAGGTCGAGAAGGATGTACAGCTGCAACATGCGAGCGAAGACCCGAAAGGCAAGGCGATCGTCGTCGTGACGGGCTTCGAGTTCGTCCAGCGCAGCGGCAATCGTGTCCAAGGCCGCGTGCGGGCCCTCGGTCCAGAAGACGACGTAGAAGGCCCTTGCGATTTCGGCATAGAGCGTCAGGACCGGCGAGGCCTTGGCCGCGGGGAGCGCCAACGCGGCGTCCAGTTCGGCTTGTGCCGCGCTGAACCGGCTGCCGTACCCGTAGGCGGTTGCGAGCAAGATGCGTGCTCCAGGAAGAAGCGGTGCATGCGGGTCGATGCGGTCGCGGTGCAGCTCCCCGGCGGCGGCGCGCCTTGCCGGCCGCGTGCCCGCTGCCAGCATCGCCTCTTGGAGGCGACAGAGCGTTGCCGCGGCTGCATCGTCCTGCCCGCGATCCAAGAGCTCGCCAATCGCCCGTTCGAAGTCCGCAAAGGACTCCTCGTGGCGCGCCTTGGTGAGGTTGAGCGCGGCCTGGGCGAGGATCAAACCTGGACGGTTCGACCACTGATCGCCGGGAATCTGGTCAAGCCAGTCAGCAAGCGATTCGGCCTGCGGCGTGAGCGCCATCGCTTCCGCGATCGGCTCCAGGAGTGCGATGGCCTCGTTCAGGTCCCCGGCCTCGAGGAGGTGGGGCACGGCCTCGGTCGGTTCGCCAACGGATTCCCAGAACCGGGCGGCTCGCCGGTGGCATTCTCGGGCTCGGTCGGCGTCAGTATTGAGGCGGGAGCTGAGGAACTCCTGGAAGAGGTGGTGATAGCGGTACCATTCGCCGGGGTCGTCGAGGGGGGACGTAAAGAGGTGTTCGGCGACCAGGTTTCGAACTATTTCGCGTGCATCGCGCCGTCCCGTGACTTCGGCTGCGAGGTCGGGCGAGAACCGTCCGAGAATCGATGTCTCGAGAAGAAACGCCTGGACCGTTTCGGACTGGCGGGAGTACACCTCCTCGGCGAGGAAGTCGAACTGCACACTGGTCACCGATCCGTGGACGGTCTTCCCGCCGTACTGCGAGGCGAGGATCACGCCCGCCACCCACCCCTCCGTTCTCTTGAACAGGGTGTCGAGTTCCTCATCGCCAAGGTCGAGGTCGAGGGCTCGCGCGAGGTCTCGCATCTCGGTGTGGTCGAGGGCGAGTTGATCCTCCCCCAGGTCGAGTGCTCGCGCGGCCCGCAGACGTGACAATGGAACCGGCAGCGGTGTGCGGCCGGACAACACGAAGTGGACGTTTGCGGGGAGTCGTTCGAGAAGGGGAGCCAGCGAAGACTGCGTGACCGGCGGGAGTAGATGAACGTCATCGAGCGCGATCACGAACTCGTCCGAGATCGTCTCGGTGACCTCGTTCGCGATCGCATCGATGATCTCGTCCGAGTTACCGGACAGCGTCATCTCGGCACCGAATCCTGGGAACAGCCGGGCGATGCCGGCGACGATGTGTGCCATGAACAACTGCACGTCGCCGGTCGTGCGTCGCACGAGCCCCAGGCCCACGGCGTATCCGAGTTCAATTGCGCTTGGGCGAGCAGTGTCGTCTTGCCATAGCCGGCGCCGGCGACGACGGCCACCAGGCGCCCCTCGAGGCCCTTGAGCACGGACTGGATGAGTGCCAGTCGGAGAATCCCGTCAGGTGGCGGTCGAGGCGGGAGGAGGCGGGTGCGAAGAACGCCGTGTGGTGCCATGGAGAGTCGGTCGCGGAGAATGGGGAGCCGAGAAGGAAGCATCTGGATCCTTGCAGGTAATTGTCTCACGGAGTTGGTTGCCGGACATTCGTGACATCACTGTGACGAGCTCTGGGTACTGCTTTGGCCGTCGAGCACCCAAGGACCGGCGGCGGTCGCCCCGGTTGAATACGTGTCGGAAAGCGAGCGGAAATGTCAACTGAGGTTGATTGGACCACGGTCAGCCGGGGCGGGTACGACGAGTTCGTCAGGATGCGTCAGCGCCAGTTCGATCTGATGCGGTTCGACTCCGAGTTCGCCTCGTCCGCGCGATCCTCCGAGCCGGGGATCTCAACGGATCCTGAGCCGGGGGGGACGAACTTCGGCTTGATACCGACGGATGGCATCGGGCCTCCCTGGCGCCGCCGCGACGGCGACCCCCGGGTCGTGCCCAGATCTCGTCTTGCGTAGGCCAGGAAGGCGTTGAGATTGACGGCGCCAGACCGAGATCAGTCGAAGCTGCTCCACGACCGCTTGGACGAGACCACCGCTTGCCCCTGGCTTCTCCACCGAGGACTGGATCGAGGAACCGTGCAACCATCTGGAGCGCCTGGTCGAAGTCGACGGGCGGCTGCCGGAATCAAGGTGCTCCACCTCCGCTGCCATTCGTTGGACTGGTCGGCCGCGAGGCTGAAGGCGGTAGGCAGGCCTTCCGGATCGTGTCAGGTCGACGATGCACCTCGTGATTAAGCGCCGCGATCAGGGCAGCCGATGCCGTCCACCTGGAGTGCGATTGATGCGATGTCGGCGAGGTCGCGCGCTCGCGAGGAGTACGCGTCGCCCCGACGTTCGAAGATCGCGCACACCTTCTCCGCGATCTGCTGGGACAGCGCGATGACCGCGATGGGCGAGTGCTCGTCAAGTTCGGGGATGCCGAGTGCCACGAAGGTGAACGTGGCGGTCTCGGTCGGTGTGTCGCCGCGCGGTGGGGTCGGGTCGACGCGGAACTGTTCGAAGCGCTGCGCTCCGATGTAGGCGGTGATTGGCACCGTCAGCGCGTGGTCCTCACTGGACTGGCGTGGCTGGCCGACCTCGAATGCGAAGCGGTCGCCCAGGTCGAGCGCGACGGCCTTGCGCAATGCCGCTTCGGCCTCGGCCGTTGTCGAGTCCACCGAGCAGGCCGATATCGATATCGAGCGTGCAACGGTTCGGGTCGAGCCGGAACTGGAGGGCGAGGCCACCCTTCAGGAACCATCCGCCCGGTTGCGCGGCAGCGAGCCTGGCGAGGAGTCGGCGGTAGGCGAGTTCACGTGAAGTCGGACGATCCACTCGTGGCGGACCGTCCGGTCACCGCCGGCACGCTCGTCTTGCGAGTCGTTCGATTCTGAAGAAGCGCACGCTCTGCTCGAGTCGGACCGGATCTGGAAGCGTCACGCGCGAGCGAGAAGTCGCGTGATGTTGGCGACCCGCCGGGGCGATCGTCGGGCGGTCGCGGCGAGCACCGCTTCTCGTGTGGCCGTCCGCCGCTCGATTGCGTCGTCGAGCGCGTCGAGCACGTAGCCGCGCTCGATTGGTGAGACCGCGAGGTCGGCGATCGTCCGCGCCGGCGTGGGTGACCATGATCCCGGCGTTCCATCGCCCACTGCCAGTCGCTCGCGTCGAGCGGTGCGATGTGGATGCGGATCGCCGGGAGCGTCGTGGTGCGTCTCGTCGCGCTTGTCATCTCGACGACGTCGTTGGGGAGCGTCCCGAGCCCGTGGAGGCGGGCGGCGGGGGCGTGGGAGAGCACCACGACGGGTTCGTCGCGCTCCCATGGAAGGCGTTGACCGTCGAGCGCGAGCCAGGCGGCATAGGTGCGCTCATCGACGCGCGGCATCGGCTTGCGCTTGGCGAGGACGTAGACAGAGCGCATGGCCGGTTGAAGGTCGCCGCTTCGTACGAGTGCGGTCAGCTTGGAGCGGCGCACGCCAAGTCGCTCCGCCTGATGGGTCGTGACAAACCCGTCTTGCTCGCGCAGGGCGGCTTCGAGTCGGTCGAGGAGGGCACCGGTGGTCTCGGGCATAACCACATCATTGCAGACTTTGTTACCCCACGGGGGGTTGCAAAGTCAGTAGTCGAATACTCCTCGCTCTCGTCGCACCTGGACCATCAGTTTGATCGTTCCGGCGGTGCCTCGGAGGGCCAGATCGGTTGCGTTTTTCGAGGAAGGCGGCGATGCCCTCCTGGGCATCGGGGGCGGCGGAGCTGTGTGCCATCACATCGCGGGCATGTTCGTACGCCGATTCGCGATCCCCAGCGACCGCTCCGTAGAGCGTCCGCTTTGCGTCTGCGACCACCTGTTTGTTGCCGAGGGAGATCTGTTTCGCGAGCGCCGCGGTGTGGTCATCCAGAAGGTCCGCCGGAACAATCCGGTTGACGAGACCCCACTCCTTGGCCTCGTGGGCGTCGATCGGATCGCCGGTGAGCAGTAGTTCCATGGCTCGTCGTGTTCCGACTGCTCGTGCGACTTCGACCATTGCGGTCGTACCGGGTATCCCGATGCGCGGACCCGGGACGGCGAACCGCGCCTGCTCCGATGCGACTACCAGATCGCATGCTGCGACCAGATGACATCCGCCTGCACTGGCCATGCCCTGGACGCGGGCGATCACCGGTTGGCTCAACCGGTGGAGCTTGAGCATCATCTCCGTGCATGTTCCGTAGAGGCGCTGGAAGAACGCCTCGTCCTTCCCCCGCATCTCCGCGAGGTCGTGCCCGGCACAGAACGCCGATCCACGTGCGCCGAGCACGACGATCCGAATCGCCGCATCCCCGCCGACCTGTCGATCGTCTCGGTCAGCTCCTCGATGAGCCCCAGCGACAGAGCATTCCGGCGGTCGGGTCTGTTCAGCACGATGTCGCGACGGGCCCGTCGCGTTCGCACGCGATCACCGTCGTCAGACGGTCTCGGCCATGGCCAGAAGATCGTCTCGGGAGATCTTCCCGACGAGCTCCGGGTGTTGCTCGCGGACGTGTTGCTCGGCGTTGGTGAGTAGTTCCTCTTCGGTCTCGCCGGTGCACACGAGCCCGCACTCACAGTTGATGACCTTCGGCATGACAACCTCCTCTCGATTGGTGATGTAAGCGAATCACAAGGACATTTCCGGGAGGTTGTCGTGGCCTGGGCGGGTATCGCTTAGGTCCGCCGTCCTGCGTAGGAGCTCCTGGTAGAGCGTCTGAACCTCCGCCGCCGCGTGGTACCGAGTTCCTCGCGCAACAGCGTCCTCAGTCCCTCGTAGGTGCGAGCGCCTCGGAGACGTCACCCTGGGCAATCAGGGCCCGCATCAGGAGCTGGTAGCCCGTTTCGCGAAACGGCGAGAGGGAAACCAGCGCCCGCGCTGCGCGTTCGGTCGATCCGAATTCCGCGACGCCAAGTCCCAAGCCGCTCTCACAGACGCAGCGAAGCGCCCGCAACTGAAGCTCCTCGAGGACTCGCCGCCGCTCGACAACCCAGGGCGAGTCGTGACCGGGGAGGAAGCCCCGCTGGGCGATGTGCAGTGCGACCCGGGCAGGCGCCCAAGCCGCTGTCCAGTCGTGTCGGGCGACGCAGCCCTCGGCGCGGTGGATCGCCTCGGGGCTGCCTCCAGGTCGATCCATGCGTCCGCAAGCGACAGTCGCAGCTCGGATCGTCCCTCGATCGAAGCGGCCCCGAGCCCGGAGCGCAGCTTTGAGAGTACGACGTGAGCGCAGCCTCGGGATCTGCCGGTGGCTCGAACGGCCATAACACCTCCGTCAGCTCACGCCGCCCGACAATCCGTCGCCGGTTGGCGGCAAGGTACGCGAACACCAAGAAGCCCTGCTGCCCGGCAGGCGCCCTTCCAGTCGCTGGCCGTCGATTCTAGTACGACCTTCCCGCAGAGCTGGATCCTGGTTGCCAACGGTCTCCTTGCCAACGTCGCAATAGGGACGAGCCAAGGTTATCGAAGGGTGCGTGGGCGACGATGATCGTGTCCAACCGGATTGAGGTGAGGAGCGCGATGATGGCAACGCAACAGGTCTCGAACATACCCAGCCTCCCGCAGATCGCGGGCCGCCGATGAAGTGGGGCGCCGCCTCTCGACGGGGCGGTCCGGAGCGGGATCCGGACGTCGGTTTCGACGATATGAACATCCCTGGATGGTCCGATACGTCGAGGCGCGCACCGCGGCACTCCGCCGCTTCTCGTACCCCAAGGAGATCCAGACGGTGCCATAGCCAATGGATCGGAGCTGGAGTCGCCCGTTCGCCTACAGCTGGAGCCCGATCGACCGTTCTCGGTCGACGGTGTGCGCCAGTGGGCGGGCGGCTGGTCTGGCCAACGCCCGCGCCAAGGCGGTTTAGGCCGCCCGGGCGGTCTCGACCGGGGGCGTGGGTCTCGATCTCGAGCGCGCCCTCGGTGACGTAGATGCGGGGGCGCGGCGGGCGCGGGAGGGCCACGTATCCCACTCGCGTTGCTCGGAGAGTTCGGGAGCGAGGACGAAGGCGCGTTCTACTGTCAGGCTCTGCGACGAGTGAGCCGTCATCGCTTAGCCGGGTTGCACGTGGCCGCGTTCAGGCATCTCCGTGGCAGCGTGAACGTGTCGTCCCGGTCGGTTCGGATTGTGATCGTCCGCGCCTGCCCGTCGATGTCGAGGATCGTCGCCTGTGCCGCTAGGGCGCGGTCGTTGCGCCAGGCAGAGAATTCGGACGCCCTCGGCCAGTTCGGTGTGGCCAACAACGAGTCGGTCGGGGCCGCGAAAGTGGGTGTTCTTCGGGACCCGCGGTGTCCAGGTCCGTGACGTCGGCTCGTCGCAGGGCGATGATCAAGTTGCCGGCCAGGTCGCGCTCCGCGTGTCGCCAACAGTCGACGACCAGGGCGGCCGCGACGATGAGTCGTCCAGTTTTGACGGCGTGCGAGAGGTGTCGAGCGGGTCCCGTCGTGGACGGCTTCGAGCAGGTCGTGCTGGATCACGTCGATCTGCGCGCGGTCTGCCGATGCGCGATGGCCCCGAGGCGTTCGGTGATCTCGGGGAGGCGAACACTCCGCCGACGCTCGGCAGCAGGTTGGGTTCGTCGATCAGGATCGCCGTGCGGCTCGCCTGGAGCCCAGCTCGTCCCCAACACAGGCCCCCTGGGAATGAGATCAGCCGGCGACGGCGTCATTCACTACACGCGGCAACCACGCCGCGAGGTACCCGGCGAGACCGAAGAGGCCTGGCCTTGGGCGACTCAGCAAGCCAGGCTACCCATGCGACGCAATTCCCAAACACGGAGAAGGAGCGAAACAATGCCCGCCGTCAAGCAATCACCTCGCAAAGCCCGGGGTCCACTCAGGCCGCTCAACCACCGGCGGACCCAGACCACCCCGACGACGACACCCCCTGTCACCGGCTTCCCGAGTGGTTCAGGGACGCTCACCCCGAATGAGGCGGACCTCGATAACACCACCGGCTTCGATTACCTCGGGTGGTTCACGGTGAGCGCCGAGGGATGCACCGTCCAATTCGGCATCGAGCAGCAGCGCTACTTCCTTGCGCTGACGGCGCCCAACTACAACGCCCTGGTTTCGATGCTGCTGGCGTGCTGGATCGATCGACACAAGGTCAGCCTGAGGTACCGGAACCCCTTGCTCAACGGAGTGAGCCAGGACCCGAACCCTCCGCTCAGCATCCTGTCCCTCGTCACGATCTAATCAACGCCACCAGGCAAGGGAGATAAGCGTGGCAATCTCAACGAGTTCCTCTGTGGCCGCGTTGGGACCGTTCACTCCACAGGTCGGAGACCTGCTCAACCCCGCGGTGCTGGAAGCAAAGAAGGCCGACTGGAAGAACCCCACGCGCCTTCTGGCCAAAGCTTCGGCCTCGAACTTCGGACTCAGGTCCGCCGAGTTCTCGATCTTCGATCTGTGGTGGGAGTTGTCGATCCCGGCACGGGAGCTACACGACGCCGAGCACACGTCCGATGGCTCGGGCGCGATCGATTCGGAGGTGAAAGAAGCCTTTGCCCGGCTGGCTGCGATCGTCAACGACGCGAAGACCGAGTACTCACAGGTGGGATACCGGCATGTCAACCGCGTGTCGGGAAGCGATCGCTTCGTGATCTTCTCCGACCACCACATGGCCTTCGCCGGGAGTCGCCAGGACTTCTTTCGCACCTCCGGGAACGATGCGCTCTACGCGAAATCCTCACCGAGTACGCGGACACCGGCTTCACGCTCGTCGAGAACGGTGATGTGGAGGAGCTTCTCATTCACGAACCGATGTTGCCGACACCGTTCGGCCAGCTTGCACTGCAAGACCAGGTGCGGGACACGATGGACATCAACGACCCGGGGTGGGATGCACTGGACGCGTCACGCACCCAGTGGCGCCTCGTGCAGCTCTCTCAGGTGATCGCGAATTACCGGGCACTGTACGAACAGATCAACACGCAGTTCGTCGATCAGGACCGCTACATCCGGATTGCCGGCAACCATGACCAAGACCTCCAGGATCCTCGCTTCCTTGGCCTACTCCGTTCGGTGTATCCCAAGCTTGAGCAGGTGTACGACGTCCTCATCATCGAGCCCGAAGACGCAACGGATCCCGCCTTCGTGGTCTGCCATGGCCACCACTTCGATACGGCCACCACGCCGGGGTACCGCCGCCGCATCGGGGAGCCGCTCTCGGAGTGCCTCGCCTGGGCTTACGAGGGAGCCGACTGGGTGTGGCGGTGGGGACGGCGTCGACGGTGTGCAGCGATGGGCCAACGGGGGCGAGGCCTTCAACAACACCCTCGTGACTGACGACGCCGAGCCGTACAGCTTCAGCTTGGGTGATGTCGTCGAGACGGACCTCTCCACATGGCTCGGTCTTCTGATCCCATCCCCGGACGCGGTGCTGGCCTTCATTCTCGACGCCCTTGGTGGCATCGACGGCATGGCCGCCAGCCTTGCCGATGAGATGTCGAAGCCGGGCTTCTGGGAGTCCATCTTCAAGCACAACATCTCATGGGAGTACTTCCGCAACGACGATGCCGGGGAAGCGATCCTGAGCGAAGTGTTCTGCGGCCAGCGGTGGTTCAAGTTCCGCCATCTCGATGAGGTCTTCATCAACGATCAGCTCACGAGTGTGTTTGGCGCGAACGTGCCGTACCTGGTCTTGGGCCACTCGCACGAACCACGGCGCAAATCGTCGATCCCTGAGACATCGCAGCAGGCGGACCGTTATCTCAACAGCGGCGCGGCCGGGCGCTTCGAGAACCTGATCTGGTGTTTGGAGATCATCGACGGAGTCCCTCAAGTCGTCGCGTGGCACCGCCCTGGAGGTCCGAACTCGGACGAGGTCCCCGAGCGGCGCACGTACCTACCGAGCGTCGTCGGAAAGGTCGGGCAACTGGTCGCTTCTGACGAGCACGTCCCCCTCCCGCCTGTCGAGGAAGAGAAGACGCGCTGGTTCGAACCCGTCCTGCACATGATGATGTCCCAGCCCTGACAGCGGGCGGTCGGTACACAAAAACGAGCGAGCACGACAACGGTGTCCCTGCGGGCCTCTCAGCAGTCTTTGGTCGAGAGGCCCTCATGGGCGCCAACGTTTGGGTGGTCATGGCTCGTTTCGGTCGGCCGGAGAGCGGCAGTCGACAGCTGAGTGTGGTCCACCGTGAAGCCGACGACGCGCCCCGCGTCAGCCGGCGGCGAGGCGGTAGCCGCGCAGGATCGCCTCGCCGTCGAGCGCCCGCCATTGCCGTCGGGGCTTGGGCCATGTTCGCGACGATCACGTGGGTGTGCAGGTGCGGGTCCTGCGCCCTGCTCGTGCGGTGCTGGTAGGCGGCGGCGACGAAGCCGCCCGCGTGCTCGCGGACGACGCCGGCCTTGCCGCGGCGGGTGACGCAGGCCTCGTCCTCGAGGTAGGCGAGCGCCGCCTGCCAGGCCGACACGTGGGCCTGGTTGACCGCGCGCCGGGTGTCTTCGTCGCCGAGCGCGTGCAGCAGGCTGACGCTCTTCGGCGCCGAGAAGACGAGGTCGAAGCCGGCGACGGGCGAGCTCCGCTGCTCGGTGCGGCGCTCGCCGGTGAGCGGGTCGATCCGCTCGACCGTGATCGTGCGTGCCTTGGCGTGCTCGCGGAGCCGCTTCCGGTCGCGGGATCGACCCCGGGGATCAGCCTGCCGAGCTCGCCCTCGTCGACGACGCCTTCGAGCTCGAGCTCGCGCGCACCGCGGCCCGCCCAGACGCCGGGCGACTCGCCGCGGCCGGCGTAGTAGTCGTCGAGCCCCTGCGCGACGGAGCGCTCGTAGTAGGCCTCCTGGCCCGGCGTCAGCTTCGCGACGCTGAGCATGGTGAGACAGCCTATGGCATCAGGTGCATATGTGTCTCCATTTGCGCTGCTCGTCCGATGACCTCTCAGAAGAACGATCGTCCCGGAGGGCGGTCCGCTTCCTCCGGAGGCTAATGGGCACAGTATTCTGGCGACGGATGAGCCAGACGATCCGATATCCGAGAGGCTCGGAGTGGCGGCGGTGGGATCTCCATCTCCACACACCCAGCTCAGCGCTGAACAACGGCTTTGGCGACGATTTCGATAGCTATGCCCGGCAGCTTCTGGAACGGGCTGTGGCGGAGGAAATCGCAGTCGTCGGCGTCACGGACTACTTCGGGTACCTGGTTACGCAGAACTCAGGGCCCTCCTCGCAGACGATGACCGATTGGTCAAGTTGGTCGGAGAGGAGGTCGCTGCCGCTGCGGGGGAAATTCTCTTTCTACCCAACATCGAGCTGAGAGCTCGCGAGCTCGTGCCAAGTGGCAATGAAGACTCCCGGGTGAACTTCCATGTGATTCTGTCGGACGAGCTGTCGATCGAGACAATCGAAGAGCACCTTCTCCGGGAGCTGAAGTTCACCGACCGATCGAGGCCGGGAGGCCTCGACGAGGAGCGGTCGCTCACCAAGGCAAACCTCGAAGAACTCGGAAGGCGTCTAAAGGTCGAGCACGAAGCGTTCCGCGGTCAGTCCGATCTCGTGATTGGGATGATGAACGCGGTCGTCACTCACGAAGCCGTGACAAAGGTGCTCGAGACCGACCGGTTCAGAAGCCGGTATCTCTTTGTTGTTCCGGCGGATGAGGATTTGTCATCGGTGTCCTGGAATGGTCAAGGCCATCAGACCAGGAAGCTGTTCGTGCAAAAAGCCCACATGTTGTTCTCCTCGAACGCGAATACGAGGGAATGGGCGCTCGGGCGGAAACACTCGTCGGTGAAAGACTTCGAGATCGAGTTCCGCACCCGGAAGCCATGCATCCACGGTTCGGATGCCCATTCCTATGTGGAGCTGTTCGCACCCGCGCTCGATCGCATGCTCTGGATCAAGGCCGATCCGACCTTCCAGGGGTTAAGGCAGCTTCTTCACGAGCCCGCGGAACGGGTCTTTATCGGTGACCGTCCTCCCTCCATTCGGCACGTAGCCGAGAATTCGACGCGCTACCTCAGCTCTCTCACGCTGGAGCGGACGCCCCAGGCTATCGCGACCGAGCGGTGGTTCTCCGGAGAGGTGCCACTCAACCATGGCCTTATCGCGGTGATCGGCCGCAAGGGGAGTGGGAAGTCGGCCTTCGCAGACATCCTCGGGCTGCTGGGCGATAGTCGGCAAAGTGCGCACTTCTCGTTCCTACGCAAGAAACCGCTTCCTCAGTGCGAAGGGCGGCCTCGGGACCATGTTCCAGGGCACTCTCCGGTGGGTATCTGGGCCAGGAGAGAGCCGGTCGTTGGTAGCCTCCATCAATCAGGCAAGTCCGGAACGCGTTAAATACATACCCCAGGGCTACCTTGAGAAACTGTGCGCCGAGCCTGACGCCGACTCCGTGGCCGCGTTTCGCAATGAGCTTGAGGACGTGATTTTCTCGCACGTCGCGCCCTCGGACCGTCTGGGCCAGCAGACCTTGCCCGAACTTATCGAGTATCGGACGTCGGAGACCGATGCCGCGATCACGCGGCTCCTCTCACGGCTCGCAGATGTGAATCACGACATCCTCGCACTTGAGGCCCGTCTCACCCGGGCGCATCGGGAGGTATTGGAAGCCGACTACGCCCAGAGGCGCGAGACGTTGAAGGCTCATCGGGCCGCCAAACCTTTTGAAGTGGCACCTCCACAGAAGGCCGATCCGGCCCACGATGACTCCGAGACTGCACAAGAGCTCGCGAAGGTGGTGACGGCAATCGGAGAGCTCGATGCGGCCATCCTGGCTTCGCAGACAGCTCTCGACCAGCGGAGCCGGCGTCGCACAGCGGCGGAACGGCTTCTGAAGAGAGTCGCGAACCTTGAGCTCAGGCTCGAAGACTTCCATCAGGAGAGCAGTTCGGATGCGGAGCTGCTCGGAGTAGACACGAGGACCATCGTCCGTCTTGTAGTTGATACCCAGGAGCTTGCTCGCACAGTCACAACCGAGACCCAGGAGATCGCGGATCTCAACACGAAGCTTGACTCGGATAACCCCGAATCTGACACCGCACAGCGAGCGGCAGCGTCAGCTCGTGCCTTGGAACTGCGCCTCCAGCTCGACGCGCCGGCCAGACGCCATCAAGAGTACCTTCAGCAGACGGCGACCTGGAAGAAGCGTCAAGCAGAACTGATTGGAAGCCGCGAAAAGTCCGAGTCCTTGCTCGGTCGGCGAGCCCAACTGCACGACCTCGAAGAGCTACCGATGAGACTGAAGGCGCTGGAATCTGCGCGGACGGACTTGATGGGAGAGATCTTCGGCCTTAAAGAAGAGTTGCTCTCGGAGTATCGGCGCCTCTATTCCCCGGTGCAGGCCTTTATTGACCGCCATCCTGTTTCGCAAGAGATGGACGCCCTGACATTCTCCGCAGAGATGTCGATCGGGAGCCTTGCAGACCAGCTGCTGGAGATGATCCACCAGGGGAGACGGGGGAGCTTCCAGGGCGACAAAGAGGGTCGCGAGCGGCTTGAAGCACTAATTGATCGCCATTCCTTCGCTTCCGTGGCTGAGCTGAGCGCGTTCCTCACCGAGCTCATGAGTCATGTCACACAAGACCTCCGAGACGGCACGACGGCGGTCGACACGACGCTGGCTGAGCAGCTCCGAAAGGAGTACGAGCCGGAACAGTTCTTGAATCACGTGTTCGGTCTGAGTTACCTACGCCCAGAGTTTGCACTGCTCTGGCGAGGCAAGCCACTGGACAAGTTATCACCAGGTGAGCGCGGGACACTACTGTTGGTGTTCTACCTATGCATAGATCGCAGGGATGGCCCCCTGATCATCGACCAACCCGAGGAAAACCTCGACAACGAGACGATCACGGCATTCCTCGTGCCCGCGATTCGGTATGCCAAAGCAGTGCGCCAGATAGTGCTCGTGACTCATAACCCCAATCTCGCGGTGGTCTGTGATGCCGACCAGATTGTCCATGCGGAGATTGAAAAGAGTGACGGCAACCGCATCTCTTATGTCGCGGGGAGCATTGAAGAACCGCGAATAACCCAACTGATCGTCGATGTCCTTGAGGGGACCAAGCCAGCCTTTGATCTTCGAGACGGGTCTGCTGCACGGGTAGGTGTCACTTGATCTGGCTTGCCCCGTGGGGGTTGGCCAGGGGAGGATGTACACCATGCCAAAGCCCTATCCGCAGGAATTCCGCGACGATGTCGTTCGTGTCGCGCGCAGTCGTGAGCCGTCCGAGCACCAGTCCGGCCAGAGGCACACGGGCGGGCCGATCACCAAAGCCGGCAACAGCCACGCCCGCAGGCTCCTCGTCGAATCGGCGTGGCACCACCGCAAACCCCACCACGCCAGCCTCGAGTTGGAACGCCGACGCGCCGGTCAGCGACCCGAAGTCGGGCCCGGGCGGAGTCAGGCCGGACGGCGACTGCACCAACGGTGGCGACACTTTGAGAAACACCGCGGGGTGCGCTTATCGGTGGTCGCGGTGGCTGTCGCGCGGGAGCTCGCCGGGTTCTGCTGGAGCCTCGCCGTGATGGACGACTAACCACAACCTATGCCGAGAAGGGCGAGCAGAGCGCGTCGGCCGGCCGGCAGGACGCCGCGAGGGACGACGCGCGATACAGCTATGAGCAGCCCCCGGGCCACGCTCGACTCTAGAGAGCGCACCGTCCCCGCCGAACACCCGGTCATGCGGTAACCAACCCGCGCATATCAGTCTGACCGCGACCGTCGACGCAAGCCCCGCCGCGCTCTGCCCGCCCACCGAAAGGCCCGCTCACGCGGGCCTTCTCGGCATGCCCCTTGACAAACAACGCTCCATATCAGCTAGATTGCTGGGCCAGCGGTGGGCTAGACCGATAGGGCTGGTAAAAGTCTAGAAAGGGTGGTTCCAATGTCTGCATTCGGGCTCGTTCCCGAGACCAATGAGGTTCTTGGAGTCGCTTCACGCCGTCGCCTGCCAGGGCGAGTATGGCTGCTGGCGGTCCTCGTCGCGGCACTGTCCTTCGGTCCGACGATAAGCCTCGGGGCCGCCTCCTGGCCTCCAGGTCCCATGTCCCCGTCGGATGCCGAGGAAGCCGCCGCTGCCCGGGATCTTGAGGAGTCTAGGGCCTCTGGCGCGATCACGGTTCAAGTCGATCAAAAGCTCGGGCGACCCGTAGCTCTCTTTGGAAGTGAGAAGATCAAACCGACGCAGGCTCCGCACGGAAACCTCCTGCGCCGCTCACTCCCGCTACCAACCGGTCGCTATCAAACGCTCATCAACACGATTGAGCGCCTTGCAAGGGATCCCGGTATGGGCCCAAACCAGGCGAAGTATGCCTACGCGACAAACTTTAATTTGGAGACGGGTCGCCTCATCCTTATGA
Organism: uncultured Thermoleophilia bacterium; assembly: GCA_963765105.1. Taxonomy (GTDB): domain Bacteria; phylum Actinomycetota; class Thermoleophilia; order Miltoncostaeales; family Miltoncostaeaceae; genus CALMEC01. The sequence continues at coordinate 70,784 of CAVXUW010000003.1, forward strand.
CCGACGCTCCACCGGAGGACGTTGCGGTCCTGAGGGCACGGTTCCCTGAGGCGGTGGAGGTCATCGAGAACGCAGGGCCGCGCGGCCGTGCAAACACCCGAAATAACGACACGGCACCGCACTACGGTGGGGCCGCGATCTCTCGCGCGGTCCCGGGTGGAACGGAATTCTGCTCAGTGGGAATCGTCGTCACCATCCCGGGTGTCGGGCAGCGAATGGTGACCGCAGGCCATTGCGGAGCGGTCAATACCCAGTGGCGCAGCGGCAATGGCGCTAACGCGTTCGGGGTAATCACCAACAACAGCCTCCAGCAAGCCAATACCTGGGACCAAGCACTGATCACCAACAACTCAGCCGCCCGGATCTACCAAGGCAGCAGCACCACCGGAACGTGGGCGGCGCAGACGGGCCCCGGTGCAAACGCGACAGCGGCCGGCACATACTTTACGAGCGGACGTAGTGGCACGATCGGACATGCACTCAACTCGGCGAGTCACTCTCCCGCCCCGTGCATTGACTATGGTGCGGCGTTCGGCGGCGTTCACTGCTATGCGGGCCTGACATCTCTTACGACGGACGTCCCCGGGGGTGACTCGGCGAGCCCTTCATGGAGTGAACAGCGCGGGGGTAAGACCGGGCGGATCGTCATCGCTGGGAACGGTACGCTGGTGTTCTGTGAACCATGGACCCGCATACAGGCCCTCTGGACGCCACCGTGACTCTCGGATAGCGAGTACGGAACCACGTCAAGCGAATCAGCACGTGAGCCAGCCTCCCAAACCAGCGGCTTCCATGGCCGTCGTGTCCGGGGGGCTGGGCTTAGGTCGTTTCGGTGGTCAGATCAAAGGGTCCATCAAAGCGAAGCAACTCCAAGTGGGGGCCGGAGTGCTGACCGGCCGGTCAGCTACCCTTACCTATCGAGAGGGCCTTACGCGTGACTTACCGAGCCGCCTCAACAGGCGAGGCCTTCCGACTGACACCAGCCTTCGATCCGAACGGCTGACCGTGGCGGAAGTCGGCGTGCTGCCTCACCGGCTCACCGGATCTCTACCCGCACCGAGTTCGACCGAGTAACTCGGCCCCGTTGATCGGTGAGCACCGCAGTTACATCGTAGTTGCCGGCTACGAGAGTGGTAGTGCCCTCCGCGCATAGGATTCTCGCTCCAACGGCGGCCATAGTTGCCGTTGCGCCCGGAGCGAGGTTTAGCCGGAGGCCTACACCAGCGATTGGGAGCGCCGTTGGCGTCGCAACCACCGTGTCGGTTCGGGTGCCGTGATATAGAGCAACGCTGGCCCATCGAACTCATCCGTGGCAAGCGCACCGCCTCGATTGCGGATCGTAAGCGTCGCTGACAAGCTTCTCACATCTTGGGTAACGGTCGTTGCGTCGAGAACGGCCTCTAGGTCGACGTTGTCCGCGGATGGAAGCAGGGGGCAACCAGCCGACGTTGATGGCGTCGACACGGTCGGGGCAGTCGCAGAACGAGCGAGATCTCCGGCGTATTGCCACTCTGTGGCGCTTGAAGAATCAACGCTGCGATGACGAGCCCAAACGCGGAGGCGGCAGTGGTCACACCGACGTACTTGAGAGCTGGTCGCGCGCGGCGTGTCTCCTCAGCCATCCGCTCAGCACGCCGTTCCACATCGCTCCAGTCGTCACTTCTCGCCGCCGTAGGGCGCATCGCGCGGATGCTGTGTTCGACCGCTCTATAGTCGACTCGTGCCTCCATGTTTGCTCGTATCGCATCGCGCGCTTGAACGAGGGTGGCGGACACGGTCCCCCAACGGACCCCCAGTGTGCGAGCGATTGTGGCGTGGTCGAGATCTGCGTAGTAGTAAGGAAGATCACGGAGCGCTGCCTCTCCGTTAGGCGAGCGAGTTCCGGAGGGGCCCAGTTAGCCTCGAGGGAGTGGCCCTCGGTTTCGGGCCGCTCATGGGCAAGCGCCTCAACGAGGGCTGTCCGCCGGCGAACGGTACGGCGGTGATCGCGCGCCGTGTTGACGATGATCCGCCACAGCCAACCGTCGAGGGCTGCTGGGCGACGGAGCTTGCTAGCCTTAATCAGGGCTCTAGCGAAAGCCTCCTGCACGGCGTCGGCACCTTCCTCGAGGTCGCCAGTGATCGCTGTGGCGACGCTGAGGAATCGCGCGAAGTCGCGGCGGTACGCGGCCTCGATACGAGTGGCCGTGTCGGCTCGTTTCGGTGGGTCCGTTGACATGTCTATCAACTATGACGTCGGGAGGGCAAACCGTGCTTAGCCGGTCGGCCCGGGACGTTTGAGAGGGACCCGTTGAGTGGTCCTTGTCCCGCTTCAAGAAACGTGGCAGGGTCGTAGAGTCGGGCTCCTGAGAAGGGAGCAATCAGATGGGACGACCGCCAGTGATAGCGACCGACGACAAGCTTAGGCTTGTGTCGTCGGTGATTTCGGTGAGATGACGATCGCTCAGGCTGCTCGACACGGGAAGGTTTCGGAGCAGTCGGTGAGCCGTTGGAAGGGGCAGTTCTTGTCGGGGGCGAAGGATGGCCTCGCCGAGGGCGGCCGAAGCGGCATCAGCGATCCACATGAACGCGAATTGCTCGCGGAGATCAGGGAGCTTCGGGCCGCCCTCGGCGAGGCGCACGTGCAGCCTGGGCCCTCGAGGACCTCGAGATGATCCGCGCTGAGGCGGGGATGCCCACCGCGAGGTTCACGAGCCTGTTGGGCATCCCTGAACGCAGCTACCGTCGTTGGCAAGCCCGGGCACGGCGGGGTCTTCCGGCGAAGGGGCCGTGGCCGACACCCGCCCAAGACCAGGTCGAGGTGAAGCTCGTCGAGGTTGCTGACCGCTGGCCGGCGCGGGGGCACCGCAAGATCGCTCACATCACCCGCACAGACGGAGCGGTGGTCTCGGATTCCACCGCTCTCAGGGCCCTCAAACGAAACGGGCGGGTGCTGGAACCGGATTACACGCGCCAACGCCGGGATCTCGCCGCCGCCCGTCGCGCGGCGTTTGTCGTGCCACCCTCAGGGCCGAACCAGGTGTGGCAACTGGACTTCACCGAGTACGAAACCACCCAAGGCGGCACGTGGCGGATCTCAGGTTGCGCCGGCTACTGGGCGAAAGCCGAGCTCGGTTGGCACGTATCGCTAACCCAAAACCACCGCGACCAGGTCACCGCGACCTGACTGGCGATCAGTGAAGCCCAGCGGCTCAACGACATGACCTTGATGGAGCTACTGACAGACCCGCTCACGCGGGAGCTTCGACCGATCGCCGTCGTCTCAGACAACGGCCCCGCGTTCAAAGCCGACGGCTTCGAACGGTTCATCGGCTCGCGGTCGGAGCTGATCCACATCCGCACCCGCCGCAAAACACCGCAGCAAAACGGGGTCAGAGAACGCGCATTCGGCTCGCTGAAACACGAACACCTCTACCGCACAGACATCCCCGATGGACCGACGCTCGCCGCCGAAGTCGAGGCCTACCGCCAGATCTTCAACTGGATCCGACCATACCAAGCGATCGACATGAAGCGACCAATGGACCTCTACCTCACGGCCCCAACCGGGGCCACAACACCAACACAAATCGAGCCCGAAACCCTGCCACATTCCTGAAGCAGGACACTTCGCCGGTCGGCCCGGGACGTTTGAGAGGGACCCGTTGAGTGGTCCAGGCGTTATGCGACTTGGGGTTGGTTGGTGATGGTCCATGCCGCGGCGAACTCGGCTGGTGTCAGCTCGCCGTGAGCGGTGGGTGGTCTGTTCGTGTTGTAGTCGATGCGCCAGTCCTCGATCAGTACTCGGGCTTCGAGGAGGCTGTCGAACCGCCACAGGTTCAACAGTTCGTCGCGGAGCCTACCGTTGAACGACTCGATCCACGCGTTTTGCCACGGCGAGCCGGGGTCGATGAACACGGTGTCGACGGTGTTGAACCTGCACCAGTCCGCGATCGCACCGGCGACAATTCCGGTCCGTTGTCGAACCTCACGACCCCAGGCACGCCGCGCTGCGCCACGAGCCTATCGAGGACGGCGACGACCCCGTCGGCGTCGATCCCACGGTCGACGAGGATCGCGGGGCACTCGCGGGTGTATTCGTCGATGACGTTCAACAACTTCAACTGTCCTGCCATCCGCGGTGGTGTCGAACTGGAAATCCAAGGCCGACACGACATCAGGTCGGATCGGGCGGAGCGCACCGACCTGCACACCGACGCCCGCCACCCCGCTTCTTACGCCGACGCTTCGGTACCCTCAGCCCTTCCTCACGCGACAGGCGCCTGACACGTTTGTCGTTGACGACCAGACCCACCCCGCCCGCCGGGCAGCTTTCGCGGCGCGCCGCCACCCCCACCGGGGACGATCCCTGGAGAACGACACGAGGAACGCCCGCAAACGCCGCTCCTCATGCTGACCAACAACCCGGCACGCCCGACGTTGGGACACCCCGAACCGCTCACGCAACACCCGTACGGCGCTGCGACGACGACCCGGGTCAAAGTTTCCTCCGCCAACTCCTTGAGCATGTCGATATCCAGGGCCTGATTCGCCACGAGCCGCTTCAACCTCGCGTTCTCCACCTCGAGCTCCTTCAACCGTTTCGCATCACTGGCTTTCATCCCACCGTACTGCGCGAGCCACCGATGCCACGTCGACTCGGCAACCTCCAGGTGCCTGCACACCTCATCGAGTTCCCGGCGGCCGGCAAGCAACCGATGCCCCTCCGCCGCCTCTTCGTTGCCACGATCCTGTGCCTCGTTCGCCCCAACGGGCATCAGAGTCGCACAACACCTGGACCACTACACGGGGCTCACTCAGGGCTGGCAGCTTCCCGAAACGGTGAGAAACGCCTGCAAGCGGTGCTCCCGTGACGTCTACAACGGCCGAGCCGCCGAGGAGACGCTGCTCCCACCGGAAGACCTCGAAACGTGCAGGGAGTTCTGCCCGCCCGCCGCTGCAGGCGATCATCGAACGAGGCAGACTCCGGGTCGGTGTGGCCGCAGCCCCGGTGGCCCGCCCTTCGATGAGCCGTCTCTCATGCCAGAGCCCAAACCTACGGATAGTGAGTGCTCACTCTCCCCACTCATCTGCGAAGAGCCCCCTTTTGACACACAGAAAGTCGGACAGCCTCCCGGCTGTTCGATCGCACGGACCCGCCGTGACTATGCGCCGACCCATCTCACGCTCCGTGACCGGCCGACGCAGCCGCTTGAGCTCCTCCCGCTCCGACTCCGACAACGCCTCAGGATCAGCCGCGCGCTCCCTCGCTTCCCGGTTAGCCTTCACCCAGTTACCCAACGTGCCGTCATTGACACCCAGCGACCGGGCGACCTCAGCGATCGACCGGCCAGGCGAACGGATCAACTCCACCGCATCCCGACGGAACTCCGGAGTGAACTTCGACGGACGACCCATGACAGTGACCTCCTCCAGGGCCAATGCCCCAGAATCGAGTGTCCACGCCACAGGGTCAAGTGCCCCACGACGTCAACTGCCTATTGCTCTCTCGTAATGACGGCCGTATTCTCCGGTCCCGGTCGGGAGCCGTGAGGTTTCAAGCTGGGTGCTGATACGACTCAGTCCGAGTGGACATGGAGCAGCAAACGAGGGACCCGGGGGTGAACAGGATGGGGCGCATTGGTAAACGCCAAGGTGCAGAGACGACATCGAGACTTACGATCGCTTTTGCGGCGGTCTCCGCGGTAGCCGGAATGCTGTTGTTGCCAGTGAGGGCACCGGCTGTTCAGGCCAGTGTTGCGCCTGTCGATCTGCTCCGCGCTAACAGTGATCAGAACATGAAGAAGCTGGCCACGGTCACGATCCCGCTGACTGCCGGGGCACAGGTTCTTGCCGAGGGCTGGTACCGGGCTCAGTACCCCTTCGCTGGTCAGGTCGCACGACCGCTGCAGGGCGCGCGAGTCTGGTGCGCCACAGGACCAGTACCCGCGACCTTGAGCGTTCTGAATCAGCCAAGCGCGCAGCCACCATTTCAGGGTACGACTTCGGTGATGACGGCAACGAACGGGGGGTTCTTGGGATCTCCGACCGAAGTCCGCGTCCGGGCGGTCATGACGGCACCTGTCAACGGGACGTATACCTGCTGGCTCCTCGGCAACACCGGGAGTGGACTGGCATCCACGGGACCAACTCAGAAGTTGCTGAACGTGCTGAGTGGATCCCTGAGTATTGACACGATCGTCGCCGCGAAGCAGTGGGGTCAACCCTGCGATCAGCCGAACGACAAGGGGGCATGCGCGTTCACCGCTCCCGTCGAAGTGCTGCGGCAGACCGTTGCGGCGATGCCCGGATCGGTCAACGCGATAGACGTTCGTGCCGACCCCATGGTCGGCTGGGGAACCGGCTCACAGAGCGATACGAGCAACGCTCAGTTCACCGCGTCACTGGTCGTTCAACAGATGCACCGGCCAGGCGTTCCATGTGGAGCACCCACCCAGGTCGTCAAGAACCAGACCATCACGGGGTGGCAGCACCACTACAAGTTCAACTTCGATGCGCTGGGCATCCCGGTGAACCGGTTCTGTGACTCACGGAACTTCGACGTCAAGGTCGGTCTGAGCGCGATCCCAAGTCAGCCCAATCCCTATGGGAGTGTCTACGAGGGACTGTTCTTCAGCAACGCGATCGCGGTCCGGGCAAGCGACTTTCATCAGCCGCGAGTCGGTTCGCTGGGGACGAATGGGACAGCGCTGGTGAAGGAAGGTGGCCTCAACGCAGCCTGGATAACTGTCAATACTGGGGTTAGGGACATCGTGGTGACCGGAGACCGGATCGGAGTCCTCCGCACCGATGGGACCGCGCTCGTCAAACAGGGCGACCTCTACGGGCCATGGGTGACGGTACACACTAATGTGACGAGTCTCGTGCTCAGCGGTGATCGCATCGGTGTTGTTCGAACCGACGGCTCCGCACTGGTAAAGGAAGGCGACTTGACCTCACCATGGGTCACAGTCTTTGCGGGGGTGAAGAGCCTGGCGCTTGGCGGCGACCGTGTTGGTGTGGTCTTGCCCGACGGCTCAGGGCTCGTCAAGGAGGGCGGTCTGGCCGCGGCGTGGGTCACGGAGGCAACGGGGGTCGCATCGCTGATGCTCACCCGAGACCGGATCGGCATCGTGAAAACCGACGGCTCCGCCCTGGTCAAAGAAGGCAGCCTCTTTGCCGCATGGGTCACGATGTACGTAGGCGTGAGGAGCCTCGTGATGGCTGGCGATCGCCTCGGTGTGGTCTTGCCCGATGGGACTGCGCTCGTCAAGGAAGGCAGCCTCTTTGCCGCATGGGTCACTGAGGACACGGGCGTCTCATCCCTCACACTCGCCGGCGATCGGATTGGAGTCGTGAAGACCACGGGGGCGGCGTCGGTCAAACAAGGAAGCCTCTTTGCTGCTTGGGTCACGATGAACGCCTCCGGGGTGGCCACTCTCGCGTTGACATGAAACCCGAACTTCATCGCACCACTCCCGGTTACGAGGAACCGCGCACTCGCCGGACCCACCAACTCCGGCCGTCGCAGCGATCCTGAGCGTCGGGCGGTCCATTGGCCGCAGAGCGCGCCTGACTCAGAGTCGTGCGAGGTGATCCTCGATGAGCACTCCGAATCGTCCCGCCTCTTCTGGCCGACATCACCCTCGCCGAAGACGAGCAATCCGGCAGCAGCCTCGCGCGGACCGATCCCGAGCTGTGAGGGCGCTTCGCACTTCAGTGGGGATGTGCGTTGAGGATTGGGGGCGCTGGCGGGCGGATCTGGCTCCAGTCGACGCCGCCGGCGTGCAGCAGGATCCGTAGCCGGTAGTTGGCGAAGCTGGTGAAGCCGTGGCCAGCGCGCTTGACCAGCAGGTTCAGTGCCTCGGTCGGTCCGTTCGACGCACCCGTCGCGTGGTGGTTGAGGATTTCGGTGCGCCACCAGGGGAGGGTTCTGCCGAGGGAGCGGATCTCTTCGACGGGGTCGAGGCGGCACCCTTCGATCGTCTTGTCGAGTAGCAGCTCGGCGTCTGCGGGGTCGTTGGTGAGGTAGCTGTCGCGGACGGATTCTTTCGCGCACCATGCGCCTGTCACATCAGCGTCGGGGTCGCCGATGCGTAGCTCCAGGAGCATCCGGTCGAGGCCGGTCCCATCGAGGCGTTCGGCGCCCTTCGCGAGGAGTTTGCGGATCCGGTACAGCGGATCTGGTTTGCGGCCACGGTGGCCGGGGCTCTCGCCGAGGTCCAGGGTCCGGCTGCCGCGCTCGCCTTGATCGACGACCTCGACCTCGACACATACTGCCCTTACCACGCCGCTCGGGCGGAGCTGCTCACGCGCCTCGGTCGGCGAGAGGAAGCTCGACGTGCCTACGAACGCGCGATCACCCTCGCGGACAACGAACCCGAACACGCCCACCTCACGAGTCGCCGCGACGCCCTCCAAGACGTCGGGGGCTGACCAGCGCCAACCTATGTCAACGCACCCGGACCGCTGCCAACCACGTTCCGCGATAGGTGGATGGCCTGGCATGGTTGCTGTTCAGGGCATCGACTGCCATCGCCGTGATGCCCGCGTGATGCCTCGCCGATTCGCCGGTCAGCGAAAGGCCTGCAAATCATCTACATGCTCGATTCCTACGCCGCTCCGTTCGCCGTTCTCTCCCGGCACAGAATGGCGGTTCCGGATGCCCGTTCCCGGGGCGGTGAATCACTCGGCCGCGCCGGCTCGGCTCTCGAAGCGGTAGCCGACGCCGGGTTCGGTGATGAAGTACCTCGGATGTGAGGGTTCCGGCTCCAGCTTTCGCCGGATCTGGGCCAGGAATCCGCGCAGGTAGTTGGTTTCGCGCTCGTAGCGCGGGCCCCACACCTCTTGCAGGAGCTGCCGTTGGGAGACCAGCTTTCCTTCGTGTCGGACGAGCATCTCGACGATGTGCCATTCGGTCGGCGTCAACCGGACCGGGCCGGCGGCGGTCTCGGCGCGCTTTGCCGCGAGGTCGATGGTGAATGCGGCGGTCTCCACGATTGCAGCGACTCCTTCTGGAGCGAGCCTGCGTAGAGCCGCACGCAGCCGGGCGAGCAGTTCGCCCATCGCAAACGGCTTCGTGACGTAGTCGTCTGCGCCGGCATCGAGCGCTCTGACCTTGTCGGCCTCCTCGCCGCGGACCGACAACACGATGATCGGTACCTGGGTCCAGCCCCGGAGTCCCTCGATCACCTCGAGCCCTCCGATCCCCGGCAGCCCGAGATCGAGGATCACGGCATCGGGGGGATGGCGTGTCGCCAGCTCGAGCGCGGCCTCACCCGTCGGCGCGAGGTCGGCCGTGTAGCCGCGGGCCTTGAGGTTCGCCCCGAGGGCCCGCAGGATCTGCGGTTCGTCGTCGACGACCAGCACCCGGCTCATTGGTCGGCCTTCAGCGCGATGACCAGGGTGGCGCCGCCGCCGGGTGTGTCCTCGATCTCGATGGTCCCGTCCATCGCGTCGACGAATCCCTTGGCGACGGCCAATCCCAGCCCAACGCCGCCGACCCCGCCACGACGGTCACCAAGTCGCTGAAACGGCAGAAAGGCGCGCTCACGATCGCCGATGGGGATGCCCGGTCCGTGGTCCACGATCCGTATCTCCACATGTCCGTTCACCGACTCGGCGGCGATGCGGACCGGGCTGCCGTCGGGGGAGTTCGCGACGGCGTTCGCGATGACATTTGCGAGAACGCGTTCGAGGAGGCCGGGATCGGCAACGACCGCGGGGAGCGACTCGGGCACCGCGACCACGATCTGCGCCCCTGAGCTTCCGAGGGCGTTGAGCGCGGCGGGTACCACCTCGTCCAGTCCCACAGGGCGCGTGGTCAGCGCGAGGGCGCCGGTCTCGATGCGACTCATGTCAAGGAGGTTGCCGAGCAGGCCGTCGAGCCGATCCGCCTCGGCATCGATCGTCGCGAGGAACTCGTCGCTCTGTGCCTTCGGCCACTGGACATCCGTCTCCATGAGGCTCGTGACCGCCGCGCGGATCGCGGCAAGTGGGGTGCGCAGATCATGCGACACGGCCGCCAGGAGCGCCGCGCGAAGCTCGCTGGAGCGCGCGATCTCGTCTGCGTGCACGGCCTCGTGCTCCAGCTCCTTGATCTCGAGTGCCGTTGCGAGTTGCTTGGCGAAGGCCGCCACCACCCTGCTGTCGTGACCGTGGAACGCGGTTCCCTTCGTGGCGAGGACGTGCGTGGGATCGAGCTCGATGGTCGTGGAGGCGGCGTCGGGGGTGCGTGGGGCGTCGCCTGTGGCGGCGACGGCAGCCCAGTGGCCGGCGTCGTTGTGCAGGACCGCCGCGCCGTCGAGCGCGAAGACGCGGACCAGCCCGTCGAGCAGATTCTCGAGCGGTGCGCCGCCGGCCAGCCGTGCGAGTGCCTCGGCCTCGGCGCGCGCGGAGGCGCCCTCGACGGCGCGCCGCGCGGCGAGCTCCACGAACACGCTGACCACTGCGGCGACGACGAGGAAGACCAGGAGCGCGATCAAGTCTTCGCGGTTCGCGATCGAGAGCGTGTGGATCGGCGGGGTGAAGAACCAGTTGACGATCATGAAGCTCGCGATCGCCGTGACGAGCGCCGGCGCCAGCCCGCCGACGGCGGCAACGACGACCACGGTCGTGAGGTAGAGCAGCAACACGGTGGGAAGGATGAAGACCGAGTCGGTGCTCGTCAGAATGGCGGTGAGTGGTGGGAGCAGGAACGCCGCGACACCGACGCCCAGCCAGCGTCGCCGGCGACTGAGAGACGCCGGACGCGTTCCGCGCCGGGCGGCCCACGCGGTGGGCGGGCCCTCCCGCCCGATGACCGTGACATCAAACTCGCCCCCGGCGAGGCGAACGATCCGGTTGATCACCGAGCCGTGGAGGTATTCTTGGATTCGCGATCGGCGGCTGGCGCCGAGGAGAAGGCGGGTCGCGTTCTCGGCCCGTGCGACGGCGACCAGCGCCTCCGCCACGTCGCCGGCGGCGACCTCGCGGTAGACGCCGCCGAGTTCCTCGAGGAGGTCACGCTGCTGTGCGAGCTCCGCGGCGGCGGGGGCCGACAGTCCATCTTGCGGTCGGACGTGGACCCCGATGAGCTCGCCGTGGGTTCGCATCGCGGTGCGCCCCGCCCGCCGGATGAGCGCCTCGCCCCCGTCGCCCCCGGTGATGGCCACGACGATTCGCTCCTTGGTCTCCCAGGTGTGGTCGATGCCGTGTTGATCCCGGTAGCGCTCGAGTGCCTCGTCGACGCGGTCGGCGGTCCACAGCAGCGCGATCTCGCGGAGGGCCCCGAGGTTTCCCGGACGGAAGTAGTTCGCAAGAGCGGCGTCGACTTTTTCGGCTGGGTAAACATTGCCGTGCGCCATGCGCCGCCGGAGCGCCTCGGGGCTCATGTCGACAAGCTCGATCTGGTCCGCCCGCCGCACGACCTCGTCCGGGACGGTCTCGCGCTGCACGACGCCTGTGATCCGCTCGATCACGTCGTTGACCGATTCGAGATGCTGGATGTTGAGCGTGGTGATCACGTCGATGCCGGCGCCGAGGATCGCGTCGACGTCCTGCCATCGCTTCGGGTTTCGTGAGCCGGGCACGTTCGTGTGGGCGAACTCGTCGACCAGCGCGACGGTGGGGTGCCGTGCGATGACCGCGTCGACGTCCATCTCCGGGAACGTCGCGTCCCGGTAGGTCAGGCTCCGACGCGGAATGATCTCGAGGTCACGGATCATGTCGGCGGTGCTCGCCCTCCCGTGCGTCTCGACGACGGCCACGGCGACGTCGGTACCGCGTTGGCGGCGGCGCCATCCCTCGTTGAGCATGGCGTACGTCTTGCCGACACCGGGAGCGGCGCCGATGTAGATGCGAAGCGTTCCACGCGCCATGGGAGCGATGCTAGTCCGCTTCGGCGAGAGCGAGGTTCAGCTCGAGGACGTTGACCGTGGGCTCACCCAGGACGCCGAGCGGGCGTTCATCGGTATGGCGCTCGACGAGGGTCAGAACGGATTGCGCGCGGAAGACCGCGGGCACGTGCGACGCGCCCTGCCTGGATGCGCGCGTTGGCCGGCGAGATATGGGGATCGAGGCCCGATGCCGACGCGGTGATCGCATCGACCGGGACTCGTGCGTCGGGCGCCAATCCGTTCTCGGCCCTGTAGGCGCTCGCGCGCTCGCGGACGGCGGCGGTGAGAGCGTCGGACGATGGTCCGAGATTGGATGCCGCGCTTGCCGTTCCGTCGTAGCCGTCACCCGCGGCGGAGGGTCGCGGGTGGAAGTTGCCGGGCTGTGAGAAGGACTGCCCGATCAAGCGGGACCCGACCACGTCGCCGTCCACGCGCACGAGCGAGCCGTCTGCTCGGCCGGGAAAGGCGATCTGGGCGACGGCGGTGACGATCAGCGGATAGGCGACGCCGACGATCGCCGTCATGACGACGATGATGACGAATCCGGTTACCAGTTGACGACGGATCATGAGACCCCCATCCCGGTGATCAGCAGGTCGATGAGCTTGATACCGACGAACGGGGCGACGAGCCCGCCGAGGCCGTAGATCAGCAGGTTGCGGCGAAGCACGTTCGCGGCGGCGGCCGCACGGAACCGCACCCCGCGAAGGGCGAGAGGGATGAGGGCGATGATGACCAGCGCATTGAAGATGACGGCGGCGAGGATCGCCGATCGGGGACTTGAGAGGCCCATCACGTTGAGCTGGTCCAACGTCGGGAACGCCCCGGTGAACATGGCGGGGATGATCGCGAAATACTTGGCCACGTCGTTGGCCACCGAGAAGGTGGTAAGCGCGCCGCGGGTCATCAGCAGCGCCTTGCCCACCTCGACGATCTCGATGAGCTTGGTCGGGTTGGAGTCGAGGTCGACCATGTTCCCGGCCTCACGCGCGGCCTGGGTGCCGGTGTTCATCGCCACGCCAACGTCGGCCTGCGCGAGCGCGGGAGCATCGTTGGTGCCGTCGCCGGTCATCGCGACGAGCCGCCCGCCCGCCTGCTCTCGCCGGATGAGCTCCATCTTGTGCTCGGGGGTGGCCTCGGCCAGGAAGTCATCGACGCCTGCTTCGTCGGCGATGGCTTTCGCGGTGAGCGGGTTGTCCCCGGTGATCATCACCGTGCGGATGCCCATCGACCGAAGGCGATCGAACCGGTCACGCATGCCGTCCTTGACGACGTCCTTCAGATGGATGATGCCAAGGGCACGTGGGCCGTCGGCGACCAACAGCGGGGTTCCGCCCTGCGTCGCGATGCGCGAAATGATGTCCGTCACGCCTGCGACGGTGGAGCCGCCAAGGCCGGCGATCCACGACTGGACCGCGTCGGTCGCGCCCTTGCGGATCTTGCGCCCGTCGAGGTCGACGCCGCTCATGCGGGTCTGAGCGCTGAACGGGATGAGGGTCGCGCCGGTCAGCGGACGCTCGCGCAGTCCGTGGCGTTCCTTCGCGAGCACGACGATCGAGCGCCCTTCCGGGGTCTCGTCGGCCAGGCTTGACAGCTGTGCTGCTTCGGCCAGCTCTCGTTCCGTGACGCCCGGAACGGGGAGGAATTCTGCTGCCTGCCGATTGCCAAGGGTAATGGTGCCGGTCTTGTCGAGGAGCAGTGTGGAGCAGTCTCCCGCGGCTTCCACGGCGCGTCCGGACAACGCGAGGACGTTCCGCTGCACGAGGCGGTCCATACCGGCGATTCCGATCGCTGACAGGAGGGCGCCGATTGTCGTTGGGATCAGGCAGACCAGCAGGGCGACGAGCACCACGAGGTCCTGGCGGGCTCCCGAGTACACCGCGAACGCCTGGAGGGTGGCGACGGTCAGCAGGAACACGATCGTCAGCCCGGCGAGCAGGATGTTGAGGGCGATCTCGTTCGGCGTCTTCTGGCGGTTCGCTCCTTCGACCAGCGCGATCATGCGGTCGAGGAAGCTCTCGCCCGGTCGCGCCGTGACGCGCACGACGATCTGGTCGGACAAGACCCGGGTTCCGCCCGTCACCGCCGATCGGTCGCCGCCGGACTCCCTGATGACGGGCGCTGACTCGCCGGTGATCGCCGACTCGTCGACGCTGGCGATCCCGTCGACCACTTCCCCGTCGGCCGGGATGAGCTCACCCGCCGACACGACGCACTCGTCGCCGACCGAGAGCCTGCTGCTCGAGATGTCCTCAATGCGGCCGTCGGGACCGCGCCGATGGGCGAGCGTTTCGGCGCGGGTGCGGCGGAGCGAGTCGGCTTGGGCCTTGCCGCGCCCCTCCGCCATCGCCTCGGCGAAGTTGGCGAACAGGACCGTGAACCACAGCCACGCGGCGACGAGACCGCTGAAGACATTCTCCGCCGAGGTGGAAGAAGCGCCGTCGCGGACGAACACGACCGTCACGAGGATCGCCCCGACCAGCACGATTGCCATCACGGGGTTCGCGAGCATCGTGCGGGGGGCAAGCTTGCGCACCGCATCGGCGGTGGCCCGGCGGGCGAGGGCGGGATCGAACAGCGACGTTGTGCGACTCACAGGTTCAACCCCTCGAGGATCGGCCCGAGCGTCAGCACCGGGAAGTACGTCAGCCCCACGACGATGATGACGACGCCCACCAGCAGGCCCGCGAACATCGGGGTTCCCGTCGGGAAGGTGCCCGGCCCGGCCGGTGCGGTGTGCTTGCGGGCGAGCGAACCGGCGATCGCCAGCACCGCGACGATCAGCAGGAACCGCCCGCAGAGCATCGCGATGCCCAGCGTGGTGTTGTACCAGTCGGTGTTCCCGGTCAAGCCGCCGAACGCGGAGCCGTTGTTGTTCGCCGCCGAGGTAAACGCGTAGAGCACCTCGCTCAGTCCGTGCGGGCCGACGTTGAGGATTGACCCCTTGGGGCCGTCGAGCAGCACGGACATCGCCGTGAACACGAGCACAAGCAGCGGCACGACGAGCAGGTACAACACCACGAGCTTCATCTCGCCCGCTTCGATCTTCTTGCCCAGGTACTCCGGCGTTCGGCCCACCATGAGTCCCGCGAGGAAGACGGCGAGCAATGCGAACACGAGCATCCCGTAGAGGCCGGCGCCAACGCCTCCCGGGCTGACCTCCCCGAGCATCATGTTGACCAGCGGGACGGCGCCGCCGGCTGGTGTGAAGCTGTCGTGCGAGGCGTTGACCGCCCCTGTCGACGTCCCGGTCGTGGAGGCTGCGAAGAGACCGGACGTCGGTGCGCCGAAACGGGTCTCCTTGCCCTCCAGGTTCGGTGCGTCGGCGATGGCCCCGGCGGCGGTCAGCCGGGGGTTCCCGGCGTCTTCGGCGTGCATCGCGACGGCCGCCGAGCCCGCCCACAACACGGCCATGGCGGCGAACACGGCCCAGCCCTGCCGCCGGTCACCACAGAGGCGACCGAACGCAAACGTCAGCGCGAAGGGAATCGCGAGGAGCGCCCAGATCTGCAGCAGGTTGGTCCACGCGTTGGGGTTCTCGAACGGATGAGCCGAGTTGGCGTTGAAGAAACCGCCTCCGTTGGTGCCGAGCTCCTTGATCGCCTCCTGGCTTGCGACGGGGCCACCGGGGATGAGTTGGGTCGCGCCCTCGAGGGTCGAGGCATCGGTGAAGCCGCCGAGGTTCTGTACGACGCCGAACCCTGCGAGCACGATGGCGAGCACGAGGGAGAGCGGCAGCAGCACTCGCAGGACTCCGCGTGTGAGGTCGACCCAGAAGTTGCCGATCGTCGCCGAGCGCCGCCGCACGAGTCCACGGACCAGGGCAATCGCCACACACAGCCCAACGGCCGCGGACACGAAGTTCTGGACGGCGAGCCCCGCCATCTGGGTCAGGTGGCTCATCGTCGACTCGCCCCCGTAGTTCTGCCAGTTCGTATTCGTCACGAAGCTCACGGCGGTGTTGAACGCGAGCGGCGCGTCGACGCCCGCAGCGTCGGTGGGATTCCCGGGGAGGACACCCTGGACGCGCTGGAGCACGTAGAGCACGAGCACCGAGACGGCGCTGAACGCGAGCAGCGACGTCGCGTAGATGCGCCACGTCTGTTCCCGCGTGGCATCGATCCGGGCGACGCGGTACACGAGGCGCTCGACCGGTAGGAAGACGCGGTCACCCGGCGCGCGCCCGCCATCGAAGACGCGGGCCAGGTATCGACCAAGGAGCGGCGTCGTCACGACGACGAGCGCCGCAAGAATGAGCGCCTGCAGCCAGCCGGCGCCGCTCATCCCAGTCGCTCCGGCCAGATCAGCGCGACGACCAGGTATGTCACGATCACGACGGCCAGGATGAGACCCACGACGTCGTCGACGCTCATTCGGTGGTCTCCGGGGGGATGTCGCGTGATCCCGAAACGACCCGGTCGCAGGCGGCCACCGCAAGGATCGCGATGACGAAGAACACCGCGACGACGCCGAGGAAGACGAGATCAGCCATCCACCCGATTCCACTCCGGGCGGGTGCGTCGTGCAAGGTCTCCTGACGGGTTCCTTACGCGTGCGACCGAAGTCGTAACGGCCTTCTGACGAAAATACGCGGGTGTCGCCACGCGATGTCGCGAAGGGCTGAAGCTCTGACGAACGACAAATCGCTCGCACGCCCTCAGGGCGGACGATCTCTCTGCCGCTTCGCGTCACCGTCGCTTGTCACGACCGACGGTGATTGCCTACCTGTGGGGCCGGTGTTGTCGCGGAACGAGCGGTCGACGTGCCGTGGCGCCGGGCAGCCGGTTGGTGCGGGGCTGGGCCGGCGTTGGGAATTGGTTTGAGTCGCCGAACAGGCCTCACGTATCGATCGGGGCCGTCGGTGTCACTGTCGGACGCGGGCGCCGAAGCGTCGCCACTTGCGTGAACCGAACCGGAGGTCGAACGAACATGTTCCGTACTGATCGAGGACGACTCAAACGCGCGATCCCCGCGCTCGTGATCGCTGCGGTCGGCGTCGACGGTGGGATTTCCGCGATCTGTCATCCTTCCGTCGCCACTGCCCGGCTGACCCCAAGCCGTTGGTCAACAGACGAGAGCAAAATGAGGTCACAATGCTGATCAACGAACTGAGCAAGCGGGTTATCCCCTTTCGCCCGCACGATGCCAAGAGCATTGGCGAGGGGGCGTTCTACATCGACCAGATCATCTGGCTGAACGGTGATCGCATCGACATCGGCGACAAGGTGGGTTTCAACTACGGGTGCTACGTCAATGGTTTTGGCGGGCTCACAATCGGGAATAGGACCATCATCGGTCCGTACACAATGATCCACACCGCAAACCATGAGATGGACACTGACCGCCCTATCCCGGAGCAGGGATGGAACCTCGGTCCCGTGGTCATCGGCGAGGACTGCTGGATCGGGATGGGCGTGTGCATTCTCCCCGGTGTCACGCTGGGCGATGGCTGCGTCGTCGGGGCCGGGAGTGTCGTCACCCGCGACATCGAGCCGTACGCGATTGCGGTGGGGAACCCCGCCACGTCGATCAAGAGTCGGGTGAGCTCGTGAGGGTGTTGTTCGTGCAGCGTCAGCCGTGTGTCCGCGCGCTCAAGTACGCGGTCTCGTTGAAGGCCGCCTGGCCGGAGCTCGTGCTCGGCTTCGCCTACCAGGGACGCACGCTCAGTGAGTTCTACGGCACCGGCGACCAGCTCTTCGACGGGTGGTGGAACCTGGGTGAGGACGCACTTCCGACCGACGAACTCCAGGCAGCCATCGACGACTTCCAGCCCGATCTGATCCACAGCCACAACCTGCCGGACGTGTTGACGGTGCTGGCGCTTCAGCTGGTGGGTGACGACATCCCCGTGGTGCATGACATCCACGACCTGCAGAGCTTGCGGGCCACGCCGTATCGCGACGGCTTTCCCGAGCCGGTCGACCCGCTCGACCTGGAGTGCGCCGCAATCGAGGGCGCCTCCGCCGTTATCACCGTCTCACCCGAACTGGTCGACGTCATCGACGCGCGGTATGACCTGCCGCAGCGGCTGCTCGTTTTGGGCAACCTGGCATTGCGTCGCGACCGCGTCGTCGATCTGCCCGAACACACGGATACCGGCACCCCCACGATGGTCTACGAGGGAAGCCTCTCGACCGACGGTGGTCACTACGACCTGCGCAGCATCTTTGAGACCATCGCGGCGGCCGGAATCCCTGTCGCCATCCATCCGTCGCGGATCGTGCCGGAGTACATCGACCTAGCCGCGCAGTGCGCGCTCATCCGATGCAACGACTCACTTGATCCGGCGACCCTCATGCGGGCCCTTCCGCACTACGACCTGGGTTGGGCCGGCTTCAACGCAACACTGAACGCGGCGCACCTCGACACCGTCCTGCCGAACAAGCTCTACGAGTACCTCGGCGCCGGACTGCCGGTTGTGACGATGCGTGATCACCTCGCCTTAAGTCGTTTCGTGGAGCGGGAGGAGGTCGGCATCGTCCTCGACGACATCGCCGACATCGGGCCGGCGGTACGGGATGCCGACCTGGCGACGATCCGCCGAACCGTGGCCGAGACGCGCGAGCGCTACACCTTTGAAGCGCAGGTCGGTGAGGTCATCGCTCTGTACCGTGACCTCATCGGCAGGCCGACGCGATCGGAGGATGTCATCCGGGTCTGAGCGCGCGGCCGGGACACGCAGCCAAACGGGTGCGTCATCGTCGTTGCTTTGTCATGCGCCCCGAAGCACCGGAGGTTTGTCACCGCCTGGTGACAGGGACCTAATGTGACACGCCGTGGATCGGGCGGTCGCCAGACGGCGCGCGCAGACCCTGATCTGCAGCGGTTGCCTGGGATTCACATAAAGTCCCTGTCACCAGATGGGGAAAGGCGCTCGCGTGGCTGCCAATGGGGTGACCAGGGACGTTCGCCGTCCGCGCACCGCTGTGGCCGTCGGCGCGTGCCGCCCGACGGGACCTCGGCACTCGCTCGAGTCGTGTATTACGGACATCGTTTGTTGCTCGTTTCTCCACGGTTCACGGCGAGAGCGCTGATGCCTTCTGTCACGGCCGTGACACGGCCGGTGGAAGCGGCACGACCTCGCCCGCGGGCCACGGCTGGGACGATGACGTCATCGAACAAATCGCGCGCTGCCCATGTGTATGTGGGACTATCGCGTCGACATCATGAGGAGCTGACAATGAGATCCCGAACGACCTCCATCGCATGTGCCGCACTCGTTGCCCTTTCCGCGGCGACGGCGGCGGGCGCGCCCGGCGACGTCACACGCGCAAGCGTCACCGACACCGGAGCCCAGTCGACAACGGGTGGCTTTCGCGGGGTGGTCTCGGGTGACGGCCGCTACGTCGTGTTCATCTCGGCTGAGAACCTGAGCGGGGTGCCCACCGGCGGCAAGCTCCAGGCATACCAGCGCGACCTGCGTGACGGGCGGACACGTCTCGTCTCAACCTCCGCGACCGGGGCTGTGGCCAACCAGAACGTCGAGGCGGGCGACCCCTTCAACCCATTTGTCGACGTGACCCCCGACGGCCGCTATGTCGTGTTTCGTTCGGCGGCCACCAACCTGGTGCCGGTCGATACCAACGCGCAGGAGGACGTGTTCCGCAAGGACATGGTCACGGGGGAGATGCAGCTGGTGTCGGTGTCAAGCTCCGGGGCGCAGGGGAACAACTTCAGCAGCGACCCCTCCATCAGTGGCGACGGTTCGCGTGTGGTGTTCGTCACCGCGGCGACGAACCTCGTCACACCCGATGGCAACAACGCGGCGAGCGACATCGTCATGCGTGACTTTGCGGTCGGTGCGACGACGCTCGTGAGTAGTAACACCGCCGGTCAGCAGGCCAACGAGTTCACCGAACGCCCCTCCATCAGCTCCGATGGGCGGGTGGTGGCGTTTGAGGCCGGGCCGTTGACGACCAACCTGTACGCCAACGACGCCAACGCCGTGAACGACATCATCGTCAAGAACCTCGTCACGGGAACCGCTGTTCCGGCCGCGGTCACAACGACGGCCACCACCCTCGGTGGCGCCGATGTCAAGGGGGGCAACGGTCCGGACATCTCCGGCGACGGGCGCTACGTGATCTTCCAGACCGGCGAGCAGCTCGACGCGACCAACGACGTGAACATGGCCACCGACGTGTACCGGCGTGATCTGGCGGCCGGTGTCACCATCGTGGCATCGGCGCGCAACGGCGTCCTTTCGGGTGCCGGTGGGGCCATGGGAGCCATCTCGGCGGATGGCACCCGCGTCGGCTTTACCAGCATCGACGCCACCATCGTCACGGGCGACACCAACGCCACCAACGACGCGTTCGCCCGGACGATCCCCTCTCAAACAACTGTGCGTCTGTCGCAGCTGGCAAACGGTACGCAGGCCGCCCTTGGTTGGGAGACAACCGGACTCTCGGGCAATGGTGCGACCGGTGTGTTCACCGGGCAGGGCGTCTTCTCTGCCGCCGATTCCAACGCCGCCGATGACGTTTACACCACGGAGTTGGCGCCGACCGACGCCACCGGCCCGGCGCTCACGGGAACGGGCGCGGGGACGAGCGGAACGGTCGTGCGGGTGAGCGGGAGCGTCAGCGACCCATCCGGTGTTGCGCGCCTGACCGTCGCCGGGAGCTCCGTGCGCCCGGGAGCCGACGGCACCTTCGCCGTCGACGTCACGCGCAGCCCGACAGGCCCCACGACCGTGCCGGTGGAGGCCATGGACGGCGCCGGCAACCTGTCCACCCTGACCGTGACGGTCGCGTCTGCCCTCACGGCACCGCGGATCACCAAGACCACGGTGGTCGTGACACGCCGTCAGGTGATCGCACGCTTCCGTCTGTCACAGCCCGCTCGGGTCGTTGGAATCCTTCAGCGGCGGGTCGTAAGCCGCACTGGCAAGGTGCGCTTCGTGCAAGTGAGATCGGCCCGAATTGTCACCCTCACCCCGGGTAGCCGGCGGATCGTGTTCCCCCGGCCGGCACGGGCAGGCGTCTACAGAGTGCGGCTGAGTGCGAAAAACGCCGCCGGAAAGCACCTCGTCATTCGGCGCGTTGTGATCGCCCGGGCTCGGTAGGGACCAGACGTGGGGGAGGTGTGTCGGGGTTCGGTGAAACGGGCCCCGTCGCACCTCTGGTTTGCCCACCCCCACGACGTGTATCTCCCGCGTCGCTCCGCGCTCTCCTTTGAGGCAACCATCGACCGTAGGCTGTCGATGCACACGGAGGGGGATCATGTCTCAGGCTTTTGCGGGAGAGAGATTTACTTTTGAGCAGCCCGACGGTTCGGAGATCGAGCTCGTCGGTTGGGGCAACCAGTTCCAGGCGGTGTTCGAAACACCGGACGGGTACACGGTGGTCAAGGACCCGGCGACGGGCTACTTCCAGTACGCGACGCTGTCGGCCGACACGACGGAGCTGCTACCGACGGGTACGGGCATCACGGCGCTGTCGAGTAACGTCGGCAACCCGAAGCACCTGCGCGTCACGCGCGCGGCCGCCGTCGCACAGGCGCGCGCCGCCCACGAGGGCGACGGCACCGTTCGCCGCTGGGAGGTGCGTCGCCGGCAGAGGCTGAACCGGGTGATGTCGGCCGAGATGGGCCGATCGGCTGCCCCGGCCCCGGCACCGCCCACCGGCAACGTCACCGGCCTGTGCCTTCTGATCCGGTTCCCCGATGTGGCGCCGACGATCACCCAGCAGCAGGTCATCGACTTCTGCAACCAACCCGGCTACACCGGCTTCGGCAACAACGGATCGATGTACGACTACTTCGTCCATGCGTCGGACGGACGGATGCACTACCGCAACGAGGTCACCGCCTACTACACGGCCGCGCACAACCGGGCGTACTACACCAACCCGGCCATCCCGTTCGGTCAGCGCGCCCGCGAGTTGATCGTGGAGGCCCTGACCGCCCTCGAGAGCGGCGGGTTCGACTTCTCGTCGCTCAGTGCCGACTCGGGTGGCTACGTGTACGCCCTCAATGTCTTCTATGTCGGAGCCCGGATGAACGCATGGTCCGAGGGGCTGTGGCCACACGCGTGGGGCTTGGCCCAGCCGTTCGACATCGGCTCCGGCCGCCAGCTCAACGACTACCAAATCACCAACATGGGCACCGAGCTGACCCTCCGCACGTTCTGTCACGAGAACGGCCACATGGTCTGCGACTTCCCCGACCTCTACGACTACGGAAGCGAGTCGAGCGGCGTCGGCCACTTCTGCCTGATGTGCTACGGCGGCGACGACAAGAACCCCGTCGAGATCAACGCCGCCCTCAAGTACGAGGCCGGGTGGGCGCCCACCGCTCGCCACACCCAGCCGTCCACCACCTACACGCTCGCGGCCGCCGGCAATGACTTCCTGCTTCATTGGCGCAGTGACCAGGAGTACTTCATCCTCGAAAATCGCGACCGCACCGGGCGCGACTCCGCCATTCCCGACTCGGGCCTGGCGATCTGGCACTTCGACGCCGCCGGCAGCAACAGCAACGAGCAGATGACGCCCGCCATGCACTACTTCATCTCGCTGGAGCAGGCGGACGGGCGGTTCGACATGGAGAACCAGGCGAACGCGGGTGATACGGGCGACCTGTTCGGGCTCCCTCAGGCATCAACGTTTGGTCCGACGACCACGCCGAGCTCGACGTGGTGGGACGGAACACCGTCGGGGCTGAACATCGCGTCGGTCACCTCGCCCGGACCGACAATCGATGTCGCCACCGGCGCCGGCGCCGCGCTGGTCGTGCCCAACTTCGGCTACAACGCGGGTGGGTGGCGCAGCGACATGCATCTGCGGGTGATGGCGGACACCACCGGCGATGGTCGCGCCGACATCGTGGGCTTCGGCAACGCCGGGGTGTACGTGTCACGGGCGCAGGCCGACGGCACGTACACGGCGCCGCAACTGGTGATGGCCGACTTCGGGTACAACGCCGGTGGATGGCGCCGCGACATGCATCCACGGTTCATGGCCGACACCACGGGCGATGGCCGGGCCGACATCGTCGGCTTCGGCAACGCCGGTGTGTACGTGTCGCGCGCGCAGGCGAACGGCACCTTCTCACCGCCCCAGCTTGTCGTCGGGAACTTCGGCTACACCGCCGGCGGGTGGCGCACCAACCTGCATCCACGGTTCATGGCCGACACCACGGGCGATGGCCGGGCCGACATCGTGGGCTTTGGTCACACCGGTGTGTTCGTCTCGCGGGCGAAGGCCAACGGCACGTTCGCGGCGCCGCAGATGGTGCTTCCCCACTTTGGCTACGGCGCGGGAACGTGGCGCACGGACCTGCATCCACGGTTCATGGCCGACACCACGGGTGATGGCCGGGCCGACATCGTGGGCTTTGGTCACTCCGGGGTGTTCGTGTCGCGGTCCCAGGCCGACGGCACGTACTCGGCACCGCAGCGTGTGGTTGCCAACTTCGGGTACGGGGCGGGAAGCTGGCGTGTCGACAAGCACCCCCGCTTCATGGCCGACACCACCGGTGACGGTCGGGCCGACATCGTGGGCTTTGGTCACAACGGTGTGTTCGTCTCACGGGCCCAGGCCAACGGCACGTTCGCGGCCCCCCAGTTCGTCCTCCCGAACTTCGGTTACGGCGCGGGCGGCTGGCGGACGGAGCTGCATCCCCGACGCATGGCCGACACCACCGGCGAGGGCCGGGCCGACATCGTGGGTTTCGGCGACGCCGGGGTGTACGTGTCGCAGGCCAACGCAGACGGAACGTTCACGCCACCGTCACTGGTCGTCGCCGACTTCGGCTACACCGCCGGAGGCTGGCGCGTCGACCGCCACCCGCGCGTCCTGGCCGACACCACTGACGATGACCGAGCCGACATCGTCGGCTTCGGCGACGCCGGGGTCTCCATGTACCGCTGGTAGAAACGGAGCCTCTCATCCCACCTGGCTCCCGCACTACGTCCGGGCGTCAGGTGGATGAGAGACACCACGCCGACACCGTGAGCCGTTGGGCGCGGGAGTCGGTTGGCAGCACGTCGGTGCGGTGCGAGATCTCGATGACTCGCGGTGGACGGGTGGCTCGTTAGCGGGTCGCTCGCACGAACAGGTAGGGGCTTGTCGTCGCGAAACCGGCTGTGTCCTCGTTTCCCGCGTGAAGTGCGGCGACACTGTCGCGTCGCAGCAGGTCCCAGCGGTTCGGCGTCATCAGGCGCCGTGCCCATCGCCAAACGGGATGGTGTTCCTCCGTCTCCGCGAACAGGGCCTCGGGCGAGTCTGCGCGGAAGACGTGCGCGTCGTCGTCGATCGTCACCTGGGAGGCGCCCTCCTGGATGAGGAGGTTCTCGATCCACTGAGGATCGTCCCAGTGTGTTTGCGGCCCATCCTGCGGAGGCAGCGCAGCGAACAAAACGTCGGCGACAGCGCTGAGCGCTCCTTCGCGACGCCATGTCGTCAGCGCCACCGTGCCGTGCGACCGTGCCGCCCGCAACATCCCCCGCATGGCCTGTGAAGCGTCGTCGGCGAAGATCACGCCGAACACGCTAACAACCACGTCGAAGTCGGCCGCAACGCAAAGCCTCTGCGCATCACGGCGACGAAACGCGACCTCCAGGCGCTCTTCATCGGCGCGGCGCTGGGCCAGTGCCAACAGTCCAGCCGCCGGATCGACGGCCGTGACCACGGCACCTGCGCGGGCAGCCGCGAGCGCCGCGTTGCCGGTGCCGCACCCCACGTCAAGCACGCGCTGCCCGACGTCGATGCCGAGTTGTTGGACAACCCGCTTCGCGACCGGCTCGAGCCGGACCGCGGTGCGGCTGTAGTCGCCATCTGACCAGTCCGGGCCCATGCGACGAGTATCGCAGCACCCTCCGGTTCAGGTCGGGACAACGCTCCGGGTGGGTCTCTCCCCCTGGCCTGCCCATCTCCCCGCACCCAGCGCTCCTACTCAGCGGGGTTTCCGTCTGGTCGGGGTTGGCCGGGTCCTCCCAGGCGGGCTCGCCGATGTGGCGATCAGGACGTCGCGTCTGCATCAGAGCTACCGGGGTGCGACTGCGGTTGCGTCGGCGGGCCCGACCGTGCGGGGACTTCGCCCCGCGACGGATCGCTCGCCTCGTGTTTGGCAGCACTCGCCCGAAAGCCGTCGTTAGTCCGCGAATCCCGGGAGCTGTTCTTCCTGGGGTTCCCGGTGAGTCAGTTGACGCTCGACCCGACGCCAATAGCGGGAGAAGCGTTTGAGGTCGGCGCCGGGGGGGAACGCCACAAGCGGCTCGTCTCTCAGCGTGACGACGGGGATCTTTTGTGTGATGCGCGCACGAAGCAGCGCGAACCGTGGCGCCGGCGTGTCGACCGTGACCACCTCAGCGGCCCCGTGCTCACGGGCGAATGCGACGACCTCCGCGACAACGTCGCCACGTCGAATGACGACCGGTATTTCGAGCAGGCATTCGTACATGAACTGGATGCGACCCAGGCTCACTCGGTACCCGTCAAGCACGGTGTCGTCGAACACGAACACGGCCGGCGCGCCGGGGTGGGCGGCCAGGCTGGCGCAGGTGGGCGACAGGCAGTCACCATGAATCCACACGACGGTGCTCACTGGTATCGCCGTCCGAACAGCCGGTCAGCCAGCGTGTCGTAGGAGCCCTCGAAGTCGCAGCGACCGCGCAGCGGGCAGTCGGCGCAGTAGCGCCCATCGGTGTTTCGCTCCAGGTTCTCACGGTTGAAGAAGTACGGCTTGTGACTAAAGGTGCCGGCAACCCACTGCCAGGAGAGGTTGTTGGAGGCCGGGTCACCGTCGAGCAGATGCTCAAGAAACCATCGTGCCCCGGCCTGCCACCGCACCCGGCGAAAGTGCACGACGTAGGCGGCCACCCACATGCGTGCGTGGTTGTGCAGATATCCGGTGGCGCGCAGCTCCTGGGCGAACGCGTCGATGCAGGCCAGCCCGGTGGAACCGTCACGGATGTCGGAGGGAAGCTCACGCGCATAGTCACCCGCGTCCCGGCCGGTTGCATATGGCTCCCGGTCGCGCCACACCCCGTTTCCGATTTCGGCATAGACACGCTGCCAGTAGTCGCGCCACGCCAGCTCCTGCACGAACTTCGTCGCCCCGCGCGGCGAACGCCGCAGGGCCGCACGACGCACCTCGGCCAGAAGGAGTACTCCATGGCGGATGTAGGGCGACAGGCCAGACACCGCGCCGTCGAGTCGGTTACGCGTCTTCGCGTAGCGACCGGGGTCGATGCGAGCGAGCGTCGCCAGGGCTGCGGTTTGACCGCCGCGGATGGGTGACGGCTCACCGTGTGCCTCGGGAAACTGTTCGCGCAGGTAGGCGGTGAGCTCGTCGCGTGAGACGAACTCCCGACGCAGGTCAGCCACGCGGCGTCTTCGTCCGGCGACACCGCTCACTGCAATAGATCACGTGATCCCAGTCCCGCGCCCACTTCTTGCGCCAGGCAAACGCCCGGCCGCAGCCGGCACACAGCTTCTGGGGCAGATCGCCTTTCCTGACACTTTTCACGCCGTGCTCCGCGGTCGCACCGACGACCGTCGGCGTGCCGAAACAATGCCAGTGGGGGACGCAGTTGCGCGCGGCAACCGGCACTGAGGGTGACGCAGGCGGGGTGACGACCGTGCGTGGCGGTTGCCCAAACGGGCAGTCGCACGGTCAAAACGTTGCCCAACCTCATGTCCCGATCGCCGTTGCGGCGTGAGGTCGTTTCGTGTCACCGTCACTCCCATGGACGACGCGTCACGGGGAATGCGCCTCGGCATGCTCGAGATCATTGGTGAGATCGCCATCGACCCGGTCCGCATCGACGGGGATGAGGCGATCCTTGGCCGCGATCCCGGATCGGACATCGTTCTGGAGGACCCACGCGTATCGCGCCGTCACGCGCGGGTGTGGATGGACGAGCACCTGATGATGATTCAGGACCTTGGCTCGCGGGCCGGCACCGTCCTCAACGGCACGCCGATCACCGGCGCGGTTGAGCTTCGCACCGGTGACCATCTGCGGCTCGGGCTCACCGAGCTTGCCGTGGTGTGGAACCCCGGCCTGGCCAACACACTTGACATGCCGGTTGTTTCCTCGGGCGACGCGGAACACCCGACGGTGACGATCGCCCGAGAGCCGTCGGTGGACACGGAGATGGCCCACGACTACCGCACCGTCGCGGGCATGGGTGTGGTGGGCCGGTCGCCGGCCGGCGGCGTTTCGAGCGTCGAGACGACCGCTCAGAAACCGGGCCGGCGGAAGACACAGGCGGTGGTCCCGCCCCCGCTCACCCCGAATCATCCGAGCTCGGGAAGTGGGCGGGGTCGGGGGGACGTGGCTGAGGACGGGGCCGATCTCGAGTTGGACGCCACAGCCGACCGAAAGCCGCGGTGGCTGAGTTCACTCCTCGGCCGTCTGCGCGGCCGTGGACGGTGACGTAATGCCCGCGTCGCCTGCCGGTGCGACGTCGTTTGCGGGTGGGTACACGCACCCAATCGGCGCTTTCGACACGTGGGATGTGCCCGGACGTCTGCACCTTCGGCCGCTCCCATGATCGGTCTGCGCCTCTATCGTCGGTGACGGCGAACGTGCGATTCCTCCTCTGCCACTGACGATGCGGCGGTGATCCGCCGGTGAGGTCGCTCCCTGGACACATGGTCAACAGCTTCGGTCGACAGTGGCCCTGACGGGTTCGTCGAGATCTCGCGACTGGTGCAGGATGCGGTTGCGGTTGCCGTGGGGCAGGACCCCGATCCGACCGACCCTTTCCGGGGTCTCTACATCACCGATGAGCATGCGGGCGTCGTGGCCACCGCCGGGTTCGACGAACATCCCGACGATCGCCTTGCCGACCTTGTTGATCGGATGGATTTCGACGAAATCGATGCCGCCATCCTCGGGCTCGTCGCCGCCCCGGACGTGGCCCCCGGTTACGGGCGCCTCTACGCATACCTCCACGACGACGTCACTCGCAAGCTCCCCAGTGTCGGGCTCATCACCCGACTGTTGACCCCCGTGTTCGATGCCGCGGCGGTGCGCGAGCATCTCGACGTCGATTCACCACTGCGGCGCAGCGGGGTGATCCGCATGTACGACGAGCGCGGGGAAACGCCACTGCAGGACCGGCCACTTCGCGTTGCCGATGCCGTCGCCGGCTTTCTGATCGGTTCCGACCTTGCGGGGATGGCCACTGGCGGTCGGATCACACGGCACGAACCGAGTGGGGACCCACTCGGTCGAGACGACACCGTTGCGGAGATCGCGCATCGATTGATGTCCGGGCGCCTACCGCTGGTGGTGTGCGGGCCGGATGCCATCGCGCTCGTCGTTCGCGCGGCGTCCTTCCCGGTGCTCGCCGTCGACGTGGCGGGGCTCACCGATGGGGAGGCCCTCCGCGACGCGGTGCTCGGCGCCACAATCGAGGGCCGGCTCCTCGTTGTTCAGAACCTCACTGAAACGCTGCCCGAGCAGCGCGCCATGATCGGCGCGGCGCTGGACGCGATTGTCATGAGGTACGTCATCTGTGACGCCGAACCTGGCGCAGCTTTTGTTCTGGGTGGCCGGCCCGCGATCCACATCGCGATTCCCGATCCGTCACAGGCCGAACGTCGTGAGGCCTGGTTGTGGCACAGCGGCGCCGAGGATGTGGAGGCAGCGGCCGCCAAGTACCGCTTGTCGATGACTCAAATTGCACAGGCGTCTGCCCTGGCGGCTGATGTGGCTTCGGCTGACGGCGTGATGATCGCACCTGCGCATCTCGACGAGGGCGCCCGGCAGGCATCCGGCGGAACGCTCGGCGAGCTGGCCACGCGCGTTCACCCCGCCTACACCTGGGATCAACTCATCCTGCCCGAGCGCCCACTTGCGATGCTGCGCTCGATCTTCGGCTTCGTGCGCCATCGCGACCTGGTGCTGTCGGACTGGGGGTATGAGCGGGCGCTTGCCCAGAACCAAGGCATCAAAGTTCTGTTTGCGGGTGACTCGGGTACCGGCAAGACCATGGCCGCACAGGTTCTGGGCCGTGAGCTGGGGCTCGAGATCTTCCGCGTGGACTTGGCGACGACGGTGAGCAAGTACATCGGGGAGACGGAGAAGAATCTCGATCGCATCTTTGCCGGCGCAGAGGGATCCAACGCGATGCTCTTCTTCGACGAGGCCGACGCCCTGTTCGGCAAGCGGTCCGACGTCGGCGATGCCCACGATCGTTACGCCAACCTCGAGACGGCCTACCTGTTACAGCGCATGGAGGGCTACCCGGGTGCGGTGATCCTGGCGACGAACTACCGCCACAACATCGACGACGCGTTCCTCCGCCGACTCGATGTGGTCATCGACTTCCCGTTTCCCGACGAGCGTGACCGTGAGCGCATCTGGCGCGTCGCCCTGCCCGCGTCGGCTCCGGTGGCGGACGATCTGGATCTCACGTTCCTCGCGACCAGGTTCAAGCTCTCGGGCGGCGGCATCCGCAACGCGTCGCTCGCCGCGGCCTTCCTCGCCGCCGACGACGGAGGGCTCATCACGATGGATCACCTCGTCCAGGGCGTCGCGAACGAGTACGCGAAGCTCGGTCGCCTCACCATGGAGACCGAGTTCGAGCGCTTCCACGGCCTCGTCACCGGGGCGAGGACGACGGGGGCGTTGACAACCGACGACGCCGATGCGTGGGCGTTGAGCTCCGCCGAGCGCGGTCCCGCGTCGTGAGCCGCCACGCGCCGCCCTATCCCGGCCCGTCGCCCGGCGCCAATGCCGGGTTGCTCCCCGTCACCACCCAGGTACCGCTCAGCACGATGCTCGCGGACCTTGACGCCACCCTTACGGCGCTCCTTCGTCGCGAGCTCGACCGTCACGGGCTCGACCGGGTCAACGTCGCGTTCGACGCGCCGACCCGCGACTGGGCCGCGGCGCTCTCGACCCCCACCGTGAGCGTATTCCTCTATGACCTGCGCGAGTCGGCCCACCACACCGCAATGGACTGGCAGCCGCAGCTGCGCGGCGACCGGCGCATTGACGAGCGCCCCCCGCTGCTCATCGACGTCTCCTTCGGCATCAGCGCCTGGACCCGGGAGATCGAAGACGAGCACCGCCTGCTGTCGCAGGTGCTCAGCATTCTCTACGCCTACCCACAGCTCGGCCCGGACGACCTCGTCGGGACGCTCCGCAGTCAGCCGATTGACCGGTTCCCCATCCATACCCGCCTCGCCGCCTCTCGCGAAGGCCCTCACGGCTGGTGGGGGTCGATGGGTGGGGCACACAAAGCGTCGATCGACTACCGGGTCTCGCTCGCCGCTCTCGCGGGAACGTTCGTGGAGCGTGGCCCCGAGACGCGGGCCCCGACGATCCGGATGCAGGAGCGCGATGGGCCGCGCGGCCACATCGATGAGCGAACCAGCGCCGCGGGCGCCGTACGAGACCCCACCGGAAAGCCGGTCGCCGATACCTGGGTCTTGCTCCCGGATATCGGGACGATGGCCGTCACCGACGGGGATGGGCGCTACCGTTTTTCGAGCGTGCCGAACGGTCGTCACCGCATCGTCGCGCGCACCCCGGCCGGCGAACGCATCGAGACAAGCTTCGAGATTCCCGGGGCTCCGGCCGACCTCGTCGTCGGCGCCGGGCCGGGTGCCGGGGTCCCCAACGGCGGCGTGCGCACCGGTCGCGTGCTCTGACACGTCGCACATTCGGGCAACGCAGGCTGCCCGAATGCCTGTCCACACCGCCATAGGCGCGGGGCGCTGCGAAGAGCAGCATCCGTTGCGTGAAGACCGATGCATCGCCCCGCCGTCCAACTGTTCTGATCGGGAACGTTGGTCCCATCGTTCAGCTCAGCATGAGCCGTCTCTTTACCGACCAAGGTGTCGAACATGTCCAGGAGGACCGGGCCGGGTCGATCGTCGCTCAGGTTGAGCAGCTCGCGCCCAAGGCGGTTGTCTTGAGCCTGGAGGAGGAGCGGCACGCGTCGCTCGGCGCCCGCGTCCGCGTGGTGGCGCCGGCGGCCAAGATCATCCTCTGGGCACGGAACGAGCGGGAGATGGAGGTCTACGACCCGGGGAGCCTCATGCCCCGCCGGATCGGTCACGCATTGCCGGACGCGCTCATCCGAGAGGTGAGCACGCAAACGATCGTTGGAGAGGACTGACATGCCGGTTTACATGACGCCTGGCGTCTATGTCGAAGAGGTCGCCTCCCAGTCGAAACCGATCGAGGGCGTCGGCACGGCCGTCGCATCGTTCGTCGGTCTCGCGCCGGGCGGCCCCATCAACACACCGATGCGGGTGTCCAACTGGACCGAGTTCTCCCGCATCTATAGCGATCCCAAGAACCCGGAGAACGGCCCGTTCGTGGACGGCGCCTTCCTCGCCCACTCGGTCTACGGGTTCTTCCAAAACGGCGGGGGCCTCGCATGGATCGTGCGCGTGGCAACCGCGGACCCCGGTGCACGGGCGCAGACCGCCCTGCCCGCCGCGACCAATGCCGACGTCGAGGCGTTCCGTGCGATCGCACGCGAGGGCGTCAACGGTGAGGTCACGGTCGAGATCGTCGAGGACCGGCCCGCAACGAAGGCCGGTGCGTCGGCCGACACGCCCGGAAAGGACGACGCGCCGCCCGCCGGGGACACCCCGCCGAGCGCCGAGCCGGTCTACCGCCTCATCGTCACCGCCGGTGACCAGCGCGAGGAGTTCGACGGGCTGTCGCTTGCGAAGGGCCGCCACAACCTGGCGACGATGGTCAACACGCAGTCGAAGCTCGTCATGATCGAGGAGACCGGGGCCGCCCTTCCCGAGGCCCAGCGCGCGCCGTCGATCGGGACCTACGCCCTCACCGTTCCGGAGGCCGAGGTGGCTCCGATCACGGCGAAGGAGTTCGAGGGTGACGTCGCTCGCCGCCAGGGCATGGGCAGCCTCGCCGGCATCGACGAGATCACGATGGTCTGCATGCCCGACCTGTGGACGGTGCTGAACGGCGATGACGCCCAGGTGCGCGACCTGCAGGGCAAGATGATCGCCCACTGCGAGCAGATGGGCGACCGCATGGCGATCATCGACGCCCCGCCGAACCTGCTTCCCCAGGACATCCAGAAGTGGCGGATGGACGTCGCCGGGTACGACTCGAAGTTCGCGACGCTCTACTACCCGTGGGTGGAGGTCATGGACCAGGTGACCCGCAAGCCGATGCTAATCCCGCCGTCCGGTCACGTGGCCGGAACCTGGGCCCGCGTCGACGCCACCCGGGGTGTCCACAAGGCCCCGGCCAACGAGATCCTGAAAGGCGTGAACGGCCTGGGCTTCCAGGTCACGCACGAGGAGCAGGGCGAGCTCAACCGCCGCGGCATCAACTGCATCCGCTCGTTCCCGGGCCGTGGCATCCGCATTTGGGGCGCACGAACCCTGTCGAGCGATCCGGAGTGGCGGTACCTCAACGTCCGGCGCCTGTTCAACTTCGTCGCCGAGTCGATCATCGAGGGCACCCAGTGGGCGGTGTTCGAGCCGAACGACCGTCAGCTGTGGACGCGCCTTCGCATCGCTTCCGAGAACTTCCTCACGCGCATCTGGCGTGACGGCGCGTTGTTCGGCAGCCGGCCCGAGGAGGCGTTCTTCGTCAAGTGCGACGCCGAGACCAACCCGCCGGAGCTTGTCGAGGCCGGTCAGGTGGTCATCGAGATCGGCATTTCCCCCGTCAAACCCGCGGAGTTCGTCGTCTTCCGCATCAGCCAGTTCACCGCCGGCGCCGCTGAGATCAACGGCTAGCGCCCACACCGTCAGGAGAGAGCATGTCCACGAATCAAGCGGGGTCTCCGTCCCCCGCATCCCATTTTCGCATCAGCATCGGTGGTCGGGAGGTCGCCGGCCGCTTTCGGGAGTGTGCCGGGCTCGACGCCGAGATGACCGTCATCGAGGACACGGTCATCGACAGCCAGGGCCACCCGTTCATCTCCAAGGCCCCGGGCCCGAAGAAGTGGTCGAACATCACGCTCAAGCGTGGCGTGGACCGCTCGCCGGAGGTCTACAAGTGGTTCCAGGAGGTCTCGAAAGCCGGTCCGGAGAACAACAGGGTCGACGGCTTCATCGAGCTCTGTGACTACACCGGCAACCCCGTCGCGCGGTGGAAGTTCATCCGCGGCTGGCCCCTCAAGTACGTCGGCGCCTCGCTCGACCCGAAGAGCAGCGAGATCGCCGTGGAGGAGATCCAGATCGCGCACGAGGGTCTGGAACGTGATCTGACCGTCTAATGAAGACCGAGATCGCATTCACCCTTCCCCGCGGCTACGTCGACGACGCGGGTGCCGTCCACCGTGACGGCACCATGCGCCTGGCCACGGCGCGGGACGAGATCGAGCCGCTTCGTGACCCGACCGTCCGGCAGAACGACGCCTACCTTTCGGTGCTGCTCTTGTCGCGGGTCGTGACGCGGATCGGTGCGGTCACCGAGGTGACACCGTCGTTCGTGGAAGGGTTGTACGCGGTCGACTTCGATCACCTCCAACGCCTGTACGAGCGGGTGAACACCGACGGCGAGCTGGTTGGCGCCGTCACCTGCCCCTCGTGTGATCATCCGTTCGAGGTCGATCTCTCGGAGATCCAGGATGGTGGCCTGGGGGAATGAGAGGGCCGTCTCCCGATGAACTTGTCACCGAGACGGCCCGCCTCGCACACCGGTTCCACTGGTCGTTGGACACCATCCTCGATCTCGAGCACCGGGATCGCAAACGATTCCTGGCCGCCTCCGACGCGGTGATGGACAGCGCACAGGAGGCGACGTGGACGAGCGTGTGACCGACCTCACCGAGCCCGTCGCCGCACGTGTCCCCAACCTGGGACGCCGCATCGCGTCGCGCTCGGCTGGTCTTACTGTCCGACGAAGCGAAACGCTGGCCGGGGCGGTCGCCGGTCGCCGGACGTCACGGACCGTCGCGGACATCGTCCCGTTGACGATCGCGCGTCGTCCACCTCGTCCGATGATCGCCGCTGCCGCCGCTCCGCAACAGACCGCAGTGGCAATGGCTCCATCCGCGCCGGCGCCGGAGCGCTCCGACACCGAGTTCAGTGACTTCGCCTACCGATGGATGTTCGGCGACGGCGAGGTCCAGGGGATCCCGTTCGCCGATGGAGCAGGTCTCGCCGTTCTCGCCGCTCGGGAGGGGCCCGCCGACGAGGACACCGCGTCGCCCGATGAGGTCGAATCCTCTCCGGCCCTCGCGCCCGACCTCGCCAGCGACACATCGGCCGAGCGGGCGGCTCTGCCCGGCATTCCGCGGGGCCGTGTCCAGGAAATCTCACAGTACCGCCTCTCGCGTACCCCGCCGCCGGTCGCGTCGAC
This sequence comes from uncultured Thermoleophilia bacterium, assembly GCA_963765105.1. GTDB lineage: Bacteria > Actinomycetota > Thermoleophilia > Miltoncostaeales > Miltoncostaeaceae > CALMEC01. Next base: position 104,902 of record CAVXUW010000003.1, read on the forward strand.
CGAGCCACTGCGACACGTGGATGCCTCGGCCTCCTCCGCGACGTCGGTCGCCACGGTCTCCCGCGCAATCGAGGAATTCGGCCCCGCGGCCTACCGCGGGCCGTCGCCGGTCGCGCCCGCCTCCGCGTTCTCCGATACGGATGTTGCGCCGACGCCGTACGATCGCTCGGCAGAGGTGGGCTCCCCCGCCGTCGCCTCGGTCAGCGAGGCGCCCCGGGAGCCCCGGGAACGTGTCCCGATGCAGGCCCTGGCCGGCAACGCCGACGTGCCGATCACGCGTATCCCCCTGCGTCCCCATCGCCGCCGGTCCGAGATCCCCCTGACGTACGTCGCCGTGGAGCCGGAGGCGCCTGCCCGGCCCGCGCCTCCCCCGGCCGCCAAATCCGGTGCGGCCCCGCGATCGGCAGCGAAGCCCACCACATCACGACCGGCGAGCACCAAAAACACCGCCAAGAAACGTCCCTCGGACGCGAAGAAGAAGCCTCCGACGGCGAAGGGGGGAACCGCGTCGCGCGCGGCGGCGGCCCGATCGCGTCCCGCACACACGGAACGTGCGTCCGGGACGGGTGACGCATGAACGGACGCCCAAAGCTCCAGCTCACTCGCCGGTCCGTCAGTGGTTCGGCAGCACCACCACCGGCCCGCCCCGCGACACCGGCGCACGGCCGGATGGCGGCGACCTTCGGAGCGAGCGCCCCGGCGGCCGGACCGGTCGGGACCGCGCCCTCCGGCCCGCAGAGCGTCGCGTTCCCGCCTCCACCCGGCCTCGCCGCCGGCGGCGGCTCCGCTCCGATGACAGGGGGCGTGCCGTTGGCGATGTCGGCCGCCCCGATGGCCGACGCGCCCGCAGCGATTCCGCTCGAGGACCAGATCGACGAGATCTACGAGGCCGTCGTCGAGCGCCTTCGTCGGGACCTGCTCATCGAACGTGAACGCATGGGTGACCTCGTCGGAGATCTCCTTCGCTGATGGCCGACACGCGTACAACCTTCGCGCTGACCGGTGCGCCCCGAGCCGCCGCCACCCCCGGGCGGTCGGTCGAGATCGCCACGGGCGCCCACTTCAAGGTCGTTCTCACCCACACATCCGACACGCTCCTCGGGGTCTTCAGCAAGGTCACGGGCCTCACCGCCGAGTACGAGATCTACGAGTACCAAGAGGGCGGCCAGAACGGCTTCCGCCATCGCCTGCGCGGACCCGCGAAGCATGGCGACCTCACCCTCATCCGCGGCATCACCGACAGCGGCGCGCTGCTCGACTGGTTCCAGCGCTGCCAGGACAGCGTGAAACGCTCCGACGGGCACATCGAGCTTCTCCTTCCGAACAGCGTCTGCGTGCGCAAGTGGACGTTCGAGGGAGCATTTCCCATCAAGTGGGAGGGTCCAGGGCTGCATGCCGCGAGCGGTGAGGCCGTGACCGAGACGCTGGTGCTCGCCCACTGCGGAATCCGGGAGGTGCCGGTCTGATGGGCGCGGAAAAGATCACCGGTGTCCTGGGCGCGCTGTCGGCGGCCCGTGACCTCGTACCCCAGACTCGGCCTCCGGTGGCGCGAGCATTGTCCCCCGCCCCGTCGCCGGGTGGCCTCGCGAAGGCATACATCACCGTGGAGGGTGGTGAGCGGCTCGAGGGGTGGTTCAACCCGAACAAGTACCGCATCAGCCGCGCCAACAGCTGGAACGAGAGCCCGGTGGTCGGCAAGAACCTGCCCCAGCTTCAGTTCGGCGGCGGGCAGTCGCGCAAGATGTCGCTGGAGCTCGTGTTCGACGACTCGGAACGGCAAAACGGCGATGTGCGCGAGATCACCAGCAAGCTGTTCGCGACCATGGACGTGCGGGAGAGCCTCGACCCGTCGAAGAACGCCGCGCGTCCTCCGACCGTCGACTTCGGGTGGGGAGCGACCCGGACGTTCACGGCAGTCATCGAGCAGCTGTCGATCGAGTTCGTTCTCTTTCGCCCCGACGGCGTCCCGGTACGCGCGATGGCACAGATCGAGCTTCGCCAGGCCGACGACGTGTTGGGCGCCACCCCGGGGTCGGCGAGCGGGGCAGCAGGTGCCGCAGCCGCGGGGTCGGGCGGTGGAGCACTCGGACCGCACACCGTCCGCGCCGGCGACAGCCTGCAGTCGATTGCCGGGGACGCCTACGGCGACCCGACTCGGTGGCGCGAGATCGCTGAATCGAATGGCATCGACAACCCGATGAAATTGATCACCGGGACGACGCTGACGATCCCCCGCGGAGCACGTGCCGCTCTGGACGCCGCGGGAGCAATCCGCGGGCGGGCCGATGCGCGTGCGACGTCGGCACGGACGGTGCGTGACGTGGCGCGATCACTCACCCGGGGTCAGGGGTGATCGCCGGCGTCGACATCCTCGTTGACGGTGTTTCGGTCGACGCCACGATCGCCGACCTGATCGTCGAGGTGAGCGTCGAAGACCACCTGATGCTGCCGGACATGTTCACGATCCGGATCTCGGATCCGCGGCTCGAGCACATCGACTCGCACCCCTTCGCCATTGGGGCGGACGTGCAGATCCAGTTCGCCCCGGCGCAGCAGCAGGAGCAACTGGCCGCGGTCATCACCGGGCAGGTCACGTCCCTGGAGCCGAGTTTCCGCAAGGACCGCGCGGTCCTCGCCGTGCGGGGGTACGACTACTCGCACGCCCTCAACCGCAGCCGCCAGACCGCCACGTACCAGAACGTCACCGTCGGCGACGTGGCGCAGACGATCGCGCGACGTGTGGGCCTCGAGGTCGGCGAGATCGCCAACGACGGCGGGGTTCACGAGTTCATCCAGCAGAACAACGAATCCGACTGGCAGTTCCTCTGGCGCCTGGCCCATCGGGTTGGGCTTGAGCTGGTCGTGCTCAACAAGACCCTCCACTTCCGCACTCCCGGCGGTGGTGCGAGCACCAACCCCATCCCGCTTCGCTGGGGCGAGGAGCTCACCGAGTTTCGGCCCCGCCTCACCGGCGTGCAGCAGGTCGACGAGGTCGTCGTGGCCGGCTGGGATCCGGTGCGAAAGGAAACGATCGAGGCGACCGCCAAGGCCGAGGGCCTGTTGGCGACGATCGGCATCGAGCGGTCCGCGGTCGTCGGTGCGCTCTCCGGCGGGACCTTTCGGATGGCCTCCAACCCGGTCATGACCCGCGAGGAGGCCGAGGCGCTTGCGAAGGCCGTCGCCGGCCGGGTCGGCAACGCGTACCTCGAGGCCGATGGCGAGGCGGCGGGAAACCCCACCCTCCGCGCCGGGACGTCGGTCCGGATCGACGGCCTGGGTGCGGCGTTCAGTGGGACCTACACGCTCGCGAGCTCCACCCACCTCTATCGCGGTGGCGTTGGCTATGTCACGCGCTTTACGATCTCCGGTCGCGCCGACCGCAGCCTCGTGGAGCTCTCCACTCCGGCCACGCCGACGAGCTGGGGCAGCTCCGTGGCCGTGGCGATCGTCACGCAGAACACCGACCCGGACAACATGGGCCGCGTCCGGGTGCGCTACCCGGAGCTTGGTGAGTCCGCCGAAGGATGGTGGGCCCGGGTCACCGCGATGGGCGCCGGGGCGGACAAGGGCGTCCTGATGATGCCGACCGTCGGCGACGAGGTGCTGGTGGCGTTCGAGCACAACGACGTGCGCCGTCCTTACGTCATCGGCGCCGTCTGGAACGGGCAGGACCGGCCCGGCGAGCTCGTCCAGGACGACGGATCGCTCGCCGTCCATAGCCGGAAGCGTGCCACCGTGACGTCCGACGAGGCCATGCGGCTCGCCAGCGATCAGGAGATCGTCCTCGTCGCCGGTGAGGCGCGGATCACGCTCACCGAGTCCGGTGAGATCACGATAACGGGCGGATGCGTGCGGGTGAGCGCGGAGTCCCTCGACGTTTCCTCCGACGGCTCGATGCGGATGAGCGCGGGGAGCGCCATCACGATCAGCGCACCACAGGTGTCGATCGGATGAGCGTCGACATCCTGGGCACCGGCATCGCCTTCCCATTCCGCATCGATCATCGCGGCGGGCTCGCGCTGTCCCGCCACGAGCAGGACATCTCCGAGGCCATCTGGCTCATTCTCTCCACCGCTCCGGGTGAGCGGCCCATGCGCCCGACCTTCGGGTGTGGCATCCACAATCACGTCTTCGAGTCACTCAGCGCCGAGGCGCTCGGTCGGTTCGAGTACGAGATCCGCGTTGCGCTGGGCCGGTGGGAGCCGCGCATCGACGTGATCTCCGTCGCGTTCGACATCGACCGGGTCGGAGCCGGTGAGCTGGCCATCGACGTCGCCTATCGCGTGCGCGATACCTCTGACGTGCGGAACCTGGTGTTCCCGTTCTACGTGATTCCCGGCGAGGACGCGTGAGCGTCCACCTCCCGGAGATCCGTCTCGACGATCGGACCTTCACCGACCTCGTCGACGAGGCGCGCAGCCGCATCGCGCGGGCCTGCCCGGAGTGGACCGAGCACAACCTCTCCGACCCAGGCGTCACACTCATCGAGATGTTCGCGTGGCTCACCGAGATGGTGATCTACCGGCTAAATCGGGTTCCGGACAAGCTCCACGTCGCGCTCATGGAGCTCATGAACATCGGTCTGGCGCCTCCCGCTGCGTCGTGCACGCAGCTGCGGTTCTCGTTGTCGGCGCCCGCGCGGGTCCCCGTGGAGATCCCCCTCCGCGCCGAGGTTGGCACGTTTCGCACACTGAACGACGAGTCCACGGTCTTCCAGACCAGCACCGCTGCGACGATCCCGCCGGTGGGACCCGTTGCGTACGCGGTGGAGCGCGAGCGGGCGTTCGCGCACCTGGTGGTCGGCGCCGGGGCGGCACGACCCCGCGGATCGGATCGCTTCCCGTTCGCGACGCCGCCGGTTCCCGGTGATGCGCTCTACCTCGGCTTCCGCGAGGGCCTGGCGAGCTTGGTGATGCGCGTTGACGTCGAGTGTTCGGCCGCACGCGGCGTGGGCGTCGAGCCCGCCGACCCTCCGCTTCGCTGGGAAGTCTCCGCCGACCCGGATGGTGAAACCTGGGTGGCGTGCGACGTGCTCAGCGACACCACCGGAGGGTTCAACTACGGCAGCGGGCGGGTGGAGCTCCAAGTCCCGGACACGAGCGTTGAGGCCGTGGTCGACGGTAAGCGGGCGCACTGGCTTCGCTGCCGCGTGGACGAGCGCGGGCGTACCGATGACGCTGTCGCGACGTACACGCACCCACCGGAGATCACATCGATTACGGCGGGCGCCTCGGGTGTGCTCGTACCCGCTGAGCACGCGTTGAGCATCGTCCACGAGGACCTCGGCGACAGTGACGGTACGCCGGGCCAGGAGTTCCGGTTGCGCCACCGGCCAGTGCTCGCTCCCGAGCCCGGTGAGACGCTCGAAGTTCGCGCACCGGATGACACCGAATGGGTGAGATGGACGCGTCGGTCGTCATTTGCCGAAAGCGGCGGCGATGATCGCCACTACACGCTCGACCTGGCGAGCGGCCACCTGAGCCTGCCGCCGAGCGTGCGCACCGGCGACGGGGTGTTCCGGCAGTTCGGGGCGATTCCGGAGAAGGGTGCGGAGCTTCGCATGAGCCGCTACCGCCATGGCGGAGGCGCCGCGGGCAACGTGGCCCCCGCCATGCTCACCGTCATGCGCAGTGCGATCCCCTACGTTGCCTCAGTCACCAACCCTGAGGCGGCGACGGGAGGTCTCGACCCGGAATCACTTGACGAGGCCCGCAGCCGCGCGGCGCTGGAGCTTCGCAGCCGCTCGCGTGCCGTGACGGCCGATGATCACGAGTTTCTGGCGCTGCGGTCATCACCGCGTGTCGCTCGGGCCATCTGCGTCGAGGTGCCCGACGCGGTCGGTGTTGCCCGAATTCACCTGGTACCGCGGATCGACGATCCGGCCCGGCGCCTCGAGCTCCACGAGCTTGAGCCGGACGCGGATCTTCTCGACAGTGTCGCCACGGTCCTCGACGAGCGGCGGCTGATCGGAACCCGCATCGAGCTCCTTCCGGCCCGCTACCGGGCGATCAGCGTGGCCGCGAGCGTACGGGCCGAACCCACCGCCGACCTGGCGCGGGTCGAGCGGGACGTCGCCACCGCCCTCTACCGGTATCTGAACCCCATCGTCGGCGGCAGCCTGTCGGGCGTGGGAAGCGGCTGGGAGTTCGGCCGGTCGCTCAACCAGGGGGAGCTCTACGGGATCGTCCACGCGGTCGACGGTGTGCAGTTTGTCAGCGTGCTCCGCCTGTACGAGGTCGACCTCGCAAACGACAAGCGCGCCCCGGTGGCGCTCGGATCCCATGTCGAGCTGGGGCCCGACGAGCTGGTGGCGTCGGGCACCCACGCCATCCGGGCCGAACACGAGGAGATCTAGCCGTGGCGGCGCCGCTCATCACCGCCCCGCCGCGCACGGCCTCACTGCGGGAGATCTACCGCCGGTCGCTCCCAGCGATCTATCAGGCCGACGATCTCGCGATGCGCTTCACCGGGGCGCTCGAGGAGGTTCTCGATCCGTTGGTCGCGGTCATCGATGGGCTCCCCGCGTACGTCGACCCGGATCTGGCGCCCCCGGACATGCTGCGGCTGCTCGCCAGCTGGGTCGGCATCACCCTCGACGAATCGTGGCCGATCGCTCGTCAACGCGAGCTGGTTCGGCGGGCCGGACGGCTCCTTCAGTTGCGGGGAACGCGGGCGGGACTTGAGCTTGCGCTCGAGATCGCCTTTCCCGACCTGCCGCTTCGCGTCGTCGAGACGGGGGGCGTGGTCCACGCGCGCTCCGCCGACGCACTCCCCCCGCCGGAGCCACCGGAGTTCGTGGTCTACTGCGATTCGGCGCTTGAAGCGCCCGCACCGCTCGTTCGGCTGATCGAGCAGGTGAAGCCCGCGCATGTGCGCTACCGCCTGAAGATCAAACGCCTTCCCGGGGAGGCAGAATGACTCGCGCTCTCCCTGAGGAACGCGCCTGCCCCCGCTGCGAGCGGATCAACATCGGCCGCGACTTCTGCGTTGATTGCGGGGAGTATCTGCGCTGGGAGCCGACAGTTTTCATCGCGACCATCGATCCGGGTCCGGTGACGACGGTGTCCCGCCCGCCGTCCGCGCTTCGCGCGGCGCTCGTCCCGCACGTGGCGATGACCTCCCGACCCGCAGCGCAGGCGGCGATCGCCCTCAGCGCCCCCGGACGCGTCGACGGCGACGGCATGTCCCACGTCGATGCCTCGCCGGGAAGCACCGTCGTGATGAGCGCGCTGGTCCGCAACGAGAGCAACATCGTTGACAACTACGACATTCGCGTCGTCGGCATCCCCGACGAATGGTGGACGGTCACTCCGGCCACCACCTATCTCGTCCCCTTCGGCACCGGGGTCGGCCGGTCCGAACAGGATGTCCAGGTCGCCCTCCACCCGCCACGTGAGCCCGGAGCTGAGGCGCGGGAATGGCCGATGCAGATGATTGCCCGTTCGCGTGCGCGGAACCGGGACGTCGCCACCGCGGAGGCGGTGATGGTCGTGCGGCCGTACGCCGACCTCGACACCACCCTCCGCCCCGCACGACGCTCCGGTCGCCGTCGGGCCGACTACACGCTCCGCATCCACAACCGGGCGAACGCTCCTACCGACGTCATGCTCGACGGGGTCGACCCGGAGAGCGCCGTGGCCGTGTCGTTCTTCACCGTGGGAACGGCGGAGCAGACGGAGCAGGTGGCGCAGCGGCGCGGAATCCCGGCAGGCGGCGGAGGCGCCAACGTCGCGATCGCGAGTCGGCTGGGCTCCGGAGGGCTCACCCCCGAATACATGGCGCGCATGGCGCTGTTCTCCGCGGTGTCGCGCGGCGGCAGGCTCGGGCGCCGACGGCCCCGGCGTCGCCGATCGAACCTGCAGCCGATCGCCGGCCTCGCGGTCGCACCCGGCGAGCGCGCACAGGTGGTCGTCCGGGCGACGCCGGTGCGCCAGACGATCGTCGGCCGCTCCCGCGTCCGTCCCTTCCAGGTGATGACCGAGCCGGTACGCGCGCCTGGCACGTCCGGGGAGGCGCCGGTCGTCGCCGCGGTGTTTCGCCAGCGCGCGTGGATCCCCTGGTGGCTCATGATCATCCTGCCGCTGGCGATCGCCGCCCTCGTCTTCTACCTCATCACCCGGCCCGACTACACGACCGTGCCGAACCTCACGTCGGCCACCGGCACGCTCGCGGCCGAGAGCGCCCTCCGTCGCGCCGACCTCGCGCTGGGCAACACCGAGTCGGTGCCGAACGACACCGTCCGCGCGGGCAGCGTCATCGGCCAGTCGCCGGGGCCGGGAACGCGCGTCGAGACCGACACGACGGTCACGATCCAGATCGCGGTGTCGAGCGGGAAGGTGAAGGTTCCGAAGATCGTCGGGCTGACGACCGCGCAGGCCTCGACGGTCCTGACCCAGCAGGGGCTCCAGCTGGGACCGGCGCTCGCCCCACCGGCGAACGTCGCGACCTCCCGGATTACGAGCCAGGCGCCGATCGAAAGTACGCTCGCGCCCCAGGGCTCTCCCGTGAACCCGGTCTTCGGATCGCCCACACCTCCGAAGCCGGCTCCCACGCCGACGTCGCCGCGTCCCGGTGGCGGCGGGCGTGGCGGTGGCGGCGGCGGTGCGTCCCCACGCGTGCCCGATGTCGTCGGCAAACCCCAGGCCGACGCGGCAAAGCAAGTCGCGAACGACCGGTACGTCCCGCAGATCGATGGGGCGTACTCGGACACCGTCGACGCAGGGAAGATCATCCGGCAGATCCCCGCCGGCAACGCCGAACTCACGGCGGGCGGTCGTGTGCAGCTCATTGTGTCGAAGGGCATCCCCGAGGTCTTGTTCACCAACACCCTCGACATCGTCGGCATCGGCGGCGCCCGCGGCCGTCCTCGCCGCGCGATTGCTGCGACCGCCGAGGCCGAGGTCCACCCGGTGACGTCCGCAGACGGGTCGCGCCTTGCGTACCGACGCGGCCCGATCGGGAACCCGAACCCGCTGATCGGGCCCGGCCAGATCTGGATCGCGAGCACGGCCGACCCACTGAGCGCCCAGCCGCTCACTGACGCCGGCCACGATGATCGGCGACCCGCCTTCTCGCCGAATGCGTCGACCCTGGCGTTCATCTCCGACCGCGTCGTTCCAGGTGACCCCGACCTCTGCGTCGTGTCCCTGGCAACGGCGGGTTCGCCGGTGAGCTGCATCGCCGACCCCGCCACCAAGGCGACCCGCCCGACGTGGTCCCCCGACGGCACGACGATCCTCGTGACGGCCAACGACCCGGGCGGCCAGGTGGAGCTCCTGCGCTACACCTCGCAAACGCCGGAGTCGGCAAACGCGGCAGCGTGGACCTCAGCGGGTTTCGTGACCGACGGGCTCCACGGCGCCGAGAACGCCGGGGAGCAGGTCACGATGGCCGCGTTCTCGCCAAACGGCAAGCGACTGGCGGTCGCGGCGAACTGGGGCGATGGCATCTTTCGGGTCTGGCTCGTTCCGGTCAACGGGTCGGTCATCGGCTCCACAGCCACGCGACTACCGCGCGTGCGGGCGTGCGAGCTGGCCTGGCGCCCCGACTCGGCCGAGCTCGTCATCGCGTGGCGCGACAACAGCTGCGACGGAACGGGTCAGGTGATCCGCGTCGACGTCAAGAACCCCGACACCGTGCGCCTGCTCACGCAGGTGGGGCAGAACTCCGGTGACCCGGTGTTCGGAAGCGCTCCGGCGCCATGATCTGCCCCGGGTGTCGCCTTCAGGTTGCGGCAGATGCGCCCACGTGCGGGACGTGTGGCGCATCCTGTCGCATCGGCCACGGCGCCCTCGCGCTCGTGCTGCCCGACGCACGGCGTGTGGCGCTCGAGGGATGCGTCACCGTCGGTCGTTCCGACACGTGCACGGTGCAGGTTGACGAGCCGACGGTCTCACGGGTGCACGCGCGGATTCTTGCGGCCATCGACCCGCCGATCCTCCAGGACGCCGGTTCGAGCAACGGGACGTACCTCAACGGCCTCTCGGTCCGCGCTTCCGGAATGGCTCTGACCGAGGGAGCCGTCCTCCATCTCGGCGACGCGCAGCTTCGCGTCGAACGCGTCGATGCGGCCGGTGGTCCGTGGCGCGGAGGCGCGACGATCCATGCCCGCCCCGGCGCCCCGGACGGCCGGCTGCGGCTGCGCGAGGGTGTCACCGTCACCCACGCGGAGCACGCCGGTCGGTTGACCTACACGGTCTACGCCCCGGAGGGCCATGACATCGTCCGCGTCGGCGGTGCCGATGCCGCGCTGCTCGAGCGGATCGACGGCGCGACGAGCATCGACGCGCTCGTGGACGAAATCCGTCGCACGCGCGGGGCGTGGGGCGTGGGGCGTCTCGCGCAGCTCGTCGCCGTGCTTGCCGAGCGAGGGCTCGTGGACGGTGCGGTGCGATCCGACCCGCCACGGGCCGGGCTCCTTCGCCGGCTCCTCGCGCCGCGTGACCTCCTCGTTCCGGGCGCCGGTCGAGCGCTCTCCGCGATCTACCGGCGCGGTGGGTTCCTCCTCGTAACCCGACTCGGACTGGCCGCGCTCATGTTGACCGCCGCCGCCGGTTTCGTCGCGTTCATCGCTCTCGTCACCGGACCGCATGCGACCCCCTTTGTGGTGCAATCGCAACTTATCTACGGAATCCCGGCGTTTGTGCTCGGGCGGCTTCTCTCCGTCGCGCTCCACGAGATGGCCCACGGTCTCGTGCTGGCGTCATTTGGGCACACGGTGGCGCGCGCCGGGGTGACGCTCGTCGCCGGCATCCCGTTTGCGTTCGTCGATTCGTCCCCGGGGTGGCGCGAATCACGGTCGCGGCGGCTCGCGGTGAGCGCGGCCGGCCCGGCGTGTGATCTCATGATTGGGGGCGTCTGCGCGCTCGCCGCGTTCGCCCTCCAGCCGGCGGTCGCGTCGGAGTTGGCGTTCCAGCTCGCCTTGGCTGCCTACGTGGGGGCCGCCGTCAACCTGAACCCGATGCTCGAGCGCGACGGCCATCACATCCTCGAAGACCTCGCCGGTGAGCCCGGCCTTCGCCGCCGCGCGCAGACGTGGATCGCGACGCGGGTTGCGGGAGACACCCCGAGCCGCGACGACTCGCGTGCGCTTCGCCTCTACGGGGTCGCCGGGCTGACCTGGACGCTCCTGCTCGCCGCGCTGGTGCTCACGGTCGGCGTCATCATGGCCCCGCGATTGTCTGGGGTGCTTCCCGCCGCGCTTTTGTGGTGCGCGGTCGGCGCGCTGACGCTGTTGGTGCTGGCGCCGATTGCGCAACAGATAGTGGTCCCAGCATGGGTACGGCTGCGGGGGCGCTGATGGGGCGAAGCCGCGAGATCGCGTTGATCGAGCGCCTCGTCGGCGATCCCGTCTTTCGCCGGACGTTCCTGGGCGCGCCCGAGCAGCTGCTGCACGACCTCGGACTTGGCGAGCTTGCACCGGCAGCCATGTCGTCGGACGGTCCCCGTCTGATCGATGCGCGCGAGTCGCGGTCGGGACTCGGTGGCCTCGCCGCGGTCGCCGTAGCGGCGATCACGGCCATCGAGTTCGTCGATCAGGCCGATGCCGCGTCCCCGACGGCGGCCGCGACCGTTCCGGTGGAGCCCGTGGTCGACCCCGACGTCTCGGTGGGCGTCCCCGCTGCGGTGACGCCCATCGACGCAAGCGCGCTCATCGGTCCGAACGCCGGGGGAGTGCTCCATGCGTCAGAGTTCGACGTCCCGGACCCCGAGGGAGCGCACAGCGACGCCGGGCGGTTCCACGCGGGGTACGACCTGTTTGCCGCCGCCGGTGCGCCGGTGCGCACGCCCGTCGCCGGCGTCGTGATCGAAGCGTCACCGTCGCGTGGCATGTCCGGTCAGGTGTTCGGCGGTGTTGTCAAAGTCCAGGGCGCCGATGGGCGGATTTGGGTGTTCCGCCACGTCGTTCCTGGCGCCGTGGGCGTCGGCGCCACCGTGCCGGCGGGCCAGGAGATCGCAACGGTTAGCCCCTGGACCGGTGGCACGCCGCATGTGCACCTCGAGCTGTGGCGGACCCGTGAGGGCGGCTACCGCGTGGAGAACATGGACGACCCGTACGTCGATCTCGCCCGCGTTTACCCCGGTCGTGGATCGGCCGTGCCGCCGGCGTCCGCCGGGGCAACGGGCGTGTCGCCTCCCGCGGGCACGAGCCCCACGGTGCTGAGCAAGGGTCGGGCGAGCGGTGTCTTCCAGATCGTCGGCGCGACGAACCCGCCGGTTGGCGCATCGGGAGCCTCCGGCCCGGTGGAGGTTCCGGTGCCCGTCGACATCGATGCCGGCCCGGTCGGCGAGTACCCGGGGGACGCTGCCCCGAGGGAGGCGATCGCGCGGTGGATGGCGACGCAGGCGCAGGCCGCAGGCCTACCGCCCGAGCTGCCCGTGATGGCGTCGCTCGTCGAGTCGGGCCTGCGCAACCTGAGCTACGGCGACCGCGACTCGGTCGGGTTCTTTCAGATGCGCACCGGTATCTGGAACAGCGGCGCCTACACCGGTTACCCGGAGCGCCCGGAGCTTCAGATGCGCTGGTTCATCGACCGTGCCCTCGCGCTGAAGGCCGATCGGATTGCCGGTGGCGACACCACCTTCGGTCGCGACCCGGCGACCTTCGGCAACTGGGTCGCCGATGTCGAACGACCCGCCGAGCAGTACCGTGGCCGCTACCAGCTCCGCCTCGACGAAGCTCAGCAGCTCCTGCGCTTTCCCCGCCCGTAACGCCGGTCGTGCGCGGTCTATTCGGGGATGATCTCTGGCAGCGGCGAAGCCGGCGGTGAGGGGCGCCGGGGCGGAGTGGTGACTCGCGGGGTCCCCTGTGGCGCTGCGCGTGGCACGACGACTGGTGGCGGTGGCGGTTGCGTGAGCGTCACGATCACCCGGCGTCCGTTGGGGGACAGCCGTGCGGTGACCGACGTCAGGCGGGCGCCCGCGGTGGTGACGCGGATGCGCACCCGACCGGGACGGTTGCCAATCGTCAGCGTCACACCCGGCAGCGGGCGCGAACGTGTCACGCCGGTGGCGATCCCCCCTTGCCACAACGAGAAGGTGGCGGAGCCGTCGGCGATGCGGCCGGCGACGGGTGAGAGGCCGTGACCGTCGAGTGGCTGATCGAGGTTGAGGCTGACGGTGGTGACGAGACCCGATCGGCGTGTCGACACACCTGTCAGGGTCGTGGTGCCCGACGATGGGCGTGCCGCGGGGAGAGGCGCGCGACGATCGATCTCACCCCGGTCCAAGTCGATTGTGGCAACCGAGCCCCCGGTATTGACCACGATGGCGCGACCCGCGTCGTTGACGGCGACGGCCAGGGGGCGCGTACCGGCATCGATGAGGCGCGGTGTCTCCCCCGGGCGGGCGGCATCGACCAGGGCGACCTGGTCGCTTCCAGGAAGTGCGGCGACGATGCGCCCGGTATCGGGAACCGCGGCAATGTCGACCGGCGTCGTCGGTAGCGCGATCGTCCCGGACATCTGCCCGGACCTGACGTCGGCGACGGCGATGCCTCGTTCAATGGGGACGGCGATGCGTCCCGACGAGTCAACCACGATCCGGCCGTGCGGGCGACGGCCGACGGCAATCGATGACGTGCGGCTCAACACCCCGGCCCCAACGGTGAACACCACCGCCTGGCCCCCGGTCGCATCGCCCACGACCACTGTCGCCCCCGACGTCCCGAGGCCGCTGGGGGCGAAGCCCAGGACGATGCACGGGCCGAGCGAACCGATTGTGGGGACGCGGCACAAGCGCCCGTTGTCCGATCCCTCCGTGTAGGCCACCACCGTCACGTCGTCTGCATGAGCAAGGAGTGTCGTGGGGCCGGTGGGGGTGACGCTCCTGGCCGCGAGCGTCTCCGCGTCGCGCAGTGTGAGGGCGGCGGCATCGGCAATGAGCACACCGTCACGTCGAACGGCCGTTGCCCGAGGAATGCGGGGTTCGCGCGCCTGTGCGGTCACGTTCAGCGTGCGCAGGTCGAGTCGAACCACACGCCCGTTGGGGTCGGCGATCACCGCCGTGTCGCCGGCGACGGCGATCTCGGGGCGGCTGGTCGGTAGGTCGTCGGCGACCGCGGTGGTCGCGGATGGAGGGGCAACGTCATCGTTCGGCCAGAGAGCGACCGCCCCGGCGATGCCCGCGAGCGCGAGCGTGCCAACGCCCACGCCCACGCCGAGCAGTCGTCGGCGTGGCGATGCCGGCGCCGCAGGTTCGGCAGCGGCCACGGCGCGGATCGATGGTTGGGTGAGCGCGGGGTCGTCGGTCATCGCCGAAGCTGCAGGCGCGAGGAGTTTTGGGCTGTGGGTGCTCACCGGTGCTGTCGCCGTTGCCGCGGCCGCCGCACCGCGCTGTCGTGACCCGAATAGGGGTGCGAAGGTGCGAAAGCCCTGATCGCTTTCGGGTGAGTCACCATCGCCGACCGGTGGCGGCGCGCTCACCGCGGGCGCGTCGGCACCATGACGCTCGCTCGCCTGCGCCACGATCGTGGCAGCGTCGCGTCGCCAGCGGGGGCCGAGCTCAGCGATGAGGAGCTCATCGAGTTGTTCGCGTGCATCGCTCGCCGTGGGTCGGTCCTCCGGCAACTTGGCCAGGAGGGCGAGCAGCCAGCGCTCGATGTCGGGATGCAGTTCCGGGCGAAGCGCCGTCGGCGGTGTGGGCGCGTCGTGCACATGCCGGTAGAGCATGGCGACCGGCGTCTCCGCGTCCTCAAACGGCGTCTTTCCACAGAAAAGTTCGTAGGCGACGATGCCGGCGGCGTAGACATCGGAATGGGAACCGACGTTCTTCCCGACGGCTTGTTCCGGGGCCATGTAGGCCGGCGTGCCGACCGTCATGCCGGTGACGGTCGCGTTGTGGTCCGATGCCGACAGCAGGGCTTTCGCGACGCCGAAATCGGCCACCTTCACGACGCCGTCGGCACCGATGAGCAGGTTCTCGGGTTTGACGTCCCGGTGCACGATGCTGTTTGTGGCGGCGTGCGACAGCGCCGCGAGCAGGGCATCCAAGATGATGCCGATCTGTGCGAGTTCGAGGCGGGCCATGTGGCGACGAAGCGATCCCTGAGACAGGTACTCCATCGCGATGTACGGCACCCCGTCGATCTCGAAGTAGTCGAAGACCGAAACGATGTTGCTGTGGTTGAGGGACCCGGCGATTCGTGCTTCGCGCAGGAACCGGTCGGCAAAGGCGGGATCGTGGGCGTGGGCCGCGGACAACTCTTTCAGCGCCACGTGGCGTTCGAGCCCTGGTTGATTGGCCAGGTAGACGACCGCGACGCCGCCGCGACCAATCTCGCGAACAACCTCGTACTTGCCGACGGGGATCCCGGTAACGAGTGTGGTGTGCGTCGTCATAAACTCCTACGCGAGCACGATGCTCTGCCCGGGGTCGACCACGCGGATGGTTCCGCCACGGTTGGTCATTCCGGTCAGCGTTTCCAGATGGGCGGGGCGTCCCACAACGGTCAGTGTCGGGCTGGTTCCGGTGGCCGAAACCACGGTTGTACACCGTTTCTTCTTCCTGCCGCAGCCGACGATCGGTCGGCCCACAACGTCGCCCTCGCGGAGGATGAGGCTCCCCTCGGAGCTTGCGATCTGTTGCCCGGCGTCAAGGACGACGCGGCCGCCGTGGGAGCAGAGGATCGTTGCGTTCGTGGTGACCACCCGTTTCATCGCGCGGAAACAACCTCCCCATCGGCAATACCCAACGAGTGTACCCCGGAAGGACGGTATTTCCGGCGGCGGTTCGTTACTCGATACAATCCCGCGCAATGAATGTTTTTGTGGTGGATCCCCACAGCATCTATCGTCGTGGCCTCGCGCTGTCTCTGCGCGGTGTGGACGACATCACCAGCGTCGAGGAGGCCGGCAACGTCGATGAGGCACGCGCCAACGCGGCTCTTGCCGAGGCCGATGTTGTCGTGATCGACCCCGACGGCCTGCCGGGCGGTCTGGATCTGATCACCGAGATCGTGGAGGTCGCCGGTGGACGCGTCATCGTCTGCACCACCCGTCAGGGCGAGGAAGACATCCTGGCCTCGGTCGAGGCCGGCGCCATGGGTTACCTGTCGAAAGAGACGCTGGGACCGGACACGTTGATTGCCGCCGTGCGTGCCGTTGTGAGTGGCGCCGGGGTAATGGCCCCGGAGTTTCTCGGCGAGCTTCTTCGCGGCGTCAACCGTGCATCGCGCGTGTTCCTTCGTCCCCAGGGCATGGCGCTCTCGCCACTCAACACCCGCGAGGTGAAGGTGCTGCAGCTCGTGGCTGACGGTCACGCCATCCGCGAGGTCGCGACCGAGCTCTCCTACAGTGAACGGACGATCAAGAACGTTATTCACGACGTGGTGAGCAAGCTCAACGTCAAGACGCGTGCGCAGGCGGTCGCCCAGGCCGTCCGTGACGGCTGGATCTAGACGGCCGAAACGTTGGGCGGTCCAGCCGTCCGGTTGCGGGAACCGTGAGGTCGGTCGTGGTTTTTGTGCCATGACACCCTCGATTACGTGACCCTCCACTGAGTCACTTCTCGGATGGTTTGCCGGACGGCCCGTTGCTCCGTGATCGTTCGGATGCTGGCCACCACCGTGCTGAGTGTGGGGAGGTCCTTCAGCGCCGATTCCTCACGGAGGTTGGTCAGTATGGGGTCGATCGCCGCCTCCGCCCGTTCCTGTGACGCCGCTCTGCCGGGTCCAGCCACATGTCGGGCGGCATCGCGGTTCGCAAAGTAGCGGTTGGCCAGAGCCCCGACGACATCCCGAACCTCCGGGCTCCGACCATCGTCGCACCCTGGCGGGTGTTCGTCACGTTGGCGCCGCATTTCGAACGTCGTGACACGGATACCCATAGAGCAAGACTAGGTCCCCGAACAGGATTCAGCGACACTCTGAACCCGTCGTGCACGAATGTCTGCACCTTCGTACGGCGGCCCCGCGTTGGCGCCCGGCCTACTCGACGGGGGGTTCCGCCTCATCGGGTGCGGCCGGGTCGTACCACGCGGCCGTCCCGATATCGATGGCCGCGCCCGCTGCTTCGCGTGGCTGCACGATCGTGCTTGGGGGCGTCGCGGTCGCCGGCGGGGCGATCGGGATCCTCTTGTTGATCGCCGTCATGGTGACGACGGCGGCGGCGGCGAGAACGCCCGCGGCCAACAGGAGGTTGCGCTTGCGTGTGAGCAACCACAGCGCCGAGCGGGAATGGGGGTCAGGATCGACAGTCATAAGAACACCTTGCTGTTTGCGTCCTCGTGCACGGTGGAAAACCGTAACACCTGGTGTCACGGTAAACGGTCAGCGACGTTCGTTTGGCGGGAAACGACGTGCGGGGACGCGCGTTTTCGCCGTCTGTGCGGAAAGGTCATCTCAACCACAATCACCGCGGGGCGCGTGACGAGAGCGAGGTATTCGCGCGGGAGCGAACCGGGTGCTTCGTGGTCCCGGAGACCCGTCACCGTCGGCACCGGCGTACGTGGTCGTTACATTCCTCAACATGACTACACGCACTCTTGCCCTTGCCCTAACGAGCGTCGCGGCCACGGCCGGCGTCTCGTCGGCCTCCGCGGCCGTCATTCCCGTCGGGAGTATCCCGGCGACGAGCGCCAACGCCGCGGGTTTCGCGCCACCCGGATGGCTTGCCGAGAAGAAGGTCCGTGGCGACCTTGACCGTGACGGCGATCGTGACCTGGCCATCGTGCTCGTCCAAGACCCGAAGGTCGGCTCGGCCTATGGTGTCAACGACGGTTCGCGCGCCCTGGTATTCGCTCGTCGAGACCCCAGCGGGACACTGCGTCGTTCGGGCGTCGCGCCCCTCCTCCTGGGCTGTCGCGAATGTGGCGGGGCATTCTGGGGTGCCAGCGGCATGCCCGTCAATCTCTCGTTCTCCGGCGGTAATGTCGTCGTGAACCAGCAGTTCGGGTCGCGTGAGCTGACCTCGACCGTCCACCGCATCCGCTGGAACACCACCCGTCGCAAGTTCCGTCTTGTCGGTCTCGACACAGTCCTCCTGGATCGAGGCACGCTGACGTCGACTGAGGTGAGCACGAACCACCTCACGGGCCGTCAGGTCACCACAAAAAAGAACGGGTCGAAGTTGATCTCCCGGACGACACGCACGGTGAAGGTTTCTCCGCGACCGATCGCCGGGCTTGTGTTCGGCAGCACGAAGCCGTAGGGCTCCTGGACGTCGGCGCGCTGCCCGCAGTCCTTTCCGCGGTGGCCCGGGTTGAGCGAGCGGCAGGTGAACGGCGGGCACTCGGCCCCCGCCGACACGTCGTCAGTGACGCTTGTGCTCGAGCGAGGACTTGGGGCCGCACTGCCGCCTGATCCAGCGTCGCTAGCTCGGCGTGCCGTGTGCGCCAACAGCGGTGCGCACGGCGGGTGCGACGATGGTTCCCAGCAGCTCGATGGCGCGGAGCACAGCTCGATGGTCGGTTGGGCCGATAGCGAGTTGGAGCAGGAAGCGGTCCATCTGGAAGATCTCGTGCTCGAACACAATCTTGTCAATGACCTCCTGCGGGTCGCCCACCAAGAGGGCCCCTCGTGGGCCGCGTGAGGCCTCAAAGTGCTCGCGCGTCTCTGGCGGCCAGCCCCGTTCGCGTCCGATGCGGGTCATCACCTCAGCGTGACCGGGGTAGAAGGTATCCGCGGCGACAGCCGATGTGTCGGCGATGAAGCCGTGAGAGTTGATCGAGAGTCTCAGCGTCGCGGGATCGTGCCCAGCCTGCCTGCCGGCCTCGCGGTAGAGCTCGGCCAAGGGCCCAAACCGCTCCGGCATCCCCCCGATGATCGCGATCGCCAACGGCAGGCCGAGCGTGCCTGCTCGGGCCACCGACTCGGGCGTGCCCCCGACCGCGATCCACACCGGGAGCGGATCCTGCACCGGGCGCGGGTACACGCCGCGGTCGTCGATCGACGCGCGGTGGCGCCCGTGCCAGGTGATCCGCTCCGTCTCGCGCAGGCGTAGGAGCAGGTCGAGGTTCTCGGCAAACAGCTCGTCGTAGTCGTCGAGGTCGTAGCCGAACAGTGGGAATGATTCGATGAACGAGCCTCGCCCGACGGTGATCTCCGCCCGGCCACCCGATAGCGCGTCGAGTGTGGCGAAGTCCTGGAACACCCGCACCGGGTCATCGGAGCTCAGCACGGTCACGGTGCTCGTGAGACGGATTCGTGAGGTCCGCGTCGCGACCGCTGCCAGGACGACCGCCGGCGACGACACCGCATAGTCGGGACGGTGATGCTCGCCCACGCCAAACACATCGAGGCCCACTTGGTCGGCCAGCTCCGCCTCCTCCACGAGCTGACGCAAGCGCTGCTCGGGACCGATCACCTCGCCCGTGAGGCGGTTTCGCCCCACCTCCGCAAACGTGTACGTGCCGATCTCCATGGTCCGTAGGTTACGACGACTGCGGCCCGCGTCGCCGTCCCTACTTCGGCTCGGGCTCCAAGCGGTAGCCCACGCCGTAGCGCGTCTGGATGAACGTGTGGCGCGGCGCCGGCTTATCGATCTTGTCGCGCAACCGACGGATGAACACGTCCACGGTGCGGTCGCGATGTGTCTCTCGTCGACCCCAGATGGCCTGGAGCAACTCGTCACGGGTGGCGACGCGCTCGCGTGTGATGGCAAGTTGGTAGAGCAACCGGAACTCTGTGGGGGTGAGATGAACGCCTTCCCCATTGACGTACGCCTCGACCAAGAGAGGGTCGATGCGGAGCTCTTCGATTTCGATGGGCTCGCCGCGGGTGGGGCTTTGCGCCCGGACTCCGCGGCGGACGGCCGACCGGACCCGGGCGACCAACTCTTTCATCGAGAACGGCTTGACGAGATAGTCGTCGGCACCGAGCTCCAGGGCATGGACGCGGTCGTGCTCGGTGCCGCGTGCGCTGACAACGATGATGGGCGTTCCAATCCCCTCGCCCCGGGCGGCTTCGATGAACTTCCATCCGTCCATGCCAGGAATCATGAGGTCGAGCACCACGACGTCGGGCTGCTCGAAGCGCAGCTTTGCCAGCGCGACATTGCCATCACTCACCGCAAGGGGTTCGAATTCGCCAGCGGCGAGATGCGAAACCATGCCCTGCGAAATCACCGGGTCGTCTTCGACAATCAACACTTTGGCCATCTGCTCCGTAGGATAGACCTGTGTCTCGGTGCATGGGGGTGAACGAGAGGTGACGGACTGGTGACAGACAGCGACGCCAAACGTGGCCGAGTCCTTGTGGAGGAAAGCCCGGAAATCCTTGCGATCGTCAATGAGCGCGGCTTGGTGGTTGCCTGTAGCCGTCGTGCGCGAGTCGAGGGCGTCGAACAGGGGCAGCCGCTGCCGGGCCGCTTCGGGAGCGCCGAGAGCGTCGCGGTGGAGTACGTCGTTGACGGACGGAGGGAGCGGCTTCTCTACTTCGGTGTCCCCGGCAACCTCGCCGCCTACGAGGAACTCCGTTCGGGTTTCACGGCGGCCGTCTCCCATGAGCTTCGGACCCCGTTGGCTCGGCTTTTGGTGCTCCTCGAGTCAACGGAACTGCCGGACGCGGACGTTCCGACCATCATCACCCGTGCCCGTGGTGAGGTCGAGCAGGTTCGTGAGCTGATCGACGAAGTGCTCTTCTTGAGCCAGCTCGAGTCGGGGGAAGAGATCGTGAGCCTCGGCAAAGCCCCGGCGTCGCCCGCGTTTCAAGCGGTCGCTGAGGAGCTTGCCGATCGGGCGGAGCGCGCCGGTGTCGTGATCCGTGTCGATGGCAGTCCGGACCTTGCCCTGCCGATGAGAGAACGGATGCAACGGGTGGTTGTCAGCAACTTCGTCGAGAACGCGATCCGATACGCGGGGTCCGGCGCCACTATTACCCTCTCGGTGCGGGCCGTG
Source organism: uncultured Thermoleophilia bacterium (assembly GCA_963765105.1). Taxonomy (GTDB): domain Bacteria; phylum Actinomycetota; class Thermoleophilia; order Miltoncostaeales; family Miltoncostaeaceae; genus CALMEC01. The sequence continues at coordinate 125,734 of CAVXUW010000003.1, forward strand.
GGCAGCGAGGTTGTCCTGACCTGTGAGGACGATGGAGTCGGAGTGTCTGACGAGGATCTCCCGCGTTTGTTCGAGCGCTTCTATCGCGCCGATCGTGTGCGCTCCTCACGCGGTACGGGATTGGGTCTCGCCATCGTCAAGCACATTGTCGGAGCCGCGGGTGGGTGGGTGGAGGCGGCCTCCGTCGACGGCGGTGGCCTGCGTATCCGTTGTCGTTTCCCGGCGGAGCCAGGCGTCTCGTAACGGAAGCGCGCGCGAATGTTCGTTCACATGTTTGTCACCTTTTCGTCACAGATCGTCTGCCCATGACGCGGGGTGGAGTCGCGACACTGCCGTTCGTGACCATCAAGAAAGGGATACGCATGAACTCCAAGCTCCTGACCGCGGTAGCGGTCGTCGGTGCTGCTGGCGCTCTATTCGTGGGTTGCGGCGATGATGCCGGCACCGGCGGGTCCGGAACAGGATCAGGTGGGACATCGGTTGCCGGGGCGATTTCAATCGACGGTTCGAGTACCGTTGCTCCGTTCGTCTCGATCGCGCAGGAGGACTTCCGTGCGAGTGGGGCGACGACTCAGATCACGGTCGGGATCTCCGGAACGGGTGGCGGATTCGAACGCTTCTGCAAGGGCGAAACCGATATCTCCAACGCGTCGCGCGCGATCAAGGACGAGGAGAAAGAGCTTTGTGCGAAGGCGGGTGTCGAGTTCGCGGAGCTCCAGGTCGCCAACGATGGCCTGGCCATCGTCGTGAACAACGACAACGACTGGGCAACGTGTCTGACGACCGCCCAGCTCAAGAAGCTCTGGGAGCCGAAGTCCCCGGTGAAGAACTGGAAGGACTTGGACCCGAAGTTCCCGGACCAAGAGACCAAGTTGTTCGGTGCAGGTACCGACTCCGGAACGTTCGACTTCTTCACCAAGGAGATCAACGGTGAGGAAGGGGCCAGCCGCACCGACTACCAGCCAACGGAGGACGACAACGTCACCGTGCAGGGTGTCAGCGGTGAGAAGGGCGGACTTGGCTACTTCGGCCTGTCGTACTTCGAGCAGAACAAGACGGCGCTGAAGGCGATCTCTGTCGACGGAGGAAAAGGCTGCGTCGCCCCCAGCCAGGAAACTGTTCAGGACGGAAGCTACGAGCCCCTGTCACGTCCCCTGTACGTTTACGTGAAGAAGGCATCGTTTGCGCGTCCTGAGGTCAAGGCCTTCCTGGAGTACACGTTGAAGAACCAGGAGACCATCGCGAAAGAGGCGCTGTTCGTGCCCCTCACCGCTGAGCAGGCGACGAGCGCGAACACCGCGCTGACCGCGCTCGGCTAGTTGGCAACGCGGGACATAGCCACCCTCCCGCCGACGCTCCAGCGCGAGCGTCGGCGGATCGGCGAGGCCGTGGTTCGCCTGTGCCTTGGCCTCGCCGCACTCGTTTCGGTGCTCACGACTGTGGGCATCGTCATTGCCCTCCTCGTGCCGTCCGTGCAGTTCTTTGGTGAAGTCAACATCATCGACTTCCTCACCGGGCTCGAATGGACGCCGCTCTTCAACGACGCGAAGTTCGGAGTGATCCCCCTTTTGATCGGGACGCTCAACGTCACGTTCTGGGCGTGTCTCGTTGGCTTGCCGTTGGGTCTCGGCACGGCGATCTATCTGAGCGAGTACGCCACGCCACGCACGCGAGGCATCATCAAGCCGATCCTCGAGGTGCTGGCCGGTGTTCCCACGGTGGTTTTCGGCTACTTCGCGCTCACGTTCGTCACGCCGTTCCTTCGTGACGTGGGTATCGGTGTCGGCATCTTCAACGTGCTTGCGCCGGGCATCGTCATGGGGGTCATGCTCATCCCCACCGTCGCGTCGCTCTCCGAAGATGCCATGTCGGCGGTGCCGCACAGCCTGCGGGAAGGCGCCTACGCTCTGGGATCGCGCAAGATGGCCGTCGCCACAAAAGTCGTTGTCCCGGCGGCGATTTCCGGAATCATCGCGAGCTTCGTGTTGGCGATCTCCCGTGCCGTGGGCGAGACCATGATCGTCGTCGTTGGCGCCGGCATTCAGCCCGTAAGCCTCGACGGCTTCACGAGTGCGATCGACCCACGCGCCGCGATGGAGACGATGACCGCCTTCATCGCGGCCGTCGGGCAAGGGGATATTCCCACCGGGTCGATTGAGTACAAGACCATCTTCGCGGTCGGCTTGACGCTCTTTCTCATCACCTTTGCGATGAACATGGTTGCGATACGCCTCGTCCGGAGGTTCCGGGAGGTGTACGAGTGACACGCGATATCAAAGGCGAGGTCTTCCGTCTTGCGCTGATCCTCTGCGTCGGTCTCGGCATGCTCATTTTGGGCGTGCTCCTGTTCGACATCGTCAGCCGGGGAATCGGGCACGTCGATGGGCAGCTGCTCAACAACCTTCCGTCGGCGCGACCACAGGTTGCGGGAGCAAAACCCGCGATCCTCGCAACCATCTACCTCGGCCTCTTGGTCATCGTCCTCTCGGTTCCCCTCGGTGTGGCGACGGCCGTGTATCTCGAGGAGTACGCCCACAAAGACCGCTGGTACAACCGCATGCTCGAGCTCAACATCCAGAACCTCGCGGCCGTCCCATCCATCGTCTATGGAATTCTTGGGCTGGCGTTTCTCGTGCGTGGGCTTTCGTTGGGACGTGTACTCCTGGCCGGTGCGCTCATCCTCACGCTGCTCGTTCTCCCCACCGTGATCATTGCTGCTCGCGAGGCGATTCGGGCGGTGCCCGACAGCGTCCGCCAAGGCGCTTACGCGCTTGGCGCCACCCGCGGTCAGGTGGTGGCACGCCAGGTCTTGCCATCGGCAATCCCCGGAATCGCGACGGGAACTATCCTTGCCGTCTCACGTGCCGTTGGTGAGACCGCCCCGCTTCTGCTGGTGGGTGCGCTCACAATCGTGCCGTTCAACCCGCGGCTCTTGGGCGAGTTCACGGCGCTGCCCGTGCAGATCTTCAACTGGACCAAGGCGCCGCAGGAAGAGTTCAAACTGCTTGCCGCGGCTGCCATCATTATCTTGCTCGGCCTGCTGCTACTGCTGAACGCGAGCGCGATCTGGCTCCGCAACAAGTATCAGAAGAGGTGGTGACATGATCGACCCGACAACGAAGGAGGTGGCACCCATCGATCCCATCAATGTGGTGGTGGCCACAGCGGCACCCGAACCGCCGAAGACCACCGAGATGGTTTTCTCGGTGAACGACCTGTCGGTGTTCTACGGCGGCAAGTTGGCCGTGAAAGACATCACTCTCGACATCGGGGCCCGCCGTGTCACGGCCCTCATTGGCCCCTCCGGCTGCGGCAAGAGCACGTTCATCCGTTGTCTCAACCGAATGAACGACCTGATCCCCAGTGCGCGCGTCGAGGGCTCTATCCGCTTCGCCGGCACGGACCTCTACGGCCCGGGAGTCGATCCTGTCGAAGTGCGCAAGCGCATCGGAATGGTCTTTCAGAAGCCAAACCCGTTCCCGAAGTCGATCTACGACAACATCGCGTTCGGCCCGCGAGTCCTCGCCATGGAGGGTGATCTGGACGAGCGCGTGGCGATCGCGCTTACTCGTGCCGCTCTGTGGGACGAGGTAAAGGACCGCTTGAAAGACAGTGCGCTCGGCCTGTCCGGAGGACAGCAGCAACGACTCTGCATCGCCCGTGCCCTGGCGGTTGAGCCGGACGTACTTTTGATGGACGAGCCCGCCTCGGCCCTTGACCCTATTGCCACGATGCGCATCGAGGACCTCATGCATGAGCTTAAGACCGACTACTCCATCGTCATCGTCACGCACAACATGCAGCAGGCGGCGCGGGTCGCCGACATGACGGCCTTCTTCAGCGTTGACGTTGAGGAGGGGGGAGATCGAACAGGGGTGCTCGTGGAGTACGCGGAGACAAAGGCGATCTTTACCCAACCCGCTGACAAACGCACCGAGGATTACGTCACGGGGCGGTTCGGGTGAGAGAAACCTTCGACCAGCAAATCGACGCGGTCGGAGCGAACCTCCAAGAGGAAAGCCAGGTTGTCCTCCGCGCCCTGCGCGGCTGCCTGCTCGCGATGGAGCGTCAGGACGTCGTGCTCGCCGACGAGGTCATTGCGTTCGACGACGAAGTCGACCGCCGCTACGCCGCCATCGAACAGGGGATTGAGGCCCTGTTGGCGCTGCAGGCCCCGGTTGCCCGTGACCTCCGGCGCATTGTGGCGATGCTCCACATCAATCTGCACTTGGAGCGCATCGGCGACTACTGCGTCACCATCGCCAAGCTCGTCAAGCTCACCGAAGGGCTCGAGAGCGACGCGGCGATGCTCACTGCGTTCGGTGAGATGGGTGTGCGTGCCGAGGAGATGATCGGGCTTGCCGTGCTGGCGTTCGATACCGGCGATGTCGCGAAAGCTGAGTCGCTTGTGGAGCTGGATGAGCTCATCAACCGCGTCAACCGGCGAGCGGTGGAATACGTGATGGATCTCGGTGCCGACCCGGTCAAGCGGGAGTGGGGACTGCGGATGATCGTGATCTCACGTTGTCTGGAGCGCATCGGCGATCACGCCGTCGACATCGGCGAGCAAGTGGCGTACATGGTCACCGGCGAGCATCGCGAGTTCACCGACGCGTCACGTCCGGACCCTCCGCCTACGTAGACGCGGAGGTGCGCAGTCTCCGCCGGGCCGCGTCGTGGACTGTGCCGTAAGGACGGCGGCATTCGTGACTCATGAGAGATGAGGGTCACGATCCCGCACGTGGTGAGTCCCCCCGCCCGCCGCCGCTCGTCGGCGGCGGGGACTCACTCTCTCACGCCACGGCACCCACCTGGCGCAGGCAGTTTGATGGCCTCTGACTGATCGTCAGGTCACGAAAATTGCCGGCGGGTCTCGCAGGGATCGGGATCGTCCGGAGCATCGGTCGTGACCGACTCGGGATCGGGAAGGTTGCGACCGTGGCGCGGGTGCTTGTCATGGCCGGCATCCTTGGGGCGATCGACCGTGGCATCGGGCGCAACCGAGTTTGGCGTCGCCGGTACCCCGGTGCTGACGACCGCCACCGGTGGGGGCGCAGGAGGCGGGGGCGCGGCAACCGGGGCTGCAGGTACGGATGGCGCCGTCGCGGGCGGCGCGACTTCGACGGGCGCTTTGCGGTTTCGGTTCGGGGCCGGCTGTTTCGTGGGGGGCGTGCCACCGCGAGTCGGCTTTGGTGTCGGCGGTTGCGGCGGCGCCGTCCCGATGGGCCGCACGACAATGGGCTTTTTGGCCGAGACGCGGACGACCTGCGACGTTGCGAGCCGTGCCTGGCGGACGGGAGCCTTCGCCGACTGCGTCGGCTGAGGTGCAGGCTCCGCCGCGGGCCGCGAGGTGGGTTCCCCGGGTGACGCGACGATCGGCGGCGGCGGGCTGACATCTGCCTGCGGCCCAGGGGGCTCGCCTGAGACCATCACGGCCACGACGGCCAATGCGCACGCGGTTGCCAAGCTGGCGGAACCCACGGCAACATTTCGGGTGATTGACGATCGGCCGGGGACTGCTCCGGTGCTCGAAGCGGTCGGGACCGCAAAACCGTTCGCGATCAACCCGTCTCCGACACCGAGCTTGAGCGCAAGCAAGGCATCGATGACGACAGGAGTGACCCGCACCGTTTCCGACGCTCCGGCAAGCATTCCGATGACCTCACGGCAGTCGACACAGGAATCGACGTGCGCGGAGACGCGGGCGATGTCGGGCTCGTGGAGCTCGCCGTCGACCAGCGCCGACATCTCCGGGAGCAGCAGACGGCACTCATCGGCCAGGCGCGAACCGTTGACGTTCAAGAGGCGGATCTCACGCCGCAGGTTTGCCCGTGCCCGGAAGATCAGTTGGGCGACCGCATTTTCCGACACGCCGATGATCTCGCCAATCTCACCGTAGCTTTTGTCTTCGAGCTCGCGCAGAGCGAGCGCCATGCGTTGGCGCGGAACGAGGCGGGCGTTGGCGATGCGAACGCCTTCTTGCTCATCCTTGAGCAGCAGCGCACGTTCGGGGTGTTCGTCGACGAAATGGTCGTCCACCGGACGCTCGGGGACCTCTGCGACGCTCACGAATCGCGAACCGCGGGCCCGGGTGCGGAAGTACGTGTTGCGACAGGTGGCGTACAGATACGCGGGGACGTTGACATTCGGGTCGTCGAAACGCTCCAGGGCGGGAATGGCACGGATGAACGTTTCCTGCGTGAGATCGTCCGCATCGTCGCGGTTGCCGGTCAGCCGCTGGGCATAGGCATGCACCGCGGCGGCGTGCTCCACGAAAAGATCTTCCCAGGACGCGCTGCGGGCTCGCTGCGCGTCGAGAAGGGTCTCAACTACGGGGATCATCGGGTGGATTCATCTCGTCGCGTTCACGGAGGTAGCTCGAGAATTGTGCATGACAGGAAAGGATGTGTTCGAAGTTCGCGAGAACCTCCTCGATGACCTCCTGAATCCAAATGTCATCGACACTTGCGAGGGGGTTCCCGAAACGCGTCACACATGTTTAAGCGCTGCTCAGGGGCATTCCTTACGGTGTCTCTCCAGCAACACTACGCGGTGTCGTGGCTGAGCGTAAGGAACAGATGCCTCACGGCTCATTTCGTATGAGAAGTATCTGTAGCTTCCCCGACGAAAGGTCGTGAACACACGTGCCCCGCGTTCTGGTCATCGATGACGAACCCGACATTCGTGCGCTGTTGCGACTGTCGCTCGAAGCCGAGGGATATGACGTCGGTGAGGCGCCCGACGGCCGTGTCGCGGTGCAGCAGTTTCCCGAGGAGTCACCGGACATCGTGGTGCTCGACGTCACCCTCCCGGAACTTGACGGCTGGCAGACGCTCGAGCGGCTGAGAGATATCTCGGATGTGCCGATCATGATGTTGACCGCCCGGGCAGGCGAGATGGACCGCGTTCGGGGATTGCGGTCCGGCGCCGATGACTACCTCGTGAAGCCGTTTAGTCGACGCGAGCTACTCGCGCGTATCGAAGCGTTGCTGCGTCGGGCCGGAGCCCAGAGGGGCTCGAGCGCTGTCTATCGGGACGAGAACGTGATGGTCGACTACGGGCAGCGACTCGTTGAAGCCAACGGGCATGAGGTGGCGCTCACCCCGCAGGAGTTTCGTTTGCTGGCCGCGTTGGTGCGGTCCGCGGGGCGCGTGTTGACCCACGAGGATCTCCTTCGTCAAGCCTGGGGCTCGACGGTGGGGGTCATGCCTGAGCAGGTGAAGCTCTACATCGGCTACTTGCGTCGAAAGCTCGGATGGAGCCCCAGCGAGTCGCCCATCGAGACGGTTCGGGGAGTGGGGTACCGCTATCGGCCGACTCGTCCTGCTGTGTAAGGCAGTTCTCGCCGAGCGCTAACGCGGCACCGGTCCCCGGGGGATTTCGATTCGAAACGTGGTGCCCGTGCCGGCGGCGCTGTCGACGCGGATGGTGCCGCCGTGGGCGTCCACGAGGCGTTTGACGACGGTGAGTCCGAGTCCGGTGCCGGGGATTCCGCTCTCTCGTGCGGCCTCGGAGCGGAAGAACCGCTCAAAGAGGTGATCCTGGTCGATGCCATCGATACCGCTTCCGCTATCGGTGACGGCGATGACCCCGACGGAGGCGTTGGGAAAGACACGAACGGTGATCGTGCCTCCGGCGGGGCTGAACTTCACCGCGTTCGAGATGACGTTGTCGACGATTTGTCCCAAACGTGCCGCGTCGCCGATCACCGTCGTTGATGTGAGGTCGGTGGAGACGGTCACTTTGCGCGAGGCGCTGGTTGGCGCCGCCGCCGAGACCGCGTCGTTGGCGATGCGGTCGAGCGCCACAGGCCCGCGGTCGAGATGGATCTCGGCGCTGCCTTCCGCGACGATCTGCAGATCTCGGGTGAGTCGAAGGAGCCGTTCGGCGTTGCGCTGGATCACTCGGATGCGATCGTGATGATCGGTTGAGAGGCCATCATCGTCGATCAACAGCTCGCAGTAACCCAAGATGGACGTGAGGGGCGTGCGCAGCTCGTGCGACGTGATCGAGACGAACTCACTGCGAATCGCGTCGAACTCGGCGAGACGAAGGTTCTGGCCTTGGAGGGCTTGCCGGGCGTCGCGTTCCATTCGAAGAGCGGCCTCGCGGTCACGTTCCATGCGTTTGCGCGCCGTGATGTCGCGAAACACCCCCCGCGTCGAGACGCTCCCGTCCGAGTCGGTCTGGGCACTGATCGACCCCTCCACCTCGATGCTTTCACCTTCTCGTGTGACGAAGACCGTCTCGACGCGTCCCGGGCGGCCTTGCAACGCTCGGGTAAATGCCCGGGCGCACCCGTCGTGGTGGTCGGGGTGTACCACCGATGAAAGGTGCACCGCGGCGACGTCCTCGGAGTAGCCCATACGTTCGCGCCATGCGCGGTTGACGTACTTGAACCGTCCGTCGGGCCCGACCGCCTGGATCAGGTCACCGACGCCGTCCAGGACGGCTTGGAGATTGGTGTAGACGTGCCCCAGCTCGGCGAGGGCTTGATCTCGGGAGGCCAATGCCCGGCGTACGCCGATACCGCGGCGCACGAGACCGGCAATACGCACGAGCAGCTCGGTCTGCTCGAACGACCTCGGTGACGTGTCGAACACGCAGAGGGTCCCCATTGGGGCCGCGGTGTCTTCGCTCGGGATCGCGACGCCCGCCGCGCTGCGGACGAACGGGGTGGTGCGAACCATGGGGTCGTTGGCAAAACGTTCGTCGCTGGCCATGTCCTCGATGACAAGTGGTCCATCGGCCGCCAGCACGGCTGCGCAGAAGCTCTCTCCCGACGTTGTGTCGTCGAGCTGCTCCCCGAAGCGAGCGATCACCCACGCACGGTCGCTCCCCACGAGGCGAATGCTGCCCATCGGCATGTTGCACGCCTGGGCGGTTGTCTGCGCCAACTCGGTCAAAAAGAGCGGTGGCTCCGACCCCATCGGCTCGACCTCGACCGGGTGAGGAGACTGATCAGGCCGGCTCATGGAGAGGCGACAGAGCGGCGGTCGCGCGCCCCGAGGTGCCTCGCACGCAACGGGGTGAGCTCGGTCAGTCGCATCGTCTCGGTAGGTGTGATTGCGGTGATGGGCTCACCGGCGGGACCGAGTTCGCGGGTCAGCCAGGCGTCGATCACCGCCGCCGGGCCGCCTCCTTGTCGTACAGCAAACACCTGCCCGGCGCGAAAGAGAACAAGGACGGGAACACTGGCTCGGCTCACGTGAATACCTCGCGGCCACAGGAGTTCTCCCCGGGCCGCCCATTCTTCGGGCGTGCTGAGCGCGGCGATGGTGATCGTCAGGTTGGGGCGACGGACGCCGATCTCCGCCAGCGTCGAGGTCAGAAGTTCGCAGGATGGGCACAGAGGAATCCCGAAGGCCATGAGCGCCGTTGGCGCCGCGATTGCTCGCGCGAGTTCGGCGGCGAGGGGGCCGGGGGTGGGGGTAGCCTGCGCCACATGACTGACGATATCGCGCGCGATCGCGACCGAGCAATCGCCCTGCTTCACGAATGGGTGCAGAACGAGGGTCTTCGTCAACACGCCTACGCGGTGGAGGCATCGCTTCGGGCCTATGCGACAGCGTTGGGAGAGGATCCCGACGTTTGGGGCTGTGTGGGGCTGCTGCACGATTTCGATTGGGAACGCCACCCCACGCTGGATCGGCATCCGCAGGATGGCGAGCCGATTCTGGCGGGGCTCGGCTATCCCGAGTGGTTTTGCCGGGCCATTCTCAGTCATGCCGATCACCTCACCGTCTCGCGTGACACACCACTCGAGAAGCACCTATACGCCTGTGACGAGCTTCCCAGCTTCATCCATGCCTGCGCGCGGGTGCGTCCCCAGGGTTTTGACGGTCTCGAACCGAAGTCGGTGAAGAAGAAACTGAAGCAGCCGAGCTTTGCTGCCGGTGTCAACCGGGAGGATGTGGCCGGTGGAGCCGAGCTCATCGGGCGCGATCTCGACGATCACATCCGGTTTGTGATCGGCGCCCTTACTCCGATTGCTGCGGTACTGGGACTGCCTCCGGCGAACGGGTGATGCCGTCGATTCCCTCGGCGTCCAGGAGAGCCTGCTCCTTTTCGTGCCGCACATGACGCTTCTCGCGGATGGCGATGATCGCCGCAACGCCAACGGCGACCCCGAGGGCGATGAGCAAACCGACCCATGGCCGGTCTTTGAACGCGGCGCCGAAGATGTAGCCAAGAACGGCCGCCTGAGTCGACCACAGGATCGCACCGAGCGAATCGAATATGAGAAAACGTCGGTAGGTCATTCGCCCCGCACCGCAGGAGAGGTTGATGGCCAAACGAATCCCGGGCAAAAACCGTCCGGCAAACACCAGCGCCGAGCCGCGGCGATCGACCATCCGCTCTGCGGCGACCACACGGTCGTGTCCGGCGACACGTGTGAAGAACCGACGGATGCGGTCACCACCAATGCGTCCAAGCCAGTACGCGATCGAATCGCCGAGAATGGCGCCAAGTGCCCCTGCGACGATCACCCCGAAGAGGCTAAGCGTCCCTTGAGCAGCGAACGTCCCGCCGGTGACGATGACCGTCTCACCGGGAAACAACGGGAAAACGCCGTCACCGGCGACGATCCCGAGGATTGCGGGATAGCCATGATCGGCCGCCCATTCGCCGGCACGTTCAAAGAAATCTAACCCGATTCCGGCCGAGATGACCGAAAACGGCTTTAGCATCTCGCGGAGAATGTCGACAGTGAAACCAATGAACGGGTCACGCCACTCATGATGCCATCACCCGACCGTATTCGCGGAGCCAATCGGGCCGATCGATGGTTGCTTGCGGCCGTGTTGGCATTTGTCGCATTGCTTGTGGCAACCCGTCCGGCGAGCGCTGCGGAGGTTGCGGCGCCGACGAAGACCGTTTCCTGGTCGGCGCGACTACTGGCGCCCGTGACGGCACGCGTCGAGCCCGATCGTGCGTCGAAGAAAATCGTTGTTCTTCAACCCACCGCTCCGTTCAGCGGGGGGCCGGCCATCTTTCTGGTCGTTGACCGACGTCTGGTTGGTGAGCAAGAGTGGGTGAAGGTGCTTCTGCCCGTGCGTCCCAACGGAATCGCCGGGTGGATTCCGGCCGATGTCGTTCGCTTCCGTGAGAACCCGATGCGCATCGTGATCGACCACAGCGAGCGCAAGACCTACGTTTACCGCAGTGGCAAGCTGGTCTACACCACGCGCAATGCCGTGGGGAAGAAGGAGACGCCAACCCCAACGGGTCGTTTCGCCATCGCCGAGAAGGTTCTGCTCTCGCCGTCGGGCTTTCTTGGGCCGGTCGTGCTGGTGACGACGGGCTACTCACCCACCCTGAACGAGTATGCCGGGGGGAATGGCCGCTTTGCGATGCATGGCACGAGCCTGCCGACGCTCATCGGCACACGCGCGAGTCACGGCTGTATTCGCCACATGAACGCGTCGATTACCAGGATCTCCCGCATGGTTGCCCCCGGTACCCCGGTGAACATCCGCCCGTAGGCGACCGCCGACCCGTCGCACTAGGCTTGGGCACATGAGGTCTCTTCGGTGGGTCACGTCGTTTGTCGCCGTTCTTGTGATGGCACCGTTTGCCGTGGCCGCGGTGACGGCCGATGCCCTCGCGGACGCGGATGTGGTGGTCGATTCGGGCGCCACGTTGAGCGATGGCGATCGTCAGCGTCTTCAGAGCGCAGCCGACGAACTCACGGCCAAAGGCTTCCCGGTGAAGTTCGTCGTCACCGAAGCAGCCGATGCCGAAGGGGATCTCACTGCGGCAAAGCTCCGCGCTGAGCTCGGTAAGAAGCTCGGAAGCATTGACAACATCGACGGGGTGTTCATCATCGCTCCGCGGCAGCTGGGCATCGATGCCGATGTCTTCCCGCGGGAGAAGCAGGAGGCCTTCGACGCCGAGCGCAGCACCCTTGCAGGCGACCCCATCGCCGGAACGATCAACATCGCCAAACGCTTTCAGAAGCTCGACGAAGCCGCGCTGCTTCCCGGGGAGAAGCTGCCGGAAAAGTCGTTCAACTGGCTGCTGCTCGTTGTGCTGCCCGCAGTACTCATCCTCGGCGGTCTCTTCGCCATCGTCCGTATCCGCCGAGCGGTCGCCCGGGGAGACGCGGCGCGAGGCACGCAGGTGTCAGACGGTGCGGATGCCCCAGATGACGACCCCGGCGCCGAAGGTGAGACGCCGAACACGTAGGTCGTCGATGCCGGCAGCCCGGTAGAGGTCGAGCAGCTCACCCATGGGGTGCGCGCGCCAGAAGGCGGGGATGTTCGTGCGGAGAAACCGCATCGTCTGTCCCCATTCCGGTGACATGAGCCGACCAGCAAGCGGACCCACAGCGGTGGTTGCGCGCCACCCCAGCCGTGGCAGGAGACGAGGTGGGACGCCAAACTCCAGGCTCCCGATGATGCCTCCCGTGCGGACGACCCGAGCGATCTCGCGCAGAGTGGCCGCAGGGTCGCCGACGTACCGCAGCAGGTAGGTAAAGGTGGCGGCGTCGAACTGCGCGTCAGGAAACGGCAAATGCTCGGCTTCGCCGATCATCAACCGGATGCGGTCGCCAACCCCCGCAGCTTCCACCGCCACACGCGCCTGGGCGAGCATTGCCGGGCTTTGGTCGATGCCCGTGACGCGACACCCTGTGCGTGCGTTGACGGCGAGCGCGATGGCGCCGGTTCCGGTAGCGACATCGAGCACCTGGGCATCGCGCGCGACGGTGATCTGTTCCACGAGAAACCGACGCCACCGCGGGTCCTGCCCGAACGACAGGCGCGCGCCGCCGCTGAGGTAGTCACCGGCGATGCCGGTGAAGATCTGCTGGGTCTCGTCCTTGGTGGGAGTACTCAGTACAGCGCCTGAGACAGTCGCCGGCGAAAGCGCATCGTGAGTGGGTGCTGGTCCCCGAGGTCGAGGAAGATTCCCACCATGGCGGCGCGTACGGTGTCGCGCACCTCACCACTGGTCGCGCGAATGACGTCGAGCAGGTGCGTCAGCGCGGCCTCGCGATCGTCGCGGGCGAGCGCTGCGAGGGCCGCGGCAATGTCCGGAGTGTCGATCTCGGTGAGTGCGATGCGAGCGATCAACCCGGCGGCCATGGGGTCGTGAGACGCAGGCTCGAGCGTCGCGCGTGCCTCGTCAGCACGGTCGGTCTCCAACAAGATCCGACCGAGCAGCAGTCGCGCGGGGGTCGAGCCGGCATCCCGTACGAGCGCCTCACGAAGTGAGTCCTCATCGCCCGCAGCAACGAGCTTGTCGACGGCCGATGGGATGACGCGGTTGAAGAACGCCTCGATCGACGGGGCCGGCTGCAGTCCGACGAAGTCGGCGACGACGGCGCCGCCGCGGAAGCCCTTCACGGCCGGAATGCTCTGGATTTGGTACTGGCTGGCGAGCCCGGGGTTGGCATCGATGTCGACTTTCGCCAACACCACTTCATCAGCTCGGCGTTGTGCGATCTCCTCGATGATCGGCGTGAGCTGGCGACACGGCCCGCACCACGCCGCCCAAAAGTCCACGACGACGGGCAACGTCTTCGAGCGTTCGATGACGTCGTCATGAAAGGTTGCTTCGGTTACGTCCATCGGCCACACCCCCCCGGAAAAGAAACATCTGCCGGCAGGGTAGCGCGAACACCTCAGCCGTTGCCGAGAACGAGCACCACCTTCGACCCTGCGGCCTCCGAGTCAGCGGCGATCGCCGTGCCCTCAATCGGGGCGACCGTCGTGAGCTGAAGGTCTTTGGCGAGTTGATCGGCCCCGGGCTTCGCCCCGGCGCGGAAGTAGACGGTGCTCGGCCCGCCTTGAGTCCCGATGTTGCCGGTCGCGACGGTGGTGTACCCCAGCTCCTTCAGCTGTGTCGCCGTCTGTGCTGCCCGCCCAGGGGTGGTGGTGCCGTTGAGCACGGCGACGCTCACCGTGCCCCGTTCGGGGGCCTTTTCCACCGGCTCGGAGACCGACGTTGTCTTCGGAGCCGAGGGCTCAACCGTGACATCGACATTGGCTTCAGGGAGCGAAACCGTGTCGCCACCGACATTCGCCAGGCTCCAGCCACCGACGAATCCCAGTACAAGACAAGACGCCCCCAGGACTACGGGGCGCACCCAGTTCGAGGCAGCCATTCGAGGAACGCTACCGAGGGGTCAGGATGTCGCCGATCTCCGGGAACGAGTGGCCTACGCGGTGAAGTTGTCGCGAAGGGTGGCGGCCTGCCTGCGGATCTGTGCGAGTTCCGGCGGAGGAATGCTGTCGAGGTTGCGCAACGAGAGAGCCATGCGGTGGTTGCGGGCGAAGCGCTCACGGTGACGTGCGAGAAAGTCCCAATAGAGGGTCGTGAACGGGCACGCCTCCGCGCCATGGCGCTTGGAGGGGTCGTATCGACATTCGGCGCAGTGGTTGCTCATGCGTTTTACGTACGCGCCAGACGCGGCGTAGGGCTTCGTCATCATGCGGCCGCCATCGGCGTGCAGGGCCATGCCCAATACGTTGGGGCCCATCACCCAGTCATGGCCGTCGACAAACCCGTGGTGGAACCAGCTCAGCGCCTCATCGGGCCGCACACCCAGAAGCATCTGCAAGTTGCCGAACAGCATGAGACGCTCGATGTGATGGGCGTAGCCCGTCGCGATCACCCCACCGACGGCGTCCGACATGCACCGCATGTCGGTGGGGCCGCCCCAGAAGAGCTCGGGGAGCGGTCGGTCAGCGCCGAGCCCGTTCATCGTCGGCCACTCATCGTCGAACCGGGAGAACACCGCCCGCACGTACTCACGCCAGCCGATGATCTGGCGAATAAACCCTTCGACGGACGCGATCGGCGCCGTCTCGTCGCGATAGGCCTGCTCGGCCGCCCGCACCATCTCCATCGGGTCGATCAGCCCCAAGTTCATTGCGGCGGCGAGCCCGGCATGCCACAGGATCCGCTCACCGCCCAGCATCGCGTCTTGCCACCGCCCGAACGCGGGCAGTCGCCGCGCGATGAACTCCTCCAGAGCGGCGCGCGCCTCGCTGGCCGATGCCGGAAAGAGCCGGGGACCGTCCACGCCAAAGTGCGTGCCACGCACATCGAGCAGGCCCCGCACCGCGTCGTCATGAGGGCCCTCGGTGGGGCGCCACGGCGGTGGGGGTCGTGTTCCCTTCGGAGGCTTCCCTCGGTTTTCGGCGTCGAAGTTCCAGCGACCCTCCACGGGATCGCCACCCACCATCAGCACATCCAGTCGACGGCGTTGCCACCGGTAGAAGCCCTCCATGATCAGGGTACGTCGCCCCGAGGCCCATTCGTCAAACTCCTCATCGGTGGTGAGAAAGAGCGACCCGTCGATGACCTGCACACCGGGAATGCGCCGGGCCTGGGCCTGGGCGGCGGGGCCGGTTGGGCGAAGGATGCGCACGGCAGGCCCGCCATTCTCACGACGGTGGGCGGCCACCCCGACGGCGAAGGTCGGCGCACTTCTCAGATCGACGGCGACACCCCGTTCGCGAAGTTCGTCGGCGAAGGTGCGCATCGCCACGAGGATCAGGTGGAGTTTTTGCCGGTGGATGCGACCGCGGCTCATCGCGGCGTCCGATTCGATCAGAAGCACCCGTCCGGCTCCGTCCAGGGCGGGGTTGTCGTGCGACAGATGTTCGGCCAGAAGCCAGGCGGTGGGGGCTACGTTTGGCACGTGGGACACCAGTAGATGGTGCGTGCGGCGAGGGTGCCTCGGGCCACGGTGTCGCCGCAGCGGATGCAGGTGTCGCGCTTGTAGACATAGGTGCGTTGGCGGCGCGGGACGGCGCTGCGCGGCACCCCGAGCTCTTTCGGATCGACCGTCACGATCCGTCCCGAACGCACGCCGTCGGTGAGCATCGCCACGCTTGTGGTCCACAGGGCCTGGCGTTGTGCGTCGTCGAGCGAGCGCGATTCGCGGGCCGGATCGATGCCGCACACGAAGAGGGCCTCGGCCCGGTAGACGTTGCCGATGCCGGCAATGACCGACTGATCGAGCAGCAAACCCCCGATCGCTTTTCGGCTGCGCTCAGCTCGTGCCAGGAATCGCGTGGCGTCGGCGTCGGGACGGAGTGGGTCGGGGCCCAACCGATCGAGCAGCCGGCCGAGGTCGTCGTCGCCAATCAACTCGCAGGCGGTGGGGCCGGTGAGGTCGATCACCCATTCACGCGCGGCGAGACGCACGCGTACGGTGTCGCGCGGCGTCGGCACCTCGCCCCGGTGCGCACGGAACTTGCCGAACAGACCAAGATGAACGTGAAGCAGCTGCCCGTCGCGCCACTCGTAGACGAGGTGCTTGCCGTGGGCGTGAACGTCGCGTAGCTCGCCCCCATCGAGGCACTCGGCCCCCTCGGCGAACCGTCCCTGCGGTGAGGTCACCTCAAGCGCCCCCACCAGCTTCTTCCGTTGGTCGCGAGCGGCCCGGTGAATGGTGTGTCCCTCCGGCATCGGCTACAGGGTAACCGGCGTCGTGATCGGCGACACTGGGAACCCGTCGCGTACTTCTGTTGCTGACCGTGACCGACGGTCATCGTTCGCCCCGGCCGGAGTGATAGGCTCCTTCTCACGCGCCGTTTACGGGCGTCGTGCGGAAGAGTCCCGACTCCCCAGTCCCTTGCTTGACTGTGGAGCATCACACCAACGAGCAGCGCTCGGGACTTGAGTCATCCGGCACGACCAACCTTCTTGCATTCCGTGCGCGGGAACCGTCTGAACGTATGACCGAAACGACTGCTGTCGCGGCACACACACGATCCGACGCCCTCCGGGCGGCACTTGCCGACCCCACAGAGGCCTGGCCCGGGGTGACGCTGCGCGAGCACCAACTCGAAGCGCTCGACGAGCTCGCGACGCACCTCGCCATGGGCGCGACCCGCACCTGGATCCACGCTCCCACCGGGTCCGGGAAGACCATCACGTTCTGCGCGCTCGCCGCGGCCCTCGACGTGCCCACGCTCGTTCTGGTGCCACGCCGCAACCTGGCCGACCAGACCGCTGCCGCGATCGTCCGCCACTTCCCCGGCGTGGCCTACAACATGGACGGTCCCGAGGCCGCTGGGCGTCATGGCATCACCATCGCCACCTACCAGGCCAGCCTGCGCCACCAGACGGAGATGGACTGGGACCGCCTGGGCTTGGTCATCTGCGACGAGGCCCACACCACCCTGGGCGCGCAGACACGGCGGCTGCTCGACCGGGCGCCCAACGCGACCCTCGCCGGCTTCACCGCGACTCCCGCCACCACCACCGGCCATGTGGAGCAGGTGTTCGGCCCGGTGGCCGCGACGCTCGACCGGCTCGAGGCGATCAAGCGCGGCATCCTCGCTCCGCTTCGCAGCTTGCGAGTAGAGCGCGCCGTCGACCTCTCGGACGTGGTTCGCGTACGTGGCGACTTCGACCAGGCGAGCCTGGGGCGCGCGCTGGACAGAGCGATGTGGCACCACGCATGTGCCGACGTGTGGGCAGAGCACTTCGCGCCGCTCGGCCTGGCGGGCGTGGCCTACACCGCGACCGTCGCTCAGGCGCACGCCCTCGCCGACGAGATGGTGGCGCGCGGCGTCAAAGCCGCGGCGGTGTCCGGGCAAACCCCGCCGCGTGAGCTCACGAAGGTGCTCAAGCGGTTCGGCAAAGGCGACATCGACGTGCTCTGCAACGCCGACCTGCTCACCGAAGGGTGGGACGAGACCCGCGCCTCGGTGGTGATGCACCTCGCCCCAACCACATCGGAGCGCGTGTTCGTTCAGCGTCTCGGTCGCGTCATGCGCCCCGACGAGGGCAAAGAGGCCGTGTCGGTCGAGTTCCTTCCCGCCGGGGACCCGATGGGTGTGCAGACCAGTCACGACCTCTACGGCATGGGGTGGTACAAACCACTCGGCCAGGTCGCAGGGCCGCCGAACTCGGCCGAGTCGGGGAAACTTGCGGCAGCCGCGAAGATCCTCGCCGAGCAGGACGGCGGCGGCGCGAAGCTGGTCAATCCCTCGGCCTCGCCGGCGAACATCGCCGCCGGTCTGGCCGACGGCGGGTGGCGCGGAGCCGACCCGGGCATGCTGCCTCGCGGCGCGTTGGAGGACTGGGTTGCCGCTGCGGGCCGCGAGATCACCGTTGCCGAGCTGGTGGACCACATCGGCGCCGGCGTCGGCGATCAGGCCGCGCTGGCCTGGTGGGCGCTCACCGGTGTCGTCGCGCGAAACTGCAGCGACGGGGCCGACCAGCCCATCTGGCGCGCCTGGGCGACGGCCGTGCTGGTGAGCCCCGACATGCGTACCGGGCTCCCCGCTGACGCGCCCCGCAGCGATTCTGGACCGTCTGCGCATGACCTCGCGCGAACGTCTGCGGGCGCTGTGGTGGCACGGCGACAAAGGCGACAAATGGGATCGCGTGGCGTCGCTCGAACAGCTTGCGCGTTCGGGTGAGCGCCGCCGTCGCTGGTCGGCTGTCGACGAGGCTTCCACATGGGCACCGGCGTGGAGCTGGGACGTCTCACGGTCCCTGGCCGACATGCGGCCCGGTCGCAACCAGGAGCTTCACCGCATCGCGGCGTGGGAGGCACGGCACATCATTACCAACGGTAGTGAGCTCGGGCTCATCGCCACGTGGCTTCGTGCTGCCGGCGAACCACCCCCCACCCCGCAAGAGCCGGCCGAGCCGCCGACGCTGCGGTTGGGCCAAGCCGCGCGTTTGCTGTTGATGCTCGGCCCGGGTGACGTTCCCTCGCGCCCCGAGTACCTCCGCATGTGCGCCCGCGGCGCCAACTCGTGCGGCGGGTGGGCCCAGCTGCGTGGATACCTCGACGGCATCGACTGGTCGACGCCCGACGCGGTGCGGTCACTTCGCGCCGCCGTGGGAGCAATGGCCCAACGCGCGCTGTCGGGGCCCAAGCCATGGGCGGCGCTGCGCGCGCGCTGCCCGCGCTTGCCCGAGGCGTCGGTTGTCGGTATCGGCGGAGGAGGTGGCGAGGAGGGCGAGGCCGCTCGGTCGACGCGTCGTCGTCGCCGTCGCCGCCGACTGCAAAGCACCGCCGTCCCGGCCGAGGGCGCGGCGTCCAGCACCGAGACCGTTGCCGAGAAGGCAGTGGCCTCCCCGGAGAGCAATGGGGCATCAGCTTCCGAGGCAGACGGCGCCGAACGTCCGACCTCCAGCGCTGCTCGCCGCCGCCGCCGCCGCCGTCGCCGAAAGGCTGCTGTGGCCGAGAACACCAACGGTGGCGAAATCCTCAACCCCACCGACGACGGTGACGAGGTCGAGATCGACGAGCCAGCCACGGCGGACATGACCGGGTAGCGTTCCCTAGCCGCTGACTGGGCGACGCCGGTGTTACATCGCCAGACGGTCGCGCATCGCGGCCAGTGCGCGGTACATCGTTGCCTCATCCAACCTGTGGATCTCGGCGTTCACGACCGCGGTGACGGGTCCGTCGAGCGGGTCGGCGTCAGCCGCACCGTTGAGGACAAAGCGGATGGGGACGTCGTGCAGCACCGCCAGGATGTTGGGCGCGTCTTCGTTCATCATCCGTTCAAACCCGCGAACGTACCGGTAGAGCGCATCGATGCGGCTTTCCCCTTCGCCCGGGGGAGGGTCCGTCGGGGTGTGGCTGCGGCGCCACGCCCGGTACTCGTCCACGGGACGTCCCTCGAAAACTCCGAGGTGAACGTCGTCGAGCTCCGGGTACTCGACCACCGGGATGTCGCGCCCGTGGAGGACGATCGCGAGCGATTCCACGGTTCGGGGAAAGCGGGTGTGGACGGCCAGATCGATGGGGCGACCGGCCAGCGCCTCACGTGCAGCGCGGCACTGGGCCACTCCCTCGTCATCCAGGGCCACGGGCACACTCGGGTCGCCGTTGACCAGCCCCCGGTGGTTGTACGTGGTCCGTCCGTGACGCATCAGCGTGTAGGTACGTGCGCCAGACACGAAAGCAGCCTATCCTTCACCGGATGGAGGAACGCCCCGACGGAGCGGATGGCGTCGCGGACGCCGCATGGTTGCGGGTCCGTGCGCTCGCCGACCGTGTCGTACAGATGGAAAACGCGATCGCCGAGATGGTCGACCCCGACCCGGACACGCTCGCCAAACTCGACCGTGCCCGCTACAAGGCCGCTCGCGCCGCCGAACGTGCCTCCCTGGCCGATGCACTGTCGGACCATATGGAGACGATCCGTTCACATCAGCGCAACGGTTCCCCCTCAAACACTTAGCCGTCGTCACATGGATTTCTCAGAAACACGCGATACAACCTGACTGTGCCCACGAACCTTCCTCCACTGAACCCCCGACCCAACCGCCCCGAGGGTGGGCTGCCAAAGCTGCAGCCCCGCCCCGAGGCCACCCGCGAGCTTCCCCGCATCGAACCGCGTCCGGCGCCGCGACAGACGCCGTCCGATGCGCTCCGTCCCCACCTGACGACCCCAGAAACCGCGGCGCGAGTGGCGCCCTCACGAGGTCCTCGCCGGCATCTCGTCGCGGCCGGAGCGCTCATCGCCCTCGGCAGCGCCGCGGTCGGCGGTGTCTCCGCCCGCATCTTTGATGACAAGTCTGCCCCGGTCGAGATCCAAAGCTCCCGACCGAACCTGCCGTCGGGTGGCCCTGGGGGCACACCGGAGCCGGCGCTCGAAGATGCCGTCGCCGTCGCCAAGCCGTCCGTCGTCGAGGTGCGTTCGGCAACCGAGCAGAGCCAGGGCAGCGGAGTGATCATCGAGCCGCAAGGTTTGATCGTCACCAACGAACACGTGGTCGGCAGCGCCCAGCGCGTGGAGATCATCACCTCGTCCGGCGAGAGCATCGGTGCCGATGTCGTCAGTGCCGACAAAGCAGTCGATCTCGCGATTCTGCGGCCGTCCTCATCCGCCGGCCCCGGTGTTCGGCTGGTTGATGATGTTGTCGGCCCCCCGCCAGTCGGTT
>CAVXUW010000004.1:0-1399454 GCA_963765105.1 uncultured Thermoleophilia bacterium
GTCATTGTGAAGAAGAAGTCGCGACGTGACCGACATCCTGTTCGACAAGGACGGCAAGATCGAAGCCTACGTCGTGGGCGTCGGCGGCTTCCTCGGCATCGGCGCCAAGGACGTGGCGCTGGCGCCGAGCGCCTTCCAGGTCGTGACCGGCGACAAGTCGAAGAACGAGTCCGACAAGCTCAGGCTGTCCATGACCAAGGATCAGCTCAAGCAGGCGGCGAACTTCGAGCCGTACAAGGCGCCGAGCTCGACCACCGGCATGGGCCGGCGCCATGGGCTCGCGTCCGGCGCCGGCCCGGCGCCGGCCCGCCGAAGCTAGTAGCGTCAACGTCGCGTTCGTAGCGTAGCGTAAGTCTGTTGCGCGGCCCAGGTCCCGACCGGACCTGGGCCGACGCCATTTGGGCCGTCGCATTTGGGTGCTGCGCACTTTTGATCGGCCGACAGCCGATGCGACGCGCTACCGTTCGGCCGTTTATCTAAGCGTACATTGCTTACGGCCCGGCATGACGCGAATTCCAGCCCAATTCCAGCGTTGTCGAGCGCGTCGAGCCGTCGCCCAATTTCGACGAGCGCACCGGCCTGGGCCGCGCCCGACATGATCGTGCTGCACTACACCGGCATGCAGTTCGCCCACGAGGCGATCCAGCGCCTGTGCGACTCCGAAGGCCCGCGTCTCGTCGCATTATGTGGTGCTCGAGAACGGCTCGATCGTGCAGCTCGTGCCGGAGAGCCAGCGCGCCTGGCATGCCGGCGTCTCGTCCTGGGCCGGCGACACCGACATCAACTCGCGCTCGATCGGCATCGAGATCTGCAATCCCGGCCACGATTTCGGCTATCCGGATTTTCCGACGCGGCAGATCGCGGCGATGATCACGCTGTGCCGCGGCGATCCTGACGCGCAACATCATCCGCCCGGAGAACGTGCTGGCGCATTCCGACGTGGCGCCGAGCCGCAAGCAGGACCCGGGCGAGAAGTTTCCCTGGAGGCTGCTGGCGCAATCCGGCGTCGGCCTCTGGGTCGAGCCGGCGCCGATCGCCGAAGGCGAGCCGCTGAAGCCCGGCGACACCGGCGACGAAGGTCACCGAGCTGCAGAAGATGCTGGCCGAATACGGCTACGGCATCGACGTCACCGGCCGACTACGACGCCGCCACCACGCGAGGTCGTCACCGCCTTCCAGCGCCATTTCCGCCCGGCGCAGGTCGACGGCATCGCCGACGCCTCGACGCTGCAGACGCTGCGCAAGCTGCTGGTCGCCCGCGACTCCGCCGCAGAAGCCCGCCGCGCGATCCGAAGCCTGCCGGCGCCGAAGGCGCTCCAAGTCCGGCCCTTGACGGCGGCCGTCCGCAGCCCCATCCCTTAGCCTGTCAGTCGGCTGGACGGCCGCTCCGGCAATCACCGAAAGGTGGCCGGGGAGGAAAGTCCGGGCTCCAGGACAAACGGTGCCGGATAACGTCCGGCGGGGGCAACCCCAGGGAAAGTGCCACAGAGAACAGACCGCCGCGGCGCGTTGTGTATTGGCCGCGGCAAGGGTGAAACGGTGCGGTAAGAGCGCACCGCGTTTCCGGCAACGGAAACGGCACGGCAAACCCCACCGGGAGCAAGACCGAATAGGGACGGCACCGGAGCGCAAGCTCCAGCCCTTGTCCGGGTCGCCGTCCGGGTAGGTTGCTTCAGGCGCCGGGCAACCGGCGTCGCAGAGGAATGGCCGTCACGCGCGGGGCTCGCGCTCCGCGCCCTACAGAACCCGGCTTACAGGCCGTCTGATACGTTAAGGGGGCTCGGCGGACAACACCGCCGGGCCCCCGCCAATTCTCGGCGCTTGCCATCGCACAAGTTGATGATAAGCTAGATTGTAAGCTAGATGGATAGTCAGTCATGGATGAAATCGGCAGCTTTGACGCCAAGAACAAGTTTTCCGAACTGCTCGCCAAGGCCGAGCGCGGCGAGGAAATCGTCATCACCCGGTCGTGGCCGCGCCGGTGGCCGAGCGACGTCGCTGGCCGCATCGTGCCGCGGTCATGACGCCGAACGCGCGCCGCGTGGCGATGGCAGATCCGCTTCGCGACGCTGGCGCAGCGAGATGAAGCTCGCGCCGCGCCAATGGAGCGAGTGGAAGACCTATCGCGACCACGGGACGCCGCTAAGTTGGCGGCCCGTGGTTCTCGACTGCTCGGTCGCGCTGTCCTGGCTGATGCCGCGATGAAGGCGGCCCGCAAGGCCGCCGAGCTCCGCCAGTCGCGTGACCGGCGAAGGCGCCGTCATCGCCGATGCTGCTGGCCCATCGAACTTGGCGCAACGCCGCTGGTTGTCGGCGATCGCGTCAGGCCGTCGCATCACCGCATGGCACTCGCCGGCGCTGCCGAGCATCTCGACGCGCCTAGGAGCAGCTTGCCCATCGATATCGACGTGCTGAGACCGTGGCACGGGGCCTGGACCTCGCCAAGCACACCCGCACCGGTCGCCGACAGCTCAACACGGCGCTCAGCAAGGCGCTCGACCTGCCGTCGGTGCGCAGACGCTTCGCGCCGATCGGCGACGAAATCCGCTGCGCCGACCGCCGGACACCGGAGTATTTCTCGCAGTTCGTGGCCGGCGAGATCGCGCGCTGGAGCGGCCCGATCAAGGCCAGCGGCGTGACGGTGGACTGACGCCCTGCTATAATCGCGCCGGCATGAGCCCGGCGCCCGCGGTCATCTCGTTCGACAACGTCTCCAAGCGCTATGGCGGAGCCGCGCCGGTGCTCGACCGCGTCTCGCTCGACGTGCGCGAGCGCGAATTCCTCGCCATCGTCGGGCCGTCGGGCTCCGGCAAGACCACGCTGCTGCGGCTCGTCAACCGGCTGATCGATCCGAGCGCCGGCACGCGTGCGCGTCGAGGGCGAGGACGTGCAGAGCGCTCGACGCCGTCACGCTGCGGCGGCGCATCGGCTACGTGTTCCAGGGCGTCGGCCTGTTCCCGCACATGACGGTCGCGGAGAACATCGCGATCACGCCGAAGCTGCTCGGCTGGGACGAGGCGCGGATGGCCGCGCGCGTCGACGAGCTGCTCGAGCTCGTCCGGCTCGACCGCGCGAAGCATCGCGACCGCTTTCCCGCGCAGCTGTCCGGCGGCGAAGCGCCAGCGCGTCGGCGTCGCCCGCGCGCATCGCCGCCGAGCCGCGGATCGTGCTGATGGACGAGCCGTTCGGCGCGCTCGATCCGCTGACCCGCGACGCGCTCGGCGAGGACTACCGGCGCCTGCACGACGAGCTCGGCCTCACCACCGTGATGATCACCCACGACATGCTGGAGGCGCTGCTGCTGGCCGACCGCATCGCGGTGATCCGCGACGGCCGCATCGTCGCCGACGGCACGCCGCACGACGCTGATGAACGGCGAGCAGGACGACTACGTCCGCGAGCTGATGGCGACGCCGCGCCGCCAGGCCGAGCGGCTGCGCGCGCTGCTCGGCGCGGCGAGCGGCGCCATGAGCCCGCAGACTCGCCGAAGCGCTGGCGCGGCTGCCGGCCTATCTCGGCGGCCATGTCGCGGTCAGCGTGACCGCGCTGCTGCTCGGGCTTGCGATCAGCCTGCCGCTGGCGCTCGCTGTCGATGCGCCGGCCGGCGCTGCGCGACGTGCTGCTCGGCGCGGCCAGCGTCGTGCAGACCATCCCGAGCCTCGCGCTGCTGGCGCTGTTCTATCCGCTGCTGCTCGGCCTCGCGGCGCTGTGCGAGCGCGCTGTTCGGCGCGGGCTTCTCCGCGCTCGGCTTCCTGCCGTCGGTGCTGGCGCTGACGCTCTACAGCATGCTGCCGGTGCTGCGGAACACCATCACCGGACTGCAACGGCGTCGATCCCGCCATCAACGAGGCCGCGCTCGGCGTCGGCATGACGCGGCGGCAATCGCTCGTTCATGGTCGAGCTGCCGCTGGCGCTGCCGGTGATCATGGCCGGCATCCGCACCGCCGCGGTCTGGGTGATCGGCGCGGCCACGCTGTCGACGCCGATCGGCCAGACCAGCCTCGGCAACTACATCTTCACCGGCCTGCAGACGCAGAACTGGGTGTTCGTGCTGTTCGGCTGCGTCGCCGCGGCCGTGTTCGCGCTGCGGTCGATCAGTTGCTGGCGCTGATGGAGAGCGGCACTCGACGCGCCGCAAGCGCGCCTGGGTCGCGGCCGGCGCGCTGGGGCTCGCGCTGCTGACGCTGCGGCGCGCTCGCTCCGAGCCTGTCGCAGCCGCGCGCCGCCTACGTGATCGGCGCCAAGCCGTTCACCGAGCAATACGTGCTCGCCGCGCTGATCGAGCAGCGGCTGCGCGACGCCGGGCTTACGGCGACGACGCCGCGAGGGGCTCGGCTCCAGCGTCATCTTCGACGCGCTGCGCGCCGGCGAGATCGACGTCTATGTCGATTATTCCGGCACGATCTGGACCAACCAGATGCACCGCAGCGACGTCAAGCCGCGCGCCGAGGTGCTGGCCGAGATGGCGCACGTGGCTCGAGCGCGAGCACGGGATCAAGATGCTCGGCGGGCTCGGCTTCGAGAACGCCTATGCGCTGGCGATGCCGCGCGCGCCGCGCGCGAAGCGCTCGGCATCCGCACGCTCGCCGATCTCGCGCGGCCGCGCGCCGAGCCTGTCGATCGCCGGCGACTACGAATTCTTCGGCCGGCCGGAATGGGACGCGGTCCGCAAGGCCTACGGCCTCGCCTTCCGCGAGCAGCGGCAGATGCAGCCGGAGTTCATGTATCGCGGCGGCGGCGCACGGCGAGGTCGACGTGATCGCCGGCTACACCAGCGACGGCCGCATCGCGCAGTTACGACCTCGCGGTGCTGGACGATCCCAAGCACGCGATCCCGCCCTACGACGCGGTGCTGCTGGTCTCGCCGCAGCGCGCCAACGACGCAGGCGCTGCTCGACGCGCTGCGGCCGCTGGTCGACGCGATCGACGTGACGATGATGCGCGAGGCCAACCTGCGCGCCTCGGGCGGCGACAACGCGTCGCCCGGCGAGGCGGCGCGCTGGCTGTGGAGCGAGATTCGGCAGAAGAGCGCGAGCACCGCTTAGCGCCTGCGACGCGCGTCGACGCTGCGCGCAGTTCAGGACATGAACGCTGAAATAATTGTCCGGCATCGGTCCAGACCGCCGACCGGCGTCCAGCCAGCGCCGCGCGCCAGCGCGCCGAACGACTCGACCGAATACTTGTAGCTGTTCTCGGTGTGGATGGTTTCGCCGGCGCGGAAGTCGATGCACTCGCCGCACACCTTGATGCGCTGGCGCTTCAGGCTCGCCAGATGCATCTCGATGCGCGAGCGCTCGCGGTTGAAGAAGGCGTGATGCTCGAAGCGCGTCGAGATTGAACTTGGCGCCGAGCTCGCGGTTGATGCGCGCCAGCAGGTTGAGATTGAACTTCGCGGTCACGCCCTGCGAGTCGTTGTAGGCCTTCTTCAGAACCTGCGCGTCCTTGACCAGATCGACGCCGACGATGAACGTCGCGCCGCGGCCGAGGATGCGCGCCGGCATGGCGCAGGAACGCCGCCGCCTCGTGCGGCTCGAAATTGCCGATGGTCGAGCCCGGGAAGAAGCCGACGCGCGGCATGCGTCTGCGACGGCGTCCGGCAGATCGAACGGCTTGGTGAAGTCGGCGGCGACCGGAAGCATCGGCGAGCTTGGGATATTCGCGCCGCAGGCCTCGCCGCCTGCTGCTGCAGGAATTCGCCGAGATGTCGACCGGCACATAGGCCGCGAGCGACTTCGCGGCCGACAGCACGATGCGCGTCTTGGTGCTGGAGCCGCTGCCGAACTCGATCAGCGCCGCGCCCGGCGGAATCAGCGCCGCGATGTCGCCGCGCGTGCTCGTTGCAGGATGCCGATCTCGCAGCGCGTCGGATAATACTCCGGCAAGCTCGGTGATGCGCTCGAACAGCGCGGAGCCGGTGCTGTCGTAGAAATACTTCGGCGGCAGCCGCTTCGGCGTCGCCGTCAAGCCCGGCGACCACGTCGGCGGCGAACTTCGGTCGCCGCCGGTGTCGATCGACGAATTTTGCGTGCCAGCGCGGTCATCGCTGAACCCGTTGCGATGCCTGTCAGCGGTAATCCACGAGCCGGAGCCCGCTGAACTGCCAGCGCGCCGGCGGATGGAAGAAGTTGCGGTAGCTCGGCGCGCGCGTGCCCGTCGGGCGTCGCGAGCGATGAGCCGCGCAGGACCATCTGGTTGATCATGAACTTGCCGTTGTATTCGCCGAGCGCGCCTTCCGCGGCGCGATAGCCCGGATAGGGCAGATAGGCGCTCCGCGTCCATTGCCAAGCCACGCCGAAGGCGTCGGCGAGCAGCCCTGCGCGGGCCGCGACCTCCCATTCCGCCTCGGTCGGCAGGTGCTTGCCGGCCCAGCGCGCGAAGGCGTCGGCCTCGTAGTAGCTGACGTGGCAGCACCGGCGCCGCCGGATCGACCGGCCTTCAAGCCCGCCGAGCGTCAGCGTGAACCAGGCGCCGTCGATGTTGCGCCAATAGCCCGGCGCGTCCCAGCCCTCGGCCTCGACCTTGGCCCAGCCGTCCGACAGCCAGAGATCGTGCGACGCGATAGCCGCCGTCGGCCATGAACTTCAGCCACTCGCCGTTGGTGACGAGATGGCGCGCGATCGACGCGCCTCCTGCAGCAGCACCTGATGCGCCGGCTGCTCGTTGTCGAAGCAGAAGCCGTCGCCGTCGAAGCCGATCGAATGGATGCCGGCCGGCAGATCTCGGCGTAGTCGTCGCCGCCGCTCGACGGCCGGCGGCTGCCAGCCGGCGATCGTAGGCGGGATGGGTCGGGTTCTGCGCGAAGGCGTGCAGGATGTCGGTCAGCATCAGCTCCTGATGCTGCTGCTCGTGGTGCAGCCCGATCTCGACGATCGGCACGATCTTCGCCAGCGTCGCCTGCGTCCGCGCTCTCGCAGAAGCTGCGTCCACCGCGCGCGTCGACATGCGCGCGATAGGCGGCGACCTCCTCGACATTCGGCCGCGTGATCAGGCCGCGCTCCGGCCGCGCGTGCCGCGGGCCGGCCGCGACATAATAGGAGTTGAACAGGAAGCCGAAGCGCTCGTCGAACTCGCGATAGTCCGCGCGCGTGCGGCTTGAGCAGGAATGTCTCGAAGAACCAGGTGGTGTGCGCGCGATGCCATTTGGTCGGGCTCGCGTCCGCCATCGACTGCACGATCTGGTCTTCCGGCGACAGATGCGCGGCGCGGCGCTCGGTCTCCGCGCGCACCGCTCGAAAGGCCTCGGACCAGATGCGCCGAACATTGGCGCCCGGCGCGGCGGAAATCCGCCCCAGCACGGACGCGGCAACGTGCGGCATCACTCAACTCCGCGGGGGTGGAAATTCATTGCAAATTCGCCAACTCAATCGAATCGAGTCGGGGCGGATTGTTCCCATCGGGCATCACCGGGGTCAACCGGGCCGCCCCGAAATGGCCGCATGATGTCGGCGCCTGGCCATTCATAGCGCAAACGCATCGTTCTCATGGCGGCAGGACGCAGTTCACGCAGCGGGGCCGTGCGATAGACTGACGCAGCCGGCACACATCGACCGCCGCGACGCGCGCCAGCTTCTGCTTGGCGCGCTTGCGGCGCCGTTTGGTGACACCGACCCCGGCCGCTTCATCGAGCATTGCTCGTCGCTCCACAGGACGACTCGTGGCGAGGGCCTCAACCTGGCCCTGGCGAATGACCGCGAGGGACTCACCGCCAAGCCCACGCTCGGCAAGCGATTCATGGAGGTCGAGCAGACGACATGAGGCACCGTTCAGCATGTAGCTCGAGTCGCCAGCCCGGGTCAGTCGACGGCTCACCTCCACTTCGGCAGGGCCATCGGATACGCCGTCGAACTGCAGCGCCACCTCGGCGAGACCCGCGGCCTGTCGTGCTTCAGTTCCCTGGTAGAGGATGTCGTGCATCCCCGGGGCGCGGAGTCGACTGGCGCGCTGCTCACCGAGCGCCCACGAAATGGCCTCACCGAAGTTGCTCTTACCGGAGCCGTCGGGCCCGACGATGACGTTGACGCCCGGGCCGAGGTCGAGCGTGACGTCACCGGCAAATGACTTGAATCCGCGGATACGAATACGTCGGAGCACCTAGTCCTGCTTTCCGTACCGGTCGAGTGCTTCTCGGGCAGCAGCTTGCTCCGAGGCTTGTTTGGATCGTCCCGTTCCTTCGCCACGCGCCTCGCCCCCGACACTCACGCGAGTGGTAAAAACCCGCTCATGGGGTGGGCCGTCACGATTGATGACCTCGTAGTGAACAATCAGCGCATCTTGTGCGGCACGTTCCTGCAGGGCGGTCTTCGCATCGCGCTGGCCCAGCGTCGCGCCGTCCATCACCGGCGCAAATGATGCCCGTACGGCCCCATCGGTGCGATCGTGCCCCAGGTCGGTCCAACAGGCGCCGATGAGTGACTCGACGAGAGCGGCGAGCACGCTCGTGCGTTCGGACATCTCTCGGGCCGCATCACGGTGGCGTGAGGGCGCGGCCGCAATGAACTGCGCCGGCAGGCCGAGATCGACCGCAACCCGTGCGCAGGCCTCACCGCCGACGATCTGTTGGCGCATCCAGGCAAGGTCCCTTTCTGACGCCGTGGTGTGGCGACGAAGGAGTTCCGCGGTCACGACAACCTCGAGCACGGCGTCGCCCAGCAGCTCGAGCCGCTCGTACGACAGTGCTCGTGTGGGCGTCCATGAACGATGCGCCAACGTTTCCGCACGTCGTTCCGGAGCCAGCAGGTGGGCGAGTTCACCGAGGCCATGGGAAGAGTCAGTCGCTGGTGACGACGTACCCGATCACGCTCCCGACGGGGCGTTGTTGACGACGTAGTCCACAGCATCCGCAACGGTCTGGATCTTCTCCGCGTCCTCGTCGGGGATCTTCATTCCCGCGAACTTGTCTTCCATGCTCATGATGAGCTCAACGAGGTCGAGGGAATCGGCGTTGAGATCGTCCTGGAACGATGCTTCTTCCTTCACCTCGTCTGCATCCACTCCGAGTTGCTCGACGATGATGTCGCGAATCGTTCCAAACACTTCTTGTCGGTCCACACGGCCGCCTTTCCCCGTTGCTGTCAACGCGTTTCACGGGACGTTACCAACGTGGACGGACGCCGGTCAGGGCCGTGGAGCGAGGCCCGCCTCCATATGCCCGATGAGCCCTTCGCGGGCTCCCCGGGCCCCCATGCGAATGGCGTTGGCGATGGCGTGGCCGGGGGCGTTTCCGTGGCCGATGATGACTAGTCCGCGGACGCCGAGCAGGTAGGCGCCGCCGTAGGTATCGGCGTGGAACTTGGTGTAGAGCTGACGGAGCGCCGGTCGTGCAAGCACGGCACCCAACTTGCTGCGAACCGATGAGCCGAGCGCCGCGCGGATGGCCTGGAAGAACACGGCACCGGACCCTTCATAGAGCTTGAGCGCGACGTTGCCGGTGAACCCGTCGGTGACCACCACGTCGACAGCCCCGGTGGGGATGTCGCGTCCCTCGACGTTGCCGATGAAGCCCTCGGTGCCCTCAAGCGCGTCGTAGGTGGCTTGCACGAACTCCGTGCCCTTGCCTTGCTCCTCGCCGATGGACAGGAGTCCCACACGTGGAGCGACGATCCGCAACACATCATGGGCCAGCAGGCGGCCCATGACCGCAAATTGCTCGAGGTACTCGGTCTTCGATTCCGCGTTGGCACCGGCATCGATCAACACAACGGGGCCGGCGCCGCTCGGCATGACCACGGCGATACCCGGTCGGATCACCCCGGGGATACGGCGCAAATGAAGCGTGGCGGCGGCCAGAGTGGCCCCGGTGTTTCCCGGTGACATGATCGCCTGGGCGCGCCCCTCGGCCACGAGCTTGGTGGCAATGACCAGGGACGACTCGGGCTTTGCCCGCACGGCCTTCGCGCCATCTTCGTGGGAGCTGACCACATCAGCGGCCGGGATCAGCTCAATGCTGGGGTGTGTTCCCCCCTGCCGTTCGATCTCCTGACCCAGGACATCGGTATCGCCGACGAGAAGGATGGATATTCCCTCCCGCGCCGCGATGAGCGACCCACGGACGGTTTCACTGGGCGCGCGGTCCCCTCCCATCCCGTCGACCG
This sequence comes from uncultured Thermoleophilia bacterium, assembly GCA_963765105.1. Classification (GTDB taxonomy): domain Bacteria; phylum Actinomycetota; class Thermoleophilia; order Miltoncostaeales; family Miltoncostaeaceae; genus CALMEC01. The sequence goes on from CAVXUW010000004.1 coordinate 10,092, forward strand.
CAATCGTGACGGGTGTGCTCACGTGGAGTGCCCTGTTCTAGTCCTCGACGTTGATGACCTGCCGGCCGCGGTAGTAACCGCACACCACACAGACGTGATGCGGGCGAACCGGGCTGGCGCACCGTGGGCACTGGCCCAGACGAGCGGCCTCAATGGTGTGCGTCGCCCGGCGGGTGTCACGCCGCTGACGGGATGTCTTTCGCTTGGGGACGGCCATCGGTCGGTCTTTCGTCGTTCACTCGGACCGCGGAAGGGTAGCGATTTCCCGGGCGCCGCGCCACTCATTCGCCGGACTGAAGCCGTTTGGCGATCTCACCGAGCCCGGCCCACCGAGGGTCGACGGTGTCGGGCGTGCACGTACACGGTGTGGTGTTGCGGTTGGCGCCGCAGTCGGGGCACAGGCCCGCGCAGTCGTCGCGACAGACGATCGTGGCGGGAAACAGGTCGATGAGCGCATCTCGGGCCATGGCGGCCACTCCCAGGGAGTCACCGTCGAGGTATTCGCAGTCGAGGTCCTCGTCGTACTCGGCGCCGGACCCGCGGCCGAAGGCGTGAAAGTCGCGCACGTCGGCCGCCAGTTCCAGCACGGCGGTCTCGAGGCAGCGCCAGCAGGGTCCACGGAACGTGGTGGACACCCGAAGGCGGAAGTGCCACCCGGAGGAGGATTGGGTAACCTCGAGCTGCCCCTCGGGCTCCGCAGGGGTTGGGACATACCGCTCACCGCTGAACACCAGCTCACTCACCGGAATCGGCAAGGTGACTTCCCGTGCCTCACCGGGACCCAACTCCAGGGTCCGGAGGTCGAAAGAGAGCTCGTTGTCCTCGCGGCGCCCCACTCAGATGGGGCTAGTCGGAGGGTGGGCTGATGGGCTCGGGGATCGCCTCGCCGGTGCCGTCGGTTCCGCTGCCGCGCTGCAGACGCTCACGGCCACGCTGCACCGCGGCAAGGAACTTGCCGAGGTTCACTTCGAGCGTGGACAGCACTTCGTCGGCGTAGTCCTCGGCGCCGAGGCGCACCTCACGCTCACGTACGCGCGCTTCTTCAAGGATCTGCGCGGCTTCGCGCTCGGCGCGCTTGACGATCTCCTGTTGTGAGGCTTCGTGCGATGCCTTGTCGCGAGCGTCGGCCACGAGGCGGTCGGCCTCGCGTTTGGCCTCGGCCAGCATCTCCTGACGCTCCTTCACGATCCAGCGTGACTGCTTGATCTCCTCGGGGATCGTGGAGCGCATCTGGTCGAGCAGTTCGTAGATCTCGTCGCGCTCAATGGCGACTTTGTCGGAGAACGGCACGGTGCGGGCGTTGTGGATCAGGTCGTCGAGCTTGTCAATCAGTGCGAGTACGTCCAACGGTTCACTCCTTCTCGGCGTGTCGTCCAGTGACGCGCGCGAACGCGGCGACCACGTGTGGGGGAACCCAATCCTCGACCGAGCCACCCCAGACGGCGATTTCCTTAACGCCGCTGGAGCTGATGAAGCTGTACTTGGCGGATGCCGGGAAGTACACGGTCTCGATGTCTGGTGCCAGTCGTTTGTTGATCTGTGCCATCTGAAATTCGTAGTCGAAGTCGGAGATCGCGCGAAGCCCCTTCACCAGGGCACATGCCCCGATTTGGCGAGCGAACTCGGTGACCAACATATTGAACGCTTCGACTCGGACGTTACCCAATGAGGCGACCGCCCGGGTGACCATATCGATGCGTTCCTCGACGCCAAACATGTGAGTTTTGCGGGTGGAACCGTCCATCACCCCCACCACGACTTCGTCGAACACCACCGCGGCCCGAGCGATGATGTCGGTGTGGCCGTTCGTGACCGGGTCATACGTGCCCGGGCACAAGGCAATGCGTTTTGCGTCCGCGGTCATTGTGAGTGGTCCATCGTCGCAATCACGATAGCCGTTCCCCCGTAGGTGCGGTCCGAGCGGTGTCGCAACGTGAAACCGGGGAGATCGAGCGTCCCGGAACGTGCCGCGTGCTCCACAACAACGGTTGCTGCTGGCGCCAGCACGGGCGTCAGGACGGTGGCCAGTTGTGAGGCGATCGTGGCCAGGTCATCGTACGGCGGGTCGACGAAGCACAGCGTGAAGCGCCTCTGGTCGGCCCGCAGGGTGCGAATGGCGGCCCGCCAGTCGCGAGCGACGACACTCGCACTGTTCGCATCGTCGACCATCGCGATGTTTTGGCGAATCGCCCGGACCGCGGCGGGGTCATGGTCGACAAACGTGGCAGAGCGTGCTCCGCGCGAGAGCGCTTCCAGCCCGAGCGCCCCCGACCCGGCAAACAGATCGAGTACGTCGTGACCGTCAAGGGGCCCCAGGATGGAGAACAGGGCTTCGCGCACTCGGTCGGAGGTGGGTCGTGTCCCCACCCCGGTGGGGGCGACGAGGCGGCGTCCACCGAGGGTCCCCGCGACGATTCTCATCCGTCGAGCAACCGGGGAAAGTCAGCAAAGCGGTCCATGACCGCCGCGCGCAGCAAAAGATGCTCCGGGCGGGTGAGGCGCGGATCGTCGCGCAGGGCGCGGCGGGCCACCTGACGGGCTTGGGCCAGCTCGAGGCGGTCGCGCGTGAGGCGGGCGAAGCGCAGATCGCTGGGACCGGACTGGCGCACGCCCAGCACTGCCCCCTCGCCCCGGAGTTCCAGATCGAGCTCGGCGAGACGGAACCCGTCATGGGTTTGCGTGATGGCCTCCAACCGCCGCAGGCCGTCATCGGTCGCCGGTTCGGAGAACAGCAGGCAGCGTCCCGGGTACTGCCCGCGGCCGATGCGCCCGCGGAGCTGGTGGAGCTGAGCCAGGCCGAACCGATCGGCGTCCTCGATCAGCATGACCGTGGCGTTGTGAACGTCGATGCCCACCTCCACAACGGTGGTGGCCACCAGAACATCCAGCTCACCCGCGGCAAAGGCCGACATCGCGTCGCGCTTGGCGTCGCTGCGAAGGGCGCCGTGGGCAAGACCAACGCGAAACGCCGCAAACGGCCCCTGAGCGAGTCGCTCGGCTTCGGCAACGGCCGTGCGTGTGCCGGTGGCCTCGTCTCCCCCCTCCACCCGGGGGCAAATGACGTATGCCTGCCGCCCGCGGCGCAGCTCACCACGGATCTCCTCGTAGGCGTTGTCCCGGTCGGATTCGTGGACCCACTGGGTGGTGATCGGCTGGCGCCCGGGAGGACGCCCGCGAATGGTCGACACGCGCAGGTCGCCGTAGGCAGTGAGGGCCAGGGTCCGTGGGATCGGCGTGGCGGTCATGTAGAGCAGATGCGCGGCCATCTCATCGCCGGCGTCGTTTGCACGATCCGCCAACACCTGGCGCTGTTCGACGCCGAACCGATGCTGCTCGTCGACCACCACGAGGCCCAATGAGTGAAACGTCTCCCGTTCGGAAAGCAGTGCCTGGGTGCCGACGGCGACGGCGGCAGTGCCGGTTCGCAGCGCCATTCGCCGGCGTTCGCGTTCGCCGGTGGGGACGTTGCCGGTGACGAGAACCGGGGAAATGCCGGCCGGCTCGAGCAACGTATCGAGGGTACGCAGATGTTGTTCGGCGAGTGTTTCGGTCGGAACGAGGAGTACCGCTTGGCGTCCCGCCTCAACGGCCTGGCAGATCGCGAGGGCCGCGACGACGGTTTTTCCCGATCCCACCTCGCCTTGGAGGAGCCGCCGCATCGGGCGGGAGCCCTCGAGGTCACGAGTGATCTGTTGGGCCACCCGTTCTTGCTGTGACGTGAGCGTAAACGGCAACGCAAAACGGACGCGCTCACGAAGGCCACCGTCACCGGCAAGTTCCGGGGCGGGCCGACCGATCGATTCATTGCGGCGCACGGCCCCCAGGCCCAGTTGGAGCACGATGAGCTCCTCCAGCACCAGGCGGCGGCGCCCCTCACCGCCTTCGACGGCCGAGCGCGGCCCATGCAAAGCGCGCAGCGCGTCCGCCACGTGCGGCAGGTCGAGCCGGAGGCGCATCCACGTGGGAAGCGTCTCGACCGCGGCGCCGACAAACGGCTTGGCCGCATCGACCAACTCACGCATCCGTCGCGCCGGGAGCCCCTCGCCGCCGGGATACACCGGAACGAGGCCCTCGGTGTGAATCCCTGTCGAGGTGTTCTGCCCCAGAATTTCGTGGGCTTTGACGCGCAGCTTGGGCGGACGACCCGGGTCGAGCGTTCCCCGCAGCAGGACCTCGGTTCCGGGTTCGAGCGTGCGCGCAAGGTAGTCCTGGTTGAACCACACGGCGACGGCGGCCCCGGTGGCATCGGACACCGCTGCCTCCACGATACGAAGGCTGCGCCGGCGCGTCGGGCGCACGACGACGGATGACACTCGTACCCGTACGGTCACCTCCTCCCCGGTGGACACGTCCGCCAGGGGACGCGACGCGGCGTAGTCGAGGTAGCGCACCGGTAGATGAGTGAGAAGGTCCCCGATGGTGTTGATACCGAAGTGCTGGGCGCGCTCGGCAGTGGCGGGGCCGACACCGGGAAGGTTGGTCAGGTCGCTTTCCCACGTCGATGGGCGGGGGCGACGAGGAGGAATCGGGGCGTCCCACGAGGTGCCGCGCGACGCACCAAACGGCGGCGTCGGAGGGGCAATCGGCTCGGGTGGTTGCGCGTTCGTGTCGGAAGTCGGCATAATGCGTGGCCGCGGGTGGCCGTATGGCCCGCATGGTGACAGCGACGGAGGGCGAAACGCGTGGCACGAGTCTGCAGCGTCTGCGGGAAGAAACCAATGTTCGGCAACAACCGCAGCCATTCGATGCGGGCGACGCCCCGTCGGTTCAACCCGAACATCCAGAAGGTCCGCATCCTGCGCGGTGTGACCCCGGTGAGCGCCTACGTGTGCACGCGGTGCCTCAAGGCCGGCAAGGTCACCAAAGCTCCGTAGGCTCAGCCGGGGTCGGACATCTCGGCTAGGCGTGTGACCGTGCGGAGGTTGCGCCCGGTACCGACGACGCCCAGCTCGCGTTCGATCACGGCGCCGGTGAGGCGTGACGTCCCCATGCCGTTGGGGTAGTTGACGTACGCCTCCTGCGTTCGCACGACAACTTCCTCCGGGCCGGACCACCGGTCAAGAGCGGCCCGTTTTTCGGCGGGCACGGCGCCCGTGAAAAACATCACCAGCACCTTTGCCGGGTCGTAGTCGATCCGAAATGGGCAGTCGCGACGGGTGTAGTCGAGCTGACCATGGTCCCTCATGATGACCACGGGTCGGTGGCCGAACTCGTCCAAAAGGGCCTCACCCAACTCCACGGCAACTTCGGCAGCGGGTCGTTGGGAGCTGAGCACGAGGTTGCCGCTTTGAATGTACGTGGCGACATCGCCGTATCCCAGAGCGGAGGCCACCTCACGAAGGCGCGGCATATGCACGGCATTTCGCCCGCCGACGTTGATCGCCCGCAAGAGGGCGACGTACCTCATGTGCCGGGTTCGAGCATCAGTTCGTAGGTGAGCTCGCACCGCTCGTCGCGTCCCGCGTTCGCGGTCGACTGGAACCCCACCGACTCGTACAGGCGCCGGGCATCAACCATCGACCGGGTCGTGTCGAGCACCACCCGATGGAACCCCTGTTCCTTGGCCCAGGTGAGCCCCGCTTCGATGAGCATGAACCCGAGGCCGCGCCCACGAAACGCCGGGTCGAGGTACATCCGTTTGAGCTCGACGGTGTCGGAGGAGATGCCCTTCATGGCACAACAGCCAATGAGGTCATCGCCGTCCGGAACCACCCAGATGGCATCCAGCATCCCTTCGGGATCGACCAGATCGCGGTCGATTTCCGGGGTGGCGGGCTGGTCGAACTCGTCGAGCAGGCGTCGAACGAGATCACGAAAACCGTCGGCATGTTCGGGCCGATAACGCACAGGTACCGCAACGGACATGCGGCGAGGGTACTCCACTTGGGAGCGCCCTCGCCGGATCGGTGAGACTTAGGGCGTGCCCAGCTTCGTGATGTCGATGGACTCGTCATCGGACGGAGCGTCGATCGTCACGTCTTTATCCCAGTCGCTGAACGTGACGGTTCCCGTGTCGGAGCCTTGTTCCACCAACAGCGGGTACGGCGTACCCTCCGAAGCGATGTAGAGGGTCCCCCCGCTGTCGCTGCCGCTTTTGAGGCCGACCGTTGCCGTTCCGTCGACGTCTTTGCCGTCAACCCGCGTTGGTGTGCCGTTCGGCGTCAACAGCTGTGTCACAAGACCCTTGAGGTCCGTGAACTGCTTTACGGAGGCAAAGCGCGGGTCGTCGCTCGGCCCGGACAGATACTTGTCGCCGACCAGAGTTGCGGCGGCCTCGCCGCCGAACTGTTTCAGCGCCTCCGGACTCAACTTCAAGTACACCGTGTCACCGGACGCAACAAACGATACGTCGACACCGCCGGTGTTGACGCGACCTTTGGCGCCTTTGCCATTGGTGACGACCACGTCAAGGTCCAGCGGCGAACCGCCCTGGGTGCCTTTGCCGACGAATCTCACCGACTTCGCCCCCAACGCGGCAGAGCGTGCTTTCTCGAGCACCTGTTCCGCGGTGAGCCCGTCGAGCGATTCGGTCGGTTCCTTCGCTGTCTCGGTGGAGCTGCCCCCACCACCCGATTTCGCCGTATCCGTTGTTGGGCTGTCGCTCCCGCCACACCCGGCGGCGATGAGCGCGGCACCCGCGAGCACGGCGATCAGTGCGTGCCGGCCTCGGATTCCGACCGTCGATGTTTCGTCACTCATGCATCGTCCATTCCGTTGTCGTTCTACGACAGTCAGGGTACGCGCAGAACGGATCGTCACAAATCATCCCCGGGCAGCTGCGATGAGGTTCATCATCGCCACCGCGGCGTCGGCGGCTTCGTCGCCTTTATTGCCCTTGTCCCCACCCGCACGGGCATCGGCCTGAGCCATCGTGTCGCACGTGAGCACACCGAACGCGCACGGGACACCGCTGTCCAACGACACCCTCTGCAGGCCGTGGGCCGTGGCGTCGCACACGTAGTCGAAGTGGGCGGTCTCTCCGCGGATGACTGCGCCCAGTCCCAAGACGGCGCCGTAGCGGCCGGTGGCGGCGAGGGTTTGTGCGGCGAGCGGGAGCTCGAACGCTCCCGGGACCCACACTTCGTCAACCTGGTCAGCCGGTAGGCCCGACTCGGCCAACCGCTCCCGGGCCCCGGCCAGGAGGCGGTCGGCGATGTCGCGGTGAAAGCCGGCAACAGCGATGGCGACACGCACAGATGTGTCGGCGAGCGGGATGGCCGGCGGAGCGGGTTCGCTACGTGCCATCGGCCTCGCCGCCGAGCTCGCCGGTGTCGTCCATCTCAAACCGCAGGTCCTGGTGGTGCAGCTTGTGGCCCAGCTTGTCGCGCTTGGTCTGTAGGTACCGGGCGTTCTCGCTTCCCGGGGGAACTTCGATGGGAACGCGCTCAACGACCTTGAGGCCGTACCCCTCGAGCCCGGCGATCTTGCGGGGGTTGTTCGTCAGTTGACGGATCGTGGAGAGACCCAGGTCGACGAGGATCTGCGCACCGATGCCGTAGTCGCGCAGGTCGGCTGGGAAGCCCAGCTCGAGGTTTGCCTCGACGGTATCGCGACCGTTGTCTTGCAGCTCGTAGGCCTTCAGCTTGTTGAGCAGGCCGATGCCGCGACCCTCTTGTGCGATGTAGAGCAACACACCACGACCTTCCTCGGCGATCATCGCCATGGCCGTGTGGAGCTGTTCCCCGCAGTCGCACCGCAACGAATGGAAGACGTCGCCGGTGAGGCATTCCGAGTGCACCCGCACGAGAACGTCTTCCGACCCGTCGACCTCTCCCAGCACGAGGGCGATGTGGTGTTTGCCGTCGATGACGCTGCGGTAGCCCACGGCCGTGAACTCACCGAAGAGCGTCGGCATCCGGGCCTCGCCGTGGCGTTCGATGAGCTTCTCCGTGCGTCGGCGGTGCTCGATGAGCTGCGCCACCGTGATCATCTGAAGTCCGTGCTCCTGCGCGTAGCCGGAGAGGTCGTCAACGCGGGCCATAGTGCCGTCGTTGTTCATGATCTCGCACACCACGCCCGCGGGGATGAGCCCGGCCAGGCGAGCCAGGTCGACGGCCGCCTCCGTGTGGCCCGTGCGTTCCAACACGCCACCGGGCTTGGCGCGCAGCGGAAAGATGTGACCGGGCCGAGCGATGGCCTCCGGCCCCGACGTGGGGTCGATGGCCACCATGATGGTGCGGGACCGATCGGGGGCGGAGATGCCGGTGGTAATGCCCTCCGCGGCCTCGATGGAGTCGGTGAACGCCGTGCCGTACGGGGTTTCATTGCGACGTGTGGCCAGCGTCAGCCCGAGCTGTTCACAGCGTTCCTCGGTGAGCGCCAGACAGATCAGCCCACGTCCGTGAGTGGCCATGAAGTTGACGGCTGCCGGGGTGGCGAACTGGGCGGCCATCACGAGATCGCCCTCGTTCTCGCGTTCCTCCGAGTCGCAGACAACCACCATGCGTCCCGCCCGGATCTCCTCGATCGCGTGCTCCACAGTCGTAAACGGCGATGTTGTGCTCATGGGCCTTCTCTCCCCGGACGGTACGGCGCCACCAGCGCCTCCACATACTTTGCCACCATGTCGACCTCGAGATTGACGATTCGTCCATCCACGAGCTCACCCAGGGTCGTCTGGCCCAGAGTATGGGGAATGAGCGCAACAGCAAAACCGCCGTCGTGGCGAGCGGCGACGGTGAGGCTCACCCCGTCGATGGTGATGCTGCCTTTCTCAACGACGTAGCGGAGGATGTCCGCGGGGGCAGTGAGCGTGAGGTACGTGCTGGCACCGTCACTCCGAACGGAGCTCACGGTGCCGGTGCCATCGACATGACCCTGAACGAGGTGCCCGCCCAGCCGGTCGCCCACACGAACGGCGCGTTCGAGGTTCACTGCGTGACCGGCCTGTCGCGTGCCCAGAGCAGTGCGGCGCAGCGTCTCGGCCACGACATCCACCGCGAAGCCATCAGAGCTGACGGTCACAGCCGTCAGGCACGCACCGTCCACCGACACCGAATCACCAACTGCGAGGCCCTCGACAACGGTGCGGGCGGCAATCGCCAAGCGTGCGCCGTTGGCGTCACCGTCAATGGTGTGGATCGTCCCCACTTCCTCAACGAGTCCGGTGAACATCACTCGTCCCCCGGGGCGCTGAGGTCGCCGCTGATGAGCGTGTCGTCTCCCACCTGCTCCATTGTGACGCCTCGCAGTCGCGGCACGCCGTCAAGGGGGCCGAGGCCGTCACCGGCGATGGCCGTCGGGGCGCCGTCCCCGCCGATGATGATGGGTGCCACAAACCAGTTGACCCGGTCGACGAGGCCCGCCGCAAGGAAGCTCCGGGCCAGTGTGGGCCCACCTTCGAGAAAGATCGACTGGATCTCCCGATCGGCCAGTTGCCGGAGCGCATCGGCCAGATCCGCCGCGTGGAGGACGGTGACTCCTGCCGCGTCCAGGGCGGCCGCACCCGGCGCCTCCGGGGCCACGACAACGACCACGGGCACAGCCTCGGCAGTGGTGACCAGCGCCGATGTGAGCGGTAGACGTGCCTGCCGGTCAAACACCACCCGTGTCGGTGGCCGGAACTCGCCGGTGACCTCCCGGGCAGTGAGCGCCGGGTCATCGGCCAGGGCCGTGCCAATGCCGACGACCACGGCGTCGGCCTCTGCCCGCCACCGGTGAACCCGCTCCCGAGCCGGGGCACCCGTGATCCAGCGGGTCTCGCCGGTGTCGGTGGCCACGCGCCCGTCCAGGCTCGTTGCAAGCTTCAACGTCACGTACGGGCGTCGGTGGAGGGCGTGCGTGAAGAACGGCCGGTTGAGCGCTCGACAGGCGACGTCATCGTCGTGTGCGGCGTACGCGATGGCGACCCCCGCGTCGGCCAGTACGGCGACGCCCCCGGCGCGGTTCTCTTCAAGCGGGTCGCGGGACCCGATGACCACGCGTGCGACCCCGGCCGCGACGAGCGCGTTGGCACACGGTGGGGTACGTCCCTGATGAGAGCACGGCTCCAGCGTGCAGACCACGGTCGCTCCACGTGCCTGTTCCCCAGCCAACCGAAGCGCCATCGCCTCCGCATGTTCGGTGCCGGGCCCCTCGTGCCAGCCCTCGGAAATGGCAACTCCGCCGCGAAGAACCACGGCACCGACCAGCGGATTGGGGCTGACCCTCCCCCATCCCCGCATCGCGAATTCTCGGGCGCGGGTGAGTGCGACACGCTCGACAGCGCTCACCGCCGTGCCGGTCATGCAGCCTCGGCCGCGGCCACCAACCCACGGTAGGCACCAACGGGGTCGTCAGTGCCGAAGATCGAGGAGGCCGATACCAGCAGCGACGCGCCGGCCTGACGCACCGCCGCGACGTTGTCGAGACCGATTCCCCCGTCGACCTCGATGGCGGCCGAGTCCGGCAGCATGCGCCAAATCTCGGCCACACGATCCGGCGTGGACGCGATGAACGACTGGCCCGCAAAGCCAGGGTTGACACTCATGACGTTGACGAAATCGACCACATCAACCACCCCGGAAATGGCGCTCACCGGCGTTCCCGGGTTCAGCGCAATCCCGGCCAGACAACCGAGCTCGCGAATACGTCCAAGCAGGCGGTGCGGGTGTGGGTCAGCTTCGATGTGAATGCTGATCGCCCCGGCCGACGGCGCGAACATCTCAACCATGGCCCCCGGACGTTCGACCATGAGGTGCACGTCGAGCATCCCCCCGGCGGCGCGAACCGGCGGGGCCAGTGCCGCTGCGAATCCCGGTCCGACGGTGAGGTTGGGCACGAAGTGCCCGTCCATGACATCCACGTGAAAGACGCGGGCGCCGGCGGCGATCAGCCCATCGATCTGTGCCCCCGCGTTCAGGAAGTCGACCGACATGACGGAGGGGAGAACTTTGGGTGCAGGCCGCGGGCTCACCCAGTGAGTTTAACGACCGCTGCCCGCAACGACGTGTTGCACCGGATTCCCTTCTGCTTGGCGTGCTCATTCGGCAAACTGGATGGCATGCCGACATCCTCTCCACGCGACTCGACCATCGCCATCGTTGGCGACGGTTTCGGCTCGCTCATCGTCCACTCCACCGCCATGTATTTGGGCTTCGCACCGCAGGACCTGGCGGTGTACGGACCGTCCACCAATCCGGTGGGCACGTATCAGCAGTTCGCATTCAATCTGGGTCAGACGGTGCTGCGCTCCGAATCCGAGTCGCACTTTCTCCCGGCGGACTGGCCGACGTTCGGTCAACTCGACGCGTGGTCGCGGCGCAGCATCCGTCCCCTCGTTCGCTCGATCGGGCGCAAGTACAACCCGGGCGTGCCCGAGATTCTTGCCGAGGCCGGCGCCGTCGCCCGCGAGACCGGCTGGGAGGACGTACGCGTGCCCACACGGATCGGCTGGGTGCAACGCGAGGAGAACCCTGCCCACTTCGTACTGTACGACGAGGAGGCCCGCATGGTGGGACGCGCCAAGCACGTGATGCTGGCGCTCGGTCACGGTCCGCTGATCTTCCCGCCGGTCCTCGCTCACGCCAAGGCGTCGGACCCGGAGATCGATGGACGCATCGTGCAGGCATACGACGCCAAGCAGTACCATCCGGACGGTCGCTACATCGTGATCGGAGCGGGAATCGCGTCGATCAACGAGTGGGCCAACATCATCGACGCCGGCGCCAAGGTCATCGCTCTCCGCCGGAATCCCGCGCCCGACGAGCAGGACCTCAACGTTCCCCGTTGCCTGTTCGAGGCGAAGGGCATCGACGTTTTCCAGGCGTTGCCGTTCGAGACCCGTCTCAAATTCCTCGGCAGCGTTCTCAAGGGCACCACACCGCGCCGGCGCGGCTGGTTGGAGCGCATCGAACGCGGCCGCGCCGAGGGCCGTTTTGAGGAGCTCACCGGTGAGATCGACACCGTGGAGCGCGGCCCCGCGGGCTTGCGCGTTCATGTGGGAAGTGAGCACGGTCCACCTCCCGGTTGGCTCGACATCACCGGCGTGGTGGCCGGAACCGGCTTCAACAAGTCGGCCCTCACTCTCCCCTTGCTTCGCCGGCTGGTGGAGTTCTATGACATCCCGGTTGACGGGGGCCGGATTCGTTTGCAGTCGAACTGTGGTGTTCCCCGTCTCGACCGCCCCGAGTCGCGTCTGGCGATGATGGGGATCAATGCGAACACCGTCGTCCCGCATGGCGACACCATCGCGGGGCTCAAGTACATCGGCCGACGCTTCGTGGCCGACGTGGCCCGGGCCGAGCGGCTACGCAAGCGGCCGTTCGCGTCACGTGTCGCGATGCAAGTGTCGATGGCAAACACGACGGCCGGCGCAATCCGCGCCGTTCGTCGCACCGAGCAACTGGCCTAGGGAGACAACAGCTATGTGCCCAACCGTCCTCGGACGTCTGCAGACGCGGACCGCCATCCTGATCGGCCCAGCCCTCTTCGGCCTGCTGCTGTGGGCGATCACCGACAAGCCAGGCTTTCTCGTGATCATCGGCGTGTATTTGTTGCTGGGGGCCGCGCTCGATACCGGCTTCTACCCGTTCGTGATCAAGTGGCAGCCACCGTGGCTCACCTTCGTGTTGGCGCTCGGGGAGTTCGTGCTCCTGTTCGTACTCGGGAAGGCGCTCGAACTGGGTCTCACGAACTGGGAGGCAACCTGGTTCTTCTGGGTCAGCTGGGCACTCGCCATCGCCACGCGCATTGTCGTGCTTCCCATCGTGTCCCTGTCCTGGGTGGAAAACGGTGGAGAGTTTCGCGAGACCGGATGGTCGGTGGCCCCGGAGTACGTGCCGTTTCCGCTGCTCGCGACGGCGGCGCCCAACGCGTCAGGACAGCTTCTGCGTGAGTTCACCTCGGTGGGTGAGATTCCGGCGGAACTGCGACGCGTGCCCTCACCCACCGGCATCGGCACGAAACCCCCCGTCTGAGCCCTACTGCGCGGCGGTTGGTGGGCGTATCGCCGAGGTCCAGTTGAATCGCGTGACGTCGGTGCGCGGCGCCAGGGCCCCCGGCCGCGTGCCCCGCCGGACGAACAGGATGGGTGCTGGAGCAGCCGCGGCAATGTCCGAACGGGTTTGACCAAGACCCACCGAACGCCAATCATCCGCCAGGCCGATGACGAGCAACGACGCCGACGCAGCAGCCGCGATGAGGTTGTCGGTGCCCGGCTCGACGATGAGCGATTCGGCGGGAACCCCGATGAAGCGCTGAACCAAAAGCGACGCGTTGGCCAGCAGGCGGCTGGCGTCGCGCTCCCCTTCCGATGCCCCGGCAGCTCCCAAAAGCGTGAGGGTCGCCCCGGTGCTCGCGGCCAGCCAGGCCCCAAGCTCCAGCGCCGCCCAGTCGTGTTCGAGCCCGCCGAAAGGCACCAACACCCGAGAGCCCGATGCGAGCGCAATCGTGGCGTCTTCCCGGGCGACGAGCACGCCGACATCGCTTGGAGCGGATGCCAGGACATCACCAACATCGCCTTTGGGCACTCCCCCGCCGAGAAGCGGCCGACGACCGTCGACAAGGACCAGGTCCACGTTCTCACGGGCGGCAAGGCGGGTGAGGTCGGCGCCGATGTCGGTGGAGGTAAAGGCCGCAACGCGCACAGGGATTCCGGCTGAGGCGAGCCCTTCGTGCACACGCTTCATACGTGCCGTGGCGTCGCCAAGCGCCAGCTCCTGGGTTTGGAGCGCACCGCGCACCGAGGAGCCTCGCGGCGGAGGAAGCAACCGGGCCACGATGAGCTCGCGTGGAGGTTCCGCGCGGGCAAGCGGCGCGGCGAGCGCCGTGAGTTGTTCGATGGCCCCGTCGGTCTGAGGGGCAACCAGAATCGACCCTTCGATGGCCGGCGCGCCAACCACGACAGTCGGCTCGGGCAACTCCTCCTCGACCGGTGCGCCGAACTCGTTGTTCGGGTCGATGAGCTTCAGCACCGGCCCCGCCATGAACGTCGTCACCAGTGCCATCAACACCAACGCGGCAAAGAGCGCCTCGCTGATGACGCTCTTCTCCAACGCCAGGTTGAGCACGATGAGCTCGGTCAGCCCACGCGTGTTCATGAGGGCGCCGAGCACAGCCGACTCGCGCCACTTCAACCCCACCACACGCGCCGCCAGGATGGTGCCGCCGAACTTACAGACGATCGCGACGACGATCAGCCCAACAGTCATGAGGATGAGCTCGGGGCGGTCCAGCAGCCCGATGTTGGTGCGAAGCCCCGTGTAGGCAAAGAAGAGGGGCAGCAAAAGCAGGACGACGAAGTCCTCGACGCGGTGGGTCACGTCTTCGGTGAGACCCGCGTGGCGGGGCATAACCGCACCCATGATGAAGGCGCCGAAGATGAGCGCGATGCCGATCTTCTCGGTGGCATAGGCCGACAGGAGCACTCCGGCAAAGATGGCGGTGATCCAGGCCACCGGCACCCGTCCCGCCTCCTCGTAGGCCACCGAGACGCGGGCCAGCACCCGTCGCACCACCAAGAACATGAACAGCGAGAACACGATCGCGAGGGAGATCGTCACCACAACCCCGCTGAACGATCCGGCCACGGCCACCGCGGTGGCGAGAGCGATCAGAAACCATGCGGTCACGTCGTCGATCGCCGCGCTGGCCAAGGCCAACGCGCCCACCGGCCGCGTCAACATGCGCCGCTCCACGAGGATGCGCGCCAGGACCGGGAACGCGGTTATCGACATTGACACGCCCATGAACAAGGCGAATCCGGCGAAGCCGTTGTCCGGCCCCACCAGCTCGTAAGTGGGGATCGCCACCGCAAGTCCGGCCATCATAGGAATGGCGACCCCGGTGTTGGAGATCGCAATCGTCTGTCGCAAGCGCCCCTTGAGTTGCGACAGGTCGAGCTCCAGACCCACGAGGAACATGTAGAAGATGAGGCCGAGGTTGGCCGCGGCGCCGATGTACGGGATGACGTCAGCGGGAAAGAGCTCACGTTGCAGATCGGGTGCGACTGCGCCGAACACCGTCGGTCCCAGCAGGATGCCGGCGAGCACCTCGCCCATAACCCGGGGCTGTCCGACCCGCCTGGCCAGGGCACCGACCAGGCGCGCAAACAGCATCACGATCGCAATCGCGAGGAAGAAGGCCGCCAGCGCTTGGCCGAACTCGCGACTCCTTTGCGCAACGATCCGTTCCGGCGGCCCGGATGCGGGCGTGATCGTCAGTGCGATTGAACGATTTGCCGCACGTCCGGAAATCGTTGCGCGGTTCGTTCCCTCCCCGCACAGCACATCGCCGGCGAACCGTCCGTTGTCGTAGACGAAGCTTCCGAGCTCCTGGCCCTGTTTGTTCTCAATGCGTCCGTCGTGCAGCTCGATCGTTCCGCCGATGCACTGCGACGCCGGGACGAGCTTGTAGTCGCCGGTAACCGATGCCGCTGACCGTGGTTGCTGCTGCCCCGACTCCGGTGGGTCGCGCTCCAACCGGGCACGAAACGGCTCAGTGCCGAGAGTTCCCGCAAGGGTCTTGCCATCCCGCCGCGCCTCAATCCGGACCACTTCGCCGTCGCACGTGACCTCACCGGTCAAACGGTTGTCTGTCAGGCGCAACTTGCCGACGGTCGCGCCTCCGGTACGTCCGATCGAGACGAACTGCCCCGATTGGCGCAGGTCGATCTGCGGCCCCAGGCACTCCCCCGCCTCCACGTCGTACCCGCCGGCAATAGCGGGCTGAGCGTCGAGTCCCCGGCCAACGTTGAACACGGTCACGACGACGGCGACCAGCGCGACGGCGAGCACGGCGTAGTAGAGGGCGAGTCGTCGCGTCACGTGGATCTTTCGCCATTCTAGTTGCCGTCGCGGCCTGCTGGGCTCCGGACCGGTCAGGCGCAACCTCCGGTCGTTGGCGCTCTATCATCGAGCCGTGGCCGAGGAAACGTTCGATGCGCGGGACCCCCAACCGGGCGAGCATTTCGGCCCGTTCACCGTGGAGGAGCTCCTGGGTGAAGGTGGCATGAGCCGGGTTTACCGGGCGCGCACACCCGATGGCAATGACGTTGCACTCAAAATCGCCAAGCCGTCGATGCGCGCCAACGAGGTCGAGTCGCGTCGCTTCGAACGCGAGGCGCGCGTCTCCGGCGAGGTCTCCCACCGCCACCTCGCGTCCGTCACCGGCAGTGGCGAGGTCGACGGACGTCTCTACCTGGCGATGCCGCTTCTGGTGGGAGGCACGCTTGGCGAGCGAGTTGCGAACAACGGACCGTTGCCCCTCGCAAACGTTGTGCGGGTGATCACACAAGTCGCGGGGGCGCTCGACGCGCTCCACGCGGCCGGGATCGTTCATCGCGACGTCAAGCCCTCGAATGTCCTCCTCGATGCCGATGACCACGCCGTGTTGTGTGACCTCGGCCTCGTCCACGTCGACGGCTACTCCGTGCTCACCCAGATTGGTCACGTCATGGGGACGATGGATTACATGGCGCCGGAGATGATCAGCGGCGGCGAGGTGGGCCCCGCCGTCGACGTCTACGCGCTGGGGTGCGTGGCCTACGAGATGCTTGCCGGTCGTACGCCCTTCGCGGGACGGAGCCTGTTCGAAGTGGCCTTCGCCCATCTCGATCAAACCCCGGCGAACCCCGTGGCCGACCGCGCCGACGTTCCCGACGAGGTCGCCGAAGTGGTGCAGTTCGCATTGGCCAAGACCGCCGACCGGCGCCCCCCGACCGCGACCACATTCGCACGTCTTCTGGGCGTTGCCGGACGTATCGCGGCCCGCACGTAATGACACCAACGGTCGTGTTATCGGGAGGATCGGCGGACGGGCAACGGTTCGAGCTGGTCGACACCATCTCGATCGGACGTGAGGGGACGGACATCGTCCTGAACGATGCGCGTGTGTCACGTCGGCACGCAACCATCACGGCCACCGCGTCAGGCATCTATCTCGAGGACCTCGGGTCCACGAACGGCACGTTCGTCAATGGCGAACGCATCATGGGAGAGGTGGCCCTCAACCCAGGTGAGATGATCACCATCGGGGAAACCACCCTTCACGTGGAGCGTCCGATAACCGCGACCATCGTCGGCGCCGCGCCCCCGTCATCGGGAGGGACGGTGGTGGGCACAAGCCCATCCGCGACGGTTGTTGACGCCCCTTCACCGGCACCGCCCCCCGCTCCTCCCCCGGCGGTTCCCGCCCCCGCGGTCGCAGCGGCACCTTCCGAGCCCGTGCCGCCACCGACGTTTGACGCGGCCACCCCGCAGCGGTCGGGACTCGGGGGTATTCCGACACGTCGTTACCTGCCGACAGCTCTGACGATCGGGACGATCGCGGCAACCGCCATCGCCCTCATCGTGTACTTCGCCGTGCGCTAGTTCGTCGCCAGGTACAACAGCACCGCGATCACGACGAGAGCGGACACCGCGATTGGCGCGTAGCGCGCCTTGACCTTCGTGCGGGAGTCAAGCAACGGGTCGAGCTCGGGGATGCCCGTGTCGCCACTGCCAACGGGGTTCACATACGTCGGGGGGCGCTCGGGCGCAGCGAGCCCCTGAGGAATCGGGCGCACGAGCGACGGC
Organism: uncultured Thermoleophilia bacterium; assembly: GCA_963765105.1. Lineage (GTDB taxonomy): Bacteria > Actinomycetota > Thermoleophilia > Miltoncostaeales > Miltoncostaeaceae > CALMEC01. Next base: position 27,584 of record CAVXUW010000004.1, read on the forward strand.
TGCGCCACCCCGGCGACACCCTGAATCTGCATGAGGGTCACCCCGATCAACAGCTCGTCACCCACGTTCAACGTGGCAGAACCGTTTACCGGGTTCTGGTTGATGAACGTCCCATTCGACGAACCGAGGTCATCGACCGTGACCGACGTCGGCCCCGCCGGTGTGAGCCGAACATGCCGCCGCGAGATCCGCTCGTCATGCAACGCGATATCGGCACCAGGATCACGGCCGATGACAACGGGACCCATGACGTCGACCACCTGCCCCGACGACGGACCTTCCACGATCTCAAGTCGCACGGAGTTGCTCACCACCTGAGAATACCGGGTGAGGCACGCCATCCCGCCACCGATATGTGTCGTAAGAGGCATGTAGCGTCTCGGCGTGTCTTCCCTGATGCCAGGTGATGTGTTCGCCGGTTGCCGAATTGAGGAGGTCGCCGGGCGGGGCGGGATGGGTGTCGTTTACCGGGCGACACAGCTCTCGCTCGATCGGACGGTCGCCCTGAAAGTGATCGCGCCGCACTATGCGAGCGATCCGGGATTTCGTGATCGTTTCGCCCGCGAGGCACGGCTGGCGGCGTCAATCGATCATCCGGGAGTGGCGGCCGTTCACGACTTCGGCGAGGTTGACGGTGTTCCGTATCTGGTCATGGCGTTCATTCCCGGTGACGACCTCGAGAAGATCCTCGCACGCGATGGGCGTATCGAACCGAGCCGTGCTGCGCGAATCGTCGCGCAAGTGGGGGCGGCGCTCCAGGCCGCACACGATCGTGGACTCGTTCACCGCGATGTGAAGCCCGCAAACATCATGGTCACGCCGGTGCGCGGTGACGAGGAACGAGTCTTCCTCACAGATTTTGGCCTGACCCGCCCGCCGGAGCGGACGAACCTCACGGCTGCGGGCCAGTTCATCGGCACACCCGACTACATGGCTCCGGAACAGCTCCAGGACCTGCCCATCAGTGGGCGCGTGGATGTGTACTCGCTCGGCTGCATGCTCTACGAGATGTTGACCGGGGAGATCCCATACGCCTCGGATTCAACGATGCGCAAGCTCTGGGCTCATGTAAACGAACCCATCCCCGTTCCCTCAGCCAAGGGCGTCCCGGTGGCATTCGACGCCGTTGTGGCACGTGCGCTCGCCAAGGACCCCAACGATCGCTTCGCGACGCCCACCGAGCTTGGTCGCGCCGCGCTTGCGGCAGTGCCGGGGGGTGTACCGACCGTGGTTGCCGAGGCACCCCCTACCCGTGCCGCAACGGCTACGCCGACGCCGCCCGCAGCAGATCCGGCCGCCCCGAATGCTCCGACCGCGGTGATCCTTCGCAAGCGCTCGCGAACGTTGGCGATTGCTGGAGGAGCGCTCACCGTGTTCACGGCGGGGGCGGTGGGTGCCGTCTTGCTGACGCGCGATGACAACCCAGCCGCGTCACCCACCGTGGGCCCGGCGAATACCGCGCCAACAGCCGAAGGTCCGGTCACCACTGCGTCAATTCCGACGCCACCACCCGTCTCCACCCCCACAGAACCCTCGCCCACCGCCCCGAGTCGACAGGCCGCAGAGGCCCTCTTGGATCGCTACGAACGGGCGTACTCGAACGAAGACCCCGCAGCGCTCGGAGACCTGCTCACCCTCGACGTGCGGCGCGTCCAAGAGAGACCCAGCGGTGAAACGAAGGAATGGCTCGGCATGGTTGATGTGCTCGGAGAATACGAGCGTCAGTTCGCCGAGAACGACAAGTTCGTCTACCGCGTCAAGGTCGATGGCGTTACGCCAACGGGTGGGGCGCTCGACGTCGATGCCCGCTACCAAATCGACAATCAGACGGGCGAGACCATCGGCGGTGAAATCGATTTCACGATCGTGACGGACGACGACGAGGCCCGCATCGCCGACATCCGTATTCGCCTGACCTAGCTCACGCGCAGACGGGCGACGAAGAACCCATCGGTGTTGTCTCGGCCGGGAAGGGTGCGGATGGCACCGGGGAGGTCCGGGTGGGCCAGGTGAACGAAACGTGGGTCGGCCGGGTCGAGTGCGAGGTCGGCCTCCCGCACCACGTCCTCGTTTTCCGCCCGAAGGAGGGTGCAGGTGGAGTAGACCACCCGGCCGCCAGGCCGCACCAAGCTGATGGCACGAGCCAGCAGAGCCCGCTGGAGGTCGGCCAGCACGGCGACATCGCTCTCATTTCGGCGCCAGCGGGCATCAGGACGCGCGGAGAGGACCCCGAGGCCCGTGCAGGGGGGATCGACCAGGGCGGCGTCGAACGAGCCTTCCAGGGCGACACCGCGAGCGTCGCCTTCCACCACGGTGATCCGGGCGCCCATGCGTTCGGCGAGTGACCGGAGGGTCTGGGAACGTGCGGGGCGGGGTTCGACCGCCACGATCTCGGCATCGCCACCGGCGAGGGCGGCGAGGTAGGTGGTCTTCGCCCCGGGGGCGGCGCACAGATCGACGATGCGCTCACCGGGTTGCGGGGCCAGAATGAGCGGGGGGAGCATCGATGCTCGGCTCTGCCCCATCCCCCGCCCCTGTGACCAGATCGGCGAGCGTTCCAGGGCGAACGGGGCGTCGAGGATGTAGGCGTCCACCAGGAGTTCATCACGACGGGCCCCCGGGGGAAGCAACGCCTCAAACTCCTCGCGTGAGCCCTTGAGGGCGTTCCACCGCACTACCGACTCGGAGGGTTCGTTGGCGGCGCGCAGCGTGTCACGGGCGGCATCCGGACCGATGTCCTCGAACAGTCGCCGTGCGATCCAATCGGGAACACTCTCGGCGACGGCCGCGTCCTCGGCGGTGGCGGCACCCAGGGCAGCGCGGCGCGTGTCCACGGAGGCGGCCAGCCGTCGGAGTACGGCATTCACTAAACCCGCGCGAGCCTTCTGGCGACGTGCGTCACCCGGGATCTCCCGAGCCAAGCGCACGGCCTGGTCAACCGCGGCCGAGGCCGGCACACCGTCGCTGTAGACCAGTTCGTACGCGCCGATGCGCAGCACGTCACGCACTTCGGGTTCCACGGCTGCCGGGTTGGTGACGTCGGGATCGACAAACCAGTCGAGCGTGCGTCGTCGTTGAACGGCGCCGAACACGAGGCGATGGGCCTTGGCGCGATCGCCGGGAGGCAGTTCGGCGCGTTGCGCCTCGCCGATCAGCGCGCGGTCAGCGTACGCGCCCTCGCTCACCCGCCGCAGCACCCGGTACGCCACCCGGCGCTCCGGTGTGGCCGGTGCGCTCACGCGGCGGGAGCGTCGAGGGCAAAGCCCCCGCGCCAGCCGCGCAGGAACGCATCGACGAGCATGCGGCTGCGGTTCGGTGGTTGCAGCTGCTCGATCGTGATCGCCCCGGACCCACATGCGGCAACGAGGCGGCCATCGATCGTCTGAAGCGCACCTCGTGGGGGCGGCGGCGTGTCGGTGGTACGCACATCCCAGATCTTGAAGCGTTGCCCGTCCACCACAAGTGACGCGCCGATGTGCGGAGCGAGCGCCCGAACGCGGTTCGCCACGACCTGCGCCGGTTGGGTGAGGTCAAGGGCGATGTCCGCATCCGTGATCTTTGGCGCAAGAGACACGCCATCTGTGGGCTGAGGTTCCCGCGTCATGGTCCCGCCGGCGAGGTCGGTCAGGGCATCAACGAGCAATTGCCCACCGTGGATGGCGAGGCGGTCGAGGAGGGACCCGGCGTTTTCGTGCAGCCCCACGTCGATACGGCCGACGGAGACGATGGGTCCGGTATCGAGGCCGGCATCCATTTGCATGATCGTGACACCGGTCTCGTCACATCCATCCATCAGCGCGCGCTCGACGGGAGCGGCGCCACGATAGGCGGGAAGTATCGAGAAGTGAACGTTGAGACACGTCCAGTCGTTCAGGACCCGCTCGCGAAGAAGTTGACCGAAACCGACGACGCAAAGCGCATCGAGCGATTCGGACGCCAGGGTGTCGAGCAGCTCGGGCTCATTGATGGATGCCGGGCGGTGGAGCGTGAGCCCGCGTTGGATGGCGTCGGCGCTGACGGGCGTGGGGATGGTCTTCCCTCCGCGACCACGGGGTTTGTCGGGCTGCGAAATGACGCAGGCAACGTCGATTCCCGCATCGATCAACGATCGGAGCACGGTAACGGCCGCAGGAGGACTTCCTGCGAAAGCAACCTTCACAGGCCCTCGTCGCGCAGCCGGCGAAGCGCCTCCTTGCGCTCCTCGGGCGACGTGCGATCGAGGATGAGCACGCCGTTCAAATGATCGACCTCGTGTTGGATGACGCGTGCCGGGAAGCCCTCGCAGCTGAACTCACGTGGCTCGCCCGCGACGTTTTGCGCCAGGACGGTGATGCTGACCGACCGGGGGACCTCAACAAGGACCTCGCCAATGGAAAGACACCCTTCGGGGCCCAGCTCGGTCTCCTCCGACATCGCCGTGATGCGCGGGTTGATCAGCCCTTCCGGCGGGTCGTCAACGGACGGTTGGATGACGATGACCTGGCGCAAACGTCCGATCTGCGGTGCCGCAAGACCGACACCGTGAGCGTCGCTCATGAGGTCCATCATCATCCCGACCTCGTCACGGAGCGCATCGTCGAACACCTCGACGGGCGCGGAGGGGGTGCGCAATACCGGATCGCCAAACTGGCGCACTTGTTGCAACGCCAGTTGTCGGCGCTCCTCGCGCTCCGGATCGTCGAATTCCCGGCCCTCAGCCACGGCTGCCTACCGGGCCACGGGGAGCAGTCGTTTCGCCGCCGCGAGTGCGGCGGAACGGCCGGCGATCCAATCGGCGGGTTCGCGCACGGACAGCGTCGACCAGGCCCCATCGGCGACGAAGCCGGCACCCACTGCGCTGTCGGCGATGCGCACGGCGAGCTCGCCGGAGTTGAGGACGATCTCGGCCAGAGGCTCGCCCGTGCGAGGAAACGCGATGCGCGTGTTGGCGGCACCGCCGACCCCGCTTGCCATCAGCGGCGCAATCGACAGGTCGTTCAGGTCGAAGAAGATCGATGCCAGCGACGGGCGGAGGCTCTGCGGCAGCGTCGGCATGAGCTCCTCCAGTCGGTAGAGCTCGGCGACGCGTGGGGTAAGGAAGTACTCCGCCTCGCGCAGAAGGGCGAGGTCAACGCCGTGGGCGGACCCGCGCTCGGGGCGCTCTTGAACCCAGTCACGTACCCGCAACCAGCTCTTATGACGTACGTCCAGTCCACCGCCGGCCGCCGCAACGACCGCGGCAGGGGGCTTGCGGTCGGGGGTGATCACCACGCCGATAACGCGGTCGGCCTGGTCGGCTAACGCCGCGTGGGCGCGAGTGATTCCCGCCTGGGCATCGGCATCGAAGCCCAGTGTCGATTGCACGGCCACCGCCCAACGCTTGTCGCGGTCACGTACCAGGATGTCCACGCCGGCACCGCCCAGGGGGTGCGCCTCCCGCGTTTGCGCGTCGTCCACGCCGGGAAGATCCTCGCCGGTCAGCTCGGAGATCAGGGCGGGGCGGGTATCGGGGCTTGTGAGCCCAACCAAGCAGGCAAGGACGTGAATCCACCGCTCGCGTTGATCGGAAGGCGCCTCGAATAGTCGTGGGACCGGCATAGGGGTACGAACTCCTCAGGAAGATATCGGGGAATAATTGGTCTCCCCGCATCGTACCGTTGTTGAGGGTCCGCGGACTACGTTCCTTGCGGATCCACGTCCACCATCACACGGATGCCCCCACGCCGAAAGCGATCGGCATGGGCATCGACGAGCGCGCGCACCGATGCGGTCGCCAACGACGAGCGATCGGCACGCACCAGCACTGCCCGCCGGGCACGAGCGCGCAGTCGATGGAGACGTGCCGGACCGTAGATGGTGAGCCGGGCATCCATCTCCCGGAGCTCGTCGGCCACGACGGCCGCCGCGGTGTCCAACGCTGTGGTGTTCTCACCGTCGAGGACGACCCGCACGAGGCTGCCAAACGGTGGGAACCCCTGCTCGCGGCGGCGCTCCAGTTCACCCGTGAGGAACGTCTCGACGTCATGGCGGGCGCCCAAATGAATTGCCCGGCTCGCCGGCTCCCAAGCCTGCACGTAGACAGTGGCGGGCTCACCGCGCCGACCGGCACGACCGGCCAGCTGCACGATTAGCGAGAGAGCCCGCTCCTCGGCACGGAAATCGGGTTGCTGGAGGGGGCCGTCGGCGTCAAGGATTCCGGCGACCGTGACCGCCGGCAGATCGTGCCCTTTCGCGACCATCTGCGTGCCCAGAAGCACGGCGGCCCCGGGCCGCGCAAACCGATCGAGTCGACGCACCAACTCACCGCGGGTGCGGGTGACGTCGGCGTCCAGGCGAATGAGCGGTACGTCCGGAATGATCTGCGCAAGCGCTTCCTCCAGACCTTGCGTACCCGTTCCTTGGCGTCCCACCTCGGCGGCCCCGCAGGCCGGGCAGAGGTGCGGAAGCGGCTCGTCACGGCCGCAGTGGTGGCACACCAGCTGCTCGGGGCGGTTATGGATGACGAGGGGCACGTCGCAGTCCGGGCATCGCCCGATCCAGCCGCACGCGCGGCAGAGTGCCAATCGCGCGAGACCGCGGCGGTTGAGCAGGATGATGGCCTTCTCCCCGCGCTCCACCGCGCCCAACAGACCCTGAGCCAGTGGTCGTGACACCGGCCCGGGTGACTGCATGCGCATGTCAACCACCTCGACCGTGGGCAACATCGCCCCATCAGCACGGTGGGTAAGCGACACTCGAGGAAGGGCCTTCCACGACTCGGGCCGGGGAGTTGCGCTGCCGTAGACAACCAGCGCGCCTTGGAGCTGAGCCCGACGGTACGCGACGTGTCGGGCGTCGTACCGGGGTGAGGAGTCCTGTTTGTACGAACTCTCATGTTCCTCGTCAACGATGATGAGGCCCAGGTTCGGGATGGGGGCGAACACGGCACTGCGAGCCCCGAGCACGACGTCAGCGACGCCGTTTCGCACGCGCGTGTCTTCACGCATTCGCTCCGCCGGCGTCAGGGCGGAGTGCCAGACGGCGATGTTCTCTCCCAATCGTGTGCGCAGACGGCCCAAAAGTTGTGGGGTAAGGGCGATCTCGGGAACCAGGACCAACGTCCCCCGACCGGCGGCGCGTGCCCGATCAATGGCCTGTAGGTACACCTCCGTCTTGCCCGAGCCGGTGATGCCATGCAGGAGCATCGCGGGGGTGCCGTCGGCCAGAGCGGTGGCGATACGGGCGACTGCCACACCCTGCTCGTCGGTGAGCGTCGGCGGTAGTGCCGACGGAGCCTCCGCGGTGGACGCTCCCGATGTGGCCGCACTGAGCGGTTCATCCTCGCGAAGGCCGATGACGCCGGCCTCGGCCATGCGACGCAGGGTGGGCAGGGTCGTCGCGGCCCGCCGGCACAGCTCGGCGGCGGAGAGTTCACCCCCGGCGCCCGCCAGCACCTGCGCGATGGCGCGCTGGCGCGGCGTGCCGTTGTCGATGACCGGATCGTGAGCCACCAGAAGCCGGCGCAGCGTTGGTGGTGGACGAAGACGCCACCCGCCGTCAGCCGAGCGCTGCAGCGTGCCCTCCGCGCCAGGAGGGAGCACAAGCTTCAGGCACACCGAGTGGGGAGCCGCGAAGTAGCGCGACACCCACCCCGCCAGCTCCATGAGCTGCGGAGTGACGGCCGGCACGCCGTCGACGACGGCGTGAAGCGGCGCGAGCGTTCCGCTCCACGTGGGCGGCTCGCAGCCCGTGACGATCCCCAACACCGTGCGGCGGTTGAGGGGGCAAGCCACCAGCGTGCCGACTTCGACACGGCCGGCAAGCTCCGCGGGGATGGCGTAGTCGAGGGGTGCATCAAGGGCCCGCGTGTCGACCAGGAGGGCGACTTGGGCAGCGGGGGGTGCGTCCCGGGGTGGGCCCGGGTCCGCGTTACTCGACGTCGGAACGGCGACGCACCACAAGGGCGGCGCCGAGGATGAAGCCGAACAGCAATGCGACGACGAAAGACCGTCTCATGACACTCTCCTAACCGGCGACTGCGTCGCCGATGCTCGTGTTTTCCCAGGTGAAGTCCGGGTCGTTGCGGCCGAAATGGCCGTATGCGGCGGTCTTTTGGTAGATCGGCCGGCGCAGGTTGAGTCTGTCGATGATCGCGGCGGGCCGGAGGTCGAAGTTCTCCCCCACCCACTTCTCGATCTCGTTGACCGGTCGTGTCTCGGTGCCGAAGGTGTCCACCATGATCGACACCGGGCGCGCCACGCCGATGGCGTAGGCCACCTGCACCTCGCAGCGTTCGGCCATCCCGGCCGCCACCACATTCTTCGCTACCCAGCGGGCGGCGTAGCAGGCCGAGCGGTCGACTTTGGACGGGTCCTTACCGCTGAACGCGCCGCCGCCGTGGCGGGCCATGCCACCGTAGGTATCGACGATGATCTTGCGGCCGGTGAGGCCACAGTCACCCATCGGGCCACCCACCACGAAGACCCCGGTGGGGTTGATGTAGACCGTGAGATCGTCGTTCCAGCGGTCATACTCGGCCAGCACCGGGCGGATGATGTTGTCGGTGATCTCGGTGCGCAACTGATCGTTCCCCACCTCGGGCGCATGCTGGGACGAGATGACAACGGCGGTGACCTCGGCGGGCTTGCCATCGACGTAGCGCACGGTCACCTGCGACTTCCCGTCCGGCCTCAGGTAGTTCATGTTGTCTCGCCGAACCTCGGCCAGGCGCTGACAGAGCCGGTGCGCGAGGGTGATGGGAAGCGGCATCAGACTCGGGGTCTCGTTGGTGGCATAGCCAAACATGAGGCCCTGGTCGCCAGCGCCCTGCAAGTCGTATGGGTCCTCACCGCCGCCAACACCCCGCACCTCGAGAGCGGAGTTGACGCCCTGAGCGATATCGGGGCTTTGCTCGTCGAGCGCAACCGAGACGCCACAGGTTTCGGCGTCGAAGCCGTACTTGGCCCGGGTATAGCCGATGTCGCGGATCGTGTCGCGCGCGATCTTCGGGATGTCGACGTAGGTGCTGGTCGAAATCTCTCCCGCCACCATCACCTGCCCGGTGGTCACGAGGGTCTCGCAGGCCACGCGTCCCATGGGGTCGCCTGTGAGGACGGCGTCCAAAACGCCATCGGAGATCTGATCAGCGATCTTGTCGGGGTGACCTTCGGTCACCGACTCCGACGTAAAGAGGTAGTCCCGCATGGGCTCGATGCCCGCCTTTCGTCAATGAAAACGGTCGCGAGCATAACAACGACGGCGGGCGCCGCCGGAATCCGCGGGTGCAGGTTCCGACGACGCCCGACCGCGACTACTTGATGGTGACGAAGACCTCCGCCGTGGGACGGTCCCCACCGGTCGACCACATCACGAGGTTCCTCAGCGGCCTGAGGTTCGCGATCGTCTCGTCCGGGGCTCCGCGCAGGAGACCCATTCGATCGAGGGTGCTGAGGACTTGCTCGCCGTTGACCCACGCCAGCGCCGTCACTTTCGATGGCATCTGCCGGGTGGCCGCCTGGTATGCGGCGTCGTCAACCAGCTTGGCCGACGGCTGCTGCACCTGGGTGATGGCCTCAGCCTGGGTTCCGAGGTACGCGATCTTGCCATCGACGCCGTAGACGATGCCGACGTTGGGGCTCACCGGAGATGCCCAGCCCGTGACCCCGTTGGCCAGCTGCACCTTCGCAAACGGCGGGATGGATCCGGCGGCGGCGCCAGCCAAAGCGAGACCACGCTCACGAAGCTTGTCGAGTGTCTCCTGTGCCTTGGCGCCATCGGCAACTTCGAGGGCGAGAACCGCGCCGGGCGCGTCCTTCCCGTTGGTGACGACAACGGCGTGCTCACCGGAGGTGAGTGCCTTCAGATCGCCGGTCGAGATACCCAGCAGCCCGAGGACGCCGCGGGCCTGCCCGATGCCCTCCTTGACCTTGGGGTCGCTTGCCGAGGCCTGTGAGATGGCCTCCTCGCCGATTGCGTATGCGTTGCGGAAGCTGAGGTAACCCAACGCGTCAGCCGGGACGTTCTTGATCAGGGTCGGCGTGTACTCCTCGTTGGCTGCCGATGCGGTCTCGCCCAGATCGCGAGTCACCATCTTCAAACGCATACCGTCGGTTTCCGCAGCGATCGACAGACCAACAGACGCGTTCGGGCCGATCCCGGCGTCCATAACCGTCTTGGCGGCCTCGGCGTTCTTGGCACCAACCTTCTTGACGATGTCGGCAACATCGATGTAGCCCTGGGCCATGACCTCGTCGGGTAGCTCGGCGAGTGCATCACTGAGCTTGTCCGAGCCGGCCATGGTGTCGCCGGTATCGCCCTCACTCGCGTCAATCGCGCGCTTGGTCTCGTTTGCGTCGGAGGAGACCAGCAGCACGTCGTCGTTGACCGCTCCGAGGTCGCCATCGCCAACGTCATAGAGGTCAAAACCTTTGTAGGTGCCCTTGGGCGTCCAGGCGTCGTCGCCTTTCTTCGCCAAGGCGACCATATCGGCGCGTTTTCCCTCAGGAATGTCGACCGCGGCGATGACGATTGGGTCGCTACCGTCGGTAAAGCTGGACTTATCCGAGATCGCGATGACGGCGCTCTTGCCGAGCAGCGGCTTGAGGTCGCGATCGAAGACGAGGTCGTTTTTGGCGAGCTCGTCGTTGAACGCCTTCGCCGCCTTCGGGTAGCCCGGGAAGACCTTGGCCAGGGTCAGGGCCTGCTTCCACTGAGATCCGTCAAGGTCGGTGGAGACCTCGAAGTAGATGGGGGATCCGGCAGGGATGTACTTGGCGATGGCTCCGGCGCCGCCGGCGCTCGATGCTTCGCCACCGCATGCGGCGACACCACCAAGTGCGGCTGCGCTCGCGATTGCGGCCACCACCCCAACCGTGTGCTTTCGTGCACGAAGCGCGCTCCCTCTACTTCTCATGAATCCTCCCCCAACGCCGGGCCTTTTGACTCCCCCGACGGTAGCACCGGTTGCCGCGGAAGCTGTGGTAATCCTGGTAAAGACTCGGTCAAGACCTCTTGCGCGTGCGAACCTCGAGAATCACGGGGATACCATCGAGGTCGAGGGCACGGCGGAGGCGATTCTCGAGCCAGAAACCATAGTCACGAGTCATCAGAACACGGTCGTTGACGTCCAAACGAAACGTCGGCGGCTTCACTCCGGTCTGCACCAGGTATCGCAGCGACAGCCGTCGCTGACCGTCACGAGGGCCGGGTCGCTCCTCGGCCAGCCCGCGCAGCTCGGTGTTGAGCAGCTTCGTGGAAAAGCGTTGATCCAACCGGGCATGAAGGCGAAGCGCCGCCGGGAGGATGCGGGCGATGCCCTCCCCCGTGGTGGCCGAGCTGATCTCGATCGGGGGACGTTGCCGCGCCTTTGCCCGGATGACACCGGTGAGGTGATCGAGCTCGGGCTGGGCGAGATCCCACTTGTTCATGACGACGAGGGTGGCGCAGTGAGACTTGGCGGCAATGTCGATCACCGAGAGATCGGAGTCGGTGATGCCTTCGGTGGCATCGCACACGACGATCACAACGTCGCTGCGCTCGGCCGCCTGAACAGCCCGCAGATGGCTGTAGCGCTCAACCGCCTCCCCCGCCTTGCCGCGCTTTCGCAGGCCGGCGGTGTCGGTGAGCACGACTCGTCGGCCGCCGACATCCACGAGGGTGTCGATGGCATCGCGTGTGGTGCCGGGTCGATCGTGGACGATGACCCGCTGCTCACCCATGATCGCGTTCAGGATGCTGCTTTTGCCGACGTTGGGGCGACCGAGGATGGCGATGGCCGGGGGCGCGACGGCGTCAAGCTCCACCTCTGGGGCTTCGGGAAGCAGCTCTACGATGGCGTCGAGCAGGTCGCCGATGTTTCGCCCGTGCTGTGCCGAGACCGGGTGGACTTCACCCAAACCGAGTTCCCACAGGGCCTGTGCCTCGATCTCATGGGCGGGGCTTTCACACTTGTTAGCCACCACCAGCACCGGACGATCAGCCCGGCGGAGGCGTTCGGCCACCTGAAGGTCGCCGGCGGCAGCCCCGGCGTGAGCGTCGACCACGAACAAGATGATGTCGGCCTCATCGATGGCATGTACGGCTTGCTCCACGACCTGCCGCCCGATGGGAGTGGGATCGATGTCGTCGATACCGCCGGTGTCGATGAGCTGGAACACGCGGCCGCGCCAGTCGGCGGTGCCGCTGCGGCGGTCACGCGTGACACCCGGCTGTTGATCCACCACGGCATCACGGTTGCCACTGAGGCGGTTGAACAGCGTCGACTTGCCGACATTCGGGTAACCAACAATGGCGACAACCGGCATCCCGTCCGCCATTGCCGACAGGGCGGCGGTGCGCCGTTCACGTGCAGCCGTACGCCGTTCGGCCGCGGTGGTGCGCTGAGGTCGGGTGGACATCCCGTGAAGTCAACCAGAACCCGAGCCCAAAACCCCCGATCGGCCTAGTAGCGCTCCAGCGTGGGTTCCTCTGTCGGGACGGTTTGGGGCGGTCCACCGGCAATCTCGATGAGCTCGGCCACGGCTACCATCATGCGGCGCGTCATCTCGCGAGCCCGCTCGCTTTTGGAGCCGGTGAGACCGGAAAGATCAAGCGGAGGGCCCACCGCAACGCTCACCGGACCGATCTTTCGTTGACTACCCCAGATGGCCGCGGGGATGACCACGATGTTGGGTTCGAGCGCCAGCATGCCCCCTCCTGGGAAGAAGGGCCGGATCTTGCCGGTGAGGCTGCGGGTACCTTCGGGGAACATCACGAGGCACTCGCCGCGCGCCAGAATTTCCTTCGACGTGCGGATGGCCTCGCGGTCGGCGCCGCCCCGTTCCACCGGAAATGCGCCAACCCCCGCGAGGATCGTTCCGAACAGCGGTTTGCGGAAGAGCTCCGACTTGGCCATGAACCGTACGGGTCGCGGAAGGATCGTGGATCCCACCATGGGCGGGTCGTAGCTCGACAGGTGGTTGCACACCACCAGCACTCCGCCGGTGGCGGGAACGCGATGTGGGCCGACGCGCCGCAACCGGTACGCACCGAAGAACAGGGGCTTGAGGATCCCCCGACCGATGTTCCACAGGACAGCGTTCATGCCGCTCCTTTCCCCGCCAGAACGGCGATGTGCGCGACGACGGCCTCGACCTCACGCCCGGTTGTGTCGACCACAACCGCACCGGGCGCAACAACCAACGGGCTCTCCGCTCGGGTGCTGTCGCTGTGGTCACGCGCGATGATTTGCTGGAGTACGTCGCCGAGGGCGACGTCCTCACCACCCTCTGAGAGCTCACGGTGGCGTCGCCGAGCACGTTCCTCGGAATCCGCGGTGAGGAAGATCTTCACGTCGGCGTTGGGGCACACCACGCTGCCGATGTCGCGCCCATCGGCCACCCAGTCACCGGCATCGAGGATGGCGCGCTGCTGACGCACGATCTCGGCGCGCAAGCCGGCGTGAGCGGCCACTTGTGAGACGTGGCTGGTGACGGCCGGGTCGCGTACCGCATCGGTCACATCGGCGTCGTCGATGGTCACCGTGTCTCGCGCCCGGTCGTGGTGCAGGCGAATGCGATGTCCTTGGGCCAAGTCGGTGAGCGCCTCCCCATCGTCGGGACTCACTCCATGCCGCTGGGCCAGCAGGGCCACAGCCCGGTACATGGACCCGGTGTTGAGGTAGCCGATCCCCAGCCGGTCGGCAAGGAGGCGCGCGACCGTGCTCTTTCCCGCTCCGGCGGGACCATCGATTGCGACGATCACGCAGCGCCACCGAGTGCGGCGATGTCGCGCGCAAAGCCAGGGTATGAGACCGCCACCACCCCAAACCCCCGCACCGACGCGCCCTCGTCGCTCACGAGCCCGGCGATGGCGCCAAGCATTGCCAGCCGGTGATCGCCCACCGAATCGATCTCACCGCCGGCCAAGCGCCCCGTTCCGTGGACATCGAAGCCGTCGTCGTGTTCCTCAATGTGCGCGCCCATGGCGCGCAGCGCGGTGCAGACCGACGCCACGCGATCGCTTTCTTTCGTGCGGAGTTCCTGTGCCCCGCGCACCGAGGTGACCCCGTCGGCGAAGACGCCGAGCAGGCCGACGAGGGGAAGCTCGTCGACCATCGACGGCACCTCCTCACCGGTCACCTGCGTGGCCTTGAGCCCCAAGCAGCGACGGACGATGAGGTCGCCAAACGGCTCGCCCCCCATCCGCTCACCCTCCACCACGTCCACCTCGGCGCCCATGCGCGCCAACACACCCAAGAGCCCCGCGCGCGTGGGGTTGAGGTTCACTCCCCGCAGGCGAATCTGCGGGTCGGCGCGCAGCACCCCGGCAACCAGATGAAACGCCGCCGAGGAGAAGTCGCCGGGAACCGTGAGATCTGGTAGCGACAGCGCCTCCACCGGCCCAACGACTCCCACGGCACCACCCTCGTGTCGTATGTCGACGCCGCACGCGGCCAGCATGCGCTCGGTGTGGTCGCGCGACAGGTGGGGCTCACTCACCCACGTCTCGCCCGTGGCAGACAGGCCGGCAAGCAGTAGGCAGCTTTTCACCTGTCCGCTGGAGAGCGTCAGCTCGTGACGGTGGCCGCGGAGCTCATCGGCGGGTGAGATCACCAGCGGGGGCGTTCCGCCCGGTGCCGTGTAGATGCGGGCGCCCATGGCCGTGAGGGGCGTGGCGATGCGGCTCATGGGCCGGCGACGCAGCGAGTCGTCGCCATCGAGGGTCACCTCGCCATGCGTCTGGCCCACCAGGATGCCGGCGAACAACCGCATGAGGGTGCCGGCATTGGCGCAGTCGATGCGCTGCTGCGGACGCAGCCCGGCGATGCCGACGCCATCGATCTCCAGGTGGTCGCCGAGGTGCCCGCGCACGGTAACTCCGCAGGCCTCAATTGCGCTCAGGGTTGCGGCCGTGTCTTCCGAATCGAGCGGTCCGTCAACGCGAACGGTGCGGTCGGAGATGGCGCCAAACAGGATGGCGCGATGGGTGATCGACTTGTCCGGCGGGATGTCAATCTCGCCGTGCAGCGCCGTTTGTGGTGCGACACGGACGGTTGACACAGGGGCGAACCTTACAGAGAGCGCGCCACGCGTATCGCGACCTCGCCCGCGGGGTCGACGCCCACCACCTGCACACCAAATGCCCGCTCGTCGGTCTCCCACACAAGGGTGGCGAAACGCTTACGCACCATGAGCACCCCGGTCACGTCGCCGATCGCCACGGTCTCGCTGCGCCCGTCCACGGCGATGGGATTTGCCAGTGGCCCGGGGGTTTGTCGCACCAGTACCCGCTCGGGTTCACGTCCCCACGCAACGACGATGGAGGGCGGAGCGAAGGGATAGGCCAAATCGGGTTCCAGGTGAAAGTCCCCGCGTTCAAGGCCCTCGGGAATCCATTGGGGCAAACGCGGTTCGTAGCCGCCCTCAAAGACCGCGTCGACCGGGTCGGATGTCCATCGCCCCGCCCCGAATCCGGCGGCCAGACCGTGCCCCGAGCCGGAGCGACCAAAGATCTTTCCGTTGGTGAGTCGCAGATGGGCGATCCCGCCCGCATCTAAACGTCCCACGGGTTCGTCGCCTTCCAGCGCATCAACGGCGATCAGCACCACGCCCGGCTCCAGGCGCACCAACGCGATGCCTTCCGGCCCCACCGGTTGCGACGGCAGCGGATCTTCCACCGCCAGATGCACCGCTACCCCCGTCACGTTGGGGGCGGCTCGGATCACCAGCACGCGGTCGTCGATGCCGCCTTGAAGCATCTCCACGTCCGTTGCCACCACCGGGCGCAGGCGGCTGGGCCGCCCCGGTGGACAGCCGATGCGGGCCGCGATGGACCCGGCGGCACCATCGATCCACGCCACCCGCGTCTGTGGGGGATCCCCGCCGACGGACGCCGCCACGGTGATGTGGCGCTCGTCATCGATCGCCACCGCGACCGGGTGGCGAAGGAGCCGCTCCGCAGCGTCCCGGCCTGCCATACCCGTACCGTAGCCCCTCCTGCCAATATGCGCCTATGAGTGAGCCAGCCGCAGCCACCGCCCCACCCCCCGCACCCAATCCGTCGCGTGCCCCCGGGTCGGGAGAAAAGCATTGGGGTCGCCGGATCATCGTCGGCCTCGTTCTCCTTGCCATCGCGGTGGTGCTGTTCATCGCCGGTGCGGCGTTCATGCCACGTTGGTGGGCCCAGCGGATTGGCGACCAGGTTGACGGCAGCAGCGCCCAAGGTGTGGGCGTTGGACTGTTCTACGGGTTCGTCTTCACCCTGGTTCCCCTCATCGTGTTGTGGGTCGCCTTCCACAAACGCCGGCCGATCGCGACGTGGCTCCTTCTGACCGCGCTTGCCGGGGTGCTGGCTGCCCCCAACCTGTTGACGTTGGGGATTGTGTTGGGCGATGGTGACGCCGCCCACGCGGGTGAGCGCATCCTCGATACCCGGGCGAACTTCTTTCGCGCCAGCTCACTCATCGGCGCCATTGTGGCGGGCCTCGTGATGCTGCTGGTGGTGTTCTTCCTCGCCAAGCGCAAGCGTCGCAAGCACGCGAGCGAACGAGCCAAAGACGCCACTGCACCTGCGGCGTTCGTCGATTCGTCCCCAGCGGACGCCACGGTCGCCTCACCCAGCCCATCGAACGACCCGCCCGCGAGCGGGTGAGCACACCCCCGAGCGAGACCCCGTTCGAGGTTCGGCACGACGGCCTTACTCTCCGCGGCACCACCGCCGGGCCCGCTGAGGCGTCCCCGCCGGTGGTGGCCCTCCACGGGCTCACCGCGACCCGCCGCTACGTGTTTCACGGCTCACGTTCCGTCGAGCGCGCCGGGCACCGGGTCATCGCATACGACGCACGCGGCCATGGCGAGTCGGACCAGTCACCTGAGCGCACCGCCTACACCTACCCCGACCTGGCCGACGATGCCGTCGCCGTCCTCGACGCCCTCACCATCGAGCGGGCGGTACTGGTGGGTCATTCGATGGGCGCACACACCGCCGCCCGCGTCGCGATCACCCGACCCGACCGCGTCGCCGCCTTGGTCCTGGGTGGTCCCGCCCACTGGGGCCGCCCGTCCGACAACCTCACCCGATGGGACGCCCTGGCCGACGGCCTCGAACATGGCGGGCCGGAAGGAATGTTGGCCGCCTACGAGCCCATTACGGCACCCAAGGAGATGCGCGACAGCATGCGCACGGTCATCCTCCAACGCCTTGGCCGCCACATCCACCCCACCGCCGTGGCCGACGCCTTGCGTTACGCCCCACGAAGCGCCGCCTTCGACGGGCTCGACGCCTTGCGCACGATCGCCTGCCCCACCATCGTCGTCGGTAGCCGCGACGAGCTGGACCCCGACCACCCCCTGGAGGTCGCCGAAGCCTGGGCCGAGCACATCCCGGGCGCCCGCCTCGTGGTGGAAGCCCCCGGCGAGAGCCCCCTCACCTGGCGCGGCAACGAGATGTCACGCATCGTGATGGGCGTGCTGGAAGGCTGACGCCCCGTCGCCGCGAGCGTTCGCTCTCTTCGACACACAATTCGACGGCCCACGCCGATACGGCAACGCACACTCCCCAGGATCGTGGCACGAGCAACTCTCGGCACCTCACTCGTAATGATGGGGTCGGGGGTTCGAGTCCCCGCGTCGGCTCTCTTGATCCTCACTATTTTCGAGCTTCGGTTTCCATCCTGGCCAGATCAGGCGCACGAAGGGGCCGCGCGCATCAGACCCATCAGGGCCACGGCGGTTGTGACGAAGCTGGAGGCGATTCAGCTGCGGTGGCTCATGACGGTCTTGGGTCAGGGTTTGGGGTGAGGCTCGGCGATTTGCGGGTCGCTCCCGACGTCGGGGCCGTTGCCGGCGACACGGGGCGTGGCGGGGTTGCGGTCGTGCGCCTCGCGCGAGCCCGGGTCGCTCTCGTCCGACCAAGCCGACCGCGCAGGCGCGACCGCTGGGCGGGGCCGTGTGTCGATGTCGAGGCGGAAGATGTCCGGTCGGTTGTAGTGGCCGACGGGGTCGAACAGCCGCCGTGCCGCATGCACGGTCGCGAGGTCGACCTCGGCGGTGAGGATGGTCTCCTCGAAACGGGCGGGGCCGGCCAGCAGGTCGCCGTTGGGGTTGACGATCACACTGTTACCCGACTCCACCCAGCCGTCGTTGCGGTCGGCCTGCCACACCTCATCGCGACGGGGAAAGTCCCGGGGGATCTGGTCGACGTGCACGCACGGGTTGACGGCGACGACGTAGCAGCGCCCCTCACGGGCGATATGGCGCATGCTCGACACCCAGCCGTCGCCCTTTGCCAGGGTTGGCGCCGCCCAGATGTCCACGCCCTGGGCGTAGAGGTAGAAACGCGCCAGGGGCATGTAGTTCTCCCAGCAGGTCAGTCCGCTCAGCCGGCCGTGCGGTGTGTCGATCACCGGCAACGTCGACCCGTCACCCATACCCCAGACGGTGCGCTCCGACCCGGTCGGCATGAGCTTGCGGTGCTTGCCCTGCAGCGCGCCGTCGGGGCCGAAGTAGAGGGTGGTGTTGTAGATGGTCGTCCCGTGCGGCTCGCGTTCCTCAACCCCGATGACCACATAGACCCCGGCTGAGCGGGCGGCGGCGCCGAGGGCGTCGGTGACCGGACCGGGGACCACGACCGCCTGGTCGACGAGCATCGCGAACCACTCCTCGTCACCGTCCCAGATGCGACGCGAATCCATCCAGATCGGGCTCCCGGGAATGAACACCTCGGGGAACACGACGATCCCGGCGCCGCGAGCCGCCGCCTCGCCGAGCAGCTCGCGAGTTCTCGCCAGGCACGCTGCCTGATCCATCAACACGTACGCCGCCTGCACCGCCGCAACGATGACGCTAGCCATAGCCCTTACCTGCCTTTTCTCGTGTCGAAGGACATCTCATACGGACCCGGAGTTGATGGGGCGTGACGACCGGTGAATCCTCGTCGCTGCCGCGCGCCGCTCATGACCTCGCGCGGCATCCGGGTGAGTCGGCGCAGGTTCATGGGATGGCCCGCACGGTTCGCGTGACGGCGCGTCCCCGATTGCCCGCGGCGTCGGTCGCGGTGACCGCCACGGTGACACGCACCCGACCCCGGCCCGCGAGATTCCGTGTGATTGCCCGCCGCTGCGCCGCCGACAACGGAATCCGCAGACTCGTCGCCACGTTGGCCGGCAACACCGGCGGGCGCACCGTGAACGTTGCCAACGGCACGCGCCGCCCAACGCGACGGACCGTCACCTGCACCCGAAGCGTGCAGGCCTCGTCGCTCCGTGCAGTAATCACGACGCGACCTCGCCGCGCCACCCTCTGGCGCACCGTCCCGGCCAAACGCAGAACCGGCGCACGCACATCAATGCTCGGTGGTGGCGCAGGCGGCGACGGAGGCGGTGGAATCGCCCCAGCGAACCGACGTCCGAACACCTCGTACTTGTTGTCCGCTGCGAGCCCATCCGCCTCCCAGACAGCCACGTACTCGGTCGCGACGCTGCTGAAGGCAACTGCCGGGGCAAAGGCGGCGCGGGTTGCGTCGCCGTCCGTTCCCGTTGTGCTCAGACGAATGTCGCCACCGGTCTCGGTTCCGATCGCAGT
The DNA here is from genome assembly GCA_963765105.1 of uncultured Thermoleophilia bacterium. Classification (GTDB taxonomy): domain Bacteria; phylum Actinomycetota; class Thermoleophilia; order Miltoncostaeales; family Miltoncostaeaceae; genus CALMEC01. The sequence goes on from CAVXUW010000004.1 coordinate 47,101, forward strand.
GACGCGCTGCGCAAAGACCTCATCCTCGTCGTCGGTCACAAGCCCGTCCGCAAACCACGTCACCAGGTATTCGTTCGCGACCCGGTTGAAGCTCACCGACGGACTGAAGGCGTCTCGGCCTGCGTCCCCGTCCGTTCCCGTGGTGCTCAGCCGCGTTTCGTCACCCACGACGGCGCCGGCCCCGCTCACCCGCTGGCCGAACACCTCGAACTCACCCTCCGTCCCAAGCCCTTCGCCGTCCCAGGTGACCAGGTACTCGTTTGCGAGGTTGTTGTACGCAACCGCGGGATTCGCCGCGTCGAGGGCGGCGTCGCCGTCACTGCCCGTGGTGCTGAGACGGGTATGCCCGCCAACCTCCACGCCCGCAGCGCTCACCCTCTGGCCGAAGACCTCGAACTTCTCGTCGAGGACAAGAGCGTCGGCGTCCCAGGCCACCAGGTACTCGTTCGCGACACCGTTGAGAGCCACCACCGGATTGCCGGCGCTACGCGTGTTGTCGCCGTCGGTACCGACACGGCTCAGACGCACGTCAGCGCCGACCTCCGCGCCGGCCGCGCTCAAACGCTGCCCAAACACCTCGCGCTCGTCATCGGTTGGCAGACCGTCCGCCTCCCACACGACGAGGTACTCGTTGGCGACGTGGTTGAACGTTACCGCCGGATCGCGTGCCTGACGCGTCGCGTCGCCGTCGGTCCACGTTGTGCTCAGACGCACGTCACCGCCGATCTCCGCGCCGGCCGCGCTCAAACGCTGCCCGAACACCTCGTACTCGTTGTCGGTCGCAAGCCCGTCCGCCGCCCAGACAACGAGGTACTCGTTCGCGACACTGTTGAAAGTGACGTCCGGCTCGAGGGCGACACGTGCCGCGTCGCCGTCAGTGCCGGTCGTCGAGACCCGGATCACATCGCCCAGCGCAGCACCCGTCGTGCTGAGTCGCTGGGCGAAGATCTCGTCCTCGACAGTCGCCAACGCACTGGCCCTCCACACGACGAGGTACTCCCCGGTCACCGAGTTGGACGCAACCGCGGGGCTGGTGGCGGTACGCGTTGGGTCGCCGACGACGCCGGTGAACGACACCCGGAACGTCGGGCCGATCGGCTCGGCCGCCCGTGCCACGCCCACGACGAGCAACCAAACCGCCGTCACGAATGCGACCGCGAGTGTCCACCGTCGACACCTCATTGTCCGGGGGGGTCGTGGCGTGCGGCGCCCACCGTCACCAGCGTGCCACGGGGCAAGGATGGTCGGAGCAGCCATGTCCGTACCTACTGCGGGTTCGTTCCGGCGCCGACGAGCATCTCGCACGGCCCCTCGAACGCACCGTTGGACTCGAACTGAGCGAGCTCCTGCTCGATCTGCGTCCAGACCTCAGCTTGCTCGGACTCCGTCAAACCGGCCATCATCTGGTGGAGCGCGCCGAACGACTCACGCTCGAACCGGACGCACTCGGCAGCGCTCGACAGGCGGACGGGTGACGGGACCCGCTTGACCTCGACCTCACGCAGCCCAGCCGCCTCGAACAGTGACTCGATCGCGCCGTCCGCCCCGAGGGAGAACGGGCCGGGCTGGCCGGGGAGCGGCGGGGGAAGCTGAGCGCGCTCACGGATGATCCGGACCGGGATCGAGAAGAACGCGTTGCGGTCCGGACTCGAGTAGACCACCGCAGCGATCCGCCCGCCCGGCCTGAGCGCGTGACGCATACCGGCGAGCGCCCGGCGCTGGTCGGGAAAGTAGATGAGGCCGACGCGGCTGATGGCGGCGTCGAACGTGCCGGCCGGAAGTGCGTCGAGGGCCTCGCCGTCGAGCTCACGCGTTTCGACGTTCGTGAGCCCCGCAGCTGCGGCGTCAGCGGTCGCACGCTCGAGCAGCGCGGGCGCGATGTCGGTCGCCAAGACGCTGCCACCGGGTGAGACACGGCGCGCCGCGCGGAGCGACTGCTCCCCGGCACCGGCCGCGACATCCAGTACGCGCGACCCCGGCCCGATCCGCGCGAGGTCGAACATCGCATCGGTCGCATCACCCAGCCAGCTGCCGAGGAACGGTCCCCAGCGGTGCCATGCGTCCGCCGCCGCCTGCCACTGCGCACGCGTCGTCGTCTTGAACGTGGTTGCGTCGAACGTGGGTTTCGTTGCGGTGCTCATCACTCACTCCTGTCTGTGATTGATCGATCGTGCTGTCGTCCGATACCCACAATGAAGGCGCGGTCTGTGACGACGCCTGTGACGCGGCGCTCCGTGTGAGAATCCGGCAATGAGGGACTCGCTGGCCATTCACCTGCTGGGGCCGCGGCCGCGTGTGCTCCGTGGCGGTCGGCCGCAACCGCCGCCGCGCGGCCACAAGGCGTGGGCACTGCTCGCGTACCTGCTGACCACAACGTCGGTGCCCAGCCGCAGCTGGCTCGCCGAGTTGCTGTTCGCCGAGGCCGACGACCCCCTCAACGCGCTGAGCTGGAACCTCAGCCAGCTGCGCCGACTGCTGGGACCGGATGCGAGCATCACCGGCGAGCCGGTCGAGTTGCGACTCCCGGAGGGGACCATCGTCGACGTTCACGCGCTGAGCGCCGGTACCTGGACCCAGGCCTTGGATATTCCCGACCTCGGACGCGATCTGCTCGAAGGCATGACCTTCCGCGGGGCAGCGGGTTTCGAGGCCTGGCTGCTCGCCAGCCGCCGGCACCTGACCGGCGTCGCCGAGGATGTCCTGCGAGAGGCGGCGCGCGCGCATCTCGCGTCCGGCGAGGGTGCCGCGGCGGTCGAACTCGCCACTCGGGTCGTCGCGGGGAACCCGTTCGACGAGGAGGCCCAGGAGCTGCTCATCCGGGCCTACGCCGCCAGCGGCGACCTGGCTGCAGCCGCCGCACAGCGCGACGCCTGCGTCACGCTCTTTCGCCATGAGCTCGGCATCGATCCCGGCATCGCCGTCATCGAGGCGGCCGACCGGCAGCCCGCGACATCCCGCACGGGCGGTGAGCCCCCAAGCTCCGCGGCAACGGCCGCACATCTCGAAGCGGGGCTCAGCGCACTGGACGCCGGGGCCATGGATACCGGCATCGGCCTGCTCCGCCAAGCTGTCGCAGCGGCTCGCGACGGCGACGACGAAACGCTTCTCGTGCGGACTCTCGTGGCGCTCGGCGCGTCGCTCGTTCGAAGCGTCCGAGGGCGTGATGGCGAAGGCGCCACGATCCTGCACGAGGCCATTCTGATCGCCGAGCGCATCGGCAGTCCCGAGCTCGCGGCCGAGGCCCACCGCGAACTTGGCCATATCGAGTTGCTTCGCGGACGCTACGACCGGGCTCACCGCTGGCTGCAAACTGCCGAGCGTCTCACCGGCGTCGACTCTCTCGATCGAGCATGGACATGCGCCTACCGGGGACTCGTCTGGAGCGACGTCGGCCGATACGCCGAAGCCGTTGCCGCGTTCGACGAGGCGCTGACGCTCGCCCAGCTCGCACGGCCGTGCCAGGCCGAGGCGTGGGCGTGGACCTTCCTCGGTCGGCTCCATCTCCTGCGCCGCGACGTCGACCGCGCACGCGACTGCCTGACTCACGGACTCGAGACGGCCCGGACACTTCGCTGGACCGCGTTCCTCCCGCTGCCGGAAGCACTTCTGGCCGACGTGGATCTGCTCGAGGGCAAGACCGACGCCGCCGAGGCGGCATTCGAGCACGCCCATGCGCTGTCGCTCCACCTGGGCGATCCGTGCTGGGAAGGCCATGCCGCCCGCGGCCTGGGCCTCGTCGCCGCACAACGAGGAGACACGGACGCGGCGCGGCGCTGGCTCACCACCGCCAGAGATCGATGCGTGCGGCTCCCCGACGCCTACCTGTGGGTGGAGGGCTACTGCCTCGACGCACTCTGCGCGCTCGGTGTCGAACACTGGCCCGACGAGGTCGCCCGGTGGATCGACGACCTTGAGGCTCTGGCGACACGCACCGGCATGCGCGATCTGGTCGCTCGCGCGTACGCCCACCGCAGCGCGCTTGGCGATCAGTCCGCAGCCCACGGTGCACGCGTGCTCGCGGCCGAGGTCGACGATCTCGGGCTCGACGATCTACGGGGAGGCGCCGCCGCGTGACGCGGAGCGTCGGGGGCGGCGCGCCGCCACGATTCCGCCTCCGGGAAGCAGGACGGCGCCGGCAGCCGTGGCGACCCGGGCAGAGGGTGCCGGGTCGACGCGCTGGGGTGGGTAGCTCGCGTCCACTCTGTAGGCCTGCGGAGCGGACGGGGCGAGCGCGGCCAGGCTAGCCGCAACGACGGCGGCGGTTCGACGGTGGGATACGTTCATGGAACAACCTCCTGAGTGCTCTCTCCGCCCACGATGGGCGACTGCAATCAGGATGCCGCGGCCAACCGTTCCGATCCATACGACATCCGTCGGATCTTTCGTCCACGACGGTTTCCAACGACGACGACGCGGCCCAAGGTGGTCTCATGCACGCGAACGACAAGCCCGTCATCGCAGCCGACACACCCAACTCACGCGAACAACCTCCTCAACTACCCGCTGGTCACGGCGGCCGACTCACAGAGCGGGGCCGTCACGTGGACGCTCTCGGGGCTTGCCCTGACCGACTACCGGCTCGAGTTCTACGCAAGCACCATCTGCCCGGGAGGAATCGGCGTGGGGCAGAGGTACCTCGGCTCGACCGTCACCGCAACCGATGGGAAAGGCGACGCGGCAGGCACCACCACGACCGCCACTTCGCCCGTCGCGGGTGATCTCATCACGATGACCGCGACCCGCCGCACGTTCACTGGCGCCGGCCCATTCCCGACGCCGCTCTCGTTCATCCTGAACGAGACTTCGGAGTTCTCCCCGTGCCAGGTGGCCGAGTAGCGCGCTAACAGCGGCGACCACGGGACACCCGCGGTCGCCGCTGCCACGCCTCGGCCGTCTCGCCATTGAGCTGCCCGACGACAGGGTGCCAGGCACCTAGGGGTGAGCTTCTTGCGAGATGCCACGACGGATCTCGGAGGACGCAGTGGCCACCGCGAGGCGATCTACCCAGGTTGTCGGGTGACCCGAGCACCTCAGGTCGGCATTGGCGCTCCGGGTGATGGCGTCCCTTCGACCTCAGCCGTGCAGGTTCCAGGTCCACTGGTAGCCGTCATCGATCCCCGGTTGGGTCCCTTTCGTGCTTCCCGAGTAGGTGCCTTCCGTCGTGACGGGTGAGGTTCGGGTGAACGGCAGCAAACCGATTCCGAGGAGTGGCCACGGTGCGGGCCGGCCATTGCTCGCGACCTTGTCGGCTGGGCAATCCGTGAGAACGGCGGGGATCTGCGCGGAGCCGCCGTCGAGGGCGAGTCCGTAAGTGTCGGGGTTCCCTTCAGTGATCGTCATCGCCAGCACCATGGCTCCGCCGAGCAAGGTCACAACGTCGAAAGTGCCCTGCCCCGCAATGCCGCAGTTACCGCCGGTCGGTGGGAGGTTGATGCGGGCGGTTACCGTCCCCGTCGCGACCTGATAGGTCGTCCCTCCACCAAACTGCGGGGGAATGCCGGCGAGGGCGGACGAGGGTTCCAGCTCGAGCGACCCCGTCCAGTCCAGAGTGCCGGGAACGACACCGACGGGAATCACCTTCGCGTAGTCAAGTGAGCCCGTGAACGTGCCGCTGATCGGGGGAGGCTTCCCGCAGAGCAGTGCGGCAAGGCGACGCGTGAGATCCGTTTCAAGTTCGAAGACCTCCTCCCGGGCGCCTTCGACGCTTGTTTGGTGGAGCGTCTTCTTCGACGACCATTTGTAGATCTGCGCATCGATACGTACCCGCCCATTGGTCTCGGTGATGATCCCGCGAATGCCGCGCGTCGGCGTGATAGTCAGCCCCGGTCGCAGGGCCGTCGCGGGATCGATGAGTCCGAGCCTCGCGAGTTTGAACTCGGCGCTTCTCGCTGCCATCCCACGCGCGCTGCGTTCGGCAATTGTGATGTCACACCCCGGGATTGTTACTTGCAGGAGATCGGTGATCAACATATCTCGCAAACCCATGTTGAGCACCCTGAACTCGCCCGTGCCGCCGCGGAACGAGTCGTCCGGCATCCCAACGACCGGATGTACGACTTTCGCCGCCGTCCGCACAGGGAGCCGGACCGACTTGCGCTGGCCACGCTTGAGTCGAACCCGCGTTGGTTTGGGCGCGAACAGCTTCCCGATGGTGATCACGGTCGGGAACAAGACGAACGTGCCCTTGGGAAGGCTCACGCGATACCGGCCGGAGGCGTCAGTGTCGTCGACTGCGACAACCTCACCGGTCTCGAGGCTGACGGCGCGGACGAATGCCTGGCCCGTTCCCGGTGAGGGGATTGGTGCCCCGATGATCTTGCCGGAGACCGTCGAGGCCATGGCCGTTCCGCTGGTGAGGAGCGCACCCACAGCGAGGGGGACGATCAGCGAGGCCACGCGGCGGGCTGGGTGTTGCATGCAATCGACCATGACGACGCCCTTCGCAGGTGTGGGGGGAACTCTACCGCTCGCGCGTCCCCCACGATTTCGCGGGCCTCGCGGCACCGTTGCGGAGGTGAACTTGCGTTCACCTCGGGGTTGTGGAGGTGAACCGGCGTTCACCTCCGGGGTGCCAGGCACCGAGGGGTGAGCTTCAGCGAGATTCCGCGAATCCGTGATCGGCGAAGCGACCGCGCCCCACTCCTCAGCGAACCAATAGCTGCGGGAGAAGGCCCGAGGGAACGTCCGGAGGGCCGAGCCGTTCACGCCGCGTGCCGGGCGCCCACATGCATCGGCTTGCTCAACGCTGAACCAACGGCGAAAACCGCTCACCTTTGAGTATCTCGGTCAGTTTCCGGAGCAGGTCTGGGCTGAGGACCATTTCGAACGGCACCTCAGCTGCGGCTCTGAATAGTTGCGCCGAGGTGCCCAATGGCGACAACCGCGCGGAGACGAGCGCATTGCAGTCCAACACTGCTCGCACCGAACGTGCCTACCCGCGGGCGCGTCGCCCGCGCCGGAGGGCGCGCACCTCCCGCGAGGCGCGCTTGAGCGCATCGTTCTCATCGAGTCCGTCGTCGGCGCGCTCCCAGCGGTAGAGCATCTGCGGCGCCGCGGCCTCCTCACTTCGCATGTACGCGCGCAGTGCCTCCTCGATCACCTCGTGGTCGCGGCGCCCCGAACTCGCCGCGAGCGTCTTCGTCGCGCGCAGAAGATCCGGTTCGAGATAGATCGTGGTCTCTTGACGGGCCATAACCCAAATATGCCCCTTTGAAGGCAAACCATCGAGACCGGCCGCGAACCTCCTAGATCCGCTCAGGCGCGTAGGCCCAATATCGGCCCGCGACGAGGCCGCCGTGCGCCGGACCCCTAGTGTTCATAGGGGTTCTCGGGCCACTCCCTTTTCACTCGTAATGATGGGGTCCGGGGTTCGGGTCCCCGCGTCGGCTCTCGAGGATTTCGAGGGAGTTTGTGCAACCGCGGCGTCCCAGCGGCTATTGGTTCGTGCGACCACGGAACACCTGGGGAAAACGTGATTGCATCATTCAGGCTGAAGAGATCTCGAGTGTCGCAGTCCTCGACTCCGCCGAGGCTGCACCTGGAGCCGTTCTGTCCATTCCGGCGACTGGTGAGCGGGTCGACAGCCGTGGGCGGCGAGCCCGGGGTCGAGTCGTCACCCGAGCCCGTTGTCGGGTGACGGTGGCCACGTCTCGGGATCGCGGAGCCAGGCGGTGAACACCGCGTCGCATTCCGCTTCGAGGACCCCACCGACAACCTCGCACCCGGGCATGCCCCGTTCGGCGATCTCGACGGCCCGGATATCGGGCACCTCATAGCCCATCCGCCGCAGAGTGGGGGTGGAGGTCCCGTAGACGACCAGGCTGATGCCCGCCCACCCGATGGCCGCCTGACACATCACACACGGCTCTGCGGTGGTGTAGAGAGCGAGCCGTGACCAGTCAACTCCGGGGTGGGAGCGGAAGCACCGATCGATCGCGTCGGTCTCGCCATGCACCAGCGGATGGTCGGTGGCCGCGTCGTTGGCGCCGTCGCTCAGGACATCCTCGGTGTGTCGATCGACGATCACGCTACGAAACAGGGCGGCGGGCGCGGTCAGCGCCAGCGCAACCGCACGCCGCATGTGCTGCTCATAGTTGTCGGACGTTGCCACACGTTCATTGTCACACGTGGCAGGCAGCGATTTCGGTGCGTGGCTGTGCAGGTGTGGATGGCGCCCGAGTGGACTCGCCTCTGGGGCGCCGAGCCCGGTGACCCGCTCATTGCCCGACACGAATGCTGCCGACACTTCACATGAGCTGCCGACAACCGCGAAGGTGGATGGTTTCCGCGTCGAGGACGATCCGTCGAAAACACGCTTGGTGCCGGGTCGAGTGTTTGGCCACCTCCAGATTCCTTCGTCTGAATGCGATCCCGGCCTGGATCGGGCGGCAGGAAGTTCGTTCCCGCGTCGACGGGCACGGACGAGGTATTGGACGGGGGTTACGACGCAGCGCCGTCCCCCTGATGCCCAACCGTCGGAGGAGCGTTGACTGCGGCATCACCCTCAACAGCGCGCTGAACGACTACTCGCGAAGCCAGGCGACCGCGTCGGCGAAGGTGATGGCGAGCACCGCGTCGTCCCCTGGCCATCCATCGTCACTCTCGGTCAGGTAAGCCTCGAGGCGCGTGCCGTGCAGGTCTGCGTCGAAGGGCGGCGCGAGCGGCTCGCCGGTCGCGGTGAATCGAAACGGGCCCAGGTCTCCGGCGCGCACCCAGCTCCACCATCGGGTCCACAGCGCCCCGGTGGAGTGAAGTGCCCAGCGGGGGTCATCGGCGACCGAGCTGATGTCGAGCAGGTGCGCCGTGTCGTCGCCGCGCCGGATCAGGACGATCAGGCCGTGTTCGTGGTTCGCGACGACCGGCGGCTGGTCGTGCTGGACGTCGACCGCGACGCAGGACCCGGTGTCGACGATGCGCTGGGCTTCGCGGGCGCTGGCACGCCCGTCCGTCCCGACCCCGCGAAACATGCCGCGGCGAGAGCCAGCCGCGACAGTGTCATTCAGAAGCGCCGCGACGTCATCGGGTATCGGGACCGGCGTTTCGGTGATCACATCTGCCCCCTCGGGAATAGTCTGCATCAGCCACATGTGTCGGGCGACCGGCTTCCCCGATGGGCCGTGCTGGGCACACGGTACCGATCGGGACGGGAGACCCGATGCGCGTCGCTCAACGAGATCAAATGCACGCTCGGTCCGTGAGCGGGATGAGACTGTCCCGACGCTGTTCGCATTGGCCGCGTCCTCGTCGCGGGTGTGCGCCGGGAGCGCGTTGGCGTGGCCGTGACCAGTCCGTGCTCCTGCTTGAGCACTCCACACTCCCTGCGCGTATCGCGTTGTGCGACGCCCACGGAACCAGGGACCGGCCCGTTGGTTCAGGTCATCGTCACGGATGGGCGGGCGATCCGCTATCGAGACCAGGGGGCCAAAGCCGACGAAGTGATCACCAGGGCGAGAGGCAATGACAGGGCGTTCGCGACTCCACTCGTCTTCCACAAGGGGCCTTCGAGCGGACGGCCGACGTTGCTCACGTTTCCGACCATGAGATCGAGGCTCTGGAGCAACGTCCGCGAGCCCCGATCACGGTGGACGACCTCCGGTCTGGGGCTCGCGGTCGAGAACGTGCGGCAGTCTTAGCGTTACGGATAGCGGCGGGCCTCGAGGACGATGTTAAGTGGCGTCTCGTGGGCGACACGGACGGAGCCGAAGCCGGCCTCTTTGAGGACGGCGGTGAGTCGTGCGGGGCCGGCCTGGGCCCCCAGCGCGAGCCCGACATCTTCGGAGCGTGAGTGCGTAAGGCACAGCGTCGCAGAGCCCCCGTAGTAGAGGCGTCCGACGATCCCGATGTTGTCGTTGACGCTGTCGCCCGCGTACGGCTCAACGACCATGAGCGTGCCGTCGTCGGCGAGCGCGGAGAGTGCGTGTCGTGCCGCTCCGACCGGGTCGCCGAGGTCGTGCAGCGTGTCGAAGAAGCCGATTAGGTCGTAGGTGCCCGGATAGGAACCAGCGTCGCCGGCGGTGAACTCGACGCGATCGGCAACCCCGGCCGCCCCGGCCTCGCGACGGGCGGTTTCCAGTGAGCCCTCGTGCGTGTCGAATCCGACGAACCGTGACCGCCCGAAGGCTGAGGCCATCAGCACGACTGAGTGGCCGTGACCGCACCCGATGTCGGCGACACGGACGCCGCGCTCGAGCTTCTCGACGACACCGTCCAGGGCAGGGAGCCATTCGGGTACCAGCGACGCCCGGTAGGCGTTTCGGTAGATGCCCGCGATCCCGTGGTAAAGGCGGGCGTCATGCTCGCCCCACGGAATGCCGTCGCCGGTGCGAAACGCCTCGAGTGTCCGCTCCTGGTCGGCCCACATGGCGGCCGGAATCTCGAACGCGCCCGACAGGAACAAGGGGCTGTCCTCGTCGACGAGTACGGGCTCGTGCTCGACTGGCAGCTCGTACGTCTGCGACTCGTCGTGGTAGGCGAGGTACCCGGCGACCACCTGCGAGTTCAGCCACTCGCGAGCGTAGCGCTCCTCGCACCCCGTTCGCGACGCCAGCTCGATCGAGCTCATCGGACCCTGCCCGGCCAGTGCTCGGTACAGCCCGAGTCGGTAGCCGGTGCTGATCATGACCCCGCCGTAGCTTGCGGCCAGATCCGCCATCGCCTGACCGACAAATGCCTCTGTGGATCGTTCTGTAACAGCCATTGTGAGCTCCTGTGTCTCGGTGTTGTGTGGATGCGATCAGCGTCGTGGTTGCGCCCACCGGGCGGAAGGGTGAGACTGTCCACAACAGGTCCGAACATGCCATCAACGACGAAAAACACCGGTGACGATGCCCTGCGGGTTTCGCTGCTGGTGTTCCCGGACGCGGCGCTCGGCACGCTCACCGGGATGTTCGACACGCTCTCGAGCTTTGGATTCTTGTCAGCGTTCGACGACGCGGTACCCGCGAAGTCACCGTTCACCGTTGAGCTGGTCGGAGCCGAGCGTGGGTCTGTTTCGACCGCCAGCGGCATCGCGCTTCCCGTACACCGGTCGATCACCGATCGCGAACGAACCGACATCGCGATCGTGCCGTCGCTCGTTGTCGCCGGCACGGGTTGGGTCGCTGGCCGCTACCCAGAGCACGTCGCCTGGCTACGCGATGTGCACCGTGCGGGCGGAATGGTGTGCTCCGCCTGCTCGGGGGCGTTGCTCATCGCCGAAACAGGGTTGCTCGACGGTCGTGACGTGACGATCCACCCGGCCTACGCCGACACCTTCCGGACCAACTTCCCCGACGTCACGCTCAAGCTTGACGAGGTTCTCGTGGCGAGCGGCGACCGCCAGGAGCTGGTCATGTCCGGTGCATCCGCATCGTGGCACGACCTGGTCCTGTACCTCGTTGCACGTCATGCCGGCCCGACCGCCGCGCAGGCCGTCGCCAAGTTCCTACTCCTGCAATGGCACACCGACGGCCAGGGTCCCTACGTGCCGTTCGACCCACCGATCGATCACGGCGACGGGACCGTAGCCGACGCGCAGGAGTGGCTGCGCACCCACTATGCCGTCGCGACACCCGTGGCCGAGATGGTAAGGCGCTCCGGTCTGCCGGAGCGCACGTTCAAGCGCCGCTTCGCGGCGGCCACCGGGCACTCACCGATCGCCTACGTCCAACATGTGCGCGTCCAGGAAGCCAAGCGGCGATTGGAACGCACCCCCGACCCGGTCGACGCGATCAGCTACGCCGTTGGCTATGAAGACCCGGCGTCGTTTCGTCGCTTGTTCAAGCGCGTCACTGGTGTGACCCCGGGCGTCTACCGACGCAAGCTGCAGATCCCGGCATTGCACGCCCGACTCCACGCTGAAAGACCGGTTCCCGAGCAATCGATCATCGCGGTCACCGCGTCGTTCGGATCACCTTTCACGCGGCACCTGCCGAGGGGTGTGCGACATCGTGGTGAACCTCGACCACGGAACGGGTCAGTTCCTTCAGGAGCGGATCGGGTCAACCGACCACCTGACCGGAGTTCGCGGGGTCGACCCGGGGCGACCGCACACCCCGCCCGCTCGTCGTTATTCACGAGCGACGGCGCTGGACTATCCTCCGGCACATAACACGTCGCGCGCGCCAAGGAGACATCTCGCCGGATCTCGACCCGGCGGGCATCGAGCGCTTTGAAACCGCGCAGGAGACCGAGAGCACCCAAGGCGCCTTGGTGAACGCGGTGCAAGACGTTCTGGCAAACGCCGACTCCCGGGAGATGGCCGAGGTCGCGAAGTGGCTCGAGGCGGTGCTCCTTTGCGGTAGGCGACCTCATCGATCCGACACGGCGCAGCCCACCGTGTCCGGTCAGGGAACACCACACCCATTGGCTGGGCCCCACGGCACGTTCTGGCAGAATCGCTGTCATGCCGATGCATCCCGCAGTTCCGTCACGTCAGCGCCCCGCCATGGCTTCGCGCTGCGGCCTCAGGCCGCGTCGTGTGCTCATCGTTCTGGTCTTCGCGCTCGGCCTCCTGGGGTTCGGCGTGGAGCGGGCGAACGGTGGCACGGCCAGCTCGTGCTCCCAAGCCGCGGTGCAGACCGCGGTGGACCAGGCGGCCAACGGCGAAACCGTCACGGTGCCCGCAGGCACATGCACGTGGAACGAGCCGGTGCGGCTGTCGAACGACCGTGGCGTCACCCTCGCCTGCGCCACGCCGCGCACCTGCGCGATCACGGCAAACGGCACAGCGGTTCTGTTCGACACCCTCGACGGCATCAACGCCCGCCTCTACCGCATCAGCGGGTTCGACTTTCGCAACTCGGCCGACACGTTCGTGATTTGGATCGCCGGTAACGGAACCGCCTCGCGCGTTCGCGTCGACAACAACACCTTCACGCTCGACTCGCAATCGGTGGCGGTGTTCTTCGGCGCGACCACGACGATCGGCAACTACTACGGGGTGATCGACCACAACCGGCTCACCGGCAACGCGAACTCACTCCTCCTGCAGATCATCGGGGGCACCAACCTGTCCCCACCACCCTCACAGCTGGGCACCGCCAACAACATGTTCGTAGAGGACAACCTCGTCACGTTTCCCAAGGTCCTCTCAACCGCGCAGACCGGCTGCGCGGACTTCTGGGGCAACGGCGCAGTTGTCTGGCGGCGCAACACAACCGTCAACTGCCTCGTCGCAAGCCATGGTGTGCCGCATTCGGGGGGGCCGCAGAACTTCGAACTCTACGAGAACATCCTGCGGGTCGATGCCGGGTCGGTTGGGTCGGGCTTGGAAAGCGGTTACCGGCTGTTCCACCACCAGGGATCCGGAACGTTCGTCGGGTTCAACAACACCTTCACGTCGTTCATTGGGCAGACCAGCTCCGCGATGGAGTACACGCATTACCGGTCGGCAACCGCTGCCGACGCCGGGTACCCAGCCGATCTCGGGCGATGTGACGGCACCAGCGCGCGCGACGGCAACCGCGCACCGGCGAACGTGAACTTCGGCTACCCCTGCTGGCGCCAACCCGGCCGTGACTTCCAGGGCAACCTCATCCCGATGTACGCCTGGAGCAACCGCTGGTCGGCGAACGGCGCGCAGGTCCCGCTCACGATCGCCGACCCGTGGGGCGCGTCGAACCCCAGCGTCTTCGACCACATCAAACCGGAGCGTGATTACTACAACGCGGTGTCGAATGTCGCGCAAAGCGCACCGTCGACGCCGTTTACCGGCGCCACGGGCATGGGTTTCGGCACCCTCGCGAACCGCCCCACGACCTGCACCACCGGCGCGGAGTCGGGGGGCGGGGTCGGGTACTTCGCCACCGACCAGGGGCCTAACGGCATCCTCTATCGCTGCTCGGCCACCAACACCTGGGCCGCCCACTACGCCCCGTACGCGTACCCGCACCCATTGGTGAGCGGCAACCCCGCGCCACCGCCCATCGCCCCGGGACAGCCGGGCACAGGCGCACGCTGCGCCGGCCGCCCCGCCACCATCATCGGCACCGGTGGTCGCGACCGACTGGTGGGCACCCCGCGGCGCGATGTGATCGTCGCGTACGGCGGCAACGACGTCATCTTGGGACGCGGCGGCAATGACCTCATCTGCGCCGGCGCAGGAAACGATACCGTCGACGCCGGCTCCGGCGCCGACCGCGTCCTGGGCGGCACCGGCAACGACACCCTCCGCGGCAACACCGGAAGGGACCGCATCGAGGGGCTCGCCGGCGCCGACAACCTCATCGGCGGCCCCGCCCGCGACGTGTGTATCGGCGGCGCCGGCCGGGACCGCTCAACCACGTGCGAAGCGCGCCTGCCGTAACCGGGCCGGGTCCGATGCAAAAGAAGTGCCGTGGCACTTTTGGCGAGGCCGACCCAACGTTTCAGCCGACGCACTCACAACCTCACTCGTTGTTTAGGGTCTGACACCACGAGGTGACCGGGCAACTCGTCGTCATCGACACGAGACGCAAGGCACAATCCTCAGTCGGGATCTACCCATGAGCAATCAGCAGCGAGCAGACGTGCTCCAGAGCCTCGAGGGCGCGGCCCTGACGGAACCTGCCGCGGGTTCGGTGCAACGCGTGCGGCGAGAACAACGCCAGGGGTCTCTACGTTCACCCCATGGTTTCGGACATCAGGGAGTGAACGCGTGTGAGCTAACGCAGGACATTGCGACCAGCATCGAGGCGCGATCCAGCTGTGTCCCCCAATGGTGACAGGGACTTATTGGGACATGGAGCGGGGCGTGTCCCATTAAGTCCCTGTCACCGTTGGGGGACATGGCGACCCGGGCAGAGGGTGCCGGGTCAACGCGCTGGGGTGGGTAGCTCGCGTCCACTCTGTAGGCCTGCGCAGCGGACGGGGCGAGCGCGGCCAGGCTAGCCGCAACGACGGCGGCGGTTCGACGGTGGGATACGTTCATGGAACAACCTCCTGAGTGCTCTCTCCACCCACGATGGGCGACTGCAATCAGGATGCCGCGGCCAACCGGTCCGATCCATACGAACATCCGTCGGATCTTTCGTCCACGACGGTTTCCAACGACGACGCCGCGGCCCAAGGTGGTCTCATGCACGCGAGCGACAAGCCCGTCATCACAGCCGACACACCCGCTTCCGCGCTCCTGACGAGACGCCTCCGCTCTGCCTGGCGGTGGAACCGGTCAGGTTTCTCTCCGAGGAGTTGCGAGGACCATCCTCCTCGTCTCCGCCTCGACGACGCGCACACGTGCGGGCTTGACCGGTCTGGGTGAGCAGCGTTAGGCTCGCGTTTCGGGCGTCACGGGGGAGGTTGTATGCGCGGCGCGGCACGGCGAACGGCAAGGTTCGGGCTCCTCGTTGCGGTCACGTTTGCAGCGGCGCTGCCCGCCGACGGGGCGGGCTCCGTCATCTCCGGTCGGCTGACCGGAACGTCGATTCCACCAAAAGGAGCGGGTGAGGCCACCGTTCGTGCCGTCGACACTCAAACCGGTCGGAACGCGGCGTCCGTCGCCACCGACGCGCGCGGTCGCTACCGAATGACCGTGCCGAAGGGCGTCTACGCGCTGCTCCCGACGGTCGTCGCGCCAGGCCGCCCGCTTGTGCGTCCCGCGCCGACTCGGGTCCGGATCAAGCGCGGTCAGCGCAAGGCAGTCGCCATCCCAGCCGGACGAAAGCGCGTCGCGGCAGCCGCCGTCAACCCGATCGTGGGAATCCGGGACGGGGCGTTCAGCGGCGGGACCGGCGACTTCGCAGTGCTCAACCGCGGCATGGGCGACATGCTCATCACGGACATCGTCAACGCCAATACCGGAGCCGGGTGCACGATCACGGTCGTCGAGGTCAGCGCGCGGTTCGAAGCGGCCTATCAGCGCGAGCTCCAGCTGGCGCGAAGCGGGAGGATCGACCCCACAACCGCGATACGACCCGGCCTGCGGCTTCGACCCACGAGGGGCATTCGTGGGCGCATCTCGGTCACCGGCGACCGGATGACGATCAGCGCCGAGATCTACCGGTGGAGCAACAACCGGACACTCAAACGCACGAGCGTCGAGGGGCCCGCCAACAGCGTGTTCGATCTCGAGCTCGCCCTGGCCCAGAAGCTGGTTGACCTCCTGTGCGAGCGGCCACCACCGATCACCGGGCAGTTCAGCGGTTCCGTCGACTACTCGAAGCTCCCCGTCGCGCCGGTGAACCTCCGCATCAGCTGGGAAGGGACCGTCGAGCTCGTCCCGCAGACCACCATCGGCGGCGTGCCGGTCCCGCCGATTGCAGGACTCCCCGTCACCTACAGGGTTCGGAGCGGCACGCTCACGGGCCGGCTCAGCGGATCGACCGGCGACTGCACGATCACTGGCCAGGGGTCCTTCAATGCACCCGGTCTGAACGGCGGGCCCGACGTGCTGGCGCTTTCGATCACAGAGGGCGATCCCGACACGTACCACCTGTTCATGAGCGCCGGCAGCGCCGCACTCGACACCGTGCTGTCGAACTGCAACCCACCGGAGTCGAACGGAACGCGGGGGAAGTGGCCGCTCCTCGCCGTCGCGCTCATGGACTTCACGAAGGAGCACCAGGTAGTGGCGGAGGGCGTATTCGTCGGGAGCGGGACGCAGCCGGCGTCGGGAGCCGACGGGGAATACACCTGGAGCTGGAGCTTTCGACAGTGACGGGCATGCCGATGAACAGTCCGTCTCCCCGGTGACGGGCGTCCTGCTGTTCAACCGGCGCGGCGAAGGCGAGAGTGGCAGCGACCAGAACGTGCTCGGATGGGCTGCCGACCGCGACCTGGCGTCCGCAGTGACGTACCTCCAACGACGATCCGACGTCATCCGCGATCTCCGCACCCATGTGGAAACAAAGGGTGGAGAAAGGGTTTCTGACACCTTGTTTCCCCGCCACCAAGACTATTCGGCCTGGCCGAGCGACCGCGATCCTCGTCCGCACGGCCCTCGTCGGCGCGACGATGAATCTCCTTGGGCCGCGCCAACTGGTAGCTACCGGAGTGGCGAGAGGGCCTGCCGACCGGTGCCACGCGGCGTCCGTGGTTCCGCCGAGTTGACGTCCTTGACGTGATCCGTCGGCCACGTCCGTCGCCATCGGTTTGGTGTCGTGCACCGACCTGCGGCCCGACCCGGCTTGGACACGCGACCGGACCGGGAGGGAGGATGAGGTTCACGTCTTCTTCCGCTGGCTCGCGTTGAAGCTGATGATGACCCGATGGGCGTCCTTGCCGGTCTGGTCGCTCAGGTTCGGCGGGACGGAGTGGTAGAGCCAGCTCGGGAAGATGACCAGCTTGCCCGGTTCCGGCGTGAAGTTGACCTTGGTCCAACGGCTCTTCTTGCGGGTCTTGCCCGGAATGTACGTTGGCTGGTCCATCAAGAGCATGGTGCGCGGGTCGGTGAACTCGATGTTGCCGCAGTGTTCCGGGGTTTGGATGTAGTAGACGCCGCTCCAGTGGGACTTGGGGTGGATGTGGGCCATGTTCGCGCTGCCGGGACCGTTGATGATCGCCCACATGGTCTCGACGTTCAGCCGGTAGCCGGGGTCGAAACCTGAGTCTTCAGAGATGCACGCCAGCTCGTCTTCGATGGCGGCGACGAGCTGCGCGTATGCCTCGTCCTTGTGGAGGTTGACGTGGCTGTGCCAACCGTCGAGCGCGGGAATGTTGGACCGGCCGTCCCCGTCGGGGTCGCGCTCGCGTTCCTGGTAGATGAGCTCGAGGAGAAGCGGGTTGAGCTCATCCCGGTCGTCGAGACGCCCCGTGTAGATCGGGGTGGGGAAAAAGAGTTGCTCGGCGAGGCTCATGTGACCGTTTCCCGTCCAACGGGCGACGCAGGTCGGCAAACCCGCTCGCCCGAGGACGTTGCATCAGCCAAGGGATGGTCAGGGCGTCCGCTCGCAGCGCTGGTCATCGAGCCTGAGAAGCGGTCGCGGGTCGGCGCGCGTCTCACTCGTTGCCTTCGTTGCTCTCGTTGCCCTCGTTGCCTTCGTTGCGCTCGTTGCCTTCGTTGCCTTCGTTGCTCTCGTTGCCCTCGTTGCCTTCGTTGCTCTCGTTGCCCTCGTTGCCTTCGTTGCGCTCGTTACCTTCATTGCCTTCGTTGCTCTCGTTCCCCTCATTGCTCTCGTTCCCCTCATTGCTCTCGTTGCCTTCGTCGGCATCATTGCTCTCGTTGCCTTCGCTGTGCGAGACGGCTTCGTTGCCGCCGTCTGTGGCACGGTCGGCAGCGATCGCAGCTCCGCCGGTGGCTCCGAGCGCCAGCGACGCCGCGGCAACCCCAGTGGCAAAGCGCTTGGACTTGCTCCGGCGCTGCGCGGCGCCAGGGTCTGTGGCGTCGGTCAGCTGGTCTTCGGCGACGTCCTGAGCTGTGCCATCAGTACGTGCGAGCTCAGCGGGGTCTCGGTCCATGTTCCTGTGGTCGGCGCTCATGGGAAATCTCCTCATCATGGGTTTCGTCATCGTCGCTTCTCGCGCAGGGCGAGCAGTGAGAGATGCGCGTTCGACGGTAACACCAGGGCAACACGCCGAATCCCAAGAGTTGGTAACGGAATCGCCAAGATTTCCCGAGGCGATGCTGCGAGCCGACCCGTTCGATCACGTCACCCGTTGCGTACGGGCACGCTGCAGCTGACCAGATGCAGGAGTTCCGGGGCTACTGGGAACCGTGGATCCCTACCGTCAGCGGCATCTGGGCGCTCGTGATCGCGATCATTGCCGTCCAGCTGCTTCGGAGGCCGGCACAGTCTGCTGGCACGTGAACGCCGCGGTAGCGGACTCAAGTCGCTCTCAGATCCGACGATCACTGGCGCCGGCGCCACCTCGAGCGCTCGGAGAGCCTCACGACCGGCACTCGTCGAGCGCTGAAACCCGGCACGTGCTCGAAGGCGTGACGGGGTGAACCTTTCGGGGCGAGGGCGCGGTCACGGTCGGGCGGATCGGCCGGGCCTCGATCGGAGCGGCGGCGGCATGAGGATCCACCGCGGGGATGGCGACGATGGACGATCGGCATCCGACGTGAACCCGCTGATGACCCAACTCCCTCCTCTGCACTGACGAATGACCATGCCACGTGTCATCCGGGGGATCCGCGGGAAAAACGACGGGAATGCCGACTAGCGGCTCGGTAGTGAATCGGGATGCCGCGTGGACCCCATGGTCGCGAAAGTGCCCACTGATGATGGTCGCCTCGCTCCCATGTGCCCCCCCCTGACACGGACGGCGATGTGGGAGCGGCCTCGCGGCCGGCCGGCGCGGCGCGTGGTGCAGTCCGGGCAGTTGACCGCGAAACAGGGAGGACGTGAATGTCGGGGCTCGAGGTCGCTCGTTGGCAGTTCGCCGTCACCACGATCTACCACTTCCTCTTGGTGCCGATCACCATCGGTCTCAGCGGATACGTGGCGCTCATGCACACCCGCTGGGTGCAGACCGGGCAGGAGCGGTACCTGCGCATGACCCGCTTCTGGGGAAAGATCCTTCTCATCAACTTCGCGCTCGGCGTCGCGACCGGCATCGTGCAGGAGTTTCAGTTCGGGATGGCGTGGAGCGAGTACTCGCGTTTCGTGGGTGACATCTTCGGCGCTCCACTCGCCATCGAGGGACTCGCCGCGTTCTTCCTGGAGTCGACGTTCCTCGGCCTCTGGATCTTCGGCTGGGACCGGCTGCCGAAGAAGATCCACCTCGCGTCGATCTGGGCCGTGTTCATCGGCACCAACCTCTCCGCGTACTTCATCCTCGTCGCCAACGCGTGGATGCAGAACCCGGTCGGCGCCCGGGTCAACCCGGCAACCGGTCGCGCCGAGCTCACATCGTTCACGGACGTGTTGCTCAACAAGACCGCCCTCTACGCGTACGGGCACACCATCACCGCATCGATCCTGACGGCTGCGGCACTGATCGTGGGGGTCTCGGCGTGGAAACGCCGTCGCAGCCCCGACAGGGAGGCGGAGTTCTTCACGACGTCGCTCCGGTGGGGTTTGCGCGGCACCTTGGTGGCGGCCGTCGCGACGATGGTCGTCGGCCACTTCTTCGCCCAGTGGATGACCGAGGTGCAGCCGATGAAGATGGCAGCCGCCGAGGCGCTCTACGAAACCGAGGACGGCGCCTCGCTGTCGCTATTCGCCCTCGGTGGCTTCGAAAAGTCGCCCGACAAGCTCGACATCAACATCGCCGTCCCCGGGCTGCTCTCGTTCATGGCCACCAACAGCGTCAACGGCCGGGTGCAGGGCATCAACGACATCCAAGCGGCGTACGAATCGCAGTTCGGCCCGGGCGACTACGTGCCGGTCCTCGCCGTCACCTACTGGTCGTTCCGCGCGATGATCGGGCTCGGGGTGTACCTCATGATTCTCGGGGCCGTCGGGCTGTACCTCATGCGCAAAGGCCGCACCGTGTCGCGGTGGTTTATGTGGGCTGCGGTGGCCGGGATCTTCGCGCCGCTCTTAGCGAACACCACCGGGTGGCTTTTCACCGAGATGGGTCGTCAGCCATGGATCGTCCAGGGCCTGCTCGCGACCGAGGCGGGCGTTTCCCCGATCTCCAGCGGGACGCTGCTGACATCGTTGATCGTACTGACCGGCCTGTACGCCATGCTCGCCGTGGTGGAGGTGTGGCTGCTGTTGCGCGTGATCCACTCCGGACCCGACCCCGCGCCCGCGGCCATCGGACGCACCCCCGCGGGGGACCCCCTGCTCCCCTCACTGGGCTACTGAACGGAGACTGCGATGGGCCTTGTCGAGCTGTGGTTTGTTCTCATCGGTTTGTTGTTCACCGGGTACCTGGTGCTGGAGGGCTTCGACTTCGGGGTGGGGATCCTGCTCTACGCGGCCGGCCGCACACCGGACGAGCGTCGCCGTGTTCTCAAGACCGTCGGGCCGGTCTGGGACGGCAACGAGGTGTGGCTTCTGGTTGCCGGTGGAGCCATGTTCGCGGCGTTTCCCGAGTGGTACGCCACCCTGTTCTCGGGCTACTACCTCGCCCTGCTGGCGATTCTCGTCGCACTCATCGTGCGCGTCACGGCGCTGGAGTACCGCAACAAACACGACAACGCGAGATGGCTGAGTCGGTGGGATGCGGCCATCGTCGTGTCGAGCGCGCTCCCGGCGCTGCTGTGGGGCGTGGCGTTCGCGAACATCGTCGGCGGTAGCCCGCTGGACGCCGACGGCCGCTACACCGGAAGCTTCTGGGACCTGCTGGGGCCATATGCGCTTCTGGGTGGCTTCGTGACGCTGATGCTCTTCACGCTCCACGGGGCCCACTACCTTGCGCTCAAGTCCGAGGATCCGGTGCGTTCGCGCGCGAACGCGATCGCCGGCCGACTCTGGCTGCCCACGGTCGTCGTGGTCGCCGGGTTCGCCGTCTGGACCCTGGCCGACGCTCGGACGGTACGGCCACTGGCGGTGATCGCGGCGGTGGTTGCGGCCATCGCGCTCGTGTCCGTCCTCCCGTTGCAGCGTGCGCGGCGTGAAGGCTGGGCGTTCGGGATGACGTCGCTCACGATCGTCGGCGCGGTCGTAATGCTCTTCGCCACCCTCTACCCGAACGCCATGGTCTCGTCCGCGGCGCCGGGAACGGACCTGACCATCGCGGCCGCGGCATCGACGCACAAGACGCTTCAGATCATGACGGTCGTCGCGCTGATCCTCACCCCGGTGGTGCTGGTCTACCAAGCCTGGACGTACTGGGTGTTTCGGGCCCGTGTGTCCGCGGGCAACCCACCGGAGGTGCGTAACCCGCTCGATGTGATCGGTCGCCGCCCCTCCGATGACGCGAACAGGCGGAGCTGACCTGATGCGCCGACGCCACCACGACACGCCCCTGAAACTCATTCCGCAGCTGCGACGCCATGCGACGCTGGCAGCCGCGTTGAGCGCCGCGATCGCCGCCTGCGTCGTGGTGCAAGCTCTCGCGCTCGCCCAAGCACTGGCGGTGGGCGTCGACGGCGGTGCGTGGCAATCAACACTGGTCCCCGCGATGGTCGCCGCAATGGCGGTGATCCTGCGCGGCGGACTCGGGTGGATCGGCGAGGTCGCCGGGCGACGGGCCGGCTCGGCGGCCATGGTGCATCTGCGCAACCGGCTCGTGCGGGCAACACTACGAGGGGTGCGCCCGGTGCGTGGCGAACGCGAGTCGGGTGAGCTGGCCACGCTCACCGTGCACGGAGGTGCCGCCGTTGAGCGGTGGGCGGGACGGGCGGTGCTGCAACGCTCACTGGCCGTGGCAACGCCGGCGGCGGCGATCGTGACGATGGCCCTGGTTGATCCCCTGTCCGCGGCTCTTCTGGCGCCGACCATCCCGCTCCTCGTGGTCTTCCTCGTTCTCGCCGGAAGCGACGCCCGGCGGGTCGCGAACGAGCGCCTTGCCGTGCTCACCCTCTTGGGCGGCCACATGCTCGACGTCCTCAGAGGCCTGCCGGTACTTCGCAGCTTTGGACGTGCCCACATCCAGGAGGGCGAGATGGCGGTCGCCGGAGACGCGTACCGGCGCAGCACGAACGCCACCCTGCGCTCGGCGTTCACGAGCTCGTTCGCACTCGAGTTCATGGCGATGCTCGGCACGGCGTTGGTGGCGGTCGTTGCCGGGGTGCGTCTCGTGCACGGCTCCATGGAGTTCGAACCGGCGATGGCGGTGTTGCTGCTGGCACCCGAGCTGTACGTGCCGCTTCGTAATGTCGGCACCGAGTACCACGCAGCGGCAGATGCCCGGGCAACCATCGACCGTGTCTGGGAGGCGGGCACCTCGCCTGGGACGGTCCCCGACGGACGGTCGGGCAGCGGCTCCATCGATCCCCGGGGTAACGCGATCGTTGTGCGCGACGTGACCGTCCGCCCGCCCGGCGCCGAGCGCGCCACCCTCACCGGGTGCTCGCTGAGACTTGACCCGGGAACGACCACCGTGCTCGTCGGCCCGAGCGGCGCCGGAAAGAGCACCCTCATCCGAATACTCCTCGGCCTGGAGCAACCCCATTCGGGAACGGTGATGTGCGCCGGTCGGTCGCTGGAGCACATGGACCTCGACGACTGGCGGCGGCGTGTGGCGTGGCTGCCGCAGCACCCCGTGGTGCTTCCGGCCTCCCTCGCGGACAATCTCCTCGTCGCCGCTCCCGACGCCACGGTGTCCGAGCTGTGGACGGCGCTTCGCACCGCGCGTCTCGATATCTGGGCGCAGACACTCCCCCGGCTGCTCGATACCCCCCTGGGTGACGGTGGCGTCGCGATCTCCGCCGGTGAGCGCCGCCGGCTCGGACTCGCCCGTGCGGCGCTACGCCGGCCGGCGCTGATCCTGGCCGACGAGCCCACGGCCAACCTCGACTCCGACACCGCCGCCCTCGTGCTCGAATCGCTCGCCGACCTCGTTGCCGGTCGCACCGCTCTGATCGTCACGCATGAACCCGATGTCCTGGCACAGGCCGACCGGGTCGTCGCGCTGGACGCCGATGGTCGTGTGGTCGACAGCGTCCCGGAGGCGGCGTACTCATGATCAGACCCCAACGCACCGCCGTGTTCGGACGCACCCCCGCCGTGCCGGGGGAACGATGTCGTATCGCCACCGCGACCGTACTCGCGACGTTGGCGACCCTTGCCGCTCCCGCGCTGCTTGCGCTCTCCGGCTACCTGCTGGCCCGTGCGTCCGAAGCGCCACCGATCTTGACGTTGACGGTCGCGATCGTCGGGGTTCGACTCTTCGCGCTCGTCCGAGCGAGCGCCCGGTACGGTGAGCGGCTCGTCTCCCACGACCTCGCGCTGCGGCGACTGACCGGTGACCGAATCGCCGTCTTCTCCCGGCTCGTCCCCGCGATTCCCGGTGCGATGGGGTCGCGAACATCGACCGAGACGCTGGATCAGCTGGTCGCGGACACTGAGCGCCTGCAGGACGACACGGTGCGCGTGTTCGTACCGGGCGTCGCGATTGCGATCACGATCACCGCGTCCCTCGCGGTCGCCGCCGCGATCCTGCCGGCCGCCGCTGCAATCATCGGCGGGGCATTCCTTGTGCAGGTCGTTGTGCTGGCGCTCATCGAGGAGCGAACGGCACGGCAGGTGGCGACCGCCCAGGCGACCGCCCGGGCGGATCTGACGGGTGAGATGGCAACGGTGCTCGACGCCGCGCCGCAACTCGTCGCCTGGGGCCTGGGCGACGCCTGGGCACACCGCATCACGACGCATGGCACCCGCCTCGACGCCCTGGTGCGGCGCACGGCGGGCCGGGCAAGCGCCGGAAGCGCCGTGACGATCATCACCGCCGGGCTTGCTGCGGCAGGGGTTCTGGTGGTCGCGACCCGTGCACACGCCACCGCCGACCTGGGTGCGGCGCTGATCCCGGCGCTGGCGCTGCTCGCGTTTGGGGTGGTCGACGCGAGCGGTGGCCTGTCGGAGGTCTTCGCCAGCCGTCGCGACGTCGACGTGGCGTCATCACGGCTGCGCGCAACGCTCGCGGGGATCGACGCGCCTGCGTACCGGAACGACGTGCCCATCGATAGCCACCTCGTCGCGCGTGATGTCAGCGTCACGCGCGGGGGACGGCGGATCCTCGACCCGGTCGATCTCGACGTCGCGCCCGGGGACCGCATCGCGATCATGGGACCGTCCGGAGTGGGCAAGTCCACGCTGGCGCAGGTGCTGTGTGGTCTCGTGACGCCAGACACCGGGACGGTGACGCTGGGTGCCTCTCCTGTCGGAGCGCTGCCGGACGAGGAGCGCAGCCGATGGGTGTGCTGGGTTCCTCAGGACCCCCACATCTTTCCCACGACGCTCGCGGGTAACCTCCGCATCGCGGCGCCATTTGCCACCGATGCCGAACTCGAGGAGGCGCTTCGCCGGGTTGGCGCCGGCGGGTGGTTGGATCGACTTCCCGAGGGACTGCTGACACTCCTGGGTCACCAGGGTGAGCGCTGCTCCGGTGGCGAACGCCAGCGCATCGGCCTGGTCCGCGCGGTGCTCTCACCGGCGCCGCTGGTCGTTCTCGATGAGCCCGCCAGCCACCTGCCCTACGACGACGCCCTGTCGGCGTTGTCGGCCGTGATCGACGCGGCTCCGGGGCGAAGCGCCGTGCTGGTCACGCACCGCGCCGCCGAGGCGGAGCTGGCCGGCCAGATCGTGCGACTCACGCACAACCACCCCCAACCGAAGGAGTGTTCAGGTGCCCGAGCGACGAACCGCGATCTCCCGACGCCTGATCATCGCAACGGTGGTTGCTGCGGTCATTGCGGTCAGCATCCTCGTCGCGCTGAGCGCAACGAGCGGTGACGACAGCCCAACGGGAGCGACACTTGAACTGAGCGGGATCGCTCAGGAGGGCGACGCACTCGGGCGACCGGGCGCGCCGGTCGAGATCGTTGAATACGCCGACCTGCAATGCCCCTTCTGCGCCGAGGCCTCGCGCGAGGCGGTCCCTGCTCTTGTCGATCGCTACGTACGCGACGGGTCGGCGCGCCTGGTTTTTCGTCCACTGAGCTTCATTGGCGACGATTCGCAGCGCGGTGCGCTTGCGGCCGCCGCAGCCGGTGAGCAGGGCAAGATGTGGCAGTTCGTCGAGAAGGTCTTCGCCCGCCAGGGCGGTGAGAACAGCGGATGGCTGAGCGATGCCCTCATCAGTGAGGTCGCGACGGAGGTGGGACTCGACACGTCCGTCTTTGCTCGCGCGCGCACTGGCGACAGCGCGCGCGCCGCCGTCGCTCGTGCCGCACAGCGGGCACAGTCGGACGGAATCTCGAGCACACCGACGTTCGTGGTGTCGGGCCCCCGGGGACGCGTCGTCGTCGACGATTACCGCAACCTGGAAGAGTTCGACCGGGCGGTGCGCACTGTCCGATGACATCGACCTGCGCCTGCGCATCGCGATCGGCGCGCTCTCCTGCATCGGGCTCGCTATCGCGGCGTATCTGACCGTCGAGCGGATCCGGGGCCGCTCGCCCACGTGCGTGGTCGGGGGAAATTGCGCGGCGGTCCAGTCGAGCGCGTACGCCGAGTTGGCCGGCGTCCCCGTTCCGGTGTTCGGCCTTGCCGGGTACGCGGCTCTTCTCGCGTCGGCGGTTCTTCGTGGGGTTCTTGGGCGGCTGCTGGGGTTGTTCGCGGGCCTCGTGGGCGTCGGCTTCTCGTTGTGGCTCACCTACGTCGAGCTGTGGGTCATCGACGCGATCTGCTCGTGGTGCGTGACGAGCGCCGTCGTCGTTACGATCGCCGCCGGGTTCGCAACCTGGCGGGCTCTTCGGTAGAGCGCGAGGTGCCCCGCCGACGAGCGAACGAACCCGTGACGCGAGTCCCCGTACCCGCTTCGGTTGGGCTACCGGGGCCTACGGTCCAAGGAGGGCGGCCGGAACCACGGCGATCCCGTCGGGGCGGCGATATGCCTCCCGGCCGGTCGTCACCACCAACGAGTCCAGAAGAGCATTGCCCATCCGGTCGGCGAGCCACTTCAAGTGGCGGACATCCCCATCGTGGACCGTCGCTGACAGCTTCACTTCGCTGCCACGACCCGGCCATCGCCACGTTCGATGATGAGATCAATCTCACGTTCGCCTCGATGCGTGCGCAGATGTCCAACACGCGCCTCGACAGCCTGTGCGTATACCCGGACATTCAGCGTGACCAGCGACTCAAACAGCGCGCCCAACAGCGTTCCTTCTCGGCGAATCGCCGGCCCGATGTCCCCGCCCGATAGGAGCGCTTCACGGTCGGCACTCAAGAGCCGGGCAGCAAGTCCGGGGTCGACGAGGTGATGTGTCGGCGCGGCCCCCGCCCGGGCGAGTCGATTCGTGGTCGGCAGCCACGCCGGCAGCGGCTCCACGATGTGGAGGCGCTCCAGGATGTCCCGGTACGGCCCCGTCGCCTCCCGTGATGGCTTGTCGCCGCGGTCCCAGGTTGCCGCATCGCGAATGGCCTCCAGCGACGCCGCGGACGATGTCGCTGCGGCATACGCCACCAGCCACCGGCGAAGCGAAGCGGGGTTCCGCACGACATGCCCCATCTCAGGGATATTCCCGCCGGACGATGCTGTCCAGGTACCCGTCCAGGCGCAATCGCCGGACCCGATCCGACACGTCGCAAGGTCCGGGAAACCGGGTCTGACGATTTCGTCCGCGTAGTCCGACACGGTCACGGAGGTCCGCCCGGAGATCGCAGAACGTCGTCCTGACATGAGATTCCGGAGGCTTACGCTGCTCGGTATCCCACGTTCGGCGAGGGAAAGCGGGCGCATCCGTACGACGACGATCCGACCGGCGCCCGAATGAACACTCACACCAGGAGCCGGCGGCGAGCCGTTCAGGAGAAACCTCCCCGCCTCCGCGCCATCGTCGACGGCGCGCCGGACCAAATCGAACGCGGCGGGATACCGCTGCCACTCATCGATCAGAACGAGAGGTGCGCCAGATGTGAGCCGGTCCGGGTCGGCCGACACAATCTCGAGTTCGCGACGGTCGTCGAGGCGGAAGGCCGTCATCGCTCTCCGCAGAGGCGTCGCAGTCTTTCCGGGCTCTTCGTGTATTCAGGTGGGTAGTTGGACGGGGATGCGGCCGCAGACGAGGGTGATCATCGCGAGGAGTGATTCGAGTCGGCGGAACCCGCGGGCGCGGTGGCCCAGTACAGCCATGGCGACGGGTGCAGCGTGACCGGTGGATACGTTTACCGCGGCCCGTCGATCCCCGAACTCGACAGCCGGTACATTTTCGCCGACTACTGCTCCGGAAAGATCTGGTCGATGCGAAGCGGCCCCACCCCGGGCGGACGCACCGAGATCACCGCCGCACTCGGGTCGAGCGTGAAGAAACATCGCCGGATTCGGCGAGGGCTCCGACGGTCGGCTCTACATGAGCTCCGGTAACTCCGTCTGGCGGTTCGTCAACTCGTAATCGCTACCACTGCGCAGAAGTCATGACGCCAGCCACGCGCCCTTCGAGGACTGCCTCGCCCAGGGATTCGAGCTGAGACTCCCGGCATGAGATGCGGCTTAGGCCGGCGGGTCCCAGAGCCGATCCAATGGCAGCGTGAAGAGGCGGTCGTGGTACTCGTACCCACGCTCGCCCAAAAAGAAAACGATCCCGGCCACGAACTGACTGCCCAGGGCGTCTCGGAGCTTGGTCATCGCCGTGAAGTCGGGGCCTGTCACGCGCCGCCCCGCCTTGAACTCGAAAGCGACGATGCCACCGTCTTCGCGTTCCACGATCAGGTCGACCTCATCACCGTCGTGGGTTCGCCAGTGCCCCGTATGTGTCACCTGCTCACGCCACGAGAGTTGCTTGATGACCTCACCGACGGCGAATGACTCCAGCAGATGACCGAACTGGGTCTGGCTTGTGGGGTCGAGTCGCGCGAGCCTGTCCGGAGTCAATCGCAAAAGCCGAGCGGCGACACCCGAATCCACGACGTGCACTTTCGGACGTGCCGCGGCACGAGCACGCAGGGTCGTGCCCCATGCAGGTAGGCGGTGAACGAGAAAAAGCGCCTCCAGCAACTTGACGTACTCCTCCCCCGTTCGTTCTTCGAGCCCCGCCCGGTTTCCGGCCGCGGCCATATTGAGGACCTGTGCCGTCTGAGCCGCCAACGCCTCGAAAAGGCGCGGGAGCTGCGCCCGGAGTCGGAGGCGCCGGAGCTCGAGCGCATCCCGCTCCAGGGTGAGCCTGATGTACTCGTCGAACCATCGAGCCCGGCTCGAGTCCGAGCGTCCGACCGCAAGGGGGAAACCACCCACGACGACTCGCCGGATGTAGTCCCCACGGGTGGACTGTGAGAGGCCTCGCGTGAGGCTGTCGGCCAGCGTGGCAGCAGGGTCGTTCATGAGCCGATCCACGAAGTCCTCGGGCACCCCGACGATCTCACCTTGGGAGAACGGCAAGACCGCCAGGACGTGCAAGCGACCTGTCAGTGCCTGCGCGGCAGCAGGGAGCGCGTCGTGCCGTGTTGAGCCGGTGAGAACGAACCGTCCCGGACGAAGATCCCGGTTGAGCTCGGCCTTGATCGCATCGAGAACATCGGGCACCCGCTGATACTCGTCGATCAGAACGGGGGACCGGGCCGAGGCAGTGGTGACGGGATCGGCCGCCACCGCGTCCCGCGTGGCGAGCTCGTCGAGGTCGAAGACCTGCGCACCGTGGGCGGCCGCAAGGACGTTCAGGAGGGTCGATTTCCCAACGGATCGAGGCCCCTGAAGGGCGACCACCGGCTCCTCGGCCATGAGTAACGTGAGGAGCCCTTCGATGCCTCTTCGCTTCGGGGCTTTCATGGCGCGATCCTAGCGCAACATTCGCAATTGGCGATGATTTACGTGCGGAATTCGAGGCACTATTCGTTCGTAACTGGAGCACGCACCCATTCGGGATGCGAGCGGGGAGCCAGCACGGCACGTCGAACGATTGGGCACACGTGCGCGTCGACGACAGGCGTTTGAGACCTTCCCGACCCTCGCGCCGATACCGCGAGTTACGGCTGGAAGAGGTTCGAGGGCCAGAGCCTCTTCTCACGCACCGCCCTCGGCGGCGGCCGCCTCGTCGCCCCTGTCGCCCAGTACAGCCATGGCGACGGCTGCAGCGTGATTACCGGCGGTGACGTCTACCTGACCCGGTTTCTAGTCATCCCCGAGCTGCGGAAGGAGCCGGTAGCCTCGTAGATACGCCGACTAAGTGCGTGCCAGGTGAGAGCTGCTCGATCTGGTCGATCGGCGCAGCGGCCCGACGCCCGGGATGGGCGAAGCGACGATCACCGCCACGCTGCGGCTCGAGCGAGAAGAACATCGCCGGAATTCGGCGAGGGCTCCGACAAGTCGCCTCTACAGGAGCTCCGGCGACACGGTCTGGCGGTTCGTCAACTCTAAAACGGGCTCTTCGGGGTAGCCGAGCGTCGGTCGGGGCCTTGAGGTAGCCGGGATCGTTGTGCCAAGGCGCGAGCCCGGTGATTAGCCTGACGGGGGGTTAGCGTCACTTCTTGTCAGAGAAAGATCGGCAAGGAGAACCAGGATGCGCCTGGCAACGCTATTCAAGCGGGTCCTCGGCTTGGACGCGGTCAGCGTCATGGCTGTGGAGTTGGTGGAGCGTCGCGGGGAGGAGGTCGTCGAGGTCCGGTTGCGGCGCCGGGTGAACCGGAAGATGTTCTGCTCAGGCTGCGGCCGGCGTTGCCGCACAACGTATGACCGCTCGCAACGGTCGTGGCGTCACCTCGACGTTCTACGGGTCCGGTGTGTCGTGGTGTGTGAGGTCCGGCGCGTGGTGTGGAGTTGCGTCGCTTTGATGGACACCTGATGATTAGGGGTGTGAGCCCCTTGAAGGGAGTCCATGATGGGAAGAACGAGGCCACCGTATCCGCCGGAGTTTCGGTCGGAGGCAGTCAGGCTTGCCCGGTCGGGTGAGCGTCCTGTGTCGGCGTTGGCGCGGGAGTTGGGTGTGTCTGCGCAGACGTTGACGAACTGGGTCGCCCAGGACGGAATCAGCGCGGTGAGCGTCCGGGATTGACGACGGATGAGCGCACGCGGTTGCGGGAGCTTGAGCGGGAGAACCGGATCTTGCGTGAGGAGCGGGAGATCTTGCGAAAAGCAGCGGGCTTCTTCGCGCAGGAGACGATGAGGCACACCGGGTCGAGATGACGTTCCGGTTCATCGACGTGGAGAAGCACAACCACAAGGTCGCCCAGTTGTGTCGGGTGCTGCGCGTCTCCCGCAGCGGCTATTACGCCTGGGCATCCAGAGGCCTGTCGGATCACGCCGCGTCGGATATCGCGCTGGCCGCGGAGGTCACCAGATTCACGCGAATCGGATGGCACGTACGGTGCTCCGCGGGTTCACGCGGAACTTGCGCGACGGGTGTAGCATGAGCCGTCGACGCGTCGCCCGGATCATGCGTGAGCTCCGGCTGGAAGGGATCAGCCCCGCACGCGGCGCTCCACGAGAAGAGCACGCCGCGGCAAGCCGCACCTGATCTCGTTGCGGCGTTTCGAGCGCGACCGGCCCGGGAGTTGTGGATGACCGACATCACCGAGCACCCCACCCGGGAAGGAAACCTGTACGTGCGCGGTCGTGCTCGATGCGTTCAGCCGGCGGATCGTCGGCTGGCGATGCGCGACAACCTCGAACGCCGAGCTCGTCATCGACGCCTGGGAATGGCCGCAACACGCCGCACTCCGGCGGCTGGCGCGATCTTCCACACCGACAGGGGAAGCCAAGGCGGATTCAATGGGTCGTCGCAACACCTCGATTATGGAGGTTGTTGATGGGCAGGACCGGCTGGATGGATGAAGGGAGTTGACGGGACGTTCGCCGATGAAGTCACCGGGCGGCAGACGCTCGCATCGCCGGGAGGATCGAGCGCGAGTTCTGGAGGCAGGTCGCGACGGGATCACCAGTGAGGACAGCGGCGCGATGGTGTAGGGTGTGTCGCAAGCGGTCGGGTGCGCGTTGGTTCGTCATGGTGGAGGAATGCCCCGTCATGGCATCTGGGCCGCGGGTCGGGCCGTTACTTGTCGTTTGCTGAACGTGAGGAGATCGCGCTGTTGTGCGTGCAGGGCGTGGGGTGAGATGAGATCGCTCGGTGAGATCGGTCGGACGCCGTCGACGGTGTCTCGGGAGCTGCGCCGCAACGCTGCGACTCGGGGCGGCAAGCTCGAGTACCGGGCGTCGGTGGCGCAATGGAAAGCGGATCAGGTTGCCAAGCGACCGAAGACCCGAAGCTCGTCGACAACGACCGTGCTGCGCGGCTACGTGCAGGACCGCCTCGTCGGGCAGTCGTGCGGGGCTCAGACGGCGACGGTCGTCGGGCCGGAAGGCTCAGCGTGGAACGGGCCGGAACAAGCCGCATCGCGGGTGACCGCCGTTGGGTGCAGGGGTGGAGCCCGGAGCAGATCGCCAGTCGACTCCGCGTTGATTTCCCCGATGATGAGTCGATGCGGATCAGCCACGAAGCGATCTACCAGGCGCTCTACGTGGAAGCGCGCGGCGCGTTGCGAGCGTGAACTGGTCGTGTGCCTGCGCACCGGACGACGCTGCGGGTTGTGCTGCACGCAGACGACGGCGTCGCAATTCACGTCGAGGGGCGTTCAGCCAGAAGATCCGCGACGCCGGCATCGCACCATCGGATGGGAAGGGATCTGATATGGGGGGGCGGTCGGCAGCCCGTACGATAACGCCATGGTCGAAGCGTTCTGGGGACGGATGCAGGTCGAACTATTGAACCGCAGCCGGTGGAAGACCCGCGTCGAGCTCGCCACCGCGATCAGCGACTACATCGACCAGTTCCACAACACCCGCCGACGCCACAGTGCCCTCGGCATGCTCACACCCACCGAATACGAACACCACCACACCATCAACGCCGCCTGACTCCAGAACCGCGACTCCACCGAAGTGGGGTCAGATCAAGGATTGGAGGGGGGTGTCCATCAAAGCGACGCAACTCCAGACATGGAGCCCGGGCGTGTCCCAATAAGTCCCTGTCACCGTTGGGGGACACCATTGGGGGACATGCGCCCGCTACCACATCCGTTGTCGCCGACAGACAAACACGCCCCCCAGCGGCAGGCCCACACCAAAGCCAGGAAACACGATCCATCTCGGCTGTGGAACGTGGCGCGTCCGCGCCGGGCACTCACATCTCAGGACAGGCTGCTGTGTTCCGGGCAGTCGACGCGCAGGTCGCGGTCGGTGAGGGGTTGGTCGAGGAGGTGGCAGTGGGCCGAGGTGCGGGCGCGGGGCGGACGGTAGTGGTGGCACGTGAAGCAGCTGCGGTTGATTGTGATGATCCCGACGTGCTGAAGTCGGCCGATCTCGGTGAGAAGTACCCGAAGTGCGGCGGCGTGATCATCATTGAGCCAGGCTGGGTTTGACGGAGACCGTGATCTGACCCCGGTTTCGTAGAGTCGTCGCCGGCCAGAACCGGAGCGAGCTCCGTCGCGATGTGATGGGCGATCTCGGCGCCGGCGGCAGTGAGGGTGAGGTCCGCCGCGCGGGCGTCGCCCGGGCTCGGCTGCCGTGCGACGAGGCCCTTGTCGTAGAGGACGCCGACCGCGTCGCTCGTGGTGGGTTGACTGATGGGTGACCAGACGGGCAGTTTGCGTCCAGCCGGATGCGGTCCGGGATTCCCGTCCCCGCTTCGGCTCTCGGGACTTTCCCCGGCGGGTATGGCTCGTAGTTGGGTCGCATCCGCACCTCTGGTCGACCCGTGACCGGCTCCGGTTCGGGCCTGTGGCTCAGCCGTCGCCTGTGGCTTCGACGATGTCGGCCATGAGCTCGCGCATATCCTGATTTGCCTCGTAGACGATGAGCTGACGATGAGCGCCGTTGCCGCGCTCGAGGAGGTCGACGATCCCGTCGAGCTCCCTCTCGCAGCCGAGGTCTTGGGCGTTCCCGCGTATCTCGTTCAGCAAACGTCGCACCAGCTCCTTGGTCGCGATGCGCTCGTTCGACGGCAGGTCAACGAGGTCGCCCCGCAGGCCATGGCGCGCGGCAAGCCAGCGATTTTCGTCGAGCATCTCATACGGATGGTCCGGGGGCGCATGACCGTGGGAGAACTCCGCAACGATTCGGTGGACGAGCGCCCGGACGAACGCCGCCAAACCAATCGTGTGCTCGATGCGGGTCTGTGCGTCCATCGCCCGAATCTCGACGGTCCCGAGCGTCGGATGTGGTCGAACGTCGTACCAGAGGTAGGTGTAATCCTGGATCACGCCCGATGAGGTCATCGAGCCGATCCGGTGCTGGTAGTCGTCCCAATCACGGTAGTACGGCGGGACGCCGACCCGCGGAAACGCCCGGAAGAGCGGCATCCGCGTGGAGACGAGCCCCGTGGCCGCGCCCCTCCAAAACGGGGAGTTGGCCGAGAGCGCAAGCAACACGGGCAGATGGACACGCATGCCGTTCGATACTGCGATCGCCTTCTCGGCATCGTCCACGCCGACATGCACATGCTGACCGAAGATCAGTTCTTGGCGTGCGACGAACCGCAGCGAGTCGATCAGGTCGCGGTAGCGGGGACGGGCAACGATGCGCTGCTCCTGCCACTTCGCAAACGGGTGCGTGCCGGCCGAGCCGATCGCGTAACCGTGCTCGGCCGCCCGCTCACGCACGGTGCGTCGCAACATGCGGATCTGCTCCTCTGCCTCGGCAATCGTCATGCACGGATCCGTCGCGATCTCGAGAACCGACTCCATGAGTTCCGGCTTGACCTCGCCCAACTCGCTCGGCCCAAGGAGCCGTTCGATGCCATTGACCAGGTCGAGGCTCTCACCATCGAGGATCATCAGCTCCTCCTCGATGCCGATGGTGAACCCCGCATGCGTGAAGTTGTTGTTCACACGTCCCCACCTCCGTGGCCTCTGTAGCGCGGGGAATCTACCGTTCGTCAACCGACCAGGGCGCATGTTGACGCGAGCGAATGGCCCACCCAGTCCCCCAGGTCGAGACGAGCCCCGCCAGACGTCCATGGGCGGAGCGGCAGGTCCCGGCACCGCCACGGACCGGGCGGGCATCATTTTCGGACGTCGAATCCGCGGACGTGTCCGCCCGCTTCGCCGGCGCGGGCGCCGACTTTATGGCGTTGCCCGTCACGATTCGGGCGCCGGCGGGGACGGCCCTCACAGGCGGCGTCAGCTCCTCATTCCAGAGCACCGAGTAGGAGCGTGAACAGGCGTCGTCATGATCAGGCTGGCGCGATGCTCATCGGCATCGAGCACCACGGTGTACCGCCTTGTCCGGGCTGGCAGGGTGCGCTCGGCTTGAGGGGACCGGTCCATCGGCTGCGCCATCCTCAGGGAAGCTGACTCATTCCGGTCCGGTGCCGCCCGGGATGAGGTCATTTGCCGGTCCACCACCAAGGGACGGCAGGACATCCCGCCTTCCGCATCCGTGTCCGCCCGGATGCCTTCCTTCGCCCCGAGACCGAGCATGGGGACATGACTGAGAACACATTGGGTAACAGGCAGAACTATTCGGACATCGTGCAGCTGGAGGGCAGGCTCGACGAGAAGCTCTCCCGCTGGTTGTGGCTCGTCAAGTGGATCCTCCTGATCCCCCACATCATCGTGCTTTTGTTCCTCTGGATCGCCGCCTTCGTCATGACGCTCGTCGCGCTGTTCGCGATCCTGTTCACGGGTCGCTACCCCCGCGGTATCTTCGACTTCAACGTCGGGGTCATGCGTTGGAGCTGGCGTGTGGCCTTTTACAGCTACGGGGCCAACGGCACCGACCGCTACCCGCCGTTCACGCTCGCTGAGTGCCCGGACTACCCGGCCACGTTCAGCGTGATTACCCGGAGCGGCTGTCGCGTGGCCTCGTCCTCGTGAAGTCCTGGCTCCTCGCGATCCCCCACCTCGTGATCGTCGGCCTCTTCGCCGGCGGCGCCCACATGGGCGGTGGTGGTGGCGTGATCACGGTGCTCGTGTTGATCTCGATGGTCTACCTGCTGTTTACGGGTCGCCCGTTCCAGCAGCCGTTCGACTTCATCATGGGCCTGAACCGTTGGGTCTACCGCGTGTACGTATACGTCGCGCTGATGACGGATGAGTACCCACCGTTTCGCATCGACTCCGGGCCGGTCGAGCATTCCGGCCACGGAACGCACGCCGACCGGCTGCACCCCGCCTGAGCGACAGGCGTCCCATGGTTTGCGGGCCTACCGCACGAACTGCACGTAGGCCCGACGAACCGTGGTGTCGTCGAGCTGGACGTTGAGGGCCAGGCAACGGCCCGCCCACTCCCGCCGGGTCTCGACCAGAGAGGTGTAGAGGTCAACCCGCCGGACGTACCGCAGCGTCGTCCCGGCGAAGGGTCGGGCCGGCGCCACGAGCTCGCCGGTGGGCGCCGGAGCCGAACACGAGGCGACCTCCCACCGTGGTGAGCCGCCGGCAAACACGCCAAGCCCGCGGAAACCGCCGAGGCTGAAGGTGAGCGGCAGCGGCAGCCCGGCCCGGACGCGGGTGACCGTGGGCGGCTGCGCGACCGGCGGGAACAGCCACCGTGTCGGGTACGGAGCGCGCGGCGTTGCGCCGACCACGAGCGGGTCGTGGTCGGCGGTGCGGAACTCGTCGGGCGCGTAGAGCTGCGTGAGCTGGCCGGGGCTCTTGAAGTTGGTGTTGTAGTCGAGAACGCTCGGCTCGTCGGCGTTGATGTGGAACTCCCCGCCGCCGGTGACCTGGGCGGCGAGCGACGGGGTGGCGAGCGCGTGGTCCAACGAGCCCCACTGGCCGTCGAACGCGAACGAGTAGCCACCCGTGGCCGGGTCGGTCGGGACGGTGTCGACGTAGCCGGCACGAGCAAGGGTGGTGACCGGGTCCTCCTTCGCATACGCGTTGAGGTCCCCCACGATCGCGATGTCGGCGTCGCCGGAGCCGGTTGGGTCCGCGGCGAGCCATGTGGCAGTCGCCTGGGCCGCCCTGGTGCGGCTCGCGTTCCAATACCCCTGACCGTCGCCGCGGTCGCAGTCCGGCACGTCGTTGGCCGGGTCGATGTCCAGGCACACAGAGCCCGGCTCGCCGAGCTCGGACGCGCCCTTCGACTTCAGGTGGGCCACGGCGATGGTGAGGCGTCCGCCTGTGGCGAGGTCGCGGAACGTCTGAGCAACGACCGGCCGGTTGCGGTTGTCCTCGAACCGAGGGTCGACAGCGGACGTGAGCGTCGCGAACGCGCCGACCGGGGCAACGACCGTCTG
This sequence comes from uncultured Thermoleophilia bacterium, assembly GCA_963765105.1. Classification (GTDB taxonomy): domain Bacteria; phylum Actinomycetota; class Thermoleophilia; order Miltoncostaeales; family Miltoncostaeaceae; genus CALMEC01. Next base: position 83,660 of record CAVXUW010000004.1, read on the forward strand.
GTCGTACAGCACGCCCACCCGGATCGTGTCGGTGCCGACCACGCCGGTGTCGACTGCCGCGTACCGCGCAGTGCCGACCCGGGCGTTGAGACCGGCGACGATGTCGCCGAGCGGATCCACCCCGGGGGTGTTCTCCAGCTCGATCAACCCCACGACGTCGCCGTCGAGCCGTTCGAGGGCGCCGAGCAGCTTGTCGCGCTGGCGCTGAAACTCGGCGGCCGACTCGGCTCCACGACACTCCTGAGCGAACCCGGCGGGTCCGCACCGTGGCGTGTTGTCGTCGAGTGTGAGGAAGTAGTTGAGGACGTTGAAGCTCGCGACCTTCAGTTTTCCGCCCACGGCCGGAGGTCCGGAGGGCCGCGGGTTCGTCGGCGCGAACGACGGCGGGCCGCCCGGACCGGAGGGGGTAAGGGCGCCGACGGGGCGCAGGCGATACGCGTTGCCGCTCGCGGCGTTGCCCGCCCAGGTGTAGGTGAGCACGCCTGTTAGGTCGGCGACCGTGTCGCCGCCGCGCAGCGTGTTCGTGGCGGAGAGTGGATTGCCGAGGCGACCGAACAGAATCGGGTCCGGGTTCTGGCTTTGCAGCGGGTCGTCGACGATGAGGCGGTTGAGGTCGTTGGCGGCCTGCACCGCCCGCGCCGCGTCGCCCGGTGTGGCCACCTGGGTTGGCTGCGGTAGACGCCCGCCCGAGGAGACCACGACCTGCCCGAAGCGCCCAAGCTGGAAGTGCTCGGTCACGGTCAGGGTCTGCGGGAACCGCACGAGCATTCCCTCGTAGCGCTCGAGATACGGGACGCCCCCGACCGGCGCCGGCACCGGAAGCTCGACAGCCGCGGGTCGTGGCGCCGGTTGGGCATCGCACCGCTCGATCACGAGCGCGCCGGCGAGCTGGGTCTGGTCCTGGAACTCCGCGGCGACGCCGTGTACCTGGACGGTGTGGCCGAGCGCGACGGAGTCGACGCTGCTGGTGAAGACGAAGATGGCGTCGGAGGTGAGCGGGTCGCCGTCGCCCGCGTCCTGCAGAGAGAAACCACGCAGCGTGGGAGCGGGTCCTTCGGTGTCACTCACCACAACGCCCTGCACGGTCACCGGGCCGGTGACCGCGGCAGCCGAACCTTGGCCTTGCACGGCTCCGATCGCCGTGTCGGGCGCCGAACACGCCGGAGCGGCGACGGTGAAGCCGATCGTGCGGTCGGCGCTCATCACGTCAGGTGGATCGATGGCGTCCTGATCGTTGACCCGCGCGGCGACGATGGTGAGGGTGCACGTCTCGCCGGTGGCAAGGTCGGTGGCCGGGTCGAGCGTAAACGTCACGGGTCCACCGTTCGCCGCGGTCGCGACGACACCGCTCTGGCTACATGTGAGCGTGTTCACGTCGCCGGTCACGTCAACCGGTTCGCTGAACGCGATCGTGATGTTTGCGTCGGCAGCGACGCCGGTGGCGCCGTCGGCCGGGGCCGTCGATGAGACGGTCGGGGCCTGATCCGCGCCGGCCACGGTGAAGGTCTGCCCGTCGTTCGGGGCGCCGAAGCTGGCCGTGGCCGACGGCTGCCACGCGAAGTCCTGGTAGGCGCGACCCGTCCCGCTGAGACGGAGCGATGTCCCCGCCGCCTCCGTACCGGCCTCCGTGACGCCGATGTCGCTGCTCGTGAGGCCGTTCGCGGGGCCGGCGGTCGCGGCGAACGACCCCTCGTAGCTCAGGAACTGAACGACCGTCCCGGCCGGGTCGACCAGGGCAACGCCGTCCGGCGCCCCGTTCTGAAGGCCGTTGGCAGGGTAGGTGAGCGAGACGGCTCCCATCCCGGCGGCCTGGTCGGGGATCGGCCCGGCAAGTGGATCGTCGTCGTAGACCACCCCACCCGAGCCGTTGTAGAGGACCACCCTCCAGCCCGTGAGGTCGGTACCGGCGGGGCCGGCGACCTCGATGACCTCACCCACATCGGCGCCGGAGTTGTCGTAGTGGATCTCGTTGACGTACACCGTCGCCGGGTTCTGTGTGAACCCGATCGCCGTCGACCCCGACGCCCCAAGCGCGACCGCCCCGGTGAGTGCCGCTGCCAGCTTGCCGATCCACTCGCGCCGCATGTCGCCTCCCTCGTCTTTCATCGGGACGAATTCGAGCAGAAGCTACTCCCGCCGTGGTGCCGCGTCACTGGACTGTTGCCGGATGACCACCGCATTGCGCCAGCCCGTCCGTAGCCGCCCAAGCGCAGGCGCTCCCACCTCCCCACGCATACGCTGGGGAGCGCCCTCGAGGGAGCGCTCCCCAGCGTGGCGTTACCGCATGTTCTGACGGGAGTGGGCAACGAACGAGCTGCTGCGTCCCAGCCCGCGCCAGATGACGAGGCGCTCGCCGATGGGGTTGACGCTGGCGCGGATCTCGAAGCGGATTGCCATCGCCTTCGTGCCACCGTCGAAGCGACCGATGAGGGGCTTGTCGATCGTCTCGCGACTGTTCCGCAGAACAGCCGATGGAGCGCGGCCGTCGGCACTGAAGCGCCACTTACCGCCGGAGCTGACGGCGATGTCGGTTTGTCCGTTGCCGTCGAAGTCGGCGGCAACCGCGCCGCGGAAGCTGTTTGTGAGCTTGGCGTTCAGTCGTGTCCACTGACCGGTCGCGGCACTGGAGATCACCCATTCCCGGTTGGTGACCGCGGCGACGTCGGTCCCTTTGATGTCGTCGAACTCACCAAACAGCAGATCCCGAACCGACGTGGATGAGGTCTGCACAGTCGTCCACACGCGGACGCTGCCGTACCACACCCACCACTAACCGCCGGCGGTGTGGAACAGGTCAGTGCGGCCGTCACCGTCGAAGTCGCCGCTGCGAAGGTCCGAGATCGGGACGGGCAGCGTGGTGAACGGCGTCAGGTCGGCGGCCGACCCGCTCGCGACGTAGCCGAGGTTACCGGCGCCGTCCCGGTAGAGGACATCCGTCTTTCCGTCGTTGTCGACGTCGGCGAAGCCGAGCTCGCGCACGCGTTTGTTCGACGGGTCGCAGGTACTCCCACGGCTCGCTCCCACCGCGTGAGAAGAACCATGCGGTGCCGTTCCCGACGAACACGTCGGTGCGGCCGTCGCCGTCGAAGTCGCCCGACGCGATCTCCGTCGAGTAATCGGTGTCGTACCGGTTTCCCTGGAGCGTGAGGTTGAACTTCGGAGGAAGCGGGGGCACCAGGCTGCCATCGCTGCCGCCCTTCAAGCGCACGGCGGAGAACGCGTCGTTTGTGCACGGCAACGTTGCCGATGAACCGCGCGCCCCGGGTCGAACGCCCGCGATCTCCTTGAGCGGAGTCACAACACAACGGCCGAACTCGTCGAACGCACCGCAGGGGTTCTCCATGCGCCAATCGGCGTCTGCGGGAATGACGATCCGACCCGTGTAGGGCGACTGCAGCAGGGTGGCGAGTTCGATCGCCGAGTGCGCGGTCGTCGTCGCCGGAGGGTCCGCAACACGAGACGGAAGATCGCCAACCGGAACGGCAACCTCGGGCGGGAGCGTCGTGGCCGCGGCATGGGCGGCGCCGATGGCAGCACCGATGAGCAGGGCCGCGACCACAAAGCTGCGACGACGGGTGTGTGTTGCGATGGTGGTTCCCATGAGTCCTCCTCTGGTCCTGATCGATGGCCTGACGGTAGGACCGCGGAGCCCCAGCATCGTTCGCCGAGGCGACCCCGCGTGTGTCCCGCCCGTCACACGGGCGGCGGTTTCGTCACCTCACCAGGCCGGCCCCGACGACAGCCCGGGAGCACGCGTGCGACACACCCACTCGGCGAGACCGATCGGGCACTCCGAGCGTGTTCCCGGTGAACCTCCTTGGGGGGACGCAATCGGGACGTCGCAGGGAGACGCCGGTCACCGTCGCAATCGACCTCGCAAACCCCTGGTTTTCCCCCGCGAAGCGAGCTACATTTTCCTCACTACGGAAAGGAGGTGGTCTGTTTTGAATAAGTCCAGTAGAGGTGGCAGTAGCTAGGGGCGCACCTTCCATGCGCAGCGGCAGCTGGAAGGAGTTGGGCAAAGCGCCCCTCGCCACACCAGTGCTGCCACCGGGGCCCGGGGCCGGTTCTTCGCACGAACCACCCGGGCCTTCTTTTTGCCTGTGCTCAGGCCGAATGTCGCTCACACCGTATTTCGCCCCGGCGCCGGATCCTCGCTCAGAGCGACATTCGGGGGTTTGCACCACTTGTATCGAAGGTGCAAAGGGAGCAGTATTCCTCCTGTCAGACGGTGTTGACGTTTGAGTTTCTCCCTCGGGAGGGCGACGACATTGACATCGGAATCGAGGAACGGCCTTCGGGCTGTGAGACGAGACCGAGCCGAACGACAGGACCAGGGGCTCCTGTGAGGGGGCCCCTGGCTCGTTAAGCGACCAGAAAACCCGAGCCGGACTACTCCACCGCCTCGATGTGGGCGCTGTAGCCCCGGCTACGAACCAGGTCTGCCGCACGCGCGGCCACGGCTGGCCCCGTCACCACAAGGCTCAATTCACCGGCCTCCACCCCGGCGCCGGATCGCAACGACAGATCCTCGATGTTGATGTGCGCGTGACCCAAGATCGTCGCCACCTCGGAGATGACACCCGGACGGTTCGGCATCTCCACCACCACACGCCACGGCGCCTCCACCGCATCCGGGCTCTCACGAAGTCGTGCACGGCCCGCCGCCGCATCAGCCATGAAGGCCTCCACCCAGTCGCGATTGCCGACGCGCACCGCGCGCTCCACCTCGGTGAGGCGCCCCACCTGGTCCGCGATGGCATCGGCCACGGCCTCACGATTGGCCAGGAGGATGTCGGCCCACAGCGGTGGATTCGCCCCCGCCACCCGGGTGAGATCGGTAAACGACGGCCCGGCGCTGCGAAGCGCCTCGCGCCCTTGGGGTGCGGTTGCCGCGGCCTGGTGAATCAGGCTCGACGCGACAACGTGCGGCAAGTGTGACACCAGCGCCAGGATGCGGTCATGCACCTGCGCATCGATGGCCGACGGCCGCGCCCCGATGGCGCTCACCAACGCATGAAGACGCTCGTACAATTCCGGGCGGGTCTGCGGTGATGGAGTGAGGAAGTACGTGGCCCCCTCGAACAGATCCTCACGGGAATGGGCCACTCCGCCGCGTTCCGACCCACAGATGGGGTGCCCTCCGATGAACCGCTCGCGCTCGCCGTCGGACAGGGCGTCGATCACAATCGCTTTCGTCGAGCCGACGTCAGTCACGACGCAGTCGTCGTCGGTGGCGGCTATCGCGGCCGTGGCCAGCGCACCGATGGACCCCACCGGTGCGGCAACCACCACAACCGACGCCCCCAACACGGCTTCCTCCAACGACTCGCACGCGATGGTGATGGCTCCCAGCTCCTGCGCCGCCGCGAGGGCATCCGGGTCGGGATCGAACCCGCGCACCTCCGTCACCCCGGCGCGTGACTGCAGGGCGAGGCCCAGCGAGCCGCCAATCACGCCGACACCGACGACCGCAACCGGGCCGCCGGTGTAGCGGCGATTACCCAGCGACCCCGGCGGGCACAGCCTCGCCCCCGGCGATGACCTTGCCCATCAGATCCACACAGCGACGCACATCCTCGACCCAGGCACCGAAACGATCGGCATGAAGAGCCTGCGGGCCGTCGCACAACGCATGCTCCGGCGAGGGGTGTACCTCGACGATAAGCCCGTCGGCACCGGCCACGACGGCAGCGCGGGCCATCGGCAGGATCCAGTCGCGCTTTCCCGCTGCATGTGACGGATCCACCATCACCGGCAGGCTGGTAAGGCCTTTTGCCACCGGAACGGCAGAGATGTCAAGCGTTGACCGGGTGGCGGTCTCGAAGGTACGGATCCCGCGCTCGCACAGGATGATCTGGTCGTTGCCTTCCTTCGCGATGTACTCGGCCGAAAGCAGCCATTCCTCGATGGTGTTCGACAGGCCACGCTTCAGCAGCACCGCTCTGCCCGACTTTCCGACCTCGCTCAGAAGGTCGAAGTTCTGCATGTTGCGCGCGCCAAGCTGAATGACGTCGGCCACGGCGAGCACATCGTCGAGCTGGCGGATGTCCATGCACTCGGTCACGATCGGCAGCCCCGTCTCCTCTCGAGCCTCTGCCAGGATGTCCAAAGCCGGTTTACCGAGTCCCTGAAAGGTGTACGGCGAGCTACGCGGTTTGAACGCGCCACCGCGAAGCATCGTGGCGCCCGCCGCTTTACAGACGCGGGCGGTCTCCATGGTCTGCTCACGCGTCTCGACGGTGCACGGCCCCGCGATCAGGCAGAAGTTGTTGCCACCAATCTTACGTCCCGCAATATCAAGAACCCGGTCGTGCTGCTGGAAGTCTCGTGACACAAGCTTGAACGGCTTCAGGATGGGGACGACCTTCTCGACACCCGGCTCGCCTTCCAGGGCCATGGTTGCGACCAGCTCACGGTCGTCGCCGATGGCGCCAATCACCGTGAGAAACTCGCCCCGCGACACGTGCGCCTTGGCGCCCGCCGCTTCGATTCGTTCGATGACGTGACTGATTTGCTCCTCAGTCGCGCCCTCTTGCATCACGATCATCATTCCGTATGCCATCCTAGGTCCGCTTCGACATGGACATCGCCATCACCTGGCCAAGCGCGGCCAAGAAGGCGTCATTTTCACTCGGGGCCCCGATCGTGACCCGGATACTTCCCGGAACTCCCAGCGCCGCTCCGTCACGTGCGATCACGCCGCGGCGCAAAAGTTCGTCATGGACCGACACGTCCCCGACCGGTCCGGAGTTCGCTTCGAGCAGGATAAAGTTGGTTTGGCTCTGCGTAAAGGGTACGCGCATTTCCGTGAGCGCGACGGAGACGCGCTCACGTTCACGCCGTGTCTCCCCCACCCGCCGCTCGATGGCCCCCGGGTGGCGCAGGCTCTCGCACGCTGCGGCCTGAGCCAACGCGTTGGTGTTGAACGGCTGGCGCACCTTCTCGATTGCGGCCGCCCACTCGCGGCTGCCGACGCCGTAGCCCACGCGAAGGGCGCAGAGCCCATGAGCTTTGCTGAACGTGCGGGTCACCAGAACGTTGGTGCGCTCACGCGACATCGACATCACGCGGCCCGCGTCGGACGAGTCGACGAAGTCGTAATACGCCTCGTCCACCAGCACCGCGACGTCATCGGGGATGAGGTTGAGGAAGGCTTCGATGGCGTCGGCGCTGCGGTACACGCCGGTGGGGTTGTTGGGGTTACACACCAACACGAGGCGCGTGCGCTCATCAATCGCTGCGGCCATGGCGTCCAAGTCGTGCCCCCCATCGGGAGCCAGCGGAACCGTGACGGCCTCCGCCCCACTGGCAACGGCCAGGTGCGGATAGATGGCAAACGATGGGTCTGCATGCACCACCGTGGTGCCGACGTCGAGCAGCGCCTGCCCGGCGTAGAGGATCAACTCGCAGGAGCCGTTGCCGACCACAACCTGCTCGATGTCCACGTTGTGTCGCTCGGCCAGCGCGCCGCGAAGCGCGCGGGCGTAGGCATCGGGGTAGCGATTGAGGGCACTCACAGCACCCCGAACAACGGCTTCCACCTCGGGAAGCGGTTGAAACGGGCTCTCGTTCGACGCCAACTTCACGGCCGAGTCCAACCCGTACCGTGCGAGGACCTCCGCGGTCGTGAGACCCGGCTCGTACAGATGGATCGCGGCAAGGCGCGGTGAAACCCGAAGCGGCATGAACCCGGCATTCTCGCACAGCCGCGTTTTTCTCATGGCTGAGGCCCCGGGTGGTTTCGGCTGGGGGGCCCGAGGGCTTTTGGGGAACCGCTCATGGACACAGTGGTTAGCTGGCGTGAAGGAGACCCGCCATGACGCATCGGACCCACTGCTTTGCTACCGGAGCCGAGGGTGCAGGAGCTCACGTCTCTGCGCGCGGTGTCGGCCCGCTCCTCGGCGTCCACCCGGACGGAGATGCTGGGCGGGCTGCGCTCGTGACGTTCACCGGCGGGCGTTAGCTGACACGACAGTGATCACTCGGCGAGCGGACCGCGGCGGCCCGCTCGCCGGTGCCACGGCGCGCGAACGAATCGCGTCGTTGGCGCTCAGGACGTGGCGAGCGACGAGGAGCTTTGGTTCCGCCCCGCGCGTTTTGCGAGGTAAAGATGACGGTCGGCCGACGAGAGCACAGCCGACGATGCGACGACCTCGTCGCCGGCGACCGTGGCAATGCCGACGCTGACCGTAACGGGCAGGTCACCGGTGACGGAATCCCACGTGTGACCGCCCACCGCCATTCGCACCCGCTCGCATTCGGCGACGGCCGCAGACGCGTCCGTGCGAGGCATGATGAGCAGGAATTCCTCACCGCCGAGGCGGGCGATCTTCGTGTGCTCATCCGTGTTGTCACGAAGCAGTTGGGCAAGCGCTATGAGCACCTCGTCCCCGGTCTCGTGGGAGAGGATGTCATTCACCTGCTTGAAATGATCGATGTCGAGAATGGCCACGGAGATCGGCTCGTGCGCATGCGCGGCAGCCGCCAGAGCGGCGGGAAGGGCCTCGTCGACGAAGCGGCGGTTACGCAAGCCGGTGAGCGAATCACTCAGCGACAGATCCTCGAACTGGTCGCGTGCCCGACGTGTTTCCTCGTTGACGTGCACGGCGAGAACCACGTGTGCTCGCACCTCCTGCTCGCTGTCTTGCAGCGCGACCATCTCAACGTGGCATCGCTGAAGCTCCTCATAGGCCTCCCGGTACATGCCTTGGGCGGCGAATAGGCGGGCCTGTTCCTCCATGACCTCCATCACCACCTGTGGCAGCCCGCGTTCGGTCGCAACGGCCACGCAGGCATCCAGAGAGGCTTGCGCCGCTTCAAGGTCCCCCTGAAACCGCTCACACTCAGCGAGGGTGAGTCGGCACATCGGAACGGAGTCAGCTTCCGTCGTCATGGTCTCGACAGCGTCGATCATTGCCGGGCGCAGCAGAGCGCTCGCTGCGGCGTAGTTGCCGTCCAGCATTTCGATTCGGGCCAGCGTGTCCCATGCCTCCAAGAACATCGGTACATCGGACACCTCGCGCAGCTCACGCATCTTTTCTGCCGCAGCGATTGCCGCCTCACGATCGCCGATGGCGTACATGCTGTAGGCAAAGTTGTTGAGCACGAGAAACCGCAACGCGTCATCGCCCGCGTCGGCCGCAAGCTCGATCGAGGCCTGAAAGCGTTCGCGACTTTCGTCGTGAAGCTGGTTGCTGGCCAGCGCCACGGCCAGCCAGGAGATGTGGATCACGCGAACCCACTGCGCGGCACCGTCTGTTGTGTGGCGCATCGCCTCAACGGCGTGGGCGAGTGACTCGGCGTTGTCGCCAATGTTCCGAAACACCTTGCACAGCACACTGTGACTGCGCCCGATGAGGTATTCGTGCGCATTCTCAATTCCCCAGGCATTCACCTCGCGCGAAATTGCGGCAACCCGAACGAGGTCAGAGGCACTCAGATCTCCGCTCGCGCCAACCAGCCGGGCGTACATCGCGAGGTCGCGCCAACCGCGCTCAGTAGCTCTCCGCTCGGCGTTTGCCGCCAGCAGCTCGGTGGAGCGGTTGTCCCACAACGACATGTACTCGAGATCCCGAAGCCCCCGCGAAAGCTCCTCGTGCGTCTTCGCCATCTCGATTGTCACCGCAAGGGCATCTGGCCAGACGATGCCGGGCTCATCGACGTAGGACAGAGTCGACACCGGTGTCTCCGCACCGTGTCGATCCACCACCTGTGTGTCTCTTGCGCTCACGTTCGCGTCGCCCGTCGTGGGGGAGTGCACGGGCTCAATCGATCAACCCCGCTGTTCCAGATATCGGCGGTTCGATTGGCGGCCTGAAGCGACCCCATATGAATCTCACAGACTTTTTGCGACCCCAGACGAGTAAGAACGTGAGGTCACGCCGGACGCGCATTGTGCCGCCAGGCCGCCAGCAGGGTCATCGCGAACGAATCACCAGGAGCCGACCCGCACAACCCTTAGAGCGCGCGATCCGCCCTCAACTCCGCAAACGCGTACATGGCGAGGTACATCACGGCAAAGAACATCGCGAAGAGCGTCGTGATTACGGCTGGGGCGCCGAGGGGGTTGAGCACGATCTGTGCGAGGTCACGGAGGACAGCCATTGGTTGGGTGAGGGCATCCCAACTATTCCAACGGAGAAACCGGCCCAAGTAGATGCCCACACCCGTGAGCATGGCCGAGCCGGTCACCACCGCCCACCCGGCTGTTGCCCCCCAGGTCGCGCGGACCGCGCACTGGACCAGATAGAGCGACACCAAGCCGAGCATCAGCCCGGTCCAGGCGAAGCCGATGTACATGGTCGCGTCATACCACAACGGCTCGCCACCCCATTCGGGGAGGTGGATCAGGTCGGTCACGATGTACGGCGCGTTTGGGAGAAACAACAGCCAAGCACCGCCAATGGCCACCGTTGCAGCGCCACGCCGGCCCGCCTTGACCCGGTCGTACACCACCAGCGACAGAACGAAGGGGATCCATGCCAAGACGAGGTTGAAGACCAACCAGTCCTGGCTGACGCCGGAGACAATCCAGGGTCGAACGGCGTGCATCGCCACCATGAACGCTGATGCCAAGGCGAGTGCCACAAAGATGAACACGCGTGACTGACGTGGATGTGAAGCCATGCATTCACCATATGTCGTGGTCACCAGATCCGATGCCCTGGGCCGTTCCCCACGAACCACTCCCCGCCTATTCCGGGAGGTCGGTCCTCAACTGGCGCGCTTCACGCAGGTAGACGTGGTGGATGACGCGCTCACGCGGCGCATAACAGTGCACCAGCACACGAATGCAGCGTGGCATCGACCCCACCACCGGGATCTCCTGGGTACACAGAAGCGGAACGTTCGACAGCCCCAGGGTGCGCGCCGCCACCGCTGGGAAATCGGCAACCAGGTCATGGGTGGTCGTAAAGATGATCGACACGAGGTCGTCGTGTCCCAACTCGTTGCGTTGCAACAGCGCGGACAAGAGCTCTGTCGTGCCCCGGTGGATATCGTCGCTGCTATCGCGGTCGATGGTGATGGCACCGCGGACCGCACGCAAGATCAGGTCGCTCATCGACTGAGGCCCACCAAACGTCCCAAGCGCTCAAGCTCGGAGGCCGTCACCGTGCGCCACTCACCGGCACTGAGCGACCCCAAACCGAGACCGGCGTAACGCGAACGGTGGAGCTTCTCCGCGGGATGACCAATCGCCTCACACATACGCCGCACCTGCCGGTTGCGACCCTCGGTGATCTCGATCCGAAGCCAGGTGGCCCGCGGATGCAGACGCTCCATGCGCTCCGCCTTGGCCGGGTGCGTCATCCCGTCGTCGAGCTCCACACCGTCGCGCAAACGCCGTACCCCCTCGGCCGAGACGCGACCCGTCACGAGCGCCTCATAGACCTTCGGCACCTTGTACCGCGGATGCATGAGCCGATGGGCCAGATCCCCGTCGTTAGTGATGAGGATGGCGCCGGTGGTGTTCATGTCGAGTCGCCCCACCGGGTAGAGGCGCACATCGGTGGGAAGGCCTTCCAGAACCGTTGCTCGCCCCTCCGGATCACTCGCGGTCGAGACGGCCCCAATGCCCTTGTGAAGCAGGTAGGTCTGGGTGACTTCGGCCTGCACCTGTTTGCCGTCGACGGTGAGCACATCGTCGTCGGAGACGGCCTGGCCGATGGTTGCCACATCACCGTTAATGGTGACGCGACCGTCCATGACCATTTGCTCGGCGGCCCGACGGCTCGCGACACCCGCCAGGGCGAGAGCACGCTGAACCCTCATGCGCCGGCGGGGTCGCTGTCGTCACCGTCCGGATCCGGGACGGCAACAATGGGCGCCGGCTCCGGGTCGGCGGGCAGATGACCGGCCTCGATCAGACGACGACGCAGATCCTCCGCCGCGTCCCCACTCAGCTCAAACCGCTCGATGGGCGGCAAGTCGCGCTGATCACGCAGCCCAAAGCGCTTCTGAAACGATCGCGTGGTGCGGTAGCGCATCGCACCGGAACTGGTGCGGCCGGCCTCCTCTAGCAGGCCTCGCTCAACAAGGTTCGCCACCGTGGAATCCACCGACACGCCACGGAGGCGCCCGATGTCGGGGCGACTAACGGGCTCCATGTAGGCCACCACGGCGAGGGTCTCGAGTGCCGCCGGGGAGAGGCGATCCTCCGGCGGACGTTCCCGCAAGCGGTCACAGACCTCTTCGAGATCTGCGTGGGTGCGCAACACATAGCCGCCGGCGATCTGAGCCACCTCGAGCCCACCTGCGCCGTCGTGACGCTCGGCAAGCTCGTCCAGGGCCAGCAGGGCATCCTCCTCGCTCACCTCGACCAGCTCGGCGAGCAGGGCAAGCGGCAGCGGTTCCGGGCTCAGAAACAGCAGAGCTTCGAAGCTCCGGGAGGTCTCGCTCATGGGCGCGTGATGGTGATGTCGCCAAACGGAACGTCCTGAGTGAGCGTCACCTCTCCCGCCCGGACCAGTTCCAGCGCGGCGAGCAGCGTCATCGCCTCCTCGAGGCGGCTGCGTCCGTTCACCATCGCCTCGAAGCTCACGTTGCGTGCAAAAGTGAGCGCCTGGCGAAGTCGTCGCAGCAGTTCCGGCATCGGCACCCGCACGACACCCATATGGGCCAGCGACGGCTCGGGTTTGGCGTTCACCACGCGCTGCAGAGCATCGGCGAGTTCTCGCGGATCCCCGGGAGGCGGTTCGGGCGCGGCGCCGACTCCCAACGGAACGCGTCGGTAGCGATGCCCCGCGGTGTCCTCATTGCGTTGCGCGAGCCAACGGGCGGCGGCTTGGAACGGCGCGTAGGCCAGAAGGCGGGCGGCCAAGCGTTCGCGGGCGTCGGCGGCATCGGGATCGGGCTCGTCCTCCTCCGGCTCCCCCAGGAGGCGACGTGCCTTGAGTTCGGCCACGGCGGCCAGCACAACAACAAGTTCACTGGTGGTTGGGGGATCCCACTTCTCCCCTGCCGTCTCGCCCAAGGCCAAGGATGATGAGCTCGGCCAACGGCAGCTCGAACAGATCCACTTCCTCACGAATGACCAGCGTGAGCAGCAGGTCGAAGGGGCCATGGAAGAGGTCGAGGTCGACGTCCTGTTGGAGCGGGTCAGCTACTGCCATTAACGTCGAGGATACCTGTGGTCGCGGGCGGCGTCAGGCTCCCACAAGGCCGAGGGTGCGCCGCGCCGTTTCCATCTGCGAAGCCCACCGTGGAAAAGCGGGGTCGTCGCGATTTTTCGGTTCGTCGACCGTCGACGTCATCGGCGGACTGAGGCTCCCGACCTCACGTATTGGCGACGCGGAGATGTGTGGACCTCACCGATGTCACACGTGGCGCACGCGGTTACACTCGTCGGGCCAAAATGACGGTTCACCGGCAGGTACCAGATGGGCCTAACCGCATTGTTGTCGGACGAATGCGTAGCAACACGTCACCAACCGAGAGGCCAGGGGGAGCAGTGAAGTCACATCGTCGGGGTCCGGGTAACACACCATTCTCGCGCCGCCACATGCCGTTGGGCGTTGCGCTGGCAGCGATCGGGATCGTGATCACCCCCGGGTTCGCGATGGGGGCGTGGAGCCCGCCGGTCGAGCTGGGAGACAGCACCGACAGTGGAAGCGCCGTCGGCGTCGAGGTCACCCCTCAGGGGGCAGCGGTCGCCGGCTGGACCGCCACGTCGCTGGGCGGCATCACCCCCAGCGTCGTCCGCGCGTCATACCGGCCCGTGGGAGGCGCGTTCGCAACGGGCGTCTACGTCGACCCGCTCGCCCCGGCGTTTCCTGCCCCGACAGCCCCACCAACACCCGGCCGTGTCGATGCACGCCACCTGCTCCCGCACATCACCGCCGCCGGCCCGGTGGTCGTCTGGCAACGCCCGGCGGCAGGAACGGTCCATGTCGCGACCTCCGGCGATGGTGTGACCTACACGCCGCCGACCGAGATCGCGACGGGCATCACCGGCCAGATGCGCAGCGCGCAGAACATCCCCGGTGACATCGTTCTCGTCACCAGCGACGGCCAGATCCTCCACAAGCGCGCCTCAGCATCGACCTGGTCGGCGGCGAGCTTCGGTGGCGGCAACGTCCGCGAGGCGTCGGTGGCCGTCGACCCGGCAGGCCGTGCCGTGATCGGCTGGATCGACAACCAGGGTCGCGTCAAAGCCCGGCGGTTCGACACGGCCACCGCAGCGTTCGTTACCCCCACGCGGCTTATTGCGCCCGGAAACGCTGTCCTCGTCAACGAAACCACGATCACATATGGCTTTGCTCGCACCGTGGGAGTCGGCACCGACGCGGCCGGACGCGGCGTCATCGCATGGGAAGGCCGCGCCGCCGGACGCACCGTCGTTCGCGCCGCGTTCCTGACTCCACGTGCGTCTCTCCGGACGCCCGGCGTTCGGCTCATCTCGATTCCTGGGCGATGGGGCCGGGGCTTCGACGTGGCCATGGCCCTGAACGGCACCGCCACGATCGCTTGGAGGGACCAGCCCAGCCTCAACGGCCCGAGCACCGTGTTCGCTTCCCGCCGCGCCGCACTCGGGTCGTTCTGGTCTCAGCCGGGCCGTATCGCCCTGGGCAACCCCGGGAAAACGTTCCTCCCCGTTTCGGTCACGATGGCGAAGACCGTCACGTGGGTCGCGTGGATGAGCCTCGCCCCGGGAACCGGCCCCATCACCGGCAGTGGCCATGCAGTGCAGGTTGCACGCCGCGTGAGCACCGGGCCGTGGACACGAACTCAGCTGGCCCTGGATGCCGGCAATGCGGCGTCCTCCGCGGCCCCCGAGATCAGCGCACGTGGGTCGTGGGCCGTCGTCGCCTGGCGAACGGGGATCACCCAATCCACCGGCGCAAACCGCGTGAGCATCTTCGACCCGATCAACTGAAAGGCGAGGTCCGTGATCCGCACTGGCACAGCGCCCTGCAGGCCGTTCTGAGGTGAGAGACGGGTGACTGTGGTGACGGGCGGCGTCAGGCTCCGAACACGCCGATAGTGCGCCGAACCGTCACCATCGTCTGGCTGGCAATCTCGCGAGCACGATCGGCGGACGCGGCGATCGCACGCTCCACCTCCGCCGGGTCGGCCGCCAACTCGGCGTGCCGCGCCTGGATCGGCCCGAGGAAGCCCACGACCGCCTCGAGCACGTCCTTCTTGAACGTTCCGTACTGGGCATCGGCGTATTGGGTCTCAAGGTCAGCGATGGAGGTCTCGGTCACGGCCGCCATGATCTCGAGCAAGGCCGTGACGCCCGGCTTGTCGTCACCTGCGCGCACCTCCGACCCGGAGTCGGTGACGGCGCCCATGATCTTCTTCTTGAGTCGGCCCGGCTCATCATTGAGCCAGATCGTGCCGAGCTCGGTGCCGCCGGTCTTGGACATCTTCTTCGTGGGCTCCTGAAGGTCCATGATGCGGGCACCCACTCGCGGGATGGACGCCTCGGGCACCACAAACGTGTCACCAAACCGCCCGTTGAAGCGGACGGCGATGTCGCGCATCAGCTCCAAGTGCTGCCGCTGATCGTCACCCACCGGCACACGGTGGGCGTTGTAGAGCAACACGTCAGCTGCCTGAAGCACCGGGTAGTCGAACAGACCGACGCTGACCGACTCCTGCCCACCGCTTTTCTCCTTGAACTGCGTCATGCGTCTCACCTCGCCGAACGTGGCGATGCAGTTCAGGATCCATGCCAGCTCGGTGTGTTCGCGCACCTGGCTCTGGATGAACAGGATGCTGCGGTCGGGGTCGATCCCGATGGCCATGAGCGACGTGGCCATTGCACGAGAGGCCTCGCGTAGCTCAGCCGGTTCGTAGGGCACCGTGATCGAGTGGAGATCGACCACGCAGTAGATGCAGTCATGGGTTTCTTGATCGGCAACCCAGTGGCGAAAGGCGCCGAGCAGGTTGCCGAGATGGGGCACGCCGGTGGGCTGGACACCCGAGAAAACACGTTCACGAGAGGTAGTCATCAGGCGGCGATGTTAGTCGACCGCTCGGCGGGGCCGTGCGCATCCTCCACCGAATCCGGAACCCGGACTGGCGCGATGGGATCTCGCCGCCATAAGCTCTCCCCGTCCGTCCACATCAGGAAAGAGGGTGCCATGCGTCACGACGTCACCATCCCCAGCTGCGGGCTCGAGCTCGCCGGTTGGCTCTATGTGCCCGACGGGATGAAAAAAAAGGAGAAACGGCCAGCAATCGTCATGGCTCATGGCCTGTCTGCCGTGAAGGAGATGTACCTCGACGCCTTCGCCGAGCGCTTTTGCAAGGCCGGTTTTGTCGTGACGGTGTTCGACTACCGCCATCAGGGGTCATCTCCCGGCGAGCCACGTGGCCAGATCTTTCCGGACGATCAACACGACGACTATCGCAACGCCATCACCTGGACCCAGGCTCGTGCCGAGGTGGATGCCGACCGCGTCGGTATCTGGGGTTCCAGCTACTCGGGCGGACATGTGATCTACGTGTCGGCCTTCGACCGACGGGTCAAATGCGCCGCCGCCCAAGTGCCCCTCGTTGACGGCCTGGAAAACACCCGTCGACTCGTGCGTGCCGACATCCACCCACAGTTCCGTGCACTGCTCAATGAGGAACGTGCAGCGCGTGCCACCGACCCGGGCAAGGTGAGCTACTTCCCGGTGGTGTCGGACAACTGCGAGGGCTGCGTCCTTCCGACACCGGATTCGTGGACCTGGTTTAGCGAGACGGGAAAAAAGCGGGCACCAAGCTGGAAGAACGAGATGACCTGGGAGTCGGTAGAGAAGCTCATCGAGTACCGCCCGGGAACCCACATCCATCTCATCGCCCCCACCCCGTTTCTCATGGTCGTCGCCAGTGACGACGTGCTGACCCCAACGGATCTCGCGATCGCCGCGTTCAACAACGCGCGTGAGCCGAAGAAGCTGGTCGTACTCCCCGGTGGCCATTTCGACGCATACGTCGAACCCCACATCGAGGGATCCGCCGGTGCCGCCATCGACTGGTTCACCCAGTGGCTGATGGCGTGACCTGACCCGGTGGGGTCGACCACGTCGTCGGCCCCACCCTTTGCCCGACTTGCGCACGCGCGGCGGCGCTAGGATCGTGTGTGGTGTCATCCGTTGCGCCCAGCCCGCCGCCTGCGGCCGAACATCATGGACCGGGTCTTCGGATCCTGGCTCCGATCCTCTTCGTCGTTGGCGCCTTTGTCGTTGGCATCATGGTGGGAGGAGTGCTCGTTGCCGCCGGCGCGTCAGATGATGTCGTCAATTCAGTAACGGGGCTCGCGATCGGGCTCGCCATTCTCGGCGCCGGCGTGCTCTACTGGTCGCTGCACTCGCGCCACGAGCGTCGCATGATCATCGGATCGAAACGCCATCTAGGTGCGGCCATCGGCATCGGCTTGGCGATGGGCTTGGTGATGCGCTTTGTCGTGGGGGTGGTCACGCTACTCGGCGAGGCGATCGACCCCGGCATCGAGGAGAAGCTCCAAGAACTCTCCGAGGACCTCGTTCCCGGTGCGCTGTGGCAGAAGCTTCTGCTGGTGGTCGGCCTCGTCATCCTCGCCCCGTTCGGTGAGGAGCTCGTGTTTCGCGGGTTGCTCCTGCGGGGACTGACGCGCCGTATGCCGTTTGGCTGGGCCGCGATCATCTCGTCCCTGGTCTTTGGACTCGCCCACCTGAGCTACTTGGAATTGTGGCCCGCCACACTTGGCGTGGTTCTCTTCGGCCTTGCGGCGGCGTGGGTCTACCGCTGGTACGGCTATCCCGCCGTCGTCGCCGCCCACATGTTGTTCAACGGTGTCGTCGCGATCGTGCTCTTCGCTGACCCCTCGCAGTTCACCAGCACCTAGGGCGCTGAGGGCCCGGCCCCGTCAACGCGGAGATGGGCAAGGAGATCGCCCAGCGTGCCCTGTTCCGCATCTCCCAAGTCGCCCAAGAGGCCGAAGTCGTGCTCATGCATGCGCTCGGACGCCCGTTCCACCAGGTCGCGACCGACGTCCGTGATGGCAACGAGGGATACACGGCCGTCATCCGGATCGGCCTCGCGCGACACCCATCCGGCTTCGACAAGACGGTCCACCAGGTAGGTCACCGACGAACCGTGCACCATCAGCAGGTCCCGAATTTTGGTCATCGGCAGCCGGCCGGTACGGGTGAACGAGAGAAGCAAAAGAACCTCGTACCGCGACAGGTTCAGCCCGAACGGCCGCAGAATCGCTTCCGCGCCGCGTACCGCAACGTTGTAGGCGCGGAGGATCCCTGTCAGGACGCGAAAACCCGATGCATTCGGGTAGCGCTCCGACCACTGGCGGACAGCTTCTTCCACTGTGTCATCGCGACTCCCGGGGGTACGCTGTTCATTCACGCGGTGTCCGCCCCGTTGACAATTACTTGCATATCCGAATAGTATCGCATTGCCAGATGTTCGGAAATCCGAGTAACGGTCGCGACACGGCACCGGCACTCCTCGCTGAAGGACACCATCGTCATGGCCTCCCATACCGTGGCCCCTCGTTCCCCCGCTCCCGTCGCGCCTGCTGAGACACTGTCCGGCATCCCGCTCGACGCAACCGCCGGCGGCCCCGCCGCGTCACGAGAGGCGGCCGGCACCTATCCGTATACGCGCGGTATCCACCCGGACATGTACCGCACCCGTCTGTGGACCATGCGGATGTTCGCCGGGTTCGGATCCCCCGACGACACCAACGCCCGGTTCCGCCATCTGCTGGAGCTCGGGCAAACCGGTTTGTCGACGGCATTCGACATGCCGACGCTCATGGGCCACGACCCCGACCACGAGCTCTCACTCGGCGAAGTGGGCCGCGAAGGGGTGTCGGTAAGCCACATCGGCGACATGGAGCGACTGTTTGCCGACATCGACCTCGGTGGCGTCTCCACCTCGATGACGATCTCCGGCCCCGCCCCCGTGATGCTCGCCATCTTCGTGGCCGCGTCAGAGCGCAGTGGCGTGCCCCGGGCCAACCTGCGCGGCACGCTCCAAACCGACATCCTCAAAGAGTTCATCGCCCAGAAGGAATGGGTGGTGCCTGAACGGCCGGCCATGCGTCTGGTCACCGACCTAATCGCCTTTTGCGCCGAGGAGATGCCGCTGTGGCATCCGGTGTCGGTCTCCGGCTACCACATCCGCGAAGCCGGTTCGACCGCCGCGCAGGAGCTGGCGTTCACCATCGCCGATGGAGTGGCATATGTCGAGGAGCTCGTCGCCCGTGGCATCGACCCGGACACGTTCCTGCCCCGCTTCTCGTTCTTCTTCAACTGCCACATCGACCTGTTCGAGGAAGTCGCGAAGATCCGCGCGGCACGTCGCCTGTGGGCGTCGCTCATGAGCGAGCGTTTCGGCGCACGCGATCCCAAGTCCTTGATGCTGCGCACCCACTGCCAAACCTCTGGCGTGTCGCTCACCGCCCAAGAGCCGCTGGTGAACATCGCGCGTACCGCGATCGAGGCGCTCGCCGGGGTCTTGGCCGGGACGCAGTCACTGCACACCAACTCCTGGGACGAAACGCTGGCTCTCCCCACCGAGGAGGCGGCGGGTATCGCGCTGCGCACCCAACAGGTGATCGCCTACGAGACCGGCGCAGGCAGCGTCGCCGATCCGCTCGGCGGTTCGTTTCACGTGGAGGCCCTCACCGACCGGCTCGAAGCCGAGGCACGCGAGTACATCGCCCAGATCGATGCGCGCGGAGGCATGGTGGCGGCGGTCGAGGAGGGCTACCCGCAGGCCGAGATCGCCGATGCCGCCTACCGCTACCAACGCCAGATCGAATCCGGTGAGCGCGTCATGGTGGGCGTCAACGCCTTCACCAGCGACAACGAACCGCCTGTCGAACTCCATCGCGCCGACCCGGACGTCGAGCCGCGACAGGTCGCGCAGATCCTCGAACACCGCCGTACCCGTGACGCCGCCGCCTGCGACGCTGCGCTGCAGGCGCTTCGTGCCGCCTGCCAGGGCACCGACAACACCATGCCGCTGTTGATTGACGCGGCGAACAAAGGCGCGACGTTGGGCGAGATGTGTGACGTGTTTCGCGGCGTCTGGGGTGTCTACCGCGACCCAGCTCGGTGGTAACCGGCATGCGCCAACGTGAGGACGCCGTCATCGTCGAGGCCGTGCGCACCCCGTTGGGTCGCCGTGGCGGCAAGCTCAAGGACTGGCACCCGGTCGACCTGGCCGCCGAGACGCTCCGGGCCGTCATCGACCGCAGCGGTATCGACCCGGCACTCGTCGACGATGTCATCATGGGCTGTCTCGACCAGGTCGATGAACAAGGCGTCAACGTGGGTCGCTCGGCCGTGCTCGCCGCCGGGCTGCCCGAGAGTGTCCCGGCAACGACCGTTGACCGTCAGTGCGGTTCGTCGCAGCAGTCGGCTCATTTCCGCCGCCCAGGGGGTCATGGCGGGCGCGTACGACGTCGTCATTGCCGCCGGCGTGGAGTCGATGACCCGCGTGCCGTTCTTCGCAAACATCCCCGACCGATCCCGCGTGTACGGACCACGGTTTCGCGACCGGTACGGCCTGGAACCCGACGCCTTCATCGACCAAGGCGTCTCGGGCGAGATCATCGCGGACAAGTGGGAGATCACTCGCGAGGAACTTGACACCCTGGCACTCGAGTCACACCGCCGCGCCGATCGCGCCACACGAGAGGGACGGTTCGCGCGCGAGATGATTCCCCTTCGCGTCGTCACCGACGACGGCGAGGAGATCATGGACACCGATGAGGGAATCCGTGCGGGCTCATCCATGGAGGCGCTCGCCGGACTGCGCACCGTGTTTCGTGACAACGGCAAACTCACCGCCGGAAACTCATCCCAGATCACCGACGGCGCCGCCGCCCTGCTCATCATGTCCGAGACAAAGGCCGCAGAGTTGGGCCTCACCCCCCTCGCCCGGTTCCACACGTTTGCGCTCGCCGGAGTCAACCCCATCGAGATGCTCTCAGGCCCAATTCCCGCCACGCGAAAGGCATTTCAACGATCGGGCCTCACCACTGACGATATCGACCTCTACGAAGTGAACGAGGCGTTTGCCTCCGTTCCCATCGCCTGGCAGAGAGAGATCGGCGCGGACATGAACACCGTTAACGTCAACGGCGGCGCCATTGCCCTGGGGCACCCGGTGGGGGCATCCGGCGCCCGGCTCATGGCGACCATGGTCCACGAGATGCACCGAACCGGCGCTCGATACGGCCTGCAGACTATGTGCGAGGGCGGTGGGATGGCCAACGCCACGATCCTGGAGCGAATCTGATGAGCCTCAGATTGACGGAGCAGCAACGTGAGATCCAGGCCATGGCCCACGATTTCGCCGCCAAGGAGATCGCGCCGCATTCTGCGATGTGGAACGAGACGAGCACCGTCCCGGTCGACACGCTTCGCAAGATGGCCGAGCTCGGCCTGCTCGGTCTCCTCGTTCCTGAGGAGTACGGCGGCGCGGGGACCGACTCCACCACATTTTGTTTGGTCATGGAGGAGTTCGCCGCGGCCGATGCCGGCGTCTCCGTCGGCTTCGCCGTCCAAAACGGACTGTCCGCTGAGCCGATCCTCAACTTCGGCACTGAGGCGCAGAAGGCCGCATGGCTCCCCAAACTCGTCGCGGGGGAGGTCTTCGGGGCGTACGGCCTCACCGAGCCCGACGCCGGCTCTGACGTCGCCGGCCTCAAGACGACGGGCACCCGCGACGACGACGGCACCTTCCGCATCACCGGCAACAAGATGTGGATCTCCGCCGGTGGATACGCCGATCTGTTCGTGTTGTTCGCCCGAACGGAAGGCCCCGGCCCAAGCGGGATCAGCGCCTTCCTTGCTGAGTCCGGCCCCGGCCTGACGGTGGGGCGTGAGATCCCCAAGATGGGCCTTCACAGCTCGTCGACGGTCGAGCTGGCCTTCGACAATCTGCACGTCCAGGCCGATGCCATACTGGGAAAGCCGGGCCAGGGCATGTCGATCGCGCTCGCCACACTCGACAGCGGACGGGTCACCATTGCCGCCCAGGCCGTCGGCATCGCGCGCGCGGCCCTGATCGTCGCGACCGAATATGCCAAAGAACGCACCGCCTTCGGCGGCCCCATCGCCCGCTTTCAGGGAGTGCAGTTTCCCCTCGCCGAGGTTGCGGCAAAGATCGACGCGGCGCGCGCACTCACCCTGGAAGCCGCCGCCATGCACGACGCGGGCATGCCCTATTCCATCGCCGGGGCCAAGGCCAAGCTCTTTGCCAGCGCAGTCGCTGTGGAGGCCGCCAACGTCGCCGTCCAGACACTGGGCGGAATGGGCTACAGCGCGGAGTTCCCCGCGGAACGGCTCTACCGCGATGCCCGCATTACCGAGATCTACGAGGGCACCAGCGAGATCCAGCGGTTGGTCATCGCTCGTGATCTACTGGGGACCGCCGCACGCGGCTAGCATCCCGCGCACCGGCGGCGAGTCCGTCGGAGGCCGTGCCTACCATGGGCAGTGTGAGTGACGAACCGCTCATACCTCCGCCGCCCGATGATGACCCCACGGAACCGGCCGCCCCGCCGCCTGTGACCCCACCGGCGGCCGCGACGCCGCCACCTTCGGCAGCACCTCCGAGCCGTCCAACAACACCCATTCGCATTACACGCATTGCGCCACGTGCGGTGTTTACCGTTGTCGGAATCCTCATCACAGTTGGCGCAGGCCTGTGGCTCCTTCGCGAGACCAAGCAGATCATCACCTGGGTGCTCATTGCCGCGTTTCTCGCGTTGGCTCTCAACCCCGCCGTCGATCTTTTCCAGCGGCGCCTGCGGATGCGTCGTGTCCCGGCAATCTCGCTGACGTACCTCGTGGGACTGGTGTTTGCCGCCGGAGTTTCGCTCCTTCTTGTTCCCCCACTCATCACGGCCGGACAGCAGTTGGCCGACGATGCCCCCGGCTATGTCGATCGGCTCTCACGCACCAAACTCGTGATGGAGCTCGACGAGCGTTACAACGTCGTCGATCGCCTCCGCGAGTTCGTCAACGACCTGCCCGATCGCCTCGGTGGCGCCGGGGCCGCAGTTGACGTCGCACAGACCGTCTTCCAGGGCATCCTTGGCGGGCTCACCGTCTTGGTGCTGACGTTCCTGCTTCTGATCTACGGCCGGCAGATGCGCGACCAGATGGTGCTCCTCATGCCAGGAGACCAGCAATCCCGGTACCGAACGCTCATCCGACGCATGTACCGCACCGTCGGCGGATATGTCGCCGGCAGCCTCACCGTGGCCGTCATCAGCGGTGTGCTCGCCCTCATTCTCCTCACTATCTTGCAAATCCCATCAGCCGCGGCCCTTGCCTTCTGGGTCGCTCTGGCCGGGCTCATTCCCCTCGTGGGCGCCACGATCGGAGCCATCCCGGCCGTCATCGTGGCGTTCTTCCAGGGCTGGGTGCCCGGGGTCATCTGCGCGGGGTACTTCCTGCTCTACCAGCAGGCAGAGAACCACTTCGTCCAGCCCACCATCATGAAGCGCACCACGAGCATCAACCCACTCGTCGTGTTGATCGCCGTGCTGGTCGGTGCGTCGTTGTTTGGCATCTTCGGAGCCCTGGTCGCCATCCCGCTCGCAGGGATGATCAAGATCGCCCTCCAGGACTGGTGGCAGAATCGCACAGGTCAGCCTCCGCCGCCGGTTGAGATTGCCGTGCCCCCGGCCGCCGCTGCCGCGACGGATCCACCCGCAACCTCGTGAGCACAGCTGCCCAGCGTGAAGACAATGAGTCGACCCCTGTTGCGCTCACCGACAACCTCATCGTTGAAGGCGATGCGGCCCGGTTTCTGCCGCGACTGCCGAGCGAGGCCTTTACCCTCGTGGCGGTTGATCCGCCGTTCAACACCGGCCGTACCCGCACGCTGCGATCGGTCCAGACCACCGCCGCCGAGGCCGGCGATCGCGTGGGCTTTGGCGGCCGCATCTATCGCAGCAACGTTCGTAGCACTCATAGCTACCGGGATCGGTTCGACGACTACCTCGCCTTTGTCATTCCCCTGTTGCAGGAGGCACGTCGGGTGCTCTCACCACGCGGCACCCTCTATGTCCACCTCGATCCGCACGAATCGCACTACGTGAAGGTGGCGCTTGACGACGTCTTCGGGCGGGAGTGTTTTCTGAACGAAATCGTGTGGGCCTACGACTATGGCGGGCGGTCCAAGCGGCGCTGGCCCGCAAAGCACGACACGATCTTGGTGTACGTCAAAGATCCCCGCCAGTACCACTTCGACTCGGCCGAGGTCGACCGCGAGCCGTATATGGCTCCGGGACTCGTCACGGCCGAGAAGGTTGCCCGCGGCAAGCTGCCCACCGACGTGTGGTGGCACACGATCGTGCCGACCAACGGTCGTGAGCGGACGGGCTACCCCACGCAAAAGCCCGAGGGCGTTCTGCGGCGCATCGTCACCGCGTCGACCGCACCGGGTGACTGGTGCCTGGACTTCTGCGCGGGCTCCGGTACCCTCGGCGCCGTTGCGGGCCGGCTGGATCGGCGCTTCGTGCTCATCGATGAGAACCCCGAAGCGGTCGCAATCATGCGGCGTCGCCTTGCTGGACAAACGAATCCGCCACGAAGTGTTAAAGGTTTGTGAGCATCCTGCCGATGAGTTCTGCAAGCAACGAAGACAGGGGAGGTCTCGTGCTGAGCATTACCACCACTCGTGACGCAACCTGGGTCGGCTAAGGCCACCTTTTCGAGTGATTCATCGCGCGCGGCGGACGTCACCACGGTGGCGTCCGCCCGTGCCGTTTAACGCTTCTCGCGCGCATCGGTCTGCCCTGTCGTGTCACTCACGGCGATGAGCCGGACGTCGTGCGCGGCAAACGCCGCGCACGCGGGGTCTCCGATGCGCAGCGAGGCTCCGTCACAAAGTTCGCCCAGGAGCGCGCCCACCCGGACAATCGTCCGCCCGGGTCGGGGTGTCACCTCAGTGACCTCACCCACCAGGTGATTGAGTCCAGTTCCGGGCGGCGTGACCCGATGGACCACCACTCGCGACGGCGGGACAACAACAGCAACGCGGCCGCTGGCGGGCACTGAACTTCGGATCTCGACGCCACATTCAAGAATGACCCGGGCCCCGTCGCCCTCGGGGATGGCCGTCCCCCGGAGCACGTTGTTCCCGGTGAACTCAGCGACGAACGCGTCGGCGGGGTGCGACATCAGGTGGGCCGGGCTGGCGACCTGTCGAAGTTCACCGCCAACGAGAACCCCAACCTGATCGGAGAACGCCGCAGCTTCGGCGAAGTCGTGGGTGACAACAATGGTCGGCACCCGTCGATCGTCGATGTACGCGGCGATCTCGCGTCGGATGAGCTGCGTCGTCTGGGGATCGAGCGCAGCGGTTGGC
Organism: uncultured Thermoleophilia bacterium; assembly: GCA_963765105.1. Classification (GTDB taxonomy): domain Bacteria; phylum Actinomycetota; class Thermoleophilia; order Miltoncostaeales; family Miltoncostaeaceae; genus CALMEC01. Next base: position 108,989 of record CAVXUW010000004.1, read on the forward strand.
TCGTCGAGCAGGAGGACGTCCGGTTCGCGCGCGAGGGCCCGAGCGACGGCGACACGTTGGCGTTGTCCCCCACTCAGCTCATGCGGGTGGGCGCGAGCAAGGTCGGCGATACCAAGCCGGTCGAGCATCTCGTCGGCGCTGCCCTCACCACCGAACCGAACGTTGTCGCGGACCGAGCGATGGGGAAAGAGCGCGTACTCCTGAAACACCACACCCACGCGTCGCTGATGGGCCGGGCAGTTGACGCGGTCTGCCGCGAACCAGGTTTCGTCTCCCCAGGTAATCGTTCCCGACGCGGGGGTATCCAAGCCGGCCACTGCCCGCAGCAGACTGGTTTTGCCAGCGCCAGAAGGTCCGACCAGTGCGATTGTACGGTCCGTCGAGAACCCCGCGCGGATCGTGAGATCGCGGCGGATGATCTCGACGTCTACTGAGAGCGTTGCCATCGCCCGCCAATCTTTGTGATGCCAAGCAGGAGCACTGACAGGCAGATCAACACCGCGCCCGTCGCCAGCGCCGCGTCAGGATCGCGGTCGAGTTGCCCGTACACCGCGAGCGGCAGGGTCTCGGTCACCCCGGGCAAACTACCGGCAAAGACGATGGTCGCACCGAACTCACCCAGGCCGCGCGCAAAGCCCAGGGCAGCACCGGCCCTGAGCCCACGCGCCGCGATGGGGATCGCGATACGCGTGAAGACGCGAAACGGTCCGGCACCGAGCGTCTTGGCGGCGTCAATCGCCGACGCGTCAACGTTGTCGAACGCGGCGATGGCGGAGCGAAGAAAGAACGGGCTGGACACGTAGGCGACGGCCAGAACCACGGCCGTGCGGGTCAGGGCGATCGAGACCCCGGCATCTGACAGAAGGCCGCCCACGAGCCCCTCGGGCCCAAAGGTGTAGAGAAGACCCAACCCCGCAACAGCTGGGGGCAGAACAAGAGGAAGCTCCACCAGCACGGTCATCAACGTCTTGGCGCGATGGCCGCGCGAGATGAGGTACGCCGCCGGCGTACCGAAACCGATCACAATCGCCTGTGCAATGAGGTTTGTGGTGAGACTCACCCGTATGGCGTCCGTGACCGACTCGCGTCCGAGCGCACCGACAAGTTCGGCCGGTCCCGCCGCAACAAACACCGCGATGATCGGAAGTACCAAGAACGTGGCGAACAGTGCAACGAGAGCACCACTTCCGAGGAGGCCAAGCCGGCTCATGGCGCGCCGAACCCGGCCGCCTTGAGTGCTCGTTGCCCGCCGGGGCCCACGAGCCAGTCGCGATATGCGACGGCCGCAGCGCGCCGCCCGCTTCCGGCCACGATGGCCACGTCGTAACGCGTAAGAACCTGGGCCTCGTCGGGAAGAGCAAAACCCTCCACCCGACCCGACGTCAGGTCGCTCGTAAACCCGATGCCGGCATCGACCTCCCCTCGGGAGACACGTCCCAAGACGCTTGCCGCATCGGGTTCGTACGACACGACGTAGCGGAGTAAATCCTCCCGGCCGACGCGTGTGAGGGCACGCCGGGTGGCAACACCAAGCGGGGCACCGTCATTGGCGACAGCAAGGCGACGTCCTTCTCGGCCAAGGTCCTCGAGCGACCGTATCCCCGTAGCGCGTCCCGGCGGGATGAGCACGGCCAGACGGTTCGTGGCGATCGCCCTGGGGGCCTCCACCAATCCCTCCCGTTCAAGCCCCGCCGCGATCGCGGGATCTGCCACCACGACGAGGTCGACGGGCGCCTTCCGACGTACCTGGCTGGCCACGGTTGATGACGCCGAGAAGCTGATCCGGGCAGCGGGTCCCGCGCCCTCGAGAACCGGCCGAAGCGACGACGCCGCCACCACCACCGGGGTTGGCTCATCTCCACACCCCGACGCGGCAAGAGCGGCCACAACGGCGATCACGGACGCGCCCCACCTCATCGCTCGACGATCACCGACGTCGACTTGATCAACGCGGAGGCTGACACCCCCGGGCGTAGGCCCAGCGCCTCCACCGCTTCGCTGGTAATGACCGCCACGATGTTCCCCGGGGTCGTGACCTCGATCTCGACACGGGCCAGCAGACCATCCACACGCACGTCACGCACCGTTCCACTCAAACGGTTACGAGCCGACACCGACCCGTCGCGAGTCTGACGAAGACGTCGTATCTCACTGGCAGCCACCACGCGGCGGTTCGCGGCATCACGCTGAACAGCAATGCGTCCGACACGATCCCAGCGGCGCAAGGTGTCGAGGCTGATCCCCAGCTCGCGCGCGGCCTCACCGGCGCTGAACAGACGTTCGGCACTCATTATTTGCCCATGTCTTTCCTATGCATTACCTATGTATACATGGTCATCGACCTGCGCGGCGTTTCCTCTCTCCGACCTGCAAGTATGCGCCAATGGACCCGCCTCTGATTGGCCTCACCGCATATGCCGAGGATGCCCAGTGGGCGGTGTGGCGGAGCCGTGCGGCAGTCGTCGGCTGGGTCTACATCGACGCCATTCACCGCGCCGGTGGCCGGGCGATCATGATCCCTCCCGGCCAGGAAGGACTCGACCGCATCATCGACACCATCGATGGCCTTGTGCTCGCCGGCGGCCAGGACGTCAACCCCGAACGGTACGGCGCACGGAGCAGTCCGGAAACCCAGGAGCCCCACGACGACCGCGACGCGACCGAGTTGGCCCTGGTCACACGGGCGCTGGAGCGCAACCTGCCAACCCTCGCCATCTGCCGTGGACTTCAGGTGATGAACATCGCCCGTGGCGGCAACCTCATCCAACATCTTCCCGATGAGATTGGCAGCACCGTCCATCGTGAGGTGGTGGGCGAGTTTTCCCGCCATCCGGTGGAGATCGCGTCCGAGAGTCGCCTTGCGAAGGTCATGCCGCCGGGCGGCGTGGTCCCCTCGCATCACCATCAAGCCACAGGTCAAATCGGCGACGGGCTCGTACCCGTCGCGTGGGCCACCGACGGTACGGTTGAGGCGCTCGAAGACCCTCACTGCGATTTCGCGCTCGGGGTCCAATGGCATCCCGAAGAGGACCCGAGCGATGCTCTGTTCGCCGAGTTCGTGTCCGCTGCAGGGCGATACCGCGCGGCTCGCGCTCACTAGAATAACGGCGAGACTCGTCCCAGCGACGCACCGCGGGACGTACACGACAGAGTTCGGCTTCGTCCGGTAACGCCAGAGCGTCGACTGAGCCACATAGGCCGCGCGACCACACTGCCGAGTAACCCATCGTCTGCCGGAACGCCTGGCCCCCCGACGCAGACAGCCGCTCCGACAGTTCCGCTACGCCACCGGTTGCTCGAGGGGATCCACGGGAACGACTGAAGCCATCGAACGGCGCGCGCGCGCGATGAGAAAGACGCCAAAGAGGATGAGCGCCATCCCCCCGATCATCGCCGCCGTTATCGCCTCATCCAAGAGGAGCGCGCCATACGCCAGGGAGACGGGCGGAATTGTGTAAGCCACGACGGATGAACGCCCAAAGCCCATCTCCGCGATGAGCTGGTAGTAGATGACGAAGGCGTAGGCGGTTCCCAACAAGCCGAGCACGAGAATGGCGAACACGGCGAGAGGGCCGGGACGTTCGGTGGGCGGCGCGGTGAGAACGAGCGGAGCGGTCATGATGGCGCTGGCGCCCACGGAGATGAGGCCCGTTTCGAGCGGTGCCACGCCCGGGTAGGAGCGTTTCAGGATGAAACCCGACACGCCGTAACTCGCGGCGGCGCCGATCACCGCGAGAGCACCCAGGAGCTCGCCACGCGTGTCGACTTGCTCTACACCCACGAGGAGGGAGACGCCAACGAGGCCGACGATGAGACCCACCCACTGCTTTCCCGACATCACTTCGCTGCGGTCGAGAAACGGCGCAAAGATCGCGATGAAGATCGGCGCCGAGGCGATCAGGGTGGCCGTGAGACCGGAGGGCACGGTGCGTTCACCGTAGGTAATGAGCAGAAACGGCAGGGCAATGGCGGTGAAGCCGAGAAGCGCCGCGGAGCCCGGTTGCGCACGGACGCGGCGCGCGACACCCGCCACGGACCCACCAGTGAACTTGATGAACACCATCAAGGCAACCGCCGCGAGAGCGGTGCGCGAAAAGACGATCACCGGTTCCGACAGATCGCGTGCCGCGTACTTGATCAGAAGGTATGACGCTCCCCAGATGAGCGAGAGCACAGCGAGAAGAACCGCCTGGCGCAGCCTCACCCGGGACGAGTCCGAGTGACCACACGAGTGACGCCAGCGACGCGAGTCGGGAGTGGTGGTTGCACCCCGGCAGCGTACGCGCCTCGGACCAAACGTTGCGGGTCAGCGCTGCACGGCTCATCCTGTACCGTGGTCGTTGTGGATTTCATCACTTGGGAACGGCATCCGGTCAACCTCGCATCGCCCGTGCTCATCGCCGCGTTCAAAGGGTGGAATGACGCGGGAGAGGCGGCGAGCTTTGCGACCGGCTACCTGCGGTCGGTGTTCAATGCCGACCGCATTGCGACAGTCGATCCCGAGACGTTCTTCGACTTCCAGAGCCACCGTCCGCGCATCAGCATCGAGGATGGGGTTCTGAATAGGCCGATCGAGTGGCCGACGCTTGACGTGTTCGCCGCCCATGCCGGACCGGAGCGCGACCTCATCATCATTCACGGTATCGAGCCATCGATGCGCTGGCCGACCCTCACGAACGGGCTTCTTGGTGTGGCACGCGAGTTGGGCGTCACGCAGGTTGTGACCCTCGGCGCGTTCCTGGCCGACGTCCCCCATACGCGCCCTGTGCGGGTCAGCGGGATGTCACATCCTGCGGACTTCATCGCCGAGCTGGGCGTCCGTCGCCCGGACTACACCGGACCGACGGGCATGGTTGGCACCTTCCATGCTGCCGCCATTGAACATGGCTTCCCGGCGGCGTCGCTCTGGGCTGCGGTTCCCCACTACGTCGGCGCCGCTCCGAGTCCGAACGCCTCATTGGCCCTTCTTTCGTCCCTGGGGAGCACCCTGCGGCTCCCGATTGACTTCACGGAACTCGAGCAGACCATTCATCAGTTCGAAGAGCAGGTCAACGAGGCGGTCGCAAGCAACCCACAGGCCTCTGCGCTCGTCGCTCAATTGGAACAGAGTTTCGACCGGGAAGAGGAACTGCCCTTCGGCCCTCTCCCCACGGGCGACGCCATCGCCGCCGACTTCGAGCGCTACCTTCGCGAACACGCCTCAGGCGATATCGACCCGTCGTAGATGCCGAGGGCAGTGGGACCTCCCGGCGACTCCTCAGCACGGCACCAGATTGGATCACCGCATTGTGACGGGCGGCCTGTCAGCATTCGGTCCGATGGGTGCCGCTCGACGAACAGCGCTGTGGTCAGTAGTGGCCGCAATCGTCCTCCTGGGCCTGAAGCTTGGGGCGGGTTTTGCCGCCAACAGCCTCGGACTTGTCTCGGAAGGCCTTCACTCAGGCACCGATCTCGTGGCCGCCATCCTCACGTTTTTTGCTCTGGGGGTCGCTGGTCGACCGGCTGACGACTCGCACCCATGGGGTCATGGAAAGGCCGAACACCTTGCAGCACTCGCCGAGTGCCTCATTCTGGTCGTTGCCAGCGGCCTGATCACGGTTACGGCAATTCGACGCCTCGCCGATCGCAATCCACCCGAGGTCGACGCGGCCTGGTGGGCGTTCGCCGTCCTGGGCATCGTCATCATCATCGACATCGCACGAACGGTCGCGTCGGCGCAGGCCGCACGCACACATTCGAGCCCGGCCCTCATGAGCAACGCCCTGCATTTCGGCGGGGATCTCGCGGGCACGGCCGCGGTGATCGTGGGTCTCATCCTGGTGCGGTCGGGCTATCCCAAGGCTGATGCCATCGCAGCCCTCTTCGTCGCGGCCCTCGTCGTGATCGCGGCCGGCCGGCTGGCGAGCGCCAACGTGCACGTGCTGATGGACCGAACCTCTGACGACGCCGAGCAGGCGGCACGCTCTGCCATCGATGCCCTCGCACCCGCGATCAACCTGGAACGCCTGCGCATTCGCGAGGCCGCCGGGCGCCACTTCGCCGACATTGTGATCAGCGTGTCGCCCTCGGCCGCCCTCGCGGAAGGGCACGCGGCCGCCGACGCCGTTGAAGCTGCCGTCCGTGGCGCCCTGCCGGAATGCGATGTCGTCGTCCATGTGGAGCCCGGACGCAAGGCCTCGACCCTCACAGAGCGGGTCCTCTCCGCGGCACTAGCTGTGCCCGGAGTGCGGGAAATTCACAACGTCCGTGTGGTCGAGAGTGGTGAGGCGCGCGACGCCTCGCTTCATCTCAAACTCCCGGCAGATGAGAGCCTCGAACGTGCACACGAGGTGGCCAACAGTGTCGAAGCGGCGATCCTCGACGCGGTACCGGAGATTCGCCACGTCGCAACCCACCTTGAGCCACTCGCTACCGAGGCTATCGGCGAACACGTGCCCGGCACGGACATGCCGGAGATGGCGAGCGCAGTGCGCCGGATCGTCACAGAGAATCCCAACGCCCGAACCCTTGGTGTCCGATTCGTCCGGACCAATGACGGGATCGTCGCGTTTCTGACCGTGGGCCTGGTCGGCAACCCGTCGTTGGAGAACGCCCACAACATGGGGGAGAGATTCGCGCGCGCCTCCGGCGCGAACTCGCCACCCTGCACGATGTCTTTGTGCACACCGAGCCGTTCGCCGACTAGCCGAATGTCGCGATCCAGTCCCGCACACCGCTGAACACGAGCTCGACGGCGATGCCGGCCAGGAGAAGTCCCATGAGACGTGACAGCAGATGGATCACGCTCTCGGACACGCGTGAACCGATCGGGGCGGAAAGGCGAAGTACGATCCACACGAGCACCAAGGCCGCCGCGATCCCCAGCCCGACGCCCACACGCCCCAAGCGGGTGGCGTGATCCTCCAGAAGCACCATCGTCGCCGCGATAGCTCCTGGCCCGGCAATCAACGGTGTTCCGAGAGGGACCAGAGCGATGTTCCCGCGCTCGGCAACCTCCGGGTCGTCGTAGTGGCCGCTCAGCATTTCGAGGGCGACAAGCGCCAACAGCAACCCTCCGGCAACGGACAGAGCGGCGATGGAGACGTTCAGGTAGTCCAGAACAGCGCGCCCGGCGAGTGCGAAGCCCAGGATGATCACAAGAGCAACCAGAACCGCCTGGGTCGCCGCCCGGGCGCGTTGCGCCGATGTGCGACCCGACGACAGCGCAAGGAAGGTCGGGATGTTCCCCAGCGGATCCATCAGGACGGCCATCGTGATGAAGGCTGTCGCGAAAGCCGTTCCCATCAAATGGGCGCTTCTCGGGGAAGGTAAGCATCGCGGTAGACGCGAAGCGCGTAGCGATCGGTCATTCCGGACACGTGGTCGGTGACGCGGGCGACGATGTCCGTCTCGACCGCGGGCGGCAAGTCTCCGGGGCGATTCATGAACAGGTCGAACAGCGCTCGCACGACACCACGGGCGCGATCGGCTTCGTCGCTGTTGGGCGGTGCGAGGTAGACGCGTTCGAACATGAACGCCCGGAGGGCACGAAACGCTTCTCCAATCTCCGGGCTCTGGCGGATTTCGTCGTCACCGCGACTGGTCGTCACAATGTCGCTCACAAGGCACGTGAGCCGTTTAGTGGTGGTGTCGCCCAGAACGTCGATGAGATCGACGGGAAGTTCGTGGGCAGACAGAATGCCGGCCCGGATGGCGTCGTCGATGTCGTGGTTGACGTAGGCGACGCGATCGACAAGACGGACGATTTGTCCCTCGCGTGTTGCCGGGAGCTCCGCGCCGGTGTGATGGAGGATGCCGTCGCGGACACCCAGTGTGAGGTTGAGCCCTCGCCCGTCGCGCTCCACTCGCTCAACGATTCGCAAGCTCTGTTCATTGTGATTGAAATGCCGATCGAAACGCTCGCGCAACACCTCATCCAGAGCCACCTCCCCGGCATGCCCAAACGGTGCGTGGCCGAGGTCGTGCCCCATGGTGATGGCCTCCACCAAGTCCTCATTCAACCCGAGTGCTCGTGCAACCGTGCGCGCGAGCGCCGAGACCTCAAGCGTGTGGGTGAGCCGAGTGCGGTAATGGTCACCCTCGGGCGAGATGAACACCTGCGTCTTGTGCTTGAGACGCCGAAACGCCTTCGTGTGGATGATGCGATCACGATCGCGTTGGAAGGGTGTGCGCAGGGGATCGTCCTGTTCGGACGCCTCGCGAAGATCAACTGGGCCGCCGAGGGTGTGCGCTGCGTTGGTGTCGTTCACGCCGGTGGCGGCGTGGGCAAACGAATCGGAAACACCCAGGGGCCGAGAAATCCGTCGGGGCCGCCCGCACCGATGGTCCCAATCGTGACGGTAAGAGCGGTGGCGTCCCGGGGAATTCCGGGGGCCAGTGCCATCACCCCCTCCACTCGGTTGCCGAAGCGCTCGACGCCCAGCGACGCGGTGCGGTAGCGCCGCCCGCGTTCGTCGACGATCAGCACATCGAGCGCGGCGAGCGAGCCGCGCAACATCGCGTCCGACGTGTGTGCCAGATAGCGCAGACGTGAGAAGCCCTCGTACCGTTCAAGCGAGAGCAACGACACCGTGACGTTGTCGATCGATTCGGTGTTCCCGAGCGCCACGACGCCTCGCAACGTTGCCGGGCTCACATCAAGAGGTTGATCGGCGGGGTCGGGAATGTCGCCCCACGACTCGGCATCAGGACGGTCATCTGACGACTCCTGGGCCAGCTTCTCCCGGATGGCGTGAGCCGTGCGGTACTTCCAAATGTGCGGTGACTCACGAAACATACCAAGAAGGGCGCGATGCGAAAAGGCCCGCTCGTCGTCAGGGATGAAGAGCCCCAAAATGCCTTCATCGGCCCGGTGGAGCTCGATAAACGCGGCGGGACCGCCATTCGGTACCGCGTCGCTGGTGTCGACGTCAGCGTAGTGGAGGTGGACGATCTCCCAGCCGTCGACCAGCCGTTCAATCAGATCGCCGAGGCTTCCGATGCGGTACTTGTCGTTGTCAGAGATTGCGGGTCCTCTCTCAAGACGTTTGCCGCACGCGAGGATACTCCTTGTGGGAGCGCTTCTCGCGCGACACTCAATACATCAGTGCCCCTATCGGCGTCGCTTCAACATCCCGAAAATGCCCTTGACGATCTCCCGGCCGACGGTGCGGGCCATGGTCGAGCTGAGCGTTCCGGTGACTTTTTCAAGGAGCGAGTCGTCATCACGACGGGCCCGTGGCGCCGTTTCACGTTTCGCCCGTTCGAGCGTTTCCTCGATCGCGGCCTGATCACCCGCGATACGCGCCGCCAGCATCTCCTCGGCGCTCTCGCGGTCGACTCGCTCCCGATACTTCAGGCCGAGGGGCGACGCGCTGATCGCTGTCTGCCGTTCGGCGTCGGTGAGGGGCGCCATGCGTGACGCCGGCGGGTAGAGCCGTGTTGCCGAGACCGGCGTGGGAACGCCCTTGGGGTTCAGGACCGTGACCACCGCTTCACCGACACCGAGAGCTTGCAGGGTCTCGTTGAGCTTGTAGTGCTCGGTGATAGGGAATGTCTCGACCGCGGCCTTCAACCCTTTCGCGTCTTTCGGGGTGAAGGCACGGACGGCGTGCTGCACGCGATGTCCGAGCTGGGACAGCACCTCGTCCGGGATGTCGGTGGGAAGCTGGGTGATGAAGAACACCCCCACTCCCTTCGAGCGGATGAGCCGGACGGTCTGCGCAACCGACTCCAAGAATCCCTTGCTGGCATCGGCAAAAAGAAGATGGGCCTCGTCGAAGAAGAACACCAGCGACGGTTTGTCGGGGTCACCAACCTCGGGCAGCTCCTCGAACAACTCCGCCAACACCCACATGAGAAACGTCGAGAACAGCGCCGGCTTCTGTGCCACCGTGGGGAGCGACATCAACGTGACGACGCCCTTGCCGTCCGGCGTTGTCCGCAGAAGGTCGCGGACGTCGAATCCCGGCTCACCGAAGAAGATGTCGCCGCCATCGCCCTCCAGCTCCGAGACCTTGCGCTGCAACACACCGACGGTCGCGCTCGACAGACCACCCAGGTTCTTCAGTTCCTCCTTGCCCGGGCCCACAAGATAGGCGAGGGCCGCGCGCAGGTCCTCAAGCTCAATGAGGCCCAATCCCTTCTCCTCACAGAAACGGAAAACGAGTGACAGGCTCGATTCTTGCGTTTCGTTGAGGTTCAGCACCTTCGCAAGCAGTGTTGGCCCGAACTGCAGCAGGGACGCCCGAAGCGGTGTGCCGTCATCTCCCGTGAGCGACACGATGTCGATCGGCGCCGCCTGGGGCTTCCAGTCATAGGCCAGGGTCGTCACACGTTCGGAGACCTTCTCGTTTGCCTCCCCGGCCGCGCCCAGACCGGCGAGGTCGCCCTTCATGTCGGCCGCGAAGACCGGGCTCCCCGCCGCGGCGATCTGTTCAGCGATGAGCTGAAGTGTCTTTGTCTTTCCCGTACCCGTCGCACCGGCGATGAGGCCGTGGCGGTTCAGGAGGTTCAGGGGGATGCGCACGTCCACTGCCGTGTCGGGGGCGGCGGGATCAACAAACGGCCGGCCAAGATGAATTGCGGGCCCTTCAAAGCCGTATCCCTCGGCAAGGTCCTCATTGAAGGTGCCCATTACACATCCTTTCGCACACTGTCGGTCGATTCGAGTGCCGCCTGACCGGCGGCGATGCGGGCCACCTGAACGCGAAACGGCGAACAGGAGACGTAGTCCAAGCCGGCACGATGGCAGAACTTCACCGATTCTGGGTCGCCACCATGTTCACCACAGATGCCGAGTTTGATTCCGGGTTTCACGCTACGTGACAGTTCGGCGGCCATCTCGATGAGCTTGCCGACCCCGCCCTGATCGAGGGTTTCAAATGGGTTCGCGGGCAGGATGTTGCGAGCCAAGTACCGCGTCAAGAACTTACCCTCGGCATCATCCCTGCTGAACGCCAGCGTGGTCTGTGTCAGGTCGTTCGTGCCGAACGAGAAGAAATCCGCCTGCCGGGCGATCTCATCGGCGGTCAGCGCCGCGCGAGGGACCTCGATCATCGTCCCCACCAGGTAGTCGATGCGTTCGCCCGCGGCGACGAGCACGTCCTCCGCGGCTTCGAATACCTCATCCCGCATGATGCGAAGCTCTTCCTCGAAGCCAACGAGGGGGATCATGATCTCGACCAGCGGCGCCTCACCGGTGGAGCGTTTTACGGTAAGGGCGGCCGAGATGATGGCCTGCACCTGCATGCGGTAGATCTCCGGCCACTCGATCCCCAACCGACAACCACGCATTCCCAGCATCGGGTTCAGCTCGTGGAGCTCCTGCACCCGAGTCAGTCGCCGAAGCAGCTGCGGATCGACCTGACCGGAGGCGCGCTGATGCTCCACTTCGAGCGACAGGTCGAGCAAGCTCGGCAGGAACTCGTGAAGCGGTGGGTCGAGCAGCCGAATCGTGACGGGAAGTCCGGTCATTGCCTCGAAGATTCCGGTGAAATCGTCCTCCTGGAAGGGCCGCAGGCGTGCCAGCGCGTCGGCCCGGGTGGCCTTATCGTTCGCCATGATCATCTCCTGGACGATCGGCAGTCGGTCCTCAGCGAAGAACATGTGCTCCGTGCGGCACAGGCCGATTCCTTCGGCGCCGAATTCGCGTGCCAGGGCCGCATCCTCAGGGGTGTCCGCGTTGGTGCGTACGCGCAGGACCCGGACGGCGTCGGCCCACTCGAGGATTCGCATGAGGTAGGCGTTGTCGGTTTGCGGTGGGATGAGCGGCACCTCGCCCACAAAGACATTTCCGCTCGTGCCGTCGATCGTAATCATGTCGCCTTCGGCGATCTCGTGACCACCGACATGCATCACGCCGGTGCCGTAGTCGATCACGATCTCCCCCACGCCGCACACAGCGGGCTTGCCCATTCCGACTGCGACGATTGCCGCATGCGACGTCTTGCCGCCCCGGGCCGTGAGAATGCCCTGCGCCTCGATCATTCCGTGCAGATCGTCGGGCGTGGTCTCCTCACGCACGAGGATCACGCGCTCCCCGGCCGTGCCGCGCTCCTCGGCCTCGTCGGCCTCAAAAACGACCGCGCCAACCGCGGCACCCGGGCTGGCGTTGACCCCGTGAGCGATTGACTCCGGGGCATTGGCGACATCGAGTTGCGGCAGGAGAAGTTGGCGGACCTGTCCGGGGTCGACCAGGTCGCGAAGCGCGTCATTCGTGGTGATAAGCCCATCATCGGCCATCTCCACGGCAATGCGCACCATCGCTTGAGCGCTGCGCTTGCCGTTTCGCGTCTGGAGCATGTAGAGCCGACCATCCTCGATCGTGAACTCCACGTCCTGCATGTTGCGATAGGTGCGCTCCAGCATCACCATCGTCTCGAGAAGCTGGTCGAAAGCCTCGGGAAGCTCGTCGTGCAGCTCGGCCAGCGGACGGGGCGTACGGATACCGGCCACAACGTCTTCGCCCTGGGCGTTCATGAGGAAGTCCCCGAACGCCTCGCCGGTCTCGCCGGTGACGTTGTTGCGGCTAAACGCGACGCCCGTCCCGGAGCGCTCCCCGGTGTTGCCAAACACCATCTGCTGAACATTGACGGCCGTGCCGAGGTTCCAGGGAATGTTGTTCAGCCGGCGATAGTCCTGCGCACGACGATTGTCCCATGACTCGAACACCGCGCGGATGGCCCCATCAAGCTGCGCGCGCGGATCCTGTGGGAACGCCGCCGTTCTGTGCTCCTGGTAGATCGACTTGAATGCGGGGACGAGGCCGCGGAGATCGTCGGCAGACAGATCCACGTCGGCCGTCGCTCCACGGGCGTGTTTGAGTGCGTCTAGAGCCTCTTCGAAGTGTTTCTTGGCCACTCCAGAGACCACGTCACCGAACATCTGGATGAACCGGCGGTACGAGTCGTAGGCGAACCGCGGGTTGCCGGTGCGTGCGGCAAGTCCTTCGACGCTGTGGTCGTTGAGCCCGAGGTTGAGGACCGTGTCCATCATCCCCGGCATCGAGAACTTCGCGCCGCTGCGAACAGACACCAACAGCGGGTTGTCGGGGTCACCGAGGCGCTTACCCGCGTGCTCTTCGAGCCGACCAAGATGTGTCGTGATCTGGTCGTCCAGGCCGTCGGGAAACTCATGGCCGCCACGGAGGAACGCCATGCAGGCCTCGGTGGAGATGGTGAAGCCCTTGGGCACGGGCAGGCCGAGTCGTGTCATCTCGGCCACATTGGCGCCCTTGCCGCCCAGCAGGTCGCGCATTTCGCGCGAGCCTTCGGCGAAGTCGTAGACGAACTTCGTGCCCACTGTGGTGCCTATCGTGATCCCCCCTGGGTAACAGCCGTGAAATCGGCGATCCGCCCCAAGACACGTGCGGTCTCACGGATGAGCGCATACCGGCGGTCACGCACGGTCGTGTCCTCAGCGTTGACCAGGACGTCCGTGAAGAACGTTGCGACGGCTGGGGCCAGTCCGGCACCCGCGGCAAGCGCCCCCGTGAAGTCGCTGTTGCTCCGCGCGGTTTCGATCAGCGGATCAGCCACAGCGAGCGCACGTGCAAGCGCACGTTCTCCCGGGTCGTCGTTGGGAGTCCATGGGCCGGTGGAGTCCGGCCCTTTTGCTGCGATACGGACACAGCGGTTGCAGGCCTCCCACGCTGCCGCGAAGTCGCCCGTGTCTCGGGCCCCCTGGATGGCGCGCGCCCATTGCGCAGTTGCAGAGATCCCACCGACATCGAGGCCGGTCGTCGCTGCAGCAGACTCCGCCCCGACTCCCTCACGATCGAGCTGGAACGCCAGACGGTCGGCGACAAACGCGTCGAGGTGGTCGAGCGTCGTTTGCTCGTCGTTTACCACCGATGCGCCCTGCGCGACGAAAGCGCGATACGACGATCGAAACACCTCGCGCAGGCTCACATCCCACCGGCGTTCCAATGCGACGCGAACCAACCCGGCGGCCGCGCGGCGCAACCCGTAAGGATCCTTGGAACTCGTGGGCCGCTCGTCGATGGCGAACGCCCCAACGAGGCTGTCGACCTTGTCCGCACATGCCAGAAGCGCCCCGGCGTCGGTTGCCGGTGTGGGTGAGTCCGGCCCTTCCGGCAGGTAGTGCTCCTCGACGGCTTGACACACCGCTTCCGGTTGCCCGGCCAGGCGCGCGTAGTGAGCGCCCGCGTATCCCTGAAGCTCCGAGAACTCGGCCACGAGGATCGCGCCCTGGTCGGCCTTCGCCAACGTGGCGGCGGCGACGGCCTCAGTCGAGTCCACTCCCACGGCCGAGGCCAAAGTGATCGCACCCTCAATGAGGCGATCGCGCTTCTGCGCGAGCGTGCCGAGGCGCTGGTGAAACACGATGGTGTCGAGCTTGGCGTCGAGTGCGGCCAGGCCGGTGGCCATGTCCTTCTCGAAGCTGAACGTGGCGTCCTGCAGTCGGGCGGAGAGCACCCCTTCGTTGCCACGGGTGATGATGTCGACGTGGGCCGGGTCACCGTTGGAGACCCCGAGAAATGCGGGATACAACGAACCGTCGGCGCGAGTGAGCGGGAAGTAGCGCTGATGGCTTTGCATCGCGGTCACGAGCACCTTCGACGGCAGGCGCATGTGGTCGTCCCGGATGGCACCGACGATGAGGCTCGGCCACTCGACGAGATAGACGACCTCCTCGATCTTGCCGAGCGGATCGCTCCAGGTGCATCCGAGCTCGGCGGCCGCCGCGTCGAGAAATGCCGTGATCGTGGCGCGTCGCTCGGTGTGGTCGGCCACGACACCGACCCGGCGAACGCTGTCGCGGTACTCAGCTGCATGAGCGATCGTGGCTGGGCCACCGATGAAGCGATGACCGCGGCTCTCATCCCCGGCGGACAGGCCATGAAGGTCGAAGGGGACGGTGCGCTCATCGACCTTGGCGACGATCCACCGGACGGGTCGCGAGAAGCGCAGCCCCATGCCGTCGCCCCACCGCATGGTCTTTGAGAAGCGGATGCCATCGACCAGGCGCTTGGCAATGTCGGGAACGAGTTCGGCCAACTCGCGGGAGTCGCCGGCGACATCGGCGAACACGACGCTCCGTCCATCACGTCCCTCGCGCACCACGAGCGACTCGACGGCGACGCCTTGCTTCTTGGCAAATCCCTCGGCGGCTTTGGTGGGTTTTCCGTCGTTGTCGAACGCCGCCGCGGCGGGCGGGCCGGACACGGACTTTGCCTCGCCGCTCTGGCGTTCGGGCAGGCCGGTGACGTTGACGACGAAGCGCCGCGGCGCCACCCAGACACTGAGGACGTTGCTCGATAGCCCGTGCGTTTCCAGGGCGGTGGCGATGATGCCGGGCGCCTGCTGGACGATCTCTCGGCAGGCGCTTGACGGAAGCTCCTCGCATCCGATCTCGAGAAGCAGGTCAGGCATTGGCCGTCTCTCCGTCGGGGGCATCGTCGTTCTCACCGAGGTACGCCTGCGCCACACGGGCGGCCAGGGCGCGTACTCGCCAGATATAGGCCCCGCGCTCAGTGGGGCTAATGACGCCGCGGGCATCCAACAGGTTGAACGTGTGACTGCACTTCAGCACCTGGTCGTAGGCCGGAAGCACCAAGCCGGCGTCGAGACACCGGCCGCACTCGGCCTCGTGCTCACCAAACCGTCCAAACAGGGAATCGGTGTCGGCGATCTCGAAGTTGTAGCGGCTCCACTGCCGTTCGTTCTCGTGGTAGACGTCGCCGTAGGTCACGCCGTGGGCCCATTCCAGGTCGTACACAGAACCGACACCCTGCAGGTACATGGCGATACGCTCCAGGCCATAGGTCAGC
The DNA here is from genome assembly GCA_963765105.1 of uncultured Thermoleophilia bacterium. GTDB lineage: Bacteria > Actinomycetota > Thermoleophilia > Miltoncostaeales > Miltoncostaeaceae > CALMEC01. The sequence continues at coordinate 124,761 of CAVXUW010000004.1, forward strand.
TCCGCCGAGATGGGTTTGAGGTCGATGCCACCAGCCTGTTGGAAGTAGGTGAACTGGGTGATCTCCATCCCGTCCATCCACACTTCCCAGCCGAGGCCCCATGCGCCGAGTGTGGGGCCCTCCCAGTCGTCTTCGACAAAGCGGATGTCGTGTTCGGCCGGGTTGATCCCAAGCGCAGTGAGCGAACCGAGGTAGAGGTCTTGCACGTCATCCGGTGAGGGTTTGAGGATGCACTTGGTACTGGAAGTAGTGCTGAAGGCGGAAGGGGTTCTCGCCGTAGCGACCGTCGGTGGGGCGAATGGACGGCTCCACGTAGGCGGTGCGCCACGGTTTGGCGTCCAGGCTGCGCAGCAGCGTGGCCGGGTTGAACGTGCCTGCCCCGACCTCGGTGTGGTACGGGCTCATCAGCACGCACCCGCGTGAGGCCCAGTAGGCGTTCAGGTTCGTGATGACTTCCTGGAAGCTAGGTCCCGCCAACCGTTCCTCCGTGTTCGCCGCGAGGTCGGGGAGTCTACCGAGCAACCGAGGGGACGGTTAGAGCGGAGCTGCCGCGCGCAACACCACCCCAAGATGCTCCTGAAGCACCAACCCCACCAGGCGTTCCACACCAACGGCGGCGCCGGGCGTAAGCGCATCCGCCGTCCCGGCCAGGGGCTGGCCCACCAGCTGGGCGAACGCCGCAAAGACGTCAGCATCGACTGGTTCGCCGAGACGGGAACAGTCCTGGCAGAGCCCGCCGCCGACGCGCGCGGAGAACCCCACCAGCGGTTCGGTGGACCCACACGATGCACATGTTGCCAATCGGGGCAGGATGCCTGCGACCACGAGAAGCTTCGCCAGCACGCCCAGAACAATCGGATCGTGCCGTGGCGGACGCTCGCTCGCCGGAGTCGTGGCGAGTAGTGCGAGTCCACGGGAGACCAGGTTGTAGGCCGCCTCGTTCGGCTCGTGCTCACCGAGCACGCGCATCGTCGCCTCAAGGATCGAGCTGGCGGCCCGGAGGCGATATCCCTCCACCCAGAGCCCGGCGTGCGATTCAACCACCTGGGCCTGACGCACCGTGTGCATCTCGCCACGACCTTCGTGAAGGCCCAGATGCACCCGCACCCCCGGCTGAAGGCGCCCCCCGAGTTTGGATCCGGACTTGCGTGTGCCTTTGGCGATCGCGGAAACCCGTCCCCGCTCACGCGTGTAGAGCGTGAGCACGGTGTCGGCCTCGCCGTAACGAATGGCCCGCAACACAATCGCCTCGGTCTCGTACACCTCAAGAGTGTGGCAGCCGCCGGCGGACACCAGCGGGCGGAGTTGGCGCCAAAGCTGGTTGGTCGTGAGCAACATCCCCTTTGATACCCTCTGGGGTATGCCAGAGATCATTGTCTACACGAGCGATGCCTGCCCCTACTGCCTGCGGGCCAAGCGCCTCCTCGATCAGAAGGGCGCCGAGTACAACGAGATCCACATCGGACTCGGTGACTACGAGGCACGCCAGCGCATTGCCGAACTCACCGGACGCATGACGGTGCCGCAGATCATCGTCGACGGCAACCCGATCGGCGGATGGGATGACCTGGCCGCACTCGAGCGGGCCGGCTCGCTCGACGGCCTGCTGGCGGGATAGAGCCTACGCGGTTGGGGTGACCGCGATCTCCTCCGCCTCCGCACGGGAGAGCGGGTACCAGCAGGCACACCCGTGGCCGACGCTCTCGGCGGCATCGAGACCCGGCACCTCGTGAGAGCACTTGTCGGGCACGTCGGACCGCTCGCCCTCGCCAATTTCGGCCGGTTGACCCAAGCCGAGCGCGACCTCGCGACCGTGGGCGCAGCGCGTGTGAAAGCGACACCCGGGCGGTGGATTGGTCGGTGACGGCACATCCCCCACCAACACCTGACGTTTGCGCTCCCGCGCGAGCTTCGGATCCGGCACCGGGATCGCAGACAAAAGCGCGCTGGTGTAGGGATGGCGCGGCGCTCCGGTGATTTCTTCCGAATCCGCGAGCTCGACAATCTTGCCGAGATACATCACGGCGATGCGGTCGCACACGTGGCGTACGACCGAGAGGTCGTGCGCGATGAAGATGATCGTGAGGCCCATCTCGCGTTTGAGGTCCTGGAGCAAGTTGATGATCTGGGCCTGGATGGAGACATCGAGCGCCGAGACCGGCTCGTCGGCCACGATGAGCTTGGGCTTTACGGCAATCGCGCGTGCCACACCGATGCGTTGACGCTGTCCGCCGGAGAACTCGTGCGGGTAACGGTTGTAGTGCTCCGGGTTGAGACCGACCGTGTCCATCAGATCTTGCACCCGCTTCTTGCGCGCGGCCTCGGTCTTCTCCAGCTTGTGGATCTCAAATGGCTCGGCGATGACCGCCCCCACCGTCTTGCGGGGGTTGAGCGATGAGTAGGGGTCCTGGAAGATCATCTGCATCTCGCGACGCAACGGGAGCAGCTCACGACGGTTGAGCTGGGAGATCTCACGACCCTCGAAGCGAATCGACCCGCTTGTGGGGTCGAGGAGGCGCATCACCAAACGCGCGGTGGTTGACTTGCCACACCCGGACTCACCGACCAAACCAATCGTTTCGCCAGCGTTCACCGTAAACGACACCCCGTCCACCGCATGGACCGCCCCGATGGGCCGTTCGATCAAGATGCCGCTTTTGATCGGGAAGTGCTTGACCAGATCGGTGACTTCGATCAACGGCGTGCTCATTCGGCCCCTTTGCCGGTCGCGACCTCGACGACGTCTCGTTCCAGCTCTTTGGACGCGACGGGATCGAGCGCGTCGCCCAGGGGGACTCGTTGGCGTGCCTCATCGGGTGTGGCGCCGGCACCCAGCTCGGCCCAGAGCGCGCGACGGACTGTTTGCGGGAGAAGGCAGGCCACATCGTGGTCGGCGCCGGCGGGCGCAAGACGCGGATCGATGTCGCGGTGGGCATCGCGCACGTAGGGGCACCGAGGGTGAAAACCGCATCCGGGCGGCCGATTAATGAGCGACGGCGGCCGACCCGCGATGGGCACGAGAGCTACATCGCGGGGGATGTCGAGGCGTGGAATTGAGCGGAGCAGCCCCCACGTGTAGGGGTGTTCCGGGTTGGCGAAGATCTCGTCAGTCGGCCCGCGCTCCACGATCCGGCCTGCGTACATCACCGCGACGCGATCGGTGATCTGGGCGACGACGCCGAGATCGTGGGTGATCATGACGATGGCGGTGTCGAGTTCCTCCTGCAGGCGCTGCAGCAGATCGAGGATCTGTGCCTGCACCGTTACGTCGAGAGCAGTCGTCGGCTCGTCGGCGATCAAGAGTTTGGGATCGTTAATGAGGGCCATGGCGATCATCACCCGCTGGCGCATACCGCCCGAGAACTCATGCGGGTAGGAGTCGAGCCGCCCGCCGGGGTCCGGCAGTCCCACCAAGCCGAGCATGTCCTCGGCCCGTCGTCGTGCAACCACGGTCGGCACATCAGCGTGCACCTGGACGGCTTCGACCAGCTGCTTTCCGATGGTGTAGAACGGGTGGAGCGACGACAACGGGTCCTGAAAGATCATCGCGATCTCTTGTCCCCGCAGACCGCGCATCTCGTCGTCGGACGCCGCCAAGAGATCGACACCGTCGAAGACAACCGATCCGGTGATTCGTGCGTTGCCCGCAAACCGTGTGAGCCCCATCACCGTGAGCGACGAGACGCTCTTGCCCGAGCCCGATTCGCCGACGATGCCGAGCGCGGTGCCCTTCTCAACGGTGTAGTTGATGCCATCAACGGCGCGCACGATGCCATCGTCGGTGACGAATTGAACGCTCAGATCCTTGACTTCGAGGAGCGCCATCAGAGCCTCACTCGCGGGTCGATTCGTGCGTAGATGATGTCGACGATGAGGTTGAGGGTGATGATGAAGAACGCTCCCAGGAGGACGGTGCCTTGAACGACCGGCAGATCTCCTTGCTGGATACTCTGGAAAGCGAGCCGCCCGACACCTGGGATGTTGAACACCGTTTCGGTCAGCACGGCGCCCGCGAGCAAAAGCCCCAGATCCAGGCCGATCAGTGTGACGATCGGTGTGATTGCCGACCGCACACCGTGTTTCACGACGACTGCCCCCTCAGCGAGGCCCTTTGCGCGGGCCGTGCGGATGTAGTCCTCCCCCATCGTCTCGATGAGATTCGCCCGCATGAAGCGCGCGTACGACGCGGCAAATGCGCTGGCTAGGACCATCCACGGCAACAGAAGACTGGCGGTGACAGCAATCGGGTTGGTGAAGATCGTGCCTGTCGGTGGATACGACCCTTGGCCGTTGAAGATCGGGACGAGCTTGCCGATGTCCTTGGAAAAGAGGTAGAGGGCGACCAGACCCAGCCAGTAGACCGGCGCCGAGATCGCGATGAGGGCCAATGTCATGGCGGTACGGTCCTGCCAGCGTCCCCGCTTTACCGCCGAGAGCATTCCGGTTGCCACCCCGGCAACAACCCACAGGATGGCCGCCCCGATACCCAAGGTGAGGGTGGCTGGCAGACGACTAAAGATGAGCGGCCGAACATCTTCGTTGTTCTGGTAGCTGCGACCGAAGTCGAAGTGAAAGACCAACCGCTCCATGTACTTCGCGTACTGCACGTACCATGGCTGGTCGAGCCCAAGCGTCTCGCGGATCGATGCGATCAGCGCCTCTGATGGCTGCCGCCCGGCTCGAAGCACCGCAGGATCGGTTGCCGGAAGCGTGTAGAAGATGATGAACGTGATGAAGCTGACAAGGACGAGCAGCACCACCATCCACAACAGTCGTCGAATGATGAATGTGATCATGGAGTCGTTGTCAGTTCGCTAGGAAACAGATGAATGCACATGTGGGGCGGACCGCTCTCACGACCCGCCCCACATGACGTGACGCTTCCGACTACTTCAGTGACGTGTACGCCAGGGCGTGGCCGGTGTCGTACTCGTTACCGACCGCCTGAACGTCTTTCGAGCTGATGATTGCCGACTTGTCCCAGATCCACGGAATAGCCGGGGCCTGCTCGGCGATCAGCTTGTTGACGCCGGCCCAGGCCTTGTTGCGCTCCGGACCAATCGCCGCCGCCGCGGCCGCCGTCATTGCATCGTTGATTGCTGGCACATCGAGTTGCGGCCAGTTGACGTTGCCCTGCTGAAGGATGTTCTTTCCGTTGAACGTCGCGTCCAGCATCGCTTGAGGATCGGAGAAGTCTTTGAACCATCCGACGTTGGGGCAGATGGCCACCTTCTGCGACGGGACGCCGCAGAACTTGGTGTAGAGCGTCTCCTGCGGAACCAGACGGAAGTTCAGCTTGAACCCAAGGGCCTCAATCTGTCCCTGGAAGTTCTCTGACGTCTTCTTGCCAGGATCAGCGTTCGTGGCGATCGTCAGGAGCTTTTCCGTTCCGGTCCACTTGCCGTCCTTCACCGGCAGCCCCTCAGCTTGTGCCGCGTCCATGTACTTACGCGCCACAGCAGGGTCGCCAGCAGGGTTCTTCATGAAGTCGAGGTCGGTGTTTTGCGTGAGACCACCTGCCTCTTCAAAACCGGGAATACCCGGAGGAATCCACCCGTTAGCGATGTCACCAAGGACCTCGCCACCGCGCGTCAGGCGGAGGGCATTGCGGTCCGTGGCCGCGATGATGGCCTTACGGATGTTGAGGTTGTCAAACGGCGCGACCTTCGTGTTGAAGGCGATGTACCGCGTACCACCAGAAGGAATCAAGATGACTTGATCCTTGTTGTTCGTGACGGCCTCCTTCAGCACCTCGGCCGGAGGCGAACCGGCGTCACAACAGATCGTCGCGGTTCCACTGAGAGTCCGGCGGGATGCCGCGGCCAGGTCTTCGTTGCCCTCCTGAATCTCGATCTCATCGAGGTAGGCGGGGCGGAAGTCCAAGGCCTTGTCCCAGTTGGGGTTGCGGACCATTGAGATGGACTTACCGGGGACACGCCCGACGGTCTTGCCTTCCGCGTCGTTCTTGACCATGTACGGGCCGGTGAACGCCACCTGCGAGTCGTACTCGCTTGGGATCTTCGCGTCAAACGGCTTGGCGTACTCCTCGGGCACGGGGGTCGTGATCGGCATCACGAGCGCCTGCGCCAGAAGCTGCGCCGCGGGGTCTTTGAGTTTGAAGACGATCGTCTGATCGTCCGGGGTGGTGATGCCGGAAATCGGGGCGATCGCACCAGTGCCGGCTTCCGGTGCTCCTTCGATCGAGCTGAAGTATGCGCCCGCGTAGCCATTCGGCACGTTCTTCGAGAAGGCACGCTCGATGGCGTACTTGACGTCCTTCGTCGTGACTTCACGGTTGACCGGGGGAGAGAACTTGACACCCTTCTTGATCTTCACCGTGATGGTCTTGTTGTCGTCGGAGATCTCCGGGGGTCCCTCGGCGAGGTCCGGGACCGGGTTAACCGAGTCATCGGGCTCGTAGTTGTAGAGGGTCTTGTTCGTGGCAAAGCCGATCATGAAACCGAACGTGTAGTAGGTCTGACCGGGATCGAGGTAGTCAGTGTCACCGGCGGCAAGGAACGTGACCTTGCCACCCTGCTTACCTTCGGTCGGAGCGCCCGCGCCGCCCGTGTCCTTGTCGTCGCCGCCACATGCGGTGACCACAAACGGAAGCGCGCCAAGCACGCCGACCAGAAGGGCCAAGCGTCGGGCCCTCTTCATAAGTTCCTCCTTGGTTTGTTTTCGATGGGATGAGAGATGGAATATGGGTGTCATCGCGCCGTCCGAGGGTTGAGCGCATCCTGCAAGCCGTCGCCGACCAGGTTGAACGCCAGCACGGTAAAGAGCAGAGCCACACCCGGGAAGGTCATGTACCACCACGCCGAGGTGAAGGTGGAGGTGGCGTCTTGAATCATCGCGCCCCAGCTCGCCGTCGGCGGCTGAACGCCGATGCCCAGGAACGCAAGCGCCGCCTCGAACAGCACATTGGCGGGGATGAGGAGCGTGGCGTACACCATGATCGTCGCGACCAGGTTCGGAAGAATGTGTCGGAAGATGATGCGGGCGTCAGACGCCCCCAAGGAGCGCGCCGCCTCGACAAATTCCTTCTCCCTCAGCGAGAGCACTTGGCCGCGAATGAGCCGCGCCATATACGGCCACTGCGAGAACGCGATCACGAAGATGACAAGAGGAAGGCCGGGGTTGATGAGCGTGGACTTCTCGTCGGAGAAAAGCAGGAGCGTCAGGCCACCGAGCGCGATGACAATGGCGGGAGAAAGACGGAGAAGCCAATCTGCCCGGGTGATCGCGCCAAAGCCCCCCCGTCCCCGAAGGTGCGAGATCGCCGCGAGGACAAGCGACACCACGACGATCACGACCGCCGCGATAAGCATGCGCCAACCGGTTCCCTGAGCGCGAAGACACCCGGCAATGGCGCAGGCGGCGCCAAGACCCAGGGCCAGCAAGAGGACCGGGAACGCCAGCACCAAGTCCATGGTGCGCGAGAGCAGCGTATCGATCTTGCCACGGTAGTACCCGGCGACCATGCCGATGACCACCCCGAGGATCACCACGATCGCCGTGGCGACAACCGCAGCGAAGAGAGAGACTCGAGCGCCATAGATCACCCGGCTCAGCACATCCCGCCCTAGCCCGTCCGTGCCGAGCTTGTAGTCACTGCTGGGGGCGGCGGCCGAACCAAAAGAGTCGAGCACCTTTGAGTTGAGCTCGTTGGGCGGGCGCGCACCGAGCAATTTGACCAACGGGCCCGCAAAGATCGCGACGAGCGTGAGGATGCCGATAAATCCGAGCGAAATGAGTGCAAGACGATCGTGCTTCAGGCGACGCCAGAACAGCTCGAGAGGCGAACGCGCCGCAATCTCAAGGACGGCGACACCTCCTTCGGTGCCGGTGCCGGTTTCCACGTTGGAACTCATGGACCGACTACACCCCCATGGCGTGGGGCGATCATCGCGAGCAACGTGCCCTGGTGCTCTCGCGGGCAAGAGGTCTCATGCGGGCCAATCTACTCCTCAGGAAAGAATTTTCGGTAATCACCACGCGGCTTCTTTCGTCACCAAGCGTTCGGCCCCTGTCGGCACTCCCCGAATTGTCTGTGCGGATCGGACGGCGTCACGCACAGCTTCGGCCGCCAAATCCGCCGCAACGACACCGACGACGAATGGCTCACCGACCCGAGCACCGGTTGCCAGGACAAACGCTGCATCCCCATCAAGTGGCGTGTTTACGGGGGAAACGGCCTGGGCGACACCGGCGTTTGCCATTCGCGTGACGGCTCCGAGGTCGGCAGCGCTCAGGAGCGCATCGGTGGCAACACACACCAAAGTGGTGTTCTGAGCGCCGCGAATCACACGCGGATGTTCGGGCGTTTGGTGGCGTGCCGCGGTTGTCGCGCGAAGGAATCCAATACTCGGCTCATACACGCCGGCCAGCACATCGCCGCGTTCGTCGAGAACATCACCAAACGCGTTCACCACGGCAAGCACCGCCACCCACGTGCCGTCAGGGAGCTTCGCACTCGCCGCCCCCAGGCCCCCTTTGCACCAGCCGCGTTGGCCGTTCCACTTCCCCACCGTCGCCCCGGTGCCCGCCCCCACGCTGCCGACGGCGTGCGCGTCGGATGATGCGGCGGCCGCGGCGGCATAGCCCTCCTCTGCGCCGGGTCGACGGGTGGCGATCCCCAGGTCGTAGATCACCGCCGTCGGCACGATCGGCACGCGGGCCATGGCGGTGTCGATGCCGAGGCCCTGCTCCTCGCACCAGCGCATCACCCCATCGGCCGTCGCAAGGCCGAATGCCGAACCGCCACTGAACACGAGGGCCGACACCTCGCGGTCGGGGCGACCCGAGGCAAAGAGCTCGGTCTCGCGGGCGCTGACGCCTCCCCCGCGCCCGTCGAGGCCACCGATCGTTCCGGGTGGTGGAACGATGACCGTGCAACCGGTGCCCGCATCGGTATCGGTCCAATGACCGACGCGGATGCCCGGGACGTCGGTTAGTCGACCGGCTGACACGACGGGCAGAAGTAGGTGCCGCGTTGGGCGACACGGGTCTTGACGATGGACGAACCGCATGTGAGACAGGGATCGCCCTCGTGCAGATGCACACGCAGGATGTCCTGCATCGACCCGGTCTCACCGAGGGTGTCGCGGTAGCGATCGATCGATGCCCCTCCGGAGCGAATGCCAGCGCGCAACCGGTCACGCACCGCGTTTCGCAGGGCGGCCACCTCCGACGCCGTGAGTGAGCCCGCCTCGCGGGTGGGATGAAGCCTGGCTTGAAACAGGGCCTCGTCGGCATAGATGTTCCCGACCCCGGCCACGAGACGCTGATCGAGCAGCGCCGCTTTGATCGAGGTGGACTTCCGCGCGAGCAGCCTCGCGAACACGGCTGCGGTGAAGTCGCTGCCGAGCGGTTCGACCCCGAGTTTGGCGCGCCAGTACCCCTCCGGGTCCGGGTGGTCGGCGGGAATGATCCAGGCACGACCAAACCGGCGGGTGTCGGAGAAGTCGAGTGTCGACCCGCCGTCGAAGGTAACGCGCGCCCGGCGGTGCTTGTCGGCCGGGGCACGACCATCGGGGGCCACATGGATGCGCCCGGTCATGCGCAGGTGCATCACGAGGGTGTCGCCGCTGTCGAGCACCAGCAGCAGGTACTTGCCGCGCCGGTCGAGCCGCTCCACCCGGCGTCCCTGAACCGCGCGACGAAAGGCGTTGGGGCTTGCCGGTGAGACCAACAGCGCATCATGGACCACCACTCGCTGGATCGTGCGACCGCGAATCGTCTCGTCGAGCTGGCGACGAACGGTCTCGACCTCGGGCAGCTCAGGCACGCGGGTGGGACTCGGCCAGAACGAGCTTGGGTGCGTCGACCGCCTCGTCGCTGACGGTGTACGCGGCACGCACCATCTCGGCCGCGTGTTCACCGACGGATGGGTCGCGACAGTGGACGACTGCCACGGGTTGACCGACGCTCACGGTATCGCCCACCTTCACGAGGAGCTCAACTCCCACGGCCGGGTCGATCTGCTGGTCGGGGTGAAGGCGCCCAGCGCCGAGCCAACGCGCCGCCTCACCGATTTCCCGTGCCCGGCATGCGGAGATGTAGCCGTCGTCCGTGGCCAACACGTCGAGCATCTCCGGCGCCTGCGGGAGGCGCCCGTCGTCGGTCCAGACCGCAGGGTCGCCTCCTTGTGCCCGTACCCATCGCTCGGCCATCGCGAGGGCCTCCCCGCGCTCGAGATGCTCGGCAGCGGCGACAACGCCTTCACCATCGGGAACCACACCGGCCGCCTCGGCCAGCGACCCCGCGGCGAGTATGGACAGCTCGCGCAGATCGTCCGCCCCTCCACCACGCAAGACTTCTCCCGCGCCGCGCACCTCCAAGGCATTCCCCACCATGCGCCCCAAGGGTTGCTCCATCGAGCTGATGATGTAGCGCACGGTGCGGCCCCATGGCTCGCCAAGCCCCACCATGATCGTCGCGGCCTCCTGCGCGGCGGCGAGATCCGGGAAGAAGGCCCCTCCCCCGCATTTGATGTCGAGCACGATGGCTTGGGCGCCGCCGGCAATCTTCTTGCTCATGATGGACGCGGCGATGAGCGCAGGACTTTGGACGGTGGCGGTTTGGTCACGCAGCGCGTACAGGCGTTTGTCGGCGGGCACGAGTCGTTCGCTCGCGCCGATCACCACGAGCCCGACGTCACGGAGTTGACGCAAGAACTCGGTCAACTCCAAATCAACGCGCATCCCAGGAATTGACTCCAGCTTGTCGAGCGTGCCGCCGGTGTGGCCAAGGCCGCGGCCGCTCATCTTCGCGACCTTCACGCCGAGCGACGCAGCGAGAGGCGCGACGACGAGTGTGATGGAGTCGCCCACACCCCCGGTGGAGTGTTTGTCGCCGGTGGGCCCGAACTTGCCGAGCTCGAGCCGGTCACCCGACGCGATCATTGCGCGAGTGAGCGCCTGCGTGGCCTCCATGTCGATGCCGTTGATACACACGGCCATGCACCAGGCCGACATTTGCGGATCGCCCACTGAGCCATCGACCCATGCGTCGACAAATGCAGCAACGTCGTCGGGGCCGATCGGCTCACCACGACGGGTGCGCTCGAGCAGCTCGAGGGGTTCGAGGGCGGCAACCATGCGGGCAGTGATTGTCGCATATCGGCTGGTACGCTGAGCAGGATGCGTCCTTCCCGAATCGCGGTTGTGGCGGCGCTTGCCCTGACGGGATTCGCCGCGGTGGCCACATCAGCCCCCGCTCCCCCACCCGGATCGGCGGCCCCGGTGGTGAGGAAGCTCATCGCACCGAAAAACGTTGTGGCGCGCCCCGGGCATGCGCGGTTCCTCGTGGGCGTCCGAACACGCACGCCGGCACGTGTGATCGTGCGGGTTCTCAACGCCAAGGGCCGCGCCGTGACCACGGTGAAGACACCCGGTCAGCACGCTCCCGGACGTGCCTGGCTTCTGGTCAACGCCACAAACGCCACGGGCTTTCAGCTTCCCGCGGGGCGGTACACCCTTCAGGTCTACGCCGTCGACGCCGCCAAAAAGTCGTCGAACGTCCTGACGCAGCCTCTGAAGCTGACCCTGCGCGCGCCACGAGGGACGCTCGCGGCGTACACGGTCCCGGCCTGGCCCAGCATGATCACGGGTGTGGCCACCACGCCCGGTGGGCAGATCGTTGTGTCGGCGCCCGCCGGCACGGCCCCCGCCGCCGCGGGCCTTGCGGCGGGTGATGTCATCCGCGTGGTGAACGGACGCCCGGTGGAGCAGCGCGGTGCGTGGTTTGCCGCCATGCGAGAGCTCCCGGCGAATGCGCCCGTCGTCGTCGAGGCTGATCGCGCTGGAGTCCGCCAAACCCTCACCATGACGCTGCCGCCGGACTGGACCCCTCCGCCCAATCATTCGGCCACCATCACCGCCGCCGTGACCGCGTCACCAACGGTCACCGCCTACCGCTATGCAGCGGTTCGGGAGCGGCTTGATGCACGAGATGTCGCCGGTGCCAAGGCCCAGTGGGCAAGCCTCTGGCCCGCAGCCTCGCGAACGACGGCGCCGGGAGAGATGCTTGCCGGCGCGGTGCTCGCCGCCGATGGCGACCATCTCGGCGCCATCGGTTCGTTCAACCGGGCGCTCGTCGCCGACCCCACTATCTCGGCCGCACAGTTCGGGCGCGGCGTGGCCTTCACCGCCCGCCAACGCTACGACCGAGCCATCGAGGCGTTCACTCTGGCGACGACGATCGACCCCACCGACGGGGTTGCGCAAACCTTCCGTTCGTTCGGGCTCCTTCGCAGCGACATCTTCGCCGACGCCCTCGCTGCCGCTGACGCCGCGTTGGCACGTGACCGTCGCTACGACGAAGCCCGCATCGCCCGCGGTCTCGCGTTGATTGGCCTGGGGCGCAAGGTGGAAGGTACGGACGAGTTGAAGCTTGGCCTCAGCCTCATGAGCGACACGGCCCGCGCGCAGGCCATCATCACGAACAACCTCGAGCCCAACGCACCGTAGGCGCAGTGTCGGGAGGCTAAAACTCCTCGGTGAGGTCGTTCGATCGCGGTGGACGCCGCCGCGGTGGCGGACGCCGGCTTCCTGTGGTGTGCCCCAGAAGCAGAGCGGTGATCGCCCCGACGAGAAGTCCCACCCAGAACCACCATTTCGACGTCCAGTTCTCAAACAGCAGCCAAAACACGAGGACGCCGACAAAACCGACGAGCGCCATCAAGCGCTGCCGGGCTGGGGCGATATGAACGACCCAGGGACCGGCGACGGCGACGAAAAACAACAAGACGGCACGAAGCACGATGTCAATGGTACCTGCACCCGCCGGACATGACACGGTCGAGAGGGTGTTCACCGGCCGCGTGCAGCGGAAAATCACCGTCGATTTCGTGAGAATCTGTGGGGAGTGCGCGTTTTTGGCCTCCACCTCATGCCCATGATCGATCTGATCGAAAGCCCCCGCCTTTCGGCCCTGGTCGAGCTGGGCGAGGACGGTTCGCTCAGCAAAGTCGGCATGCATCGCAGCGTCGGCGACATCGTTCAGGCAGTGGGACCGGCCCCCGCAATTGTCGCTATCGACGCCCCATTGGTGGTCACCAACGATGAGGGCCGCCGCGACCTGGAGCACCTTCTTCATTGGTGCGACGTCCCCGTCTTTCCCGTGTCACGGCGACGCTTGCAGACCGTCTTCGGTGGGCACCGGGGCGCAGAGCTGGTGGATCAGTCACCCCGCAATGCAATCCTGGTGGAGACCCCTCCCGACCTCGTCCTTCGTCAGTTCATGTGGCACGAACGCCGTCCCCAACGCCCCCTCGATTTAGCGGTCTACCGCACCGAGTGGATCGGGCTTCGGCCGCCGGCGTTTCGTCCGAAGGGAGCCGGGCGGGCACGTGGCCAGGGAATTCCGCACGTCCACCAGTTGATTGGCCGCCATGTTGACCTCGCCGGCTGGGCGCCTCACCCGTCGCCCGACGACTGGCAGGCCATCGCTGATGCGGCCGTTCTCGACGCTGCGGCCTGCGCCTGGGTGGCACGAACGGCGATCACCGCCCCGGAGCAAACGCTGCGTCTCGGTCCCGAGGTTTCCGGATACCCACTGATCGTGGCGGATGACAACCTGCGTGAGCGCCTCGTCGTCAACGCCGACCGCCTCCGAAGCGGAGGAACGATCACCAGTGAGGTCGTTCCGTTGACGAATGCCCCAACGCCCCTTGGCGACCGGGGCCGCTCCTGACAACATCGGTGAAGTGGTTCACCCCGGCTCAGAGTTTCGCGTTGCACGGGAGGCGCGCGGCGACCAGATCGACAGTGTGAGCGCCGCGACCGGCATCGCACCGAACGCCATTCGAGCCATCGAGGCCGGCGACACGAACGAACTGCCACCGCCGGAGATCACGGCTGAGCTGGTGCGCCGCTACGCCACCTACCTCGGTATCGACCCCAACGTCTGGTCTGACGCCGACAACGTGAATGGTGACGACGACGACACGCAGGAGATCCCCGTGGTCTCCCGCACACGGCGCGCTGACTCGAATCTGCTGTGGATCGGCGGCGGGGCCCTTGCCGGCCTTGTCGGGCTCGTCATTTTTGGCGGGGGCATCGGCGGAGGTGATGACGGCCCGTCACCGCCGTCACCAGCGTCCAAAGCGGCGCCGGTGGCCCGCCCCGCCGCACCAAAGCCTCAACCGAAACCCACGCCGGCACCCCCTGCAGAGGCGGACCCACCGTCGGAGACACTCCGCCCAACTTCTCCCGCGAACACCATGGTCCGCCTCACACTCGACGCACAAAAGGGAAAGACGGTCTGGATGGAGGTGCGCGCCGATGACGTCCGCGGCAAGCAGCTGTTCGCCGGTGCGGTGGGAGGCGGTGTCACACGCACGATCGAGGCTCCTGATTCCCTCTACTTGAGCGTTGCCTGGGTGCCGAACGCGCGCATCTCCCTCAACGGGGAGATCGTCGATGCCGACGGGGGCACCGAGGCCTACACGGTGACCGAGTCCGGGCTAAAGCGACTCACGGGCAGCGGTTAGTGCCGCACAGAGCGGCCACTGCCGAGTGACGACGATTCGCTCCGCCGGAGACGGCGCTATGGTTCCCCGAAGTCTGATGTGGAGTGTGAGGAGATGGCGATGCCCGACCGGGATGTGAGGTACGTGTTCGTCACGGGGGGCGTGGTGTCGGGTCTTGGCAAGGGCATCACCGCCGCCTCGTTGGGGACCCTGCTCAAGGCCCGAGGCGTTCGCGTGTCAATGCAGAAATGCGACCCGTATCTCAACGTCGACCCGGGAACGATGAGTCCGTACCAGCATGGCGAGGTCTTCGTGACCGAAGACGGCGCCGAGACCGACCTCGACCTTGGCCACTACGAGCGCTTCATCGACGAGAACCTCACGCGGGCCTCGAACGTGACAACAGGGGCGATCTACGACTCGGTCATCAAGAAGGAACGTCGCGGCGACTTCCTCGGGGCCACCGTGCAGGTGATCCCCCACATCACCAACGCCATCAAGGAGCGCATCCGCCAAGCGGCCGCCGCCTCCAACGCCGAGGTCGTCATCATCGAAGTGGGTGGCACTGTCGGTGACATCGAGTCGCTGCCGTTTCTCGAGGCCATCCGCCAGATGCGCAGCGAACTGGGTCGCGGACACGTGATTTTCGTCCACGTCACCTTGGTGCCGTTCCTCGAGTCGGTGGGCGAGTTGAAGACCAAGACCACCCAGCACTCTGTGCAAGAGCTTCGACGAATCGGAATCGAACCCGACGTGCTCGTGCTGCGCTCCGACCGTGAGTTGACCGCCGGTGTCAAGGAGAAGATCGCCTTGTACGGCGGCATCCCCGCCGGCGCGGTCATCTCAGCGACCGATGCCCCCGACATCTACATGGTGCCGCTGCGAATGGCGGAGGAAGGCCTCGACCGGGTCGTCTGCGAGCTGCTGAGCCTGTCGACGCCCGAGCCCGATGTCAGCGACTGGACCGACTTCGTCCAGCAGATCGAGCGATGCGAAGGCACCGTCAAGATCGCGCTCGTCGGAAAGTATGTGCAACTGCACGACGCGTACCTGTCCGTGTCCGAGGCGTTGCGGCACGCGGCGATCCACCACGGCGTCAACCTCGAGATCGATTGGATCGACGCGGAAGCCCCCGACATGGATGAGCGCCTGGCGGCAGCCGACGGCGTGCTGGTGCCCGGCGGTTTCGGCAGCCGCGGTATCGAAGGCAAGATCTCTGCGGTGAGGTATGCCCGTGAGCACGACAAGCCGTTTCTCGGCGTGTGTCTGGGGATGCAGGTTGCCATTATCGAGTTCGCACGTCACGTGGCCGACATGGACGGCGCCAACTCCACCGAGTTTGATCCCGAGACCCCATTCCGGGTGATCGACCTTCTGCCGGAGCAGCAGGGCATCGAGGACCGTGGCGGCACGATGCGGTTGGGGGCCGACCCGGTCTCGTTGGTCGACGGCACCCGCGGCCGCGCCTGCTACAGCGACGAGTCGGTCATTTACGAACGTCACCGTCACCGCTACGAGGTCAACCCCATGCTGCGCGCCCGCCTCGAGGACGCCGGCCTCGTCGTGAGCGGTCAGTCGCCGAACGCCCGGCTGGTGGAGATGATTGAGCTGCCGAACCTGCGCTGGTTCTGCGCATCGCAGTTTCACCCCGAGTTCAAAAGTCGGCCGACGAAGCCGGCACCGTTGTTTCGCGATTTCATCGGCGCCGCAGTGGGTGCGCGGCTGCCAGCCGCGTCGTGAACCCGGAGGCACTCGCCGCACTCCCTCCGGTGGCGCAGCTGATGGTTCGGCTGTGTGAGATTTCGTCCCCGTCGCGTGATGAGGGAGCAGTGGCCGCATTTGTCCGTGCCGAACTGGAGGCGCTGGGCGCTGAGATCACCGAAGACGATGCCGCGGCAGCGCTCCCCGCAGGATGCGGCAACATCGTGGCCCGCTTCCCGGCCACCAGCGACGGCGGCATACCGATCGCACTGTGCGCACACCTCGATACCGTGCCCAACAGCGGGCCGATTGTGGTGGAGCTTGTCGATGGGTTCTTGACGAACGCCAACGACGACATCCTCGGCGGCGACAACAAGTCGGCTGTGGCTGCTGTCATCGAGGCCACCCGCCGCGTCGTCTCCGAGAATCGTCCCCACGCGGGGCTCGAGATTCTCCTGACCCCGTGCGAGGAGATTGGCCTGCGCGGCGCCGCTCATTTCGACCCGTCGCGGCTCACGGCAAAGATGGCGTTCGTGTTTGATCACACCGGTCCACTCGGCGGAATCGTCTGTGCTGCGCCATCGCTGAAGAAGATCACCGCGACGTTCGTGGGCCGCACCGCACATGCCGGCATCGTCCCCGAGTTGGGGCGAAGCGCCATCGACGCCGCCGCCCGCGCGATCAGCCGCATGCCCTTGGGACGTATCGACGAGGTCACCACGGCCAACATCGGCACCATTACCGGGGGCACCGCCACGAACGTCGTCTCCGAACGCTGCACCGTCACCGCCGAAACCCGCAGCCTCAACGACGGTGTTCTCGCCCAGCAGCTGATGGCCATGCTGGACGCCTTCGCCTGGGCGGCGACCGAGGGCGAGGTGGACCTCGAAACGCGGGTGGTGAATGAGTTCACGGGCTACCGCCTCAGCCCGCGCGACCCGCAGGTTCAGATCGCGATGACCGCACTCACCGCGTGTGGGTTGGAGCCTGAGTTGGTGGAGACCGGCGGTGGTTCCGATACCAACGCCTTCCTGCTCAACGGGCTTCCCTCAGTGAACCTGTGCAACGACATGGTCGACGTCCACACCGGCAACGAACGGATCGCCGTCACCAGCGTCGAGCGCACCGTCGACGTGGCCCTGGCCCTGATCGACACGGCGCGGGGGGCAAGTGCTTAGCCCCCGTAGCTAATTGCGATGGCGTAGATCCGTCCATTGCGGGCGAAGAAGTCCGTGTCGAGTCCGTCTTTTCGAACGAAGCAGCTCAGCTCGCCGCCGCGCGTCTGGCACTTCGCCTTGGGGTAGCGCTTCTTGATGAGGCTCGCGGCGCCACCCACGGCAACGCCCTCTGTCGTTGTGTCCCCCCGCCGCTCGGTCCGGACCTCGATCGCAACGTTTTCCTTTGCCGGAAAGACCACCTGCCGACGTCCGTAGAACGAGATATCGGTTCCGTCGAGTCGACTGGCCCGGCGCCCCGTCGCCTTGCCAAGGAGCTCCTTCACCTGCGCGCGACTCATGCCGACTGTGACACACGCGATCGCCTCTGAGACAACGATGCGCCGAGGCTTTGCGCACCCGACGATGCCCTTCGCGGTCCCGGTCGTTCCCGGCGCGAGCGCACGGGATGCGAGAACCGCCAGCGCCCCACCCGATGTGGCTACAACGAGATCCACGCGACCGTCACCCGTGAGATCGGCCGCGCGGAGGTATCCCGGTCCCCGCCCCACAACGAACTGCTTGCCGGGGGCAAATCCAATGGCCTGCCCTTCCAGCACCGTGACGTCGTCCGAGTCGGCGTTTGTCGTGGCGATGTCCAAGAGGCCGTCGGCGTTGAGGTCGGCGATGACGATCGCGCCCGGAGAGGTGCTCGCGTTGAGGCGACCACGATCGACGAAGAGCCCATTGCCGAGTCCATGAACGACGGAGACGTCATTCGTCCCAAAGTTCGCGGTCGCGACATCGGGAACGCCATCCCGGTTGAGGTCACCGATCGCGACCGACGTTGGGAGAAAAACACCGGGAAGGCTCGAGCGCAGAGGGGTCGCCCCGAACGTACCGTCGCCGTTGCCGATAAGGACGACAACGCCCGGTCGGCGCGTCGCATCGGTAACAACGATGTCCGCCTTGCCGTCTCGGTTGAGGTCGCCGATCGCGCTCCCAAACGGAGTCTTTCCGGCGGTCGCCGCCGTCACCGTGAACGTTCCGTCCCCCTTGCCGATCAGGATCGAGAGGTTCGCCGACTCGACGTTCGTCACGACAAAGTCAGGGTTCGTGTCGGCGTTGAGGTCCCCCATCGCGATGGCGTTCGGCGACTTTCCCACACCGATCACAGCGGGAGCAGCAAAGCCGCCGGCGCCATTGCCCAGAAGCACGCTGACGGCGTTCGCTCCCGTGTTGACCGCAACGACATCAGGCGTGCCGTCCCGATTGACGTCGGCAAGTTCGAACGCCAGGGCAGCGTTGCCCATTGTGCTCGCGGGTCCAGGAGTAAAGACACCCCCACCCGAACCGAACACGGGAACAACGCCCAGCTGGACCGGAAGCGCCGCCAGATCGACCCGTCCATCCCCGTTGAGATCCCCCACGGCGACATCAATGGTCAGCGCGCCAGTGCGGATCATCTGACGCGGCGCAAAGTCGACGGCGGCCGATGCAACAGTGGTACCCACAGCGCACACACCGACCAGGCCCACAATCACTCGCCCCACCCAACGGCCAGCAACGCTCATCCCTGATTCTCATTTCTCGCGGCGACGGTTCGCGCGGATTATAGGCTCAGCCTCGTCGTTGGTATCCACAAAGGCCGCTCACCATGCCCCACCCTCCGATACACGTGTGCTTCGTCTGCCTGGGCAACATCTGCCGTTCGCCAACGGCGGAGGCAGTGATGCGAAACGTCCTCGTCGAGGAGGGCCTCCACATGCACGTCACGATCGAAAGCGCGGGCACCGGTTCCTGGCATGTGGGCGACGGGGCCGATCGGCGGGCCGTTGCCGAGGCCGGCCGACGCGGCATACCGATGCCACATTCGGCTCAGCAGTTCACGGGCGATGATTTTGCCCGGTTCGATCTCGTCCTGGCGATGGACGACGACAACGTGAATCAGCTTCTCGTCCGCGCGCCGGATATCGCAGCCGCGGAGAAGATCCGTCTGCTGCGGAGCTTTGATCCGGCGAGCCCCCCGGCAGCGATCGTCCCCGACCCGTACTACGGAGGACCGGACGGCTTCGCAGAGGTGTTCGACATGTGCGACGCCGCGTGCCGCGGGTTGATTGCTCACCTCCGTTCTGACGGCCGCATCCCGTGAACGCTCTGTCCGCCGCCGTGAGTCGGGCGGTCGGCACAAACGTTCGTCCTGTGAGATCGATTGCGGGTGGTCACATCAGCTCGGCGACGCGGTTCGTCGGGGACGACGGGCGGGATTTCTTCGTCAAACACAACCCGGACGCGCCTGCCGGGATGTTCGCGGCCGAGGCGGACGGTCTGCGGTGGTTGGCGGAGGCAGCTGCCGTGCGCAATCCAACCGTCTCTGGGGTGAGCGACGCGGCGCCGCAGTTCATCGCGTTGGAGTGGATCGCGCCCGGAACGCCGGCCGGCGACCATGACGAGCAGCTGGGACGAGGCCTCGCGGATCTGCATCGAGCCGGGGCTCCCAGTTTTGGCGCCGTTCGGGGGAACTTCATCGCCACCCTGCCCCAGGACAACACCGCACACGATGATTGGCCGTCGTTCTCTGGCACTCGTCGTTTGGCGCCGCTGGTCCGCCGCGCTCGCGACACGGGGCGGCTCGATACCGCGTTGGTTGAACGTATTGATCGGCTTGTCGGCCGCCTCCACGATCTGTGTGGACCGCCCGAGCCGCCGGCGCGACTCCATGGCGATCTCTGGTCCGGAAACGCAATCGTCGACGTAACGGGACAGCCGGTGCTGATCGACCCGGCCGTGTACGGCGGTCACCGGGAGATGGATCTCGCCATGATGCGTTTGTTTGGCGGCTTCTCACCGACGGTGTTTGCCGCGTACAACGAGGCGCACCCGCTCAGCGACGGCGCCGATGAACGACTGGCGCTTTGCCAGCTCTTCCCCCTCCTCGTTCACGTCGTCCTCTTCGGCGGGGGGTACGTCAACCAGCTCGACGCGGCTTTGCGGCAGTACGTGGGCGCTTCATAGACGTCGGTGGCGCCACGTCACGACGGGCAAGCAGCTCATTGGCATGACGGCGTGCCCCGTCGTCATCCGGTGAGGAACCCAGCATGCGGCACAACTCATCCACGAGTTCATCCCCGGCCACGTGGGTAATCGTGGTGGTCGCTCGCCCATCGCCGTCAACGCCTTTTACGAGCCGGTAGTGACGGTCGGCCACGGCCGCCACTTGAGGAAGGTGGGTAATGACGATGACCTGATGCTTCTGCGCGAGCGCACGGAGCTTCGCCGCAACCGCAGTGGCGGTGACGCCGCCCACACCGGCGTCAACTTCATCGAAGATCCACGTGGCCGACGCGCCAGCTTCGGCTGCGACGCCGTGCAAAGCGAGAAGCACGCGCGAGAGCTCGCCACCCGATGCGACATCGGCCAAGGGCGCCTCGGGCAGCCCCGGGTTGGCGCGAAGCCACACCACCGCGCGTTCGATGGGCGGATCGCTCTCATCCATGACCAGCTCAAGACGGACCGTCGCCGCCTCCATCGCCAGGTCTGCCAACTCGGTCACCACGGCCTTCTCCAGTCGCGGTGCCGCCTCGACCCGCGCGTCATGCAACGCCGATGCCAGTTCACGTCCTCGCGTAAGGAGCTCCTCATGCTCCACGATGAGCGCCTCATCCGCATCGTCTCCCGACGCCAAATCGGCCAAGGACGCACGGGCGGCGTCCCCCTCGGCAAGCACGCGATCGAGCCCGGGACCGTACCGCCGCATCAGCCGGTCATACGTGGCCAGCCGATCTTCGATCTGTTGAAGACGCCCCGGTTCGGCGTCGAGCGAGGCGAGGTAGGCCCGAAGCTCGCTCGCAACCTCTTGCAGGATGGTCTCGGCGGTGTGAAGGGTCTCGCGAATCGGTCGAAGCGACGCGTCGATATCGAGCACACCGTCGAGGGAACGCACAGCGGCGCCCGATCCGTCACGCGCCCCCCCGTCGCCACTTTCGGGGGCAATCGCCTCGGCCGCCTCGACCACCGCCGATTCCAAGCGATCCGCATGAAGCAACCGATCACGGTCGGTACGCAGGGTGACATGCTCGGCCGGATCGAGCTGGGCGGCGTCGAGTACCTCGACGAGCTCCTCCAGGGCGGCACGCTGACGGTCGGCTTCCTCACGGCGTGCTCGAGCGGCATCCATCTGCCGTTGGAGGCCACGGAGCCGGCGCCGCACGGTTCCCAGTTCGGTGGCCATCGCAACCACGTCGACACCGGCAAACCCATCGAGGACGCTCAGCTGCGTGGCCCCGGTGACGAGCTTGCGACCCTCGTGTTGCGACGAGAAGCGCATCATGCGTCCCGCAATGGCCGACGCCGACGCCCGCGTCACTGTCTGACCGTCGATCAGCGCACGAGAGCGCCCCTCAGCGGGCACGCGCTGGGCAACAACCACCTCTGAAACATCATCGACCAGGTCGCGGACCGCGAGAGCCGGGTCGTCATCATCGAGATCCCAAAAGTCCCTGGGAAGAGCCAACGTGGCTTGAACCAGTGCGTGGCCGGCCCCGGGCCGCACGGCCTTCGCATCCGTGGGTCCTCCCACGAGAAGCGACACGGCCTGAGCCACAACGGTTTTTCCCGCGCCGGTTTCTCCGGTGATGGCGGTGAGCCCGGCAGCCGGTTCGAGTTCAGCCTGATCGATCACGACGAGGCCGCGGATCTCAAGGCGGCGGATCACGGTCGGCCGAACTTCTCCCGGTACCGTCGGAAGAAGGAGTTCTCCGGAAAGATCCCCAGCCGCACCGGGGCACCCATGAGATCCATGGTGATTGCTCGCCCCGGTCCGAGGGCGCCAATGCGCTGACCGTCACTGTGGATGTCACAGTCACCGACCACGCTGGAGTTGGTGACGCTCAACGTTTCGTCACGAGCCAACACCAAAGGACGTGCGTCAAGGTGATGCGCGGCGAGAAACGAGATGACGTAGCAGCGCACCCCCCAGGAGACCGTCGGCCCACCAACCGCCAGGTTGTACGCGGTTGAGCCGACAGGGGTGGAGCAAACCATCCCGTCGCACCGAACGTTGGCGACCGGCTCACCGTCCACGGCAAAGGACAGGTCCGCCAGACGCGCCTCGCCACCACGAAGAAGCGCCAGATCGTTCACGGCGCTTGCCTCACCCTCGGCCCACTTGGCCCGAAGGGAGGGAAGCTCAAGCGTGATGTACTCACCGGTGAGGGCGCGTCGCACCCCCGATTCAAGGTCCTTCGGCTCGATGGACGCGAGAAACCCGACACGGCCGTAGTTGATACCGATCACCGGAGCGCCGCTGCCGGCTTCGCGAGCAAGGGCACGAAGGATGCTGCCGTCGCCCCCAAGGACCAGCACCATGTCCTCGCCACCCGAGCGCAACGTCACGCCGTTCGCCCGCGTGTACCTATCCAGCGACGGGTGTTTACGCACTTCACGTTCCGAAACCATGATCTCGACACCCGCCGCACCGATGAGCGACAGCACCGACGGCAGGGCGGTCTCAACGGCTTCCGGCGCCTTGTGGGTCACCAAAAGAACCCGCTTGACCGGACCAGTTGCCTCACCGACGGTGATGTCTTTCACGGTGCCTCCCGTATCGCATCGTCAATTGCCGCATCCAACGGCACCTGAGTGCCGGTCGCACCATCGCTGATCGCGAGACAAAACTCGCGGTTTCCCTTTGGACCGATGAGATGGCTGGGGACAACCCCGGTCACAACCGACCCAGTCCCCGCAATGGCGCTGGCCACCCGTTCGATCGCGAACCGATGCTGCTGGGGATCCCGCACAACCCCACCGGAGCCAACGTTTCCTCGGCCGACCTCAAACTGCGGCTTGACAAGTAGCACGCCACGAAAGGCGTCTGCCATGCACCGGGCAACAGCCGGCCACACCGTTTCGATGCTGATGAAGGCAAGGTCGCAGGTCACGAAGTCGGGCCGTTCCGGCAGATTCTCTGGCACGAGGTTCCGAGCATTCGTCCGTTCCTTCACACTGACCCGAGGGTCGATGCGCAGTGACCAGGCAAGCTGGCCATAGCCGACATCGACCGCGGTCACCTGACGAGCCCCCCGCTGCAAGAGGCAGTCGGTGAACCCCCCGGTTGACGCGCCGAGATCGAGCGCCGCCACACCAGTCACATCGATCGCCAGGTCGTCGAGTGCCCCCGCAAGCTTCTCACCACCACGCGAAACAAACGGGTTTCCCGGATCGAGCTCGAGTGTGGCCGCCTCGGTCACGGGGGTGGCCGGTCGATCGACCACGGCGCCGTCCACCCGAACGCGTCCCGCCACCACTGCGGCCTGGGCACGCGTTCGCGACGGAGCGAGGCCGCGCTCAACAAGCGCAGCATCAAGGCGGGATCGAGACATCGAGCGGCAGTGTAGCGAGGACACGACTCGCCACATGTCGAAAAACCTGCTCGCGCCCCCGCCGATTCGCCTCCGGCACGCCGACCCTCCATCAGTGAATCGATACCGACCGTGAAATGACGTTGGCGTTCACTCCCCGCTCAGTGCGATGAACGCCCAGGCGGCGGCGCCTACGGTCGGCGTGAGAGGGCTTGGCCCACATCCTCTGATGACGGTTCTCTCGCAAGTTCCGTGCGATCTTTCTTCGACGTGGTGACGGCCGACGCCGCGTTAACAATGCCCCGCCCGAAGAAACCGTTTCGTCCAGCACCGTCGACGCAGAGAGCAGTGAGGCCCGCGAGCCTGGCACCGCCCGAGCTGTAGTCAACCAACGCGGGCGTGGGACAGGGAGTGGGCGTTGCGCTCTCCAGAAGGATCCGTTCGGTAACTGCCGGATCAAGACTGCGACCGCCGTCGGCGCCCCGCACGCCGTACTCACTCACGATCAGGGCAGCGACGCCCGCGGCGTGCGGCGCCGCCATGGACGTGCCTTCCTCCCACGCGTAGTACGCGCAAATGGCCTTGCGGCAGCTCCGCACAAGCGTCCCTCGGATGGGCGTGCCATCCGGCCCGACTTCACGTCGCGCGTAGGCCAGGGCGGTGGGGTACGTGCTCAGGATCGCATTGGTCGCCAGTGGCTTTTCGGAGGAGCCAGGCGCCTGAGCCGAGTTGCCTCCCGGAGCCGAAATGTCGGTCTGCTCGAGGCCGTAGTTGGAGTACCAGGGCTTGCTTCCATCGGGGCCAACAGCGCTGACAGCGACAACCCCAGCGGTCTCGGATGGGACGTTGATGCAGGAGTTATCAACGACTCGTGGTCGTTCTCGACCAGGAGGGAAGTCGGGACTTGAGTCATCGACGCTCGGTGCGCCGAGGTCGACGCTGCTGTTACCGATGGCGCCGATGAGGATGACGCCACGTGCCCGGGCGTAGGTGACGGCCCGTTGAGTCGCATCGACCACCAGGGCCTGCTCCGCTCGCTCGGCACGGGTATCGGCCCGGTTGTTGCGACAGTTGAACAGCCACGGGTCGGTGTAGAAGCTCATGTTGACGACGTCGATGCCGGCGTCACCGGCGTAGGTGATGGCGTCGAGGGTCGGCTTCAAGAAGAAGTAGCCACTGTCGCTTCCCGCACGGAGATTGACCAGCGACACACGTGGGGCGACCCCGCTGATGCCAATACGGTTGGAGGCGGCGGCGATCGTTCCGGCAACGTGGGTGCCGTGACCGTCTTCATCGACGTCCGCGGGATCGGTGCACCGCCCGTCCGGGTCGTCGATACATGCACCGTCGATGACCGGATTGTCCACGGTGAAGTTTCTGCTGAGGGCGGCGTTGAAGTTGGCAACAAGGTCCGGATGCGACCCGTCGATTCCGGTATCAATGACGCCGACGAGCACGTCACGCTTCCCCCGCTGCCGACGGTAAGACCCCTCGCGCGTCGCACCGATCATGGCCATGTCCCACTGCTGTGCCGCGAGAGGGTCACCTTTGCGCGAGCGATGGCGCTCGTCGCCGTGGTCGTCATCACCGTCGGGTCGGTCCCACGACGTGCCTGCAAGAGCCTGATCCAGGATGTTGGGGTCGTCGCGTTTGCGTTGAGCCTCCGGCGTCGCTGCGCCCAGAGGGCGTACGCGACCAGCATGAGCGATCGGACGCGTTGCAATCGCTACGGTGAGGAAGCGACTATTGCGGGACTCGGCTGTGTACAGACCTATTGCGGCGTTCACGTTCACAACCCGTCCGCGGGCTTTGACGACGGCGGCGCGCACCGCAGCCGGGGTGGCTCCCGGCTCCGCCAAGACCAGGTACTGCCGCGCGGGTGGGCGCTTTGGTGAGACCGCCGCGGAGGCCGTGGCGGCCGCGATGCACATCGTGGCCACAACAAGCACACCCACGCTCGTCCCCACTCGTCTCATTCGTCCGGTTCCTCGTCCATGATCCGGGGTCGTGCCGTGTGGCAGACCGATTCCCCTTGTTTCGTCAGAGTAGCGCTCATTCGCTGTTCTCACCAACCGATGGCGGAGCCGAAGTTCGCTGCCCTCCGGCGGCATCTTCGATCTCCCGAATAATCCGTGGCAGGCGTTCGGAAATCTCGGCCGAGAGGGCGAGTGCCTCATCCGCCAACTCGCGTCGCCGATCGAGATCGAGGGACGGCTCGCCGAGCTCGGCCGTAAGCGCCTCCATGCGTTCGACGGCCGCCGCAAGGCTCGTTCGTTCGGAGCTCATCCCGCTCCCTCTCCCGCACGCACGATGGTACCCAGGACACCGTTGACGAATGCGGCGGCGTCCGCCTGGCAATAGCGCTTCGCCATCGCAACGGCCTCGTCGATGGCGACTGCGACGGGGATGTCATCGCGGTAGCGAAGCTCCTGAATGGCCACGCGCAGGATGTTGCGCTCCAGAGGGGCGATGCGATCAACACTCCAGCCGGTGGCGCCGTCATCGATCATCCGATCGATTTGCTCGCGGTTACTGGTCACACCGTCGATGATGGCGCGGGTGTAGTCATCGAGCGGGTGGGGGCGGTCATGTTGCAGGTTCTCTTCAAGGTCGGCCATCGCGAGCTCGGTCACGTCGTGCTGGTAGAGCAGAAACACTGCCTGCTTACGCGCCGAACCCCGGCTTTGCTTGGTGACCACGGTGTTTAGGGACCCTCGGCGCCGAGCGACGGGAGTGAGGCGCGGCGTTCGGTGAGATACGAGGTGGTGTAAACGCCTTCGCGGAACGAGAGTTCCCCGGCAATATCGCGCAGCAGGTCCATCGTCGTGGCGACGCCGGCGATCTGCGTCTCGTCGAGAGCCCGGGCCATGCGCGCAACAGCCTTTGGCCGATCCGGCGCCCACACG
The DNA here is from genome assembly GCA_963765105.1 of uncultured Thermoleophilia bacterium. Taxonomy (GTDB): domain Bacteria; phylum Actinomycetota; class Thermoleophilia; order Miltoncostaeales; family Miltoncostaeaceae; genus CALMEC01. The sequence continues at coordinate 151,357 of CAVXUW010000004.1, forward strand.
CAGAGCTTGGCAATGAGCGAGTCGTAGAAGGCAGGAACCACCATCTGCGGATGACAGTAGGTGTCGACACGGATGCCGGGACCTTGGGCGATACGAAATTCCGTCAAGCGACCGGCCGACGGCATGAATCCCTTCGCGGGGTCCTCCGCGTTGATGCGACATTCGATGGCATGACCATTCGCCTCGGCGATCCCGGTGCGTGAGAGGAGGCCACCTTGCGCGACGCGCAACTGCTCGGCCACCAGATCAAGCCCGGTGACCAGCTCCGTCACGGGGTGCTCCACCTGAAGGCGTGCGTTCAACTCAAGGAAGTAGAAGTTGCCGGCGGCGTCAACGAGGAACTCCATCGTGCCCGCGCTCTTGTACGCCCACACGCGCGCGGCACGCAGACAGGCCTCGTGCATGGCGGTGCGGGTGGCCGCGGGAAGGTTGGGTGCAGGGGCCTCCTCCACGACCTTTTGGTGGCGGCGTTGGATGGAGCACTCCCGGTCGCCGCAGACGAGCACCCCGCCGAGGCCGTCCGCCATGATCTGCACTTCGACGTGACGAGCTCCCTCCAAGAGCTTCTCGACGTAGAGCGAACCGTCAGAGAACGCCGCAAGAGCTTCGGTCTGGGCGACGTCAAAGGCGGTGGGAAGCTCATCGGCCGACTCCACACGACGCATCCCCCGTCCCCCGCCCCCTGCCGCAGCCTTGAGCAGCACCGGGTACCCCGCCGATTCGGCGGCGGCGAGGGCCTCAGCGACGTCACTCACCGGGCCGTCGGAGCCACCCAGAACCGGCAAGCCCGCATCCTTGGCCGCGTTCTTGGCGTCGACCTTGTCGCTCATCCGGGCCATCACGTCCGGCGACGGACCTACGAAGGTGATCCCGTTGTCGGCGCACGCTCGGGCAAAGTCGGGGTTCTCCGAGAGAAAACCGTACCCCGGGTGCACCGCCGTGCAGCCGGTCACCTCGGCCGCACCGATCACGTTGGGGATCGAGAGATACGACTGTCCGGCGGGAGGCGGTCCCACACAAACCGCCTCGTCGGCCAACTCTACGGCCAGGCTCTCCGCGTCGGCGGTGGAGTAGATGGCGACCGTGGGAATGTCCATCTCCCGCGCCGTTCTGATGATTCGCACGGCGATCTCGCCGCGGTTGGCGATGAGAAGCTTCACGGCTCGATCAAGAAGAGCAGGGTTCCGTACTCAACGGCCTCGGCATTTTCCAGGGCGATCGTACGCACCGTTCCGGCGTGGTCGGCGACGATTTCGTTGAAGATCTTCATGGCTTCGATGATGCAGAGTGTTTGGCCCTTTGCGACGGTGTCGCCCTCCTGAACATACGGCGCCGCCGTTGGTGACGAGGCGCGGTAGAACGTTCCAACGATGGGGCTTTCCACGCGAACCAGACCGTCACCCTCCGGCTCGGCCACACCGGCAGTGTCGCCTCCTCCGGCACGAGGAGCCGACGCCGGACCAGATCGGCGCACGGTCACCCGCGCGCCACCGACCTCAACACTCACCTCCGCCTCAGATGAGTTTTCGATCACGTCGACGAGGGTCTCGATCAGCCCACGATCGACTGACGGCGCTGAGAGGCCATCGGTGGCCTCCCCCACGAGCGACTGACGGCGGGCAAAAAGTCGTGTTGATGCCTCGGGGAACATTGCCCACAGGAGGAGGTCCTCCTCCGACAAGCCGCTCGGTGCGTCGCCGGCTATTGCCGCGAGGTCGGCGTTGTTGGGCGGGTCGGGGGCAGATGCAACGTCGGCGGCATCCCGCGCGCCCTGCGCCACGTCACCGCGGAGACGCCCGTATGTCCCGTGGATCGCCTGCACGAGTGTTGGCTCAACCTCGCCCCAACGCTCCCCATCGACAACGTGACGAATTGCTTGTGCGACGACGGCGGGGCCGAGGGGGTGGGCGAGGGTGAGGTTGCCGGCTTCCTGCGCCACGCGCGGAACCTCCTCGGCCACCTCAAGCAGTCGATCCATCATTCCCAGACGCGCCAACCGCGACGAGAGCCCAGCTCCAAGGTCAAGGGGCACACCCAACACCGGACCCGCTTCGGTCACTTGCGCTTGGCGCAAGCGATCCGGGGGAATCAACGACCACACCATCCCCGCAAGTTCGTTGAGCAGCACGCGATCACATGCAAGCTCCCGCGAACCACCGGCCAAGGCCGCGCGCATCGTCTCGACCGAGGGGCGAGCCGCCGCCAGCGCTGCGGCACCAACGGCTGCCTGAATTCGCGACGCGCCGGCTTCGATGCCTTCCACCGCGGCGACCGGTGACAACCCACCGGGGCCCACGAGAGAAAGCTCCACCGGCTTTCCCGTCACCTCCATGATCCGCGGAACGAACGACGCCAGCTCGGCAGGACGCTGGTGTCCCGCGCGATCGACAAGGCAGATGACCGACACACCCGGTAGCTCGGCAATCGCCTTCGCCTCATCAAGCCAGCGCTGATCGCTCGACGCAGGAACGGGCCCAAGGACCAATGTGGGGACGAATTCCGCGCCGTTGGCAACAGCCGCCTCGGCCATCGGGCGGAGCGCTTCGGCGTCGTTGAGCGGATCGACGACCCGGACGCGGCGCGCCCCGCTCTCGCAGGCGCAGGCAATGAGTCGACGGGCAAGGTCGGCGTCGACGGGTCGCGCGCCGAACAGGGTGCGACCGGCGACAACAATGCCCACCGGCACCGACTTCGCCGCACGCGCGGCAGCCCGTAGACGGTCCCAGGGACTCTCGGCACGACCTTCGAGCGCGCCACGGGCACTGAAAATGTCGAGGGCCTCGATGGCCACGGCACCCGATCCCGACAGGCGAGAGGCGACGGCGGCGATCTCCTCGGTGCCAATCGCCGCTCCCCACGGATGGGCGGCGAGATCTCGCAGTGTGGTGTCGACGTATCCGACGGGGCCGGTGCTCACACGCGGCTCACATACTGGCGGGTGCGTGTGTCGATCTTCAGGGTGTCTCCCTCATTGACGAACAGGGGTACGTTGACGGTGGCCCCGGTTTCCAGTTCGGCGGGTTTGGTGACGTTGGAGACGGTGTCGCCCTTCGCCCCGGGGTCGGTGCGCACAACCGCAAGCTCGACCGCGATGGGCAACTCCACACGAAACGGGGCGTCGCGGATGATGAGCACCTGCACCTCGGTGTTCGGGGCCAGCAGGTCACGGTTCTCAACATCGGACCCGGGGAAGTTGATCTGCTCGTAGCTCTCCGTGTCCATCAGAACCAGGTCGGCGCCGTCCTCGTAAAGGAACTGCATGTTCTTGGTCTGGGTGGTGACGCGCGTGAGCTTCTCTCCTGCGCGGAAAGTCTTGTCGACAACGGACCCGCTTGCCAAGTTCTTCAGCTTCGTGCGCACGAAGGCGCCGCCCTTACCGGGTTTGACGTGCTGAAACTCAACGACCGTGCTGAGCTGGCCGTCGACCTCGATCACAAATCCGTTCTTCAACTCGTTGGTCGAGATCACGCGTCCTCCAAACGCGGGGGTGTCGTCAAGAATCTACCGTCATGAGCGTCTTGGGAAAGCCTGTCAGCACGCGACAGCCGTCCTCGGTCACCACGCAGAGGTCCTCGATACGAACACCGCCGATGCCGGGAAGGTAGATGCCCGGTTCAATGGTGATCGTCATTCCGGCCTCAAGCGTATCGGTGCTCTGCGGACGCGCCGACGGCGCTTCGTGAACGTCGAGGCCAACACCATGTCCTAAGCCATGACGAAACTGCTCGCCGAGACCGGCAGCAGTAATGATGTCGCGAGCCACGGCGTCGAGATCAACCCCGGCGATACCCGGTGACACCGCAGCGAGAGCGGCGGCCTGAGCCTCGTGACAGACGGAGTAGGCGGTGGCCAGCTCATCCGGCAGCGGGCCGGTGGCAAAGGTGCGCGTGCAGTCCGAGGCGTAACCGTCGACGACGGAGCCCATGTCGATGGTCACGAGGGTGTTTGCGGGTATCGGCACGTCGGCCGGCACGGCGTGGGGCTGGGCCCCGCGCTCACCCGACGCGACGATGGTGTCGAAGCTCTCCCCGGTGGCACCGGCAGTGCGCATGATGCCGTGAAGCTCCCAGGCCACCTCACGCTCGGTGCGTCCGCGAAAGAGGCCATTGGCGCAGGCGGCAAACGCCGTGTCGGCGATCTCGCTGGCACGGGCCATGGCGGCGATCTCGTCGGACTCCTTGTAAAGACGCACGTTTTCGACGCGGTTGCTCGTCGGAACCAGGGTCACACCGGCGAGACCCGCGGCGAGCTTCTCATGACGGCTGACGGTCACCTCACCCGCTTCGAAGCCCAGGCGTCCGCCCGGAATCTCCTCCGCGATCACCGCCGAGAGTTTTTCGTGCAAGTCGCGTCCAGCCTCGATGACCTCCACGCCGCGCGTCTGCTTGGCGGCGGCCTCGAGGTAGCGGAAGTCGGTGAACAGCACCCGGCGATTCACCGTGAGCAGCACGATGCCGTTCGACCCGACATATCCGCAGGCGTAGCGCACGTTGGTGAGATCAGTGATGAGCAGCGCGTCGATCTCGTTGCCGAGACCGGTGACGAGGCGCTCCTGGCGGCCCTCATAGTTCATGCGAGTGCTTTCTGCAGGATGTGAAGGGCATCACGGTAGCCGTCGGGGCCCTTGCCCCACACCGCTCCGACTGCCAGGTCGCGAATCACCGAGATCTTTCGGTGGGGCTCGCGTTCCTCGATGTTCGAGAGGTGTACCTCGACAAACGGCACGCCGAGGGTCTCCAACGCGTCGCGAATCGACCACTGGTAGTGCGTCCAGGCGCCGGGGTTCACGATCACGCCGTCGACGTTACCCATCAAGCCGTGGACGTGTTCGAGGAAGAGGCCTTCGTGATTCGTTTGGAACGGTGTGATGTCCATCCCGATTTCCTCACCCCACGTACGCACCTGCGTCTCGAGTTCCGCGAGCGTGACCGTGCCGTAGTGAACGGCGGGGCGCCGGCCCAGCATGTTGAGATTGGGGCCGTGGAGGAGGGCGACGCGGCTCATGCACGCAACTCATCGATGGCAGCCACCACAACGTCATGATCGGGGTTCTGGCGGATCACCGGGTCACCGGCAGTGGTGAGGAGAACCATGTTGAGTGCAGTGGCGTCGGCTTTTTTGTCGCGTCCCATCGCCGCAAGAATCTCAGATGTGGCCACCCCGGGGTCGAGCACGGTGGGCAAGTTGTGCCGATCGAAAAGTGCGTGGGTGCGTTCACGCCACACCGGGTCGAGAGAGAGGTGGTGTTCCGAGATCCGAAGTGCCGCCAACACTCCGAGCGAGATGGCCTCGCCATGCAGGTAGCGGTGGTAGCCGGCGGCCGCTTCGATGCCATGACCGACGGTGTGGCCCAGGTTCAGCGTCGCGCGTATTCCCAGGTCGCGCTCGTCTTGGGCGACCACGCCAAGCTTGTGAGCAACGCAGCGCTCGATGAGGCGTTGCAGGGCCTCTGGGGGACCGGGGAGCGTTGGCCAAGCCTCGACGTCGGCGAAGAGCGCCTCACCGGAAAGCAAGCCGTACTTGATCACCTCGGCGAACCCGGCCGACAGCTCACGCGCAGGCAGGGTGTTGAGGGTGTCGGTGTCCATGACCACGAGGTCGGGTTGCCAGATCGCCCCAACGTAGTTCTTGCCTTCGGGCAGGTCGATGCCGGTTTTGCCACCAATGGCCGAGTCGACCATGGCAAGGAGCGTCGTCGGGACATGCACCAGGCGTACTCCACGTTGATAGCTGGCGGCGAGGAAACCGGCGAGGTCGCCGACGACTCCTCCTCCGACAGCCACGACAACGTCGGTGCGCCGGATTCCCTCACGGGCAGCCACACGAGTGAGTCGCTCCAGCTCGCCGAACGACTTCGACGGTTCGCCCGCAGGAACACTGGCGCGCACGACTCGATAGCCGACAACCGCGGCGGCGTGGGCCACACGGGCGGCGGTGGGCGCAACGTTGACATCACTGACGACGAAGGCGCTCGTCCCCGCTGCCGGGGGCGGCAGAAGTGCCGCGAGGCGGTCGACCGTTCCAGCACCGATCACCACCGGGAAGGTGTGCGCGGAGATGTCCGCCGTGATCATCGTGTCAGTCGGCGCCACGACTACGGGCCCGCTGTCTCTCGCGTGAGTGCCCAGGCGACGACGCGGGCGGCGACATCGTCGATCGGGTCGTCCGCACTCACCTCGAGGTGGGCGACATCACGGTAGAGTTCCTCGCGTTCGGCCGCGCGACGCAGAAAGCGATCACGGTCCTGAGCAAGGGGCCGATCGGAGCCGCTGACACGCTTCCATGCCACCTCCGGGCTGACGCGCAGCCACACCACTGAGGTGGTGCGACCCAGCAGGTCGCGTGTGCGAGCGCTCACGACGGCGCCGCCGCCGAGGGCAAGCACACCAGCGGGTTCGCTCTGAACGATGCCGCGGATCACATCCTCCTCGGTACGGCGAAACCACAGCTCACCGCGTTTGCTGAAGATCTCCGGGATGGTGAGCCCGGCCTGCTCCTCAATGGCGCGGTCGGCGTCAAGGAACGTGACGCCAAGGCGAGCGCCTACCCGGCGACCGACCGCGGACTTGCCGGCCCCCATGTAGCCGGCCAGGGTGATCCACTTCACGCCGTCAGTTCGGCCCGGTAGCGCTCAACGGCGCCGTCGAGTTGGGCCATGTTGTCGCCGCCGAACTTCTCGAGGAGGGCCTGGGCCAGGACGAAGGCCACAGCCGCCTCCCCCACCACAGCCGCCGCGGGTACCGCGCAGATGTCGGAGCGTTCCTTGAACGCCTTCTCGGCTTCCTTCGTCGCGATGTTGACCGACGCGAGGGGCCGGCTGAGCGTCGAGATCGGCTTCATCACGGCACGCACAAGCAGCGGCTCGCCATGGGTCATACCTCCCTCGATCCCGCCGGAGCGGTTGGTCTTGCGGTAGTACCCGCGTTCCTCGCTCCAGAAGATCTCGTCATGCGACTCGCTCCCCGGGGTTCGACCGAGGTCGAAGCCGGCGCCCAGCTCGACGCCCTTGATGGCCTGAATTGACATGAGCGCATGGCCGAGACGACCGTCGAGGCGCGTGTCCTGGCTTACGTGCGACCCCAGACCGGGGATGAGGCCGAAGGCCCACACCTCAAACACGCCGCCGAGCGTGTCGTGCGACTGCCCCGCCGCCTTGATGGCGGCCTTCATCCGCTCCGACGCCTCGGGATCGAGGCACCGCACCGGGCTGTCGTCCACACCATCGAAGTCGCTGAGCCTGAGGTTGTCTCGTAGCGGCACGGACTCCTCCCCGATCCGCACGACGTGGCTGCGAATCTCGATACCGACGTGGCGCAGCAACGCCTTGGCCACAGCGCCAGCGGCAACCCGGGCGGCGGTCTCACGGGCACTGGCACGCTCGAGGATGTTGCGCAGGTCGTTGGTGCCGTACTTCTGCATGCCGGCCTGGTCGGCGTGGCCGGGCCGCGGGATGGTGATGGGCTCCACATCGCTCTCGGGTTCCCAAATCGCCATGCGATCGCGTTCCCAGTTCTTGAAATCGAGGTTCACGATCTCGAGCGCGACCGGACTTCCGAGGGTGACCCCGTGACGGATTCCCGACTTCACCTGAACGCGGTCGGTTTCAATCTTCATGCGCCCGCCACGACCGTAGCCAAGCTGGCGACGCGCGAGGTCACCGTCGATGTCGTCGGGAGTGAGCGCGAGACCGGCTGGGAGCCCTTCAACCAGGGCGATAAGGGCAGGGCCGTGCGACTCCCCCGCCGTGCGATACGTCAAAGGCATTCGGGGATCCTACAAGCCGCCCCAAAATGCCGACGGGGCGCCGAAGCGCCCCGCCAGGAATTTCATGTGACTGCGTTGGCGCTAAACCTCGGCCGTGATCGATTTCACCGCGATGACAAACTCGCCGGCAGTTGGATGAGTGAGTTTGTTGGACTCGCCCACCTTGATCGCGACGGTGTCATCACCGCCAGGAAGAGAGCCGGCGTTCAGCTTGAGGGTCATCGCGTCGGCGGTGATCGCCTGCACCGTGAACTGGCCCGAAACCACGTCCCCGACCTTGACCGTCTGAGGTTTCTCCGTTGACATCGATGCTCGCGGAAAAGCCGGTTGAGACTGGCGACGGTACCGGGGTGGTGCTCCCCGTGCCGGTGCCACCGGAGCTGGTGCCACCCGAGCCCCCGCCACCCGTGGCGGGAGGGGTGACGGGCACCTCAATCGTTGGGGTGCCGCCCGAGAGACCTCCGGTCGCCGGGGTCGTGGGTGCTGCCTCAACTTTCGGGGGAACCGGCGAAACGAAGATCTTCCCGGCACGCGTGACGGGAGAAGCCGTCGTAGCTGCGGAACGTGGGTTTCGACGGATCGGCCCCGAGGTACGCACCCGAGTGCTTTGGTCGACGGGTCCTCCACCGGAGTGGCGGGGGTGGCGGCGCCGTCCGTCGGAGCGGGGGCTGTCCCGGACGGGGTTGGGGCAGATTCTGCTGCGGTGAAGCCGTCGGTCGACCCACCACAGCCGGCGACAAACGCACCGGAGGCAAGTAGGGCGGTTACGGCGCCGATCATCCGTGAGCGGCTCATGAAGGGGTTCCTCCCTGGCCCGTCGGGGTCGACGGGGTTGCGTTGGTAGCGGGGTCACCCGAGGCACCTGCCCCGGTCGCAGCGGCGCCGTGTGAGAAGGCGACAACAGTGATGGCGGCCTCAACTGGGGTGCTCGCGGTGGTCGTGGCGGCCGACGAACTCGCGACGTCACCGGCCGGCTTGAGATCGGCCTTCGTGACCGCAACAAGGCGTCCGCGCACCTTGAGGATTCCCTTCGGGGTGACGATCACGCGATCGTGGAGGCGCTGAATGAAGTCCTGAACACTGAAGTAGCGACCGGTCACCTTGATTGTGTACGTGGTGCCAGTGACACCCGCAAAGTCGGCGCCGGCGTCGGGCTTTGCCTCACTCAGCGTGACCTTGGTCTGCTTGGCGATATCCTCGAACTGGAGGATCGCCGCAGCTTGGTCTTGTGAGTAGGGGTAGGCCTTCGCGAGCCGAAGCTCGTCGACGAGGGCCGGACCGCCTGCCTTTTTCTTTGCCGGCTTCTGAAGGGTTGCCAGCTGCACGCTGAGTTGGTCAACCCGACCCTGCGCGTCGGTCACCTGGGTCTTCGTGGTAGCCAGGTCGGCACGTGCCGGCTTGACATAGAACCAGAAGAGGCCTCCGAGGACCGCGACCAGACCGATCACGAGAAGGAGTGTGCTGTCTTTTTTACTTAGCTTGCTCATGGGCTCGGGGGGGTCGTGGTGGCCGGCGCGGCGGGTGCTGCGGCGGGAGTGGGGCTGTGCACCTTGTTCTTGCGAACCAGGCCGTCATCGACGGGGATTTCCACGGTGAACACGTAGACCGGAGTGCGATGCCGTGCTCCCGTCGCGCTCGAGCTCGGCGTTCTCAGGGTCGATACCGCCGTTGAGGCGAGGCTGATCGAAGCCAGGGATTGCCGAAAGGCGCGACAGGAAGAGCGCGGCGTTCGTCCGGCTGGTGGCACGTGCCTTCAGAGTGATGGCAGGGGTGCGGGGGGTACCCGGTGCGGCCGCCGCGGCGTCTCCGCTCGGGTTCGTCACGGCAATCGACTCGAGCCAAACACCGCTCGGCGCGACGCGAGACAGATTGATCATGACCGCCGACCAGTTGACGCGGGCGGTTGTAAGCCCGACCACCAGATTCCGGTCCACCTCGAAGGTCGACACGGTCTCGGCCCCTTGGGCAGCCTTCGCTGTCGCGATGTCGGCCTGAAGTTGTCGTGGACTGAGCCTCCAGCTCAGCAAACTGCTGCTTCTGCGTGGCGACCTCACCGCGGATGCCATGTCCCCAATAGCCCAGGGCACCGGCTCCGAGCAGGATCGCAAGCGCAGCCCCGTGAACCGGGGTCAGCTTGGTCTTGCTACCGCTCTTTTCGCCTCCCTTGCGGCGTTCCGCAGGGAGAAGGTTGACTGCTCTCATGACTCCTCCGGCGCATCCAGCGCGAGTCCGACGGCGACCGACGCCCGAGTGGCGACGTCGAATGACACATCGGCACTCTTCGTGAGGTTCTGAAGGGGGTTGCCGATTTCTACCGTCATCCCCAGGGCCTGCTGCACGTACCGGTCAAGTCCGGCGCACAGCGCAGTACCACCCGAGAGCACGAGCTTCTGAATGGGCTGAGAGAACTCCTGGGAGCGGTAGAAGTCGATGGTGCGGCCGATCTCCTGAACCAGCGGACGAACCGCGAGGGCAAGAGCGTGACGCACACGGGTGACCGTTGCTTGGTCCCACCCGGCCGGAACCTCACCCAGAAGGCCGCATGCGGCCTTGAGGGCCTCGGCCTCGTGAGGTGACAAACCGGTTTGGTCGGCGACGGCGTTGGTGAGGTCCACCCCGCCGAGCCCGACGAGACGCGTGAACTGGCTCACCCGGTCGACCGCGACCACGATGTTCGTGGCACCGGCGCCAACGTGGCAGAGCACTTGGGCCCCGACGTCCTCGCTCAGCGCCCGCGGCGTGAGCGACCGGATGAGGGCAAACGCCTCGAGGTCGATCCCGTCGACTCGCAGACCCGCACGGCGGACGGCGCCGACGAGCGTGTCGATCATCTCCTTGTGAGCCGCAACCACCACAATCCGCTGACGTGGGCCCGACTCGTCCTCGAACCAACCGACGGGCTGGAAGTCAATGATGGCCTGGTCAGGTGGGATCGGAATGTGATCCGATGCCTCGAGCTCAACGGCTTGACGCATCTCGTTGGGGTCGTCGATCACCGGCAGCTCGATCGTTCTCACGACGACTCGCTGGTTTGCGACACCCAGGCGCACGTTGCGACCCGAGAACTTGGCGTCCTTCCAAAAGCTCTTGATGTGGTTCGCGAGGTCAACGGGCTCTGCGACCTCACCGTCCACCACGAGGCCCTCGGGGAGGTCCTCCACGGCAGCGCGGGTGAGCTGGCGCCCATCCTTGATCTCCGCGCCGGCAACGGCGCTCGATCCGATGTCAAGTGCAACGACGGTACTCATCTAACGTCCTTGTCGTACAGTGGTGGGGGTTCGGGGTTGAAACACCGGGCTAGCTAATGAACCGGTCGGTGTACCAGTTGATAAGGGCAGGGCCCACCCACAGCGCGATCAGTGCGCCGGTGGCGAGAAACGGTCCAAACGGGACCGCCATTTTGCGTGCTCCCTTTCCGTGCCGCACCGCAAGGCCGACACCGAGAAGGGAACCGATAAAGAAGGCAATGGCAAGCGCGGGGATGATCGATGCGCCGAGGACGGCGCCGAGCAACACAGCGAGCTTCGCGTCGCCCAGGCCCATTCCGCCGGGGCGGATGAACCACAGGGTCGCGAGAAATATTGAGGCGCCGGCGGCGGCAGTGACGGGCACCCACCAGCGGGCGGGGTCGTCAAGAATCGCGAATGTCAGCGCGAGAGCTGCGGCGGGGTAGGTGACGAGGTTGGGGATAAGTTTGTGCTCGAGATCGATGACGACGACCGGTACCAACGCCACAGCCATCACCATTACGGCAAGGCCGTACCAATTGGCGCCGAACGCGGCGATCGAGCCCGCAGCAAGCCCGGCGGTGGCCAGCTCGATGGCGGGGTATCGCCAGTGAATCGAGGCGCGACACGAGGAGCACTTACTTCCGAGCACAATCCACGACAGGACCGGAATGTTCTCGAACCAGCGCAGTTGGTGGTTGCAGAGGGTGCAGTGGGAGCGCGGAGTCACGAGGGACTCCTCACGCGGCCATCGGTAGGCAAGGACCGTAAAGAACGATCCCATCGCCAAACCGAACAGGCCGGCAGCCGTTGTCCAGAACCACGTCGGAATCTGGCTCATCGCCCGATCCGCCCGCGTGTCATGTTGCGTGCCGTCTGCATCCCCAACTGAATCGGCACGCAAGGCCCTGCACTTAACGCCCGCGGAGGTGATTCGTTACCAGTCTCGGCCGTTGCCACGACTCATGAGCCTGTGCAGCAGCCCAGCTGCCGCCGCGCGTCTCCGACCGAGTCGCCGACTTCCTCTCGCGAACCCAGGTCGGGCAGATGGTGTGTCCGTCTGATTCGTGAGGCCGATCCTGCTCGTTGGAGCCGTCTTTCCCGTCGATCGACGCGTCAGGCAGTTGCGTTTCTCAATCGCATGCGACCCTGCGTGTGGGGCTGCGATCTCTCGACGGGCGTGCAACGGGTCACCAGGGAATAGGTCGTCTCGACGCAGCGGGCTCTCGAATTGAGGCTCTTCGGGGGTTCACGTGGGCCGTGGACGCGCTTGGCTTGACATATTCCCGCAAGCGAGGAGGTTCTTCGCTCGCGGAATGGCGATCGAGCTTTCGATGCGGTTGGCGTCACTCCCGCTGACCACACGGCTCGGGCCTGCATGAGCGGCGGCCGCGGCGACCTGGGTCCGCGACCGATCCCTACGGTTCCCACCGGAGAAGCATCGATCTGAGAAGACGAGGCCGCCCTCGCCCTTCGATGCGCCAAGCTCCCGGATCGCCGAATGCCCGAAGAGCCCGAATTGAGTTCTCGCGTCATCGTCCGCGCCGTATCTCTTCCCCGCAAGCCACGTCGCGCCCTGCCCGGCCGTGCGGTCATCGGGCACGTCCGACGACGCACGTGGGGTCGACCTCACCGGGTCCCACCTGAGCAAAACACGTCAGGCCCGCCGAAGCGGGCACTGACAGAAAGGAAGACAAACGCAGGTGACGTCTACCAGCTACCAGAGGCTACAAGACGAACTCGACAAGCTGCCGAGAAACACGACGTGTCACTCGGATGGCTCCTGCTCGACGATCTGCGCTGCGTCTACCTAGCCCGCGACGCAGGAGGCGACGCGACTGCTCGACGAGTGGTTACTAGCAGCATGCGTGAGCGAGTTGGAGCAGTTCGTGAGGATCGCGAGTACGTTCCGGCACAGGGCCCAGCGGCAGCCGCCGCGGTTGTTCCACTGCACCGAAACACAACCCCATTCGGGTCGCGCGAGTAACTGAATACCTTCCCACTCTTGCTTGTTGCCGCGAGCACATAGTTATCGGCTGTTGCCGGGGTGGGAAGCGAGTAGACGTCGATCTCGTTATTTGCCGCACTTGCGGGCTGCGGCGCAGTCGCCGGATCAAGCCAGACCACGTTCTGCTCATGACTCCCGAGCAGGCCGCTGGTGAGGTTGTTGAACGACTGATTGTTCTCAACGTAGTAACTCTCCGCTGCGATCACACCGCTCCGAAGGAGCGACTTTGCGGCGGTGTCCTGCGCTTTGGTCCGCTGACCAAGAAACGCCGGAATGGCGATAGACGCGAGAATACCAATAATGAGAACGACGACCAGGAGCTCAATAAGCGTGAACCCCTCCTGCGTTGTCCGGTGCGTTGAACGCATCTTGGACATTGGTCGCACTCCTTGATGAATGAGGACAGTAGTGCCCTTTGCTCGGGCACAGTCTTTTTATCGACAGAACGGCCAGATTCTTGAGCCAAAATCGTGTTGGGCCCGCCGAAGCGGGCCCAACATGAAACGCTTGTCGCTAGATGACTACGACTCGCTCGGGGTGCAGGCAACGGTGTGGGAGGTGCTATTCAAGACGGCTTGACAACTACCGAGGGTGCCACGACGCGAGGCGGGGCATCGTCAAACGCAGCTGCGTCCTTGCACTTGGCGGTCTTTGCGTCCTGGTCACGAACGTAGGTGAACGGGGTGCCAGACGCGCTCTTGGTGTAGAGGTTGTAGGCGTTGTTGGCGGTGCTCGAAGCAAGCTTCGTCCTAACGACAACGACCTCGTTCTGCTTGGCGTCAATCGTCGTCGCGTTCGCTGCCGGCGGCGTGGTCTGAGCGGTCGTCCATTCGATGTTCGGCTCGATCGCCTGGAGGTCACCGATCGTCAGGATGGTGCCTGCAGTTGCCGGCGTGTCGAAGCTCTGGTTGTCAGCGTAGAAAGACTCAAGAGCGATCGCGGAGTTGCGAAGAAGCGACTTGGCGTTTGAGTCCTGCGCGCCCTTCTTCTGGCCAAGGAACGCCGGGATGGCGATAGCAGCCAGGATGCCGATGATGAGCACAACGACCAGGAGCTCGATAAGGGTGAAACCCTTCTCCTCCTGAGCGCGGCTACGAAGCCGAGCAAGCATGTGAATCCTCCATGAATACGGTTTACACGCACATCAGATCGTGTGCGTCTGAGGTACTTATCGGCAGGCCGGCGCGAAGCTTGAGCCTTCCCGTCACTTTCTTCGAGCTCTCTCCTCCTGGCCTTCGGCCACCTCGTGCGGTCGTGCGGGTCGCGTCGGCACTGGCATCCCAGGCTTCTTGGGTGTGCGCAGGTCGTCTCCCTGCGCAGGGCGTGGATCTCTGCGCTTTCGCGTGTGCGGATCCTCCGGGGCCCGGTCGGGCTCAGACGCGTAGAAGACACCCGCGAAAGTCAGCCAAATGGAGAAGGGGCGCCTTTGCGCCCCTTCTCGGTCACGACGTATGGAACGTATCTCTAGCCAGTCTGCTCACCGATCGTCTTGATCACAGAGAAGAGCGGGAGGTACATGGAGATGACGACGAGGCCGACGATTGCGCCGATCACCATCATCATGATTGGTTCGAGGATCGAGGTCAAAGCCTTCAACTTCGCAGCAATCTCGTCATCGTAGAAGTCGGCGATCTTGTGAAGCATCGTATCCAAGGCGCCGGTTTCCTCGCCGACGGCGATCATCTGCGTCACCATCATCGGGAACACCCCGAGCGACGTCAGTGGGGCCGCGAGGGGCTCGCCCTCCTTGACCCGCTCAACCACTCGGACCATCGGGTCGGCAATGACGCGGTTGCCGGCGGTACGGGCGGTGATGTCGAGCGCCTGAAGGATCGGCACGCCCGACGCGGTCAGCGTCCCGAGGGTACGGGTGAAGCGGGCGACCGCGATCTTGCGGACGATGTCACCGATCTGCATCGGGGTACGCAGCTTGAGCGTGTCCCATTGCTTACGCCCTTTATGACTGTTCTTCCACTTGCGAAACGCGTAGACGAAGCCGATGCCGCCGGCGAGGAACAGGTACCAGTGGCTCTTGCCGGCCTCGGAGAGGTTGATCATGAACTGGGTCAGGGCCGGAAGCTTCGCGCCGAGGTCCTCGAACATCTTCTGGAAGATCGGGATGATGAAGAGGATCATCGCGATGAGGATGACCAGGGCGAAGATGCCGATCATCACTGGGTAGACCATTGCCGACTTGACCGTGCGACGCAGGTTGTCGTCCTTTTCGAGCTGAATGGCGACGCGCTCGAGGACCTCTTCAAGGTTACCCCCGACTTCACCCGCGCGGACCATCGAGACGAACAGGTCGTTGAACACAGTTGGGTGCTTGCCCATTGCGATGGAGAGCGACGTACCGATCTCGACGTCCTGACGCACCGAGGCGATGGTGGCCTTCAACTTCACGTTGGACGACTGGTCTTCGAGGATGTAGAGGGCACGGAGCAACGACAGGCCGCTGGCGATCATCGTCGCCAGCTGGCGTGCGAGGACGGTGACCTCGTTGGTCTTGACCTTCTTGAAGCGGTCGAGGTTGATCTCGAGGCTGCCGCCCTTTTTCTCGTTGAGGTCGACGATGGCGAGGCCGCGCACGCGAAGGGCGGCGGCAGCCGCCGACTTCGAGTCGCTCTCGATCTCACCCTGCGTCTGACTGCCCGTGCGATCACGGGCGGTGTACTCGAAAGTCGTGCTCACTATGACCTCACGGGACGGGCGTTGCCATTACCTTGCGGACGGGCGCCAGACGACGGCCCGAGAATGCGACGGAGTTCCTCCGGGCTGTGGCACCGCTCGAGGGCGACGTTCAATGAGATACGCCCCGCGCGGACCAACTCGGCCAGCGAGTAGTCCATCGTCTGCATGCCGTGGGCAGAACCGGTCTGCATCACGGAGTAGATCTGGTGCGTCTTACCCTCACGAATGAGGTTACGGACGGCCGGCGTAGGGTTCAGAACCTCGGTCACGACCGTACGACCACCGTTGGTGGCGGGCAGAAGCTGCTGACAACACACGCCCTGCAGCGAGTTGGCGAGCATCACGCGCACCTGTGCCTGCTGGTGAGCCGGGAAGACGTCGATCACACGATCGACGGTCTGCGGCGCGTCCGAAGTGTGAAGCGTTCCGAAGACCAAGTGACCAGTCTCGGCCGCGGTCATCGCGATCTGAATGGTCTCGAGGTCACGCATTTCACCCACGAGGATGACGTCCGGGTCCTGGCGCAGCACGCTGCGTAGAGCGTTTTCGAACCCGTGGGTATCGGCGCCGACCTCGCGCTGGTTGATCATCGACTTCTTGTGACGGTGGAGGAACTCGATGGGATCCTCGACGGTCATGATGTGCACCGAGCGCTTCTCGTTGATCTCGTTGATCAGCGAGGCCAGGGTGGTCGACTTACCGGAACCGGTCGGGCCGGTCACGAGGATGAGCCCACGCGGCTTGGTGGTCCAGTCGTTCAGGGCCTTCGGCAGCTTCAGCTCGTCGAGGCTCTTGATCTTCGTCGGCACCAGACGGAAGGCGGCCCCCATGGAGGAACGCTGGTAGTAGGCGTTCACACGGAAGCGAGCGCGTCCCGGCACGGCGTACGAGAAGTCGATCTCGAGGTTCGTCTCGAGCTTCTGACGCTGAGACTGGTTCAGGATGCCGTACACCAGCTCGCGTGTGTCGGGCGGGCGCAGCACAGGCAGGTCGAGTCGCTCGAGCGAGCCGTTCACTCGAATGATGGGCGGGGAGCCCACCGAGAGGTGAAGGTCGCTCGCGCCACGCTCGAGAACCGTTGTGATGATGTCAGCGAAATCGGCCAAGGCCAGGTTCCTTCCTCAATGTCCCCGGCCACGTCGTGACCGATCGTTCAAAACTGGTTTACGCAACCGTCCGTGCAAGCTCTTCGAGCGTTGTGCGCCCGGAAAGCACTTTGATCAAACCGTCTTCGCGCAACGTGCGCATGCCGTCACGGCGAGCCGCGGCAGAAATGTCGGCACCCGACGCTTCTTCCAAGATCAAGCGACGAATCTCGTCGTTCATCGACAGGTATTCGTAGATGCCCAAGCGGCCCTTGTATCCCGAGCCACCGCAGCGGCCGCAGCCGTCACCCGCTTCGTAGATGGGCGCGGGATCGGGCAGACCACGCGGAAGCGTCTTGGTCTCACCGATCTCCATGAGCTTTTTGTGCGTGACTGTGGTCTTCGTGCGGCACTCCGGGCACAGACGACGGGCGAGGCGCTGGGCGAGGATGCCGATAATGGCGCTGGCCGACAGGAACGGCTCCACCCCCATTTCGGTCAGTCGCGGCAGTGCGCCGGCGGCGTCGTTGGTGTGAAGCGTGCACAGCACGAGGTGACCGGTGAGCGCCGCTTCCACGGCGATCTGGGCGGTTTCGCGGTCGCGAACCTCACCGATCATCACGATGTCCGGGTCACAACGAAGGATGGAGCGAAGGCCCGCGGCAAACGTGAGGCCGGCTTTGACGTTGACCTGCACTTGGTTGATGCCGCCAAGGCGGTACTCCACCGGGTCTTCGACCGTGATGATGTTCTTACCCGGCTCGTTCAGCTGGTTGATGGTGCCGTACAGACTGGTGGACTTACCCGAGCCGGTTGGGCCGGTGATGATCACGCAGCCGTACGGACGCTTGTAGCCCTTTTCGTAGTTGGCCAGCACGTCCGGCTCGAAGCCGACGTCCTTCAGCTCGAGCATCACGTTGCTCTTGTCGAGGATGCGGATGACGATTTTCTCGCCGTGCACCGTCGGCAGAGTCGCGATGCGCAGGTCGAGCGACTTGCCACCCACGGTGATACCGACGCGACCGTCCTGCGGCAGGCGCCGCTCGGAGATGTCGAGGTCGGCCATGATCTTGATACGGCTGGCAACGCCGTTGGCCAGCTGGCGGGGAACCTGAGTGATTTCTTTCAGCACACCGTCCACGCGGAAGCGCACGACCAGGTTGTTGGCCTGCGGCTCGAGGTGAATGTCCGACGTGCCGGCATCGACGGCCTGGGAGATGACCCAGTTGACGAGCTTGACCACCGGGGCGTTGTCGACGTCGTCGCGTAGATCGTCAACTGCTCCAATGTAGTCCTCGTCGTCGACGATGCCGACGATGTCGTCGATCCGTGACGTGCTGGCCAGGAGCTGGGCGACCTCGTCGGCCGTTGCGCGGGCCGGGCGAATGGTGTGTCCGGTGACGATCTGAAGGTCGTCGATCGCGTGCAGGTTGGTCGGGTCGACCATTGCCACCACGAGCATGCCGTCGGCGTCGTGACGCACTGGCACGGCCTGGTAGCGGCGGGCGGTCTTCTCATCGACCAGTGCCGCGACGGAGGGGTCCACCCCATCCTGCGCGTTGAACACGCCCATACCCATTTGCAGGGCCATGGCGCGATCGATCTGATCCTTGGTGACCGTTCCGGCGGCGACGAGAATCTCGCCGAGCTTGCGCCGGTCGGTGGATTGACGCGCGAGCGCCGCCTCGACGTGCTCCGGTTTGACGAAGCCAAGGCGAATCAGGGCCTCCCCCAACGGGACACCGCGCACCGGAGTGCGGGCACCAGCAGGGGCGGCGGATCCCGCACCAGGACGGGACGGCGAGGAGGTTTGCGCGTTACTCATCTCCGGGAGAATCGGCCGCGAAGGGCTGAACCTTTACGTCCCGGGCAAGTTTCTTTCGTTTCTCACGGGAAATCGCCCACGACGACCCCTACGGAGAACCCTGCCTCGCGGCGCAGGCCCTCCAGATCGCATCGCCGATCGCGTCAATCGGCAGCACCTCATCGGCCAATCCGGCCCGCGCAACGACCCCGGGCATGCCCCACACCACCGAGGTCTCTTCGTCCTGAGCGATGATCCGACCTCCGGAGGCACGAAGCTCCTCGAGCCCGTCCCGCCCGTCGGAACCGATGCCGGTGAGAATCACGCCAAGCGCCCGGTCGGCGAAGCCGGATGCAAGCGACCGGAAAAGATGCGTGGCTGAGGGCCGATGACCGCTGAGGGGCGGGTCGTCGCTCATCACCAGCCGTCCAGAGGGCGAGACACCGAGATGTGCGCCATTGGGCGCGAGCACAACCTCACCCGAGACCAGATGGTCGCCGTCTCGTCCGAGACGCACGGGCAAGGGTGTGAGCGAGTCGAGCCAGCTGGCCAAACCCGCGTCGAACCCGTCGGCGATGTGTTGCACCACAACAACCGGCACCGGCAATGGGCCCGAGAGCGCCCTCAAGATTGTGGCCATTGCCATTGGTCCGCCCGTGGATGCGCAAATTGCGACGATTCCAATGGTCTGGTGTGATCGCCGAGAGGCCGTCACCGCGACCGGATCATCAGGCGCCGATGCCTGGGAACCACGGCTGCGGCGCGTGACCAATTTCAAGCCGGCCATGGTGCGCACCGTCGCGACGAGCTCACGAGCGATTGCGCCATGGTTGGGGTCGCCCGGCCCCAACGGCTTTGCGAGAACGGTCACCGCGCCAGCTTCAAGGGCCCGAAACGACATGTCCACATCATCCGGTTCGTGTGCGCTCACCATCACGATGGGGGTGGGCACGCGGCCCATAATCGCTTCCGTCGCCGCGTAGCCGTCCATGACCGGCATGCGGATGTCCATCGTCACGACGTCGGGACGAAGCTCCTCCACCATCCGCACGGCCTGAGCGCCGTCCGAGGCCTCACCGACCACGTGAAAGCCGCCTTCCTCGCTCAGGATGTGGACCAGCAGGCGCCGCGCCGTCGCCGAATCATCAACGACGAGGACGCGCGTCACGGGCTACCGTCGTGGAACCAGCCGGTCAACACTGTCGAGCAAACCCTCCTGCGAGAAGTTGCTTTTGACAATGTACGCGTCCGCGCCCACCTCGATGGCACGAGCGTGATCGTGCTGGGCATCGAGTGAGGTGACGAGCACGACGGGAATTGCTGACAGGCGGCCATCGGCGCGGAGAGCCGCCACCAGCTCAAGGCCATCCATCTTCGGCATGTTGATGTCGCTGACCACGACGTCGACGGGGGACTCCTGAAGAAGGCGCCATGCTTCCGCCCCATCCGACGCCACGGTGACGTTATAGCCCGCAGCTTCGAGGATGGTCTTCTCCAACATGCGCGTTACGATCGAGTCGTCAACGACCATGACCGATGTGGCGCGTCTCCTCGCCGTCCCAGCGAGGTCGCGTGGTCCCGCGGGGGTGAGCGCCGCGGTGGCGCGGCGGCGTGCCGACGCTGTCGCCGCAAAGCGGATGACATCGGCGGTGTTGACAACAACCACCACCTCGCCTGTTCCGAGCGCCGTTGCGCCGGCCGCGTGACGCACGCGTACGAACGGTTGAGGCAACGGCTTCACGACCACGTCGTGAGTGCCCTCCAACCCATCCACGAGCACCGCGAATCGTTGTTCGTCAGCGCCGAGAATGAGGGCGGGACGCGTCCCGTCCTGCGAGACCACCGACGACTGTTCCAGGCCCATGATCGCGTCGAGTCGCGTCAGAAGCACAGGGCTGTCATCCACGAGGACGACATCACGCCCGTGCGCGGACCCGATGTCGTCGTCACCGATACGCACAATGCGCACGACCGAGTTGATCGGCATCGCCAAACGGTGACCACCACTGCGCACCACAAGGCACTGGGTGGTTGCAACGGACAAGGGCACGCTGAGCGTCAGGGTTGTCCCCTCCCCCTCGTCACTTGTCACATCGAGGGTTCCCTGGAGGCGTTCTACCGTTTCGCGAACCGCGTCAAGACCCACTCCGCGGCCGGACACGTTCGTGACGTCCTCCCGCGTGGAGAACCCGGAGCGTGTGATGAGGCGCAGAATCTCCCGATCCGCCATCGTCCCGAGCTGCTCGGCCGTGACGAGACCGTCATGCACCGCCCGAGCGCCAACGGCCGCACGATCGATACCCGCACCGTCGTCTGCCAAGGACAACAGCAGGGTTCCACCCCGTTCGGCGGTCGCGATGCGAATCGTTGCCTCGCGCGGCTTTCCGAGATGCTCTCGAACATCCGGCATTTCGATTCCGTGATCGATGGCATTGCGAATGAGGTGGGTCAGGGGGCTTCGCAACTGTTCGAGCACAGAGCGGTCGACCTCCGTGTCTGCACCAGTCACGTGAAGGGCGACCTCTTTGCCGAGTTCCCGGGACAGAGTCCGCGTCAAGCGGTGAAGCGGATCGACGGCCGTCGAAACCGGCAGCATCCGCGTTCGGCGCACCTCGTCTTCGAGGTCTTGGGTGACTTGACCCAGTCGACGCTCATCCGCCTCAACACCCGACCGCAGAGCGTTCAGCGTTTGTGCGACATCGTGCCAACGCTCCTGGTTGCCGGCGATGAGCGGCAGAAAGTCCTGCACCTGCCGAACGAGTGTGGCGTTTCCCGGCCCAGTCTCGTCGTTGTGAAGGGCATCTGAGAGCGCTGAGTAGCCCGTCGAAGTGTCCTGCCAGTCGCGTTCCCACTCCTTCACACGGCGGGTGAGTTCACGCACCTGGGAGGCGCGGTGCTCGGCCCCGATTCGGGTCACCACAAGCTCGCCCACGCGTGCCATCAGCGAATCCAGCTTGTTGGTGGCCAACCGCACGGTCTCGTCGATGCGCGGGGATGCCCCAGATGCTCCCTCTGTCGGTTCAGGGGAAGCTCCTTCCGCGCGGGCTTGCGTGGACTCCGGAACCGGTAAGAATGACGGTGAGACCTCGGCAAAGGGCGTCAGGGTTGCCGAGCCACTCTCCGACGACGGCACCGGGGCGTTCAGCGCGACGAGTGCCGCGTCGACTGTGACACCGGAGGTTGTCCCCGAGACGGCATCGCCAACGATGGCGCGCAGCGCGTCGAGGCCGCGATAGGTGCGTTCGTAGATCGCAGGATCGACGAGCGCATCCGACGCGATACTCGCGACCAGCGTCTCCAAGCCGTGGCTCATCCGGCTCACATCCGGCAGGTTGACCGCGCCGGCGGAGCCCTTGATTGTGTGAAGCTCCCGGAGGATGTCCTTGAGCAGGTCAGCGCGGACGTCCGCGGAGGAGGTGCGCTCGAACTCGGCCAACTGCCGATCGACAACGGCCAACCGTTCGTCCGCTTCCGCGGAGAAGATCGTTACCAGCTCCCGCATGAAATCGTCGTGAGGTTCGTGCATTGCTCGCTATTCGCTGACGTTCTCCACCCGCGAACCGGGCGTGTGTCGATTGCTCATCGGCACGAGCTCACCCCACCATTACCGGGCAAATCGGGGTTTCGTTCCACCGGATCAGTCCGCCGAATCGTTGACGACCAGCGCCGGGTCGTTGACGATTGCGTCGACATCAAGGATGACCACGAAATCCTTCGTCAACCCGATGTGAGCGGCGGGGCTCGCGCCTCTGGCGTCGGCAAGCGACGGGCCGATGTCGGCAACAGGGATGGAGCGGACGGAAAGCACCTCATCCACGGCCAACACCAGCGGCGAGTGGGCACCGCCCACCACAACCATCCACCGCGCAGTCTCCCCCGTCCCCTCGGGCAATCCGAGGTAGCGGCGCAGGTCAAGCACGGGAAACAGTTCACCACGAACGTTCACAAGGCCCAACCAGTGCGCAGGCACCGCCGGCATCGGCGTAATCGTGTCGATCGCTGCGATTTCGCGGACCGTGCCGATATCGATTGCGTAGCGCTCGTTGCCCAGAGCGAGGACGACCATGGAGCGTGACTCGACGTCGTCGGCCTCGTGTGAGACTGCAGCGAGGGCCTCAGCGCGTTCGCGGAGAATGCGCTGGATGTCGTCCGGTTCGGACGGGGTTCCGTTCGTCACACCGGCTCATCTCGTCGTGAAAGGTGCAGTTGAAGGTCGGCGAGTTCGCGGAGCCCCGCCACGGTGAGGCCGTCACCGCTCTCGACCTCCCGATCGTTCGGGAGACCATCGAGGAGTTCGCGCACGCGCTCCATCTCTCGCCGGGCGCGAGCGGAGTTTCCCGCAGACGCGTAGCTCAACCCCAGGGAATAGTGGGCCAAGGGGAAGTCTGCCTGCAGGTACGTGGCACGGCGAAGTGCCTCGAATGCGTCCTCGGTACGGGCCATCTCGGTGAGGATAACGCCGTGCAGGTAGTGGCCCGGGGCACAGAGTGGTTCCCGGGCGATGGCCTGACAGATCAGATGTTCGGCATCCTCGAGCCGCACCGCGCTGGCCAGATCCATGGCCGCTCGTCGCAGCGCGGCGACGTCCTCAGCGGGATGAGCGATGTACGTGCCATCCTCGCCGCCATCGCGAGTCGGTGGCACGTCGACCGATGCGTCGCGCGATGGCGCCGACCCTCGCACTGAAGCGTCTCCTCTCCCCGTCGGCGAATGCGCCGGTGGCGTCACGACCGCCGGCTCAGAGCGCTTGGTGTAGAGCACCGACATCGGGAAGTCACGGGTGGCAAACCGCTCCCGGAAGATCGGCATCGGCGACTCGGCATGTCCCGTCACGAACCAACCACCGGGTGCGAGGCATCCCTCGAGTCGATTCACGACCGCCCGTGCGATCGTATCGGGGAAGTAGATCAGCACGTTGCGGCAGAAGATCAGGTCCATCTCACCAACGAGCGCAGATGGTGAGCGGTAGATCGCTTCCGCCAGGTTGAGGTACTCGAACGTGACCATCTGCCGAATATGCGGTGACAGGTGGTATTCGCGATCGACCTGGGTGAAGTAGCGACCAATGACAGCGGCAGGGACTTGGCGAAACGACCAGGTTCCGTAGACACCGGCACGGGCACGGTCGAGCGCCACGCGATTGATGTCGGTTGCGAGGATGAGGGTGTCCCACGTCTCACCGGCCGGCAGGAGCTCGTCGAGCATGATGGCAAGCGAGTATGGCTCTTCGCCGGTCGCGCAGCCGGCACTCCAGATCCGAAGACGGCGCTGCTTGCGGCGAGCGTCGATGAGCTGAGGGAGCACGGTCGCACGAACCGCGTCGAGCTGCGGCTGATTGCGAAAGAAGTGGGTCTCGCCCACAGTGAGCGATGCGACGAACTCCTCGAGATCATGTGCGTTCTCCGGGCGAGAGAGAACATGGGCCAGGTCACCGACGGTGAGTCCCCGTACCTCCCCGGCACGTTCGGTCACACGGCGAAGCGCAAGCTGGCGGTTCTCCGGGAAATCCAGGCCGCTGAAGTCACGAACAAGATCCCGAATAGGACCGAGATCATCGACCGAATTGGAGGGTCGCGATGCCGTGTTCACCCTGAGGCGATGCGACGCTGTTGAAGGTCACGTGCGATCGCCTCGACATCGACCAGCGGGAGAAGCGACGGGCCAACCCGGACAACACGACCGGTCGCGAGCTCGACACATTCAAGACCCTCCGCGACCAACTCGACGATCTCATCGACGATCACGGCCATGCTCACGTCGTCGACATCGACGATCATCATCGGTGTCGAAAGACCGTACGGCGACGCGCTGACACCACCATAGGTTCGGACGTCGACAACCGGCAGCACCTCGCCGCGCATGTTGATCATTCCGGCAAACCAGGCCGGAGCACCGGGCACTGGCGTGACCTCGACCATTCGCATGACTTCCCGAATGTGCGCTGTCGACACCGCGTGCAAATGACCGTCAACGAGCACGACGACGACCCCATCACGGAGTCGTGGTTTTGGCGCCGCGGCGAGGGAACTGTCACGCATGTCGATCACAGGGAGTCGTATCGGCCCGGCACTCGCGCACCTTAAGGCCCGAATCAGAAACGGTCGCGATGAGGAAGAAACCCTCAAGTGCCGAGCATCGCGGCCGATGAATGAGGGGATTCGGTCCCACCCGTAACTGTTTTCGTTGCATAACTGGAGCATCATGGAATTGATCAACGGGCTTTCGCTCGTCCAGAAGTCCGCCGCCGGAGCAGCAGTAGTCCTGTTGCTGGCGCTTCTCATTGTGATCGCACGCCGCCAGCGCGGCGCCGCAAAGCCCGCCGACGCCGCAACCCCCGGCGAACGTCGGCGACGCCGTCGCCCGGCCGCGGAGCCCAAAGCGGAGAAAGTGCCTCGCCGTCGCCGCCGTCTTGCCGATGAGGCCGCCGGAGCGATGGGTCCAGCACCAGATACCGACGTCTCTCTTGCCTCGGATCTGCCCGTTCACAGCATGCCCGGCACTGAGGCTGAGCTCCTGACTTCCACCGCGAACGATTCGGCGATCGCTGTTGACACAGCCGTCGCCGTCGCCCCGGAGCTCCCGGTGGTCGAGCCGGTTCCCGTCGGGGCCGTCTCCTCGTCCGACCCGTACGTAACCCCTGTGGCGAGTCCGGGGTGGCCGTCTCCCGGTGAGCTTGCATCGGGTTTCGATCCAGACGCGTTCGACCCGCTTCCCGACCAGCACCACGACGACACACCCGACAATCACGCGGCGTATGACGAGACAGCAACGGCAACGGATGACGCTGTCTGGAATGACGAGGACACGTTCGACCCGGCCACGGGGTGGAGCGCCGAGGTGGAGACGCCGGGCCTGTCAAACGCGCCGGCCATCGACCTCTGGACGGGTGACGAGGCCACCGCGGGCTCCGCCGACGAGCCGGCTGCGCGCGCCGACGACATCAACCTTGAGGACTTGTGGGACGACACCGACGACCTCGACGACGCCGTCGCGCTGGTGCCGGAGGAGGACGTTCTCGCCACAGTGGAACGCATCGTCGCGGATGACGCCAACGAAGTGACTGCTCAGGACGCGGACGATGCCCCCGTCGACAGCTCCACCTCGATGGATAGCAACGACTCCGGCGACGACTGGGACGACTCCCAGGACACCGCAGTCGTCTGGGACAGCAACGATGAGGAGGATCCCGACCTCACGGTTCCGTTTCCCGCCCCGGGAACCATTCCCACACACGATGTCGCGCCCGTCGCGTTCGACGCGCCCGGAATGAGCCTCGGCAGCCATTCCAACCAAATCGTGCTTGATCTGGCGGCATTGGCATCTGGTGGGCAACCGGTGGAGCTTTTCATCGAGCCCAGCGCCGATGGTGCCGGAATGCGTGTACGTGTCGGGGCGATTGGGACAACCACAGCCCACGACGAAAGAGTCGCCGACGTGTTGGCCGGTGACGACAGTGCAACCGATTCGTTCGAGAACGCAATGTCGAGCTCGTCGTTTGACGCCACAGACGAGGAAGAATCCCTCATCGCCTGGGCAAACGACAGCATTGACGCTGAACACAACGATGTCGAATGGAACGAGGTTGTGTCGGCCGACGATTCCACAGAATGGATCGCCGACGCGGCCGACGTGGCCATCCCCGACGTTTCATACGACGTCCCGTTCCTCACGGGTGGGTTCACCCCCCCGGCGACCGACCAACCGGAGCCGACACCGACCGTAGTACCGTCTGTCGATCTCTTGGACGATGCTCCGTGGGATGTCGTGCCGGAAGCTCCCATCGTCGAGGTTGTGGCCGACGCGGAGCCACTGATGGATGACGACCCAGATGATCCCGCCCGGATCCTCGCCGACATCCGTGCACGGTTGGCCGCGCTCGACGCGCGCCGCGAGACCGTCTGAGCGCCGTTTTCACCATCGTTTGACCGATCTCTCCAGGCACCACGATGCCCGGAGAGATCGGACAACATCGATGGGCGCATGTCGTGCCCCGCGCGCTAGCGCCTCGGCAGCAACGACGCGTGTATTCAGTAACGTTCCTCGTCATGGGCCGTATCGACGCCACGACGCGTTTTGTGGGAATCGCGGGCTGGCCCGTGACCCATTCCCTCTCCCCGGCGATGCACAATGCGGCGTTTGCGGCTCGCGGCCTCAACTGGGTGTATCTCGCCTTTCCCATCGCACCCGATCGCCTGGAGGAGGCCATTTCCGGGCTTGCAGCCTCAGGGTGCGCCGGGATCAACGTCACGATCCCTCACAAACAGACCGTGGTGAGTCTCTGCTCGGACTCCTCAGAGGCAGTCAAGGCCATTGGTGCGGCCAACACCTTGATTCCCGACGGAAACGGGGGGTTCTTTGCGGAGAACACCGATGCCGAGGGGTTTCTCCGCGCGTTGGATGACGATGCACCCCTCGAACTGGACGGAGCAACGGTGCTGTTGATCGGAGCCGGGGGCGCTGGGCGCGCGGTCGCATACGCGATCCGCAGCCGTGGAGGGCACCTGCTCGTGGCGAACCGAACCCCCGAGCGCGCACGGGAGCTGGGAGAGCCGGTGGAGTTCACCACCGACGCTCTCAACGCCGCGGCGGACGCGGCCACGGTCATCGTCAACGCGACGAGCCTGGGAATGGGGTCGGACGCCGTCCCGGCTGAACTTCCCCTTGATGCTCTCGGCCCCCGCCATGTCGTCAACGATCTCGTCTACCGTCCGGGAGGAACGCCATGGCTCACAGCCGCGGCAACTCGCGGAGCTCGAACCGTCGACGGACTCGGCATGTTGCTCCACCAAGGCGCGGCCGCCTTCGAGCGATGGACCGGCGAAGCCGCGCCGATTTCCGCAATGCGTGAGGCGCTCCTTTCCGCGGACACGACGTAGATTGCGACACGTTTCGATCACGCGCCGTGCCACCGTTCACGCTCCCGGCACACCTCGTCCCGGACCCCCGGTTGACGCGTCGTGGGAATCGACGACGAAGTGCAGCTGAAACGTTTACCTTCCGGCGTTTTCGGCCGATACCCACGGGGTGAGCACGCACCCCGCCCACCTGTCGATCGTCGACACCGGCGTGCTCGAATCGGACGGCCCAATGGACGTTAGCTCCACCCCGCCCCCTCCCGCAGGAGACTCCGACGCCCGTGTCGTCGAAGAGATCCTGGTTGTCGATGACTCGCCCACCATGGCAAAACTGCTCGAGATGGGCCTTCGCGCCGCAGGATTTCACGTCCGGGTTGCCACGAACGGAACCGATGGGCTGGCGATGGCACTGGAGCAACCCCCCGATCTGGTCCTTGCGGACGTCATGATGCCGGGCCTCGACGGAGTCGAGCTCACACAGCATCTCCGCGCCGATTCCCGCACGGCGAGCACCACCATCATTCTGGTAACCGCCAAGGGGTACTCCGAAGCGAAGCTAGAGGGCTTCGAAGCGGGGGCAGACGACTACATCGTCAAGCCGTTTGATACCGAGGAACTTCTTGCCCGTGTCAAGGGCGCATTGCGTCGCGCGCGGATCCTGCGCGCACAGTCACCTCTCACGCGCCTTCCCGGCAATGTGCGGATCCAGGAGGAGATCGAGCGGTGCGTTCGGAAGCAGCAACAGTTTGCGTTGCTGTACGCCGACCTCGACAACTTCAAGGCCTACAACGACAAGTACGGCTTTCTCCAGGGAGACCGCGTCCTTCAGTTGACGGCCCGCTTGCTACAGGACGCCGCGATCGACGTTGGGGGGCCAGAATCGTTCGTCGGACACGTCGGTGGCGATGACTTCGCCGCGTTGGTCACGCTCGGCCACGAATCACGATTCGCGCAGGAAGCGATTGCACGCTTTGACGCCGCGGTCCCCGAGATGTACTCGCGCAACGACCGCGCCCAGGGCTTCATCGAGACGGTCAGTCGTCGAGGGGAGCTGCAGCGCTTCCCGATTGTGTCGATGTCGATTGGCATCGCAACGACGGAACGGCGCCAATACACCCACTTCGCCGAGGTTGTCGCGATCGCAACCGAGATGAAGGCCTTCATGAAGAAGACGCCGGGCTCATCCTGGGCGGTCGACGTCCGCTCCAACTAACGCTGTATCACGGGTTCTTTGTGCGGTTCTCCTCAGCCCGGCGGACGAGCGCGTTGAACTCATCGAGAGTACGCGCGAAGTAGTGGCGGTTGGTGCCGTCTTCCCGGGCCACGTAGAAGAGGTAGTCGGTCTTCTTGGGCTGGGCGGCGGCGGCGATACTGGACGCACCGGGGTTCGCGATCGGTCCCGGCGGAAGCCCGGCAAAGCGGCGGGTGTTGTACGGCGAATCGCTCTTTAGGTCGCTGCCGGTGAGTGGCCGCCATTCCCCCACCGCGTACTGCACGGTCGCATCGATGTCGAGCCGCATTCCCTGACGCAGCCGGTTGTACATCACCCCGGCGACGATGGGTCGCTCGGCGGGGACAACCACCTCTCGCTCCACCATCGATGCGATCGTGACGATGTCGAAAACGTCAAGGTTGCGTGACTTCGCAAACGCCAGATCGAGGCCCGCGATCTTCTTCTGAAACGCCTGGACCTGACGCTCAACCAGGAAGTCCACTGTCGTTTCGGTTCCGATCTCGTACGTCGCCGGGAAGAGAAAACCCTCCAGTGATGTTGGCTTGGTACGACCGGTGATGCGTGAACCCGCCGCGCTTGGTGCGGTGGCCGCGAGGTAATCCTCCGCGGACAAGGCCGTTTTCTCCGCCAGGAGCTCGGCCATTTGCTCACGACGAATCCCTTCGGGGAACGTGAGGGAAACCGGTGGTGGTGGCGCGGGCGGTGGAGGCGGCGGGCGACGTCGGTCGACAAACACCAAGCCGGCAGTCACGAGGACACCAAGGGCCACCAAGAGCCCGGCAAGGCGGGCGAGACCGCGGCGACGCTTCGTCTGACGCCGTACGTCCCTGCGGTCCCAGTCCTGAAGGTTGCTCATCGGCGCTCCAGGTAGGCCTCGAGCAGGACGCATGCGGCGAGACTGTCAACGCTCGTCTGTGAACCCGACACCTGAGCTCGGCGGGCCGCATCGACGGTGGTGAGTCGCTCGTCCACGAGCTCAACCGGCAGGCCTGTGCGGGCGCGCAGGCTCTGGGCGAATGCGGCGGCCTTGCGTGCCTGTTGACCCACGGCCCCAGACAAGTGCCGTGGCTCTCCCACAACGATCATGCTGGGCTCGGTCTCGCGAATGACCTCATCGAGCTCAGCCCGGCCGGGTTTGCTCTCCACCCGCGCGATGGGGGGAAGCGGCCGGACGATGGTTCCGGTTGGGTCGCTCACGGCGAGCCCGGTTCGAGCTTGGCCGTGGTCGATTGCGAGGACCCTCAGCCGCACCGCTCCGTGACGAAGACGGTGGCAGCGGCAAGAGCGTCGCCCAGCTTGCTCGGGTCTTTGCCACCGGCGCGTGCCATGCCGGGTCGTCCACCTCCCCCACCTCCCACGATCGGCGCGATCGCGGAGATGATGTCGCCCGCAGACAGGCCTGCGGCGATCGCACCATCAGTGAGGTTGGCGACCAGGAGCGCCTTGCCATTGGAGCGCGCACCCAGCACCACGGCGGCGGTCTCACCGAGACGGGCCGTGATCTGGTCGCTGGCGGCGAGAAGGTCGTCCATCTCGGCACCGTCGACCTCGTGGACCACGAGCGTCACGGAGCCGACGGTCGTGGCCAAACCGGCGATCGCCGCCGGGTCGACCTGGTCCGTGCGTGCCCGCTTGACCTCACCCTCAAGCTCCCGCACACGGGCCTCACGTTCCTCCAGGCGCGCTTCGAGCTCGGCTTCGCGGTGTTGATACCACCGAATCACGCCATCGCCGGTCAGTGCCTCGATACGGCGTGTGCCGGACCCGATGCCGCCTTCCGACACGATCTTGAACGCACCGATCTCACCCGTGCGGGTCACATGGGTGCCACCACACAGTTCCTTCGAGTAATCACCGGCGGACACCACCCGAACCTGGTCGCCGTATTTCTCGCCGAACAGGCCGATGGCCCCGAGAGCGTCAGCGTCGGCGCGAGCCATCACCGTCCAGCCGACAGCCGCGTCCTCCACCACACGCCGATTGACCATCTCCTCGATCGTGGCGCGCTGCTCCTCGCTCATGCGTTCTTTGAGGCTGAAGTCAAAGCGCAACTTGTCCGGCCCGACGTATGAGCCCGCCTGGCGGGTGGTGGTGCCGAAGACCTCTCGTAGCGCCCAATGCAGTAGGTGCGTCGCGGTGTGATTTCCCTGTGTGGCACGCCGTTCAGACATCGACACGGTGGCGTGAACCGACTCACCGACGGCGAAAGCTCCCTCCGCCGTGAGTCGGAGGACCTGGTCGTCGCCGACGCGGTAGATCTCGACGACGTCACCACGGCCGCCAGGCCCGCTCACAGTGCCGTGATCAGAGACCTGGCCGCCTCCCTGAGCGTAGAACGGGGAATCTTCGATCCGCAACAGAACGCCGTCGCCAGAGGTGTCGACGCCGGTGACGGTTGTGGTCACCGCAAAGGTGTCATAGCCCACAAACCGTGTGGGTGGCTGGCCTTTGCTGAGGTTCTCCGCGCGTTCGGCTGCCGAATCGTGTGTTCGCGTCTGCGCGGCGCGGGCGCGTTCGCGCTGAGCGGTCATTTGAGCCTGGAAGCCGTCGGTGTCGACCGTGAGACCCGCCGCCTCGGCGGCGTCGAGGGTTAGATCCAGGGGGAAACCGAACGTGTCATGCAGACGAAATGCGTCGTCGCCCGAGACCTGCCCATTCGCCGCGCTGATGACGTCGTCCAGCATCCGTTTGCCCTGCGTCAGTGTCCGAGCGAACTGATCGGCCTCGTCACTCACGACATCGGCCACATCCATGGAACGCTCGCGAAGCTCCGGGTACGCATCCCCCCAGATCTCTGCGACCCGGAGAGAAAGCTCCGGCAAATCCTCGGGACGCAGCCCAATGCTCGTCCCTTCCGCCATCGCGCGGCGGATGATGCGACGAAGGATGTAGTCGCGTCCCTCGTTGCCGGGGCGCACACCGTCGGCCGCGAGGAACGTCATACCGCGTCCATGGTCGGCGAGGACACGCAGCGCGCGGTCGTCCCGTTCATTTGTGCCGTATTTGCGGCCCGTTTTTGCCTCGGCCCACTCGATGAGGGGGACAAACGCATCGGTCTCGAAAACCGATTCCTTGTCTTGCAGGATCGCGGCGATGCGTTCCAAACCGGCGCCAGTGTCGACGTTTTGGGAGGGCAAGTCATTGAGCGCCCCGTCGGAGGTGCGCTCGTACTGCATGAACACGAGGTTCCAGTACTCCAGGAAACGGTCGGTGCCGGTGACCGGTCCGCCGTCAGGGCCGAACTCTGCGCCCCGGTCGAGGTACAGCTCGGTGTTGGGACCGCACGGTCCCGTTGGTCCGAGCTTCCAGAAGTTGTCGGCCTCACCGAGCGATTGGATGCGGTCGCGTGCAATTCCCATGTCGACCCAGTACTCGATCGCCTCGTCGTCCGCGGGCACGCCCGGCATTCCCTCGAAGACCGTGATCCAGATCTGGTCCGGGTCAAAGCCATAGACCTCGGTGGACAGCTCGTAACCGAACTGAATCGCTTCTTTCTTGAAGTAGTCGCCGAACGAGAAGTTCCCGAGCATCTCGAAGAAGGTCAGGTGACGAGCGGTGCGTCCCACCTGATCAATATCGAGGGTGCGAAAGCACTTCTGACAACTGGTCGCTCGCGGCGCCGGTGGTGTTGCCGTCCCCAAGAAGTACTGCTTGAGCGGCTGCATCCCCGCGATGGTGAGGAGAACCGTGGGGTCGTCGTCGTACGGGACCAGTGGCGAGGACGGAACCGACACGTGGCCGCGTTCCTCGAAAAACTGACGGAAGCGAGACCGTATTTCATGCGTCGTCATTCGGCTCGCAAGTCTAGCAACGCCTCACCGTCAGCCCTGACCTAGTGGCCATACTTCAACCACACCGTGCGCAACTGCGCAGGGAGTCTTCGAAACGAGGTCGATGGCTTCTTCAAGCGTTGCCGCTTCCAAAAGCATAAATCCAGCGACCGGTAATGACGCCGCCATGAAGGCGCCATCTGTGAGCTCGACCTTGACTGAGTCGTGGTTTCTGACCTGCACCGGTGCTCCGGCTATGCCGATACGGGCTCCTGCTGCGATCAGCTGCGCATCATGGACGTGGGCGGCATCGCGTACCGCCACGTCGGTGCCGCCATAGCCCGCGTCATCGCCGTACCCAATTGTGATGAACGTCGCCATAGTTTCCTCCTCGTCGGCTGAACCAGCCTCTTCTCAAGTTCCCCGACTACGCCTCGGTCGAGGTCGTCACTATCGTGGTGGGTCGGTACCCCGTTAGTGACCGGATCAGGGTTGCGACTCGCCGCCGTGGGCGTCCTACCGGTAATGTATGCCCGTTGTCGCGTGTCCGTCCAACGACATCGCTAGTGGTCTGCCACAGAATTGGCTTTGCTAGTGCGTCGGGCGGTGCGGGCGCGTTCGATTTTGTTGAGGATGTCTTCTGCGCGTGCGGTCCAGGTGAACGGTGTCGGGGTGGTGTTCCACGCCTCGGTCCAGAGTCGGATGGCGTCGGAGAGGTGTTCGAGGCTGATGAAGCTGCCGCGACGTAGGCGCCGTTCGGTGAGTTGACGGAACCACCCTTCGATGAGGGTGAGCCAGCTGGAGCTGGTCGGTGTGAAGTGCAGATGCCAACGGTCTTGGCGGGGGCGCGCCAACCAGTCGCGCACCTCGGGGACTTTGTGTGCTGAGACGTTGTCCAACACGACGTGAATCGCGAGGTTACGGGCAACGTCGCGGTCGATCTTTTTGAAAAACGCGAGGACGTCGGCTGCGGTGTTGCAGTCGCGCAGCTCTGTGGTGACTTCACCGGTTGCGAGGTTCATCGCGGCGAACAGGTCGAGGATGCCGTTTCGTTTGTCGTCGTGGGTCATCCTCTGGGCCCCGCCGCGGGTGAGAGGCAAGGACGGTTCGGTGCGGTCGAGTGCCTGCACCTGCATCTTTTCGTCGAACGCGAATACCGCCGCCCGCTCCGACGGATTGAGGTAGACCCCCACCACGTCGAAGAGCCTCTCAACGAACAACGAGTCGTTCAAAAACTTGAACGTGTCGATACGCCACGGGGGCAGGCCGTCGGCGCGCCACACCCGCCTGACCGTCTCATGACTGACCCCCAACTCGGCCGCGAGGGCCCTGGTCGACCAGTGTGACTCACCACCCGGCGGGCGGCTCATGCACGTCACCTCAACGATCCGCTCCCCAAGATCAGGATCCAACGACACCCGCCGACCCCTGCCCGGCGCAACCCGACCGACACACCCCCACACCCTCCCCGCCAAAGCGCCCCCGCCACGAACGGACAGTGACCACACTCACCCCCACCCCACACGCGATCTCGTGATTAGCCACACCCTCAGCGGCGAACAACAGCGCCTGCGCATTACAGACCTCACGGCGCAGCCTGGCAGTCGACCGGGCGATCTCCTCCAACACGCCGCACTGCTCAAGGGTCATCTCAAGCGATGAGGCAGTGCAAGTAGACACACCCCCACACCAGAAAACTCATTTACGTGACACACCACTAAGTACAGAAAACCCGTCCCGCCGTGGTCTGCAGCTGAACATCGCCCGCCGCCGTCTCCTGGTGGAGACTGTGATTCGCGGTCGTGCGTCGTGCGGTCATCCATACGAACCATGCGGCTGGCCGTGGAAGCAGCAGGAAGTGAGCAAGGTGAGGGCCGAGCACACTCACCCTAACTCGTGATGGTTAGCCGCGCGAGCGGCCCTCCGGCTGCCTCTCGCAGCCCGAGCGTGATCTCATGGCAGACATCGCACACGACGTGCCCAACCACGGGACTCGTCGAGCTCTACCGAGTCGCCCGTCGCCACTGCCACTGCCCATGACCGAAAGTCCAGAACTCGCGGCCGAAAGTCCAGTTCCCGCCGCCTTTTTGCCGCACAATGCGACCGTTGATTACACGACAGAACTAGGAGCGGTCCTGCCGGACCCTCTGGATCTCTTCGTCGAAGACTTTCTCCTCACGCTGGGCGGCGCGCCGGCCGGCAGCAAAGGCGTCATCCAGGTCATCCCAGAGAGCGGAAACTTCCTTGGGAAGGCGTGAGGGCCACTCCCGGGGGTCCTTTGCTCCGCGAGACCAGAGCCATGCCCCCAGGAGGGCAACGATTCCGAGAACGAGTTTCTTCATGAGCGATTCTTTGGAAGTGCCCAGTCAATCTGGGATTGGCTCGGGCCGCGACGGGCTGTGCTCTCACCGGAGGTCATCGTCGCATCGGGCGCTGCGGACGAGCCATTTCGGATCTGTTCCACGCGGGCGGCCGCCGAGCGCAGTCCCTCTTTGGCGCCCGCGAGTGCCCCTTCAACAACTCCACGAGAGGCGTCTGGGGCATCTCGCGCCGCCTCGCGCGCGGCGTCGACGCGTTCCGCAACCGCTCGAATGGCGTCTTTCGCGCCGGCGAGCGCGCCATCCACCGGGCCATCACCGGCACCAGCCGGTGTTTTGGCCGCAGGCTCTGGCGTTGCGGCAAAGCTCGCGACGGGTTCCGCCACGGCAGGCGACGCCGCGGCCACAGTCTCCTCGGCTTCGTTGACGCCCGCGGCACGGCGGGCGCGGAAGGTCGCCATCGCCTCCTTTGCCGCGGCGGCGAAGCCGGAGGCTTTCTTTACTGGTGAGGTCACCGCGTGGGATAAGGACGTAACGGTTTTTTCCGCACCTTTGGTGGCGTTGACGGCGCTTACCATGATCTCGTCCACCCGCGCAAGCTCGAGGTTGATGCCGTCGACGGTGCCTTGGGCCCGGTTCAGGATCGGTACGACCTCGTCAGTGACGCGAACCACCGAGAGCGACATCCGTCCCAGCATGCCCCCGAGCCGGAAGCACACGTACGCGATGCCGATACCGACAACCACAAGGAAGAACGCGAGCGCGCCGCGAAGGACGTCAGCCCAATCGATGCTTCCCACCTGATTCACCTTCCCCGATAGTTCCTGCTGCGACGAGTTTTCCGTCCCGGTACAGCACAGCGATCTGTCCCGGAGCGACCCCATCCGCTGGGGCATCCAACCGTATCGCCAGTCCGTCGGCGGTGGGCTCGGCATGCCCACGGAGGGCCCTGCCACGGTATCGCACCCGCACGTCCAGCGGCGACCCGCCCACGGTGTCATTGACCGTGACCGAATGCAGGTGAATCACGCTCTCAGCGAGGGATTCACGCGGGCCGACGGTGACGGTGTTCGTTACGGCGTCGGTGCGAAGGACATACAGCGGGTGTGCGGAGGCGATGCCCAGGCCACGCCGCTGCCCCACCGTGTAGCGCCAGTAGCCGTCGTGGTGACCGACCACCCGTCCCTCCTCGTCGACCACATCACCCGTGGTGCGCGGAACCCCGGCGCGCTCGAGAAACGGAACGTATCCGCCGACCCCCACAAAGCAGACCTCCTGGCTTTCCACCGCGTCGGCGGCAGGAAGGGCCGTCGCGGCCGCCAGCTCACGCACCTCGGCCTTCGTGAGCTCACCAAGGGGAAACTCCAGCCGGCGGATGGTCTGCCGGTCGAGCCGGGCAAGCATGTAGCTCTGATCCTTGTCGATGTCGACGGCCCGGGCGATGGCGTCGCCTTCGACGCGCGCGTAGTGGCCTGTGGCCATGCGCCGGGCGCCAAGGAGCGCCGCAGCCTGGGACAACACACGAAAACGAACCGTGCCGTTGCATGTCACGCACGGGTTGGGGGTCTGACCGTCGCGGTAGCCGGCGATGAACGATTCCACCACTCCCCGGCGAAATGCCTCGACGGCGTCGATCGTGAGGTGTGGGATGCCCAGAAGATGCGCGGTGCGTCGCGCCATCTGAACCGTTTCGGGCGAGCAGCACGAACGCTCGGCCGCGGCCGCGCCCGGGTCGTGCCACAAACGCATGGTCACCCCGACCACGTCGTAGCCCGCGTCGCGCAGGCGCAACGCGGCCACGGCGCTGTCCACCCCGCCGCTCATGGCGACAGCGACGCGGCGGCCCGCACGCGGCAACCCCACGTCGCTGAGACGGTCGGAGTACCAGCGCTCCAGGGCACGGGCCAACGCGTCAGCGACGGTCTGCGCACCGTGAATTCGTTCCGGGCCAAGGCCTCCGAGGGCGGCGTCGATGGCGTCCTCACCCAGAGCCAACGCTGCGTCCAGCGAGGCGCCACGAAGAAGCTCGCACGCAGCGCTCGCAGCGGCAGTGGCTGCACCACAGCCAAATGCCAAAAACCGCGCGTCGGTAACCCGTCCTCCACTGATGGCGAGCTGGATGCGCACCATGTCACCGCACTGGGCGCTCCCCGACTCTCCGACCGCGTCAGCGGTGGGCAGGTCTCCCGCGCCGATGGGCGTGGCGAGGTGACGAAGCGCCGGTCGTGGGTACGGAGGCATAGAGAATGAGGGTACCAGGGCCGTAACGGCGGCCGACCGCATCGGGACGTGCCCCATCGTGCCGTGTTCGGCGGAGTGACTGTGCCTGCGGAAGCAGGTCGGGTGACGCGCGATGAGCCGCAACTTCGACCCACCGACAACATCTCCCAGGATCGAACGTGTTGGCGCAGCTCGCTGAGCCGTCACGCACACGATCGGGCACGCCAGACGTTAGCCCTCATCACCCATTTCTGCAACTCCGCAATCGACCGCCCCACCCCGTCGGTTACGCCTCGTCCATGGATCCACCTCGGACGGCCACTTGATTGCCACTTGGCACCGATTCCGAGAAAGGCTGATCTTCTCCACCCGTGGTCGCTCAGCCGTCGACTCGCGTTGCCACTTGGCCGCCCGCTCGATTGCCACTTGGCGTCCCTGTCTCTGCGGCGCGGTTGTGTTCCCTTGCGCTCGCGCAGCGTCACGCCATATTCAAGTGGCAGTTCACCGTACTGCCACTTAGCCGTGTGCTCGATTGCCAGTTGGCCGTCCAGCCATCTCGGCAACAGGGCTCTGTTCCCCGTGGTCTCGCTCAGTTCAACCGATTGCCCTTTGGCCGATCATCCGACTGCCAGTTGGCACCTGCCTCGGTTGCCACTCGGGGCCGCCGCTCCGCGAAGCGGCTTCGCCACTGAGCAATGCCAGTTCGTCATCGCACATTTGCCACGTGGCTTTTGACCCGTCTGCCACTTGGCCGTCGATCGCTTTGCCACTTGGCCTCGAAAATCCCAGGGGTGCTGCGATGGCGGGGGATTGGCGGTGCCGAATGCCTCGGCCATTAACGCGTCAGGGCTCCCGCGAAGGGAGCCCTGAAAGCCCAACTTCCGTGTCGGACGAGCTTTAGCAGACAGGTTTCGGCGTAGCGACTGCCGGGGCCTTGTCCATGTCGGTGAAAGTAATGGTTGCTGTGTCGGCCTTCACAGAGACGACCTTCATCGTCTTCGCATTGACAGTGACATCCGCGATACCAGTCTGCGAGAGCGACTTGGAACCAGTGGCGGTCAAGACGAGGTTCGCACCCTTCTTCACCGGCTTGGAGTACGTCACTCCGTCAGTCATCGGCAGGATAGGCGTGTTGAGCTCGCCGAAGGCGGCGGCTGTCGCGGGCGCCTTGATCCAGCAGCTCTTGCCGGGGGCCTGAGCGAAGATACCGGCGCTGTTGACGATCGTCGCAACCTTTTGTCCCTTGACCGTTACCGCAACACGCATGCCGGTGAACTTGCCCGCATCGAGCTTGACTTGAGCGGTGACGCCCTCAGCTCCGGCGGGAAGCCCAGCAACCTCGCCGGCAAACGCCATCTCCACTCCCGGGACCTTGGCGTAGGCGGCGTTGACCTTCTTGGCAAGTGCCACGCCCTCCGGGTTACCGGCGGCGCCCGTGCCCTTAGCGGCGGGCTTCGGCGTCGACTTGCGGGCGTCGATGACGGCCTGCGAAACGATCGCTTCGTCGACCAGACCACGCCACACGCTCGAGACCTTGTCGTTGCCTTGGATGACGGCGACGGTGGGTGTGTACTTGACGTCGAGCATCGCGGGCAGGTCACCGAGTTTGGTTTTGCCGGTGATGCGGTACGTGATGAACGTGGTGTCGGCGAACTTGCCGTCACGCTTCAGGTTGTTGATCCGCTTCTGAACGATCTCATCCTCGGTGATACCGGGGAGAAGGAACGTCACGACCACGTGCTTGTTGCCCTTGAGGGCCGCCGTGAAGTCCTTGGGCGTTTCCTTCGTTGTCGTGACGGCGTCACCGCGCTGCAGGCCGGCTTCACCGGCCGCCTCGACGGTGAACGGGACCACAGCGAGTACGCCGAAGGCGGCAATCGCAGCGATGGCGCGACTGCGGGGCATCCCAGCCACTGTGCGCGCAGACTTATTGACTTCCGTGTCGAAAGACACCGTCGAAACCTCCGAGTTCGTTACCTAGTTGCTTGTCGGCAGAAGGTACGACGGGCTTAACACCCGGCAGACGAACTTATTTCGCTGGCGGAAGGTTCGATCGCACCGCCAGGTCACGAAGTTGGCGATCGTCGACGGCGCTGGGGGCGCCCGTCAGCGGGTCCTGGCCGGTGGCGGTCTTCGGGAACGCAATCACATCGCGGATCGATTGCTCACCCAGAAGCAACATCACGAGACGGTCGAAACCCAACGCGAGACCGCCGTGCGGAGGTGCACCCAGAC
Organism: uncultured Thermoleophilia bacterium; assembly: GCA_963765105.1. Classification (GTDB taxonomy): domain Bacteria; phylum Actinomycetota; class Thermoleophilia; order Miltoncostaeales; family Miltoncostaeaceae; genus CALMEC01. Next base: position 190,568 of record CAVXUW010000004.1, read on the forward strand.
GCAGCGCCTTGAGGAGGAATCCGAACTTCTCCTCGGCTTCCTCGGCATCCACGCCAATCGCGGCGAACGCCGCCTGTTGAACGTCACGATCGTGGATGCGGATGCTCCCACCCCCCACTTCCAGGCCGTTCAACACCACGTCGTAGGCCTGGGCGATAACGGCGCCCGGGTCGGTTGCCAGAAGCTCGACGTGCTCAGGGCGAGGCGCCGTGAACGGGTGGTGGCGTGCGTCCCAACGCTTTTCGTCCGCGTTCCATTCCACCAAGGGGAAGTCGACCACCCACAGCGGTGCCCAAACCCCCTCCGGAATGAGGCCGTAGCGCTCCGCCAGCCGCACCCGCAGGTTGCCCAGAACGGCAAGCGCGGGTTCCTCGGCATCGGCAACCAGGCAGATGAGGTCTCCCGTCGTGGCACCAAAGGCATCGACGAGCCCGCCAAGGAACTCGGCTTTCACCGAGGACCGCAGGCCGCCGCCGTTCTCGACCACGGCCCAGACAAGGCCTTTGGCGCCGAACTCCTGCGCATCGGTGACCAATCCGTCGAGGTCTTTGCGGGTGCGGTCGGCACCGGCTCCCGGCAGGCAGATACCGCGCACCACCGCGCCTCCGGCGATGGCTTTTTCGAAGATGCCGAGACCGGAGGCCGCCGCGCCGGCGGTCCAGTCCGTGATCTCCACGGCAAAGCGGGTGTCCGGGCGGTCTGTGCCGTAGCGCGACATGGCCTCGGCAAACGGCAGCCGCGGAAACGGTGCGGTGAGCGTCACCCCCGCTTCAGCCGCTTGGGCGATGAGGATCTCTTCCACCAGGCCAAAGATGTCCTCGGGCTCGACGAACGACGCTTCGATGTCCACCTGGGTGAACTCCGGCTGGCGGTCGGCACGCAGATCCTCGTCACGGAAGCACTTGACGATTTGGTAGTACCGCTCCAGGCCACCCACCATGAGCATCTGCTTGAACAGCTGTGGGCTTTGCGGCAGCGCGTACCACTTGCCCTGCTGAAGACGGCTGGGGACGATGAAGTCGCGTGCCCCTTCGGGGGTTGAGCGAATGAGGATGGGGGTCTCCACCTCGAGGAAACCGGCATCGTCGAGCACGCGGCGGGTGACACGGGCCATCTTGGCCCGCACCTCGAGGGCCCGCTGGCGACGGGGACGGCGGATGTCGAGGTAGCGGTGCTGCAGGCGGATGTCCTCCCCCGCCTCCTGCGTCTCGTCTTCCACCGAAAACGGCAACGGGTCGGCGGCCGAGAGCACCTCCACCTCAGAGGCGCGAAGCTCCACTGCCCCGGTGGGGATGTTGGGGTTGACGTTCTTGTCGGTGCGCGCCACGACGCCACCGGTGATGCGAATAACGTCCTCCGCGTGAAAGCGGTGGGCCACCTGATGCGCGTCCGGTGCGGCCTCGGGGTCGAACACCACTTGCAGCAGGCCGCTGCGATCGCGCAGGTCGATGAAGATGAGCCCACCGTGGTCGCGGCGGCGATGCACCCACCCGGCGACCGAGACGTCGCTTCCGGTGGCATCCGCTGCCGCCAGACAGGTGTGCGTGCGATACCGAGCAGATCCGATCACTGAAGCGCCTCCGCGAGCTGGTGAAGGGGAACCTCACGTTGGTCCCCGGTCGTCATGTCCCTGATTGTGGCGACGCCCGCGGCGTGCTCTTTTGGCCCCACGATCACCACCGACCGCGCTCCCAGGGCGGAGGCGTGCCTGAGCATCGCTTTGAGGCTGCGTCCGCGCAGGTCACTGTCACATCGTAGGCCCGCCGTACGCAGGCCGCGGAGCAGCGGCAAAAGCTCCAGGCGAAGCGCGTCGTCGGGAACGGCGAAGTAGACGTCAAGTACCGAGCCGGTGTCGACGAGATCAGCCGCCTCGAGCGCCAGGGTGATGCGCTCCAGACCGGTGCCGAACCCCACGCCAGGCATGGGCGGCCCACCGAGTTCCTCGGACAGACCGTTGTAGCGCCCACCGCCGCCAATGCCCGATTGCGCGCCAAGGCGATCACACGAGAACTCGAAGACGGTGTGCGTGTAGTAGTCGAACCCGCGGACCAAGGTGGGGTCGTCCTCATAGGCGATACCCAGAACGTCGAGAGCCGCCCGCAGACGACCGTGGTGCGCGCGTGCCGTTGGGGCCAGGTGCTCCACGATCTTCGGCGCCTGGTCCATCAACTGACGGACTCTCGGGTTCTTGGAATCGAAGAGGCGCAAGGGGTTGTCGCGCATACGGTCGCGCTCGTCGGAGCCGAGCTGGTCGACGTGCTGTTCCAGATACGCCATGAGGATGGGTCGATACGCCTCCCGTGTCTCGGGATCGCCCATCGATGAGATCTTCAGCGACACCCCGGGCACGTCAAGCGCGCCGTAGAGATCGGCGAGCACGGCGATGACCTCGGCGTCGAGCAGCGGGTCGTCGGAGCCGATGGCCTCGATGCCCAGTTGGGTGTGTTCACGGTAACGCCCGGCCTGGGGCGCTTCGTAGCGGAACATGGCCCCCAGGTACCAGAACTTCACCGGCAGCTGCAGCTTGTGCATACCGTGCTCCACGAACGCGCGCATCACCGGCGCCGTGCCCTCGGGGCGCAGGGTGAGCGACCGTCCGCCGCCATCCGTGAACGTGTACATCTCTTTGCGCACGATGTCGGTGCTGGTGCCGACACCCCGCACAAACACATCAGTCTCTTCAAACGTGGGAGTTTGAAGATGGCCGTAGCCGTACCCCGTGAACACCCGGCGTGCCGTGTCGATCACGTGATCTCGCAGGCGCCCCTCGGGCGGGAGAATGTCGCGGGTACCGCGAGGAGGCACTAGGTGCCTGCTTTCACACCGCGCGGGTCGCTAACCACCGGCACGTTTGCGCTCCCAGCGCCGCACGCGGAATTTGTAGAACCAGCTGTCGAACAACCAACCGAACACCAGCAAGAACACGAACATGAAGGCGGTGAGCGACAGGTTGGCGCCCACCTTGCTTCCGTCGGTGAGGCTGAGGAACAGGTACAAGATGGATGCGGCCAACACCGACCGAATGACGACGCTCTTGAGGGTGGGTTTGATCGGTGCTCCGGCGATGGCCTTTGGACCAGCAGCGCCCGAGCTGCCGTCAGCTTTCGCGTCGTGGCGGACGTTTTTGATCGGGGGTGGTCCGGCGTTGGGACGCCGGCGTTTCTTCGTAGCGATTACGCGCTCCTGGGGTCGAATGGAGGACGACGTGGCAGATGCAGATCGAGCACCTGGCCGGGACGAAAACCGCGCAGCGACAGCGCTGATGGGCTCACACCGCGAAGCGCGGCAGCGGGGATGAGGCCGACCAACTCACTGTCACCGACCTCCACACCCAGCCGTTCGGCCTCACGTCGCACCGCCGCCAGCACGACGGCTGGTGGCGAGCGCCGAAAGTCTTCCAGGTTCATCGACACCTGCGCCGCCCCGGCGTGATCGAGGTAGAGGCCCAGCGCGCGTACGCCCGGGGGGCCACCACCCGACTCCCGCACGCGTGCGGCGATGGCCCGCGCCTGATCGAGTGTGGCGTGGGGCAACCACACGTTCCACGCGATGAGCGGCTCGCGGGCGCCCACCATCACTGCTCCCGCAGTCGGGTGGATGCGGTGCGGGCCGTCGTCCGGAATGAGCGAGCCGGCCTCCACCGCCTCGACGAGGGCGTCGAGCCCGTCGCGACGAAACTCATGGGGCCGCGTGCGCTCGGAGTCGGCAGCGATGTTCCCGTAGCGGAACACCGGCAACGCGAGTTCTTCCCCGATGCGTTTGGCAAGGCCCTCGGCCAGCTCGCTTGCCAGTGGCAGGTCCTCGGGTGTGAGCGCAACGATGGGCACGATGTCGAGGGCGCCGATGCGGGGGTGAACACCCTGGTGGCGGCGCATGTCGATGCGTTCCATGCACTCGCCGGCCAGTGCCACCATGGCGTCTTGTACGGCCAGGGGGTCACCGGCGACGGTGAAGACGGTGCGGTTGTGGTCGGCGTCGGAGTGGACGTTCAGCAGGCGCACGCGGGGCAGGCGCACGGCGTCGGCGAGCGCGGCAATGGTGTCGGCGTCGCGTCCCTCACTCACGTTGGGGACGGCGACAGCAACCGGACGCGCCGGAGACGGGGGGAGTGAATCCCGCTCCAGTAGGGGGACGCCGGAAAGACCGACCCCGCTATCGTCCATCAGACTCTCGTGACAACGCTTTTTCGCCTCCTCGCATTCCTTCGACCATACCGCGTTGCGGTGGTCGTTACCGCCGTGTCCGCCGCAGGGCTCATGGCGTGTACCGCTGCGATCCCCTGGTTCATCCAGCGCATCATCGACGATGCGCTCACGGCCGACCGCCGCGACTTGCTGGTACCTCTGGTGCTCGGTGTGCTCGGAGTCGGTGTGGTGAGGATGGTGTTCGCGATGATTCGACGCATTGTGTCGGGCCATGTCAGCCTGGGAGTGGAGTACGACCTGCGCGGGCGGATCTTCGCCCACGTGCAGCGGTTGTCGTTTCGCTACTTCGACCGCATGCCCGTGGGACAGCTGCTGTCGCGAGCCACGAACGACCTGCAAACGGTGCGCTTCTTTCTCGGCTACGGGCTCATCTTCCTGTTCATGAACGCGTTTGCGTTGGTGCTCTACACCGTGCTGCTCGTACTGATCGACCCGCTCCTCACCTTGGCCGCTCTGCTGATGGCGCCGATGCTCGTGGCCGTCACCTGGTACTCCAGCCGCAAGACCCAGCCACTCCTGATCGATTCGCAGCAGCGCGTGGCCGACGTCACCCAATCGGCCGAGGAGAGCATCGTCGGCATCCGCGTCATCACGGCCTTCGGCCAAGAGGAGCGCCAAAGCGAGCGCTTCGCCGAAACCGCCACCCGGGCGTTCACCGCCAGCGTCAAAGCGACGCGTCTGCAGGCGTTCTACATGTCGCTGATGGGTTTTCTGCCCACAGTGGGCCTGGCAATCGTGATCCTCCTTGGTGGTTTTCGCACCATCGACGGGCAGCTCACCCTGGGTCAGTTCGTGCAGTTCTACTCATACCTTCTGGCATTGGTGTTTCCGCTGCGGATGATTGGGTCACTGGTGAGCACCGCCCAGCGCGCCGCGGCCGCCGGAGTCCGCATCTTCGAGGTGCTCGACACCGAGCCCGACCTCGCCTCCCCTGCCAACCCTGTTCCGCTGGCAAACACGGGCGGCGCGGTGCACTTCGACGGGGTGTCGTTCCGCCACAGCGACGAAGGCGACGAGGTGTTATCGGATGTTGATCTCGCCATTGAGGCGGGGCGCGTGGTGGCGCTCATCGGTCCGACGGGGTCGGGCAAGACCTCCCTCACCCAGCTCATCCCCCGCTTCTACGATGTCGACGACGGGCGGATGCTGCTCGACGGCGTGGACGTGCGCGACGTCGACCTCGACGAGCTCCGGCGTGCCGTCGGGGTCGTCTCACAGGAGCCCTTCTTGTTCTCGCTGTCGGTACGCGAGAACATCGCCTACGGGCGGGCCGACGCCACTGACCAGCAGGTCGAGGCCGCCGCCCGCCTGGCGCAGGCCGACGGGTTCATTGCCAACCTCCCTGATGGCTACGACACGATCGTTGGCGAGCGTGGTTACACACTGTCCGGTGGGCAGCGTCAACGCATCGCCATCGCACGCGCCGTGATCACCGACCCACAGGTGCTCATCCTCGACGAGGCCACGGCATCGATCGACGCCTCCACCGAGCGTGAGATCCAGTCGGCGCTGCGCGCGGTCATGGCCGGTCGCACCACCTTCATCATCGCCCACCGCCTCTCGACCATCGCACTGGCCGACGAGATCGTCGTGCTCGACGCCGGTCGCGTCGTGGCACGCGGAACCCACGACACGCTCTACGGAACGAGCGACGTATACCGCGAGATCTACGATGGCGGCCTCGCCCGGCCCGAGCTGGTGGTGGGCACATGAGCATCGGCCGTCCCCCCGGACACGGCCCGGCCCACGTCGTCCTCGGCAACCTCGTCGACCGCGACGCCCAGCAGGGTCGTGTGCCGGTCAAGAAACTCCGCAAGCTGGGTCCGTACTTCCGCCCCTACCGCGGCCGGATTCTCCTCACGCTGGGCACGATGATCGTGGTGGCCGCCGCGGGTTTGGCCTCACCCAAGCTCGCCCAGATCGCCATCGACGACGGCATCCGCCAGGGCGATCGCGGGGTACTCATCTGGGCAATGTCACTGTTGGTCGGTGCGGGCGTGGTGGGCTTGCTTGCCGGATACGCGCAGACGTATCTCTCCGCGGCGGTGGGTGAAGGCATCCTCCTGAACGTCCGCACCGACCTGTTCGCCCACATCATGCGCCTCTCCCTGGGCCATCACGAACGCGTGCCCACCGGGGTCACCGTCAGCCGCCTCACCAGCGATATCGAGGCGCTGCGACAGCTCGTGACCGATGGCGTGACGACGTTGGTGGTGCAGGGCCTCACCTTCGTGGGCGTCATCGTCATCCTATTCAGCTACGACTGGCAGTTGGCGCTCGTGGCGTTTGCCGTGTTCCCGGTCCTGGCCCTCGCCACCGCGGTGTTTCGCGTGCACTCGGCGAAGGCCTACCGCCTCACCCGCGAGAAGGTGGCCGGGGTGCTCTCGTCACTGCAGGAGACGATCTCCGGGGTGCGCGTGGTGCAGGCCTTCGGGCGGCAGGAGCCGGCCGAGCGCGAGTTCCAGCTCGTGAACGACGACTACCGAAGGGCCAACATGCAGACCATCCGCGTGTCGGGTCTGTACTTCCCCTCGGTGGAGCTGCTCACCGCGGTGGGCACGGCCCTGGTGCTCCTTTTCGGCGGCTGGCGCGTGCTGGACGACGACCTCACCGTCGGCGTGCTCGTCGCGTTCCTCGGCTACGTCGTCATCTTCTTCGACCCCATCCAGCAGCTCTCACAGTTGTATGGAACGTTCCAGTCGGCAATGGCGGCTCTCGAGAAGATCCTGGGGGTAATGGAGACCGCCCCCACCCTGGTCGACCAACCTGGAGCTGCCGAACTCCCGCCCGTCGCGGGCGCAATCGAGCTACGCGACGTGACCTTCGCCTACCTGGACGACCCGGTGTTGCACGACATCAACCTGTCGATCGCCGCAGGCCAGACGGTGGCCTTGGTTGGCCCCACCGGCGCCGGAAAGTCGACGCTGGCAAAGATCATCGCCCGTTTCTACGACCCCGACTCGGGCACGGTCAGCATCGACGGGCACGACCTCACCGAGGTGTCCCTCGCGTCGCTTCGCGCGCAGCTGGGGATCGTGCCGCAGGAGGGCTACCTGTTCAGCGGTACCGTGGCCGACAACCTGCGCTTCGCCCGCCCCGACGCCACCGACGCCGATATCCGCGCGGCCACCGACGCGGTTGGCGCAACCGAGTTCATCGATGCCTTGCCGGACGGCTTCGACACTCAGATCGAGGAGCGCGGCGCGCGCCTGTCGTCCGGGCAGCAGCAGCTTTTGGCCTTTGCGCGGGCCCTGGTCGCCCGGCCGCGTCTGTTGATCCTGGATGAGGCAACGAGCTCCGTCGACCTGCGGGCCGAAGCACGAATCGACACCGCGCTCGAAACCCTCCTGGCGGGACGCACGGCCATCGTGATCGCCCACCGCCTGTCAACCATTCGCCGCGCCGACCGCATCCTGGTGATCGACGGTGGCCGCATCGTCGAGCAGGGCACCCACGCCGAGCTACTCACGGCCGGCGGCCACTACGCCCGCCTGTACACCGACTGGGAACGACAGGTCGCGTGAGTGCTCACCGGCCGCGGGCGGTGTTGTTCGACGCCTACGGCACGCTGTTCGACGTCCACAGCGTCACCGCCGCAGCGGAGGAGCTGTTTCCCGGCAGCGGGCAGTCCCTCAGCGAGAAGTGGCGTGAAACCCAAATGACCTATTCGCGCCTGCTCACCTTGGCCGGCCGGTACGAGCCGTTTTGGGACCTCACCCGCTCGGCGCTGCGCTTCGCCGCCCGCGCCCATGGCCTCACCCTCGATGCCGACGCCGAGGAGAGCCTGATGGACGAATACCTCCACCTCACCCCTTTCCCGGAAAACCACGGGGTCCTCAGCGCTCTCCAGGGCCGGGGCGTTCGCGCCGGCGTCCTCTCCAATGGTGATCCGGACATGTTGATCGCGGCCACCACAAGCGCCGACTTCAGCGACCTCCTGGCGCCAATCCTCAGCGTGCAGCCGGTGCGGCGCTACAAGCCCGACCCGGCGACCTACGCCCTCGGCCCCGCCGCCCTGCAGCTCCGTACGAGCGACATCCTCTTCGTCTCAAGTAACGGATGGGATGCGATCGGCGCCACCTGGTGCGGTTACCCGACGCTCTGGGTCAACCGCACCGGGGCGCCGGCCGACGAGCTGGGCGTTTCGCCAACCCATACCGCAGATTCGTTGGACGCGGTCCTCGACATGGTCTGACACGGGAGCGTTGCCGAGCGTGGGACGGTAGGTGGGGCCAACCGAGGACAGTGACCGTCGCGAATGACGGTCGCTAGCGCGAGCCAACAGCGTCCGAACGCCGCGCTCTTTCGAGCGCAAGCGCCGCGCCGACCAACGCCAGATGCGTGAACGCCTGAGGCATGTTTCCGAGCTGACGGTTCGCAACGGGGTCGTACTCCTCGGACAGCAACCCGACGTCGTTGCGGAGGTCCAGCAAGCGTTCGAAAAGCTCACGCGCCTCGTCGCGATGGCCCTGCATTGCGAGAACAGACACAAGCCAGAACGAACAGGGCAGGAACACCCCCTCGTCCGCCGTCAATCCGTCGACCGCCCCGTCGTTCTGCGTCACGTATCGCAGGACCAGGCCGTCGCGCGTGAGGTCGCGTCGAATCGCCGCGACCGTCGCGACCACTCGGGGGTCATCGGCCGGCAGGAACCCGACGAGCGGCATCAGCAGCACACTCGCGTCGAGCTCGGTCGAGCCGTACGACTGGGAGAAGGCCCGTCGGTGCTCACTCCAGCCGCGCTCACACACCTCGGCGTGGATCTCGTCGCGTAACTCTCGCCATCGTTCGACCGGGCCGTGCCGGCCGAACTGCTCGCAGAACTTCACACCCCGATCGAACGCCACCCAACACATCATCTTCGAGTGGGTGAAGTGCCGGGCCGGTCCACGCACCTCCCAGATACCGGCGTCCGGTCGGCGCCAACCCTCGTCCAACCAGCCCAAGAGCGTCACCATCAACGCCCATGAATCGTCGTCGGCCGTCACACCGTGCAGGCGTGTGCGGTACATGGCATCAAGCACTTCGCCGTACACGTCGAGTTGCAACTGGGTCGATGCGGCGTTGCCGACCCGCACCGGTCGTGAACCCTCGAACCCGTCGAGCCATTCAAGTTCCCGCTCATCCAATCGACGCTCACCAGCGATGCCGTACATGATCTGAAGCGCTGCCGGATCACCCGCCACCGCCCGCAGGAGCCATGCCCGCCATGCACGCGCCTCGGTCCGGTAGCCGCAGTCGAGCATTGCCCCGAGCGTCAGCGCCGCGTCGCGCAACCAGCAGAACCGATAGTCCCAGTTTCGTGGACCACCGATCACCTCCGGCAGCGACGATGTCGGTGCCGCGACAACCCCGCCGGTCGGTGCATACGTCAGTGCCTTCAGGACTCGCAGCGACTGGTGGATCTCCTCGTGGTAGTCACCGGAATGGCCGCACGACGACGCCCAGTCCAACCAGTAGTCCTCGGTCTGGGTCAATGCCGCCTCGGGATCGATCGCTCGTGGCAGGCGACGCTGATGCGAGGGGCACCACGTCAGCGTGAACGGGATCCGTTCACCGGAACGGACGACAAACTCCGACACTGTTGCCAGGTTCTCTCCGTGGATCTCGACCGGCGTGCGAAAGCACAGCGCATCCGGCCCGGCGATCGCCAGGCGCGCATGGTCGACCCTGCGGACCCAGGGCACGATCTGCCCAAAGTCGAACCGGATGACCAGCTCGGACCGCATCGGGACCTCGCCGTCCAGCCCTTCCACAATCCGCACGATGTCGGCGGCGCGGTTGCGGGGGGGCATGAACTCGATCAGGCGAAGCGTGCCGTGGTCTGTCTCGACCACCGACTCCAGGATGAGCGTGTCGTGCCGGTAGCGCCGGGTGCAGCGTTGGACCGCGACGGTGGGCGCCAGCTTCCACCGTCCGTTCTCAGCAGTTCCGAGCAGCGCCGAAAAGCACGCCCCAGAATCGAAGCGGGGCAAACAGCACCAATCGATCGACCCGTCGCGGCCAACAAGCGCCGCGGTCTGCAGATCGCCGATCAGCGCGTAGTCCTCGATGCGGCTCACGCGGCGCATCGTACGACTCTCACCCGAGAGACGATGTGAGAGAGCAGACGTCGTTCACGACATCACCCCTAACGGCGTTCGCCCCAGCGCATCGCTCCGCGTCGCGAGTCCTCCTCATCCTCGGTAGCAGCAACCGCGCGTAGCCACTGGGGCACCGGGATCGGGGTGCGGGTCGCGCGGTCGACGCACACGTGAACGAGCTCGCCGGTCGCGACTACGACCCCGTCGCGGGTGAACTCGTGGCGGCTGCGAAACGAGGTACGGCCGATCCCGCCCATCCAGGTCCGGAGGGTGATCAGATCGTCCAGATGCACGCGCTCAGCGATGGAAAGGTGCGTGTCCACGATGGGAATGCCCGGGCCCTCGGCGAGCAGCCGCGAGAAAGGGTAGCCGACCTCTGCCAGCCATTCACTCACGCCACGATCGATCCAGCGGTGGAACGTCAGGAAATGGACCTGGGCGACGTCCACCTCCGACATGGCGATGCGGCGGGTTTGGGTGTGGACGTGGGGGCGGACCATCGCTTCAGAGTAGTCCGCGAGGGAAGCTGGACGGAAATAATCCCGCAAATAGCGGCATTGTGTCGTCGTTTAGGGGGGTGGATCTTTCTCTCCCAGCCCTTTCTTAAGTGGAACCCGGAATTCGGGCCAAACTGAACTTTTGGGGAGTTTTTTTCATCCCTTTTTGTGATTACTTATTGAGGTATTCATGAAGGTTTTTGACCCTTGGTAGACATCGAACAGCGTGACCATGACCGAGAGGCGCGGCGGCAAGCCGTCTGCGCTGCGCTGAGTACGGCCCCCGGCCTCATTCGCTACGCAGCCCGTTTCACGCGCTCGATCGAGGACGCGGAGGACGCGTACCAGCGGGCCATGGAAATCGCGCTGATGAAGGCGCCTGTTACCGATCAGGACGGCTTCATGGCGTGGCTGCGGACGGTCATTCGCCGAAGCGCCCGTGAGATTGCCGACGCACGTGCAACAGAGACGCCGCTCGCCGGTGAGGAGCTCGACCTCACCGTCAACCGCGTCGCAAACCACCAGTCCCCCAGCCCGCAATCGATCGTTGAGTGGCGTGAGCGCTACCACGTTGTTCAGGACGCTCTCACCGGCCTCAGCGACCCTCAGCGTGTGTGTTTGATGCTCATGAGCACGGGCGTCTCGGTGGAAGAGATCGGCAGCGCCACCGGCTTCAGCGAACGCAAGGTGGAGCGCTGCATCGCCGAGGGACGCTCACGCCTGCGTGCGTGGGAGGTGCGTGTCAGCAACGGCATCGAGTGTGAACGCATCGCACCACTGATCGAGCGCGTGACCGAGAACCTGGCCTCCCGCAGTGAGCGCAGCACCCTCTCGCGCCACGTTCGTCACTGTGGGCATTGCCGCGTCGCCTTTCACGGACGGCGTGAACAGCTGCGCGTCATGGCCGCACTCGTTCCGGGCGCCCTCATCGCACCGGATGTTCTGCAGATACATCCCCCCGACCCCAGCTTCGCGCTGAGCTGGTGGGAGCGAATGACCGGTTCCGCCACCGTCCGCGCCGGACAGACCATGCAGGTGATGCTCGACCTGCCGGGGATTGCCGCGTCCAAGGCGGGCGCCGGGGCCATTGCCGCCGTGGCCGCGGGAACGATTAGCGCGCCGCTGGTGCTCGACGCGGTGCGAACGTCTCCGTCCCCGCGGGAACCCTCGATCGCCCTTCGTGCGACGGCGGTCACCCCCGCATCCCTCGCACCGGCCGTACCGGCGAAACCGCCTCGAACGAAGCGGCCCTCCCCGGCGGTCGCGCAAACGCCCAAGGTGACCCCGGTCTCGGCGAAGCCCGCCACCCGAGTCACACCACGACGCAAAGCCGCTGCTGTGCGCAGCAGCGCACGCTCGGCGACGTATCGCCCCACCACGCCACGGCCGAAGGTTCGCGCCACGGCTCGCCCATCATCCCCCGCATTGGAGTTTGGACCGTGAAGGTACGTCCCGTTCTGGCTGCCATCGCCCTCGCCGCGCCCCTCGTGGGCGCCGCTTCGGTCAACGCCACCGACGGCAACATCTACGAACACGGGCCGCAAGCAACCTGGTTCATCGGCTCCGGCGCGACATCGACCCAGGTGCAGCCCGGTGTGTGGCAGGTCAACTTCACGGCACAGAAGCCGGCGTACGCCGGCAAGAAGTGGGCGATGGGCTGGAGCTGCCCAAAGGACGGGACAGAGGCCGCCTACGTCGCCTGGAGCGGCTTGCGCTACTCCACCCCGTCAGCCTTGGGGATGGATGTGATCGCGGGCGGGCAGTTGATTCATCGGGTTCCGGATGTGCAGCTTCCGCAAAGCCCGGCCGGCGGTCTCCCGTACGCCGTCGCAATCCCCTCGGGCCAGTGCGCGGTCGAGCTCAGCGTCATTCAAGGGCAAACGATCGAGCAGCACGCCCGGGTGTACTGGATCGGCAACCCCCGGGCCGCCTTCCGCGACCTGACGGCACCGGGCGTGGTACTGCGAAACCCGCCAACGGGGTGGGTCAACGGTTCGGCCAACAGCATCTCCTTCGGATGGTCCGCCACCGACAACTTCGACTCGGACGGAATGCTCCTGCACCGCGCATCTCTCGGCGGACTGTCCATCTGGGCCGGGGCACCCGGCCACGGCGAGCACGCGGTCATAGCGCCTCTCGCGGGCGTTCCCGACGGAATGCAACCGCTCACCGTCGTGGTGGACGGCGATGGAACCGCGGCGGGACGCGCCACCCAAACGATCGCGATCGACCGCACCGCCCCCTACAGCAGCAAGCCAGCGGTACTCACGATCACCGAGCCGGCCCGGATGACCTTCGACTGGACTCCCGGCGACGTCACCAGCGGGGTGGAGAAGAGCTCTTTGGAGGTCAACACCGCCTCAGATGGCTCGGCCAGTGGCAACTGGGAATCGATCGCCACAAAGACGGGCGGCGGCACACAGACAGCGTCGTTCGTCGACCTTGCCGGCTTTGCCGATGGGGTCCACGCCACCCGCGTACGCGTGACCGACCTTGCCGGCAATGTGGGTCACTCGGCGCTCGGTGAGGTCATCGTCGATCGCACCGCCCCCACGGTCACGATCGCACCGGTTTCCGACAACGCTGTACGGACCCTGTCGATCGCCTTTACCGTGGCCGACAACCTGGCGGCTCGTTGGGGTGTGGGCGATACCAGCATCCAGATCAACGTGGCCCCCGATGGGTCATCTGCCGGTGTGTGGAGCACGTTGATGCCGGCAACACCCCTGGCCGCAGGTGCCCATAGCCGTGCTCTTTCCCTGTCCGGCCTGGCGGACGGCCCGCACCTCGTTCGGGTCAGCACCCTGAACGGTGGCCCCGTCGGTTCATTGGTGGTGGGGTCGGCCACGACCGTGGTCAACATTGATACGACCGCTCCCACCCTCACCGAGGTCGTTCTGAACCGCATCAGCGCCGAGCAGGTGTCCGCACGATGGATTGCGCGTGACGCTCGGGCAGGCGTGGCTGCCGCCCGTATTGAGTGGCTCGACGGGGCGGTGTGGCGTCGTTTGACGACCGCCGCAGCCAGCGACGGACTGGGGCAGCTCATCGCCGAGACGAAGCTGGTCCCCAACGGTGTTCATCAGTTTCGACTGGTGATCTCGGATGGCGCCGGAAACGACGCAATCGGCCAAGGACCTGTTGACGGCATCTCCGTCGACAACACTCCGCCGTCCATCACGGGGCTTCGCTTGAGCGGCCCACCCTGGGTCGTTCATTGGACGACGCAGACGGGCGATACCGGCCAGTGCGCGGCCACGATCTTGGTCAGTGGCGCGGGAACCTCCGGATCGTGGCGAGAGGTCGGCAGCGTCGCCTCGTCCCCGGGGCTAAATGCCTTCACTCTTCCCACCGATGGCCTCCCGGTCGGGTCATACCGGGTCAGGGTCGTGGCGTGTGATGCCGCCGGGAACACGGCCACGCAGGAAACGGCGGGGCTCGACATCGCCCCAGCGACGGCGGGCGGCTCCGGGACAGGAAACCCGGCATTCGTGGGAGCACGCCTCACCCTCAATGTCCCTGGGCATCGCGTGGTGCGTGTCGGCAAGGGCCGACGCGTCACTGTTGTACTGCGCTACGGACGGCGCGTCCGCGTCACCGGTCGATTGGTCACCGCGAAGGGTGCGCCCGTTCGCGGAGCTCAAATTGTGGCATCGGGAACGGGCAGCCTGCGTCTCGGTCGCGCCCAGACATCTGCATCGGGTCGCTTTGTGCTGAATCTCCGGCCGACCCAATCCGGATCGGTGTCGTGGGGTGCGGAGAGTGCGGGCGAGATAGCGCCGCTGCCGGCCGACACCTCGATGCGCCTGAGGGTCACCCCAACCGTTTCCCTCAGGGCGTCCCAACGCTCGGTCGTCGCCGGGGGCGCGCCTGTGGTGTTCACGGGACGCATGTCCCCCTCGTCCGCACAACTTCGCCTGACCGATCACAAAGCAGTGGTTCTGGAATGGCGCGACCCGTCACGGAAGGTGTGGCGCCCGATCGTGAACGACGTGCTGGAATCCGATGGCACGTTTCGTTTGCAGTGGCAGTTCCAGGCGAAAGGCCAGAGCATCCCCGTTCGGGTGCGTGTGCCAAGAGAGCTGGGATGGCATCTCGATGAGGGCATCTCGTCGACCGTGACGGTGCGCGTGCGATGACCCACCGGCTGCTCAGAACGGTCGTGACGGCCGTGTGCGGTGTGATGGCGCTCGGCATTGGCAGCGCAACCGGCGCACCGACCTTTCAGTCGGCCGCGCCGAGCCCGTCCGAATGGAATCGCACCAACCAGGTCACCGTCGACTGGAGTCTCACGTCACCGGGAGCGCTGGGTATGCAGTTTGAGATCGCCGATGTCGAGGCCGGTCCGGGGAATGCCGTGCAATGGATCCCCGCGCTGACCCTCACGCCTCTCACATCAACATCCGGCCGATCGGTCGTTCCTCTGTGGGATCAGGAAGGCCGTCGTGCGTTGCGGGCTGTCGCGTGGGATGCAACCGGCCGCACGGAACGCTTCATCACCACGCTGCTGCTCGACCGCACGGCGCCTCGCAGCCAAAGGGTCGAACTCGAGCGTCGCCCCACATCGACGGTCGTCCACTGGCACCAAGACGACTCGGGTGGATCCGGCACCGCCTCGGGGTGGGCCGACATCGAGACCGCACCCGGCGTCTGGCGGTCAACGCCGATCGCCGGGAGAGACGGGCCCAACATCGCTGTGTTCGACCTGGCGGGCCTCCCCGAGGGCCCCTATCCCGCACGACTACGTACCGTGGATCTCGCGGGTAACACGGGGTACACCGATATCCCCGGCCTGTGGGTCGACACCTCACCACCAACCGTCGCGTGGGTACGGGCGGAGCCTCCGTCGTCGCCGACCGCGACGACGCTCCAGGTGACCTACTCCACCGAGGATGCCCAGTCGGGAGTGCCGGTGGGCGCATCCGGGCAGATTATCGATGCGGCGAGTGGTTCCCCCATTGAATCCTTCACCAGCGGCCCGGGCCCGCAGGCCGTCGTGCTCGATCGCACGCGCATGGGCACCCGGCCGATCGCCATTCAGGTGCAGGACGGCGCCGGTAACGTTGGTCGCAGCACACCGTTCATCCTGGCGAGCAACGACGTGCTGTCGGGTGCCGGCAGCATCAGTGACCCACGAGAGCGCGAGCTACGCGATTCACGGATCGAGGCGCGGGTGATCGGGGTGCACAACAAACGACGAGAGATCCGATTCGGTCAGACCCTGACGATCCAGGGGACGCTGGGTACCGGGCAGATGACGCCGCTGCCACAGACCGAGGTCGAGGTTCGCGACCGCGCCGACGCGGTGCTCGGTCGAGGTCTCACGCGCACCGATGGCACGTTCACTCTCCGCGTCATTCCGCGACGAAACGGAAGCCTGCGCATTGGCGTGCCACTGGGCGACGAGCTCCTGCCCCCCGGCGGCGTCGTCGGCCCCAAGGTTCAGCTCGTGCCCCGCGTGACGCTGCGCGCATCGGCCCGGGTTGCGCGCGCCGATGGCCCGGCGGTGGTCTTTGCCGGCCGGATGCAGCCGTCGCCACGCTCCCTGGGCATCGCCGCGAAGAACGTCGTTGTGGAATGGCGCGACCCCATCCGCAAGACCTGGCGCCCGATGGTCAACACGCAGGTCACCGCGGACGGACGCGTCCGCGTCCCGTGGCGGTTCGGCGCCGGTGGCTTCACCGTCCCCGTCCGTCTGCGCGTCCCCGCTGAACGCGCCTGGCCCACCGCCGCCGGCCTGTCACGCGCCGTTTCTGTGACGGTGCAGTAGCCTGCCCGTCCGTATGCGCCTGCTTGCCGCCACAATTTCACTCCTCCTGCCCTCTGTCGCTTCGAGCATTCCGTCTCTGGAAAACGGTGCAGCAACCCCTGTCGACTGGAGTGCCTCCAAGTCCGCCGCAGTTGCCTGGGTTCAGTCCGGCTTCACCGGGCTCGGCCTCGGACCGGCGGTCGTGGAGGTCAACACGTCGACCGACGGAACCAGCTCCGGCGAGTGGCTAACAACGGAACTCCCCGGCCCGCTCGACGACGGTGCAAACGGGGTTCTGCGAGTGGATGTGGCCGACCTGGAAGGGCGCCACCTGGTTCGAGTGCGCGTCGAGGGTGCGGAGGGGTCGCCGCTCACGTTGGGTGAGCTCCGGCTCGACCGCACCGGGCCGGCCGTGTCGAATGTGGTGGTCACCGGCGACCCCGTTGAGGCCCGAACGACGGTGACGTTCCGACTCGACGATGCCGGCCTCTCCGGTGTTGACGCCGGCAGGCCCGTCGTCGTGGAGTACGAAACAGCCGCCGGGTGGGTGGCGGCGCAGACGCAGCCCACGCCAGGCGCCGGGGACAAGGTCGCTGACATCGCGACAGAAGCACTTCCCGAGGGTAACTACCCGGTTCGCGTCACAGCCCATGATGTCGTGGGCAACGTCGGCGTCCGCTCGGCGGGAGTGGTCTTCGTCGATCGACAAGCGCCCATGGTCGGCGACGTGCGCATCGTTCGCCAACCAACCGACCGCGACGCAACGGTGGAGATCGCCTACACGGCCACGGACCCTCAGCCGGGGTCGGGCATCGCCGGTGGCGCGGCCATTCAGCTCGTGATCGCCGATACGCGCGCCACGATCGCCGCCACCATGGCCGGCGCCGGCGAACAACGCATCAGCGGAGTCCTCCCGGGCCCCGGGGTGTACCAGCTTGTCGTCACCGCCCACGATGTCAGCGGTAACGTCGGAACCAGCTCCCCGGTCACCGTCGTGGTGCCGGTTGCCGCTGCGCCGCCCGTGATGCCCGCGGGTCCGGCGCTCTCCCCCATCACGCAGCTTCGTCTCAGCGCGGCAGGTACTCCAAGCATCGGACCACGCTGGGCCCTGTCAGCCGCCCGGCGTCTTCACGCCACACGCGGAGTTACGGTCACCGCACGATTGGCGACCGCACGCACCCCCGCCGCATGGACGGCCCTGCTGGGAACACCGGACGCCCCCCGCTACGACGGGTACGCGTCGTTCGATGGCGTCATCGCCATCGGTCCCGCCGCAACGCGGGCGCTTGAGAAGCTTCGTGAGCAACATCGCTGCATCGCCAAGTGCACGAGAATGAGCCGCGCCGATCAGGACCGCGCCGTCTCGGCATTGGCAGTTGTGCTGCACGAGTCGCTCCATGCATCAGGACCGTCGGCGACCAGCGACTACCTGGAGACCTCATCGGGACGTGCGTTCGAAGAGGGCTTCAGCGAGGCCGCCACTGTGGACCTGCTACCCGATCTGGTCACGACGCTGAAGCTCACGCCCCGGGTGCAGAAGATGCTCCGCCCGGCGATCGGCCGCTACCGTGCGCACTATCCCGACCAGCTCACGTGGGCCCGGAATCTTTCGAGCGCCGTGACTGCCGACCCGGCAGCCGCCCGTCGATGGCGACTGGAGGTCGCCGACGCTTGGAGCAGCGACCGCTGGACACGCCTGGCCGCGGCAACCGGCCGCAGCGAAGCCGACCTTCGCGCAGCCGCCCCCGCGCTGCCCGAACGACCGACCCGCTAGCCGCGCCATGGCCCGCATGCGCACGTCGGGCAGGCCGGAAGCGGCTCCCGTTCGTCACACCTGCCGGTGTGCGACAGTACCGGGATGCCGCTGAACCACGTTGCCCTGACGGTTGCAGATCGCGAACGCTCCGCCGTCTTCTACGGGCAGCACTTCGGCATGACCATCCGGGTGCACGACGATGACCATCTCCTGATTTTGGGTTCGGATGACGGATCGTTGCTCGCGTTGACGGAGGGCTCTCCCGTGGCCGATGGACTTCCTCGGACAAACCACTTCGGCTTCGACGCCACTGACGGGGACGAGGTGCGGGCAGCGCGCCGCCGGTTTCAGGACGCTGCCGTACCCGAGATGGAATGGGAGGAACACGGCGCCTTTGTGCGGGTTCAGGTGACCGATCCCGATGGGTACCGAGTCGAGGTCTATTCCTTCTGATGCGGCACGGCGGTCGACCCGGTACTTGACATACCGACCAGTCGGTCGGTAATCTGCCGCCGAATGGTTCCTCCTCCCTCAACGGACAAAGGCGAGCTGACGCGCAAGCGCATCCTCGAGGTGGCCGCCCGTCACCTGCTCAGCCGCGGATACAACTCCACGTCGCTCAACGAGCTCATCAAAGAGACGGGGCTCACCAAGGGCGGCTTCTACTTCCACTTCGCCAGCAAGGCGGAGTTGGCGGTCGCCACGATCGAGATGATTCAAGAGGACTATCGCGTCGCGGTTTTTGCCGAGGCGGGGGTTCACGCCCGCGCCGTCGATCAGATCGCCGCCATGGTTCGGGCCGTTGCCCACAACAAGCAGGACATGGTGTCAAGCGCCGCGATGGGCCGTGTCTGTCAGGAACTCGCAGTGATTCCCGGCATCGGCGATCGCATCAAACCGTTTGATGCCTGGTACAACATCACCGCCGACCTGTGCCGTCGCGCTCAGGCGCAGGGGGATATGGATCCCACCGTCGACCCCGAGAAGGCCGCGCAGTACGCCGTGACGGCATACCTCGGTCTCGACCACGTCGCCGAAGTGCACGGCGACCTCGACTTCCCGGTGCGCCACGTCGAGGACTACCTGACGTTCACGTTCATCGCCCTGGGAATCACGGTCCCTGTGCCCGCCACAGACACTGTCCCGGTGGGCGCCTAGCCCCCTTTTTTGCCCCGTGACCTACCAACTGGTTGGTTTCTTCCGTTAGGAGCTTTCTCGCAATGACTCTCTCCCCTCAACGTCTCGCTCGCGCATCTGCGGAGCATCCCAAGCGGGTTCTCGCCCTCTGGGGTATCGCCATTGTCGCCGCGATGGCAGCTATCGCGCTGCTGCTTTCGGATGTGCTGAGCCCCGCGCAAACGTTCGTCGGTAAGCCCGAAGCCATTCGCGCCGCCGACGGCATTCAACAGGTCTCTGGCTCCCCCGAGACCGTTGTTGAACAAGTCGTCCTGACGACCAAAGCCGGCACGTTTGCCGACGCCGGTCCGTCCGCAGCGGCAACGGCACTGGCCGCAAAGATCTCGCAGCTCGGTCCCACCATCGTGACCTCCGCGTCGCCGCCGTCGAGCTCCCCCACCCTCATCTCGAAGAGTGGTACCACCGCGGTCATCCCCGTGGTCATGGCCGGGGACATCAACGACGCCCGTGAGAACGTCGAAAAGGTGCTCGCCGAAGTGACCGCGGCCGACGGCAAAGCCGGTATCACCGCACAAGCAACTGGCCTCACCTCAATCGAAGATGGAATCAACAAGACGTCGGAGAACGACCTCAAGAAGGGCGAGGGCATTGGCATTTCCGTGGCCCTCATCATCTTGCTGTTCGTGTTCGGTGCCCTGGTCGCCGCAAGCCTGCCCCTCATTCTTGGTCTTGTGGCGATCGTGATGGCGCTCGGCCTGACGGCGCTCATCGGCCAGTTCGGCGACCTGTCGTTCTTCGTCTCGAACATGATCACCATGATGGGCCTGGCCGTGGGTATCGACTACGCCCTCTTCATCGTTAGCCGCTACCGCGAGGAACGGGCGGCAGGCGTCGAGAAGCTCGACGCTATCGAGAAGGCCGGAGCAACATCCGGCCGGGCCGTCTTCTTTTCCGGCATGACCGTCGTCGTCGCGCTCGTCGGAATGCTGATCGTCCCGATGTCGGTGTTCGTCAGCCTCGCCCTCGGCGCAATCTTGGCCGTACTGTCCGCCGTGGCTGCCGCCATGACCCTCCTCCCCGCGCTGTTGTCGATCTTTGGCGACCGCATCGAGAAGGGCACGATCATCCCCCGACGATTCCGTCGCGAACGCACCGAAGCCGGCATGTGGGGCCGCATCGTGGGCGCGGTCACCCGTCGCCCCTGGATAAGCGCGTTCGCCGCGACGGCCCTGCTGGTCACTGCTGCCATCCCGTACTTGGACATCAACACCGGCGCCGCCGGCGTGTCGTCATTGCCCTCCGACCTGTCGGCCCGACAGGCGTACGAAACACTGCAGCGCGACTTCTCCGTGGGAGACATCGCACCCGCCCGTCTACCCATTGTCGGTGACCCGAACTCCACGGCGAATCAGGCCGAGATCACCACAATCACCTCAGCCATCGCCGGCGACACGGTCCTCGGCAAGCCGTTCGTCGAACCCGGCGCGACAGCGACGGGTGGTGTACTGCAGATCCCGATGAACGCCGATTCCACCAGCCCCGAGGCCAATGCGGCGGTCGAACGGCTGCGAGCGGTGACGGACCTCCCCGTGGGAGGTGCCGCATCGCAGAATGCCGACTACTTCGAGATCTCCGACAAGTACTTGCCAATTGTGGTGGGGATCGTTCTGGCCCTGTCGTTCCTGATCTTGCTCATCGCGTTTCGCTCGATCGTCGTCCCATTCGTGGCGATCGTGCTCAACCTGCTGTCGGTGGGCGCGGCGTTTGGCCTGGTCACCCTCGTCAGCCAGAAGGGCATCGGCGCCGGGTTCTTCGGTTTCCAACAGGTCGACACCGTCGAAGCGTGGATCCCAATCTTCCTGTTTGCCGTCTTGTTCGGCCTCTCGATGGATTACCACGTGTTCCTGCTCTCACGCATCCGTGAGCGATTCCTCGAGACCGGCGACAACGTCGGTTCGATCACCCACGGCATCAGCTCGAGTGGCCGACTCATCACCGGAGCCGCGCTCATCATGGTGGCGGTGTTCGGCGGTTTCGCCCTCGGCGACCTCGTGATGTTCCAGCAGATGGGCTTTGGGCTCGGTGCCGCCGTCCTTATCGACGCCACCATCGTGCGAGGAGTGCTCCTCCCCGCCACGATGAAGCTCCTGGGACGCGCCAACTGGTACCTACCGAAGGCACTGCACTGGCTTCCCAATGTGTCGATCGAGGGACCGCCGAAAGCCAGCACCAGTCAAATTCCCGCGTAGGACGCGCGGTGCGGTGAGCTCCCGGTCTCTGCGGACGGGGAGCTCACCCCGGCGGTCCACGATGCGTCGTTACTCGCACGCCCACGCCTGTCTCCTGACTCACGGATCTCGGGAGCGATCGGCCTCAACCGTCACGTCACCCTCCCGGTCGGTGCGCTCCACCACGGTGGCCGATGCGGCAAGCGCGTCGAGGGTCTCCGACCGCGGATGGCCGAAGCTATTGCCCGCCCCTGCGGAGATGATTCCGCTGGCGGGACGCAGTCGGCGGAGAAGGCCAGGCAGGCCCGGGTCGTCCGAACCATGGTGTGAGACCTTCAGCACGTCAACGGGACCGAGAAGAAGACGGGCGAGTACCTGGCTTTCGGCATCCCCCGGCAACAGGGCCGAAAGTCCCGGCGCTTCTGCGCGCAGAACAAGGCTGGAGTCGTTGAGGTCCTCAACACGTACGTCGGCCGGTGGCCACAGCACATCGAGCCGCCACACGTCGACGGTGATCTGATCGCCGGGTACGACGCGCCGCACCGGAGTGCGGTTCGTGCGTGCGAGCCCTTCGACGCCGGGCATTGAGCGAGCAAGAGCGATCTCGCGAACCGTGAACTCCCTCAGGACGGCGGAGACCCCGCCCGTGTGATCGCGATGGTCGTGCGTCACAACCAGAACGTCGATGCGGCGCACCCCCGCGCGACGCAGCGCTCGTACCACCGGGGCCCCGTCTCCCTCTGCGTCGGGAGGCCCGGCGTCGATCACAACAGCCGCCCCCGCCGGCGATCGCAGCAGGATGGCGTCGCCCTGCCCGACATCGAGGGCGGTCACCGCCGCGCCCCTCGGCCAGGGAGTGGGTTGGGCCGGCGTCGGAACGACAACCATCGCCAGGGCCACCGCAATTGCCGCCCACGCCGTTCCGATGGCCCGGCGTCGCACGGTCGACCGGCGACGGGGCACTTTCCGCAACCCCAAAATCGCTGCGCCGATGCCCACAGCGACCGCGGCCCCGATGATCCCGAACCAGGATGGCAGCGTCACACTTGCCCCCGGAAGCGCAGCCGCCGCATGTGAGAGGCCAATGAGGACGATGGCTCCGAGCCCGGCGCACCATCCCAGCGCCACCCCAAGCGGGGTAATGAGCGCACCCGTAACGATGCCCGCCAACGACACGACCACAACAGGTGCCGCCAACGGAACGGCGACGACGTTCACGATCAGGCCCACAATTGACAACTCCCCAAAGTTGCCGATCACCGCGGGTGCCGTCGCAATGCTCGCCGCGGCGGCCTGAGCAGCAAATGCGGCGACCCTCTTTGGGAGCCAACCTCCCATCCAGTCCTCGATCGGCCGGGCAATGGTAATGAGTCCGACAACAGCGCAAAACGACAGGTGGAGGCCGGGGTCGAAGATGGCCCGGGGTTGGTGGATGAGGATGGCCGCCAGCCCCACGAGCAGCAGGTACCACCGGTCGATGGATCGCGAGCGCAGTTGGCATGCCAAGCCGAGGAGGCCGACGACGGCGGCGCGCACAACGGACGGTCCACCGTCGCACATCACCCAGTAGACGACGATCACACCAACGCTGACAATGGCGGCGGTGCGTCGCCGTAGACCGACCGCAAGCAGCAGTGCGAACACCGCGCCGGAGACGATGACAATGTTCTGGCCGGACACCGCGAGAAGATGGGAGATGCCCGCGTCGCGAAACGCCTCCTCCGTGTCGTCGCTGAGCTCCCCGCCACCTCCGAAGGTCATGCCGCGAACCAACTCGCGCACGTCACCGTCGTGGCCGCGACCCGCACCGTCGTGGGCAACGTTGCGCAGATCGTCTCTCACACCCACCACACCACCGCGCGTCCCCACGACATGAAGGGTACGAAGACGCAGGCGCCCCGTGATCGCGTTGCGGGCAAGGTAGCGTCGCCACCACGAGGGTGACCCCACCGCAGTGGCCGGCGCAACCGTCCCGGCCACGCGCAACCGGTGGCCCCATCGGATGGTGGTGGTGTCGTTGGTGGGTAGGCGTGCGATGAGCCGGCTTCCCGCGGGAGGCCCGTTTCGACCCAGCGTCACCACCCGAACGCGAAGGCTGCGCCCCGCCGCGCTCGTGGTCGGGAGTGAGTCAACGTCCACGATCCCGACGACGTCGCGGCGTTCACTCGCCACGGCGGGTTCGGTCTGAAGAATGCGTACGCTTGACCACGACATCGCCCCCACGGCCAGCGCCCCCATCATCACCGCGAGTCCGGCCACACGCCACCCGCGAGTCGCCGCCACGACAAGAGAGACCACGCTCGCCGCGAGCACCACCACGGCCATCGGGATGGCCAGTACCGGAGCAACAACCCCAACGATGAGGGCGCCCACACACAGGTGCGGCACGAACCGCAGGTGAGCGGGAGCGCGGATCACACGACGGTGGTGCTCAGGGAGAGACCTTGTCCCGGAGCCCGTCCAGCCGAGCCTGCCCGATACCCGGGACGTCGAGGAGCTGATCCACCGAGGCGAACCCGCCATGTTCGTCGCGCCACGCGACAATGCGCGCCGCCAGAGTCGGCCCGATCCCATCCAGTGTGTCGAGCTGCTCCACCGTCGCCGAGGCCAGGCTGATGGGGCCGGTGGTCGCCGACACGGATGCACCGGGACCCGCCGCAGCGGCGCTCTCCGGGACAAGCACCTTGTCGCCGTCGTTCACCGGCGCGGCGAGGTTGACGCCGTCGAGGTTGGCCGCCGCTGTCGCACCACCCGCACTCTTGATGGCCTGGGCCACCCGCCCGTCGGGAGCGACGCGGTAAAGCCCCGGCTTGCGCACCGCCCCGGCCACGTGGACGAGCTTTCCGCCAGCATCGCCACGATCCCCGCCGGAACTTACGGCACGCGCCGTCGACACACTCGTCGACGGCTGGGTGGGGGCCGGTGTGCGCGTCGTGATCCGCCATGCGAGAGCCCCCAGCGCCACCGCCAGAAGGATGTAGGCCCAGCCGGATCGCCGAAGCCACGGTCCCAGTCGTTCCATGCCGTCACCGTACGAGAGGTGGCGTGACAGGTGGCACACGAAACTGTGCCAACTGTGTGCCGTCAGTGAAAAATATTCCGCACCGACTCAGCCGGTGACGATGTTCACCAACTTGTCGGCGACGACGATCACCCGCCGGATGGTGGCGCCGTCGATCGCACCAATCACCTTTGTCGACGCGTGCGCACGCGCCGACAGCTCGTCGTCACTGAGACCGGCGGGCACCTCGAGGCGCTCCCGCAGTTTGCCGTTGACCTGAACGACGACGGTGACGTTGTCGCGCACCAGGAAGGCGGGCTCGGCTTCGGGCCAGGGGGCCTCCCACATGCGTGTCCCTCCGCCCAGCGACTCCCAGATCTCGCTGGCCAGGTGCGGGGCGAAGACGTGCAGCAACGAGGTGACGGTCTGCGTGGCGTACCGCAGTGCCTGCTCCCCCACCGGCGAGTCATACGCGCCCTCGCCACGGCCCTTGGTGGCGTCGTTCACCAGCTCCTGAATGGCGGAGATGGCGGTGTGGAAGGAGAAACGCTCGCCGATGTCGTCGGTGACCTTCGCGATGGTCGCCTCGGCTTTACGCACCAGATCGCGTGCCGCGGGCGCGTTGGCGACGGCGGCGGCGGTGGGTCGGTCGACCATGCCCCCGTCCTGACCCATCGCCAGGCGCCATACCCGATCGAGAAATCGACGTTGGCCCTCCACGCCGTTGTCGGACCACTCGGCATCGTCAGCCGCAGGGCCCATGAAAAGGATGTACAGCCGCAGCGTGTCGGCTCCGAACCGCGCGATGATGTCGTCGGGCGGCACCACGTTGCCCTTGTTCTTGCTCATCTTCGCGCCCTGGTAATAAATCATCCCTTGCGTGAACAGGCGCGCAAACGGCTCCGAAAAGCCCACGTAACCCAGGTCGTACAGCACCTTCGTGAAGAAGCGGGCGTAGAGCAGATGGAGGATGGCGTGTTCCACCCCGCCGATGTACTGGTCCACCGGGAGCCAGTAGTCGACCACCTCCCGCTCGAACGCCGCCCCGGACAGGTGCGGCGCCGTGTACCGCAGGAAGTACCACGACGAGTCGACGAACGTGTCCATCGTGTCGGTGTCGCGGCGGGCCGGGCCGCCACAGGCGGGGCACCCCGTCGTGACGAACTCGGCGTTCGCGGCGATGGGGCTCTGCCCCTTGGGGGCGTAGTCGTCGACCTCGGGAAGAAGCACCGGCAGCTGGTCGTCCGGCACGGCGACGGGACCGCATGTGTCGCAATGGACGATGGGGATCGGCGCGCCCCAGTAGCGCTGACGTGAGATGAGCCAGTCGCGCAGGCGGTAGCCCACGGTGGCCTCCCCCGTTCCCTGCTCGGCCAACCACGTGGCGATCGCCGTCTTCGCCTCGGCCACGCCCAGGCCGTCGAGGAATCCCGAGTTGACGATTTGACCGTCGCCCGGCTCGGCGGCCTCGACGGGAGCGTCGGCATCGGAACCGTCGGCGCTCACCACGCGGCGCACCGGCAAGCCGTACTGGGTGGCAAAGGCGAAGTCGCGCTCGTCGTGACCGGGCACGGCCATCACGGCGCCGGTGCCGTAGTCCATCAGCACGTAGTCGGCCACCCAGAGCGGCAGCAGCTCGCCATTGACGGGGTTCACGACGTGACGCCCAGTAAACACACCGGACTTCGGTCGGTCCGTGGCGCTGCGCTCGGCGATATCGGCGCGGGATGCCGCCCGCACGTACTCGGTGACCACCGCCTCCTCGTCGCGTCCCGCAAGGAGTCGTGGCACGAGCGGGTGCTCGGGGGCCAGCAGGAAAAACGTTGCGCCGAACAAGGTGTCGGGACGCGTGGTGAAGACCGGGATCTCATGCGCACCGTCGTCAGTGGTGAACGTGACGCGCGCACCCTCGGATCGGCCGATCCAGTTGCGCTGCATGGTGAGCACACGGTCGGGCCAGTCGACCAAGAGGTCCATGTCGTCAAGCAGGCGCTGGGCATAGTCGGTGATGCGCAAGAACCATTGGGAGAGCTGTCGCAACTCCACTTGCGAGCCGCAACGGTCGCAGGCCCCGTCGATTACCTGCTCGTTGGCCAGCACCGTCTGGTCGACCGGGCACCAGTTGACCGCCGCCTCGCGCCGCTCGGCCAGCCCTTTCTCGAACATGCGAAGGAACAGCCACTGCGTCCACGTGTAGTACTCGGGGTCGCAGGTGGCGATCTCCGTGTCCCAATCGATCGACACGCCCAGGCCTTTGAGCTGTTCACGAATGCGAGCGATGTTGCGGTGAGTGACCACGGCGGGCGGCTCGCCCGTGCGGATTGCCGCGTTC
The DNA here is from genome assembly GCA_963765105.1 of uncultured Thermoleophilia bacterium. Classification (GTDB taxonomy): domain Bacteria; phylum Actinomycetota; class Thermoleophilia; order Miltoncostaeales; family Miltoncostaeaceae; genus CALMEC01. The sequence continues at coordinate 217,556 of CAVXUW010000004.1, forward strand.
TCGGCCGGCAGGCCGAAGGCGTCGTAGCCCATGGGGTGAAACACCGACCAGCCCTGGCGACGGCGAAAGAGCGCCACCACGTCGCCCATCGTGTAGTTCTTGACGTGCCCCATGTGGATCTCACCTGAGGGGTACGGCAGCATCTCCAACACGTAGGCTTTGGGGCGGTCGGGGACGTTTGCGTCCTCACCGTCACGGGAAACCGGCTCGGCGTGAAACGCCTTTTCGGCATCCCATGTGGCCTGCCACTTTGCTTCCACAGCCGTGGGGTCGTAACGTTCGGAACGTATGGAGTCAGGGGTCGACATCGGCGAGCGAGTATATCGACGGGTTCTGGTGGCCTGACGTGGCAACCCTCCGTCCCAGCGCTGTCATTCAACCGGCCGAGCTCGACACGCACTTCGCGGGGATCCTCGGGCTCTACCGGGCTCATGGCTGGATTCACGGAAACCATCCCGACCGGCTGCGCACCGCCATTTCGTGCTCGTCGACGTCACTCGTGGCGTTGGAGAACGACGAGGTCATCGGCTTTGCCCGAGCACTGTCGGACGAGGCGTTCGCCGTTTACATCGCCGACATCCTGGTGCGACCCGACCGTCAACGGCGCGGCATCGGCAGCGCCATCTTCGACGCGATGCTCGACCGGTACCCCATCGAGACCTTCCACCACCAGGTGCTCGTCTCGGAACGCGGCGCCGAAGGCTTCTACCGCCGCCACGGCCTGATGCCAGTCTCGGCCTACGGCCTCACCGCCTTCATCCGCTCGCGCGACACCTAGCGCTCGACGATCCCCAGCTCCTGCGCGATCGCCCCCATGCGGTCGGATGTGTCGAGCTGGGCTTCCTGGACGATCTGGTCCATCACCGACGCCAAACCGCGCTCCGAAAGGCCGAGCCGCTTCGCGATCCGGCGGTCGGACACTCCGTCGCGCATCAGCTCGCGAACACGTCGAACGGTCACACCCCCGCGCGCCTCTGAGCCCTCGGCGTCCATCACCTCGAAATACTACCCCTCAGACAGCGGGTCTTCTGCACGACGAAAATCCTCGCGGAAATCGTCTCCCACGCTCAGCGGCACACGGTAGTACCACCAGCTTCTCTGCTCGGTCCAAACCCGACTACGCTCGTCGCCCCACAGGCAGCGGCCCAGCGAGCGTGAGGCGAGCCGCATCCGCTGATCGGCGTCACGCATCCGATCGATCAGCGAGCCGTCAGGCTCCGGGAAACGTGTGAGCACGTCGTTGAGTATCTGACGCCCGTCCAGGTCGTTGAGGTACTCGTCGAGAGTCGCGTCGTAGCCGCCCTCAACCTCGCCAACCGTTCGCTCCCACCGCTCCACCAAACCGCCAATCCCGCCGTCGACGACAAAGTCCGGGCAGCCGCGCTGGCCGAGGTAGTCACGCACGAGGTCGCGGTTCATCGGCGGGCCTGTCGTCGGAAGTACTCCTCGCCGTCGTTGGGGCGAAAGAATGTGCGAATGGTTCTATCGGCGTTCGCGGCGAGGAAGCTTCCCCCATCTTTGTCGAAACGGGTGACCACCCCGTCGCGGCGCACGTCCTCCAAGATCGGTCCGCCGGCAGGGCGGTCACGCAGAATCTGGGCACGCCGCAGGTACTCGTCCTGGCTGATGTCTCCAAACTCGCGACCGTGTTTGACGTAGTGCTCCTCCAGCTTGCGTGTGCTGCGAAAGCCGATGTCACTTTGGATCGAGGTGTCGGTAGATGACGCGGCCGAGCCGGACGCGCTTTCCTCACCGCCACGGTTGGCCAGCACGACCGCAACGGCCACAAGGAGGAGGGCGCCGAGGGCGATCAGTGGCCGAAGACGTCGCATCACGAGCCGAGAAGCTCCCGCAGCACCACGGGGTCGATTCGTTCAATCCCGTCGACGCGCTCTTCCAGGTTTTCGGTACCGACCCATTGCTCGAATGCCTCAGTGAGATCCGGCGCGGTGTAGCCCAACGTCGTGAGGCGCGCCCGAATGGTGGCGGAGAGGGCAGCGTCCACGGTGACCCATTCCTCCACCGGGGTACTCCCAAACAACAACTCATGAATGCCGAAGATGCGCCGCAGCTCAGCAACGGGGGTGGGGTGATCATCCACCCGCAGATCGATGGCGATGTCGCTACCACCGCCGTATCCGGCCTCCTTGCGCATCACCAGCAATGAGGCGGCCTGCTGGCCGCGTCGGTCGCCCCCAGCGGCCTGAGCGGCCTCGATGCACCTCAGGAGCCGTTCGCCGAGGGCGATCCCCGCAGTGACCTCAAAGGTGGTTGCCAGGGCATCGACGGTGCTCGCGTCGACCAAGATATTGCCCTGGGCGGCGTAGCCCGGTCCGGTACGTCCACCGGCCCAGTCCATGCACTTGGCTCCGGTGAATGAGGCGGAGTTACCCTCAACATCGACCACCCCGAGTTGACGGTCGTCGCGTCCGTCGTCACCCGCGACGAGCCGATCCACTGTCTCCTGGGCCGATGCCCCGTCACGAAGGAGGGCCAACCCATCCGGCCCGTAGCGCAGGTTGGCCCAGGCCTGCGTCGCGATGGCTCCGACCTCAGCCTCGACCGATGGCACCAGCGAGCCCACCGCGAGGAACTTCGATTGCACTGCGACACCCCACTCGCGCGCGGCGAGATCACAGGCGACGATCGAGTATGTGGCGATCGGGATCATCGGATGCTGCGAAGCGCAATGGCCCGTGTGCCGCCCGATGCGCCCACGGTGGGGCCGGAGGTCACCACCACCCGTGAACCGCGCGGCATAGCCACGATCTCCTTCACACGGACGATGGCCTGCTCGATGGTCTCATCGATGGTTGCTCCCGCAGGGAGCACTGCGGGGATCACGCCCCATTCAAGGGCAAGCTGGCGGGCCACAGGAACCGAGTGTGCCAGGGCCACGATGATCGCTCCGGGGCGATGACGTGACAGGGCGCGCACGGAGCGTCCACCTTGCGTGGGCACAACGAACGCCGCCGCCTTGACATCGTTGCCCAAAAGCGCCGCAGCTTGCATCACCGATTCCTCGGGGCCGCGACTGTGGGCCGCCGGGGGCCGGGGCACCTCGGCGTTGTCGGCGGCAGTGGTGATCTCATCCATGGCGCGCACCGCACCGATCGCGTTCTTCCCCACCGCCGTTTCGGCCGACAGCATGAGAGCCGACGCCCCTTGAACGACGGCGGTGGCGATGTCGGTGGCCTCGGCACGTGTGGGACCGCCACCGGCCACCATCGATTCGAGCATCTGCGTCGCCATGATTGCGAGCTTGCCCTGGTCGCGGCAGGCGCGAACGATCTTTCGTTGCAGGGCGGGCACTTCGGCAACGCCAACCTGGACGCCCAGGTCGCCTCGGGCGACCATTGCGGCGTCGGACTCGCGGACGATGTCGTCGAGGGCCTCGCAGGCTTCAATGGTTTCGATCTTTGCGATCACACGGGCCGAGAGGCCCGCCTTGTTCAGGAGGCCGCGCAGGGTCTCGATGTCCCGTTCCGAGCGGACGTAGGACAGCGCAATGAAGTCGGCCTGGCACCGGGCGGCGAATTTGAGGTCGGCGCGGTCCTTGGGGGTTATTGCCGACCGACGCCGTGATTTGTCGTAGGTGATCACCACACCACGACTGGGACTGATCCGCCCTGCCCCGATACACCGACCAATGACCCGGCGGTGCTTCCCTTTCCCGGTGACGCGCACCAGCTCAAAGCGGGGTTCCCCATCACCGACGATCAGTTGTGACAGTCCGGGGCTCACCGCTCCAACAAACCCTGCCCAGTTCACAGCGATGACGCCCTTCACGGTTGTTTCACCGACGACGAACGTGACTTCCTGGCCTAAGCGAATCAGTCGTTTGGGTGTGTCGGGAGCAAGACGCACCTTCGGCCCCTGGAGGTCGAACACCACGGCGATCTGCCGGCCGGCTGCGGCGGCGGCCGCGCGCACCTCGGTGACACGTCGCATCCACTCGTCCGGGTTACCGTGAGAGCAGTTGATCCGCACACCGTCGACTCCGGCCGCGATGAGCGCCGCCGCCAAGTCAGGGCCGTCGGTGGACGGCCCGAGTGTCGCGAGGATCTTGGTGCGACGGCGTTGCATTAGTTGGAGGCCCGCAGTTCGATTATGGCGGCGTTCTTGCGTAAATCCGGGATGACCTTGTCGTTTAGTACATTGACGTCCACGAGACCTCCTCAGTCGTGGGTTGGAGCAGCAGTACCAGCCTGCAGGCTCGCATATTGACCTGATGCCATGCGGTCCAAACATTCTTCGACGAGGACATAGCCGCGACGCAGAACTCCCAAAGCGCTTGCGGCGTCGCAGCCGGTCCGGTCACGAAGTCGCTGGTGGCTCTTCCGGCGCGTCGTCGGGGACACGCCTCACGACGACGGGCGTGGAGTCATCAGGATTGAGCGAGAGTCCCGGTCCTGGCAACACGGTCAAGAACGTTCCCCACAGGCCGAGTCGGTTGATCGCGACGGCAGCGACGATCAGGAACGCGACCGCCAGACCCACAACCGACCAGAACAACCAGGTTGCCGCCTGCGCCGGCAACGGAACGTTCATCCCGTACAAGCCGGTGATCAAAGTAGGCGCGTAGAACCCAACGGTGATGATGGTGAGCAGAAGCACGACCCGGTTGGTGCTTTCACTTCGCTCACCCTGTATCTGGGCACGCGCACCCGCGATACGGGACTCGGCGACCTCGAGGGCCGCCGGCAGGTCCCGAAGAAGGTCGAGCTCAATGATGCGCAACCATCGCAACCCGGACGGGCTGATCAGGTTTCGCTCCACCGGCTCACGAAGTTCCGCCAGCTCGCGAAGCTCGCTTCGCAACGGCAGCACGCCGTCACGTACCCGCCCCAGATGGTGGCTCAACTCCAACAGATCGGACAGGATCAGGTTGATGCGGGGGTTTGGCACGAGAAGCCGCTCCTCGATGAGGTCGATTCGTCGGCGGATCTCACCGAGAACCTCGGTGGCGCTATCGATGACGTTGTCGAGCAGTTCCATGAACAGAACCGAGGCATCGCGCTGGGACGCCGGTGTTTGAAGCCACTGCGCCTCGATGCGCTCCGGGGCCACGGCATCGGCCTCTCCGGTAATGGCCCGTCGACGGACGAGCACCTCGGATGGTCGGAGCAGCATGTCGACCCGCTCGAGGGAGGGGTGAGGGTCGTCCGGAGCGAATCGTGACGCCACGACGGTTGCGCACAACGCGCCGTCCACCTCGGCAAGCCGTGCCCGAATGCCCGGCGTTGCCAGAAATTGGAGCATTGCGTCGCTCAGGTCGACGCCATCAGGAACCGGTGCGCCCCGCCAGACGCGCACGGGAGGCGGAGTACCCGGGGGATAGGTTGTCCACGGCACATTGCGAAGTTCGACGTGTCGCGAGGCCTTCCTCGTGCGAACCCGCGGCGCGTCTGACACGGGACGAGTTCCTCCGTGTCAACGGCGGGTCGTGACCCACCTCGATCACGGTGGAAGTGGAGGATACCGGGATCGAACCGGTGACCTTCGCGCTGCCAGCGCGACGCTCTCCCAGCTGAGCTAATCCCCCTGGGCCGAAGGTAAGTATAGGTCAGCTGGCGGCGGGCGCAACATCCTCGTCCGCGACATACGGCTCGCTCGGCGCTTCGCGCCAGAGCCGATCAAGCCGGTAGAAATCACGTGCCTGCGGCGTGAACACGTGCACGACGATGTCGATGTAGTCCATCAGAACCCATTCGGCTTCGCGGTCACCCTCGACGCGACGGGGGAATGAACCGGTCTCCTCTTTCACCCGTCGACGGACTTCATCGGCAATGGCCTTGGCCTGGCGGGGGGTTTGCCCCGTCGCGATCACTAGGAAGTCCGTGTACGACACGACGCCCCGCATGTCGACGATGACGATGTCGGAGGCTTTCTTCGCGTCAGCTGCAGCAGCGGCGGTGAGCGCGAGGTCGTGAGTGAAGATGTCGGTTGTTTCTGTCGTAATGGCCCGTTCAGGGTAGCGCACTACGCGGCGCGATAGAGGCCATGGGCATCGATGAGGGTGCTCACGCCCGGCGGAAGGAGGTGGTCGACCGGTTCGCGGCGGGCGATTCGGTCGCGGATCACCGTTGACGACAAACCCACCGTCGGCATCGAGACGAGGTCGACGCGGCCTGGCGCAATTGCTTCGGCCGCCTCGCTCACGGCCTCGAGATCCGCTGAATCACGGGCCACGACAGCCAATCGCGCAAGCTCGGTGATGCGGGCCGGCTCGCGCCACCGCGAGAAACCGAGCAGCTGGTCGGCCCCGACGATAAGCCACAAGTCATCGTCCGCGTTGTCCCTGGCGAAGCCGTGCAATGTGTCGACCATATAGCTGGGTCCCGGCCGCTCGATCTCCGCGCGGGAGGCGACAAGCGTGGGGTGGCCGGCGACCGCCGCCTCCACCAACGCAAAGCGCACCTGGGTAGGGGCGTGCCCCTCACCGCGGTGAGCCGGCCGTGCGCACACCACCAGTCGCACCTCGTCAAGCGCCAGTTGCCACGCGGCTTCGCGAGCGACGATCACGTGACCGATATGGGGCGGGTCGAACATCCCGCCAAAAACGCCGACCTTACGTGCGGACGTGACCATCTCCGATGACGACGTACTTCATCGTTGTGAGCTCACGCAGACCGATTGGTCCACGCGCGTGGAGCTTCTGGGTGGAGTTTGCGATCTCCGCCCCCATGCCAAACTCTCCCCCGTCGGTGAAGCGGGTGGAGGCGTTGATGTAGATGCAGGCCGCGTCCACACCGGCCTCGAAGTCGCGGGCTGCGGCGAGAGACGCGGTAACGATTGCTTCGCTGTGACCCGACCCGTACCGCTCGATGTGCTCGATCGCCTCGTCGACCGACTCAACGACGCGCACCGCCAGCGTGAGATCGAGAAACTCTGTGGCGTAGTCCTCGTCAGTGGCCTCGGCAAGGCCTTCTCCATCGACACCCAGAACCGTGCGCGCCTCCTGCGAGACACGAAGTTCCACGCCGTTCTCTTTCAGCGCGGCGGCGGCCCGAGGAAGAAATGCGTCGGCGATGTCGCGGTGCACCAGAAGGGTCTCCGCGGCGTTACAGACACCCGGGCGCTGGACCTTGGCGTTGACCGTGATCTTCACGGCCTTGTCGACGTCGGCATCCGCGTGGACGTAGACGTGGTTGTTGCCGGACGCGGCGTAGATGACGGGCACCGTCGAGTGCTCGACCAAGAACGCCTTCAACTCGTCGCCGCCGCGAGGAACGACAAGATCGATGTACTGCTTCAGTTGAATCAGCTCGCGAAGCTGCTCGCGGTCACCGTCGACCGGCACGATGGCCTCGGCCGGGACATCGGCCTCCATGAGCGCGCGCTGCAGCACCTCGGCGATGATGCCGTTCGAACGCCGTGCCACGCTGCTGCCTCTGAGGACGACGGCGTTGCCGCTTTTGAGGCAGAGGGCCGCAGCATCCGATGTGACGTTGGGACGACCTTCATAGATCACGGCCACAACGCCCAACGGGACCCGTTTGCGCGTGACCTCGAGACCATTGGGAAGCCGCTCACCCATCTCGACCTCGCCAACAGGGTCGGGAAGCGCCGCCACTTGACGCACACCGCGTGCCATGGCAAGAACACGGTCCTCGTCGAGCAAGAGCCGATCAACCATGGCGCTGGGGCGGTGCGCGGCTTTGGCATCGTCAATGTCGAGAGCGTTCTCGCGGAGGATCTCGTCCGTACGGCGAACAAGTGCGTCCGCCATCTGGTTGAGGACCTCGTTCTTCCGCGCTCCCGGCATCCGCCGCAAGGCGGTCGAGGCGCGCTTCGCTGCCTCCACCTGCCGCTCAAGAGTCGTTACATCGATCGAAGCCACAGACAAACGCTACTACACCGAGTCCGCTCCCAGCAGGACAAATTGGTCGCGATGGATCACTTCATCGGCCGCACCAGGGATCTGTTCACGTGCCGCTGTGGTCGTCAAACCGGCAACCTGGCGGAGATCCTCGGCCGACAAACCCGTAAGCCCTTTGCCGATGAGCGTGCCCGTGGGGTCGGCCACCTCCACCGCGTCGCCGGCCGCGAAACTCCCCGAACATCCGGTGATTCCCACCGCGAGCAGCGAGGTCCCGCGAGAAACGAGCGCGGATGCCGCTCCGGCGTCGACATCGATGCGTCCGAGCACGGGTTTTGCGTAGCGCAGCCAGAGCTTGAACGCCGACCGCGGCTTCGTAGCCGGGGGGAAGCGAGTGCCCACATGCGAGCCATGGGCAACGCTGGTGATGACTCCGTCGGTGGCGCAGTTGGCGATCACGCAGGTGATCCCCGCCGCGGTCGCCATGCTGGCTGATGCAACCTTGCTGGAGATGCCGCCCCGCCCAACGCCCGACGCCTCGAGCGGTGCCAAGGAAACGGCTTCGGGTGCGATGCCTGGGGCGACGTCGCCGATTAGCTCGGGTCCGTCCTCACCCGGCCCGTAGAGCCCGTCACGGTCGGTCAACAAAATCAGCAACCGGGCACGCAAGAGGATGGCCACCTGCGCGGCCAGCACATCGTTGTCGCCGAACGTGATGTCGTCGGTGGCTGTTGTGTCGTTTTCGTTGATCACCGGGATGACACCCAGCTCGAGCAGTCGCCCGAGCGTGTTGCGGGCGTTGTTGTACGAGGTTCGGCGTTCCAGGTCACCAGACGTGAGAAGCACCTGAGCGGGCACCGCGTCGTGTGCGGCGAAGCTCCGGAGATAGCGCTCGAATAACACTCCTTGTCCCACCGCCGAGGCGGCCTGTAGGTCGGGAAGGGCTGTCGGACGCACAGTGATCCCCAGACGTGCGAGGCCACAGGCGATCGCAGCGCTGCTCACAAGCACCGGCTGAAAGCCCTGTCGACGGAGGGTCACCAACTCGCGAACGCGTCCGTCGAGCACGTCTTCGCGAAACGCCCCGGACCCATCGACCAGTGACGACGTCCCGACTTTCACGACGATGAGTGCCATCAGGTCGCCGCCAAATGGCGAAGGACCTCACGGCGAAGCTCGTCGATGCCACTCCCCGAGTCGGGATCGACGACGATGTCGACTCCCGCGGGACGGTCAGAACCGCTGATGTGTGTCCCGACGACAATCTCGTTAGCGCCCTCTTGGCGGTAGGCATCAACCGTGTGCCGTACCGCGGCAAGGCGCTCCGCGACGTCGTCACCGCGGGCATCAACGCAGTGAATGATCACGCGGGCGCGTTCGATTTGCTCGAGCTTTCCGTCGGGCCGCGGCGCCCCCACCTCATCGACTCCCGGCAGGTCGACGACCAGATAGAGGTTTGCGAACTCGTCCTGCACCGGGCCGAACGCCGGCTCCCGCGTGGAACGAGGGTACGGGGCAATCACCGCCGCGCCACCCGTCAGTGCGTGGAACACCGCGCTTTTGCCGCTGTTGGGCAGTCCCACCATCGCCACGTCGACGTTGATGCGAAGCTCCATCGTCAGCCACGTCTCGTCACCCGGTGCACCAGGGATCGCCTCACGTGGCGCCTGATGGGTCGAGGAGCGAAACGCGAAGTTCCCCACCCCGCCTTCACCGCCACGTGCGACCTCGGCACGCTCGCCCGGCGTATCGAGCGACGCGATGACGACGTCGTCACGGGTGATGCGGGTGCCCACGGGCACCGCGATCTCGACGTTCTCACCATTTTTGCCGTGGCGTTTTCGTCCCGCACCGGGTTGACCCGGCCGGGCCTTGTGGTGAACCGCATGCCGGAAGCGGGAGAGGTCCTCAACGCTCGCGTCGGCAATCACGACAACCGATCCGCCGTGTCCCCCATTTCCGCCGTCGGGTCCACCACGCGGCGTGCGTGATTCACGACGGAATGAAACGCAGCCGCCACCACCGTGGCCGCCTTCAACGTGGATGCGAACGCGATCGGTGAACGCCACCGCGATCTGAGTGCTACTCCGGGTGAACGAAGATGCGGCGGCCCTTGCGGCCCTTGGTGAACTCCACCCGGCCGGACACCGTCGCAAAAATCGTGTGGTCGCGACCGAGTCCCGTGCCGTCACCCGGGTGAAAACGCGTTCCCCGTTGACGGACGATGATGCTGCCCGCGGGAACGACCTGGCCCGCGAAGACCTTCACACCGAGGCGTTGCGCCTGGGAGTCACGACCGTTGCGGCTGGAGCCGCCACCTTTTTTATGGGCCATCTGGTGCTCCCTCTACGACGCGATCGACTCGATGACGACGCGCGACAACCGCGAGCGGTGTCCACGCTTCTTCTTGCTGTCCTTCTTCGCGCGGTAGGTGAACACCACGACCTTCTTGCCGAGCAGATGCTCCTCGACCCGCGCAGTGACCGAACCGCCATCGTTGATGGCGCCGTCGTCACCAACCGCAAGCACGGGCGGAGTGAACGTTTCGCCCGGCTCGACGGCGAGACGATCGACGAGAAGGCTGTCACCCTCGCGAACTCGGTACTGCTTTCCGCCGACGGCGATCACTGCGTAGTTGGCCATTCACTCTCCCGATCGAAACACAAAAGCGCCCGGACCGAGGCGCGGTCGCGGATTGTACCCGATTCGGTCGGCTAACGGGAATGCGTGGTGGGCTTGCCCGCACCTGCGGCGCGTGTGCGACGGTCGACGACATCGTCGTCACCGTCCATCCCGTCATCGTCGCCGGCGACCACCACGATGTCGCGGCCTTTGCCCTTGGCACTGTAGAGCGCTTTGTCGGCGCGACGGATGAGCTCCTCCAACGTCCCAAGTCCGCTGGCCACCCCAATGCTGACGGTGACGTTCAGCCGGGCGCCTTCGGTGTCAACGACCAACGCGGCGACCGCGGCGCGCACGCGTTCGGCCACCATTGCCGCAGACTCGAGCGGCGTGGCCGGCATGAGCAAGGCAAACTCCTCGCCACCAAACCGTGCCGCCATGTCCGTGCCACGGGCGCTTTCGGCGATAACTCCGGCCACTGCGGCGATGACGTCATCTCCTGCCAGGTGCCCATGTTTGTTGTTGATGTCGCGGAGGTAGTCGAGGTCGATCATCGCGAGGGACGTGAGGCCCTGGCCGCGTTGGATGAGCTCTTCCCCGCGCTCACTGAAGAAGCGAGCGTTGTAGAGCCCGGTTTTCGCGTCGGTCCAGCTCTCCTGCTCCAAGCGGGGGATCTGCAAAGCCCGTGCGATGAGAATGAGCGGAAGCATGGCGAACAGGCTGGTCACGGGCTCCACATTCCAGGCGAGCGCAATGGCCGACCCTGAGCACAGCACGAGGCTGTCGAGGGAAAGGTGAGTAAAGGTAAAGAGGCGGGTCTGGCGCAGGCTTTCACCGCGGGCAAGTTTGAGGATGCCGGCCAGCACGAGGTGGTTGACAAGGGTGAAGGCGATGGTCGCCAGAGCAACCCACAATCCCCACGTCTTTCCCGGTGTGCTGGGGCCAAGACCGACAAGGCCCTGCGCGAGCAATGCCGGGATGGCGTAGTTCGCCATGTTGAACACCGGCATGTACCAGGGGTAGCGCTCCCGAGCCCAGATGGGAAGGAACATGAGGGTGGCCACAAGGACCACCGACAGGGGCGGAAGCACAACCACCGCGGCGAAGAGGAACGCGAGCGAGATGTCGTAGCCCAGGCGGGGGGATGCCTGCACCAGGAACAGTTGGGCCGTCGCGGCACCCGCGGCGAAGGTGACAAGCGCCCAGACGTCACCGATGCCTGGGTCGCGAATCGTCTCGACAACAGTCGCGGCGACTGCGACAAACACGCAGCAAAGGACGTAGATGTACGCCCCGCGAGATAGCGTTGGTCCCCTCATGTTCCGAGTGCTCTATCGGCAGGTTGACACCAAAACACGAGCCACCTGACCGCAGAGCGCGGCTTTTTTTTCGTGCTGAGCGCCAGATCACCTCCAAAAACTCAGAAAAGGTCCGCCCCCCGTGCATGGTACGCATGAGCGACGGGCTAGATCGGCGTGATGCTGACCTCGTGCACACTGAGCGATGCGTCCGGCTCGAGGCGGATACGTTTGCCCGTTTCCGCTTCGATATCGGCGATACCGGCGTCTTCATCACCAGAGACGAACTCGATGACCGCAGGGTTGATGCTCACCGCGAAAGCCTTCTCGGATCGGCCCGCCAGGTTGCGACGGATCTCACGGTCGACGTCGACGGCGTGGGTCTCGTCACTCGGGACGACGCCCACCCCGGCGCACGTCGGACACGCCACCGTCATGATCTCGCGTGGGCCGTCGCTGATGTTTTGACGGGTCATCTCCACGAGCCCGAGCGGTGAGATGTCAACGACGTAGGCCTTGGCGCGGTCGCGTTCGAGGGCAACTTCCAGTGCCTGACGCACGGCTTTACGGTTGCGCTGATCGTTCATGTCGATGAAGTCGATGATGATCATGCCGCCGATGTCCCGGAGACGAAGCTGACGCACGACTTCCTCGGCGGCCTCGAGATTCGTCTGGGTGATGGTCTCCTCGAGGGTGGTCTTCCCCCGCCCCACGTGGCGTCCGCTGTTGACGTCGATCACCGTCATCGCTTCGGTGTCATCGATGATGAGATATCCGCCCGACGGCAAGTCGGCGCGGCGATCGAGGGTCGCGCGAAGCGCCTTGTCGACCCCGTAGCGCTGCATGAGCGGTGTGGAGTCCTTGTAGTAGCGAATACGTTCGGCCAAGTCGGGAGACGTCCGCTGCAAGAAGTCGAGGATCCGCTGGTACTGCACTTCGTCGTCGATCAGCACCTCGTCGATGTGCTCCCCGAACAGGTCACGAATGACCTTGAGCGACCGGTCGGCCTCGCTGTAGAGGAGGCTCGGCGCCTTCACCTGTTCGGCGCGTGCCAACAGCGCCGCCCACAACCGTTGCAGGGCGATGAGGTCGCGTTGGAGTTCTTTTGCGGTGGCGCCCGCAGCCTGGGTCCGCACGATGATGCCGCCGTCGCTCAAGTCGAGTGACTTGCAGATCTTTCGTAGGCGATCGCGTTCTTCGTCGTCGAGTCGTTTGCTGACGCCAAAGCCGTCGCCGTAGGGGACATAGACCAGGAAGCGCCCGGCGAGCGAGAGCTGCATCGACAGGCGCGAGCCCTTGGTTCCCATGGGGTCCTTGACCGCCTGGACGAGGATCTCATCGCCTTTTTTGAGCAGGTCGCTGATGAGACGGCGGCTCTTGGGAACGCCCATTGCCACGACCTCATCGACGTGGAGAAAGCCTGCCTTGTCGATGCCAACGTCGACGAACGCCGCTTCCATGCCGGACAGGACATTCTCGACCCGCCCCTTCCAGACATGCCCCACAACCGACCGACGCCCACGCCGTTCGATGTGGCACTCGGTGACTCGGTCGCCCTCGGTGATGGCAACTCGTGTTTCGAAGCGATCGACGGAGACGAGGATGCGGGTGGTCACGCGCGTCCCCGGCGGCCGCGAAGCCCGGTGATGATCGAGCTGAGGCCGTCGAGCGGTGCGTCGGCCCGGTCACCGGCCTGGGTAAACCAGACCTTTGCGGCCTCACCCACCGTTGTCGTCGCCGAGAAAGCAACGCCACCGCGCAGGGCAAAGCCTGCGACGGGAACCGACGCGAGTGCGCGACGTGCGATGGCACGCCACCCGAACGCGCTGATGAGCACTCCCACAAGTTCCGGAGCCCGCCGTGAATCGAGGGGCCGGCCATAGACCGCCGCGAGTTGCGCAACGAGACGCACCTGAATCAGCGTGATGGCCGGCAGGTCCGCCCCCGGGAGAACGGCCACGGCGCCGACGGTGGCCGATTGGCGGGCCGCTTTGGCAATGAGTGCGTCGGCAACCTCGGCACGAAGCGCCGGGTGGCGACGGGCTGCCGCCACGGCGTCGTCACCAAGCACGCGGGCGATAACGCGGCTAATCCCCGCGGCGTCGTCGAGGCTTGGCACATGAGCGATGTTCGACGGCTCAAGCGGTGGATGGGTGAGCAGTTCGGCTTCGGCGGCGTCGCGCTCGACACGGTTGCCGGTGATGAGGCACAGAACCCGGCGCCCGTCGTGCTTTGCACCCGCCAGAACGGCGGCGGCGAGAGTGACGTCGTGGTGCGGCGCGGCCACATGAATGAGCAGGTCGTGCGGGTCTGAGAGCGACGCATCTGCCGCCACGCCAATGATTGCGCGCAGCCGGGCAGTGGCAACCGGTTCACCGTCGAGCACGGCGAGGGCACCACCCGTGCCCGAGGTGCGTTCAACCCCCCGTACCGCGTTGACGAAGGGTCTTAGGGCGCCGGCGCCTTTCGTGAATGCGCGAAGGCCTCCCACTTAACGCGCCATCGCCCCGCTACGCCGATGGATGCGCAGCAGGATGCCGACGGCAATGAGATTTGTGAGTGTGTGACTTCCGCCGTAGCTCATGAAAGGGAGGGGGATTCCGGTGATGGGCATGATCGTAACGTTCATGCCGATGTTAACGAAGACTTGGAAAGCAAGCATGGCGGCGATGCCGCCGGCAATCAACTGCTCGAACATCGTGGGAGCTCGCATCATGATGCGAATTGCGCGCCAGATGACGAGCGACAGCACCAGGATAAGGGTTACGACCCCGACAAAGCCGTAGATCTCACCGGCGGCAGCAAAAATAAAGTCGGTGTGGTGCTCCGGAAGGATGTCGTTGCGCACCTGAGTCGCTCCGTCGGCCCCGCGCCCAAAGGCGCCGCCGGCGCCCACCGCCGTCTTGGTCTGTGCGGCCTGGTAGCCGGTGCCGACGAGGTCGCGACTGGGATCGAAAAGCACAAGGATACGGTTGACCTGGTACTCACGCAGGATTGGCAGGCCGATGGATGGCAGCACCCACAGGAGCAGGACGCCGAAACCGACGATCGCGCTGCCGGCCGCCACAAAGTGCTTGGCCGGAATGCCGGCGAAGAACAACATCCCAATGAGGATGGCGAAGTACACCAGCGAGGTGCCCAGGTCGGGCTGAACGAAAACGATGATCGCCGGAAGAACCGTGGTGCCCAAGGCAAGCAGGCTGAACTGCGGTGTGCCGATCTCGCTGCGACGCTCCGAAATGATGGCCGCAAGGATGATGATCATGGCGACCTTGCCAATCTCCGACGGCTGGAACTGGAACACGCCGAAGTCGATCCATCGGCGCGAACCACGAATGGGGGCACCGATGATCTGCACAATTGTCACCGCGCCAATGAGCGCTCCCCAGACCGTCCACACCCGCCGGCGAAACAGGTCGAGGTCGATCGCCATCGCGGCGGCCATCACGGCCACGCCCAGAGCCACGTAGATCAGGTGCCGCGAAGAAAGGCTGCCTCCGGGATCGTCCGCCGTTGTGATGTCGACGAGTTTCAACCCAAAGATGGTGATCGCCCCGACACCGAGTACCAGGAGCCAGTCCAGGCGCCCCACGATGTGCCGCGCCCAAATCAGGGCCTGCGCGGCGGGTGCGGGAGCGAGAGTCGCCATCAGTCAGCCACCGCTGTGGCGCTGGGGTTGCGCCCGGCGTTGCAGTCAGCGGGGTCCCGATCGAGGGCCGTGACGAGCGCCTTGCAGGCGGCCGGGGCTGCGGCAACTGTGCCCAGCCCGCCGTTTTGAATCACGACAGCGACAACGTACTTTGGCGGCTCGTCGCCACCGACCGGCCCGTAGCCGACAAACCACGAGTGGTCCTTTCGCGCCTTGCCGTTGCGACTGTTCTCCGCGGTCCCGGTCTTCCCGGCGACCAGGTTCGGGAGCTTCGAGAACACCGACTGGGCGGTACCTTGACCGTTGTTCACCACGTCATAAAGGCCGCCGGTGACCGCCTCGAGCACGCCCGGGTTGATCGTGGGCAGCGTGCTCTCGGGGAGCCCTTTGGTGATGTCGAGCAGGATGTTGCTCGCGTCGTCGGCACTGCGAATCTTGTCCCCAACGGTGGGGGTCCTGAGGCGATGTTTGTCGTCGATGATGGCGGCGTAGGCGCGCGCCATCTGAAGCGGCGTCGCCGTCAAGAATCCCTGCCCCACGGACATGTTGATCGTGTCACCGGGCCGCCAGGTGTTCGGTGCCTCGATGGCGAACGTCCGTGAGCGTTTCCAGTCGCGGTCCGGCAGGACGCCCGACGCTTCTGCGCCCTCGGGGAGGTCGACTTGCGTGGTTGCCCCGAGCCCGAGCGCTTGCGACCAGTAGCGCAGCTTGTTGTTGCCCTCGCGCCGACCGGGTTCCCGGGTTCTCAAGTGAATGCGATTTCCGACCTGATAGAAGAACGTGTCGCTCGACATCATCAGCGCGCCTCGAACCGGCATGTCCGGCAGCTCGATGCCACGAAAGTTCCGAAATACCGTTCCCCCGTAGATGAGTTGCTTCGGAGACGTCAGCGGCTCATCCGGCTGGAGAGCCCCGGAGTTGAGCGCGGCGATCGCGGTGACGGGTTTGAATGTCGACGCCGGAGGGTAGGCCCAGACGGCCCGGTTGATCCCAAAACTCCGGCTCTTCCACTTCTTCTGGTAGGCCTTGATCGCGCCGGGTTTACCGCGGCTGTAGAGCACCGGGTCAACTTGAGGGAAGGACGACATGGCAACCACTTGGCCGGTTTGTGCGTCCAGCACAACCCCTCCCCCACCACCGTCGAACTCGGCTTTCGTCAACACCGCCTCGGCGATGGCGTCGTCAAGCGCCTTCTGAACGTCGATGTCGATGCTCGTCACGAGCGTCGCCCCGGGCTTGGCCGGACGCTCCGACAGAACGGTGCGCCCGGTGGGCTGGCCGCTGCCATCGACCTCGATGCGGCGTTCCCCGTCCTCGCCACGAAGAAATCGCTCGTACTTTGACTCGAGGCCCGCACGGCCGACGATGGCGTCGTTCCGATAGCCCCGCTTTCGGTAGGCGTCGGCGTCTTCCACCGGGATCTGCCCAACGTACCCCAGCACGTGAGAGAGGTAGGCACCCTCTTCATAGCGACGACGGAAGGTGCGCTCGAGACGGATACCGGGGAACTCGCGGATGCGTTCGTTGAGCGCAAGGAACAACGGATCGTCCTCGGCGAGGTCGGGCTGCAGGACCACCGACTTGTACGAGGCGCTCTTGTTGCCGCGCTTCATGCGATTGCGCAGCACCGCAGGTTTCACCCCGATCACCGCGGCAACGCGCTTAAGCGTCGCGTCGCCCTCCGGCGTCAGCTTGTAGTCCGTTTCGCTGCCCTCGCCGAGGTCCTGAGGCAGAGCCACGACGTCCCACGCTTCACGGCTCGTGGCGATGACCTTGGAGTTCCGATCGAGGATGTCGCCGCGTGGCGCCGGGATGTTGATGGTGCGCACGCTGTTGCCCTCGGCGCGCTCCTCGAAACCGGCGGCGCCGACCACTTGAAGGAACCACAGACGCACGACGAGGATGCCGAAGAGCACCATGACGATCGAGCCAAACAGGCCGATACGCCGGGCGGTCGTGGACGACAGCATCCGCCCGTTCGGACCCGACGGCTGCACGGGCTCGGTGACATGCGGAAGACTCACGCCGTCACCAGCCATGGCTCCACAACCCGCGGTGCCCCCAAAAGTCGCCGTGCAATCCACCACGCCGGCAACCCAACGAGAGGAGCAAAGACCAGGTGAGGAAGGGCGAGGTCGCGCACGAGGAAAGCGATCGGCGGGCCACTTCCGCGAAGCAACTCAACAGCCCCAACCCACAGCGGCACGATCGCCGCCGCGACGCTGCTGACGAGAAGCCCGGTCCACCGCCCGATGGGGTGAGCATTCTCCGCGAATCGTCCGGACCAGGCACCGATGGCAACGTACGCCAGCGCGATGACTCCAAGCGTCGCACTCGGGGTGATGAGCTCGATGATCAGGCCGGCGGCGAAACCGGCGCAGGCGCCGACGATCACTCCGCGCAATGCACCCACCGCGACAATGGCGACAACCAAGACGTTGGGTATGGCGTCGAGCGGGCCGACGTCAAACCGTGGCATGACCGACTGCGTGAATGCCGTTACGAGCACGAGGATGACGACAGAGCGCAGAGCGGGACCGTCGTTCGATGGGCGCCATCCGAATGAGGGCATGAGGCGCATCATGGAACGTCCGCCCGACGTCTCGCCAGCGCACTTGCCGGTGTGAAGACCATCACCTCGGTGAGCTCGGACGGGTTGCGGAAGGGTTCGACCTGCACCGTCTGAACCTCCTGCTCTGCGGAGCTCACGCTCGTGACCACACCGAGCGGAATACCCGACGGGTAGACCGATGGCAATGTGTCGGTGCCGGCGCCGGTGGTCACCACAACGTCGCCGACCGCGATGGCTTCGAGCCCAGGTACGCCTTCGAGCTTCAACTGCCCGGCAGCGCCAGCGCGGAGAAGCCCCAAGTTGTTCCTGGCGCTCTCGGTCTTCGCGGCGATCGCGTTGGCCGGATCCGTGATGAACGTGACGATGGCCGAGCGCGCCTCAACACTGGTGACCAGTCCGATGAGCGCGGGGTACACCTCCGAGTTCCGCTCACCCGGAACGAACACCAAGGAGTTCTTGGTGATCCCATGGTTCGTGCCGCGATCGATGCTGACCCTTTTGTTGTAGTCGATCTGGGATCGTCCGATGATCGTGGCGGCAACGGGGGTGTAGTCGGTACGGCCGATCTGGGCGAGCTTGAGCTGTTTGCGCAGCTCGACGGCGGCGGAGCCGTCGACAGCATTCGCGGTGAGTTTCTCGCGGAGCTCGGCGTTCTCGAGCGCAAGACGGTCGCGTTCCACACGAGCGCCACGGAGATCGCCAAACCAGTTCCATCCGTCTTTCACCGGCTGGATGGCGGCAACGGCCACATCCTGCACCGGGGTGACGACCGAGGTGACCGTGCCCTTGAACCTGTGAAGGAAGCCTCCATCCCCTTCCCGGAAGAACGTCGTGAACAGAACGACGCACACCAGAAGGAGGCCGATGACCACGCCGCGCCGTAGGGCGATGCGCCGACGCGACACTCGCGGCGGTCCGTCGCCGGTCACGGGCCGAGGCGGGATCCCCCCGCCGCCCATTGCCGATTGCGTACTAATACTTGGGGCGACGGTGTCGTTTTCCTGTCGCGGAGGACTTACGCATGACTTCAAACTCCTCGAGGGCGCGCCCCGATCCGATCGCCACGCAGGTGAGCGGCGATTCGGCCACGTGGATGGGCATTTCGGTTTCGCGTCGCAATCGCTCGTCAAGCCCCTGAAGAAGCGAACCACCCCCCGCGAGCATGATGCCGCGGTCCATGATGTCGGAGGCGAGTTCCGGCGGCGTCTTGTCGAGTGTGCTCTTGACGGCGTCGATGATTTGCTGCAGCGGTTCATCGAGAGCAACGCGGATATCTTCGGAGGAAAGCACGACTGTCTTCGGAAGGCCAGAGATCATGTCGCGCCCCCGAATCTCCGCCTGAACCTCTTCCCTCAACGGGTAGGCCGATCCGATCTCGAGCTTGACCTCCTCGGCGGTCTGGTTGCCGATCATCAATTTGTACTCACGCTTCACGTAGTTGATGATCGCCTCGTCGAGTTCGTCGCCACCGACACGTATCGACTGCGCCACGACGATGCCGCCGAGGCTGATGACCGCCACCTCGCTCGTGCCACCGCCGATGTCGACGACCATGCTCCCGGTGGGCTCGCCCACGGGGAGGCCGGCGCCGATTGCGGCGGCCATCGGCTCCTCGATGAGCTGCGCTTCACGCGCGCCTGCGGAGTAGGTGGCCTCGACCACCGCGCGCTTCTCAACACCCGTCACACCGGAGGGAACACAGACGACCACGCGGGGGTGTGCCCACTTGTTCTGGTGGACCTTCCTAATGAAGTGCTTGAGCATTTGCTCGGTTACGTCGAAGTCCGCGATGACCCCGTCCTTGAGCGGACGGATCGCGCTGATATTGCCCGGCGTTCGACCCAGCATTCGCTTCGCTTCGATGCCGACGGCGTGCACTTCATTTGTGTTGCGGTCGATGGCGACGACAGATGGCTCCGACAAGACGATTCCGCGGCCACGCACGTAAACAAGCGTGTTCGCAGTTCCCAAGTCGACGGCCATGTCGCGCCCACCGAAACCGGTCAGGTAGCCCCAGAGCCCGATGATTGTCCTCCGTTTCGGCTGCTCGCGAGACGCCGCAACGCTAGCGGTCATGCGGGCTCAGGTCCACCCAAATCGGGTGCGAATTTTCATTAACACTCAAGAGGGAATGGAGAGTTTCCGAACGACCCACTAAAGCTCGAGCTCGACTTGATATCGAGACTCTACGGGATGCCCGCACTGGCCCCATTTCACTCGCGAACCGCTGGCAGATCGACACCTCACGTGGTGAGTCTCGACCCGTTGTCTCACCCCCATCGACGTGACGCACGTCACGGTATTCCCAGTCAAATGGCGGATCTCAGGGACTCGACCGCGTCGAAGCACGGTCGTCGTCGAAGAGAAATCACTCGCATTTTCGATCAATCAGGTGTGGCGATGGGCGCCCAACGACGCCCAACACCGAATTTGCGTCCCGAAATTCGTGATCCCGCTAGACCTCTGGGGTGGTCGACACCAGCGTCTGGTCGGCAGTGAAGTCCAGATCGGTGGGCCCCTTGAGTGAGGAGGCGATGGAGTAGCGAACGATCAGGCCGAGCTCTTGGGAGAACCAGAATTTCTCGGTGCGCTTGCCGGTGTACTCACCCGTGATGTCCTGTTTCGACTCGATCACATCCACCGGCACCGGAGCACCGCCGACGGTGATCGTCTCCTTCGGGAGGTACCGATTCGTAATCGACAACGTGAGGTCGCCCGCCGTGAACTGACCACCCCACGTCGGGTCGGTGGGGCGCTTCGACGCGGCGGGCAAACGGAGAAGTTTCGGTGTCCATGTCCGCTCGCGATCGGTCTTGATCGGACCGACGATAAGCTTGGTGAGCGCGTAGGTCACATAGGCCCCTTCGCCCGTCAGCTCGTAGCGCGAGAGCTCCGTATGTTCTTTGGAGTACCGCGTCTCGAACTCGTAGCCGTCGGCGCGATGACGAATGAGCGCCGTGGCCTCGGTCGGGAAAGTCCGACTCACATCAATGGCCGGGGCACGCACGATCTTCTCGTTGCCGGTCACGGTGTAGCGGTAGACGCCTTGCTTCGGCAGGCCGGCGCGCGACGCCCCATCGGGCGTCTTGCTGGCGCGGAACTCGTCGAGCGCGCTGCTGGCTTTGGCTTCGGTCTGATTGTCGAGGGTGCTGTAGAGATAGCCGCCGACGCCGAGAGCCCCTGCCGTGATCACGCCGATTCCGATGAGCAGTGCTTTGCGGTTCATAGTGCGCGATCTTTGCACACCCCGCCGACACCTAGTGTGGTTGGGGCGGAGGACGTGCCCATGGGGTGAGCCCGGCAACCTCCAGCAGCCCCACCAGCCGCCCGAGTGAAAGGCCGATAACGGTGCTGGCATCGCCGTTGACGGACACCACGAGCGACGCACCAGAACCCTGGATTGCGTACGCCCCAGCCCGGCCCTGCCACTCGCCGCGATCCAGGTACCACGCGATGTGAGCATCGGCCAACGAGCGAAACTGGACCTCTGTCGTATCGACGGCGTCCCGCTCTCCGGACCGGTCGATCAGGCAGAGAGCGGTCATGACGGTGTGACGCTTCCCGGCCAAGCGCCGCAGCATGGACTCGGCACTGGCGCGATCGTCCGGCTTGCCGAGGATGTCGTCGCCGACGATCACAACGGTGTCGGCGCCGAGCACCGCGCCGCCCTCGGGAACACCGACCCGCTCAGCGACCTCTCGAGCTTTTCCGCACGCGTGCGCCGAGACGAGCTCTTCTGGTGCGACCCCCGGAAGGGCGGGTTCCGGATACTTCGATACCACGACGCGGTGGACCACCCCGATGGAGTCAAGCAGCGATCGTCGTTGGGGTGACCGTGACGCGAGAATGATCATTGGGCGCTGCGGGCGACGCCCGCGACCGGCTACGCGGTGAGTTCGTTCGCGGTGAAGTGAAGCCCGAGCTCCTTCGCGGCCGATTCCGGGCCGTCGGAGCCGTGGATGGCGTTCTCCCCCACCTCGAGTGAGAAGTCACCACGGATGGTTCCCGGGGCCGCATCTTGCGGATTGGTGGCACCCATCATGGTGCGCATCACGACAATCGCGCCGGGACCCTCAATCGCCATCATCACGACCGGGCCGGAGGTGATGAAGTCCACGAGCTCGCCGAAGAACGGACGCTCACGATGTTCGCCGTAGTGCTCCTCGGCGACCGAGCGTTCCATTCGCGTTTGCTTGAGACCCACGACCGTGAGTCCGCGACGCTCAATGCGCGCAAGGATCTCACCAGTCAAACCTCGCGCAACAGCGTCGGGTTTGACCATCACAAACGTACGTTCACTCACTCGTGTAGCTCCCTGGACTGATCACCGGCATCTCCTCAGCCGGTACTTGGGCCGTGTCCCGGGCGGCGCGGTTCGCGATACTCGCGGGGACTTTCTCGCAGAACGGGCAGATCGCCCATCGCGGGTCAACCGGCTGACCACAGTGGTTGCACGGTTCTTTCAGCTTGCGAACGCACGACGGACACGCCAGGTAGCTCGCCTCGGTGGGGAAGCCACAGTCGGGGCACGACAGCATGACGTGTCGTTCCAACGCCTCGGTTTCAAGCTTGCGATCACGTTGCTCCGCAACGGTCTCGGCCGGCCGAACGGCCATGTAAAGCAGCGGCCCGAGCAACGGGATGAGCACTGCTATAGCGGCCATGATTTTGGGGTAGCCGGGCGCAGAGTTGCGACGGCTGGCGTCCTTGTAAACCCACACACCAAGTGCGAGCCACAGAAGGATCAGGAAGATGATGATGAGCACTCGCAGCACGGTCCACCACGGTGAATCAAAGAACCGTGAGAGCGAGTCGAACACGTCAGCGGGAATCAGTGTGTCCACCCCTTCGCTGTTCGCGATTTGCGGCAACTTTCGGGAGCGAGCATACCAGGCAGTTGGCGATCCTCATCCGACGAGCTCTGCCCGAAGATCGGCAAGCAGATAGAGCGAACCGCACACCACAACGGCGCCATCCGGTCCGGCAAGTTCACGTGCCCGAGCAATTGCATGAGGAGGTTTTTCGACAACTTCCGCACGCATCCCTGCGAGCTGGGCCAGGTGAGCAAGCGCCTCGGGGTTCGCCGCGCGGGGATGAGCGGATCGCGTTGCGATCATCGTGTCGCAGTGTGCGGCGATCGGGGCGACCATCGCACGGGCATCTTTGTCGCCAAGAATGGACATCACCGCGATCGTTCGTCGGCCCGCGACAATGGGCCCAAGCGATCCGGTCATTGCCTGCACCCCGGCCGGGTTGTGCGCCCCATCGAGCACCAGAAGGGGCGATCCCGGTATCACTTCCAGGCGGCCCGGCATTGTGACCAGAGCGATCGCATCTCGCAGGGGCTGCAGCTCAAGGACAGAACCCAATCGGCACTCGGCGGCCGCGACCGCCACCGCGAGGTTGTCGCGCTGAAAGTCGCCGCGGAGCGGCAACGGAAGGTGCCGGTACGTGGCGTTCGGTGTCGACACGTCGGTCCCCGCATCAGTGACCGTGACGTGAATCTCGTGCCCCAAACGCCACGGGCGTAGCCAGCGGGCCGCACACTCGTTGGTAACGGCCACCGCGGCGGCAGGACTCAATCGGCCAACGAGCAGACGTGTGGTGCCGTCGGCAGCGACGGCAAGCTTCTCGCCGGCAATTGCCGCCTCGGTGTTTCCCAGCAGCTCTGTGTGTTCAAGCGCGACGTTGGTGAGGACCACGACCGCATCGTCGCTCAGGACGTTGGTGGCATCGTAGCGTCCACCGAGCCCGGCTTCGATCACCATCGAATCGACCTGAGCGTCGGCAAAGACCAAGAACGCGGTGGCAGTGAGAACTTCGAACTGGGTGACCATGTCATCCTCGGCAAGGGCCAAGGAATCGGCTGCGTCGCGAACTGCGCTGACCGCTGCCGCAAACCGTTCCGGAGTGACCGCGTCGCCGTCCACCTCGATGCGCTCGCGCCACCCGATGACATGGGGAGATAGGTAGGTACCGACCTTCTGTCCGTGACTGTGGAGGGCCGCTGCGGCAAGCCGGCACGTCGACGACTTGCCATTTGTGCCAACCACATGGATCGTCGGCGCGAACTCGTTGGGCCGGCCCAATCCGTCCATGAGGCGGTGCATCCGCTCCAGGCCAAAACGCATGCCGAGGATGGCCAGCCGTTCGACATACTGCGTTGCCTGAGCGTTGGTCATGGTGCTACGAGCCGCAGCCCAAACGCTCGCGCTCTACGGTCAGCTCGGCGATCTCATCGACAAATCGCTGTGCTTTGTCGCGCTCGGCATCGACGAGATGCGCGGGTGCGCGCTCCACAAATTTCGGATTGGCCAGCTGTCGTTCGGCGCGGGCCAACTCCTCCCGCGTCGTGTCAATGCGCTCCGCCAACCGAGCGCACTCAGCGACGGTGTCGACCGTTCCTTCCGGCCGTGACAGGACGAGGCGTCCGGCCTCGATGACGACCGATGACGCGTCCGTCGGGGGCGTCTCGATCCAGTCGACATGGGCAAGGGCACCGACCGCGTCGCGATCGAGGGCCGTGCCCAGGCCCTGGGGAATAAACGCAATCGACAGCCGGTCACGCATCTTCATGCCCATCTCGGATTTTGCCGTGCGAAGCGCGGTAACCGCATCAATAACCAGATGCCCGTGGGCGTACGCATTCGCATCGTCTGGCCAAGGAGCCTCCGCCAATGGATGGGTCAATAGCAGGTCGGTTGCACCGGGCAACTGCGAGAAACACTCCTCGGTCACGAACGGCATCACCGGATGGGCAAGTGCCAGCAGCTGTTCGATGATGTAGCCCGCCATCTCGGGCGTGGCCTTCCCCACCTTGAGCAGTTCCAAGTACCAGTCACAAAAGGCGTCGAAGATCGTTCGGTAGAGCAGATCAGCCAGGGCGCTGAAGTCATATTCGGCAACAAGCGTCGTGGCGTCATTGACGGTTTGCCGAAGCGCTTGCGCCATCCAACGATCGCCGATCTCAACGGGCTCAGGTGCATCAACTCCCGCCCGTCCCCCGCGGTCAACCACAAGTCGCGTGGCGTTCCACAACTTGGTGGCGAGCTGGCGTCCTTGAAGGATGCGTTGCTCGTTGAACCGAACATCCTGCGTGCTGGCCATGAGCAACAGGCCAAACCGCACCGCGTCGGCGCCGTGTTCGTCGATGAGGTCCAGCGGGTCGATACCCGTGCCGAGGCTTTTGCTCATACGGCGCCCATCCGGCGCCTGGATGATGGGGTTGATGACAACGTCGGAGAACGGGATGTCGCCCATGAACTCCAGGCCCATCATCACCATCCGTGAGACCCACAGGAAAATGATGTCGCGCCCCGTGACGAGAACATGGCCCGGGTAAAACTTCGCGAGCTCATCGGTCTGGGCCGGCCATCCCTGCGTGGCAAAGGGCCACAACGCCGAGCTGAACCAGGTGTCGAGAACATCCGGGTCGCGTTCCCAACCGTCGCCATCCGGCGCGCTGGTACCCACAAAGACCTCGTCACCGCGATACCAGACCGGGAGTTGATGCCCCCACCACAGCTGACGCGACACACACCACGGGCGGATGTTCTCCATCCAGTCGAGGTACACACGCCCGAACCGCTCGGGGGTGAACGTCACTCGGCCGTCCTTGACCACACCGATGGCCGGGCCGGCAAGGGTGTTCATGTCGCAAAACCACTGCAAGGACAAAAGTGGCTCGATGCGTTCGCCGCTTCGGTGAGAAAACGGCACGTTGTGTGTGTACGGCTCCTCGGCGCGTAACACACCGGCGGCGCGAAGCTCAGCGACAACGCGTTCCCGGCACTCCAGCGGCGTGAGACCTGCGTAGTCATCGCCTGAGAGCGGGGTCATACGGCCGTCTTCACCGATGACGCTGACCTCAGCGAGGTTGTGGCGGCGCGCGATTTCGAAGTCGTTGGTGTCGTGCGCCGGTGTGACCTTGAGCGCGCCGGTCCCGAACGCCGGGTCGACGTATTCGTCGGCCACGATCGGAAGCTCCCGCCCTACCAGGGGCAGAATCACCGTCTTTCCGACGAGCGCCGTGTAGCGCTCGTCCGTGGGGCTCACGGCGACGGCGGTGTCACCCAACATCGTCTCCGGACGTACCGTGGCGACGACGATTTCACCGGAGCCGTCGCTCAGTGGGTAGGCAATCGAGACAAGGGTGTCGGTGACCTCGCGTTCCTCGACCTCCAGGTCCGACACGGCCGAACCGAGCCCCGGGTCCCAGTTGACCATGTACCGGTCGCGGTAGATGAAGCCCTTCTCATAAAGATGCACGAACACCTGAGCGACCGCTCGGGCGTAGTCGTCGTCCAAGGTGAAGCGTTCGCGCGAGTAGTCGAGCGTGCTCCCAAGCCGCTTGTCCTGGTTGATGATCTCGCCACCCGACTTCGCCTTCCATTCCCAGAGGCGTTCGAGGAACTTCTCGCGACCAAGGTCCTGACGCCGAATACCCTCTGCGGCAAGCTGCTTCTCCACGACCGCCTGTGTCGCGATGCCGGCATGGTCGGTACCGCAGATCCACTCCGCCTCGCGTCCCGCCATTCGGTGCCATCGGATGAGTGTGTCCTGCATGGTGTGGTTGAGCGCATGGCCCATGTGCAGCGACCCGGTCACGTTGGGCAGCGGGATCGCGATGACGTAGGGCTTTTTGTCGCTCGAAGCATCGCCACGAAGCTCGCCGGACGCCAACCAACGCTCCATCCAGCGTGGTTCGGCCTCCGCCGGATTGAAGCGGTTTGGTGGTGCGCTCACGGCGAGAAACTTAGCGAACGCCACCCCTGCCGATCCCGATGAACACAATTGGTCGGGGCGGATGTCGCGCCCCGACCAACTGCAGCAGCCTCCGACCTACCGGATGAAGTGCGATCCGCGACGGTCGAAGTTGTACCTCTTGGCCTGCGCTCGGGCCATGCCTCGGAGGGCACCGACAGCCGGCGATGCGCTGGCTGAGGGCCGCTCTTTGGCTCGGGCCCACGTCGCCACAGAGTGGACGACGGCGTCCGACATCTCGTCCAGAGCCTGAAGGTTCAGGTTGGAGATTGTGTCGCATGCCTGGTGGTAGCAGCGGTCGTACGCTTCACCGAGCACGCCTCCGTAGAGCTCAACCTGCGGCGCAGTCTTGAGACCTTCCGCACCGGTGAACAGACCACCGGCGGGGATACCGGCTTCAATGAACGGTCCGTAGTCGGAGCGTCCGTCGAACGCGGTTGGTTCCGTGGCAAGCCCCTGGCCGGCGAAGTAGTCGGTGAAGACTTTCTCAATAGCCGCCGAACCGGCGGGGCCGGCATCTGGTGTCGCCGAGCCGTCGCCGTCGTAGACGAACCGTGCGAAGTTCGGCGAGGCGATCATGTCGAAGTTCAGGTTCATCCAGATCTTCGCCTTCTCAGCATCGGTGAGGGCAGCCACATACGCTTCAGAGCCGAGCAATCCGAGCTCCTCGGCGCCCCACCAGGCAAACCGCACCTGGTTTTTCGGCCTGAGCTTGCCCTTTCCAATCTGAACCGCGGTCTCGAGCAGCGTCGACGATCCGGAGCCGTTGTCGTTGATCCCGGGGCCGGTATCGACGGAGTCAAGGTGGGCGCCCACAACGATGACGTTGTTGGGGTTACCCCGTTTGGTGTTGGCAAGGACGTTCTGACCAACGCGGGTCTCGGAGATGGTCTGCGTGGTGATCTTCACCGACGATCCCGTCGATGCCGCCAGCTCGTTGCCGACCGCAAAGCTGGTCCCGATCACGGGAATCGTGAAACCGGGGGCACCAAGGGTGCCATCGAGTGTGTCCGTCCGACCCTCTTGACCTTCGTTGAAAATGATCACGGCACTCGCGCCGGCCGCCTGTGCGTTCTTCGCTTTGTCGCCGAACGTGCAGGTACCGCGTTGAAGCAGCGCGACGTTGCCGGCAGTGAAGCCGGCGAAGTCAGCCGCCTCACACCCACTGTTCGAGCTGCTGGGCGTGGGGCCCGGCGGCAAGACAAGGTCAACGTTCTGCACGGTCCCGGTGACATCACCACTGCCGGAGTACGTCATCGTGGCAAACGCGTCAGTCGGGTAGGGAGCCGGAGTCGGCAGGACGCGGGCGAAGGTCGGCGGAGCCGTCTCCTGGAAGAAGGGGAAGTCGAAGTTTTCGATCTGGGGCGTATAGCCCGCCTTCTTGAGGGTTGCGACGACGTAGTCGACCGACTGAGTGAAACCGGGAGTGCTGACAAGTCGGGTGTTGCCGTTGGCGCTCGCAACATTCTGCAACGCCTGCTGGTGTTTCATGATCCCCGAGACGGTGACCGCCTTACGGAGTGATTTGGATGCGCCGCCGCCGCTCAGTGCTGCTGCCGGACCTGCGGAGCCGACAAGCAGCCCAACAGCCGTCACAACAAGTAGGCGACGCATGCGCCTGGAGTTCTTCATGTGTTCTCCTCGTATGAGGGTTCAGTGAGAGAGCCCCGCGGAGAGTTCCCTTTGCGCGGACGCTACTCCGCCGGTCCCAGCGGGACGACCACCAATGGTCGTCTCATACCTATTCGATGCCATTGGCCCGGCATCGAAATTGCTTCGAGAGCAATCACGAGGAACCCAACGGGCGGGATTCCCACAACCGGCGACGTTTCGCGATCCCGCAATGGGCCCCGCGGTGTTTCTACGCAGATTCTCCTGCGGCGGCCGCCGGGGGAATCTCCTCAACCGACGGCGCCGTCGCCTCGGTCACCAGGGTGGGTGGGAGCGACTTCTCGATCGTCTCTTTCGTGACAACGCACTTGCGGACGTCGTCACGCGAGGGCAATTCGAACATCACGTTCATCAGCGCCGTTTCGATGATCGAGCGAAGACCGCGGGCACCCGTCTCACGTTCCAAGGCGCGTCCCGCAATCGCTCCAAGGGAGTCCTCGGAGAAGACCAACTCGACATCGTCGAACGAGAAGAACTTCTTGTACTGCTTCACGAGAGCGTTCTTCGGCTCGACGAGGATCTCGATGAGATCGACGGAGGTGAGCTGGTGCACCGCGCTGACCACCGGCAGGCGACCAATGAATTCGGGGATGAGCCCATAGTTGACGAGGTCTTCGGGGAGCACCTGGCTAAACAGGTCATGACTGTCGCGCTCGTAACGGCTCTTGACGTCAGCGGCGAAGCCAACGCCTTTGTTCCCCACCCGACGTTCAATGATGCGATCGAGGTTGGCAAAGGCGCCACCGCAAATGAACAGGATGTTCGTGGTGTCGATGGTCAGGAACTCCTGATGCGGATGCTTGCGCCCGCCCTGAGGCGGCACCGATGCAACGGTGCCTTCGAGGATCTTTAGCAGCGCCTGCTGCACGCCTTCGCCCGACACGTCCCGGGTGATCGACGGGTTGTCCGCCTTACGGGCGATCTTGTCAACCTCGTCGATGTAGATGATCCCGGTCTCGGCCTTCTTGACGTCGAAGTCGGCCGCCTGGATAAGTTTGAGCAGGATGTTCTCGACGTCCTCGCCCACGTACCCGGCCTCGGTCAGAGCCGTGGCGTCGGCGATCGCAAACGGGACGTTCAGTATCCGTGCGAGGGTTTGGGCCAGAAGGGTCTTGCCACAGCCTGTGGGCCCGAGCAGGAGGATGTTGCTCTTCTGTAGCTCGATCTCGGCGTCGCCCGACGCCATCATGTTGACGCGCTTGTAGTGGTTGTAGACGGCAACCGACAGCGTGCGTTTGGCTTCTTCTTGGCCGACGACGTAGTCGTTCAGCACCGACCAGATCTCGCGCGGCCGAGGAAGGGCCTCGGGGTCGAGCGTTGCCGGTGTGACGAGCTCCTCATCGATGATCTCGTTGCAGAGGTCGATGCACTCGTCGCAGATATAGACGCCGGGCCCGGCGATCAGCTTCTTGACTTGACGCTGCGATTTGCCGCAGAAGCTGCAGAGAAGCTGTTCGGTGGAGTCCGTCGGACGACCCATTCAGGAGACCTCGTCAGTGAGAGTGGATGACCTGATCGATGATCCCGTACTCCTTGGCTTCCTCCGAGGTCATGAAGAAATCACGTTCCGTGTCCTTCGCCACCTTTTCGAGAGGCTGCCCCGTATGGGACGCAATGATCTCGTCCAATTTCGTCCGAAGGGCAATGATTTCCTTTGCGTGAATCTCAATGTCAGTCGCCTGACCGGAAAAACCACTCGAGACTTGGTGGATGAGGATCTTGGAGTTCGGTAGTGCCATGCGCTTGCCTTTGGCGCCGCCGGCGAGGAGCAACGCGCCCATGCTCATTGCGATTCCCACACAAATCGTCTGCACATCCGGCTTGATGAACTGCATCGTGTCGTAGATCGCCAAACCCGCATACACCGACCCACCGGGCGAGTTGATGTAAATCGAGATCTCCTTATCCGGGTCCTCGCTCTCCAAATGCAGCAACTGCGCGATGATCAGGTTCGCGATCTGATCATCCACCGGCGTGCCCAAAAACACGATCCGCTCATTCAACAACCGCGAATAAATGTCGAAGGACCGCTCGCCACGCGAGGTTTGCTCCACGACCATCGGGATCAACGGGCTCATTTTGTTCGGCTCCCCTTCTTCTTCGGTTCGGGTTGGTCGGGCGTCCAGAGGCCCGCAGGGTCGGGTGCCGGTGCGTCCTTCTCCGGAGTCCAGATGCGCTCACGCGCCTCGGCAAGGCCCACGGCGATGGGTGAACTCTTCTCGATCAGGAAGTCGACCGCTTTGCGCATGACGAGGTCCTCGCGCAGCTGCTCGAAGCCGTTGTACTTGCGCAGCTCGGCCACGATTTGGTCGGCGTCGTGGTCGCCCGCTTCCGCCTCCGCGCGGACGTGCGCCTCGATGTCCTCGTCGCTGACGGCGATGGCCTCGGTCTCGGCAACGGCCTCAACGACCAGCTCGCGCCGGATTGCCATTTCCGCATCGGGTCGCAGGGCCGCCCGCGTCTGTTCCAGCGTCTGGCCCAGAGCCTTCAGGTAGTCGGCAAACGTCATGCCCTGCGGTAGCCGGTGAGCCGTTTCGTGAAGGATGGCGTCGACGCGCTGGGCGATCATCACCTCGGGAATGTCGATCGTGGCGTTGACGACCGTCGCATCGATTACGGCCCGGCGGTACAGCTCGTCAACTTCCTCGACGGCCGATGCCTGGAGGCGCTCGTGAATGTCGGCGCGAAGCGCGTCGACCGTGTCGTACTCGCTGATGGTCTGTGCGAACGCATCGTCGAGCTCCGGGAGCACTTTCGCTTGCACACCCTTCAGGGTGACGGTGTAGCGCACCGTCTTGCCGGCGAGCTCGTCGCGCCCGTCAGTGTCGGGGTAATCCACCGGGAACTTCTTCTCCTCGCCGGCGCTCATTCCCACAAGCCGGTCGGAGAAACCCCCCACCAAGCGGGGGCCACCGAGTTCGACAAGGTAGTCACGCGCCGAGGCGCTGGCAACCGCTTCGCCGTCGATCTCGCCATCGAAGTCCACGGTGACGAAGTCGCCGTTTTCCGCGGGTCGTTCGACGGGCGCCAGGGTCGCGGCACGATCCTGAAGACGAGTGACTTCCTCGTCGATCATCTCGTCGGGAACCACGGGCTCGCCTCGGGGCACATCCATTCCGGTGTAGACGCCCAGCGTCGCTTTCGGCCGCGTGTGCACGGTGGCCGTGAAGCTCACCCCGGTGTCGTCCTCAACCTCGGTGAGGTCGACATCCGGGTCGTCGATGGGACGAACGCCGGTGGACGAGACCGCTTGCGCGTACCACTCCCCAATGGAGTCGCGAAGCATTTGGTCAACCACGGCCTCGCGCCCAAACCGTTGCATGACAATGGTTGCCGGGGCTTTGCCGGGACGGAAGCCGGGGATGCGCACCTCACGCGCCAGGCGTTTGAGCGTGCGGTTCATTTTCTTGTCGACTTCGTCCTTCGGAACCGCCACGTCGATACGGACGCGGTTTTCCTCCAGCGATACGACCTCGGTAGTAAGTGTCATAACCTCGATGCGGGTGAGAGGACTTGAACCTCCACGGGTTGCCCCACTAGGACCTAAACCTAGCGCGTCTGCCAATTCCGCCACACCCGCGTGGTGTGCCGGTAAAACAAGGGGTGAACGGAGGGGCTCGAACCCTCGACCGCCTGGACCACAACCAGGAGCTCTACCAACTGAGCTACGTCCACCACAGCGACACAGCCATGCCGTTCGGCTGCGGGATGATAGCGCACCCGGTGCGCTCACCAACGCCTCCCGCATCGCTACGGTATGGACATGGGGTTCGTCCGCCACCGCGAGGGTGAGAGCCGTTGGAGCGGTGTCGACGTGCGCGCCTACGCGAACGGGGCGGAACGCCAGGTGCTCGTGGGGCGCGAGCACGGCGCCACCCAGGTCGAGTTGCGTTACTTCCGCATCCCGGCAGGGGGCAGCTCACACCACGAATCGCATCCCCATGAGCACGCCATCCTCATTCTCCATGGCCGGGCCGAGGTGCTGCTGGGTGAGGCGACAGAGATCGCCGAGACCGGGGATGCGGTCTTTGTCGCGGGGAACGAAATGCACCAGCTGCGGGCCCTCGACGATGAGCCCCTCGGGTTTCTGTGCACCGCCATCGCCGATCGCACGGGCCCTCCGAGCACTTAAACGCGTGTTGCCCCGCCAATGTCCATTCGGCGGGGCTCACTCGCAAGAAGACAATTCGAGCGGTCTAGCGGATCCAGACGGCGTAGCGGGGTGCCGACCACTTGATCCCACCAGACGGGCTGGTGCGGACCGGCGCGCTCCACTTGATGCCGGGCGACGACGACGGGCCCCCGGAAACGGGCTTGCCCGCGTACGGCGTGCCCCGAAGGGCCGAGCTCTTTGCCGCCACCGCGTCCGCAGCCGGAATGGCCAGTGCGGCTGTCGCGATGACAATGCTCCTAATGCGCAACTTCAACCCCCAGGAAGAGAACATCTACGTGGCATCTATCGGCGTTCGTCAAAAGACCTTGAGCCCAAAGATGTAATGGATTTGTAAAGCAACCACTCTTCGGTGATCGTGTTCGGATCACCTCCACGCGGGAACGCACTCATACGACACCCAGAAGCCGCATTCCTGCAGGCTTCCCCGTATGGCTGCGGGATAATTCCACTCTCCTATCGACAGGTCCAGCGAAAACATGAATCCTTTACGAACGGTATGAGTTCGTCACCACGACCTTGAGGGCTTCCCCACTGTCGGCGAGGCGGTATCCCTCCTGAGCGTCGTCGAGCGAGACTTGGTGCGTGATGACGCTTCCCGGGTCGATCCTCCCCTCCACGAGGAGTCCGAGTGCGTCGCGAGTGTCGAACGGTCCGGCCGAGTAGGTCGACTGGAGCGTGACCTCGCGAAACCAGATGGCGCCGAGGTCGAGCGGCACCATCTCTCCCGGCATGGTGGGGGCGAAAAGCTGCACGACACCAGCAGTGCGGGTGAGGTGAAGCGCCCCGGCAATCGCTGAATGGTTGTGGGTGCAGACGATCACCTGGTCGGCCAAGTGGCCCTGCAATAGGCGGCCGACGGCGTCGACGGACGTCGTTTCGAGCACGTGAGCTCCTAGTGACGCCGCACGCTCGGCGCGACCGGCCTCCGGTTCGATCGCCACAACCGACTGTGCCCCCAGCGCATGGGCGACCTGAATCTGCAGGAGGCCCATAGACCCCGCTCCGACAACGACGATGCGGGCGTCCACGGTAACTCCGGCCATCCGCTGACCGCGAATGATGCATCCCAGCGGTTCGATGAGCGTGGCCGCGACGTCATCAACCCCGTCCGGCAGGTGAAGCACGTCGGCGCGGACGTTCTCGGCGGGCACGCGGATGAATTCGGCCAGGCCTCCCGGGTCGATTCGCGAGGTGCGAAACGTGTCGCACAAGGTATGGCGTCCCGCATGACACATGGCGCACGTAAAGCACGGCACGTGGTGGTGGATATGGACACGCTGGCCAACGTCAAACGGCGCTCCTTCCCCGACCTGAACGACCTCGCCCACCGGTTCGTGGCCCAGCACAAGCGGGGCACGAGGGTCCTGGTACCAGCGCATGAGGTCGCTTCCGCATAGGCCACACGCCCGCATTCGCACCACCAGCTCGCCCGGGCCGGCTTGGGGATCGGGCATCTCCTCGATGGTGAGCCGCCCCTCACCGTGGTAGATCGCAACGCGCACCGGCTACCTCGCGGCGCGCCGGAGCGCTTCGACCAGCAGCGCGTTGACCTGGCCCGGCACCTCCTGTTGTACCCAGTGGCTGACGCCGGGGAGGCGTTCAACGTGGAGGGGTCCGGACACCCGCTCGATGGACTTCTCCAAAAGAATGGGGCTCATGTACGCGTCACCGCCGGCCCAGATGATGGTGGTGGGCACCTCGATGGGGGGCAGTTCGGGCGGTGGTTTGAGCCAGTTCTCCGGGGGGATGTTGGCGCGGTAGTAGTTCAGCGCCGCCGTGAGACGTCCGGGGCGGGCCAGGGCGGTGCAGAACACCTCGCGATCATCGGCCGGGAATGTCCCGGGCGCGGCGGTGTCGAACACGAAACGTCGGAGGTTGGCGAAGTTGTCGTTCGCGAGCCACTGCTCGGCCACTTCGGGAAACTGAAAAAGCAGCATGTACCAGCTCTTTTGCTGCTGCTCGGGGATCTGTCGGGCCTCGGCGCTTGCGATGGGGTGCGGGCTGTTGAGGATCATCAGGCTCTTCACGAGATGTGGGGCGCGCGCGGCCAATGCCCAGGCGATGCTCCCGCCCCAGTCGTGCCCCACGATGTGAGCAGAGTCGGCGTCAAGCGCCCCGATCAGCCCCACGATGTCGCCAACGATCTTCGGAAACGCGTAGTCGGCCACCTCGGGCGGTGCGTCCGAGTCGCCGTATCCCCGTAGATCGGGCGCCACCGCGCGGTACCCGGCCTCCGCCAAGGCCGGGAGCTGCGCCCGCCACGAGTGCGACAACTCCGGGAACCCGTGGAGCAGCACAACGAGCTCCCCCTCCCCGGCCTCCTGATAGGCCAGGCTGATCTCTCCCACGTCCAGTCGCTTTTTCATGCACTGGATCGTACGTGGTCAGCCTCACGCTCCGGGGTGAATGACGGAGTAGAGGTCGGCAGTGAGACCCGGGCAATCTCCCGATCACGTTCGCGGGAGTTACGGTCGCACACAGATGGTGGGTGACCTCGATCTCCTCCACGTCAGGTATCGGGTTAGCATCCGGGGATGGCCAACCGCACCGCGAAAATGGATCTGTCGCATCTGGAGCTCTGCGCCGGGCTTGACCAGGAGACGATGCGCCGACTTTTGGGCGGGCTCCCCGCCGCCCGTTTGCAAGCGGGAGACGATCTCGAGATGACATCCGGGGAAGTAGCCTGCTCGTTGGTCTTTACCGGACGATTGGCCCTTGACATCGACACCCCCACCGAGAGTCTCCGCCGAATCGTGACGCTCGTTGAAGAGGGTGACGTACTCATTCCGCCGGAGCACACCTGGGCCCAGGTGGGGCCGCGGCTGCGCTGCCGGGCAATCGATGTCTCGGACATTCTGCTCGTCGATCACGAACGTTTTGAGCAGTGGCTCGCCGAGCCGCGCATGGCCGCAAACTTGGTGAGAGTGCTCGCCACCCAAGTCGCCGATCGCGAGCTCGCGATCGCCATTGCCCTGGAGCCGCGTGTGGAGCGTCGCCTGCTTCTGAAGCTGCAACAGCTCGGAGAGCGTTTCGGGCGCGTCACCCAGCAGGGGGTGCGTTTGGACCTACGCCTCACCCATCAGCAACTGGCCGACATGATCGGTGCGGTCCGCGAATCGATCACGATAGCACTCGGCAACCTCGCGCAGAACAATGCCCTGACCGTTGAGAACCGCACCATCTGGATCCATCCGGAGCGGGAGTCCGTCGACCAGTCCGACTAGGCGTCGGGCGCGACAAGCGCAACGGCAAACAGGCGCTCGGCGTCGGTATGGAACTCCTCGAGCCGAAGGCCGGCGCTCGAACAGGCCACCGCGAAGCTCTCTTGAGTGAACTTGCAGGAGATCTCGGTGCGCATCTCCTCACTCGCGGCGAACTCAACGGTGAGGCCCAGCGCACGCACGTGAACCGTCTGGGCGATCTGCGAGCGAAGCCGCATCTCGATCCATGCGTTGTCCGCGTCGTAGAAGGCCACGTGGGTGAAGCGCTCAACATCGAAGTCGGCGCCAAGGTCGCGATTGATGACGCGCAGGACGTTGAGGTTGAAGGCGGCTGTGACCCCGCCCGAATCGTTGTACGCCACCTCCAGCAGTGACGGGTCCTTGACGAGGTCGACTCCAACGAGCAGTCGATCGGCGGGCGTCAGCAGCGAGCGCATCGTGCGCAAGAACGCCCGTCGCTCGCTCGGAAACAAGTTGCCGAGGGTGCCACCCAGGAACGCCACCAGCCGATTCGTGCCGGCAACCGATGGCGGCACCTGGCCGATGTGACGATCGAAGTCCCCGGCAATGGCGTGGACCTCGATATCCGGGTAGCAGCTGGCGATGCGTTCGGCGGCGCTGACAAGCGCTGCTTCAGACACATCAAACGGCACGTAGCGCACCAATGCGTCAGCCTCGTCCATGGCGTCGAGAATGGCGACGGTCTTTCGTGACGACCCGGACCCCAGCTCTACGAGCTCGCCGGGTTGGTGGCGGTCAACGATGCCGGGCATCGCGTTGCGCAGGATCGCCAGCTCGGTACGGGTTTGGTAGTACTCGGGTAGCTCGGTAATGGCGTCGAACAGTTCGCTGCCCGCGGCGTCATAGAAGTACTTGGGCAGAAGCGCTTTGGGTTGCGCAAGCAGGCCACGCCGAACGTCGTCGGCCATGCCCGCCGCCATGTTGACGGGATGCACCTCCAGAGCAAAACGCTCCGATTCGACGAAGACCTGCGGTGTCATGGCCACGATGGCCTCGCAATGGTTGGCGTGGACAGAGTCATTCGCCGTCCCAAGCGAGCCGGAAGCCCGCGAAGATCTGACGGCGATACGGGTGATCCCAGTTGCGAAACGTCGTGCGTGCGGCCACGGGCTGGGTGGCCCACGAGCCGCCGCGAAGAACGCGGTAGTCACCGCCGAAGAACACTTCGGCGTATTCCCGGTAGGGGAACGCTCGAAACCCGGGATAGGGAGCGAAGGGCGTGGAGGTCCATTCCCAGACGTCACCGATCATCCCCAGGCATCCCGATGGCGCGGCACCCGTGGGATATGAGCCCACAGGGGCGGTGCCGAAGCCGAGTTGATCGAGGTTGGCGTGGCCGTTGACGTGTCCGTCGCCCCACGGGAACGGCCCAACGGGATGCCTGGCAGCCCGTTCCCATTCCGCCTCGGTCGGAAGACGGCCGCCGGCCCACCGGGCATATGCCTCGGCCTCGAAGCACGAGACGTGGCACACCGGGCGCGCGGGCTCAATGGGTGCGATCTCATCGAACTGACGCTCGTGCCAGTTGCCGCTGTCGCGAGTCCAGTACAGCGGTGCTTCGACCCGGTCACGCGTCCGCCACTCCCACCCCTCGGAACTCCACAGATCACGACGGTGATATCCCTGATCGTCGACAAAAGCCATGTATCGGCCGTTCGAGACGGGAACACGGTCGATCGCAAACGCGGCGACGTGCCGGCGATGCTGAGGACGCTCGCAGTCGTAGCTGAACTGACCCTCGGCGGCGCCCAAAAGCCCATCGCCGGCGGGGATGTCGACGCGACCCGGCGCAGTACTTCCGACTGACGGAACAGACCACTTCGGCCGCGGCTGGTAGGTGCCGTCCGGGTACATCTGGAGGGCTTGGAGGACGGTTTCCGAGTGCTGAGCCTCGTGGGCCGCAACCATCTCGAAGACGAAGCCGTTTCGTGTGAGCTCGGGTGCATCGTCCGAGAGGTCCGCGTGGTCCAACACCTCGAGGCTGCGTTCCCGCACGGTGTCGAGGTAGTCGCGACACCGTGCCTCGTCCAAAAGGCGAATCTGAGCACGTGCGGCGCGAGGCGTTTCGAACGCGTCGTACGTGCGCTGAAGGTCGGGATGAAGCGATGGACGTCCCGCCAGGGTGCACGTGAGCCACAGCTCCTCATACGCGGCGATGTGCCCCAGGTCCCACACCGGGGGACTCAGAATGGGGTCGGGAGAGCGATGCATATCCCGCTGAGAGAGCGGTTCCACGAGCTCCAGGGTCCGCTCGCGTACCGCGCTAAGCGTGCTGCGGAGAGTGTCGAGGTGCTCACTCATCCGGGCCAGCATCGACCAACGAGATGGGAATACCTAGAGGGAACTGAACCGGTGGTGGTGTGTCTCACATCCCGTTAATCGGTGGGAAAGGCTCACTGGATCACCAAGGTTTGCCGTCATCCCCCGGCTGGCCGACGTTTCCGCCGAGCCGCACGTTGCGCGGCGCCGACGGCGCCGGCAACCCAGGGGTCGATCAGGTCGGCCCGGTCGAGCGGTTCGGGTGCCCGGCAGTACGACATCACCGTCGGGCGACCCCCTTTTTCGTAGACGAACGGTTCGAGGCCGTACTCGACAAACCCGGCGCGATTGGCTTCGTCCACCTTGAGGTAAAGAACGTCATCGGCGATGAGGCCGAACATGAGGCCGTCGAGAAAGACGCCATGTCCACCAAACATCGCGCGCACCTCAACCGGCCCGACCGCCTGGAGCAAGTCTTCGACGTACCCCACGAAGCCGGTGTCGGAACTCATTACGCCAGACCGATCTCCGCGCAGAGGTAGACGTCCTGAACCGCGTTAAGGAGAGCAACCCCGTCCTTCATCGGCTTCTGGAAGGCCTTGCGACCGCTAATCAGCCCGGCGCCACCGGCACGCTTGTTGACCACGGCGGTGACCACGGCGTCCTGAAGGTCGTTGGCGCCGGATGCGCCGCCGGAGTTGATGAGCGGGATACGCCCCATGTAGCAGTGGGCCACCTGGTAGCGCGTCATATCGATGGGGTGATCGCTCATCAACTTGCCGTACATCCGTTCGTCGAACTTGCCGAAGTTGAGGTCCTTGAAGCCACCGGCCGTCGTTTCGGGGAGCTTCTGCTTGATGATGTCGGCCTGGATCGTGACACCGAGGTGATTGGCTTGGCTCGTGAGGTCGGATGCAACGTGGTAGTCGGGGCCACCTTCGGGCGTCTGATTGAACACCGAGTTCCGCGTGTAGCACCACAGGACCGTGGCCATGCCCAGTTGGTGGGCCGCCTCGAACGCCTCGCTGACCTCCTGGATCTGCCGCTTCGACTCCTCCGACCCGAAGTAGATGGTGGCGCCAACCGCGATGCAGCCCATGTCCCACGCCTGTTTGACCGACGAGAACATGATCTGGTCGAACCCGTTCGGGTAGGTCAGAAACTCGTTGTGGTTGAGCTTGAGCAAGAAAGGGATGCGGTGGGCGAAGCGGCGGGCCGTCATGCCGAGCCCCCCGAGTGTGGTGGCCACCGCGTTGCAGCCGCCCTCCATGGCGAGTTCGACGATCTTTTGCGGGTCGAAGTAGTCGGGGTTCTTCGCAAACGACGCACCCGCGGAGTGCTCGATGCCCTGATCAACCGGGAGAATCGACACGTACCCCGTTCCCCCGAGGCGACCATGATCGAACAGCCGCTGCATGGCGCCAAGAACACGGATCGAACGATCCGAGGGCGAAAACGCACGATCGACGAAGTCGGGCCCGGGACGTGTCAGACGCGAGGCAGGGATCGTTTTGCACTTGTGACGCAGCAGCCCTTGGGCGTGGTCGCCGAGGATCGATTCGATCCCATCAATTTTCACGGTCTCGCTCGGCGCCATCTGGGCACTCCTTCGTTCGTGTCACCATATCTTGCCAACACCCGCCGACCGGCGACGTGCGCGGGTCGTCCCAACTCCCAAGCGCCGGCCTCAGAGGGCAGCTACCCGCCGGCCCCTGAAGTAGTCCCGGTGTCGTGTCCGTGCAGCCCCGTCCGTCGCGCGACAGCGAGGCTCCTCCGTGCCAGCAGGAGAGCGCACCGGCACGCCGTGCGGCTTTCCCACACGCGCAAGTGGTGGAAGCGCCGATGGATGTGTGTCTGGAGAGTACAAAGCTGAGTCAATGAACGAGTCGGCTCATCCGCATGCGCAATGTGGCATCGCCGCACGTCGCGGAGTGCAGGTTGATTGCCCGGATGGAGGATGCACGCTCCTCACCGCACTCGGCAACACCTCTGCGGCGAGCGACGACGGCTGCCCGGTTGAGCAGATCGCCGAGCGCGCGCGGTTCGATGCCTCGGTCGTGTGGACCCTGGACATGTTGCGCGAAGAGCTCGAGCGCTCAGGAATGCCCCTAAGTTTGGCGCGAGCACAACGTTCACGTGGCGCACGTCACGAGGACGTGCTTCGCCGGTGGCCTTCGGTGCCGTGATCCGCTCCTCCCGGCGTGGGAATCTGGCCGAGATCCTTCTCGACGCCCAGCGTGCCCGCTCCGCAGATCGCCCGGCGGTGAGAACCCCGACCGGCATCCACACCTACGAGGATCTCGCCCGCCAAACGGGTGCGATCGCCGGCGAACTCGCGACAAGCGATCGCCTGGCCGGTCTCAAGGTCGCACTCGTGCTTCCCGACTCGCCTCTCTGGATCGCGACGTTTCTTGCGCTGGTGAGACTGGGAGCAACGGTTGCCCTTGCAAGCCCATCGACTCCATACGATCGACTTCGGGCGGCAGTCGACCGTCTTGACCCGCAGCTCGTATGCACGGACATCGAGGAGCTTTGGTCGCTCCCCGGACGCCGGCTTGGTTCGCACGAGCTCTCGTGGATGGCCGGCTCGTCGACAGCAGATCCGGGGCCGGCCCCGACGCGCCCCAATGATCCCTGCTACCTCCTCCTGACCTCGGGCTCGACGGGGCCGCCGAAGTGGGCGATCCACCGTCACAGCGACATCCCCGCATGCATCGCCACGTATGGGCGCCACATCCTTCGCCTTCACACCGACGATGTCACCTGGTCGGTGGCCTCTCTGTCGACGAGCTACGGCCTCGGCAACGCGTTCTACTTTCCGCTCGGCGCCGGTGCCTCCTCATGGATCACCGGACAGCCGCCCAGCCCGCGGGAGGCGGCGCGAGCCTGTACGGACGGTGGGGCGACGGTGCTGTTCGGCGTGCCGACGTTCTGGGCTCGGCTCGCGCGGCATGCCGTGGAGGAACGCGTCGACGCCTCGGCATTTCGTGAGGTCCGCCTGGCAGTGTCGGCCGGCGAGCCGCTGCCCGGACCGTTGTGGCGGCGGGTCCGCGCCGCGCTGGGACTGGAGTTGGTTGACGGACTCGGCTCGTCGGAGGCCACGAACCTCTACCTCTCGAATCGACCGGGTCATGCCCGCCCGGACTCGCTGGGATGGGTTGTGCCCGGGTTCGAGGTGAGGGTCGTCGACCGTGTCGGAGATCGCGTCGACGATGAGGTTTCCGGGGAGCTCGAAATTCGCGGTGCAACGGTGATGTCCGGTTACCTGAACGCTCCCGATGCCACGGCGGGTGCCCTGCGTGACGGGTGGCTGCGCACCGGAGATCTCGTTGCCCGCCAACCGGACGCCACATTCCGCTTCGTCGGTCGCGTCGGGGAGCGCCTCAAGATCAGCGGCTTCTGGGTCGATCCCGCCCAGATCGAGAGGGTGCTCATGTCCCATCCCAGCGTCGCAGAGGTCGCGGTGTCGTGCGCGCCCGACGATACGGGGGTGGCACGCCTGGTCGCCGTGATCGTCGCACGCAATGGCGATCGCTCCGGCCTTCGACGCGAACTCAATGAGCTTGCCCACGCGAAGCTGTCCCGACACGAGATCCCACGCCACATCCGTTTCGTATCCCAGCTACCAACAGCCCCCTCGGGAAAGGTCCGTCGCGGCGAGGTCCAGGCACTCGCCGCAGCCGCCATGGAGGTCACGACATGAGTGCAGACGCCGTGCTGGAACGCTGGAACGCATGCGGCTACTACCGATTGAACGGGATGCGCGTCGTTCGCGCCGACGTGAACAGCAGCGAGTTCACGATCACCGTGGGCGATGAGCACCTGCAGGTGTACGGAACCGCTCATGGCGGTGTGATCGCGGGCCTGCTGGATGCCGCGATGGGGCTCGCGATCCTTGGACGCGCACCGAAGGGACACGGCTGCTCGACGATCGAGATGAAAGTGAACTTCGTCGCACCGGCTCGTCCGGGTCCACTCACCGCGACCGGCCGTGTCG
The DNA here is from genome assembly GCA_963765105.1 of uncultured Thermoleophilia bacterium. GTDB lineage: Bacteria > Actinomycetota > Thermoleophilia > Miltoncostaeales > Miltoncostaeaceae > CALMEC01. The sequence goes on from CAVXUW010000004.1 coordinate 259,625, forward strand.
TTGCCGACGGGAAACGCATCGTCGTGGCCTCTGCCGAGGCGGACGACGCCGACGGAAAGCTGATCGCGTGCGGAACAGGCACTTTCATGCGGACGGAAGCGAGCCGATGAACGAGGCGGCCTACCGCCTCGACGGTGGCGTCGCCCTGATCACCGGCGCGGCGGGTGGCATCGGAGGCGCGACTGCGGAGCTCCTCGTTGCGCGCGGGGCTCATGTGATCATGACCGACCTCACTGATGGCGTGACGGCAGCCGCCGAACGCCTAGAGGCGGTGGGCATGGTCCATGACGTCACCGATCCTGCCGCGGCCAACCACGTTGTGCGCCATGTGGTGGAGCGCCACGGGCGCCTCGACATCCTTGTCAACGCCGCCGGCTGGGATCGGGCGGGGATGTTCGTCGACGCGGACCCCGCCCTGTGGCGGCGCGTCATCGACATCAACTATCTCGGAGTCTTGGCGTGTTGCCACGCCGCGATTCCCGCGATGACGGAGTCCGGAGGCGTCATCGTGTCGATCGCATCCGACCTTGCCCGGGTTGGCGGATGGGGCGAGGCCGTCTACGCGGGTGCGAAGGCGGGGGTCGTTGCATTCTCCAAATCCCTGGCCCGGGAGCTCGCCCGAAGCGGTATCCGAGTCAACTGCGTTTCCCCGGCGGTGACGGACACCGGTTTCAAGGACGCGCTCACCCACGACCCGATCGGCCAGCGCATCGTGGCGGGAGCGGTTCGCGCGACGCCCATGGGCCGCACCGCACGTCCCCACGAGATCGCTGAAGCGGTCGCCTTTCTCGTGTCTCCCGCCGCCGAGTTCATCACCGGGCAAGTGCTGTCGGTGAATGGCGGCGTGGTGATGTGACACCACCGCCCATCGAGGCCTCCTCCCTTCCTGCTCACCACGTCCATCACGCCCGCCGGCCGCCATGTCGACGGCCGGCACGATTTGCTGGTGCACCTCGCACCCGAAAAAAAGTCCTTCGGGCTCGTCGCGAGGGATCGCCACACGACTCTCCCGATCCCAGTCACCCCGACGCCCGTCCACGAGGTTCCCAATTTGCACGAGGGGTTAACCCACGGGTGATTTCGGCCGATAACCGCGTGACGATTCGATTAAGGGCAAGGACCCATGGCGGACACAGAACTCATCGCAGGACTCGAGGATGCCGTCTCGGCAGCACCCGGCAACGTGCCGCTGCGCCTTCACCTCGTGGAGCACCTCGTCGCCAGCGGTCGCGGCGCGGAGGGCCTCGCCCATGTCGAGGCGATTCTGCGTGCCCAGCCAGACAACCTCGCCGCATTCGCCGCGGCGACCCATGCAGCCGCAGCGATCAACGACCCGCGCGCCGGCGCCTACGCCCGCGTTGCCAACGCTCTTCACTCGGTCGGCCATGGTGCCCCGGCACAGCCGATCGCCGTGGCGGCTGAGGTGGAGCCCCAAGTCAGCGCGCCCAGGGAGTCGCCACTGATTGCGGCGACGCCGGTCACTCCCCCAGCGCCTGAGCCGGTGGTGAGCGAGCCCGTCGCCGAGGAGATGCCTGAGGAGCCCGTCGCAGAGCCCGTTCCCGAACCAGAAGACGACGAGCTCGTCCCCGAGATCGAGGTCACCCAGTTCGCGATCGATCCGCAGTCGATTCAGCACCCACACCTTGCACTCCGCAACGTCATCGGCGTGAGCGACGTGAAGGAACGCATCCGCTCGCAGGTCATTGATCCACTGCGCCAGCGCAACGGCCACCGCATGGGTGGGGGCTACCTGATGTTCGGCCCTCCCGGATGCGGCAAGGGCTTCTTCGCCCGCGTCGTTGCGGGTGAGATTGGCGCATCTTTCTTGCCGGTGAAGCTGGGTGCCGCAATGGAGTGGCCCGGCGACCCGCGACAGAACATTCACCGCGTTTTCGAGGCCGCTCGCGAAGCCGCCCCGTGCGTTCTGTTCCTCGACGAGGTGGAAATGGCCGGTCAACGCATTGACGCACCCGATGAGCCGAACGACCGCGGCATCGTCGCGCGCCTGGTGACCGAGCTCGACACCGCCGCCGCCAACCGTGGCGTCTACGTCTTCGGCGGCGCCGTTTCGCCATGGAAGATCGACATGGCCCTCCGCGACGAAGGGCGTCTCGACCGCTCACTTCTGGTGCTGCCGCCCGATGAGCCGGCTCGCGAGGCCATCCTGCGTTTTCACCTGAAGAACATCGAGCTGGCCGGACTTGACGTGGGCTGGATTGTTCAGCGCACCCAGCACTTCTCCGGAGACGACTTGCTCGAGCTGTGTGAGACCGCGGTCAACCTCGCGGCCAACGATGCTCTGGGAGGCGTTGTGGCGATTGGGCCGGGTCACGTTACCCGCGCGCTGCGTGAGGTGCGTCCCTCCGCTCCAGCATGGTTCTCAACCGCCATGGACCAGGCGATCACCGCCAACAACGGCGGCTTCTACGACGACGTTCTGTCGTACATCGACGTTCACCAGCTCGTCTAGTCGCCCGTTCACCCGCCGCCGCGCCAGCTCATACACGGGGTTCGGTACCGGCCAACAAAGCGTAGGGTTTCGTCGTCCCGTCGTCGTCCGCGAGGCCCCGATGCGCATCAACGAAACCCCGCAGTGGCAGGCCCTTTCTGCACACTTCGTCGATATCGGCACCGAGCATCTACGCTCCCTTTTCGCCGATGATCGCGAACGGGCGACAGCGTTTACGCTGAACGCTGGTGACCTGGTGTGCGACTACTCGAAGCACCGAATGACGCGGCAGACGCGCGACCTGCTGGTGGCCCTCGCCGAGCGGGCGGGACTGCGTGAGCGCATCGATGCCATGTTCGCCGGGGAGCACATCAACGTCACCGAGGATCGCGCGGTGCTCCACACTGCCCTTCGCGCGCCCCGTGGGGCAACGGTTGTCGCAGATGGCCGTGACGTCGTCCCCGATGTGCATGCCGTGCTCGATCGCATGTCCGACTTCGCCGCACGAGTACGCGACGGACGGTGGCGCGGCTACTCCGACCGGCGCATCCGCAGCATTGTGAACATCGGCATCGGCGGATCCGATCTGGGGCCGGCCATGGCGTACGAGGCCCTCCGTGACGACAGCGACCGCGCGTTGAAGCTGCGTTTTGTCTCGAACATCGACGGCGATGATTTGTGGGAAGCCACCCATGACCTCGATCCACACGAAACCCTCTTCGTGGTCGCGAGCAAGACGTTTACCACGATTGAGACCATCACCAACGCAACCTCCGCACGCCGGTGGCTTCTTGCTGCGCTCGGTGACGATGCCGCCGTGGCCCACCACTTCGTGGCGGTATCGACCAATGCCGATGAGGTTGCCGCATTCGGCATCGACACGGCCAACATGTTCGGCTTTTGGGACTGGGTCGGCGGCCGCTACAGCATGGACTCCGCGATCGGGCTGTCGCTGATGATCGCCATCGGCCCCGACAGCTTTCGCGAAATGCTCGACGGCTTTCACACCATGGACGAGCATTTTCGCACCTCCCCGTTTGACCAAAACATGCCGGTCATCATGGGCCTTCTGGGGGTGTGGTACGCCAACTTCTTCGGCGCGGACACGCAGGCGGTCCTGCCCTATTCCCACTACCTCAGCCGCTTCCCCGCCTACTTGCAGCAGCTCGACATGGAGTCAAACGGCAAGTCGGTCGACTGTGACGGCAACCCGGTGGATCACGCCACCGGCCCCGTGGTGTGGGGCACTCCCGGCACGAATGGCCAGCATGCCTACTACCAACTCATCCATCAGGGCACGCGCCTCATCCCCTGCGACTTCATCGGTTTCTTGGAGCCGCGCCACGAGGTTCCCGGCCACCATGACCAGCTGATGGCGAACCTGTTCGCCCAGACCGAGGCACTGGCGTTTGGGAAGACCCGTGAGGAGGTGGAGGCCGACGGTGTCGCCGATCATCAGGTCGCACACCGCATCTTTGCGGGGAACCGGCCATCGAGCACGATCCTCGCGCCGCGGCTCACGCCCTCGGTGCTCGGTCAACTCATCGCGCTCTACGAACACCGCGTGTTCACGATGGCCGCCATCTGGAACATCAACGCGTTCGATCAGTGGGGGGTCGAGCTCGGCAAGGTGCTGGCCAAGCGCATCACGCCGGAGTTGGAGGCAGCCGCTCCACCGAAGCTGACTCATGACGCCTCCACCAATGCAGCGATCGGTCGTTACCGCGAAGCCCGTGGCCGCGCGTAGGCTGCCGAACATGGCGAAGACGAACTCAGGAATGCAACTCGGGATGGTCGGCCTCGGCCGCATGGGCGCAAACATCGTGCGCCGGCTGATGCGCGACGGACACGAATGTGTCGTGTTCGACGTCGACCCCAAATCCGTGAAGCTGATGGCGAAGGAGGGTGCGACACCCGCAAAGTCGCTGGCAGACTTCGCCGAAAAGCTCCGCCCGCCACGCACGGCATGGGTGATGGTGCCGGCCGGGATCACCGCCCGGGTGGTGGGTGATGTCGCCGCCCACCTTGAACGCGGCGACTGCGTCATCGACGGGGGCAACAGCTACTACCGCGATGACATCGCCCGGGCACACGAGCTGGGTGAGCGTGGCATCGGCTTCGTCGACGTGGGCACCAGCGGTGGCGTGTTCGGCCTGGAGCGTGGTTTCTGCCTCATGATCGGCGGCGACGCGAAGACCGTGAAGCGCCTCGACCCGATCTTTCGTTCGCTCGCCCCCGGCGTTGAGTCCGCTCCGCGTACGCCCGGCCGAAAAGGACGCACCACCACAGCCGAGCATGGCTACCTGCACTGTGGCCCGGCCGGCGCAGGGCATTTCGTGAAGATGGTGCACAACGGCATCGAGTACGGCGCCATGGCCGCCTACGCCGAGGGTCTGGGAATTCTCCGTAAGGCCAACGCCGGGGCCGCCGACCAGGAGCACGACGCCGAAACCGCTCCCCTCACCCACCCCGAGTACTACCAGTACGACCTCGACACCACCGAGATCACCGAGGTATGGCGACGCGGGAGTGTTGTTGCCAGCTGGCTGCTCGATCTCACCGCCACGGCCCTGCACGACGACCCCGAGCTTACGGAGTTCAGCGGCCGCGTCAGCGACAGCGGCGAGGGTCGCTGGACGGTGCAAGCCGCGGTCGAGACCGGTGTCCCCGCCCATGTCCTCACGGCATCACTCTTCGAGCGCTTCAGCTCACGTGGCGAGGCCGACTTCTCGGACAAGGTCCTGTCCGCCATGCGCAAGCAATTCGGCGGACATCACGAAAAGAAGTAACGCGACTACGGGGCACCGTCGCCCGAAGGAAGGGTTTTGGGATGGTCGACGAAGACCTGCCAGGAAGGTTTCTTTGTGCGCCCTTCCAGGCGCATTAGGCCGGCCGGCCAGTCGGGGTTGTCCTGCAGGTTGAACCAGATGGCCAGCCGGATGCGGGGGTTGGCGGCCAGCGCCTGAAAGGCCTGCGGGAGGTACTCAGCCTGCTGTTCTTCGGTGACCGACGTGGCTCGATAAGGGGTGCGGGCGGTGGTATAGCCCATCTCGCTAATGATGATCGGCGCGCCTGGGGCGAGGCGATCGAGCTCGTCCACGATGCGTGGGATCGTGCCGTACGACGGGATGGCGGTAGTGGGCTGGGTGGGCCCGGACGCCGGATAGATGTGTTGTGAGAGGGCGTCCATCTTCGGGTCGAGGCGGTCGAGTTCGTCGATGAACGTCAGCATCCCGACGGCTCCGTCGGGAGGTTTGTCCTTACCGGTCGGCCCGAGGCAGGGACCGATCACGACGGCGTCCGGTTGGGCGGCGTGGATCTGGCCATAGGAACGGTCCAACATCTCGGCGTAGATACGTGGCGAAGCGGGTTTGGGGCCCTCCGGGGTGTCGGTCCACTGGGGTTGGACGAACAGCGGAATGTTCGGCTCATTCCACGGCTCGAACATCCTCACTCGCGCATGGGTCGTCCCCGCGCGATCTTTGGAGGCCCCGTCGTAACGCGTTGCGAGAGCCCGCATGAAGTCCCCGTACGCGTCGAGGTCGGTGGGCGCCCACTCAAAGCTCTTGCCGCCATTCGCCCACTCCGGTGTTCGGTAGGTGTTGATGAGCACAGCAATGCCGCGTTGGTTGAGCCCGTCAATGACCGTGTCGTAGCGCTCCCACACGTAGGCCGGGTCGTTGTGGTCGGCGCCGTTGGCGGGCCGCGTCGGCGCGACGAGGTTCCACAACACGTCAACCCGTGTCACACGAACCCCGGTGTTCTTGATCGTGTCGAGCCGCAACTCAATTGTCGCGGGGTCTGCCACCGGCAGCTGGTCGTCCTGAACGCCGATCGACAGGACCTTGTCCGGCAACACCGACGGAAGGGGCGTGCGCGGCAGCGACTCCTCGCGCCCATCCCGGTACGCGTAGGCCCCCACTCCTATCGCCGCCACCGCAAGCGCCGCAACGCCGATCGCAACTCGTCCCCGGTTCACTCCGCCAGCCTGGCACACCACGCCAACCAACGCCGACTCGACCAGGCCCGGGGCCGGTGCAAGAACGTCCCCGGCCTCAACGTTTCACCCCGTGCTCGGCGGCCTCCGCAGCCGTCCGAAGACGCCGCAGGGAGAGCTCCCCGACGCCGTGGGCGGCAAGACCCTGGTGATAGCGGCGTTCGATGATCTGCACGGAGCGCGGCCTCATCAGCCGCGTGCGCGAACCCACGGCCGCGTGTACCTGCTGTAGCTGATGCCGGCTGGCAGCGCGGTACACGACAGGGTGCAATCGCGAGATTCAGGACAGCGAGCTGCGAATGCTCAGGCGCCTGACCCAGCCGGACCAGCAGCGCATCATCGAGACGCTGCGTGTTGTGGTGAGAAGCCCGGCCGATCATTCGACGCGTAAGGCAAAGGAGATGCTCCGGTCAGGAGGAGGCGAGGCCGGCCAGAGCGTCGACATACTCCGTGCCCCACTCCACCGAAGCAATCTCGTCCATCGCAGAGCTTTCGTTGCCCGAAGAGGCACCACTCGGATCGACCAGCGCGAAATCCGCGGAGTCCTCTGCGAGCGATGCGACACGACCAACGAGAGCTTCACCAGAGCCCGTCCGACGACACATGATGACGAGAAGCATTGCAGCCCCTCGAGGTGTCCGAGAAGCGCCGGGAGCTCGGTGAGCCGGCGATCGACCGTGTCGCGCCGATAGCCACGGACGTTGGCAAGCCGAACAGTCGGGCTGTCGTCGTCAAGGTCGTAAGTACTCAGCAGTTCGTCGGCGCGAATCCACTTGAGGCCAGGTAACGGCACGTAGTCGTTCAGCCGTGTGACGACGACACCCGCCGCAGACTCGGCTCGGATGATCGCCTCGAACTCGTCGTCCCCCGATCCCACTCGAGCTCAACCACCCTGCGGGGTTTGACCATGTGGCGAGTCTGGCAGATCCCAGACCGACGAACCGCAGCTTCCGCGACGCGAAAGCCTGCATTTCGATGTCCATTGAGCGGTACAAGCGGCTGAGCATCTGCGTCACGCGCTGGAGCGACAATCGCGCGAGGAAGGGACGCGGCGCAGAGCGGTGAGGGAAGATTCGGTGAGGGAAAGACTGTTCGTGCCCGCACCAATGTCCGATTTGATCACCCGAACATCGCCTCGGCGTCGGGTCGTGTACCAATCGCCCATGGAACTTGGCGGCATTGTCGTGGCGGGGGGATCCGGGCGGCGGTTCGGGGAGCCGAAGGCGGCGGCCCAGCTGGGAGGGCAAACACTGGTGGAGCGCGCCGTTGGCGACCTTCGCGCACGCTGCGTCGACGTGGTCGTGGTCAGCCGACCCGGCGTCCTTCTGCCGCCGATGGACGTGACCGTCGTTCACGATGACCCCGGACCGGATGCGCCGATCGTCGGTTTGGCAACCGGGCTCCGACACCTCACGACGCAGAACTGCCTCGTTCTTGCCTGCGACATTCCCTTTGCAGCTCCCATACTCGACCGGCTCTGTTCCCACCCGTTGGGCCACGCCGTGGTGGCCAGCGATCGTTCCGGACGGGCCCAGCCGCTCCTCGCGCGCTACCCGCGTGCCGAGGCGCTCACCGCAGCGACCCGACGAATCGCGTCGGGGGAACTCACCCTGCAGGCCCTTGTCACCGAACTCGGCGCCACGCTCATCGTTGGTTCCGACGATGAGCTTCTCAACATCAACACCCCTGACGACCTCGCACGCGCCGAGGCGCTATTGGCTCAGGCGGGGAGCACCTCAACCACGGCGTTGTAGTCGGGTACCTGCGAGTCGGGGTCACGTACGCCAGGGCGGATGAGCGGGTTGCACTCGGGAAAGAACATCTGCAGGTTGCCCGCACGCATGGGCGCAATGTGGATGCGTGCCGAGACCTCGCCATCAGCCGACCGCACCCGAACCGACGCACCAGGCGCGAGGCCGAGCCGCTCGGCATCGTCGGCGGCGATGAACAGGGCGTCGCGATGGGCTCCCGTCAGGGGATCGTGATCGCGCATGACCATTGAGTTGAACTGCTTGCCGCGACGTGACGACAGCAAGAAGCGGCCCTGCGGCGGGCGCGGGTCGCGTGGTGCGACGGCAGTGAAGTGTGCCTTGCCATCCGGTGTGGGAAACACCCATCCATCGCACAGACGCGTTCCCCCCCACTGGAACTGATCGCCGGTCGTACGGAGGTCCTGGATACCGTCGTAGAACGGAACGACCCGTGCGATCTCCTCGCGAATCGCCTGGCCGTCGTTGAACGCCACCTGCGTTGCCCGCTCCGCATCGACGTGGCGAGCGAGGTCGAGGTAGATGCGCCACTCCGACCGCACCTCACCCGGCTGGCCGCCTTTCACCTGTGGACTGAACGCCACCCGGCGTTCGGTGGTGGTTTGCGTGCCCCCACCCTCTTGCTCGTAGCGAGTGGCCGCGGGCAAAAGCACCACAGCGCCGCCGGGCGGAGGGTCGACGAGCATCTGGCTCGAGATACAGATGTCCTGGTGGACGCGAAAAGGGATACGTCCCAGACGCTCACCCACAAGTGCCGGATCGGGCAGCACGTCCAGGAAGTTGCCGCCGCTGGCAAACAGCACGTCCAGCTCGCCACGACCGCCGGCTTCGAGCATCTCGTCCGCCGTGAGACCGCGCCAGTCGGGCACGGAGAAACCGTAGTGCTCGCCCAACGCCGCCGCCGACTCGGCCGAGATGGGCACGTTGCCCGGGAATGACGTGGCGTAGGCGCCCATCTCAGCGCCACCCTGAACACCGGAGTGACCACGAATGGGCATGAGCCCCGCCCCGTCGCGCCCCACGTTGCCGCGGGCCAAAGCGACGTTGAGAATGGACCGCACGTTGTCGCTGCCGAAGGCGTGTTGGGTGATGCCCATCGACCAGATGAACACCGCCGAGCCCGCGGCGCGATACATGTCGACGAACTGCCGAATGCCCGCCTCCCCCACCCCACTCGCGGCGGCCAACTCCGCCAGCGTGTGACGCGCGCACTCGGCACGCACGTCGTCGAAGCCCACGGTGTGGTGACGGATGAAGTCCTCGTCCAGGCCGCCTTCGTCGATGAGGAGTTTGAGGACCGCCGTGGCTAGTGCCTCGTCTCCGCCGGTGTGCACCTCGAAGAACGCATCGGTCATTTTCGTCCCGAACAGCGCGCTCTCGGCGTTGGAGGGCACCCAGTAGCGCTCCAAGCCGAGTTCGCGTTGCGGGTTGATGACCGCCACCTTGGTGCCCTCTTTGCGGGCCAGGTAGAGGTATTTCATCATGACCGGCTGCGCGTTGGCCACGTTCGATCCCCACAGCACGATGAGGTCGCTGGCGAAGAGGTCGGTGTAGGAGACCGTGGTTGCGATCGCTCCTACCGCTTGCTTCAACGCTCCAGTAGACGGCGCGTGGCAGATACGCGCAGCGTTGTCGATGTTGTTGGTGCCCAGCAGGCGCGCCACCTTCTGCGCGACGTAGTACACCTCGTTGGTGATGCCGCGCGAGGTGAGGAAAAACGCGATGCGTCGGGGCTCGGCGGGGCGGATGCGATCGGCCGCCAGGGCGAGCGCCTCGTCCCAGCTCACGCGACTGAACCCGGGCTCACCGTGACGACGCATCATGGGGTAGGCCAGGCGTCCCAGCTCGCGCAGCTCCCGGCCGCTGTGGTTGCGAAGGGCAGCGACATCGCCCAGCAGGTCGTGGTCGGCCGCGCCCATGGTGTTGGTCTTCAGCAGGGCGAGACGCGTGGTGCACAAATGCACGCCGTCGATGGTCCAGTCGTGGAGTCCCGCCACGCCAAGGGCACAGCCGTCGCACACGCCTTTGCGGATGATGCGCGTGGCGTATGGCAGCGCCCGCCGGTTCTCCCACACGGTACGCAACATCTCGACGTAGTGGTTGGGCTTCACCAGGCCGATGCCGTTGGGACGCAGACCCACCCACAAATCACGGCGCCGGGGCTTGCTGCGCGCCATCAGACCACCCCGGCGATGCGCTGTGGATGGGTGTAGACGTTGAACCCACCGGGGCGCAGGAACCCGACGGTGGTGAGACCCAACTCGCGGGCCGCGTCGACGGCAAGGCTCGACGGCGCCGAAATGGCACAGAGGATGGGGATGGCGGCGATCGCGGCCTTTTGGACGATTTCGAACGAGAGGCGTCCTGAGACCAACAGCACCTCGCCCGCGACGTCACCGTTCAAATCCCGCGCCCCGACGATCTTGTCGACGGCGTTGTGGCGTCCCACGTCTTCACGGAGAACCATCAACTCACCGCTCAGCGAGAACAGACCTGCGGCGTGGAGCCCGCCCGTCTGTTCGAAGATCGACTGGCCCTCACGCAATGCCTCGGGCAGCCCGACCAGAACGTCGTGGGCGAGCGGGGGTCCCGCGTTGGGGTCGAGCGCCGGGCAGTCGATGCGGATCGCCTCCAGCGCGCCTTTGCCGCAGATGCCGCAGCTGGATGTCGCGAAGAAGTTCCGTTCGGCGCGGCCGAGCTCAAACGGACCGCGTGTGTGAACCACTACGACGTTGTCGCGCGAAACACGGGGGTCGTCACTTTGTCCCACCCATGTGATCTGACCGCCCGCCGCGAGACCTTCGGTGCGGATAAATCCCGCGGCCAGTTCGGCATCGTGGCCGGGGGTGCGCATGGTGACGGCCACGCGTACCGGCACCTGGCCGGGTCCGGCAGCGCGAATCTCGAGCGGCTCCTCCACCGCCAGCACATCGGCGCGCTCGTCACTCACACCGCCCCGCACCACATGGATGCAGGTACTTGTCACGCTGCGGCGAGGCGCTTCGGTACTCACCCACCCATCTTCGCAGGTCAGTCGCTGGGGGTCGCGTCCTTGCGAGCGATGAAGCTCGCCGGGGGGGAGAATCGCTCAGTCTCCGGCTCGCGGGCATCGTCGGAATGGGGGTGACGACAGGGGAAGTCTTTCTCCACCAAAAGCCGGGGGTGGGCATCGTGGGCGTAGATGCCCTCGCGGTCGGCCTCCGCCAGCCGAGCGACATCGGAGAGCGACAGGCGAATGGTGGCGTCGGCCCCATTCCACTGAACGCTCAGGTCGGCTCCGCCGGGGGCGAGCGTCACCTGCCATCCCCCGATCTGCTGCGAGATTGCCCGCCCCGCTATCAACGCGTCGAGCTCACCCGGCGTGATGCGAAGCCTCAGGCTCTCGTCGTTCCACCGTACTTTCACGCGGCCATCCTGGCAGGAGACCGCGCAGGTGTCCGTGATCGCCGGGCCACAATCATCTCCCTTCAGCTATCCCGGCGGCAGGAAGGTGGCCACGGCAAGCGTGGCGTCGATGCCGGGAAGCGGAAGCTCGTCGCCGCGACGAGCGGTGGCGACAGTCGCCCAAGTCCCGTCCGACAGCGGTCCTCGGTGGACGTAGACCACCCGCTCGCGCAGGTCGACCCGCCAGTACTCGGCCGCGCCGGCCATGGCATAGATCTCGCCTTTGCGGATATCGCGACGCAAGCTCGAATCGGATACTTCGATCATGAGGAGCGTCTCCGACGGTGTGACATGCCGCTCCCCGGAAACATCGGACTCCGACACCACCGTCAGATCGGGCTCGGGGATGCTGTCGACGATCCCACTCACGGGTCCTTGCACCATGACGCGGTAGTTGAGGCCGTACGCGTGGCTGAGATGCGCAGTGAGGTCGCCGATGGCACGAAAATGGGTCGGGCCCTGGGGGCTCACGTAGACAAGTTCCCCGTCGATGAGCTCATACGGCTCGTCGGGTCCGAGGAGGCCGATCTCGACCATGCGCCACACCTCGTCCGAGGTAAAGCGCCGCGTGACGTGTGGTGTCGGCACGGTCGCCATACCCATGAGCTTACCTCGCTTTCCAGCAGCACCAAAGCGCCGCCCGGTCCCATTCGTCCCGCCGATTCCATCGCTCTCATTCACTCAGAAACGGGGTTACGCATGGCGCACGACTCTGTGCCAACTCACGCACGGAACCGTGCCAATTGTGCGCAGACGGAATGTGGAAAACCGCGTCGCCGGATTCGACATCATGCACTAACATCGATATTAGTGTAAGATCGATTCACCTGCGCCGACGGTTCCGCACGAACCCCGAGCAAGGAAGGTCATGAACGCTCGTCACAACGACTCGCTCGACCTCCGCACGATCGGCCTTCGGGTCTTTCTCACGCTCCTCGCCGTGAACGCCCTGCTGGGCATGATCGTCGTCCTCGGAGGAGACATGGGTGAAGGCGGTTGGAAGGTCCTGGGAACGTCGCTCCTTCTGACGCTCGGCGTGATGCTGGGCCTCGCGTGCGTCGCGGGGCGAGACAGCAAGGGCTTTGCCGGGGTCTGGCGGCTGGGCGTCGCACTCGCCGCGGTGGGCACTGCCGTGTGGATCGTGTCCATCTGGAGTGAGTTCGAGGCCGAGGAGCCGTTTCAACTGGCGGGGAGCCTGACAGTGGCGGCGTCCGCCGTGGCGTGCGCCAGCATCCTGAGCCTCGCCACACTCCCCCCAACCTGGCGTCGCGTCCAGCTCGTCGCATACGTCGTCGTCGGGCTCCTCGCCCTCGCGATCATCATCGCCATCTGGGCCGGGGCCGACGACGGCGGTCTTTGGCAGGTGATCGCCATACTCGCGATCGCCTTCGCGGCTCTGGCGATCGCCATCCCTGTCCTGCACCGCGCAGGCTCCCGGACCTCCCCGGCCGCAACCGACATCGCCTCACACGTGAGTTACTGCCCCCGCTGCGCCGCCGCCGTCACCGCAACCGCAGACACCACGGCCACCTGTGGCCAGTGCGGGGCCGTCTTTCGCGTGCACTTCGACACCCCGTGAAACAGGCCCTACTCCGACCGTTTCGCCGGGGCGCGGCGAAGCAGTCGGGCCCCGGTGAACGTCAGGTCCGTTCCCGGCAGCGTCAGCGTGTCGTCGAGGCCGATCTCTCGCACCTCGCCCCACGTCCCGTCGGGCCGGGGGCCGGTGTGGACGATCACAACGTCGCGTGGCACGTCGACGATCCAGTACGCCGCGGCACCAACCGATGCGTACAGCTCCGCCTTGCGCCGGTCGCGCCGCTGACTGGTGACCCCCACCTCGATGAGAAGGAGCGCCTCCCGCGGCACCGGGTGACGGTCACCCTCGTTGACCTCCTCCGCCACCACCGGTCCGATTCGTCTCGCCGTTTCCATCCGGGGCATTCACCCAGAAAAAGCGTACGGATGGGCCACGACTCTGTGCCAATTCACGCGCGAAACCGTGTCGATTGTGCGGAGGCCGTCGAGCCCCCGGCCCCGTCGTCAGTGCTTCTTCGGCTTGGGCTTTTTGGGGTCCATGCCCATCACGTAGTCATGCGCTTGGGCGATCCATGGCGCGGCCACGACCGGTGTTTCCCTCCATACGGCCGGCAGTGTGACGTAACCACCCATCGGTCGCTCCGGCGGGCCAAAGGGCCCAGCCCCGTCCTCGCGAAGGAGCGCTTCACGCGCGTCGTCGGGCAGTCGCACACCGATGGCGGGCCCGAACAGCCCCATGAACATGTGCGTGTTCGCGAAGGCAGCGAGCTGACCGAACATCGGCTTCACCTCAACGCCAGCCACGTCGGGCACCAACGCGCGAAACCGTTCGCGGTCGGCGTCAGTCGGCTTGGGCATCTCCATCGTTCAAACGCCTCGTATCGCACCAGGGTGTGGTGGTCAACTTCTCACGATGTCGTTGCGGTGTCAACGAATCACACGGGGCCGGGCGGCGGCGGGCGCTCCCGCTCCGCATCCTGCCCAAGGATCCAACCCTCGACAGATAGTTGAGAGTCGTTGGGCAGGTCGTCAGCGGTCCCTGCGTCGATCGTGGCGATCATTCCCAGCAGACCGACGAGCGCGTCAAACGGATCCTCACCGTCCGGTCTCGCCCCGAAGCCGGTGCGCAGTTGGTGCTCCGCCGCATCGGACAGCGTGATCGACCGGCCGTCGAGCCCGGCGAGCACCTGGCGCCCCCTGGCCACACGATCGGCCGGGTTCCGTTTGCTCCACCCGCGCGCCGGAAACCCGAGGGTTGTGTAGGCGTTGCGGGGATAGGTCTCGCAGATCGTCACTCCCGTCCGCGCAGTAAGCTCGGCAAAAAGCCCGTCAAAGGGCCACAACTGCACCCGATCGGGGGCGACTCGAAGGAGTAGCTGGATCACATCGCGCCATCCGCTGATGGCCGCCTTTCCCACTTGTTTGGCTCCCAACGTCCACAAGAGCGACGCGGCCGCCGGCCGATCGGCCTGGGCCCATTCGCATCGCCGCAGCAGCTCGCGCGGTTCTGACAGGCCAAGCCCGTCGACCAGGTGCTGTCGCCGCGTCCCGCCCGGTCGATGCGGGTAGAACGGCCGACGCATGGCGATCTCCCCCGCCGTCTCGCACGGCGTGAAGAACTCCGCCCAGTCGCCGTCGCCGAGCAGCGGCAACAGAGCGCGGAAGTCGTCGATTCCCACGCGCCCGGCATACGCCGCGGGCAACCCGATGGGAAAGTCGAAGCCCGCCACCACTACTCCACCCTCGGCGGCGGTGACCAATTCGCCAACGAACACCCCGGGAGCCGGCACCTGCCTCAGCGCGCTCACGCGCCAGCCGTGGCCAGTGTTGTCGGCGCTCGCAGCCCAGCGTTTTGACGGGTGAGTCCCCCAATCAGCGTGAATGACCTGGCGCGGAGGGCTCACGCGCCAAGTTGGCATCTTTTTTACTCAGTACGCGGAGTTGTTTCACTCAGTCGTCAAGTAGACCAAGCGAGCCCGCGCAGTGGGTGATCTTGACGTGGGGAATAGCATCGGGCAACGCCGACGCCTGCCCGTGAGCCTCCTCGATGAAGTGGCGGAAGAGCGTGGGGCTCGGCGCAAACGCCGTGTGGTCGACATAGCGTGCAGGGACTGGTTCATTCCAAACACGAGCGTCGCCATTACCCTTCCTTTAGGAGTGCACAGCGACGGCTTCGGGTCGTGGTACCGAACCTCGTGTCCGTTCTCCCGTGGAGCAGGCCATCCCTGATGGCGTTTCGTCAAGTCTTGGGCTGCTGCTGGGTGGCGCAGTGGATGCCTCCGCCTCCGGCCGCGACCGCGTCGATGTCGAGCATCACGATTTCTCGTGGGGAAGCGCTCGTCCAAAACGCCGCGTGCGGCGGCGTCGGCGGCCGGTCTCCGAACTGCGGCGCGATCACCGCGCGTTACACACGTAGTAGTTCATGTACGTGGCGAGGAACTCGAGCCCTTCGGGGGTTCGCGTTTGAGTGCACGCGACAAGGGGTATCGGAGTCGGCGGGGTTGTGAAGCTCTGTCGTCGCGCGAGGAGGCACGGTTCCAGATCGGTCCAAGGCAGACGAGTCACGACGATCGCGCGGTGGCTCGATGAATCGGGCGAGGGTGTCGACATGCCCGTCGGTGATGTCGGCTCCGGCGAGACCCTCGATCCAGATCATGCGCTCGGCGCCGAGCAGCTTCAGAAGCGCCGCCTCGATCTAGTTCGCGGCTTCGTCCCTTGTTGCGGTTGTCGTTGACCGAGACTCGATGCCGCAGCGAGCACAGTCCCGGTGCCATCGACCTCGAGGCCTCCCCCTTCGCCGGCCAGCGCGGACTCGACCAACGGGAACTCCAAGTAGCTCGGCCACCAGCTTCGCGAGGCGCGCATCACCGCGAATGGATCTGCTTGCCTCCCCACCCGTTGAACCGAACGTGGCCCGCCGCGAGGGTTGTCGATGCCGGTCGCCTCCGTCGCGGATCGAGAAAGCACGGGAGGGTGTCGCGGGCCCAGAGATCGTCGACGGGTGCGTCGATCAGCTCGAAGTCAGCTCCGAGACGACCTTCGACCGCCGCGATCTGGCCCGGGCGAGCCAACATCGACACGGGCTCGAACTCGGCGATCGCGAGGGCGATCCCGACAATCGCGTCCTGCACGTCCGGCAGCTCGCGACCCCAGACGCTGCTATTCGATGGCCAGCACATCCACGTGGCGACATGCTCGTGATCCTCTGCGGGCATGTACCAGCCCTCGGGTTGGGGCCCGGTCGCAGTCGTGCCGGAGGTCTCAGGCTCCCCTCCGCCCTCGGCGCAGGCGGAGAGAAGCGTCCCCGACGTAAAGGTCAACGCCCCGAGTGCCAGTAGCCGTCGTCGCGTCATCAGCATGTTCAGAGCCTCCCACAACCCCCGGGCATCGCCAAGGCGCCCGGACAGTCATACTCCGCGTCGAGTGCGCTGACGCGGCAGCGACGACACCGTCTCCTGGCCGCATCTTCCCTCCCGCCAAGCTCGCAACCACGCGTCGAAAGCGTCGTCGTCCGACGCAGACGGCACCGCGGACTGGCAGAATCCAGGCTGAATCTGGAGGTGGCAGGTGCCCGACGCAGTCATCGAGAACCCGATCCTGAACTCGCCGTTCCGCGAGCCGACGCGCCACTTCCGGTTCGACGACGAGGGCATCACCAACGAAATCGTCGAGGCCCGCCGGCTCAGCTCGTACTTCATCCCGATCCCCGCCGCGAAGAAGAAGGCGCAGCTCGAGTTCGAGACGGAGTGGACCAAGGACCGGATCGAGGAGAACAAGGTGATCAACCGGATCCGGGAGCGGGTGGGCCAGTGGCGTAACGGCGGCTGCGTCGGCGTGACCCCGACGACACGGCTGCTGCTCGAGTACTGGACCGAACCCGACCGCGAGAAGCCGCTCTTCTTCTGCCAGATCGAGGCGCTCGAGACCGCGATCTACATCACCGAGGTCGCCGGCCGCTACGGCGACGCCTGGATCGAGAACCTGCTGGCCGAATACGCCCACACCCACAACCCCGGCCTCTACCGGATCGCGTTCAAGATGGCGACCGGCATCGGCAAGACCGTCGTCATGGCGATGCTCATCGCCTGGCAGGCGCTCAACAAGCTGGCGAACCCGCAGGACGCCCGCTTCTCGCGACACGTTCCTCATCGTCACCCCGGCATCACGATCCGCGACCGGCTGCGCGTGCTGCTGCCCAACGACCCGAGCAACTACTACCGCCAGCGCGACATCGTGCCCGCCGAGCGATGTCGAGCGACTGGGCCAGGCGCAAGATCGCTCATCACCAACTTCCACGCCTTCCTGCTGCGCGAGACGCGTCGACGCCGTCGCAAGACTCACGAAGGAGATCGCTCGCCGGCCGGACGATCCGGAGTCCGTTCACCGAGACGCCCGACCAGATGGTGCGCCGGGTCTGCCGCGAGCTGGGCACACAAGAAGAACATCGTCGTCCTCAACGACGAGGCCCACCACTGCTACCGCCGCAAGCTCGACGACGAGGACGCGGAGAAGCTCGACCGGCGACGAGCGCGGCGAGGCCGAAGCAGCGCGACGAAGGAGGCCCGCGTCTGGATCATCGGCCTCGAGGCCGTCGCAGCGCAAGATCGGCGTCCGAGCCGTCTACGACCTGTCGGCCACGCCGTTCTTCCTGCGGGCTCCGGGCTACCCGGAAGGGCACGCTCTTCCCCTGGGTGGTCTCCGACTTCTCGCTGATCGACGCCATCGAGGCGGGCATCGTCAAGGTGCCCGCGCGTGCCGGTGGCCGACGACGCCGATGACCGGCGACCAGCCCGACCTACCGCGACCTGTGGCTGCGCATCCGCGACGACCTGCCCAAGAAGGGCCGCAAGACCGAGGCGGTCGGCGGCGAGCCGCAGCTGCCCGCCGAGCTGGAAGGCGCGCTGCACAGCCTCTACGGCAACTACGAGAAGTCGTTCACGCGCAGTGGGAGCGCGCAAGCGGCGAACGCCGCCGGCCTGACGCCGCCGGTGTTCATCGTCGTCTGCAACAACACCAACGTCTCCAAGCTGGTCTTCGACTACATCGCCGGCTGGGAGAAGCACGCTGCCCGACGGCAGCCGCGGTCGCTCGTGCCCGGCACAGCTGCCGCTCTTCTCGCAACGTCGAGGACGACGGCACGTGGCGCGACCGCCCGAACACGATCCTCGATCGACTCGCGAGCAGCTCGAGTCCGGCGAGGCGATGAGCGACGACTTCAAGAAGATCGCCGCCCCGAGATCGAGGAGTTCAAGGCCGAGTACCGCGAGCGCTTCCCCGGCCGCGACGCCGACGACCTGACCGACGAGGACCTGCTGCGCGAGGTGATGAACACCGTCGGCAAGCCGGGCAAGCTCGGCGAGCACGTCCGCTGCGTCGTGTCGCGTCTCGATGCTGACCGAAGGCTGGGACGCCAACACCGTCACCCACATCCTCGGCGTGCGCGCCTTCGGCACCCAGCTGCTGTGCGAGCAGGTCGTCGGCCGCGGCCTGCGGCGGATGAGCTACGCGGTCAACGACGACGGCCACTTCGAGCCCGAATACGCCGAGGTCTACGGCGTGCCGTTCTCGTTCATCCCCACGCTCGGGCAGCGAGCACCGATCCGAAGCCGCGGCCCGACCCCGACCCGCGTCCGCGCGCTGCGAAGACGCGCCTGTCTGCGAGATCACCTTCCCGCGCCTCGCTCGGCTACCGCTACGAGCTCGCCGACCGAGCAGCTCGACGCGCGACGTTCACCGACGAGTCGCGCACATGATCGCTCTCGACCCAGCGACGTCCCGACCGCGACCGAGATCGCGCCCATCGTCGGCGCAGCGCGAGATCCACACGCTCGACGACCTCGAAGCGCCGGCGCGACCAGGAGGTCGCCTTCCGTGCTCGCCAAGCTGCGTGCTGGAGCAAGTACTTCCGGGACGACGACGGAGCCGACGAGCCGTGGCTCTTCCCGCAACTCGCTCGCGATCGCCACGCGCTGGCTGGCCGAGTGCGTCGACCTGCAAGGACAACACCTTCCCGCAGCTGCTCCTGCTCGCCGAGTTCGCGCACGACGCCGCCGACCGCATCTACCACGCGATCGTCGCGGCGCGAGCCGGGGCCCAGCGGCTCGTCGCCGATCCTGCGCGCCTACGACACGGTCGGCTCCACGCGCTACGTGGACTTCGACACGACGAAGCCGGTCATGACCGACCGATCCCGACAAGTGCCACGTCTCCCACGTCGTCGCCGACACCGAGCTGGGAGCAGAAGATGGCCGACAGCGCTCGAGGACATGCCCGAGGTGCTGCGCCTACGTCAAGAACCAGAGCCTCGGCTTCACCATCCCCTACACGCTCAACGGCGAGCGAGCGCCACTACATCCCCGACTTCATCGTGCGGGTCGACGACGGCCACGGCGCCGACGACCTGCTGAACCTGATCGTCGAAGTCACCGGCGCGGCCAGGCGCGACAAGGCCGCCAAGGTCGCCACCGCCCGCGACGCTGTGGGTGCCCGCCGTCAACAACCACGGCGGCTTCGGCCGCTGGGCGTTCGTCGAGATCACCGACCCGTGGGACGCCGAGAACACTGATCCGAGCTCGCCATTGCACCAACCGCGCAGGCGGTGCCGGCGATGAGCACGTCGCAAGCGCGACGCCCAAGACCAAGGGCCCGACCCCGGTCGAGGCCATCAAGCACAAGGCGACAAGCGCGTCAACATCCCCACCGAGGAGCTGCGCGACTTCGTGGCCGACGACGAGACGACGCCGACGACGATGCTCTACCCGCGCGACCCGTCGCTCGACCCGCAGCTCGTGTGGAAGGGCAAGGACGAGCAGGACCGGCAGGACCTGGCCGTCCCGGCCGTGCCGATCTACATCCAGGAGAAGATCCACCCGCAGGCGATCATCGAGGACCTGCGCGGACACGGCCGCAGCGGCGAGCACGAGCCCGAGCTCACGCCTCTTCGACGACTTCAACGGCATCGACGTTCGAGGAGCTCGTCGACTTCTACCAGCACGAGCAGAACTGGTCGAACCGGCTGATCCTCGGCGACTCGCTGCTGGTGATGACCTCGCCTGGCCGAGAAGGAGGGCCTCAAGGGCAAGGTCCAGATGATCTACCTCGACCCGCCCTACGGCATCAAGTTCGGCTCGAACTGGCAGGTCACCACGCGCAAGCGCGACGTGAAGGACGGCAAGGTCGAGGACGCCACCCGCCAGCCCGAGCAGATCCGCGCCTTCCGCGACACCTGGGAGCTCGGCATCCACTCCTATCTACGCTACCTGCGCGACCGCCTCGTCGTCGCCCGCGAGCTGCTGACCGAGACCGGCAGCATCTTCGTCCAGATCGGCGACGAGAACGTTCACTGGTCCGGAGCGCTGCTGGACGAGGTGTTCGGCAGCGAGAACTTCGTCAGTCTCGATCACGTTCACGAAGACGCCGCGGAGCGCAGACGGCACGAATTGCTGCTCGGCGGACGTGCCGACTACCTCCTCTGGTACGCAAGGACCGCGGCCAGGCGAAGTATCGCCAGCTTTACCGCGACAAGGAGCCTGGGCGGAGCTGGCGCAGCGGCGAGTACGACCAGGTCGAGTTGCCAGATGGCTCGCGGCGGCAATGACCTCGCCGGAGAAGGCGGGCGTGATGAGCTGCTCGCCGATGGGTCCCGCGTCTATCGCCTCGACAACCTCACGAGTCAGAGCGTCGGCGCGAGAAGGCGAGAGCAGCGTCGTGGTTCCCGGTCAAGTTCGGAGGCGAGGACGTATCGTCCCGAGCATGCGGCGCGTTGGAAGACGAATCGAGACGGGATGGCAGCGGCTCGTTGCTGGCCAGGCGCATTCGATCGCCGGTGGCAACGACTCTGCAGTACGTTCGCTACCTCGATGACTTTCCGGCGTTCCCGCTCACGAACGCTATGGACGGACATCGGCGGCATCCGGAGCTTCGCCGACGCGAAGGTCTACGTGGTCCAGACGAACACAAAGGTCGTCGAGCGCTGCCTCCTGATGACCACCGACCCCGGCGACCTCGTGCTCGACCCCACCTGCGGCATCGGCACAACTGCCTACGTCGCCGAGCAGTGGGGGCGGCGCTGGATCACGATCGACACAGTCCGCGTCGCGCTGGCGCTGGCCCGCACGCGCCTGATGGCGGCGCAAGTTCCCGTACTACCTGCTCGCCGATTCGCCCGAAGGGCAGCGCAAGGAGGCCGAGCTGACCGGCCAGCCCGCTGCCGAGCGGACCGACCGACGAGCGACATCCGGAAAGGCTTCGTCTACAAGCGCGTGCCGCACGTCACCCTGAAGTCGATCGCCCACAACCCCGACATCCACGAGGGCATGACGCGCGAGGAGATCGACGCGGCCATCGCCCGCCACGCCGAGCACGGAGCTGCTCTTCGACCAGCCCTACGAGGACGACAAGCGCATCCGCGTGACCGGGCCGTTCACGGTCGAGAGCCTGTCGCCCCACCGCGTGCTGCCGACGAGCGACGACCGGCCGCCGGCGCAGCGACGCGCCGCGCGACGCGGACGCCGGCCGCTTCGCGACGATGATCCTCGACAACCTGCGCAAGGCCGGCGTGCAGAACACGGTCAAGGACGAGCGGCTCACGTTCGACTCGCCTCGAGCCGCTACGCCGGCGCGTGGCTCCACGCGCGACGGCGAGTACACCGACGGCGACGGCAAGACGCGCGACGCGTCGCCGTCTCCATCGGGCCCGAGCACGGCACGGTCGGCGCCGAGCAGGTCAAGGAGGCCGCCAAGGAAGCCGTCAAGGGCGTCGGCTTCGACCTGCTCATCGTCTGCGGCTTCGCCTTCGACCCGCACGTCGAGACGGCGAAGGAGTCAGCCGAGCAACGCAGTGGGCGAGCGCAAGCTCGGCAGCTGCCGGTGCTGCTGGCCCGCATGAACCCCGACCTGGCGATGGGCGACGAGCTGCTGAAGAAGACCGGCGCCGGCAACCTGTTCATGGTCTTCGGCGAGCCCGACGTCGACGATCCGCCGCAGGCCGACGGCGCAGCGTCGACGGTCGAGATCCGCGGCGTCGACGTCTACGACCCGACGACCGGCGAGATCCGCTCCAACTCGACCGACGACATCGCCTGCTGGTTCATCGACACCAACTACAACGGCGAGAGCTTCTTCGTCCGCCACGCCTACTTCACCGGCGCCGACGAGCCCTACGAGAAGCTGAAGCGCGCGCTCCGCGCCGAGATCGACGAGGCCGCCTGGTCCACGCTCTACTCGCACCATCAGCCGCCCGTTCGCCACGCCCGAGACCGGCAAGATCGCCGTGAAGGTGATCAACCACTACGGCGACGAGGTGCTGAAGGTGTACGAGGTGCAATGAGTCCGGTCCGGGCAGAGTTTGCGAAGTCGAACCATAGATGCGAACATATGTTCGCTATCAGCTCGGTAGACCAGCGACGAGGTGAGCGTGGCTGACAGAAGCGCGATCGAATGGACGGAGGCGACGTGGAACCCGGTGACGGGCTGCGACCAGATTTCCCCCGGCTGCGCGCACTGCTACGCCAAGACGCTTCGCGGAGCGGATGGCGAGGGAATCCCGGGCCACCCGTACGAGCAAGGGGTTCGACCTTACGCTCTGGCCGCGAGCGTCTGGAGCAGCCGCTGAAATGGAAGCGTCCCGCGCGTGATCTTCGTGAACTCGATGAGCGACCTCTTCCACGAGGACGGTGCCGAGTCGACTACATCGCGGCAGGTCTTCGACGACGATGGAGCGCGCGCGAGCCAACACACGTTTCAGATCCTGACAAAGCGACAGGATCGGATCGCCGAGCTCGCACCGAAGCTTCCGTGGCCTCGACAACGTGTGGATGGGCGTCAGCATCGAGAACAAGCGTTTCGAGTCATCGGGCGGATCAACTGCGGACAGGTCCCCGCGGCTGTGCGTTTCATCTAGAGCTGAGCCGCTACTGGGCTCCGCTGGCTGACCTGGACCTGGCCGAGATCGACTGGCTGATCGCGGGTGGCGAGTCGGGGCATCGTGCACCGACCCGTCCGATGAGGAATGGATCACGCGAGCTTCGCGACCGTCTGCCGTTGCCCAGCGTGTCGCCTTCTTCTTCAAGCAATGGGGAGGACGGATTCCGAAAGCCGGCGGCCGTGCTGCTAGAAGGTCGAACTGTGGGACGACATGCCGATCGCGGCAACGCGTTGAGCACAGAGCCGGCAAGCTGCCTGGGACTACTGGAGCAGAGCCAAGCTGGCAGATCTTGGAGCGTATACTGGACGGCGATTCCTCTGGCCTCACAGCGGTGATCCCGAAGCGCTCTACATCGACGCTTTCGCAGGGCGAGGGCGCGGGGCGCGACCGATCGTCTACAGGGGAGGAGTTCAACGGATCGGCACGCATCGCGCTCGAAGCGGTTGGCGCAGGAGGAGCTACGTTCACCCGCTTGTGCTTCTTCGAGATGGACGACACCTGGCCACGCAGCTAGAGAGCGAACTGCAGGACGGAGTATCCAGATCGCGACATCGAGTGTTACGCGGCGGTGACTGCAACGATGACGATCAAGGAGGTACTCGCTGAACTTTATGACGTGCGATGGGCGCCGACATTCGCGTTCCTCGACCGGATGGGCTGGAGCTGGCATGGACGACGATCGAGGCGCTGGCCGACCACAAGAAGCGGATACCGCGAGCAAGACCGGAAAGCGCGGAGAACAAGGTCGAGCTGTGGTTGTTGTTCGCAACGCAAGGCCTGATTCGGACGCTCGCGCTGGACGACCGTCGATTCCGCCCAGAGGATGCGACCGGGCCACTCGCATCTTCGGAACGGAAGCGTGGAGGTCTATCTACGAGCGCCGCCGAACTAGCGACTTAACACCCGCCGAAGCCAAAGCGGAGTACGTCAACCTGGTGCGATGGCGCTTGACGAACGATCTCGGATACGGCTGGGCTCACTCACTCGAGCTGAAGAACCACATCGGCGGGACGCTCTACCACATGGTCTTCGCCACCGACAACGCAGCCGGAGACAGGATCATGTCGAGTCTCTACGCCCGGGCTGCCCAGGAGATTCCCCAGATGCGGCAAGCCGCAACGGACCTTCGCCGCGGTCAGCTCGCGTTGAATGTAGGCGATCTGGGGGCCGCTGCCTCACGGTACGAGTACCAACCGCCCTGGAACCCGACCGGTCGGGGATAGCCCGAGGACTTCGCCATCTACTCTAAATTTTAGAGTAGAGCAATGGGCACAATCGGCTCTCGCGAGTTGGTGAAGGCCATCCGTGAGCTGCCGCGCCCGAGCGCCGGCGACCTCGCAACCGCAGTGAACGCGTCAAGACCGGTCGTCATCCGTCGCCTCAAAGCCCTCGAACAGGAGGGAATCATCGAGTGGATCGGCATGAGCCCGCGAGATCCGCGGGCGTACTGGCGACTCTCGATTTAGAGACTCTAAAGGCAGATCGGCCGTGAGATCCCTTTATCCATAAGGATTATCGGTCTACTCTAAATCTACTCTAAACGCCTCGCGTCCCCGTTTCGGCAGGCCGGAGGGAAGGTTCACGGCGGTGCGATGACGTTGCCACCGCCTGCGTGATGCACCAGGATACGACAGGAGACCTTTGGCTCACCCCCACTGACCTAAGCAATCACTTGGGCTGCGGACACGCGACGACGCTGGCGCTCCGGGCGCCGGACAAAGGCTGCCACGAGCCGCCGCGGGTGGGGCGTTTGAAGAACTCATCACGCGCAAAGGGCAAGCGCATGAGGCGGACCACCTGGGGCTCGGGTGGCCGTTGCTGAAGGACGGGACGTACGGGCCGTTCCTCTTGGGGTGTCCTCTCAAGAGGCTGCCGTGTCGACAGTCCGAGCCATGCGGGACGGGGCTGAGGTGATCTACCAGGCCACGTTCGCCCAGGATGTCTGGAGCGGCCGGGCGGACTTTTTGGAGCGGGTCGCTGGCGAGACGGGCCTCGGCAACTGGGGTTACGAGGCGGTCGATGCGAAGTTGGCGCGGCATGAGGGAGCGCCGCGACATGTGCTTCAGCTCGGTGTCTACAGCCAAGCTATTGAGCGGGTGCAAGGGGTCGCACCAGTTTCGATGCACTTGGAGCTGGGCAGCGGGCAGCGCGAGACAATTCGCGTGCGCGACGTCGCGGCCTACGTGCGGCATGCCCAAGCCAGCCTGCAGGTGTTCGTGGCCAACCCCGTTCCAACGGAGGCGTACCCCTGCGCCCATTGCGCGATGTGCGGGTTTCGAGCGCAGTGCGAGGCGTGGTGGGAGGAGACCGATCACCTCTCACGCGTCGCTGGCATCCGACGGGATCAGGTGGAGGCACTTCGCGCAGTTGACGTCTCAACCCTGGCCCACCTGGCCGCGCTGCCCGACGAACAGGACGTCGAGGGTATTCGCCCGTCGACGCTCCATGAGCTTCGCGGGCAGGCCCGGCTTCAGGCCGCGTCGCGTCAAGCGGGGACGCTGGTGCACGAGATGCGACCCGTGGAGGGCCATCGGGGGCTTGCGCGGCTTCCGGCGCCGTCCGACGGAGACATCTTTCTCGATTTCGAGGGCGACCCGGTGTGGTCGGCCGCGCATGAGCTGATCTTTCTGTTCGGCATCGTCGAACTGGTGGACGGCGAGTGGCGCTACCGGGCCTGGTGGGGGCACGATCTGGCCGAGCAGACCCGGGCCTTCGAGCAAGTGGTCGACCAGATGGTCGCGCGCCGGCGCGACTTTCCCGGGATGCACGTGTATCACTACAGCGCCGCTGAGCCCAGTGCCTTTCGCCGTCTGGCCGCTTTGGCAACGACGCGCGAACCCGAGATCGACGATCTACTGCGCGCGGAGGTGTTCTGCGACCTGCTCACCATCACCCGCCAGGCGCTGGTGCTGGGCGCCCCGAGCTACAGCCTCAAGACCGTGGAACACCTGGCTGGGTTTATCCGAGCCGCTGATGTGGGGTCGGGCGCCGATGCGGTGGTGCTCTACGAAGATTGGATCGCCGGCGGGCGGACTGACGCGGCGATGCTCGACCAGATCGCCCGATACAACGAAGAGGACGTACTCGCCACGCTCGCCCTGCGGGACTGGTTGGTCGATCAGCGCCCGGCCGATCTGGCGTGGTGGACCACGGCCGGTGAGGACGAGGAGCCCGCTGAGCCCAAGCCGGTGCCGGACGCCGAGGCCGCGCGCCGCACCATCCGTGAGCAGCTGATGGACGCATCGGGTGACGATTCGCTGCCCGGGTTCTCGGCCGACCTGATGGGCTACCACTGGCGCGAAGCACGGCCGGAGTGGTGGCGCTGGTACGACCGGCAAACTCACAACCCCGACGAGCTTGTGCGCGACACCGCCTCTCTCGCCCACCTCACCCCCGCCGCCCGGGGCTCCGAACGCCATACAGCTCAGAGCGACAAGCACTGGCTCACCTACCCCGAGCAGGACCACAAGGTGAGCCCTGGTGGGGGCCTCACCGACCCCGCCACGGGCAAGCGCGTCAACGTGGTGGAGGTTGACGACGATGCGCGCCTGGTCGCGATCGCCCGCTCCACCAAGCGCCGTGACGAGCCGCTTCCCGTTGCGCTCATCCCCGGTGGGCCCATCGGCACCGAGCCGCAGAAGGACGCCCTCGCGCGACTAGGGCAGTCGATCCTCCACGCCGACGGCCGGTACGTGGCCTTGGAGGGCGTGCTGCGAGGCGAGCGGCCGCGGTTTCGCAGCCGGCCGACCGGCGGGGAAATCCAGACGGATGAGTTGGCCGAGCAGATCAGCCTGGCGACGAGCCTCGACCACAGCCACCTGGTGGTGCAGGGCCCGCCGGGCACGGGCAAGACCTACCTCGGCGGGCGGATGATCTGCGCCCTCATCCGCGCGGGCCAGCGCGTGGGGGTGGTAAGCGGAAGCCACAAGGCCATCAACAACCTGCTCGACTCGGTGGTCGACGCCGCCCGCGACGACGGGCTCACCTTCCGCGGTGCCCGTAAGGCCGGCAGCCACGACGACGCCCCCTACGAGGGCAGTGACCTGATCGTGAACGTCGGCAAGACTGCCGAATGCGTCGATCCTGGCTTTGAACTGGTGGCGGGCACGTCGTGGCTTTTTGCCGACGCCTGCATGGACCAGGCACTGGATGTGCTGGTGATCGACGAGGCCGGGCAGATGTCCCTGGCCGATGCCCTGGCGGCCGGCACCAGCGCCCGCAACGTCATTCTGTTGGGCGACCCGCTTCAACTTCCTCAGGTGGCTCAGGCCATCCACCCCGACGGCACCGGGGTGTCAGTGCTCGAGCATCTGTTGGACGGCGCGGCCACGGTAGCCACCGACCGCGGGCTGTTCTTGACGACAACCCGGCGGCTTCATCCCGACATCTGCGCGTTCATCTCCCGGGAGGTCTACGACGGTCGCTTGGTGGCGCACCCCGACTGCGCTCGCCAAATCACGGCAGCAGGCACCGGCATTCGACACATCCCCGTCCACCACACCGGGCGCACGTCGAGTTCGCGTGAAGAGGCCGAGGCCATCCGCGACGAGATCACGCGCCTGGTCGGCCGGCCCTGGACGAATGCCGCGGGCCACACGCAGCCACTGACACCAGGTGATGTGATGGTGGTGACGCCCTACAACTCCCAGGTACGGGTACTGCGATCGGTCATCGGCCACGACGTGCCCGTCGGTACCGTCGACAAGTTTCAGGGGCAGGAGGCCGCGGTGGTGTTCTTCTCCATGGCCACCTCGTCGGGCAACGACATGCCGCGCGATATCGGTTTCCTGTTCAGCCGCAACCGTCTGAACGTGGCCATCAGCCGCGCCCGGTGCCTGGCATACCTGGTGTGCAACCCGGCGCTGCTCGACGCCACCCCCCGCACCGTCGACGACATCCGCCTCATCAACACCCTGTGCGCGCTGGTGGAGGAGGCGAAGCGGCTAACCCCTCGTTAGCGAATCGCCCAGGCAGCTTATGCGTCCATCGCTTGCGCCAGGCCCTCCGACGTCACGCCCGGCTGTTCACGATTGCGAAGTTCGGCATAGGTGATCACGTAAAGCGCGGCACTGAGCATCGTCAGTGGGATCAACAGAGCGGCTTTGAGGACCTCCCCAACAACGCGACTCGAGAGCTCATCGTTCGTGACGAGCGACTCGAGGATACCGTCGACGATGAACGTGTAGATGGCTGTTCCGAGTAGCAGGAGCAGAACCCGGCCGAAGATCGACCACCACATCCCCTTGATGAGGGCAAAACTCCGCTCGAACGGGTTCGCCCGTTCGAACACCACAACACCGAGGATCGACGCCCCAAAGACGACACCCAGCCAGATGCCGGGGATGATGATCGCGATGAAGCCGAGCACGATCAGAAGGCCGGTGACGATGGACCAGCCGAGCCACGGCGCAACGCGTCGCTTTGCGAGGCTGAACGCGGCCGCAAGGTCGGTCGGTCGGCCGGCGGCGTCATCGACGATCACCCGCGTTGTCGCGAGCGTGATGGCGCCTTGCACCACTATGGCGATCACAACGAAAATGACGACCGACGCGATGAGGGGACCGGGCGCGAAGTCGAACTCACGACCGGAGGTCGTCACCTCGAGGTCGACGAGGTTCTCAGCCCAGAGGCCGAGAATCGCCGACAACACGCCGATCACAATCGCCCCGATGATCTGGATGACGAGCATGCCCTTCCAGCTGCGCCCGACCGCGGCGAAACCCTTCCCGAACCAGGTATTGAGATCACGGGAGACGAGCGGATCATCCATCGTTGCCTCCAAACCGGATGTTGTCGGTGCAACGCGCGGTGGCCCAACATGGGCCACCGCGCAACACACGGAGCTTAAGGGGTCTGGCCCACGGGGCCTTCGCCACCGGGGTAACAGAACGACGCGTTCGGAGAGTAGAAGCCCCACGTCACGGTAAGCGGATCGGACGGGCGAAGCGCGTAGGACGGGTGGTTCGGCTCGAGGAACTCCATGTTCGTCACTTCCCACGGCTGCACGAGCCCCGCAACGAACGGGTAGAGACCACTCGACATTACGCCGTCGATCTCGGTGAGGTAGCGCAGCTGCCCGCGACCGACCACGGCGATGTCCTCACCCACCGTGACGGTGGTGCGGATGATCGGTGTACCATCGGAAGAGGTCGTCGCAGTAAGGACGCCGCCAGAAATCTCCAGGGTAGTCTCGCCGCGCGTGGCGGGCACTCCCCGCGTGGTGGCGTACTCACGCATCTCGGCGTTGGAGTTGTAGTAGTGCGTCCACCAGCGACCGGGAACGGCGTCGTCAGGCGTGCTATGACCGCTGAGGTCGGCACCGGCGTATGTCAACGAGTAGGGCTCGAAGCCAGACGTCTGGTCGGCCCCGTCCACCACGTACTGGTTGATGAAGCACTGGGCGTTCTCGGCGACCTCGAGGCTCGCCGGCACCAAAGCACGGACTGCGGCGGGGTCGGCGGGAACCCACGTGAAGTACAGCATGCGACTGTTGGTTACCATCTGTGGTGCGTTGAGTCTCGGCATCGACAACCTCCAGGGAACGGTTTCTGTTTGACGGAATCTAGAGGAAACGAAACGTCGGGAGCACGCGACTTGCAATCACTGCCGCCGTGCCCTACCGTGCCGACCCACAGATGAATATGACCTACGCCAAAAGCCACGCCCCCTTCTCCCTCCGCCCTCAGCGGTGGGAAAACGCGTGTGGTCGTACGTCGATCCCAACCCTTGTCAACAGGCACCAGCGGTAACGAATCCGCACAGTGACCAGCTTGACAAGGGCGGCCAATTGGTCGCCCTTTTTGTTGCTCCAACTTGATTCCAACCAGTACAGGTGATGCTCAGCGTGAGACGTCGTACCGATTCAATCGAGGCCCCGCCCATGTGAGAAAGGCCCCCGCCGACCGGCGGGCGTCGGGCTCCAAATCTCCTCCACGACGACACCGAGCCGCGGCACGCACACGCGGCGGCGAGTGATCCAGGGTCGAAGGGAGGGCGAGTGGCATGAACATCGCACACCCCATACGGGGAGTGACCACATCATCTTCGTCCGCGATCGACGCGGCGCACCGTCATGGGTGAGCCCGAGTCGCGTGAGTTGCTCACGGCTGCCTCGCCGTTACGCTGATCCCCGGTGGGGTTGATCAGCGGAGCGGCGGTCCGCTCCCGGCCCACGTCCCCTGGCGTGGGCCGCGATCACCACTGAAGGAGCTCACCGTGAGCGAAATCAACCCGCTGCGGCACCTCTCGTTGGTGGCCGACAGCAAAGTCCGCGACCTCGAGGTCGCCCGACGCCACCGGGCCGACCTTCTGCGCGCCAAGCGCAAGGCCGCAAACCCGTCCGTCGCATCAGCCGATGGTGAGGAGAACGCATCGCCGTTCACCTATCAGCACGCCCTCGGTCGTGACGGTCCCGACGCCGCCTAAACGCGCGCGTCACCCCCTGCCGGATGAACAGACCGGCACGCACCCCACCAGCGGTCCGCCCGAGTCACAGCGGGCGGGCCGCGCCACCGCGCGGTGGAGAAACGGCAATCTCGCGAGTCTCATGAGCTCGAGAAGCGGGTTCGACTCCCGCCCGCGCAACTGCGGAACAAGCTATGGCGCTCGCCGACGAGAGTTCCTCCCAAGGCCGGCCCTCTCGTCGTACGGCGGCCTGTCCTCAAAGACGAACGACGCCAAAGCGCCCAGCGCACGTTCCTCGCTATACGGACCGAAAACCTCGATCCGCGGCAACTTACGCCAGCGTCGCTTTGGAGAAGGAACCTGCGACGATTGGTGGGAACTGTCCGCTCGAACGGGATCGTGCTCGGTGGATGTCACCAGCCAGCGACGCTGGTGGTGCCAGCGGCGCATCGTGCGCACCGAAGGCACCGTCGCCACATCTGACCGATGCCGTCCACGAAGTTCACAGATGACGGACGATGGATCCTCACCCCGGGCAAAGCGCACCTCGGCTTCAACCCGAAGCCGAGGCCAGGAATACGACCCGGGACCACTTGGCGCCTCATCGCGCGAGCATCGTTCTCGATGGTCGTCGAGCGCCCCAAGGCGTCGCTTCGTGGCGATCCCATTCGCGCGCCAGATGGTTTCCAGGCGGGTGGTGAACTCCTCACCCGACCGGCGAGCGGAGGTAGCGGGAAGCTCGATGCCGCGAACACAGAACGACCACGACGCCACGGGTGAGCCGGAACGCGGCACGTGACGCCGAACGCCCATGGCAACAAATTGCGCAGATTTCCGACGCACCCTCCGCCGGGTCGATGGTTCCCTCTCCTATCTGAGTCGCCTCTTTTCCCATACCGCGAGGCTGCCCGGACGACTGTTACAGCGCAACACCTGACCCGTAAAACTATCCGCGCACAATTGAGACATCTTTGTGCCAAGTGGCCGGCGACGACGGTCAAATGGCATGACGAACCGTTTCGTCAGGTCGGCAGTTTCGAGGTGGACGAGGCTGGTGCCGCCGATGAGGATCGCCGAGCCGGAAGTGTTCAACGGTGGCCGCTACTGCCTTTGGTGCGCGAGGCGGTGCTCATGCCCGACGGGCATCTCGGCTACGCGATCCCGATTGGCGGGGTCGTGGCGTACGAGGACACCATCAGCCCCAGTGGGGTCGGTTTCGATATCGGCTGTGGGGTGATGGCGGTCAACACCCGGGATTTCGTGGGCAAAGATTGGCCCCGGACGCCGAGACGATCGCGACCCAGATCGAACGCAAGGTCGCTTCCGGAATCGGTCGTACGAACCCTGACCCGGTTGACGCGGCCGTGCTTCACGATGAGCGTTGGGAGGATCTCCCCGGAGCGCTTCGTGGACTGAAGGGCATGGCCGCCACGCAGCGTGGCACCGTCGGATCCGGCAACCACTACGTCGACGTGCTCGAGGATGAGAACGGCGATGCGTGGGTGGCGACCCACTTCGCGTCGCGTGGCCTTGGCCACAAGACCGCAACGTACTTCCTCGACGCGTGCGGGGCGAAGACGGAATGATGGTCGAGGCGGCGGTGATCACCAAGATGGGATCACCGGCCCTGTTCGATGCCTACGTCAACGCGATGGAGTTGGCCGGCGAATACGCATACGAGGAACCTCGCCTTGTCGTGGAGCAGGTGCTTCGCATACTTGGTGCGGGGTTTCCCACCGAAACCGTGCACAACCACCACAACTGCGCCTGGCAGGAGCATGGCCTGTGGGTTGTCCGAAAGGGCGCGACCCCAGCCCACCCCGGCCAGACGAGCTTCGTCGGCGGTTCCATGAACGACATGGCGGTCGTCGTGACGGGAACCGAGGGCGCCGAGGTCACGTTGTGGAGCACGGTCCATGGCGCCGGACGCGTCATGAGCCGTACCGCCGCCACCGGTCGCTACCGCAAGGTGGACGGCAAGCGCGTGCGTGTCGATGGAGCCATCACGTCCGACCGTTTCGCCGAGACCACCGCCGGGATCACCCTCCGCGGCGGCGGCTTCGATGAAGCGCCGGACGTGTATCGCCCCTTGGCATCCGTACTGGGGCACCTCGACGGCACCGTCGAGATCACCCGTCGGATGCGTCCGCGGATCGTCGTGATGGCGAGCCCGGACGAGCGCGACCCCGACAAGGACTGACCATCGGTCGGTTCGCGTGGGGGTCGTGCCCCCCACCACCGCGGTCACGGCCGACACCGTTGATACCGTTGCGGCATGAAACATCGCTGGGCAGTGCTTCTTACGCTGGGAATCGTGGCATTTGTTCCCACGGCCGCCCACGCCACCGTCTTTGTGGTCGATTCCACTGGCGACCAGGCCGATGCGACCGCCGGCACTGGCGCGTGCGCGACGGCCGCCCCCGTGCGCTGCTCGTTACGGGCCGCCATCCAGACCGTGAACGCGACCGCCGCCGGTGCCCCCCACACCATTGCTTTTGCCATCCCCACGACAGATGGCGGCTTCACACCCGCGACAGGGGTTTTCGCAATCACGCCGGGGACGCTCTTGCCGGCACTCAACCGGATCGGCACCATCGTCAACGGGACCACCCAAGCGACGAGCCCCGCCGGTAACACGAACGCCCTCACGCTCGGTACCGGTGGAAGCGTCGGCGTCGACAGTCTCCCCCTGCCGCAACTCGCCGCACCCGAGATCGTGATTCGGGACAACGGCAACCTCACCATCGGCCTCGATGTCGCCGCAAACAACGTCGAGATCCGTGGCCTGGCAATTCACGGGTTCGGCAACAGCACCACCACCGGCGACATCCGTGTCGGCAACGCCACCAACCTCACCGGCGTTCGAATCATCGGCAACCTTCTGGGTGCGCCACCGGCCCCGGCACCCGTTCCCACGCTGCCGACCACCGTCGCTCAGCGGACCGGCGGCAACGGGATCGTGGCCAACGGACCGGACAATGGGACGTTGAGTGGCAACATCGTCTCCTTTGCAGCGTTCAGCGGCATCGCCATACGGGGGACCGCCACCGGATGGACAGTGACCGGCAACGAAGTGCGTGGCAACGCGGTGACGTCGAACACCGCCAACGGCCTCACGTTGGAAGCTGCCGCGTCGATCAACAACGCGGTTCGAGGGAATCTCTTCGCGGCGAACGGTGGCGGCGGCATCGACGCCCCGGCGACAACCGCAGGACCCAACGCCTTTGAGAACAACACGGTCCAGGGAAACGGCGTGCTCAACAATGCCGCTGCCGAGACCTTCGGGATTCGGCTTCAAGGCAACGGGAACTTGGCGGACCGCAACGTCATCACGGCCAACTACGGCGCCGGGATCCTGGTCGTCAGCGCGGCTGGGGCCAACCGCATCACCCGTAACTCGGTCTTCGCGAACGGAACGATCCTCAACGCCGGTGGTGGCGCCGCCACCGGACAGATCGGCATCGACCTCCTTGTCGCCGCGAACAGTCAAACCCGCGGCACGGCGCCGTATGCGACCGTCAACGACGTCAACGACGCCGACGCGGGTGGGAACGGGCTCGCCAACTTCCCCATCGTCACCTCGGCGACGCGAGTGGGGGGCGATCTGGTCGTGACCGGGTTCGCACGACCCGGCGCGATCATCGAGCTGTTCGTCGCGGCCCCCGATGCCTCGGGCTTTGGCGAGGGCCAGACCTATCTCACGTCGGTCGTTGAAGGGAGCGGCACCGACACCGACACATCGGCGGCCACTTACGGCCCCGGAGCGATCAACGCGCTGGCGCAGGGGACGGACACAACCAACGCCTTCCGCTTCACAATTCCTGTGGCCGCGCTTCCCGCGGCCCCGGGTGCCGGCTCACAACTGACGGCAACCTCCACCTCCTTCGGCGCAACATCCGAGTTCTCCGGCAATGCGACGATCACCGGCGTCCCCTCGAGCGCCGACCTGTCGCTCACACTCACCGACGTCCCCGACCCGGCGGCCGTCGGACAAGCCGTCACCTACCTCGCTCGCGTAACCAACAACGGCCCGAATGGCGCGACCGGCGCAACGACCACCATCACCCTCCCCGCCGGAACGACGGTTTCGGAGGTGGTGCCCAGTCAGGGCACCTGTGGCGTGAGCGCGCTGACGGTGACCTGCACCTTCGGCGCGATTGCCTCCACCAACTCGGCGACCGTCACGATCGTCACCGTACCCACCCAGCCCGGTTCACGCACCGCGACAGCAACCGCGTCAGCGACCGAAGCCGACCCGGCCCCGGCCAACAACGCCGCCACAACCACCACGACGGTGACCGGCGCGAATGGCACGTCCGACATCGCACTGACCGTTCACTCGTCGCGACTTACGCCGACCGTACAGGGTCGCCCCGCCGCAATCACGATGATCATCACCAACACCGGCGCCGGGCCGGTGACGAGCGTACGCGGCGTGCTCCGCATCACCGGCGCGCAGATTCTCACGGTGACCCAAACCTCCGGAACGTGCGCGATCTCACGTAGCGGCCAAACCCGCACCCTGACCTGTTCTCTCGCTGGCCTCGCGGAGGATGAGGTCGCAACCGTCGCCGTCGTCGTGCGCTCCACCCGTAACGACCGTATTGAGACCGTCGGCACCGCAACAATGGACCAGCTCGACGCGACGCCCGCCGACGCCACCAACATCGTGGCCAGCACCTCTGCCCCACGGGGCCGGTTGTCAGTGAGCATCAGCGCGCCGCAGCGCCTGAGGGCGGGTCAGGTCGCTCCGTATGCCATCACGGTCCGCAATCGGGCCGGCGTCACCGCGCGAAACGTCGTCGTCACCGTCTCGCTACCACGTCGTGATTCGGTGCTGACGCGCATCACGACCGCCCACACAGCGCGCTCACTGAGCTTCTACGTCGGTGATCTGGCTGCCGGCCAGTCGCGCAGCATCTCACTCACGGCGCTGGTTGATCCCGCCGCCCGCGGGCTTCGGCGCATCGATGCCGCCACTATCGCCGTCGGTGGCGTGTCCGGTGCGCACACCACTGCACGCGTCCGCGTCGCCGCGGTCGGCAACGTCCCGGTTACCGGGTAGCCCTCACCGTGACCTACGCTCCGGTGTCGACCAGCACCTTGATGGCGCGGCGCTCATCCATCGCCGCGTAGCCCTCGGGGATGCCCTCGAGATCAACCACCAGATCAAACACCGGCGAGGGGTCGAGCCGGCCAGCGAGGACATCGGTGAGAAGTTCGGGAATGTAGGCCCGTGCTGGACAGACACCACCGAGAAGACCGACGTTACGCATATGCGCGTCGAGCAAGTCGATGTTGCCAAGTACCGGCACGCCGACGTGACCGACGATTCCGCCCGGTCGACATGCACGTATCGCCGTGTTGAACGACGCCTCATTGCCGACGCACTCGAGCACCTTGGGCGCTCCGCCGACGGTGAGCTCATGCACACGTGCCACGGCCTCACCATCACGCTCGGTAATGAGATCCGTCGCACCAAAGCTGTGGGCAAGGTCGAGTCGCTCAAGGTGATGCCCGAGGATGAGGATCCGCTCGGCTCCCAACCGTTTCGCCGCAAGCACTCCGCACAAGCCGACCGCACCGTCGCCGACCACAGCGACCGTATCGCCCGGTCCAACGCCGGCACTGACCGCCGCGTGATGGCCGGTGGCCATGACATCAGTCAGCGCCGCGAATTCGGCAACAAGATGCCCGTCCGTCAGATCGATCTCGGGTGGCAGCGGCACGAGGGTGCCATCGGCGTGCGGAGCGCGAACCGCCTCGCCCTGCCCACCGTCGTTTCGCCCGCCCCAATACCCACCGGCTACACATGAGGTGTGGAGATCCGCCGAGCAGAACTCGCAGTCGCCGTCGGAGAAGGCGAACGGAGCAATGACGTGATCGCCACGCTTCAGGGTCGTGACCGCTGAGCCCACGTCCTCCACGATGCCGATGAACTCATGGCCCGTTCGACCGCCCACGCCGTAGATCGCAAGCTCACCCCGATACGGCCAAAGATCGCTGCCACAGATACAGGCGTGAGTGACACGGACGACGGCGTCGGCCGGATCAACGATGGTGGCGTCGGGGACGTTCTCAAGACGAACGTCGCGGGGCCCGTGAATAACGGTCGCGCGCATTGCCGGAGGCTACTCCCCGGGCCCGTACAACCCGAACTGCAGGTCAGTGTCGCCCGGCACCCACGTGCCGAACTGCTGTGAACGGTTCCCGATATCACGAGCACGGGCGACGAGCTGCGATCCGAGCGCGAGCTGCCCCGGCTCCCACACCGCAAGCGCGGCGGGGACGTCACCGTCGACATCGCGAAGGGCCTCAGCCAGGGTCCACCCGTTCTCGGCAACCTTCGCGGTTCCCGCTGCGGCGTGGGGTCGAGCGGCAAAAGCCGCATCCCCAATGAGGCACACGCGCCCAAACGCCATACGCGGCGACTCCACGTCGACGATCGTCTGGACGAACGGTTGCGGAGTGCGCGTCACCATCTCCGCCAAGGCGGGGGCAAGCACGGCCTCGGCGGTCGCGCGAATCGCCGTGACGTAGCGCTCTTGAACGATGCCGGGATGGAGTGCCAAGGGACGCACCAAACCGTCGCGATCGGTCATGAGCTCATCGAGCTCCGCACCTTCGGCGACGTTGCGATACCAGACAAAGTTCACGAGGCGTTCGCCAAGACCAAGTCGACCGTCGACGCTGGGGATTTGGTACGCAACGATGTGACTGTGCTCGGCCAACCCATAAGTGATGGCGTTACCGAGAGCAGCGAACGTTGCCGGGGTGAGATCGGATTCCGTCACGGTCCCCCGCCATCCCACGTACCCGGAGTACACCGGCTGAACGTGGGGCAGAAGTCGACGGCGAATAGTGGATGCAATCCCGTCCACCCCCACGAGGAGCGCCACGCGGGTCGAGTGGCCGTTTGCGAACCGCGCATCGACACCATCGTGGTCCTGATCGAACCCGACAAGCGTGTGACCGAGGTGGTAGCGCTCCTCGCCCAGTGAATCCAAGAGTGCTCGGTACACCGTGTTCCATGCCGTGAAGCGATATGGGCTCGTTCGTTCAAAGATCACGGCGCCGTCCCGGCCGAGGTACTGCAGTCGCTCTGCCGAGACGCTGATGGTGTCGAGATGCGTCCCGAGGCGCTCGATCAGGTACCGGACGGTGGCCTTCTGCACAACAATGCCTGCGCCTAATCCCGCGAGCGGCATTGCCGACCGCTCGTAGACGTGCACGTCATAGCCAAGATCTCGAAGGAGAACGGCGCTTGTCAACCCACCGAGAGAACCCCCGATGATGGCGACCGATGTAGTGTCAGCTGCGGTGGGCACGCGGCGCATCTTGACGGCCCGCGACCCATAACGTCAACTACGACCATGCGACGACAGGAGTTCCCATGAGCTTCGAGATCACCCCCATCGGTGGCCCCGGCTCGGACAAGGCCTTTGCGATTGAGTCACGCTCACCGGCCACCAGCCTGGACGCCATTGCCCCTGAGTACCGCCGCCTCATCGATGAGCCCATCTACATCACGTTGGGGATGACCGACACGTCCGGTCGCGCCCAGCTCACTCCGATGTGGTTTCGTGCGTCACCCGACGGGAAGCACGTGGAAATCAACACCGGCAAGGGCCGAGCGAAGGACCGCCACATGCGGCGCGACGGCCGGGTAACGATTCAGATCACCAACCCCGAGAATCCCTACCACTGGGTGACGATCTACGGGAAGGTCGATGAAATCGTCGAGGAGTCGAACCCCGACCGCGGGCACCTTGCCACCGAATCGATCGATGCCCTATCGCAGGCATACATCAACCAGTCGCCGTACCCGTTTCGCTCCCCCGATGAAGAGCGGGTGCTGTTTCTGATCAGCCCCACCCAAGTCGTAACCTTCGGAGCGCCCTAGCGCACCCACAAAGTCGCGAGGGCGGCATCACCCGTTTGGGGGAGACGTAGCGGCCGTATCTCACGGGTGAGCTCGGGGTCGAGCTCACCCGCGTTGGGGTAGTCCACTTCAATGAGATTTCCGCCGGGATCGCGCAGGTACATCTGGGCGGCCCCATCAGGCAGCCGGTAGAGCCAGTGGCCGAATGTGTCGTGATCGGCAATACCTCGCTCCACCACGATGCGAAGCACGGCCGGGAAATCATCCACTTCGATGGCCACGTGGTGAGAGATCGGCGGCTCACGGGTGAGATGTTCGAACAGATGAATCTGGGTGTCACCCAAACGCAGCCACGCGACCGGGAAACCAAAGTCGGGCGCGGGGACTGATTCGAGTCCCAGCACATCGACGTAGAACGCGACGGATTCCGTAAGGTTTCGCGCGCTGAGGCTCACATGGTTGATTCGCGTGGCCGCCACATTCGGCAGGCTACTTGCCGGTTCGTTTCCGCGCATCTTCCTCATGTTCACCGTGCAATTGCCGACAATAGAAGAGACGGCAAAGCATGTGCGTGGAGGAAGGCAAGCGGATGGCCACAGCAGTTGCACCGAGTTCATCGTCGAGGACGTCACCGCCGGCCAACCGGCTGACAACCCGGATCATGGACGAAGCCGATGGTCACGTCGTCGTTCGGGCGACTGGATTTCTCGACGTTTACACGGCAGCGGAGTTCCGGCAGCAGATGGATCGGCGCATCGGAGACTGCGATGTCCTCCTCGACCTCACCGGGGTGATCTTTATCGACGCCGCCGGAATCGGCCTTTTGATGTCGATCGCAAATCGCATCGGCAGACACGGTTGTCGCATCGCCGTGATCTGTACCGAGGCCATCGCCGGGGCCGTGCGCCTCGCCGGTCTCCACGGAACCGTCAGCGTGGCCCACCGCAGCGCTTAGCGAGCCGCAAATTCGCTGCGCCAGGGGCGGGGGATATGCTGGCTGAGTGAAGACGCTGAAACACGCCAAGACAGCGATCGTCATCTTGCTCGGCCTCGTGCTGGTGCTGTGGCTGGTCAGTCTCCTGCCGGGTTCCCTCAACCCGTTTACGACGAGGGACGTTGATCGCAGCCAACCGGCGGTGTTGAAATCAATTGAAAACATCGGCCAGTACCGGGCGGCATCGGCCAACCTCCAACTCGTGATCGACTTGGAGAAGGACACGCGGTTCGTCCCCGATTTCATCAAGGGCGAGCGGACCCTGTTCGTGGCCGCCGGCAACGTCGATGCGGGGGTTGACTTCGGCAAGATCGCCCCGAACGGCGTCACCGTCGACAAGGACCGTAAACGCGCCACCATCATCCTCCCCGCGTCCCAGCTGTTCGAACCGAAAGTCGATCTGAAGCGCAGCTCCTTGGTGGACCGAAAGCGCGGCGTCATCGATCGCATCGGCTCGCTCATCGGCGACGGCGAGGACGAACGGGAGGTGTTGCTGCTCGCCGAGCGGAAGCTGCGCGAGGCCGCAACAGCCGACCCGCAACTGCGGGCACAGGCGGAGGCCAACACCCGCAAGATGCTGGAGACACTCCTGCGGTCCCTTGGGTTCGAGACCGTCACGGTGACGTTCGCTCCCGCACCCGGCAACTAGCTCACCCCGACCGGAGGCCCCGGATGCTGCAGGTCTTCCCCCACTATGCTCCCGTCGACTCGGTGCGTGACGCATACGCCGATGGTCTCGCCGCGCTCGACCGACCGTCGATTCGCGTGGTGATGGTGCAGAGCATCGACGGAACGATTGCCGTTGATGGACGCTCCG
Organism: uncultured Thermoleophilia bacterium; assembly: GCA_963765105.1. GTDB lineage: Bacteria > Actinomycetota > Thermoleophilia > Miltoncostaeales > Miltoncostaeaceae > CALMEC01. The sequence goes on from CAVXUW010000004.1 coordinate 299,842, forward strand.
GCGGACTTGGTGGACCGGCGGATCGCGAGGTGTATCTGGCAAACCGCTCGCTCGCAGATGTGGTCCTCGTTGGCGCAAAGACGATCCGCGCCGAGGGCTACGGGCCGGCTCGCCTCACACCAGAGCTTGTGGCCTCACGACGTACCGACGGAATGACCGCCCTCCCTCCCATCGCCGTTGTCTCCCGGAGCCTCAACCTCGACTGGGACGCACCGTTCTTTTCCGAGGCGACCGAACGGCCCATCATCATCACGACACAAACTGCCCCCGCCGCAGCTGTCGCCATTGCGGGCACACATGCTGACGTGATCGTGGCCGGGAAGGAGTCCGTCGATATCGGTCAGGCGATCGCTCTCCTGGGTCACCGTGGCGCGGCGTTGGTGGTGTGCGAAGGCGGCCCCACACTCAATGCACACCTGGCGGCAGCGGGCCTGATTGACGAACTCTGCCTGTCGGTTGCCCCCCAGATTGCCGGTGGGACCGGACCCCGCTTGGTCAACGAATCGGAACTGCCCACCCAGCGCGCGTTCTCACTTCACGCGACGTATGTGCAGGATGACTTCGTCTTTCTTCGCTACCGTGCGGCACTGCTGGCCCGCCAATGACCCAGGAGCCCTCCTCGAGCGACGTCACGGTTGAGGTCCTCCCCACTCCCGCCGATGCCGCCGATTTCGCGGCCCGAATGATTGCGGAGGTTCTGCGCCGTAGCGGCCCAACCCACCTGCTTCTTGCCGGCGGCACGACGCCACATGCCGCCTACGGCCGCCTGGCTCACTTGGTCGCGGACTGGTCCTCAGTGCACCTGTGGTTTGGTGACGAGCGGCACGTACCGCCTGACCATCCCGACGCTAACGCCGCGATGGTTGCAAAGAGTCTCATCGCGAAGATCAATATTCCCCGCGCGAACCTGCACCTCGTGCCGACCCAACGTGCCCTCGCGGATGCCGCAGCCAGCTACGCCAACGAACTGGCTGATGCTGTCGTCCACGATGCGCACGGCATTCCGGTCCTTGACGTTGTGCTCTTGGGGTTGGGCGAGGACGGCCACGTCGCGTCGCTCTTTCCGTATTCGCCGGGCCTCGCATCCGACGCCCCAAACGCCATTCCCGTCAACGACGCTCCCAAACCGCCCCCCAGTCGTGTGAGCGTTAGCCTTCCCGTCATCAATGCCGCCACCACCCGGATCGTGCTTGCCGCCGGAGCCGGGAAGGCCGCCGCCGTGGTGGCCTCGCTCGGACCGCCCGACCCGGCGCTACCGGCCAGCATGCTCCGCCGAGCAGGGACGACCTACATCCTCGACGCTGCCGCGGCCGCCGACCTCGCCACCTCAGGCGCGACGACCGCCACTCGAAGACGGCCACTCGCACCGCGCGACAACCGCACGGCCACCTCACTCGCGTTGTTCGTGCGATCGACCTCCAGAATGCGACCCCCGGCATTCACCGTGTGGACGAGGCGGTAGCGCCCCAGCGGGAGGCCGGTCACGTCGACGTACTGCCCTTCAAGATACGCGGCGTAGTCGTCACCCCAACCCACAGAGATCCCTTCCGTCAGGCTCAATCGCCCCGGCCGGTTCAACTGGCAACGTCCGACGTACTTGGCGGGCACGGCCCCCGCGGTGACCGACTCGACCCGATAGCGATCACCGAGGCAAAACCCGCTCTTGCGATCGCGCACCACGCGGGTTGCGCTGCCTTCACGAAATAGCTCATAGCGCTCGAAGGGCAGAAAGTGCCAGTGCGAGTGATCAGGCGACGGGACGTACCGGACGAAGCCCACGGCCCTCACCCGCCGGGTGGAACCGTCAGATTGTGAAATCAATTGGTCCGCGCGCATATCCCGAACGGACCGGTTGGGACGACTCCCGACGATGACCAGCGCTCCTGGGCCCGCGTTGTGGACCGCGGAGCGAAAGCCCAGCAGGTCTCGACCGCCAACACGCGTGAGCTGGATGTCGGACGGAGGTTCTTGGACCAGATCCGGCAGGCGATCGTCAGCTCCAACCAGCGAAGAGGGCAGGGTTCCGCCACCGAGAACGACGAGCGTGACGACCACGAGGGGAGTGCGTTTCATGCCGGGTGTGTATCAGATGTTGGCAGGTGGTCGTTGTAGTGGTATTTTGCCCACTATGGCGTACGTCGTCCTCCGGAGTGACGGTCGGTTTGAGGTTCGTGAGAGCGTCTCGACCCCCGCGGGTCCACGCTCTCGCACGCTGGCCACGTTTCGCTCCCTCTCGGATGACGTGCTTGCCCATGCCGAGGCGCGAGCAACGCGACCGTTTAATCGTGCCGTCGTCGTTGCTCGTGCCCAAGCGCAAGGAGTTCCGGAAGCACCACCGGAGCCTGTCGTTCGCCTCGCGTGGCGTCTTCTGACCGAGCTGGGAGGCGGTCAGCGTCTGCCGGAGGTGTTCGCCGAAGCGCTTCGTGGTGAGCTGGGCTCACACAACGCCCCCCTCCCGGACACCATCCCGCCACTCGTGGAGTGGTTGGGAGCAACCCCGCGAGAGCGTGGCGACACGCTGCGTGATCTGTTGCGCATGACCGATCGCTTGCCGCCGCGGCGCACACCGGCGGGTCGTCGTTACCCGCGCATCGCATCATCTCGGGCGTGAACGCCGAACCCACCCTTGATGAGAAGATCATCCAGGTGGACGATGCCCTCACTTCGGCCGGGGTCGCGCACGCGTTTGGGGGTGCCCTCGCCCTTGCCTACTATGCCGAGCCGCGGGCCACAATCGATGTCGACGTCAACGTCTTCGTTGCACCACGCCGCGCAGGACGTGTGTTTGATGCTTTCGCGGTGTTGGGAGCCACCGTGGATCGCGCGGAACTCATGGCTTTGGCGACGCGCGACGGGCACGTGCGCGTGCGGTGGGGCCGCACCCCGATCGATGCGTTCTTTTCCTACGATCCGTTCCACACGGCATGCCGGAAACGTATCCGGTCAGTTCCGTTCGGTGATCGCACTATTCCGATCCTCGCTCCGGAGCATCTCGTCGTGTGCAAAGCCGTTTTTGATCGACGCAAGGACTGGCTTGACATCGAACAGATTCTTTTTGTGACGGCACAAGAGATCGATGTCGTCGAGGCACGCCTCTGGACAGGGCGGATCGTGGGCGCCGATGATCGTCGTGCGAAACGACTGGAGCGCCTTATCCAGGCAACCGTGGGTCGCTAGCCGGCGATCACCGGGAGCGGGGCGAGGTCCATCACGTCGGCGATGAGCTGATACGAACGGATGCGCGCCGAATGGTCGTGGACCGATGTCATGATCATGATCTCGTCGGCCCCTGTCGCGTCGACAATCTCGGCAAGCTGGTCCCGCACGCGTGCGGGAGTTCCCAACACCTGAGCCCGGCGATAGCGACGAAGCTGGTCCTGCTCCCACTCGGTCCACTCATGGGCCTCAGCCTCATCCGGGCTGGGAAGCTTGCCCGGCGCCCCTTGTCGCATGCGGACCACCCCGAGCCCGAGGGACAGGGCCAAGCGCTCTGCCTCGTCCTCGGTGTCGGCACAGACCGCCGAGACGGTGAGAATGGCCCGCGGCTCGGAAAGCCACACTGACGGTCGGAAACCGTCGCGGTAGATGCGAAGTGCTTCTGCGGCGCCCCGAGGGTTCAGATGGCGCGCGAACGCAAACCCAAGCCCAAATGCGGCGGCCACCTGGGCACCATGGTCGCTGGAGCCGAGGATCCACACCGGTGGCAGCGTCGCCTCCGCGGGTTGGGCGGCAACAGTTCGGTACGGATGGTCATCCGGGAATCCGTCAGAAGTGAAGGCAAACAGCTCGGCCAGTTGGTTCGGGAAATCGGCACCATCGTTGCCGCGCCGCAAAGCGTGAGCGGTGACACCATCGGTCCCCGGCGCACGACCGATACCCAGATCGATGCGCCCCGGATGGAGCGTCTCGAGCAAACGGAATGTTTCGGCCACGTGGAGCGGGCTGTGGTTCGGAAGCATCACTCCCCCGGACCCCACGCGGATGTTCGAGGTCGCCGCGGCAACGTGTCCGATCATCACCGCCGGTGCCGGGCAGGCCATACCAGGCGTGTTGTGGTGCTCCGCGAGCCAGTACCGATGGTAGCCCCATCCGTCGACCTGCCGTGCCAGGTCGATGCTGTTGGCCACAGCGTCCGCCGCAGTACGACCCGAGGGAACCGGGGTGAGATCGAGGATGGAGATCGGGAGGTTCACGCCCGCAGACTGTAGCGGGCCGATCCCCGGGAGCGCCGAGGGCAGGACGGCCGGAGGGCGGGGCCCCCGGCCGTCGGCCAACGCAGATTCGACTAGTTACGACCCTTGCCCAGCTTCACCACCGAAACGGTGAACGGGGGCGCAGCGGTGCCGGCGGCACGCTTGCCGAACTGGGAGTTCACGACATAGAGCCGACCCTTGTGGAGGGCGGCCGTGGTCGGTGAATCGAACGTCCCGTCGGTGATGGTGGTCTTCAGGCGCGCGGAGCGGAACTTTTTCTTCAGCTTCAGCACGTCCACCGCGCCACTGTTCACGACGTACAGACGGTTGTCGTTCAGCACCAGGCCATCACCACCGGTGATGACGGCGCCGTTCAGCGCGACTTCGGTGACGGCTCGCGAGCCAATCTGGATGCGGAAGAGCTTGCCGGTGTTCGCCTGAACGGTCAGCAGCGTGCGGTTCTTGTACGCAACGATGCCGTTGAGGTTGAAACCGTTCTGATAGACGATCGCCGTTCCGGCGAGGGTGAGCCACTCCTCGAGGACACCGGTCATGGTGGGAGCGGCCAGGCTCGCCGCCGGAATGCGGTAGATGACTGCGGAGAACGAGTCGGTGATGTACGCGTCACCGTTCTTCGCGATTGCCAGGTCATTCAGGAACGTGGGAGTGCCCGGGGCGTAGGCCCCGGCCGTAGGCCGCGCGAACTTGCCCAGGGTCTGGCCCGTGTTCCGATCGAGGACGAAGACGGTGCCGGTGGGGCCGCCGGCGACGACGAGATGCCCACTGCGGTCGATTTTCATGCCAATGGCGGCGGTGCGGCCCTGGTCGCCCGCGGGTGCGAGAAGTTCACCAGTGGTGCCACGGCGCGGCGCACGGAAGATGCGTCCGTCGGCCGCGCTGCCGGTGTAGATGTAGCCGCCCTTGGCCGCGATGCCCTCGGGGAAGATTCCCTCTCCGGGCAATGCGATCGTTGCGGTCACTGCACCGCCCCTCTTCGATCCCTTGTCCCGTTGCTTGTCTTTGCCCTTGCCACTGGCGACCGCGCCGCCAGCGACTGCCAATGTGAGCGCCAGGCACAGCCCAATGGTTCCCAGTAGTCGTCTCTGTCCCCGCATGTCGTGCTCCCCTCGAGAGATTCGTTCACTCGTACCTCGTCTGAGGCCGCACGATTCTTACCTTCCCGCGCAAGAAACGTCGAGTCACCTCGTTCCGCGCAAACCCGCGGTTATGTCACTGGAAGCGCCTGTTGGTGACTCACCGCCGTGATCTCGGCACCCTCATGGTTCAGAAGCCAGCGCTTCATCGTGATGCCGGCCTCGTCGGGTCCCGCATATCCGGTGAGCGCGCCCGATGCACCAACGACTCGGTGGCAGGGCACCACGATGGGAAGCGCGTTGCGACCGTTCGCGCCTCCCACCGCCCGCGCAGCACTCGGCTTTCCCACCCGTTGGGCGAGCTGGCCGTAACTTTCGATCGAACCGAAGGGAATGTCGCACAGGGCATCCCACACGGAGTGCTGGAACGCCGTCCCATCGACATCGGTTGGGAGTTTGAAGGCCGTCCGTTTGCCGCCAAAGTACTCGCCAAGCTGGGTACGCGCGGCAGCAAGCACCGGGTGGTCGGGGGCCTCGGTGGTCCCGATCGCGGGACGGAGACGCGAGGGAAGCGGCAACTGGATCTCGCGGAGCCCGGCGTCGCTTGCGACGAGCACGAGCTCGCCGATGGGCGTGGTCATGGTGGTTCGGTACAGCATCATTTCGCTCCTAGGTGGTTCCAGAGGTGATGGGTGGCGTAGGAACGCCACGGTCGCCAACCTTCCGACACCTCGCGGATCTCGCGAGGCGACGTCCCGATTCCCCGTGCGGCAAGCGCGTGACGGATGCCGAGGTCGGAGGCGGGGAAAGCGTCGGGGTCGCCGAGTGCGCGCATTGCGACGTACTCGGCCGTCCATGGGCCGATACCGGGAATGGCGCTGAGGGCACGTCGGGCCTCATTTCGGTCGGCACCGGCGTGGAGCAGGATGTGCCCATCCGCGATTCCGCGGCATGCTTCCCTCAGTGCGTGACGACGCGCTGTTGGCATGGGAAGTTCGCTGTCGGCGACCTCGGCGATGGCCGCCGCGGTGGGAAATGTGTGTGTGAGGCCCTCGGGGCCGCCCGCCATCGGGGTCCCGATAGCTGCCACGAGTCGTCCCAGAATGGTTCGTGCTCCCGTCACCGAGATCTGCTGACCCACGATCGCACGCGTGACGGCCTCGGTCGGATCGACACTGCCGGGCGAACGCAGGCCGGGGCGCCGGCGCACTAATTCGCGTAGATACGGGTCGCGACCGAGCGTCTCGTCGATTGCCACCGGGTCGGCATCCAGATCGAGAAGCCGCCGGCACCGTTGTACAGCCGCCTGAGTGTCGGAGACGTCTGCCAGAGCAAGCTGACACTGAACGCTGTCGTCAAGGACGTGCAACGTGACGTGACCATCGCCATGAGGAAGACGCAGGGTGCGGCGCAAGCTCGTCGCGTTTCCCACCTCCACTCCGGGGATGGCGCGATCGGCCAGGAATGACACGAGCGACGCGACGGCGAAAGGCCGGCGGTAGGCCAACCGAAGTGAAATGACCGGCGCGCTCTCCTGCGAGGCCTCGGGCGCCCGCCCCTTTCGCAGCGCCCGCGGAGTCGTCGCAAAGACCTCGCGGACGGTGTCATTGAACTGCCGCACGCTGGAGAATCCCGCTGCGAACGCAACCGCGTTGAATGGCATGTCGGTCGTCTCGATCAGAGTGCGAGCGGTTTGAGCACGCTGAGCCCGAGCCAAAGCCAGCGGGCCGGCCCCAACCTCGCTCGTCAGGAGCCGTCCCAGGTGACGTTGGGAGATGGCCAACTGACGGGCCACTTCCGACACGCCATCACGGTCGAGCACACCGTCGGCGATGAGGCGCAGGGCACGACCGACAATGTCCGAACGCACCGACCAGGCCGGGGAACCCGGAGAGGCATCGGGTCGACAGCGTTTGCACGCGCGGAAGCCCGCGCGTTGTGCGGCGGCGGCCGACGCATAGAACCGCATGTTCGTACGCTTGGGCCTCACCGGAGTGGGACACGATGGGCGGCAGTAGATGCCCGTGCTCGTGACGCCGACGATGAACCATCCATCGAACCGCGTGTCGCGACTTTCGCAGGCCCGCATGCATTGTTCGACCGGAGGAAGCACAACGCCATAATGACGCACCCTCGGACCGATTTGTCGCGGAAATCGGCCATCCGCATTCCTCCCGGTCAGTCCGGCCCTGACACGACAGCGTCACGTCAGGGCCGATGCAACCGCGAACTACGGGGTGGTGACTTCGGTAATGCGATCCGTTGCCGGAGGAACGACCGGGGAGTTGGCACCGAGGTACGCGGTGAGAGCCGCAAGGTCATCCCCACCGCCCAAACGGTTTGTTCCTTGAATGAGGGTTCGGAAATCGTCGCCACCGTCGGCCAGGAAGCTGTTGACCGTCACTCGGTAGGACGCTGCGGGATCAATGGCGACACCGTTGAGTGCCACAGTGTCGATCCGCGCGCCGAAGGGGCAGCCACTGCAATAGCGGAACGTCAGCCCACGCGAGATCCCCAGGATGAGCACCGGACGACTGCGTGTGGCGATGGCCTGTTCTTCCAGAACCGCCTCGACCTGAGCGCCGGTGAGGTTCATCGTGACGAGCGTGTTGCCGAACGGTTGAACATTGAACGCCTCACCGAAGGTGACCGTCCCGTCGCGATCGGTTGGGATGGTGGGGGTGGCGGCAAACGTCACGTCGGCGCGCACACCGCCGGGATTCATCAGGGCGATCTGTGCTCCCCCGTCACCCGGTGCCTGAGTGGCAGCGAGCTGGGCGTCGGCAATGAGGTTCGCCAGCGAGGACTCGCTGTCGCGACCGCTGGACCGACGGATATCCGCGGTAACGGAGCCAACAACTCGGTTCGCCAAGGGAGCGGCGAGTGCCGTCCACTTCGCGATGATGGCCGTCTGTGCCGGGTCCTTGGCCACCGTGCGCGTGACCAGGTGGTTGGTGGATTTGACACTCCCGCGACGAACGTCGCCGGTACGCCGGTTGATCGTGATGCGCGACTCGGTCACGACACGACCGAACGACGACGCCGATGTCACCATGCGCGGCTTGCCGGCCGGGTCGGGGATGTTGCAGATGTAGGGCTGGTGGGTGTGACCGCTGGCGATGAAGTCGATCTCGGGGTGAAGCTGTTCGGCAATCTGCACGATGGGTCCACTGATGCCGGTGCACTGCCCATACGTACCGGTCTGCAGGCCGCCCTCGTGAATGAGCACGACGATGGTTTCGACGCCGCGCCGCTTGAGCTTGCGGACCGCACGGTTGGCCGCCTCCACCTCATCCTGGAACTGCAACCCACGGATGCCCGACTGAGCGACCAAAGCGGGGGTTCCCTCCAGCGTCATACCGATGAAGCCGACCCTGACGCCACCAATGCGCTTCACCCATGTGCCGGGAAGCACCGTCTGGCCGGTGGTTTCCTCGACGACGTTCGCCGCGAGCCAGGGGAAGTCGGCGCCGTCATAGGGCTGCTCGGGGTTGTAGCAGCCGTCAAGTGGGTGGCATCCGCCGTTTTGCATGCGACGAAGCTCGGTGAGGCCTTCGTCGAACTCGTGATTGCCGACACTGGAGACGTCGAGCCCCATCGCCTCGAGCGACTCGACTGCCGGCTCGTCGTGGAACAGACCCGATAAGAACGGGGTGCCGCCGATGAGATCGCCCGCGGTCGCAGTGAGTGAATAGCGAGCCGTGCCGCGAAGCGCGGCGAGCGTGGTGGCCAAGTACTCACCCCCACCGACCGGCGTGGCGGTGGGATCGAGGACGGGGCCCAGGGTTGCGTCGCTCCCCGTGGGGGGCTCCAACCAGCCGTGGTAGTCATTGAAGGTCAGGAGTTGAAGCTCAACGTCTGCGCGGTGCTTACCGCCGGCGACGGCGCTGGTCGCGCCCACCAAAGACAGCGCGGCGATAACCGCAAAGCACCACCGAACCGGGGAACGAAAACGACGATTCATCTCGTGACCTTTCTGCATGCACAACGGGTCGGATGCGTCGATGGCAGATCGCAGTGTGGGCGATATCGGCGCATCAGTCGAGAGTCTCGTGGTCGAGCTCGAGTAGCGCAACCGCCAATTGTTGCGGTGTGGCGCCATCGTGGCGCCGATCGATGAGGGCCGGGCATGCGGATTCCACTGTTGTTGACCTTGAAGGGTGGGAATTCATCTGAAAGGCTTCGCCGAAGTCCGCAAAAAGGGTCGTTTTCTGCGATGAGGCTGTTTCCCACGCTCCGTCGCACGCATCTCGTCGCAGCGCTCGTGCTGGTGGGTCTTGGCACGATGACGACGGCGGGGCGTGCCGATGGCTATGTCTTCGTCGGTCCGAAGTGGCCCATCAACGTGGTGACCATCAAGGTCAACGACCCTGCGCTGCGTGCCCCGGTGCTCACCGCGATGAAGGAGTGGAATCGCAGCGGCATGCGCATGCGCCTTCGCCTCGTCACGAAGGGCCCCGTCGATGTTGTCGTGCGGCGCCTCCCGGCGAAGAAGGGTGCCCCGTGCGGTTCGAACAAGAACCAGGCCGGGCGTGCCACCAAAGGAGCCATTCTCAACGCCTGGATCATGCTCGACCGTAACTGCGACCGGTACTTCCTCATCCACGTCGCCGCTCACGAAATCGGCCACGTCCTGGGGTTGGGGCATGAGGAGCGGCGCTGCTCGGTGATGTCGGCAACCACTTCGGTGAACTGCGACCAACCGCACCTCGGTGATCTCTTGCCGTGGGAGTACATGTGTCGCCCATTGTTTCCCGACGACGTTCGAGGCGTGCTCAAACGCTACGGCGGAAAACGACTGAAAAACCCCACGCGGCGTGTGTGTACGACCCAACCGACACCGCCAACCGCCAGCGGGTTGACGATTCAGGCCAACCCCGCCGACGGCTTTGCCTCGACGCGCATCACCTGGAACAACCCAACCACGCCAGCCCTCGCGCAGATCGCTATCGGCCGCAGCGCAAACGAGTGCGCAACCTTCCCTCCCCTCCCGGGCGCCACGCCGCGTCCGGTGTCGCCCCTCATCCGGAGCCAACCGGTGGCCATCGTTCTTCCCGCAGGCGTGACCCAGTCCTTCCGCGAGACCGCAAATGTCCCACCGGGAAGATGGTGCTACACAACGTGGACCATCGGCCCGTCCGGGACATGGCAGTACGCCGCAGCGCAGGTGATCGACCATCCCGGCACGTCGCCCCTCGATGCACGACTAACCGCCGGTGTTCAGAGCCGACCGGTAACGGGTGTGGCCGCCCGTGTGACCTGGCGTAACCCATCGGACATCGCAGTCACGTCAACGCGCGTTGAACGCGCAAACGGGGCGTGTCCCGCCGACGCTCAGACGTTCCGTGCCACGTCCGGCGCCAACGGCCCGACGAGCCCGGGCCCCGTCTCCTACGACGACACCAGCCGCAACGTGCCGGTGCCAAGTTGCTACCGCATCACCGTCGTGGACGCGGACGGGGTGACCGCGCGCGCCCTCGTTCAGACCGCCTAGTCTTACCTCGGACGGCCGGCCTTGGCTTTGCGAACTGCGCCGGGGCACGGTCGAGCGGGTCGGTATCACCACACCTCCGACGTGCTCCTGTTGAAAACCCATCCGTCAGGAGGAGCCATGGACAACGTCACACGAATCGACTGGACCGTCGACACCGGACTCAAGTGGTGGAGCGGCACAGACGATACGGTGAAGCTCGAGATCTATCGCGACAGCACTCTCATCAAGCGGCTGAACCTCGAGCCAGGGAACACGCCGCGTCTCAACAAAGGCGAATCAGCGACCTACTACTGGGTCTTCCGCGACCCTGACGGCCTCGGAGTATCGGTGTCCGGGACGACCGTTCCGTTCACCGAGGCATTTCCCAACGGCGTCTCGGGGCACCTCAGGGTCAAGCTCATCGCGAAAGGCGACGACGCCTGGGAAAAGATCGCAATCAACAGCACGGTCACTACCGGGCAACTGCGCTTCATCCCCGGAACGATCGACAGCTCCGTGTGGCTGGAGGACGAACAGTCGTTCTTCTTCGGTCGTGATGTCGTGCTGAGCACCGACTCAGACGAGGGCGTCACATCCCTAACCCTCAACTACTAGCGCTGCTCTGCTGCCGTCTCGTCCGTGATCGAACATGTGCCCAACGCAGAACGATCACGGACGAGAACCGCAGCCGGTTCACGCCGGCGTCACAACGCGAGGGCTAGTGCGCGGAGGGGCCGGGGAGACCGCTGGACTTATCGACCACCCGGAGGCGATTCTCGGCACGTCTCTTGGCACTCTCGGCAGCGATGCGGGCCACGTCGTCGCCGGCTGAAGCGAGGTCTTCCTCAGCGCGCTTGAGGGCGGCATCGGCACGTGCCCGATCGATCGTGCTGGCGTCCTCCGCCTGCTCGACGAGGATCATGACCTGATCCTCCTCGACGGACAGGTAACCGTCGGTGGTCGCGAACACTTGCTCGGTGTCGTCCACCAACTTGAGGCGGGTATCCCCCATCTTCAGAAACGCAATGAGCGGCGCGTGACGCGGCAGGATGCCGACCTCACCCATGACGCTCGGGGCAATCACCATGTAGGCGACACCGTCGAACACGGGCCCTTCGGGCGTGAGAAGGCGGACGCCGAGTCGCTTGCGGTCTGCACCGACAGCCGTTGACATCAGCGGGTCACAATCGTATCGACGCTCACCATGCTGTACGTGGAGCTACGCAACCTTCGCCATCTCCTCGGCCTGCGCAATTGCTTCCTCGATGCCACCGACGAGGTAGAACGCGGCCTCAGGCAGATCGTCGTGCTTGCCCTCCACGATCTCCTTGAACCCGCGGATGGTGTCCTCGAGCTTGACGTACTTGCCCGGGCGCCCGGTGAACGGCTCGGCCACCGAGAAGGGCTGCGAGAGGAAGCGCTCGATCTTGCGGGCACGCGAGACGGTGATCTTCTGCTCGTCGGTGAGCTCGTCCACACCGAGGATCGCGATGATGTCCTGGAGGTCCTTGTAGGTCTGCAGGATCTCCTGCACACGGGTGGCGGTCTCATAGTGCTCGTCCCCGACCGTGGCGCGGTTCAATGCGCGGCTGGTGGAGTCGAGCGGGTCGACGGCCGGGTAGATGCCCTTCTCGGCGATGGACCGCGACAGGGTCGTGGTGGCGTCGAGGTGAGCGAAGCTGGCGGCCGGGGCCGGGTCGGTCAGGTCGTCGGCCGGCACGTAGATGGCCTGCACCGAGGTGACCGAACCCTTGCGGGTTGAGGTGATGCGCTCTTGCAGATCGCCCATTTCCGACGCCAGCGTCGGCTGGTAGCCCACGGCGCTCGGCATACGACCGAGAAGCGCGGAAACCTCGGAGCCGGCCTGCACAAAGCGGAAGATGTTGTCGACGAACAGCAGCACGTCCTGGCCACCCTCGTCACGGAAGTACTCGGCCATGGTGAGGCCCGAGAGGGCCACGCGAAGACGTGCGCCCGGGGGCTCGTTCATCTGGCCGTAGACGAGCGCGGTCTTCTCAATGACGCCGGACTCGCTCATCTCGCGCCAGAGGTCGTTGCCTTCACGGGTGCGCTCACCCACACCGGCGAACACGGATACACCACCATGTTCCTTGGCCAGGTTGTTGATGAGCTCCTGGATGAGCACTGTCTTGCCCACGCCGGCACCACCGAACAACCCAATCTTTCCGCCCTTTACGTACGGCGCGATGAGGTCGACCACCTTGATGCCGGTCTCGAAGATCTGCTCGGTTGGGTCGAGCTGGTCGAATGCCGGGGCCGCACGATGGATGGGCCAGCGTTCGCCACCGGTGACCGGTTCGCCTTCGTCGATCGTCTCGCCGAGAACGTTGAAGATGCGACCCAGGGTCTGCGGACCGACGGGCACCGAGATGGCCGCACCAGTGTCGGTGGCGTCGCTCCCGCGCGACAGGCCGTCGGTGGTGTCCATGGCGACGGCACGCACCTTGTCGTCACCCAGGTGCTGCTGCACTTCGGCCACCAGGGTGGTGCCATCGGGACGGGTGATCTCGATGGCGTTGTAGATCGAGGGAAGCTGGTCCGGGAACCGGACGTCGAGCACAACGCCTTTGATCTCGAGGATCGTCCCGATATTTCCGTTCGACATTCCTGTGGCTCCGTGTGGTTGGTGACTACTTCAACGCGTCGGCGCCGGCGACCACTTCCAGGATCTCCTGGGTGATTGCCGCCTGCCGAGCGCGGTTCATGGCAAGGGTGTACTGATCGATGAGCTCACCGGCGTTGTCGGTTGCGTTACGCATTGCCGCCCGGCGGGCAGCGAGCTCAGCCGCGGCGCTCTCAAGCAGCGCACGGTAAATCGTGGTGTCGAGGTACGTTGGCAGAAGCTTCTCGAGAAAGTCCTTGGCCTCGGGCTCGAAGAACGCAAGTGCCTGCGACAGCGTGGACTCATTGTCCTCGATGTCGTCCTCGTCCTCAACGATGCGGCGGGGGATCGGCAGAAGATCCTCGTCGGTGACGGTTTGTTCCATCACCGACTTGAAGGCGTTGTAGACCAAAACGACGCGGTCGACCTCGCCCTCGGTGAACTTGGTGACGAGGTGCTCCGTGACCTGCTGGGCGTCGGCATACGTGGGGTTGACCGAGAAGCCCTGGAACGAGCGGTCGACGGTGAGGCCACGAAAACGCAGCGTGCCGATGCCCTTCTTGCCGACGGCAACGAAGACGACTTCTTGGGCACCAGCCGCTTTCATCTCGTCGGCGATCTGTATTCCCCGGCGAAGAATGTTGACGTTGAACGCTCCGGCCAGGCCACGGTCGCCGGTAACGACGACCACGACACCGCGCGTAACCGTCTCACGCTCCTCGAGCAACGGCATGCCTTTGAGGCTGCCGCTTTGCCGGGCGGCTTGAGCCATGAGCCGTCGCATCGACTGGGCATACGGACGCACGGCCTCGATGCGCTCCTGACCGCGGCGCAACTTGGCCGATGCCACCAGCTCCATGGCGCGAGTGATCTTGCGCGTGCCGCGAATCGACTCGATGCGGCGCTTGATGTCACGAGTGGAGGCCATTAAGCGGCTGCGGTCTCCTCGACCTCAGTGGTCTCGTCAGCGGTGGGCGTGGCGGTCGTGCCGACGTTCGACCCGGTGCGGGCTGCAGCAAACGCGGTGATGAAGCTCTCCAGCTTTGCCGAGGTGTCGTCGCCGAGGTCCTTGGTGTCGCGGATCGTGGCGAGGATCGTGCCTTCTTCACGAAGCGCGGAGCGCAGGTCCTCGTTGAAGCGCGGCACTTCGGCAGGGTCGATGCCATCGAGGTAGCCCTGGTTGGCGGCGTAGACGATGCCGACCTGCTCCTCCACCGGCCACGGCGCGAAGGCCGGCTGGTTGAGGGTGGCGACCTGTCGGGCGCCGCGCGCGAGGGCGCGCTGGGTGGCGGCGTCGAGCTCGGAGCCGAACTGGGCAAACGCTTCGAGGTCGCGGTACTGGGCGAGCTCGAGCTTCATGCGACCGGCAACCTTGCGCATGGCCTTGATCTGGGCGTTACCACCCACGCGGCTCACCGAGATTCCGACGTTCACGGCCGGACGGACACCCTGGTAGAAGAGCTTGCTCTCCAGGAAGATCTGTCCATCGGTGATGGAGATGACGTTGGTGGGGATGTACGCCGACACGTCACCGGCCTGGGTCTCGATGATGGGAAGCGCGGTGAGCGAGCCTCCGCCGAGCGCGTCGCTCAGCTTGCAGGCACGCTCCAGAAGGCGTGAGTGGAGGTAGAAGACGTCACCCGGGAAGGCCTCGCGTCCCGGCGGGCGCCGCAGAAGCAGCGACATCTGGCGGTAGGCGTCGGCCTGCTTGGACAGGTCGTCGTACACGCAGAGGGCGTGGCCGCCGTTGTAGGTGAAGTGCTCGGCCATGGCGCACCCGGCGTACGGCGCCAGGTACTTGAGCGGCGCTGAGGCCGCCGCGGTGGCGGCCACGACGATGGTGTATTCCATGGCGCCGGCGTCACGCAGGCGCTGCACGAGCTGGGCCACCGTCGAGGCCTTCTGGCCGATGGCGATGTACACACAGATGACGCCGGTGCCCTTTTGATTGATGATCGCGTCGAGGGCGACGGTGGTCTTGCCCGTGCCGCGGTCGCCAATGATGAGCTCACGCTGGCCGCGGCCAATCGGGATGAGCGCGTCGATGGCTTTGATACCGGTCTGAAGCGGCTCGGCCACCGGCTGACGCTGAACCACACCCGGAGCCTTGAACTCGACGGGGCGGAACTGGTCGGTGGCGATGGGGCCGCGGTCGTCAAGCGGGTTGCCGAGCGGGTCAACCACGCGCCCCACGAGGGCGTCGCCCACCGGCACCTGGATGACTTTGCCGGTGCGCTTGACCGGGTCGCCCTCCTTGATGAGCGTGTCGTCACCGAGGAGCACCACCCCGACGTTGTCCTCCTCGAGGTTGAGGGCGAGGCCGGTGACGCCGTGCGGCAGCTCGAGCATTTCGAGCGCGACGCAGTTCTCGAGACCGTGGACGCGGGCGATACCGTCACCCACCTGCAGGACGGTTCCCACCTCCTGGGTGTCGATCGCGCCGGCGTACTGCTCGATCTGCTGACGCAGTACCTTGGTGATCTCGTCGGGACGAAGCTCCATCGGCTGTTCTTCCTAGTTGCTCGGTTTAGCGGTTCGGTATGTGGCGCTCAAGCGCCGGAGATAGTGCGGTGAAGACCCTGCAGACGCCCGCGCACGGACGCGTCGGTAACGACACCCCCAACGCGAAGCACAAGGCCTCCAATGATGTCGGGATCGACACGCTCGGTGATCGTCGGAGTCTTGCCGGTTTGCTCGCGAATGCGGGCGACGACCTGGTTTCGCAGATCGTCGGGCAACGAAACGGCGGAGGTGACCTCCACCTGGATCTGGTCCTGCGCGGCGGCGACCCGATCAGCGAACGCAGTGGCGATCGAGCCGACCTCGTCGAGCCGTCCCCGGTCGACCAGCACCTGAAGCAGATTCAGCGTCAACGGGTTGGTCTGGTCGGCCAGGCCACTGAGCGCAGCCTTCTTCGCGCGACTGTCCACCTGTGGGTTGTGCAGGGTTCGCGCGACGTCGGTACCCGGCGCCAGGGCCCCACTCAGCCCGACCAGGTCAGCGGCGACCTGATCGACGGCGTTCTTCTGGGCGGCAGCCTGGTAGAGGGCTTCGGCGTAGGTGGCGGCGACGCTCACGCGGTCTGCGCGCCTCCGAGCTCGATCTCGGCGAGGGCTTCCTCGACGAGGCGACGGTGGTCGGCGTCGTTCAACGACTTGCGGGTGACCTTCTCGGCCGCCTGCAGAGCAATGCTGGCCACGTCGTCCCGTACCGACGCCAGCGCCGACGCGCTTTGCGCATCGACCTGCTGCTGGGTATCGGCCAGAATGCGGTCACGCTGCCCTTCGGCGGCGCCGACGATGGAGGTGCGCTCACGCTCACCGTCACGTCGGCCACGGTCGCGAAGCTCGTCGGCTTCCTTCCGGGCGTCGGCAAGCTGCACCTTGTACTCGTCGAGTAGTTTCACGGCCTCGTCGCGGCTGCGCTCGGCTTCGTCGATGCTCTCCTGAATCTGGGTGCGCCGCTTCTCGATGGTCGCGCCGAGGGGCCCGAAGACGTACTTCTTCAGGATGAGCAGCGTGAGGAAGAACATCACGATCGTCCAGATCATGAGCCCCGGGCTCGCAGTGAGCAGGGGGTTTTCGTTCTCCGCTTCTCCGGCGGCCGCCTGCGCGGTGATGAGGAACGAGGGGTTCATCGCGTCTCGATCAGCTCTTGACGAGGAAGAACGCCACGAAGCCCATGAGCAGGGCGTAGAAGGTGATGGCCTCGGTGAGGGCCAGACCGAGGAACATTAGTCCCATGATCTCGCCGCGAAGCTCGGGCTGGCGGGCGACCGACTCGACGGTTTTACCCATCAGGTAGCCCACGCCGGCGCCCGGGCCGATAGCCCCGAAACCGGTGGCGAGGCCAAGCTCAATGGCCTTTGCCGCGTCAACTATGTTGCCTTCAAGTGCCACGGAAGATCCCTTTCGTGTTGGTCAGTGTGCGCTCTCGACCGCGAAGCCGATGTAGATGCCGCTGAGCATCGCGAAGATGAACGCTTGGAGCCCTGCGATCAGGACCCATTCGAAGAAGTAGAAGAACAAGCCGAACGGAATCGCGACGATGCCGACGAAGCTGCCGAGCAGCACCGCGAAGCCGGCGGCCATGATGATGAGAAGGTGACCGGCCAGCAGGTTGGCGAAGAGTCGCACCGACAGGCTCACCAGTCGAAGGATGTTGGAGAGAAACTCCAGCGCGAAGACGATCCCCTTCATGAAGGGGTTGATGTCACCACCGGGAACGAACGTCTTGAGGTATCCCACCGCGCCGTGGGCCTTGACGCCCTCGTAGTTGTAGATGAGGAACGTGCAGATGGTCAGCGCGAGCGTGACGTTGATGTTGGCCGTCGCCGCGTAGAGCCCGAGGTCGGGGATGCCGAAGAGCGTCGCGTGCTCCCCACCGGGCAGTGGAATGAAGCTGATGAGGTTGCTGACCGCGATGAAGATGAACAGCGTCGCCACATACGGGAAGTAGCGGTTGAACACCTTCGGGGGAAGCGTGGCGCGTGCGATCTGCGTCTCGGCGAAGTCGTAGGCCATCTCGACCACGTTCTGGGCCTTGGTCGGACGCATTTTCAGGCCGCCGCGGATCACGAAGATGCCGACGAGGATGCTGATGGCCGACGCGATGATCAGATACATCACGGCCTTGTTGAACGACAGGTCGATCGGGCCGAACTTGAGTTCGGGGCCCCAGGTCTTGAGGGCAAACTCGTTCTGCGGCTTGAAGGCGTCACCGCCGGGCGTCTTGCTGCCGGCAATGGCGCCGACGATCGCCCAGATCAGAAGGAACGCCAGAAAGCCGAGAACGACGTACTTGGCCTTGCCAGACTTCTCGGGCGGGCTCGCGACGGGGCCGGGCGCCGCTGCGGCGTTCGTGGTCACTCGGCCACCTCGCCGCGGGCGAGCTTGCGGGCCTTCTCGCGAATGCCGAACATGACCGTGCGTCCCATCAGGTCAAAGGTGAAGGCGACGGCGAAGACGCCACCGGCGACGAGGCCGATCGTCTCGTCCACCTTCAGGGCGATCACGAACAGGATCATCACGGTGACCATGGCGCGTCCGATGGAGCTGATGCCGGTGAGACCCACCGCGTGGGTGGGGTCCATGCCCTCGGAGACCTTGGAGATGAAGCGCTGAGCCGCCCAGCTGGCGACGAACAGCGCGGCACCGAGTCCCCATCCGGCGAATGGCCCATCGAGGAGCAACACAAAGGGCAACGCGAGCGCGAGGGCGATGAACCCAAGGATCGCCAGCACGAACTCGGTGGGGCTTGCGCTCAGTGGCGCAGGACTGGGAGTCGCGGCCGTCGTCACGACGTCCTCGCTGACAACCCGTTCGGGCGTGTGGCTACGATCCGGTTCCTCCGTAATGACCTGATGCTTCCTCTGCCGATGACGGGGCAGCGTGGCTGGCCACGCCCCTTCCCTGCAGCGCGCCGCAGTATATCCGCACAACCCGGCGGATCTCCACGTGATCCCCTGCCCCCGCACGTTTTGGGACGTTCGTCCCGCCGAACGAGGCGCGGGCCGATCGCGTGGCACCGATCAAGACAGCGGACCGAAAGCTCCGCAGAATTGGCACACTTTGACGCGTCAATTGTGACCCTTTGCGCGTGCGCTGTGACACGACGTCGAGCCACAATTCGTGGGTGGCAATCGAATCGAACTCCGGGAAGGGGGTACCATGTGAACGTGGTGACGATGCGGAACATCGACGATGTCGCGATTCGGCCTTTGACGTTCGAGAACGTGCTGCGAATGGTCGAGGTGGGGATCCTCGATGAGCGCGACCGGGTCGAGCTGGTCGACGGGGTGCTTGTCGAGATGACACCACAGGGGATCGATCACGCGGAGATCGTCGCGGATCTCACCCGACTGCTCATGAACGCGTACCCGGCGACCTTCGACGTTCGCGTTGCAACGACCCATCCACTCGACCAATGGCAGTTCCGCGAGCCCGACCTGCTCGTGTCGCACCGAATCCGTCGCCGCTGGCTCGGACCGAGCGACGTCATCCTCATCATCGAGGTCTCAAAGACCAGCATCCGTTACGACACCGGCCGCAAGGCCCGTGATTACGCCGCGTGGGGCGTGCGTGACTACTGGGTCGTCGACATCGACGCACGCGAGGTCGTGGTGCACCGCGATCTCCGCGACGGGCGCTACGCCATGGTCGAGCGCATCCCGGAGACGACACCGCTTCCGCTCCCCGAGACCGCATCGGAGCTTCGCCTCGGCGACATTCTGCCAGCGACCCCGGGCGGCTGATCGAGAACCTTTCAGGTGGTCCCAGGCGGTCCGGCTGGCGGCAGTATTGCTCCTCGCCGGTTCGCGCGTCGACTAGGAGCCGATGCCACCGCTTCGACGAGCCCCGGCAGACGTGCCGGATTTCCCAGCTCACGGAAGATACGCGGCGTTGGGTTTCTCGTCCCGCGACATCACTTGGTCGGTGTTCGAACGACTGGTCGATGCCCACACCGCCTGGTCGTTGATACGCAACCGGGCGTGCGACCGACCGCGGTCATCCTGGGTGTTACGTGGCCCAACGTCGACTGGTCTATGCCAGCCCGATCGCGGAACCGAACCGCAGGGCAAACGGTTCGCGGGAATCGTCGGAAACGACCGCGACTTCGCCCTGTACTACTCCCAGAACGTCCTGGATCCCGGTAGTGATCTCGCCGGTCAGGGCCTCCGCGGTGTCGGGAGTGTTTGGCGCGCGAAGGCGGTCGAACACCCGCACGGTCAGCTCGCCACGGCCTACCGCAACATCCGCCTGGCCGAGGGCGTCCGCGGCGCCAAGCAGTCGGCCCAGCGCTCGGGTGACCAGCTCCGCGGGGGTACCGTCGTTGTCGCGCTTCAGGGTGTAGCGCAGCTCGGGCCGGCCGTCGGCCAGGTCGATTGAGTAGTCGCCCTCGTGGCCGATCAGCATGACCCCCGGGCCCTGGTGCACATGGCCGTAGCGAGCCACGTCGATGAGCATCCCCTCCACCGCGCCGCGGCGGATCCAGTCATGGAAGATGGGGACGAACGTTTCGGGGTTGACCGTGCTGTCGGCCAGCGGGATCGACACGGCCACGCGTTGCAGGCACCTCATACGCCGCCTCCGACACGGCACTTGAGCGGCCTATTCGTCGCCGGGCCCCGAACGATCGAATCGTTGTGGCTCCTCAAACGTCGGCGGCGGCTGATCATGCCGGCACCGCCATCGCGGCGGCGCGGGCTTCGGCCACGCGGATTTGACACGCGTGGGAGGCGTCGATGAACAGCTGCGCCTCCTCCACCAGCTCGCGCACCGCGTCGGGGCCATCGACCGGGCCGCCCTCGTGGCGGGAGAACAATGGTCGCGCGAACTTACCGTGGGCAAAGCGGTCGAAGAAGACCTTGGTATCGAAGAAGCGCTCACGGAACTGGGTGACGACGGCGTCGTCCGTGGTGGGGAGAATGAAAAGCTCCAGCGCCACCATGCCGCGCGCGGCGGCCAGCATGGCCTGGTAGGCCTTGTCATCAGCCCGCACCAGGTCGCCGTCCTCCAGTGCAAGCTGGCTCTCGAACGAGAGGCTCTCCGCGACGGACAGCTCCAAGTCGGTGCGGGAGATGACCTCGCCGGCGCACTCCCCGATTCCCAGGTCGCCCATGCTGAACTCGCGCGGGTCGCCCCAGTCGGTGTAGAGGGTGGCGTCGTCCTCGTAGGCGGGCACCTGCTTCAACTCCTCCAGCGTGGCCGCCAGCTCCTTCTTGCCGATGCGGGCGGTGAAGTCTTGGAAGCTCTCCCCCGCCTCGCGCTCGCTGACGTAGCGGGTGGTGATGCGATCGACCACGTCGGGGATGCGCTTCGACGGCACGGAGCCAATTGCCAGACCGAAGGCGCCACCGTTGTCGTCCCACCTTCCGCCGAGGACCACCTGGAAGTGCGGCACCGCGTGGCCGCCGATCTTGCGACTGTTGCCGAAGAAGCCGATGTCGGCGATGTGGTGCTGGCCGCACGAGTTGAAGCAACCGCTCACCTTGATGCGCAGTCCGCGCACGGCCTCGTCCAGCTCGTAGGCCGTGGCGGCGAGACGCTCACGCAGCTCACTGGCCAGACCGCGTGACGACGAGATCCCGAGTTTGCAGGTGTCGGTGCCGGGGCAGGAGGTGATGTCGAGGATCGTCCCGGCGCCCGCCTCGGCCAGACCGGCGGCGGCCAGCTCCTCGTACACGGCGGGCAGATCAGCTTCGCTCACCCAGCGCAAGACGATGTTCTGCTCGACGGTGAAGCGCACGGCGTCACCCACGTACTTTCGGGCGATGTTCGAAAGCTGGCGCGTTTGCCATGACGAGAGGTCTCCAAGCGGCAGAGCCACCGTGGCGGTGACGTACCCCTCTTGCCGCTGACGGTAGGCATTGGTGGCTGCCCACGCCTGAAACTCCGGGCTGCCGTCAACGACAGCCGGGCCGGCGGGTTTCACCGGCGACTCGTCAAACTGGTCGATCTGGGGCAGGTACTCGGTCCAGCGGGGGTCGTTCTCGAGAATCGCACGCTCCTCCTGCACCAGCCGCGTGAACTCCTCGATGCCGAGCTTCGCGACGAGGAACTTGATGCGGGCACGGTTGCGGTTGGTCTTCTCGCCGAGGCGAGCGAAGACACGCGCGATGGCCTGGAGCGTGGGCAAGAGTTCTTCCACCGGGAGGAACTCCGACAGCAGCTTGGCCTGGTAGGGGCTGGTGCCGAGGCCGCCGCCCACATAGGCCTCGAAGCCACGTTGCTCCACGCCGGCGACGATGCGGGTCTTGGCGATTCCGCCGAAGTCGTGCATACGCACGAGGCCACAGGCCTCGCCGGCGCAGCCGGAGAACGCGGGCTTGAACTTGCGGCCGAAGTCCTGGCAGTCGGGGTGGCCGAGCAGGAAGCGCATGAGTGCGTCGGCGTACGGTGTGACGTCGAATGTCTCCGTTGTGCAGACGCCGGCGATGGGGCATGCGGTGATGTTGCGCACCGAGTTGCCGCAGGCCTCGCGAGTGGTGATACCCACCGCGCCGAGGCGGCGCATGATGGTGGGCGTGTCCTCGATGTGGATGAAGTGAAGCTGGATGTCCTGACGCGTGGTGACGTGCAGGATCTCGTCGCTGTACTCCTCGGCCAGGTCGGCCATGAGGTCCAGCTGGTCAGGGGTGACCCCGCCCCACGGGTTCTTGATGCGCAGCATTCCCGGGGCGTCCCACAGGGTTTCGGGACCCTTGGTCATCTCCGGGTTGGGGTAAGCCAACGTCTTCTGGCCGGTGCCGTCGTTTCGCTGGCCGTTGTCGTATCGCTGGCCGTAAGCGCCGCGACGAAGCCGCGTCTCGGCAAACACGCGGTCCTCCATCTTGCCGGACTTCCGCAGCTCCACCTGCCCTTCGAAAAGGTCGATCTCCTCCGCCAGATCGGCGTCGATCTGACCGGCGAGCCGGTCCTTCCATTCCTGTGCGCTACTCATGTGCTCCCCGGTGTGGCCTGCGACCGCGGTAAAATACCATGAACCCAGTGGGAAAGGGTGTATTTAGTTGGGAGCCGGGCGGGTGACGATGCGACGGCGGGTGAGCACGGTCGCCGCGTTGGAGCTGGTGGCCGTCGCGGTCGCAACCGGAGCAGGCAAGGAACCCCGTACGCGAACACGAATGGTCACGCTGCGACCCGGAGCCAGCGTCGCAACACGCAGGGTGAGGACACGGCCACGCACCGTCCCTCCTCCCGGGCGACCAACGAAGCTCATCTCCCGTGGGAGCACCTCCGTTATGACGATACCCGTCGCCAGGTTGGAGCCGGTGTTGGTAAGCCGGAGCCGGTAGAGGCGCAGATTGTCGCCGGTCGCCGACCTCAACTGAGCGACAGCCAGTCGGGTGCGACCGCTGATCGCGATGATGTTCGCGTCGTTCGGTGCCGGGGTCTCCGGATCGTCCGTCACGACCGCCGCAACAGCGTTGGCGGTGACCACCGCTTGGTTGACGATCCGGGTAATGCCGCGGCGGGCCGGGCGCACGATGCGGGTACGGAACACCACAGAGGTTGAGGCCCCCGGGGCGAGGCTCCCCAGCGCGACACCGACGCGCGGACCTCCCCCAGAACCCTCGGTGACCCGGCCCTGACCCAGTGTCGTCGCCACGGCGACCAGAGCCGCGTTTCGGTCGACGGTGTTCGTGAAGACCACGCCGGTCGCCTCGACAGCACCCCTGTTGATGACGACACTGCGGTACTCGAGCGTATCGCCCGGACTGACTTGGCCGCTACCGTCCGCGTCGATCACCAACTGGGCACGCAAGTCCGCGGTGATCTGAGGACGGGACGGAGCGGCATCGATGGTGACCGCAACGTCCTCCACCTCGCCACTGTCGGCGAGTCCACGCGGTGTGCCGACCTGCGCCGCGGAGTATCCGAGACGAAAACGTGCGGTCGTCGCCCCCGCCTCCACGTCTGGCGGCACCGTGAACGCCAGGGTCGCGAGGCCCGTGCCCGTTCCCGTCGTGGCACACGCCCGCTCCCGCAGGTCGAAGACATCGTTGCGGTTCAGGTCGATCCACCCGCACATCGTGGCGGGACGAAGCGCTCCGGAGTACGGCACGGCAACCGAGTAAGGCCGGCCGGCCATTGCGTCGGTGATCGGTGCAAAGCTCGGCGTTCCGTCGTCGGCGTCGGCGAGCGCACCCGGCGATGCCAGCGGGCTCGACGTCCGACGCGAGGATCCGGTTGCGCCACCGTTGATCGTGTCGCGATCGTCGACGCTCACGTCAGCCCCGATGGCCAGGCTCGACACGATATGTGCGGCGGGGTTGGTGCCGTCGTAGGTCGCGGGAGCGTCGCCCAGGTCTTCATCGACGCTGACGGTGAGAAAGAAGGCGTCGGTGCCGGGATTCCACGAGCCCGCAACGTCGGATCGCTCCGCACCGACGGCAAAGCGGATCTCAGCCGTCGTTCCGTTCACAACGATCGATCCGCACCCAGCTTGAGGGCAATCTGCCGCAGCTCCAACCCCGGCCAGGTTGACGTCAATTCGTGTCCCCCCGGCAACCGTCAGGTTGGATGCCCCAGGGTCGGCGGTGAAGACGAGCCCGGGTGTCGTGGCCTGCAGCGCGACCGCCGCGCGAGTTCCCGCACCCAGCGATGAACCGACGCGCGCGATGTGCAGCACCGGGTCACGCACCGCCACCGGCTCGCCGGCCGCGGTGGCGAAGCGGAGGATCAGGGCGCCCAGAGTTCCGGTATTGCAGCTTGGGACGCCGGAAAACGCTGCCTCACACAACCCGAGGTCGGCCTGAAGTTGCAGGCCGTTGGTGTCGGAAGGAAGTGTGGGCGCGTTCGTCGTGCCGTTGGTCTGCAGAGCCGAGTTGTTTCGCTGCGCGACCGCTAGCGGAGGCGATGCTTCGATGGTGACCCGCAGATCTCCGGGTGTGTCTTTGAACGCCACCGGATCCGCGCCGTCCCAGCTGCCCGACGGAGTTGTGGGAATCTGCGTTGCCGCCGCGGGGTGTACCCACGCGACCAGGGCCGCCACCAGCCCGAGGCAGGCGGTCCGAGCGGTACGGCGGGAATGCGCACCACGTTTTGGAGAGACAGCCTCCACGGTGGGAATCTTTTCATACCAAGCAGGCGACAGCTATCTCGGCTCGCCCTACCCGCAGTGTGAGACCGCTACACGCCGAGCCGCGTCAGCGCCGACGCGCCCGCCCGACACTCGGCGTAGACTCCCTCAACGGCCTCGGCGACTAGTGGCCACGCGAAGAGCTCGGTCGCCGCCTCACGCCCCTGTCGGGACCACGTGGCCCGAAGCTCGGGGTCGTCGAGCATCGCGGCGAGACCGTCCGCGAGCGCCTGCGGATCGCGCATGGGCACAAGGCATCCCGGGACATCGTCACCGATGACCTGGCGGAAGCCAACGTTGTCGGCGGCGACAATGGGAAGACCGCTGGCCAGCGCCTCGATCAAGATGACGCCAAACGAGGCCAGCGTACAGGGCGCCGCCAACACAGTGGCCTCGCGATAGAGGCGCGGCAAATCGTCATGGACCAGGCCGAACCACTCGATACTCTCCCCCACGCCGAGCCGCGCCGCCAGACGTTCGTTTGCCGCGCGCGTGGGTCCATCACCGGCAACTTGGATGGTGAAGTTGTAGCCCGCATCGACAAGCACAGCGGCCGCCCGGATGAGTTCGGCCAGTGCATTGCGGGGCTCCAACCGTCCCACAAAAAGAATGCGTGGCGGGCCCGCCAGCGAGGGCTCCTCATGACCCAGTGGACGAAATCGATCACAGTCGACGCCGTTCGGGATCACCGTGTACTCACCGGGAAACGTCGACTCAAGGGACTCGACGCACACCTGCGACACCGCAATGCGCCGGTCGAGCCGTCGCATTGCGGGTTCGGCAACGAGCGGCCCGAAACGGTATGTCCAGTGCCGACCACCTTCGACGTAGGTGTGGAACGTACCGACGGTCACCGGGGCCTCAGAGACATATGCGCCTAATAGTGGTAACACCGGACCCGCAAGCCCCTGGGCATGCACCACATCCATGCCCACGAGGGCCGCGCGCATCTCACGGGCCAACCGGACGCCCACCGTCGACCGGGCCATCGACCCGTTCATGGGCAGCGGGAGCGACCGCCCGACGCGCACCGTTCGATAACCGTGATCACGCAGGGCGACCGTGTCGACATCGCGATAGTTCCCGGGCGAACCGCATCGGCCAGTCACGACGGTCACTTCGTGACCCCGTGCGACAAGAGAGCGCGAGAGGAAGTGCACGTGCTCCGAGATGCCCCCGATCAACGGATAGGCGTACTCGGTCACCATGGCGATGCGCAAGGGGCGAGGTGACATCCGCTCTCAGCGTACAGGTCGCCGTGGGCGCCACCGCACTGCAGCGTCTCGCTGGGGCGCTCCGCGAGCGCCGACCGCCTACTGGACGACGAGGTTCACCAAAGTCTTCTTGGCCGACACGAGGTCGATGGTGTACTTGCCGGCGACGTCGGCCGTGAAGGAAATCGTGGCGGGCCTCCCCTTCGCAACCGTCGCCTCCTTCTCGTAACCACTCACCCGGACGGTGTCCTTGCGATCGGCGATGACCTGGATACGCACCGTCTTTCCGAGCTTGGCGACCTGTCGCCCCCCACCGCTCACGGTGTCTTTGACCACGATGACGACAATGTCGTTTTTTGGCGGACGCTCAACCTCCGACTCCGGGATCGGCTTGGGCGGTGGCGGTGTTTGTGCCTCATCGCCGCCACAGGCCCCGAAGCCGAGGACGGTAAGACAGCAGAGACTCGCGCCCATCGTGCGCCGGATGCGAGAGGAGGCCAATAGCACCATCATCAGCCCGTGGGGCTCGGGGTTGCCGCCGATCGAATAATGACGGTACGCGCCACCCCGCGAACCGCGAGCGGTGCGTTGGTCGCCCGCACCGATGCGGTGTTCGTGATGCGCCGCCCGACCGGGCCGGTGACGCGCACCCGAACGGTCAGGATAATCGCGCGACGAACCGCAAGGTTCGGGATGCGCCAGGTCACGCGTTGACCGCGCACGGTCGCGAGGCGCGGGCGACCGACCGGAACCAGACCCGGCGGCAAGACGTCGGTCACAACTAGGCCGGCGGCGGGGTTTGCGCCGATGTTGGTGACGCGGATGACGTAGTTCGTTTGCGAACCGCGTACCGCCCGCACGGGACCGAACTTGCGGATCTGCAGACGAGTGGCACCGACGACATCGACGGCGGTTGGATCACCGTTGGGACCGGTCCGCGGGTCGTCGGTGGACACCCCGGCGACGTTCGCGCCCACGAAGCGACCTTGGTTGCGGAGCGTCTTGACGTTCGCTCCAAGGTTCTTGTTGACCGTGACGCGATAGGTGATTGTCACCGCAGCGGCCGCGGGCACGTCGCCCACGTTGACCGCGAGAGCCCGACCACCAGACTGACCAAGGGTGACAGCGCCAGAGCTGGTGGCGATGCTGCCGGGAACGATTGTGGTGTTGACATCCACACTGTCACTGTAGGCGATTGCCCGTGCGATGCCCGTGCCGGTGTTGCGGAAGACCACCGTGTACTCCAGGGTGTCGCCGCTGCTGACGCTCCGGCTGGCGTCCGGGTCGATCGCGAGGGCGACCGTCTTCGTGGCACTGATGTCGGGTCGTTCGGTCCGTCGCAGCGGGGTACCGGTCGGGTCACCGGGCGTTGTCGTCCGCGGATCGTCGCTCGAGATGGGACTCCCCGGGCAGGTGCAGCTCACGACCGCCTGGTTGGCGACGCTGGTGATGCCTTCCGCCAACGGACTGCGCACTTGCACACGGAAGCTCACCGTGACCTCTTCACCACCTCCGGCGATCGCCGGGAATGTCGCTCCCACGGTGGAGTCGGCGGGACCGTTGCCCGAGGTCACCGTGCCGCCCGTCGGCGCGCCGAGCGCGACCGAACCGGCAACCAGGGTGGTGTTCGGGTCGGGTGTGTCGGACAGGACGAAGTTGTTCGCCGTGGCGTTACCGACGTTCCGAATAGTCAAGGTGTAGCTGATGGTGTCACCAAGGCCGACGAAGCCGTCACCGTTCACATCCACCGCCAGGGTGTCGTCCTTCGTCACGAGGACGCGAGGCGCCGCAACGATGGTCACAACGGTCGGATCGCCCGTTGCCGCCGTCGACGGATCGTCCGTGCGGACCGGCGGGACACCCGTGGCGCCGAGCGTGCCCTGGTTCACGACCTGGTTGGTTCCCGCCGGGACCGGAGAGTTGATCGTCACCCGGTAGGTCACCGTTGCGGACTGAAGCGCCGCGAGCGTACCGAGGTTGGCAGCGACATTGGCGCCACCGCCATTGCCGGCCGTTACGGCGCCTTGGCTGGACTGCACCGAACCGAGAACGATGGTGGTGTTCGCATCGACCGTGTCGGTGTAGGTCGCGTTCGCCGCGTTTTGGTTACCGGCGTTTCTCAGGGTGACCGTGTAGAGAAGCGTGTCGCCAGGGCTCGGTATCCCGTCGCCGTCGGAGTCCACCACAAGAGAGGCCTCCTTGAACGCTGTCGGCACCGGGGCCGCGACGATGGGCGTCACGGTGGGGTCCCCGCCGGGAGGCGTGCGCGGGTCGTTGGACAGCGTGCTCGGGAAGTTCGTCCCCGAGATAGTGGCCTGGTTGGACACCGACGTGACGCCGGCCGGAAGCGGATTCGCGATGCGGACGCGATACTCCACCCGAGCGTCTCCACCGGCTCCAGGGATCTCACCGAGATCGGCCCCCACCACATTGCCCGAGACGTTTCCGGACGTGACCGTGCCTTGTGTGACGACCACAGTACCGGTGACGAGGGCGACGTTGGGGTCGTTGACATCATTCACCACCGAGCCGACACCGGCCTGGTTCCCCGTGTTTGTGACCGTGATCGTGTACTGGAGCGTGTCGCCGGGTGAGGCGTCGCCGCTGGCGTCGGCGTCGACGGCGAGCGTCCACTCCTTGTCCAAGGCGATGCGCGGCGATGCGGTGAGCGGCGTGACGGTCGGGTCACCCGGAGCAGAGGTCTTGGGGTCGTTCGACGGGGTGGACGGGAAGTTCGAACCACTCACCAAGGTTTGGTTGCGAACCTGCGACACGCCCGCGGGCAGCGGGTTGCGCACCTGCGTGTCGTAAACGAGTGTCAGCGAGCTGGCGACCGGGATCGTTGCGCCGGTGACGACGAACGAACCACCAAAGGGTGCTCCGCCACCGGGTGTAAACGCGAAGGTCCCGCCGCCGGTCAGCACCTGCGAACCCGTGACGAACTGGAGGTTGGCGTTGATCACATCGCTGAGCGCGACGCCGGTGGCCTGGCCGTTTCCACTGTTTGCGATGGTCACGGTGTAGCGCAACGTGTCGCCCGGGGAGGGGACACCATCGCCATCGGCATCGACCTGAAGCGCATCGGCCTTAGTGACAGTGATCACCGGGATGCCGAAGATCGTCGTCGGCACCGACGAGGAGTTGTTTCCCGGGGCGGGATCGGTGGTCCCGGCGGGCGGCGCCACCGTGGCGGTGTTGGTGACCGAGCCAGGCTCGGTCGCCGTCGTCGCGGTAGCGGTCACCGTGATCGTCACGCTGTTGCCCGCGCCAGCGGCGATGTCTGCCAGCAGGTTGATGGCGTTCCCGGTGCCGGAAGCGGACCCGCAGGTTGCAGTTCCCGCATTGGCGCAGCTCCACGACACGCCGGTGAACTGAGAGGGCACGGCGTCGGCGATCGTCGCACCGGTCACGGCGGACGGACCGTTGTTCGTGACCGTGAGGGTGTACGTCACCGGCTGACCCTGGACGACAGTCGCCGGCCCAGTCTTCACGATCGTGAGATCTGCCAACGGGGTGATGAGCGTGGGCTGCGACGAGGTGTTGTTGCCCGGCGTCGGGTCCGTCGTCCCCGCCGGAGTGGCCACGGTTGCGGTGTTCGTGATGGAACCGGGCGTTGTCGCGGTGCCCGTCACAGTGATGGTGACGCTGTTGCCGCCGCCAGCCGCGATGTTGGCAGCGAGGCTGATGGCGTTGCCCGTTCCGCTCGCCGTGCTGCAGACCGCGGTTCCGGCGCTGACACAGGTCCACGTCACTCCAGTGAGGTTCGCCGGAACGCTGTCGGTGATGGGTGCCGCCGTGACACTCGAGGGGCCGGCGTTGGTCACCACGATGGTGTAGGTGACGGCGCCACCCTGGTTGACGGCCGCGGTACCGGTCTTGGCGATCGCCAGATCGGCGGCCGGGGTGATCGTGGTGGGCTGTGACGCGCTGTTGTTCCCGGGGGTTGGGTCGGTGACACCTGCCGGTGGGGCCACGGTCGCCGTGTTCGTGAGCGCACCCACCGTCGTGGCCGTACCGGTGACGGTGATCACAACGCTATTGCCCGCACCCGCGACGATGTCGCCGGTGAGGCTGATGGCGTTGCCCGAACCCGCCGAGGTGCCACAGCTGGCGGTGCCGTTCGAGTCGCATGACCAGGTGACGGAGGTGATGCCCGCAGGCACGGCGTCGGTGATCGTCGCACCAGCCACGTTCGACGGACCGAGGTTCGTCACGGTGATGGTGTAGGAGACGACGGCACCCTGAGCGGCGGTTGCCGTGCCGGTCTTGGTAATGGCCAGGTCAGCCGACGGGGTGATGGTGGTGTTGACGGCCGATGTGTTGTTCCCCGTGACAGGGTCGGTGACGCCGGCGGGCGGTGCAACCGTTGCCGTGTTGGTCAGCGCGCCAACAGCAGTCGCGGTACCGGTCACGGAAATCGTCACATTGTTGCCGGCACCGGCAGCGATGTTCGCGAGCAGGCTGATCGCGTTACCCGCGCCTGAAGCGGTGCCGCACGTCGCCGTCCCAGCCGACGCACATGTCCAGCTCACAGCGGTGATTCCCGCGGGAACCGTGTCCGCGATCTGTGCACCCGTCACGTTCGACGGACCGTTGTTGGTCACGACAATGGAGTAGGTGATCGGCTGCCCCTGGGCGGCTGTGGCCGTGCCGGTCTTGGCAATCGCGAGGTCGGCTGACGGGGTGATGGTCGTCGGTTGCGACGCGCTGTTGTTTCCGAGAACCGGGTCGGTTGTGCCGGCGGGCGCCGCCACCGTTGCGGTGTTGGTGAACGAGCCGTTCGTCGTCGCGGTGCCGGTCACGGTAATCGTGACACTGTTGCCGGCCCCCGCGTTGATGTTCCCGAGGAGGCTGATGGCGTTGCCCGCTCCCGATGCCGTTCCACAGGTAGCGGTCCCGGCGGAGGCACATGTCCAACTGACCCCGGTGAGGTTGGCGGGAACGGTGTCGGCGATCGACGCACCCGTTACATTCGAGGGACCGTTGTTCGTCACAACGATCGAGTACGTCACCGTGCCACCCTGGGCAACGGTCGCCGTACCTGTTTTCGCGATCACCAGGTCTGCGGACGGCGTAATCGTCGTATCGACCGGCGAACTGTTGTTGCCTGCCACTGGATCCGTGGTGCCTGCCGGAGGCGCAACGGTCGCCGTGTTCGTAATCGCCCCAACGGTCGTCGCCGTACCCGTCACACTGATCGTCAGGCTATTGCCCGCACCCGCATTGAGGTCTCCCAACAGGCTGATCGCGTTACCCGACCCACTTGCGGTGCCACAGCCCGCGGTTCCGGCCGCAACGCAGGTCCATGTGACCCCCGTGAGGTTCGCGGGAACCGTGTCCGCGATCTGCGCACCGGTCACGTTCGACGGACCGAGGTTGGTGACAGTGATCGTGTAGTTGACCGCATTGCCCTGCACCACGGTCGCCGGACCGCTCTTCGTGATGGCAAGGTCGGCCGCAGAGGTGATGGTTGTGTTGACCGCGGAGGTGTTGTTTCCCGAGACCGGGTCGGTGGTCCCTGCCGGAGGCGCGACCGTCGCGGTGTTCGTGATCGCCCCGACGGTGCTCGGAGTCCCGTTGACGGTGATGGTGATGCTGTTACCCGCGCCCGAGTTGATGTTTCCCAACACGCTGATCGCATTGCCGGAACCCGAGACCGTCACACACGCGGCAGCCCCTGCCGATGCACAGGTCCACGTCACCCCGGTGATGGCAGCCGGAACCGTGTCCGCGATCTGCGCGCCCGACACATTCGACGGACCGAGGTTCGTGACGGTCAGCGTGTAGCTGAGCGAACTGCCCTGCACGACCGTCGCCGGACCGCTCTTCACGATCGCGAGATCCGCCGCAGGCGTGATCGTCGTCGGCTGAGATGCGCTGTTGTTACCCGGGGTCGGGTCGGTCGTACCCGCCGGCGGCGTCACTGTCGCAGTATTGGTAAACGACCCAACGGTGGTGGCCGTTCCGGAAACCGTGATCGTGAGGCTGCTGCCCACACCGGCATTGATGTTGCCGAGCAGGCTGATCGCGCTACCGGAACCCGAGGCGGTGCCGCATGATGCCGTACCGGCCGACGCACACGACCAGGACACGCCAGTGATGCCGGCCGGAACCGTGTCGGCAATCGTCGCACCTGTCGCGTTGGACGGACCGTTGTTCGTGACGACGATCGAGTAGGTCACCGCGCCGCCTTGAGCAACGGTCGCCGTGCCGGTTTTTGTGATCGCGAGATCCGCCGACGGGGTGATCGTCGTCGGCTGCGATGCGCTGTTGTTACCCGTGACAGGATCGGTCACACCGGCCGGAGGCGCCACGGTCGCGGTGTTCGTCACCGCACCGACGGTGGCCGCCGTGCCGCTCACGTTAATCGTGAGGCTGTTGCCCGCCCCCGCGTTGACGTTGCCGAGCAGACTGATCGCGTTGCCCGACCCGCTCGCGGTGCCACAGGCAGCAGTCCCTGCCGAGGTGCAGGTCCACGTCACGCCCGTGATGGCGGCCGGAACCGTGTCGACGATCTGGGCACCCGTCACGTTCGACGGACCAAGGTTCGTCACGGTGATCGTGTAGCTCACCGCACCACCCTGAGCAACAGTGGCCGTACCGGTCTTTGCGATCGCGAGATCGGCTGCCGGCGTGATGGTCGTGGGCTGTGACGAGGTGTTGTCGGCGAGGTTCGTGTCAGTGAAGCCGCCGGGCGGAGTGATCGTCGCCGTGTTAGTGACGGAGCCGACCGTGGTGGCCGTGCCGGTAACCGTGATGGTCACGTTGTTGCCGGGCGCGCCGTTGATGTCGGCCGTGAGCGCGATGGCGTTGCCGGAGCCCGACGCGGTGTCACAATTGGCGGTGCCAGTGGTGGTGCAGGTCCACGTCACCCCGGTGATGGCCCCAGGAACCGTGTCCGCGATGGCCGTGTCAACGACATTTGACGGACCGTTGTTGGTGGCGACGATCGTGTAGGTCACGGTCGCACCTTGCGCGGCGGTCGCCGTGCCGGTCTTTGCGATCGAGAGGCTGCCCGAGGGCGTGATCGTCGTCGGCTGAGACGCAGAGTTGTTGCCGGCGACCGGATCGGTCGTGCCGGCGGGAGGTGCCACCGTTGCCGTGTTGGTAACAGAACCCACCGTCGAAGCGGTGCCGCTCACGGTGATCGTGAGGCTGTTGCCCGCCCCCGCGTTGATGTTGCCGAGCAGGCTGATCGCGTTGCCCGACCCGCTCGCGGTGCCACACGAAGCTGTACCTGCCGACGTACAGGTCCACGTCACGCCGGTGATGGCAGCGGGAACCGTGTCCGCAATCGTCGCACCCGTCACGTTCGACGGACCGAGGTTCGTCACGGTGATCGTGTAGCTCACCGCACCACCCTGCGAGACAGTCGCCGTACCGGTTTTTGCGATCGCGAGATCGGCCGCAGCTGTGATGGTCGTGGGCTGTGAGGAACTGTTGTTCGCCGGTGTCGGGTCGGTGGTGCCCGCTGGCGGTGAGACGGTGGCAGTGTTGGTGAATGCGCCAGAGGTCGTGGCGGTGCCGTTGACCGTGATGGTGACGCTGTTCCCGGCGCCCGCGTTGATGTTCGCCAGGAGGCTGATCGCATTTCCAGTGCCCGATGCGGTCCCACATGATGCCGTCCCTGCCGACACGCAGCTCCATGACACACCCGTTATGGCAGCTGGGACGGTGTCGGCGATCGACGCGCCCGTCACGTTCGACGGACCGAGGTTCGTCACGGTGATCGTGTAGGTCACCGCTCCACCCTGCGCCACCGTCGCCGTACCGGTCTTGGTGATCGCCAGGTCGGCCGACGGAGTAATGGTCGTCGGCTGCGATGCGCTGTTGTTACCCGCCACCGGGTCCGTGGTACCCGCCGGGGGCGCAACGGTCGTGGTATTCGTGAACGAGCCCGGTGTCGTAGCCGTTCCCGTCACCGAGATGCTGACACTGTTCCCGGCCCCAGCAGCGATGTTTGCGAGCAGGCTGATCGCGTTGCCCGACCCACTTGCGGTGCCGCAGGTTGCGGTGCCAACAGCTGCGCAGGTCCAGGTCACCGTAGTGAGGTTCGCCGGCACCGTGTCGGCTATCTGCGCGCCCGTCACATTCGACGGACCGAGGTTGGTCACCGTGATCGTGTAGCTCACCGCCGTGCCCTGCACCGCGAGCGCCGTCCCGGTTTTTGCGATGGCGAGATCCGCGGCCGGAGTGATTGTGGTGGGCTGTGAACTCGAGTTGTTGCCCGAGGTCGGGTCTGTCGTCCCTGCAGGAGCGGTGACCGTCGCCGTATTGGTGAACGAACCGGTCGTCGTGGCGGTGCCGCTCACCGTAATGGTCAACGTGTTACCCGCACCTGCGTTGAGGTTGCCCAGCAGGCTGATCGCGTTGCCCGAACCGCTCGCCGTGCCACACGACGCCGTACCCGCCGAAACACACGTCCACGTCACACCCGTGAGATTCGCCGGAACCGTGTCGACGATAGACGCACCCGTCACATTCGACGGACCGGCGTTGGTCACGGTGATGGTGTAGCTCACCGCCGTGCCCTGCACCGCGCTGGCCGTACCGGTCTTGGATATTGCGAGGTCTGCCGAAGGGGTGATGGTCGTGTTGACCGACGACGAGTTGTTGGTCGTGATCGGGTCGGTCACCCCGGCCGGCGGCGTGACCGTCGCGGTGTTCGTGAACGAGCCGGTCGTTGTCGCGGTCGCGTTGACGGTGATCGTCAGCGTGTTGCCCACGCCCGCGTTGATGTTGCCGAGCAGGCTGATCGCATTGCCCGAACCGCTCGCCGTGCCACACGACGCTGTACCCGCCGAAACACACGTCCACGTCACACCCGTGAGATTCGCCGGAACCGTGTCAGCGATCGACGCACCCGTCACATTCGACGGACCGGCGTTGGTCACGGTGATGGTGTAGCTCACCGCGGCGCCTTGCGCTGCGGTCGCCGGACCGGTCTTGGTGATGCCAAGGTTGGCCGCCGGGGTGATCGTGGTGGGCTGTGACGCGCTGTTGTTTCCCGAGGTGGGGTCGGTGGTTCCCGCCGGAGGCGCCACGGTCGCGGTGTTCGTCAGCGATCCAACCGTTGTCGCGGTTCCGTTGACGGTGATCACAACGCTGTTACCCGCACCGGCGTTGATGTTGCCCAGCAGGCTGATCGCGTTCCCCGAACCCGACGCCGTGCCACATGACGCCGTACCCGTCGCCGCGCACGACCAGGTGACTGCGGTGATGCCCGCCGGAACCGTGTCCGTAATCTGCGCACCCGTCACATTCGACGGACCAAGGTTCGTCACCGTGACGGTGTAACTCACCGCACCACCCTGGGCCACCGTCGCCGTGCCGGTCTTCGCAATCGCAAGATCCGCCGCCGGCGTAATCGTCGTGTTCACTGCCGAGGTGTTGTTGCCGGTGACGGGATCAGTAACACCGGCGGGCGGCGCGACCGTCGCCGTATTCGTCAACGCACCAACCGTCGTGGCCGTACCCGTCACGGAGATCGTCACGCTATTGCCTGCACCGGCATTGATGTTTGCCAGAAGGCTGATCGCATTCCCCGAGCCCGACGCCGTGCCACACGATGCCGTACCCGCCGACGCACATGTCCAACTCACACCGGTGATACCCGCAGGGACTGTGTCCGAAATCTGCGCACCCGTCACATTCGACGGACCAAGGTTGGTCACAACAATCGAGTACGTCACCGGCTGCCCCTGCGCCGCCGTGGCCGTGCCCGTCTTCACGATTGCCAGATTCGCCGACGGCGTGATGGTCGTCGGCTGCGATGCACTGTTGTTACCCGCCACCGCGTCCGTCGTCCCCACCGGCGGAGTCACGTTCGCCGTGTTTGTGAAGGTACCGCTCGTCGTCGCGGTACCCGTCACCGTGATGGTGAGGCTGTTGCCCGCACCCGCATTGATGTTCCCCACAAGACTGATGGCATTCCCCGTGCCCGACGCCGTTCCGCACGATGCCGTACCCGCCGATGCACACGACCAACTCACCCCAGTAATGCCGGCAGGAACGGTGTCCGTAACCTGCGCGCCCGTGACATTCGACGGACCGAGGTTGGTCACCGTGACGGTGTAACTCACCGCGCCGCCCTGCGCCACCGTCGCCGTGCCGGTCTTCGCAATCGCAAGATCCGCCGCCGGCGTGATCGTCGTGTTGACCGGCGAACTGTTGTTACCGGCCACCGTATCCGTGATGCCCGCCGGAGGCGAAACGGTCGCCGTGTTCGTGATGGCCCCAACAGTGGTGGCCGTACCGGTCACACTGATCGTCAGGCTATTCCCCACTCCCGCGGTGATCTGCACGGCGTTCAGCGCCAGCGTGTTTCCGGTGCCGGACGCCCCGGTGCCACCGGCTGCGGTGTTGCAGTCGGCCGTGCCGGTCGCCGCGCATGTCCAGGTGACGCCGGTGATGTTCGCCGGTACGGTGTCGGCGACTGCCGCTCCCGTGACGTTGGACCGGCCGTTGTTGGTCACGGTGATCGTGTACGTGATGGGGTTTCCTTGAACGACCGTGGCCGGGCCGCTCTTGACGACGGCGAGGTCGACTGCGGGCAGGATCGTCACCGGATAGTCCTCAACCTCGCCGCTGTGGGCGAGGCCGGTGGGGCTTTGGATCTGTGCCGTCGTGTAACCGACCCGGAAGCGGGAAAACGAGGCG
The DNA here is from genome assembly GCA_963765105.1 of uncultured Thermoleophilia bacterium. Lineage (GTDB taxonomy): Bacteria > Actinomycetota > Thermoleophilia > Miltoncostaeales > Miltoncostaeaceae > CALMEC01. Next base: position 336,678 of record CAVXUW010000004.1, read on the forward strand.
CCTTCGGTGATGTCGGCAGGGACCGTGAAGCTCAGATTGACGGTACCGGAGCCGGCGGCGGTCGCCCCGCATGCCCGCTCGCCTGCGTCGAACGTGTTGTTGCGATTGAAGTCGATCCAGCCGCACAGTTGACCGGCGCGCGCTCCACCCGAGTAGGCCACGGGCACGATGTACGCTTGCCCGCCCATGTTGACGTTGAGCGGTGGGAACACCGGGTTGGCGTCGTCGGCATCGCCCGTGGCTCCCGCACTGGCGAGTGGGCTCGGCGATACGAGAGGTGCTCCGGTCGCTCCGCCGTTGATCGTGGTGGCGTTTTCGACGGTCACTGCCGAGCCGAGGCGCAGGTCGCCGCGGAGGTGACTGGCCGCCGCGGCGCCGTCGTAGCTGGCAGGGGCGTCGCCGAAGTCCTCACCGAAGCTGGGCGTGAGAAAGTACGCGTCGGCGGCAGCGGCGAGGGCGTTCCACGCGACGGTGGTGGCGCTGCGTTGAGCGCCGATCGAAAACGTCAGTTGCGACACACTGCCCGTGATGGGAATCGACCCGCACCCCGCGTTCGGGCAGGCACCGGGTCCGGCGGTGAACTGGGCAAGATCACCGGCGATGATGTTCCCGCCGATGATGGTCAGACGTGATCCGGCGGTGGGAGCACCGAGTGTGGCACCAGCGGTGTCGAGACGCAGGCGCGCCGTGAGGTTGATGGTCGACCCCCCAAACGTAACCGACCCTCCAAGGCGCGAGAGGTGCAGCACCGGGTTGGTGACGACGATCGGGTTGCCCGCGGTGTCAGTGAACGCCACGGTGAAGGTTCCGAGTGTTCCTGGTGAACAGACAAGCGCAGCCGAGAACGCCGTCTGACAGGTGGCGACAGACGTGAGGACTTGCAGGCCGTTCGCGGTCGGGGGCAACGCGGGGACGTGCGTCGCTCCCGTAACGAGCAGCGACGTGTCGCTGCGTGCCGAGATCGTGGTCTGCCCGGTAACGCTGACGGTTGTGCGCAGTGCCGACGGCGTGTCCTTGGTCCCGGGAGCGGTGGCGCCCGCGCCTGTCCAAAGGCCGCTCGGCGTCGTCGGAATTTGGAACGCGGACGCCTGTGCAGTCATGACGAGTCCCAGTACCACGAGCGCCGACATTGCCCGCCGCGCGCGGCGCAACACCGGCGGGGGCGACCCGTCGCCCGAACAGCGCCCGCTTCCAGGAACACCGGATCCTTCTGTACCGACCGGCACCACGAAACTGTCAGCTCCCCGAGAGACCGGAAGCGACCGTCCATCGAGAGCGGGAATACTCTTCCGAGCGGGGCGATTCAATTCGTCGTGCTCCTACGGGGGATTGTGTGCGTCATGGGCGTCCGTGCTGTTTGACCGCAGGCGCAATATAGCGGTCGCACTACGACGTCAGAAGGCCGACGACGAATGGTGTGAGGGGCGCGGGCCTGAGCGGTCATTCGGCGTCGGTGAGCGTCATCCTTTCGTCGAGTATGAGATGGAGCGACACGCTGTTCCTCGCGAAACCGGACGACGGACCCGCAGTGGGCCGAGGCTTGCGTTGGGAAGGGAACCTTTGCCTAGCGACCCCCCCAGCGATCCCAGTGGAGCACGCGGCTCAGGTCACGGTTCGGCGCCGGCGAAAGTGAGGCACCGACGAGGTGGGCGACGGGGATGAGCGCCACCTGCATCATGTCGTCGTACGGGATGCCGAGAACGTCGGCCGCTGCGCGCTCGTGCATGAGGTGAACCGTGGTCCACGCAGTGCCGAGGCCCCGGGCACGGGCAGCGAGCATGAAGCTCCACACCGACGGCAGCACCGACCCGAAGGCCGAGGCCTGCTCGACGATCGGACGATCGTCGGTGCGCGGAGCGATACAGGGAACGACGAGTGCCGGAACCTCATGCAGATGGTCGCGGAGGTAGACGGCCGAACGCAACACCCGCTCCTGCTCCGCGGTGGGGGTCGACCCCTTGCGACCGCGTCCATCGATTCCGCCGGTGCGGTAGGTGTCGAATCCTTGGCGGTACAGATCGGCGAGTGCCTCGCGCTGGGCGGGGTCGGTGACCACAACGAAAGCCCAGCGTTGACGGTTACCCCCGGTCGGTGCCTGCAGAGCGATGGATAAACACTCCTCGATGAGCTCCCGCTCCACGGGACGCGTCAGGTCGAGTCGGCGCCTCACGGCTCGGGTGGTCGTGAGCAGTTCGTCAGCAGTGATGTCGGTCATGTTCGTATCTTGCGTGATGGAGTCGGGGGTGTGTGACCGATCGTGCAGCGGTGACGTAGTCCCATCATGAACACGAAATCGACACGGAGGGTTGACGCGGTGGGCACATGGATCGGCAACACACGATGGATTCGACCCGCGGCGGGCATTCTGACCGTGGGTGCGCTCTCAGTGATTCCCGTCTTGACCGGATGCGCCGAGACGGCGAACGCGGCAGACGCCAAGCTCGAACGGTTTACCAGCTGCGCGGACCTGTCGAAGTACGCGCAGGAGAAGGCACTCGAACTCGCATCCTCAGAGACGCGCAATCGCGTCACTGCGCTCCCGAGCGTGCAGGAAGACGCCGGCGGGGCCGCCCCGGCGACGCCGACCAGCTCGGGTGACGCTGGGCTTGCCGCAAAGACCGCGGGACAGGACTTCTCCACGACCAACGTCCAAGAGGCCGGGATCGACGAACCCGACATCGTCAAGACCGACGGCAACCGCATCTTCGCCATCGCGAAGAACCGGCTCTACGCCGTCGACGTGTCGGGCACAACGCCGCGTATCGCCGGGTCCCTCGCCATGCCGAAGGACGCCTCGCCGAGCGCCCTGCTTCTTTCGGGCAATCGCCTGATCGTGATGGCTGCGGGTCCCGTCGCGGTACGTACCCCCCTCCCTACGGCCGGTGCCGAGGTGGCCGGCGATGAGCCCACCGGAAAGATCGCACCCGGCAATAGCACCTACGTTGGTCCTGCCGGTGGGTCGGTGTTCCTCCAGGTGGATGTCGCCGATCCGGCGGCGATGGCAATCACCGAGACGTTCGAGACCGAGGCCAACTACGTTTCGGCTCGACTTGCCGGCACCACCGCACGCATCGTGGTGAATTCGGGCGCCCCGTTTGCCATTCCGTTCGCCTCCGCGGAGGGCGAGGATGACGTTGCTCGGACCGCTGCCGCCAACCGGGCGGCGCTCCGTCGCACAACGGCCGACAACTGGGTGCCGCGCTACTCACACCGCGGCGCAGATGGTCGCACCTCGTCCGGCGCACTCGTTTCCTGTGAGGCGGTCAGCCGACCGGAGACCTTCGCCGGCCTCGGCACCCTGACCGTGCTGACAATCGATGTCACCCAGGGTCTTCGCCCCATCGACACTGACGCCGTGATGTCCGCCGGTGAGACGGTCTACGCCTCGAACGAGGCGCTCTACATCGCCACGAACAGATGGCCGACGTATGACGCCTCCGGACGCCAAGAAGGAACCCAGACAACCGAGATCCACAAGTTTGACACCTCCGACGGGGCCCAGACCACCTACACGGGCAGCGGTGCCGTTCAGGGCAACCTGCTGAACCAGTTCTCGATGTCCGAGCACGAGGGAAATCTCCGGATCGCCACAACTGACTCGGCCCAGACGCTCGTGGGTGGTGACGCCATCGTCCCGGACGAGGGACGTGAGAGCGAGAGCTACGTGTCGGTGCTCGAGCAGAACGGCGACAAGCTCACCCTCGCCGGACGCGTCAGCGGTTTGGGAAAGACCGAGCAGATTCAGTCGGTGCGGTTCATCGGCGCACGCGGGTACGTTGTGACGTTTCGACGCACCGACCCGCTCTATGCCATCGATCTGTCCGACCCACGCAACCCACGTGTCACCGGCGAGCTCAAGATCAACGGCTACTCCGCCTACCTCCACCCCATCGACGAGAACACGCTGATCGGCGTGGGCCAGGATGCAACCGATGAAGGGCAAACCACGGGCACGCAGGTTGCGGTGTTCGATGTGAGCGACCCAGCGGCGCCGAAGCGCCTTCACCAGTACACACTGCCGGGCGCCTATTCGGAGGCGGAGTGGGACCAGTACGCGTTTCTCTACTGGCCCGCCACGTCACTAGCCGTGCTGCCGATCCAAACGAACAACTTCGTGGCGGCATCGCCCGTGGAACCGTCTCAGCCGTTGGTGCAGACGCAGTCATTCGCTCTTGGTCTGCGGGTCAACCGGGACGGCATCCAGGAAATGGGGCGCATCACGCAACCGGGCGACCCCAACTACGGCCCGGGGATCCGCCGGTCGGTTGTGGTGGGCGACAGCCTCTTGACCCTGTCAGAGACCGGAATCAAGGCCAGCGCACTCGGTGACCTCACCGAACGTGCCTGGGTGCCCTTCCCGTAGGGATCGGGGGGCGGTCGGCAACGGCCGCCCCACGCGCTCCGGTGCTAGCGCCCGGTCCGCGAGGAACGTGTGCGAAAGGCAGCGTGAACCACTTGGCGGGCAATGCCTTCCCCCGCTTCTTCTCGCTTCTCACGAACGATGTCGATGACCGGAGTGCCACCCCACTTCAGGATCTCGAGCAGGTAGACGAGATAAACGCCGGCGACGACGGCGACCAGCCCGGCAATGGTGATTCCGATTGCCCCACCCAGGCGGAAGCTGATGATGATGGCAACCGCGCTCATGAGACCGCACCAGGCGTAGAGCGCGAGGACGGTACGCCGCTGACTCCAGCCAATACGGAAGAAGCGGTGATGGAAGTGACTCTTGTCCGCCGAGTACACCGGCTCGCCATGCTTCAACCGCTTGAGGATGACGAAGGACGTATCGAGGATCGGAATCGCCAAAACGATCAGTGGCAGGCCAATGGCCACTGCCGCGGCGCTCTTCATGACCCCACTCACGGCAACGCCAGCGATGACAAAGCCCAGGAGAAGCGACCCGGCGTCACCCATAAACACACGTGCCGGGTAGAAGTTGTGTGCCAAGAAGCCGATGGCGGCACCGGCAAGAGAGGCGGCGATGATGGCAGGCGTGGCGCGATCGAGCGCTGCGGCCAGCACGGCAAAGGTCGCAAGGCCGATACTCGACACCCCAGCGGCGAGGCCGTCCATCCCATCGGTGAAGTTGATGATGTTCATGAGCGCCACAAACCACAGCACCGTCAGCGGATACTGAGACGCGCCCAGATCGAACACGCCCGCAAAAGGCAGGGAAAAGTGATCGATGGTCACCCCGGACGCGACCGGGATGATCGCGCAGCCGATCTGCCCCAGGAGTTTCACGGCCGGATGGAAATCAACGACATCGTCGATGGCCCCGACCAGGGCGATCAGGATGGCGCCCACGATGAGGCCACGCGCCGCAGTGTCAAACGTCGGCAGGTAGTAGATCACCGGGATAAGGAAGCCGGCGAGGATCGCGAGGCCGCCGAGGAGCGGCGTGGGACGGCTGTGGAGGTCGCGGCGTTTCGGCTCGGCGACGGCCCCGACGGTGCGCGCGAGGTGGGCGGCAAGTGGTGTGAGGCCCATGACTACAGCAGCAGCCACAACACCGCACACGATGGGAATCAGCGTGTTTGTCACGATGGTCTCCGCGCCGACAGGTGGCGCGGTGGGTGCATTCTACGAGGGCACGTCGGATACCTTCAACCGGACTGTTACCGGCCGGGGCGTCGATGCAACGCAGCCGCCATCCACACCACCAGGCGTCGGGGAAGAACCGCTGCCACCAGAGTCGTTACGCGTGCCAACGGCCCCGTTGCCACTCGCGGACGACCGCGTTCCAATGCACGCCATGTCGCCGCCACCACTCCCTCGGCCGTCTCGTAGGGGATGAACCGGGGAAAGCCAGACGAGCCCGCCGCGTCGAAGAACTCGGTTTTCGTCGGACCCGGGCACACCGCGATTGCGCGCACTCCGGTTCCGCGGAGCTCCGCGTGAAGGGCTTCCACGAAGAAGAGCTCAAACGCCTTCGTGGCGGCATAGGTGGCGGCGTAGGGGATGGGTTGCCACGCCGCGGCCGATGACACAACGATGATGGTGCCGGCGCCGCGCTCCACCATGCCAGGAAGCACATGGGTTCCGAGATCGATTACCGCTTCGCAGTTCACGGCCACCATCGCGATTTGGCGTTCCCGTCCGGTCGCAAGTACTGAGCCATTTCCGCCAAAACCGGCGTTCAGAACGACCGTGTCGACTACTCCCCCAACAGTATCAATGGCATCGCGACAGGTCTCGCGGCCCTCGACGGTGGCAAGGTCGGCCAGAATGAAACCCACCTCGACACCGTGGCGTTCGGCCAGTTCGCGGGCCGCTTCGCGCAGACGATCCTCCCGCCGCGCGACAATCATCAGTGGATGACCGGCGGCCGCCAGGCTCTCCGCGAAGGCACGTCCGATACCCGACGAGGCGCCGGTGACAACCGCCAGACCGGGCACGGTCGCTACCCGCCCGCCGTTCCGTACAACCGATCTCCGGCGTCGCCCAACCCCGGAACGATGAACCCCTTACTATCGAGGTGATCGTCGATCACGGCGACGGCAATCGGCACGTCCGGATGCTTCTTGTGGACTTCGGCGATACCTTCGGGCGCCGCGACGATGCAGGCAAGCCGCACATGGGTTGCTCCGACCGCCTTCAGGGCGTCGATGGCGGCGACCGCGCTGCCTCCCGTGGCCAACATGACGTCAAGCACCAATACCTCGTCCGCGGCGATATCGGGTGGCAGACGCTCAAGGTAGAACGACGGCTGAAGCGTGGTCTCGTCTCGGGCCATTCCCAGAAAACCGACCCGGGTGTTCTCCGGCAGCAGACGTAGTGCCGGCTCCATCAGCGCGAGCCCGGCGCGCAAGACGGGCACGAGCGTGACACGGCGAGCCGGTTGTTGCACCCGTGCCGTTGCGAGTGGCGTGTGGACCTCGAACTCGTGCGACTCAAGATCCCGCAGGGCATCGGCGACGACCAGCGTGGCGAGAGCCGCAGCTGCTCGGCGAAACGATGCCGGCGACGTTCGCTCGTCGCGAAGGTGGGCGAGGTGGTCGCCCGTCAGGGCACCGCCCAGTGTGGTCACATGTGACCTTGTCAGGACGGCACCGCAAGTCCCGCCGCCAACTGGGGGTACAGCGGAAAGCGTTCGCCCAGAGCCGCGCTGCGCTTTGCCAACTCACCCAGCTCGGCGTCGGAGCAGTCCGGCGTGAGTGCCGCCAGGATGATTTCGGCGACCTCGCTCATCTCGGTGTCGCGGAAGCCGCGGGTGGTGAGAGCCGGGGTGCCGATGCGTACGCCCGAGGTCACCATGGGTGGTCGCTCATCAAACGGCACGGCGTTCTTGTTCACGGTGATGCCGGCACGGTGAAGGCGGTCCTCCCCCTCCTGACCGTTAAGGGGGGTACGGGACAAGTTGATCAGCATCAGGTGGTTGTCAGTGCCGCCCGTCGTCAGCTCAAGGCCACCGGCGACGAGCGCCTCGGCCAGCACCTGGGCGTTGGTGACGACGGCCGCCATGTTCTGGCGAAACTCGTCGCTGAGCGCCTGGCCAAATGCCACCGCTTTCGCCGCAATGATGTGCATGAGCGGGCCGCCCTGAAGGTTGGGGAAGACGGCCTTGTCGACGGCCTGGCCGAGTTCCTCGGTCTTCGAGATGACGATGCCACCACGGGGACCACGCAACGTCTTGTGCGTGGTGGTGGTGACCAGGTCGGCAATCCCCACCGGCGAGGGGTGCACCCCAGCGGCAACGAGGCCGGCGAAGTGGGCCATGTCGACCAACATGAGCGCGCCGACCTCGTCGGCGATCTCGCGAAACGCCGGAAAGTCGAAATGCCGGGGGTAGGCGCTTGCGCCCACCACGATAAGCTTCGGCTGCACCTCACGAGCCATGGTTCGGACCTGGTCCATGTCGATGCGGTGGTCGTCCGGGTTGACGCCGTACTGATGGAAGTCGTAGATGCGGCCGCTGAAGCTGACCTTGTGACCGTGTGTGAGATGCCCACCGTGGGCGAGCGTCAGCCCCATGGCCGGATCACCCGGTTTTAGGACGGCCGCATAGGCGGCCTGGTTCGCCGACGCGCCCGAGTGCGGTTGAACGTTGACATGAACGGCGCCGGGACCGAACAGCTTCTTGGCCCGTTCGATGGCGAGCTCTTCGACCTCATCGACGACCTCGCAGCCACCGTAGTAACGCTTGCCCGGAAGGCCTTCGGCGTACTTGTTGGTGAGCACCGACCCAGCGGCCTGCAGGACGGCGATACTGGTGAAGTTCTCGCTGGCGATCATCTCCAGTGTGGCCGACTGACGATCCCGCTCAGCGCGGATGAGGCCGGCGATCACCGGGTCGGTGTCGGAGATGTCTTGGGCGAGGTGGCTGTCCTCGTCGAAAAAGCTCACGGTTCTTCCTCAGGGGTGGCGGGGCACGAGTGACTGAAGTCTAGCGCTGTCCTCCGACACGCCCTCGACAAGCACTCCCGTCGGGGCGAGAGCCAGGAATCGCCCCCTGCCCGCCACCACCCACGCGCGGCCAATTGGCCGTCACCCGCGGCCACTCATCACAAAGAACGCACGGATCTGCAACGGCATTCCCCACCAGCTTGCCAACGCACAAACCCGACACGCCATCGCGTGCGCTCGTGGCCGCGGCCAAGTGGCCGTCCATGCGCGGCCAATTGGCCGTCACGCGCGGCCACTCATCACAAAAAAACGCACGGGGGACGGTCATGGCGGTACACGAGCGGAAGTCCCTTTTCACTACAGCCTTTGAGGGCGGCGAGCGTCGGCCGATCCCGCGGGCCCACAGACGCAACCTGTCGCGCCACTGTTACGCGTATGTCACATCTGTGCGGAGCGAAGGTTCACGTCGTTGGCCGCCAGGGTCGCGCCCAGAGCGGCCGGGTCGGTGCCCGGGCGAAGGAGGATCGCCGGCTCGCCACCGGCCAGGGGACGCAGGTCAACAACGGCCGACGGCACCGGGGTGAGCTCCCCGCGATCGATGACCACGGTGGCGGCGGCGCGGAGGTGAGGAGCTACGTCGGCGATCCGCGCGGGGTCTGGCTCGCCCGGGTCGTTGGCGCTGGTGGCAACAAGCGGGATCGGCAGGTTCACCGCCGGGGCCATACGTGGGAAGCGCAGACCAACCGAGCCGGGCTCACCACCAGCAGCCGCGGAAAAGCGCAATGCCGGGTCCGGAAGGATGCAGGTCACCGGGCCCGGAAGAAGAGCCCGTGCGGCTCGGCAGATGAGTTCTTCCAGGGGTGCCAGTGCGGTGGCAAGACCGTCATCACTATAAATGAGCACCTGGCACGGTTGGGCACGGTCTCGCCCTTTCGCCGCGTAAAGCGCGTCAATCCCCTCCGGCGAGTCAAGCGCGGCGGCGAGCCCGTACACGGTGTCGGTTGCGACGAGGCCGAGTGCCCCATCGAGGAATGCCGCCGCGACGTCGTCACGATTCATCGCCGCACCCCCCCGACGCAACGATCGATACCGGCGAGGTCGCTGTGAATCTCCACCTCGACGAACCCGGCGGCCGCGAGCAACTCGACGACATACGGGGCCTGCCCCTCCCCCACCTCCAGCAGGAGATGGCCGTCCGGGTTGAGGTGAGCGGGGACTTCATCGGCGAGGCGCACGAAGGCCTCGAGACCGCTGGGGCCCGAGACCAAAGCGCCGGCCGGCTCAAAACCCAACTCTGGTGGTGCGCCGGCGAGGTCCGCGTCGGAGAGGTACGGGGGGTTCGCAACCACAACGTCAAAGCGCTCGTTGGCCGCCGCGGTGAACCCGTCCGAGACGAGCCATGTCACATGGCTTGCGTGATCGTTGCCGCGCGCCACGGCGAGGGCATCGGCGGAGATGTCAAGCCCGGTCACATTCAGGTCATCGCGCTCCGCACTCACCGCGAGCGCGATCGCGCCGCTGCCGGTTCCCCAATCGCACACCGTGCCATTTTCGGGGGCAACTGCACATGCCAACTCCACGAGGAGTTCGGTCTCCGGACGCGGCACAAGCACCGCAGGGGACACCGCAAGCTCGAGGTTTCGGAACCCACGACGTCCGACGATGTATGCCACGGGTTCGCGGCGTCCGCGGCGGGCGATCGCATCGCGGTAGCGATCGGTCTCGTCCGTCGTGAGGGGCCGTTCGTGGTCGGTGTAGAGCGCCAGGCGCTCGACGGCAAGGACCGACGCGAGCAGCACCTCAGCATCGAGTCGGGGGGTATCACACCCCCGCTGCGCCAGGTAGTCCGCCGAACGGCGGAGCACCTCGCCGGCAGTGAGGTTCAGCGCCGAGCGACCGCCATCACGAACGACTTGACCGGCCCCTGCAGGAACTCGTTGACCGACTCCACCGCCGCGAGCAGCCCCGGCATTTCCATGGGTAGGTCACGCTGGGAGTAGACGAGGCGCAGGTAGATGCGCGAATGATCGGCGTGCATCGGCTCGATGGAACAGTCGATCGTCCCTTCGCCCAACGTGCGCCACACCCGCAGTCCCAAGGTTACGTCGTCACCGTCGAACAAGGAGATGCGGTCGTCATCGAATCGCAGCACATCGTCGATGAGGAGGTTCTTCCCCGCGTCGTCGTCCTCCAGGTCCCACGTTGCCACGAGCGTGACGTCGTCCAACCAGATCGGCCCGACGTGGTAGCGCTCGATCGCCTCACCCAGAAGTCCGTTGACGCGTTCGAGGCCTTCTTTGAAACCCAGCTGTGTGACGCCACCACACGCCGCATGAGCGGGCTTGATGACGAACTCCGACCCCTCGTTGTTCGAGAAGGTGGCGCCTCCGTCCGAGTGGTACTCGAAACGGGGAAGGTCGTAGCTGGCGCTGACCAGCGAGAAGAACGACGCCAGGTCGTCGCGAGGCAGGTCAACGTCGTCGAAACGGACGGTCACCCCCAGGAATTCGGAGCGAAGAAGTTCGGGGTTCATACCAAGGAGTCTGCCATGTCCGCCAGACGGATCCGCCTCTCCTCCGCTTGCAGGGCTTCTGTGATTTTGTCGAGTTGACCTTCGAGGACAGCGCCTCTCAAAGCGACGCTCATGTTGACCCGATGGTCGGTTACGCGGTCCTGCGGATAGTTGTAGGTCCGCACCTTCTCGGAGCGGTCCCCGGAACCGAGTTGCGCGCGACGGTTGGCAGTCAGCTCGCGCATTTGTTCCTCGAGGGCGCGTTCATACAGTCGCGCGCGCAACACCCGCATCGCCTTGTCTTTGTTTTGCAGCTGACTTTTCTCGTCCTGAATGGCGACGACGATGCCCGTGGGCAGGTGCGTGATGCGCACGGCCGAGTCGGTCGTGTTGACGCTCTGGCCACCTGGGCCGGTGGAGCGGTACACGTCGATCTTGAGGTCCCCCTGATCCACGTTGATCTCGACGTCGTCGACCTCGGGCATCACGGCGACGGTGGCGGTGGAGGTGTGGATACGCCCCTGACTTTCGGTGGCCGGGATGCGCTGCACGCGGTGGACGCCGCCCTCGTGTTTGAACACCGAGTAGGCGCCGCTGCCCTTGATAGCGAGGCTCACGTCCTTGAAGCCACCGGCATCGGCCGGGCTCGACTCCATCAGCTCGGTTCGGTAGCCACGGATGCCGGCGTACTTGGTGTAGACGTCGAGCAGGTCCCGGGCAAAGAGCGCCGCCTCTTCCCCACCGGCCGCGGCGCGGATCTCGACAATGACGTCGCGTCCGTCGTTGGGGTCGGGCTCCAACATGGCGTGACGGATGGCAGGAACGATCTCGTCCATCTGCGCTTCGGCGTCGCGCAGCAAAGCGCGGATATCGGGGTCGTCGTCCTCAGCAAGGAACTCCTGCGCTTCGCGAGCCTGCACCTGCGCGTCCCGGTACGTGGCCGCCAGCCCAAACGCCTGGGACAGGCCCGACCACCGGCGATTGACGTCGGCGTACTTCAGGCGGTCGTTGACCAACGCCGGATCGGCCAGCGCATCCTCAAGTTCCTTCTTCGTCGTCTCGATCTGGGTGACGAGACGCTCGACGGCGTCATCGCTCACGCCACAACCTCAACGTCGGCCGCCCATGCCGGGGCGTCCGCCTCCAGCACAATGACGCGCTTCAGAGCGACGCAGGCAACCTCCAGATGCTCGAGTTCCGGAGGGCGAGTGGTGAGGTTCTGCAACCACATACCCGGCGCCATAATGGCCCGGACGTAACCCTTGTCGCGGTTTTTGCCTGCCCAGCGAATGACCTCGTACGAAAGGCCCGCGATGAGCGGCACGCCCACGACACGCGTGAGGATCATGATCCACAACGCGTGTTTGCCAACCGCACCGAAGACGAGGATGGCGACGACCATGAGGATCAGCAGAAACGCCGTGCCGCAGCGCACGTGAAGGCGCGGGAAGCGGGCGGCCGACTCGGCCTCCACCGGCTCGTTCGCCTCATAAGCGTGGATGGCCATGTGCTCCGCTGCGTGGAATTGAAACACGCGCCGCAGGTCGGGCATGAACGACAGGGCGTAGAGGTACCCGAGGAAGATGATGAGCTCGATGGTGCCTTCTACCGCCCAAAACGCCACACCGGACTCAAAGTCGAAGAACGTCTTGGTGATGAACAAAGGCAGGAGGAAGAACAACCCGATGGCCAGCGACAGCGACACCACCAAGGTGAGGCCAATGGCCGACTTCGACAAATTGTTGTCGCCGGTGTCTTCGTCCTCGCCGGCGGCGGCGGTCGCGGAGATGGTAAGAGCCTTCATGCCGATGACGAGGCTCTCGGCGAGTGCGATGACACCGCGAATGATGGGCAGGCGCAGCCAACGACGGTTCGCCGCCCACGGCAAGACCTCGTGCTCTTCAACGTGGATATCGCCCTCCGGGGTACGCACAGCCACAACCCAGTGTTGGGGGCCGCGCATCATCACGCCCTCGATGACGGCCTGACCACCAACCTGGCTGGCGGGAGCGGCGAACGCCAGTCGCGCCAGCGCTCGTGCCCGGCGAAGTGCCTTCACGCCCGAACTATTTTCGACGGCGCGCCAGCTTCCGCTGGAAGCGCTCCACGCGTCCACCGGTGTCGACGAGCTTCTGCCGGCCGGTGTAGAACGGGTGGCAGTTGCTGCAGATCTCGACGCGGATCTCGTTCTTGACCGAACGAGTCGTGAACTCGTTGCCACACGTGCAGGTCACGTGGGCGTTGACGTAGCTGGGGTGGATTTCTGCCTTCATCTCGCGCCTCTCGCGGTTTGCCGATACGGATTCCACCTGAGAGTGTAGCGAGGATGTCGAGTGCGCTCCCCACATGGCTCCGTTCGCTTGGTTTGCGCACCGATCTGATGCTGCACGCACTCACCAGCGAGGTGGTCCCCGGCGACGAGTTTATCGCGGTGCGCACGCCGTCGAATCCCGCCTTTCGATGGGGTAACTATCTCGTGTTTCGCCGTCCGCCCGCGGTGGGCGACCTCGATCGATGGCGGGAGATCTTCCACGCCGAGATCGGTGGCCCGCCCACGCTCACCCATGTCGCCGTCACTTGGGACGCGCCGGACGGCACGCTCGGCGAGATCCAACCACTCCTCGACGCCGGGTTCGAGCGGGAGGACGTTGTGGTGATGACGACCCACGCCATCAGCGATCTGGCGGGGGTGAACACCGACTGTGTCGTCGGTGAGTTCACCACGTCGCAGGATTGGGACGACTGGTGCGAGTTGGCGATCGCCCAGAACACTGCGCTGCCCGACGATGAACGTGAGGGCGACGGACACGACGAGTACGTGTTCCGCCGCTCCCGTGAGCTTGCGGACAAGGTCGAAAGCGGCGCCGGGCGGTGGTACGGCGCCCGCATCCGGGGGCAACTCGTCGCAAGCGCCGGCCTCTTCGTCGGCGACGGCTTGGGACGCTTTCAGGTGGTCGACACCCACCCGGAGTTTCGCCGCCAAGGCCTCGCCCGCACGGTGATCATGCACGCGGCCCGCGACGGGTTCGGCGAGATGGGCGCCGAGACCCTTGTCATCGCCGCCGACGACGCGTACTTCGCGAAGAGCCTCTATGGGGCCCTGGGCTTCACGGCCACCGAACACCTCGTGGAGCTCACCTGGATGGCGCCCCATCCGATCTGAAAGCGGAGCTCCCGCGACGATCGGTCACTCCAAAACCAATGGGGACGCGAAGCACACGAGACGCTACGGCCGCCGGCCGTTGGTGGCGGGGAGTGCGAGGACATCCATGCCCTCGGCTCGTGCCGCACGCGCGAGCGCCGCATCGGCCGTGGCCAAGCGATCATTCGGAGTAGTGAGCGCCAGCGCCATGCAGTCCGCAAGTGAGATTTCGCTTTGGCGACGACGGTAGTACCGCTGTCGAAGCTCGGCGGCTCGCCAGGCAGTGCTCTCATCAGCCGCAACGACGGTGATCTCTTCACCGAGGACGGGAGCGAACACCGCATGAAGAGTCGCTGCAGGGTGCCCATGCACCCGCCCCAGTTGATCGATCGCCTCGGCAAGGTTGACGGCAGACACTCGACACCCGCCTCGCCGGATCGCCGCCTCCACCTCGGCTGCCGCCGGTTCATCGAGGACCAACGCAACGAGGGCGAATGCGTCGAGGATCGACGTCACTTCTGGTGACGTGCCTCGACGCGGGCGTTCTCATCCCGAGCCCGCCGTCGCAGTTCCTCGCTGCTCGGTTGAGACGGGTCGGCGAGAGCGCCGCGCAGTTCTCCAATCGGATCGTCGGTGACCGGTCGGATGACCAATCGATCCCCCAAATCTTCGAGAACAACGCGTGACGTGTTCCAACGATGCCGGACCTCTGCGGGCACGGATACTTGTCCACCTGTTGTGATCTTAGCTCTCTTCATGCGCATGAAGAATACCATGAGCAGTCGAGTCTCAACCCGCACCCCGTCGCCCACCCCGTCGGAAGCGCCCTCGACAACAGCTTGGACGCCGTGTGCTCCTGTCTTCGTGCGTGTTTTCGCGGCTTCCCGAATGACGGGCACGCAGCCTCACATTGGGCGGGTGCTCGTGCCTCGACTCGGACGCAGTTGCCACCGTCGACCCCAAAATGGGCGCGCATCAGCTCACGGGCCGCCGGATCGGACCGCGGTCGGGTACCTGCAGGTCGCCGTCGCAGGGGACGAGAACACGCGCACCTGGGCATCCGGCGGTGCCGCCCTCGAGTCCACCAGGCAGCGGCCCGACTTCCCCGCCTGACCCCCGAGCCCTACGAGTTACGCCTCAGGAGCACCGCGGGAATGGTCTACAGGAGGATTCTCAGGTCGCCGGCCATTGACCAACGGGTGACGTAGGGTGGTCGAGGCGGAGCATCTCGTCGAACGTGATGCGGGTGGCGATGCGATCGGATCGCACGTGCACCACAACCTTGTCGACCACGTCAATGTGGCGGAGGATCTCCAGCCGCTCGGCCAGGGGAACGACCGGCCGTCCTCCGTGCGGGCCACGATCAGCGCGCCGAGCGTCATCTGCTTCGGATGCACGAGCACGACCGAGGAGGTGTACTCGGTAACCACGCGGTCGGGGTAGCCGACCGCCGTGACCGACTCATGGCCGGACGAAAGATCAGCGGGCCACCCCGGCCTGCGTGCGTCGATAGTGCAGGCAGGTCGGGGTAGCCACAGTGTTTAGGCCTTGCGTTCCTTGACCAGCGCCGTCAGGGCGGGGACGACCGAATGGAGGTCGCCCACGATGCCGAAGTCGCTGAAGTCGAAGATCGGGGCGTTGCCATCCTTGTTCACCGAAACAATCGTCTGGGATGACTGCATACCGACCTTGTGTTGGATCGCGCCGGAGATACCGCATCCGATGTACAGCTTGGGAGCCACGGTCTTGCCGGTCTGCCCCACTTGAGTGGCGTAGGGGTACCACCCCGAGTCAACGACTGCACGCGTTGAGGCCACCGCACCGCCGAGGGCGCTGGCGAGTTCCTCGAGGATGCCGAAACCTTCCGGGCTGCCCAGGCCACGACCACCGGCCACCAAGATGTCG
Source organism: uncultured Thermoleophilia bacterium (assembly GCA_963765105.1). Lineage (GTDB taxonomy): Bacteria > Actinomycetota > Thermoleophilia > Miltoncostaeales > Miltoncostaeaceae > CALMEC01. Next base: position 352,586 of record CAVXUW010000004.1, read on the forward strand.
GCCTCTTCGATCGACGGTCCCGACTGCTCTTCGTGGGCCTGCTCCAGCATCGCTGCGCGCGTGGAGAAGTCCTCAAGGCCAACGGCGATCTGCTCGACGGCACCAGCGCCGGCGGCCTCCACCGGGTCGAACGAGCCCGACCGGAAGAGCGCGAGGCGCGGCGTGGAGTTCCATCCCGCGTCGAGGTAGACGGAGTCACCAAGCGCGGCACGCTTACCCACCGGCTGACCGCCGTCGTGGACGAGGTCGGCGAGGTCCCAGTTGAGACCGGCGTCAAGACGGGCCGACAGACCACCGGCGATGTCAGCCGTCAACACCGATGCGCCGAACAAGACGGTCTCGATGCCCTTGTCAGCAACGAGTTTGGCAAGGACGTCGACCCGGGGCTGCGGCAACGGCGCTTCGAGCGACGCGTCGTCGGCCACGTAGACGGTCGCCGCGCCGTAGCGAGCCGCATCCGCGGCGAGCGCACTCACGCCGCTGCCGATGAGGACCGCAGCGGTGGCCGGGTCAAGCGACACGGCCTTAGCGAGGACACCAAGGGAGCCCTTCTGGATGGTGGAGCCGTTGTGCTCGAGAAAGACGAGGGTGCTCATACGAGCTTCCTTTCCATGAGGTACTCCATGATCTTCTGGGCGCCGGAGCCGTCGTCGTCGATCTTCTGGTTGTCGCCGCGTGACGGCGGGTCGTTGAGGGCGTTGACGGTGGTGCGCGACCCGGCCAGACCGGCGCGACCGGCCTCGGCACCGATGTCGGCGAGCGACAGCACGTCCTGCGGCTTCTTCTTCGCGCCCATGATCCCCTTGAGGGACGGGTAGCGCGGCTCGTTGAGCGCGTCGGAGACGGCGAGTACTGCAGGGAGTGCCGCCCCGATCTTGTCGTAGCCGAACTCGGTCTGGCGTTTCGCCGTAACCTGACCTCCGGCGACCTCGAGCTCGGAGATCTGCGAGATCACCGGCATCTGCAGTCGATCGGCGACCGCCGCCCACAGCACCGCGCCGTCACCGTCCGTGGCCTGCTGACCGAACAGGACCAGATCGGGGTTCTCGCGCTCAAGCACTTTGGCAAGAACGTAGCTGGTGGCTACGAGGTCGGCTCCCGCCGCAGCTTCGTCGGAGACCAGCACGGCGCGGTCCGCGCCCATTGCCAGCCCCTTACGCATCGACTCGAGCGCCCGGGCGGGCCCCATCGAAACGAGGACGACTTCCCCGTCACCTGCGGCCTCCTTGAGGCGGACAGCTTGCTCGACCGCATTGAGGTCGTAGGGGTTGAGCGTCCGGTCGCCGCTGTCACGGTTGAGCCGAAGGGTCGATGAATCGATCTTCTTCTCAGCGGTGCTGTCGGGGACCTCTTTGACGCAGACGGCGATCTTCACGGGCGTTCGGGCTCCTTGATCGACTCTTGTATCGCGTTTTCCACGGGCGCGAAAGCACCGGTGACAACGGTCAAGACGCTACCACGCACCCTGATTTGAGTCATGGGCAAATGACTGCCCTGGTGAGGTGCACACGTCCAGGAGATCATGCTCCCGCGAGCGCTGAGCGGCCTCCCGTTGGACCAGTCCACCCCGGTAGCATCGCGCTCATGGCAGAGACACCCGAACGGCTCTACGAACGATCACGGGACCATCTGCGGATGCCTACTCTCGCCGACTGGGAGACATTTCCGTTCTGCGGAGATATCCGGTTGAGGACGCTCCTTCCTCCCGTGGCGTCCGAGACCCCCCGCTCCGGTGACGGCGGTGTCGACTGCGCAGCGTGCGGGAAACCAGACAGCGACTACGTGTGGACCGACGCCAACTGGCGGCTCCTCTCCATTCCCGAACCAAGTGGAATGCCCGTCGTGGTTCTGCTCGAACCACGTGTTCACTACGGCGAACGAGGCGATCTGCCCGACGACGTCGCCGCCGACTTGGGGCGAACGCTCGCCCGCGTCGAGCGTGCCGTGCGGGGCATCGGCGAGATTGGTCGAGTGCACGTGTGCCGCTGGGGCGACGGTGCCGAACACCTCCATTGGTGGTTTATCGCCCGCCCCGCACGACTCCCGCAGGTTGTGGGAAGCCTGTGCGAGCTGTGGGATGAGGTGCTTCCCCCCACTCCCCAGCACATCTGGGACGACAACCTCAACCGCATCTGCGCGGCGCTCAACGACGGGTGAATGGTCGACGACTCGTCCTAGTTAGAGCTGGACGGCGGTGGCATGCTCGTCGATCGGGGTCTGCTGGGTACCAGTCCTTACACTCAGGATCACAACGGACCCGATGACGAAGGCGCCTCCCAGGAACTGCAAGGGTGCCAGGGTTTCGTTCAGGACGATCCCGGCGAGGATCGCCGCGACGACCGGTTCGAACGTGGAGATAAGGCTCGCGGCCGATGGGCCCACGCGTTCGGTTCCCGCGGCCAGGGCGGTCACGGCGAGCACGGTGCTCAGAAGGGCCATCGCAACGATGAGTGTCCATCCTTGTCCGCCGGTTCGTGGCAACTCATTCGAAACCGCGGCAGCCACGGTGAAGGCGATCGCACAGCCGGTGCACACCGACGCCGAAAGGCCGATGGGATGCACGCGCCCCACCACCGCGTGTGACAGCAGCATGTATGCGGCGAACATCACGGCGCAGGCCAAGGCAAGCAGAACGCCGACGCCATCCAGTTTCCGGCCGGGGCCACCTCCGAGCGCCACAAGCGTTGTGCCGCCGAGGGCCACGGGAAGGGCGATGAGAAGCGCCGGGCGGAGGCGTTCCCGACCAAACACCACCGCGCCGACGGCGACGAGCGCCGGCGCAACGTAGGCCAACAGAACCGCCAAGGCCGCGTCCAGGCGCGTGAGCGACCAAAAGAAGAACCCCGCCTGCGCCGCGTAGATCGCCGCACCCAGTGCCAGACCGGCCAGGAAGCCCCGCCGTGACGGACGCCAGCGATTGCCGGTCGCCGCGATGAGGGTCCACAGCACGATTGCCGCGATCCCGAACCTGCCGGCCAAGGTGCCGTTCACGGTCAAGCCACGTTCATAACCGAGCTTGCCGAACACCCCCACCGCGCCGTAGCCCGCGGCAGAGACCAAGCACAGAATCGTGCCGACGCTCCTCGGGCTCATCGACTAGCGACCGGTGAAGCGCGGCTCCCGCTTCTCAAAGAACGCGGCCATCCCTTCACGCTGGTCCTCGCTACCGAACTGATCGGCGAAGGTCGCGAGCTCACGATCGAGGGTGCCGGAGTAGTTGGAATCGACGGCGGCGTTGACGAGCTCTTTCGAGATACGCACTGCTCGCGGCGACTTCGCGGCGATGAGCTCACCGAGCGCGATGGCAGCGTCCACCAGTTCCCCGAGGGGATAGACATGGTTGACAAGGCCAAAGGACAGTGCCTCGGCGGCACCAACGTGGCGACCGCTGAAGATGAGTTCCTTGGCAAAGCCGGGGGTGGTGAGACGCGGGAGTCGTTGCGTGCCGCCCCATCCCGGGATGATCCCCAGGTTCACCTCGGGCTGACCGAGTTTCGCGGTATCGGCAGCAAGACGAATGTCGCACGCCAGCGCGATCTCACAGCCCCCGCCCAGGGCGTACCCGTTGATGGCGGCGATCACGGGGCGCGAGAACTCCTCGAGCCGGCGGCACACGGCGTGGCCCAGACCGGCGTATTCGCGCGCGGCATCTGACGATGCTTCAACCATGTGACTGATGTCGGCTCCCGCAACGAACGCCTTCTCACCGGCGCCAGTGAGAACGAGGGCACCGAGGCTCTCGTTGGCCTCAACCTCGTCGAGCGCCGCGTCGAGCTCGCCCAGAAGCTCAACGGACATGGCGTTCATCTTCCCGGGATTATCGAGCGTGATGAGCGCCACCCGACCGCGGATCTCAACCGAGGCCGGCACTAAGTGACCTTCCCGGCGAAGGCCTCGTTCAGGTAGTCGACCATCTGCTGAATGGGGGCGCCCGGCGTGTACACCGCCGCAACACCCAACGCAGTGAGCTCGGTGATGTCATCTTTGGGGATCGTTCCGCCCACGAGAACGACGACGTCATCCGCGCCCTCGGCACGCAAACCGTCGATGACGCGGGGCACCAGCGTCATGTGGGCGCCCGAGAGGATGGACAGCCCAAGCGCGTCGGCGTCTTCTTGAATAACGGTCGCCACGATTTGATCCGGAGTCTGATGAAGGCCGGTGTAGACAACCTCCATGCCGGCGTCACGCAGGCTGCGGGCGATGATCTTGGCACCGCGGTCATGGCCGTCAAGGCCAGGCTTGGCGATCACCACACGAATGGGACGTTCCACCGTTCCTCCGAAAGACGTCGTCGAGTTCCGCCGCGATCACCACACGATCCGCCGAAAGGCAATCTGACGGGCGACGAAAACCTGTCGTGAGCGCGACTTTTGAACCGCTTTGAGCCCGAGTATCTCACACCGAAGGGTTCCCAATCGTGACGAACACAGGGTGCGCGTATGCTTGTTAGGTCCCGTTTCCAACTCCGTGAGCCTTCATGAAGACCTCAGTCGCCGCCGTTGCCAACCCGTTCGCCGGCCGCTCGTCGCTGGTGTGCGTCACCGTGCGAAAGCCGCCGGGACGTCTCAGTGGCCGCCTCGTTGAGGCCGATGCCGTTGTGGGCGGTGCGATCGGCCGCGGCATCAGGGACAAGGAGATCCGCGGCGGCGCGGGTGAGAGCACGACCTTCCATTCCTCGAAACGCACCGGGGCCGCGCGGGTCGCCGTGATCGGCGTCGGTGAGGGAAACAGCGCCGAGGACTGGGCCGCTGCCGGCCGCGCGGTTGCCACCGCGGCACGCAAGGCGCGGGCGACGAAGGTCACGGTCGTCCTTCCCGACGAGGTGGATGAGCCGTATGCCCGCGCACTCGTCGAAGGAGCCTGGCTCGGGTCGTATCAGTTCACCCGTTTTCGCAGCAGCAACGACAACGGCGCGTCACAGCTCGCCGAGATCGTCGTTGTTGGCGGAGGCGTCACCGCGAGGTGGGCCACCAACATCGACATCGTCATGCGTCACGCCAACGCGTCGCGCGACCTGTCCAACACGCCGGCCAACCACCTCACTCCTCCACAACTGGCCGCCTACGCCCGCAGCCTCACACGAGGCATCACCGGCCTCACCTGCACGGTGTTGGGCCCCAAGGAACTCGAGAAACTTGGCGCCGGCGCTCTCCTGGCCGTGGGTCAGGGCTCGGTCGAGCCGTCGCAGATGATCGTGATGAAGTGGACGCCAAAGACGGCGACGAGCAAGACCGTGCTGGGCATCGTCGGCAAGGCCGTCACGTTCGACACCGGGGGCATCTCCATCAAACCGGCCAACGGGATGGAAGACATGAAGATGGACATGACGGGCGGGGCGATCGCAATCGAATCGATCGCCGCCATCGCTCGTCTCGGCCTTCCCGTGAAAGCCATCGCCGTCATCCCCGCCGCCGAGAACATGCCGGATGGCAAGGCCATCAAGCCGGGCGACGTCATCACGGCGATGAATGGCAAGACCATCGAGGTGGTCAACACCGACGCCGAAGGCCGGCTCATCCTGGCCGACGCGCTCACCTACATCGCCCGAAACGGCGCTACGCACATCGTCGACTTCGCCACGCTGACCGGCGCGATGGTTGTTGCGCTCGGCGAGATCTACGCCGGGCTCTTCGGCTCGGACGACGACTGGATTGAACGCGTTCGGGTCGCCGCCCAGTCGTCCGGCGATCTCGCCTGGCCGCTACCGCTCCACGAGGGCTACCGCCCCCTCATCAAAAGCGATACCGCCGACCTGTCGAACGCGGCGAAGAAACGTCAGGCCGGTGCGGTGTACGCCGCCATGTTCCTGCGCGAGTTCACCGAGGGAGTTCCGTGGTGTCACCTCGACATCGCCGGCACGGGGATGGGCTCATCCGGCGCCACCGGCTACGGCGTGCGTCTGATGGCACGATTGGCTGAGGGGCTGGCGGGAAAGCGCCCAGCAAGTTCTCGACCGACCCGGAGCTTGAGGCCAAGGTCCGCGACGTCGTCGGCCTCTACCTCGAACCACCCGACAACGCCATCGTGCTGTGCGTCGATGAGAAATCCCAGATCCAGGCGCTCAACCGCACCCAGCCGATCCTGCCCGATGCGGCCCGGGCTGCCGGAGAAAGCCACCCACGACTACAAACGCAACGGCACCACCACCCTGTTCGCCGCGCTGGAAGTCGCGACCGGCACCATCACCGACCGCTGCTACGACCGCCACGGCAAAGCCGAGTTCCTGAACTTCCTCAAGACGCGTCGCCCGCGCCTACCCACGCCGCCAGCTGCACATCGTGCTCGACAACTACCACACCCACAAGCACGACGACATCAACAAGTGGCTGGCCCAACACCCCCGGATCACGCTGCACTTCACCCCGACCTCAGGCTCATGGCTGAACCTCGTCGAGGTGTTCTTCGGGATCATCACCCGCCAAGCAATCCGCCGCGGCAGCCTTCGAGAACGTCCCCCAACTCGTCGCCGCGATCCGCGCCTACATCGACGCCTACAACCACCGCTGCCAACCCTTCACCTGGACGAAAACCGCCGACGACATCCTGCACCCAGCACCCGTCAACCAACTTCAGACGCGCGACACTAGTTCAGCCGGGCGATCATTTCGTCAACCGCGGTGTCCGGGTCGATTTCGCGTCGGTCCACACGTGTGACCAAATCAGCGATCGCCTCCGCCGGACAGGCCTTGTCGAGTCGTCGTCCGAGCCGGTCGAGCGCAAGCGCGCGGAGTTGACGCCTCATGCCGTCCGCGCGGCGGATGGCAAGTCGTCCATCCCCGGCCAGGTGCTCGCGATGGGATTCGGCCGCGTGCCAGAGTTCCTCAATGCCGACGGAGTCGTGGGCCTGGGTTGGGACGATGGGGGGTGTCCACGGACCGGCGGGTACGAGTGACAGGGTTGCTTCGAGTTCGGCGCGCAACAGATCGGCGCCCGGACGGTCGGCCTTGTTGATGACGAGCACGTCGGGGATCTCCATGAGTCCCGCCTTGATGGCCTGGATGGAATCGCCGCTTCCGGGCATGAGCGCCAGCACCACCGTGTCGGTGAGCGCTTGAACCTCGACCTCGTTCTGCCCGGTGCCGACGGTTTCGACCAACACCACATCAAAACCCGCTCCGTCGAGCACGAGCACGGCGCCGGCGGTGGCTTCCGCCAGTCCGCCGAGGTGGCCGCGGCTGGCCATGGATCGGATGAACACGCCGGGGTCGGTGAAGTGATCGACCAGCCGGATGCGATCGCCCAGCACCGCACCGCGGGTGAACGGGCTGGTGGGATCGACACTGACGACCGCAACCGTGAGGTCCTGACGACGGAGGTAGCCGATGAGCGCCGCGATGAGGGTGCTCTTCCCTACCCCCGGTGAGCCCGTGATGCCGATACGCCGCGCCGACCCGGTATCGCGGTGAAGTTCGCGGGTGATCTGACGGCCCTCGTCGCCCCTCCCCTCCACCAGGCTGATCGCGCGGCCGACAGCGCGGCGCTGTTGCAACCGCACACCGGCCAGGACCTCGGCGACATCCATCAGTCCAACGGCGGCAGTAGAGGCAAGATCTCCGCGAAGACGGCGAGGAAGCGATCGTTCTCGCGCGCGTTGCCGATGGTGACGCGAACCGCTGTGGGGGCGCCGAAACCCCGTGCAGGGCGGATGATGACGCCGCGAGCGATCATCGCGTCGAAGCACCCGTTTGCGCGTTCCACGGAGCCCATGTCGATGAACACGAAGTTCCCCGTCGACGGCAGCGGCCGATACCCCCACACCGAAAGCGCAGCCGACACGCGTTCCCGCTCCGTCGCGTTGAGCGCGATGCGCTCAGGGAGATGTTTGTCCACCTCTGCGAGGGTGGCGACGGCCGCCGCCTGGGCGACGGCGTTGACGTCAAAGACGTTGCGCACACGACCGATGGCGCTGAGCAGCTCCGCCGGCGCCATGAGATACCCAATACGCATCCCGGCCAGGCCGAAGGCCTTGCTAAACGTGCGCGTCACTGCCAGAGGGCGCCCATCGCGCAGCAAATACGCCCCGTTGTGACCACCGGCGGGCAGGTACTCGAAATACGCCTCGTCGAGAACGGGAAGCACATGGCCGGGCACCCGATCGAGAAAGCTCGTCAGATCATCCGCCGAGACGGCTGCGCCGGTGGGGTTGTTGGGGCTGACGACCACCACCAGCTTGGTGCGGGGTGTGATTGCGTCGAGCATGGCGTCGAGGTCGTACGCGCCATCGGCGGCGAGCGGCACCAACCTCGGCGTGGCCCCCATGGTCAGGGCCCCCTGTCGCCACGAGATAAACGACGGCCACCCCATCACCAACTCGTCACCCGGGTCGAGCGTCGCGAGGCAGATCAGCTTGATCAGGCTGTCGACGCCATTGCCGGGGAGAATCAGCTCCTGCGGGACCATGGTGTGTCGTTCGAGGGCATCGCGGAGAGCCCACGCGCCGGGGTCGGGGTAGATGTTCTGACCGGCCGCCGCATCGGCGATAGCCGCAATGGCACCGGGAAACGGTGGGAACGGGCCCTCGTTGGACGCGAGCTTGACGACAGCCTCGACACCAGTGTCGAGGCGTACGGCGCTGATGGGACGACCCGGTTCGTAGGGGTCCACAGCGCCGAGGGCGGGCCGGACGAGGCCGGTCGGAAGTCGGGTGTCCATCGGCTACAGGATCGTATAGTCCATGGAGGACTGCAGACATGACGACACCCTCTGAACTTGGCCTCTTCCCTTTGGGACTGGTGCTCCTCCCCGGAGAGCATCTTCCCTTGCACATCTTCGAGCCGCGTTATCGCGAGCTTGTGGCCGATTGTGTTCTGGAAGACCGCCCGTTTGTGCTCGCCCTCGCCACCGACGACGGAGTCGCGCGCATCGGGTGTACCGCCCGCTTCGCCGAGCTCACGCGTCGCTTCGCCGACGGTCGCCTGAACATCACCGTCGAAGGAGTCGAGCGCGTCGAGATCCTGGCCCAGACACAGGGACATGGCTACTTGACCGCCGAGGTGCAGGCAATCCCCGATGAGCCCGACACGCCCGATCCCACCCTCACCGACGCCGTCCGTCAACGCTTTGCACGGCTGACGGCCCAAGTGACCGGAAGCGAACTGCCGATTGAGTCGCTGCCAGATGTGCCCTTGTCGTACCAGGTCGCCGGGGCCATCGACGTTGACGCGGTGATCAAGCAGAACCTGCTCGAGACCCGGTTGGAGTCGGTACGTCTGGGACTGGTGAACGACCTCCTCGAGGCTGCACTTACCGGCCTCAACCGCCAGGAGATTGCCGCCGAGCGTGCTCCCACCAACGGTAAAGTTCAACATTAGGTGGAGACTTTGTCCCTGACGACGCCGCGTGCAGTGATTTGGGTCGACGGACCGGACGCCCCAACCTTCTTGCAGGGGCTGCTCTCCAACGATGTCGAGGGCCTGCCCGTTGGCGGGCAATGCACCGCGCTCCTGCTTGACAGTACGGGGCATCTGCGCGCCGACATGATCGTGGTTCGTGGGGATCCGCAGGCGTTCACCATCGTGACCGACGACGCGCAGGGAGCGAGGGTCGCCGAACTCCTGGAGGAGTACCACTTTTCCGAGGATGTCGAGATCATCGGCCCGGAGAGTGTTTCGTCGCTCACCGTCGCCCACTCGCCGCCACCGGGCGTCGGCGATCTGGCCATCACAGGCCGCGTTCCGGGCACGATCGAGGTCATTGGCGCCGACGGCGATGCACTCGGCGCGGTGCTCGGTGCCGATCAGATCGACCCCCAACTCACGGAGATTCGCCGCGTGGAGGCCGGGGTGCCCCACTTCGGCCAGGACATCACCGCCGCCCATCTCGTCCACGAGGCGGGGCTGCAGGACGTCGCGGTGTCGTTCGACAAGGGCTGCTACCTGGGGCAGGAGACCGTCGCCCGAGTTCAGTATCGAGGCGGCGTCAACCGACGACTGGTTGGTGTGCAGCTCTCCGCTTTGGTCCCAGCTGGATCAGTCGCCACCGTCGGCACCCGAGAGGTCGGGGCCCTGACAAGCGTCGTTTCCAGCCCCGCTTTCGGCCCCATCGCGCTCGGTGTTTTGCGCAAGGAAGCCGCGATCGGCGCGACCATCGCCGTGGGCGACACAACGGGAGTCGTCACGGAACTTCCGTTTCACGCAACCGCGTAAGAATCCGCGTTTCCCATCGTGGTTGAGTCAGAAACCACTTTTGGTCAACGGCTCGGTGAGCCTGAACGCGGAGGCACAATGCGCGTAGCGTCAAAAGCCATGCTCACGACGGGACTTCTTTGTCTGTCCTCGATGGTTGTTGCGGGAACCGCTCTTGCCCATGGCGGCAACGGCGACGAGCGGCATGGGGGAAAGAAACACGGGGAGAAGGCATCGATCGCCAAGTCCTCGAAGGTCGGTAAGACCCTTCTCAAACTCGAGGTACGCGGTTCGGTCACCGCAATCGACGCCACGTCGATCACCGTGTCGGCCGGAGCGACGTTGGCGCCGTGGACCTGCGCCATCCCGGCGGGATCGGACACCAAAGGTGTCGTCGCCGGTGACCGTGTGAAGCTGAACTGCCGCAGCGCCGATGGCGTGCTCACGGCCACCAAACTCCGCAAGCGCGACAAGGGCGACAAGGTCAAGCTTGACGCACGAGGTGCGATCACCGCACTCACCGCCGACTCGATCACGGTCACGCCGGGCGGCACACTTCCCGCCGTGACATGCGCGATTACCGACCGCACTCGCCAGAAGGGCACTCCGGCTATCGGCGAGCAGGCCAAGGTCAGCTGCAAGAGCCGCGATGGGAAGCTCGTCGCCAAGACGATCAAGGAGAAGGCCGCAACGTCGACCACGCCCGTCACCCCGAAGAACGAGGTCGAGGTGAAGGGTGCGATCAGCGCGATCTCACCCACGAGCATCACGGTCGCTTCGGTCACCTGTGCCGTTCCGGCGACCGCTGCCCTCACGACGTTCGCCGTGGGCAACACTGTCGAGATGAAGTGCGCCGGCAACCCGTTGACCCTCGTGAAGATTCACATCGAGGACTAGTCGCTCCACACAGCGAGTGCTCGCGACGGGCTCGGCTCTGCATCACGCAGATTCGGGCCCGTTGTGTTTCTCCGTCGCAGAACCCGTCGGCGGACTATTCGCCCGGGGCGGCACGAAGGATCGCGCGAAGCGACGTTGGGCGCCAGAGAGCGCCGCCACGCGGAGTGGGGACACCGTCGGTGTTGAGGGCGTCGCAAATGGCCTGGAGGGTGAGGCCGTCGCGTCGCATCTGCCGGATGCGGTCGGCAACATCACTTGGAGTTGACGATGGCCGCCCGGGGCGGCGTGGTTCGTCGCTGTCGTCCTGGACACGCCGTGCGAGCACCTCCGCTCGACGCACGAGACTCCGAGGGGTCCACGCTGCGGCTTCGGCCAGGACAGCGCCGACCACCGCCCCGTCCGCGCTTGCCAAGTCAACTGCGGGGTCGAGCGAGACGATTGCGTACTTGCCGGTAACGGCGTCGCTGACGAGCTCGGCAAGGTCGGCGAGGTCGTAGGTGAGTCGATCCAACTTGGCAACCACGACACCGTCGGCTTTCCCCGCCCGACACGAGGCGAGTGCTCTGCGAAGCCCAGGCCGTCGACGACTACGCCCCGAGCGGACGTCGTGCTCCATTCCGACCAGCGCCCACCCTTGCTCGGCACACGCCTGGTGCAAGCGTTGACGTTGCTGATCGAGCTCCGGCCGCTGAGCTCGCGGCTCCATCGGCCCGACCCGCACGTATCCAATGAGTCGTCTCTCCGCCACACCACGACTTTACACGAATATCTGATTTGGTGTACGGAGCCGGGTTGAGACTCCTTGCCGACGGAATATGCTGTTTGTGAATGGAGCTTCAGGCGAATTGTGTGCAATGTGCGGGATTGTGTTGTGTGGCTCCCGGATTTGCCGCGTCGGCGGATTTTGCCATCGACAAGCCCGCGGGGCGTCCCTGCCCGAACCTCGACCCCGTTTTCCGCTGCGGCATCCACGATCGCCTACGTGAACGGGGGTTCTCGGGGTGTGTGGTCTACGACTGTTTCGGTGCGGGTCAGCGAGTCACTCAGGAGGTATACAACGGTGGCGACTGGCGTGATCGCCCGGAGATCGCCACCGACATGTTCGCGGCATTCGGTGTGATGCGCCAACTCCATGAACTTCTGTGGTACCTGACCGAGGCCCAGACGCTGGCGCCCGCCCGTTCCCTGTGGCCACAGGCACAGTCCGCGTACAGCGCGACGATCACCCTCACGAACGCCTCCCCTGCCGACCTCCTCACCCTCGACGTCGGCGCCCATCGCGATGAGGTCAACGTGCTTCTGCGTCAGGTGAGCGAAGCGGTTCGCGGCGACGCGCGACATCCGGCAATTGACGCGAAACGGGGGGATCTGATTGGCGCCTCGTTGCGCGGGCTGAGTCTCATCGGCGTCAACCTCCGCGGGGCACGTCTTCTCGGGGCCGACCTGCGCGACTGCGACCTCACACGCGCCGATGTCACCGGCGCCGACCTTCGCGCCAGCGATGTGCGCGGTGCCAACCTCACCGAAGCGATTTTCCTGACGCCGTCGCAGCTCGATGCGGCCATCGGCGATGAACGGACCCGACTCCCGATCGCGAGGACACGTCCGCAGCACTGGTCCGTGCGATCAGACGCATCACGGTGACGCGACGGCGCGAGGCGCCCGGTGGTCATCTTCGGGAGTCGGTACGGTCCCGGGCGATGGAGCGCATCGTCCTTGACCCGGTTCAACCGTACTCACTCGTCGCCTCTGCGCCGGGCTCAAACCCGTCACGCCGTACACGCGACGGCATCGTCGAAGTCGTGTTCGCCGTTGGTGAGCGCCCTGCCGCGGCACGGGTGTGGCAGCGACGCGATGGGTCGCTGGCGGCGGACATTGCCGCGGATGACATTGACGCGGCCATCGACCATCTGCGCTTTCTCCTCGCCACCGACGTCGATCCGCAGTCGTTCCTCGCCCACGCGGCAGATGACCCGCTCTTGTGCGACGTGGTCAGTGCGACTCCCGGGCTTCGTCCGATGAGACTCTCGACCGTCGCCCATGCCGCGGTGCAAGCAGTGGCCGGACAGCTGATTACTGCGCGAGAGGCACGACTGATTGAGCAACGCATCGTGGCGAAGGTGAGCGCACCTCACGCCGGGCTGTTACTTCCTCCCACTGTCGGGGACTTGCGCACGCTCTCAGCGGCGCAACTCACGCAGCTCGGGCTGGCCCCACGGCGCGCCGCTGCCCTGGCCCGCATCGTCCGCACACTCGATCTGGAGCGTCTCAGCAGCGTCTCAACATCTGCCGCGATCAGTCGCATCCAACGGGAGCGAACACTCGGCCCATGGTCGGCCGGCGTGATCGCCCTCTCTGGCCTGGGACGCTACGAACACGGGCTCGCCGGTGATCTGGGGCTCATCCGTCTGTGCAGCGCCCTGCTCGGGCGTCCAGCGACGACAGACGACACACTGCGACTGCTTGAGCCGTACGGCGAATGGGCGGGACTTGCGAGCGTCCATCTCCTGCGCCACCCCCTCGCGCGCCAACGATTTTCGCGTGCCGCGTGAGGCCGTGAAACACTCCCGGGCGTGAAACGACTCCTTGTCATGATGGTCGCGACCAGCGCACTTATCGGTGCAGCGCCCACGTTCGCTGCGGATTTGCCGTTCTCGTCGAGCATTCGCTCGCTCACCTCAGCCGAGCGTAAAGCCATGACACCGAGCGTGTGGCGAAGGGGCTGCCCGGTGAGCCTCGGTTCGCTCCGCATGATCCGTGCTCGCCACTGGAACATGCGCGGCCAGGTGCGCATCGGCCGCCTGGTCGTTCATCGCGACGTGGCACCCGACGTGGTGAGTGCGGTGAAGGCGCTCTATACCGCCAAGTTCCCCATCCGCTACATGGTCCCCATCGAACGATTCGGGGGCAGTGACTTTCGCTCCATCGAAGCCGACAACACCAGCGCCTTCAACTGTCGCTACGTCGATGGAACGCGCCGATGGTCAAACCATGCCTACGGCCGAGCTATCGACATCAACCCGATTGAGAATCCTTACGTCACCCGAGCAGGCCGTACCTCTCACACGGCAAGTGTTCCCTACCTTGACCGCACCAAGCCGCGGCCGGGGATGCTGTTTGACGCCTCGCCCGCTGTGGCGGCCTTCGATGCAATCGGCTGGGGCTGGGGGGGCCGATGGAGCGGCGTCAAGGACTACCAGCACGTCTCCGAAACGGGGCGTTAGCTCAGGCGAAAAGGATCTCGTCGCCAACTTCGCCCTCGACCAGGCGTTCGCGAATCTTGCCGGTGGCGACGGAGTGAAGCACGGGAAGCAGAGCGTCGATTGGGCCGTCTACGGCGTCTGGGGCGAGGGAATGCACCCGGACACGGCCGACGAAACAGGTCTTGATGCCGAGCAAATCATTGTCCTTCAGGACATGCACTTGGAAGCCCCACAGGGCCGCAGGTGAGTCGCTCAGGCTCGTTCGGATGGGTTGCGGCGCGAGGACGTACGTGACGCCATCGATCTCGACCGGGAAGTGCGGGTCATCGCTCACAGGACGGTGAGCTTAGCCCGCGTTGCCCTCCGGAGGCCCGTCGGGGTCGATATCACCGGGGCGAAAAAGTTGCGTGACCTGCCCCTCATCCGGTTCACCCGATATCGCGGACAAGTCGGGTGCCTCCGGTGGTTCGGCCGGTGCATCACCGATGTCGCCAGCACGGGTGGGGAAGGGAGCGAACGGTGACGAGATCGCGGGCGATGGTGGCGGTGGGGGCTGCGACCCGACCGATGGATACGGGCTCGACGGACGCGGAGGCGTCGGCGGCGGGGGTGGGGGCACGGCCACCGCGCGCTTACCAGTGAAGCCGGCGGCGACGACGGTAACCCACACCTTGCCTTCCAACTCCGGATCAACGGTGGCGCCAAAGATGATGTTGGCTTCCGCGTCTGAGGCATCGGCCACAACACGGGCGGCTTTGTTGATCTCGGTGAGCGACAGGTCGGGTCCACCGGTGATACCGAGCAGGATGCCGCGGGCCCCGTCAATGGGGGTCTCAAGGAGAGGTGAGCTGATGGCAGCGAGCGCGGCGTCTTCCGCGCGATTCGCGCCGCTGGCGAACCCAATTCCCAGGAGGGCGGTTCCGGCGCCGCGGATGACGGTGCGAACGTCGGCGAAGTCAAGGTTGATGAGGCCCGGCAGGGTGATCATGTCGGTGATGCCCTGCACACCTTGGCGAAGGAGGTCGTCACACACCCGGAATGCGTCGACCATGCTGACGCCGCGGTCGAGCACCGACAAAAGGCGATCGTTCTGAATGACGATGATGGTGTCGGCCTGGTCGCGCAACGCGGCAACACCGGCGTCGGCCATCGACTGCCGCCGCGAGCCCTCGAACGCGAACGGGCGGGTAACGACAGCAATGGTGAGAGCACCCATCTCGCGGGCCAACTTGGCCACGAGTGGCGCCCCTCCGGTGCCGGTGCCGCCACCTTCACCGGCGGCAATGAACACGAGATCGGCGCCACGAAGCGCACGACGGATCTGGTCTTCGGCTTCGCGAAGCGACTGTTCACCCAGTGACGGGTTTCCGCCGGTGCCGCGCCCTTTCGTCAGGTCGATCCCCACGGGGATGCGCACGTCGGCATCGCTCGCGTCGAGGGACTGGCGGTCGGTGTTGATGGCCACGAACTCGACGCCACGGATCCCGGCTTCGATCATGCGGTTAACCGCGTTGACGCCGGCACCACCGACGCCGATGCACTTGATCACAGCGAGGTAGCTGTTGCGCTCCGTGGGAAAGGTCGTGGACTCCCGGCCCCACGAGGGCGTGTCGGTGGGAGTCTCGGCGGGAGGCGCGTCCTTCGCCGTGTCGGTCGTGCTGCGAAAGAGCTCGCTGAGCGGGCCTTCACGCATACTGGAGCGCTGGCCGCTCACGCAGCCACCTTCCGCACCGCGCGCGGGTCACGTTCGATGATCTCTTCGGCGATGCGGCGATACCACCGCGCGGCCTGTCCGCCGGGGTCGTAGGCGATCACGCTCTTTCCGAGCACGGGGGCTTCGGCAAACTTGATGGTCTTGCCAATACGCGTGTTCAGCACCTTGTCGCCAAAGTTCTCCTCCAACAGCGCAACGGCTTCGCGACTGTGGACCGTGCGGCCGTCGTACATCGTGGGGATGATCGCGGCGATGTCCACGCTGGGATTGAGGTGTTCGCGCACTTGGGCCAATGTTTGGGTGAGCTGGGCGAGTCCCCGAAGCGACAGGTACTCGCATTGCACAGGCACGATAACGCCATCCGCGGCCACCATCGCATTGATCGTCAGAAGACCGAGGGAAGGTGGCGTGTCGATAAGGATGTAGTCGTACATTTCCCGCATCGGTTTGATGGCACGCTCGAGCGTGCGTTCACGTCCGATCATGGCCGACAGAGCAAGTTCAGCGCCGGCAAGCTCGATTCCCGCCGAAGCGATGTCGATTTCCTTGACGGTGAGGACTTCGGCAAGTGAAACGCCGCGGACAAGGACGTCGTACATCGTCGTGGTGAGCGACTCGACGTCGATGCCTTGACTCATCGACAGGTTGCTTTGTGGATCGAGGTCGATCGCAAGGACGCGCGCTCCGCGTTCTTTGAGAGCAACTCCGAGATTGAGTGTGGTCGTCGTCTTGGCGACCCCACCCTTCTGGTTAGCGAGTGCCAGCACTCGTGCCGGTCGTGACATTGACGCACCTCAGGCGAGGGGAATGAGCGTCAGGCGGATTCTACGGCAGACTGCTGATTCCTCCCTGTACCCCCGTTCCTCCGGGCAGCCTGTCGGTCATGGTCACGGCGGTTCGCATGGTCGATATCGCTCATTGTCGACTGACGACGGCGTTATCGACTCTTAAGGGAAAAGTCACCGCCGAGCTGCCAAGGTGGTGAGGTGAGCTCTGTGTGCCCGTTTAACCCCCCGCCAACGAACGCTCGGCACGAAGACCGTTGACCGGCCAGCCGACCAGCAGAGGCTCGGCGACGACGGCCGGCCGTCACTGGAATGCCGCCTACGAACACGGTCCGGGAAGCTGGCACGAGGACGTACCGCATCGTTCACTTGAACTCATCACCAGCCTATCGCTGGCAGAAACCGACCCGATCATTGACGTGGGAGGTGGAACCTCCGCATTGGTTGATGGACTCCTCGAACGCGGATTCCGCGACCTGACGGTGCTGGATGTCTCCGACCGCGCCCTGGCGGTCGCTCGCGAGCGTCTGTCGGAGCGTTGCGAAAGCGTTCACTGGGTCGTCGACGACGTTCTGACGTGGACTCCGTCGCGGGTCTGCGCGCTCTGGCACGACCGCGCGGTGTTCCATTTCTTGGTCACCGACGCTCAGCGCGACCGATACCGCCATCAGGTGTCACGGGCGGTTCGTCCCGGTGGGCACCTGGTTGTCGCCACCTTTGCTCCCGACGGCCCCGACCAGTGCTCACACCTTCCGGTCGCTCGCTATAGCGCCGCATCGTTGACCGACGAGTTTGCGGACGACTTTGTTCTCGTACGCGACGAACGGGCGCACCACACGACGCCGTCCCGCCGGTCGCAACCGTTTACCTGGGTCGTGCTGCAGCGACGCGACGCGCCGGCGTCAGCGTTCGCCGGCCAGAACCACGAGCTGGTCGCCGGGGAGACTGACCCAACAATCTGAGCCGACAGCGATCCGTTCATGGTGACGCGCGACAAGCTGGCCGATGTCGGTTTCGACCACGCAGTCCCAGTGTTCACCGCGAAAGACACAACGGTGAAGACGACCACGAACGACGTTCGGGCCGCCCTCCCCCACGACCCGAATGTGTTCCGGGCGGATCGCGAGGGCACCGGCTGGGGCGACAATATGGCCGCGACAGCGCTCGCCATCGAGGAATGTGGTGATCCCAACAAGCTCCGCGGCCACCCGATTGACGGGGTGCCGCAGGACTCGTTCCGGATCACCAATGTCGATGAGGTGCCCGTGGTCGAGTATCGCGACGCGATCACCGAGTGCCATCGCCTCCGAGAGCTCGTGTGTCACCATCAGCGCCGTCACCCCGGTGGTGTCGACGATCTCACGAATCAGTTCCTGCAGTGATCCTCGCACCGTGGGGTCGAGGTTGGCGAGCGGCTCGTCGAGCAACAGCAGCCGCGAGCCGGTGGCCAACCCGCGCACGAGTGCGACGCGCTGCTGCTCCCCGCCCGACAGTTGCGACGGGCGACGTCGGGCCGCGCCGTCCAACCGCACCATCGTCAGCCAACGATCGGCCTCCGCAGCCCGTTCGCCCCGCCCCACCCCACGCGCGGCAAGCCCGAACGCAACGTTCTCCCCCACCGAGAGATGCGGGAAGAGGTACGGACGCTGCAACACGAGGGCAACGTGACGGTCCGCCGCCGACGACGATAGGACATTTGAACCGTCGAATGCGATCGCCCCCGCGGACGGCGCCTCGATGCCGGCGATGAGCGCGAGGAGAGTCGACTTGCCACTGCCCGAGGGCCCGAGGATGGTCACCAACTCACCGGGAGCCACGGCAAACGACACGTCGTCGAGTGACAGCGCAGATCGCCCGCGGTAACGGTGGGAAAGGCCGGCGATTTCGAGCCGCACGCTCACGTGCCCACCAGGCGGTCGAGGCGGCGCACGACGATCAGTATCGCGATCGCGGGGGGAATGGCGGCGGCCAGCGCCACGCTCGTGGCCGCCGCCGGATTGCCGCCATTGGCGGCGTTGAGGACGAGCAGGGGGAGCGTGATGACCCGTCCGCCACCGGGCAGGAGGGTCAGCAGATACTGCCCCCACGACACCACGAACGTCACAGCGGCCGTCGCGAAGATGGCAGGGGCGGCTACGGGAAGAAACACGCGTCCGATGATGCGCCACGGTCGCGCTCCCAGCACTGCTGCCTGACGCTCATAGCCGAGGTCGTACCGGGTGAGTGCCGCGGTCAACAGGATCACGGCGTACGGTACCGTCACGATGAGATGAGCGACAACCACGGCCACGACGCCACCGGCGATGCCGGTGCGCAGAAGAGCGACGTTGAGCCCCATCGCCACCGCGACCGACGGAAGTGCGAGCGGAACGAGAAACGCCACCAGAAGGAGACCCCGGTGGCGCAGACCGCCCAGCGCCAGCGCCCGTGCAGCCGGCACAGCCACGACCATGGTGACCAGCGTCGCCGCCAGTGACACGAGAAGCGTTTGGCCAAGTGCCGAGCGGTTCGCCGCGTCGGTGACGATCCGGCGCACCGATGACAGGGTCCATTCGGGCGGAAGGAGTTCCGGGAAGAACCATTGAGACGACACCGCCTGAACGGCGATAACGAGCACGGGCAGGACGGCCACAGCCACCAACACGGACCATCCGAGCGCCGTTGCCGAACGCTCACGGGCGCTCATCGCCACCGCCGTCGTGCCAGAGCAGCCGAAACAGCCGCGACGGCCACGACCCCGATCGTCATGAGCACAGCCAGCGCCATCGCCCGAGGACGCACCGTCAGATCGGAGTCGTTGAACAGGTCAAGGCCCAGCACCGACAGCACACGTGGTGAGCTCACCCCGAGGAGTGTCGGCGCCTCAAACGCCCCGACCACGAAGACGAAGACGACGGCGGCCGCGGCCAGCACACCGGGCAGAATCACTGGCAGGGTCACGAGGCGCGCTCGGCACCAGCCCCTCGCACCCAGCGTTTCGGCCACATGGCGCAGCTCACGGGGTTGGGAGCGGCTGAGGGTCAGCCCAATCAAGGCCAGAAACGGCGCCTCCTTCGTGGCGTAGTGGATGATGACTCCGACGCCGAAGCGGTCGTTGACAACAAGAGGAAAACCCGAGGGTGAGTTGATCAACCCGATGGCCGCCGCGCCACGCGCAACGAGGCCGGTTTGGGCGAGGAGCAGCAGGAGCGCCACGGCCCACACAACGTGTGGAATCGCCAGGTTCATGTGCAATAGACCGGCAGCGAGACCTCGTCGTCGGGCCCGCGGGCGGTCGAGCCAAACCACCGCCGCAAGGGCGGTGATAACGGCAAGCGCCGTCGATGCGGCGGCAACCCAGAGCGTGAGAAGAAGCGAGGACCACAGCTCACCGCTCGCGTCACCGCCGAGGACCTCGCGATAGGCCTTCAGGCTCAGATCCGATCGGCCGGTGAGTGGCAAGAGCCCCACACTTTGCGCGAACGCGTAGCCAATCGCGGCGAGGACGAGCAGGCCAACCACGATGCCCGCTGGGGCAATCGCACCCACCCCCACGAGCGGAGGGGTCAGCCCCCGCGCGCGACGTTCGTTCGCCATTCGCGCTCGATCAGGTCTTGGTAGCGGGGGTCCGCATCCGGCACACGCGCGCGAGCGAGGTCCTCCCGGGGAGTCGCGTTCGGGCCACGTGATGCGGCCGACTGCTCAAGTGCAATTCGTGCCGCCCCGAGAGGAACACGCGCAGGGTTGACGGCCGGGCCCAAACCGAAACCGCTCTCCGGTCGAGCATGCGCTGCCTGCAGCTCCGGGTCGAGGATAAGGTCGGCAAGGACCAGAGCCGCGGCCGGGCTTGGCGCGTTCTTCGGAATTGCGACGTAGTTGTAGTCACCGATCATGTGGGACGTAAACACGAAGGTCCGTGAGGTCTTCGGGATCGTTCCGGCAGCGACCAGGGCCCCGGGACCGGCAACGGCCTGGGTGAGCGAGAAGTCGACGGCCCGGTTTGCGAACAACCCGTGGAGTTGGTTCTCATCCCGCGGGTAGGTCGCCCCCTCGCGGTACAAACATGGCGCAAGTTTGGTGAGGTATGCCCACAGCTTGGGCGACTCACGATCCCACCGCGCTTGATCGAATGTGGCCCACTGCTCGGCGCCGCCGCTCAACTCGTAGAGCGCACCCTTGACAAAACGTGTTCCCACAAAGCCGCTCGGCCCAGGGGCGATGTAGGTGGCCCGACCGCGATTCGCGCACGCCCACGTGGCAAACGCGGCATAGCTGCGCGGCCAATCGCTCTGCGGTGTGCGACCGGGGTCGGCGATGAGCTGGAGTTGCGCTGACGACCATGGGCTCTCTTGACCCTCGACCGGAACGCCGAAGTCACGGTTGAGCGCCGGGTCGCCCCAGTCGACGTAGCGGGAATTCGGCAGCCCCCGTGCCCAATCCGGGCGGAGCATCCCCGCTTGCTTGAGGGTGGAGAAGTTCTCGCCATTGATCCAGATCAGGTCGACGGCGCCCGGATCGGCACCCGCCTGCTTCTCGCTCAGGACCTGGTTCACGGCATCCACCGTGTCTGCCACCGGCACTCGTTTGAGCGTGACGTCGTATCGCTCCTTGAGGGCCATGCCGTAGGTCGTGTCAACGAAGCGGTTTATCGCATCGGAGCCGCCGTACATGTACCACGTGACCGTCGTCCCCCGTGCCGCGGCAACGACCTCATCCCACTTCGTGGCCTCGAACATTCGTGTGTTCGACGCACCACTGCCTCCGCACCCCGCGAGGATGGCGAGCACACAGATAACGCCCGCAGCGATGAGCCGGGAGATCTTCACGGAGATGTCTTTCCTGACGGTCGTGAGAAGCGGTAACGAAGATAGCCGCCAATCTCGCCTCGAAGCCCACCAAGTGCGTGCCGGGCAAAGCCATCACCCAGCCGGCCGATGGCGCCCGCGAAGGTCGGATTTGCAGAGACACTGCGCCCTGGCAGGCGCACTGCGTCGATCACCACCAGCCCGCGACGCACGCCGTCTGCGAGGCCACGATCGATGTCGGCGAGATCGATCGACAGACGGATCGTCGCTTTCGGATGCCACCGGCGCACGCGTTCGGCGGTGGAAAGCCTGACCCAGGCGACCTCAGGCTCGCCGAACACGGCGCAGGGAATGAGCGGACGACGACCGATGGGCGGCAACGACCGAAGCGCGATGCGCTGGACGAAGCGCCGTCCCAGTGCGTTTGCGGCGTGCGTTTGGTGGGAACCCGGTGTCACATCTCCCACCGCCCATATACCTCGCTGCGACGTGCGACCCCACCAGTCTCTGTGCTCACTCGGACACCACCTCACGTCGTCGCACGAGGCGGGCGAGCACGAGGCTCACCACCAGAATCGTGAACGACGCGATGAGTGTCACTGGTTCGAGTTTGGGCAGCCCGCCGTCGAAGGTGGTGATCGATGCTCCGGCCAGGACGAAGGCGACGGTGCCCGGTAGGGCGCCGAGCGCGGTACCGGCGAGGAACGTCATTGGCTTCACACGCAGAAACCCCGCCATGTAGCTCACGAGGTCGTAGGGCAGAAGGACGAGACGCATGATGAGAATCGTCTCAAAACCCCGCTGATGCAATCGCCCGGCAAATCGTCGCAGCTGGCCTCCATCGGCCTCAACCTCGGAGGAGCCCACACCGAACCACCGGCCGATGGCGAAGGCCACCATCGCCGATGCGTTCGCGGCAACGATCACAACCGCGATACCGAGCCAGGGGCCGAACAGGAACCCCCCGGCCACCGTCAGCACGGCCGCGGAGAAAAGCAGCAACGGACGCACCAGATAGAGACCGGTAAAGATCAGCGGCCCCCAGGCGTTGTCCTGCAACGTCTCCACCAACCGACGCGCCGACTCCCCCGGCCCCGTCCCGGAACGCCACGCCCAGAGTTGGTAGCCCACCACGACCGCGACCCAGAGGAGGCCAACGATGATGCGGTGGCGATGGCGCTGCCACATCCCCGTCACAGTGCCCTTACCGCCCACACGATGCGCTGAACAACCGTGGCGAGGACTGCCCCGGCCATGATCCACATCACCGCCGTGCTCCAGACGGGCACGGCCAACATCAGCGTGAAGAAGACGATGGTCTCGGCCCCCTCAACGATGCCCGTCGGCATGGTGACAGTGGTGTACTGCGCCGTTCCCTGACCGCGTCGCTCGAGGATCGCCGAGAGATAGGACCAGGAGATGGTGTTGAGCGTAAAGGTGGCCAGGAGCGCCGCCGAGGCGACCCAGGCAGCCGTGGTCCCAAGGCGTACCGCGAGGCCGATGGGGATGGCGATGTAGACAACGAAGTCCATGAGGATATCGAGGTAGCCGCCGATGTCGGACTGACGATCACGGAGCCGAGCGAGGGTACCGTCGACACCGTCGAGGATGCGGTTGATGAGCCACAGCGCAACGGCCAACACCTCGCGACCGTCGGCAACCGCGAATGCCGCCCCAATGCCGGGAGCAACACCGACCACGGTCACTGCGATGGGGTGTGTCGTGCCTGGTAGACGCCGGGCCACCGGAGCCAGGGCGGACTCCTTCAGCCCGCGGAGCGCATGGTCGATCACCGCGGACGCGCCGTCCATCGCGCGAACCGGGGAGAACGAGAGAACGAGCTCAGCAGAGTCACACCCTGAGCTTAGGGCGTCCCCCGCCGAGAACCCTCGGCGTCATCAACTCTTAAGACCAGGGTGCAGTCGGCGGTCATGGCTTTGGCGCGCCACCCTGGTCCGCAAGCGCCCTTGCCTGCGCCAACGCAGCTTGGAACGCCGCGAGGCGCTTGGCGGCCTCGTCGTAGTTGCCCTCCCCGAACGCCTTGCGGTAGGCGTCGAACTCGTCGGAGGCCTTCTGCACGAGCTGCTCGATGGTCGATCCGGCGGGAGCCGGTGTGCTCGGTGCCGACGGTGCGCCGGGGTTTGTCGGCGTCGTCGGTGTCGTGGGTGCTGCCACACCGAGCGCTTTCGTGAGCGCCTCGTTGAAGGTACGTCCCGCATGAACCTGGCCGTCGCCGAGGCTGACGATCACTTGCCACAGCGTGGGGAGCGAATCTCCGGGCGAGTCGAGATAGAGCGGCTGGACATAGAGAAGGCCCTGCCCAATGGGAACGACGATCGTGTTGCCACGGAGCACCGAGTTACGCCGGGTAGTGATCTCCTGTGACAGTTGAGGGTCACGTGACACGTTCGAGGTGAACGTATCCAACGAGTCGAGGGCGTCGTCGGATCCGGTTGGGAATCTCAGGACCGTGAGCTTGCCGAAGTCTTCGACCTCGTTCGAGGCGGCAAGCCATCCGGAAAAGCCGATGCCGCGGCCTTCCGCTTCGGGCTTGTAGGCGCGAATCGCGACAAACCGCTCGGCCTTCTCGCCGGGGAGCACAGCGTAGGTGTAGCGCGCGGGTGACTCGATGCGTTCACCTGCGACCTCGGGGCCATAGGCCTCTTGGGTGATGCGCCAGGCGTCGTCGCCGTTGAAGAACAAGTCGGTGTCGGTGTCGGCGACGTGGAATCGTCCGAGCGCCAGCGACTGGAAGTTGAACAAGTCTTCGCCGTAGCGCAGGTGCTCGCGCACCCCGGCCGGCATCTCCGCCAACGGGGTAAACAGCTCGGGGTACACGTCGCGCCAAGTAGCGGTCAAAGGCTCCTTGTCGTCAAGCGTGTAGAGCTTCGTCTCGCCGGAGTAGGCATCCATCACGGCGGTGACGGTGTGGCGCTGGTAGTTCGCGTCTCCGAACTTGAGCGCATACGGGTACCGACCTGTTGAGGCATAGGCGTTGACGATGACGTAGATGCGTCCGTCGGCGGCGGCGAAGTACGGGTCCTTGTCCGGTGTAAGGAACGGAGCCAGCTCCTTCAGTCGGCTGGTGATGTCCCGGTACAGCAGGACGTCGGAGTTCTTGTCGGCCGGGTTGCCCTTGGTGGCGTTCCAGATGCGTCGACCGCCACCCACGTAGGGCAGACCGCCGAGGAACTCGGTGAGCGCGAGACGCCGCCATCCGGATCCGACCTTGACCCCGGTTGTGCCGGCCCAGTCGATGCGCTGGCTGGTGGTGCGATCGAACTCCGGCTGGGAGGTGTTGACGACCGCGAACGGCATATCCGGCTGGGCGCCGAAGTAGATCGACGGCTGCGCCAGCTTGGGTTGAATGAAATCGCCTCGGAACGTCTGCGGGATGTTGCCGCCGATAAAGACCGGACGTCCATTGTTGGGGTCGATCTCGTTGACCGGGGCCATGATGAGCCCGTAGCCGTGGGTGTAGGTGAAGTGTCGTCGCTGAAAGTCCGGAAGCTTCGAGTAGTCGATCTCACGGCCGTTGACAAACACGGTGCGCGGTTTGCCCTCGATTTGGTAGCGGTCGATGTCGATTTCGCCGCAGGTGTAGAACTGATTGATGGTTTGGAGCCGCGCGCAGGCCTCTTGCGTTGGCGGGATGTCGAGGAAGCGCAACGACGCGACGGACGCCGGTGCCTCGTCGATCGACGCCTGCGTGACGCCGCGTTGCTTGTAGTTCGCCTCGACGACAGTGGCCTTGTCGATTCCACTGGCCTTACGCGTGGCCTTGAGCGTGGCCTCGATGTTCGGCCGCTCCACCTGCAGCAGCGTGCCGCGCAGAACGATGGCGTCGTTCAGCGCCGCGCCAAGGGGCCCCAGAAGTGAGATGAGGATAGTGCTGGCCACGGCGACGATCGGCCAGAACCCGAGCGGTGTGGGTCGGTGCAGTTCACGCTCGGTCTTCGATGCCTTCAGCAGTCCCACAAACGCGAGGCCAGAAGGAACGAGCAGGATCAGCCACCAGGGGCTCGCGTAGAACGTGAGCACAATCGCCACCAGTGTCCAGAGCGCCGCAACGGCCAGCAATGAGTTCCCCAGTCGCAGTCTCGCGATGCGGTCACGAAGCGGCGGCACGGCCAGCAGAAGAAGCACAACGGCAAGCGCGACGACGAGCCACACGCCGACCGTGCGGGTGGGGATATCCACGTCGCGTACCGCTGCGCCGGCGCCACCGATGATGTTCCCGTCCCCCCCACGGGTGAGGTCGAACCGGCCGAGCCACATTAGTGCGGCAACCGAAAGCAGGCACAAACCACCGAGACCAAAACCAAAGGTGGCCGTGCGACGCAGCACGGTGGCCGATGCCCCACGGCTGACGCGGTGACGCTCGATGACGGCGAGGGCGACGCCCACGACAACCACGGCGATCGCTGCGAAAGCAAGGGCGGTGGCCGCAACACCGGCGATTGCGGTGAGCGCCGGCTGACTGGTGGTGAACCACGACACGTCACGACCGAAGATAGGGTCAGTGACGCCGAACTGGCGGACGCTCCTCCACGCCATGAGGTCGTCGCGCGCGGCAACCAGGCGTGTTGTCAGGGCTGCGATGAGAATGATGAACGTGAGCAGCCACGCCCCGATTATCGTCCACCGCACCGCCTTGCCCGCGGTATCGAGCGTGAGCTGCTGCGTCTTCTTTTCAAACGCCGCCAGATATCGACCGACCGGTCCCTGCAGATCGATGTCGGGGTCGTCGACCACAATCGGTCGGGGTCGGCCACGGAGGAAGAGCATCGGGAGTGACAAAACGAGCGCCACCCCGACGCCGATGACGATGAGCCACGCCGTGGTGTGCCACCGCGTGGAGTAGGCGCCGCCCATGCCCAGCGAGTCGTAGAACGCGCCCTTGATGGTGATCTCGGCGCCATACGTCAAGAAGAGCCGGCCGAGGCCGAGAAGCAAAACGATCGAGACGACCAGGATGATGGGGCCGAGCTTGCGCTTTTTGGTGGGCATTGTGCGGACGTTACCGTCTTTGCTCGCCCAGGTGCCCTACTCCGGTGGTAGCTCGAGTCGCCGTTGCCCCGCCCATGCCGCCGCCTGGGAGCGGCGTTGGAACCCCAGCTTGCGAAGGAGCTGACTCACATGATTTCGGACGGTCTTTTCGGAGAGGTGGAGAACTTCACCGATGGCGCGGTTGGTGTAGCCCTCGGCAATCAGCGCCAGCATGCGTCGTTCGCGGTCGGTGAGCCCGGCGAGCTCCGCCTCGGCCTGCTTTGCCGAGAGCTCACGGAACTGGTTGAGCAGAGCACCCGCGGCGCGTGGATCGAGCGATGACGCCCCGGCGGCCGCATCGCGGATGGCACGGGTGAGCTGGTCGGAGTCGGCTTGCTTCAGAAGGTAGCCGTTGGCTCCGGCCATGACCGATCCCACGATGGCCTCCTCGTCGGAGTACGACGTGAGGATGACGACCTTGATGTCGGGATGGCGCTTCTTGATCTCCCGGCATGCTTCGACGCCGCTGCCATCGGGGAGGCGCACGTCCATCAACACCACATCCGGTTTGGCTTGTTCGGCCATGGCGAGCGATTCGGCCACCGTGGAAGCCTCGCCCACCACGCGAAAGCCACTGGTGTGGGCCAGGAGGCTTCGCAAGCCGATGCGCACGACCGCGTGGTCGTCGACGATCAAGACGCGAATGACGTCAGTGGTGCTCAACGGATGCCTCCTGTGGCTGACCCTCTGTTTCCTCCGGCGCCTCAATATCGAGGGGGATTGCAAGCGACACGCGAGTGCCGCCGCCCGCCGGGGACGCAAAGGTTGCGCGGCCCCCCATACGGCGGGCTCTTTCCTTCATGTTACGGAGACCTTCCCCCTCATGCCGGGGGGAGTCGGGCAAACCGACCCCGTTGTCGCTGATATCGAGGTCAAGCTCGTCTGGTGCGA
The DNA here is from genome assembly GCA_963765105.1 of uncultured Thermoleophilia bacterium. Classification (GTDB taxonomy): domain Bacteria; phylum Actinomycetota; class Thermoleophilia; order Miltoncostaeales; family Miltoncostaeaceae; genus CALMEC01. Next base: position 380,036 of record CAVXUW010000004.1, read on the forward strand.
GGGTCAGCGCAACGTCCACTTCAGTGGCGCGACCGTGACGCGCCGCATTCGACAAGGCCTCGTGGAGCACCTGTTCGAGGTGAAGTCCCACCTCCTCCGGCAACGGCCCCTCGGTCCCCACGCCCCGTGCCTTGAACCGCACCTCGAGGCCGGTTTCCACGGCGTAGCGGCGCGCCACATCATTCAGTCCGGCGGCCAAGAGTGCGCCGTCGCCCTCGGGCTGGCGCAGTCCGGAGATGTATTCGCGGATTCCGGAGATGGTGAGGTTGAGACTGTCCACGACCTCACGCACTTGGGTACGCACTCCGCGGTCCTCAGCAGTGATCGCAACCGATTCCAGGTGAAGGCCGGCGGCATAGATCGATTGAATCGTGCCGTCGTGAAGATCGCGTCCGAACCGGGCGCGCTCCTCGGCCACGGCGCGAGCGCGATCAACAGCTTCGAGTTGCTGCTTGGCCTCGAAGTCGAAGATCTCAAGCAGCTTTACGGACAGAACGCATAACACGAGGCCGACCAGGCTGCGAAGCATGGCGACTTGAAGGGCCCCCACCCCGAAACGGTCGACGTCGGGTCCGGCTGCGCCAGGCGCCCAGAATGGTTGGTCAACGATGAGGCCGGCGGCGAGGCCGTAGACCAGCAGCGCGCCGGCGGCAATACCGGCGTAGGGACGAATTCCGGGCAGACCGGCATCCGCCAGCTCGTGCTGCTGTCGCCACAAACCCACCGCGCCAAGCACAGCGCCGGGAAGAAGCAGCGTGTGTCGGGACAATGCCTCGACCGCGCGTTCCCATTGCCCCACGTCCCATCCGTTGCCCGCGGCGAGCACTGCCCCGCCGATGAGGATGCCCAGCCAAACCCCGACGGTCAGCGCGGTGAGACCGGCACGTCGTCGCGAGGAGTCCACCAGAAGCCGGAGTCCGAACTGCAACAGAAAGAGAAAGGCAGTTGTCTGGAGGACGGCGCGAATGACCAGAAGCGCCTCAACGTAGGTGGCGCGGACGTAGCTCTCCTGGAACGGGACGAACACGTAACCCCAAACCGCAAGGCCCTCAACGAATGCGAACGCGGCAAGCCAGATGAGCGACTGGGTCAGGCGCAGGCGGGTGGCGCGGCGACGTTGCAGCCACACCGCAAAACCCAGCGAGAAAAAGATCAACCCCTGGGCAAAGAGGATGAGCGTTTCGTTCTCGGTAAGAAACCGGCCCAACGACGACCTCCAGAAATGGCCAACGCGGCGAGGTGATCGCCGCGTTTGCACAGTGTGGTCATCGCGGTGATGTCGCCGCGATCAGTGTAGCCGGGCTACCTGCCCATCATCTCCTCAAGCTTCCCGCGCAGCTCCTGGAGGGCGGCCCCACCGGCGGCTTCAACCACCTCCGGCTCGTCGAGCAATGCCCGTCGATCAATGTGCGTCGACCTGTTGGTGACGTATGGGTCGTCGAGGACGGCGTGCAGATCGCGACCCGCCCCGAGCTGGCGGACGACGTATTCGATGAGTCGCTTGTGGGCCGCAGACTCACTGCCGATCAGCTTTTCAATCTCATCTTTGATGCTCACACGCGGATCCCCCGAGGCGTAGAGATGAGCATGCCCGTAATGGCACGAAGGCGCTGAACGCGTTCGGCCGTCGGCGGGTGGCTCGAGAACAGCTTCATCATCCCACGTCCGGCGAAGGCGGCGAGCGGGTTGACGATGTAGAGGGGGGCCGCAGCCGGGTTGATGGCCATCGGAATGGCTTGCGAGCCGCGTTCGAGCGTCTCAAGCGCATCGGCAAGTCCGGCACCGTCGCCCACCAACTCGGCACCCGTGGCATCGGCCAGGAACTCGCGCTGACGCGAGATCGCCATTTGAATGACCATCGCTGCAAGCGGCGCAAGGATGATCGTGGCAAGCGTCCCAATGATGCCGAGCGGATTGCCCTCGTCGTCGTCGCCACCACCGAAGAACATCGAGAACTGAAGGAAGTTCGCGATCGCGGAGATTGCACCGGCCACCATCGCGGCGACGCTTGCGATGAGGATGTCACGGTTCTTGATGTGGGCCATCTCGTGGGCGATGACACCTTCGAGCTCACGCGGCGACATGATCTGCATGAGCCCCTGAGTGACGGCAACGGCGGAGTTCTTCGGGTTGCGTCCGGTGGCAAATGCATTGGGCTGCTCGGCCGGGGTGACGTACACCTTCGGCATCGGCAGCTCGGCACGCTGGGCCAGTTGGGCGACCATGCGGTGAAGCTCCGGCTGCTCGGCCGCGCTCACCTCGACGGCTTTGCTCATCTTCAGCGCCATTGGGGCACTGAACCAGTACATGGCGAGGTTCATGACCACTGCGAAACCGGCGAACACGATTAGGCCGCTTCGCCCACCGACGGCCTGACCGATGACGAGCAGAAGCCCCGTCAGGGCGGCGACGAGAATGAAGGTTTTGAGGGTGTTTTGCGCCTTGTGGGCACCGAGACTCATCGAGTATCGACTCCTTCCCGGCAGAGCCGGAAGTCACACTTCAGGAACGAGATATTGATTGTAGCCAGGGCGGTTACGACTCCCCAGAAGACTTGGTTCAGGCTGTGTTAAGGCCGTAGGCGTTAAGCTCGACGACGATGCGTCGCCTTCTGATCGCCGCGATGTTCGCCGCCCTTGTTGCCGGGTGCGGTGAACGGCGTGTTGTGAGCCCAACCGCCGGGATTGACCCGGTGGAGCTCGTGCGCATCCTCCCCACCCCGGACGGTCTCACCTTCGACCCGCAGTCGAGCAAAGCAGCCACCGCCGCCGACGTCCAGGAGGCCCTGGCTGGGACGGCCAAGGCGGAGACGGCGAAGAAGTTCGAGGACGAGTTGGGATACGTCGACGGGGCCGTGCGTCGATGGAGGGGTTCGAACGGTGCCGCCCTCACCGTGGTGGTCAGTCGATGGCCAAGGCACCAGACCGCGACAAATGTCGGCGGAGGTGCGGCCGAGTTCCCCATCGCAGCCGGTGCGCAGGCGTGGACGCCCAGCGACGTTCCCGGTGCCCGCGGTTCACGAACCTCATCGCCGAACGGCGGGTCGCGATCGCTGGCATTCGCGATCGCCGACCTCAGCATCTTCGTGCGTGGCGACGGCGCCATCGGTGACACGGTTGTTGTCCGCGCCCTCTCCCGCTTGACGAAACCGGTGCGTGCCACCGTGGGTTCACGCGGCGCCTGACCACCGCTCCGGCATTATGGGGGTGTGGGAGAACTCCAGCGAACCTACCGCGGCAAGGCGGAGAAGGAAAACGAGAAGGTCGAGCGGCCGTTTCCGACGGGTGTTCCGGTGGAGCGCGCCATCGTTGTGGCGTCAATGGACGTTGCTGCCGACGAACAGGAAGATCGGCTCGTCGAGATGCGCGAGCTGCTGCGTACCGCCGGGGCCGAGGTGGTGGAGGTGGTCATCCAGCGTCAGCGGATGCCCCACCCGCGCACGTTCCTCGGCAAGGGACGCCTCGAGGATCTGATCGACCTGTGCAAGGAGATCAAACCTCACATCGTCGCGTTTGAGGGCGATCTCAGCGCCAGCCAGCAACGCATCCTCGAGGACCGCACCAACAAACGTGTGATCGACCGCACCGGGCTCATCCTCGACATCTTCGCCCTGCATGCCCACACTGCCGAAGGCAAGCTGCAGGTGGAGCTCGCTCAGCTGGAGTACAACTACGCCCGCCAGGAGGGTTTGTGGCAACACTTGGAGCGCCTCGGCGGCGGCGTCGGCACACGTGGACCCGGTGAGACGCAGCTCGAATCCGACCGTCGTTTGCTGCGAACCCGCATGGCGGTGCTGCGAAAGCGGCTCAAGGACCTGGAGCGCTCTCGAGAGGTGATGCGCGCGCGGCGCGTCCAGGCTGCCGTCCCCCGATTGGCCCTGGCCGGCTACACCAACGCCGGGAAGTCGAGCCTCATGAACGCGCTCACCGACGCCGGGGTCAACGTGAACGACGCCCTGTTCGAAACACTCGATCCCACCACCCGCTCCCTGGACGTTGCCGGAACGGACTGCGTGCTCTCCGACACCGTCGGCTTCATCCGCCAACTGCCCCACCAATTGGTCGAAGCGTTCAAGTCAACGTTGGAGGAGACCCGCGACGCTGACCTCATCATCCATGTGGCCGATGCCAGCGAGTCGCCGGATCGTCGCGCGACGCGCGCTGCTGCGGTCAACGAGGTGCTGGATGACATCGGCGCCGCCGACGTCCCCCGCCTCATGGTGTTTAACAAGATCGATCGACTCGATCCCGACGCACGTGAGGACCTGCCGTTCGAGGATCGCGACGCGGTCCATGTCTCGGCCCATTCCGGCGAGGGGCTCGACGATTTGCGATCGCGTCTCGTGGACTTCGTGCGCTCCCGCCTGACGTCGATTGATGTCACCGTTCCGTACACGCAGGGCTCGATCGTGTCGACGATCTACACGGTGGGCCGTGACGTGGAGCAGGAAGCCGGTGCCGAGGGCACACGCATCCGCGCGCTCGTCCCACCGCACGAAGCGGCCCGCATCTACGCGGCGCTGAACGGTGGGGCGTCAGGCCGCTGAGGCGAGGGATCATTCCATCGCGGGCGCGCCGATCACCGAGGTCGCCAGATCCTGCACGGCAGCGATGATCTGCTGCGAAGGCAGCTCGCGATCTCGGCGCAGGTGGTGGTAGAGGTCCGGCGCGAGCCCGGCGAGGAGAAGGTCGGCCAGCACTGGTGCATCACAGCCTGGTCGCGCAGTGGAGAGCAAGACAGCGACGTGCAGGTGATATGCCCCGTAGACCCGGGTTCGTAGGCGACCGGGCCCAACCGCCGAGAGCAGGTCACCGTTCTCTTCCAGGTGCCCACACATCGCCCCGAGAAACGCGCGAAGGCGACAGGCCGGATCGGCGCCCGGGCCGAGCGGAGGCGCACCGCGCAACATCGCTTCCTGAAACACGCGCTCGTGCGCGTCAAGCACCGCAACGGCAAGCCCTGACCGGTCACCGAACCGTCGGTACAGGGTCCCTTTGCCCACACCAGCGGCGTCGGCGATGTCATCCATCGAGACGCACTCAACACCGCGTTCGGCAAAGAGTCGTTCGGCCGCCTTGAGCACCTTCTGCCGGTTTCGTGCGGCATCGGAGCGCTCGGTAGAAGCGCTGGCGGCCGGGTCGATGGGAATGAATCGCGTGCTCATTGACAAAGTGGACTCTAGTCCGTTATGGTCCGCGCCGTCAAGTGGACTGCAGTCCGAATGGGCGCAGTCGTGAGCGAATGGAGCATCTCATGGCACGTATTCCGGCAGGTACCTGGGCGATCGACGCCTCTCACTCGTCGGCCGGCTGGGCGGTCAAGCACTTCGGCATCTCAACATTTCGCGGGAAGTTCCCCGCGGTTGAGGGCACGATCACCACGACCGACGGCGCAGTGACCGCGATCAACGGCACCGTGCACATCGACAGCCTCAACACCGAGGATGAGCAACAGACGGGGCACCTCAAGAGCCCGGACTTCTTCGACATCGCCAATCACCCGACCGGAACGTTTACCTCGACGTCCATCCAGGACCTCGGAAACGATCGACTGAAGGTCGCCGGAGATCTGACGCTGCGCGGCGTCACCCAGCCGGTCGAGCTCGACGCGGAACTCGAGGGCGTCGGACCCGACGCGTACGGAAACACCCGCATCGGCGTCAGCGCAACCGGCGTGGTTGACCGCACGACGTTCGGCATTAGCTGGAACATGCCCGTGGAGGGTGGCTCTCCCGCCGTCGGCGAGCGAGTGAAGCTGGACTGGAACATCGAAGCGATCAGGCAGTAGCCGTGGCCGAAGCCCCGACCACTTTCCGCATTCTCGCGATCCCCGGCAGTCTCCGCCGGGGGTCGTACAACCGCGCGATGCTCACGGCGGCGATCGCACATGCCCCCGATGGGGTGCAAATCGAGATGTACGACGATCTCGGTTCACTGCCCCCGTTCAACCAGGACGATGAAGGTGACCGCACTCCGGAGGCCGTGCTCGCGTTTCGTCGCCGGATCGGCGCCGTCGATGGCATCCTCGTGTCGACGCCCGAGTACAACAGCTCAATCCCCGGCGTGCTCAAGAACGCCATTGATTGGGCGTCACGCCCGGTGGGCAACACGGATCTGATCGGTAAGCCGACGATCGTGATGAGCGTTAGCCCGTCCACCTTCGGTGGCGTTTGGGCTCAGGCTGAACTGCGGAAGGCCATGCGCGCCGCGGGGGCGCGGGTCCATGACGAGGGAGTGTCGGTGAGCAAGGCCGCCGACCGCGTTGACGAAAATGGGTTGGTCGTCGACGGCGAAACCATCGCTCAGATCGTGGGCGCAGTCGACGACCTCGTAACGTTGGCGAGCACCCCGATCGACGACTGGTAGGACCGGACAGGCCGGGCAGCATCGTTACACGATGACGACCGGCGTGCCGATGTTGATGCGGTTGTAGAGCCACTCCGCCTCGCGGATGTACATGCGGATGCAGCCGTGTGAGGCGGCGGTGCCGATGGAGTAGCCGGCGGGGGTGCCGTGGATGCCGATTGCCGGCGCGCTGGTGCCCATCCACCGCGTTCCCAATGGGTTCCCGGCCCCGGGTGGTTTGGGACCGAGTCCTTTCGCCCACGGTGAGCTGGGTGGAAACCAGGTGGGGTTACGCTGCTTCTGAACGATCCGGTACTGCCCCCGCGGGGTCGGGTACTGCGGTGTGCCCACGGCCACTCGGAACCGTCGCACCAATCGCGCCTCCCGATACAGCTTGAGCGTCCGGTTGCGACGGTTGACGACGACGCTGGCGCCCACGCTCATGCGATCGGGTCGGACGCGTTTGACCGGCAGGTCGACGCTGGGGGTCGCCCGAGCAATGAACGCCGCGGCCACCACCGGGACGGCCGCCGGAATGTCGATGGCGATCCCAATTCGCGGGGGCCGCACTTTCGGCACCTCGGTACGGAAGATCAGTGCGGCGTCGATGGCTTTCACCTCGATATCGCCACGCCGATACTCGAGCACGCTCTTGACAAGCGCGTTGTCGACGGTTTGGACCAGTGGGACGTTGACCGGACCCACAATCGGGACCGTACGCCCATGCGTGAGCGCCGCGTCAATGGCCCCCTGCAGGTCGGCGTTGTACGCGACCGCCACCGGTTTGATCGACATGCGCCGACCGGCCAAGCTCACGACAAGCGGTGCCTGTCGGGGAATGATGCGCTGATCAAGCAGTGCACGCCGTGCCACGTCGACGGTCATGCCACCGACCGCCACGCCATCGACTGTCACTCCCGGCGCGATCACGCCGTCAGGAAGCGGATCTGCTGCCGCTCCGATCGCCGGAAGCGCCGCTGCCACGACGAGGGATACAGCGACCAACGCTTTGCGACTCAATGGATCTCTCCTGGTTTGCGGCGACAGCAGCGCCTGGGAGCTTAGCCGTCACGACCCAGAAACGTTTATGGGAATGTCGAGAATGACCGTCCAGCCGTCAGTGCTTTCGGTCTCAGTGAGCTGTCCGCCAACCTCATCGAGCCGTGCCGCTGCTGCCTGCCGCCCCACACCTCGGCCGGCGTCCACCGTGGGTGGCGACGACCCCACGCCCTCCCCCGGCGCACCGTCACGCCGGTCAACGACCCGAAGAACGACGCGTTCTCCATCGGTCTGGCCGGTAATAGTCACCGCGACACTGCCACCCGCCCCGCCGTGAGTGACGCTGTTTCTCACCACATGGCCGGCAGCGTCGATCAGCACGCCGGCGATGCGTCGCGGGAGTTTCCCGTCGTCGCAGTTGTGGCTCAACTGCAGGGCGACGTTGCGACGCCCGGCCACGCGATTGGCCTCCTGAGCAACTGCGTCGACGACCGTGGCCGTTGGGACGTACCGCGCGGAGTCCTCGACGGCGATGCGACGCCGCACCTCGTCGCCCACATCACGCAGTGTGCCGAGCATCTCGGATCGGCCCCCGGCACGCCGTGCCGCCACCAGGTTGCCCTCCATCATGTGTACCCGTTCCGCCAGCTCGACCAGCCGAGCCTGGGAGAGCAGACCCTTGAGCGAGTGGATGGACTCCGCCAAGCGGCGAGCGCTTGCCGAGTCGACGACGCCGGCCGCGAGCTCCGTGCGTGCAGCGGCGATGCGACCAAGTGCCTCGTCGACGAGGAGCGCACGAAGCCCGTCGGTGCCCGGGGCGGCAGGATCATCGTTGGTCATGATCGTTGTGTTCGGCTTGGTCGTCACAAGCCCCTTCCTCTCGGGTCCGGCCGACGCAAATGATTCACTACCTCCAATGGCAGGAAACCCTCCGCGCGCAGGCTCATCGGAGAAGACGGCTCCGGAACGCCTCGAGATCGTGCTCGCGGAGAACGGGGCCGATATCCCGGGGGTGCGCCACACCATTCGCACCCTCGCCGAGACACACGGCTTTGGTGATCGAGCGGGGGATCTGGTCCTTGCCTTGGATGAGCTCATTGGCAACGCGAAGGAGCACGGCCAACCACCGATAGTCGTGCGTGGCTGGTATGACGGGCGGCTCATCGTCGAGGTGAGCGACTGCGGTGACGGCTTCGACTACTCACGCGTACGCGGGGTCCATCCCCCGCCAATGCTCGGCAGCCGTGGGCGTGGCATTTGGATCGTGCGCCAGGTTGCCGATCATGTCCGCGTCGCCATCGGTGACAACGACACCACGCTCCGAATCGAGCTGACCCACGAACCGGGGATCGGCGCCTAGGACACGGGGTCAGCCGTTTTCGCGCTCTTTCATCATCCACAGCGGCTTGTCGACGGCATCGCGGGTCGATTCAGCGGCTTCGACATTCTGCGCCTGGATCTCGATGAAGACCTCTTTGCGGAAGACCGGGACGTCACGTGGTGCTTGGATGCCAAGGCGTACTTTCTCGCCCATGACCGAGAGCACCGAAACCTCGATGCCGTCGCCGATCATGATGCTTTGATTAGCTTTACGCGTGAGGACGAGCATAGGTGGGGCCTCCTTGCACAGGGACATCCGACCGGCTTTTCGAATCATTCCGGGCGAGTCTCGAAACCATTGTACTATGTGGTTCGTTTTCCACGGATCTTAAAAATCCTGCTTCACCCGACCAACCGAGAGGATTCTACATGCTTCATGGCCGCCGTCTCGACCATGCGCTCGAGCACGTCAACGGTTCCCGTTACGCGCTTGTCCATGCCGTGGCGAAACGCGCTCGTCAAATCACCCTGTGGTTGACCGCCGATCCGGCGGAGCTGCGGGCCGAAGCTGCTCCTCCTCCGATGGCCGGTGAATCGATCAGCCGCGACCCGGTTGCGTTGTCAGAAGCGGAGATTCTGGACGGTGAGGTCATCGTCCGCTGGGACCCTGATGGACAGGTCGATGAGCGCGAGTACCTCGTCACCACGGTTCTCGAAACCGACCCGCTGTTGCTCGAAGGTCTCGATGGTGACGATGACGACGACAGCGACGGTGACGACGAGAGCGACACGTTGACGCCCGCCCTTGCGCAGGCGCTCGACACCGAAGCTGTGGCTGCCACCGAGGAGGTCGTCGTCGTCGAGGCCGACGAGGCTGAAACGAACGGCGACGACGACACTGACGCCGTGCCGGAGCTGGCGGCTGTGGTCGATGCCGACGGCATCGAGGAGATCTCTCTCGACGAGGTCGACGAAGGCGACGACGACGATGACGAGGAGCCGGAGGTCTAGCTCACTGGCGCGTGGTCAGCGGCCGATGGCCGCCGCAGGTCGCTAGGGCAGTTCGCAGACACGATGGCGGGTGGTGTACTCCCGGTTGAGGAGCACCACCTGCTTGGCGAGGCGAAGCTGGGTGTTGACGATGAGCGGGGCTTGCAGGTTGATGCTGAGCTCCCGTCGATCCTGTGAGACGGTCATAACCCCGTACAGAGCTGCATCGGCGAATGACGCGGTGGCAAGTTGTTCGGCGTCAGAGTCGGCGATCTCCGGCTCGTAGTCGGGCATCACACTCCACGGATCGGCCACGAGAAACGTGTGAAACGGTGCCTCGAGAGCCTGGAGCCAACGCATGGAGGCATCTTCCCGGCCGCTGGCCTGCATGTACGAGAGCAGGGCATACGACTGACACCCGGGAAAACCGGCGATCGGCTCGATAAGGCGCACGACGCGACCCGGATCGATATCCACTCGACCCAACACCGGGGAGTGAATCGACGACGCCGCTACCGCCGGCTCGCTGACTACTTTCAACATACGCACCGTGTGAGTTGCTCCATTGCCGGTTTGGGCGCAGCACGCCTCGTTGCAGTCTCATCGGGCACCGGACGAGAAAACTTGAGCGGTCGCTACCGTTGTGAGGTGGTCCTCACCGTCGCTGATCTCACTCGTGACCCAGCCGAGGTTGCTCGGTCCCTTCCCGCCTGGGAGCGCGGAGAACCCGGCGAGGCCATCGGGGCGACGCTCGAGCTGTCGACACGCGAGATTCTGGCTCGGGCCTATGTCGCGTGGATCTGGGTGGGACACGACGCCCACCGGACACCAGTGTGGTTACTGCCCGTCCATTCCGCCGACACGGAACGCTTCGCCCCGGCGGGCGCGATGAACGTGGTGCTGCGGTCGTTGCGCGCCGCATGCGCCAGCGGGGCCGACCCGAGCCGGGTCACCCTGATCGACGTGAACGGCTTCACCGGCCTTGTGGGTCCGGGCGTCGACTCGGCGCTTGCGGGGTTGGCACTCGAGGAGCATCACATCTCCCCCGCTCGCTGCGCGGTCGCCGCCCTGCCCGAGGGCGTGAACCTGGAGGGCCCTCAACTTGAGTTGACCAGTGTCCACACCCGACACGACGGGTTGGGGCACCTCGCGGCGCTCAGCCGCGTTCACCCGTTTCGGATCGCCTGTGCTCTGGTGGAGCAGGGCTGGGAGTTGGACGAACCCGTCTACCCGACCGACGTGGCCGAGATGCTCCGCCATCGTGGCCTGGTGGGTCCGCCGGACGCGGAGACGACGGCCAGCCTGGCGATTGAGGACGACCCCTGCCCCCGCCGTCGCCATGCGCGCCGTGTTCTGCGCCGGCTCTTTCATGCTCGTAAGATCGGTCAGCAGTACCACACAGAGTTCGGCCACATCGCCCGGGGCGTTGCCACCGACGACCGCGCAATGGCCCTCGAGGTGGGTGAGGCGCTCATTCGCGCGGGCCTTCTGGGCGAGAAGCTCAGCGTGGGACAACGCCACATCTTCTTGCGGCGTGACAACTTGCCGGCCATCCATGCGCTCATCGAACGGGGCGAGAGCGCCGACGCTGCCCTCGACGCGACGTGGACGGCGCCCCCTCCCACCGCCTGAATCGGTATTGACGCCGGGGGAGCGGGCTATTGTCTCGGCGCGCCGGCTGTGACGGGGACGGCGTCGGTGCCGTAGACAAGGTATGACCGTCGCTGCCCTCCTCGTGAAGAGTGTTCTCGCCAAACCCGCTGCTGCGACCTTCGCCGACGCCGCGACGGCACACTTGGATGCCATCTACCGATACGCCTGCCAACTGACGCGAAACACGGCCCTGGCCGACGACGTCACCTCTGAAACGTTTGAGCGTGCCCTGCGGCAATGGCACACCTACGATCCCCGCAAAGGCCCGGTACGGCCGTGGCTCGTGGCCATCGCCCGCCGGGTCGCCCTCGATCATTTCCGCAGCGACCGTCGCCGCCGCGACCGAGAGGAGCGCTACTCGTCGCAGGAGCCGCAGGCCACCCCCGCCGTTGAGGTGACTGAGCTGCCGGGCGAGATGACGACGGCGCTGGCGGGTCTCAGCGACGTCGAACGCGAGGTCGTGGCGCTGCGGGTGCTGCTCGACCTCGACGGGGCGGAGACCGCGGCCGTGCTCGGCATCACCCCGTCGGCCTGCTCGACCCACCTGCATCGCGCGATGACAAAGATGCGCAAGGATCTGGGCTCGTGAACCCCGAGATCACACCCGAGCGCCTCGACGCGCTTCTTGACGGCTCTGTGTCTCCGGAGACGGACGCAGAGCGCGACATGTTGCACCTGGCCGCCCGCCTCCGTGAGGAGGCCCCACGGGCCGATGACGCCGTGCGTGAGCGTGTGCAGTCACTTGGGGACAAGTCGGCACCGCCGCGGCTCGCACGACGCTGGTGGCCAGCCTCTGCGCCCGGTCGCTGGCGTGTAGCCGTTCCCGCGCTCTCGGCGGTCGCCGCCGCAATCATCTCGGTGGGCGTGTTGACGAGTCGGGGGAATGACACCGCGTCCCAGGATGCCAGCAACGCCGGCGGTTCGGCGACAGCCCCGTCGCGCCCCGGTGCGGCAGCTGGCGATCTTTCAACGCAGAAGGCGGCGCCGGCCGACGAGCAGGCACAGACGGCTCCGCCCCAGGCGCCACTCCGAACAGGCCGCGACACCTACTCGTCGATCAGCGCCCTCAACGCCACTGCAACCGAGGTTGTCATCGGCACTCTTGGCAACGGTGCACGTGAACTCTCACGAAGCTCCGATGACAGCGTGATCGAGGTCGCCACGACATTCTCGGTCACACGTGTGGTTCGTGGCACGCTCGCGGCGGGGGGGACGGCCGAGATCGCGCAATCACGAAGCCCTGACGGAAGGCGATTCGGAGCAGCGGACGCTCCGGCTGGGCTCGAACCCGGCCGCGAGTACCTCCTGTTCCTCCAACCAAGCCCCGACGGGTCAACCTTTCTCGTCCTGTTCGACGAGGGCGCGTGGGAGATCGTCGACGGACGCATCCGACTGGTCGGCGACGGCACGTCGATACTCGCCGACTCCGCACGGGTTCAGGGTCGCACGGTCGACGAGGCGGTCGCCGTGATCGAATCGACGCGGGTTACGGGGTCGGATCCGCCGACGTCACCGTAACGGCCGGAATCTCTTGGGTGTTCGTCACCAACGCGGGCTCGGGCGGGCCGCCGCGAGCGACGTAGCCGATCACGACCCCAAGGGCCAATGCGGCTGCCGCAAGTATCGCGGCGAGGCTGCCGGTGACCTTTCGCTTGCGTGAGCGCTGCGGTGCGGGACGCAGTCGGCCAGTGTCGTCGTTCACCCCACCTCCTCGTCGGTTGTCGTCGCTGTCGGTGTGACATCTGCGCAACACGCAGAGGGCCATGCGCTCCGGGAACGCTCGACGATCCAGTCGCCCACCGCGTTTCCGCCTTCCGCTAAAGCGAACGCCATCTGCGCGTGTAGGCACTTCACCCGCGACACGTCTCCCACACCCCCAACGTTATGGCCGTCGTGAACGTCGGCATGCCGGGAATGCGCTGCCGCTACCTCGGTCGCCATCGTCTCATCATGCTCGAGGGCGCGCACACCCCCACCCGCCTCCACGGTACCGATGGACGTTGCCAATGCGCGGCAGGCGAGCCAGTAGCGCGTCGGAAACGGCCGCCCGTCAAGATCCACCGGATCGTTCTCGAGCACCGCAGGACCACCGTGCGGACACCGGACCGCCACGCGAAATGCGGTGAACGGGTCGCGCCCCAAGAGTCGTCGCACACGTTCCGTGTCAACGGAAGTCGGGGAGCCAGTCCCAGAAGCTACCCTCGTCGCGTCGCGCCACAGGGGGCTTGGGGCGCTCAAGACCCGATACCCGGTAGGGAGTTTCGCCCTGCTTGGTGTAGCCCAGCTGCCGGGCACGCGCCTCGATCACAGCCGAATCGTCGAGAGACTTGATCTGTGCCTGCACACGGTCGCGCTCGTCGAGGAGCTTCGCGAGGGCCGTCTGTTGACGGGCCAACTCGCCGCGTTGACTCAGCACCCCACGGATGGGGCCGACGTACGACGCGACGAGCGCGACGACGATTCCCAAGATGAACAAGCGTTTTGGTGTGAACACAGCCGTGGGCGAGATCTCCCGAGTCGGGGAGTTCGTACCGAACCCCCTCCGAGTCGGCGTACGCCACAGGGCCGTGCGTTCCTGCCCGGCGATGTTGCGTCATGACCGAAACGCAGTCCGCCCCGGGTAGCTCGCCGCCGGCCCGAGCCGCTCTTCGATGCGCAGCAACTGGTTGTACTTGGCGACACGCTCACTGCGCGCCGGTGCCCCCGTTTTGATCTGCCCCGCACCCGTCGCGACGGCCAGATCGGCGATCGTGGTGTCCTCGGTTTCCCCGGACCGGTGAGAGATCATCGACGCGTACCCCGCCCCGGCGGCAATCTCGATGGCGTCCAACGTTTCCGTGAGGGTGCCGATCTGGTTGACCTTGATGAGGATGGCGTTGGCGACGCCACGCTCGATGCCTTGGCGCAGACGCGTGGGGTTTGTGACAAACAGATCGTCACCGACCAGCTGCACCCGATCGCCGCTCGTGTCGGTATGGAGTTTCCAACCGTCCCAGTCGTCCTCACTCATCCCGTCTTCGATCGAGATGATCGGATACGCATCCGCCAGTTCGGCGAGGTAGGCGGCCATCTCGTCAGAGCTCAGTGAGCGTCCTTCCCCGGCAAGGTGGTACTGGCCATCCGTGTAGAACTCTGTGGCGGCGACGTCGAGGGCAAGCGCAACGTCTTTGCCCGGGGCGTAGCCGGCCTTCTCGATGGCCGAGACGATGGCGTCGAGCGCAGCACGTGTGCTGGCGAAATTCGGGGCAAAGCCCCCTTCGTCACCGACGCCGGTGGCCAAGCCGTCAGCGTGGAGGACACCCTTGAGCGCGTGGTACACCTCGGTGCCCGCCCGCAGCGCTTCGGAGAAGCTCCCCGCCCCAACTGGGGCGACCATGAACTCCTGGAAGTCGATGTTGTTGTCGGCGTGGGCGCCACCGTTCAGGATGTTCATCATCGGCACGGGCAGACGATGGGCCCGCGCGCCGCCGATGTAGCGGTAGAGCGGCAACCCAGCGTCAACGGCCGCGGCCTTGGCAATCGCGAGTGAGCACCCAAGGATGGCGTTTGCCCCGAAGCGCGACTTGGTGGGCGTGCCATCCAGCTCGATCATCACGCGGTCGAGGGTGACCTGCTCCGTTGCGTCTTTGCCCACCAGGGCATGGGCCAGCTCATGCTCAACGTTGGCCACCGCCTTCAGCACCCCTTTGCCGGCATAGATGCTGGCATCGCCGTCGCGCATCTCGAGCGCCTCATGCGCCCCCGTGCTGGCCCCTGACGGTACGGCGGCCACCCCCACGGTACCGCTGCTCAGCTCAACCGACACCTCGACGGTGGGCTGACCGCGGGAGTCAAGAATCTGGCGGGCGTGGACACGGGCGATCTTCGACATGCGGCCTCCGGGTGGGGAAAGGAGGCCGGATATTAGTTATCCGCTACCGGGAACCGCGTACCGACCCCTCACGAAAGCCGAGACAGCGACGCTTACCGACCCGGCAGGTCATCACCGACGGCTTTCCCCGTGTCATCGTAGGGCGGAACTTGTGTCCACTGGCCGTCGTGGTGACGAGCACCACGTGGTTGCGGGTGACGCCACGGATGAGGACGTCTTCACGCGCCGAGCCAGACAGCCCACAGATCTCGACGACGCAACGGTTCACTCATCTCAAATCATCCGTGATCGCACCGCGTTCTCACGTTCAGCACTTCACAGTTTCGACAACTCTGAAAGTGGCCGCCAGGGCTAGTTGTCGAGCTTCCCGGTGGTCAAGGCATCCTTCGCTGCGCGGTACCACGCAAGCTGCGCCTCGGGGTCGAGGCCGTCGAACGATTCACCGTTCTCGGACGCCAGCGCTTCCGCTCGTTCAACGCGTGCGCGAAAGCGGCCCGCAGCCAGCCGCACCGCGATCTCCGGGTCGGCTTTGATGCTGCGGGCCACGGCAACACAGGCAAACAGGACATCGCCAAGCTCGTCGATGGTGGGGTCGGCCTGCAGCTCGGCAACCTCCTCCACAAGCTTGGCGATCGCCTGGGACGCCTCGGCAAACTCAAAACCCACCGACCCCGCACGACGCTGTGCCTTCGTGGCGTACGCCAACGCCGGAAGGCCGGGAGGCATCTCGTGGAAGATCCCTCCCCCACGGCTCTCGCGTTTCTGACGCTCCCAGAGGTCGCGAACACCCCCAGCGCCCTCGGCAACAGCATCGCCGTAGACGTGAGGGTGTCGGAAGATGAGCTTCTGAGCATGCTCACCGGCGATCGAACCCAGGTCGGCGTGGCCGGCCTCTTCCAAGAGCTGTGCGAGAAACACGGCTTGGAACAGCAGGTCGCCGATTTCGTCCGCCTGTCGTGCCGGATCGCCGGACGACACTGCTTCAGCCACCTCAAATGCCTCCTCCACCGTATGGGGCACAATTGTCGCTGGGGTTTGGACGCGGTCCCAGGGGCATTCACGGCGCAGGTGAGCTCCCACGTGAGCCAGCTCGGCGACCGCAGCTCCGATTGCGCGCTCACGAAGGCGCGGTCGGGATGGCACGGTACGGGCGTTTGCCAGCTGCCGCGCCAGCACCTGTGCCACAACGTCGGGGGCACAGATCGCTGCCCCGTCGGGGACGTCTCGCGGATCATCCAGGGCTCGCACCTCCACCCGAAGCGACGCGGCAAGTTCTGGCTCAAGGGGTGGCGCCCACACCGAGGTGGCGGCGCCGAGGGCGACGAACGCGGCCGCAGGGATCGAATCCACATCCCCCGGACCGAGCCCGACGATGGTAACTACGGGGTCGCGGGGCCGTTCGATGTGGTCGTCTCGGTCGAGGTCGTTGCCGAAGGCGGTGCCACCGTTGTCCCGGTCGACACCGTCGGACTGCTCGTTGTCGCTGCCGGCTTCCTCTCGGGCGCGAGGCGTGCGTTGGGGAACTTTGCCGTGTCCTGAACTTTCTTGAGCACGGTGTCACGCCATTTCTGAACGGCGGCCGCGCGCTTCACTTGAAGCTCCTGAGTACGGATCTCGTCCTTCGCTTCGGCAAACGTGCGAGTCCGCGCTGCGATGTCGCGCACCAACAGAATGTGCCAACCGAACGTGCTCTGTACCGGGGCGGAGATCTTTCCGGGTGCGAGCTTTTGCGCGGCCGCGGACACTTCGGGGAGAAGACCCGCGTTCGGAACCGTTCCCAGGTCACCCCCCGAACCGGTTGCCGACGGATCCTGGGAGCGATTGGCCGCGACCTCGGCGAAGTTCGCGACGGTCACTTCGGCGCGCACCTTCTCGGCCTCGGGCTTTGATTCCAGAAGGATGTGAGAGAGACGCTTGTCGGCCGCAACTTTGTACTGGGCAATGTTCTTGGTGTAGTACGCCCGTGCATCCGCATCGGTGTACTTCACCTTCTCCTCTTCCCGTGTCGCGAGGTTCTGCTCGTAGCGGTTCGCCGTGAAGCTCCGCGTGAGGTCGGCCACGGTGATGCCGCGGTCCGAGAGGGCCTTCTCGAAGGCTTTCCGGTCCTTGCCAAAGCCACCACTGGCGACGGGAGTGTCGATCAGCTGGGTGATCTGGTCCTCGATCTCTTTGGGTGTGACCGCACACGGCTTGCCACACCGAGCCGCGAGGATCCCAAACGCCGCCTCGTCCCGTAGCTGCTCGGCAGCGGTGCGCCGTGTCTTCTGGAAGTCGTCCGTGCCCGTGTCCTCGGGCTTGGGCACTGCCTGCCCCTGCTGCGTCGGCTGCGTCGCCAGGAAGATGGCGCGACGATCAACGTCCGCGTTGGTGATCTTCTGGGTGCCGATCTCGATCGCGACACCGTCCGGCGGACCCAGATCGGCTTTGTTCTCACCGCACGCCGAGACGCCCAGCCCCGCGCTGAGGACGGCCAGGACCAACGCGACTCTTGCTGAACGCGGGAATCTCACGACGCGAGCGATCGTAGCATGGGGTCGAGAACCGCTCACGCAGCGGCGGCAACGGCGTCGAGGAGGGCATCGAGCACGCCATCAGCCACTTCCAGACGCTCGTGTGGGGCACTCGGTGCAGGTACGGATACGGTGCGCTCGGCCGATGAGTACACCGCTCGCGGTTGGGCATCGCGCAGCGCGCGCAACCCCGCGCTGGTAAGCGCGACCGGGGCCAGCGTAACGCGCCCTTGGCGCACCATCAGGTGCGTGCCTCCAGCGCGCACCAACTTGAGCTTGAGTCGCTGCACTGTGATCAGGGCCTCCACCGGTGGTGGGATGGGGCCGAAACGGTCCGTGAGCTCATCACTGAGTTGGACGAGCGCCTCCTGATCGGCCAGCGCGATACGACGATGCAGATCGATCTTCGCGGCTTCGAAGCCCACGTAGTCGGTGGGGATGTAGGCCGAAATCGGGATCTCGACGCGGGCATCCTGCTCGGGCGCAAGCTCACCACGGCGGGCGGCGATGGCGTCGCTCAGCATCTGCAGGTACAGCTCAAAACCGACGGCGGCCACATGGCCACTTTGCTCGTCGCCGAGGAGGTTGCCGGCGCCACGAATCTCGAGGTCGCGCATGGCGATGCGCAAGCCGCTTCCCAACTCGGTGTAGTCGGCCACCGCGCGCAGGCGGGCCGCGGCATCACGTGTGAGTTCGGAGTCACTGGGGTAGAGCAGGTACGCGTGGGCAGCCACGGTTGACCGGCCGACACGTCCGCGCAGTTGGTAGAGCTGCGACAGGCCCAGGAGGTCCGCGCGTTCGACGACGAGGGTGTTGGCGTTGGGGACGTCCAGCCCGGCTTCGATGATCGTGGTTGAGACGAGGACATCCGCTTCACCACGCAGGAACTGGAGCATTACCTCCTCGAGCTCGTTCTCCCCCATCTGACCGTGTGCCACCAGCACCCGCTGCTCCGGCACAAGGCGGCGAACGCTCTCGGCCGCCTCTTCGATGGTCTCTACGCGGTTGTGCAGCCAGAAGCTCTGTCCGCCGCGCTCGCGTTCACGCTCCAACGCCTCCGTGACGAGCTGCTCGTCGAACTCGCCGACGTGAGTGGCGATGGCCCGCCGTCCGGCAGGGGGCGTTTCGATGACGCTGATGTCCCGCATACCCGACAGCGACATCTGCAGGGTGCGAGGAATCGGCGTTGCCGAGAGCGACAGCACGTCCACGCGCAGGCGCAGTTGACGCAGTGCCTCCTTCTGGGCCACGC
This sequence comes from uncultured Thermoleophilia bacterium, assembly GCA_963765105.1. Lineage (GTDB taxonomy): Bacteria > Actinomycetota > Thermoleophilia > Miltoncostaeales > Miltoncostaeaceae > CALMEC01. The sequence goes on from CAVXUW010000004.1 coordinate 398,975, forward strand.
CAAACCGCTGTTCCTCATCGAGGATGACGAGTCCCAGGTCCTTGGGCTGCACGTCCATGGCCAACAGTCGGTGGGTGCCGACGAGAATGTCGAGTTTGCCCTCGCGGAAGTTGGCAATCACCTGTTTGGTATCGGCCGGGGTTCGGAGACGACTGACCATGTCGATCTCGACCGGGGTTTCGGAAAAGCGTTCACGGAAAGTGCCGAGGTGCTGTCCCGCCAGAAGTGTCGTCGGCACCAACACCAGCACTTGCTTGCCGTCCATGGCGGCTTTGTAGGCGGCGCGCATTGCCACCTCCGTCTTACCGAAGCCCACGTCGCCACAGATGAGGCGGTCCATGGGCCGGTCGCGCTCCATGTCACCCATCACCTCGTCGATGGCGCGTTCCTGGTCGGGGGTCTCCCGGTAAGCGAACCCGCGCTCGAAGGCGCTCATGGCCTCCTCATTCTCCGGGTAGGCGTAGCCCTCCACTCGTCCACGGGTCTCATAGAGAGCAAAGAGCTCACCGGCCATCTCGTGCACCGCGGCGCGGGCCCGGGCCTTGAGCCTCTCCCACGCCTTGCCGCCCAGCTTCGACAGGGGCGGAGCTGATCCGTCGGAGCCGATATAGCGGGTGACCTTGTCGAGTTGGTCCTGGGGAACCCACACTCGGTCCTCACCGGCAAATGCCAGGGCAAGGTAGTCGCGCGTAACGTTAGCGACGGTCTGTGTTTCGAAACCGACCAGCCGTCCGATGCCGTGGTCTTCGTGAACCACATGGTCACCGACGCGCAGCTCCATGAAACTGCGCAGTCGCCGGCCCATCGGCATGCGATCGCTGGCGCGGCGTCGCCGCAGGATCTCGTGCTCGGGGATGACGGCGATGCCGAGGTCCGCCGAGATGAAGCCCGTCCGGATCGGCAGATGAGTGAACGAAATCGCGCCCGGGGGTGGCGCGATCTGACGGGTATCAATGATGGTGGGCCGGATGCGCTCCAGGTTGTGGGCGGCGCGCTCCATTTCTCCCCGACGCGCGAAGCAGACGAGTACGCGTAGTCCTCCGCCGGCCAGGCGGCTGAGTTCGGCGCCCGCCTCGGTGATTCCGCGTGAGGCAAACCGCGCCTCGCGCGCGTCGACCACGCCACCCTCACCACCGGCGGGCGGTGCCAGGTCGAGTGTCGCGCGGCTCTCAAGCTCGTCGAGAAGCGCGGACGGATCATCCACGCCACCCGCCGCGGCCTGGTCTTCCACCAACTCCAACGCTTGCGCGAGCGCGTTCGCGTGCTGATTGGGGGCCAAGCGCACGACAGCCACCGAGGGCACGTGGGCCAGCGCACTGTCAAGCGCATCGTCGGCGGGTTCAGCGGCGGGCCACACGTCGACGTGGTCGACTTGGCGGATCGTCACCTGGGTAAACGCCGAGAACACCCGAAGCTCGTCGATGTCGTCGCCGAACAGGTCGATCCGCACCGGTTGATCGGCGGTCGTGGGGTACACATCCACAATGCCGCCGCGCACAGCCATCTCACCACGTTCCTCGACCTGCGCCACGCGCTCGTAGCCCAAGGCGGCGAGAAGGTCCACGAGCTCCCCGTCAACCGAGCCGCCGCGTTTCAGCACGAGGGGTTTGGGCGGAGCGGTGGGAACGCGCTCGGCGAGAGCGGCCACACTCGAGAGCACGATCGTTCCCGGTCGACCAATAAGGCCACGTGCTCGGGCACGTTGGCCCACCAAGTGTGGTGAGGGCCCCACGCGCCCGCCGCTGGGCACACCACGCGAGGGCCAGAGGGCCGTGGCGTCCGAACCATGCAGGGCCACCAACTCCGCGGCCAGGTCGCGGGCTTCGTCGTCGGTGGGCGCGACGATCAGAAGCGGCCGCATGCTCTCGCGGTGGAGTGTGGCCATAAGGAACGGCCATGCGGGCCGGCTGATGGCGATGGCGTCGACCGTCGCGTCGCGTTTCAGGCGCGTAATCGCGGCGTCGATGGCCCGTACGCCGCGGAACATCGTGTCGAGCGCGTCGCTCATAGCGGCTTGGGAGCGGACGGCGCGTCCGGCTCGGTCGTCTCGTTGGGAGCCAACTCGGCGTCGCGTCGCTCACGGCGTTGGCGTGCGCGGGCGCCAGGTTCGGAGGCATGAAAACGTGCGATCGCGCCGCCGATGCCGTCGGCGACAGCGGCCTCAACCATCTCGCGACCACGCGTGATCATCGCTGTCACCGCCGCTGCGGGCTCGTTGAAACCGATGAGCACCCAGTCGGCCTGGTCCCCGCGAAACTGTGGGGGCGGCCGGTCGATACCGAGCCGGACACGAGGGTACTCGGGGCTGCCCAGGCCCTCGTTGATCGAGCGCAGGCCGTTGTGACCCCCGTGGCCGCCGCCCGCCTTGCCGCGAACGATGCCAAAGGGCAGGTCGAGATCATCGTGAACCACCAACACCTGCTGGGGCACGAGCTTCAACGCGCCGACAGCCGGTCCAACCGCCTGGCCGGAGAGGTTCATGTACGTCGTCGGAATGAGCAGCGCCAGATGGCCATTCGGCCCGGACACCTCGGCGTAACGCCCGGCGTACTTGTTGGCGAAACGCCGCACGCCCAGTTGCTCGGCGAACTCCTCAACGACGCGTTGCCCCGCGTTGTGGCGGGTGCGGGCATATCGCGGTCCGGGGTTGCCGAGCCCGACAACCAGCCGGATCGGCAGATCCATTCGGTCGATGCGTTACTCGTCAGAGTCGTCGTCGCGCTCGCCAACGACCTCGGGCTCGGACTCGCCCTCTTCGCCCTCTTCCGTCTCTGGCGCTTCGACGCGCGATGCCGCCGTCACCGACGCGACGACCGTTTCCGGATCGCCGATGATCTCGACACCCGCCGGGACCGTGAGGTCGCTGATATGAAGTACGTCGCCGGCCTCGAGGCCAGAAACATCCACCGCGATGCTGTCCGGGATGGCGTCGGGGAGTGCGCTGATCGTGATCTCGTGCACCGGCTGGCCGAGGACGCCACCGTCGCGCACACCGACGGCGATGCCATCGAGGATGAGCGGCACGTTGGCCTGGACGGCCACCTTGAGGTCGACCTGCTGGAAGTCGACATGTAAGAGCTCGACACGAATGGGGCTGAGCTGCCAGTCCTTGAGGAGAGCGGGAACGGTGTCGTGCCCGTCGACGCTGATCTCGAACACCGCCGTCTTGCCGTGCTCACCGTGAATAGCGCGCATCAGCTCACGCGCGGGCATCGTGAATGAGATGGAATCCTCACCCACCCGGTAGAGCACACCGGGGACGAGACCGTCGCGACGCAGACGGCGCGTGATGGTCGTTCCGAACTGGGTTCGGGGGGCTGCGGTGAGTTGAACGTGATCAGACGACATGCAAGCTCCTGGCGGATGAACAGCGACCGTGCACTCTAGCGAAGCGGGCGCGACACCGCGAGTGGACATGCACGCCGCGATCGCGCGAACCTCTCACGCCCTCTGTTAGTCCGAGCAACCAAATCCATGCGTCGTTGAGGAGCGTTCCGTCGGACCTGTCGTTCCAGCGCACCCCGCCGAAGCCAAGAACGCCCGCGCCAACGCCGGCGACGCTTCGCGTTGCTCGTCAGAAACCACCTCACACGGAGCACCCGGGCCAGAGCGGACTGCGTGTTTCGAGCCGTGAGAAGCTCTCGACTGCGCTCTCCCAACGCTCTCGTTACGCCGCGACGACAGCATCGGTCACAACGGTCTAGAAGAGCTGATTCTCTCCTTCGAACACGTCGCTCACCGATTCGTCGTTGAAGACGTTCTTGATGCAGTCGGCAAGGATCTGACCGGCAGGGAGCTGCAGGATGATCGGGGGTGCGCCGTCACGGAGCGGCACCGTGTCGGTCACCACGATGCGCTCGATGTCGTCGCAGCGTTCCAGTCGCTCGAACGCCGGGGGCGAGAACAGGCCGTGCGTCGCCGCACAGTAGACCTTGGTGGCCCCGTTCTCACGGACCTTCTTCGCGCCCTCAACGAGCGTCCCGGCGGTATCGATCATGTCGTCGATCATGATGGCGACCTTGCCCGAGACGTCACCGATCAGCATCGTCATCTCAACCTCACTGTGCTCAGGACGTTGCTTCGTGAGCACGGCAAGTTGGGCGCCAAGCTTCTCTGCGAAGTGGCTGGCCAGCTTCGCGCGGCCCGCGTCCGGGGACACCACGACGAGGCGCTCGCCCTCCAACTCGGGAAGGTCGCGGAAGTACTGGGCGAGGATCGGAACCGCGGTCATGTGGTCGACCGGGATGTTGAAGAAGCCCTGAACCTGGCCGGCGTGGAGGTCCATTGTCAGTACCCGATCGATGCCGACGGCTTGAAGAATATCGGCGATCATTTTCGCGGTGATCGGCTCGCGCGGGGCGCTCTTTTTATCCTGCCGCGAGTAGCCATACCAGGGCATCACCGCGGTGATCCGACGCGCCGACGCGAGCTTCGCCGCGTTGATCATAAGGAGCAACTCGACGAGGCTGTCGTTGACCGACTGGCGCAGGCCATTGGAGACGCTGCACGTAGACTGAACGAGGAACACGTCGGCGCCGCGGATGCTGTCTTCAAATCGCGCGTAGATCTCACCGTTGGCGAACGACTTCGCGTGAACGACGCCCAGGTCGATGCCGAGGCGCGCCGCGATGTCTTCCCCCAGTGCCGTGCTGGACCGCCCCGCAAACACCATCATGCGGCGTGCGTCATCCCGCGTCAGTTCTGTGGTCACCGACCCCCCTTGCCGTCGCGTTTCATCGCTGCACGTGCTTTTGCCTCGGCGCGTTTGGTGAAGTTCTCGCGATTTTCCTGCCGTGCCCGTGCGATGCCCAGCGCGCCGTCGGGGACATCGTGGGTAATGATCGAGCCGGCCGCAGTCATGGCGTCGTCCCCAATGCTAACGGGTGCGACGAACACACAGTCCGACCCGGTCTTTACCCGCGCCCCGATGAACGTACGGTGTTTGCGAAAACCGTCGTAATTGGCCGTGATGTTTCCGGCTCCAATATTGGTGCGCTCGCCGATATCGGCATCACCGATGTACGACAGGTGCGGCACCTTGGAGTTGCGACCCACCCGGGAGTTCTTCACCTCGACGTAGGTGCCGATCTTCGCCCCATCCTCCACAACGACCCCGGGACGCACGTAGGCGAAGGGGCCAACCTCGCAACCGTCGCCGATGCGTGAGTCGGAGAGGTGAGCCATCACGATGCGGGTGTCGTCGCCGATGACGCAGTCATTCACGACGACGTCCGGGCCAACAGTGCAGCCGCGACCGATGCGGGTGGCGCCCCGCAGGTGTGTCCCGGGAAACAGGGTCGTGTCCGGGCCGACAGCGACACCGACGTCGACGTAGACCGCATCGGGGTCCGGCATCGAGACGCCGGCGGCGAGGAGGTCACCACGAATCTGATCGCGGATGAGTACTCCGCACGTGGCGAGCTCTGCCGGGCTGTTGACCCCGAGCACGACGCGCGCATCATCGGAGCGGTGAACCCGCACGAGGCCGGTGAGATGGACAAGTGCATCGGGCAGGTAGACCTCGCCCTGCGAGTTGTCGCGACCGACTTTGCGCAGAGCTCGCTCCAACTGTTTGCGATCGAAGATGTAGAGCCCGGCGTTGATCTCGTTGATGGCACGCTGATCGCGAGTGGCATCGCGCGCCTCAACCACCGTGACGCCCGTCGAGTCGCGAACGACGCGCCCGTAGGCGGCCGGGTCATCAACAATTGCGCTCACCAAGGTCGCGGCGGCACCCGAGCGCCGGTGACTGCGGATGAGCCGGCGCACGAGATCGCGGCTGATCAGCGGTGTATCGCCCGACAGCACCAGCACGGTGTCGCAGGAGCGGTCCAGACGGCGAAGGCCCACCTGAACGGCGTGGCCGGTACCGAGTTGGTCACGTTGAATCGCCACGACACACGAGGCGGGAAGGACGGAGCGCACATCCTCGGCCCCGTGCCCCAACACCGCGACGGTGTGATCGATACGCGCCCCGGACAGCGCATCGAGCACCCAGGAGATCAGCGGACGCCCGGCAACGGGATGGAGCACTTTTGGCAGGCGGGACTTCATCCGCGTTCCTTGACCCGCCGCCATCACGACTGCACCAATCTTCATCCGTGTCCGAGCCTTTTCCTTGCGCGTGAACTGGTTGGGGCGGGAGGATTCGAACCCCCGATCGCGGGACCAAAACCCGCTGCCTTACCACTTGGCTACGCCCCACCGGGGAGGTCGACGAGTATAGCCACGCCTTCAACAGGCTTAGAAAGAGTGAAGGTTTTCGTCGCCGAGCCCGATAGCAAGAGGGATGGACGCGCCGACGCCCACAACCCCGCTTTCCCAAACACCGCGCACACGAATGCTGCGCGCGGCGACGCTCGTGGGCGCCCTCGCCTTCGTGGCCGCCAGCATCGTCGTCGGTGTTCGCAACTCCTCGGAACGTGCGCGCGAAAAACAACACGCACAGCTCGTCGGGCTGTCGCGTGATCACGCATCCGCCCTCGACGCCTACTTTGCGCGATCTCGCGAGATCAACCTCCTCGCAGCACAAAACCCCGCCTTTCGTGACTTCGTCAATCTCGAAGGAGATCTCACCACGAAGGTCACGGCCAAAGGTCGCGAGATCCGCAACGTGAACGAAGCACTCGCCTATCTCGAGAAGCTCTACCCGGGCCAGATCGGGGAGGCGTGTCTCATCGACAAGTCCGGGGCCGAAAGCGCCCGGGTCGTCCATGGCAAGCACGCCCATGTCCACGAGCTGTCGACCGACGAATCAAAGAACCCGTTCTTTGCCCCGACCTTTGCGCTTCCGGCAGGCGAGGTGCACCAGGCACGACCGTACGTCTCGCCCGACACGAACGAATGGGTGATCTCCAACTCAACGCCCATCTCCTCCGCGGACGGCCACAAGCACGCCATCCTCCACTTCGAGGTCACGCTTGAGAGCTTTCGTCGCTCCCTCGCCTCAGCGGCTGACGGAGTTGTCGTTCGCATCACCGATCGCGCCAGCGGCCGCGTCATCCTCGACAGTCGCTACGCACCGTCCGGGAAGCAACCGTTGGGACGCCCCAAGGATGCCGAACTTGTCCCGGTGGTCGCCGGCCGCGCCGACGCAGGCGTGTCGACCCGGGGCAACACTCGACTTGCCTACAACCCCGTGGGTGGACAAAAGGGGAACGCGAACAAGTGGGTCGTGGTGACGTCGGCCCCACTTGCCACCGGGTTCTCCCTCTCGACGATCGGGCTCGACGCGATCCTCCTGATCCTCGCCGCGGTTGCGATGTTGATCCTCGCGGGTTTGGGGATGCGGGGATATCAGCGCCAGCTGCGTACTGCGGCCGAAACCGACGCGCTGACGGGGTTGGGCAACCGAACGCAATTCGTCGAGCGCATTCACCACGCGTTGGCTGCGGGGCGACGCGAAGCGCGCCTTTCCGCAGTAGTGCTGATCGACGTGGATCGCTTCAAGGACATCAATGACGCCCTCGGCCACGCGGCGGGCGACAATCTGCTTCGTGAGGTTGGTCAGCGATTGACCGCCGCGACCCGCCGGCATGACTCGATCGCGCGCCTTGGCGGCGATGAGTTCGCCGTTCTCCTTTCTCAGAGCGAGAGCCGCGAGGCGGTCCTGGCGACCGTCCGACGCCTTCTCTCCCAGCTCGATGAGCCATTCCGCATCTCCGACGTGTCTTTGGCCGTACGGGCGAGCGCCGGAATCGCCCTCGCCCCGGAGCACGGCACAAGTGGCGACGAGCTGCTGAAGCACGCCGACATCGCGATGTACGAATCAAAGAGGTCGAAGGGCGACGTGACCTTTTATCACGACGATCTCGATACGTTCGGGGCCGAACGGTTGGCACTCGTGTCCGACCTGCGCAGGGCACTCGAACGGAATGAACTCACGCTGGCTTTCCAGCCGAAGGTCGACCTGCGAAGCGGAGCTATCGACGGCGTTGAGGCGCTCGTGCGTTGGGATCACCCCACACGCGGACTCCTTCTTCCCGGCGAATTTGTCCCGCTCGCCGAAACCGTCGGGCTGATCCAGGACCTCACGTCGTGTGTGATCACCCTCGCATTGATCCAGAGTCGCCGGTGGCTCGACGAAGGATTGGAGCTGCAGATTGCGGTCAACCTCTCCCCCCGGTGTATTCAGGATGCGGAGACCGTCGAGCTGACCCGTCGCGAACTGGCACGGCTGCAGGTACCGGCCCGGCTGCTCAAGTTCGAGATCACAGAGGGTTCGCTGGTCGGGGATACCCAACGGGCTGTGGATCTCATGGCCGAGCTTGCCGACATGGGCGTGACGCTGAGCGTCGATGACTACGGCACGGGCTACTCCTCCTTGTCCTACCTGAAGGACCTGCCCATTCACGAACTCAAGATCGACCGGTCGTTCCTCACTGATCCAACAGAGGAAGCCAGCCGCCGAATTGTGCGATCGACTGTGGAGCTGGGCCATCAACTCGGCCTGCGGATCGTCGCCGAAGGGGTCGAGCGCCCCGAGGCAATCCGTGCGCTCATCGAGATCGGCTGCGATAGCGCGCAGGGCTACTACTTCAGTGAGGCAATGCCGGCCGACGGGCTGATCGAGTGGTTGCGAGAGCGCAACCCCTCGATGCGGCAGACGCCGACGGCCGTTTCCTAGGGACACCGTGCGACGCTGAGGGCAACGGACGCTATCGTCTCTCCTGCTATCCCCCCAAGGAGCGTCGATGCCGCCGTACCGCAGTCGAACCACCACTCACGGGCGCAACATGGCCGGAGCCCGGGCACTGTGGCGTGCAACCGGAATGACCGATGGCGACTTCGGCAAGCCGATCATCGCCATCGCCAACTCCTTCACGCAGTTCGTCCCCGGGCACGTTCATCTCAAAGATCTGGGACAACTCGTCGCGGGCGAGATCGCGGACGCGGGGGGCGTCGCGAAGGAGTTCAACACCATCGCCGTCGATGACGGGATCGCGATGGGTCACGACGGGATGTTGTACTCGCTTCCCTCACGCGAGGTCATCGCCGACGCCGTCGAGTACATGGTCAACGCCCACTGCGCCGACGCGCTCGTGTGCATCTCCAACTGCGACAAGATCACGCCGGGAATGCTGATGGCATCGCTGCGACTCAACGTGCCGACGGTGTTCGTGTCGGGCGGCCCAATGGAGGCGGGCAAGGTCATTTTGGGCGGCAAGGAGCGGGCCGTTGATCTGGTCGATGCGATGGTGATCGCCGCCGACCCGAACGCCTCGGACGACGAGGTCATGCAACACGAACGCTCGGCCTGCCCCACCTGTGGCTCATGTTCCGGAATGTTTACGGCCAACTCGATGAACTGCCTGGTCGAGGCGCTTGGGTTGGGACTCCCCGGGAACGGGTCGATGCTCGCCACTCACGCCGATCGCGAGCAGATCTTCCGGCGCGCGGGGCGCGTCGTCGTCGATCTCGCCAAGCGCTTTTACGAGCAGGACGACGTCACGGCACTGCCACGTTCCATTGCGTCGTTCGCATCCTTTGAGAACGCGATGACCCTGGACATCGCCATGGGCGGCTCCACCAACACCGTGCTGCATCTCCTGGCCGCGGCACACGAGGCCGAAGTGGATTTCACGATGGAGGACATCGACCGGCTCTCGCGCCGCGTGCCGTGCATCTGCAAGGTCGCGCCCGCAACACCGCTCTTCCACATGGAGGACGTCCATCGCGCCGGCGGAATCATGGCGCTTCTGGGCGAGCTCGATCGGGGTGGGCTGATCAATCGCGACGTCCCGACAATCCACGAACCGACGATGGCCGACGCCATCGCACGGTGGGACATCATGCAGACGACCGACGAGGACGTCCACACCTTCTACCGTGCCGGCCCGGGTGGCGTGCCGACGCAGGTGGCCTTCTCACAGGACCTCCGGTACGAGACCCTCGACCGCAATCGGGCCGAAGGGTGCATTCACGACATCGGTCATGCGTACAGCACCGACGGTGGGCTGGCGGTGCTCTACGGAAACGTCGCCCGGGATGGATGCATCGTCAAGACCGCCGGGGTGGCCGCTGAGAGCCTCGTGTTCTCCGGACGTGCCCGGGTCTGCGAAAGCCAGGACGACGCCATTGATCGGATCCTGGCGCAACAGATCGTCCCAGGGGACGTGGTCGTTATCCGTTACGAGGGGCCCCGCGGAGGACCGGGGATGCAGGAGATGCTCTACCCCACCAGCTACCTGAAGTCGATGGGGCTGGGCACGTCCTGTGCGCTTTTGACCGATGGTCGTTTCTCCGGTGGCACGTCGGGGCTGTCAATCGGTCATGTCTCCCCTGAAGCTGCCGACGGCGGTGAGATCGCACTCGTCGAAGAGGGCGACACGATCGAGATCGATATCCCCAACCGCCTGATCGCCCTGGCCGTCGAGGACGATGAGCTCGACCGTCGTCGCGCGGCACAGGAGGCACGTGGCGACGCGGCATACACGCCGATTTCGCGCGCGCGCCACGTCTCGGTGGCTCTCCGCGCGTATGCGGCGATGACGACCAGCGCCGCCACCGGCGCAGTACGCGATGTCTCCCGTGTCGAGAACGTCTCGCGACGCACGTCGCAGGCAACGCGCGCCTCAGCAAAGAGTCGTTAGCCAACCCGAAAGACTTAACGTCAACTGGAGATTTAGACTCTCGGAGACGGCGGGCTGGAACGTCGTGACCCGCACCTGGGGAGCCCACGAACCCGTCTACCCCACAATGGCCTACCAGTACTTGGGGTAGCGCTCGTCCCTGATGAGGTTGTTGTAGACGACGGCCACGGCTGTGACGAGGACCGCCCCCACAAGCGTGGGGAAAAACAGAAACTCCCAGTCGGGACCGTCGAGCCCGGCGACACCGACCCCGACGATCACCGGGTTCGATCCGGCGGGGGGATGCACGGTGCCGGTGGCCATCATCGCGACGATTGCCACGCCCACCGCCAGGGCGACCGACCACCAGTGGTAGTTGAACACTTCCATGAAGCCCAAGCCCACCAGGCTGCTGATGAAGTGACCACCGACAATGTTCCGGGGCTGGGAGAACGGAACGTCCGGGAAACCGAACACCAAAACACACGTCGCACCGAACGAGCCCAGGATGAACACGGGATCGAACTCGGTAATGCGAGTGAGAAGGGCGACGAGCCCAATCGCGAGAGCACCACCAATGCCGGCGGTGATCATCCCCATGCGGGATGCCAGTGGGGGGAGAGCCACGCCGTCCCCACGAACTTTCTCACGAAGCGTTCTTGCGCGGGCGACGATCTCGTCAGCGTTCATGCGGTGAGCGTAGCTCGCGTGTCGGCCGTTAGTCGCTGTTTCGGCCCCGGAGTTGCTCAATGCGACGCCGGTCACGTTTTGTGGGACGGGCACCAAGGTCGGCACCAACCGGTCGAGCAAACCGGCGATCGGCCACGAGTTGCTGCCGCTTCTCACGCGATGCGGTGGTTTCCTCGTACAAGGTCGCCGCAACGGCTGCCGACCCCCGTTTGTCGGCGATGCCAGTGACCACGACCGTCCACGGAATCTGGCCCACCGTCAGTACCACGGAGTCGCCAACGACGACATCCTTCGCCGGCTTGGCGCGGACGTCGTTGATGTGGACCCGGCCGCCCTGCACCGCCTCGGTGGCTGCCCCGCGGGTCTTGAAGAACCGCGCCGCCCAGAGCCACTTGTCGATCCGCACTCGATCCATCGGCGATACCCCGCCTTCCCAAAGACCACACGTTTCCTGCGTACGGCCCCAAACTCTAATGCTTGAGGGCATTTGCGCCGATGGGACGGGGCCAGTCCCTCCCTCCCGATGGGCAGCACGATCACCCCACCACGCGAAATGACAGTCGACGCTCCCCGCCACGGGCGGGCGGCGCTCACCGCGCAAGGCGGCCTTGCGGCCCTTTTGGCTGCCCTCCTTGGCGCCTTCGTCTACGGATCCTTCGCGGTTCCTGGCTCCACAGCCTCCACATGGCTGCCAATTGCCGTTGCCCTCGGTGCGGCGTTATCGTGTGCCATTCGCGCCGTTGTCAAACCGGTCGATCGTGGCGCGTGGGCCATCTTCGCCACGGCCATCGCGATCTGGACGCTGGGAAGTGCCTACGAGGTTCTCATCATTCGTCACCTCGACCCCATCCCCCACCCCAACCTCTCTGACGCCTGCCGCGTCGCCTTCTACCCCCTGGCCTACATCGGGATGGTGCAGCTCATCCGCGGTCGGGTCAACCGCTTCGCAGCGGCTCTGTGGCTCGACGGACTCATTGGCGCGCTCGCCGTGGGCGCAGTCGCCACGGGCATTGTTCTGCCACCCGCACTTGAGGCGGAGAACGACGGCCTCACCCCGCTCATCCTCAAGCTCATCCTCCCGCTCGGCGACATGCTCCTTTTGGCGTTCGTCGCGGGGGTCATGGCCCTCAACATGTGGCGCCCGGGCCGAGCCTGGGTGGTTCTGGGCGTCGGGTTTGGGGTGAGCGCGCTGGCACACGCCCTCAACCTGTCCCAAACAACCGTCGGTGGCTCGTCCGGAGTCGTCGACGTCTTGTGGCCCGTCGGCATCTCCTTGATCGGCTTCGCGGCCTGGCACACGTCGGCGCTTCGACCGCACCTGCGTCTTGACGGCTGGGGTCTCCTTGTGGCGCCGACCCTGTTCGGCTGGGTCACCGTAGGCCTCGTCGCGTACGGCAACTTCGAACGACTTGGCCCGCTCGGCCTTGCACTTGCGGGGTTGACGCTCGTGCTCGTCATGGTTCGCACCGGGCTGACCTTCAAAGAGAACATGGCGATCGCCCAGGAAATGCGCCAAGACGTCGCCGAATCGGCCCGCGACGCACTCACCGGACTGCCCAACCATCGGGCGTTCCATGAAGCCCTTGATCGGGAACACACGAACGCCGAGCAGCAGGGTCACCCCCTTACGCTCGTGATGTTCGATGTCGACGAGCTCTCACTCATCAACCAACGCCACGGACACAAGGTGGGTGACGATGTCATTACCGAGGTGGCCCGTCGCATCAGTGCAACTCTTCGCAGCGAGGATGTTCTGGCCCGCACCGGAGGCGAGGAGTTTGCCTGCGTTTTCCCCGCAACGGATGGTCAGGCCGGCTGGCGTGCGGCCGAACGCGCCCGCCGCGCGGTCGAAGACACACCATTCGACGTGGTGGGCGAGGTCACCGTCTCCGGCGGCGTTTGCGATCTAGCAACCGCAGAGACTGCCCAGGAGCTCATCCGCCTGGCCGACGGCGCCCTGTATTGGTCGAAGATTCATGGACGCAATGTCGTCTACCGCTACACCCCGGAGTTCATGGATGTGCTGTCTGCGGAGGACCGCGCGGTCCAAGCCGAGCGGTCACGCACCCTTTCGGCCATCACGGCGCTCGCCCGGGCGGTCGACGCAAAAGACGGCAACACCCAACGCCACTCCGAGCGCGTGGGGTCGGTCGCAACCGAGATTGCCGGCGTCCTGGGGTGGTCGAAAGAGCGGCGGGCAAAGTTGAACGAAGCGGGCCTGGTGCACGATGTCGGCAAGATCGGCGTACCCGACAGCATTCTCCTCAAACAAGGACGACTCAACCCGACCGAGACCGACATCATGAAAGGACACGCGGCACTCGGCGCGCAGATCGTTCAGGACGTTCTTGGAGCTGAACAAGTCCTGTGGGTACTTCACCATCACGAACGATGGGACGGCGCCGGGTACCCCGCCGGAGTTGCCGCAGAAGCAATCCCGGAGGGCGCCCAGATCCTTGCCGTCGCCGACGCCTGGGATGCGATGACCGCCACTCGCCCCTATCGCGACGCGCTCGCCCCCGAGTCCGTGATCGCCGAGCTCGAGCGCGGGTCGGGCACGCAGTGGAGCCCTCGCGCGGTGGAGGCAATCGTCGCATTGTGGAACGACAACCGCATCGCCGTGGGTGACGCCCATGACCCCGACGAACTCCCGCCTCTTCCCGCCCATGTCGGATGTGCCCGCGGCGCCTGCCCGCACCGAGAACCCACCCGTTGAGGTCAGTAGCTCGTATCTCTAACCGAGTGGTAGTGTCGCCCGCGGCCGGAATCCAGGGAGCGAAACATGCCGAGCGTGCTGGTGTTAGGGGCGGGAAAGATCGGTGGGGCAATCGTCGATCTCCTCGACGATTCCGGCGACTACACGGTCACCGTCGCGGACCAGTCTGAGGAGTTTCTCGCCCTGATTCCTGGTGAGCGGGCCAAGACCGTCCCGGTTGACGTCGCGGACCCGGCGTCCCTGGCCGCAGCCGCAGACGGCTACGACTACATCATCAGCGCCTTGCCGTTCTTCCTGAACCCGGCGGTTGCGCGGGTCGCACGACAGGTGGGCGCTCACTACTTCGACCTCACCGAGGACATCGCCACCACACGGGCCGTGAGAGAGGTCGCCGACGGCGCCGCAACCGCCTTCGTCCCACAGTGCGGACTGGCGCCGGGGTTCATCAGCATCACCGCGTACGACCTCGCAAAGCGGTTCGATCGGCTGCGCGATGTGCGGATGCGGGTGGGCGCGCTCCCCCAGTTTCCGGTTGACACATTGAAGTACAACCTCACGTGGAGTACCGACGGGCTCATCAACGAGTACTGCAACCCGTGCGAGTCGATCCGCGATGGTCGAGTGACCGAGGTGCTCCCGCTGGAAGGGCTTGAGAGCTTTTCGCTCGATGGCGTCGACTATGAGGCGTTCAACACCTCCGGTGGACTGGGCACGCTGGCCGAAACACTCGAAGGTCAGGTGGACCGGCTCGAATACAAGACCGTGCGCTACCCCGGACACTGCGACGTCATGAAGATGCTTCTGGAGGATCTGCGCCTCAAGGACCGCCGCGATCTCCTCAAGGATGTGCTCGAGAGCTCGGTGCCAATCACGCACCAAGATGTGGTGCTGATCTTTGTCACCGTGAGCGGCTGGCGAGAGTCGCGCCTTACTCAGGAGACCTACGCGAAGAAGATCTATGCGAAGGACGTCGCCGGTCGTCTGATGAGCGCCATCCAGATCACGACTGCGGCGGGTGTTTGCGCGATGGTCGACCTGCACGCGTCGGGCCAGCTCCCGGCGAGCGATTTCGTCCGCCAGGAAGACGCGACGCCTCGATGCCTTCCTGACCAACCGGTTTGGCTGCCAGTACGCCTAGCGGCAGATACGTCGGTTAGGCCGGAGGAGGGCGGAGAATCCCCCGCCCTCCTGGCATGTGAACTGCTCCCCCGTGACCCCCGGAATGCTGGCCACCCCGGTGACGCGCACGCGTGCCGCTGCGGTCACTGTCCGCGCATTTGCGGCCGTCACCGTTGCCCGGTTCGTCAGCTGTCTACGCGCCGAACAACCAACGCGCACCACGATCTGCGCCCGGGCTTGACATGTGAGTTATCACTCACTACCTTTCCCTCGTGCCCCAAACGACATCCCCACGAAAGACCGCCGCCGAGCGGCGCGAAGAGGTCCTCGAAGCGGCGCTTACCGAGTTTGCCGCGCGTGGCTATGAGGGCGGGTCAACCGATGCGATCGCCCGCAGCGCCGGCATCTCACAGCCGTATCTCTTCCGACTGTTCGGCACAAAGAAGGAGCTCTTCATCGCCGTTGTCGAGCGATGCTTGGCCGACGAGCATGAACGTTTCGTCACCGCGTCGGAAGGCCTCAGCGGCGCCGCCGCTCTCAGCGCGATGGGACAGAGTTACGCGCAGATGATCTCGAGTGATTCGCGGAGACTGCGCGGACAGATGCAGGCCTACGCCGCCTGCGACGATCCAGAGATCCGCGACGTCGTTCGTCGCGGGTTTCACCGTCTCGTCGAGCACACGGAGAGCCTCGGCGTCGATCAGGGCGAAGTCACCGCGTTTTTTGCCCGCGGCATGTTGATGAACGTGATGGCCGCCCTCAGCCTGCCCGATGGCGCGACGCCCTGGGCCGATCGACTCCTTGGGAAGTCACGCGAACACTGACTTTTTTTTCGTTCCACTATTGAGTAAGTAATCACTACTTTGTGAGGAGATGCCCGAATGACCCCGCCGACGAAATCCACCACGATCTGGACGTTCATCGTGACGTCGATCGCACTGGTGATGGTGACGCTCGACAACCTTGTTGTCACCACCGCCATCCCCGTCATCAAGGAGGAGCTGAACGCATCGCTCGAATCACTTGAGTGGACGGTCAACGCCTACACCCTCTCGTTTGCCGTGCTGCTGCTCACCGGCGCCGCCCTGGGTGATCGTTTCGGCCGGCGACGGATGTTTGTTGTGGGGCTGGTGATCTTCACGGCGGCGTCTGCCGCTGCTGCGTTGGCACCGAACATCGAGGCGTTGATCGCCGCTCGTGCCGTTCAGGGACTGGGTGGGGCGCTCGTGACACCACTCACACTCACCCTGCTGTCCGCGGCGGTCCCGGCCGACAAGCGCGGGCTCGCGCTGGGCGCCTGGGGCGGCATCGGCGGACTGGCCGTCGCCCTCGGCCCGTTGGTCGGCGGCGCCATCGTCGACGGTATCTCCTGGCAGTGGATCTTTTGGTTGAACGTTCCTATCGGGCTGGTGCTCATTCCGTTGGGCCTGCGCCGCCTCACCGAGAGCCACGGCCCGAACGAACGACTCGACCTGCCCGGCCTCGGCCTGGCGAGCGTTGGACTGTTCGGCATCGTGTGGGGACTGGTGCGCGGCGAAGTGAGTGGCTGGTCAAGTGCCGAGATCCTCACGAGCCTCATCCTCGGATCGCTCATCATGGTCGCCTTCGTCGCCTGGGAGCTGCGCTCACCCAACCCGATGCTGCCGATGCGCTTTTTCCGGAACCCCACGTTCGCGATGGCCAACATCGCGTCGCTGTGCATGTTCTTTGGGATGTTCGGGGCCATCTTCCTCCTCGCGCAGTTCTTCCAGGAGGTACAGGGGTACTCACCACTGGGGTCGGGTCTTCGCATCCTTCCCTGGACGGCGATGCCGGTGCTCATCGCACCCATCGCCGGAGCCCTGTCCGACAAGATCTCGGCCACGAAGATCATCGGCGTCGGTTTGGCACTCCAAGCCATTGGCTTGGCCTGGCTTGCCGCGATCTCGACACCCACGATTCCCTACAACGAGATGGTGCTGCCGTTCATTGTGTCCGGCACCGGCATGGCGCTGTTCTTCGCGCCGGTCGCCAACGTCATCCTGAGCTCGGTACGCTCGATCGAGGAAGGCCAGGCGTCCGGCGCCAACAACGCCATTCGTGAGCTGGGCGGGGTTTTCGGCGTTGCCGTTCTGGCATCGATCTTCGCCAGCCAAGGCGGGTACACCTCGGGCGAGTCCTTCACCGATGGGATGAACGCGGCAGTGTGGGTCGGCGCGATCGTTGTCGGCGTCGGAGCCGCGGTGGCCCTGCTCATGCCCAACGCCCGACGGGGCAGCGCAGTCGACGTCGCGGAGCCGGTGACCGTGAGCTAGTCGACGCGACGTATCAGAGCGCGGCGTGTCCCCTCTCTTCCGGTAGTCACGCCACCGGAGGAGGGCGACATGCCGTACCTGATCGACAGGCTCACGAACATCACGAAACGGCTCTGTTGCCGACCGCCCCAGCCACCGCGCGACGTTCAGGCCGGTAGCGGAGGCGGCAGCGGTGAGGCGAGTGTGTCATGGCTTCCCGGGCCCACAAGCGTCACGTTCTACCGGGTCTACCGGTTCCGTAGCGATGACATCGCGTACCACCTCGCGGTGGTCTTGCCGGGCGCACTCGGACTAGTGAGTCCCGGCCGGGTGGGTGTGATCGATGCCCCCGACTACTTTCCCTGGGCCAGCAGCGACGCCGGCAATGATGGCGACCGCACCTATCGCGTCACCGCCATCTCGAACCGCGGCCTGGAGAGCGCCTTCTCGGCTCCCGCCACGGTGGCGGGGCCATTCAGTTAGCGCGCGCTCTCCTTGTGCTTTCCTCCTGCGGAGGTAGCGACCCCGAGCGACGCATCGTCGTCGAGGGTCACGCCATGTCTCCGAGCAAGGGTCTCCGCGCGGCCGTAGCGCACCGCGCGGCGGACGGACACTGGATCGAGGCCCTTCTCGATGAGCACCTGGCGCATCTCGCCCTCCCGGGCCATGCGGAAGAAGAGAATGACGGCAAAGATGAGTGTGACGGTGCCGGTCCAGCTCATCATCACCGTGCCGGCGTGGCCTTGATCTTCGACGGCAGTGAGCCCCCACACGGGCGCCGATGTTTCGTAGCGCGCGTAGAAGGCAGAGCCCGCCCACCAAAAGGCGTTCGCCAGAATCGCGTCCACGACACGGACGCCGGCGAGGAAGCCGAGCTTGGCGCCGGTGCCAAACCATTCGGGGGCCGGCAGCGCCTCGAGCAGAGCTGCCCACATCACGACCCCGGCGGTGAGGAACGAAATGTGCTCCACAAAGTGCACGAACGTGTTTGTCAATGCGGCCTCGTAGAGCACTGGGATATGCCAGCCCACGAACAGCACGGCCCACACGACGAAGGCGACAACCGGATGGGTGAGCACCCGCAACCGCTGTGCCCAGTTGAACTGAAGCACGGGCTGCAGGATGGGGCCGGTGATTCCCAGGACCAGAAGCAATGCAGCCAGGTCCCCGATCAACATGTGCTGCAGCATGTGAACCCAGAACACACCCTCCTCACCGACCGCATCAAGCGGTGAGGACACCGCGAACAACAGAACGACAGCGCCGGCCACGAAGCAGGTGACGCGCCACCGCGGGAGCCGGGATCCCAGCTGGCGTGCCCGGCTGGCATAGAGGGCGCCGAAGATGCTGAGCACTGCTATGAGGGGCCACGGAATGACCCATGCGCTCATCCAGCTGTCACGGAGGGCTTCAGCCCGATCTTCGATCCCGTCGTCGGTCGCACCCACCGCGATACCGGGAATGATCAGCGCACCGAGGACCGCGGCGAACAGCCGCCCGGTCACGGATGCTCGCCTTCGGGCCCTCCGCGAACCGTGATGCCCCGGCGGCGCTGAAGCGCCGCCAACAAGCGATGACCGAGCGCAAGCGCGCAGATGTCGAAGAACACGTAGCCGCTTGCCGCGCCGCTCGGCGGGTTGCCGTTTGCCACGCCCAGGCCGGGGATGACCTCGGCCCACCGCCAGGTTCCGATGGCCGTGCCGTAGATCTCCAGAGCGGCGACCGCAAAGAAGACGCCGCAGTAGAGCCCCGCAGATTGACGGCTGCGAACCACGTAAATCAGAAGGACCGCGCATCCAATGGCCCCGGCGATGTCGTAGCGACCGAGCGCGCCGGTGAGCCCGAGTACCCCCCAACCCACGATCGCCGCGCACGCGGTTCCGATGTACCACCGACGATGGTGAACGGCCCAACGCGTTTCGCTGAGACGGAGCCCGGTGAGGTAGACGAGCCCGTGCCCTGGGGGCACGAACAGGGGGAGGTTACCCAGCCGATAGGTGTAGACACCCCAGATGATCGAGCCGATGATCTCGCCAATGGTGGCGACCACCACCACGACGGCGGTGCGTGAGCGCTGTAGTGGCGTCAGCGGGATACACGCGACAATGAGAATGAGCCACGTGCAGGCGGCAAGCACCATCTGCTGACCGAGGTTGGCGAAATGATCCAGGCCGAGTCCCGTGATCATCACCGCGAGCATCAACACGGCAAAACGCGCCGGTTGAGTCAGCAACCGGTGAGCGGCGGGCGCAAGCATCCCTTGAGATGGTAGCCGCGGTCGTCGCCTCGGGCGAGTGTCAATACGCCCAGAGTTCCGGCGAGAACCAACAACGGTGGCCGCCGCCGAGTGCGCCAGATAGGGTTGCGTGGCTTTCGGTCGGCGTGAGGGAAACCGGTGAAAATCCGGTGCGGGCGCGCCACTGTGACCCGGGAGCGACGTTTGCCGGGCGAAGAGCCAGCCACTGAGAAGCCATTCTTGGGAAGGCCGCACATGTCGCGATGATCGGGCAGCCAGGAGATCTCCTCCGACCGGTATTGGACAATTACATCCCTCCGCGAAACGAGGATCTTCCATATGAAACGCCAGTTCACCGGCGCAGCCGTGGCCGTCGCCTTGGCCGTGCCTGCCGTCGCCACCGCGACCCCGACGATCCGGGTGGAGGGGGCGACGTCAAACACCGTGCCCCTCACCCCCGTTCCCCGCGCCAGCAGCGTGGTGAGCGTGGACGATGTCACCGACACCGACGCCCTCAACGTCCCTGGCCGCTCGGCCACCGCCCAGCTGTCGCGCGCAACATTGCTCTATGGGCTTCCCTTGGGCTTCGACATCTTCAACTTCGGCGGGCCATCGTCGTTTGTGACCCGCATCGGCGCCGATGCGATGCCACCGTCGTTCTCGCCGTCCTGGCGACTCAAGGTGAACCACGCGGCCTCGGACACCGGGAGCGACACCACCACTCTCGGGAAGAACGACTCCGTGTTGTGGTCGTACGAAAGCGATTTCACCGCCCCTGAGCTCGACCTGACGGTTTCGCGCGACACCGTGGCGGGTGGCGGACTCATCACAGCCACCGTCCTCAGTTACGACAACGCCGGCAAAGCAACCCCTGCCGCCGGGGCGGTTGTGCGATACGCCGGACGCAACTACACCGCGCCACCGACGGGTGTCGTCTCGCTCACCGCAACGCAGAGCGGTCCGGGCTACGTATCGGCGTCACTTGCCGGGGCGACGCGAAGCCCGCGGCGCCTGATCTGCGTTGCCGGACCGACCCTGCCGTGCAGCGCGGTGACCTTCCCGAAGAGTGGCTCCACCGGGGCGGCGCCACGAATGATCGGCGGAGTGGTTGCGCGGGTTGGCGGAAAGCGACCCACCGTTGCCGTGTCGATCGCCCGTCAGGTCAGCGGCGGGAAGTGCCGGTTTGTGACCCGAACACTCACCCGCCTGACGCCCCCTCGCCCCTGCGATGCGCGGGTGACGCTCCCCGCAACCGTTGACCCCTCGGGAGCCTGGACGCTCACGTTCCCGGACAGCACCGCCGCCTATGGCACGACCTCGGGTTTTCGGCTTCCTGCCGGATCGTATGTCGTCTCGAGTCGGGCGACCTTCCGTGGCGTCACTGAACGGTCCGCCCGCGCCCGCTTCAACACGGCACAGTTTACGGTGGCTCCGTGACGACTCCGCGTTGGGTTGCTGCTCTTTTCGCCGTTGCCGCAGTTGCGGCGACGGCGGGGTCGGCGAGCGCTATTTCCCCCGATACCGCCGCGGCTCAGCGCGCGGCAGCGTGGCTCGAGGCCCAATCAATCGACACGCCCGGACAAATGGCTGACGCGATCGTTGCGCTCTCGGCGGCCGGTCGCACCGGAACGCTGTCGCGCCGCATCGATGCGCTCAGTGAGGTCGCCTCCCGTTACGCCACCACGGCCGGCGGCGCAGGCAAGGTGGCCCTGGCAGCCGTGGCCGCCGGACGAAACCCTCGTAGCCTCGGCGGGGTCAACTACATCACCCGCATCACCGCAACGTACCGACTCGGCCGCTACGGCGTGTCGTCATACGATCAGGCCTACGCCATGCTGGCCCTCGCTGCGGCCGGTGAGCCCATTCCCGCCGGGGCAATTCGTCGGCTGAGAAAGACCCGTGGCGCAGGAGGGTGGGGATACCCGGTCAATGGTGGACGCGACGATCCGTCGTCGACCGGCCTCCTGATGGAGGCGCTGCGATCGGCCGGTGTCTCCCCGACCGATCCGATGCTGCGGTCTGCGGCCGCATGGCTTACCACCCAGGCCAACGGTCAGGGCGGGTTCAACCTGGATCGTCCGCGCGGTCGCACACAGTCCAACGCCACCGCCAACGCCATTCGTGGCTGGCGCTCAACCGGCCGGAAGCCGCCGTCCTCCTGGCGGGTCGCACTTCGGTCGCTCCAAGAGGATGACGGTGGAGTTCGATTCACCGCACGCATCCGCGAGAGCCGCGTCCTGGCGACGGTCGATGCGCTCGTCGCTTTTTCTGGTCAGACCCTGCCCTAAAGCGTGCGCGGCGTTCCCTCATGATCTCTTCCCGCGGCACGCGCGGGAGGAGTCAGTGTGGGTGAGCGCGGGGTCCGGACGGGCCGCAGAGACTTCGACGGGTCACGCTCTCCCAAGCACGCCCGCCGCGACCAGGACCGCGACGACAAGGGCAACAATCAAAGGAACTACGCCCAGCGCGATGCCAAGCCGTGCACGGGAGACACCACCCGGGTCGTCTCGCCGCCGCGAGGTGCGAAACGCTGCGAAACCCACGGCGAGCGCGACGGGACTCGCCAGGATCGCGACAGTGAAAAGCTCGCGAACAAGGCCCACGTCTGTGAGGAATGCGCCGACCAAGCCGATGATGCTGATGGCGCCAAAGACAACGGCGGCGGTTGCGGCTCTTGACGTGGTGTGACGATCAGTCTCCGTCGGGTTCGGATTCGTCGTCATCGCCCTCGATATCAGCAGCAGGGTTCGCTTCCCGCTCTACCTGCTCCGCACGTTCGAGTGCCTCGAGCACACCGAGCACCTCGTCATCGGCACCCATATGCCGGATGCTGCTTCGCCGCTGCTTCTTTGACTTCGCCACCCGTGACCTCCGTGATTGCTCAAAGGATTCTACCGATTCCGGCGAACTACTTCGCGCGGAGGAGAAAGGTCTTGCCCCGACGTGCAAGGCCGTCGGCGATGAGACTCTCCGCCGCTTCCGGGTCGATTGAGGGGTCGACGCGCCCGTCATCCGCCAGCGCACGGAGGAGTTTTCCTCGGCGCTCACGCATCGATCCGGCATACCGGGCCTGCGGCGCTCGTGGGGCGGGCACTCGGGTATCACCCGAATCGGCTGCCGGGCAACCGGTGCGGAGCGGGCACCCGTCGTCGCACCGTGGCTTTCGGGCGCTGCAGATCAGTCGACCGAAGTCCATCATCGCCTGACCGACGTCCCAGCCCTTGCCGTGCGGTGTCTCGGGCCAACCTTCAGGCCAACGTCGTGCGAGCACGCGCTGGACGTTGGTGTCGACCGGCAGAACGTCGTCGCCGTCGGCGAAGCACCGCACTGCAGCGGCGGTGTACGGCCCCACGCCGGGAAGGTCTTCCAACCGGTCCGGCCAGCCCACACGCGACACGATCTCTGCGGTGCGATGAAGATTGCGGGCACGTCGGGGGTACCCCAGCCCGTGCCAGGCCACCAGCACATCACCGAGTGATGCGGCGGCGAGCGATTCGGCCGTGGACCACCTCGCCATCCACGTCTCGTAGAAGGGAATGACGCGCCCCACCGGGGTCGATTGCAGCATCGTTTCGGAGACGAGGATGGCGTAGCGATCACGCGTTCCGCGCCACGGCAGATCAACCGCCTCGGCGGTGAACCAATCGAGCAGTGTGGTGACGTCGTTCATCGGTGGCGAATCACATCAGGCGGGGTGCCGGTGAGGCCCGCCATCTCCGCTCCCCCATCGCACGATCACCGGACGATGGGCTGTCTGTCGCCCCTGCTCGTCGACGGCGAAGTCACCGAAGAAGGTTCGCGTGACGAGTGCGCGTGCGGCATTCCACACAACATCCGGTTCACACGTTCCCGCCGCCGCGATCGCCTGCTCGGCGAGACACCCGGCCGCAAACGCCTGCACCGCCGGATAGGCGGTGAAGGCGTCGAGCTGCGGGGGCACCGGGGTCCTCGGCGTGTCGATCCACTGGCACGGGCCAAACCACCCCAGAAGGGCGTCGCCGAACGCCTCTCGAGCATCGTCGACGCCACAGGCAACCATCCCGAGGGCGAGGTGGGGGTGGTAAACGGCTGCGCGTCCCACGGCCACGTCCTCCTCATAGCGCGCTCCCGTCACGATCACCGTGGCCCCGGAATCGAGCGCCCGGGCGACGGCATGCGGCGCCTGATTTTCGGTAAACGTGATCACTGCACTCGGGCTGTGCCCCGCATCAGCGAGTGCGGCGATGGCGCCTGCCGCGACCTCGCGGCCGAATGGGCTTTTCGCCTGAAGCACCGCCACTGAGTGCAGGGGCAGCCCCCAGCGTGTGAGCGCCGCGGGGAGGTCCGCCCAGTAGCGCCTCGCCGGAGCAAGCACGTCGATGATTCGGGCACCGGTACCGGTCGCCGCGGCCCCACCGTGGTTCCAGATGACATCGGACCGGTCGGCGAACGCCGTGGCCACCGCTCGCATCGGCCCGCTGCCGTAGGGGCCGAAGACGACGTCGCAGATGTCGGCCAACGCACGGGTTTGGCGAACGGTGGTCGCCTCGTCGCCACCGCTGTCGTCGATTCTGAGCGTGGCCCCGCAGGAGTTGGCCCACTCCTCAAGTCCCCGTGCCGATTGGCGTGCAAAGGAGGCATACCGGCCGGTGAGGGCGAGCGACGCGCCGGCCCGCACCGGCGGAGTGCCCATGTGCGCTACGCGGCGGTGGCGAGCGTCTCGCCGTCGGAGGCACCCAACGCCGCGACAACAGCATGAACGTGCGCCACCACCTCGTCGGGGTCAAAACCCGGGGGAAACACCACGACACCGGGGTGATCGACGCGAGCACGCATCCAATCGTCGAGGATGAGCGCCTCGTCCAAGTCGGCTCGGCTGAGCGACGGAGGCGTCGCGGGCAGTTCGTGAAGCGCCGAGACCGCCGAGGCAAGCTCATCGACGTCTCCTAGTGAGAGATGTGCCTCACGCACGATGCGTCCGTGCCCCACGAACATGACGTAGACCGTGCCGGTGGACACGTCGGGTTCGGCGATCACCGCCGTCGAGCTGAGCGCGGAACGGATACGACTGAGTGCGCCCACAACAGCGATGAGACCTTCGAGCTGTTCGCGCCATTCGGCATTGGCGATGATCGCCCCATCGGCCATCGCGCGAGCAAGCCGCGCCATGAGAATTGCGCTCGCCATATGGCGATCTCCGTCGAGCAGGCGGCGCACTTCGTCGACCGCCTCGCGATACCCCGCCGGGTCGGCAGCGCCACACGGGCCGCAGCACGGTGACCTGGCCTCGCCGATGAGTCGTTCCTGGGCTCCGCCCGCGCACAACGTGTGGCATGACCGAATGGGATAGAGGATGTTGAGCGCCTCCACGGCCTGGCGCGCGGTGCGCTCCGACCGCAGCGGCCCGTAGTACATCGCCCCATCGCCTACCGGTTCGGCCACCACCAAAAGCCGCGGGTAAGCCTCGTCAATCGTGAGCTTGAGGTAACGCCCGGCGGTGCTGCCTCCCCGGCTGTTACAGGGCGGGCGCAACTCGCGAATGAGTCGTGCCTCCTCCACCAGGGCACGCAACTCCGACCCCGTCGTCTCATGGTCGATGGTGGCCACGGCTTCCAATGCTCGCGCCACAAGGCGGCTGTGGCGCCCCTGAGGACCGAAATACGAACGTACCCGCCGGCGCAGGTCGCGAGCCTTGCCGACATAGAGCACCGCACCCTCGCGGTCGCGCATCAGATAGACCCCGGGGAGTCGGGGCAGGTCATCCGCCAGCGCGAGCTTGTGCGCGTAGCGCGCCCCACCCCCTTGCCCGTAGCCGACTGCCCGGTCGAGGGTGGCGTAGCCGCGATCCGCCAACAGGCCGAGCAGGATGGTAAGCACCTCACCGGTGGCCTCCGCGTCGGCCAATGCCCGATGGTTGGGACGTACGGTGGTGTCAGCCCATTCGGCTAGCGTTCCCAAGTCGAACCGGTCGAGACGGCGCTTCAGCAGCCGGCGGGCCAGCACCAGCGTGTCGAGCCAGGGCTGCGTGAAGTACGTGCCGTTGAGCCGGAACCGCTCGTAGTTGAGAAAACGGAAGTCGAACGGGGCATTGTGGGCAACCATCACGTCGTCGCCGACGAACGCGATGAACCGCTCCATGACCTCCTCGATGCGTGGCTGGCCCACGAGCATCGCGTCGGTGATTCCCGTCACCCGCACGATCGGCGCGGGGATGGCAATCCCGGGGGCAACGAGGGTGGTGAACCGATCGATGATCTCGCCGCCGCGTACTCGTACGGCGCCGATCTCGGTGATCTTCGACCTGCCGGGCGCGCCGCCGGTGGTCTCAAGGTCGACCACGCAGAAAGTGGCATCGCGAAGCGGCGTGGCCGCCCACCCGAGCGGGGCAAGGCCCACGAGGTCACGTCCCCGCCACGACAATCGTGAGTCGCTGTCGACGATCTCCGCCACGAGCCGACGCTGCAACTTTTCGGGGCAGCGACGAACCCTCAGGACTTGAGCGACGACATGTCCCACCTCCAGCGAGCGACCACGGCGAACGAGCAGATCGCAGAGTTGATCGGCGAGAGTCGCTTGACGTTCACTGCCCGGTTGGGGCTGCGGCAGCGGAAGCTGCAGTTGGAGGGCATCGGGCGGCGGCACGGCCCACTGATGGTAGTCCCATTGCCCGGACGACCCGCAATCGCTACCGGACGGGCATCTTGCGGCTCGTACTGGGAATGAGACCGACGTTGGCGCGGATACCACGGTTGCGCATCTGGGTGCGAACCGTAGTGGCGTTGTCGAAGTTGATGAAGCGCCCACTCACCACAAAGAACAAGTTTCGCCGCAGGCCCGTGTGGTACTCGCTGCGGATGGCGGCCGAAAAGCCACGCTTCCGGACAACCCGGTAGCGCTGACGGGCGTCGGCCAACTTGAGAAAAGCACCGGCGTTGACCTGGTAGCGCGGCACCGAGACCACCGGCGTGGCATAGGTCGTCAGGTATCCGCGGTCGACGTACTCCACGACGCCGCCGGTGATGGCATCGGCCAGAACCTGGCGGACGTTGGGGTCGGCCAGGCGAAGGGCTTCGGTGGGGTTCGACAGGAACGCGCCCTCCACCAGCACTGCAGGCATGGTCGTGTTCTTTAGGACGTAGAAGCCGGCGGTCTTGATACCACGGTCGGGCAAGCCGAGGCTGGCGACAACGCGCTCATGAATCAGCGCCGCCAAGGCTTGAGAGCCCGCACCGGCATAGTAGAAGTGGTAGGTCTCGGTGCCGGAAGACGTTTCGCTGAGTGCATTCGAGTGGATCGAGACGAAAAGATCGGCTTTGGCGTTGTTGGCCAGGTCGGTGCGGGCGGAGAGATCGGCCCCCGTGGTTGTGTACGGGACATCGCCCCCGGCGAGGTCCTGGGTTCGTGTCATGAGCGTGCCGTAGCCGCGGGCGGTGAGCGCCGCGTTGACGCGCTGGGCGACGTCGAGGTTGACGTCTTTTTCGTAGATACGGGTTTGGCCATCCGGGTCGATGCGTGGGGTGAGACCCGTGGCGGTGCCCGGGGGAAGCGTCCCCGTGGCTCCCGAGTCGCCTCCGCCGTGCCCGGGATCAATAGCGATAAGGGGCGCACCAGTGGCTGGCGCGACGGCGGTCGCAACCGCGAGGAGCGCAGCGATGGCCAGGAGGCGACGGCTCACGGCGTCACGCCGAGGTCGGGGAAGTCGGCCCGTGAGAAAGCGTTTGAGAAGTCGAACTGCGTGCCGGGAAGCTGGGGTGTTTGTCCGTCGACCGTGATTCGCACGCGGGAGACCCCGGCCACCTCGGTTGCCGAGTAGACGATGGGCGCAAGCACTGCGAGCTCGGCCGTGGCCCCGCCCGAGGGGTAGCCCGACACGAATGCCTGGCTGAAGTTGATAAGCGCTTCGTCACCCGTGACGTTGGTTCCCACGATCTCGGTTCCCGTCGGCAGCGCAGGGACGCCCGCAGGAGTCTGGGGGCCCTCCGCAAGCGCTTCGAGCACCGCGCGCAGCTCGGGTTCAGCTGTCGATGACGGCCGCGACTCGGAGACCAGCTCGACCCCCTCGGCGTCAAGGAACCAGACCCGGAGCTTGTCGGTTGATGGCGTGGGGGTTGAGGTGGTGTTGGTCGTGGGGATCTCGGTTCCCGGCACGGCGGTCGATGTTGCCGGTGGTGGCGGGGCGGAACCATCCCCGGGTTCGCTCGTCGAGCTTGACCCGCACGCGGCGAGCGCGACCACGGCAAGCGCCACCAGCCCAACAGCGAGGGGGCGAGACGTAATGCGTATGTATGCAGGTTGTTTGCTCATCAAGGGCAGCCAGTCTAGGTCCTGTCGGTCCCCACCGGGGCGGGCTTTACGAAACCCGCAAGAGTCGGCGCATCATGCAACGGACGGTTCATGAACGCCACTCGGCCTGTCACGGCCGCGACCGCTAGACTCGCCGACCGAACGACCGGGAGACAACGTGGCGTATCTCAGTGGCATCGAAACCGTCTACTACCGCATCTGCAACATGGATGCAGCCATCGCTTTCTACGAGGGCGTGCTTGGGCTTACGCTCAAAAACCGCCAAGGTAACGATTGGGCCGAGTTCGACTGCGGCGGCTACGACCTGGCGCTCGAGGGCGAGTTGGCAACCCGACCGCACCAGGGTGGAGCCACGGTGGTGTTCCGCACTGACGACATCGACGCTCTCTTCGCCCATCTGGAGAAGAACGAAATCGCACGCGGCGAGGTCGAAGACGTCGGAGGAGCACGCCTGCTCGAATTCTACGACCGGGACAGCAATCGGCTTATTGCGATGGGTCCCTAGCGGAAAACTCTCGTTGTGCCCCGGCGGCGGCCCGCGAATGGGCCGCCGCGCGAAGGAATCCCTCCACATCGTCGACGCTGATGACCACGCGTCGGGTGGACCACCGAAACGGTGTGCGTACGACGACGGGCTCGGAGAGCTCCAGCAGTGCTGAGGGCCCCCACGCCGTCGCAAAGGCCACCAGGCGCGGTGCCAGCCGTACCCCGAGGCCGCCCCACCAGGGCCACCGCATCGTCGACAACCGATCGACGAGTGCGACCGGGATCTCGGCGCGTCCCACGACCCCGAGCCGCACGCGAATGACCTCATCGGTGATCTCCGCGGCAAGCGGCCCACGCACCAGCGGCCACAAGAGTCGCGTCGCCCAGCATCGCCTCATCGGGAAAGCGTTCACCGGCCGAGTGTGACACACCACCCTCCTGATACCCGACCGATGTGGCATGGTGAACGAATGAGCGGCCGAGTCATGTTCATCACCGGGGCGTCGAGCGGTATCGGCGCGGCGACTGCTCGCCAGGCCGTTGCCGCCGGGCACCGGGTGGCGTTGATCGGACGGCGCACCGAACCACTTCACGAGCTCGCCAGAAGCCTGGGTGAAGACAGGGCAACGGCAATCGCCTGTGACGTAACCGAATGGGACGAGGTTGTCGCCGCAGTAGACGCCACGCTCGCACGGTTTGGGCAAATCGATGTGACGTTTGCCAACGCCGGGTTTGGTGCGGTGCGCGGTTTCCTCAACGAGTCGCCCGAACACTGGAAGTCGATGATCTTGACCAACGTCTACGGAGCTGCGCTGACGATTCGGGCCACCGTTTCGGCGCTGCGCGAAAGCCGTGGACACCTACTGCTCACCGGCTCCGTCGCTGGCCACGTGGCCGTTCCCGGGTCGGTCTACTCCGCCACGAAGCACGCGGTGGTGGCGATGGCAGAATCCGCTCGCAAGGAGCTCCACGAACACGGCATCCGCGTGACCGTCATCTCACCGGGCAACGTCGACACGCCGTTCTTCGACAACACACCGGCGGTCTCACTCGATGATGACGATGTTGCACGGGCCGTGATGTTCGCCATCGACCAACCACCGGGCGTGGGCATCAATGAGATCGTGATGCGCCACCCCGACCAGGCGATTTAGACTGCTTCGAACAGCTCGAATCCGTGAGGATCACTGCCAGCCAGATGAGCCGCGAGATCGTCGTACTGCTGTTGCAACGCGTCGGAGTACGACGTGGCGTAGTGATCCTCGAACACCACCCGGCGCACCCCCGCCTGCACGGCCTCTTTCAGGCAGCCAAAACACGGGCTGAGCGTGGTGTAGAGCGTGGCCCCGTCGACGCGAATGCCGAAACGAGCGGCGCTGAGGAATGCGTTTTGCTCAGCGTGAACGCAGATGCACACGTCCAAGGCCCGGCCGGATGTGTGCAACGGATCGGTGGCGTCGTCGCCCCGGCCGTCACGGTGAAGGGCGCTGTCGTTGCAGCGAACGCAGCCACCATCGGCGCAGTTGGGAAAGCCCGTCGGCGTGCCGTTGAACCCGGTCGAGATAACCCGGTTCTCCAGCACCAGCAGCGCGCCGACACAGCTGCCCTGGCAGTTCGCACCTTCGCGAACCGCCCGGGCAAGCCCCATGTAGAACGCGTCGCGCTCACGCTGCTTCGCGCGGTCGACGGTGCCGTCCACGTCGCTCAGTCGGGGATCAACCCCTCCTCCGAGAGCATCTTCCGGGCCTCGGCCAGCGTGGTGTCCATGTCGGGCACCACGGCGTCGGACGGGACAAGCTCATCGTCTGCTAGCGGCGTACCGAGCTTCTTGACGGCGGCGATGAGCTCCGCCAGCGCCTCGGTGAAACCGTCTTGATCGTTTGCTTGAACGGCAGCTTCGACGCGATTGTCGATGGCGTTGAGATCGTCTTCCTTGTCATCGGGGACACGGAACTGTCCCTCGCCGAGAATCCGCACGACGGTCATGCCGTCGGCCCTCCCTCAAGCGTGGCGGTCTCACCCGGGGCAGCGCCCGTACCGAGCTCCTTCTTGAGGGCTTCGAGCTCCGCGTCGACCTCGGACTTTTGCGTCACCTGGGCAAGCTCGCGGTCGATGACGTCGCCGCTTTGGGTCATGTCCTCGAGCACTCCGGATTCGAGCAGCTCGTCCAGAGCGCCCGCGCGGGCCTTCATCTGGTCGGTCTTGTCCTCGGCACGCTGCAGAGCGAGGCCGACATCGGCCATCTCCTCGGAGATACCGCTGAACGCCTCGTTGATCTTGACTTGAGCTTCCGCCGCGGAGTACTGGGCCTTGATGGTCTCCTTCTGCGTCCGGAAGGCCTCGACCTTGGCGGTGAGCTTCTGCTCGGCGGAGATGAGCTTGGTTTGCTCACCTTCAAGCTGTTGACGCTGCCCATCGAGGCCTTGCAGCTGTGCCTGCACGCCCTTCTTGCGCTCCAGCGCAATGCGTGCGAGGTCCTCGCGGCCCGCTTGTAGGGCGCCGCGTGCCTGGGAGTCGAGCTTCTCGAGGCTCGCTTCGAGCTTCTCTGTCTGCAGCTCCAGGCGCTTCTTGCTCGTGGTCACATCGGTGACCCCGCGACGCACTTGCTGCAGGAGCTCGAGTTGCTTCTCGTACGAGTAGTCGAGCGCCTCGTTGGGATTCTCGGCGCTGCCGAGAAGCTTGCTGATTTTCGCCTTAACGATCAGCAGGAATCGACGCATCAACCCCATCGTCTGGTCCTTTCATTGACATGCGGATGAGTTGAGCCTATCAGCGCCCGCGCCGCAACTTGGGTGCCACATATCTCACCGTCGACACCGCCACGCCACCGGCCGACACCACGGTGATGCGCACCTGATAGACCCCGGCCGGCAACGGCTTGCGCCGCACGGTAGCGATACGACGACCCGAGCTGCGTGGCACGATTTTCGCGACCGTAGCGGGCACCCACTCCGGAGGACTGGAGCGCGACCGCCGCCACAGTCGCAGGGCAACGCGGGAGGCGCCCGGATCGAGTCGGAAACGCACGATGGTGTTACGTCCGCTGCGACTGACCCTGAGCTTCTTTGCGCGAGCTTTGGCGCCCACCGTGCCGCCGGGGCCACCGACGGCGCTCACCGACACCGTGGTGGCACGCATGTTTCCGGCTCCATCAACCGCGACCACGGGCACGTCGCTGGTGCCGCTGGCAACCGTGATCGTGATGGCAAACGTCCCACCTGTGCCGATGGTGGCGCGGATGCCCCCGACAGTTAGTGACGCAACACCCGCATCGTCGGTGACCGTACCGCCGATGGTGGCAAAGCGATTGGGAAGAACCACGCCGGCGGCGGGAGAGGTAACCGTGATCTGCGGGGCAGTCGTGTCGGTGGCGGTCGACGGCGAGAGGAAGATATCGGCCTGAGCGTCGGTGTCGCTGTCGGCCAGGCGCGGCGTGAGCCCGCCGTCATCGAGTTCGATGGCGACCGCTCCGCCGTTGGCGCTGAGTGCTGCCGGGCCGCTACCCACCCCCGCGCCACCACCGCCAATGCGTTCTGTGGCACGCGAGGTCGTCCCGCCGGGACGGTCGCGTATGTAGGCGTCGATCTGGCCGGCGGGACCGCCCGGCTCGTTCAGCGCGGTGGACGTGGTGAACGCCACGCGGCGCCCGTCGGCGCTGATGCTCGGTCGCGTACCGGTGGCCGTAATCGTCTCCGCGCCGCCGCCGACGACGTCGATGGCGCCCACACCGGTTCCTGCTTGGTAGGTGACGCTGCGACCGTTGCCGGAGAGGTCCGGCAGTGTGCCCGTCACCGGTGATCGCGTGATGCGGGCTGCGAGGTCGCGCACGGTGACGGTGCTGTCGTCCTCAAATGCGACATGTCCCCCGTCCGCGCTGATTGACGCCCGCTGAAGCACCCCGGTGAGGGCGGCGCCACCCGAGTTCAGGCTCGCCGGCTGCGTGGTACCGAAGGTGAGGTCACGCACCACAATGTCGGATGTCGACCCCGTGATGTCATCCCACAGGTTCGTGGCCGTGCCGGTCTCATATGCCACGCGAGATCCGTCGAACGAAATGTCGGGGTCACCGGCAACGCCGGCGTTTGCCGCGTCGCCAGCGACCGCACGAGAGACCACCGCAACCGCCCCGGTTGAGAGTTCCTTGCGAAACACGTCGCGCTGCCCGCCGTCGGTGTCGAGTAGCGAAAGGTTGGTCGCGGTCGACGCGAACACCACGAACCGTCCGTCACCGCTGTTGGCGTAACGCACTTCGGTTCCGGAGGCGTCGACATCGGCGTTGGCGGCTTGGCCCATCGCGCTGGTCGAGGCGAGGATGGTGCGTCCCGCAACCCGGTCACGCACGTAGAGCTGACGCACGCCGCCGGTGAAAGTCCCGGTCAACGTCTCAGTGGAAACGAAGGCGACGTACCTCCCGTCGGCCGATACCGCCGGTCCGGTGGCATCGAGTGCGGCGTTGCCACCGTCATCACGGAGGCTCACGACGAGCGGGTCGGCACTCACCGCTCCGGCAGGCGCGCAGGCGCACAGCAGAGCAATCATGGCGCCACGTAGGGCGTTTCGTCCGGGCCTCACCCGGGCACCGTACCGGGCGCCCGCCCATCCGGCGAGGCCACTCGTCCGCCGGCGACCCGTACATTTCGCTCATCGACCTGAGCGTCCGCCATTCACAGATCGCCCGCCGCGTGCACGTGCGCTGCCGCGCCGCCCGTTGGGATCGCTACACGGGCCTGTTCCCGCCGTGTATCGGCGAGTCGGTGCTCGACGTCGGCGTCTCCCCCCTCGTCGACCTCCCGGGCGAGAACGAGTTCCTCACGCGCTACCCGCACCCCGAGCAGGTCACCGCCGTCTCAAACGACACAAACCTCGACCCGGTACGCCGGCGTTTCCCGAAAGTGACCGTCCTCACCGCCGACGCCTTGGCCCTCCCCTTCCCCGACCGCGCCTTCGACGTGGTTCAGAGCAACGCCGTCATCGAACACGTCGGCCCGTCCGCGCAGCAGGCCCAGTTCGTCGCCGAGTTGGTACGTGTCGCGAAAGCCGGCTTCATCTCCACCCCGCTACGTGAGTTCCCCGTCGACTCCCACACCAACCTGCCATTCCTGCACTGGCTCCCCCGCCCCGTCTTCCTGGCCGCCCTCACGCGCCTGGGCCGACACGACCCGGCGACCGAGTGGATCACCTGGCTCCTCTCCCGCCACCAGTTCCAGAAAATCGCCCCGCGCGAACCGGACGTCATATTTCTCACCCAACGCCTTGCCGGCCTGCCTGCGGTCCTCACCCTCGCCTTCCGGCATCCGGTGGAGCGGGAACGATAGTTGCCCGGGCAGTTCAGCGAGCCCACAGGAGGACGCAGCAGCCGAACACAGCGTTGGGCGGCAACTCTGGGTTGCTACGGCAGAAATGCGTGTCTTCGTACCGGGCCTGCGGCGGCCTCATCGGCGCCCTCAGCGGGTGGTGTCACTCGATCGCGGGTCTCATGCCGGTTCGCCCGTCGGTCGTTGTTGTCAGGGGGAGGGGAGTCGTGGCCAGGTCCAGGCGACTCGTGAGATAGCGAGGAGGAGGAGCGACTCGACGACACTCCCGAGGATGTAGTAGATCCAGGTTTCACCGACGATCGTGACGACCACGGATGCAAGATAGATCAGGCTGACGACGATGTTGGCCGTCCTGTTCATCCGTGCCGGGGCGAGGAGCGAGACGATGATCATGAGGCTGGGAATCACGATGTAGATCGTGGTGAGCGCAAGAAAGGCCTGGTTGATCTCGAAGCCTGGACCAGGAACCTTGCCGGCGAGTGCACCGTTGATCACGTCGTCCCGCCAGAACCCGAAGATATCGACATAGGCGAACACGAAGAGCAGTGAGATCCATAAGCCGCAAAGCACGACCTTCACATCCACTTTCGTGTCCTGAAGGTTCGCTGTCCGATCGGTCTTGTTCACCGACGTCTCCTCCTGTTAGCAAGTAGCGGGGTCGATTGTCCCGGCACCTGTGTGGGAATCGGCGTGCGCTACTTGTGACTTCGCGTGGGTACGCATCCGTTTGCCCCGACCTCAACGTCATGACCGCGGTTCGAAGATGACGACGGCGGTCTCTGTTGGACGGCGTGCGGCGAAGGCGTCCAGATTCTTGTCGATCTCTCGCCACCGTGACCACAGCCGTTCCCGCTCCTCGCCGCGGGCGGTCCGGCCGGTGACCAGACGCGGACCGTCGGGTAGGTCGACCCGAACGTCGGGGTGGGCCTGCAGGTTCAGCCACCATGCCGGCTCGCCCTCCCCCCAGCCGTTCATCGCCATGGCCACGAGGTTCTGCCCATCCTCGAAGTAGCCCACCATGACGCTGTGCTCGCGACCGGTCCTTCGCCCGATGGTCGTGACACGCATGGCACCCCACCCGTTGGGCTTCGGCCGCCACAGGCCCAGACGGCCGCGCGTCAGACGGTAAATGCGCCGATGGGCGACCCAGAAGAGCCGCACGAACCACCGAGGAGGCAGTCGGGCCTTGCTCTTTGACGCCGACATCTGGAGTCACCTCGTTTCGGAGGGCAGTTTGGGTTTGGATGCTGCCGGGGCTTCGACCAGGGCTCGCCCCGGCTGAGCGAAGGCGCCAGCGGTCAGCATGACCGCCCTCACGGCGCGTGGCCGGAGTCGGATGTGACCGGAGAGGGTGCGCCGGTGCTCCTGACGCCCTTTACCAGCAGCCATGCCAGGAACGCCATCTCCGCGATCCCTTCCACGAGGCCGGTGAGCAGCGAGCTGCCGTCTGCGACATCGAGGAAGTTGACGAACATTTCGGCGAGGTAGCTGAAACAGGCGATCATCAGTAAGACGCCCAGGATCTTTGGGAAGTACCCCGACTTGATGACGAGGTACCCGAGCGGCAGTAGCCACAGCCCGAACGTCATCTGAGCGATGAAGAACCCGTTGTCCTTGAGGTCGGTAAACAGCAGCGTGAGCTGATCGGACTGTGCCGCGCCGAAGGTGCGTGTGAGGCTCTCACTGGTCGCGATCTTCAGCGCCGCGTAGTGGTTGATCAGATTCAGGCTCATGATCGCAACGCTGATCGAGACGATGGTGACCATCGCGGCTGCGACCAGCCGGTTGACGTGCGCGAGCAGAACGTAGAGGGCCATGGCCGTAAATAGGAAGGCCGCCGCCCCGACGAGTTCGACCATCAGGCCGACGCGAAACAGGGTGGTCGACGCGCGGATGTTGTCGGCAGTCGCCGCTGCATCACCCGATTCGACGATGCGGGAGGACACCCAGATGCCAAAGAAGCTGCACACGGCAAGGGCCAGGTACAGCAACCCCGCGATCCTGGCGAGCATCTGCTTCGAAACACGGGCCTCTCCAGCAGCAGCCGGCGGGCCTCGGGGCGCCTCGACCTCAGCGTGTTGCGGGGCAGCTGTTGCTTGAGTCGTCGCCATCGCTATGACTCCGCCAGAGATGTCTCGCGGACGTCGGTGGCGACCTCCGCGAACAGCTCGGGTTGATCGGCCCGTCGGAACCGGAGGCACTGATCGACCAGGAACCGCTCGTGGCTGCGCTGGTCTTTCGCCGAGAAGCGGTCAGCCATCGGGCCGAGCGGTACGACTTCTGGCCGGTCGACCTGGTACGTCGTCCCCTCGTGGACGAGGGTGGCTGACCCACTCGCCAGCACATTCCTCACCCAATTCGACGTCGTTCCGTAAGGAAGCGCAATCACGAAACCGTCGTCGGTTGGTTCAGCCACTACCGGCGTCCGGTAGGGACGACCCGTCGTTCGCCCGACGTGGTGGACCACGGACGCATACGCACCAGGCGTCCCGGCGGTCGTCAACATGCGCGGGTTCACGACGACCCGGGCGAAGCGGCGAACCACCCGGAGGACCGTCGGCGACCGCCTCCGCATCCCGACGAGGAAGACGATGCCGATCGCCGCGAACGCAAGTACCAACCCACCGATGACAATCGCGATAAGACGCAACACGGCATCCCTCCGATCCGTCTTGTTTGTTCAGATCCGTCGTCACAGACTGTGACGCGCAGACCCAGGGAACGCATCGGGGAGAACTCCTGATGAGGCTTCCGGAGAACTCCGCGGGTGAACACCGGGTCCCAACCCACGACGCCTTCTCCGTCAACGCCGTGTCTGCCGTTTGAGAACGGGGTAGATCGCGTCGGCCATCGCGCGACCTTTCGATGTGCTGCTGAGCTCAGGCACCTGATGAACACCTCAGGGTGCCCGCGGTTCTGCCGCGGCGACCAGGCCCGGCGTCGACGACCTCGCGGTCGGGACGCGTGTCGCGATCCCCTGGCTCGGCTACGCGTGTGGGGCCTGTGAGTACTGCGGGTCGGGCTGGGAGACCCTCTGCCCATCGCAACGCAACACCGGCTACTCGATGGATGGCGGTTTTGCCGAGTACGCACTCGGCTTCGCGTCCTACGTCGGCCGGGTACCCGACGGAATCGACCCATTCGATGCGGCGCCGCTGACCTGCGCAGGCGTCACGACCTACACAGCGATCACGGTGTGCGGCGCCCGAACCTCGGACCTGGTCGCCGTGTTCGGCATCGGCGGCCTCGGGCACATGACGATGCAGTACGCGCACATCGCCGGTGCCTCGACGGTCGCTGTGGACGTCGTCTCCGAGAAGCTCGACCTCGCCCGTGAGCTGGGCGCCGAACACGTCGTCAACGCTGCCGACGAGGACCCATCGGCCGCGATCATGCGCCTCGGCGGGGCCGACCAGGCCATCGTGCTCGCCGCGAACCCACGCGTCTACGAGCAAGCGTTCCGGTCGCTCCGGCGCGGCGGGACGCTGGTCCTGGTGGGGCTGCCGGCCGACAACGACATGCACCTACCCATCTTCGAGACGATCCTCGGCGGAATCACCATCGTGGGCTCCATCGTCGGCACACGTGTCGACCTGCAGGAGGTCTTCGAACTGCACGCGCAGGGCAAAACCCACGTCACACGCGAGATTCGTCCGCTGGCCGACGTCAACCAGGCGATCGCCGACGTCGAAGCGGGCGCGATCCCCGCTCGGATCGTGTTCAAGCCGTAGTACACCCGACGTTCCCAATCGACCACGAGCACGTCCGGTGGGCTCTCCCACGAGCCCACCGGACGTCCTTGGGGAGAAACGCGCAGGATCATGAGCTGGCTTCGCACCGGCGTGCTCGCGCTGATCGGCGCCGGATTCGCCATGCTCGGCTGGCTAGTCGACGAGGGGTCCTCCAGCAGCCACGACTTCGCACCGACCCGCGACCTCCACCCATCAAAGCGTGGAGCGGCAGCGGCGGCGATGGGGGCAGCCCCATTCCCTACTCCGGATCAGCACGTCCTTTCGAACCCGTCAGCACGTCCGACTGCACTATCTCGCACATCTTCTCCGGCTCTTCGAACATCGGGCTGTGGGCTGACTGCGCAAACGTGTAGAAGCCCTTCACTGGAGCATCGAGCCGCTCGTAGTAGGACCTGGCCAGGGGGTAGGAAACGGTGTAGTCGTACACGCCATGAAAGAAGTAGACCGGGACGTCGAGCCGCGTCACCTTCTTCGTCAGATCCGTCGCCAGTTGTGTGTTCCACAGGCGTTTCGTGGAGAAGATCTTGCCGCGCCAGATGCCGATCTTCTCCATCAGCGTGTATTCGCGGTTCCGCAGGGACCGCATCAGCAGTCCGGTGACGATCGACGTCATGTCGTGGGTCGTGCCAACACCCAGTTCGTGCATGGCCACGTCACGTACCTTGAGGTACGAATCCGGAAGAGGAACCGTGTCGCCGAC
The DNA here is from genome assembly GCA_963765105.1 of uncultured Thermoleophilia bacterium. Lineage (GTDB taxonomy): Bacteria > Actinomycetota > Thermoleophilia > Miltoncostaeales > Miltoncostaeaceae > CALMEC01. The sequence goes on from CAVXUW010000004.1 coordinate 437,116, forward strand.
TGGCGCTTTTTCGAGTCGCCGCACCATCTTGGTGTTCCCGCCGTCCGTGAATCGCTGGAGCATGTAGTCGTACGCCAGCCTCTCGGACTCAAGCTGATTCGAAATCTGGGCCACGGCGAGGTAGGCGTGGTACAGCTCCGGCGCTTGCGCGGCCGCCTGTATGCCGATGAAGGTCCCTCCGGAACGACCCATGAGGTAAATCTTCTCCTGGCCAAAGCGCGTGCGGAGATAGTTGGTCAACTCCACCGTGTCCGCTACGAGTTGCTCCGGGTTCACGCTCGCTGGGTTGACGTCGCCGCTGTAGGAGAGCCCCGAGCCGCGCTGCTCCCACCAGACCACGGTGAAGTCCTCGTCGAGTCCCGTGGGGTAGCGCTCAGTGAGGAAATAGTCCGGAATGCCACCATGGAGGTACAGCAGCACCGGGTTGCGAGCGTTCTTGCCCTTGATGAACATCCCCTGGTCAACACCGCCGATGTTGACCGTGATCTTCTCGGAGATGCTGCCTGCCAACGGCCTGCCGCTGTCATCGAGAAACGGTTTCGGGCCGGCGGGACGGGCGACGAAGACCGCCAGGATAGAGAGTGCGGCCCCCACAACGCCAGCGAGGCCACGGCGGGCGCACCGGGCCATCCGACTCGCGCCGTGGCGCGAGATCGGGCCGCGGCTGAGACGCCGTGCGGCCCCCGCGCCGACCGCGGCGCGCCCCAGCAGAGCGGCCGGACGAAGTGCGGTGGAACCGCCGAGGCTTGTCTCTTTCACGGCCCGGGACGATCGGTGGGGGACATGCGCAGGGAGTGTCTGGGTGTCCATGCTCTTGCTATTCGTTCTGGATGGCGGCCAAAACATTGAGTCGGGCGGCGCGGCGGGCTGGCAGGATTGCTGCGAGCACGCCGAAGATGGCGGCGACGATCAGGAAGACGGCCATCGATCCCCAAGGGATGGCGAGGGCCGTGAACTCGGGGATTGCCGAGACGCTGACGACGCCGAGGAACGCGCCGAGGAGGAGACCGACCAGCGCGCCGATCAGCGCGACAATGATCGCCTCCCAGCGGATCATTGCCCGTACGCTGTGTCGTGAGAGCCCGACCGCTCGGAGGAGTCCGATCTCGCGCGTGCGCTCGAAGACTGACAGCGCGAGCGTCAGCACAATTCCGAAGACGGCGATGATCACCGCCATCGCGAGTAGGACATAGAACAGCCTGAGGAAGCTGTCGACCTGGCTGGACACGAAGTCCTTGTACTCGGCCCTCGTGCGCACTTCGAGGTTGGGGAATGCCGTGAGTTCGTTTTCCGCGGCCACCTTGGCTTGGTCAGCGGACACGCCGTCGCCGGCCCGGACGAAGATGAATTGGTCCTGCTGGCTCGTAAAGTCGCGTTCGTACTGGCGGCGCGAGACGAGGAAGCGTCCGAACGTCGTGTCGCTGAAGATCGCACCGACACGAAGTGACGTTCGGCCGGTGCGGGCAAAGAGCACGGACATCGTCCCGCCCACGGTGAGGTCATGGTCCTTCGCGTATCTCTCATCGATCGCGACGGTGTCCGGTTGCGAGAGCGCTCCTACCGAGCCCGCGGTGAGCTTCGGGTCGTAGAAGTCGGGAAGCGCGTTGGGATCGATCGCGGACATGAGCAGGGTGTCTTGTTGCGCATCCTTGAACGAACCGTCGAAACGTAGCGTGGTCACACCCGCCAACTGCGGGGCATTCTTGAGTTCCGCCGAGGCCGCGGGACTGAAGCCCTGTTGCCCGCTGGCCTGGATCACGAGGTCTGTTTTCAGGCGGTCGTCAATTGCGTCGACCCACGTCGCCGTCAGGGACGCGCCGAAGATGGTGACGCCGGTGACGAGCGCGACACCGATGGTCAGCGCGGCCGCGGTCTGAGCCGTCCGCCTGGGATTGCGCATAGCGTTCTCCTGTCCCAGACGTCCGGCCAGACCGGTTCGTGCCATCGGCACGCCGATCAGTTGGGCGAGTGGACGGGCCACATACTGGGTAAGCATCGCGGCGCCCAAGAACAGGAGCAAGGCACCGAGGCCGATCAGACCGAATCGTTGCGAGAGGCCGCTGAGTGGTGCGAGTGCCCCGAGGAGCACCAGCGTGATCCCAACCGTGGTCAGCCCGATCGAGACCACGAACCGCGCCCGCGGCGACCCGACGACGCGGACGTCGCGCATCGCGGCCATCGGCGGAACACGGCTCGCACGCCACGCCGGCATCAGCGCCGCGACGAACGTCACGGTGATGCCGACAACCAGGCCCGCGATGACAGACCGCGGCTCAATCTGGAGAGTCGTCGGCGGAAGCGACGCACCCGAGGCGTTGAAGCCGGCGCGCAGCAGCGCCGCAAAGCCGATGCCGAAGAGGATCCCGATCAGCGACGCGGCAACACCGATGAACGCCGCCTCGAGCAAGACCGAGCGGACGACCTGGCTCGGCGAGGCGCCCACCGCGCGAATCAAGCCGAGTTGGCGGGTGCGCTGGGCGACCGTGATCTTGAAGGCGTTGAAGATGATGAAACTGCCCACGAACAGGGCGATTGCCGCGAACGCCAGCAGGAAATTGCGGAACAGGTCGACAAACTGCTTGAACTGGTCGCTGGATTCCTGGGCTGACGCCTCCCCGGTGATGGCCTCGTAACCGGACGGGAGGGTTGCTTGGACCCGTGCGGCCAGCGTGGTATTGGAGACGCCGGGCATGCCCGTGACACCGATACCTGCAAAGCGGTCGGCAGAATCGAAAACACGCTGCGCCGTCGCGGTCGCGAAGGCAGCCAACGTTGCACCGGCAAGGCTGGCATCGTTGTCACCGAAGGCCACGGTACCGATGAGCCGATACTCGGCCGATCCGGATGAGGTGATGATGCGCACACGATCCCCGATCGCGAACTTCTCGTCCGCCGCAGTCTTCTTGTCGATCACGACATCGTCAGGCCCTCTCGGAGCTGTCCCCGCCAGGATCCGCAGTGGGTTGAGGTCCCTGTCGTCCAACCAGCCGAAGCCGAGCGCGGGCGGACCTTGAACACCTGCCGGTTTGCCGTCCGCCCCGATGATCTGAGCGATTCCTTCAACCGACCCTCCAGCGGCACGCACACCGTCCACGGCCCGGACCTTCGCTACGACCGAGGCTGGGACCGGCTGCCGATCCACCGCGGACACCGTCTCGATCCCGCGGACCATGACGGAGACACCCTTGTTGGCGGTCGTGAAGACGTCGTCAAAGGCCGAGTTGATCGTGTCGCCCAGAACGAATGACCCGACGACGAACCCCACGCCGAGCACGATCGAGAGGGACGTCAGGAAGAGACGAAGCTTGCTCGCCAGAAGATTTCGAAAGGCTTGGCGCGCGATCATGCCCGCACCCCCGCCCGAAGTGTCTTCATCCGGTCGAGAATCGACTCGGGCGTCGGCTCGATCATCTGGTCAACGATCCGTCCGTCCGCCAGAAACAACACGCGGTCCGCCTGGCTCGCCGCCGTCGGCTCATGGGTCACCATCACGATTGTTTGACCGAAGTCGTCCGCAGCACGGCGCATGAACGCAAGGAGCTCCGCAGACGACTGCGAATCGAGCTGACCGGTCGGCTCGTCTGCGAAGACGATGTCCGGCCGTGACACCAGTGCGCGGGCAGCCGCGACCCGCTGCTGCTGGCCCCCTGAAAGCTCGGACGGTCGGTGCGTGAGGCGGCTCCTGAGTTCGAGTGCGTCGATCACCTGATCCATCCAATCCCCCTCGGGTTCCCTGCCGGCGATATCCAGGGGCAACCGGATGTTCTCGAGCGACGTCAGTGTCGGGACCAGATTGAACGACTGGAAGATGAAGCCGATGTGATCGCGCCGAACCCGCGTGATCTGCTTCTCGGACAGGCCGGTGAGCTCGATGTCACCAATCCACGTCTTGCCTGAGGTCAGCTGATCGAGGCCGGCCATGCACTGCATCAACGTCGACTTGCCCGAACCCGACGGTCCCATGATCGCCGTGAATGCGCCGACCTCGAATTCGACGTCGACCCCGTCCAAAGCCCGTACTTCCGCGTCACCCTGCCCGTAGATCTTTGTCGCTCCGAGCGTGTGTGCTGCAAGAGTCCCGGTCCTGTTGATCGTTGTCGTCACGACTGCCCTCCTTCGATCCGCTCGTCGCGGAAATTGCGTCTCTCTGGGACGACCAGGCCGATCGCCACGAACGCGACCACCAACCGACCGAGGATCATCGCAATCAGGCTCACCACGAGAACACCCTCCGATCCGCCCTGTCGCTACAGGCCCTTCGTCACAGACTCTGACGCTCAGACTCAAGGACCCGCATCGGGGAGAACTCCTGATGAGGCTTCCGGAGAACTCCGCGGGTGAACACCGGGTCCCAACCCACGACGCCTTCTCCGTCAACGCCGTGTCTGCCGTGTGAGAACGAGGTTCATCGCGCCGCCCATCGCACGACCCTTCGACTGCGAGTGAGCTCACGACATCGGATCAACGCTTGAGGGGTGCCTGCGGTTCTCCCTGGGTCGGGGGACCGGGAGATTCCCGATGCATTGCCGCCAGAGGGGCGCGACGATCACCCCCGAAAGCTCCTCCGTTACGAAGGGAACTGCGCATGACCACCACCAGGCAGCCGACGGGACCCGGCGCCGCAACCGGACACATGAAGGCCACCGTCGTCCAGAGCTTCACCGAACCGCTCCCGATCGAGGAGCGACCAATACCGGTGCCGGGACGTGGCCAGGTACTCGTGCGGATCGAGGCATCGGGCCTGTGCCACACGGACATCCACGCCGCACACGGTGACTGGCCCGCGAAACCGACTCCGCCCGTCATTCCCGGTCACGAGGGAGTGGGGATCGTCGCGGCGACCGGGCCCGGCGTCGACGACCTCGCGGTCGGGACGCGTGTCGCGATCCCCTGGCTCGGCTACGCGTGTGGGGCCTGTGAGTACTGCGGGTCGGGCTGGGAGACCCTCTGCCCATCGCAACGCAACACCGGCTACTCGATGGATGGCGGTTTTGCCGAGTACGCACTCGGCTTCGCGTCCAACGTCGGCCGGGTACCCGACGGAATCGACCCATTCGATGCGGCGCCGCTGACCTGCGCAGGCGTCACGACCTCCACAGCGATCACGGTGTCCGGTGCCCGAACCGCCTGGACATGGCGCCCACGTGAGATCGCTCCCTCAGCGTTTACGGCCAAGGTCGGTGAACTCCGGTCGACGAGCGGAACTTCCGCAGGATCTGGTGGATGAGCGCCGCCGAAGCAGCCAGGGTCGGCACGGGGTTGGCCTTCGTCGTGATGCCGCTGGTGTTCGTCTTCGCGTTCGCGATCCATCCTGACCTGCTCCGACCGCGGGTTCTGCGCCCGGAGCAGCTGATCGATCGGGCGCGAGGGAGGCGGCTGCTGCATGCCGGCCATGGTCTCGTCACCGTCAACACTGGGTTGATGATCGTCGTCGCGCTGCACCTTGGGGATATCGTGACGCGCCACGGCGCCGGCTGGGCTGGCCTGACCGGCACACTGCTGGCCGTATTGGGCACCGTGTCGCTTGCTGCCGACAAGGGCGCCCTTTGTCTGACGATGAGTGCTCTCGATGGCCTTAGCGATGACGAGTTTGCGGCCGCGAGACCCGCCTTGTCGGCGATCTTCGCGAAGAAGGGCTGGTTGTGGCTGCTGTGGGGCATGCTCCTGGTCCCGGTCGGATTCGCTGTGCTGGCGATCGCGGCACTCGCCACCGGGGCAAGCTCCCCGTGGGTGGCCATTCCCCTGCTCGTAGGGGTGCTGCTCATCGGATTCCCTGACGGCGCCGAGATCGTCAACCTCGCCGCGGCCGTCACCATGGCAGCGGGCCTAGTGCCGTTCGGTCTGGAGATGATTCTCGAGTAAGTCGACGATCTCATCGGGAGTCCGAGCACTGTTGACCTCGGCGTTCCCGCCGGGCAGAGCGCAACGTTGATGAGTCGGGTGCCCGGCGTGGACGACCTCACGGTCGGCACACGCGTCGCGATGGCCAGGCACGGAACGCGTTTGGTGCATGCGAATACTGCGGGTCGGGCTGGGAGACCCTGTGCCCGGTCACAACGCAAGACCGGCTACTCAATGGACGCTGGTTTCGCCGAGTACGCACTCGGCTTCGCGTCCTACGTCGGCCGGGTCCCCGACGGAATCGACCCGTTGCCTGGATAGGTCAGGTACTCCGGGGTCAGGATCACCGGGAAGAGGAAATAGGCCCCGTCCAGCGCAGGCACAAGCGACACGATCGGAGCGAGCCGATGGCCGCGCTACCAGAGAATGGCGCCCACCGGCGCCAACGGAGCCCGGAGGGAGAGTTGGGTCAGGTCGATACGAGCTGCCGGTTGTCCATGTTGGCGGAGATGCGGTAGTCGATCACACCGACGGCAAGCAGACCGAGCAGCGCGATCGTCGCCATCGCGCGGGCGGGGGCTATCGCCGAGGTCCCGAGAGACGGTTCGCCGCCATCGGCGCGTGCCCGTCGCAGGCGGGGTGCGACGGATCGCGGGATTCATGTGGGCACCGCCGTCCCCGCCCGCAGGTCAGTGGGATGTGCTCGCTCGAGCGGTGGCGCCGACTCGGGGCGGTGATCGATCCCCAACCTCCCCCGGGTGACGGCGATGAGGACGAGCGCAGCGGCGACCATTGTCCCGAGGATGACGGCGTCCACCGCACCGCTGTCGTCAACGAGGATGACGTGATCGAGTGCGGGGGTGAAGCTGGCGTGAAGCAACACACAGAGAAGGACGCTGCCCGTCCGATTGAAGAGCCAGGTGTAGAAGAACACGAACATCATGGGACCGATGAATGCGAGTCCGTAGAGCGGCAGATGCCAGACGCCCCACACCAGGCCGAGCAACATGGTCGCCTTAATCGGCGTGTGGTCGGCTTGGAACTTGTCGAGGGCGAAGCCACGCCACCCCGGCTCTTCCTGCCCCCCACCCACAAACGCGACGAGGACGAACGTACCGAGGAACGACGCGAAGGCGCTGCCCAGACGATCCAGGTGGACCTCTTCGCCGAGTATCGCGAGCTCAAGGTTCATCAGTGAGAACAGTCCAACCGGCAGCCCAACGGCGTAGACGTAGAACCGGATCGGTACCCGCCAGACGAACAGCGAGCGCAGCCACGAACGCACGGATCGTCCCGACCAGTGGATCACCAGGCCGGCAGCAATTGCCGGACCGAAACCGCCGGCTCCCAGGGTGATTGCGCCGCCGAGCCCGCCAAGGCCCAGGACACCGGGCATCCAGAGCGTCCAAGAGATCGCGTAGGCGAGGACGACGTAGCCACGGAGCGGATGTCGCAGCAGCCACTCGACGACCGTGGGACGCTGCGGATCGGCGCCGTCACTGCTCGGGCGACTCTGCTTGTGGGCATCTGCGCGTGCGTACGCCACTTCCGATCAGCTCCTTTTGGCGGTCGATACGTCGACTCTTCGAAGGCCCTGAGCAGAGTTAATCGCTCACCTGCTCATTGTTCGAGCCTCGTTCGGCGGTGTTGCCAAGAACCTGTCGCCAGACTCCCGGCTCCCTCTTGGTGGCACATCACCGGCGACGCGGATCAACCCCTCGGGTTCTCCACACGACAACTCCGTAACCGCTCCCCATTGACGGGGGCGCCCACCTGGAGGTGAGGCACATCGAAGTGGATCGCCTCAACCTGAGACGACCGGCGCCAAACGGGAACACAGTGGACGCGATCAGCGGTCACGGAGCAGTCGTGGGCAGCCTCGAACGACGGCCATCACACGGCCGTGCGAAGCACCGTCGATGAGGACACGACGCCCGTTTCTGTTCGCTGGGGTCCTCAGTGACCCTCAAGTCAGCGGAAGAACCCGCTCAGAGAAAGCGTCTAGGTGAGGACCGAGGCCGGATCGGCTTTGTAGCGACGCTTCAGCTCGTCCTGGAGCAGGTCGAGCACGCGGATCACTTCCGTGCGGTCGGCCGAGACCATTTGCTCTTCCTCGGCGAGCTCAGCCACGGCGGAGGTGATCTGCTCGTCGCTCAAGGTCCCCGGGTCGGTGACGCCGCTGTCGGCCACCATCTTCTCGGTGCGGCGACGGGCGAGCAGCATCTCGTCATCCGGTACGCCGAGGTGGATGGCGCCGCCGCGAGCGGTGGCGGGACGGTGATCGTCGGACGCCAGGATCTCGGCGAGGCTGTCGACCAATGAGCCAGAGGTATTGCCTCGGCGACGATCGAGCTCGCCCTTCAGGATTTCGGCGCGGCTTTGGACGTAGCGTCGCAACATCGACAGGTGCTCGAGCTCCTCGCGGCACTGGTCGCGACGTTCCCGAAGATCGACCAGCTCAAGACCGTCCAATCCCTCCACAAACTCGGGCTGGCTGATGTGATCGATCCGACGTTTTCCTTGTGACACGCGCGAGCTCCCATCCGGTGGCCGATGCGGCAAGTGTACCGCCCACACCCCAGACGCGGACACCACAGATGCCGCATTCGACGATCCGTTTGTGGTGAGGCTCAGCGATGTGATACAACTAAACCGTTGTGTACATGAATATTCGATTGGTTGTTTAGTGCCCACCCCATCAAGGACCAAGACGTTGTCTGCGCACCCACCGCTTCCCGACACACTCGTTGACCTCGTTGCCCAACGCTTCCGGGCGCTCAGCGAACCCAGTCGTATTCGCATCCTCGAGCGGCTGAGAGGTGGACCACGCACCGTGCAGGAACTCGCCGGCGATCTCGGCTTCACTCAGCAGAACGTGTCGAAGCACCTCGGTCTTCTTCTGTCAGTGGGAATTGTGTCCCGCCGGAAGGAGGGGGTCTTCTCCCACTACGCGATCGGTGACGAAAGCGTCCTTCGCATGTGTGACGAGATCTGTGGAACCCTTCAGCGCCAGGTCGCCGAGCTGCACGAACTCATCGGCGAGCGAGGCGCACGGTGATGCGCCTTTGTCGGTTTGAGGCGTCGCGCGTTTTGTTCGGTCTCGCGGGCACGCTGACTGGGGCAAGCCTCGTTCTTGCGGCCACGGTCTCTCCGCGCTTTCTTCTGGCGACGGCATTCGTCGCCCTAAACCAGCTGGTCTTCGCCGTGGCCGGCGCGTGTCCCGCATCGCTTTTTCTGCGCCGCGCGTGCGATGCGCGGGGGGCGGCACGATGACACTGGGACCCATCGGGCGCCTCGGTCGCTGGGCGGCCACGCACACGCGCATCGTTTTCGCCCTCTGGATTGCCCTCGTCGTCGGTCTGGGTGCACTTGCCCCGCGCGCCGAACATGCGCTCTCCGGCGCCGGTTGGGAGGACTCCGGATCCGAATCGGTTGCCGCCCGCAACCTCATCCAGGAGAACTTCGCCGGAGCGTCGAGCAGCGCCCTCATGGTGGTAGTGCACTCACCGAAACGAACGACCGACGACCCCATGTTCCAGTCGGCGGTCCTACGGGCGACACGAATACTTGACGGTCACGAATCGGTGTCCACGGTCACGCCCCCGCGGGCCGGCTCGACCATCGCCGGCGACGGTCACACCGCCATCGTGATGGCCGGTGCCGGAGCAACGCCCACCGAGATGGTTCGCGCCGCCGACTCGCTCAAAGATGAGCTCGGCCGCGCGGGAGGGGACGACGTCTCCGTCAGCCTTACGGGGGCGTCGGCCATGTGGTCGGACTTCAACGCGGCCAACAAGTCGGCCATGCTGAAATCCGAGTTCCTCTCCTGGCCGGTCACGCTCGCCATCCTCATCGTCGCCTTCGGCGCCCTGATGGCTGCCAGCCTGCCACTCATGCTGACAATCGTCGGCCTCGCCGCATCGGCGGGCATGCTCTTCCTCGCCGCCCAGCTCTTCGACGTGTCGATCTGGGCGATGAACTTCGCCCTGATGTTCGCCCTGGCACTGGGCATCGATTACGCCCTGTTCATCGTGGTTCGGTTTCGCGCAGCGCTGTTCGGCGCACGCCAAACACCGGAAGATGCCGTGGCAGGAACCATGGACACCGCCGGCAAAGCCGTCATGTTCTCGGGCCTTACCGTGCTTATCTCATTGTCGGCAGTCATGCTCGTGCCAAGCCCCGCGTTCCGATCAATGGCGCTGGGAATCATGTTGTCGGTCGCGTTCATCATGGCGGCGACACTCACCCTCCTGCCAGCCGTGCTCGCAAAGCTTGGTCCTCGAGTCAACGCTGGCGCGTTCCGCTGGGCACGTTCCGGTGAACATCGTTCGGCGCGCTTTCGACGCTGGGGAGAGCGCCTCTGGCGGAAGCCCGGACGTCACGGAGCGGTGGCCATGGTTGTTTTGATTGCGCTGTCGCTCCCCGTCCTGGGGCTCGACACCGGGATGCCCTCCATCTCCGTCGTGCCCTCTGAGGAGACGTCGCGGCAGGGCTACCAGCAGGTTCAGGCGGCCTTTGGCACGGGTGCGCCGGGCGCGATCCAGCTCGTTGGTCCTGAAGCGGCGATGGTTGCCGCGCGCCGGGCGGCCGACGCCGACCCCAACATCGCCCAGACCGCTGCCCCCCAGCCGGGTGGCACGGGCCTGGCACTCGTTCAGGCCATCCCGCGCACCGACCCGTCCGACGAGGCCCTCGCCGGAACGGTCGACCGTTTGCGCAGCAACGTCCCGGACAGTGTCCTTGTGGGTGGTGCCGCGGTGGAGAACGTGGACCTCGAATCAGCGCTGGCGCGTACAACGCCTTTGGTGATCGGCGTGGTGCTGACGCTGGGGTTCCTGCTGCTTCTGCTCGTACTTCAGGCGCCACTCATCGCGGCGATCGGCGTTGTTACGAACCTGCTGGCAACAGGCGCCGCATTCGGCATTGCCCGTCTCATCTTTCAGGAAGGTCACCTCTCGGGATTTTTGGGCTTCGAGTCCCAGGGGTTTCTCGATGCATGGGGACCGGTCTTTTTCTTCGCCATGATCTTTGCGATCTCGATGGACTACACCGTCTTCCTCCTGTCCTCCGCGAAGGAACACTGGGATCGCTCTGGCGATCCCAAGGAGGCGTTGGTCGGTGGGCTCGCGCACTCCGGGCGAGTCATCCTGGCCGCGGGCGCGGTGATGGTGGCGGTGTTCTTCACCTTCGCCCTCTCCGGGCCACTTCCGCCCAAGGAGATGGGAATCATCCTCGGAGTCGCGGTGCTCCTGGATGCGTTCCTTGTGCGCCTCCTGCTCCTTCCCGTCGCGATGCGACTGGCGGGACGCGCGGCCTGGTGGAGCCCCCGATGGCTCGATCGGATCTTGCCCGATGTCCGATTCGGCCATTGACACTCACTTGCGCGCCAGGACTCCGGACATTCCCTTCAAGCCGAGTTCCATCGCCTTCCAGGGAGCTCCCTGGTGGAACGGCAGGCCGTTGCGGAAGCGCAGGGGGAGGTAGATCCCAAGCGCCTTTTTCCCCAGTCGCCAGATCGGCGAAACGCCAACTCTGTACGCACCGTTTGCATCGGGTCGCACCTCGACGGGCCGGAGAGGATCGCCTGTGGTTCGAAGAGGTACTTGTGCGAATGTCGCGCGATCGAACTCCTCCATCACGCACATCGAGACGGGGTCGAACTCACCGATCGGCGCCCGACCGGTGACATCGGCTGCGATAGCTTCGCCGACCGCATCACCTTGCAGGAATGCCAAGAAGGCCTGTTTCACGGGAAAGTCGCCTGCATCGCCGGGAGCAAAGATCCGTTCGTGGCCAACGACGCGCCGCCATCCCGGTTCTGTTGTCAGGAAGCCTCGATCATCCGCCGGTAGCCCGTCGTAGCGGACCGCGGAAACGTATGGGGGGAACGCAACGAGAAGATCGAACGTTCGCTCTTCGCCGTTAGCGTAGTGGGCAACGCCCTCATCGACACGGTTGATATGCCATTCGTTGTGTCCCGTGATGCCACGCTCGATGAACTCCTCGGTGACGAGGTCGTGCAGTTTGGGACCAAAAGCCTGGATGTAGGAGCTTTCGAACGTCGTCCACTCGATATCGACCTGCTCGCGGACGTGCTGTCGTCGAAGCCATGTCTCAATCATCATCACGAGCTCGTAGAGCGGGCCGGCGCATTTGTTGTTGGCGGGAACGGCAAAGAGGATCCGCTGACGACGTCCCGCACGTGCCCCTTCAGCGACGTCCGAGAGCCGGATACCGAGTCTCTGCATCGCCACCGATGTCCAGATCGTCTCGGCGTTCTCCGCGAGGCCCGGAACCTCCTCGGGGCTCATTCCCGCCCCGGTGGCAAGCACCAGGTAGTCGTAGGGGATGTCCCAGTCGGCGGCACGGACACGGCGGGCGATCGGATCGAGAGATTCGAAGCCGGCCCGCAGAAACCGGATATTGCGCTTCGCTGCGGCCCGGGCTATGGGTATGAGCAGCTTCTCGGGTTTCGCTCCGAAAGGGATGTAGATCGTGTTTGGTTTGAAGACGAAGTCGTCGTTGTCGGAGACGATCGTGATGTCGGCGTGGTCGCCCAGCTTGGCACGCACGAGAAAGGCGCTTTCCAAGCCGGCGAACCCTCCGCCAATAACAACAATGCGCGGCTGTGTGTTCGTGGTCATAGCGCGACCATTCCCCATCCGTGGCCCGCACGCGTCAGTACATTCGACCGTCATCGTTCGGAGAACCCGACGTCCGGCGCTCACCGGGATGCGACTGACGAGCCGGCACGGTGCACAGCAGTGGCTTCCCCCTCCCGGGCGGAGCAACCTGCTGGCATCTATGGGCGGTGGGCCTCCTCAAGCAGGTACACCGCACCGACGGCAAAGAAGTTGGGGCGACGCTCGGCTGGTCCCCCGCGCGCCGCGCATCCGCGGCTGTCGAGCGGCACCCGGCGAACGACACTGAGGAGCTCGTCACGAACCAGGTCTTCAAAGTCGCGCACCGTGCACAGGTGGATGTTGGGGGTTTCGTACCAGGCGTACGGCAAAAGACGCGATGTCGGCATACGTCCACGAAGACCGAGCCCCAAGCGAATGCGCCAGTGACCAAAGTTGGGAAACGACACAATGGCCTGGCGGCCCACGCGCATCATCTCTTGCAGCACGAAAGCCGGGCGTCGCGTGGCTTGAAGTGTTTGCGACAGCACCACCACATCGAAGGAGTCGTCGTCGAAGTCGTCGAGGCCCTCGTCGATGTCGGCCTGCAGCACCGGCACACCGCGATCGATACACGCGTGAAAATCGTCAGGCGAGATCTCGACGCCGTGCCCGTCGCAGCCCTTCTCACGAATCATGTGCTCGAGCAGGGCGCCGTCACCGCACCCGAGGTCGAGCACGCGTGAGCCGGGCGGCACCATGCCACCCACGATGGCGAGATCAGGGCGCATCTCCCTCCCCCGGTGCGGGTGCCGTACGCGCACCGTTGACCGCTTCCTGCTCAACACGGTTCAGGAACGTCTCGACCGTGCGGTGGTACTCGGGCACCACCAAGAGGAACGAGTCGTGCCCCCACGGGGAGGCAATCTCACGAAACGTCACCGGAACCCGATGCGCCGAGAGCTGACGCACCAGCTGCCGTGAGTGCACGGTGTCAAAGCGCCAATCGGTATCGAACGACAACACCAGGAACCGCGTGCGGACTTTCTTCAGCCGCTCGGCAACCGCGACGGGGTCCTCACCAAAGGGATCGAAGTAGTCCATCACCCGGGTCAGGTACAGGTAGCTGTTCGCGTCGAAGCGTTTGAGGAAGCTCTCACCCTGGTGTTGCAGGTAGCTCTCGACCTCGAAGTCGACGCCGAAGATGCGCCGCGGCTCGTCGGCCCCTTGGATGCGCCGACCGAACTTCTTGCGCATCGACTCCTCGGACAGGTACGTGATGTGAGCGATCATCCGGGCCAGGACGAGGCCGGTGTCAGGGCGCGCGTCGGTTGCGTAGAAGTCACCGCCGTTGAAATCCGGGTCGCGCAAAATCGCTTCGCGGGCGACGGCGGAGAAGGCGATGTTCTGTGGCGACAGGCGGCTGGTGGCGCACACCATCACCCCCGCGTGGATGTCGTCGGGGTGATCGAGTGCCCATTGCAGCACTTGCATTCCCCCCACGCTCCCGCCGATGGCGGCGGCCAAGCGGGTGATGCCCAGGTGATGAATGAGCGCCCGATGGACGGTGACCAAGTCGCTCACCATGAACACCGGAAAACGCAGCCCATAGGGCGCACCGGTGGCGGGATCGATGGAGCTGGGTCCAGTCGTGCCCTGACAGCCGCCGAGCAGGTTGGCGCAGATCACAAAGAAGCGGTTGGTGTCGACCGGCTTGCCGGGGCCGATGAGGTTGTCCCACCAGCCGAGGCGTTCGGGGTGGCCGTGGTGCCCCGCGGCGTGCGCGTCGCCGGTGAGTGCATGGCAGATGTAGACGGCGTTGGTGCCGGCGGCGTTCAGCTCACCATAGGTCTCGTACGCAACCTCGACGGGGCCGATGGTGGCGCCGCTATGGAGCACGAGCGGGTCGTCCTCAGTGAAAAGGACGACCCGCTTCGTTTCGACCAAACCGACGGAGCCGGCCGCGTCTCGTGTTTCTGCCGACGCCATCGGTGTGCCGACGTTGCTAGGCCGGGACGGCGGTGCGCGCCTTCGCGAGCGCCTGGTCCAGGTCGGCGGTGAGGTCGGCGATGTGCTCGATGCCCACGGACAGGCGCACCATGTCCTGCGTCACACCTGCCGACGCCAGCTCCTCTTCGTTCAACTGAGAGTGAGTGGTCGATGCGTTGTGAATCGCCAACGACTTCGCATCACCGATGTTCGCCAGGTGGCTGAACAACTCAAGGCCCTCGATGAACCGCTCACCCGCTTCACGTCCGCCTTTGATTCCGAACGCGACGAGGGCACCGAAGCCTCCACGAAGGGTCTTCTTGGCGGCAGCGTGGTACGGGTCATCCTCGAGCCCCGGGTACTTGACCCAATCCACCCCGTCGTGCGCCGCAAGATGCTTGGCAACGGCGAGGGCGTTCTCGTTGTGGCGTTCCATGCGCAGCGGCAGCGTCTCGATGCCTTGCAGGAACAGAAACGCGTTGAACGGCGACAGCGCCGCGCCGGTGTTGCGCAGAAGCACTGTCCGCACGCGACCGATGTAGGCGGCGGGGCCGAGCGCGTCGGACCACACCACTCCGTGGTAGCTGGGGTCGGGCTTCGTGAGACCCGGGTAGCGGTCGGCGTGCTTCACCCAGTCGAACTTACCGCTGTCGACGACGGCGCCACCGATGGACGTTCCGTGACCACCGATGAACTTGGTGAGCGAATGCACCGCGATGTCGGCACCAAGCTCAAACACCGGGCAGCCGATGGGCGTGGGGACGGTGTTGTCGACCACGAGCGGCAGGCCGGCAGCGTGAGCAGCATCAGCCCACGCGGCGATGTCCACCACGTTGAGCTTCGGGTTGCCGATGGTCTCAGCGAACACGAGGCGCGTGTTGGCGTCGACGTTTGCTGCGACGGCGGAGGGATCGTCGGCGTCGACGAACCGGACCTCGATACCGTACTGCGGCAGCGTGTGTGCGAAGAAGTTGTAGGTACCGCCGTAGAGCTGAGAAACCGAGATGATGTTGTCGCCCGCGCGGCAGACGTTCAGCACGGCATAGGTAATCGCGGCCTGCCCCGAGGCAGTGACACATGCGGCGATGCCACCTTCAAGCGCGGCGAGCCGTTGCTCCAGCACGTCCCAGGTCGGGTTCATGATGCGGGTGTAGATGTTGCCCGGCACCTTCAGCGCGAACAGGTCCGCTGCGTGCTCGGTGTCGTTGAAGGTGTACGACGTGGTTTGGTAGATCGGTACCGCCCGCGCGTTGGTCGTCGGGTCCGGCACCTGGCCGCCGTGAAGCGCAATCGTCTCCGCGCGATGGTCACTCATTCGTGTGCTCCTGATGGTCGTGCGTCCGGGCGCCGGCGAAACGGCACCAAAGTCCACGGGTTATACCGTATTTCCCGCGCTTCGGTCGATGGATGCAGGAGGAAAGGGGTTGCCCGCAGCACACGCCCGCGCTACGTCAGCGGGCTGCGGTAGATCGCGAAGAAGACGGCCGTGTACTGGCACATCGCCGCCAGGACCGTCAGCAAGTGAAACACCTCGTGGTAGCCGAAAACGCCCGGCTTGGGATTCGGTCGATGCGTCGCGTAGGCCACGCCGCCGAGGGTGTAGAGGCCACCTCCCACGATGAGGAGCGTCAACGCGGAAACCCCGGCATTCGTCACGATGTCGCCAACCACAAACACCGCGACCCACCCTACGACGAAGTAGATCGGCACCCCCACCCACCGCGGTGCATGCGGCCACAGAAGCTTGACGACAATGCCGAGGATGCATCCCGTCCAGACGACGCCGAGCACCCACCACCGTTTCGCACCGTCGAGCGCCAACAGCCCAAAGGGCGTGTAGGTACCCGCGATGAAGGCGAAGATAGTGGCGTGGTCGAGGCGACGCATGACCTGCCACCCCCGCTCGGACCAGTTCCGGCGGTGGTAGAGGGCGCTCACCCCAAACATGGCCGCCATCGACGCGCAGTACACCGACGCTCCGACGGCCGCCCGGCCGCTCTCCACCCAGGCGAGCGCAATCATCGTTGCCGCCAACAGGGGCGTGAGGAAGAACGCGACCAGATGAATCACACCGCGCCATTGCGGTTGGAGGTTCATCGAGGGAGTTGTCGCGGCCGTACTCACACCCCAAGTATGACGCCAAGACCGCGTTCGTTCGCGCGAGCCGGTTCCCACGCCATCACATCAGCAACCACCGAAACAACTGCATTCTTGGGGCAGGGATCCCCCGCCCCAAGAATGCGAATCTGACGCTCAGCCCGCGACGCGGGCTTTCACGTTCGCCGTACCGAGAGTGAGGCCCCCGGCAAAGATGGTGGTGCCGAGCGTCTGGTTCAGCGCACCGGCCGCACCGTCCGTAAGGGTCGCCTTCACGCCGCGGACCGTCACAAACGGGAGGGGCTTGGCGATCTTCGCCTGTGAGAGGTCGAGGTTCAGGATCGAGACCCGCGTGTTGGGGTCACCGCCAACGGCTGCGGTGAGGTCCGGCGCGTCATCGATGTTGATCGTGAAGTCGGTCACTGACAGGCTCTTGCCCGTGTTCAGGTTGACGAAGACCAACCCGCCACTGTGGTTGATCGAACCGGCGAGCGTCTCGGAATCGACGGTGCCACCCGTGATTGGGAAGCGGTATCGAATGCCGACGCCGTGATGACCATGGTAGAGACCGCGCAACGAACCGAATGACGCGGTGGCCGCGCCAACAGGGAGCGGCAGGATCTTGTTCTTGAGAAGCACCTTCGTCGTGGCGGGGTCCGTGGTCAGCGACGTACGGACACCATCGAGGGTGACGGGAGCGCCGTTCGCGGCCGATGCACCGAGCGCTGTGGCTCCAAGAGCGGCACACGACACGGTGACGGCGAGACGCCGACGGAGAGTAGTACGCATAGCAAAACCTCCTTGGGAGACAAACGAGCACTTCTGCTACGCGGGCCGGCCACAACTTGGATCAGGGAACCCACAACCGATGGTTGGGCTGCCAACGCGATCTCCGCAAGGCTCGCCCATCCGCCAGATGTCAACATTGGCGTGACGTGACCCGAAACAAGGCGGCTCGCATGACACCTTCAACGAACCCCGTCCACCCCGACACGCACACGGGTGCGGTGCACCTCACGGTCGCCGACCTCGACCGATCAGTGGACTACTACCGCGATTCGATCGGGCTCACCGTTCGTGAACGCGGCGCGGGGCAAGCATCGCTTGGCGCCGGGGAATCCGAGTTGGTGCGCCTCGTCGAGGAGACCGGGGCCGTCCCGAGTCGCCGGCAGACCGGGCTCTTTCACCTGGCACTTCGGGTTCCCGAACGCGCCGATCTTGCGCGATGGTTGGCCCATGCCGCCCGTACACAGGTGCCCATTGCCGGAATGTCCGACCACTTCGTCAGCGAGGCCGTCTATCTTAACGATCCTGATGACCATGGCATCGAGATCTACTCTGACCGGCCGCGGGAGCTGTGGGAGGGCCGCGTCAGCGAGATGAGCACCGAGGCGCTCGATGTCGACGGCCTGTTCGGAGAGATCGGCGATCCGCGCACCGCACCATTTGATGGACACCCCATCGGCACCGACATGGGCCACATCCATCTTCGCGTCGCCGACATCCCTCCAACCGTTGCGTTCTACGTCGACGTCCTGGGATTCGATCTCATGACCACCTACGGGGGTCAAGCCGCTTTCCTCGCCGCCGGGGGCTACCACCATCACTTCGGGGCCAATGTGTGGCAGAGCAGGGGAGCGCCACCCCCGCCCCCCGGCACCGCGGCGTTACGCGCAGCAACCATCGTTCTGCCAAGCGACGCTGAGCGCGATCGTGTCGCGAGCCGTCTGTCCGACGCCGATCAGGAACCGACGACAGACACGGACGGCATGGCGGTGCACGACCCCTCTGGCAACCGATTGCTTCTCACCGTCGCGGGGTAGCGCGCGTCAACACGAGCTGTGGCGCAGTGACTTCGCGTTGGCCTGAGGAATGCCACCGACACGGACTCGGGGACCTTCCCCCTTCGGCTCGGTCGACGTGATGGTGCTGTGAGCGTCGACCACGTGGGCGTGGCGCCGTACATGTGTGCGGAGCTCCTCGGCGTGGAGTGCCGTGAGCTCGCGTGCGATCGCTGTTGGAATGAACATGACCTTCTCCCCTGAGCTCGTATCCTTATCTGTGTCCGGACCGACTCTATCGCTCTATCGCTACTTGCTGATATAGTTATTCGACTATGCCAATCAATGCCGATGACAGCACCCTCCACCAATCCGTAGTCGTTCCCGGATCCGCCACCATCGAGCTCAGCGCGCTGTTCTGCTCGTGCGACAGCCCCAAGCCCCAGAAGATCAACATCCCCCCCGCTCTGACCGCACGGGCCAACCGCTTTTGGAACGACGGGTACTCGTCACTCGCCGAGGTGGTGGTGCTTGCCGACGCCGTCGATCTCATCGAGGTTTCGGAGATCGAGCAGTTCCTCGAACGCCTCCGCTCGCCCATCGCTTTTCCCGAGCTTCCGGGATTGGAAACAGAGACCGTCGAGGAACGCGACGTCATCCACCGTCGACTCGAACGATTGGCGTCCGACCGTCGCCTGCGCACCAGATACGTCGCGTTGCTCACCGACCTGTGGTCGCATTTCGATGGCACGTGGGATTCCACTGGCCGAACAGATGCCCGCCGAGCCGGCGAGGCATGGCAAGCCCGCGTCGATGCGGGGACGTCGGTAATGGATCTTCTGCCCGAACGACACGTCGCCCGACGCGAACCACGATACGGAGCGATGGTGCGGCAGGCTCAGCGTGATGGTTCCTTGCGCCTTTCCCCGACCGTCTCCGGACATGGCCACATCGTTGCTCTGCCCCACTCTTTGTCTCTGTGTACCGCGGCATCGGGGATCGATCCCGTCGTGACACGTCGGGCCATTGCCGCGGAGATCTCCGACCGCTTGAAGGCCCTGGCCGATCCAACGCGCCTCACGATCCTCACGCAGCTGGCACATGCACCCTCCGGCGTGAGCGAGCTCGCCCGAACCCTGCACGTGTCCCAACCGACGGCATCCGTTCACCTTCGTCAATTGCGCGAAGCGGGCCTGGTCCACGCCGAGCGGCAGGGCACCCGTACGGTCTACTCCGTTCGACCTGACGCGGTCGACATGCTGCTCGCCGAGGTTGGCCAGCAGCTCACCCGCTCGATGTCACATCCCGTGCCACTCACGGCCCCGTAGACTCCGCGTCGCGCGTTCCGGGTGATGTGAATCCGTGAAACATCACGGCGGGCGCCTCTGACAAGGAGATGCACATGAGCGTGAAGGATCAGTTCACCGCCGACGAATGGCAGTCGCTCGCGCACGGCCCCTTCCTCGTCTCCACCGCGATCGGGATGTCGGATCCCAGCGGCCCGTTCCAGATGGTGAAGGAGAGCATGGCACTCGCCGGCGCGGTAAAGAACGCCGTCGAGGGCGAGGCTGGCGAGCTGGCGAAAGCCGTGGCCGGCGAACTGCGCGAACACCGTCCCGGACGCAAGGATCTCGTGGGCGATGCGAAGTCGCATGCCGACGCCCGGGCGCACGCGGTCAGCAAGCTCCGCGCACTCGGTGACCTTGCCGACGCCAAGGCCGGCACCGACGCCGCCCCGTTCAAGAAGTGGCTCGCAGGCCTTGCAACCTCAGTTGCCGAAGCCGGCAAAGAAGGCGGCTTCCTTGGTATCGGCGGTGAGGCGGTCAGTGACGCCGAAGAGGCCGCGATCGCCGAGATCGTGTCCGCACTCGCTTAGGAGGTCAACATGAGCACGGTGAAGCCCATTCCCGACGGCTACCCCCGGGTGTGCCCCTACCTCTGCGTCGACGGCGCCGCCGATGCACTCGACTTCTACCACGACGTCTTTGGGGCGACTGATCGCGGAGACCGAATGGTGTCGCCCGACGGCACGATCGGCCACGCCGAGATCGCCATCGGCGACGCGGTGATTATGGTGTCCGACGAATGGCCCGACTACGGCGCGCTTGGCCCTAAGAAGATCGGTGGAACGCCCGTAACCCTCGTGGTCTACGTCGAGGACTGTGACGCGACATTCCAGCGCGGCATCGATCGGGGCGCCACGGTCGTTCGCCCCCTCGAAACGCATTTCTACGGCGACCGCTCGGGCCAGTTTCTCGATCCGTGGGGCCACCAGTGGAACGTGATGAGCCACGTCGAAGACGTTCCTCCGGACGAGATGCAGCGCCGGGCCCAGGCGGCGATGGGAGGGTAATTAGCCGCAGCGCACGACGCCCGCTCCCGCGCGTTGACATAGGCAAAGTAATTCTGGTATTGTGGTACGTATAAAGAGGGGAGTATCCCCCCGTTCGATCGTCGACAATTCGGTCGCGCCATCGCGACTCGGCGAGCGAGTCACACGTGCTTTGCGTGCGACCGGGAGAGACCTCGGGTTCTCAACCGAGGGGTCGATATGTCTGTTCCGCTTTGGGCCTGGTTTGCGGTCGTTGGCACCATCCTGGCAATGCTCGCGGTGGACCTGGTAGCACATCGCAGCGCCCACGTCATCAGCGTGCGTGAAGCAGCAACCTGGTCCATCTTCTGGGTTGTTATGGGTGTGGGGTTCGGCGTCGTTATCTGGCAGACCGCGGGTGGAGAGTTCGCCGCTCAGTACTTCTCGGGATACGTCATCGAGAAGAGCCTGGCCGTCGACAATGTCTTCGTTTGGGCGATCATCTTCAGCTACTTCGCGGTTCCACGCGAGTACCAACATCGCGTTCTGTTCTCTGGCGTCGTTGGCGCGCTGATCTTTCGTGGAGTGTTCATCGCCGCCGGTTCCATCCTCATCGCGAGTTTCTCGTGGGTGCTCTACCTCTTTGGTGTCTTCCTGGTCGCCACCGGCGTTCAGATGCTCCGCCACCGAAAGACACACATCGATATCGAATCGTCACGGGCCCTCCGGTGGTTTCGTCGCCGCATCCCGCACACAGACGAGTATCACGGTCAGAGGTTCATCATCCGCCAGGCCGGACGCTGGGTAGCAACTCCTCTCCTGGCCGTGCTCGTGCTCGTGGAAGTAACCGACATCATCTTCGCGGTCGATTCGATTCCCGCAATCTTCGCGGTCACCCAGGAGCCTTTCCTGGTCTTCTCCGCAAATGCCTTTGCCATCCTCGGTTTGCGGGCGATGTACTTTCTCCTCGCCGACCTGATCCACCGATTCGTCTACTTGAAGGCCGGCCTCGCGGTCGTTCTGATCTGGGTGGGCATCAAGATGCTTCTGCTCATCGGCGACATCAAGGTGCCTACGCTGTTGTCCCTCGCAATCGTTGTGGCGATCCTCTCGATTGCCGTCACACTCTCATTGCGCGCCACGCCGACACGAGATGCCCGTGTCAGCCGATGACCTTCGTCTCGGCTTCGGGCCGCCCAATTGCGAAGCATGCTGTTCGGGGGCTTCACCTCCAGCAAGGGTGGCCTGCGCCGTGCGACCGCCGACCCGTGGTCGTCGGGAGGCCATGGGGAATCTCATACGCCGCCGCCGCGAAAGCCAGGCTGCGATCAGCCGCTCGTCGCCCCCGCTGCGGCGCGGACGTAAGCGTCGACCTCGTCACGGAAGGCCTGAATCACGCGCTTGGTGTGCGGACCGACCGTGCCGTCGCCAACCTGGCGATCGTCGACCCGTGTGATCGGCAGGACACCCCGCGTCGTTCCCGTGAGAAATGCCTCCGGCGCATTGGCGAACTCGGTCACCGTGATGTTGCGCAGTTCGACCGGCAGCACTCCCCGGGCAACGTCGAGGACCCTCTTGAGGGTAACGCTCTCCAGCACCCCCTCGCGTGCGGTCACCAACACGCCGTCGGCGGTGACGATGGCCAGTCCCGAGCGGGCGCCTTCGGAGATCACCTCGCCGTCGTGGTAGAGCACCTCGATCGCCCCGGCCGCGGCCATGCGCGGGATCTCCTTGACCGCGATCAAATAGTCGGTCGTCTTTGCGGTCGGCAGCTCGCGCACATTCTGATGGGTGATGACCTTCACACCGGTTTGGTAATGCTCCTCATTCGGCATGGTCACCGCAATCGGCACCATGAGAAGATTTGGCTCGGTCGGCGTGAAGGCATCCGGTGAGTAGCCCCCCGTCAGGACGATCTGAATTCCCTCGTTGCGGAGATCATTCGCAGTGATGAGCTGCCCGACGAGACTCCGCACTTCCGCCTCGGGCCAGCGTCCGTTCAGACCGAGCAACTCGCGGGACCGGGCCAGGCGGGTCATGTGGTCGTCGTAGAAGAGAGGAACTCCATCGACGAGCCGAAAAAAGTCGAAGGCTCCGAATCCGCGCCGCAACCCGAGGTCGCTGATGTGGACGGTTGCCTCGGCTTCCGGGACAAGCTCCCCGTTCACGATGACGCTCCACATGACGTGAACGCTACGCCTCGAACAGCCAGTGGGCGGGTTACCAGCTGCGAGTCCCCGGCGGCGTTGCTTCACGATGCGGACGGAGACTTCGACCGATGGCGCCAATCCGTGATCGTCCCGAGTGTTCCCGAACGTGTCGCGACTTCTAATTCGCGGCGAACTGGTGGAGCATGCTGCTGTCGGGGTCGGCCTCCCCCCAAAAGGCGGCCTGTGCCGTGCGGCCGCCGAACCGGTACGCCGACGCGACCGGAAAGGTCATGGGATCCCACACCCCGATGTCGCGCAGCTCCGCGCCACCGGGGCCGTCCGACAGCACCAGGTGACTTCTGGCAGGGCCAATGAAGTGACCAAGGTGGGTCGTGAGTGACGCGACCGCGACGGGGTGTTGCCCCGGGGACAGTGCCGTGTACTCGCGGGGAGCCAGGGCAACGTCCAGTTCCTGAATCGCGGTCGCCAGTTCGTCAGGGCGCCTGCGATCGATGACCCGCGTGGCCGTGACGTAGCCTCGCGTGAGGATCGGGTGGCGGGTCTGTGCACCGGCCACGACCTCAATCTCGAACGTCTGTCCCTCGAGCCCGCCGGGCCGCAACGGCGTGAAGCGTCCGTGATCGGAACCGAAGTCAGGCCAGACTTCTGGGGTGAGTAGGCGGTCGAGAGTGACATCGACATCCGCGACGACGACCGGTTGGTAGACCTTCCATCGCAGTTCGTCAGGGGACGTCGCGGGCGGGCTGAGCGGACCGAGTCGCGCCGAACGCATGCGATCCTCTGGCCGATAGGAATCGCGCGCCGCACGATCACGGAAAACGATGCCCCATCCACGTCGCCCGGGCTCGGCGTATCCGGAGGAGAACCAGTCACCAAGGAGGCGATCGGCCCCCGCGAAGAGATCGTCACGAGTCAGGCGACCCATGCGACCACGGCGACTGAGCCGGGCGGAGCCGAACGCTCGGTGAAACGCCGGGAGGTCGTGAAGACCAAGACGGCGTCGACCCGTGCGATGCCACCGCGTGGTGAGGACGGAAAATGCCAGGCGGAGGTCGTCGACGCTGCGCTCATCCGGTCTGCGCGCGTAATACGAGG
This sequence comes from uncultured Thermoleophilia bacterium, assembly GCA_963765105.1. Classification (GTDB taxonomy): domain Bacteria; phylum Actinomycetota; class Thermoleophilia; order Miltoncostaeales; family Miltoncostaeaceae; genus CALMEC01. Next base: position 461,021 of record CAVXUW010000004.1, read on the forward strand.
CGTTCAGAAAGTCGGTTACCCACGGTGCTGCAGTGGGTGCGGCGATCGAGGTGCCGGCCATCCGTATGAATCTGACCGTCCGTCGCAGCATTCCCTCGGCGAGCGCAGTGGGCTCGTTGGATGGTGCTGAGTCTGCGGGACACATCTCTTCCTCCTCACCAGTCACGGTACGCCCGTTGCCGCCGTGGGTGGGGGACATCCGCACCAGTTGATGCGCACTGTCGACGGTGTCGGCATCGATTGTGCGGAAAGCCCATAGGCTGTCGTGGTGACCGCTTATCGGTACCCCAAAATCGAACTGCACGTACATCTGGAAGGCACCGTTCGGGCGCCGACGCTCCTCGAGATCGCGCACAGAAACGACTTCCCCCTGCCGGCCGGCACCGTGGAGGAGCTTGCCGGCCTGTACGAGTTTCGGGACTTCGCCCACTTCATCGAGATCTGGATTCTCACGACCAACGCGCTCCAAACCGCCGAGGACTTTCACCAAGTTGTCGTGGACTACGCGGCGGAGGCAGCCACGTTTGGTTGCGTCTACATCGAAGGGATCTTCTCGCCGGCCGAGCGCGTCCAAAAGGGTATTTCGTGGGATGAACTCTTCAGTGGCTATTGCGACGGCGCGCAGGCCGCACGCGAACAGCACGGCGTCGAAGTCCGTCTCACGCCCGACATCTATCGCGGCTGCCCAGAGGATCTCGCGATCGAACTCGTCCAGACCGCCGCTCGCTACCGTGACCGCGGCGTCGTTGGTGTGGGTCTCGGTGGACTCGAGGCTCAGTTCCCGCCCGAGCTCTATGAGCACCCCTTTGCCGTGGCGCGCGATCTGGGCCTGGCGTCGGTACCGCACGCCGGTGAGGTCGCGGGAGCAGAATCGGTTCGCGGCGCCTTGGAATCGCTCGGGGCTCACCGAATCCGACACGGAATCCGAGCCGTCGACGACATGGGGCTCGTGGAGGAGCTGGTCGGTCGTGGGACCGTACTCGACGTGTGCCCCATCTCGAATCTCCGTACCGGCGTCGTGGCAAGCCTCGCCGACCACCCCCTGCCGCGCCTGCTTGACGCCGGCGTCGTGTGCTCCATCTCCACTGACGACCCCGCAATGTTCGACACCGATCTCGGGCGAGAGCACGATGCCGCCCGATCACTTGGAGTCACCCCGCGCGATGCTTATCTGGCCGGTCTTTCCGGAGCGCTGTGCGACGACGCCACCCGCCGGCAATTGGAGGGCATCGGCAACGCCTTCGACTGGGAGGGGATCGCCGCCGGCTAAGCGTCGGTCGACGTGCCGAAACGCGCGAACCACAGGTTCAGCTTCGACGCCATCTCCTCGATGCTCGGGGCCGCAAAAAGCACCGGTTGGTACTGGGTGATGTCGTACTCGGTGCGACCCATCTCGTGCAGGTCGAACGGTCGGATCTCGGCGCCACGGAAGGTCTCGATCTCCCCGAACGACGAGAGGAGCCCCGCGCCGTAGCAGCGCAGCTCATCGCGCTCGTACACCACCCCAAACTCGAGGGTGAACCAGAAGACGCGACTGAAGATCTCGAGCTCCTCGACCGTTCGTGCCCGCAGCGATGCCTGACCGGACGCATGGTGGAGGTCGGCAAACGTGGGGTGAGCAAGAAGGGCGCAATGCCCCGCCACCTCGTGGACGATGTCGGGTTCCGGCGTGTAGAACGGCACGGAGGTGTGGCGCATGTACTGAGTGGAGAGAAAGCAACGATCGGCGAGCGCGCCGTAGAAACGATCGGTGGGCACCAAGCCCGGAACGGGCTCAACACGAAAGCCGGTGAGCTGGCCGAGGCGTGCGGAGACCTCGCGCAGCTGGGGAACACGGTCGGTGGGAAGGTCAAGTGCGGCGGCCCCGGCCAGAGCAACGGCCGACGCGTAGCGCTCGCGTTTGACGCCCAGCTCGGTCACGACCGTTCCCCACAATGCGTGCTCAGCCTCGGAGTACTCGACGTCCGGGACCGGGTCACCCGATCGGTAGCTCATGCCGGTCTGCGCGATCGCCTCGCGACGTGATCGGTACTCCGCGTCGGACACTCCGGGGTGATCCGCCGGAAGCGCAGTACTCCGAAAGAACGGCTGCTCTTGCCATCGTGGTGATCCTCCACGTACGAATACCGTGCCTCGAAACATTCCCGCCTTACACGTCGGAGATCAAGCATCTTCGCGCTTCACTAGGCATTCTGTTTGACGCAGGGCATCTCAGCATGCATTGTGTCGACAACGCGGCGACGCCACACCCCCTGGCTGGACACTCTGAGATGACCCTCGATCACATCGACCGACAGATCGTCACGCAGCTGCTGGTCGACGGTCGCGTGCCGGTTGCCGAGCTGGCCACCCGGGCAGGCATCTCCCGCGCCACCGCTTACACACGCCTTCAGCGCCTGCGTGACGACGGCGTCATTCGCGGGGTGCATGCCGATGTCGATCCGTCGAAGTTGGGTTATCCGTTGGAGGCCATCATCCTCGGCAACGTCGAACAGACGAGCTGGCGGGCGGTGCGTCGGCGCCTTTTGAAGCTCCCCGGTGTGGAGCGACTGGCGCTCACAAGCGGCGGCCACGACTTCGTGCTAATCGTCCGTGCGGCCGACCTGGCCGGCCTCCGCGACCTCGTTTTGTTGAAGCTCCACGACATGCCCGAGGTGCGCACCACCCAGACGATGCTCGTGCTCGACGACGTCAGCCTCCCTTTCCCGGCAATGACTCCAGTGACGGCAACGGGATGACACCGTACGTATGGAGTCCTCCCCCCGAGGTCGTCGCAACGGCCAACACGACCCGATTCGCCGCGGCGCACGATTGTGCCGATCATGCGGAGCTCCTCGCACGATCCATCGCCGAACCCGAGTGGTTTTGGGACGCCGTAGTTCGCTGGCTCGAACTCGACTTTCGCACGCCGTACCGTGCCGTGCTCGATGACCGAGAGGGAATTGCCCGCACCCGCTGGTTCGTGGGCGGCACACTGAATCTGGCGTGGAGTTGCGTGGGACGCTCGGTGGCCACACGCGCCGATCAGCCCGCGGTGATCGCCGAGCGCGAGGATGGACAGATCGCCCATCGCACCTACGCCGAGCTGGCCGACGACATCGCACGTATCGCCGGCGGCCTTCGCGCCCACGGAATCGTTCCCGGCGACCGCGTCGGGCTGGCCATGCCGATGTCGGTGGAGGCGGTGACAGCCCTTTATGCGATCGCGTGGTGCGGTGCCGCGGTGGTGCCGATCTTCTCCGGCTTCTCGGCCCCGGCGATGGCGGCCCGGCTCGTCGATTCCGGAGCCGTCGCCGTCATTGTGGCCGACGCCACCCTGCGCCGTGGTCGTGTCGTTCCCATCGCGGCAACCGTCGCTGACGCGGTCGCGGCGGCGCCAACGGTGCGTACGACGATCGTTCACCGCTATCTCCACCCCGAGACTCCGGCGCCTCCGGGCACAGTCGATTGGGCCGACCTCCTCGGTGCGCCCGCCGAGCCGGAGTGGGTCGACTCGGAACACCCGGTGATGATTGCCTACACCTCGGGGACCACCGGGCAGCCGAAGGGTGCCGTGCACGTCCATGGAGGACTCCTGGTGAAACTCGCTCAGGAGGTGCACTTCCAGGCCAACCTGACGGCCGGTGAGCGGCTGTGCTGGATGACCGACATGGGCTGGATCATGGGTCCGTGGGCAACGATTGGCACGCACGCCAACGGCGGCACGCTCGTGGTGTACGACGGCGCACCCGATTGCCCAACAGTCGCGCGCACGCTGGGAATGGTTGAGCGTCATCAGCTGGCCTTCCTGGGGGTCTCGCCGACGCTCGTCCGGGCTCTGCGTGCACGCGGCTCTGCGGCGTACGACGGGATCGATCTTTCGTCGTTGCGGGCGTTCGGCTCCACCGGTGAGCCGTGGAACGACGAGCCCTACCTCTGGTTGTTGAACGACGTCGGAGCCGGACGTGCCCCCATCATCAACATCTCGGGCGGTACCGAGGTGGGCGCTTGCTTTCTGTCCTGTGACGTGACGCTGCCAATGAAGCCGTCCTCGCTGGGACGCCCCTCACTCGGAATGGCCGTCGACGTCTGGGATGAGAACGGCGCGCCCATCCGGGAGGAACGCGGCGAGCTGGTATGCACGAAACCCTGGCCGGGGATGACCCGCAGCATCTGGGGTGATGACGACCGCTTCATCGAGAGCTACTGGTCACGGTGGCCCGACGTGTGGACCCACGGTGACTGGGCGACCGTCGACGGCGACGGAGAGTGGTTCCTGCACGGCCGGTCCGACGACACCCTCAACATCGCCGGCAAACGCATCGGCCCCGCCGAATACGAGTCCGCGCTGGTGAGTCATCCCGCCGTGGTCGAGGCGTGCGCCGCCGGCATCCCGCACGAGCTGAAAGGGGAAACCGCCTGGTGTTTCGTCGTGCTCGACGACGGACACGTCGGAGACGACACACTGCGTGCCGAGCTGATCGCTCTCGTGGAGACGGCGCTGGGTGGTGCGTTTCGCCCGGGGGCTCTGCGCTTCACCACTGCGCTGCCCAAGACCCGTTCGGCCAAGATCGTCCGCAGAGCGGTTCGCGCCATCCTCATTGGCGACGACCCCGGCGACCTCTCAACGCTTGAAGATCCCGCCGCGCTCGATGCCGTGCGTGAGGCCTACTGATGCGGCTGGTCACCGCCGTTGCCCCCGATGGGACAGAACGTGTTGGCGAGCTCGAGGGCGAGTTCGTGTTCGCGCTCGCGGCGCCATCGATGATCGACTGGCTTCAGGGCACCGGGCGGGGACGCACCGGAGAGCAGTGGGCTCTCAGCGAGGTCACACTGCGTGCGCCGATTCCGCAACCGCCGAGCGTGCGCGACTTCTACGCCTTCGAGGGCCATGTCGCCGCGGGATGGCGCCGCCGTGAACAACCCATCCCGAACTACTGGTACCAGGTGCCGGTGTTCTACTTCTCCAACCCGGCATCGATCCACGCACCGGATGAACCGGTGACGCGGCCGAGCACGACCGCGAAGCTGGACTTCGAGCTGGAGATCGCTGCCGTCATCGGCGTCCACGGCGGTATCGCCGGGTTCACGCTGATGAACGACTGGAGCGCCCGCGACGTGCAGCGCGAGGAGATGGCCGTGCTGCTCGGGCCCGCAAAAGGGAAGGACTTCGCGACGAGCCTCGGCCCGTGGCTCGTAACACCCGATGAGCTGCCGTTCACCGCCGGCGTGCTCAACATCGAGGGGTGGGTGAGCGTCAACGGCGAGGAAATCGGCCGGGGCCGCACCGCCGACATGCACTACACGTGGGACGCGCTCCTCACCCATGCCGCCCGCGACACGCGCCTGGTCGCCGGTGACGTCATCGGCTCGGGCACCCTCAACCGCGGCTGCCTTCTGGAGCTGGGAACGCTGCCCGGCGACCGGTGGCTCGAACCCGGCGACACCGTCACCATCGGCGCCGATGGACTCGGCGAGCTGACAACACAGATCACCTAACTCGCTTCGACCACGGGGCGCTCGAAGAGGGTGGAGAGGATGATCTGCGTCTCGGTGGCCCGCACACCGGGCGTGTCGCGGATTCGCTCCAATGTCTCCTCGAGGTGGCTTGTGTCGGCGGCCTGGACGAGCAGGATGGCGCTCACTTGACCGGCGACGGTGTAGGCCGCGGCCACCTCGGCATGCGGAGCAACCGCGGCGCGCACCTCGGCGGCCGACATTCGCCCCTCGCACAGCAGCGAGACCACGCCCCGGGTGGGCCAGCCCATCGCGGCGGGGTCGATGACCGCCGAGTAGCCGCGAATCACCCCCGATGCCTCGAGTCGATCGACGCGACGCTTGACCGCGGGGGCCGACAGGCCCACCTCCAAGCCGACCTCGGTGAAGCTCTTCCGGGCGTTCTCTCGAAGCGACGCAACGATTCCGCGGTCAATATCGTCCATTTCGGCCTATTCTTACCCTTCCGCACAACGAATCGTTATTGCACTGTGGTTCTGAGCGACGATGATAGTCGTTACTCGCCCAGACGACGACAAAGGGATAGAACATGGGTCAGCACCGAGGCACTGCCACTGCTCCCGCACCGGTCGAACCGACCGATGAGATGCCGCTGCTGGGCATCGATCACGTGGAGCTGTACGTGGGCAACGCCGCGCAGGCGGCGTTCTATTACGCCCACGCCTTCGGCTTTCGGCCGGTTGCCTACGCGGGCTTGGAGACCGGCTCGCGTGACCGTGTCTCTCATGTACTCGCCCACGGCGACGTGCGACTCGTGCTGACCGGGGCACTGCGACCCGATGGCGAGGTGGCACGCCACGTCGCCCGCCACGGTGACGGCGCCAAGGTCATCGCCCTCACCGTCCCCGACGCGGAGAAGGCCTACCGCACCTCGATCGCCAAGGGCGCGCGCGCGATAGCCGAACCCCACGAGATCTCCGATGAGCATGGCGTCGCCCGCCTCGCGAGCATCCTCACCTACGGCGAGACCATCCACACCTTCGTGGAGCGCGGCGACTACGCCGGCCCGTTCCTGCCGGGCTTCATCGCCGTGGAGGGCGGCGCGGACGCCGGCCTGTTTGGCGCCATCGACCACATCGTCGGCAACGTCGAGCTGGGCGCGATGGACGAATGGGTGTCGTTCTACGAGCGAGTGATGGGTTTTACCGAGCTGCTTCACTTCAGCGACGACGACATCTCCACCGAGTACTCGGCGCTCATGAGCAAGGTCGTCTCTGGCGGTAACGGGCGTATCAAGTTCCCCATCAACGAACCCGCCGAGGGCGCGCGCAAGTCACAGATCGAGGAGTACCTCGAGTACCACGGCGGCCCCGGCGTTCAGCACATCGCCATCGACACCACCGACATCGTGGGTACCGTTCGTGAGCTGGCGTCTCGGGGCGTGCGGTTCTTGCGCACTCCCGACACCTACTACGACGAGCTGCCCGAGCGGGTCGAGGCCATTCGCGACTCAATCGATGAGCTTCGCGAATTGGGCATCCTGGCCGACCGCGACGACGAGGGGTATCTGCTGCAGATCTTCACCCGACCCGTCGGCGACCGACCGACGGTGTTCTTCGAGATCATCGAACGCCATGGCTCACGCGGCTTCGGCGCCGGGAACTTCAAGGCCCTGTTCGAGGCCATCGAACGTGAGCAGGCCCTTCGCGGCAACCTTTAAGGAGGAGACGTGCGCTACCACAGCCTCGGTGAGCTTCCCCCCAAGCGCCACACCCAGTTTCGTCGCGGCGAGGCCCTGCTCGTGGAGGAGGTCATGGGTTACGAGGGTTTCAGCGGGAATGAGTCGATCCTCTACCACCTCACCTCGCCGTGTCGCGTGGCAGAGGTCGGCGCGTTCACCCCGATCGAACGGCGCGAATGGGTCCCCGATGCGCACGTGCATCGACTCACCCACACCCGAGGCCTCGCCCCCGGAGGCGACGCCGTCTCGGGACGACGACTGCTGATGTGGAACAGCGATGTGGAGCTGAGCGTGTGCAAACCCGACACCGCCATGGAGGGCTTCTACCGCAACGGCGAAGGCGATGACGTCATCTTCGTCACCGAGGGTTCGGGGGTCGTTGAGACGGTGTTTGGCACCCTGCCGTTTCGCCGTCACGACTACATCGTTATCCCCCGCGGAACGACGCACCGCTTCGTCCTTGATCCGGGTGAGCAGACCTGGCTGTGCGTGACCACTCCCGGGGAGATTGAGACGCCCAACCGCTACCGCAATCGCTACGGCCAGCTCAACGAAGGGGCGCCGTTTTCGCAGCGCGACTTTCGTCCGCCGCAGCAGCTCGAAACGCACGACGACGAGGGCCCACACGATCTGGCCGTACGGGTGCGAGGTGGTCATCAGCGTTTCGTCCTCGACTACCACCCACTCGACGTCGTGGGCTGGGACGGATACGTGTACCCCTACACCTTCAACGTTCATGACTTCGAGCCGATCTCCGGCCGCATTCACCAGCCGCCCCCGGTCCACCAGACTTTCCAGGGCCCCAACTTCGTGATCTGTTCGTTCTGTCCACGTGAGCTTGATTGGGACCCCCTCGCGATTCCGCTCCCGTATCACCACTCGAACCTTCAGTCGGAGGAGGTCATCTACTACGTCGACGGTCAGTTCGGATCGCGACGTGGCGTTGACCTGCAGTCGCTCACCTTGCACCCGTCCGGGCTTCCTCATGGACCCCAGCCGGGACTGGTGGAGAAGGCGCTCGGTGTGCGACGCACCGAGGAACTGGCCGTGATGTGCGACACGTTCCATCCGCTGCGCCTCAGCGACCTGGCACGCGAACTGGACGACCCGTCGTATGCCCTCTCCTGGCAGCCGGAGGCCGTCGGTGTCAACACTGGCGCCACCGGTTAGCCACACCGTCGAGCCCTTCATCTGGCGTGACGGTGAGCGAACGATCATCTTCGGCCACGGTGCCGTCACCGACGCGGTGGCGGCCATCGCGCCGCGGTTTGCGCTGCTCACCACCCCGCGAGCGTCAACCATGGTGCCCCAACTGGCAATGCGTGCCCGCGCCGTTCACGAGGTTCCGGCCGGCCGTGTTGATGAGATCGCAGCAGCCCTCCGTTCTCACGTTGCCGGCGACACCCTCGTCGCCCTGGGCGGTGGGCGCGTCATCGACGTGGCCAAGTCACTGGCCGCGGCCGATCCTCCCCGACGCGTCATTGCGATCCCCACGACGCTCTCGGGCGCGGAGATGACCGCCATTCACCGCCACGCGACGGGCGTTGCCCCCGGACACCCCGAAGGTTCGCCCCGCGCACGTCATCATCGACTCTGCGCTGTCGGCATCGCAGCCCCTCGCCGACCTCGCCGCAAGCGCCGCCAACGCACTGGGTCATGCCGTCGAGGGCCCCCTCACTCCCTCGGCGTCGCCGGTGCCGACACTGGCGGCGACGGAGTCCATCCGCCTCATCGGTGAGGCTTTCGCGTCAGATCCCCCGGACCGTGACCGCCTTGCGCTCGCCGCGCTCCTGGCGGGATACACGATCGACACCACTGGCTACGGTCTGCACCACGTTCTGTCACAGACGCTCGTGCGTTTCGCGGGTGTCGGCCACGGGCCGGCCAACGCCGCCATGCTTCCCCACTCCATCTGTGCCCTCGGCCAACGCTTCCCCGAGCACATCGGCCAACTCACAACGCAGACCGGCCGAGACGTGACCGAGCTGGCCGCGCGCCTCGCTCAGCTGGCCGGGGCAACCCGGCTGCGCGATCTCGAGGTCGCCGAATCGGCCCTCGCGGATCTCGCCGCCACGGCGAGCGAGCGGGCCGAACTCGCCGTGACACCCCCCGCCGCCACCCGAGACGAGCTTCACGAGATCTACCGCCGCGCCTGGTAGGTGACACCGGCGCTCAGGCGCTGACCAGAAGCGCGAGGGCCAGGGCAATCATGACCGCCGCAATGAGGCCGTCGAGGATGCGCCACGCCCGCGGACGAGCAAACAGGGGAGTCAGAAAGCGGGCGCCGTATCCCAGTGACACGAACCAGATCGCGCTGGCAGTCACAGAACCCACCACAAAGGCCAGGCGCAGGTTCTCGGGCTGTTGCGATCCGATGGCGCCAAGGAGCACGACGGTGTCGAGATAGACGTGCGGGTTCAGGAAGGTGAAGCCCAGCAGCGTCACGACAGCCGCGGTGAGCGAAAGCGGCGCCCCTCCGCCGGCGACCGCCATCGATGACGAGGCGAACGCACGCCGCGCGGCAAGGGCTGCGTAGCCCACGAGAAACGCCACACCACCAAGACGAACGGCATCGAGAAGACGCGGGCGCTCCTGGATGAGTGCACCCATCCCCGCCACCCCGGCAATGGTCAGGAGGCCGTCCGCCACGACGCAAACGCACACGATGACAAGAACATGCTCACGCTTGAGCCCCTGACGAAGGACAAAGGCATTCTGCGCCCCAATCGCAATGATGAGGGCGAGCGACGACGAGAAGCCGATGAGAAGCGCATCCACAACACGGATTCTGCGTGACATCGGACACTCGGTCCAGCTAAACTTTCTGATGAATGATTAGCACAGCTAATGACATTGATCCCGGCCAGCTTTCCGCTTTTCTCGCTGTCATCGAGGAGGGTTCCTTTGAGCGGGCGGCCAGACGGCTCCACGTGACCTCCTCGGCCATCTCTCAGCGAGTCAAGCAGCTGGAAGTGCGTATTGGCCACATCTTGGTGCGACGCGAGTCGCCGTGCGTGGCAACCCCCGCGGGAGAGTCGCTGCTTCGTTACGGCAAACAGATGCAACTCCTCACCGATCAGGCGCTGACAGAGCTTGCTGAGCCATTTGCGCACCCGTCCACCATCGCGATCGCCGTCAATGCCGACTCGCTCGCGACGTGGTTCATCGACGCCATGGCGCCGTTGACGCGTCATGGCGAGCAGATGTTCGAATTGCTGGTGGACGACCAGGAACACACCGCCGAGATGCTCCGTGCCGGACGCGTGATGGCCGCCGTGACGTCCGAACCCACCCCGGTTCGGGGGTGCCGCGTCGTGCGCCTCGGAACAATGCGATACGTCGCCGTTGCCAGCCCCGACTACATCGCCCGGCACTTCCCGCGTGGCGTTTCTCAAGGCAGCTTGGCGGAGGCCCCGTCCCTCACGTTCAACCGCAAAGACACGCTGCAGCGACAGATGACGACACTCCTTGGTGGCGATGAGATCGCGCCACCCATTCATTGGATCCCGTCATCGCATTGCTTCATTACTGCGGCCCTCGAGGGAATCGGCTGGGGGATGGTGCCCGCTCGCATGGCCGATACTGACCTGCGTTCTGGCCACTTGCGACGCATCCATCGGCGCGCAGTTCTGGACGTGCCGCTCTTCTGGCAACACTGGAGCCTCGACACACCGTTGCTCACCCGTCTCACGCGGTCGGTGGAAACGGCTGCTCAGACGATGAACCGACCTGTACGGAGTCGACCGCCCGTCACCGACGCGCCCCCGCCGTCTGATGGGAATCGCGACGGGGGCGGGCCGGTGGGTTCACCGGCGACGTGAAGGCCGCGTCACCAGTGAAGCCTCAGTGAACGAGTGAGTGGAGTCGGCGACTGCAATGTCGCGGATTCTTTCTGCACCTTCGTCCGAAACCAGTCCCTCTGAGATTGGGAAGGCGCCATGTCCGAGCACGGCGCCTCTCTCAACATCATCGGCAGCTACACGTGGTTTCGTGAGCCTTTTCTGCGCCGTCGAGACGCCGGTCAAGGTTCGGCAAAGGCCGTTGCGACGTCCGAATGGGCGAGCTAGCGTCGGGCTCATGACGTCTGGACTTTCCGCGGCGCACGTCGATGCGCGCGAGCCCGTGACACGCGATGGGTTTGCCATCGACGCCCGGCAGCTGACCAAGACGTTCGACACGCGCACCGCGGTCGACCATGTCGAGCTTCAGGTTCCCCGGGGTACCGCATTCGGGCTTCTCGGCCCCAACGGCGCGGGCAAGACGACGCTCATGCGCATGCTCTTGGGGATGACGCCTCCCACCTCCGGCTCGGCATTCGTGTTGGGCAACGCCATTCCCGAGGCCGCCGAGACGGCCCTTGCCCGAGTCGGCGCCATCGTCGAGGAGCCAAAGTTCCACCCCTTCCTCACCGGGCGCGAAAACCTTCGCGTCGTCGCCGCCGTCCGTGACGACGCCGCGATGCACCGCATCGACGATGCGTTGGCTCGCGTCGGGCTCTCCGAGCGGGCAAACGAGAAGGTGTCGAAGTATTCACTCGGCATGCGCCAACGCCTCGGGGTCGCGCGGTGCCTTCTTCCCGACCCTGATCTGCTGATCCTCGATGAGCCGATGAACGGACTTGATCCTGCCGGCATGGAGGAGTTCCGCGTACTCATCGGACGGCTCGTGGACGAGGGCCGCACCGTTCTCCTCTCATCTCACCTGCTCGACGAGGTGGAGAAGACCTGCGATTCGATCGCCATCATCGACAACGGTTCGATCATTCGCCAAGGGCGTATCGCCGATATCGCCGCCGGAGAAGAGGGCACGATCACCTACCGGGTGAAGTGTTCCGACGCCACCCGTGCCCGTGAGCTCTTGAGCGCCGTGGAGTTCGTTCACTCCGCATCCGAAACACCGGACGGCCTTATCCTCGAGCTCGCCGATGCCGCATCCTCCCCCGCCGCCGCAAACCGCCTACTCGTCACCGCCGGCATCGACGTCTTGGAATTGAGCCAGGTTAAGGTCAGCCTGGAATCACGCTTCCTGGAACTCACCTCACGACTCGGGGGTGAGTCATGAGGGGAGGCGATGCCACCCGCATGATCGGCGCAGAACTGCTCAAACTGCGACGCCAACGGGGTCTCATCATCACCACTGCCGTCCTCACCGTCGGCGTCATCATCATCGGCCTCATCGTCACCGCCGCCCTCCATGCCAACGACCCGAGCGAGTTTGGACCTGTGGGAGGCCGTGACGCGTACTACACGCTCATGAGCGGTGCCGCGTTCTACATGGTGTTGGGTGCCAGCGCGCTCGCCGCCAGCGCCGGCGGGAGCGACGTCCGCGCCGGTGTCTTTCGTGATCTGGTCGCCACCGGTCGCTCGCGCATCACACTGTTTGGCGTGCGCTATCCCGCGATCTTGGTTGTCGCGTTTGCGTTCACCGCTCTGGCCGTAGCGCTCGCGACAATCGCCGGATTCCTCGGTGCCGACGGCACAACAGCCCTCTCGATGGATGACGTGGCACGCTGGAGCGGCTTCTACGCACTTGCGGTCGCCTTCAGCGCGGCTGTCGGTCTCGGCATCGGCGCACTCTTTGCCAACGCATCGGTGTCAACCACGGTCGTGGTTGCATGGCTTCTCATCGCCGGGCCGCTCCTCGGAGCCGCATCATTCCTGGGGCCGTTGCGTCATGTGGTGAGCATCAATGCCCTCGAACGCTTCCGCCCATTGGGTGCGGATGAGGTGCTCAACAACCCTGGACTGGGTCGTGGCACTGCGGCAGTGATCGTGGCGGGATGGATTGTCCTGTCGCTTGCCGCCGGTGCATGGAGGACACGAATGCGCGACGCGTAGGCGCGCCCACTGGACGCGCCACCTGGCGTCGCTTGACTCTGCTCATGGCGACCGCCGGCATCATGGCCATCGCCGCTTCCACGCGTCTGCCGGACAGCGCATCGTCTCGGCGGAAGGCGTCAAGACCATTGACGGCCAGGTTGCGAACGTCCACATTCTGGTTGCGGTCCAACCAGGACAGTCGGTCGCAACGGCGAAGAAGCGCGCCCTCGCAGGACAGAACGCCCGTGCGGCCGCCCTACGGCCCACTCGTGGCCCCCGCCGCTCAGGGTTCTCATTCACGGGGCTCGTCTGGGATCAGCTGCCGGTGGTCCAGAACGACAACCCCGCAGGTGAGCCGGTCAACGGCGAAGCCGAGCTCACGGCGACCCACTCGACGTGGGGGGCCGCCGGTTCCCGCTTCGGGTTCCAATACGGCGGCATCACCTCCCGTTGCCCGTCGCTGGTGGCCGAATGCGGCAACCAGACCTTCGATGGCAACAACGACGTCAGCTGGGCGCCGCTCGAACAGGGAACGCTCGGCGTGACCTGGTCAAGCTCGACTACCGACGAAGCCGACATGGCGATGTCAACGCAGGTCGACTGGACCAGCGGCTGCCAGCAGGTCGGCAGTGCGTTTGACGCACAGTCGGTTTTCCTACATGAAAACGGTCATGTCGCCGGCCTCGATCACTCGAGGGACCGCGCTGCCGTGATGTTCCCGTCGTACCAGACCGCGCGTTGCGCGCTTGGGAGCGACGACCTTGCGGGTATCCGCACCCTCTACCGCTAGGGGACGTTTACTCACCTGTGTGGCGGACCGCGCTGGTCCGTCACACAGGTGATGATCCGAACCGCCTCGCGGGTCAGTACCCGACGTGGATGTGGTCGTTGTGATTGCCCATGGCGAAGTTCCAACTCTCGCTCGGCCACGGGTCGTAGCCGTGGATGACCTGGGATGGTTGATATTGCGTCCCGCGCAGCTGGTTGACGATCTCCTCATAAAGTCGTGCGCACGGACTACTGGGCACCCCGTTGCAGCTTTGACCATCGACCACGGCGATGTCGACCGCGCGTCCCAGCTTGTGCGCGCTGACGCGCCCGGTCCCGGCGACGTACATGCTGTGGTCAGTCCGCATCGAGGTGATCGTGATTTGGTGTCGAGAGACGATCCAGCTGAGCAGGTCGACGATACGCGGGTCGACTTGGCCACTGGTGAGATCGATCACCTGTGACTGACGGGTGAAGCGAATGTTGGGACTGCGGACCAGCGCCTGGGCGCCGGCCGAACCGGTCGGCGGCGCAGCCTGCGGGGTGTTTCGCTTTTCGGATTGGCGGAGGACCGCCGCAAGGTCGGCCGCCGGGGGTGTTCCAGCGACGTAGCTCACCGGCAGCGGCGTGGTTGCTTCGCCCTCAACTTCGCCAGGCGCCTCCACGGCTTCCGTGCGGGCAGCAACCGGTATCGCGGATGCTCCGCCACCTGAAGGAGTGCCGTTCGACGCTTTCGCCATCGCTTCAAGCACTTCCTCGGGGGAAAGGACCTGAGACGCATCCTCACTGTGAGCATCGGTGCCCGTGGGGTCGTGTTGCGCGGTCCACTCAACCGGTGCCGGCGCAGGCGCCGTTGACCCGGAGGGTCCGGCGATGATGACTCCGACAGGAAGGACGACAAGAAGGCCCATCAGCAGGCGTCCACGATCCACAATGCGGGCGGCATTAAGCATCCCTTTGTCATCGACCGTTCTTCGCCAGACTTGACCGGATTGTCGGCCCACTGTTCCGCCACAATGACGTTCGTGACCAAACGTTGCCGCCTCATCGCATGTGCATGCCTCGCAGTGAGCCTTGTGGGCTGCGGGACAAACGACGACGACACACCGGCCCGCAACTGGGTGGCACCGCCGGCCAACGCGCAGTTCGACTACCAAATCGACGGTGACTACCCGCCGCCCACCGGGACGCGGGTGGTCATTCGTGACTGGTTCGCGGGGCAACCCGCTCCCGACCTCTACTCCATCTGTTACGTCAACGGTTTTCAGACGCAGGCGGACGAGCCCGCGGTGGATCGGCCGGATGAACGGGGCAACTGGCCGCCGGACCTCGTCCTCCAGGATCTCGGTGACGACCCCAATTGGGGAGGTGAGTACCTCATCGACATCAGCACGGACGACACGCGTCGACGGGCAACCGCGTGGGTCGCGGCAATGCTCGACACCTGCGGTCGAAAGGGCTTTCGCGGGGTCGAGATCGACAATCTCGACTCATGGACGCGTTTCGATGACACGCCGCTCGCCGGGCGCGTTCCCTTCGGCCAGGCCGACGCGGAGGAATACGCCCGGCTCCTCACAAAAGAGGCACACCGCCGCGGCCTCGCGGTGGGCCAAAAGAACACTCCGCAGCTCGACGCGATGACCTCACGCCAAACCATCGGCTTCGATTTCGCCGTCGCCGAAGAGTGCGGTCGTTTCGCCGAGTGTGATCGCTACAGGTCGCTGTTCGGCGCATCGGTGCTCGATGTCGAGTACGACGCGAGCGGCTACCGCGCGGCCTGCATAGCGATCGGTTCCCAGGCAAGCGTCGTGCAGCGCGATCGCGACGTCACCCGCCCCGACTCCCCCACCTACCGCTACTCCACATGCTGACGCTGCGCGCCGAAACCGTGAGACGAACATGTGTTCGCTTTTTCTCGTGAAATTGTCTATGATTCACTCATGTCAACCGCACCAGCATTCTCACTCTCCGTCGTCGCACACGCCTGTTCCGGCGCCGCGGATCTCCGGGAGCGCCTTGGCACCGAAGGACTCGATACGACCACGATCGCCAATCTGGTCGGGTGCAGCCCTCTCTCCCTCGTTCGGGCCACACGAACAGGCTCGACACCGCGAGGGCTACTGATCGGCCTGGCGACGCTTTCCACCGTGATTGATCAGCTCCGTGATCACGGCGTCGGGTGGGAGCAGCTTGCGAACCGCGACGCGCACATCGACGAGGCAATTTCGCAGATCAGCGTCGAAAGCCCCATCGCGGCACGAATGCTCGAGCGGCTCTGTCGGACAAGCGAACCTCAGACCGCTCCGCGCCAACTGTCTCTTGCGCTGACCTCCAACGCCGCCTAGCCGTGTCGGCATCGTCAATTCTGTTGATCTGACCAGAAGCTGTCTTTGCGGTCCTGAGGCACGTGACGTCGCATCAATCCGCAGTTCCTTTGTGGGTGACAGTCAGGCTTTGGCGCGAACACGGACTCCGATAGATTTGGGTCATGTTTGTTGCAGCTGGGCACCGCATCATCCTCCGGCGTTCACCACCTCAGCGCCGCACCACGACACCTTTCCGGTCGCGGCGTGACAGCGTCGCGTCATTTGGTGCGTCGTGAGCACCATGGCCGGCTCACGCGTTCCTCGACGAGCGCTTCTCGCCACTGTTGCGTTGGCGATTGTCGCCACGATCGTTCTGGCCGCCATCAGTGCGCGAGGCGGGTCAGACAGTGCCACCGGCACTCGGCTCGACATCGCTGGCATCCCCCAGAAGGGCGACACCCTTGGCCCGGAGAGTGCCTCCGTCCAAATCGTCGAGTACGCCGATCTCCAGTGCCCCTTCTGCGCCGAAGCTGCATCCCAGACCATTCCGACGTTGATCGAACGCTACGTCCGCCCCGGAACCGCGCGTCTGGTCTTTCGTCCGTTGACCTTCATCGGCGACGACTCTGTTCGTGGGGCCGTTGCCTCCGCGGCCGCGGGAATACAGAACAAGCAGTGGCAGTTCCTGGAGTACGCCTTTGACAAACAGGAGGGCGAGAACAGTGGCTGGCTCTCGGATGCACTGATCACCGAGGCGGCAAAGGCGAGTGGTCTTGACCTCGGCGCGTTCGAACGGGATCGAACCGCTTCCGATGCGCAAACCGCAGTGGCCCGGGCTGCCCAACAGGCCCAGAACGACAGGGTCACCAGTACGCCCTCGTTCATCGTCACCGGTCCCAAGGGCACGGTTCCTATTCGCGACTACCGGAATCTCGCGGAGTTCGCGTCCGCGGTAAACGCTGTCAAATAGCGACACACGAGTCGAGAGACGCCTTCGCATCGCCATTGCGATGCTTGCGTGTATCGGCCTCGCGATCGCAACCTATCTCACGGTCGTTCGCCTTCGGGGTGATTCACCGACATGTGTCGTCGGTGGCAGTTGCGCCACCGTTCAATCGAGCGCATACGCCGAGCTGGCCGGCATCCCGGTGCCCGTGCTGGGAATCTTTGGCTACGGGGCGCTTCTCCTCTCCAGCCTGCTCGCCGGAAACGTGGGCCGACTCCTTGGCGTGTTTGCCGGGATTGTCGGTGTCGGGTTCTCCCTCTGGCTCACGTATGTGGAACTTTGGGTAATCGACGCGATCTGCACGTGGTGCGTGACGAGCGCCATCGTGATAACCGTTTCCGCCGCGTGCGCCACCTGGCGAGCGATACGGTAGATCTCGCGCCGCACACACGGCCGCACTAGGCGGTTCGAAGCCACGCCGTCGCCTGATCGCGGCGCCGTTCGAGTTGGGTGACCGTTGCCTCAGTGATGCGACCAAGCCCCACGCGGCGATTGAGCTCACCGTTGACTTGCGCGTGTGACAGGCCGGTCAGTTGCGCAATGCTCCGTGCCAGGGCGGCGTTCGCATCGCGGAGATCCGAGCGGTACTTACGGTACCCACCGGGAGGGGGCTCGTTGTCCCTGTCCGCCGCGGACGCGAAGCGCGGCAGCGGGTCAAGATCGAGAGGAACGCCCTCATCATCCTCGCGGGGGCTGGTCATTGCCGGCAGAGCGTCTTCGACGCGATGGACTGACGGAGCCCCCACCGCAACCGCCGAGACCGCGCTGAACAAGGACAATTGCTCGTCCAATGCCTCACTCACGACCAGCTCATCGATGAGCGGCTCGTCGAGAAGCCCCTCGCCACTTCCATCGGTCCGCAGACTGTGACGGCGTTGTTTGGTGATCGCAAACGCATGGGCGCGCAGGCGGGGATCGTCGGGAATGAACATGTAGCTGGGCTGGGGACCCAAACCCCGCGTCCATCGCACCAGGCGACCGACAGCCTGGCGAAAGAAAAGCTCCGTCGTTGTGGTGCTGGCAAAGACCCCAACGCGAAGCCGAGGGATGTCGACGCCTTCCGACACCATGCGAACCGCAACCAACCACGCGTCGGTCCCATGCGTAAAGCGGGCGATCCGCTGCGACGCATCGGGGTCCTCCGAAACGACGAGCACGGGGGCCACCCCCGTGACGCGGCGAAGGACCTCGGCTATCGCCCGGGCGTGGTTCTGATCGATGGCGATCACAAGACCAGCCGCCCCGGGATGGCCGCGACGCACATCCAGTAGTTGTCGGTGAGCCCGTCTCAGAACATGGGGAAGCCACTCGCCATCGGTCGACAGTGCGGTACGAAGTCGCCTGCTCGATCGGGCCGAATCCAGAGCATCCTCGAACGACGCGCTGGAGTTTGACCCGTCGGGTTCGATCCACTCCATCTCCCCGTCCATCCGCGGAAACCGCACCGGTCGCACCACACCACGATCGGTCAGTGCCTCGCCATAGCCGTACTCGATATCGGGTTGGGCCATACCGTCGTCGTCGTAGCGCACGAAGGGAATCGCCCGGGTGTCGGAACGAAACGGCGTCCCCGAGAGGCACAATCGAACGAAGGCGCCCGCGAACGCCGTTGTGACGCCTTCCCCCCATGCACGGTCATCACCCGCATGGTGCACCTCGTCGAGCACGACGAACGCATCATCGGCGAGGGAGCGAAAGGAAGCGGCGCTGGCGGCCACTTGCTGGTACGTCGTCACCAAGCCATGTGAATCGGCCGGCGGCATCCCGTCGCGTGTGTTCCAGCTGGTTTCCAGTTGCAGATCGAGCGCTTCGGCTGCGTCGGCCCACTGCCCCTTGAGGTGCTGGGTGGGCGCGACGACGATGAGTTTTCGGCGAGATCTGGCGGCCAGGTTTTGGCGCGCAGCCACCAAGGCCAGCGTCGTCTTGCCGGCCCCAGGCGTGGCGACGGCAAGGAAATCCGAGTGGACGCGGTCGTGGAATGCATCGAGGGCCGTCTTCTGCCATCGGCGCAGGTTGACGGTCCTCACGTCGGTTGCGGGGTGCACGTGAGCAGCGACTGAGCTTACGGTCGGCACCGGACGCACCGCGAGCGCCGCACGGCCGAAGTAGTCAATTCCGACGAATCGGGGTAGCCTTGCGCTTCAGGCATTTGTGCCGCGATGGACCGCTCCCGTTTCCCTCGTGAAATCACCCGCTTCGGCGGGCGGGAGACAAGGACCACGCCACGGCACGCGCCAACAGAGACCGCTTCACTGCACACGAACGACGTGTTCTCCTGCCGCTCGCGTTGACGGGTTTTTTCGAGACCTACGACGTCGCATTGCTTACACTCGCGGCGCCAGTACTGGCCGAAGGCCTCGGGCAAAGCATCGGTACGTTCGCCGTCGGGGTCGCCATTATCCGATTGGCGTCGCTCGCAAGCATCCCCGTGCTTCGCATGGCCGACCGGTGGGGGCGACGGACGTTGCTTTTCGTCTCACTGGGACTCTTCACGATCGCAACCGGCCTCACGTCGCTCGCGACGGGCATCGTCGTCTTTGTCGCGCTGCAGATGCTGGCCCGGGTCTTTTTGGCCACCGAGGCCGCGTTGGCAAACCTGGTCATCGCCGAGGAGTTCCGGCCGCACCGGCGAGGAGCGGGAATCTCGGTCCTCGGCGTGGTGTCGGGCATAGGGTTCGGTGCCGTCGGCCTGCTGATGCTGCTCATCCCGCTAACCACGCTGGGTTGGCGACTGTTCTATCTGTTTGCGTTGATTCCGCTCGGGATCGTGGTGTACCTACGACGCAACCTTCAGGAGACACGTGCATTTGTCGTAGCCCGAACACAACACCGTCTCCAAGAGTCGTTCTGGCCGCGCGTTGGCGCGGTCCACCGCCGTACGCTCCTCAAGACCGTCGCTCTGGTGAGCGCATTTGGCTTTGGCCAAACGTCGGCGTTTTTCTATGCGGCTGACCTGGCCCAGAACACATATGGGTGGAGCGACCGCTTTACCTGGATCGTGATCGCCGCCGGCGTCTTCGGCGTCGTGGGATTTCTCCTCGGCGGGCCGGTCAGCGACCGCACCGGTCGACGGCCGATAGTGGCGGTTGCCTACATCCTTGGCGCCGTGGGGACCGTGCTGATCTTTACCGGTCAGCGTTCATTGTTCATCCCCGGGTTCTTTCTCAACGTTGCTGCCGGGGCATGCTTCGTTACCGTCACCCTCGCCTACGCCGCTGAGCTCTTCCCCACCGAACTCCGGGCCACGCTGAGCTCCATTGTCATTTCCTGCCAAGTGGCTGCAGGTTCGCTCGGCCTTGCTCTCCTCGGCGCGTTGTCGGGAGTCGTGGATACGTCATTGGCCATGTTGATCCTGGGTGGCGCGCTCATCGCTGCCATCTTCTTGCTTCGTGGCCTCCCCGAAACGCAGGGCCGCAACCTGATCACTGCTGATGATGCGCCTCCCGAGACAGCCGACCTGCCTCACGTCGTCGTGCCCGTGCGTGAGGTCCTGCCCCAGAACTAGCCGTTTTCCCCAGGTCGGCTCGTCAGCTCCCGGTAGAGGGGCAGGATGGTCTCGAGCGCGACGACGGTTGACAGCTGCGGAAGAGTGATGCGCTGGGGCGCGTGCGCACTCAACGCGATGCTCCCGGTACGTTGCGCCGTGCCGATGCGCGCATTGAACCGGACCATGGTCGCATCGTCCGTGGTGACCGTCATCTGGGTTTCGCCCACGCGAAAGACCTCCACCGCCACTCCGTCGACGACATCACGACGCAAAAACGCGTTGTCACCCTGCCGAATGAGTGGCGGATTCTCGGGCTTTGGCGCGGCAAGCTTTGAGCACCGCAATCGATTGGTCGATCGGACCGGCGTCAAGCGCCGCCGTCCGCGACACCCACGCGACCCCTGGACGCTTTCGCTGAGCCATAGCCTCTGTCAGACCAGGGATATCGCCTTCATCGATGGCCGCCTTCTGCCAGGCGAGTTGTCGCCCCTTGGTGAGGGCCCCTTCCGGTGACTCCACTTGAAGAAGCGTGGTTCCCGCTGCTCGTTCGAAAGTTGATCTGGCCGGTCATCACGAGCGTTCGTCCATCCGGGAGAGGATTGCGAAGGACAAATCGTGCGCCACCCTTGCGAGTGTTGTTGGGCAAGACCCGGGCAAGAGTCTGGCTCTGAAATCGGGTGAGGGGTGTGCCTCGCGCCGGGTGCGTCCGATGGTTGGGGCGCCGACGAAGAGGAGCCACCGCATCCCGCAACGAGTGGCGCAACCAGACCGACGAGGATGATGCGTCCGTTTACGTCGGTCGGTGGCGTGGCCCCTCCGCCGCATGCCGCAAAGACCAGGGACATGACAAGCAACGGGAGGCGTTGTGCGAGTCGTCGCCCCATCGCGGATGAAGCCAGAAATCCCCACCCACGACTCTCGCCAGAGCCGAACGCCCTCCGTAACACGTCATGGTTGGCAGCACCGAGTCTTGTCTCCGATCGCGAAACGGGCCGAAGGCGCTCTAACCGAGGAGTTCGACGAGGTCGAGCACGTTTTGGAACGTCGCGCCTTGAGCCGCTTGGCGCAAGATGTCGGCAGGCAGGCCGTCAATGGCGGCCGCACGTTCGGCGTCGGCGATCGACCGCTCAAGCCCGCGACGCGTCGCGCGGTCGAGCTCGTCCGTATCGAGCCGGTACTTCGTGGCAAACGCCGCCCGTGAGGACTCACTCGCCAGTGCCAGGACAAGCTCCTCCCGGGGGACCCCCACGTCACAGGCAGCACCGTCGAGCGCCGACAGAATCACTCGCTGAGCAGTCTCTTCAAGGTCATTGGGATTGGTCCACTCTCGTGACGCGCACGGATTGGCAAAAACCGGGTCGTCCGAGGTACCCCCACCCAAGGCCAGGTACGTGCCCGGCAGCGCGATCCCGACAACCAGTGCGCCCGCCACTGCCCACCGCGACTTCACAGTCTCACCTGGCGCGCCAAAGCGATCGGAACAAGCCCCGCCAGGGCGAACAACGCCGCAAACAGAAATGACCGTGAGAACGAACTCGTAGCGGCCGAGTCGAGGCGTTCGTCCAGACGGTCGGCCAGCCCGGCAAGTGCAGGGCGTTCGTCCGTGTCGGCGTCAATGGCGTTGATGGTGCGACGTACGTCCGGCAGACGCCCCGGCTCACGCCGCACATCCGCGGCAAGACGCGTGGCGAGCGTGAGCTTGGTGGACGGGGTGATGTCGGCGGCGAGGACAAGCTGCACGCCCCGTTGTTCCGCCTGGGAACGCTGCCGGTCAAGGTCGGCAACGAACACCGGGGCCAGGAGGAGAAGTCCAAGGACGATTCCCGCGTGCCGTGATGCGATTGTGACCCCACCGTGGAGCGCTTGGCGTGACCGACCCGCAAGGGCGGCTTCCGTCAGCGCGCCAAACGACAGGGCCAAACCAATACCCACGAGCACCTGCGCGGGCACCGTCCACCACCACCCGGACCCCGGCATGACCCCCAACGCCGCGAGGCCCCCGGCACCCACGAGCGCACCCGCGGCAGCACGGACCCGGGCGCTCCCAACGCGCCGTTCGAGTGGCCCCGCGGCGATTGACGCCGCCGGAAGTACCGACACCACAAGCGCGGCGGCTATCGGGGACAGGCGCCACCCTTCGATGAGCAGCAGGACGATCAGAAACAGCGCCGCCGTGAGTCCGGCAGACAACAGGGCGAGGGCGACGTTTGCCGCAAGGTGAGGCCGGCCCGACGCCACAGGGGCCGTTGTCTCACGATCGAATCCGATGAGCACGAGCGCAGCCAGTGCCAACGGCACCTGCAACGCGAAGACCGCCTGCCAGGACAACAGTTGGGTGACCACTCCACCAACCGCCGGGCCGAGCGCCGCACCCGCGACACCGGCAATGGCCCACAGGCGCGCTGCCTCACGATCCCCCCCGCCGAGGGTGGGAAGAAGCTCAAGCGCCGCGCACACGGCAACGGCCCCGGCGAGCCCTTGTCCCACGCGGGCGCCGATCAGCACACCAAGCGAGGGTGCCAGTGCGCAAACGAGGGAGGCAAGCGCGAAGAGGCCGATGCCCAGGGAACAGAGCCGAGCGGCACCAATGCGCCGAACGAGCAGTGCCGACGGAATAGCCGCTAGCGCAAGAGCAAGGTTGTACGCGGTAACGACCCAAGCGACCTCCGCGACGGTCGTGGAGAACTCTCGGTAGATGGCCGGCAGGGCGAGAATGACCACCGCCGCGTCAGCCAAGACCAACCCCACCACAAACGCCACCGCACGACGACGACCGCGTGCTCCACCTGGCTGGGCATGTGAACTCACGGGGCCCATTGTGCCCCACACCGTGTGCTGCTCCGTCCCGAAGCGGCGTCCTTAACCAACCCCTTACCGACCAGGGCGGCAGGCCTGGACGCAAGGACCTGACAGGGTTAGGTTCGCTCGATGGATATGCACCCGTCCCAACCACCGGTCCGTCAGTTGCGCCTCGTCGTTGAGGTCGACAACTTCCCAAAAGCACTCGCGTTCTACCGCGATGCCCTCGGCCTTCCCGAGCGGGCCGCGTTCACCGGTGCCGGAGATGCACGCGTCGTCATCCTCGACGCCGGCCAAGCCACGCTTGAGCTGGTCAACTCCGCACAGAAACGAATGATCGACGAGGTCGAGGTCGGCCATCAGATCAGCCCAAAGATTCGGGTGGCATTCGAAGTGAACGACACCACGACGATGACGTCGGTGCTCATCGATGCCGGGGCCACCCTCATCGCACCTCCCACGACGACTCCCTGGCGTTCACTCAACTCGCGACTCGACGCGCCAGCCGATCTCCAGATCACTCTCTTCGAGGAGCGTGCCCCGGACTCGGCTCTCTAAGAACCCGCGGTCCGGGCGCCGTTCCAAACTCGCGTCAGTCACATGTCGATATCGGCGTAGAGGGCGGCGTGATCGCTGGCGGCATGCACGGCTCTCGTCATGGTTGGATAGTGCGGGAAGAGGGTGCCGTTGGTTCCCCCCCAAACCCCTTGGCGAAACACCCCTCCCCCTGTCACACGCGCGAACATGGCGGGAGAGAGAAGGACGTAGTCCAGCTTCTGGCCTTTGGTCCCGTTCGCATACGTGCCGGGGCGGCCATCCGACACAAACGCGGGATGCTCACTGATGTCACGAAGGTCCGTGCGGAAAAGCGGGGCGAGCGGACGGGCGTCGGGAGTGTCGTTGAGATCGCCGCAGACGACAACGTTACCCTCGCCTTCCTTCCGTAGGCGGCGGTAGATCTGCGCGATGCGGCGGGCCTGGCGCTCACGAAGCGCGTTCGATGAACGTGTCGAGCCATAGCCCTTGCTCTTGAGGTGGTTGACCAGCACAACGACCCGTGCGCCACCCGGGGTCGCAATACGGTACTCGGGACAGTCGCGACTAAAGATGCGGCCCGTTGCGTCGAGGTCGTCGACATGGGAGCGGACCGACTCGATCTCATACTCAGCTCGGGTCATCAAACCGACGTCGATGCCGCGCTCGTCGTTGCCATCGATAACCATGACGTGGTCGTATGGTCGGCCGCCAACCGCCTCGAGCATCCGTGAGGAGAATCGCCGGAGTGTGATGCGATTTTCGGCCTCGACCACACCGAGCACATCTGCTCCAACGTCGCGGATGACCATCGCCGTGTGTTCCGTCGCGCGAGCGTTGACCGTCTCGGTCTTGAGCTCGACCCATCCCAGCCAGTCGGTTCGTCCGTCCGCAACGACATCAAGTGAACCCGCGGATCGCCGCACCAATCGCCCGCGGTTTTGTCGCAGGATCGCCCACTCCCCAGCGTCATCGCGTTTCTCAAGGCCGAGCTCCACAAGTAAACGTCGAATTGATCGCTTGATCGGGGCCGTGTAGGTCACTTCGTTGAGAAGGGAACTCAGCTGCTCGTAGCGCTCGAGCACTCCCCGCCCGTCACTCCATGTCTCTTGGTTCAGTGCTTTGGCTCGCGAGAACAGGTTCTCCACGTTGAACGCCGCAACACGCATCGCGGTCACCTCCTGGCGTCGTTGCCACCGCACGACGTATGACGGTCACGGTGGCGTGGTTCCGTGAGTTCGTCTGCTCGTACCAGCTTAGGCTTCCGACTCTGTGTCATCACCGTCGATCGGGGCGGCAAGTACCTGTTTGGCCAGCTCTAGGTCATCCTCATGAACCAGGACCTGCTGAGGAGCAAACTGGTCACGGGCGAGATTTCGCCCCGCGGCAAGCACGTCGTCAATACCACCGCGAGTCGTAAAGCCGAGACCGGCGGCGATGCACCGAACGTCGTACTCGCGCAAGAGCGCACAGACCATCTCGGCCTCCATGCCGCTCTCCACACGCATAAGGTGGACCAGGCCCATTTCCCGATCTAGGAGATCATGGCGCGTTGCACGCCCACTTCGTCGCAACTCACGATGTTCCCGAGCCGCCGGGCAGGTGGCATGACGGGTTGGCCATCTGCGGTGCATCATCACATCGGCGTGAGCACCCGTCAACGTGGCGCTCGTTCCAATCCCACGGCGAACGCAGACCGCTAACCCGATCACGCCGCGCGCGGAGTAGGCTCGCGCTACCTGCCCGGGTGTTTCCCACGCCCGGGCGGGCCTTCACGCTACCTTCCTGATCACCAAATGCGCCGCCTTTGTAGACGGCAAGTATTCTGCGCATTCATAGCCGAGCGCTTTCAGATCAATTCCGGCAAACAGCGGCTCGCCGTTGCCGAGCAGAACGGGCGAGACCGCGATATGCATCTCGTCGATCAGTCCGGCTTTCAAATAGTGCCGAACCGTGGCCGGGCCGCCGCCGATGCGCACATCCTTGTCTCCCGCCGCATGTTTGGCGCGGGCGAGCGCTTCCTGGATACCGCCAGTAACGAAGTGAAAACGTTGTCGCCCTCCATCTCGAGCGGCACTCTCTCATGGTGGGTCAGCACAAACACCGACACGTGATAGGGAGGGTTCGGCCCCCACCAGCCCTTCCATTCCCCGTCCGGCCAAGGCCCGCGCACCGGGCCGAACATGTTGCGGCCCATGATCCATGCGCCGACATTCTCCATGCTCGTTTCGGCAAAATCGTTGTCGATTCCCGTCTCGCCCTCGCCGTCTCCGAACAGTTTCTGAAAAGTTCGCGTCGGATAGAACCATTGGTGCAGCTGTGTGCCGCCGACGCCGAGCGGCTTATCGAGACTCTGATCCGCCCCGGCGCCGAAGCCGTCGGCGGAAATCGTAAAAGCGTTGACGCGAACTTTGCCCATGGCGGAACTCCCCTGGCATCTCCACGAAGAACACTATTCCGGAGCGGTTAGTGTCAGGCGGGTGGCTTCTATCTCAGCCCATCACCGGCACGGTGGCCAGTGCGTCGGCCAGTTCTTTGTCAGTCAGGTTGTAGTCGGTCATCTCACCCGCCAGGAAGTTCTCGTACGCCGCGAGGTCCAGGTGCCCATGGCCACACAGCGCGGTGAGGATGACCTTCTCCTCACCACTTTCCTTGCAGAGATTCGCTTCACGGATCGCCGCGGCAATCGCGTGGGTGGGCTCCGGTGCCGGCACGATGCCCTCGCAACGGGCAAAAGTGAGCGCGCCGGTGAAGCACTCGGTTTGTGAGATGGCCTCGGCTTCCGCTAGGCCCAGTTCGTAGATGTGCGAGACGAGCGGCGACATCCCGTGGTAGCGCAGGCCACCCGCGTGGATGGATGGCGGGATGAAGTCATGTCCCAACGTGTGCATCTTCATCAACGGGGTCATGCCCGCGGTGTCGCCGAAATCGTAGCGGTACTCGCCCTTGGTGAGGCTCGGGCACGCAGCGGGCTCAACGCAGCGGATGATGGGGTTCATTTTTCCTGCCAGCTTTTCGCGCAGGAACGGGAAGGCCAGGCCGCCGAAGTTCGAACCGCCGCCCGTGCAGCCGACGAGAACATCGGGTGTCTCCCCCACCATCGCAAGCTGCAGGAGCGCCTCTTCACCGATGACCGTCTGGTGCAAGAGGACGTGGTTCAGCACGCTGCCAAGGGCGTAGCGGGTGTTGGGGTCAGCCACCGCAGCGCCGACGGCTTCGGAGATGGCGATGCCAAGGCTGCCGGGATGGTCGGCCGCCTCCGCCAGGAGTGACCGCCCGTAGTCGGTTACGTCAGACGGGCTGGAATGTACCGTCGCTCCGTAGATCTCCATCATCACTCGCCGGTACGGCTTGGCGCGGTAGGACGCCGCGACCTGCCAGATCTCACACTCGATGCCGTACTGAGCGGTGGCAAACGCAAGTGCCGTCCCCCACTGCCCGGCCCCGGTCTCGGTGGTGAGCTTGGTGATGCCCTCTTGGTGGTTGTAGTACGCCTGGGGAACGGCGGTGTTCGGTTTGTGAGAACCCGCGGGACTAACGCCTTCGTACTTGTAGTAGATGCGCGCCGGTGTATCGAGCGCCTTCTCCAGACGGTGGGCACGAAAGAGCGGCGATGGCCGCCACAGCCGGTAGACGTCGAGCACTCCGCCGGGAATGTCGATGTAGCGGTCCTGGCTCACCTCTTGCATGATCAGCGCCATCGGAAAGATCGGCGCCAAGTCGTCTGGCCCAACGGGCTGGTGTGTTCCGGGGTGAAGCGGCGGGGGCGGCGGCGCGGGAAGATCGGGGATGACGTTGTACCACTGCGTGGGCATCTGGTCTTCGGTGAGCAGGATCTTGGTCTGCACGAGCGTCCCTTTCGATTCATTGATATCGCCGTGGCCGGGCGGATCCGGTGGGAGGATAGCTCCCGTCGCGCCCCTCCGACACGGAACGCCGGTGTGGTGGGGAGTGAACTCATTCACGGACGTACGGGGTGGCGACTGACGAAACGAATCACTTGGCTGTCCATCGCAGAACACGACTCTTCCCAACTCGTCGACGGGCGCCAGCGACGAAGACCCGACGTGCCTCACCCAGTGCTCACGGTCCGGGAGCATCCGCGGGTTGAGCCACGGTGACGAAGTAGCGAAAACTCTCGAGCTGGTCGCTTGAGCCGTCAGGGACGACGCCGACAACACGCCCTCCGGCCCGCTCCACGAGCGCAACGACTCGCCGCGACGACATACCGAACATCTCGATCGGCGCGAGCCGTCCCGTCAACCTTCGGTAAAGCCCATTGCCGACGCGCTCGGGTAAGACCGCCATCAGGAACCGCCGCGTTGGGGCACTCACACGCCGCAGTCGGCTGCGACGGCGACCGGTGTACTGGAATGCCAGGAGGCCACCCGGTGCAAGGACCCGGACGAAGGCGGCCATGAGTCGACGTGACGTTCGCGGCGGGATGTGCTGCAACACGATGAGCGAAACGATGATGTCGAACTCACCGGAGGGAAGTGCGTCGAGATCCGCAGACGTGCTGTGGAGGTACTCACAACGATCACCAAACCGGTTGTGACCTCGGGCCAAGTCGAGCATCGATGGTGACACGTCAACCCCGACCGCCGTCTCACAGCGCGCCGCGAGCGCTTGGGTGAGGCGGCCAACGCCGCAGCCGAAGTCGAGAGCTCGCGTCAGCCGCACGGTCAGGCCCAACGCGGCGGCCTGTTTGAGAACAGCGTCAACGTCCGCCTCACCAGACCGAAAGAACGCCTCAACATCCCACCCACCCCCGGCGGTGCCATCCGCGGGAATGATGGCCCAGTACGGATCGTTCTGAGCGTGAGTCTCCCAGGCCGTGGCAAGACGGCGTGTGCTCACCTGCCCGCCCAAAGGGGGAGGTGGCGGCCGCGAGGCCCGCCGCTATCGCTGCGCACGAAATCTGGTCGCAATGTGCCGTCCACGGTCTTTCGTCAGGGAGAACACCTCGGGCGCTCGACGCGTCGAAGGTGCAGAGCCACGATACCCCGTCACCCGGTACCCTCGGGCGCCGCCCATCGTCGCGAGGGCTGGTTGCCGCCGACCGGAGAGACCGCTGGCGCGACCACCCGACCGATTCGTCCCAACAAGCGGAAGCCGGTGGCGCCGAACCGAATAGGATGCCGCGTCTATCGAGGTCGGAGGACCGAGTGCACCCCTGGCATGACATTTACATTGACGACGAGCAGGTCGACGAGGCGTTCCCCGTCGTCATCGAGGTCCCGAAAGGCAGCAAGAACAAGTACGAGCTCGACAAAGAGATCGGCATGCTGAAGCTCGACCGGGTCCTCTACAGCGCGGTTCACTACCCGGCCAACTACGGATTCATTCCGCGAACCTTCTGCGACGACGGCGATCCGCTCGACGTCCTCGTGCTGGGGCAGGAACCCGTCGTTCCGCTCAGCATCGTCATGTCACGCCCCATTGGTGTGATGCGGATGCGCGACGACAAGGGCATCGACGACAAGATCGTTGCCGTCAACATCTATGACCCCGCGGTGAACGAGTACACGCGCCACGACCAACTTCCCGGGCATGTCCTGCGCGAGATGATGCGTTTCTTCCAGGACTACAAGGTCTTGGAACATAAGGAAGTGGTCATCGAAGACCCTCTTGGCGCTGAGGAGGCGATTACCATCGTTCGCGAATCACTCGAGCTCTATCGGAAGCTTCGCCGAGGTGAAATCGGTGCGTAGGCCGCCCCGTCAACGGGGCGATGGAGATCGCATACTGACCGTGCCTCAACTGCACCGTCGGCACGGCAGCACTTCGGAGGCAGACTCGCCGCACGGGTAGCGTGGGAGTCACGACGATCCCGTGGCGTGGACGGAAGCGCACCCTCAAACGTCGGTCGCCGGTCGTCTCCCAGCTCGGCATGATCGTACGGACATGACGTTGGGTTCTGGGGAATGAGCCAGTGCCCAGATATCCGGGAATACGCAGCGTCTATGCTCCCCGCCGTGGATGTGATCGTCGGCCTTCCCAGCGGGCCGCGTGCACAGAGCCAATCGCGCCTCGGCTTTTTGCTTGGCGCACCTGGTCTCAGCACGTTCACGACGAGGTGCCCCGGCGAGGGGCCAACTGGCGACAGCTGCGGAGCGGTCTCTGTGATGACCCACTGTCGCCAATGAGCGCCCCCGACGCTGCTCCGCTCGGGCAAGCCGACCTGCTGCACCTTCGGGACGGGCGCAGCGTGCAGGTGCGAGACGCGGTGCCAGGGGACGCCGATGCGGTCGCCTCCCTCTTTGCCGGTCTGCCGACCGAAGACATCGTGTCTCGCTTTGGATACGTACGGCGGCCGCCGGACACCGTCGAGGCCCGCGCGATGGCCTCAAGCGGCCCATTGGGTCGAGCGCTTGTCGCCTGCGCGGGCACCCTCGCGGAGCGCGTCGTCGCGATCGCACGCTACGAGCGACGCCACGGCGCGCCCGAAGCCGAGTTGGCGATTGCGGTGGCGCGGCCGTGGCAGCAAGCGGGCGTCGGGACCGCGCTCTTGGAACGTCTTCTGGAGATCGCAGCGGACGATGGGATCGACGCACTCTGGGCGGCTGTCGAGCCCTCGGGGCGGGCAATGCTGCACACTCTCCGAACATTCGGGCTGCCCCGCATCGAGAGCACACAGGGTGATCTGCGTATCGTCCGCCTCGGCACCCGGCCCGACGACCGCCTCGATGACGCGAGCGCCGAACGCTTCGAGGAGGCTGCCGTCGCGTCGCTCGCCCCCCTCATGCGTCCCCGCTCGATCGCAGTGCTGGGCGCATCCCGCAACGCAGACTCTCCGGGTGGCGCCTGTTTCCGGGCTCTCCTGGAGAGCGGATTCCCCAACGATGTCTACGCTGTCAACCATGCGACCGACGAGGTGGCCGGCACTCGGTCCTATCGGTCGCTTGCCTTACTGCCCACATCACCCGATCTCGTCGTCATCGCGGTCCGGGCCGAGGACGTTCCCGCCGCAGCGCACGAAGCTGCCGCGTGCGGCGCACGCGGGCTCGTCGTGTTGTCAGCGGCGATGGCAGACAACGGCCCCGAGGGCGCCGCTCTCGAAGCGGAGCTGCGTCACGTGGCCGGAACGGGGGGCATGCGCGTGGTGGGGCCGAATTGCCTCGGTATCGCCGTCTGCGCTGGCGAGCGCCGCTTCGATGTGACTTTTGCCCCCCGCATGGCGGGCGCCGGACATATCGCGCTTGGCACCCAGAGCGGCGGGATCGCACTCGGAGCTCTCGCGTATTGCTCGACTCACGATCTCGGTCTTTCATCGTTCGTCAGCCTTGGCAACCAAGTGGATGTCTCTCTCACCGACCTCCTTGCGTGGTGGGTCCACGACGAGACCACGAAGGTCGCGCTGCTCTACTTGGAGAGTCTCGGCGACGTCCAGCGTCTGGTCCATGTGGGCCGCCGAGTGAGCGCCAGGATGCCCGTCGTCGCGCTCAAAGGCGGCCGGCGCGGAGTCGCCCAGAGTGCCGCGAGCTCCCACACCGCGGCGTTGGCGGCAGGCGCGACAGCCTCGGCGGCGGTGCTCCAACTCGCCGGCATCGTGGAGGTCTCGAGCGTGGAGGAGCTCTTCGAGGCGGGGCTCTTCATGTCCACGCAACCCTTGCCCTCCGGTCCACGGGTCGCGATCGTCTCGAATGCGGGGGGCCCAGCCATCCTGGCGGCCGACGCATGCGAGGAGATCGGCCTCGAGGTGCCGGAACTTGACGAGCCGACGCGTCTGAAGATCGCGGCACTCGACTCGCTGGTCGGAGGGACACGAAATCCGGTGGACCTGGGGGCGGGCGCCGACGCGAAACGCTTCCTCGACGCCGCCGAGGCGATCCTCGATGCCGACGCGGCGGATACCCTGCTTCTGATCCACACCCCGACCCGGGGAGCGGATACTTCCCTCGCCGGGGTTGGTGAGCGCCTCAACGGCCGGGGCGTGCCGATCATCGGCTGCCGTTTTGGCGATGATCCGGCCCACGCCGCGCCCGGGTCGGTCCCGTGGTTCGATTTCCCTGAGAACGCGGTGCGGTCGATCGCCAACGCCTGGCGCGCCGAGTGCTTCCGGGCACGCGCGCCCGATCCGTCCGTGCCCATCGCGGATACACTCCGGCACGATGCCCTTCGCGTGCTCGAGGAGGCCGAGCCCGGTAGCTGGCTCGATCCCCAGAGCGTCTGGACACTGTTGGCCTCCTATGGGATTCCGCAGGTCCCGATGCGGGTGGTCCGGACAGCTGAGGAAGCAGCGTCAGCCCAGGCGGCCTTCCGTGGCCCGGTCGCCGTCAAACTCATGAGTCGTACGATCGTTCATAAGTCGGATGTGGGAGGGATCGTGTTAGGCCCGGCGAGTCCCGAGGATGCAGCGGAGGCCTTTCGGACGATCGCCAAGACGATGCGAGCGCGCGGCCTTGAGGACGCAATGGACGGTGGCGTCGTTCAGCCACTCATCAGCGAGGGTGTCGAGACCATCATCGGGGCTGTCGTGGATCCGGCTGCGGGACCGCTGGTGATGGTTGGGATCGGCGGTGTGCATGCCGAGCTCTGGGGTGACCGACGGGTCGCCGTTGCTCCCGTCGGGCCGGCCACCGCTCGTGAGATGTGGACCGAGCTCCGGGGTGGGCCACTGCTCGACGGACTTCGCGGCGCCGCAGCCGCCGACCGATCGGCTCTTGCCGACATCGCGTTGCGGGTCGGGCGCCTCATCGCCGAGCAGCCGCTTCTCGCAGAGCTCGACCTCAACCCAGTGCGCGCCTTCGCACCGGGGAAGGGTGCCCTCGTCCTCGATGCCCGGTGTCGCCGTATGTAGGGAGCATCTCCCGCGGTGGACGGGATGCTGTTCCGCAGTCCTCCGCGGATGGTACGCCGACACCTCGCTCCGAGCCCGAACGACTCCTTAACCCCAGCTCGACGATTCGAGCTTACGCCGGCGAGTGCGCCACCAGGTAGGTGACGAGACCATCGATGCTGTTGACATGAGAGTAGTCCCGCTCAGGGATCTCAACGCCCGTCGCCTCACCGAGAGCGATCATCACGTTGAGCTGATCCATCGAGTCGAGCTCAATCTGTTCGCGGATCGGGCGACGGGGATCCACGGTCGTCGGATCGCAGTCAGGCGCGATCTCCGTCAGGGCGGCATACACCTCTCGGCGGGCATCCCCGGGGCTCACGCGAAGTCCTCCGGTGCGAGCAGGTGCTGCTCGATCTGGGCGAGGAAAGCCGCACCACGGAGACCATCCGTCACCCTGTGGTCGGCCGAGAGTCCAATCGTGACAACGGGGAGAGCGGCAACTGCGCCGTTCTCGACCCAGGGGCGCTCCACAACACCACCGACTCCAACCAGCGCAACCTGCGGCGGGGGGATCACACCAAAGATGGCATCTGCGCCACCCTCACCGAGGCTGGTCAGCGTGATCGTCGCTTCGGTCATCTCTGCTCGGCGAAGGGTGCCCGTTCGTGCCCGGGCGACGAGGTCGCGCAGACCCGCCATGGTCTGGTCCAGGTTCTTCGTGTGGGCGTCGTGGATCGCGGGAGCGACAAGGCCTCCGCCGCGAAGCGATACCGCGACGCCCAGATGCACGGCGGCGCTGGTGGTGAACTGACCATCGACGTAGTGGCCGTTCATTCCCGGAACCCGAGCGGCGGCGAGCGCGACGGCACGTGCGATCAGAGCCGTCATGAGGACGCGCTCGCCGACCGGACGTTCGGCGTTGCGAGCTGCGAGCCACGAAACGGCCGCGCGCATGCTCACGGTGCGGGCGAGGTAGTAGTGGGGAATCTCCCGCTTCGAACGGCTCATTGCCTGGCCGACCGCTCGGCGCATCGCAGCGGCCGGGTCTTCTCTGCCCTCCCGACTCACCGTTGCCTGATCCGAGCCAGCGCCGCCCCCGTCACTGGCGGCGGCTCTCGCGACGTCTGCGGCAAAGATCTGGCCGCCCGGGCCGGCCGTCCCGGCCAGCTGCTCCAGGTCGATCCCGCGGTCGGCCGCAAGACGACGGGCCCGCGGAGACGCCCGGTGCAAAGCGGGACCATGCTCGGTTGGCGGTCGGAGGCCCCCGGCCGTCGTCCCGCTACCGAGTCGAATGAGAGGCGTTCCGACCGGTATGCGCTCACCGACCGGCGCCAGGAACTCTTCGACGACTCCCTCCTGGAAGGACTCGACCTCGATATCCGCCTTGTCGGTCTCGATGACGGCGATGATCTGTCCTTTCCGGACCTCGTCGCCGACGGTGACCCGCCACTGCGTGACCGCGCCCGCGTCCATGTCCGCCCCCAGCGACGGAAGGAGCACGTCAGCCACGCGTACCGACCACTGTGCGCACGGCTGAGACCACATCTGCCACCTGAGGGACCGACGCATCTTCGAGGTGCTTTGGGTAGGGGATCGGAACCTCGACGCCCGCGACCCGCACAACCGGCACATCGAGGTCGAAGAAGCCTCGCTCTGCGATCGTGGCCGAGACCTCGGCGCCCATTCCCAACGTTCGCCAGCTCTCATCGACGATCACCGCGCGTCCGGTCTTTGCCACCGACGCGAGGATTGTTTCATCGTCGAGCGGCCGCAGCGTGCGCAGGTCGATCACCTCGGCCGCAATCCCCTCTCGGGCCAGCTCCTCAGCAGCCGCGAGCGCCTTCGGAACCGCTCCTCCGTGGGCGATCACCGAGACGTCCGAGCCGATGTGACGCACGGCAGCCCGATCGAGATCGACCGGTCCAGGACCGGGATCGTCGCCATGCAGGTTGTAGAGGAGCGCATGCTCGAAGATGACGACGGGGTCGGGCTCGTCGAGGGCCGCTCGGAGCATCCATCTGGCGTCCTCGATCGACGCTGGTGTGACCACACGGATACCGGGGATATGGGCGTACCAGACCTCCCAGCTGTGGGAGTGTTGTGCCGCGACTTGTCGGCCGGCTCCCGTCGCCATGCGGATCACAATCGGCACGGAGATCTGCCCACCAGACATGTGGCAGAGCGTCGCCGCGGTGTTGGCGATCTGGTCCATTGCGAGCAGGCTGAAGTTCACAGTCATGATCTCTACAATCGGGCGCATCCCAGCGACTGCCGCTCCGATTCCGGCGCCGACGAACGCGGCTTCCGACAGCGGCGTATCGCGGACACGGGCAGGCCCGAACTCCTCCAGGAGTCCAAGGCTCACGGCGTAGGCGCCGCCGTAACGGCCAACATCCTCGCCCATGAGAAAGACGCGCTCATCGGTTTCGAGCGCTTCGCGGTGCGCCTCCCGCAGCGCCTCACGGTAGGTCGTGCTCATCGGTCCTCGCGTTCGGTCATCACGAAGCGGGTGAGGTCGGCAACCGGCTCCCATGTGCCAGCTTCGGCGTAAGAGATGGCAGCAGCAACCTCGGCAGCCGCTGTCGCCTCAATCGTCGCGACATGGGCCGCGAGCCCGGGAACGCGGGCGACCAGCGCGTCGATGGGGTCGCGCTCGCGCCAGTGATCGATCTCGTCCTTCGATCGGTAGCGATCGGGGTCGTACATGGAGTGTCCACGGAAACGGAAGGTACGCAGCTCGAGGAAGCGGGGCGTCCCTTCCTCGCGAACGGCAGCAGCGGCGCTCTCGGTTGCTCGACGGCAGGCGACGACATCCATCCCGTCGACTGCCTCTGCGGGGATCCCGTAACCGCCAGCGAGGATGGCGATATCGGTCTGGGCGAGCGCGCGTTCGATCGCCGTCCCCATCGCATAGCGGTTGTTCTCGCAGACGAAGAGCACCGGCAGCTTCCAGAGGGCCGCAAGGTTCATCGTCTCGTGGAACTCGCCCTCTGCGACGGCCCCGTCGCCAAAGAAGCAGGCGGTGATGCGGCGCTCGCCCCGAAGATGGTCGGCGAGTGCTAAGCCGGCGGCGAGAGGGAGGCCTCCCGCCACGATGGCGTTGCCGCCATAGAAGCGCCGGGTAACGTCGAACACATGCATGGACCCGCCGCGGCCGCGACTCGTTCCTTCCCGCTTCCCGAACATCTCGGCCATCAAGACCTCCATCGGGATCCCCCGCACGAGCGCGTGAGCGTGCTCACGGTAGGTCGCGACAATGGCGTCCTCATGGGTGAGGGCGCCGACCGCGCCCACGTTGGCGCCCTCCTCGCCAACCGCCAAGTGGAGAAATCCTCGTATTTTGGTCGCCCCATAGAGCTCGGCGCAGGCTTCCTCGAAGCGACGGACCCGGACCATCTGGCTGAGGAGGTCAACCGCCTCCTCAACGGCGACGCCAACCGATGTCTGCGCGGTCGACTCGTGCATCAGTCGTGCTCCAGCGTCGAGAGGTCACCGGCCGGGAGGCCAAGTTCCTCCGCCTTCAGCAGGCGACGCATGATCTTGCCGCTCCTTGTGTGCGGGAGCTGATCGCGGAACGCGATCGCCCGCGGAGCGATCGACGCACCCAGGCGGCGGCGGGCGTGGGCGAGAATGTCGCGACGCAGAGCATCGTCTGCCACGTGCCCCTGGTGCAGGGAGACGAACGCCTTGACGGTCTCGCCGGCGACGGGGTCGGGAACACCGATAACGCCGGCCTCTGCAACCGCCGGATGCTCGGTGAGAACCCGCTCGACCTCGAATGGGCCGATCAGATGACCGGCCGACTTGATCACGTCGTCTCCCCGTCCCACGAACCAGTAGTAGCCGTCCTCGTCGCGAGTGACCAGGTCACCAGAGAGGTACCAACCGTCGACGAACGATCGCTGGTAGCGCTCGTCCTCGTCGAGGTAGGCCCGAAACATTGATGGCCAGCCCGCACGGAGGGCGAGCTCACCCTGGGTGCCTGGGGCGTCGACGACCTCAACGCCGTTTCCGACCCGGCGGACGACGGCCGCCTCCACGCCAGGCAAGGGACGTCCCATCGATCCGGGTTTGACGTCGCAAGCGGCGAAGTTCGCGATCATGATCGCGCCAGTCTCGGTCTGCCACCAGTTGTCGTGAATCGGACGACCGAGAACCTCGGAACCCCAAACCACTGCCTCTGCGTTGAGTGGTTCCCCGACGCTGGCGATGAAGCGAAGAGCCGACAGGTCGTGCTCGGCGGGCAACTCGTCGCCGAGGCGCATGAGTCGGCGGATCGCTGTCGGAGCTGTGTACCAGACGGTCACCCGCTCGCGCTCGAGCACCTGGTACCAACGCTCGGCGTCGAACTCGCCCTCCTCCACAATCAGTGTTGCCCCGATTGTGAGCGGGGCGATGATGCCGTAGGACGTGCCCGTAACCCACCCGGGGTCGGCGGTACACCAGAAGACATCTTCGCGGTGGAGGTCGAGTGCGAACTGAGCTGTCGCGTGATGAGCGACGACCGCCTCATGAACGTGCACCGCACCCTTTGGTGTGCCGGTCGTCCCGCTTGTGAAGTGAAGAAGGGCCGGAGTCTCTGGCCGGGTCGCTCTCGCGCTCGCCTGTGGTGAAGCGAGCGCGAGAGCGACCGTCAGGTCGCGTCCCCCCGGGATACCGGCGGGTTCCCCGATCACGAGAATGTGCTCGAGGTTGGGCAGGTCGTCGCGGATCTGAGCAACCTTGGTGGCGTAGAGGCCGCTCGTGGTGACCAGCACCCGGGCGTTTCCTTTCTGCAGGCGCTGGCGGATCGGCTCGGGACCGAAGGCGGAGAAGAGCGGGCAGAACACACCACCGTACTTCAGCGTCCCAAGCGCAGCGATGTAGAGCTCAGGGATGCGGCCGCACGCTGCGAAGACTCGTTCGCCCGCAGTGACGCCAAGTGCGGCGAGCAGGTTGGCGAAGCGGTTGGTCTGTTCACAGAGGTCCCCGTAGGTGATGTCGCGCACGTGTCCGTCGGAGGCGAGCCACCGAATGGCCGGGTGGGCGCGGTGTGGGCCGGAGGCGTGACGATCGACCGCTTCGTGGGCGATGTTCAGGGCACCGCCGGGAAGCCCGTCGAGCGCCGCGCGCGCAGTCGCCCACGAAAATCCTGCGCAGGCGGCCTCGTAATCAACCAAGTGATGGGTCGTCCCCGCCGCCGGGCGGAGCTTGCGAATCGCGTCGACGGTCGAGGTAGCCATGCCGTCCTACGGTCGACGACGAACTGCCTTCAGCCATCCGTAACCGCCACGGGCCGTGCTTCGGGAAACCCCTGGCCCCGCGAGCCCGGCAACCGCGGGGAGGCACGCTCACGACTCCCGGCGGGAACGGACTCAGGAAGGGGCTCCGTGCGATGCCGATTCATTGGCCGACCGCCCGGCCGACGAAACGTCGGCAAGGTGACGGGTGAACCAGACGGCAGCGAGCCGCGCGACCTGCTCAAGTGCTCCGGGCTCCTCAAACAAGTGCGTCGCACCGGGGACGATCTCGAGGGCGGCTTCGCAGCGTAGCTGTGTGAGGGCTTCACGGTTGAGATCGATCACCACATGGTCCAAGCCGCCGACGATGAGCAGGGTCGGGGCCCGCACCGCAGTGAGCCGGGGTGTCGCGAGGTCGGGACGCCCTCCGCGTGACACGACTGCCTGGACGTCGGCGCCGGGTTCGGCCGCTGCCCAAAGTGCGGCTCCGGCTCCGGTACTCGCCCCGAAGTAGCCGATTTTCAGGTTCCCTGTTCCCGGTCGACGGCGCACCCAGCGCGTCGCCGCACCGAGGCGTTCAGCCAGCAGAGTGATATCAAAGACATTTGCTCGCTCGCGCTCCTCAGCGCGCGTGAGTAGGTCAATGAGCAGCGTCGCGAGTCCGACGTCGTTGAGTACTGCGGCGACCCGTCGATTGCGCGGGCTTTGCCGACTCGAGCCGCTCCCGTGCGCGAACACCACGATGCCCACCGCATGGTCGGGCACGGCGAAGTCACCAATGATCTCGCTACCAACGACGGGAATGCGTATGTCGCAGCGCTCCAAGATCTCGCGGCGCTCCAACGCACTCACCGATCGTTCCCCAGCCAGAGGAGCAGGGCCCGTCCCCGCCCGACCGGACTGATTTGCCGCGGCAAGCAAGGCGTTCACCTCCGTATCCGTGGTCTGATCGAAGTTCGTGTACCAGTAGCCAACCGCCCACATCGAATCCGGCTGTTGCAAGCAGACGATCTCGTCGCACTCATGCGCGAGCGCGTCGACCGTTTCCGCGGCGCCGACGGGCACTGCGAGCACGAGCCGCCGGGGTTTACGCTCGCGTAACGCGCGCAACGCAGCGCGTGCCGTGCCACCGGTCGCAAGCCCGTCGTCGACGAGAATGACTGTTCGTCCCCTGATGTCGAGTTGGGCTCGATCGCCGCGGTAGCGCCGCATCCGCTCGTCCAGCTCATGGTGGGCACGCTGCGTCGCGTGCTCGATCTCCTCGGGACTGAGTTGAAGCGAGCGCAGCGCGAAATCGTTCAGGACGCGAACGCCGCCCTCGGCAATTGCGCCCATGCCGAGCTCCGGATTTCCGGGAGCGCCGATCTTCCGCACGACGAGCACGTCGAGAGGCGCATCCAGCGCACGGGCAACCTCGAAAGCGACAGGCACACCGCCGCGCGGGAGAGCTATGACCACGGGGTTCTCGGCCGCCAATACGTGCAGCCGATGAGCGAGCCGACGACCGGCGTCGTGGCGATCGTTGAAGATTCGTAACGTCATCAGTGTCCCAGGCGAGGTGGCAATCAGCGGCAGTCATGCGTGACGACCCGCAGTTGAAAGTCAGAGGAAGTACACGCGTCGGGCGAAAACCGGCGCGATATGTCGTCAGCCGCCCGGGTTGACCGCGATGACCTTTGGTTCCGGGACGGTGGGCTTGGGGATCGTGATCTTCAGCACCCCGTAGGCAACGCCCGCCGAGATGTCATCTTCCGAGATCCCACGCGGCAGCGCAAACGTTCGCTCGAAGCCACCGTAGGAGCGCTCGAGGCGATACGAATGCTCCTCACTCACCTCTTCCGTGAGGTGCCGCTCACCCGAGATGTGCAGGGTCCCGTTCTGGACGGTGATATGGATGTCCTCGTCTTTGACCCCGGGTAGCTCGGCCGTGACGATGATGTCGTCATCGGTCTCGATGACGTCGCTGGTGGGTGACCACCGTTGTGGCACGGTAGCACCAGCTCCAGCTCGCGCCATGAGGCGTTCCATGTCCGATCGCAGGGAGCCGAACCCCCCAAGCGGGTCCCAGCGGATAATGTCGGTCAGCACGATGTTCCTCTCGTTCGATCGTTTCCCTGAACGTAGCCTCCGCGACCACCCTCGGCGTCCGTGCGGCCCCTGATCGGCCTTGCGGGAGGTCCAGGGCGTCACGGCAACGACCTCGACAGCGGAGCCACATATCCTCCAGGCGCTGTGACACATGACCCACGCGGAGTGTCTCCCGACGAACTGTCCGCCAAGGCGACGATCACGCGCCGAATCGACTGTTGGGAACCCGTCTTCCCGAACGGCGGAACCATCATCCGCTGTGACGTTGCTCGTGTTCGGCTCCGTCCCGAGCACGGCCGGCCAGTGAGGACGTTCGGCGTTCGGCCGGCCCAACGCTCTCGGGTCTCGGGGCACGAATCCGTCGTCGGAAGGACGGTCAGAGATCCCGACGCTCCGGATGGCCTGGACAAGATCACGCAAACCACGGTCTCGAGCCGCGCGCTGGTTGGTCCTCCTCGTCGGCTGTGCGGATCTCGCACCCGAGGCAAACGGCCAGGGCGTCACCCGACCCGGTGGTTCGTTGGGGCAAAGCTGCGGACATCCGGACGTGCTCAGTCCGTGGTCGCCCCGATGCGCCGGCTGTCCTCGTGGTCGACGCTTGCGGTGTTCGCGCGATCGTTGAGGCGCAAATCCCGTAGCGCTCCCGGAAGGAGGTTGTGACGATGCCCGCGATCCACGAGGCTGCTTCCGCGTTTCTGACCAACCAGCGGGTTGCCGTCACCGGCGTTTCCCGAAATCCGAAGCAACACGGAGCCAATGTTGTCTATCGACGCCTCCGCGGACGCGGTTACCAGGTCTTTCCCGTCAATCCGAACGCGGAGACAGTGGAGGGTGATACCGCCTACCACGACCTTGGCTCAATTCCTGGCGGCGTCGACGCCGTCGTCATCGCCACGAACCCGGAGGCCGCCGAGGACACCATGCATGAGTGCGTAGACCTCGGCATCCAACATGTCTGGATGCATCGCT
This sequence comes from uncultured Thermoleophilia bacterium, assembly GCA_963765105.1. Classification (GTDB taxonomy): domain Bacteria; phylum Actinomycetota; class Thermoleophilia; order Miltoncostaeales; family Miltoncostaeaceae; genus CALMEC01. The sequence continues at coordinate 501,978 of CAVXUW010000004.1, forward strand.
CCTACGGAGGCGGGAGCGTTTCCCGGGTCGCCGCCGACTATGGCCGTCAGCACGGCATCACGGTCATCGACGGGGGTTGCCCACTGATGTTCAATCCCGTCGCCGACGTCGGGCACAAGGCAATGCGCGTCATTTTCACGCTCAACGGCAACGTGCCTCGGGAGGTATGAGCCCGGGAGAGAAGCGAACGCTCAGATTAGCGCGACCACGGGTCGCGAGCACGGGGCAACCCAGAACGGAGCAGACGACGCAACAACCAGTAGCCGAATCCCACAACGCGAAGAAGCAGGACCCAATCAACGCGACACCGAGCGAGCCGACGGAGGTGCGCTTAGATCTCGAAGGGATGACCTGCACATCGTGCGCTGCCCGGATTGAAAAGCACCTCAACAGAGTCGCGGGCGTCGAGGCCTCGGTCAACTTCGCGACGGAGCAGGCAACCGTCCGTTGCGAACCCTCCGTAGCCTTCTCGACCCTCGTCGACGCGGTGGAGTCCGCGGGCTATCACGCCCGCCTGACTCCACCAGCACGCGAGGCACAGGACCTCCGTGCGACTGACGGGCGCGCGCACCATGACGAAGCCTTCGTCCTGCTGTACCGGCGTTTGGTCATCGCGTTTGTGCTCACCGCCCCCGTCGCGTTGATTTCAATGGTGTCGCCCCTGCAATTCGCGGGCTGGGAATGGGTCGCGTTTGCCCTCGCGACGCCCGTCGTCTTCTTCTGCGGAGCGCGCTTTCATCGCGTCGCAGGGAAGAGCGCTCGCCAGACAACGGCAACCATGGATACGCTGATCTCGATGAGCACGCTCTCGGCCTGGGCGTGGTCGGTGATTGTCCTCGTCGGCGGCCTGAGCGCAGATACGTACTTCGAGGTGGCAGCGGTGATCACTACGCTGATCCTGCTCGGTCAGTATCTCGAGACTCGGGCGAAGAACCGCTCATCCGAGGCGATCCGCACGCTGCTGGAACTGGGCGCAAAAGAGGCGCACGTTGTGCGCAACGGTCAGGAGGTGCTGATCCCCGTCAGTGAAGTTCGCGTCGGGGAGTTGATCGTCGTACGTCCCGGCGAGAAGATCGCCACCGACGGAATCGTCGAGGAGGGAGCTTCTGCGATCGATGAGGCGATGCTCACCGGAGAATCACTCCCAGTCGAGGTCGCGGTGGGCTCAGAAGTTGCCGGGGCAACCATCAACACCTATGGCCGCGTCGTCGTCCGGGCGACGAGAATTGGCAAGGACACAGCGTTAGCTCAGATGGCGCGCCTGGTCGAAACGGCCCAGTCGGGGAAGGCGCCGGTGCAGCGCCTCGCCGATCGGGTATCGGCAGTCTTTGTTCCCGTCGTCATCGTCATCGCTCTCGCAACACTGAGCGGATGGCTGATGTCGGGTGCAGGAACGGCAACAGCGTTTACCGCAGCCGTCGCAGTACTGATCATCGCGTGCCCGTGCGCGCTTGGCCTCGCGACGCCGACCGCGTTGATGGTGGGAACGGGTCGCGGCGCCCAGCTCGGCATTGTGATCAAGGGCCCGCAGATTCTGGAACAGACACGGCGCATCGGAACGATTGTTCTGGACAAGACCGGCACGATCACCGAAGGAAAGATGGAACTTGCCGACATTGTTCTCTACGACGGCGCGACGCGGGCAGACGCACTCCGGCTCAGCGGGGCCGTCGAGTCGGCATCCGAGCATCCCATCGCCCAAGCGATCGCCGGAGCGGCACGACGGGAGCTTGGTGAGCTACCCCGGGTCACGGACTTTCGGAATCTGCCCGGCGTCGGCGTTCGCGGCATCGTCGAGGGGCGGCGGGTGGAGGTTGGGCGCCGTGACGGCGCGGTCACCGTCTCCTGGGACGGGCAGGCGCGTGCAAGCCTCATCGTTCGCGACACCGTTAAGCCGACCAGTGCCGAGGCGATCAGCCAGCTCAAACAGCTTGGTCTCACCCCAGTGCTGATGACCGGCGACAATGCGGCGACTGCCAGGAGGGTCGCGAGCGAGGTTGGAATCGAACGCGTGCTGGCTGAGGTCTACCCGGCAGACAAGGTCGCCGAGGTCAGGCGGCTACAAGAATCCGGACAGGTCGTTGCAATGGTCGGCGATGGCGTCAACGACGCTCCTGCGCTCGCACAGGCCGACCTGGGGCTGTCGATCGGCACGGGAACGGACGTTGCCATCGAAGCGTCCGACCTGACACTGGTCTCTGGAGATCTTCGTGCTGCCGTCGACGCGATTCGGCTGGCGCGCAGAACCCTCCGCACCATCAAGGCAAACCTCTTCTGGGCTTTCGCGTACAACGTCGCCGCGATCCCCCTCGCTGTGGCCGGGCGGCTCAACCCAATGATCGCCGCCGGGGCGATGGCCGCATCGAGCCTGATCGTCGTCGCCCACAGCCTGCAACTCCGGAGTTTCCGCAGCGTCCGGGAAGAAACATCCTCATGAATGAGTCCACTGCCGCGGCCCTCAGGTCCACCGCATCACCGGCACTCCAACAGGCCGGCGACGCTCGGCGCACATCTCGCGTTGTTCGATCCCACCTCGCGAGGAAGCCTGGCGATCGGTCGTGGGAGGCGTGTCATGACCAACGTGCGATCGGTGTTGAAAACCACGGGCAACGCCACGTTCTCTTTCGAGCCCTCGCTACCGGTGCAACAAACACCTGGAGTAAGTGTGGGAGCCCGACATCGGTTCCGTGCTGTCTGTGAGAGGCAGGCTGGTGGGGCTCTTTGACGAGCGACACTTTGCACGATGCGTTGCCCAGGACGGAAGGGCCTGAATCGACCTCGTCGGCGGCAAAATGAGGGAAAGGAGCGTTCTCTCTGTATCTCCCCACTCCACCATCGACGAGTGCCTGGGGTTGATGACCGAACGTCGCACACGGCCTGTTCCGGTTCTCGACCACGGCGAGCTCGTCGGCGTCGCGAGCATTGGTGACATCGTCAACGAGCTCATCGCCGACAACGACCTGGCAATCGACCAACTCGAGCCTTCACATCGCCGGCCGGTGAGGACTCGATGTCACCAGGACCTGAGCACCGTCGCAGGAACCAGAGGTTCTGCCGAGTGCAGTTCAGGTAGCTCCTCGAACGGACAGGGACGCGCCAGCAGGAATCCTTGCAGTGTGTCGCAGCCGAGCTCCACCAAGCGACGGGCCATCTCCGGGGTCTCGACGCCCTCGGCCACCACGTCGAGTCCGAGATCATGCCCAAGGCGCACAAGCGCACCGGTGAGCGCCGCGTCACGCTCCACCTGATCGATTTCGCGCACGAAACTCCGGTCGATCTTGATCTCGTCAACGGGCAGCGTGCGCAGAGTCGACAGCGGCGCGAAGCCCGTCCCAAAGTCGTCGAGAGAGATTCGAACTCCTGCCGCCCGGAGCGCCTCGAGGCGGGTACCGGCCTCTCGCGTCGTCGCCAGGCCATTCTCCGTGACCTCCAACGTCAGCACGTTCGGTGCGACCCCATGTCGCTCGAGCTGAGAGCGAACTCTGTCGGGGAGGCGCGGATCAGCCAAGTCCCGCCCGGAGATATTGACGGCCACCCGAATGCCAGCTCCGGTCGCGCCCAAGCGCGCAGCATCACGAACCGCCGTCTCAAGCACGAAGTTCGTGATCTCACACACCAGGTCGTTCTCTTCGGCGATCGGGAGGAAGTCGGCCGGGAGAAGCAGCCCTCGGGTCGGGTGCTCCCATCGAACGAGCGCTTCGACGCAGGCGAGCCGCCCACCGACGGTGTAGATCGGCTGATAGTGAACGACGAGCTGGCCGCCCGCAATAGCCGAACCGAGGTCCTGGCGCAGCACCATTCGGTCAGGCCGCCGGACATCCCCGGCCGACGCGTAGACGGCCACGCCGGTCGCCGTTCGCTTCGCGTGGTACATAGCGACATCTGCCGCATGGACCAATTCGTCGGCGTCCACGCCGTGATCGGGCGCGATCGCAATCCCGACGCTGGCGGAAAGCCGCACTTCAACGCCGTCGACCCGGAAGGGTGACGCCAGCGCATCGAGCATAAGGAAGGCGACGTTTTGCGCCGTCTCCGGGTCTCGGCCGACGAGCAGGACCGCGAACTCGTCACCGGCCAGGCGAGCCACCGTGGCCGATTCCGCAGCGACACTCGTCAGACGGTCGGCGATCTCGCACAATGCGCGATCACCTGCGCGATGACCGAACCCGTCGTTGAGCTCCTTGAAGCCATCGAGGTCGAGGATCATGAGCGACACTCCGGCAGCTCGCTCGGGGATATCGCTGAGCGCATCGCGCAACCGTTCGAACAGAAGCGTGCGATTGGCGAGCCCGGTTAGGGGATCGTGGCGTGACTGATGGTGGTGCCGGCGGGCGCTCTCCGCCAGCGCGGCCTCGGCTTCACGCCGATCAGTCACATCACGCAGAATCACGACACGAGACGGGCGAGGATCGGTCGGGTCGATCGCCGTCGCGCTGATCTCCAGGATGCGCCCGTCGTGGCGTTCCTCCCAGGTGGCCTCGCCATTCCGTTGCGCCCAAGCCGGAACCACCTCAACCGCGGTCTGCCCGATCCCCGCATCGCCGCCCACGTCAAGGAGCTCACGCGCAGCCGGGTTGATTTCAAGTACCCGGCCGAGGCCGTCAACAACCACGACACCGTCGCGCATGGCCCTGACGACAACGTGCGGAGCAATGGGAAGAAGCCCGATCTGAACATCGAACAGTCCGAGCCGGCGAATCCCCATAGCCATACCGATAACCGTCACGACGACGGTGATGGGCGTGGCGTCGTATCCACCGAACCCGTAGAGGCGCGTTACGCTCAAGACGTTCGCCAGAAGCGGCAACGACAAGAGGCTGACGAGCAGGATTCCCTGCGGCCGGTACCGCTCACCGGAGCGGATCGCTGCGATCGCGAACAGGACGAGCGAACCGCCAATCAGCGCATAGGCACAAAGAACGCTGACCGGATACCACGGTCCCGGAAGGTTGTCGACCGGCCCCTGCCCAGAGGGAATCAGCACCTCTTTGAACATCAGGTCATGGAAGCGCGTCCACACCAGGATCAGTGTGATTGGCGCTGGTGCCAGCACGAGAGCCCACCGCGCCGCGTTCATGCGCGGGCGTCGCGTCAACGATGTAATGCACCACCACGATCCGATTGTGACCGCCCAGACCGCGGTGAAGGTGATATTAAGCGTGAGGTTCTTGAGCCACCGTTCCGTCGCGAGAGTCTGAACGGCATTTGACGTGGTCCACACGATCAAGCCGGCGGAGAGCAGAATGAGACCCGGGCCGCAGGGCTGATTGCGACGCCGCAGCCCGAGCGTCAGCAACACGCCCGCCGCAACGGAAGCGCATGCAAGGACACTCGCGATGAACTCGTGAACTGTCAGGTGACACCCCGATCACAATCTCGGAAACCTAAGGCTCTATCGGCACAATCGACCGCTTGCACGAGACCCTGAACCGCGACACGCTCAGGGCTTCTCGACAGATTCCGGCACCAGCGCCGATGAGTGTTTTCGACAAGTTGCGCTCGTGGCCTCCGCACGCCAAGCCACCGAGCAGGGTGCCGGGAACCCGCGTCATCATCCAGGCGAACCGGGTGCCACCGTTCGCTTCTTCGAGTTCGGCAATGGAGGCTCCGGCCTCGTTGACTCGGGTCATCGACCTCACTTCAGTTCAACGCTGAGCGGATGCCGGGCGCGCGGGTTGTCAAGGCCTACAACACGCTCACCGCCGCGTTCCAGGCGTCCGTCCCCACCCTCCCCGCCAGCGACCGCCCCGCGCTTCTCTTCGCGGGAGACGATTCCACAGCGAAGGAGGTCGTCGCCAGACTGATCATGGACTCGGGATTCATCCCGGTCGACGTGGGAGCCGCAGTCGACTCTTGGATCATCGAGGCGCCCCGGCGCGAGGGCGCAGCCTACGGCGAGGAGTACCGACCGGAGGATGCCCGACGTATCGCGGCAATCAACAGATCCCATCCCGACGAGGCAGCGTGCCTTGCCGCCGAAACAAGACGCGTCGAGTAGCGGAACACGCGCTCCGCCACTTCCCCACCTCTAAGGCAGTTCCATCCGTCCCAGCCGTCGTGACCCGAACCACAGGCCGGCGGCGGCGAAGATGAGAAGGGCAATGACCGCAACAACGGGACGAACGGGGGCGGCGGTTTCCCACACGAAGTCCGGTCGGGCTTCTTGGGTGAGCCGTCGGGCGTAGGCGGCGATCGAGAGGCGATCAGCCGAATCGGCAAAGCTTGCGATCGTCCCTTCCCAGATGACGATGTAGACGAGCCCGGTGATCACCGCGCGGCGCAACCTCAGCGCCAGCCAGACGAACAGACCGCTATAGGCGAGTGCGGCGAGCGTAGTGGCCAGCAGCGTCATGATTACGGCTCCCCCGCCACGGTCGGCGGCGACGATCGACCCGGCGATGGCCCCGGGGAGCGTCAGGATGACGGTGGCGACCCAAACCGCCAGCAGCTTCGCACCGACGATCGCCATACGTGGCAGAGGGGTTTGCGTGAGGTAGACGATCGTTCCGTCCTCGCGCTCGTCGGAAATCGCCGCCCCGGCGAGCGCCAACGCCACGAACGCGATCTGGACGGGGATGATGAGGTTGCCCACCAGGCGCCCGTAGAGCCGTTCATTTGCCGCCTCGCCCGCCAGCCCGGCAATCACCGCAATGACCGGGATCGCGTTGAAGAGGCCCAGGGCCAGTGCACGCCGGCCCCCCATGAGTGAACGCATGGCGAGGCCCAGTACCGTGCGAGATGGGGCGGCGATGCTCATCCGCCGCGCGACCGTGCGTGCAAGTAGGCGTAGACGCTCTCGAGATCGTCATCGAGCGGCTGAAGCCGCCGAAGAGTCGCGCCCGCCGTCTGCGCGAGACGGGGAAGCAGCAGCGTCAAACGTTCGACGTTGTCGGTCTCGACCACGATGGCGCCGTCGTCCATGCGCACGCCACCCACCACGCCTTCACCGATGAGGGCCTGGGCAAGCACGGCAGAGTGCGATGAGGCTTCGATGCGGAGCGTGCGTGGCCGTTCGGCCAGCAGTGCGCGGATTCCGGCGGTCTCGCCTTCGGCCACCAGGCGCCCGTTGACCATGACGAGCACGCGCGGTGCCATCCGCTCAACTTCGTGGAGCACGTGTGACGAGATCACGATGGTGCGCCCTTCGGCGCCGAGACGTCGGATCAGGTCGATGGTGTGGCGCCGCTGCCGGGGGTCGAGACCGTTGAGCGGCTCGTCGAGCAGGAGTACCTCGGGGTCGTGTGCCAACGCGGCGGCAAGTTTCACACGTTGGCGCATGCCTTTGGAAAACCCGTGCACCTCGCGGTCGGCCACGTCGCTCATCTCGACGGTGTCGAGGGCCTGGATGGCCGCAGCGTCCGGGTTGGCCACGCCGCGAAGGCGAGCTTGGAGCGCCACGAAGCGTCTGGGTGTGAGGAACGGCCAGATCCCCTCGCGGTCCACGACGACGCCAAGGCGGGTGTGAACGTCGCGATCGCTCACCGGGTCCACCCCCAGCAAGCGGACGGTCCCGGCGCTCGGACGGGAAAAGCCGGAACACATCCGCAAGCTCGTCGACTTACCGGCACCGTTGTGACCGAGAAGACCGATGACGCCGGGCTCGATACCGAAGCTCACCTCGGCCACTGCGACGGTATCGCCAAACCACTTCGAGACCCCCTCGAACGACAGCGTCGCGCTCATCCCTCGGCCCTCCGGTAGCGGCTGGCGAGTACCGCAAGGCTCACGCCGACAACAAGGACGTAGGTGACGAGGGCGGCGCCGATCGGTCCGCCCTCGCCGCCGCTGCCCGGAAAGACCGACTCGTAGACTCTGATCGGGACGAAGCCGAGCGCGAGCGCAGGTGCGCCATCGAAGTCGGGAAGCGACGCCCCAACGATCCCGGAGACAGCCCCCGAACCCAGGACGATGCCGACGAAGCCTGCGACCGCGAACGCCGCGCGGCCGGTGAGCGACGCGACCGCGAGCGAAAACGTCGCGTAGTAGATGGCCATCGCGGTGCCGCCGACGGCGATGCGGCCAATGTCTGCGGCGTTGTCGACCACGTACTGGAGCGGTTCGGTGGCGAAGACGATGTTGCCGGCGAAGAGGAAGAGCACGGGAACGGTCGTCGCCAGCAGCATCGGGAGGAGAGCGGCGAGCAACTTGGCGCCGACGTACTCGCTAGGCCCCACAGCGGTGGAGAAGTAGAGAGGAAGGACGCGATCGGATCGGTCCTCGCACAGAAGGCGCGGGGCAACGATGGCCGCGAACACCAAAACCGCCGTGCCGACAATGCCCGCGTAGTCGCGGTAGGAGATAATGTCGCTCGGCAGGCGAAACTCAGTGCGACTGGAAAGCAGCGCACGGACGCCAAGCACGCTGATCGCCGGGGCCAGGGCAAACGCGATCATGGCGAAGGGCCCGATCTTTGCCTTCCAGTCGCGGTGGATTCCCAGCGCGCGCAGCCCGCTCCATCGTGCGAGCGACCAGACGGCGCGCTTCCTCCCGACGCGTTCGCCATCGTCGAGGCCGTAACGGATGTCGAAGATCTGTGCGCGCGGCTCAGAGCTCATTCCATCGCCTCCACGACGGTCTCTTCGAGGGTGCGCGCCGCAGAGCGGATCTCTCGCAGACCCACATGTGAGGTCACGGCGGCGTCGCGGATCGCGTCGAGCGTCGCCTGTGAGCCGCCCTGAACGGTGACCAGCTCGAGATCCTCCTCGTCCCGAACGCTGTGATAGCCACTGTCGCGCAAGGCGGCAATGAAGGCCGCCACGTCGCCGCCGATGCGGAGCAACAAATCGTCGTCGTCGAACGAATCGTCCTCGGTGATTTTCTGAGTGGCGGTGAGGCGACCGGCGCTCAGCACCAACACCTGGTCACACGTGCGGCGCACGTCTTCCAGAACGTGCGAGGAGATGACGACGCGAATACCCAGCTCCGAGGACAGGCGGCGTAGCAGCGCAAGCATCTCGAGTCGTCCTGCGGGGTCGAGGCCGGCGGTCGGCTCGTCGAGCATGACGAGCTCGGGTGAGTGGACGAGGGCTTGCGCCAGTTTGGTGCGCTGCTTCATTCCGAGCGAGAACGTGCCGATCGCGCGCGACCGCTCTTCCTCGAGCCCAACCTGGAACAACACCTCAGATGCACGCACCGCAGCGGCGCGCCGGGGGAGGCCGCGAAGCTCGGCGAGGTGAACGATGAAGTCACGCGCCGTCCATGTCCTGGGTAGGCAGTCGTGCTCGGGCATATAGCCAATGCGGCGGCGGAGCTCGGCCGCATGCGTCTCGCCGTGGAGACCCAACACCTCGATCGACCCGGCGTCGGGCTGCAGCAAACCAAGGATCGTTTTGATCAGAGTGGACTTGCCCGCGCCGTTCGCACCGAGCAGACCCGTCGCGGGCGCGCTGATCTCGAGGGTGACGCCATCCAGCGCCACAACGGCGCCGAAACGTTTGCGTACCTCATGGACACGAACGACGTGCCCGCTCGTTGGTGGAGGACCGTTCATCCGCCCCGAATCGTTGCAGACCGCGCCCCCGAGTGCGCACCATCCTGCGCGCGCGCCGCGGATCAATCGATGCTGGGCACCGCATCAGTCTCGAGCGGTGGACCGACGACCTCCATTCCGTGAGCGTGCCAGAGCGCGGGATCCTGCGGCGGCATGGCCTCGGCTTTTGTGACTTCCCGAAAGAACGCCTCCATGTGTCCCGCGGGAGTGAACGCCACCAGCACCCGCCCCTGCCCATCGCCGACACATGCCCACACGTGCGGTATCGCCCGGGGAGCAAGTATCGAGGCGCCGGGTCGAAGATGATGGGTTTTGTTACCCACTTCGACGATGTAGTCACCCGCGATCACGTAGAACCACTCGTCCTGATCCCGATGGAGGTGCCGCGGTGGCCCACCTCGGCGGTGGTTCGTCTGCTCGACCACAAACAGTTGCTCGGCCGTGTCGGCGGCCAGCACCTTGAAGGTCAGCGTGCTAATTCCCATGCTGCGCTGCACACCTTCCCGGTCGCCTCCTGCCGCAACTATCGGCAATCCAGATTCAACCGTGCCGTCCATCGAAGCGCTCCAATCGCGAGTTCGTGACACAGCGTACTGCCGGCGCCCCGCGAGAGGGATGTCCCCCTTCCTCCATGGCGTGCCCGTCATCACGGGCTGTACGGCTTCATCCCTCCGCAAGCCGGACGACACGCGACCTCTCCCCAGGGTCTCGCCGGCAGCCGTTCGCCTCGAGCTGCCGGGAGGTCATTTCAACCGTCGGTGCCTGTGACTCAAATGCACAGCAATTCACCGACACCGAGGCAGGTTGGGCAGGTGCACGGGACGAGGCCTTCGCCGTTTCGATCGTCGAAGATGCGGCGCTGCCCCCAGCAGGTTGGGCAGGGTTCCCAGACGATCTCCGGCACGGTGATGGGGGTCGTGGTGCTCATCGTTCACCTCCCTCGCGCTGTCGGAGGATAAGAGCGACTGACGTGCCGAGCGAGCTCGTGGTGACACGTAGCGTGTCCGCCAGTGCTCGCATCAGGATCAGACCACGGCCGTGCTCGGATGATTCGTCCGGAAGGGCAGTGTGAGCCGGCGGGACGGACCAGGTCGGGTGGTTGTCGGTCGCGACGATGCTTGCCTCGTCAGCGCTCACACGGAACTGGACGTTGATCGTGGCGGCGTCCCCACCGCCGTGAGCGAGGGCGTTGGCCATAACCTCGTCCGCGCACAAAAGGACGCGGAAAGTGTCGACCTCGCTCCAGCCGCAGCGGGCGAGTGCCTGAGCGAGTCGGTCGCGAACGACGACCAGCTCGGCGAGGTCGGCAGTGACGTCGTCGGCAAAGTTCAGGGCGTAGGCGGGGGCGGCAGAGCTCATGTCACACCGTCCCAGCCTCCCCAGCCGCGCACTGCGACGGGTGGTGTTCGTGGTGGTGGACACAACCAGCGACCTCACAGACGGTGCCGATTTGCGGGTCGAGGCGATCGAGCAAGGTCGTGATCTGTTCGAGAGATGGGATGACGGTTAGAGTGGCGTTCATTGGGGCCTCCTTTTCGAATGTGTCGGGGTGATCGCTCACGCCGAATCTGTGAGACGAAGCGTGATGTACCGCCAAGGCTTCGTCTGTCACGACAACGACACTCCGCGTGCATCGCTGGTGACTGACGGCCCGACATCTCCAAGGACGCCGAACAGGCCAACGTATTCCCGTCAGTCGGCTTTCCGTGCCGCGTCGGCCGACCAGACATCCAGGTTCCGATGCCGGTTGTTTCGAACGAGCTGGCCCGCGTGGGAATAAAGTTGTCGTTGTGGAGTCTTGAGAGGCACCACCCCTATGCCTGATACCCCGAAACATCACGACGATTCTCCTGAGCTGGCGGCCTTGGCCGATGGCAGCCTGCCGGCGGATGAGGCCGCCGCCCTCCAGGCGCGCGTCGATGCATCGCCCGATCTCGCCGCGGCGTTGGCGCGTCAGCGAGCCGCAATCGGGCACGTTGTGGCCGCTCAGCGCCACGTTGTCGCACCTGCGGGGCTCCGTGCGCGCGTCAACGAGATGCGTACTCAGCGCGGGCGATCCCGACGCCTCGGATTTGCCGGGGCGGGAATTGCGGCGGTCGCGGCCGCGGCAGCTGCCGTGTTCTTCCTGATCCCCAGCGGCATCAACGGAGAAACGGTGCTCGCGGAGGCGGCAGCGACCCATGCTCGCCCGGCCAGCGAGCCGCCACCGCAGAACACAACCGACGCGCTCCTCGCCTATGAGCGGTTGGGCGTCACGTTCCCGGCATGGCAGAAATCATTCGAGTGGGCCACGACGGGTGCCCGCAGTGACCGTGTCCGCGGACGGGACGTCTACACCGTGACCTACGCCAAGGACGGCAAGACGGTCGGCTACAGCGTGATCTCCGGCGATCGCATCACGCCACCAGATGCCGCGACGACACGCACGGCGGAAGGCTCAAACGTGCGCGTGTTTCGCCGGGACGGACGCACGATCGTGGTGTTCGATCGCCAAGGCCGCACCTGCGTGCTCTCCGGTGTCGGCGTGGACGAGGACGTCCTCGTGAAGCTCGCGGCGTGGAAAGGAAAGGGCACCGTCGCCTTCTAAGGCCTCGTCGCCGGCTCGGGCGAGGCGGGCCCGTCGACGGCGTCGACCACACGGTTTCGCGCACGGTACAGGCGGCTCATCACAGTGCCTTCCTTTGTCCCGAGCGCCCGCGCCGCTTCCTTGTACGAGAGCCCCGCGATGTCGACCGCAACGAGCGTGTCGCGGTATTCTTCCGGCAGGGCCGCAATGGCCGCGTACACCTCGCGAGCCTCGAGCCGGGCCTGCGGATCTCCCATCGCTTGTCCCTGGGCCATGGGAAGGTCCTCCGGCAACGCAACCTCCTGCGGACGGCGGGATGCGTCGCGCCGACGCGTGAGGAACGTATTGCGCAGGGCCCGAAGCATGTAGCCAAGATCGTCGTCACGCTGCAGAAAACGCGGGCGCGACAGAACACGGACGTAGGTCTCCTGGACGAGGTCCTCGGCGTCGTGCTGGTTACCGGTCAACGCCCACGCCGATCGAAACAACCGATCGAGATGGTTGCCGACGCTTTCGGGATCGAGATCGGGTGACATCAGCCAGGCTTGCCGGAGATCGCCGCTCGTTCGATTGCTGGGCCGGTCGTGATTCCTCCGCCTCAGTGGCTCGTCGGACCTCTAGATAAGGCTAGACGAGAACGCTCGCGGGGGTTTTTTGCGGGTCCCAAATTCGTCGACGCCAGGGTGCGGGGAATAATCCGCCGGGCGACGGCGTCCTCTCAGGTAGTCCATCACTACCAGGAGACCTACTGTGACGATCCACACGTTTTCCCCCACCCGCTCTCGGCGCTCCCTAGTGAGCATGCTCGCCACCGGCGCTCTGTTCGCCGCCGGGGCCGGCGTCGCCGCCGATCAGGCCAGCGCCGCTTCCGCCCAGGTCCTGGGCCCGGCGCTCGTCGTCACCGGCGACAACGTCAACGACCGAATCACCCTGCGACTCCAGACCGGCGTTCCCACCAACCTTCAGGTCGACCTGAACGATGACGGCACCGCCGACGCAACCTTTGACCGCTCCACGTTCACTCAGATTCTGGTCACCGCCCGCCGCGGCAACGACGTCGTGCGCATCGACGATGCGAACGGCCCATTCACTGACACGGAGATCACGACGATCCGTGGAGGCCGTGACGACGACACGCTTCTGGGTGGCCTGGGAATCGAGACGTTCCTCGGCGGCGCGGGAAACGACACCGTGGACGGCAACCAGGGCAACGATCTCGCGTTTCTCGGCGAGGAGAACGACACGTTCATCTGGGATCCCGGCGACGGCAGCGACACCATCGAGGGCGAGTCCGGCTACGACACGCTCGACTTCCGAGGATCGGGTGGTGACGAGATCTTCGACGCATCGGCCAATGGCTCACGCCTCCGTTTCTTCCGTAACCTCGGGAACATCGTCATGGACACCGACGATGTGGAGCGCGTCGACCTCAAAACCCTGGGTGGCGTCGACTCGACCACCATCAACAACCTTCGTCGCACCGACGTGCGTCGTGTGAACGTCAACCTGGCCGGCGCCCTTGGGGCAGCAGTAGGCGACACCCAGCCGGACTCGGTCATCGTGAACGCGACACCCGGCAACGACGACGTGCTGATCCGTCCGGAAGGCACGGGCGTTGCCGTCCGCGGCCTGTACCCCAAGGTCCACATCACCAACTCCGAACCTGCAAACGACACGCTCACGCTCAACACCCTCGGCGGTGACGACACCGTCCGATTCGGCAACGGCCTGAGCGGTCTGATCAAGACCACGGTCAACGCCTGACCACCAGGTGTCGGCGGCGAGCGACGTCCCCGCCGAACCGGTGGACGCCACATCGGAGGGGTCGTCCTGTCGACGGCCCCTCGACCGGCGCGCGGATGACACAATCCGTCTTATGGCGGAACCGTTGGCGATTCATCTACTCGGACCGCAGCCGCGAGTGATCTCCGCAGGGAATCCGCGGCCCCCACCACGCGGCCGCAAGGCATGGGCCTTGCTCGCCTACTTGCTGACCACGAAGTCGGCACCGAGCCGCGAGTGGCTTGCCGAGCTGTTGTTCTCGGACGCCGACGATCCACTCAACGCACTCAGCTGGAACCTGAGCCAGCTACGGAAACTGCTCGGCCCCGAGGCGAGCATCGCCGGCGAGCCAGTTGTGCTTCGGTTGCCTCCCGGCACGTTCGTGGATGTCCTTGCCCTGACTGCCGGCACGTGGATGCAGGCCATTGAGATCCCCGACCTCGGGCGCGAGCTGTTGGAAGGTAAGACCTTTCGTGCGTCCGCCAGCTTCGAGGTGTGGCTTCTCGCCAGCCGCAGACACCTTGCGGGGGCGGCCGAGGACGTGCTGCGGGAGGCGGCGCGAGCCAGGCTCTCGGCAGGCGACGGCGCCCGGGCGGTTGAACTTGCCAGTCGGCTCGTCACGACCAACCCACTCGACGAAGACGCGCAGGAGATCCTCATCCGGGCGTACGTGGCAAACGGCGACCCCACCGCGGCCGGAGCACAGCGGGATGCATGCGTGGCGCTCTTCCGACGCGAACTCGGCGCCGACCCCAGTGTGGCCGTCCTCGACGCTGCCAACCCGCAGACGGAAAAGACCGTTCTCCCCGACCGGCCGGCGACCGCCACCGCAACGGCGGCCCGCCTCGAGGCGGGTCTCAGCGCCCTCGACGCCGGGGCGGTCGATACCGCCGTCAGCCTTCTGCGACAAGCCGCGGCCGAGGCCGACGACGTTGACGACGGACCGCTCCAGGTGCAGACGCTGATGGCACTCGGCTCGGCGCTAGTCCACAGTGTCCGGGGGCGCGACGGCGAGGGCGCCGGGATCCTGCACGAAACGATCGGCATAGCCGATCGGATTGGAGCCCCGGAGTTGGCGGCCCAGGCCCACCGCGAGCTGGGCTACATCGAGCTGCTTCGCGGTCGCTACGACCGCGCCCAGCATTGGCTGCAGACCGCGACGACGCTTGCCGATGAGGAACCAACCGAGCGTGCGTGGGCACTCGCGGTCCAGGGCGTGGCCTCGACCGACGTCGGCCGCTACGCAGAGGCGTTGGGCGCCTTCGAGGAGGCGCTACGCCTGGCTCAGCTCGGGCAGCTTCCTCAGGTCGCCGCATGGGTGTGGACGTTTACCGGACGACTGCACCTTTTGCGCCACAACCTCGAGCAGGCGCGCGAGTGCCTCACCAAAGGGCTGGACTCGGCGCGCGCCCTTCGGTGGACCGCCTTCATCCCCCTGCCCGAAGCGTTGCTCGCAGATGTCGATCTCGCGGACGGCAACGTCGATGCGGCTCAGGCCGCATTCGAGCACGCGCATGCCCTGGCGCTGCAGCTGGGCGATCCGTGCTGGGAGGGCTACGCGGCGCGCGGGTTGGGTCTGGTTGCTGCGAAACGGGGTGATTCAACGACGGGCCTGCGCTGGATCACCGAGGCCCGCGACCGCTGCGTGCGGCTGCCCGACGCCTATCTGTGGGTAGAGGGCTACTGCCTCGACGCCCTCTGCGCCCTTGCCGTCGAGCATCAGCCGGTCGAGGCCATACGGTGGATCGACGACCTTGAGGCACTGGCCACGCGCACCGGCATGCGGGAGCTCGTCGCTCGCGCATATGCCCACCGAGGGAGACTCGGCGACCGGGTCGCGGCCGACGCGGCCCGGGTCCTCGCGGCGGAGGTCGACAATCCGGCATTGCAGCGTCTGGGGTGAGTTCGTGTCGGGGCCTATCGTCCGCACGTTCTTCGTGTGGCCGGCAAGCGCAAGGTGACGGCTGGGGGCGCCGATCTCATCGCGAGGAGGACCCGTGACGGCCCTCCTCGCGTGACCGGTGGTGAGCTACTTCTCGCGATCGTCCCGGTGGAAGTGGTGTGAGAGGACGTAGCGCGCGGTCCGCTTCCCGATCGTGGTCCCGTCGTCCACGGCGGACCGGAAGTGGATGCCGCCCCAGATGCGCGCGTTCACCACTTCGTACTCGAGATCCTTGGTCGTGGCGAAGTGCCGGTCGCCCAGACCGGTGAGGCTTGGAATCGTCAGGTCGATCTGTCGTGTCTTCAGGAATCGGGCGATCACGCGACCGCCCGCCGGAGTGATGCACGAGTGGGCACTCGGATACTCCGGGTGGTTGGGAGTGGCCACGAGCAGCGGCGACCAGGTGGGATCGCCCACCGTGGCGTCGTTGCCATCCGTGTGGCCCGCGCGAATGGCGGTGATCGGTCGCCAGAACGCGTAGCGATACTTCGCGTCGAAACAGGCGATGAGTGCGTCCGCGTACGTCACGGAGATCATGCCGTTGAAGCGCGCGGCCTCAACGATGTCGAGCTTGCGGGTGAGCATGAACTCGCGGAACGAGCGACGCGCCTGTTGCACCGGAGGCTCACCCCAGAAGCGGGCCGCCACCGTCTGCTCAGCCGTCCGGGTCGTGCTCGTGATCGAGCCGATCTCTTTGACCTCGTTGTACTCCTTCGCCCACCGCTTGCGTGAGAGCTTCGGCGGCCCCGCAGGCCGGAACTGGTCGGCCGAGCGGAGGGCAAACGGGCGCATACGACCCAAATACGTCCCGATCGGAGGCGTGGGTGCCGTCGGAATCCACACACCGGGGATCGGCGGACTCGGTGGGGTGTACGGCACGGTCGCGCGGAACCCGTCGTCGGCCCGCTGGGCGATGAAGGCGTCTGCGACCTCCTCGCCCACCGCGACGCCGTCGGTCTTCGCCTGCCCGTCGGGGATGCCCGCGAGCGACGTTGCCAGTGCCGGATCGAGAATCGTCAACCTCTGCGCCGGCAAGTAGTAACCCAAGACCCGATGCGCAGCCGCCGCGACCGCCGCCTCGGCTGATGCGCCCGTGGGTGCATCAACCTCGACCGCGAACGGCTCGTACCCGCCTTTCGTCGCCATCACCGAGTCGTAGACCGCAACCCCGACGTAGCCGAAGATGGTGTGCCCCTCGGCGGGCGACAGCCCGGCCGCGGTGAAGGCCTGGCTGCCAATCCCGTCCCACTGAGCAACGTACGTATCGGGCGCACCGGCGTGTCGCGGCTTCTCGCTCGTCGCGGTCGCACCGCCGGACACGACGAGTGACGCGAGCAGGGCGAGAGCAATCGGCCAGCGTCCACTCGTCCGCGGGAGAGCTCGGCCACCACCGATGCGATCTCGTTTGTCGTTCATCGTTTCTTCTCCTTCGTTCACGTTGAGAATTCCGTGTGTTGGAGTCGACAGCCGTGCTACGGGCGCTTACCGACAGCAACGAGGTACTCCATCTCGAAGCGGCCACGGTCGGCCGTGCCGCGGTTCCACTCATCGCAGAAGCCGTCGAGGCCCGCCACGAACTCGGCGTCACGGCCGTTCTTACGGGCGTTTGCCTGGACGGCGATGGTCGGCCCGTACTTCGCTTTGAAGTGCTCACCGAAGTCGCGCGGATGCTCGAACGCCGTGATCTCCAACACGTCGCGCGTGAGGGTGTGGAACGCGACGCGGCCCCCGAACAACCCGTTCACGTGCTGCTCACTGCCCCACAGCGGCGGCGGTTGCGCACCCTGCGGAGGCGGCGGGGCGAACGGGCCCATAAACCGAAAGAGCGCTCCGATCTGCCCCTCGGGTGTCCAGCTCAGAAGGCCAACCGTCCCACCGGGACGGCAGACGCGGACAAGCTCATCGGCAACGTCCTGGTGGTGAGGCGCGAACATCGCACCGATCGACGACATCACCACGTCGAACGAGCCATCATCGAACGGCAGCCGCTCGGCGTCGGCCTCGACCCACTCGAGCGTCAGCCCTTCCGCCTCGGCGCGGTGACGGCCCGCCTCGAGCAACTCCGGTGTCAGATCGCTCGCGGTGACACTCGCACCCTTCCTGGCCGCGGGGAGCGACGCGTTGCCGGTTCCTGCCGCCACATCCAGAACCCGCATCCCCGGTCCGATGTCGCACGCCTCGACCAGGCGCGGCCCTAACGGCAGCAGGAACGTCTCGACCATCGACGGGTAGTCTCCGCTGGCCCACATCGCCTTGTGGCGTGCCTTCAACTCGGTGTCCAGCACTTTCGTCGTCATCAGATTCTCCTTTTCTTGCAGTGACACAGTTCGTTCGTTAGGAGTCACGTACGAGGCATTCAGACGATTCCGTCCCCCGCCGTCGATCGGTGATCACCAGTTGTCGATGAGGAGGGTGAACCCGGGGTCTGTGACCGCGCCTGTGACGACTAACTCGTGCCTGATGGCACCTCAGCGCTCGACGATCACGACGCAGACGGCCGGTGGGCGGCCCTGGTATCGCCCGGGAAGCACGAAGGGCGGTCGGCCCCCGGCATGGCATCACGTCCCAGCGAACAGGCGTAGCAGGGAAACTCACCCGGTGTCACCGGGCGAGGCGACGACGCTCAACCACGAGCTGACAACTCGGTGCCCGTCAACAGAGCCTCAATCGGCCCGAGGAGTGCGCCACTCGCAGACGTGCACCGCGAGTGTTCGCCGATCCACCGCCGCACCCTGCAATCAGATCACTGATCGTGTCGTTATGGGCTACCGACGCTGAGCGCGAGCGCGACTTTTCCGCTGGCCACGTCGGCGCCCTTAACGGTGACCGCGACGCTCGCCCCAAGAAGGGCCGACCCCGGGATGGTCGCCACGATCGCCGGATCGATCAGCTGGACGACCACGGACCCCCGCTCGTTCTGATCGACCACAACCGCGTCGAACGAGCTGCCGATGAGCCCCGTCAGAGCGGACGCCTCGGCCGCGTCGATGCACGCTCGCTGTACTGCGCCAGCCCTGCGGTCGGCCGCCGCCATGATCTCGGGGAGCGCGGACAATCCTGCGCGGACCCAGTCCGGCACCGGCCGTCCGGCGCTGAACGCTTCACAGACGACAAGGCCGAACCGATCCACCAACCGGCGCAGCGGGGCGGTGACATGTGCGTATGGTGCGGCAACCGCCGCGTGGTGTGCCAGAGCTGGTGGAGCGCCGTCGAACGAGGTGTATCCGGCTCCTCGAAAGAGGGCGGCCGCCTCATGGATCAACGCAAGATGAGCGGGGTTCGTCCGGTCGAGCGTCCGCAACATCCGCCCATAGGGTGTGTCGTCCGGCCACGACACACCGAGTGCGTGGGCTTGGCGGCGGAGCCGATCGACTGCGCCTTCGGTGGGCGGTGGCATCGTCCGAAGGATCCCGATACCTGCCTGGAGCATCATCTGCGCGGCAGCCATCCCGGCGAGGAGCGAGATCTGAGCATTCCAATCTTCACTCGCCAGCGGAGGTCGGTACTCGAGCGTGCTCACGCCCGGTGACCGTTCCACCACCTGCTGCTCAGGCATCGGCAGACTCGCTCCCCCTCGCGCCTGCTCCAACCCGATCCGCAGCTCCCCGAGCTCACGAAGCAGGGCGATCGGCTCGTCGTCGACCTGCTCTACCCCGGCGTAATCCCGCCGGGCGGTGCTCGTGACCCTCGCCCGTGTCACAGTGGCGGAGGTTTCGTTGCCGTCCCGGTCGACACGGATGTCCCAAACAAACGCGGGGCGGACCACGCCCGGAAGGAGGCTCGCCGCGCCCTCCGACAGAACCACAGGATGCAACGGAAAGCGACCGTCCGGGCAGTAGATCGTTGTGCCCCGCCGGTGGGCTTCGATGTCGATCGCGCCGCCCGATCGGACAAACGCGGGGACATCGGCGATTGCGTAGCGCACGCGGTACCCGTCGCCGTCACGCTCCACGCACATTGCCTGGTCGAGGTCCATGCTGTCTGGCGGATCGAGTGTGAAAAATGGAACTGCGGTCAAATCCGGGAGATCGGCCACGACGTCAGCCGCGGCCACGGCCTCCGCCTCGGCCAGCACCTCTTCAGGGAAGGAGGTCGGAACCTGCATCTCGGCACGGATCGCCGCAAACCGCCGCGCCAACGAGCTCGGCGCACCACCCGACACGTTCGATTGGAAGGTCGTGAGGCGTCTGGGCATCGCAAATACGATACGCAGGCCCGCGGCTGGTGACCGCTGAGCCGTGCGCTCGTCAGCCGGAGCGTCGGCGCTCGCCGTGTGTCCAGGCTCGCTGGGCGTCGCGAATGGCAACGGCTTGGGCGTTGTCGACCCAGATCTCCCATCGTCCGGAGACCGATGTTTCGTCGGCGAGGTGGTACGGTCGCCGACCGTCAAACGCACCTCGACGGAGTCGAAAGACCCCGCCGAGCATGCTCGCGATTCGTCGCCGCGGCCACGACAGGGCGTCCTCAGCCACCCCGAACGGACGCCGCACTCCCGGGTCGCGCGCCAGGAAGACAAGAAGCTCGCGCATCAGATCACTGCAGAGATCGTAGAAGTGCACGATCTCATCCGGATCGCTCATCGCATTGCCCGGTGCATGCTCCGACGTAGAACGCGCTGTGCCTGCCATTGCGGTATTCAAGCTGACCGCGCCCGAGCCGGCGCTCGTGGCGCCGCCGGACCCGCGCCGGTGGCGGAGCCATCCACCGATCTGGGAGGATGCGACGCGGATGGTGCCCCGCACGAACTCACCTGCCGGCAGTCGCGCGAAGCGCATCGTCGGTCGTTCCGTCGCTGTGTCCGGGCTCGCCCTCGCGACGCTCGTAGTCGGTGGCGCCTCCTCCGGGTTCGCCAGCGGCTCGGCTCCACCCACCCAACCCGGGGCCCCGCCGCCGGCACCCCCTGCGACGGTGACCGCCCGGGTCATCGATGGCGACACCGGGACCCCCGTCGCCGGTGTCCCGATCAGCGCGTGGAGCCCCACGGCGCCGCCGCCGTTTGGCGCGCCCGGCGTGACCGATGTGAACGGTCTGTGGCCCGTGCCGGAGGGTGCGGCCGGTGTCTACGTCCCTCCCCGCCGCGGCTACCCGGCGGCCAGCGCGGGCATCGCACGGCGCTTCGTCGGTGAGCTGAAGGTGCGCCTCTACAACCCACTGCTTCAAAGCCCGGAGTACGGCGGGGGACCGCAACGGATGCGGTACGTGCCACCGGTGGATCTCCCGGCCCCGAAGGGCAAACCCACGTGGAAGTATCGGGGGAAGTCCCTTCTCGAGTTCCCCCCGGCGGTGTCGAACGGCGTTACGGTGCTGACGAACAACTCCGGCCGGGTGTTCTGCTTCGTCACCAAGACCGGCCGGGTCAAGTGGACGGTCAAGCACACGCGGACAAGCAACATCGCCGCGAGCCCCGCGATCGTCAGCGACCAGTCCCTCGTGATCGTGGCGGGTATGGACGGGCGCCTCGTCGCATACGACCTCAGGACTGGCAAGCGCCGGTGGCGGTTCTCGACCGGTGGGAGCCCGATCGAATCGTCCCCGCTGGTCGTGAAGGACACCGTCTACTTCGGCGCCTGGAACGGTCGCTTCTATGCCGTCTCGACGACGACCGGTCGAAAGCGCTGGTCCTACCTCGCGTCGGATGACATCAAGGGCAGCGCTGCGCAGGCCGGAAAGCTCATCGTGTTCGGTGATTACTCCGGCACGATCCATGGCGTCAACGCCACGACCGGCAAGCGCGCTTGGCGTAACCGCGTCGGCAAACGCCTCTACGGCGGACCGGCGATCTCGGACGGGCGCGGCGTCATCGGCGACGTCGGCGGCGCGGTTATCGCGTTCAACCCGAGAACCGGTCGCCAGCTGTGGCGCCACGCCACCGGAGACTACGTCTACTCGAGCCCTGCGATTGCGAACGGCGTGGTCTACATCGGCTCGTTCTCCGGACGGTTCGTCGCCCTCAGCCTCCGCACCGGAGGCGTCAAGTGGTCGTTCAACGCCGGTGGACGCATCGGCGGCTCGGCGACCGTCGTCGGAGAGAACGTCTACCTCGCCACGCTCGCCCGTCGCGGCGGGAAAGACCGCACGTTCGCCCTGGACGTCCGGACCGGCCGGGTCGTTTGGCGTGGTGCGGACGGTCGTTACTCACCGGCCGTCGCCGCCGGGCGCACGCTGTTCATCGTCGGGCGCACGTCTCTCTACGCCTACGACATGCCGTCAGCGCGTCGCTGACCTCAACGCCGCCACCACCGCATCGAGCCCTAACCCGAGGACACGTCAAACAACACGGTCTGTGTGTTTCTAAGGTCAAACGGAGCGGGCACGGTGACGAGCCATTCGTGGAACATGGGGAGGTCCATCGGGCGCGCCACCAAGAAGCCCTGAGCTTCGTCGCACCCGGCGGCACGCACCCGCGCAAGTTGCTCCGGCGTCTCGACACCTTCGGCAACGACCCTCATTCCCAGTGTGTGGGCAAGGGTGGTCACGAGTTCGACGATTCCATGGTCGGTTGCCGACTCGGCAGCCGCAGCGACGAACGAGCGGTCCACCTTGACGACGTCTGCCGGGATCCGTCGAAGGTAGGTCATCGACAAGTAGCCGGTTCCAAAGTCGTCGATACTCAGGCTCACGCCTCGATCGACGAGTCGGCGGAGCATGAGGTCGACAGCGTCGACACCTTCGTCGAGCAGATAGCTCTCCGTGAGCTCGATGCTCAACCAGCCGGGCTCTGCCCCGCTCCCGAGCAAGGCGGCGTCCACGTCGGCGACGACGTCGCCGCGCGTCACGTGCATGCCGGAAATGTTCACAGCGATGGGGGCCGAAAAGGTGGGGTCGGAGGCGCGAAGTTGCCCCGCCACCTTTGCTGCCGACCGCAACGCCCAGCGTCCGATGTCGATGACGATCGTCACCTGGATCGAACGCACCTACAACCGCCGACGGCGCCAAGCCCGCCTCGGCCGGTTGACACCCGTCGAATACGAAACCATCATGACCACGTCCACTGCACTCGCAGCATGACTACAACCTGTCACCTAAACGTGCAGCAGACCCAAAGCCCTAACCTTCTATCGGCATCAAACCGGACCGATCGGCGAGCCACCTGTAGGTCTTTACAGTTAACTCATTATCGAGTGACGTGAACGCCGGATCCGCGTCGGAGTGGCGGTGCCCGTAGCCACCCGAACGTGAGATGCGGTTTTCCCTCGATATCGGGGCCAGCGCCACGGTTCAAACTGTCTCCATGAACGCCGGTTCGAAGAGGTTCCGGGGATTGTCGCTTCGCCGAATCCTGAAATGGATTGGCATATGGCTGGTCGTGCTTCTCCTGGCGATTCAGTTCATCCCCTACGGCCGTGACCATTCCAACCCGCCAGGTGGACGTCAGATCGCATGGGACAGTCCGCGCACCCAGCAGCTGATGACCGACGCGTGCATGGACTGCCACAGCAACGCGACGAAGTGGCCGTGGTACTCACATGTCGCACCGGTCTCCTGGCTTGTGCAGAAAGATGTCGACGAGGGTCGCAGCGAGCTCAACCTCTCGACCGAGGCAGTCGAGGTCGATGAGATGATCGAGACGATCCAGGATGGGTCCATGCCCCCCACGGTCTACAAGCCCACTCACCCCGGGTCGTGGTTGTCCGATGAAGAGAAGCAGGATTTGATCCGCGGCCTGCAAGCGACGTTCGGCGCGAGCGAGAACGACGAAAGCGACTGAGCCCGAACCTCCTCGGGAAGGCATCCACCTGACCGTTCGGCGAAGCTGTGCGTCGTCCGACTGACCCGTGGAGGCGAACGGTGGCGATTGCGTCGGGCGACGGGCGAGTGATAGCTACTCGGGAGCGGTGATCGTCCGGACAGCCCCCTGCGGTTCGACCGCACGGGCGGTGGCGGATCTACCGATGCCCCGACAGACAGCCGATGCCAGGCTCGGTTGGGTCACAAGGAAGACTGAATACCTCACACCGGGAGGAGCCATGCGCATTCTTCGGTATTTGACCACTGCAGTGGTCGCGGCTGGTCTGACAGTTGGTTTGGTTGCGTGCGGCGGCGACTCCAAAACGATCGACACCACCACTGGAGCCCCCGCCACGACGTCGGCCGGCACTAAGGTCAATGTCCAGCTTGGTGAGGACGGGGCGAAGTTCTTCATCACGCTCGACAAAGACACGGTCCCCGCCGGGGAGACCACATTCGTGATCGATAACGTCGGCTCGATGCATCACGAGATGGCGATCTTCAAGACCGACCTGCCCGCCGACAAACTCCCTCTAACCGATGAGGGCAAAGTCGACGAAGAAAAGGCCGGCCTACTGGCAGAGGCCGTCTACAACAAACCCCTCCGCGGCGACGAAGACCACCGCATCCGCGATGGCCGCGGCGTCAACTACACCATCAACCTGAAACCCGGCAAGTACGTCCTCCTCTGCAACCTCACAGGCCACTACAAAGCCGGACAGTTCATCGCCTTCACCGTCGAAGGCGAGGCGGCCAGTGGCAGCGCAACGACGAGTCCGCAGGAGCCGGCGGCCGTCGATTCCGCCGTCAAAGGCACGCCCGTTGCGGTGAAGCTTGGTGAGGACGGGGCGAAGTTCTTCATCACGCTGGACAAGGACACAGTCCCCGCGGGTGAGACCACATTCGTCATCGACAACGTCGGCTCGATGCATCACGAGATGGCCATCTTCAAGACCGACCTGCCCGCCGACAAACTCCCCCTAACAGACGACGGCAAAGTCGACGAAGAAAAGGCCGGCCTACTGGCAGAGGCCGTCTACAACAAACCCCTCCGCGGCGACGAAGACCACCGCATCCGCGACGGCCGCGGCGTCAACTACACCATCAACCTGAAACCGGGCAAGTACGTCCTCCTCTGCAACCTCACAGGCCACTACAAAGCCGGGCAGTTCATCGCCTTTACCGTCACCTGACAAACGACCCGCGGGAAAGGCCCGTGGCCCCGCTGTCTGCCGCCCACACTTCCGTGTCGGGCGGCAGACATGTTTGCGGGGCGGTGTTGGGCTCGAGATCACGAAGGCCTCCGTCTTACGTCAATCGTTTTGACAGCGGACTTCGTCACAGACGCGCCTCGTAGACGATGTTGAAAGGGGTCTCGGCCGCGCGACGGAAGCGTGTGAACCCGGCGGCGGTCACGACCTCACGGATCCGCGCCTCCCCCGCCTGCGCGCCGAGCGCCAGCCCGACCTCCTGGTCCAGCGACGACGGCGTGCACAGCAGCGTCGAGAAGCCGTAGTAGGCGCGCCCGACGGAGTTGAGGTTGTCCTCGACGTGATCTCCTGGGGCCGGCTCGACGATCATCCACGTCCCGTCCGGCGCGAGCGACCTGCGCACATGGCAGGCCGCGCCCATCGGGTCGCCCATGTCGTGGAGGCAGTCGAACATCGTCTCCAAGTCGAAATCCACGCCGGGAAACGCTGACGCCGCGGCGGTCGCGAAGCGGATGCGCGGTACGGTCAACGGGTTCGCCGTGAGACCGGACTCCCTGGAGCGCTCACGCGCGGTCGCGATCGAGCCGGCGTGGTAGTCGAAGCCGATGAACGTCGACTTCGGAAACGTCGTCGCCATAGGATCGTCGACGCGCCGTGGCCGCAGCCGACGTCGGCCACGTTGGCACCGGTCTCGAGTTTCTCCACGACCCCTTCCAGCGCCGGGAGCCAGGAGGAGACGAGGTTGGCGTTGTAGCCCGGCCGGAAGAACCGCTCGGTGCCGTCGAAGACGTCGTGACTGTGTTCATGCCAGCCAAACCCGGCGCCGCTGCGGGCGACCTCCGTGATTCGCGGCGAATCGAGGACCGACCCGACCGCGACCTGGAAGAGGCCAGGCAGGTAGGCAGGACTGTCTTCATCGGTCAGCGCCATCGCCTGCTCAGCCGGGAGTGTGTAACGACCCTCAACTGGGTCATACTCCACGTAACCTCCCGCCGCTTGGGCGTTGAGCCACTCACGCACATAGCGCTCAGCGACGCCGGCGCGCTCAGCCAGCTCGCTCGACGACAGCGCCCCCGCTCCGGCAAGCGCACGGTACAGGCCAAGCCCATCACGACAAGCGCGGAGTTCAACGTCGCCCCCACCTCCTCAACGGCGCGGAACACGAACGCCATCAGCTTGTCGTGATCAACAGCGGGCGGTGAAGCAGTTGTCGTGGTCATTGTTGCCTCCTTGTTCGTCGGTTACACCGACAGCGGGAGAGAAGCCGACGATGTCGGCGACGGGCGCCCCCTGTCGATGAGACGAGCTTAGGCGCGGCGCCCCGCGACGCCATCGACCGTCCTTGCCATCTTGCGGCGATCGAGCGTGTCGGGAGGCGGCGCTCACTCTGTAGGCGGGGAAACGCCGATGAGGCCGCGCTCACTCGCGACTCGCGTCGTCTGAGCGCGCGAGTGCCCCCTCACCCATTGGTGTCTGACACTGAGAGCGGGAGCACTTGTCGGTCGACTCGTGAATCGGACTTCTCTTCGTCCAGGCGCGCACGCTCGCCCTCGGCGAGCGCGGCGAGTTTGGCGAGGGATGCTTGCGCCTCTTCGGCGACGGCGGGGAGCCGGGCGGATTCGTCGTCGGGGACGTCGATTCGGACGGCGATCACGCAGCCATCGGGGTGGGGTTCGAGCGCCCACTCGTGGACGATGTCCGAGAGCAGGCAGGAGATCACGACACGGCCATCCTGGCCTGCCTCGAGACGCGTCGGGTACGCGAAGTCAGGCCACGCCGACATGAAGCGGGAAACTGTGCCGTCGGCCGTTTCGACGCGCTCTGTGCCGGCCCACCACTCGGGAAAGCGGGCTGGGTCGAAAAGGAGCTTCCAGACCTCTGAGGCGGCAGCGCGGCAGACGGCGTGATCCTCAAACGTTGGCATCGACGGACCTCACTGCGACGGGTGCCCGAGAAGCGTTCCCTTTGCGAATGGCCCGTGAGATCTCGTCCGCCTCTCGTGTCGCATCGACTGCCTCGTCGCAGCGCCCGGCTGCCGCGAGCGCCGACGCGAGGTCCACCAGGACCCGCGCCAGCTCAATGCCGGGCTCAACGAGTCCGGCAACCGGTGGGCGCCCCAAGTCCGTCAGCGTGACCGTGAAGAGCTCTCCGGCTGGCAGTCCTCGGGTCAGTCGCCGCCACCCGGCCTCGGCCTCTCGGAGTCGCCTGACCGCCAACACGTGATCCCCGCGGCCAATGGCGATCAAGCCCTGCAGCCGCGCCAGGTGAGCGACGAGGGCCTGCGGGAGATCGACATTTCGCACCGGCTCGAAGGGGAGCACCGCGAGCTCCTCGTCAGCCTCGGCGAGCGCGCCCATCCCGATGCAGGCCTCTGCCCTCCTCAGTCGGGCCAGGGGAACGGAGAAATGCCGGCCAGATCCGGCGAGCGCGTCTGCCAGGCGATCGGCGGCGACCGTGAAATCGCCGGCGGCAAGAAGGATCGAGCCGCTGTCGAAGGCGGCGGCCGACTCGAAATCGTCCTGCCCGTAGCGTTCAAACAGCCGGACCTCCTGCTCCACTGCTTCGATCGCCTCCGAGTGACGTCCGAGACGCGAGAGCGCGTATGCGCGGGCCGCGTGGACGTACCCCTCGAGTGTGGGTACCGATACCGGCCCTGTAAGCGCGCGTTCCGCCAGGGTCAGCACGCGATCGAAGTCACCGCGGCAGCTGGCAGCGCACGCCACGTTGGCGCAGGCCAGGTGCAGGAGGTCCGCCCGGCGAAGACGCGCCGCGGTGTCGATGGCCCGGTTGCCGGGAGCGTCCACCTCGTCGAGTCTGCCCGATCTGATCAGTGCCGCGACGCGAGCGAAATCCAGCTCGACCGCAAGGACGGCATCGCCCTCGGCTTCTGGCAACGCCTCGACCTGCTCGATCAACCCCTCAACGCACGCGGCGTCGCCCGCCATCGCTTCGGCCCACGCGGCACCTGCGAGCGCTAGTGCCCGAACTTCCGGCGCATCGAGGTGCCCAGAGTCGATGAGCTCGAGCGCCCGCCGGTAGGCGGCCAGCGACTCACGGGGGTAGCAGAGCCCGGTGCGAAGCTGGTGGCCGCGTGCGACATAGGCCGCGGAAACCGCGACGGTTTCACCCTCTGCCTCGAGCAGGGCGATCGCATTCGAAAACGCGGCGTCCATCGCCGTGCGGCGTTCTCGCCACGACTCGATCTCACCGAGCCTCAGCCAGAGCTCTGCGAGCTCCACCGGTGCGGGGTCGCCGCAGTCGAGCGCCTCAGTGAGGAAGTCGGCAGCCTCGTCGAGCGCCCCCAGCGGTTTCGCCTTCTGAGCGGCACCGATCAGATACGGGCGCGCTGCCGCGTCGTCGCCGCTGAGTCGAAGGTGACGTGCGATTTCCGCGGGGGCGGCGGGGGTGGGACGCCGGGCCAGCGCGCCCGCGATCAGACCGTGCAGCCAACGGCGCCGTGGTTCGGTGAGATCTGCATAACACGCTTTGCGGACCAGCTCGTGCACGAAGCGTGCCGAGTGCTCGGCCGGCTCGAGGAGCCCCGAGTCGCACCCGGCGATGAAGGCGTCCCGAGCCGCGTCCACGCCGACAGCGTCGGCGACTTCGGTCATCTCGAGAGGACGGGCCGCAGCCGCCGCAACCTCCACGAGCAGGCGCGCCGGCGGCGGGAGCCTCCCAAGGGAAGACCTAATAGTCGCCCGCAGACCCTCCGCGGGATCCTCACCCCCTGCTGCGGCGCGTGCGCCTTCGCGCGCGAACAGCGGGTTCCCGTCGGCGGCGCGAATGACTTGCCGCACCTGAACCGCGTTCAGACCCGGGGCCACCGCTGCAACCACGCGCTTGACGTCGGATCCGGCGAGCGGGCCGAGCGTTAGTTCCGCGACGACAGCGCTTCTCGCGCGGAGCGCGTCACGGACGGCGTCGAAGTCGCCGCTCGTCGCGGCCGGCCGCCGTGTGGCGATGAGAAGGCACGGCATGTCTGCGAGGCGTCGGCCGAGGTAGGCGAGCAGCGCGAGCGTTGCGGAGTCTGCGCGGTGGAGATCCGCAAGGACGAGCAATAGTGGCCCGGAGCCCGCCGCCCATGTGATCGCCTCGACCGCGGCTTCGAACAGCCTTGCCCGATCGAGTTCGGGCGAGCCGAGGCTGGGGGCGGTGGCGAAACCCCACTGCGTCACTACCATCGGACAGAGCCGCGCCAGATCCGACGGCCATTCCGACTTCGGCGCGGGGGGAGCGACCCGCTCGATCAACTCGCGAAAGATCTCGGACCACGGAGCGAACGGCGGCCCGCCGGCGAGCTCGAGCGGAGAGCCCCGCAGGACATGCGCCCCCTGGCTGCGGGCGACGCCGGAGAGTTCTTCGACAAGCCGGGACTTCCCGATGCCCGCCTCGCCCTCAAGGAACACCACACCACCCTGGCCGCCAACCGCCGCGTCCCACGCCGCCCGAAGCCGGCTCAGCTCCTGCGCCCGCCCGATGAGCTCAGCCGAGGCCTTCTCCTCTCGGCGATGCCCCGAAACGATCACAGCCACGGGCCGACCAGCAGCTGACGTGCGCAGCTCAACGAAGAGACGACGGGTCTCGGTCGACGGAGCGATGCCAAGCTCGCTCTGGAGCACCGACGTGCAGCGCCGATACGCCGCGACGGCTTGGGCCGGCTCGCCCATCGCCACCAGACGCTCCATCAGCAGGCGATACGTGCCCTCTCGCAGCCGGTCATGCTCAAGCGCCTCGCGCGTCCATTTGACAGCGAGCCGACGGTCCCCTGTTTCCTCAGCCGCGTCAGCCAACCGCTCAAGCAGAGCGATGAGCTGCTCCCGAAACTCGTCCTGTGCGTCCAGCACCCACTCGTCCGGAAGATCCGCCAGCAACGGTCCACGCGCGAGGTCGACGGCAGCTTCCATCGACATGACATCACCCGCAGCGACCAACCGCGCGAACCGCTCGACGTCGACGTCGCGCGGGAGTGCCGGATTGATGCCGACGAGCGAGCGATCCCCAACCAG
The DNA here is from genome assembly GCA_963765105.1 of uncultured Thermoleophilia bacterium. Classification (GTDB taxonomy): domain Bacteria; phylum Actinomycetota; class Thermoleophilia; order Miltoncostaeales; family Miltoncostaeaceae; genus CALMEC01. Next base: position 531,703 of record CAVXUW010000004.1, read on the forward strand.
ATACTCATCTCCGCCCAATGCGGCGAACGCCTGGCGAATACTCCACAGCGTGCTGCGAAGTGACGCGCGGGCGCTCGTGTCGAGGACATCGGGCCAGAACCAGCCAGCGAGGCGAACTCGCGCATGCAGGCCAGGTCGGTAGAGGAGAAAGGCCAGCACCGACCGCGGACGTACGCCCGGGAGCGTGGGCAGCGGACACTCGTCGATCTCGACGGCGAGCCCGCCAAAGAGCTGGGCACGCAACACCGACTCATTGTCCACCCGCACTCGTGGTGCGTCAACGGTGTTTTCACGCTGAATTGACGCTGGCATGACGCTGGGTGTGGATCATCGTTGTCGACCGATCCACGAAATCGCCCCTGGAGGGAGACCCCCAATGCCCGAAACAACCACCGCGCCGCCCGTCGATGAGGCCAAACTCATGGAGTTCCTCGGGCGCATAGTCGTCGACGCCGGCGCCACCCTGGCCGCCGCCCTCGTCGTCATCGGCGACAAACTCGGCCTGTATCGCGCCCTCGCCGCGGCCGGACCACTACGCCCCCACGAACTCGCTGAGCGCACTGGGACCACCGAGCGCTACGTTCGGGAATGGCTCAGCGCCCAAGCTGCCGGCGGCTACATCACCTACGACAGTGCCTCCAGCGCTTCTCGCTCACGCCCGAGCAGGCGTTCGCCCTCGCCAACCCGGACAGCCCAGTCTACCTCCCGGCGCTGTTTCAACTGGTGACCTCGGTCGTCGGCGACGAGCGCGCAATCACCGAAGCTTTCCGCACCGGGGCCGGCGTCGGCTGGCACGAGCACGGCCACGGCCTCTTCGCGCGGCACCGAGCGATTCTTCCGGCCTGGCTACTCCGCGCAACCTCGTGCGTCGTGGCTGCCGGCGCTCGACGGAGTCGTCGAGAAGCTCGCCGGGGCGCCAGGGTCGCCGACGTCGGCTGCGGCCACGGCGCCTCGACGATCCTGATGGCCCAAGCCTATCCCGCATCGCGTTCGTCGGCTTCGACTACCACGATCGTCGATCACCCGGCACGCGGTCAGGCCGCCGATGCCGGGGTCGCCGACCGGGTGCGCTTCGAGGTCGCCCCGCCTCGCGTTCCCGGGGCGGCTACGACCTCGTGACGTTCTTTGACTGCCTGCACGACATGGGCGACCCGGTCGGCGCGTCGGCACACCCACCAGGCGCTCGCCCCCGACGGGACGTGGATGATCGTCGAGCCGTACGCGGCGACCACGTCGAGGACAACCTCAATCCCGGTCGGGCGCGCTCTACTACGCGGCATCGACCCTGATCTGCACCCCCGCATCGCTCGACCAGGAGGTCGGGCTGGCGCTCGGCGCCCAGGCGGGCGAACCGCGCATCCGCGAAGTTGTCACTGCCGGCGGCTTCACGCGCTTCCGGCGAGCCGCAGAAACCCCATTCAACCTCATCTTCGAAGCCCGACGCTAACCAACCCAACAGGAGAATCACCCCATGGCAACCGTCACCACCTTCAACTTCGACACGCTCCGCAACGCGATTGAGCACACGGAAGAATCGACGCTCATCGACCTCTACGCCGACAACGCCGAACTCGAGGTCATCGACCAGACCCGCCCACCCAGTACCCCGCTCGTGCTTACCGGAAAGCCCGCGATCGCGGAGCTCTTCCATGACATCTGCAGCCGCGCCATGACCCACGAAGTACAAGACCCGGTCATCACCCCAGACCGCATCGCATTCAACGAGGCTTGCCGCTACCCCGACGGGCTTCGCGTCCTGTCCTCCAACTTCCTCGACCTCCAAGGCGGCAAGATCATCCACCGCGCCCGACTTCGTCCAAGCCTGGGACCAGGCATAGCCCTCGTACGCAACCCGGCTGTGGCGCAGCCCCATACTCGCGCCACAGCCAGTGTGGAGCCGCCGGCGGCTTCGGTGAACGGTTCTTCGGCGGGATGGCTGTCCGCCGTTGACTCTCGGGAGAGGAGACAAGCTGGTGCCGGTGACAATTGCCCAGGCCTCCGGGATGGTCTTCGTCGCCGATGACGCCGCCACGCGAACCTCGCGAACTGGTGGGTCGCGGTCTGCGCAATTCTCGTCGGAGCAATCGCGAGCGCTCTACACCGGGTCAGCGGCAGAGCTCCTCGCACGCGAACCGCAGCGGCCTAGCTTCGCTTGTCGTGCACTGGTGGAAGATGCCTGCCTGACCGTCGAGGAGCAGGGGTCTCTTCCCGGTCGAGCTGGAACTGGCAGAACCCGGGCAGAGAGAACTCACCGAACTGATTTCCCCTCAACACCCTCGGGAGTGTTTCGCGCCCTGCGCCAATATCGCAATAACTCCGCGATTACCAGGTCTTTCCCACCAAGCCGGAGAGGGGACTCGAACCCCTGACCTGCCGCTTACAAGGCGGCTGCCTACCAGCTGAGCTACTCCGGCGCGGCTGGAAGGGTAGCGCGAAACCTGGGCGCAATCCGGCGGGCGGGCTACAGCCCGGGTCTGCGCTGACGCACTTCGTCGAGGTAGCCGGGGGCACTCGCTCCGGGGGTTGGCACGGCGGGACGCGTGTGAGGGGAACGCCGAGTGCGGCGACTGCGGCGGCGGCAAGGAGGAACGCGGTTGCGGCGAACGCGATCCAGTAGGCCGCGTTCTCGTCGGAGAAGACCTCGTTGCGCTCTTTGTTCAGCAGCACCATGGTGATGATGCACGCCCCGGCCAACGGAATGCCGAAGATTCGTGCCCTCATGGCCAGCATGAACGCAGCAGACGGCACCGCCATGATGATGAAGGCGCTCATCGCGCCACCGGGATGGGCGTTCACACCATCACTGTCCATCGGGACGACCATCGCGACGGACGCCAGAACGGCGAGCGCTCCAATGAGAAGCCACAAGGCGTTTGGCTGGCGGATCTCACTCACTGCCACTCTGAGCGTGCGATTGTGATCCTCGAGGCGCGCGACCTTCCGTCCCAATTCCTCGATTGCCTTTCAGTCTCATCCATGTTCTGAGACTAACCGCTCCATGTGTACGCGCAGTTGGGGCATGGCAAAGTTTGCCCGTTAGGGCGCCAGGCGCAGGTCGATGACCTCGCGGCTCTTGAGGTGCATCGCGACCTTCCGCTTGACCCGTTGAGGGCGTTGTCGACGGTCTTGGGGGTGCAGCCCTGGATGTCGGCGATCTCCTCGTAGCTGCGGCCCTCGAGGTACATGCCGAGGACGCGGTGCTCGAGGTCCGACAGGACGGTTCCGAGGCAATCGAGGAGGCTGCGGAGCTCCTCCGTCGAGATCGCCTGCGTCATCGGGTCCGAGACCGGGTCGCCGGCGAGGACCTCGGCCAGCGTGGCCTCCTGCTCGCCGCTGCCCGCGCGGGAGTGGCTGAACGAGATGTACGTGTTGAGCGGCGAGTGCTTGTTGCGGGCCGCGGTCTTGATCGCGGTGATGATCTGGCGCGTCACGCACAGCTCGGCGAACGAGCGGAACGACGCCTCACGCTCGACGCGGTAGTCGCGGACCGCCTTGAAGAGGCCGATCAGGCCCTCCTGGATCAGATCCTCGATCTCGCCGCCGGCGAGGAAGTACGAGTTGGCCTTGAGGCGCACGAAGCCCTTGTAGCGCTCGATGATCTTGTCCATCGCGACCCGATCGCCGCTCGCGGGCCCGGATAACGAGCGCCCGATCATGAATCTCGACAAGAGATCGAGCTTGAAGCTTTCGCTGAGCGGTCGCCTGGTAATCATGGGGCCCCCGACGGGAAGTGTCTCAGGGAGCGATTTGCGGTGGGGCTACACGGAAAGTCTCAGGTTCAAGTTGAACTTTTGCTTTGGTCGCCTGGCGCGCATTCTCTGCGTCCCCGACGCCCATGTCAAAGAGAATATCCGCAAATTGCGAATTTATCCCCGGCGGGTGGTTTCGAAGAGCAAAAGCGCAGTCGCAACCGACAGGTTGAGGCTTTCGACCTTTCCCGACATCGGGATCTTGACCAGTCGATCGCACATGGACCGCACCCGGGGACGCAAGCCCTCGCCTTCGGCGCCGATCACGATGATGCGCCGCGGATCCCACTCGACATCGCGGTAGTCATCGGCGGCATCCTCGTCCGCGCCCACCACCCAGCGCGAGGGGCTCTTGGCGTCGTGCAGGAAGCTCGCCAGGTTCTCGACCTGGGCCACGCGGACATGCTCGATCGCACCGGCCGAGGTCTTGCAGACCGCGCCGGTGACGTCGGGGCTGCCGCGCCGCATCATCACGATGCCCGCCGCACCCACCGCGTCGGCCACGCGGGCGACCGCTCCCAGGTTGCGGGGGTCCTGCAGGCGATCCAGGCAGACGATCGGGCCCGGCGCGTCCAGGATCTCGTGGACCTCCGCATACGGGTAGGGGTCGGCGAACGCGACGATGCCCTGGTTGTCGCCCGTGCCGGCCGCCCTGCCCAGCGCCGCTTTGTCGACACGCGTGGATTGAGCGCCGCGACCCACGGCTCCTTGCAGAGATCCTGGAGCGCCTGCACCTCGTGGACACGGCGGCGGCCGGCCGCGATCAGCTCCCTGACCGGGTTGCGGCCGTAGACGACGTCGTGCTCGCTCAGGCCCGGTAGACCTGCGGGCCCTCGCCTGTGTCGCGTACCTCGAATCCTAGCGCCTCGATCGCGTCGCGAAGGCGGTCCGACTCGGCGAAGTCTTTCGCCTCGCGGGCCACGACGCGTTGGCGGGCCATGTCTGTGACCTCGGCCGGGATCGCGTCGGCGTCGTCGAGGGTGGCGAGCGCGAACACATCGAGCAGCTCGAGAAGAGTCGCTTGGCCTCGCGCAGCTGGTCGGCGCCGGGCCGCTCACTTTCGACCGCGATGTTGGTGGCGCGGACCATGCCGTCCAGCGCCGCGCAGGCCTCGGGCGTGTTGAAGTCGTCGTCGAGCGGGGCGAAGAACTCCTGACGGCCCTGCATGAGCGCGGCTGTCAGCTCGGCGTCTGTGCCCTCGCCAGGTGACGCGATGGCCGTATCAAGGGCTCGGAGGCCGTTCCTGATGCGCTCATAGCGCTTGCCGGCCTCGTCTAGCCGGTCGGGCCAAACGGCAGCTTGGAGCGGTAGTGGCTCGTCAGGAAGTAGGCGATGACGGTGTCGCGCGGCCACGCGTCCATCACCTCGTGCCAACGACGCGATGTTGCCGACGCTCTTGGCCATCTTCTCGCCGGCCAGCTCCAGCATCTCGTTGTGCATCCAGATCTTCGCGAACGGCTGGTTGCGTGCCCCTTCGGACTGGGCGATCTCGTTCTCGTGGTGCGGGAACACCAGGTCGATGCCGCCGCCGTGGATCTCGAACTCGGCTCCGAGCAGCTGCTCGGCCATGGCGCTGCACTCGATGTGCCAGCCCGGCCGGCCCGGGCCCCACGGCGAATCCCAGAAGGCATCCTCGTCGGGCTTGTTGCCCTTCCACAACGCGAAGTCGAGGGGGCTCTCCTTGCCGTCGCCGTGTTCTTCGCTGCGCATCTCGTCGAGCTTTCGGCCCGACAGCTTGCCGTAGCCCGCAAAGCGCTCGACGCGGAAGTAGACGTCGCCGTCGGCCGGGTAGGCCAGGCCCTTGTCGATGAGGTCCTGGATGAGCTGGATGATCTGGGGCATCGTCTCGGTGACCGTCGGCTCGTGCGTGGGGCGCCCCAGCCCAAGGCGGCTGGTGTCGTCGATGTACGCCTGCGCGTACTTCTCCGCCGCCTCGGTGCTGGGGATGCCCTCGACGCGCGCCGCGTCGTAGATCTTGTCGTTGACGTCGGTGATGTTGCCGCGAAGATGGCACGGCAGACCACGGCGCTCCAGGAACCGCTTGAGCACCGAGAACACCACGAACGGCCGCGCGTTGCCGATGTGGATGCGCGAGTACACCGTCGGCCCGCACGCGTAGATGCGCACCTCCCCGTCGGGGCCGGTGGTCAACGGCTCCTTGCGCTTGGTCAGCGTCGAGTAGAGGCGAATGCCTGTTTCGGAGTTCCTCATACGCCGCCCCCACCACGGCACTTAGACGGCCTATTCCCCACCAGACCCCAAAGGAACCCCTTGTGGCGGCGGCTCAAATGCTGGTGGCGGCTGGACCCCCATACGCCGCCCCCACCACGGCACTGAGACGGCCTATTCCCCACCAAAGCCCAAAGAGACTTTTTGTTGCGGTGGTTCAAACGTTGGTGGCGGCTGGATTTCATCATTGCTTCTCAACCAATGCGACAACCTGGCACGCGATTCCTTCGCCCCGGCCCGTGGCGCCCATTCCGTCGGTCGTCGTCGCATGCACGGTCACTGGTGCTCCGACGATGGTCGTCAGCGCCGCCTGCATCGCATCGCGGTGTGGGGCCAGGCGCGGCTTCTCGCAAACGATCACCGCGTGAGCGTTGACCACGCGCGCACCCTGCGCGTCGAGACGGTCGAGCACAACGCGCAACAGGCGCGCACCCGATGCGCCCGCCCATTCGGGGGTCGCCGGGAAACAGCTCGCCCAGGTCGGGGCCGCCGGTTGCCGACAGCAGCGCGTCGCACAGGGCATGCGCGACGACGTCGCCATCGGAGTGGCCGGCGAGGCCCTCGGGGTGCGGGATGTGGACGGTGCCCAGCATCAGGGGAACGTCGGGGCCCAATCGGTGGGCGTCGATGCCGAGGCCGACGCGCACGCTCATCCGAGCTGCACCTGTTCGGCCTCGCGACGACGGAAGCGCGTGAGCGTGGTGTAGCCCGCTCCGCGCAGTGCCGCGACCGCCGTGGGGTAGTCGCGTGCGACGTCGTCGGGCGAGTGCGCGTCGCTCGACAGCGTGGCCGGGACGCCGGCCGCACGGAACCGGGCGAGCCAGTCCGGGTCGGGGTACAGCTCACGGATGGGCTTTCGCAGGCCCGCCGAGGAGCACTCGATTGCGACTCCCGCGTTGGCGACGGCGGCTACCACCTCGTCAACGCGTTCGGCGAGTGACGCCGGGAAGCGGTGGCCGAAGACCTTGGGCAGATCAGGATGGGCCAACACGTCGTACAGGCCGGACTCGGCCGCGGCAATCAGCTCGTCGAGGTATCGCTCCCATACCGTCTCGGCGGTGATGTGGTCGGCCGCCGGATCGTCGGGATCGTCGATGCCGAGCTCGTCGAGCCAGTGCACCGAGCCGAGCACGATGTCGAAGGGATGCGCGTCGAGCACGGCGGCGATCTCGTCGCGACGGTTCGGCAACCAGTCCATCTCGATCCCCACGAGGACCGGCAGCCCCGCCTCCTGTGCAGCCACAAGGGCGTCGCAATGCTCGCCAAGGTCCTCGGTGGCCTCGCCCTGCCACCACGGGTTGGGGTGCCACTCTCGGGCGACGGTGAACCGGTGGACGTGCTCGGTGATCGCGATCTCCCCCACCGCCCGCGCCTTTGCCTGCTCGACGTACCGGCCGATCCACCCGAGCGAACGGGGCCCGCCATGGGCCTCCCAGCGGCGTGCATCACGCTCACGCGCCTCGGGACCATCGGGTTGCAGATGCATGTGGTAATCGGTCAACACGGCCTGGGGACGATACGCGAAACCGATGCCCTCCTTCCGGGCGGCAACAACCACCCGTGGGGGAACCAAAGAACGGTAACCGCGTCGCAACACGGCCTTCATGTACGACCGAAACACTGCGGCAGCAAACGCAGTTGTCAACGAGGGGGCCGTGATGGCGGATGTGTCGCGTATCCAGTGGTGGCGTTGGTTGGCCGGCGGTGCCTTGGTAGGTGCCGGAACCCTTGCCGCTCCCACTCTCGCCCTGGCCGGTTGGTCGGCGCCCGTGACTCTCGGCGGCGCCGGAGACGGAGTTGACGGACTCAGCCTCGCTGCCAGCGCCGCCGACGTCTCTGCGGCCACCTGGACCGACACTCCGGGCGTGCTGGGTGGCAACACTCTCACCGCAGCCGCCCTCGCCGTGCGACCACGTGACGGCGTCTTCATCACCAGCTCGCCGGACCCGCTCTCGCCTTCCCTGGGCCCGGACGCCTCAGCGAGCCCAGATCGCTATCGCACCTCTGCCCTGGGTGTGTTCCTCTCACCTGTTGGCGAGCCGACGGTCGCCTGGCTGCGAGATCGACGTCAGGCGAGCTACGCGCCCGCGCCGCGTCGCGATCTCGTCGTACGCCACCGGCTTTCTGATGGCCAACTGTTCGACGAGAAGGTCCGCGGTGGAGCCATCGTGGCGGCCGCGACAAGTAGCAACCGCACAGATGGTTTCGCTGCAACGCTCGCAATTCCACGCCAGTTGACCGTGTTCGGTATCAGCCCGCGGGCCGTCAGCACATCGACGTTCCCGGGGAATGCTCGTGAAGTTGGTGTGGGCATCGACCGCAAGGGAACGATTGTGACTGCGTGGATCGGTACTGCCGGGGCGGTGCGGGTCCATCGCGAACGCCCATTCGCATTCTCACGCGACGACTCGATCGCGCCAGCATCTGAAGACGCCCTGCGCGGCCTGACCGTCGGGGTTGACGCCGAAGGCCGCGCAACCATCACGTGGATTCGGCGCCGCGCCGGGCAGGACGAACTGCGCACCAGCGTGGTGCTCCCCAACCGGCCTCCAACCCCACCCCGAACCATTGTTCGGCAGAGCCACATCATCGGCTCCGACCTAGCGGTCTCACCCGCGGGCCCGACGGTGCTGGCCTGGACCACCCGGGTCGGCACCCGTCGCTACATCGAGGTCACCAGCCGAGGGAAGGCACCGCGGCAGTGGAGTCCGATACAGCGCTTGGGTAAACGTCTCCCGGGCAACGCATCGGCGCCCTCCGTCGCTCAGACGCGAAAAGCAGGTTACGTGGCGTGGCTCCACGAGGACGCCTCCGGCAATCAGTCGATTCATGTGGCTCGCAGCAACGGGTTCGGATGGGCGCGTAGTCGTGTCGCCGAGGGCATCGACGAGCGGGCGAGCATCCCACCAGTGATCGATGCCGTAGGCGACCGTGCCATCGTCGGATGGGGCGAAGGTAGCGGCAACTGCTGCGGCGTTTACCGCGTTAGTCGCTTCACACCGTAGAGATCACTCAGCGAGCAACCGGCCAGCGGCGCGAAGCACGTCGGCCGCAAGCTCCAGATCCGCGGGTGAGGTGACCTTGATGTTCATGCTCGCCGACGGCACAAGCCGCACCCGGCCACCCGCCTCCTCCACCATTGAGGAGCAGTCGGTGGCCGTGTCGAGCATGTCGTCATCGGCCGCAGCGAAGACGCGGCGAAGCACGTCGGCGTGGAAAGCCTGCGGCGTTTGTGCGTGCCACAGATGTGAGCGATCAACGGTTCCGTCGATGAGCAGATCGTCTGTGGCGCGCTTGATGGTGTCGGCCACCGGCGAGGCGGCAATCGCTCCGTCAACGCCGTCGAGGCGGTCGAGGATGGCCAGGCACATCGCAGCGGTCATGAGCGGCCGGGCCGCGTCGTGCACCAGAATCCGGGTGGCGTCATCGGGAACGACGTGCAGAGCCTTCTGCACCGACCGTTGCCGACTCGATCCGCCCTCGACCACGACGAGCCCGTCCCCCGCCACGCCGCCAAGCGCGCGGCGCATCAACTCCTGCATCCCCACAGGCGCCGCCACCACGATGCCGTCAATAGCCGGGCATTCGGCCAGGGCCAGCAGGCTCCAGGCCACCAACGGGTGCGGCCCCAGGGGCACCAGGGCTTTGGGCATTCCCGCCCCCATGCGCACGCCCGACCCGGCGGCGACCACGATCGCATACGTCACGCGCACAGGATACGTTGACGGGGTGAGTCTTCACATCGGCACATCCGGATGGGCGTACAAGGAATGGAAGCCCGACTTCTACCCCGCCGACGTCCGGCCCGACGGGTTCCTGGAGCACTACGGCACGCAGCTCACCGCGTGCGAGATCAACGCCACCTTCTACCGGCTGCAATCGGAGACGGCAGTGGCCAAGTGGGCCGCGTCAGTACCGGACGGGTTTCGCTTCGCGACGAAGGTTCACCGGCGTCTCACCCACTCACGCGAGATGGCTTGGGGCGATGCCGAGCGCGATTTCCTCGAACGGTTTCTCGAGTCGGTTGCGGCGCTCGGTGATCGCTTCGGGACGATTTTGTTGCAGTACCCGGCTACCCGTCAACGGGACGACGCGGCCCTCGACAGCGTGCTCGACGCGCTACCCGCCGGACTGGCATTCGCAGTGGAGTTTCGTCACGACACATGGGTGGACGACTCCGTGTACCGGCACGTCGCCGATCGTGGTGGCACCGTGTGCATCTCCGAGACCGAAGGCCGTGTGCTGGATCACCTTCCCCCAGGCCCATTCGCGTATGTGCGCCTCCGCACCGACCGCTACTCGCCACAGGCACGTGAGGGTTGGCGTGAGCTGCTCAACCGCGAGGCCGCCGCCCGGCCGGTGTTCGCCTTTGCAAAACACGAGGGCATCCCTGCAGGAGATCCACTGGGAGGAATCGGGCTGGCGCAATGGTTGGTGGCCCAGCAGCTTGTGTAGCGCGATGGGTTGTCGTGACGCGTTTCACCCGCGCCCGGCTCTAATTTTCTGCCCATGGCTTTTGCCGCGCTGTGCCGACGTTTTACCACCTCGAACCGTTTTCAGAACGCGATCGTCGTCGCGATCATCCTCAACGCAATCCTCCTCGGCCTGGAGACCTTCCCACGGATTGAACGGGACAACACCGACCTTTTCCGCACCATGGATCGAGTGCTGTTGGGCATCTTCGTCGTGGAGATCCTCCTCCGATTGGTGGCAGAAGCGCCTCAGGTGGGACGGTTCTTCCGTAGTGGGTGGAACGTCTTTGACGTCATTGTGGTGGGGGCCGCGTTCATCCCGGGCCTCGGCGCCAACTCCACTCTGCTGCGACTGGTACGCCTTGCCCGCGTAGCCCGCCTCGTGTCGGTTCTCCCGGAGCTTCGCGTCATCTCCGTGGGTTTTATCCGCAGCATGCGCGGCATCGGTGGCCTCGCCCTGCTCACGATGCTCATCGTCTACGTCTATGCCGTTTTGGGCTGGTCCCTCTTCCGGGATGAGGACCCGCAGAACTGGGGCAATGCCGGCACCGGCATGTTCACCCTCTTCAAGGTGCTGACGCTCGAGGGATGGATCGAGATCTACGAGAAAGCATCGGACATCAACAGATGGGCGTGGCTCTACTTCCTCAGCTTCATCCTCATCGCCACGTTTGTTGTGTTGAACATGGTGATCGGCGTCGTGCTCAGCAGCCTGGAGGATGCGCGCAAGATCTCTGCGTCACGGGCAATCACCGGCGACCACACGGTCCCGGCCCACCACGTTCACCGACGTATGGAAGAGATCCGCGCGGCGCTCGACGAGCTCGAACGTGAGCTCCCGGATGCCCGGGCCGTCGACGCCAACACGGATCGGTAGCTCAGTGCGGCATTTGATCGCCCAAGAGATGTAACGTCTTCATTGATCATGGCCGACCGGATCATTATTTGCGGGGCGGGGATCATTGGCGCAGCGATTGCCGAGGCGCTCACGCGGCGGGGCGCGACGCCCATGATTGTGGAGCGCATCGAGCCCGCGGCGGCCGCCTCAGGCCGAGCCGGAGGCTTTCTGGCGCGTGACTGGAACGACAGCGGCCCGGTGGAGGCTCTCGCCCGTGCCAGCTTCGCGATGTACACGGAACTCGCGGAGCGCCTTGGCGCAGAGTCCATCGGCTACCGGCCGGTCGAGACCCTGATGGTTGCCGCCGCCGACGAACCAGCGATGGGGCGATTCGCACAGATGCCCAGCCCGGAATGGCTCGACGGGAACGTAGCCGCCCACTCTCTCATCGGGACCACAGAGACCACCGCACAGGTTGATCCGGATCGCCTGACACGTGCACTCGTCGATGCCGCGGTCTCCGCGGGCGCAACATTGCGGATCGGCACGGTCACGGGCCTCACTCACGCAGACACCGATGGTGCCGTCAACGGGGTGTGCATCGACGATGCGGTCTTCCCCGCCGACGTGGTCGTCGTCGCCATGGGCCCATGGACGCCCCGAGCCGTTCCCACCCTCTCTCTCCCTGCGATCGACGCCCTCAAGGGAGCGAGCATCTCCCTGCGCGCCGACGCACCGGCACAGGCGGTGTTCTCCGACTACGTCCGCGCCGACGGGGAGCGCTTCAGCCCCGAGTTTTATCCTCGTCCCGGCGGCGAGGTCTACGTCAACGGACTCCCCAGCACGGCTCCCCTCCCCGACGATCCGCGCGACATCGTCCCGGACCCTGGCCACTGCGAAGAGCTGCACCGCATTGCCGGCGTACATTCCACCGCCCTGGGCAGCGCGCCTGTCGTCGGCCAGCGGGCCTGCTTCCGGCCGGTGACGGTGGACAACGTGCCGATCATCGGACCGGTCGTCGGCGCCCCGGGCGTGTACGTGGCCACCGGCCACGGCGCCTGGGGCATCCTCAACGCTCCCGCTACCGGACGAATGGTGGCCGAGATGATCCTCGACGGAGCGTCCACCTCTCTCGACGCCCGACCGTTCGACCCGGCACGCCTGCCCATCGCTCCTCGGTGAGGGAGTTTGCCTACGTGTAGGTGAGCAGCTCCACGCGGTTGCCGAACGGATCGGCGACGAAGCATCGATCCACATTGGGAAGGGATGCGTCCCACTCGACGGGATGCCCGGCCTCGGTGAGTTGGCGGATCAACATGTCGAGCGCGGTGCGGTCGGCCGCACGAAATGCCGGGTGAGCTTTGGTGGCGGGGCGAAAGTCGGGATCGATACCAATGTGAACCTCTTGGCCCCCGACGCTGAACCACACCCCACCGCGATCCGCGAGCTCGTCGGGCTTCCTGATCGCGTCGAGCCCGAGGAGATCGCCGTAGAACCGTTTTGCGTCATCCTCGCTGCCCGGTGGTGCGGCGATCTGAATGTGATCGAGATCGACGATCACGTGCCGCTGGGCGTCACCGGCGTCTCCGCCCCTTGCGCTTTCGTGAAGATCATCTTCCCCGACGACGACTGGAGCACGCTCGTGACCTCGACGTCGACTTGCCGCCCCACCAGACCACGGCCGCCCTCTACGACGATCATCGTGCCGTCCGCGAGGTACCCGATGCCCTGCTCGTACTCGCGTCCCTCACGGATGACTTTGACGCTGAGGGTTTCACCGGGAAGCACCGCCGGTTTCAATGCGTTGGCGAGGTCGTTGAGGTTGAGAACCTCCACCCCCTGAATCTGGGCGACCTTGTTGAGGTTGAAGTCGGTGGTGATGATGGCGGCGCCCAAATCGTTGGCGAGGCGGACCAGCTTGCCGTCGACACCCTCGATGTCCGGGTAGTCCTCATCACGAACACTGAAACCGCCGTTGGCGCTGGTCTTGAGCTCCTCGACGAGGTCGAGGCCGCGTCGGCCGCGGGCGCGTTTGAGTGGGTCGTTGGAGTCGGCGACGCGCTGGAGCTCCTCCAATACGAAGGTGGGCACCAGCAGCTGCCCGGAGAGAAACCGGGTGCGCACGACGTCGTTCAAGCGGCCGTCGATGATGGCGCTGGTGTCGATGATGCGCGGGGGAACCGGTGGCAGCTGCTGCCGAGGCCGGATACCCATGACGCGCAAAATGTCGACGTGTTTACGTGCGCCGATGCGGCTGAACACATACGCCACGACGAGCGCGACGACCACGGCAAGGTAGATACCCACCTTCGGTAGCTGCGAGACGAGCAGCCCGGCGAGCACGGCCACGACGAGGCCGACGACGAGGCTAAGCGCCCCGACAATGAGTTCGGCAGCCGGTCGGCGGTCGGCGGCCCGGTCAAGGGCCTTCATACGCTCCGACAGCCACTTGCCGATGATCCCGCCCACGAGGTAGCCGATACCGGCGCCGATGACGATGACACCGATCCAGGAGCTGTACTTGGCCCATCCGGTCCAGGAACTGGGCAGGAACTCGGCGCCGCCCTGCCAGGAGGCAAGGCCGAGCAATGCGGCGAGCACGATGCGACTTACGAGGACCACGTCACCGATCCATTCGGGAGATCAGTTTTTGTCATTGATGACCGCACCCACGGTAGCGAAAAGGGGAGCAGTACCGAGGCGGTACCGCATCCCTTAAGTTACTCCCGCACCCCGAAATTCCCGCAAGCGTTCGTCGATCGTGTTAGTCGACGAGGACTTCGCCGCGGTCGGGGCGGCTAACGCGGTCCTGGGCGATCTCATCGAGGAGACCGTCGAGGAACTCGGTGGCCTCGTCCTCCGCCATGTCCCGCGCGTACATCAGCTCGCTCGCGAGGATTTTCTTGGCGCGACCGAACATCTGCTTCTCGCCCGTCGAGAGGCCCTTGTCGAGCTCACGGATGGAGAGATTGCGGACGACCTCGGCCAGCTCGAAGATGTCGCCCGTCTTGATCTTGTCGCGGTTGTGCTTGAAGCGACGGTTCCAGTTCTTCGGCATCTGCGAGCCGTCATCGTTGAGAACCGCCAGCACTTCGGCGACGGTCTCTTCGGCGATAACGCGGCGCAGACCGGCACGGTCGGCGCTGTCGGTCGGAACTTCGACCGTCATCTCGTTGTACAGGATCTGGATTGTCAGGTACTCGCGCTGCTGGCCGAGCACTTCCTTCTTGTCTTTCTTGACAATCTTTCCGGCCCCATGATGCGGATAGACAACCTTGTCTCCGACTTTGAACGCGGGCAAACCGTTCCCCCTTGGACGATCACTAAGGCCAACTCATGAACGCGGCGCCGTTTGGCACCGCGCGAACGCCTGTGAACCGGGACCGCTTTCCGCAGAAAGGTCACGGCGTATTGCGCTCACCAGTAGTGATGATGCCACATTTTTGCCGGATTTTCGAGCCGAAACCGCCGCTCTTCGCCAGTTTCGGCCGCAATCAGGCGAAAACCATACGTCCGGTTCCGCAGGAAGGCCCCGAGAACCGGACGTCGGTCAGTCGTCTATTCGCTCTCCGGAGCCGGTTCCTCGGCCGCAGCTGTCGCTGCGGCAGCGGCAACCTTCTCGGGCTCCGGCTCGCGGAACTCGATGCGCATCTCGTCGCCGTCGCGGTCGACGAGCACCGTGGTGCCCTCCGCGAGGGTGCCACCGAGCACCTGGTCGGCTAACGGATCCTCGATGAGACGTTGAATCGCCCGGCGAAGTGGGCGTGCGCCCATTGTGGGGTCGTAGCCCTGCTCGACCAGAAGGTCCTTGGCGCCGTCGGTGAGCTGCATTGACCAGCCGCGTTCGGCCAGGTTCTTCTGCAGGCGCACCATGAGCAGATCGACGATCTCGGTGATCTGTTCTTTGGTGAGCTTGTGGAAGACGATGACTTCGTCGATACGGTTGAGCAGCTCCGGGCGGAAGACTCGGCGAAGCTCACCCATGATCTTCGACTTCATGTCGTCGTAGCTGAGGCCCTCCTCGTCCGAGACCGAGAATCCCAGCGGCGTGTTCCGCGAGATCGTGGCGGCCCCGATGTTGGAGGTCATGATCACGATGGCGTTGCGGAAGTCGACCGAGCGACCCTGCGAGTCGGTGAGGTGTCCGTCCTCGAGGATCTGCAGGAGGATGTTGAACACCTCCGGGTGGGCCTTCTCGACCTCGTCGAGCAGCACGACCGAGTACGGACGGCGGCGCACCATCTCGGTGAGTTGACCACCCTCGTCGTACCCGACGTAGCCGGGAGGCGAACCGACGAGGCGTGACACGGAGTGCTTCTCCATGTACTCCGACATGTCGATCTGGATGAGGGCCTGGTCGTCACCGAACAGGAACTGGGCGAGGGTACGTGCCAGCTCGGTCTTGCCGACACCGGAGGGGCCGAGGAAGATGAACGAGCCCGACGGACGCTTGGGGTCCTTGATTCCCGCGCGTGCGCGCCGGATTGCCCGTGAGACGGCCTTGATGGCCGGCTCCTGGCCGATGACGCGCTTGTGGAGCTCCTCTTCCATCCGCAGGAGCTTCTGCGTCTCGGCCTCGGTGAGCTTGACCACCGGAATGCCGGTCCACATGGAGACGATCTCGGCGATCTCTTCCTCGCCGATGGAGGGCCGTGGGCCGTCCTCGTCGCTGCGCCATGCCTCTTCCTGCTCACGCTTCTTGTTGGTGAGGCGCCGTTCCTTGTCGCGGAGATTGGCAGCCTTCTCGAACTCCTGGTTCTCGATGGCGGCTTCCTTCTCACGCCGCGTCGTGTCGATCTCGTCTTCGAGCTCGCGGTACGACGGCGGAGCGGACATCGTCTTGATGCGCATCCGTGACGCAGCTTCATCGATGAGGTCGATGGCCTTGTCGGGAAGGAAACGGTCGGCGATGTAGCGGTCGGCCAGGGTGGCGGCCGCGGTCAGCGACTCGTCGGTGATCTCAACGTGGTGGTGGGCCTCGTAACGGTCGCGCAAGCCGCGCAGAATTTGCTCGGTCTCCTCGATCGACGGCTCGTCCACCACGATCTTCTGGAAACGCCGCTCAAGAGCCGAGTCGCGCTCCAGGTATTTGCGGAACTCGTCGAGCGTGGTGGCGCCCACGGTTTGCAGTTCGCCGCGAGCCAGTGCCGGCTTGAGGATGGAGGCCGCGTCGATCGCGCCTTCGGCAGCACCCGCGCCGACGAGGTTGTGCAGCTCGTCGATGAACAGGATGATGTCGCCGCGCTGGCCGATCTCCTTCATGACCTTTTTGAGCCGCTCTTCGAACTCACCGCGGTACTTGGAACCGGCGACGAGGGCCGCGAGGTCGAGTGTGTAGATCTGCTTGCCGCGGAGAAGCTCCGGCACTGAGCCGGAGGAGATGCGCTGGGCGAGACCTTCGACGACGGCGGTTTTGCCAACGCCCGGCTCGCCAATGAGCACCGGGTTGTTCTTGGTGCGCCGCGAGAGGATCTGCATGACCCGCTCGATCTCGTTTTGACGGCCCACGACCGGGTCGAGTTTGCCATCGGCGGCGAGCTTGGTGAGGTTGCGACCGAACTGGTCGAGCAGCTTGCTCGACTTCTTTTCGCCAGACGAGCCTCCCCCACCCTGCGTGGCGCCTTGACGGCCGCCGCGGCCACCCGGGCCGGACAGCATGCGGATGATCTCGTTGCGGATCTTTTCGGAGTCGGCGTCGAAGTCGGCGAGGATGCGGGCGGCGACGCCCTCGTTCTCGCGCACCAGGCCGAGCAGGATGTGCTCGGTGCCGATGTAGTTGTGGCCGAGTGACAGCGCCTCACGCAGCGCCAGCTCGAGGACCTTCTTTGCGCGGGGCGTAAAGGGAATCTGCCCGGAGGTGACTTCCTCACCGGCTCCGACGATGCGGATGACCTGCGAGCGCACCTCTTCGACGGTGATATCGAGCCCTTCGAGCACGCGGGCGGCAAGGCCCTCTTCCTCGCGCAGCAGACCGAGGAGGATGTGCTCCGTGCCGATGTAGTTGTGCTTGAGGGTACGTGCCTCTTCTTGGGCCAGGACGACCACTTGGCGGGCGCGTTCAGTAAAGCGTTCGAACATGGGGCTGAGCCCTCCTTACGAGCGGGCGCGAGACGCGTCCATCACCGGCATTCACCCAACGCGAGAATCGCGTCGGTGTAAGGGTTTGTCACGTTTTTAGTACGAACGAGAGGGTAGCACGGGTATCGCCTGCGGTGCCGAGCAGCGTGTCGGTCGAAAGCGTCGGCGCCGCGCACTGAGGGGCCCCCTCGCAGCAGGTTTCCACCTTTCGGTGGCACCGGTCGCACCAGAGGCCGTTGTGACGCCAGATCAGCGCTGCATCGCATGCCGGACATACTCCCATTGGGTCGAGTATTCCATCGGCATCGGATGCCGCCGACCTGAGCCTTCGTTGCCCGGCGACACCGGGCAACGACGAACTATTCGGCGGGAGCGGCCTCGACGTCAACTGCGGTGGCGTCGACATCGTCAGCGGCGGTGTCGACGACCTCAGTGGGGGAGTGGATGGTCTCAACCGGGGTCTCGTTGACCTCGACAGGTGCTTCCGCAACCGGGGCGGTGCTTGGCATGTCGCGGATCTCGGTCTCGGTGCCCTCGGGATCGCCGACGGCGTCGGCGTTGACCGGCGGCGGGGCGCCGCGGCCCGTGGCACTGCGCTCGCGGTAGCCGCGCTCCTGATCGGGATAGGGAAAGAGGCCCATGCTGCGGGCGCGCTTGACGGCGCGAGCGAGTTCGGCCTGCTGACGGCGTGAGAGGCCCGTGATGCGGCGTGAGCGAATCTTGCCGCGCTCGGAGAGGAACCGGCGAAGTGACGGGAAGTTCTTCCAGTCAATCTCTTCCGCGCCGAGCTGGGGACGGCGCTTACGCGCGGTCGGGGCCATGCCCGGTCGCTTGCTGCCACCTTTACGCGGATCTTGCTTCTGCCTGCCCATACGCTCCTCAGATGTGAACCGGCCGGGGATAGTAGCGGAAACCCGCGGTCGCGGCGGCCAAACCCGCCTACCCCGCGGCGATGACCTCGGGGATCGTCAACAACGCGTTGTAGACAGCGTGGTTGGCGACGGCGTACCAAAAGCCGAGTCGGACCCGCGTATAGGCCAGCACAAGCCCGCCGGCCAACTGCGGGGCGATGAGAAGCGGAGCAAGCGTGAGGTCCGCCCCATCCGCGACGCCGAGGTCATAGTTGAACAGATGGATGAGGCCGAAAACGGCCGCCGAGCCGTAGAACACCCAGCCGAAATGGCCGTCCCACACATGCGTGATCGACCGACGACGATCGGCGCGACCGGCGACGATGCCGGCGTCGGGCCGTGCGGCAATCGCAATCCCCACGAGAAGCACAGCGGGAACGAGTAGGGCGAGGCTTGCGGCCTCGCCAGTCGCGAAGAGCAGCATCAGCAAGCCACCGACAACCAGAAACGCCGGTCGAAGGCGCGTGATCCAGAGCCGGAATGCCGATTCCTCGATCAGCGGCGCCAAGACCACGCCGAAGACAATGATCTCGGCCGTCGTCAGGCCTTCATCGGCGATGAACGTCTCGCTGTCGATGCCCTTCGAGGCGACGTAGGCAACGAACCCGAAGGGAATGAGCAGCGCGAAATCGATTCCCAGGAGTTTGAGCGACGCCCACCACTTGGGTGATCGGTCATGCGGTTCAAACGATCGCGGTCGCCGAAGGTAGACGAGCAAGCTCCGCACGATAGGACGCCGCTCTTTCACCGCTCCCCCCGTCGTGTCGGCAAGCTCGACTGGACGGGCTTCGCTGTCGCCCCCGGAGGGATCAGCCACGGGCGTTCCGATCGGGGTTGGCGACCTCGATGACGTTCTCGTCCGCGTCGACGAAGGAGGCGGACTCGATCGCGTACCGGAACCCACGACTCATCTTCGGACCCTCAATTGATCGGAACGTTCTCCGAGTCATTGCGATGGGTCGGCGAGCTCCCCGGCGAGCGAGCGCCTGATGAGCTCGCAGGTTTCGGGAAGACCGTAGAGGGCGACGAAGCTGCCGAAGCGCGGGCCGCGTTCTTCGCCGAGGAGCACCTCGTAGATCGTGGCGAACCACGTTTGGGCGACGCCCGGGCGATCCGGGGTGGCGTTCTTGGCGTTGGGGTCCTGATAGCGCTCGACGGAGCGACCCACGTCGTAGACCGCGGTTTGGATCTCGTCGCCTGTGGCGTCCGCGGGAATGTTGGCGAGTGTGTCGGAGAGCTGGGTGAGGGCGCCGCGTTCGACGTCGTCCGGCATGCGGTAGCGCTTCTTGGGCTTGACGAAGTCGGTGAAGTAGCGAACGGCGTAGCCGACGAGAGCGTCCAGACGCGGGTGCGTTTCCGGCGAAACTCCCGGCGCGTAGCGGCGCAGGAAGCCCCACAGAACGTCCTTGTCCTCGGTGTTCGCGACCGCAACGAGGTTGAGGAGAAGGGCGAACGTGACGGGGGTGCGTCCGTCTCCTCCCAGCGCCTCGGGTGACGGAGGCTCACCGCCGTGGATGTGCCACACCGGGTTCGCGAGCTGTCGCGCCGGTTCTTGGCCGTCGTAGCCGGCGAGGTGCGCGAGGTACTCGTCCACCTGGCGCGGGATCACGTCGAAGTACAGCCGCTTGGCTTCGCGCGGCTTGGCATAGAGAAAAAGTTGGAGGCTCTCGGGGCTGGCGTAGGTGAGCCACTCCTCGATGGTGAGGCCATTGCCCTTGCTCTTCGAGATCTTCTGGCCGTGCTCGTCGAGAAACAGTTCGTAGGTGAAACCCACGGGTGGCTCCGACCCGAGGATGCGGCAGATCTCACCGGATTGGCGTACCGAGTCGATGAGGTCCTTCCCGGACATCTCGTAGTCCACCCCCAGCGCGTGCCACCGCATAGCCCAGTCGGGCTTCCACTGCAGCTTGCAGTGCCCACCCGTGACGAGGGTCTCGATGCGCTCGCCCGACTCGGGGTCGGTCCACACCACCGACCCGTTCTCGCGACGCACCTCGTCAATGGGCACCTGCATCACCACGCCGGTCTCGGGATGAATCGGGAGGAACGGCGAGTAGGTGGCCGCGCGCTCCTCACGCAGGGTGGGAACCATTACCCCCATCACGTCGTCGAAGCGCTCCAGCATGCGCAGAAGGGCCGCGTCGAATCGGCCGGACGCGTAATACTCGGTAGACGAGGCGAACTCGTACTCGAACCCGTAGCGATCGAGGAAGTCACGCAGCATCGCGTTGTTGTGATGGGCGAAGCTCTCGTGACAGCCAAACGGATCCGGGATGCGCGTGAGCGGCTTGCCGAGGTTCGCCGCCAGCACATCGGCCCCCGCAATGTTGTCGGGAACCTTGCGCAGGCCGTCCATGTCATCAGAGAAGCAGATGAGCTGGGTTGGGAGATCCGACAGCTCCGCGAAGGCCCGGCGCACCATCGTGGTGCGCGAGACCTCCTGAAACGTGCCGATGTGCGGCAATCCCGACGGGCCGTACCCGGTCTCGAACACAACGGCCTCGGGCGGCGTGGGCGCGCGCTCGATCCGTTCGAGGAGGGCGCGCGCCTCCTCGAACGGCCATGCCCGACTGGTGCGGGCCAGTTCCCGACGTTCGGCGTTCACGGTCATGTCAGCACCGACGGGGGCGCGCCGGCCTCTCCCTCCCGGTGGTTAGTGACCACCCGTTTGGATCTTCATGACCTGGTACTCAAGTGCGCCGCGGGGCGTGCTGACCGTGAGCTTCTCACCCTTCTTCTTCCCGATGACGGCCTTACCGAGCGGGCTCTCAGACGAGAGCTTGTGCGCACGCGGATCAGCCTCGGCCGAGCCGACAAGGGCAAACTCGGTGTTCTTTTTCGTCGAGAGATCCTTGAGCGTGACGCGCGCGCCGATCGACACCGATTCGGTCGACACGTTCTCGGCGTCGACCACACGGGCGTTGCGCAATTGCTGCTCGAGGCTGAGAATTCGGGCCTCGACCTGGGCCTGTTCGTTCTTCGCATCGTCGTACTCGGAGTTCTCGGAAATGTCTCCGAACTCGCGGGCTTCCTTGATGCGCTCAGCCACTTCACGGCGTTTCACCGTGGACAGGTGCTCGATCTCTTCTTTGAGCATCTCGTATCCCTCTTCAGTCAGGACGACTTCGCGTTCCATATCCGCCTTTCAAGGAGGGTTCGTGCGCGCCAGGAATGGCGCAGTACCGTAGACAGCTATGCAGCAGGTTGCAAGCTGCGTTGTGTGAGGCCGCGCAGGAGCGCGAGCGCCTCGTCAAGCGTGGCGGCCGTGAGCAGTGCTTCACGTTCGGCCGCCGTTACCTCGTGACCCGCGAGATACCACGGGTAGAACTTCCTCATGTACGCGCACCCACGATGCGCGCCGATGGCCTCGACAATATCGTGTGCGAAGCGCTCCACCTCGGAGACCACGTCGGCCAACGGACGCTCGGGACCGAATTCACCCACGGCAATCTCCCCGTAGAGCCAAGGATTCCCCAGCGCAGCACGGCCGATGGCAACTGCCGTGGCACCGTGTTCGGTCATGACCCGGTACGCCTCGGCCGGCGAATCGATGTCCCCACTCGCAATCACCGGAACCGAAACGGCCGCCGCGACCTCCGCGGTGTGGCGATGGTCGGCCCGGCCCTCGTACTCCTCGCTCGCGGTGCGTGGGTGGAAGAAGATGGCCGCGGCCCCGGCATCGACAAATGTGCGCGCAGCGCCCACCGGGTCAGCCGTGGCTGGGGTCACGCCCCGGCGCATCTTGACCGTGACGGGGATGTCGACGGCGGCGACCATCGCCGCCACGACCTCGGCGCCAACGGACGGATCGCTGAGCAGTGCTGCTCCCGCGCCCGTCTTGCAGACCTTCTTGACCGGGCAGCCCATGTTGATGTCGATGAGGTTGGCTCCGGCGTCGGCGACCGCGCGAGCGGCATCCGCCATTGCCGTGGGGTCGGCTCCGAACAGCTGGATCGCAACCGGCATGTCGTCGCGCGTTGTCTCATACATGGCATCGGTTCGGTCGTTGCCATGAATGATCCCCATGCTCGACACCATCTCCGACACCGCCATCCCGGCGCCGTGGCGGCGTGATTGACCGCGGAACGCCCAGTTGGCGATTCCCGCCAACGGGGCCTGAATCACACGATTGGGAATCACCACGTCGGCGATACGAAACGGCTCCGCCAACGGCCAGGGCCCCTCGACCGACGGAGAGGCGGCGGCGGAGCGTTCGGTGATGAGGCGGGCCATACGCTTTCTCATCGCGTCTTGGCCTTCGTGGTGTTCATCTCGTACACAAGCCGAAGCCCCTCGAGGGTGAGGGTGGCGTCGTGCTCGTCGATCTCCACTGACAAGGGCACGATGAGCTCCGATAATCCGCCAGTGGCGATGACGATGGCATCTCCTCCGACCTCGGACTTGAGTCGGGCCACGAGACCGTCCACCATCGCCACGGTGCCGAACATGATCCCGGACTGCAGCGCTTCGACCGTGGACTTTCCCACGGCGGCGGCCGGCTCGGCCAGCTCCACCTTCAGCAGCCGCGCAGCCCGGCTGGTGAGGGCCTCGACCGAAACCTCAATGCCCGGGGCGATCGCCCCGCCCAGATACTCGCCGGCGGCGGACACGCAATCGAAATTGGTGGCGGTGCCGAAGTCGACCACGATGCACGGACCGCCGTAACGACGGAAAGCCGCAACGGAGTTGACGATGCGGTCGGCGCCGACCTCGTGGGGGTTGTCGATGGTGATGGGCATGCCCGTGCGAACGCCGGGGCCGATGACGAGGGCCGGGCCGTCCATGTACCGGGTGGCAAGGCCGCGGTAGCCCGCTGTGAGCGCCGGCACAACCGACGAGACGACCATGTCATCGACATCGGCGAGGCTCGAACCCCGCAGGTGGAGCATGGCGTCGTGTTGGGCGGCAAGCTCGTCCAGGGTGGCGGTGCGCACGGTGGACGTGCGCCACTGATGGAGCAGCTCGTCGCGGTGGTAGACACCGGCAAGGGTTTGCGTATTGCCCACATCGATTGCCAGCAGCATTGCTACGCCACCTCCGCGGGGCCGATGCGTGGGGCGTCGGCGTTCAGGATCTCGACGGTGACGTCCTGGGTGGAGTGGATCTCCACACGAGGAATGATGCGTGTGGGGCGGTTCTTGTCCCAGACCCAGACGTCGTCCATCACCACACGAAAGAGCGGGTACGCGAGCTGCGGGTCGACGTCGCGGGTGAGTGAGTTGCACAGGTACGTGGCTTCCTGTGTGAGGACGCAGTAGCGAAACAACGGGAACACGTCGTTGTACTCGCGCTTCAGTTGAAGCTCGAGCTCTGCGTCGTACTCCTCCAGCTCATCCGCGTGCGACAACCGCTACTCCCACGGCCCCAGGGGTGCGCCCGGTAGTCCCGTGGCGCCCAGGGGGCGGAGTCTAGCTCACCCCACCCCCCGGCCCCACAGCGGGTGCGGGTCTACGGACGAACGGTGCGGAACCTCCAGCCACGCCGTGCTTGCGCGCCGTCGAGGTCGGTGTAGACCACCTGGATCGTGTGGCGACCCCGAGAAAGGGTGACCCGGCCCACGATGCGCTTCCCGCGGATGCGGAAGCTCGTGACTCGGCGCCCATCGATTTTCAGGTTGACGCGGCCGCGCACGATGGCCTCGTCTTCACCAATGAGAATCGAATAGCGCACCGTCCCGCGCGAGCGAACGACGGCCTTGGGCCGCGGCGTCGACCGCAGACGCTTCACCTGCGGTGTGCGGTTGACGACGGTGAACGCCCACGAACGCTCGGCCGAGCGACCACCCGGGTCGAGTGCGACAACGCGGGCCGTGTGGGGCCCCACGGGCAGCCGCACAAGCGGCCACACGGGGTTGCCGCCGCGAAGCTCGATGCGGGTGCGAGGACGTCCATCGATCACAAGACTGAAGGCTCCGGTGGCGAGAACGGTGTCGTCACTCACCGCGGCGGAGACCACAACGTCGCGCCCCGCCCACGTGGAGTTCTCAGGAGGGAACACCCCGGTGATGACGGGGGCGACATTGCGCGGCGCTAACGGGGCGTACAGGGCGTAGCGGCCGTCACTCCCCGAGGCGATACCGCGATCGGTGAGGCGTGCGGAGGCAAATCCCGCCGGGTCGAACCCGGAGCCGGGGACGACCTGCCAGCGCTTCTTGTTCGCCACCGGGTCATCCTCATAGACGCGGATGGCCGAGGCCTGCACCTGTACCAACTCGGCCGGGGTCAGGAGGAAGCGAAGGCGTACCGTGCTGGTACCCGCGCCGATGTCGCGGACGCGTACGTAGCGCCCGAGCGACGTCGTTCGTGCCGGGAACCGTGATCGGGCCTTTCGCACCGACGACGTCGCCGATGTGAGAAACACGCCGCGCGGCTCGCCGGGAAGGGTGATGGGCGTATCGATGAACACCAGGTTGGTGTAGGTGCCGCCGGTGCGGGCCTCGTTGGAGAGGCGGACGTCGGCTCCGCTGTTGCTGCCATCGAAGCGGAGGGCGTCTATTGCCGGAGCGGTGATTTTGCCGAGCGACACGCCGGCGCCGCGGTTGCGCGAAAACGTTGAGTTGACCGCCCGCACGCTGGCGGCGCCTCCGCTGGCCAGGAGGCCGGCGCCGGTGTTCGCCCGTGAGGTGACACCGTCGATGACGATGTCAGCGTTGCCGGCCCCGTCGATCTCGATGCCGTTCTCGCCGTTGGCCTCTGCGAGGGCGCCGACGATCTGAACGCGTTCCGCACCCATCACGTCGATGCCGTCACCGCCGTTGGCTCGGAACGAGCCGCCTTGAACGCGGTACGGGCCTGCGCCGGTGAGCCCGGTGAGCAGGAGGCCGTCGACCTTTGCCGCGGCACCCGACACCGCTACGTCCTCAATCAGCATACCCGCGCCAGAGATGACGGCGATGCCCTCGCCTGCCGAGCCGGACACGCTGACACGGCGGAGGACCACTCCGCCCTCGGCCGCGGGGGGACGCACCTCGATGCCCCGACCGACGGGTTTGATGCACGAAAGGCCGCTGACGGTAACGCTGCCGCGGGCAATGTCGACGCAGCCGCCACCGGTGTTGTTGGCGGCGCCGGGGCCGCTGACGGACACGGCCGCGCCGTCGGCGGCGCGCACGGTGAGGTTGGGCTCGTTGATGAGCACGTCGCCGTAGCTGCCGGTGCCGGCGACCACGCTCCAGGCCTTGGCGTTGTCGGTGCGTGTGGTTCCGACACCCGTGAGCGCCGCCTGGAGGGCGTCGCCACCGGTGTAGTTGCCGACGACCGTTCCCGCCTCGTTTGTCACCTCCACCATGCCGGGTCCCGGCGCGGAAACAGCGGGGGCGGCGGCCACGAGAAGGGCGCCGATGGCAAGGAGGAGGCTGGGTCGTCTGTGCATTCGCTGAGTAATACCGGGCGCTGAGGGCACACGGGGTCGGTACTTACACCTTGCCAACAGAACGCTTACCGCCCGCCCTTACTCCAGCATCCGACGGGCGCACCTATCTAGCGCTGTGGAGCGGCCAGGCGGTCGGGCGAGAGGTCAACAGGTTGCTCGACCGGGTCGAGGGCCCGCTCGGCGGCGCGAAGTTCGGCCGCGTTGGGGGGATCGAGTTCGAGCATCGGCACCAGGGCAAAGCGACGTTCGGTCACGCGAGGGTGCGGCACCTGCAGGCGGTCGTCGGCCCATGCTCCCCCGTCCCACAGGAGGATGTCGATGTCGATTGCCCGGGGGCCGTAGCGCGGGCCGGCCACGCGTCCCAACTCCGGTTCCAGCCGCTTGATGAGATCGAGAAGGTCGCGCGGGTCGAGGTCTGTCGCCACGCGGCACGCGGCGTTGAGGTACGACGGCTGGTCCGCCACCTCGCGCGGGGCCGTCTCGTACACGGGGCTCACGGCCTCGATCACAACCCCGTGACGTGCGAGTGCGTCGACCGCACCCTGTAGGGCGCCTTCGCGATCCCCGAGGTTGGTGCCGAGACCCAGCCAGTACCTCAGCGTGATCGCCTCAGCGTCACAGCCGTCTCAGTCAGCGGCCGGGCCAGCTTCACCTCGGGCTTGCGCACCGTCACCACCACGTCGTGCACGAGCGGCGCCGCCATAACCGTATCGGCGATCAACGCTGCCAAATGTTCCAGAAGCGATACCGGCGGCCCTTCAAGGATCCCGACGATCCGCTCGGTGATGGCCTCATAGTCGACGGTGTCGGCCAGGTGGTCGGTGATTGTCGCCGACGTTTCGATGAGCCCCATCTCGAGGTCGACAACGAAGCGCTGACCGTTTTCACGTTCCTCGGGAAACACACCGTGGTAGCCGAAGCACGTGAGCCCGTTGACCGCCACCGTCACCTGATCACTCATTCCGCGCTCCTCATCGCCGTCCACACAGCCAACGCATCGACCGTCTCCCGCACATCATGCACGCGCAGCACGGCGGCACCGGCATCAACCGCAAGGAGGCCCGCGGCCACCGAGCCCGCCATACGCTCGTCAACGTCCCGGCCGAGGAGCGTGGCGAACATGCTCTTGCGCGAAACGCCCACGACGATGGGACATCCCAACCCGGCAAGCGTCGGCAGGCCGCGCAGGAGCGCCAGGTTGTCCTCCAGACGTTTGCCGAAGCCGATGCCCGGGTCGACGAAGATGCGCCGCTCGTCGATACCGGCGGCCACGGCGGCGGCCACGCGCTCCTCCAGGAAGCTGGTGACCTCGGCGACCACGTCGTCGTACCGGGGCGCAACCTGCATGGTGCGCGGCTCACCGAGCATGTGGACAAGGCAGATAGCCGAACCGGCATCGGCCGTCACCCCGAACAGGTCGGGGTCGGCACGACCGGCGGTGACATCGTTCACCAGCACCGCCCCGGCCGACAGTGCCGCCGAGGCCACGGCCGCATGAGAGGTGTCAACCGAGACCGCTCCGCTGGCCCCCGAGCGCATCGCCACGAATAGTGGTTCGAGACGACGGCACTGCTCCTCGGCCGACACGGGCGCCGAGCCGGGGCGGGTACTCTCGGCACCAACGTCGCAGATCGCCGCGCCGCCATCGACGATCTCCTGAAGCCGGGCCCGGGCATCGTCAGGCGCAAGGTACGCGCCGCCATCCGAGAACGAGTCGGGCGTGACGTTGAGGACCCCCATCACACACGGGGGCGTAAACCAGCTCATCGGATCGATGGATCCGATGGTACCGACCCCCGCGCGGTGCTATCCCTCGGACACTGCGGGGCCGGTCGCCGGTGGCGTCGTTGCGGGCTTGGTGCGTCCGTCGTCGTCGCTACTGGCGTTCTCACGCTCCGCCTCGGCACGTGCCAGGGCGTCGCGCTCGTCCTTGGCCCGGAAGATCTCATCCTCGGGCTTGCCTTCAAGTAAGGCGAGGAATTCCTCACGCTCGATCGTCTCGCGGCGAAGGAGGACCTCGGAGAGCATGTCGAGTTGGTCACGGTGCTCGACCAGCAATGCGCGGGCACGGCCGTGGGCTTCCTCGATGATGCGACGGATCTCGGCGTCGATGTCACGGGCAAGCTCGTCGGAGTAGTCCGGCTCACTGTGCATATCGCGTCCCAGGAACGGGGCGCCATGGTTGTGGCCAAGAACGCGGGGGCCGAGTTTGTCGCTCATGCCGAAGCGCATGGTCATCGACTTGGCGATCGACGTCACGCGCTCAAGGTCGTTGGACGCGCCGGTGGTGATCTCGTCGAAGGCGAGCTCTTCGGCGGAGCGCCCGCCGAGCAACATGGCCATCTGGTCTTCGAACTCGGCCTTGGTGGTGGTGAACTTGTCCTCGGTCGGCATCGAGACGGTGACACCGAGGGCCTGGCCGCGAGCGATGACGGAGATCTTGTGGACGGGGTTCGCGTTGGGCAGGAAGTGCCCCACCAGCGCGTGACCCATTTCGTGGAATGCCGTGACCTTGCGTTCCTTCTCCGACAGAAGGCGCGACTTCTTCTCGGGGCCGGCGATGACCCGCATGATTCCCTCTTCGAGCTCGTCGGCACCAATCACGCGCTTGCCGTGACGAGCGGCAAGGAGCGCCGCTTCGTTCACCAGGTTGGCGAGGTCGGCGCCGGTGAAACCTGGGGTCTGCCCGGCCAACGCGTCGAGGTCGATGTTCTTGGCGAGCGGCTTGCCCTTGGTGTGAACGCGAAGGATGGCTTCGCGGCCGGTGCGATCGGGGCGGTCGACGACGATTTGTCGGTCGAAACGGCCAGGCCGCAGGAGTGCCGGGTCGAGAATGTCGGGACGGTTCGTCGCGGCGATGAGGATGATGTTGTCCTTCGCCTCGAACCCGTCCATCTCAACGAGCAGCTGGTTGAGGGTCTGCTCGCGCTCATCGTGCCCACCACCGAGACCGGCGCCACGGTGACGACCCACCGCGTCGATCTCGTCCATGAAGATGATGCACGGGCTCGCGGCCTTGGCCTGCTCGAAGAGATCACGCACACGTGAGGCGCCAACGCCCACGAACATCTCAACGAAGTCGGAACCGGAGATGGAGAAGAACGGGACACCGGCCTCGCCGGCGACGGCGCGTGCAAGCAGCGTCTTTCCGGTACCGGGAGGGCCGAAGAGCAGCACACCCTTGGGGATGCGCGCGCCGAGCGCCTGGAACTTCTTGGGGTTCTCGAGAAACTCTTTGATCTCGTGGAGCTCTTCCACGGCTTCTTCGGCACCGGCGACATCCCGGAAGCTGATCTTCGGCGTGTCGGGCGTCATGCGTTTGGCACGTGCCTTACCGAAGCTCATGACCTTCGAACCACCCCCTTGCATCTGGTTCATGAGGAACAGCCAGATGAGGATGATGAACACAAAGGGCGCAAGGCCGATCAGCACGCTCCACCAGGTCGACCCGCCCCGCTCCTTGATGGTGAACTTCAGGCCTCCGCCGGCAGCGGCCTTCTGCACGGCCTCCTCGATCTCATCGCCGCTATCGGCCAGAAAGCCGGTGATGTTCTCGGTCTTCTCGCCCTTCTTGATCCAGCTGATGCGTCCGCGGTTCTGGTTGACCGTGACCGATTCGATCTGGCCCGCGGCGAGGGCCGAGGTGAAGTCGCCGTAGTCCAGCTTGCTGCTGGTACTTCCGCCCGCGAAGATCTTCGCCGCAACGAACGCGAGGAGCACGACGATCAGGATGGGAAACGCGGCGCTCTTGAGAAACCGGTTCAGTGCAGCCATTCCTTTTTGACGAGAACTGCGGGCTCAATCGAGGATAGCAGCGAACATCGTCGCGGCGACGGTGAGGTGGTCGGTGGTCACAGGTTGAGCGACGCGATGTACGGCAGCTGACGAAACTGCTCGTCGAAGTCCAAGCCGTAGCCGACGACGAAGGTGTCAGGCATCTCGAAGCCGACGTACTTCATCTCGATCGGCAGCGCACGCGCCGACGGCTTGAGCATCAGCGTCGCCAGCTCGAGCGTCGCGGGCTCACGCGAGGCGAGGTTCTTCATGAGGTACGAGAGTGTCAACCCCGAGTCGACGACATCCTCCACCACCAAAACGTGCCGCCCGGCGATGGGAGCGTCGAGGTCCTTGAGAATCCGCACCACTCCCGACGAGTGAGTGGATGAGCCGTATGACGACACGGCCATGAAGTCCATGCGGCACGGGACGGTGAGCTTGCGCACCAGGTCGCTGATGAACAGCAGGGCACCTTTGAGGACGCCCACCACCAGTACTTCTCGACCGGCATAGTCGGCGGAGATTTCGGTCGCCATCTCCGCCACTCGGGCCTGGAGGCGAGCCTCGTCGATGAGCACTTCACCGATTCGGGGGTCGGTCACGTCATCTCCAAGAGAGTTGCGGCGGTCGCGGACGGGGCAAGGAGCACAGGGTCGGCACGGTACCCGGCCACCCAGACGACGCGATCGCCCTGCACCACGATGGGCACACGCTCCCGGTGGCGTGCCGGAACGCCGGCTTGAGCGAGCAGTGCCCCGACGCGGGCGTGACCGCCCCCCGCAAGACGGATGCGATCGCCGTCGCGCGGCGAACGCACGATGAGCGGCCCGTCGAGTGTCAACGCCACACAGGAGCCGGTGGGCACGACAGCCGGTCCACGCCGTGCCGTGATGGTCTGTCCACCAAACTCCACGGTGCCCGGAACCGCAAGTGGCACGGTGGGCGCGGCCAACTGTTCGGTTGACTGCTCGATGACCAAGAGGCCAGTGTCGACCGCCATGAGCCCACCCGGCAGCTGCCGCGGCGCGCCCCCGTCCCGAACGAGGGCACAGGCCTGATCGACCCAGCGTGCGTCCGGTGCGCATTCGGCCCGGCTGATGAGCGCGCGCACGAGTAGCCGTTGCACTGCCATCGGCTCGCGGGAGAGGGCGAGGACATCGAGACCCCCGTCACGTGCGCAGCGAAACCGGGCCGCCTCGACCACCTCGCGAAGCACCTCACCCTCGTCACGAAGCAGGTCCGAGGCGCGGACGATGTTGCGCTCAGCCGCAGGGTGGATGGCCTGGAGATGAGGCACGAGACCGTGGCGCACCCGTGAGCGCGCAAACCGCGGGTCGGCATTGGAGGGATCGTCGACGACGGCATGTCCATTGGTGCGGCACCACTCAGCGGTCTCGGCGCGGGTGACAGTGAGGAGCGGCCGTACCCACCGACCTTCTCGCGGGGCGATGCCACACAGCCCGTCCCGGCCCGAGCCACGCGCGAGGCGAAACAGCACGGTCTCCGCTTGGTCGCTGGCGGTGTGGCCGGTGGCAATGAGATCAAACCCCTCACGGGTTCGCACGCGCTCGGCGGCCGCTCGCCGTCCGTCCCGGGCGCGTTCCTGCAACCCCGCCCCCGCGGTGAGCTGAAGCTGCTCGCACCACACGTCGCATCCCAACCGTTCGGCGGCAGCGCGCACCTGGGCGGTTTCCCCGGCCGATTCCCCGCGGAGGCCGTGGTCAATGGTGAGGACACCGAGTCGTCCCGGGTGGAGCTCATGCAGCAGGTGGAGGAGGGTCGTGGAGTCGGCCCCGCCACTGACCAGGGCAAGCACCGCCGCATGCGGCGGGATGAGTTGGCGGTCGTGGATCTCGCGAGCGACACGCGTGGTGAGAAGTTCGCCCATCCCCGGTAGTTTGCCGGGCATGGCCATCCATCTGCAGACCCCACCCGAAAAACAGTCCCCGCTCGTGGTGTGTCCGGGCGACCCCGATCGCTCCCGACTCGTGGCCGGCGAGCTCCTCGAGGGGGCCGAGCTCGTGACCGCCACCCGGGGTCTTTTGGGCTTCACCGGCCGCTTCCGCGGCGTGCCGGTGACGGTGCAGACCACGGGGATGGGCGGTGGCAGCACCGGCATCGTTGCCAACGAACTTGTGGAGCTGGGCGCTCAGGTGATGGTGCGCGCGGGTACCGCGGGGGGGTTGCAGGAGCACCTTCCTCCGGGGGGACTCATCGTCGCCGAACAGGCCGTGGCCGATGATGGCGCGGGTCTGGCGATGACCGGCGGGGTCGCCCCACCCCCCGACCCGGCGCTCACCGCTGCCCTGCACGCCGCCGCCGCCGCATCGGGCCATCCAACTTTTGCCGGCACCGTCGTCAGCTCCGACCTTTTCTATGACCTTGAATCGGGACGCAACGAGGCGTGGCAGACACGCGGCATCCTCGCCGTGGAGATGGAGGCCGCGGTGATCTTCGCCGTCGCCGCGCGTCACGGCGTGCGCGCTGGGTGTGTGCTGACCGTGTCAAACCAACTGGTGGGCGAGGCCCCGGGTTGGCTGTCGGCCGAGGAACGCGAACGGGCGGGGCTCACCGTCTGCGAGGTTGCGCTCAACGCCCTCGTCGCCCTTTAGGACGCTCCCACAGATCGCCGCCGAGCGGTCCACCAGATCACGAGGCCGACCACACCGATCACGAGGTGCCAGATCATCATGGCCCGGTCGCGGCCGAACGGGTCCGAACCCGATCCCAGAGCAAGCCCGATCAGGCCGACCACCACGAACAGCCCCGAGACGACGAGGGCAAACCGGCGGTGGCGGTTGCCGGCGGCCATCGCGATTCCCGCGATGCCGCCCACGAGATGTAGGAGGTTCAGCAATGGATTGGCGGCGAGCCACAACACCGACACTCCCGTGGAGTCAGCGAAGCCCCCAAAGCGTCCACGCAGGATCCCCAGCAGGCCGAACAACACCATCGCGCAGCTGATGATCCGAACAAACGCCACCTGGGCGCGGTTGGCGAGCGCCGTCATCCGCCGGCCCAGCGTGACGCCGCGCCGAAGAGCCGGTCGACCGACCAGCCCATTGCGGCACCCGCGACGATGTCGGCCGGGTCATGATGCTCGTCCACCACTCGCCCCAGAAGACCGGCCGCCGCAGTGAGCGTGAGCACCGCGCCCAACCCGCGGTGACGTCGTGCAGTGGCGTTGGCGATGGCAACAGCCGCTGCGGCGTGACGGCTGGGAAACCCTCCCTCGGCGCGCTGCCCCGGACGCGGACGCCCGATGGCGTCGCGCGTGACGCGGGCGACTGCGGCGGCCGCGACCCCGCCGACGAGGGCCTCAACACCCGTACGCCGACGCCGAATCAGAAGCCCCGCCACGACCGCCACAAAACCGGGAGCCAGGAGCGAGCTTGCCTCACGGAGTGCGCGATCGGCCACGGGGACAGCCCGCACCTGCTCACGCACCGCCGCACCGAGGCGTCGATCGAGGGAATGCCGGGCCCGTTCGCTCACACCGGGATTATGGCCGGTCGTCCGCCGTGGCGGCCGATTCCTACAGCCCGACGACGTTGCCCGTGACCTGGCTCTCGCCCGAGACGCTCACCCGGTTACGTCCGCGGCGCTTGGACAGGTAGAGGGCACGGTCGGCCTCCTCCACCATGAGCTCCGGCGGATCGCCGCGGCGGTAGCAGGCAACACCTGCCGAAATCGTGCGCCCGTCGTGCTGACCGCGGCCCACGTCGACGATGACCCGTGACACGGCGAGCCGAATGCGTTCAGCGGCTTCGGCGGCCGCCTCAGGTGGACCCGGCACGAGCAGCACGAACTCCTCACCGCCATAGCGTGCGACGACGTCCGCCGAACGGCGCGTGGATTCGAGCACATGCCCCACTTCGCTGAGCAGGCGGTTGCCCGACTCGTGGCCGTGGGTGTCGTTGAATGACTTGAACGAGTCGAGGTCGAAGAGCACGAGCGAGAGCTCGCCGCCGTAACGCGTCACTCGCTGACACTCCCGGCGCAGCGCGTCGCTAAAGAACGCAAAGTTGTAGAGGCCCGTGAGCCGGTCGCGAAGCGACGCGCCCGCCACCCGGGCCAGGTCACGCTGCACCTTGCCGTGTCGAGCGCCGACGGTGAAGGAGGCCACCACGAAGGCGCACCACGCAACGATGAGCACCACGCCGGACGCACCGGGTCGGCCCGCAACAACGGCGAAAACCCCGGCCGATGCTGCCGCGGCGATCACAAGGCCGGGCGGACCAGCCATCGCGAACGACACCATGATCGGCGCCGCAAACAAGGGCCATGTTGAGGCCGTACCCAGAAGCGCTACCAGGCTGATGACCGCGAGGAGCACCACGAGCAGCGCAAGGCGCCGGCCGAGCCGGTCAGTCAGATGCGATGAGGGGCGAGGGCGACTATTCACGAAAGGGCGGGATCCCAAGAGCATCAGGAGCTTATGGACCGGCTCGGCCGGCAATCCGTACAATTCCCCGCTCCTCGGGCGATTCCTTTCGCGTGCGCCCGCCAACCGCGGGAGCAGCTTTTGAAGAAGGAACTCATCGGGGTCATCGGTGCCGGGGTCATGGGCAGCGAGATCGCACACGTCGCCGCCGCGGCCGGGCATGACGTGGTGATGGTCGACATCGACTTGGCCGCCGTGGCACGCGGCCAAGCGCACATCGCCGGCATCAACGCGCGCCGCATCGCACGGGGTCGCATGAGCGAGGACGCCGCCGCCGCCATTGCTGCGCGCGTAACGAGTGCCACCGACCATGCGGCCATCTCCCAGTGCGACGTTGTGATCGAAGCCGCGCCCGAGGTGTTATCGCTAAAGCAGGAGCTGTGGCGTTCACTTGACGTTGCCGCGAAGCCGTCCGCACGTCTCGCATCGAACACGTCGGGCCTCTCGATCTCCGCACTGGCGCGTGAGACCGGCCGGCCCGATCGCGTGTTGGGTTTGCACTTCTTCAACCCCGCCAGCGTCATGCGACTGGTCGAGGTGATCCGTGGCGAAAACACCTCCGACGAAACGATTGCCGCCGGGGTGGCGATTGCGCGCGCATTCGGCAAGACGCCCGTGATCGTCGCCGAGTGCCCCGGCTTCTTGGTCAATCGCATCTTGGTTCGCGCCCTCTCCGAGGCCTACCGATACGCCGACACCGTCGGGGCCGATCGCGCTTCGGCCGACGCCGCGGTCGTGGCCGCCGGCCCTGCACCGATGGGGCCCTTTGCACTCGGCGATCTCATCGGACTCGACACGATGCACCACGTTCAGTTCGACCTGGCCGCGGCCTACGACGACCGCTTCGCCGCGGGGACGTCCCTGGCCGCAGCCGTCGCCGCCGGACACCTGGGGCAGAAGTCCGGGCACGGCCTCGTGACCGGCGCGGACGAGACACCCGGCGACGACAACGGACCCGCCGTCGCCGAGCGCTACTACCTCGGCGCCTTCGACGAGGCCTGCCGGTGCCTGGAGGAGGGCATCAGCGCGCTGCCCGACATCGACCGGGCGATGCAGCTGGGCGCCGGGTGGGAGTTCGGCCCGCTGGCCTGGGCCGATCAAGCCGGGCTGGGCAACGTCGCCGCAGGGCTCACCAAACTCTCCGACGACGCACGCTTTGCTCCGCGTTCGGTTCTCACCGACCGCATCGACCAGGGGACACCGTTCATCACCACCGAGGAGACACCATCATGATCGAACGTCCCACCCCGCATCCGGATCTTGCGGGCCGGTCGGTACTGACCCTGCAACACCACTCACCCGAGGCGGTTACGGCAGTCATCGACCTGGCGCGTGAGCTCAAGGCCACGCCGTGGCCGGAGTGGCCCAACTGGCTCAGCGGCCGAATCGTTGGCCTCATCTTCGAGCGCCCCTCTACCCGCACGCGCGTGGCCTTCGAGTCGGGAACGGTGCGGTTGGGTGGCCACGCCATCTACCTGTCCGCGGGCGACATGCAGCTGGGACGGGGCGAGGCCATCGAAGACACGGCGCTCATGCTGTCGGGCCTCGTCGACGCGCTGGTGTTGCGCACGGGGCCGCACCAGAAGCTGGTGGACCTGGCCAAGCACGCGTCGATTCCGGTGATCAATGCGCTGACCTATGAGCATCACCCCTGCCAAGGACTGGCCGACGTCATGACCATCGTGGAGCGCTTTGGCGATCCCACGGGCCTTCGGGTGGGGTACGTCGGCGACGGGAACAACTGCTTCATCTCCCTCGCCGTGGTTGGCGCCAAGGTCGGTCTCGACCTGGTGTGTGCATGCCCGGAGGGGTACGAGCCCAAGCCCGAGATCGTCGCCTGGGCCAACGCCGCCGCGCAGGAGCGTGGGGGCAGCGTCCGGGTCGTGCGCGACCCTGCGGAGGCCGCCGACGGCGCCCGCGCTCTCTACACCGACACGTGGGTTTCGATGGGCGATGAGGAGCGCGAGTCGGAACGCATCCGCACGTTGACGCCCTACAAACTCGATGCCGCCCTGATGGGACGTGCGGCGGCAGACGTCATCGCGCTTCACCCGCTCCCGGCCCATCACGACCTGGAGATCGCCTACGACGTTCTGCACGGGCCGCAGTCGGCGGCGTGGCAGCAGGGGCACAACCGCCTCTACACCCAGGCGGCACTGCTGGCGCACATCTTGGCGACGTAGCGTCGGTGTACGGGGTCGCCGGTTGTGTGCTACCCCGCTGCGCCGTAGCGTCCCGGGCCGATGCTGCCGCTGCGCGACGACAACCCCACACACCGCTTCCCCATCCTCACGGTGATCGTGATCGCGCTCAACATCGTGATCTTCGGATACCAGACGACCTTGCCGACCGAGGCGACGGTGGCGAACTTCGCCGACACCCAGTCGGGGCTTGTGTGCCAGTTCGCGACGGTGCCCGACCGAGTGCTCGACGGCAAAGCCGCCCCGAGCGATCTCGGCGAGCGCATCTGCCTGCAGCAAAATGCGGAAAACTCCCGCGCCACGACCCTGGTTACCCACCAATTCATTCATGGCAGCTGGCTGCACCTCCTCGGCAACATGTTGTTTCTCTGGGTGTTTGGCAACAACATCGAAGACCGGCTGGGGCGCATTCGGTTCCTTCCGTTCTACCTTCTGTGCGGCATCGCGGCGGCCCTCGGTCAAGCGCTCACCGACCCGGACTCGGTGATTCCGCTGATCGGCGCATCCGGCGCCATCTCCGGGGTTCTCGGGGCGTATTTCCTGCTCTTCCCCAAGGTCAGTGTGATGACCCTCCTCGGCATCTTCCCGGTGCGGTTGAAGGCCTGGATCGTCCTTGGCGCCTACATCGGGTTCCAGTTCTTCTACGTGTCACGTGAGGCCCAAGCGGGAGACTCCGCCGTGGCCTACTGGGCGCACATTGCTGGGTTCATCGCGGGCTTGGTGCTCATCCTTCCGTTCCTCACCGGCCGTGGCGGGCGGGCGGGGCCACGCAGGACCGCTGCCGCACGATGAAGTGGCCATGGAGGCGTCGGGATCGGCCGCCACCTGTCCCTGCCTGGGTCGTTGTGGCCTGGGCGAGACACGAGCCCGAGGCCGATCTCATCGTCAACCTGCTCCACGATCGCGGCATCGCCGCGTACCACCGACGTGGCCTGGGCGTGGATGTGCCGGACTTTCTCGCGATGGGCCAACGCGTCGTTCTCGTTCCGGCGGACCAGCACGACGTGGCACGAGAACTGCTCGAGCCGGGGTCATTCGTGCCGGACGACGAGCCCGATACCGCCCCTTAAACGCTTCGAGCCACCCGAGGGTGGCTCTCACGTGAACAGAAAAGCCGCTCCGTTCGGGCGGTGTGTGCAGCGGCATTGTGCAAATTCCTACGGTCCTGGTCAAGCCCTTTGGCAAATTTCGCGCGAATCGGGGACACTTGACGAGTGACACCTTCATCGAACTTCGCGGTTGCGCTCTCCGAGGCGACGGATGCGCGGGACGCTGCCCGGGAGGTCACCGCCGCCGTCCGCAGCGCGCTTGGTGGGCGCGATGCAACGCTGGCGGTGCTCTTTGTGACCCCGTCACTGTGTACCGACCCCTGGACGCTCCGGGACGACATCCTCGCCGGGGTCGGCGCCCAACACCTGATTGGGTGCACCACCGAAACTGTCATCGGCAACGGACGGGAGCTCGAAGGCCAGAGTGGGATGTCGCTGTGGTGCGGCGTTCTGCCCGATGTCACCGCCACCGTTTTTCATTTGTCGCGATCCGACGACACGGATTCCATCATCGGCTGGCCCGATACCGGCGACCTGGCGGGTTCGCCCCTCATCATGGTCGCCGACCCCTTCACGTTCCCTGCCGACGTGATGCTGGCCGAGTACAACCGCGGCGGGTTGCCACCCATCGTCGGGCGGACTGGCATCGGGCGGCGCTCGCCCCGGTGAGCACGTTTTGTTCTGCGATCGCGACGTCTGCTTCGATGGTGCCGTGGCTGTGGCACTCCCCGGCGCACCGTTCATCCCCGTCGTCTCCCAGGGCTGCGCGCCGATCGGACCGGACATGGTCATCACCGCAGGCGGCGGACCTGTCATCGCCGAGCTCGCCGGCACTGTCGCATTCGACAAGATTCACAGTGTTGTTGACGACCTCGATGAGGAGGAACGGCGACTCGTCTGTCAACCCCTCCTTGCGGGTCTCGTGATTGATGAGAACAAACCCGAGTATGAGCGTGGCGACTTCCTCGTTCGCGGAATACACGGGCGGGATCCCGATACTGGCGCCGTGTATGTGGGTGAGAATGTGCGCATCGGTCAGACGTTTCGTCTCCACGTACGTGACGCCGCGTCCGCAAGCGACGACCTGCGTCAATCGCTTCGGCGTGTGGCGAGTTTCGGTGCCACACCACGTCCGGCAGCGGGACTTGTCTTTAGCTGCAACGGCCGAGGTGAACGCCTCTTTGGTTCCGCGAATCACGACGCCCAGATGATCGCTGACGAGATCGGTGTTCCCACCGCGGGAATGTTCTGCAATGGAGAGATCGGGCCGGTGGGCGGTGCGTCTTTCCTTCATGCATTTACTGCCACCATGGCCGTGTTCTTTGACATGTGATGTACCTGGCCCCTTGACGCTAACTCCCGTAGTCCGCTAGAAAGCTATGGGTGATTAGTGGGTCAACCAAGAGGATGTGGATGTGACTGACGATCAAGGACGCCGTGGTGGCGTCGGTAATCAAATTTTTGATGAGGTTGAGGAGCTTGTTGCGGGTGGAATGAACAAGTCACAGGCGTTTAATGACATCTCCCAACGCACCGGACGTGAAGCGGGCACTGTCGCCGCAAACTACTATCGGGTTGCGCGTCAGCGTGGGGCC
Source organism: uncultured Thermoleophilia bacterium (assembly GCA_963765105.1). Lineage (GTDB taxonomy): Bacteria > Actinomycetota > Thermoleophilia > Miltoncostaeales > Miltoncostaeaceae > CALMEC01. The sequence continues at coordinate 570,417 of CAVXUW010000004.1, forward strand.
GCATTACGTCCCCGTCGCCGTCGTGTTGAAGGCGCCGCCGGCCGGGGACGCGCCGGCAGCGGCGATGTTGCCGCAGCGTTGGCGAAAGCCCAGGCCGCGCTCGATGAGCTGTCGCGTGCCGTGCGTCGCCAGGAGCAAGAGATCGCGCGGATGCGTGACGAGTCCCGCAGCTTGGCCGAGCTGCGTCGCGTGGCCCGTCGCTTGAAGTAGTTCAGTGCGTGAGCACCGGACGCTTTTGCCCGGATTCGGCGAGCACGGTGGCAACCTCTTCGAGGCCCACCGGCTCGCCGACAAGCTCCGCGAATGGGATGTCGTCACGCTCGAGGAGCTGGAGCGCCTCCCGAACAGCAGCCGGGGTGTGGTGGTAGCTGCCCTGAAGGCGTAGTTCGGAGTAGTGAAGTGGCTGCGTGGGCAGCGTCACCGTCGAGCCCGGCGCGCACCCACCGTAGAGGTTGATCTCCGCTCCAGCACGCGCAACGGCCACGGCCACCTGCCAGGTTTCGGGACGTCCAACGGCCTCAAAAACCACGTCGGCCCCGCGACCTCCCGGCGTCATCGCACGCACAGCCCGGGCCCCCGCGTCGTCACGCGGCGCGTCGGCAACGGCCGCTGCGCCAAAGGCCAGGGCGCGTTCACGCCGGTCGGGATGGGGGTCACACACCACCACCCGACACCCGCGCGCCGCGAGCCCCGCACACAGAAGCTGCCCCTGCACTCCCCCACCGATGATCACCACCGTGTCGGCCTCGGCGGCCTCGGAACGTTGGACACCGTGAATGGCGCAGGCGAGCGGCTCGATCATCGGAGCGCGCCACGTTTCCATTCCGGCCGGTCGCGGCAACATGTTCGTGGCGACGATCGGCGCCGGAATCACGACCTTCTCGGCGTAGGTGCCCCAGAGGTAGGACAGGGACTCGCACAGACTGAGACGACCCTTCGCGCAGAAGAAGCACTGGCGACACGGCGCGGAGTTGGCCACAACGACGCGATCGCCGATGGCGGTGTGGAGCACTCCTTCGCCTGTGGCGATGACGGCACCGGTGACTTCATGGCCCAGCGGTGTCGGCACTGGGGGAAGTGCGGGGTGAGCTCCGTTACGAAGGCTTTTGGCGTCGCTTGAGCACGTCATGGCGAGCTCGACCGACAACAACACCTCCCCCGGCCCAGGCTCGGGGTCGGGCACCTCTTCCAGGCGGAGGTCGTAAGGGCCGTGAAGGATGAGCGCGCGCACCGGGAGACGCTACCAAGTCCTGCTCACCATCTCGGTAGCATGCGCCGCCCGAGGAGGACGAAAACGAGCTACCCCGACCACCTTCAGAGCCTTGTCGAGAAGTACCTGGAACACCTGCGCTTCGGCGCCGACGTTCCCGGCCCCGCCTCTGACGCCGCGGGCACCCAGGGGCTGGTCGAGGCGATGCGGTACTCGCTGCTTGCCGGCGGTAAACGTATTCGGCCCGTGCTCTGCCTGGCGACGTGCGAAGCGTTGGGTCACGACCCGCAGCGGCTTCTTCCGACGGCGGCGGCCCTGGAGCTCATCCACACCTACTCGCTCATTCACGACGACCTGCCGTCGATGGACGATGACGATTTGCGGCGTGGTCGCCCCACCTGCCACCGCGCTTTTGGTGAGGACACCGCCATCCTTGCGGGCGACGCGTTGTTTGCCGAAGCCATTCGCCTGGTGGTCGATGAACAATCCGGCGATGCCGAGATGCGCTTGGCGATCATCGGCGAACTCACACGGGCATCCGGCGTCGACGGAATGGTGGGCGGACAGTTCCTCGACCTTCGCGACCACGGGCGCCGCTCACCCGAAGCGCTTCGCCATGTTCACCGGCTAAAGACGGGTCGACTCATCGCCTCATCAGTGGGGTGCGCAGTGTTAGCCGCGCGCCCGCCCGAGGTGGTGCGCGATTCGCTCCACGCATTCGCCCATGAGTTGGGACTGTTGTTTCAAATTGTCGATGACATTCTCGATGTGGCGGGCGATGAGGAGTCGCTTGGGAAGTCCGTTGGCGCCGACGCCCGTCAGGGCAAGGTCACCTACGTGAGTTTCCATGGCCTGGCACGCGCCCGTGAGTTGGCGGAAGAGAGCCACCACCGGGCCACCGACCTGCTGGCCCGCGTGCCCGGCCCCACCGACGACCTCGCCGCACTCAGCGAGCTGATCTTCGCCCGGCATCACTAGCGCCCCGCTCGCCACCAAAACAGGCCCCCCAGGCACGATAATCGCCGAATGGACCGCGTCCCGCACGACGTGAACACGGGATCTGAGCCGACTTGGACGATGGTCTCAGGCGTGCCCACACTCTGCGCCCCCGCCACGGATATCTTCGCGATCGGGGTGGAGTTCGGCGTCGGTCGGGGCGACGAGACCTTCCCTCAGGTTGGCATCACCCACCTGGTTGAGCACCTGGCCTTTCCCCGCGAGCGCCATCGCCGGGTGGATGCCAACGCCACCGTTCGCACGGCCACCACCGGGTTCTGGCTGAGCGGACGTAATCGATCGACCGTCCTCGACGCGCTGACAACCATCAGCGAGCGTCTCGCCGCTCTCCCCACCGACGAGTTCGAATCCGAACGCGAGGTCCTGCGGGTAGAGAACCAATCGCGCGCGACCAGCGTCGTGGAGACCGCGCTGCTTCTCCGATTTGGCGCGCACGGCCCGGGGCTCACTGCTCTCGACGAGAACGCGTTGATCACCTGCACGCCGTCCGACGTACGTTCGTGGGCCGAGCAGTGGTTCGCCCAGAACAACGCGGCAATGTGGATGGTCGGAGAGCCGGGCGACGACGTGGTGCTTGCACTGCGCCCGGGTCCGACAATCAGCCGACCCGCGCCAAGCGCCAATAGCGAGATCGTCCTTCCGTCGTTGTACACGGCGGCCCCCCAGGGAGGCGTCACCATCACGTTCACAGCTGCGGCGAGCGACGACGTTCGTCTCGGTGTCATGGTGGCCGAACAGATGCTCATGCGCCGACTGCGTTTCGATCAGTCGCTGACCTATTCGGTGTTGACGGACGTTGCGTTACTCCCGGGTGGCCGCTGCCATGTCACGCTCACCGCCGACTGCCAGCCGGGGAATGAGACCGACGTGGCCAACGAGATGTTGCGGGTTGTCGACGAGATCGCCAGCTACGGGCCGCCGGCCGACGAGTTCGACGACCACATCGACGTTGTGCGCCGATCTCGCATCGATGACATTCGCGGGTTGGCCGAGCAGCTGGCAGGGGGCACCGATCCCTTCGTCGGGTGGCACGAGCCAACAGTTGCCACGGTTTCTGCGGCGTTTCGCGACGCCGTGACGTCGCTCCTCGTCATGGTGCCGCTTGGCACTCGAGTCGATCGCGCGGGGCTCGAGCCCTACCCCATGTTCTCGTCGCAACGCCTATCGGGCACGACGTTCCGCACCGGGGGAGGGTTCCTTCGTCGAAAGGGCAGCACAGACCAAACCGTCGTTGTAGCGGCCGAGGGCATCTCCATCGTTGGTCCTGTCGGCGCCGTGACCGTGCTGTTTGCCGACTGTGCCGGGATGCTGACCTGGGCCGACGGCACGCGGGCGCTGTGGGGAAACGACGGCTTTCACGTGACCATCGATCCCCGCAACTGGCGAAACGGTGAGGAGATCATCGCGGCCCTCGATGCGGGTGTGCCCACTCATCGTATCGTTCCGATGGACCGCGGAACCGCCGGCGTGGACGCCGTCAGCACCGCCACTGGCCAGGCGAAGCCCAACCTAAAGCACGATTCGCTTGCCGGAGTCGGAACTCACCTGCGCACCGACGAGACGCTGGTGGCTGTCGTGCCGGCCGGTCGTGAGCGCAGGATGGGGCTCTTGGCCGTCACTTCCGCGCGCCTCCTGTGGCTGCACGAAGAGCATCTCATCCAGCAGTTTCGGTTGGAGGAGATCCAGGGCATCGATACGCGAATGTCCTTCGGTTGTCCATATATCTTGGTGCGAGCAAACGACGAGGACATGGAGTTCACCGGCCTCGATATCCGGGCCGCACAGTCCTTCGTGCTCGATGTCCATGGAGCGGTGACCACCTACGTGGGACCTCCCCGCGTCGACAGCAGCTAACCCACTACGCCCCGACGGCCGCGAAACGAAGGTGCGGTCGCTTTCCGACGAAAGCGGCGAGATCGTCGACAGCCGCGGCGATTCGATCCCGGTGATCAGCGCTCAGGGCGGAACTCACTGACACTGTCACGTCGATGACACCGCCGGTCTCGCGACGCTTCCACCGCCCCGCGTCACGCAGATCGCAGATGACGATGCCACCACCGGACTCGGCGAATGACTGGGGTTCGTCGCCACACGGGTGATCGGCGACGCGCGAAAAGTTGATGCTCGTGTAGCTGAGATATGCCTCGTCGAAGGTCGGAAGAAGCAGCACGCGGTCGCGGTGGCGCGATCTTGCTCGCCGAGACGGGTCGTACCACTGTGTCGTTCCTTCGACGTCCCGTGACGCCAGTTCGTCTCCCAACTCGGCGATGGCCACCTTCACCTCCGTTTGTGTCACTGTCGTCCAGCGTGTCAGGTCGGTGACCGCGGCCGGCCCGTGACCGGAGAAGAATCGACGCACCAGTTCGCGAATGCCGACGGGACGATCCTGCGGCACGGTTGCGGGTATGCGTTCGGCGGTGAGGGCATACGTGTGGTGACGTCCCTGAACCGGGCCCGAGCAGATCAGCCCGCGAAGTTCCGCGAGCAATAACAGATGACCGAGAGGGGGTCCGTCAAGCTCCGGCTGGACAATCTGCTGTGCGATCTGTCGACGCGTGAGGAACGTCTCGCCTCCCAGGAGATCGACGAACCTCCCGTGGATGCGATCGATGAGGTGTTCGTCGAGCCCGAGCTGCCGGTGTCGACCCGCCAATCCGGAGATGACTTTGGCCGAGGTGAGATCGAGGATCCATCTCAGATCCTCTGCCCGCACGAAGTGCCACGTGGGTCGTAAAATGTGGGTCCGGACGATTCGCCCCGAATCGAGTGCGGCACGCACCCCGTCGTCGTCAACACCACGAAGGCGCATCCCGAGCGACCACCGCGCGAGCGGTGCGTCCTGTGCCTGCACGCAGACCAGCGATTCGACCACAGCTTCGACGTTGGGGAACGGCGCTGACGTCAGGTGTTGCGTCGCAAGACGCTGAGAAAGGAGCTGATCGCGACGAATGAGAGATCGATTCCTTCGATTTGCTCAGGGCCGGGTCAGCAACTGGCGGGCGGCGTCGATCTGTCGACGCGACGCGCACCCGTGAAGGTGATCGTTGACGAGCCCCATCGCCTGCATCAGCGCGTAAATCGTGGTGGGACCCACGAAGCGGAAGCCGCGGCGTCGCAGTTCGTTCGACAGTGCCGTCGACTCAGGCGTCACCGCGGGCACATCGGCGGGCTCACGCGGCGCACGGCGGCGGCCACGCGGCTCGAAGCTCCAGACGAAACGCGCCAGGGAACCCTCGGCCCTTTGCAGCTCGAGTGCCTGACCGGCGTTGTTGATAGTCGCTTCGATCTTGCCGCGGTGACGCACGATGCCGGCATCGCCCAGCAGACGTTCCACGTCATTCTCGCCGAAGTCGGCAACCGTGGCGATTTTGAAGTTGGCAAAGGCGTGTCGGAACCCCTCGCGCTTCCGCAGGATGGTGAGCCACGAGAGCCCCGCCTGGAACCCTTCCAGGCTCATCTTCTCGAACAGGCGGTCGTCGGCGGTGACGGGCATGCCCCACTCGTCGTCGTGGTACGCGACGTAGTCGGGCGCCGACCCGCACCACCAGCACCGGTCCACGCCGTCGCCGTCGCGGATAAGGGTCACTGTGGCGCTACCCCCACTCGCTGCGCCTCGAGGCGACGGACGATCGCCCCGGGCTTGGCCACGCCCGTAAAGCGAAAGCTGGCGTCGCTCGCCTCGGTGCCGGCGGTGTCGAAATCGATCTCGCCGATGCCCAGCAGTCGCTGCCCCAACGACTGGTTGGTGTTGATGTTCTGAACCTTCTCGATGACGGTGGACTGCTCCTGCCGGTTGAGCACTCCGCGACGAATGCGGATGCGTTGGGTCGTGACGATGTAATCGGTGAGCGCCCGGCGCACCACGTCGATGATGATCACGACGAGCAGGAGCAGTACCGACAGCGCCACCCACTTCCAATACGCCATCCCCACCCCGCGGTCGTTGAGCCGCATAATCCCGGCGAAGGACACCGGTGCTAGGGCGATCGCTCCCCACTTCGTGAGCCACCACAGATGGGACCGCGCGGCCGGATGACCGCGCCAAATGAGCTGCTCACCTTCGTGGAGTTCCATGGGCAGAAAGCGTACCGCGCTCCTCGGCGGCCGAGGCGTAGGATGGCCGGGACAGGAATCGGTAGGAGGCAACACGATGAGCGATCAGGGACCCACGATTGAGGCCCTCCAAGTCGAGGAGCGCGTCTTTCCCCCATCCGACGACTTCGTGTCGAAAGCACGCGTCAAGGATGCGGCGATCTACGAGACGGCACGCGGCGATCTGGAAGGGTTCTGGGCCGAGCAAGCCGCTACCCTCGACTGGATCGAACCGTGGACCCAGGTGCTCGACCGGTCGAAGGCGCCCTTCTTCAAATGGTTCCTCGGTGGCAAGCTGAACGTCTCGGTCAACTGCCTCGACCGTCACCTCGCCGAGCGTGGCGACAAGGTGGCATTCCACTGGGAAGGCGAACCGGGCGACACCCAGACCATCACGTACCGCGACCTGCATGAGCGGGTGTGCCGGTTTGCCAACGCGCTGCGCGCACAGGGCATCGGCAAGGGCGACACGGTCGCGATCTACATGGGGATGGTGCCGGAGCTGCCCGTGGCCATGCTGGCCTGCGCTCGCATCGGCGCCCCGCACACCGTCGTGTTCGGTGGCTTCAGCGCCGACGCGCTTCGTGACCGCATCCTCGACTTCGGCTGCACCGCCGTCATCACTCAAGACGAGGGGTGGCGTAACGGCAAGATCGTCCCGCTGAAGGTGAACTCCGACGACGCCCTGGTGGGCTGCGACGCCGTCACCACAGTGATCGTCGCTCAGCGCACGGGCAACGACGTGGCCTGGGTGGAGGGCCGCGACCACTGGTACCACGAACTGGTTGCCGAGCAGCCCGCCGAGTGCGCTCCCGAGCCGATGGACGCGGAAGACCCGCTGTATGTGCTCTACACCAGCGGCACCACCGGCAAACCCAAGGGCATCCTGCACACCACCGGCGGGTACCTGGTGGGAGTGTCCACCACCCATCGCATGATCTTCGACTTGCGCGACGACGATGTGTACTGGTGTGCCGCCGACATCGGCTGGGTCACCGGCCACAGCTACATCGTCTACGGGCCGCTCGCCAACGGCGCCACCGGCATCCTCTACGAGGGCGCCCCCGGCACGCCGGACAAGGACCGCCTCTGGGACATCGCCGAGCGCTACCGGGCCACCATCCTCTACACGGCGCCCACCGCCATCCGCACGTTCATGAAGTGGGGCAACGAGTTCGTCGACAAGCACGACCTCTCGTCGCTGCGGCTTTTGGGGTCGGTGGGCGAGCCCATCAACCCCGAGGCCTGGGTGTGGTACCACACCCACATCGGCGGTGGTCGCTGCCCCATCGTCGACACGTGGTGGCAAACCGAGACCGGGATGATCCTCATCAGCCCTCTCCCCGGTCTCACCCCGCTGAAGCCAGGTTCGGCGACGTTCCCCTTCCCCGGTGTGAGCGCCGACGTGGTGAACGAGGCGGGCCAGAGCGTCCCGCTCGGGCACGGTGGGTACCTGGTGCTTACCGAGCCGTGGCCGGCGATGATGCGCACCTTGTGGGGCGATGACGACCGGTACATCAGCACGTACTGGAGCCAGTACCCCGGCCTCTACCTCGCCGGTGATGGCGTCCGCCGCGACGACGAGGGTTACTTCTGGCTGCTGGGCCGTATCGACGACGTGATGAACATCTCCGGGCACCGCCTCTCCACCATCGAGATCGAAAGCGCGTTGGTCGACCACTCGTCGGTTGCCGAAGCCGCGGTGGTCGGACGTGCCGACGCGACGACCGGTCAGGCCATCGCGGCGTTCGTCACGTTGAGGTCCGGAGTGGTGGGCGACGAAAACCTCATCCAGGAGTTACGCGGTCACGTGGCCAAAAAGATCGGCCCCATCGCCCGTCCGGCGTCCATCGTCCTCACCGACGATCTGCCGAAAACCCGCTCCGGCAAGATCATGCGGCGCCTTCTGCGCGACATCAGCGAGCAACGCCAGCTCGGCGATGTGACGACGCTGGCCAACGAGGATGTCGTCTCCGCAATCACCGATATGGCCGAAGCTGCCCGGGCAAAAGACGAGGAATAGCACCGTTTCGGAGGGGAAACTCCCCTGCGTTCCCCAACAAACTGCCGAACGTGGAGAAAATGGGGTCTCCATCCCCACTGAGGAGCGATCGATGATTGCCCCTTCCCGTCGCCGCAATATCGTGAGAACGCCCATACCAAGCCAATTGTGCCGTCCGAGGGGTGCTGCTAGCGTCATCTCAACCGGTGGTTCACAGGAGCCATCGGAGTACTCGCCCGTTCACACACGAAGGGATGTCCCGAATGACCAAGGCTGAGTTCGTTCAGAAGGTCGCAAAGCGAGCCGGCTTGAGCCAGGCGGACGCAGGTCGTGCCGTTCAGTCGGTTCTCGACGAGATCAGCGATTCGCTCAAGGGCGGCGACGACGTTCAGTTCGCCGGCTTCGGCAAGTTCTCCGTCGCGAAGCGCGCTGCCCGCACGGGCGTCAACCCGCGCAACCCCGGCACAAAGATTCAGATTCCGGCCCGCACCGTCCCGAAGTTCACCCCCGGAGCCGTCCTCAAAGAGACCGTCGACGGCAAGCGCAAGAAGTAGTTCCGCATCGGGCTCCCGCACCCGAACGACGAATGACGAAACGGACGCGCCCACAGCGCGTCCGTTGTCATTTGGGAGCACGCGGGAGCGGGGTCACGCTGGCACCATGCGAGACGTAAGGGCAACGTGAATCCTCTGTGAGAAGTTTGTACGCCGTGTCCCCTGGCCGTTGACCGTCCACGCGTCACTGGCGAGACTCGCCGCATGAAAATTCGCGCCCTCGTCATCACGATTGGTCTGCTGCCGTTCGGTGCTGCCGTCCCGAGTGCCGTCGCAGTCCCCGACGCCGAACTCTTCCCAGATGTCGAGAGCTGTGACGACAGCCGCCTCGCCGACTTCAACGCGTCCTGGTTCGGCGCGCCCGGGACGTTGGGCCTGTCACGGTCCAAGTGGGTGCCACAGGGCATGGCCTACTACCCGAAACGCGACTGGATCGTGGTCTCGTATTACGACAGCACGAACGAGCAGAGTTCGCTCATCGAGATCTCCCGCCGGAGTGACTTCGCACGTGTCAAGCGCCTGGCGCTCCCAACAAACCTGATTCCCCGAGGAGGCCACGTCGGCGGTCTCGCCATCGGGAAAGGAAACCTCTACGTCACGAACTCGGTCGGCAACGGTGCCAACGTTTTTCGCTTCTCGATGAGATCTGTTGAGGCGCTGGGGCGTGGCGAGACCATGTCGGCCGCCGCAACGTACCGGCTTGCCGCGGCGTCGTACGCCAGCTTCCATCGCGGGAACCTCTTCGTCGGATCGTTCGACGGGAACCGTCTCTATCGCTACGACACCGATGGCTCGGGCAACCCACCCACCGACTCGTCCGGGCGCTCCATCGTGGCAGAGAGCTGGGCGACCCCGTCGAAGGTGCAGGGCCTCGCCGTAAGCAATCAACACTTCGTGTTCAGCCGATCATTTGGGCGACGCAACCTGAGTGCGTTGACCGTCCGCGATCGCCGAACAGGGGCCGAGCGCAACGAACACGCGCGCAACATGTCCGAGGGCATCACCTGGGCACCGGCAAACTACCCCCGGCGCATCAACGTCCCCAGCCTCTACATGGTTTTCGAGTCAACGTCGACGGCCTTTGACGGCACCCCCGGCATCCCCCTCGACAGGACATCGTGTCGCTCCAACCGCGTGTGGTTCACGCCGAGGTCATCGCTCCTCTAACACCGCCGAGCGAATAGGCGGTAAAGACAACCGTCCTGACGGCCCGCGGGGCGCGCCGATCCGGGTATCGTCCTTCACGATGCGTTTCTTGGTGTTGGGCGGAACAGCGTGGCTCGGTCGATGCATCGCGCTCACTGCCGTTCGGGCGGGGCACGCGGTGACGTGCTTGGCGCGCGGGGGTCCGGCAAAATGCCGGACGGCGTGGCGTTCGTACGGGCGGATCGCACGAAACCCGGCGCCTACGCCACGGTGGCGAGGCAGACCTGGGACGTCGTGGTTGATGTCGCGCGTCAGCCCGGGCAGGTCAAAAGCGCCGTGGACGCACTGGCAGGTCGCACCGGGCTCGTCATCTTCATCTCGTCCGGCAACGTGTATGCCGACCACCGTACCCCCGGACAGAACGAAAGCGGTGCGCTGCTGCCGGCGCTGGAGATTGATGTCATGGTCACCGACGATGCGTACGGACAGGCCAAAGTTGCGTGCGAGCAACACGTCCAACGTGCCTTGGGTCCCGAGCGCACGTTGATCGCGCGGGTCGGCCTCATCGGCGGCCCCGGCGACATCTTCGACCGAACCGGCTACTGGCCACTGCGCTTTGCCCGTCCCGCCTCTCCGGACGGCGCTGTGCTGGTACCCGACGCCCCAACCCTGCCGACCCAAGTCATTGACGTCCGCGACCTCGCCACGTGGATCGTTGATGCCGGCAGCCGCGGCGTTGCGGGCGTCGTCAACGCGACGGGCGAGACCATCCCGTTTCAGCAGCACCTCGACATCGCCCGCGCGGTGGCCGGACACACCGGACCCGTGGTACCCGCCGACCCACAGTGGCTGCTCTCCCGGGGCGTGCAGGAGTGGATGGGCGAGCGCTCGCTGCCTCTGTGGCTCGCCGACCCCGACTGGTTCGGTTTCAACGCCAACGACAGCAGCAGGGCACGGGCCGCCGGGTTGACGACCCGTCCTCTTGAGCAAACTCTCGCGGACACCCTGGCGTGGGAACGGACCAGAGACCCTGGCCACACCCGGCGGGCGGGCCTCTCCGACACCGACGAGCGAGCGCTGCTTGCCGCGCTCGAGCGCGAGGCATGAGACACCCAAATGGGGATACCGAAAGCGAAACGACGTCCAGCTGACGCCGCCCCGATCCATGGGGCCCAAAATGAAGCTGCCATAATCGACGGGTGAGTAGCCGCCCTGTTCGTCACCTGCTCAGCCTGCAGGATGTCTGGAAAGGCTACGGCAGCCGCTCGGTGCTGGAAGGAGTGTCCCTCGGGATCTCGGCCGGTGAGCGCATCGGGGTGGTGGGAAGAAACGGCGACGGCAAGTCCACGCTTCTGCAGCTCATCGCGGGCACGATAGCGGCGGACACAGGCCTGGTTACCCGCACTGGCAACCTCGACGTTAAGTCGATCGCCCAAGCCGACGACCTTGATGACACCACGACGATCCGCCACGAACTCGTCGGTGGACGGGCCGACCACGAGTGGGCGTCCGACTCCCGTTTTCGCGAGGTGCTCGATGGGCTTCTGGGCGGCGTGGAGATGGGCCGGTTTCCCGAGGGACTCGACTCGGCCATCGCGCCCCTCTCCGGTGGTGAGCGGCGCCGCATCTCACTCGCCAAGCTCCTGCTGGGAAACCCCGAGCTACTCCTCCTCGACGAGCCCACGAACCATCTCGATGTCGAGGGCGTGGCGTGGCTTGCCCATCACTTGGCGCGCCGGCGTGGTTCGCTGGTGGTCGTCACCCACGATCGATGGTTTCTCGACGCGGTGTGTACCCACACGTGGGAGGTCAGCGACGGCCGGGTCTACCAGTACGAAGGTGGCTACGCGGCGTTCGTGCTGGCTCGCGCTGAACGTGACCGCCAGGCCGCGGCCACTGATGTGCGCCGCCGCAACCTGCTGCGCAAGGAGCTTGCGTGGTTGCAGCGCGGCGCCCCGGCCCGCACTGCCAAACCCAAGTTCCGAATCGATGCCGCCAACGCCCTGATCGCCGACGAGCCCGAGGCACGCAACCGCGCCGAGCTTCTGCGCTTCGCCAGCGTGCGCCTCGGCAACAAAGTCCTCGACGCCAACGACATGTCGGTGACCTTCGGCGACCGGGCACTTCTGCGGAACCTCACCTGGCGGCTCGGGCCTGGCGACCGTGTCGCACTGGTGGGCGTGAACGGATCGGGCAAGACCACCCTCGTCAGGGTGCTCGCCGGCGAGTTGGAGCCCAACGCCGGTGAGGTCACCCGCGGCACGACCGTGCGCCTGGCGTATCTGTCACAAGACACGGCCGAGGTGCCGGGCCACCTGAGGGTGCTCGAGGCGGTCGAAAGCGTGCGGCTACGCACGACGCTCGGCGACGGACGGGAGATGACCGCCGGAACGATGTGCGAGCGCTTCGGCTTTGCGGGTGCGCGTGGACGGACGTTGGTGCGCGATCTCTCGGGCGGCGAGCGGCGGCGCCTTCAGCTGATGCGACTGTTGATGGACGAGCCAAACGTGCTCCTCCTTGACGAGCCGACCAACGATCTCGACATCGCGACCTTGAATGCCCTGGAGGATCTGCTCGATGGGTGGCCGGGCACGTTGATCGTGGTGAGTCACGATCGCTATTTCGTCGAGCGGGTGTGCGACAACATCTACGCGCTCGACGAGCACGGCTCCATCCGTCACCTGCCGGGCGGCATCGACCAGTACCTGGAGATACGAGCCGGCGCAGCCGTCCCGCCCGCCGCGAAACCCGCCCCCACGAAAGCCGTGCCGTCAGGCGCTGCCCTGAAGGCCGCACGAAAAGAGGTGCAGAAGCTCGAACGCGAGCTCACAAGCCTGACCGAGCGCGAACAGATCGTGCACGCCCTCATCATCGAGGCTTCACACGATCACACACGACTGATCGACCTCTACGCCGAGCTCAAAACACTCAACCTCCGTCGCGAGACCGCGGAGGATGCCTGGCTCGAAGCCAGCGAGGCGCTGTCCCGCTAGCCAGAACGCCATTCACTCCCGACTGAGAGGGATCATCACGAAGGATGGCTGTCGAGAGCCAAGGTAAAAGAAGAGTTACGACGGCCCACGATCCAAGCCACCCTCGCCATGAACATGGTTCCTTTTATGGTCCTGCGTTGTGGCCCCTCGATGAGCTCCGACTGATTTCAATCGCGTCGCCATCGTCAGTAGCCACGATTCTTCTGCTCAGCCCAATAGGCGCTCGCCCGGTCGTTAACGCGTCGCACTGCGGGAAAGACCGGGGCGGTCACCACGACGAGCGGGAGCATCAACACGATGTACGGGGCGATTAGATCGATGACACGCACTGCTCGAGAGTCGGCTCGTTGATGCAGGCAGTGGCGCATCTCTTAGGCCGGCCAGGCGATCTGACCGGTTGTCGAGCGCGTACACGAGAGGTGCAGGGAGCGAGATGGCCGAGGCGTTCTGCGTTGCGACGTTTGGCACACGCTAACCACCGCTCATGATCATGTTTATGGGAGACGAAGTCGTCTGCCGGTTTCTTCGGCCTCGTCGGGGGTGAGTAGCGCATTGTTGTCGGTGAGGGCTCCTCGAGCGGCGTCGTAGTCTGACCAATCGATCCGTCGGGCGAAGTCCTGTGCGAAAGTGAGCACCCCGTGTTTTTCGGCCGGATGCGACCACAGCCGCATAGATCCCGCCGTAGGCTCGAGCCGACCAATCTGCCATGCCTCGATGTCGACGCGTTCCTCACTGACCTGCGGTCGCTGTGCGAGGGGATCGGTTGGCTGAAAGGCGAGGACGACGTCGACCGGTGACGGGACCTGTGAGCTGAATCCGAAACCGCGCCCGCGAGGCCTGTCCGGGTAGCAAGTAGTGCTATTTGCCCAGTGAGGTCTGACGACCAAGGCTCGACCACCTCACCAACACCGCCGGACGGTCCGCCCATCGGCGAACACGGCCGGACGTGTCGCCTTTGTGCAAAAAGACACGTCGTTGACGACGACTGCGCGCCCGACGCAACGGTAGGACACTGGTCGTCACCGGCCGGCGATGTAGCGCTCCAGCTGTTCGATAACGAAATCCTTGTCGGCAACGAGCTCCTTGACCACATCGCCGATGCTGATGATGCCGACGACCTCGTCGTTATCCAGCACCGGCAAGTGCCGGGTACGCCGCTCGGTCATGAGCGCCATGCACTCATCGATCGTGGTATCGGGCGAGACGTAGAGCACGGCCTCTTCCATGACGTCACGTACGGATCCTTCGACACAGGACGATCCTCGCCGAGCGACACATCTCGCGAATTGGCGCTCATCGAACAGTCCGACCAGCTTGCCCGCCTTCGCAGACGAGGAGCGAGCCGATGTTGTGCGCGCGCATGCGCGCCAAAGCCTGCTGCACCGGGACGGTCGGGGCGACGGACCGAGCGGCGTCACCCTTTGCCTGGAGTATCGACCTCACAGTGGTCATGCGGACCTCCCGCGTCGTCACCGAAACGCTCCGCTCCGCCGCGAGATCCCGCATCAGTACCACCGCGGATCGGGGCTGCGGATTTATCACGATTCGGGGCCGTGTCCGTACACTCGATGCCGCTCGCCTTGCGCGGTTGATGTCTCCTGCGCCTGCCCTGTCGACGTGGACGGATCTCGCATTCGGCTTGCGGTGAGACCGAATGCGATCCGTGGATACGCCGAAGAGCATCTTCGCGTCCGTACATATGCCGGCACCACAAGGGCCATGCGATTGTCGGATTCAGAAGGTTCCCTGCACGATTGTCTGGATCGTCAGAGGGCACCGGGATCAGCCGACGCGATTGCGACGGACACCAACACCGCGAGGGAGCGACCAGATATGCAGAAGATCCTCAAGATCGGCGGGCTCGTCGCCGGCCTCGTCATGATCGCCTTCGGCGTCGTGTCGATCGGCTTAGGCGTGGACGCCCGGAGCACGGTCTCGAACGAGTTGCAGCGAGAACTTATCGTTGGTTCACCGGACATGAGCCCGACCGAGATCCAGAAAACGGTGGACGAAGCCGGCCTCGAAAATGTTCCGATTCCCTCGTGCAACGTGGCCGAGAAGAAGATCGATACCGGCGGGGACGCTCGTTGCTTCGCCCAATATATGCGCGTGCATGCGCTCGAGTCGTCGGCCGGCCTCACCTACGCGCAGATGGGACGCTTCGCCTCCGCTGCCAATCCGGGTGACCCCAAGGGCACGAGCGACGCTGCGGCGGCGGCGAAAGACGACCAGGGCAAGCCGCTCGCCAATGGCCCGCGCAACACGTGGGTCACCGAGACCGCCCTCGCAACGGCGCTCAACGTCTCGTTTATGGCGGAGCGACTCGGGTTGTTCACGATCGTAATCGGAATCGCGTTGCTTTTGAGCGGGGTTGGTTTCATCATCCTCGCGCTCGGCATGCTCGGTGGCGGACGTGCGCAGGCGCCTGTGCCGAGCTGAGGAATTGGACGACGAGCCGTGACCTTCGGGCCACGGCTCGTCCACGTCCCCCCGGCCGAGTCCGGCGCCGCGGCGGGGCGCGCCCCGACGGTTTTACGTCAGTGAAGCCGCGCTCGTCGGCACCGCCGTATAGACGTCGTGGCTCATGGTGAGGAGAGAATCACAGCTGTCGACAACCACCCAGAGCGCACTCCGCGGCCTCGTCACAACACGCTGACAGAAGGGCTCCCAGACGGCCGGCCGGCGGAGGCGGCCCTACCCGGAGCGCGTTCACCGACCGCGATGGACCACGGCGTCACGACCCGTCAGTACTTACCGCCCAGGGGGCCGACGTTCGGCGGCGCGGGAATGCCGAACAGCGTTTTGGCGTCCTTTGAGGCAACAACCGAACCGGCCGCTCTACCAGAGCGCACCGCGCCGAAGAAGGAAGGCACGTCGATGACGACCGAAACGCTGAAGTGCACCCCCGCGACGCTCGGACAGAGAATCGAGCTGCCCTTAGCCGACCTCCCCTTCCAAGACGGCTTCTACCTGCCGTTGAACGATGTCCTACTCGCCACGACCGGAGGCGTCCCCGTGATTGCGAACGGAAACATCGCAATGTCGTGGGTCGATTCACAGTTCGAGGGAAGCGTCGACGCGAACGATCAGCCCGGACCTGCGCGTGCACGGATCGGCCTCGACGGGGTCGTCACGCTGGAGTTCGCGTTGGACGCCGGGGCGGAAGTGGCCGATTCGCTTCGCCTGGCGCTCGTCGCGCTTCCGCCGCTCGTCATCGAACCGATCACGGTGTCGCCCTTCGTGCAGGTCGCTGTCCACGTCGCAGCCACGGCCGACGCCGCCGGGGTAGTGAGCGTGGTCGCGCCGTTCCACATCGGTTCGGGCTTCAGTTTCGACGGTTCGTCGCGCGCCGGACTCACCCGGCAACCACGCTTCGCGCCTGAGGTCGGCTTCCCGGACACCACCGGCAGCATCACCGCCCAGATCGACGTCGAGACCGTCCTCGCGCTCATGATGTCGATCAACGACATCCCGCTCGGTGGACCGGTGCTCGGCCCGTCGCTTGGCGTCCTGCTCGAGGTCGACTCAGCAACCGGTTTCGATCTCGACGGCCGGGTCCGGATCGTCGGCGGGTGGGCGTTCCCCGACCCGCTGAACTTCGGCTTCCCCAGCATTCCGGAGGATCTCGAGACCCTCGTCGAGCCGGTTCGGTTCGACATCGCGGACGTCGCCGGACCGCTCGAGGTCGGGCTCACCTCGACCCGATGGTCGCGACAGTACGCCGTCGACGGTGCCGAGCACGGCCGGGCGCTCGTTCCCCAGGCCGACGGCCTCGCACTCGTTGGGGGGAGCCCGGGTCTGCCGTGGCTCACCTCGCTCGACGACCTGGGCGTCCCGCGCTGGCAGATCCAGGTCGACGCGTGGAGCCCCGCAGCTGCAGTCGAAGCTACACACGGCGACATCGTCGTCGCCGGTACGTCGGGTGGCGACATACGGGTCGATCGGTTCACACCGGCGGGCGACCCGGCGTGGACCCGCACGCTCGCGGGAACCGATGCCGACTCGGTCACATGCGTGGCGATGGTGCCGACGGCTTCGAATGGTGTGATCCTCACCGGCCACGTCAACCGCAGCAGCACACTCACGCCACTCCTGATCGCGCTCGACGAGAACGGGGACGTCTCGTGGTCGATCGAGGTGGACATGGGGTCGGGCTCCTCCGACCCGAAGATCGTCGCGCTCGCCGAGGATCCGACCGGAGGATTTGTCGCCGCCGGTCAGGTGAACTTCACGGAGCTCACGGACCCGACGGAGCCGCCGATTTCCGGAACGAACGCCGTCGTCTTGAAGTTCTCCGACCAGGGGGTGCTCGATGCCGCCTTCGCGCTCGGGAGCGGCGGAACGATCCCCGTCACGGAGTTCGCCCGGCAGGTCGTCGTCGGCCCAGACGGTTCGTACGTCATCGGCGGTCACTTCGGTGTCGCCCCGAACATCTGGCTCGCGTCCGTCGACGCGGACGATGCGCTCGTCTGGTCGGCGCGCTACCGGGCACGCCCGGATACCGACACCAGCATCGACATCGCGAACCTCCGCGGGCTCACGCCCACCGCCGACGGCGGCGTCGCGATGTGTGGAGTCATCGGCGTCCCCGACACGGACGCGTGGCTCATGCGCGTCAACGACGCCGGGATGCCGCTCTGGGCAAAGTGCTACTCCACCATCGACCTGGCAGACGAACTCGTCGGCGTCGTCACCCTCGAGGACGGTTTCGCCGCGTTCGGACGGAAGGTCACGGTGTCGGGAGTCGACTCCGACCCGTGGGTCGTGCGGACGAACGTCGACGGCATGGTGCACTTCACCGAAACCAGCGGCGTCGTGACCGAGAACACCCCCGTCGAATGGCAACACGTCGCGGACCACACCCTCCGCGCGCTCGCCCCGGTGGCAACTCCGCTCGCCCTGTCGGTCGACTCCAGCGAGACGCTCGTCGCGACGTCGGCAGCCGGTTTCGGTCAGCTCCTGACCGAGTAGATGCCGTGCCGGCCACCGCGTCAGGTGCTGCCTCGACACCCCATCTGTCCCTTTGCCTGGTCCCAGATCCATAGGTCGAAGTCCTCGCCGGTGATGAGCGGCGCCCTCCGCGCCGCGCATCACGGTTCCGCACGCGCCGGCAGTCTGCGCCCGGCGGATCTCGCACCGGCGGGATGCGGCAACGTCACCGCCCCGGCTACGGCGCCTTCGGGTCGCTGACGACGATGTCGATCGTGGTTCCCCGTGCCGCCAGCGCGGCGTCGATCCCGTGGATCTCGAAGTCGATGACCTGGCCGGCCGGGATCGATGCCGACCGGCGGCGGATCACGCGTCCCGGCGTGCAGCCGACCGCGCGGATGTACCGGTCAACCTCGCTGACCGAAGCGGCGAGGAAGGAGTTGAGCGCGCAGCCGGGGCCGAGCGTCTAATCGTGGGCGGGACCGTCCGGGCGTCGTCGCGGGAAAAGGTGAACCCACCCATGTCGAGCTCGCCGACCAGGCCGCCGTTCAGCCGGTACGAGTGGGTCCTCACCTGGGTGCAACTCGGATCGCTCGCGGCGGACGCCCCTCCCTCGTTCGCGAAGTAGTTGGTCGGCCGCGGATGGTTGGTCGTTCGCGTTTGGGTGTCAACCAGCCCGAGGCACCCCTCGACCACGGTCGTCGTCGCTGAGAACGACCCGGTGGAGGCGGCCACCCAGGCGGTCGCGTTCGGCCGGAGACCGTAGGACCCCGTCCCGGTGATCGCCGCGCCAAACATCCGATCGTGGAACGGGATGTCTTGCACTTGGGGCACGACGCGAGTTCCTGCCGTCGGAGCGACCCACACGCAGAACCTGACGTTCCCGACTCGCGTGAACGTGCGCGGCCGGGCTGTGTCGACGGTGAAGTAACCGTCCTTCGTTGGCTGCCTGATCGTGAACGCTCCCACAGGCTTGCCCCGACCCCTGGCATACGATGGGCCGCAGCGAGGGCGGCCGGCAGCGGAGCGGACGAAGGCCACTGGGCGCACGCGTTGGTTCGGTCGGAGGCGTCCGGTGACGACGATGCGCACAGGAGTCTGCGTCTGCGGATTCCACGTGCCGCCGGACTGCATGGCGACGGCGACCTCCGCTCTCCCCGGCGCGAGCGGCGGCCTACCCGACGCAATCGGTGCGACCGTCGCGGTGCACGCACCCGCCACGACGAGCGTCAGCATTCGCCGCATCATGGGACGACGCTAACACTCTCGGTCGCACCGATCCACCGGGACCGGCCGACCGGGGAGCGGCTGCCATCCCCAGCGACGCCGGGGACGTATGAGGCACTTTGCTCATGTCGATACCGTATTCTGATACGGTATCGACATGAGCGATAAAGGTTCTCGCAGCACTCGCCGCGCGGGCGGTGCCAAACGCGCGCTTGTGCTCGATCACGTGGTCGCGGTGATCGCCGAGCGCGGCTACGCCGGCACCCGGTTCATCGACGTCTCTGAGGCGTCGGGGGTGGCGGTCAGCACCTTGCAGGGCTATTTCGGTTCGCGCGAGGACATGCTGATCGAGGCGATGAGGCGCGCAACGTCCGTCGCGGTAGCGGACATGAACGAGTTTGCGGCCCGGTTCGACGACCCCTGGCAGCAATTGGTGGCGATGATCGATCGAGGTCTGTCCACGAACGTCGTGACCTGGCGGCTGCTGATGGAGTTCTGGACCGCCGCCGCCCACGACGCCGAGCTGAAGGAACTTGCCGCCGCACTCGCGGAGCAGTACCGGGAACCGTTCACCGATGCGGTGCGCCGCGGCATCGAGAACGGCGCGTTCGCTCCGCGCTTCGACACGGCTGCGATCGTCGAGGTCGTCGTGGCGAACAGCGTCGGCCTGCTCTACCCGGTCGTACTCGGCCACCTGGCACCGCAGGACACCGACTATCGCGATGTCGTTCTCGCCCAGCTCGCTTTCGTGCTCACGACGAGTTCGGGGGATCCTTCCGGCGCTCTGCCGGAGCCCACCGCACAAGAAAGGTAACTCCCATGTCGCACACCATCATCAATCCCGAGGGACTGCACAATCCGATCCCGTTCGGCTACAGCCACACCGCCAGCATCCCGGCCGGCACGGAGCTGGTGCTCGTCTCGGGTCAGTACGGATCGAACATGGACGGCTCCGTCGTCTCGACCGACTTCACCGAGCAGGTACAGCAGGCATTCCACAACGTGGGCATCGCCCTTGACGCCCACGGGCTCGACCTGAGCCATGTCGTCCAGCTCAGGACGTATGTGGTGAACATCGACGTCGAGAAGCTCGCCGTCGTCGGCCAGGCCGTCGGGAGTAGCTGCGGTGACACGCCCCCCACGCAAACCGTTGTTGGAGTCGCCGGCCTGGCCATGCCCGACATC
Source organism: uncultured Thermoleophilia bacterium (assembly GCA_963765105.1). Lineage (GTDB taxonomy): Bacteria > Actinomycetota > Thermoleophilia > Miltoncostaeales > Miltoncostaeaceae > CALMEC01. The sequence continues at coordinate 590,772 of CAVXUW010000004.1, forward strand.
CTGTTCGAGGTCGAAGCCGTCGCCGCCCGACCCTAAACAAAGGTCGGGGGTCCCCCATGCTCAAGCTGGTGACCATCGGCGTCTACGGCTTCGACGTCGAGTCCTTCCTGCAGCGACTGAGGGAGGCGAATGTCCGTCTGCTGCTCGACGTTCGTCAGCGCCGCGGTGTTCGCGGACCCGAGTACGCGTGGGCGAACTCACGCCGGCTGCAAGCGGCGCTCGCCGATGCCCAGATCGCCTACGAGCACCATCCTGAGCTCGCCCCAACCACCGAGCTACGCCACCTCCAATATGCCGAGGATGAACGCCTCGGGGTCGGCAAACGCTCGCGCCGCGAGCTGGCTGCCGAGTACACACGTCGCTACACCACGCAGATCCTCGACAGCACCGACCTCACACCGATCGTGTCGGCACTCCCGAGCGGTGGGACGGCAGCGCTGTTGTGCGTCGAGCGCGACCCGGAGGCCTGCCACCGCTCGTTGATCGCCGAGCGCCTGGCCGCGCGCTACGGTATCGAGGTGACCCATCTTCGTCCCGAGTAATCGTCCCGGCGTGTGTGCGGGTGGAGGCGCGCCTCGATGAGTGTCGCCGACGTCGACGCGATCGACCGCCGTCTGGATGGACTCGCGACCCACCGCTTCCGGGCGAAGTTTCGCCTGGTCGGTCGCGAGCGGGCGCTGGTGCTGCTGCGCGGCCGAGACGCAATCCGGGAGCACGCGGGCGAGTTGATCGCGCAGCGGGTGGCACCGGCCGCTCCGCGCAACGACGGCAAGCAAACCCCGTACCGCGGGCACCCCGTGTTCGTGGCTCAACACGCCACCGCCACCTGCTGCCGCACCTGCCTCGAACGCTGGCACGAACTCCCGAAAGGCGTCGACCTCAACGCCGAGCAGAGGAGCTACGTGGTTGACGTGATCTGCCGCTGGATCGATCGCGAGCTCACCGGCGACTGAGCCCCCACGTGGCCGCCGAGTTCCGACTCGGTGCAGGCCTCCACGGTTATTGCCGCGTGTCCGGTGCGTTCGATACCCCGGCAACTGAGGTGCCCGGCACCGCCACACGAGTCACGGACCGCCGCACTCGCTCTTTCGTCGACGTCGCTGCGCGAGGCAGAGGAATTCTGCCGTTTTGCGTAGGCGCCAGCAGACGATTCCCTGGGCCCACGGTTGCCCACGAGCGCTTCCCGCGAATGCACGCAAACCAGGGTTATGTCATTTCTGAAGAGGGAAGGTCCGGCCTCCCCGGGGCGTCACACCATGACAAACTCGGGGGCAGCGACACCGGCCGCAGCGCCGGGTCGTGCCACGACGGCGACGGGTCTCGACGGGTATGCATCGACTTGATCTCGCCGTGACGCGCATCGAGTTCCCGCAGGCCTCCGACGCCGAGAAGTTGGTCGTGCTCATCCCATGCGGCCCAAAGGTCGAGTTGACCCCATCCTGATCTCCGTGACCGCCAGCGCGACAGCAAGACGCCCAACACCGGAAGGTGCCGGAGCGTCGTCGCTTCCTGTCAGGTGCGGTCCTTCACGCGCACCGTGTCGGCGACCTTGGCGGCGACTTCCTCTAGCGACGACCCCTCGGTGCTCAGTCCTGAACGCGCGGCGAGCAGGGGGCTGACGTCCCTGAGGGCCTCAAACGTCGTGCCGTGGGCGACGGGGATGACTCGGTCGGTCGCGAGCAACGCGGACAGTTCCTTGTCCGCGATCCCCTCGGCGTCAAGGCTCCTTAGCAGCGCCGGGGTCACGAGCACGATCCCGATCCGGGAGTTCTTCAGCCCCCGGTCGATCTCGCGGAGCAACGACTTGCCGAGGCCGACATCCTCCTCGCTGAACCAGACCGTTGCGTCGAGGGACTTCAGCAGACCGTGCAACTCCTTCGCGGCACCGTTCCGATCGTCCCAAGCGTGGCAGAGGAAGAGGTCACGACGCTCGGGGTGGGCCACCGCCTGCTTCTCGGCTTGGCGGGCAACGGGTTCGAGTGTGCGCCGTTCGGCGGCCGTGTACGACACGGAACCGCCTCCCGACCGACTCGACAACCCGCCGCTGGACGACCCACCGCCCCGGTTTTGGGTGGCCGGTGGGGTGTAGTAGGAGGGGCGGTAGTACGACCGGCCCCCGCACGCGGGGCAGTTCGATCGCCCGCTCGCTGTGCGGTGGCCATATACCGGTGCTGTGCAACGCGCCATAGGCCCATACTACGGGAGGCCACCGACACGCCCCGCGGCCAGTACCGCCGGAGCGACCCCCGCCTGCACCCCAGTTGTCGCTTGGCGCTGTCGGCTGGGTTGGACGGCGGCATCACTCCCGGTGAGCGCACGCATAGTGGCGTTATGTTCATTTTTTGTGAACGGACGAGCCCCCCTGGCATCAGTCATCCAGTTTTTCGAACTGGACCCGATCCGAAGACTGCGCGCTCACGTACGAATCGGCAACCGCTACTCCGAAACGCATCGCCGCAGTCAAGCCATCCCTGATATGCGCGACGAGTGGTTCGATGGCTGCGCGGCGGGCATCGTCAGGATTGCCTTCCGGTGCCAACTCGCCGAGAATGAGGCCAGCTGCGAGATCATCTGCGAACGTGAACCGGACAGACCTGAACGTCGGACCAGTGACGACCTCACCTACATCGTCCCGGACTCGATCGAGCGCTCCGCGTAGCTCTTCGTGCTCGGCGCAATCCGGATTGAGCATCTCCGGATAGTGGAAAAGGAGATCCCGCATTCGACCGAGGCGCTCCGCCAAGCCAGAGGGGTCCGTCGGAGTCCGAAATGCCCGAAGAAGGTTGAGATCTGTTTGGACGTCTTCCGCCAGTGCGTCCGTGAACACCTTAATCTCCTGATGGCGTCGAATGGACGCGTCCAGCCATTTGGAAAGTTCGACCAGATGTGCGCCGGACAAACGGAGAAAGTAGAAGTACTCATGGTCTGCGGGATCTCCTCCTTCCCCGCCGACGCTCTTGTCGCCGATGAGGACCGCATCGTTGCAGGCCATCAAGACAACGGACACCCAACGTCCAAGCGCGGAGTCGGCAGGGAAAAGGTCTCCCATTCGAAAGCGTGCCCGGAGTCGGGGTCGCGGAGCCCCTCCGCTTGCCTGATGACCACTCACGCGGCGCGCAGAGCGAACACTGGAGTTCCCACGCCGCTGCTCGCTATTGCGAGCGGGAGCGAGTACTTGGGGCGAACGCTGTCAGCGTTGCACCGATAGCGAGGACGGCGCCCGCCGCAAACCACCACCACACTGCCGAGTTCCTCAGCCTCAGTCACGACTCGCCCGCAACTTGGTTCGGCCGCCCAACTTGACCAGGGCGGCCTGGGCTTCAGGGCGCTGCAATGTGGCGAAGTCCGCTTCGACGAGAGCCTCCATCGCCTTCGCGTACGCCTCGCCTTCGGCTGCAAAGGCCGCATCTGAGAGCTTTCGTTGTTGAAAGAACTCGAAGCACATCTCGCCAGCGACGTGGTGCTTGAAGCGGTGAAAAAGCAGCGTGACCATGAGCAGCTCGGGCGCCGATAGACCCGCCAATGCTCGAGGGTCTGCCTGGATTTCCCACGCTGCCGTTTGGAGCCGCACCGTGTTCTTGCGATTTTCCCGAATGCCCACGTGATCTCCGAGTCGGGTTTCGACCAGAGGATAAGGACGCGCCCGGCGGGCCGCAAATCTCCTTGACGCCTGAGATGCCGTAAAGCGCGGTCAGTAGCAGGCACCACTTCCGCATCGACTCCGCCCTACTCAGCCACATCCTCGGCGGCCGCGTCCTCGCCGGGGGAAGAGAGCCGTCTGCGTGGTCGCCGCAAACGAATCGGTTCACGATCGATCCCGCGAATGCCAGCTTCGAAGAAGCCGTCTGCGAGGTCCGTCTTCTTCTGGTGTCGGTTCTCCTCCGGTAGCTCACGTAGGTATGCATCCAGGGAAGAGAGCTGAAGTTCCACCTGCCTGTTCAGGCGGGCCTGTTCGCGATGCTTGGTCGATTCGTGTGCTGCGTAATACGCGAGACCAAGCACGGGCAGTCCTATGGCAACCTTGGCGACGAACCTCTCGGCGTCGAACCCGCCCGAAAGGCCTGAGACCACCGCAACGAACGCGACGACGGTCGCACCGACGAATGCCCCAACCGCCACCCACCGCCATCGGTTCGCTGCTGTCGTCTCGGTATTCGCCACCTTCTGATAACCGCCCGCCAGAACGGCGGCGCCCGTGGCGCCTACGGCACGTTCGGCCTCTGCCTTCAGTTCGTTGAGCTCGTCAAGGCGCGCCTTCGCCTCTTGGCCGAGACGGGCGAGTTGCGAATCAGCCTCCTTGGTGAGAGCGGCAAGTGCCTGTTCACCGGCGCTACGCGCATTGGCGATCGCTTCGGCGGCGGTGTGCGTCCCCTCGGTCGCCGTCGCCTCGATCAGGACGGTTGCCTCTGCGATCGTGTCCGCCACCTCGGTGCGGGCGGTCTCCAGCAGGGCGCTGAATTGCGATCGGCGTTGGGCAAGTTTCGTCGGAGAACTGAGCCTGAAACTGCGCGACAACGTTGTCTATCCGCGCCTCCTGTGTATCAACCTTGTCCGTCTGAGTCGTCAGTTGTCCGGCCAGCTGCTGCGCCTGACTCTCGAGCGAGCGCACCTCTTCCTCGACGTTCCTCGAGCGCTGCCCCACTGAGCGCCGAAAACTCGCGACTGCCTGCTGCAGGCCCTCGACGTCAGCCGCGGAAGTGAGCGGAAGCAGCGCTGGAAGGTGGGCGATGATCACATCCGCTTGCCCATTCGCGTTGTCGAGGTGCGCCTGCGTGGGCGTCACGACGTACTGCTCAAGGTGGGAGTCTATCGTGCTCAGAGCGGACGCGATACTGTCTAGCGCTGTCCGTGAAGCGAGTTCCGGGTCGGCAGCTCCCACCGTGCGGCGCACAGAATCAACAACCCGCTGCAGGCGGGTATGCGCCTCCCTCTCAACGACATCCGCCAGATACTCATCGGCAGCTCCCATGCGCTGGAGGACCTGCGTGAGGGCTGCATGCACTGGGTGTCCTTCGAACTGATCGTCCCAGGTCGTCATGGTAGGATCATAGGAGGTATCAGGGGTGGCCAGCTTCACTGAGTGGCGCGCCGACCGTCCATTCATCGGGCGCCGGTACGGAGGTGCTCCCTCTGGCTCGTAATGCCAGAACCTGCAGCGCGGCGGCCGGTGGCACGTTGGTTCCGCCCACGGGTTGCGCACGTCCCTGAAGGCCATCCAGGAGTGCCTCGACCGCCCGTGCCAAAAACGGTCAGTTTTGGCAATGCCCGGCGTGACACCCACATCACTAGTGCCGGAGCCGGGGTTCGAACCCGGACGCCCCGTGAGGGGCAAGGGAGTTTAAGTCCCGCGCGTCTGCCAGTTCCGCCACTCCGGCTTGGGCCGGGCTTCTAACGTCCGAAAGACGCAGGGCCCGGTGTTCGGTCCACGGCGGATAAGCGTGCGTGTTCGACGGCGCGTGCCCATGACTCCGGCAGGATCGGCCAGCGTTCGAGGATCTGGGCGTGGCGGATGTGACGGTAGTTCTCGCCCTTCGCAAAGATCATGCGGCGCTCATCCTGGGGGCGCTGCACCTCGCGCAGTGCGTTGGCCAGGCCGTCGACCAGGTTGACGGCCTCTTCCTCGGGTAGTGCTGTGCTATCCACAACGAGTTCCGACATCACCTAAATCCTACCGGGTGATGGTTGCGAGGCGAAGGATCACTCCGTCGAGCAGATCGCGCTCGCTCACGGCAACCGCATCGACGTTGCCGGAGTCGAGCACGGCGCAGGCGATGAGGCCCCCGGCGACGATCGACTCGGCCCGCTCCGGCTGCAGCCCCGGAACGCGCTTGCGTTCGGCAAGAGGAAGGGAAGCGAGGTCGGCCATGATGGCTTCCATCTCCACTCGGGTGAGGCGCAATCCATGGATGCGTTCGGGGTCGTAGACGCCGAGCGCCACCGAGGCGATGGTGGTCATCGTGCCGGCCACACCCACCATGGGAGCCACGCCGCCGATGCCCTCGAGCGCCGGGGTGGCAAGATCGCGCACCGCCTCCCGAAGCTCTAACTGCTCGAGCGACGTGGGGGGGTCGGTGTGCAGGTGCCGTTCGGTGAGGCGCACGGCGCCGATGTCGAGCGACACCGCTGCTTGCGGCCCGTCACCATCACCACGGATGAGCTCGGTGGACCCCCCACCGATGTCCATGACGACCACCGGCCCGCTTCCTTTGACGGCAAGGCGGGCCCCTGCGTAGGCCAGTTGCGCCTCGTCCGCACCGCTCAACACACGAAGCGCCGTGCCCAGGTGCGTCGTGATGATCCGTGCCACGCGGTCGCGGTTCGGTGCATCGCGCACCGCGGATGTACCCACCGCAATGACCTCATCCGGCGCGAACTGTTTGAGCGCTTTCGCGTAGTCGGCACAGCATGCGTCGAGCCGGGCCAGCGCCTCGTCGGTGACCGAACCGTCCTCATTGGCACCGCGCTTGAGTGAGGTGATCGTTGTTGTGCGCTCCCCGTCGGGACCGCCGGGGCCAATCGCATCGCAGAGAAAGAGCCGCGTCGAGTTCGACCCGACATCGATCACCGCCGTTCGAACGGCACTCACTTCCCCAGGTACCGAAACGGTGCGCGAATGACGTTCAGCGACCGCGAGGCGTACTGCAGGAGAACCTTGAGCTCGCCGGTTTGGCCACTCACCTTCTCGATGGCGCCCGTCAGGTCGCCCTGCCCCTCGGCGAGGGTCGCGACACGCCGCTCGGCGTCGGCCAACCCGGTGTTGATGACGTTGACCGGCCCCTGTACACGGTCCATGCCCGTGCGGGCAGTGCGTACCAGGCCGATGGTGCGCACGATCAGGATCGTGAGCCCCATGAGACACAAAACAACCAGCACAATGATGGCCAGGAGGATTTGGTGGTCGATGACCCAGGACACGGCGGCAAGTATGGCAGCCGCGCGACTAGGGTTTAACCCATGCCGTCGTCGTCATCGCCGCAACGTCCGCGCCTTATCGGCGACGTGCGGTTCGTTCCGTTTCACCAGCTGGGTGGCCAGGCCCATGTCATCGTCGACGGCCCGGCGACCGACGGAACGGTTCTGGGACTCTCTCATTGGCCCAGCGGCGGCACACCGCCCGAGCTTCTGGCCGACACCAGCACCGAGATCGTCGTCCGGTATCTCGACTCCGACCCGCAGGGGCCGGAGGTGACGGTCATCTCGAACAACCACTTCGACGAGGATGGTTTGTTTGCCGCGTGGATGGCGGTTGAACAACCCTCATCGTCGTCGCTGCGCGCACGTGCCATCGCGGCAGCCGAGGCCGGTGACTTTCACACCTGGACCGAACCGGAGCATGCGCAGATCGCCTTGGCAGCAATGGCAATGGCCGAACGCCCCACCACGCCATTCGCCGACGTCATCCGCGCACTCAACCGCGCCCGTACCCACGACCCCGCAGGGACGATCTACACAACCCTCATCCGCCACGTCGGCAAGTTGATCGACGATCCGCACCGCTACCGCCTGCTGTGGCAGGAACCCTGGCACGCGGTGGAACGTGACCGGGCCGACATCGACGACGGAACGATTCGCATCGAGGAGGTACCTGGCGCCGACATCGCGATCGTGCGTGGGCCGCGTCGACCGCACCGGCTGGCGGTGTTTCCTCTCACTGACGCCATGCGCATCATCTGGTCAACCGACGACGGACGCCTGGGACTCGAACACCGCTACGAAACCTGGGTGGCCTTCTCGTCGCGTCTGCGTCGCCCTCGGGTGGATCTGACCCCGGCCCTGGCCAAACTCACCAAACGCGACACCCTCGCAAACGACTGGCGGTTTGACGGCATCGAGGTGCCGCAAGCCCGACTCGTGCCGCTCGATCGCCACGGGCAGCCCTGCCCCTCCTCGCTCGATGCCGATACGCTGGCCGCCATCGTGGCCGAGCACTCCCCCACCCCGGTGTCGTCGTGAGCGACGCCGACGCTGCACGCGCAAAGGTTCGCCAACTGCTGCTGTCAGGCGACAACACCATCAAGAACAAGCGCAACTACACCCGTGCCCGCACCAACTTTGCTCAGGCACGTGAGCTGGTCGTGACTCACGACCTGGGCGACGAGCTTCTCGCCATCATCGACCGCCGCATCGAGGGGCTGCCGCCTCACAGCGGGGACGAGGCCGTACCACCGTCCGCGTAGCAGCCATTTCAATCTGCGAGCAGGATACGCTCTCCACCGTCTACCGGTCGGTCGTCGCGCCTGAATCGCGAGGCTGAGTCACAGCGATACCCGCCGCCTCTGCGGCCAGGACAAGGCGGTAGTCGTAGGCAATGAAACCCGTGAGGTCCGAACCGATCGAAAGCGCACTGGCGAGGTGAATCGCATCGAGGGAACGAAGCAACGGTTCGCCAGCATCGGCAGCGTCGTTCATCAATCCGCTGCTCAACGGGATTAGGTCGAGCTGAGAGACCAGAACGCGTGCAGCCGGGAGCATTCCATCGTCGAGCCGGCGCGTGCTCCGGATGACCTCAACCCTCACAATCTCACTACTGATTTTGGGGTTTCCTTCGCGCTCTGACATCCAGAGAGCAAGTGCGGCGCTGTCAGTCTCCTCGAAGAGCAACTTGAGAAGTGCCGACGCATCAAAGTAGATCACTGCTCGTCGCGCAGCTCGTCGAGCACTTCTTGGGTTGGCCTCGATGCCACGACCCGTTGAGGAAAACGAAATGGCCTTGAGGCCGGGATGAGTCGCCCGTCCGCAATCAAGCGCTCGCGCGCTCCGCGGGCTGGGTCGGGTGGCACAAGCAGCGCGACGAGCTTGCCGCGCTCAGTGACCTCAACCGTCTCTCCGAGCTTCACATGATCAAGGTACCGACTGGCGTTCTGTCTTAACTCGCGGACTCCGATTCGCTCCATTGCCACACTGTAGCAGCTAATGTGCTACAACCGTCACGGCCGACCTACCGCCTCCTCCCCGTCCCAATAGTCGACGTGGTCGCCGCGGCGGTACAACTCGGAGACACCCGTCTCGCGGTCATAGGCGCCGACCTTGTCGGAGTCGGGGTAGATCACGATGTCGGGTGGGCCGTTGGTCGAGATCGCCACGAAGCGCAGCGCGTTGGGGCCGGGGCAGCGCAGCTGATGGGCGCCGCCTTCGCCAACGGGGAATGCCACGACCTCACCACGTGTGAGGGGTCGCCATCCGGCCGGGCTGCGAAGCTCGCCGTCGCCGTCGATGACGATCACCATCTCCTCGGCGGCGAGATGGAAGTGGTACGGGTAGGCCAGCTGGCCGGGCGGCACCTCCCAGACGGTCGCGCCGAGCCGGCCTGAGCCCGCTCGGTCACCCACGCGGCGGCGACGGGAGCGAAAGCCGTCCTGGTCGCGTTCCTCGAGATCGTCGGAATAGATGTTCGGCATGAGTGGCAGTCTGCCAGGGCGAATGTCTCTCTCGCGACCGGTGCCCCCTTCGGTTTTCGCGAGAGATGCCGATAACACGCGCGGAATGAGTACCGCCCTCGCTCAACGTCCGCGCATCGCGCGCCGCCCCATCGTGCTCGTGGCCGCGGCGTTCGTTGCCGCCGTCGCCGTCGTGACGCTGCTCAACCCGTCGGTGTGGAGCTCACTCGGAGCCCTCGCCGGTGGCGACAAAGAAACGCTTCGCGCGGCGCTTCAGGACTTTGGGCCGTTCGCGCCGTTGGTGTCGATCGGGCTCAACGTGCTTCAAGGGGTGTTCGCGCCGATTCCGGGCTTCGTGGTTCCGTTCGTCAACGGCGCCGTTTTCGGGACGTGGGGCGGCATGCTCATCACCTGGATTGGTGGCGTGGCCGCCGCCTCCGCGTCGTTTGCCATCTCACGCACTTTCGGTGCGGGCTTGGCCGAGCGCTTGTGCCGTCGCTCGAGCGCCATCGACGGCATCAACGAGAAAATCGAACGACACGCGCTGGGCGCTGTCACGCTGGGCCGGTTCGTCCCGGGCATTCCCTTCGATGTGATGTCGTACTTCTGTGGGCTCACCCGCATTCGCTACCGCGTATTCGCGCTCGGCACGGCCATCGGTTCTGCCCCGCACGCATTCCTCTATGCCTACATGGGCGACAGCCTCGAGATCCCCCTGTGGGTGGGCGTGCTGGTGATGCCGCTGATCGGTATCGCTCTCGCCGGGGTCACCTCGCTGATCCGACGCTGGCGCACTCCCGCTGCCGAGCCGACGCCGGTCGCCGCGCCGCAACCCGCGCGACGCCCCGGGGTTGCCCTGTCGCAGTGGGGACGTGCCGCCGCACCGGCATGCACCACGCGACGCAACACACGCATCACCGCCTAACCAACCGCTAGCTCGGTCGACGCCAGCCCTTCACACCGGACGCAGCGTTCAAGATCACCTTCTTCACGCCCCAGGGCAGGGCCTTCCAGAACGGCACGAACAGGCCGCTCCACAGAAACGAACGGCGCCCGTGAGGCGCCACCGCGCCGAACTTCTTCATTGACGCCTGCATGAGCGCGCCCTCGCTACGCTGGCGCATGGCGCGCGCCATCGATGGCTTGGGCGGCACCACTGCGGGTCGCTCACCGATCTGTGGGCCCCCCGCCGTCAGTGCCTCCAGGGCCTCGCGCACGGCCAGCTCACCGTGCTTTCGCGCAGGCGAGTCGGGTGGTGCGGCCGGGGCGGGGCGACCGCCGCGGCCAAACAGGGCCACCTTGTCGTGGCCCAGGTACTCGCGGACAGCTTCGGGGATGTCGTCGTCGTGAGTGCTCATAAGATCCCCTGCCTACAACTTCGCGAGGCCGTTTTGGGCCGCGGTCGACATGGGTTCGTACAGGGCGCCGATCGGCGGTGAGTACACGTTCTCCATCCAGGCGATGTCCTCGAGGGTGGAGCCCTTCTTCATCGCGAACGCGAGGAAGTCGGCGCGTTCCTTGATGCCCTCGCCACCCACCATTTGCGCACCGATGAGCAGGCCGGTGCCCGGCTGGGCAAGGAGCTTCACGGTCATGAGCTGAGCGCCCGGGTAGTAGCGCGCGCGGCTCACACCGGTGGCCGTGCACACGATGTGGGGAATGCCGGCGGCCGTGGCGAGGTGCTCACCGAAGCTGGCACCGCCGATCTGCATTTGGCCACCGACCATGCCCCACGGCACATACACCGCGTTGTAGGTGCGCGTGCCTCCGCCGGAATTGGCGCCGGCCACCCGGCCTTGCTGCATGGCGTGCGCGCCGGTGAGGCCCTGAACGGCCACGTTGGTCATGCCCTGGGGAACCTCGACGCAGTCGCCCGCGGCAAACACGCCGTCCATTGACGTGCGCATGGAGGAGTCGACGACGATGCCGCCAGTGGAACCCACCTTCAGGCCGAGTGACCGGGCGAGGGTGGTTTCGGGCTCCTTGTGGGTGGCGACCACGCACATGTCGGCCTCGATCTCACCGGCCGCCGTTTGAACCGCGCGGAGCTTGCCGTTCGTTCCGAGGAAGGCCTGAACCTCGTTGCCGAAGTGCAGCTGACAGCCGAGCTCCTCGAGGCTTTTCTGCACAGGCTCGGCGATGTCGGCATCGGCCACCATCGACAGGAGCCAGGAGCCGGGATCGACGAGGTGCGTCTCGATGCCGCGGTGGGCGAGCGCGGTGAGCATTTCCACACCAAGCGGGGTCGACTCGAGCACCACCGCCTTCTTCACGTCGTTCAGCTTCTCGTTGAGCTGCACGCCGCGGCGGATGTTCTTGACGTACGTGACGCCATCCAGGTCGGTGCCAGGCACCTGAGGAAGGGTGTAGTTGAAGCCGGTACAGATGACGAGGCGGTCCCAGCGGATGGTCTCGCCGCCCGCAACGAGGGTGCGGTCGGTGCCGTTGATCGCGGTGACAACGGTTTCCCGCCGCAGGTCGACGCCGGATTCGACGTACTGCTCCGGGCCGGCCAGGAACAGACGCTCGAACTCGGGGATCTCCTTGCCAAGCACGTAGGGAACGCCGCACGGCGAGTACGCCACGTCTTCGAACTCGGTGAGGCAGATCACCTGCGCGTCGGGGTTGGTGCGTTTCGCCATCGACGCGGCACTGATTCCCGATGCCCCGCCACCGATTACACAGATCACGTGAGTCTCTGCCATGGAACCCCCCTCGCTGTTCGTCATCACCCGCCAATGGAGACGCTATCGAAGATCGCGCCCGTTCACACCGACTTCGTGGCCGAAACGCTGACAACTGCGTACGTCATCTCCGGCGGTGTCGTCAGGGTGTTGGTGACCCAGCAGTACTTTTTGCCGAGGTCCACCACCGGCTGAAGCACGTCTGCCGGCGTCGAGCTCTCGATGCGGATGTCGTAGCGGCCGTGGCGCGGCTCGCCCGGGGCGCGGTGCGGCGTCACCTCGATGGCCAGGTCGGCAATCTCCACCCGGCGTTTGCGGGCAGCCCACGCCACCGACAGGCAAAGGCACGAGGCGAGCGCAGCCGCGAGGATCTCCGTCGGCATCGGGCCCGTATCGGTGCCGTCGAACTCCGGCGGCTCATCGGCACGAATCGTGTGGCCGCGCCCGGTGACATCGGCAACAAGGCCGCCTCCCCACTCCGCACGCCAGGTCGCGTAGGTGTACTCGTCCTTAGCCACGTTCGATGATCCTCTCGTAGACCCGCTCGTGTTCGACGGCGCACGCGGCCCAGGTGAACTGGGCGACGGTGTGCTGTCCACCCCGGCGTAAACGCTCACGCAGCCCGTCGTCGCGCACAACACTGACAAGCGCGTTGGCGAGGGGACCCGAGTCTCCGGCGGGGACCATCACGCAGTCGACGCCGTCGGTCAGGTATTCGCGCAGCACCGGCAGATCCGTCACGACGGTGGGGATGGGCGATGCCAGGGCTTCCAAGACGACGAGACCGAAGCCCTCACGGGTTGACGGGAACGCCAGGGCATCGGCCGCCCGGTACAGGACCGGCATGTCGTCGTCAGTGATGGTGCCGAGGATGACGACGTCGGCGTCACTTGGCACCGGGGCGTCGCGCACCGAATGAACGCTGACGCCGAGGCGGTTGGCGTCGTCCCACCACGCATCGCGGTAGTCCTCATAGTCGAAGAGGGTTTCGCCACCGGCAATTGCAAGGAGCGGCGCGTCACCCAGCCGTCCGCGGGCGCGGGCAAATGACTCGAGCAGCAAACGGCTGCCCTTGCGCGGTTCGATCCCCCCCACCGCCAGGATCACGGGCCGATCATTCCAGCCAAAGTGCGCGCCGGCCTCGGCCCGACTTAGCTTGCAGTTTGCGTAGCGCTCGCGATCGACGCCGTTGGCAACGACAAACGCGCCCACGCCGAACTCGTCCTTCACACGCTCGGCCCAGTGCTGTGAGACGCACAGGCGATGGTCGACATCCACGATCGAGGCGCGTTGGCATTCGAGCAGCACGTCGCTGGTGAAGGCATCGACGTGATGGATCGTGCGAACGACGTGGGGGATCAGCCCGTCGCGACGGAGCGCCAGCATCGACCGCGCCGACAAGCAATCTTCGGAGTGGTGGATATCGGCCGGGGCCGCGTCGCGCATCGCCGCACCGAGCACGTCGGCGTAGCGCAAGATGCGCGTCTCGATACCTTCATCGTCGCGACGCTCCACCGGCACGAGGTTGGTCGCCACGTGGGTATCGCGAAAGAACGTGGCACCGTCTGGGGAGAGTGCCCACAGCTCGACGTCGTGGCCGCGATCCGCAAGTGACTCCGCCAGATGCAGCGCGTGGACGACACCGCCGCGCGGCTTCGTGGAATACGTGGCGAGGCGAACCCTCACGCGCCCCTATCCGACCAGCGCGGCCGCGAGGCGCGCGGCGGCCGCATTCGTGGGGGCAAGGTGAACACCCAGCTGGGCGAGCGTGGCTTCCTGCCGCGAGGCCACCTGCGGGTCGGCTTCGGTGCCGCACACGTGTGCCACAACGGCCAGGCGGTCGCGACGACTCAGTGCTCTCTTGAGCGGCTCGGCGAGGGCCCCGGCCGGGTCGGGATGGCTGCCGTAGCCCAACACCACATCGAGCAGGATCACCGAGATCGCCGGGTCGGCCGCCACTTCGGCCAGCAACTCGGCGCGCGCGACGGGGTCGATCATCGGGTGAGGACGGCCCCGGGTGTACTCCTCTTCACCCAGGTCGATGCAGGCATGCGTCGTGGGCTTCTCGCCCTCGTGAAGTTTGATGGCTTTCCCCGCCGCCGCGTTGGATTCGACCTGGGGAAGCCGCTCGCCCAGGATCGCGGCTGCTTCGCTGCAGAGCGTGCCGCCGGAATACAAGCCCCGGACCAGGCCCGGTTGAACCCAGTCAACGGATGGAGGCCCTGCCACGTCGGCGCTCTTCCCGGCCATTCGTGCGGCGGAAACGGCCGCCTCCTCGAGCGTGGTCGTCAGAGTCACGCCGTCGGGCACATCCAGGTCGCGGGCGCCCACGAAGCAGGCAGTGGCGGGTTTGTCGGTCGCGGCCAAGGCGGCCAGCACCTGCTCGGCCACCGCGGGCGCTGGAGGTTTCGACACGCACAAGATCACCTCGGTGGCGGGGTCGACGACGAGCCGGTCGATGGCGTCCAGCATCGTGATCGCCCCGACCTCCTCCGACAGGTCGCGTCCTCCGGTGCCGTAACAGGTGCTGATGCCGCTGCCGAAGCGGTCGACCAACACGGTTACTTCCTGAGCACCCGTACCCGCCGCGGCGACAACCCCTACCGGGCCGGGTCGCACGACGTTGGCAAACGCCAGACCCACACCATCGATGATGGCCGTGCCGCAACCCGGGCCCATCACCAGGCGTCCCAGCTCGCGTGCACGGCGCTTGAGCCGCACCTCGTCGTCCAGGCTTACCCCGTCGCTGAAGAGCATCACATCCATTCCCGCCGAGAGCGCCTTGTGGGCCTCAAGGGTGGCGTAGTCGCCCGGCACGGAGATGAGTGCGAGGTCGGCGGTGGCTTTGGTGAGGCTGCGTGTGGCCCGCGCGACGGCACCGCCCGAGGATCCGCCGGGACGCGAATCGAGTACCGCCGCGGCAGCGGCGAGCGCGCCTTCGGGTTCCGCGGCGTCGACGACGACCACCAGATCGTCCGGGCCGGCCGCGTCCAGCGCGCCGTCCCACAGCCCCATCCCGCGTGCTTGCTCACGGTTCGCGTCGGTGGCCATGAAACATGCGGCCTGAGTGACCCCATCGACGCCTTCCGCAGCACGGGCGGCCGCAAGAAGCCTGGCGCTGTCGGCCCAGCGGCCGGCACGAACCTCAACACCGATCACGCGTCCATCACCCGTCCTTCCGTTCCAACCAAGAGCGGTTCGGCCTGGGCGCCGAGCGCCTCGTCGTCGGTTTCGCGTTCACGGAGCAGCGTCGCTCGGCCGTCCTCCACGAGCACGGCAGCGGGCCGCAGGTGGATAAACGGCGAGGCCTGCGCCATGGCGTATGCGCCCGTCTGGCCGATCCACACCAGATCACCAGCGTGCAACGGTGGGAGGTCCACATCACGCGCAATCGCATCATGCTGAAGGCAGAGCGGGCCGTAGAGGTTGGTCGACCGAAGCTCACCGGCACGGGGTTCGGCGATGCGCACCGGCGAGCGCTTCCACATCACGCACGGCACCTGGGTGATGCCGGCATCGACCACCACGGCATCACGGCCACGTCGTGCGACGACACGCACCAAAAGCCACCCACCGTCGCGGATAAGTGCCCGTCCGGGTTCGACGATGATCGCGGGCGCGTCGGGCCCAAGCGCGTCGCGTACCGCGGCGACGTGCCCGGAGAGACCACTCGCCGCTGGCCACCCGCCGCCGAGGTCGAGCCAGTCGATCCCGCCGATGGCGGTTGCCACATCACGCAGATGAGCGGCCGCGGCAGCGAAGCGCGCCACGGGAACCGGATACTCCACCGTCACACCGTGAATCGGTGGCCCCGACGGCGGCAAGGGACCCAGCTGGTACGCACCGAGGTGCGTGTGAAGTCCGGTGAGGCGCAGACCCGCCGCGGCGAGCATGTGCGACGCAGCCATCGCATGCCGCGGCGTAACGCCGAAGCGGTCGATTCCTTCACGCCCCGGAGGTGACAGGCGCAGGCCGATACGTGCGAGGGGGTCGACCTCGGGAGCCAGGGCGATGATGGCGCGGATCTCGTCGGGGCCGTCGGCGATGACCGTTGCTCCCTCGCTGAGTGCGCGCCGCAGATCAGCCGGGGTCTTGAAGGGCCCGTTGAAAATGATCTCCCGGCCCGGCACACCGGCTCGACGAGCGGCGCGGTATTCGAAGCCTGACGCCACCTCGGCCCACATTCCCACGCGATGAAGTCGCGCGACGATGCCCATGAGCGGGTTGCTCTTCATCGAGTAGGCGACGGTGACGTCGGGTCCCCACTCCTGCTGAAATGCCCGGGCTTCCGACGCCATGCGGGCCCCATCGAAGACGTAGAGGGGGGTGCCGAATCGGGCGGCCAAATCAGCCGCGTCGGCTGGTGGGCGCGGATCAACGGGCCGGGTCATCGAGGTGCCGGCTGGGTCAGTCGCGTCCAGACCCGACGTGCCACGCGCCGGACCTCTTCCAGATGGGGATATCCCGATGCGATTACCATATCGATCCCCGCATCATGGTACCGGCGCAGCCATTCGGAAACCTGGTCGTAGGTTCCCACCAGGGCGGTCCCGGCCCCGCCACGAACGGCACGTATTCCGGCCCACAAACCGGGAGCAACCCAGTCGTCACCGTCGGCGGGCAGCGCGTTCATCCGCTCCTGCCCCACCGAGTCGAATCCGGAGTATTCCTCGGATCGACTGACCTGCACCTCGGCGCGGGAGATGAGGCGGGCAGCGGCGTCACGGGCATCCGCCCCGGAGCTTCGCGCGATGATGTGGATGCGCAGCCCGAATCTCAGCGGCCGGGTCGTGCGGGCCTTGATGTCGGCCACACGCACAGCAATGTCGTCGGGATGCTCACCCCACATGAGGTAGGTGTCGGCAACCCGCAGCGCCAAAGCCCGCGCCTCCTCACTGGCGCCCCCCAGGTAGAGCGGCCCCGAGAAGCGCCCCCTCAGGGCATCGGCCAGGGCCCCGAGGCGGGCGTAGCGGTCGTCGTGTTCGAGCGGCGGGTGGCCGTAACCATCGTTGGGCCCGCCCCCGGCAACGAGGTTGATGGCGATGCGTCCCGGCGCGATGCTGGCGAGGGTCTCGGCCTGATGGGCGGCAAGCGCGGCGGAGATACCTGCCGGGTTGAGTGCCACGATCAGCCGAATGGCCGACGTACGGGCCGCGAGGGCGGTCGCGATGGTCCAGCTCTCCGCGAAGGGCGCGTCAGGAGCGAACGAGTCGTTGATCGCCCCGGTGGGGATGAGAATCTCTCGGGCGCCGGCACGCTCCGCGGTTTGCGTGACCCGCAGGAGGTAGTCGAATGTCGGGGCCCGCTCGGCGTGGCGCGTCCCCAGGAAGGGGCCGTCACCCTCCGACGGGCAATACCAGGCGAGATCGAGCATCTCCACGAAAGGTTAGCGACCCCGAAATGGGAGTGGTGAGTACGATCTGCGTGTTCCCCACCCCATCGGAGGTTCCCCATGCGCGACGGAGTTCTCGTTAAGCCGGGCAAATCGGTTTCACTCGCCGACTATCCGTCCGACGCCAAGGTCGGCCTGGACGACAAGGAGAAGGCCCAGGCGGCAACGGCGAAGCTGGGTGAGCGAATCTCCGAGCTGGGGGCGCTCCTTGCGGCCAACCACAAGCACAGCGTGCTCGTCGTGATCCAGGGGATGGATGCATCGGGCAAAGACGGCACGGTGAAGCAGTGCATCGGCCCGCTCAACCCGATGGCCGTGAACGTGACGTCGTTCAAGACACCCACGCCGATCGAGCTGGGCCACGACTTCCTCTGGCGTATTCATGCCGCCTGCCCGCAAAAGGGCGAGTTCGGCATCTTCAACCGCAGCCACTACGAGGACGTCCTCATCGTGCGGGTGGAGAACTTCGTACGCGAGGACGTGTGGAGCAAGCGTTACGCCGCCATCAACGCCTTCGAGAAGAACCTCGTTGACGAAGGAACCGTGGTCCTGAAGTTCTGGCTCAACATGTCGAAAGACGAGCAGGCCGTGCAGATGCGCGAACGTCTCGACGACCCCACCAAGAACTGGAAGTTCAACGTCGACGACCTCGAGAAGCGCAAGAAATGGGACGAGTACATGGAGGCCTACCGCGTGATGCTGGAGAAAACCTCCACCGACTGGGCCCCCTGGCACGTCGTCCCCGCCGACCGTAAGTGGGTGCGCAACCTGGTGGTCACCGAGGTCATCGTCGACGCCCTCGAAGCGCTCGACATGGAGTGGCCCGAGCTGGACTCAAAAATCCGGAAGATGAAGATCAGCTAGACGAGCGACTCCGCGCCTGCGCTTCCGCCGCGGGCCCTATCCACTACCCGGGTTCGGGATCTGTCAGTGGCCATTCGCGGTGATCGACGCCACGGTTTGACCGTTGATGCTCATGAAAGTTCGCGTGTCGAACGCGCAACTCGGCGCGTTGTTCGTACACGGCCCAGCGGTGGCGACAAACCACGGCGGGAATATTCCGCGACACGCCGGCGTCTTCTCGGTACACGGGGAATCGCCCCGCGACCCTGGAGACAACAAATGTCGCTGTATTCCGCTCATCCCCGCCGTCGCCTGAGGTTTGGGCTGGCGCCGGTACTGGCCGCCGGGCTCACTGTTCTCGTCGGCGCATCCGTGGCCAATGCGGCCACCTACACCGTTTCCACGACAGGTAACGCCGGATTTGGGAGCCTCCGCCAGGCAATCCTTGATGCCAACGCGAATGCGGGCTTTGACGACATCGATTTCGCCATCGCCGGCGCGGGGCCTAACCCGCACATCATCAACCTCGCCAGTGACTTGCCAACGATCACCGATCAGGTGAGGGTCCGGGGGTACACGCAGCCCGGTGCCGTCAAGGCAACGGCGCTTGTGCCCGCCACGGTAAAGATCGTCATCAACGCCGCAGATGCCGACAACGGCCTGGTCCTCCAGGCCGATGACAGCGACATTCGCGGCATCGTGGTGTGGAGTGCGGGCCGGCTGTCCGGGGCATCACCCCCCGACGGTGACGGTATCCGCATCATTGGCGACCGCAACCGCGTTATCGGTAGCTACGTGGGCATTGACCGTCTCGGCACGTCGTTCGTGCTCGGCAACAACGGCGACGGCATCGAGGTCACCGGCAACGAGAATGCCATCGGTGGCACCGCCGCCGGAGATCGCAACGTGATCTCGGCGAACGGACTGTTCGCCGGTTTTGACTCCGACGGGGTGACGATCACGGGTGACCAGAACACCGTCGAGGGCAACACCATCGGCCCCGACCCGGCGGGAACAAACGGCCAGATCGGCAACCGCGGGGCCGGCGTCCGCGTCGCGGGCGACAGCAACCACGTTGGCGGATCGGCCGCAACTGCCGGCAACGTCATCTCGGCCAACGGCCAGGGCGTCGTCGTGGCGTCCGGTACCGACAACCGCGTCCGCAGCAACTTGGTGGGCACCGACGTGTCCGGCGCCATCGCTCTCGGCAACAGTGACGGCGGCATCATCGTTGAGGCATCGGGCAACTCAGTCGGCAACGACCTCCCCGGCGACGGCAACGTGATCTCCGGCACGTTCACCGGTGCGGGTCTTCATCTTCTGGGCGACGACAATGCCGTCGAGGGCAACATGATCGGCACCGATGGCGCTGGCTCAAATGCACTCGGCAACACCGACGGTATCGTGGTCGAAGGCGATCGCAACACCATCGGCGGCACCACGGCGGAGAAAGCGAACGTCATTTCGGGCAACCTCTTTGACGGCATCGAGCTTCATTACGGCGATGACCCCACGGACGCGCCGAGCGACAATGTCATCGCGGGAAACTTCATCGGTACCGACGTCACCGGTGCTTCGGCGCTTCCCAACGGCGACGACGGCGTACGTATCGAGGCCGATCGCACAACGGTCGGCGGCACGACCCTCGGGTCGGGTAACACAATTAGCAATAACGGTGGTGAGGGCGTGAGCGTTGCGAGCGGCGCCGGCAACATGGTCGGACGAAACGCGATCTTCGCAAACGGGGGTCTCGGCATCGACCTCGGCGCCGACGGCACCACGGCAAACGACGGCGGCGACGTCGACACCGGCGCCAATGGCCTGGCGAACACGCCCATCATCACCGCCGCAAACGTCGTTGCCGGACCGTTTCTGAATGCGACGGCGGTGCAGTGGACACTCGACACTCAGGCCGGAAACAACGTGCGGGTCGAGTTCTACCGCAGTCCGTCCTGCGACGCCTCCGGGGGCGGCGAGGGCCAGACGTATCTGGGATCCCAGGTCGTCACCATCGACGCCTTCGGCCATTCGGAGGGAACCCAGTTCTTCGCCCCAATCGCCGCCGGGCAAGTGATCACCGCCACCGCAACCTCCGGCGTGGCGGCACCCGGACCACCGTTCCTGGTGCCGGTGTTCACGCCTACTTCGGAGTTCTCACCCTGCACGACTGTTGTCTAGCGGTTCCTCATTTGATCACTGAGATGTGGGGGGCTTACCGGCCCCCCACATCCGTGGGCCGTTCGTGTCCTGCCGCCGCTCGTCTATGCGTCGGGGCTCGCGCAATGGCGAATGACACCGGCACGGTCCAGAAGTTCACGATGCGCGAATACGAGGCCGCCGAGCGCACCCCAGAGCGGACGTGATCGTCGACACCACTGTCACTCGGCATCCTGCCGGGCATTTCCCCGCGCCAGTGACCGCGTCACAGACCCGGCCTTTGTCACGCACAAGGCTCGCCGGCTACTCGACCACACGCAGCGTGGCGGGCACGTCCATACGAGAGAGCTTGCGAATGGTGAGCAGCGGGGCGACCGACGTGGCACCGACTCCGAGGACCACCGCCAAGGCAATGGTCGCCGCGCTGGGGGACACGACAGCCCCCAGGTCGGGAGCGACCCGGGGGGTGATGACGTTGACGATGTATCGGATCAGCAAGAGCCCTGTGGCCACCCCCACGAGCGTGGCGAGTAGACCGGCAATCGCCCCCTCGCTCATCGAATTGCGAAGAACCGTCCGGAGAGGCACTCCATAGGCGAACATCGTGGCGTATTCGCGGGAGCGCTCGTCCGCAGCGATGCTCGCCGAGTTAAACGCAATGAGCAGCGCCAACGCGAGGGCAACGACCTCGACGATCCGGAGGATGTTCGTGTAGTCGCTCAGTGCGGTTGACAACGCATCACTCGTTGCCGCAACGCGTTCAACCGAGGCCACGTCCGAGTGGTCAAGGAGCCTTTTTTTGAGCACGTCGATGTCACTACCGGTCGCCGGGACGAGGTTGATCAGATTCGTGGCACCGGCAAGACCGAACAGGGCCGCACTGCCGTGGTCCATGTACGCGTAGATCCGGATTGGGTTGGGGTGGAGTCCCACGATCGTGACGGGCGTCTCGACGAGCCGAAGCTGGTTGTCGGCCACCCGCTTCGGGTGCCGGAGAACGATCTGTTCCCCGACCTGAACGTCCAGATCCTGCGCGGCCTTCTCGGTGATGACGATGCCGCCGGAACCCGACGTGAATCGCCCTTTCGAGATGGTCGGACGCCAGATCCCGCTGTCGGCGTCGAGCACTTCGAGAGAGACGTCGATTTCGACTCCGGGCGTGCTGAGGGTGGCCGCGGTAGCGATCGCCGCTTCCGATCGATTGACGCCCGGGGTCGTGGCGATCGCTCCGATCACCGGATTGTCACGCCGGACGAAGTCGTTGAGGGTGAGTTGCATGCGATCGGGGCTACTCCCCACCAGCGCGCTGCGATTCCGGTCGATCGTATCGAGGAACGAGTCGACCATCCCCGTGACGCCGACTACCGTCGTAATCGCGGCAGAGATGCCGAGAACCGTCAACAGCGTTCGTCGCGGCGCCCGAAGCAGATTGCGAATTGGCATCCGCCCCAGCGTCCCCCCCGGAAGAGTGATTCGACGGGCGATCGGCGCGAGCCCGCCTCCCCGAGCAGCCCGGAACCCTGCCTGGACGGCCCGGATGGGTGGCATCCGAACGGCTCGCCACGTGGGGTATGCAGTCGCAAGGACGGGCAGCACGACGCCAAGGGCGGCTCCCCGCGCGTAGACCTCCAGCGGGAACGGAGCACGCCACTGCGGGAGTGGTAGCGCCTCCTGAAAGACCCCGAGAAAGCCGTTGCCGACCCAGATTCCGAAGGGGATCCCCAGTGCGAGGCCGGCAACCGCGATCTGCACACCGAGGAGCAGCGGACGGATTGCCAAGGCCCAAGGGGACACCCCGAGGGCCATTCCCACTCCGAGTTCGCGGCGCTGCGACTCGACAATGCGGCTCGCCAGGTTGAACGCCGCAAACGTCCCCGCGCCCAGCAGGATCAGCGCGAAGATGTTGTAGATCTCCTGGTCTCCGTCGATGTCGTCGTAGAGGATGCGAAAACCATCGTTGTCGCGACGACTCAATACAGTGGCCCCGGCGTTCGGGAGGTTCGTCCCAAAGCGCGCCGTTAGCTCGCGCGTGACGCCACCGACGTCGGTCCCCGGCGCGAGCCGGATGACCGCATCGTTGACCCGTCCCACGTCACCAGTCAGAGCCTGTGCGGTTCCGAGCGGCACGAAGATGACCGCGAAGTTCGCCTCACTTCCAAAGAAGCCGACGTCTGTGGTGACGATGAAGTACTCCGGCGATTGGCCGTGCCCGACATACTCAATTCGTCGTCCGCCGGCGACGGTGACGGTGCCGCTGTTCGGGAGCTCATAGTGACGGGCGTAGCTTGATTCCAATATGGCCACAAACCGCCCGTCGTCCGATGGCTCCAGGCCGCGGCCGCGTTCGCGATGGATCAGATCAATTTTCGACCCGTCACCGGCCACCGGAATTCCCACCAAGCGACCCGGTGTCACAATCGTGCGCCCCGGCAGCGAGGCATCGACTTGTGTGGGGGCGATGAGCCGCTCCTCAACGTGGGTGACCTGGCCGGCTGAGGGAATTCCGCGCACCGTGGCTGAGAGTTGCCCTGACGGGACCGAGCTTCCCGCGGGGAGGTTGATCCGTAGGTCGTGCATCGCAAGCTTCCGAAAGCTCGCGTCGTTCGAGGCGCGCCGCCACCCCGAGAGTCCCGACAGGCCGGCGTACGCACCGATCCCGATCGCGATCGTCATCGCAATGGCCAATACCAGTAGCCAGCGACGGCGAAGATCTCGCGCCGACCACCGAATCCACAGACGGAGGCGGCTCATGTCCGGCTACCAGTGAAGATCACTGATCGCGGCGGTCCCGCCGGACGGCGGCCCATCAGAAATGATCCGTCCGCTCGACATCTCGATCACCCGATCGGCAGTGCGTGCGATCTCGCGATTGTGAGTGACCACGATGATCGCTGTTCCGGCGCTGTGGGTTTGATCGTGGAGTAGTTGCAGGATCTGCACCCCCGTTCGGAAGTCGAGCTCACCCGTCGGCTCGTCGGCGAGGAGGATCGGGTTGCCCGTCGCCAGCGCCCGAGCGATCGCCACCCGCTGCTGCTCCCCGCCGGAGAGTTCGTGCGGGAAGTGGTTGATGCGACCTGCCAAGCCGACCTCACCAAGAATGGTGTAGGCGCGTTCCCGCGCCTCGGACCGTCCGGCCACGTCCGCCCCAAACTCGACGTTCTCAAGCGCCGTGAGGGCGGGGAACAGATTGAAGCTCTGAAAGATGAAGCTTACGGCGTGTCGCCGAAAGCGAAACAGGTCGCGACGTGATGCCTGTGCGATGTCATGACCGTCGATAACGATCTGCCCTTCGCTCGGCGTGTCGAGCGCGCCGATCAGATTGAGGAGCGTCGTCTTTCCGCTGCCCGACGGGCCGAGGACCACAACGAACTCCCCACAGTCGACGTCCATCGTGATGTCTTCAAGTGCCGTGACCGTGACCTCACCGAGGACATAGCGGCGGGCAATGCCCGTCAGGGCGATCAACGGACCGCCGGCTTGGTTCTCCGGAGGGCGGTTCTCTGTGAGGGATTGGATGCTCACTGGCCGCAGGCTTCGGCATCGACCACCTCGGCGCATCGGCGTCGCCGCCGATGGCGTCTGCGGGGTATCCGTACCTGCCGGGTCGGTGGCGTCGCGCTCCTGGCTCAGGTGCGGGGAACTGCTGAGTCATCGCCAGGGACGAAGACGGACGCGGTCGGCACGCGCGTCGTGAAATGGTTGGATCCGCGTGTCGGTTTTCGGAGGCATGACGCATGACACAACTGTCCACGCTCGGAGGCAACTGGACGATTGCCGTTTCGCTCGGCATCGGCCTGCTGATGGGTATCGAGCGGGAACGTACGAAAGGCACTGGCCGAGAACGCCGACCAGAAGGCCTGCGGACATTTGCCCTCACGGGTTTGCTCGGCGGACTCTGCGCCGCCTTTGAGGACAGTGTCGTGCTCGGAGTCGGAGGCGCGTTCGTCGGCCTGGTGGCGATTGTGGGTTACCTTCGGAGCCCACGGGAGGATCCCGGCCTCACCACCGAGGTGGCGCTCCTTGTCACTTTCGTGTTGGGAGCGCTCGCCCGTGACGAGGCAACACTCGCCGCGGCGATCGGGGTCGTCACGACCATCCTCCTGGCATCACGAACGCGGCTACACGATTTCGCCAGTCGCGTGCTGTCAGAACGTGAACTCTGGGACGGCTTGATCTTTGCCGCCGCCGCCCTCGTCGTCTTGCCGCTCGTCCCGAATCGCCCAGTCGGGCCCTATGACGTGTTCAACCCCTTTACGGTCTGGCGCTTGGTGGTGATAATCATGGCGATCAGCGCATTCGGGTACGTCGCCCGTCGCATTTTGGGGCCTCGGTATGGGCTCCCACTCGCGGGGTTCGCCGGTGGTTTCGTCTCCGCAGCGGCAACGATCGGTGCGATGGGCGAACGGGCCAAACGCGAGCCCGATGTCGCCGTATCCGCAGCCGCTGGAGCCCTCCTTGCCAACGTCGCAACCGTCGTGCTGATGGTCACACTGGTCGGAGCGACAAGTCCGGAAACGCTCCGCGAACTCGCCATCCCACTCTCAGGAGCTGCGATCGCCGCCATCGGCGCGGGCGGGACCGCCACCGCGCGAAACTGGCACATGAGAGCCAGCCATGGCACCGAGCAGGGTCGGGCATTCGATCTCCGCACGTCGACCGCGTTTGCCGCCACATTGACTCTTGTCCTGTTGCTCTCCGCGGCACTCACGGACTGGTTGGGCAGTGGAGGCCTTGTCGTTGGTGCGGCGGTCGCGGGGTTGGCAGACACTCACTCGGCGGCAATCTCGGCGGCGGCGTTGGCCGCGGCGGGCACGGTCAGTCCCGATGACGCCGCTCTCGCGGTTCTTGCCGCACTCTCCACCAACACCGTAACCAAACTCGTTGTGGCGCAGGTCGCCGGAGGCCGACGTTTCACCGCCCGCATCGCCCCCGGCCTTTTGGCGATGGTTGCGCTCGCCTGGATGGGGTCGCTTCTTCCGATCTGAGGACGGCCTCCGGGACAAGCGCATCAATTCTGACCGTCACACGAGAAGCGGATGACGATGATCGGTCGTTCTGTGCAATTGAACGTCAGCTATCGACCAAATCAACCCTGACCTCGGCGAGGCTCGCCCCAGTCCATGCGGGTGGATCTGAGGCAGGGAATGAGTCGACATCGGCCTGCTCGACACGGTCGGGCGGTGGGGTCTCGCACGAACTCCCCCCGCCTCGGCGGTGGCTCGCCGTCGAAGCACATGCGGCCGCAGCAGGGCCCATCACCGGCGGTTGTCTCCCCATCAGGCGGCGTCGCGGAACGCGGCGATCTCGCGGTCCATCGCGAGGAGGTCCAACGCCTCGACTTCTATCTGACGCACTCTCTCCGCCGATAGTCCCAGGGCGGAGCCGATTGCTCGAAGGGTCGTCGGCTCACCGTCACCGAGTCCGTATCGGAGTTTGAGCACATCCTGATGGCGCTCGGGAAGGGTTGCGACGAGTCGGGCGACCGCTTCTTGGCGGAGGCTCACGTGAAGCTCTTCGGACGGCTCGCTGTCGTCTGAGGGGAGGAGATCACCAAGGACGTTCCCACTGCCGTCGCGCAACGGCTTGTCGAGGCTCGTGACCGCGCGAGGTGCGTGTCGCACAGCATCGATCTTGGCGGCCGAGACACCACTGGCCACAGAGATCTCCTCACGGGTTGGTTCGCGTCCCAGCGATGAGAACAACCGGTGCTCCGCACGAGCAATCTTTTGCTCCTCCTCCACGACGTGCACCGGAAGTCGGATCTCTCGTCCTTGGTTCGCGATCCCGCGCGCAACGGCCTGTCGAATCCACCACGTCGCATACGTCGAGAACTTGAACCCACGGCGCCAGTCGAACTTCTCGACCGCGCGAATCAGCCCCAAGACTCCTTCTTGAATGACGTCGAGCAGTGACAGGCCGTGCCCCTGGTAGCGCTTTGCAATCGAAACGACGAGTCGCAGGTTCGCGTTGATCATTCTGTCTTTGGCGGCGATATCACCCGACTCAATGCGCTTCGCGAGGGCAATCTCCTCGCGCGCCGTCAGGAGGGGATGGCGCCGGATCTCGTTGAGGAAGAGCTGAAGAGCGTCCGTTGTCGTTGATGTGAGTTCACCGTTCGCGTAAGCCGTTGGGGTTGCTGGGAGACCAACATCGTCGCGTACGTCGATACCCCTTTGGGTCGCCAACTCGTAGAGATCCTCGATTCCGTCGTCGTCAAGCTCGAGGTCGCGAGCGAGGGCCTCCAGTTCCGACAGCGCCAGCTTGCCGCGTTCCCGTCCACGCTCGAGGACCCGGTCGATTCTGGCGTCGTCAAGTCGATTACCCATGCTGAAAGAATCCGTAGCCATGCTTTCGCGGGCATCCGGGGAGACCCTGATGTGACCCCGGCGGAAAACCACGCCAGGAGCCGCTCTGTTCGACTCAAACGTCCCCTTGTGCATGACGGAACGGGGCGAGAACACCCATGCTTGACGCCGTCACGGGTGAAAACGAGAATCGCCGCTAGACTTGAGTTCCGGTGCGTGCACTCCGATAACTCGGATGTCGCCCAGGGAAACACTGATCGAAACCTCGCCCCCGTCCATCCCCGCGCAATTGCGCCTTCTTCTTACGAGGATTCCGCCACGATGGCGGCGTGCGGTCCTTGGCGTGCTCGGGATTGCCGTCGCACTTGTCGCGCTTGCCTTCAGCGCCCGCGGCGTGGATCGCGCAGGCCTGGCGAACGCCTTCGGCGGCGTGAATTGGTGGTGGGTCGCTGCCGCAGGCGTTGCAAATGTCATCAACATCGTTGCGCAGGGGTGGGCGTGGCGGATCGGCCTGGAGGCCGGCGGAGCAGGACGCGTCGCGACACGGCATGCTGTTGCGGCAACCTGGGTCGGAAAGGCCGGCAACCAACTCCTTCCCGGGAAGGTCGGCGAGATCGCCCGAATTGCCCTCATCCGATCGCATCTCGGACCCGACCACCGAGAAGTGACTCGCATCGTCGGTTCCCTCGTCGCACAACGCGCACTGAGTTTCGTTGCGATGGTCATGATCGTCACCGTCGTCGCTCTCATGATGCCCTTGCCCGTCACCGTTCCGGGCGGACGCTTCGCCCCGTTGGCGGTTCTGCTCGCGATTGCGGCAGCCGGTGTGGCACTTCGGGCGACGCGGGGGATGACCATCTCGCGACTCAACGGCACCGGTCGCTTGCGTTCCATGGCACGCGCATTTGCCGGTGGGGCGAGCCTCCTGAGACCCAGCCGCCCCACCGCGGTTGCATTCGGTTTTCACTTCGTTGCCGTCGCGGCCCAGCTGACCACGTTCGAGTGCTTGCTCCGCGGATTCAACGTCAATGCGCCAGCGACGGCGCCTCTCTTGATCATCGCTCTCGTCGCCCTCGTCGGCGCGGTTCCCGGCACGCCGGGTGGCGTCGGCCTGCAACAGGCGGCGCTCGTCGCTCCTTTGGGAGCCGCGTACAACGTGGATCCCAGCTCCGCCCTGGCATTTGCGCTCGGTCTTCAAGTGACTGTCGCCGCCGTCGCAGTGGCCGGAGGACTCGTCGCATTGCTTCACCATCGTCGTAGCGGGACCGTGCGCGCGGCATTCCCGTAGCGCCGTCCGGGGTCTCACGGATGCTGGCGATAGCCAGAATTCGCGAGCGTGTCTTCTCCGTGACTGCGCACTCCCCATCATCGCTCGGCAGCGAGCAGACGTCCGTTGGAGTGGAGCGTGCGGAACAACCGCACGGCGTTGGGGCCCGCAGCCTGATCGTGCAGATCGTGCTTGTCGCGTTGGCCGCGCTGGCGTACTTCGGTGTGCGTGGCTTCACTCAGGGCAACGTTGCGACGGCCGTGGCGAACGCCAGAGACCTCATCGACGCCGAAAGGGTGCTCGGTATTGACTGGGAGGACTTCCTCCAGAATCTGATCATCGAGCGCGAGTGGCTGACCACCGCGGCAAATTGGGTCTACATCTACGGGCATTGGCCCGTCGTCATCGCGGTGCTCGGTTGGTTCTTTGTCAAGCACCGCGATGCGTACTTCACGCTGCGCAATGCGATGTTCATCTCGGGAGCGATTGGCCTGTTGGTGTTCATGACCTTCCCGACCGCTCCCCCGCGCCTCGTCGATCTGGGATTGATCGATACCGTCACGGAAGAGTCCTCCTCGTATCGGGCGCTGCAGCCACCCGGATTGATCAACAAGTACGCGGCGATGCCGAGCCTGCATTTTGGATGGAACCTGCTCGTCGGTGTCATGTTGTTCCGCGTGAGCCACAACCGCATCGTCCGAGGGTTTGCGATGGGATTGCCTCTTGCCATGGCACTCGCCGTCGTCATGACTGCCAATCACTTCGTCCTGGACGTCTTTGCCGGCGCGATTGTTGCGCTTGCCGGTCTCGCTCTCGTTGGCCTGGTCAACCCTGCACACCGTTTGCAGCGACGGTCCTCGTGACACAACGGCCCTTGGTTGTGGCGCACCGTGCGGGCAATGACCTCAAAGAGCTCCGAGCGGCTGAGGCACTCGGAGTCGACATCGTCGAGGCGGATTTGCACCTTTTTCGCCGCAGCGTCGAGGTTCGCCATGAAAAGACGATCGGTCCGCTGCCGATCTTGTGGGAGCGATGGAGGCTCATCCGACCGCCTGGACCGCGACGGCGCTTCACTGATCTTCTCACCGAGGCGTCGCCGACGACCCATCTGATGCTCGATCTCAAAGGCCCGTTCCCCCGCCTTTCCCGTGCTGTGCGAGCCGAGTTCAATCAGTCGCGCGGAGGTCATGACTACACCGTGTGTGCCCGCAACTGGCTGCTCCTCAGAGCATTCTCCGGTGTGCCGGGCGTGCGCACGGTCCGGTCGATCGGGGGTCCCCTCGGGCTGTCAGTGCTCCTTTGGGGTCGACACCGACAACTGGAGGGCGTCTCCGTCAAGCAGGTGCTCCTCGACGAGCGCCGGGTCATCGCCCTGCGACGCCGGTCCGACTTCCTTCTTGCATGGGGAGTGACGACACTCGACCGCGTCCGGGAACTGTCCGCCTACGGAGTAACGGGCTTCATCGTGGATGACGCGAATCTCATGGGTGCGATCCTGGCATCCGGCAGGTTCGGGACCGCCCGGACCGCAAACCCAATTGGCGCATCAGAGTCCCCCCACGTCCGAGAAGATGGGTGAAATCCCGAAGCACGAGGTCCGGGTTTTCGCTCACGCATCGCGTGCTTGTCGTCGTCATCATGGATATGACCGTCGGGTTCGAGTGAACAGCCCGGAGGCGCGTAAACCGTCCTCGTCGCCATTGATGGAGCCCCCTCGGGGGCCCGCAGGTGGGGCAGTAGGTCCCACTGGTCGGGGAGCGGGGAGCGTGCCGAGCGAGCCGAGACCTCGGCCCGGCGGTCCTTTACCTCTGTGCCCGCAGGGGACGTTCCTCTGGTGAGAGCACATCGTTTCGGTTGCGGGAAGTCTGCAACCGACACGAGGGTCGCTCGGGATTCGCCGGTGGGAGCCCTCTCATACGGTTCTCACCAGATGCACAAGGCGAAGCTCTCCCCGATCGTTCGGTCGGGCACCCACGACGACGCACAAGCGATCGCGAAGCTCATCGTCGTGGAAAACGCGCGACCGGCCGACGCAGCGGAAATTGAGCGGTACCTTGCGTCAGCGCCGAGTGTGGTCGCGCTCGTCGACGGCGAGCTGGTCGGAATGATCTACAGCCGGCGGTTCTCCCCCGACATCCTGGAGTGGCGAAACAGCCTTGTTGCGGCGGCGCACCGAAGGAGTGGCCTCGGTCGCAGGCTTGTCGAGGCGATGGAGCACGAGACCCGCGAGGCCGGCTACCGGGCAATGATCGGGGTGAACTGCTGGAAACACCCGGGCGGCACCAAAGAACGTGCGACGGCCGCGCGGGCCTTCTGGCGCGCAATGGGGTGGACGATCGTCTTCGCCACAGACGGTTCTGTCGTCATGGCCAAACACCTCTGATCCCGGAGGCCCGTCCCGATCGCGGACCTCCCCATCGTCAGTGGTTGACCACGCCCCGGACCGGGCTGCTCCCGATGTCGTCACCGGCACGCGTCCGGGAAAGTCGGTGCCGCATGAAAGAAACCTTCCGTCTCGGACGCATCGCGGGCATCGAAATCGGGATCAACTGGAGCTGGTTGATCGTCTTCGCACTCATCGTCTGGTCGCTCGCCGCAGGGATCTTTCCCAACGAGAGCCCTGGGCTTTCGGACGGGACCTACGTGATCATGGCCATGGCCGCCGCGTTCATGTTCTTTGCCTCGCTTCTGCTTCATGAACTCGGACATGCGGTGACCGCGCAACGACGGGGCATGACCATCGATGGGATCACCCTGTGGCTCTTTGGAGGCGTCGCGAAGTTCCGGGGAGTGTTCCCAAGTGCATCCATCGAGTTTCGAATCGCGATCGCCGGCCCGTTGGTGTCGATCGCGCTTGGCGGGCTGTTTGTGCTCTCCGCGTGGACGATTGATGTTGGACCGTCAGTCGATGCGGTCCTGTTATGGCTGGGCTACATCAACCTTGTTCTCGCCGCGTTCAACCTGCTTCCGGCTCAACCGCTCGATGGGGGACGTGTGCTGCACGCATTTCTGTGGGCGCGATCGGGTGACCTCATCGTCGCGACCCGGCGCGCCGCACGAGCCGGAGAGGCCCTTGGCTACGCCATGATCTTCGGCGGCGTGCTGGCGTTCGTGACGCTCGGCGCTTTTGGCGGAGCGTGGATCGCCTTCCTCGGCTGGTTCCTCCTGACGGCGGCGCGGGGCGAGGCCCAGGCCGTACTCATGCATGAGGCACTCGGCGATCTCCAGGCAGCGGACCTGATGACCGCACATCCCGTCACCGTCGATCCGACGCTCTCCCTCGGACAGTTCATGGACGACATCGCCCGCCACACCCGGTTCACGACGTACCCCGTCGTCGATCACGACGGCACGGTTCTCGGGCTCCTGACGTTTCGTGCTGTCGCAGCGGCGTCACGCACGACCTGGGACGACCAACATGTTTCCGATCGAATGATTGCCTGTGGCAGTCTCGTCGTTGTTGATCCTGGCGCAAGCGCATCTGACGTGTTCGAACAGGTTGTCGGCTCCCCCGTCAAGCGCGCCTTGGTGATCGACCAGGGACGGCTCGTCGGGATTCTCTCGATCACCGACCTGATTCGCGCAGTCGAGATGAGATGGGCCACCCGTAAGGAGCTCGGCAATCGCACGTGAGGTCGGTGGAGCGCTCAGCCGATGGGGCTCTCGTGAAGGACGACGTGGTCGCTTCGTTGCTCGTGCAGGCATGTCTGCCGGCTCCGTGAGGGCCACGCATCACGGGCGACTCCCAACCCGGCGAGCCCCGTCAATCTCTTTGGGTACTCATCGCCACGTCGCCTGAGTATTCGCGCGCTCTGACCGTCTCCGCCGTCTCGCCCGGTCGTCGGTTGCGAAGCGCGTGACGCATCGCGGCCGAGAAAGCCGTGAGTCCGCCGATTCCTGTGGCCGCGGCAGCCATCCCGAGGAGCTCTTCGACGGGAACACCGGCGACGTGTGCAAACACCATGCCGGTCGCCCCCAAGCCGGAACCCGACGTCTGCCTCGCCGCCTGCGCCGCTCTCGGTGCGACACCGACTCTGTCAATCGCAATTGACGACTCGCCGGTCGGTGCTTCCGCCGCTCGCGCCCCGGGAATGCATGTGTACGGCGTCCCGGCACACGGAACGAGCGTCGATGCCGATGTGGTGGTGTCGTCGCTCCGTCACATCTCGCCCGACGATCTCGTCGTCATGAGCGAGCCGGACCTCACGACGGGCTCGCTGATTCATACCAAAGGTCATGAATCGCCTCCAAAGCGCCGATAACGCACGAGGAATGCAACTCACGGATGAGGCGAAGCCTGCGGCAATGAATGCCGCGAACACCGTTGCCGTGCCACGCCGCGGCCGAATGACGCTGCGTGTAACGGCGGCCGTCTGTGTGCTCATTCTCGGTGCGATGGTGGCCCATGCGATCGGTGCGTTCGGTGACTCGGCCGTCGTGAACCGCATCGCCAACGACGGCGCAACGGTGCTTCTTCAGGTGATCGCCGCAACCCTTCTCATGGTGCGTGCCATGACCACATCGCGCAACCGTCTGGGCTGGTCGTTGATGGCGATCGCCACCTCGCTCTACGCCGCCGGGATGATCGTGTGGGTTACGCAGTACTCGCAGCTTGACGAACCACCGTTCCCCTCACTGTCCGATGCTCTCTGGCTCTCGTTCTATCCACTGATGATCGCGACCTTTGCCCGCATCGTCTATCAGCGCATGCAGGGGCGTTCCGCCGCCCCGATCATGGACGGCGTTGTCGCCGGACTCGCGGCGGGCACGCTGTGCACGGCGGTCATCATGGAGGCCGTGCTCCAGACTGCGAACGAACGCAGCCTCCCCGTCTTGGTCAACTTGGCCTATCCCGTGTTCGATCTGCTCCTCTTCGCCTTGGTGATGGCGTACCTGTCGCTGTCGGGGTGGCGGCTCAATCTCCGCTGGGCGCTCGTGACATCAGGGGTCGTGGTCTTCGCTATCGCCGACAGCGTCTACACCTACTCGGTTGCGAACGCTCAACTGACTCTCGGCTCATTTGTGAACGTGGGCTACAGCGCCGGTCTGCTGATGATCGCCTTCGCCGGATGGTTCTCCGCGGACGAGCCGGCCAAACCCACCCCCCGTGGTGAACGGCTACGTGCAATTCTGCCATCGATCGCCCTCTCCGCGGGTTCTGTGGCGGTCTTGGTGACCGACCACTACATCGACCTCAACAGCGGGGCCATCTGGATGGCGACCATCTCGCTCGCTGTCGCGTTGACACGCACCGCCCTCGCCTTCCGGGAAAACGTCGTACTGCTCGACGCCAGTCGTCACGCGCTTCAAGACGAGCTGACCGGACTGCCCAACCGCCGCATGTTCCTGCGTCAGCTCGCGGCAGCTACGACAAGCGCTGCCGCCGACGGCCATCGCGCAGCGGTCTTGCTCATTGACCTCGACCGCTTCAAAGAAGTCAACGATTCACTCGGCCACCATGTGGGCGACGAGCTGCTGCGAATCGTTGCACGGCGACTCACGGACACTCTCCGCGGCAACGAGACCGTCGCACGCCTCGGCGGTGACGAGTTCTGCGTCATCCTCAACTCGGTGGATGGCCCCACAGACGCCGGCGCGGTCGCCAGACGCGTCCTCATTGCCCTCGAGGAACCCGTTCTGCTCGAAGGCATGCGTATCGACGTGGGAGCAAGCATCGGGGTTTCGGTCTTTCCCGACCACGGCACCGTCCCCTCCGAGCTTCTGCGCTCCGCCGATGTGGCGATGTACCAAGCAAAGAACACCGGCGGCAACGAGCACGCGGTCTACGACCCGGCGGTCGACACCAACGTCGCCGGGCAGCTCAGCTTGATGGGCGACTTTCGCGGGGCACTCGACCGCGACGAAATCGAGGTGCACTACCAACCCCGCTACGACAGTGGGACCGGGGCAATGCGTGGGCTCGAGGCCCTCGTACGATGGAACCATCCGGTGCACGGCATGCTCCAACCCCATTCCTTCTTGCCCGGCATCGAACGCTCCGCCTTGATCTTTCCATTGACGGAGTTTGTCCTGCGCACGGCTTTGGTGAACGCCGCACGATGGCTCCGCAAGGACCCCGACCTGTCAGTGGCAGTAAACCTCTCGGCCCGGCTCCTGCACACAAACGGGCTGGTCGACACCGTGCGCGAGGCCTTGGCCGATGCCGGCGTCCCCGCGTCATGCTTGGAGCTCGAGATCACCGAGACGATGCTGATGGCCAACCCGGAGCGGGCAACGGAGCTTCTCGACGAGCTCTCGCAGCTCGGTGTGCGTATCGCCGTGGATGACTTCGGCGTGGGACACGCCTCGTTGGCGTACCTCACCAACCTGCCGGTCTCCATCCTCAAGATCGACCGATCATTCATCGAGCGGATGGGGCTCAGCGATCGAGATACCGCTGTGGTCGCCGCAATCGTCGACCTGTCGCAGCGGCTGGGCATGGTCTCCGTCGCCGAAGGCATTGAGAACGAAGACACCCTCCGCCAACTTGCCACGTTGGGGTGCGACGAAGTGCAGGGCTTCCTCATGGCCGTCCCGGCGCCAAGCGAGGAGATCGATCGATTGATCGGAACCGCCGCTTGGGGCAACCGACACCTGGCAGCCGTCACCCCCTAGCCCGGTCCGACGCGACGGCGCTTCTCGTCATTTACGTCCACACCACCAGAGCTGAACGCGCGAACGCGAATGTGTGGCGTGCCCGCGATAGGCACCCCGGTGAGTCTGATGTCGTTGTCACCGAAGATCGCGCCGCCGGAGAGCTCCACGTCGGCCCCTTCACCCGGTCGCGGTCACCCTCGCTGGCACGTGGGACGGGAACATCATCGCTCACCGATCAGCTATCGCTTTTTCTTGGGCGGCATGTGGATCGGTCGGCCGAGTGCGACAAGACCGGCTTCCTTGAAGCCCTCCGACAAGGTTGGATGCGCGGCGATGGAATCGCCGACGGTTTCGATGACCGCCTCGCTGTCGAGGGCGATGACCCCCGCGTTGATGAGGTCGGTCGCTTGGAGGCCGACGATCACGAAACCAAGCATCTCGCCGGTTTGGGCGTGGTGGATCGACTTGAAGAAGCCAGTTTTGTCGGCAAACATCGCCGCACGGGCGATCGCCATGTACGGGAACTGTCCGGTGACGACGTTCTCGCGACCGTGCTTCTCCACGGCTTCGCGTTCGGACATCCCGACGCTGGCGACCTCCGGGTCGGTGTAGATGCAGGACGGAACGTGGCCGCTCATCTCGGTGTGATGGCCGGCGATGTTCTCCGCCGCAACCTCGCCCTCGCGGAACGCCGTGTGTGCCAGCTGCCAATAGCCGGCCACGTCGCCGACGGCGTAGATGTGCGGAACGTTGGTGCGTCGCGTCGCGTCCGTCGCAATCGCTTTCTTGTCGAACGTGACTCCCGCGGCCTCGAGCCCCAAGTCGTCGACTGTGGCGCCGCGACCGGTGGCGACGAGGATGAGGTCGCCAACGACGGTTGAGCTCTCCCCACCCTTCTCAAAGTGGAGCGCCATGCCCTCGGTTGTCTCCTCGACCTTCGTCGCTTTGGCGCCGGTGTGGACGGTGATGCCGCTTTTGTCGAAGGCACGGGCGAGAGCCTTGATGGCATCGTCGTCTTCGACCGGGATGAGGCTGTCGAGCATCTCAACGATGGTGACCTCGGTACCGAAGTGGTTGAAGATCGACGCAAACTCAACACCGATCACGCCGCCGCCCAACACGATGAGGCGCTTGGGCACCTCGGTGACGGCGAGAAGCCCAGTGGAGTCGACACACTTTGAGTGGTTGATGCCCTCAACGGGCGGACGCAACGGATGGGAGCCGGTCGCGATGACGGCATGTTTGAAGGTGATGTCCTCGCCGCCCTCGACGGCGATGGTGTTGGGCCCGGTGAAGCGGCCGTAACCGTTGACGACCGCGCTGCCGTTGGCTTTGAGGAGCTGCCCCACACCGCCGACCATGGTCGTCACGATCTGTTCCTTGTTGGCCTGCACCTGGCCGAAGTCGAGCTTCGGTGCGCCGACCGTCACACCGAGTTGAGGGAACGCGGAATGAGCGTCCTTCATCGCGTGTGCACTTTGCACCCAGGCCTTTGTGGGGACGCAGCCCACGTTGAGGCACGTTCCGCCGAGCGCTTCTTTCTCGATGACGACCACGCTCAAGCCCAGCTGCGCCGCCCGAATTGCGGCCGGGTATCCCCCGGGGCCCCCACCGAGAACTGCGACATCGACGTCCATCCTCACACTCCTGGCTCGTTCACGTCGTTGCATCGTATCGGCATACCCGCACCTGGAGTCCGACGGGAAGTAACGGCTCGTCGCTGGGTGATCGGTCCGGGACTCATGTGCTGCACCTGCAGCTGTCCGTGGCGACGATCATTGTGTCCAGCGATGGGTGGAGCACTTCGCCTGCACCGCCCCGGTCGCGACCGGCGCCGAGAATCCGTTGGGAGATAGCGCCAAACATTTTGCGATTTGGGGCGGGTTTTGTGACACATTCTCCGTTGATTCACCCACGTGGACGGCCTAAACTTCCCGCATGACCGACGCCCAAACATGGACGCTCGTGGGAACGGTTGTCGCACTTTCGACGGCCCTCGTGACCGTGATCATCGCGTTCATGACGACCCGGTTCGCCTCCGTCGATCGACGCTTCGATGAGATCGACCGGCGCTTCGATGGCGTTGATCGCCGCTTTGACAGCGTTGAACGACAGGTCGTCGGCCTCGACCGCGATGTTCAGGTGCTGACCCGCCATGTCCTCGGCGAAGGCGCCGGGCCCTCGTAAGACTCAGAGTTAGATCAGCTCGGCGAGGCGCCTTCCTCGATCGGTTCCGGTCGACAGGAAGAACTCCCGCACACCGTCTCGGTAGATCCGGGAGGCCGCCTCGGTGATCGCCTCGGGAAGG
Source organism: uncultured Thermoleophilia bacterium (assembly GCA_963765105.1). Taxonomy (GTDB): domain Bacteria; phylum Actinomycetota; class Thermoleophilia; order Miltoncostaeales; family Miltoncostaeaceae; genus CALMEC01. The sequence continues at coordinate 627,702 of CAVXUW010000004.1, forward strand.
ACGTGGACGAATCGATCGAGCGCGGCGGGGTTGGGGTCGCTGAGATTGAGGCGGATCGTTGTGGTGGCGCCTACCTCGCCGAGCCCGTCACCGGGGTAGACGGCGACTTTCGTTTGCACAGAGCAACGGTGAGCTCCTGCGCGCTGACACCCCACGGAGAACAATCGACCACGGTTGAGAAGCCGTACTCGGGGTCGATGACCGGGGCCGCGACGGTGCGCAGGCGCTCCAGGTTGGCGCGGATCACCTCCTCCCCATGGGCAAGCCAGCCGACGTCATCAAGCGCCGCTGAGGCGGCCGCCTGGGCGACGGTGTTGGTGTTGAGCCGGACTACCGCGATCTTTACCTGAAGGCAGGCGCGCACCAGGTCGGGCGGACCGCCAAGCCCACCGATACGGGCCCCGGCGAGGCCGTAACCGTGAGCGAAGCCGCTCGACACCAAAACCGTGGCGTCGGGGTGGCCCTGGGCAACCGCGGCGAGGTGATGATGCTGGGCCGCCGGGTCGACCCGATGGCGCGGCATGGGTGGAGTCGGCAAGGAGCACGATGTTCCGCTCCGCCGACAACCGCAGAAGCGCCTCGAGCTCCTCGCGCCGTTGCACTGTGCCAAACGGGTTGATGGGATCACAGACCACGATCATCTTCGTGCGGTCGGTGAGGACCGCCGCGACCTCGTCGGGGTCGAGACGCCAGCCGTTTTGCGCGCCCAAGCGGAACGAACACCGGGGTCGCGCCCGCCAGGCGAAACGCGGGAACGAAATGGAAGTACCCCGGATCGGTGCAGATGATCTCGTCGCCTGGGTTGAGGCACGCGAGCGCCGCATAGCCGACACCCGCCTGTGCACCCTCCGTGCCGATCACCTCGAACCCGTCATCGCGTGCGCGACCGAACAGGCCGACGGCGAGCCGGTCTCGAAGGGATGCCTCGAGGTCCGGCGAGTACGGGCCGACACGCTCAGGGGTAACGGCCGCGCGCATGGCGTCCAATGCCGCCGGCGAGGGGCCGATGTGGTTGGCCATCCATCCCAGGTCGGCCCATTCCGACCGGTCGAGGGCAATCTGCCCGTCGCGGTAGATCTCGGCGGGGTCCCAACCAAGGATTCGGTAGGCGTCGCGGTAGGTCATGTAGTTGCCGAAGCCCTGCGGGTCGGAAGCACCGCACGAGCGCGATCCGACACCGCCCACCCCGGCGTGCCAGTCGGGGCGCCAGGTGAGCACCGAACGGCGAGGACCGCTCACGGCGTGACCCGGGTTCCCGTCGTCCCGGCCAGCGCCGCTGCCGTTGATGCCAAGGAAGTAATGATCGCTTCCGTCGCCTCCGTTCTCCACGAACTCCATGGCCGCCTGAACTTTCGGCCCCATGCTGCCGGGCGGGAACTGGCCATCGGCGAGGTGTGCGCGCGCCTCAGCAACGGTCATTTGGGTCAGTTGGCGTTGCTGATCGGTTCCAAAGTCCAACGAGACCTGCTCAACACCGGTGAGAAGCAGCAGGGTCTTCGCTTTGACGAGGGCGCCGAGCAGGGCTGCGGCAAGGTCCTTGTCGATAACAGCTTCCACCCCGACCAAGTGCCCCTCGGACCGGGTTACGGGAATCCCCCCACCGCCTCCCGCGATGACAACCTGCTTCGCATCGAGTAGCTCGCGAACCTGCGGCCATTCGATGACTTCACGCGGGGCGGGCGAGGCCACCACGCGTCGCCAACCGCGCCCGGAGTCATCGGCGACGTCCCACCCTCGAGCCTCGGCGAGGCGTTTCGCCCGGCCTTTGGAGAAGAACGGTCCAATGGGTTTGGTGGGATTGGCGAAACCGGGATCGTCGGGGTCAACCACAACTTGGGTGACAACGGCGACGACATCTCGGCCCATGCCGGCACTCTCCAGCGCGTCGCCGATGGCGTCGCTCAGAAGCCAACCGAGCTGGCCTTGCGTCATCGCCCCCAGGACGTGAAGGGGCTGAGGGGGGACATCTTGCGCCACAGCTTCCTGCGCCAGCGAGAGGGCCCCGATCTGCGGGCCGTTGCCATGAACGAGCAGAAGGCGATGCCCGGCGTCGAGCAGGGAGAGCACATGACCGGCGACGCCGCGAGCGTGCTCAGACTGTTCCTCGATGCTTCCCACGCCAGAAGGGGCGAGGGCGTTCCCGCCAACCGCCATCACCACAACGTTGCTCACGAAGGATCTATCCAATCGTCGATCACTTGCACTGGCCCTCAGATGGGACCATAGTGCGCGGCATGACCGGTCGGCCTCAGCGACCGGGATGAGACCAAAAACCGAGCGCGGAGGTACACGTGGCGAAGATCGAGGGCCCGAAGCCAGAGGCCGGACAAGAGCTTTACGACGTAAGTGAGAAGGTCTTCCCCGACCTCAAGGCTGAGCCGGGCGAAGAGGCGTACATCTTCATGCACACCGTTCCCTACGAGGGATCGGTCGGACTGGTGAACCTGTTGACGGCGACCCGCCTCGGCCGCAAGGGCTTCAAGGTCACCCTCGTCCTCTACGGACCTGGTGTGTTGATGGCATCCGGTACCCGTGGGTACCCCAGTGTCGGCGCTGAGGCCTTCCCGGGCCACATGGCGATCAACAACCAGCTCAAGACGCTCCTCAAAGAAGGCGCGACGATCTACGCCTGCCGGTTCGCGATGGGCGCCCTCTACGGGCAGCGCGAGGACGACCTCCTCGAAGGCGTGAAGGCGTTCAACCCGCTCGACGTGCTTGACAGCGCTTTGACGGCGTGGCGGAACAAGGCATTCCAGCTCAACACCTGGACGGTGTAGCCCGAGCGGTCAGTCGGCCAATGAGCGAGCGCGACGAAGCGGTCACGCGCTGGCGTGAATCGGAAAACCGGTTGTATCCGGTGGTGACGGTTCGCCCCGAGCTGTACGAAGCCGCGATCGGTGTCGTCCGCTCGCTCGCTGACCACCTTGAGGGCATCCCGGACCGGGATGCCCTCATCACCAGCTACCTCACCTCGACCTCGACCGCTGATCTCGACGCGGCCGGGATCGATCGTGCGGCGATCTCACCGGAGTTGGAGGTCGAGGTTCTGCGCGACGCCGCCTATCAGGTGCGCTCCCGTGAGCTGACCCAACGTGCATCTCAAGAAGAAACAACGCGGGCCATCGAGCGGGCCCGAAAAGCCGGTGAATCAACGGCCGTTGTCTGGAAGAGCGGCACCGATGAGCACCGTCCCCCGTACCGCCAAGTGGAGATGTCCCTGGCCACCGGGTTTGCGGTGGCCGTCTCGACGGAGTACAACCCAGACACGATGCAACCGCTGTTCGTTCTCGAAGGCTTTCAGCTCGATCCCGATACCGCCGCGGGTGCAGAAATGCTTGCCCCGCGACGCGAATTTCATGATCCCGAGGCCTGGCGGGCCGCAGCCGCGGAGCTTCGCCAATCGCTCCTCACCCCCTAAAGGAGACATCGATGCCACTTCCCGAAGGAATGAAACGCCACGTTATCGACGGTCACAGCCACATCGGTGAAATCGAGGCCTGGCCGTTCTACGGCATCGACTATCCGGTGAAGCCCATCGTCTACGACTTTCCGAAGACGAAGGATTTCCTCAAGTTCATGGACCAGCACGGCATTGAACGCAGCCTGGTGATGTCGAACTACGGCATCCCCAAACCGGAGCAGCCTTTCAGCCTGAACCCGTTGGTGATGGACGCCGCGGGAAGCACCGACCGCATCCGCGGCCTGCTGTGGGTGTCGTTTCTCCCGCGCGACCGCGAGCACACCATCGAGTCGCTCAAGCACGCGGGTGAGGCCGGCATCCTCGGCCTGAAGACCACATTCCTCCTGGGCGGCAACCCGAACCCCGAGGAGTGGGACGACGAAACGCGTGAGATTGCCAACATGTGCATGGACGTCTGCGAGAAGCACGACTACGTGTTTCACTTCCACACCTCGGCCGGTGGCAACAGCGACATCAACAACTTCATTCCGATGGTCGAGGCATACGGCAAGCGCGTAAAGATCCATTTGGTGCACTTTGGCGGGGGTGTCAGCGGCCACATCAAGCTGGTGCCGAAGTTCCTGCAGTGGGTCAAAGACGGCTACAAGGTGTACACCGACACATCCTGGGCCATCGGTTTCGGCGCCCGCTGGCTGCTGGTGGAGATCGAGAAGCAGGGCGGCCTTGGCGCTGACCGTGTCATCTTTGGTTCCGACGAGCCATGGTCGGACTTCATGGGTGAGTACTGGAAGATCGAGGGTGCGCCGGTGAGCGACGAGCTGAAGAAGATGGTGTTGAAGGAGAACTTCGAGAAGCTCCACGGCGACCGCTGGGGATGAGCGTCGTCGACATCAAAACCCTGGCCGTCGAGCTGCAGTCGCTTGGCGTGCGCACATCCGTTCCGTCCGCGCCCGGTGACACCCGGGCAGGTGGCGCCGGCCCGTCCGACGCCGGCTTCCTCTGGGTCGACGGTGCGCCACTTACCGTGCCGGTGCACGGTGACTACGTCGCGAGCTCACCGTACGAGATCGTGATGAAGAAGCACGGTCGCTCCGGCACGCTGCTGCGCGACGGCGTCGAGGTTGGTCCCGTTACGCTGCATCCTCGCCCGAAGATCTACGACCTCGAGACGGCCGACGGCATCCCGTACTGGAAGATCGGCCTGATGCACCTCGATAGCTTCGCATCGACGGTGTTCCAGCGCTGCGTCTACTGGGGCACCGACGAGCAATGCCACTTTTGCGCGATCGGCACGAGCCTGTCGTCGGGTCGTACCATCCCGACGAAGACCCCGGCCATGCTGGCCGAAGTGGCCGAAGCCGCAAAGCGCCTCGACGGCGCCAAAGACGTCACGCTCACCACCGGGACGCCGAACCGCAAAGACCGTGGCGCCGAGTACATGGCAAAGGTCACCGCTGCCATTCGCGACGCCACCGACCTGCCCGTGCAGGTTCAAATCGAGCCGCCCGACGACTTTCATTGGTTCTCCGTCCTCAAGGAATCGGGTGCCGAGGCCCTCGGCATTCACTTGGAGACGTTCGATCCCGACGTGCTCGCCAAAGTCGCACCGGGCAAACACGCCCAGGGCATCCCGTACTACCTCTCGGCATGGGAAGCCGCCGTCGAAGTGTTCGGACGCGGCCAGGTGTCGACCTACTTCATCCTCGGCCTCGGCGAGACGAAGGACACCGTCCTCGCCGGGTGCCAGGCCGCCATCGAGCGGGGCGTCTACCCGTTCGTGGTGCCGCTGCGACCGGCCCCGGGAAGCATCCTTGCCACCGGCACGCCACCCTCCCCGGAATACATGACCGAGGTGTACGAGGCGGTGGCTCCGATGCTGGCCGATGCCAACATGCTGAGCCAGGACTCCCGCGCCGGCTGTGTGAGGTGCCAAGCCTGCTCGGCGCTCTCCACGTTTGAGCGTGCCTTTGGCGGAGGACGAAACGGTGACCCGGTCGCAACGACCGCCTAAGGACCGCGGCCAGGCCGAGGTTCGTCTGGCCGCCAACGCCGACGAGCTCGCCGGGCATTTCTCGGTACGTCAGCAGGTGTTCGTCGACGAACAGCGTTTGTTCACCGGAACTGATCGCGACCATTGGGATGAGACCGCACTACACGTCGTGGCCGTTTACGAGGGCGAGGTGGTGGGCGCGGTGCGGCTCTACGCACTCGATGAGGCCGGCCTGTGGCAGGGGGATCGGCTGGCCGTGACGCGCCAGGCCCGCCTGCGACGTGCGGGCGGCCCGTTGGTGCGCTTCGCGGTCACCACCGCCGGCAACCTGGGGGGGCATCTCATGATCGCCCGCATCCAGGAAACCAACGTGAACCTTTTCCGCCACCTGGGCTGGGATCCCGTTGGGGAGCTCGTCGACTACCGCGGCACGCCACATCAGCGGATGACTATTCCCCTGGCAAGCGGCGATCCGGTCTTCAGCGACACCGACTTCGCGTGGGCCTACGGCACCGACGAGATCGTCCCCACCGAGATCACCTGAGGCGTCCTGCGCCTCCGGTGATCTGGTGGGTTGTGGGGCGACGGCCTCCCCGGTCCTCGCCCCAATCACGCGGCGCACCTGGCGTCGCCTTCAAAAGGAGCACGAAAGCGCCCGCCGGATACATCGCCGTTGGTGAAAGGAACCTGCGTTACGACCTGCGGCCACGCTTGCTGGGGTTTGTGAGCGCTGCCGGGGCGAGGGCCGCGTCGATCCGGGCCTCGTCGAGCCAGCCGTGTTCGAGCACCAGCTCGCGAACCGTTCGTCGTGTTTCGAGCGCCTCGCGGGCGATCGCCGTGGCCTTCTCGTAGCCGATCATCGGTGCGAGAGCCGTCACCAATGACGGGGAGGTCTCCACCTGGTTACGTGCCCACTCGACGTTTGCGGTGATGCCGACGATGCAGCGTTCGGCGAGCGTGTCGATGGCGGCGCGCAGATGGGTGAGGCTGCGAAACAGCGCGAGGGCGATGATCGGCTCGAAGGCGTTCAGCTGAAGCTGCCCGGCTTCGGCGGCCATCGTCACGGTGATGTCGGAGCCGACCACCTCGAAGGCCACTTGGTTGACGACCTCCGGGATGACCGGGTTGACCTTGCCGGGCATGATGCTCGACCCGGCCTGCATGGGCGGCAGGTTGATTTCGTTGAACCCGGCCCGCGGGCCGGATGACAAGCAGGCGCAGGTCGTTGCACGTCTTCGACAACTTCACCGCCACGCGCTTGAGCACCCCGGACAGCTGCACGTAGTGCCCCGTGTCCGGGGTGGCTTCCACGAGGTTGGCGGCGGTTACCAGCGGCAGGCCGGTGATGTCGGCCAGGTGCCCGCAGGCAAGGGGCGCGTAGGCGGGGTGGGTGTTGATTCCCGTGCCGATGGCGGTGGCCCCCAGGTTGATCTCCGCCAGTAGCGAGAGCGCCTCACGTACCCGCATCTCGTCCTCTCCGAGCGTCACCGCATACGCGGAAAATTCTTGGCCCAGGGTCATAGGCACCGCATCCTGAAGCTGCGTGCGGCCCATCTTGAGCACCTCGGTGAACTCCGCTTGCTTCTCTTCGAAGCGTCGACGGAGGCGTGCCATGGCCGCGAGGAGGTCGTGGATGAGAAACGACAGGGCAATGCCCAGGGCCGTTGGGTACACGTCGTTGGTGCTTTGGCTCATGTTGACGTGATCCAGCGGATGCAGGTGGGTGTAGTCACCGCGTTGGTGGCCCATGATCTCAAGCCCGCGATTTGCGATGACCTCGTTCGCGTTCATGTTGGTCGACGTTCCCGCCCCGCCCTGGATGAGATCGACGACGAAGTGATCCAGCCACTGTCCCTCTTGGATCTCCGCACATGCCGCACAGATCGCCTCCATCCGGGCCGTGTCGAGCATCCCCAACTCGACGTTGGCGGTGGCCGCCGCCTGTTTGACGCATGCGAGCGCCCGAATGAGCTGCGGCACCATCCCGATCGGCATCCCGGAGATCGGAAAGTTCTCCAGCGATCGCAGCGTGTGAATGCCGTACAGCGCCTCCGCAGGAACAAACCGCTCCCCGAGGAGATCATGCTCCAGCCGCTGCTGCGACTCGCTCATCAACGCACCTCCAACCTCAGTTACCGTCACTACCGACGAGCCATCCGAGGGCGACCCGCGCCAAGCCTAGTCCCCCCCGTCGGGCGCGCCGCTCACGTTCCCGCGCGCGACGTCGCGGTGGCGAAAACGGACGTCCTCACGCAGCACCTTCACAGCCGTGTGCGAGCCCGTGCAGACAAAGAATGGCGGCGTGGACCATTCTGCTCCTCCCACACCGGGGCGTCGGACTCCGCCACCGGAAGAAGCGACGCTCAGCCTTCCATGAGTTCCGGGGCGAGTGAGGAACGCACCCCGAGCCACGGCATCGCCAAACCGACTTTCACATTACGTCCCTGTCACCAGTTGGGGACGGGGAGCCCACTCGTCGCTGCCATCGGGGGCACCGAACGTTCCGCGTCGAAGGTCGCCAACCGCTGCCCGATTGGGAAGCAACAGATCTGCCCTTCCGGCTACGGACATCGACGGGGCTGCCATCTAGCATTGAGGTACCAACGCACTGACTCGCGCGTTTTCCACCGTGACGAGAACAGCCTGCGATCTTCCTACGCGTTTGATCAACGCAGCCGAAAGGTGGCTCACTCGAATGTTGACCCGGACCGCAGCGCTGGTCGTTCTGAGCCTCCTCCTCGCCGGCTGCGGCGAGAACAGCACGTCGACGACGGCGACAGACGTCACGTCCCGACAGTTGATCGAGGGTGCGTTCTCGTCGGTGACGACCGGGCAGCCGTACTCGGCAAACGGCCTATTTTCCCTCGGGCAGGACGACACCCGCCAGACCATCCAGATCGATGCGGCGATCGATGGCGACTCGGCGTCGGCGCAGTTCCGTGAACAGTCACCCGGGAAGCCAGGCGCCGAGACTCACTCGGTCATCGTGACAAAGGACGGCGAGTACCTCGTCGATCCATCCGGTCGCTGGGTTGTCGACAAAGGCCTCCCATTCGCCGACACGAAGGCGGGTTGGCAGGAGTTGACATCGGACGAAGGGCCGCTCGGCAGGGTCGTCGACTTTGTGGTTGCCAACACCCCGAGCAAGGTCACGCAGGAGGGCGACCAGTTCTGCACCGGGGGACCACTCGATTGGGAGAAGGTCCGGTCAGACGGGTCGGGTCTGTTCGGATCGGGCGGACCGTTCGCGAAGCTCACCGGAGGATCGGTTCGCATCTGCGCGGAGCGGGACGCCAGCGGGAGATTTCGTTCCCCGACCGTCGACATCACCATGTCCGGTCCCGGCGGCTACACGGGCACGCTGACCGCCAAGTCAGGTGGGCCCGCGCCTCTCCCGGCGCCGACCGCGACGGGCGATGGAGGAGCCAGCTATGAGGAACTTTCCGACTACTTCTTCAGCACCCTGACACGCGCGTTCACGGGCATGTAGGACACACCGAACTCCTCCTGCCCGGTGTCAGCCGGAGCCCCGAGACGCATCCAATGCGGAAGATCTTGTGATCGTCCACCAAGACGATGCGGCAAGCGCGGTGTCCGGGAGGAGGCCACGCATCGTGTCGTGACGATGACACAACGGGCGTCGCAGACGCGGCAGACGGCAGACCGCACCGCTGGGACGATGGCTCCATCGACGTTGCTCGACCTCTCACGGGTCGCACCTCATCAAAGGAGCCAGAATGAAAACGCACACCACCATCCGTCTCACGATGTCCCCGGCCGCCCCTCACCCCGGCATCCCAGTTCGTCGTTCGCGCCGTCGCCATCTGGGCACGGCCGTGCTGCTCGCCGCGATCGCGGCCGTGCCCACCGCCGCCTCGGCCGCGACCACCACGTTCGGTTCAAACCTCAACAACCCCCCGGCGAATGCGGGGAGCGCATGCGCCGACAACGGCGTGTTTGGTCCCGCGCTGTGTACGCGGGTCGGCTCGTACTACCCGGGCTTCTCCGGACGGGCGCGCGCACCGCGCACCGGCACCGTCACCGCGTTCACGATCCGGGCGCAAGGCCCAATGACGGCGACGCTCAAGATCGTCAGCATCCGCAACCTCGCCTCCGACCAACGGTCCGGCCAGGTGAAGACGGTCCGCGTCGGTCCGACCGTGCGCGTCAACGGCCCCACCCCGCAGCAGCTGGAGGAGGGAATATCGCCCGTCGAGACGTTCAGAGTCAACCTCAAGGTCAAGAAGGGCGAATCGGTTGCGATCGACACGACGAACAACACAGCGGAGTACTGCGCCGACGGCACTCCCGGTCAGCTGCTTTTCAGCCCACGCCTCCGGCTTGGGAAGGGTTTTCGCACCAGCGACGGCGTCGGCGGCTGCCTGCTGCTCGTCCAGGCCGTGATGCGCTACTGATCCTCCACTCGGTGCCGTTCGGCGCGCACCCCGCGTCGAACGGCACGTCACTCCAGCACAGCTCGAGGCTGATAGGGGCGTCCTCGTTTGCGAGCGCCGCCCACCGCTCGGACGAACGTCTCCTTCACCGCCGTGAAGCTCCGTGGAGTCCCGCTCATCACTCGTCGTGATGGGGTCCGGGATTCGCGTCCCCGCGTCGGCGTGGCGGGGCTACCGTGTTCAAAAGAGTGTGTCCCCCACGGTGGGTCTGCTGCACATCCTTCCCGGCCACCCCCACAGGGGCAAGCCAGCAGAGATGTCACCTATCTGTGCGGCAGACCCCACCACTAGGCGTCTGAGGTGATTTCGAGGTGACAGTGTTGGTGTCTGACACCAACACTGTCATCAGCCGTGTCTCACACAGCCGCCAGGCGGGTCAGATCACGCCCATACACAAAGTTCCTGACACTCCCACACCTGAAGTCGTCGAGCCCCATGACGCAGAAGGGACTATCGAACGGCATCGCTCGGATATTCGCCGCTCACGACATCTTCTTCATGAGTGATCGCCAAAAAACTACGTCCCGTCAGGCTGACCAAAAGAACGTCGTCCCGGCTCGGGTACCAGAGATCGTGTAGGCGCTCGACGAATGTCGTAACAGGGACAACTGCTGCCGCCGACGCCGAGAAGAAGAACGCCAGGGCGCTTCCCCCAAGACTCTGTGTGGTCGCTCGGACTCGATCCTGCGCCTCGGTTGGCCCCACACCAGCGAGAGAAAACTCGTCAGCGGCATGGTCGCGCCCCGGCACGCACCGATCGCGAGTGTCGGCGGCCAGACCATTCGGGTGAGAGGCTCGCTCAGAACTTCCACCGAGGGGGTGAGACCTTCGCTTTCCAAGAGATCCTTGAACCAGCTTCCATCCTTCTACCTCCTCGCGCTCGGCGGACCTGAAGTTGGACCTTGGGGCATCGGATGCTCGGCGTGGCCCCAGCGACCACCTCGCCCACGCTCGCCGCCGGTCCAGTCCCACCAGTTTATGTGCGGACCGCGACGGTCGTCAGCGGCATCGCGACGCCATCCTCGTCTACCGTCGGCAGAAGTTCCACCAACCACCGCTCCAGTGGCGGGGTCGAGTATCTCGCGCGCTCCTTCGCCAAGCTCACCCGCCTGTTCCTGGGCCTCCTCGAGAGACTCATGGGACGAATCACAGAGCCCTCCCCTTGCTCGCAGCAAGCGCAACGTTCGCCGCAGTCAGCTTCGCGAGGAGGCGCTCCTGCAGCACTTCGTCTCTAATCGGCAAGCAATTCGTCGCCCGTGGAAAAGAACCGGTCCAAGTAGTCGGACGGCTCCAGCGTGCTCCGCCGGATCAGCGAGAACACTTCGCGCCCCGATTCTGGAGGCTCAAAAAGATGAAAGGTCTGAACGAACTCAAGAACCTCGGAGTCTTCCGGGGTTGAGGCATACTCACTCACCTCGGCTGTCGCTCGTTCAACGGCATCGTCGTGACTCTGAACATCCCAAAGGGTGATGCGCTCCTCGTAGTGAGGGCCTGTGCGGATTATCTGTCTGACCGCGAACCACATTATTTGCCCCGCTTCTCTTGATTGCGACGACCTTGGAATTTCTCTTGCTTGGTGAGCTTCTTCTTTGCGCTGTTGAAGATCTTTCGCGCTACATCCCGCCCAGCTTCAAAGTCCCGAACTGCTTGAGCCTCATCGTCTGAAAGGCGGTCGCCTTTACCGGCACCCGCGCCGCCGATGATATTCCCATTCTCGTCACGTGGTAGGTCGGTGAGGGGCGGACGAGACTTGGGTGTGTCGTCGTCTGCTTGGGCGAATGCGCCGCAGGCGGCGATTCCGGCGTTGAGGGCCGTGACCCGATCGAGGGCAGTTTGTTCCGTGGCGGCTTGTTCGTCGGAGATGCCTTTTAGGCTCAGGAAGCCGAGTGTGCCGTCGCGCGCCCCGGCAAGAGCGTTGCTGACGTCTTCGCCGAAGCCTTGGACGGCGTTGACGACGTCTTCCTGATGGGTTGAAAGGTACGTCCCGGCAGCGGCAAGCGCGACTGTCGCGACACCAGCTGCAACGGGCACCGCGGGAGCGAGGAAGACGAAGTTCCCGCTCGGATCGGTGTAGACGCCAGGCATCTGATTGGCGTACGCGTAGGGGCTGACCCACTGCCGGTTCATCGGCGGCGTCACCGGGTCGGTCGCCCCGAACCTACCGGTGACCGGGTTGTATTGCCTGGCGCGAAGGTGGTAGTCCTGGGTTTCGGTGTCGAGGTACTCACCGGTGAATCGCAGTGGATTCGTCGGTGCCCCGGTCGTTGCCGAGAGTTCGGCGCCGAACGGTTCGTAGGTGTACGTCGCGACCGACGCACCCGCGATCGTGGTGAGGTCGGTGACCGATCCCATCAGGTCGCGGTGGTAGACGTGGTGGGTGTCCGGGCTGAACTGACCGGTCGGCGTCGACATCCACGCCGGACCCGTCGGACCATGGACGTAGCGTCGCTGCACCGTGCCCGCGGCGTTCTGCTCGGCAACCAGCTCCGGCAGGTCGTTGGCCTGGTCCCACACATAGCGGGTGTCAACCGTTCCGTTGGTCGAACGGTCGACGCGTTTGCTGTCACCGTCATAGCGATAGCCGGTGACCACACCACCCGTCGTGGTGGAGGTCATTCGACTCGCCAGGTCGTAAGTGAACGTCGTGGCACCCTGGGCGGTCATGTTGCCGAGTGGGTCGTAGGTGTAGCTGACGTTCCCACCCGCCCCTGACGTACCGGTGAGCTGGTCGACGTTGTCGTAGGCGTAGTTCGTCACACCCGGATTCGACAGGCCGACGCGGGTCTGGGTGAGGCGATTGCCGACCGGGTCGTAGGTGAAGCCGATCGACGTGGCCGCCCCGGCGCACGTGGTGCCCTGGCACCATTGGGTAAGCCGATCCGCTGAGTCGTAGTCGAAGACCTCACTGGTCGTCGTCGCACCACGGGTCGTGTCGATACGCGTCGGGTTACCAACCGCGTCGAAGGTGCGGTCGAACTGACTGAGCACACCCGACGGCCCCGCATTTTTGACCTGCGTCAACCTGCCGGCACGGTCGTAGATGCGGCTCTCATCGATGCCGTCGGGGCTCGTCGCCGACACCAACCTACCCGCGGCGTCGTAGGTGAACGCCTGTGCCCGGCCACCCTCCGACAGCGCGACCAAACGCCCGTCACGGTCGAAACCGGCACTCACAACAGTCACGTCCGGGTAGGTCCGCGAGACGAGGTTGCCGTCGGGGTCGTACCTGTAGGTGAAGCCCTGCTGCCCCGCGCGACCAACGGCGGTGAGCCGGTCGGCGGTGTCGTAGCCGTAGGTGACCGCGGTACCCACCCCGTCGGCCATCGATACGCGCCGGCCCGCGGCGTCGAGGGTGTAGGTCACATCCGGGGTGGAATCACCGTAGTCCACACCAGTCATCCGACCAACCCGGTCGTACGTGTTCGTGATCGTCCCTGCCGCCTCGTTTCCAGGGGTGGCCTTCGGCGTGATCGCCTGCGTGAGGTTTCCGTCACGGTCATGGGTGTAGCGCCAGGTGCGGCCGTTCGCGTCGCTCTTCTCGACGAGACGACCGGATGGGTCGTAGGTGAAGGCGGTGGCGTGGCCGTTGGGGTCGGTGCGCCGGGCGAGGTTGCCGATCGTGTCATAGCCGTACACCGTCGCGGCCTTGCCGTTGACGCACTGCTCCCCGCCACCACATGACGGGGCATCCGCACCCGTCGTGCTCCGCAGTCGATTCAGCGCGTCGTACGTGTAGCTGGTGGTGTGGCCCTTCGCGTCGGTGACGCTCGAGACGTTGCCCGCACCGTCATAGGCGGTCTCGGTACGGTTGCCAGGCGGGTCGACCACCGCGGTCTGGTTGTTGGCAGCGTCGTACTCGTAACGGGTCCGGAAGAGTTCCGGATCGGCCCCGGCGGCGGTGCCGCGCGGCTCCACCATCGACGTCATGCGACCGTCGGCGTCGTAGGCCCAACGTGTCACGTGGCCAAGTGGCGTCGTGATTTCCAGACGGTTGCCGGCCTCGTCGTAGCTGAAACGCGTGCGGTACTCGGTGGCCGTCGCTCCCGGGGCGTTTCCTCGCGGGGAAGTCACATCGCGCAGGCGCCCGAGTGCGTCGTAGGAGTAGCTGGTGCGCTCGCCGTTGGGGTTGGTTGAGGTCAAGGCATTGCCCATGCCGTCGTACGTCGTGCTCGTGGCCCTGCCGAGCTGGTCGGTGACCGTGGTCGGCCGTCGGACCAGGTCGTACGAGGTCTGCACTGACTTGCCGTACGGATCGGTCGTCTTGGTCAGGTTGCCGACCGCGTCATGCTCATACGTCCACGTGAAGTTCGCCGCTGTGGCGCCGGCGTCGTTGCCGCGCGGGGTCACCATGGTGGTGCGGCGGCCGGCAAGGTCGTAGGTGTAGGTGGTCTTGTCGCCTGTGGGTGTTTCCTCCGACAGCACGTTGCCGGTGGCGTCGTAGGTCATCTTCGCGACGCCACCGTTGGGAAGCTGCGTCTCGGTGACACGGTTCATCACGTCGTAGACGTAGGTCGTCTCGCGCGTGAGAGCATCCACCACCCGGGTGCGGTTGCCCTGCTGGTCGTAGTGGAACGTCGTGGTGCCACCGCGCGGGTCGGTGATCGTCTTCGGGTGGTCCTCGTTGTCGTAGGTGTAGGTCGTGCGGTAGGTCGCCGCGTTGGCACCCGCCTCGTTCCCGCGGGCGTCGGTGCGAGTCGTCATACGTCCGTAGGCGTCGTAGCCCATGGTTGTCAGCTTGCCCAGCGGGGAAAGGACCGACGTGCGGTTGTGGTCGGCGTCGTACCCGTAGGTGGTGATGTTGTCGCGCTCATCCTTGGCGGTCGCCACGAGACTCGCGGCGTTGTAGGTGAGCTCAACCGTCTTGAGCTCCTCGTTGCGTGTGAGGGTTAGTCGGTCCTGCGCGTCGTACTCGAACCAACTGCGCGAGCCGCGGAAGTCCCTCACCTGGGTGAGGTTGTTAGCCGGGTCGTACTCACGCGCCTCGAAAGAACCGTCGGCACGGGTGGTCTTGGTCAGGTTACCCCGGGCGTCGTACTCCTTACGGGTCTCTGCACCGCGCGCGTCACGGGCCGATACCTGGTTGAGGTCACGGTCGTAGCCGAACGTGGTGACCTTGCCGAGCGGGTCGGTCTGCGCGAGCAGGACGTTCCCGAAGTACTGATCCTTCCACGTGCCACCCCGCGGGTCGGTCATGGTCGACGTCTGGGTGTTCGCGTCCCACGCGAACGTCGTGACCTTGTTGTCGGCGTCGGTCTGGGAGGTGATGCGACCGGTCGCGTTGTCGTAGACGTTGAAGAAGACGCGGTGGCCGTTCTTGTCGACCTCGGACTCCAAGCGCCCGGCAGCGTCGTAGTAGTAGCTGCGGGTGTAGCCACGCCGGTCACGCACCGAACGCAGGTAGCCCTCGGTGTTGTAGGCGTACTCCACGTACCGGCCATCGGCCAGCGTCAGGCGGCTGAGGCGGTTGTTGCCGTCGTAGCTGAAGTCGATGGGGCGACCGGCCGAGTCGATGACGCGGGTGAGCTTCGTGCCGGTGTACTGGAACGTGAGGCCACGCCCGCGCTCGCTCATTCCCGTGAGACGGCCGGTGCCGTCGAATGTGAGCACCCGCTGGCGCGACGTGCGGAGGGTGTAGCCCCCGCCAGTTGCGGTGAGCTTGGCTTTGAACCCGATGGGGGTCTGGTAGCTGCCGTCGGACAGGCGCAGGTACTTCGCACGCTGACCGTTTTCGGAGCGCACCGTCACGTTCAGGTTCGCGTCGGCGGTGAGAGACGCGTTGTAGGGGTGCGTCCAGCTCTTGCCGAGCGGGCCGTAGGTCTGATCGATCGACGTGTACGCCCGGGTGAACTCAAACGGCACACCCACGCCCGGCAGGGCAAGGTCGGTCGCCGCTTCACTCACAGCGCCGGTCGCCGTGTTCACCGGATCTGCCCGGTACGCCTGGTGGGGCGCACGCGATTCGAGGCTCGACTCGCAGGTGCACAGGTCCGGCCCGATCGTGTTTTCGATCGGGATCGGGCGCAGGTAGCCCACGTCGAAGATCCGCAAGCTCGCCACTCCACGCACGTCGACTTTCGGCGGACCGACAGCGGGTGCGTCCTGACTCACGTAGAGCTGGTACGTCTTCGTCTGCTCGAATCCAGGACGGACGGTGAACGTCTGGCTGTTTGGGGTCGTCGACGTCGCGATCAGGTTGCCCGATTCCTTCTCGTAGAGACTGAACCGGTACCCGGGGGTGAGCGGTCGGGGGTTGGGTGGCGTCGCGGTATCGGTCGCCCGCGCGATCAGCTGCGCGGTCGGGTTGTCGACGTTCGTAAACGGGTCGGGCTCACCGGTCGCGGCGTTGACCTCGTTGAACTCGAGATACACCCGTCCTGTCCAACCGAGGTTGGCGATCGTGACCGCGCCACGCGCCCGCACGTCGGGGAAGGTCCCCCCGGTGGGCGGCAACGAGACCCACACGGTGTAGGTGACCGTCGTGTTCGGCGGCGGGGTGACGTTCCACGCGAACGACTGCCCGCTCGTCGCGCTGCCAAGGGTTTCACCAAGACTGTTGCGGAAGGTGAGGACATAGCCGTCGCTCAGCGGGACACTCAGATTCGCGCTCACAGTCGCGGTGGGGGTCTCGGCGTTCGTGAACGTCGATGTGCTGGCAACGGTCATCGCTCCGTTCCACGCAGCCGGAGGAGACGGAGGTGTGCCTGACCTGACCTTGACGCTGCTTGTCGACCGGACGTCGCTCAGCGTGGTGGGGTATGTGTTCGGCAGTCCGTCGATGCCGTTGAAGACGAACACAATGTACGTCGTGTCTTGACTCGCCGGAGGCGTGACCGCCTGGGTAAACGTCGTTCCTGTGGCACCCGTCCACCCCGCAACCCGTGGCCCGTCGACACGGTTCTCGTAGATGGCGACGTTGTACGGCGTCGCGAGCGACTGGCTCAGCGTCGCCGTCAAGTTCACCGACGCACCGTTCACCACCTGAGTCGGGTTCGCAGTCAACGTGACGTTCCCGATCCATCCGACGTTCCCGATCGACAGGCCGTTCGCGCTACGGACATCATCCTTCGGCGGGCCAACCGATGGAACGTCCTGGGACACATACGCCGTGTAGGTGCGCGTCGTGTTTGGGGCCGGCGTCACCGACAGAGCGAATGTGGTGCCCGTCGTTGAGACGGGGGTGTACCGAACCCCGAGATCGTCGTACACCGAGAGCGTGTATGGCCCGGCGAGGCCACGACTGAGCGTGATCGCCAGGTTGGCTGTTGGGTTCGTGGCGTCCGTCGTTACCCGATTGGACGTCATTGCGGAAATCCGCCCTACCCATCCAAGGTCTGCGATGGTCAGCGCCGTCGATGGGTGCGGGTCGGATGCCGGCGGAGGCGGCGAAGTCGGGGTGTAGGCCCCCAACATCACGTACGCCGTGTATGTCCGCGTCGTGAGGTTCCCCGGCGTGACCGTCCACGCCCGCCCCAAACCATTCGACCCGCTAACCGGGTTGCCCTCGCCGAGGTAGCGGCCGGTGTTGTCGTACAGCACAAGCGCATACCCACCAGCGAGCGGACGATCCAACGACGCCGTCACCACCGCAGACGGATCATTCACATCCGTCACAATCTGATCCGCCGACAACGACACACTCCCCGCCCACCCAATGTCGGAGATCGTCATTGGATTCGATGGGTGCGGGTCGGATGCCGGCGGAGGCGGCGAAGTCGGGGTGTAGGCCCCCAACATCACGTACGCCGTGTATGTCCGCGTCGTGAGGTTCCCCGGCGTGACCGTCCACGCCCGCCCCAAACCATTCGACCCGCTAACCGGGTTGCCCTCGCCGAGGTAGCGGCCGGTGTTGTCGTACAGCACAAGCGCATACCCACCAGCGAGCGGACGATCCAACGACGCCGTCACCACCGCAGACGGATCATTCACATCCGTCACAATCTGATCCGCCGACAACGACACACTCCCCGCCCACCCAATGTCGGAGATCGTCATTGGATTCGATGGGTGCGGGTCGGATGCCGGCGGAGGCGGCGAAGTCGGGGTGTAGGCCCCCAACATCACGTACGCCGTGTATGTCCGCGTCGTGAGGTTCCCCGGCGTGACCGTCCACGCCCGCCCCAAACCATTCGACCCGCTAACCGGGTTGCCCTCGCCGAGGTAGCGGCCGGTGTTGTCGTACAGCACAAGCGCATACCCACCAGCGAGCGGACGATCCAACGACGCCGTCACCACCGCAGACGGATCATTCACATCCGTCACAATCTGATCCGCCGACAACGACACACTCCCCGCCCACCCAATGTCGGAGATCGTCATTGGATTCGATGGGTGCGGGTCGGATGCCGGCGGAGGCGGCGAGTCGGGTGTAGGCCCCCAACATCACGTACGCCGTGTATGTCCGCGTCGTGAGGTTCCCCGGCGTGACCGTCCACGCCCGCCCCAAACCATTCGACCCGCTAACCGGGTTGCCCTCGCCGAGGTAGCGGCCGGTGTTGTCGTACAGCACAAGCGCATACCCACCAGCGAGCGGACGATCCAACGACGCCGTCACCACCGCAGACGGATCATTCACATCCGTCACAATCTGATCCGCCGACAACGACACACTCCCCGCCCACCCAACACTCTGAATCGTGACCGACTTTGCGGATCGGACATCCACGATCGGTGGCCCCACATTCGGGAGGTCCTGCGAGATGCGCGCGGTATAGGTCCGTACGGCTAGGTTTGCTGGGGCGACGCTCACAGTCAGCCCGGCTCCAGCCGCCACTGAGTTCCAGTATGCGACGCGGGTTCCCAGGTCGTCGTAGATCGACAGGTAGTAGGGCGCTGAGACAGCCTGGGTGGTTGGAATGTGAGTGTTGCGTTCGGTGAATTGGCGTCGGTTGACGCATGATCACTCGTCAGCGTCAGCGTCCCGGTCCAACCGGAGTTCGTCACGGTTCGCAGGACGCTCTGCTTCACGCTCGACACCGGAGGTCCCACCAGGGGCTGGTCAAGCGACACGTAGGCGCGATATGTCCGCGCGAACCCGATCGGGGTCGCGTAGACATGGGTAAACGTGAGGGCACTTCCCGCCTCGGCCGCCGTCCACTGCCGCACGCGCTGCCCAAGATCGTTGTAGATCGACAGGTAGTACGGCGCAGCGAGGGCCTGGTTCAAGGTCACCGTGAACGTCGTGTTCGGACTCGCGAGCGTTGTGGTTGTCGGCGCCGCAGTCATTGCCACGGTGCCGGTCCAGCCGCTGTTCGTCACCGTTCGCGCAGTGCTTGCCTTCACGCTCGACAGCGGCGGGCCCACGGCGGGGACGTCCTTCGACACGTAGGCCGTGTACGAGCGCGCGACACCGGGGGGCGTCGCAAACGTGAACGTCGTCGTGAGCGCGGTCCCGAGGTCAGCCGGGGTCTTCGAACCCACCTTGACCCCGGTGTTGTCGTACACCGAGACGAAGTACGGGGCGAGCAGCACCTTCCCCAACGTCACCGTGAAGGTCGTGTTCGGCGCAGCGAGGGTGGTCGTCGTCGGCGACGCGGCGAGCGCGATGGTTCCGTTGTAGCCGACGTTGTTCACCGTGACTGCTGCGCTGCTCGCCTGCAGGTTGAGCGTCGGAGGTCCAGTCGCGGGTGAATCCTCGGCGACATACGCCCGGTAGCTGCGCGACGCGCCAGCGGGGGTGGGGTACGTGAACTTCAGGGAACGGCTCGTGCCCGCCTGGGCTCTGGTCCAGGACGTGATCTTCACGCCCGCATCGTTGTAGATCGTGACGATGTAAGGGTCGGCAAGGACGATACTGAGCGTCGCCGTGAACGTCGTGTTCGGGGCGTTGACGTTGGTCGAGACCGGCGACGCGCCAAGTGTCACTGTCCCGGTCCACGGAGCGGCCGCCGCCTTCGCCGGGATACCCCCCGCCATCAGTAGCAGAAGCATCGTGGCTGCCGCCGCGATGAGAAGGCGGATTCGGGAACGGTGCGTCTGTGACGGCGCGTGGATGCCGACGTGCGAAACGAGGTTGCTCATGCGACTACGACCTATCCGTGGCGTGGGTGGTGAGTGCGGAGGGCTACGCGGCCTGGGCGCACTTGCGTGCGGCCTTGGCGACGTGATCCACCGCCGCGCGGGTCTGCTTCACCAGATCCGGGTAGGCGACCTTGCCGGCGACGGCGTCAGTCAGGCACGTAGAGGCTTTCGCGGAGAGACCCGACTCAGCGGCGATGGTCTTTCCCATCGCCGACGCGATCGTCGCGTCCGACCAGCACTCATCCATCGCTGTGGCCACGAGCACACGCGACGGCTGGCTGAGGTCCGTCATCTTCGCGGCCGTCAACTCGGTGTCGGAGATCTTCCCCTTCACCTTGTCGACCACACACGCCCGGTCCTTGTCGGTCACGGACACCCCGACTTCGGTGAACGACGCGACGACGTTCGTCGCTGCCTCGGATGAACTGGGTGTGTCGGTACCGCCGCAGGCGGAGAGGCCAATAGCGGCCACCGCGGCAAGCAGGGCGATCGCGGGGCGAGAACGAACGGGGCTCGTCACAGTCATGTCTTCCTTCGTGAAGCGCGGTACGTGTTGGAATCCGTCTCGCCACCCGGCGAAAGCGGGACGTCCGAATACACACTCCGGGCGGGGCGAGGGCTCGGTGAACGTCATCGGTGAAGGTATGGCCGATCGCCCCTCTGCGCAATACGCAGAACTACGTATGAAGATGGGGTGAACCTCCAGTAACTGTCTTGAGCGAAGTGCTAGTTGCGCCGATGAGCGGGGCATGAACGAGTCCCTATCGCCCCGGGACGGCTCGGCCCCTGACGCGGCAGTGCAGATCGAGCTGTCCGTTGCTCGGCCGACGGCCCACTACATCTCGTCGCTCGCCACCGATCCCAGCATTGGCGACGTTCAGCTGGCACGCCAGCTCGAACTCAGTCCCGAGGCGGTGGCCTACGCGTTGCGCGTCGGCGGCGGTATCGCCACCGACGAATCGCTCGAGCACGTGGTTCACCGAGCCCGGCGCTCACTGCGGCAGATGCCCGACGACGCCGCGACCTATGCGCCCCTCTCAATCGAGGGCTGCCTGCGCGCGCCGCTACTCGCCCACTCGCTGCAAGCTGCCCGACTCGCGCGAGCACTGGCCACCGAGCGAGCCGACGCGGCGTACCTGGCCGGGCTGCTCCATGACCTCGTCGCGTTCAGCCACGGGTCATGCGACGACGCCGGTTGGCACACCGCCAGGATTCTCAAGGGATGGAACGTCTCGATCGACATCTGCGAGGCGGCAGCCCTGCACCAGTCCGAGCTCCTGCCCAGCTGCCACGTCGCGCGCGCTCTGTGGTTGGCTCACCCCATCGCCGACGCCATCGAAGGGACGGTCAGCGACCCCCAGCTGGTCACCCAACGAGCCCGTCAGTGCGGTCTCACAATGAGCCAGCTCGAAGACCTCGCCTTCGGCGCCGGGAAGTCACCGCTGGAACGAGTTCTCACCGTGACCCAGAGACTGGTGATGCGCACAATCGTTGGGAAGACCTCACAGGAAGCCGCCGTTGCGCTTGGCGTGTCGTCGAAGACGGTGGACAAACACGTAGACAACGCCTGCCGCCGCCTCGGGGTGAGCGGCCGCAAGGAAGCCATTCCCGTCCTGATACGTGACGGAGTCATCGCGCCGTAAGCGAGGCACAACTCCTGGCTTGGTACCGCCATCAGTCTTCATCGGGATAGGCCAGGCCTCGTCTCCCGCTTAGAGCCCTGCATCAAGGACCTCGACCGTTCTCGCACGGCGGCGCTCCGCCCGGGCTACCTGCCATTCGCTCGCGGCCAGTGGTCTTCGATGGCACCAACCAAGTCTCAGATCATCGTCGCCCGTCGGTCAGCTCTTGCCTCTGATCACGCGGCGGCAAGGAACCACTGAGGAACCAGGAGGCCGGCACCGGCTGGGTTGGTCGGCTCCTCGACAGCGATCTCGGCCACTACCGACCTCTACTCGTAATGATGGGGTCCGGGGTTCGAGCCCTGCGCGGCTTCACTCGCGTGGGCGCACGAACCGCCTCCTGACGTGACGCCGGACACGTCGCCTGGGTTCGTCAGCCCAGTGCGGTCAGGGGGGTGTCTCGGAGGTTCCACACGTCGGCGTTGCTGTCACCGGACACGAGCTGGATGAGGCCGGTGTCGTTGAGCTGGCCGATTGGGGTGCACGACAGACCGGCGGCTGAGAAGCGCTCGGCCAGTCGCTGCGGGTGACCCACGAGGAGGAAGGCGTAGGACGGAAAGGCACGTACCCACTCATCGAGAGTGACGCCGGTGGGCACGGGCACCGCATCGATGTCGACACGACAGCCGAGGCCACCCGCGCTTTCCGCAAACTGGATGAGCGAACCCACAAGGCCCGGCATCGAGACATCACGACCCGACCACACGTCGCCCGACTCCGCGGCCTCAGCTATCAGGGCGAGATCGGCGGCGGCTGACGATCGGCGCTCCCCGCGCAGGTGACTGAAGAACAATGAACCGTCCGGGCCGGTAACGAGCTCCCCATCGAGACACACCGCCAAACACACCGTGTCACCGGGCCGCGCATTTGCCGCCAGCAGCGATTTGGTAGCGGTGCCCAGAGCGAACGTCGACAGGCCCGCCTCGCCCTCCTGCACCGTCGTATGGCCACCCACAACCGGCACGCCGTAGAGCTTCGCGGCGATTGCAACGCCCTCCAACACCTCGCGAACGACCCCCTCAGGCCCCACCACCGTGTCGAGCAGCGCCGACGGACGGCCCCCGGTGGCGGCGATGTCGTTCAGCACCGTCACCACCCCCGCGATACCGGCGACCCGGGGATCGGCCAGGACGAGCTGCGGACGGATGGCCTCCGCCGCAAGCACGGAGACCCCGTCCGACGCGGGCACGAGCGCGGCGTCGTCGCCGTCGCCACCCACGGTCTCGGCCACGTGACGCAGGTGGCGTTTTTCCACTAGCCCGGGGTGTTCGCGCACCGCTTTTGCCAGCTCGGTAAGGTCTGTCACATGCCAAGCCTACGTGTCGCCACCGCCGGTCTTGATCTCATGGCCGAGGCCCTCATTACCCAGGGGGTGGATGTCGAGCCCATCGAATGGACTCCGCCCGCCGGTGGCGATCCCGACGATGTGCGACTGCTCGTGCGACTTGCCGGCGACGATGTCGATGCCGCGAACGAACTGGCCCTCACCCGCCTGCAGACGGCCCGGCCCATGCTGAACGGAGCAGGGTTAGCCGGCGATCACATTCCCGGGTTGGAAGGAAAACTCATCCTCCATGCGGGGCCGCCGATCGACTGGGAGCGGATGTGCGCCCCCCAACGCCACGCCGTGATCGGCGCGTGCATCTTCGAGGGCTGGGCCAACTCCGCCGACGACGCCGCATCGGCCGTTGCCCGCGGTGACATCGCCCTGGCCCCTGGCCACTCCCGTGGCGCGGCTGGTGCGATGACCGGGGTGATCTCACCGTCGATGGCCGTGTGGGAGGTACGCGACGCCGAGAGCGGTGTGGAGGCGTGGTCGCCGTTTTGTGACGGCCCGGGCGATGCGTTCTGGCTGGGGGTCGGCAACGCCGAAGCCATCCGTCGTCAGCGTGTCTTCGCCGAGCAGGTGGCCCCGGGCTTCGACGCGGCACTCAAAAGTCGGGGGCCCGTCGACGTCTTTGCCCTGTGCGCACAGGCGATCGCGATGGGCGACGACTGCCACATGCGCCACCAAGCCGCGACCATGCTCCTGCTGCGTGATGTGCTCCCGGCCATGGCCGAACATGCCCCGCAGGCGGTGCTCCCAACTGCGCAGATGACCTCCACCAACGGGCACTTCGCGCTGACGCTCACCATCGCCGCCTGCCGCGCCGCCTTGGCAACCACTCAGGGCATCCGCGGGTCGAGCCTCGTGACCTTTATCAGCCGAAACGGCGTCGACGCTGCGGTCATGCTCGCCGGGATGCCGGGTCGGTGGTTTACCGCACCGTCGCCGTTGGTGGGCGACCCGCTGTATCGCCCCGGGTTCACCGACGCCGACGCGGCAGCCGACATCGGCGACTCGGCGCTGGTTGAATGCGCCGGGCTCGGGGGTGCGGCGAGCGCCGCAAGCCCCGGCGTGGCCGCGTTCCTGGGCGGGGGCCTCGCCGACGCCATCGAGCGCACCCGCATGATGGACGACATCTGCATCGCTACGAGCGAACGTTTCCGCATCCCCACCCTGGACGGTGAGGGGACCCCCATCGGCGTCGATGCGCGTGCCTGCCTCGACACTCGGCAGACGCCACTGATCAACACGGGGATCCTGCACCGGGTTGACGGCGGGCAGATCGGCGCGGGCATCGCCCGCGTTCCACTCGAGCCGTTTCGCGACGCGCTGGCGGCGTTGGCCACCGACCTCGCCCCCTGACCCTCCGGGCACATGAAGTGGGGCGCTACGCCCGTGGCATCGCCGAGGGGCGGGTGATGGCCTGTGGCGCCGGCTGGGCATGGCTTCGCGCTCCGTCGGGGGTGGTCCATCTGGCCGACACCCGCGGCCCGCGCGGACCCCTCACCACCATCGTCGACACTGTGCCCATCCTTGCCCCCGGCGATGGGGTGAGCATCGACCTCAGTGGAGCCCGGCTGTGGACGACACCCCCGGCGCCCCGCCTGGGCGACCCGGATGCGGTACGCGCAACCTGTGAGGTGGTGCGCCCGCACGTGTGGAACGATCCACGTGCCTTCCGCCTGGGCCACGAACCGTTTGCGGCGCTGGCGTCCGACCTTGTGGAACGCGGCCCCGGTTTGACGCCGGCGGGAGCAGACGCCGTCACCGGCTACATCTACGCGCTACGTGCCCTCACATCGGCCCCGACGCACGCCGACGAGCTGCCAGTGCCACAGAGCGAGCCGGCCCGGTCCCTCCTGCGCGCCGCCGACGCTGGCGAGGCGTTCGATGCCGTCGCGGTGATGCTCCACACACTGGTGCGTGGCGATGGCCCCGCTCTGCCCGCTGCCGTGCGCAGGCTCACTCGCCTGGGTCGTACCACCGGCCGGGCCTACCTCACCGGGATGGTGTGTGCGCTCACGCGGCCCGGGGGGCCCGCGGAACGCGCCGAATCATGAAACGCGTGAGGTGATGATGTGGTCGCCCAGCGGGCAGTGGAAGACCAGGCAGCCTTCGTCCTCGAGGTGGCCGAGGCACGTGCAGTCGCATCCGTGGTCGGTGCAGGGCCGCTTCACACGGGCGAGGATTCCGCCGTCACGCACGGGCACGAGGTCCGGGTAGAGCTCGGATACGTCGGAGGCGAGCGGCCGGAGTGCTGTCGTCGTCATGCGGAATTGTCCTCACGTGCGGGGGATTGCGTGTCAAGAAGTTCGGAGCGGGACCCTACATCCCTGCCGGCACGAAGGGTCCTCCACAAGACATCGGCAGTACCGACGGCATCACCGTCGGCGGCCCGTTCCTCCAAAAGTTCAAGTCCCAACCGCAGAGCGACGGGGTCGAGTGGAGGGCGAGTCGCGCGTCGGATCTTGCCATATCTTGTGGGTCGTATTTCTTCGTCAATGTTAAAGAGCTCTTCACCGAGCTTTTCTCCCGGACGAATTCCCACAACGTCGATGGCGATATCGCGGCCGGGTTCACTCCCGGAGAGGCGAATCATGTTCTCCGCCAGGTCCATGATCTTCACGGGTTCGCCCATGTCCAGGACGAAGATGTCGCCCCCGTCGGCGATGCCCGTGGCCTCGATGACGAGCTGGACCGCCTCGGGGATGGTCATGAAGTAGCGCGTCATCTCGGCGTGGGTGACGGTGACGGGCCCGCCCGCCGCGATCTGCTGGCGAAAGATGGGGACGACCGAACCGCTGCTGCCCAAGACGTTGCCGAACCGCACCGCGGCGAAGCGGGTGCTTGCCCCCGCGGCGCGCGATTCGATCACACGCTCCGCCAGGGCCTTGGAGGCGCCCATCACGGTCTTCGGCTCCACGGCCTTGTCGGTGGAGATGAGGCAGAACCGTTCGACCCCATGGCTTTCGGCGAGGGCGGCGAGGCCGTTGGTGGCGAGGGCGTTGTTGACGATGGCCTGGATGGGGTTCAGCTCCATCATGGGCACGTGCTTGTAGGCGGCCGCATGGAAGATGATCGCCGGGCGATGCTCCACGAGCACGCGCTCCATCGCGGCGGTGTCGCGACAGTCGGCGATGATGGGCGTCACCTGACCACGGCCACGAATTTGACGGTCGATCTCGAACAGGTTGTTCTCGGCGTGATCGACGATCACGAGCTTGGCCGGGCCGGCACGAAGCACCTGGCGACACAACTCGGAGCCGATGGAGCCGCCCGCTCCCGTGATGAGCACCGACTTACCGTTGAGGTAGCGCGAGACGTTGGCAAAGTCGACCTTCACCGGCTCACGGCCGAGGAGGTCCTCGACGCTCACATCTCGCAGCTGCCGCACGGTGACCTCGCCCGAGATCAGCTCGGGCAGCCCAGGAAGCGTCTTGCAGGCAACCCCGGCGGCGCGGCAGACCTCAACGATCTCTTTGCGCACGATGCCGGGCGCCGAGGGCATGGCGATGATGACCTCGTCGATGTCAGAGTCGCGCAGGGCGCTCTTGAGCTGGTCGCGCCCTCCGAGCACGCGCACGCCCTGCACACGCAGCCCAGCCTTGCGCGGGTCGTCGTCGATGATGCCGACGGGGTTGTACCCCATCGATCGGTTGCGCTGCATCTCGCGCAGCATCGTGTTGCCGGCATCGCCGGCGCCACAGATGAGCACCTCACGGCCCTTGCGAGCAAAGAGCTCGTTGCGTCCGGGGCGCTCCTTGAGGCTGCGCACGGCAAAGCGCGCCCCGCCCACCAGGGTCAGCGTGATGAAGAAGTCGAGTACGAGCACCCCGCGCGGGATGATGACGTCGCGGCCGTTGCGACGCTCCACCGGATGCCAAAACGAGCCGACGGTGGTGACGATGACGCTCGACAGAACGACTGCGGCAACGATGGCTTGCAGGTCACGGATACTCGTGAACCGCCACCACTTGCTGTAGAAGCGCGCCGCAACGAAAACAAGGAATTTGATTCCGATGACGACCCCAATGGTCGCGACGAACAGCTCTTGGTAGACGCCGGTCATCCCTCCGTCGAAACGGAACGTGAACGCCAGCCACCACGCAAGCGCGACGAGGGCGACATCGATCACGACTTGCCCCACACGGTGTGCGTGGCGCCGCCAGCCGCGTATTGCAGGCAGGAGTCTCACCGGTCGGTGAGTCTAGCGTCCCATCCCGGGATACGAGATCGAATCCGGCATCAGGGCCGGGCTACGAACGTCGGGCCGCCGGCTCCAGGATTGCGTCGATCAAGACGTTGGGATCACGCAGGGGGGGTCGCTCGGTGCGATTTCGGTGGGAGATGAGAACGTCCTCGACGGTGTGAACACGGTGGAGGCGTCCCTCGTCGATGAGACGCTGGTCGACGGCGCCGAGACGGCCGGCAAACGGGGTGTAGGCCGGTACGCCCAGGGCGACGGCCTCCCGGTTCATCGTCCCACCGGCACTCACCACCAAATCTGCCAGGCCGACGAGGGTGGGTCCGTCGACTGGGCGCTCCGGGACGATCACTCCCCGCCCGATAAGGCTTCTCCGCTGGTCATCGGTACGTGGAAGAACCACAACCTGTACATCAACTTGAGGGTGAGATACCGCCTCGAGAATTCCGGAGAACAGTTCCGTTGACTTCCCTCGGTGGTAGAGGGTGACCTCGGGGGCGGGACGAAGCACGGCCACGATGGCCTCGGAACGTAGGCCGAGTTCGCCGGCCACGCTCGCATCGGGAACATGGTCGGCCAGGTAGTACTCCTCTTTGAGCCCCGGATAGCGCACCAACTTCGGGGAACGCATCCCGTACTTCGCCAGAGACGTCTCCGGAATTGCGTCCGGAACGAGCACTCGAGTGGCAAAACGGCCGTTCCAATGGTGCATCACGGTCGCAAACTCATAGTCGAACATCGTGACCTGAGGGGTACCGGCAAGGCGGGCGGCAACGGGTTGATCGGTCGATCCATGCGCAACGGCCAGGTCAAACCGTTCATGTCGGGCGAAGCGCACCAACGTCGACGTGCGGTCGACGGCCGCCCGGCCCTTGGCACGGATGCTTCCTCCCCCATGCGCGCCCACCACCGTGTGCTCGATGCCAAACCGCTCGAGCAGCCCAACGGTCTGGGCGAATTCACGCGCGGTGACGGTCACCTCGTGGCCACGAGCCCGGAGCCGTGCAATCAGCGGTCGAAAGATCACCACGTGTGGCGAGTTGGTGATGTCGACCCAGATGCGCACCGCGGAGCGTGCGGCCTACGCCGCAGCGACAGATGAGGCAACGGCTGTGGACACCACGCCCACCACCGTGTCGATTTGCTCCCGCGTGAGGTTCGGGTGCATCGGCAGAGCAAGCCCCGTGTTCGCGTGTTCCTCGGCCACGGGCAACGAACCTGCCGCGTATCCGAGGTGTTCGAACACCGGCTGCAGGTGCATGGGAATGCCGTAGTAGACAGCGGCCCCCACACCGGCGTCGGCCAGTGCGGCGCGGATGGTGTCACGCTCGGGATGACGGGCAACGTAGAGGTGGTAGACGTGCCGGGCCCCATCACGCTCAACCGGCAGTGCCATGTACTCGCCCAGCCCCGCCTCCCGATACCACTCGGCGGCTTGGCGACGGGCGTCGTTCCATGCGTTGAGGTGCGGAAGAAAGACTCGGGCCACGGCCGCTTGCAACGAGTCGAGCCGCGAGTTGTAGCCGACCTCCTCGAAGGTCACCTTGTCGGCCGAACCGTGGAACCGCAGGCGCCGAATACGCTCCGCCAAGGCCTCGTCCCGTGCGACGATCATGCCGCCGTCGCCGATGGCCGGGAAGTTCTTGGTGGGGAAGAAGCTAAAGGTCACAACGTCGGCTTGGGTACCGACCACCGCGCCGTTGTCGGCGGCGCCGAACGACTGGGCGGCGTCTTGAATGACCGACAGACCTCGCTCGGCGGCAAGCGCGAGCAGCGCCGTCATCTCGGCCGGATGACCGAAGATGTCGACCGGAATAATGGCCTTCGTCTTCTCGGTGATCGCTCGGGCCGTGGCCTCGGGGTCGATCGTCGAGGTCTCGGGGTCGATGTCCACGAACACAGGGGTGGCGCCAATACGAGCGATGGCTTCAGCGGTGGCATAGAAGGTGTAGGGCGTGGTGATGACCTCATCACCCGGAGCCACATCAAGCGCCTGGAGTGCGATGACCAGCGCATCGGTTCCGTTGGCGACACCCACGCATGGTCGGCCATTGAGGCGCTCTGACAGCTCGGCCTCCAGCTTCTTCACCTCGGGCCCGAGGATGAATTGTCCCGTGTCGAGCACGCCGGCGATGGCCGCGTCGAGTTGCGGGCGAAGGGGCCGGTACTGGCCCTGGATGTCCATCAGTGGAATGCTCATGACCTTTTCCTTGGGTCGACCAGCGGCGGAGTTTAGCAGCGGCCCCTGTCGCCCCCCGACCGGCGGGTTTGGGTTTGGCGGCGAGGTCTGATCGGGTACCGTGGGCCGGTCGACGCCGCCATTTCTCCCGCAAACGCAGGCGCAATTGACCGACAAGGAGCATTTCGTGCGAGGTAGACGATCACTTGGGTGGGTGGCGACGACGACGATGGCTGCGGCCCTCGCCGCATCGCTGGCATCGACGGCCGCCGCCGAGGTGACCGACGTCGTCCCGGGCATCACCCACGAGCGCGTGGTGTTTGCGGGACCTCAGGTGGTCAACGTCGTGCGTATCCACCAAGGGCCGCTCACCGCCATCCGCCCGATCCTGACGGCAGGCGTCCCGTCCCAGCGCGCACGCCTGACCGACGCCATGCGGGCACGCCTGGGCGAAGGCGCCGTGGTCGCCGTCAACGGCGACTTCTTCAACCTCCAGAACTCCTACCCGTCGGGGCTTCTGATGCTCAACCAGGAGCTGGTGAGCGAACCGGAGCCGACCCGCTCGGCGCTGATCCTCGAGGCCACCGGCCTGTTGCGCTCGGCACGGGTGGAGCTCGACGGCAAGTGGCAGGCCGTCGACCCCGCCTCCCCAACACCGTTTCCTCAGCGCACGTTCATCGGCGTCAACCGCCCGGCCGAGCGCGACACCGAGACCATCGTCTATACCCCCCGGTACGGCGACCTCACCCCCACCGGCGATCGCGTCGACGCGCTCATCGACGTCGATGGTGGGGTTACTCCGCGCGCCAACGTGCCGTTCACCGGAACGGTTCAGTCGGTCAAACCCGGTGGTGGCTCGGGCATCGCCCCTGGCAAGCTCGTGATATCCGGCGTCGGCACCGCCGGCGAGCGGGTGCTCTCCGACCTGGTTCCCGGGCGCCGCGTCATCATGACCTTCGGGCTCTCCGGCATCGGCCCGGAATCCACCCACGGCCTGGGTGGCGGGCCGGTGCTGGTGTCCGATGGCGCAGCGGTACCCGCGTCGGGCGAGGGCTTTTCCTCCGGGCAGCTGGGGGCAAACACCTCGCGCACCGCCATCGGTCAGACCGCCGACGGCACCGTGCTTTTCGTGACCGCCGAGGGCCCGCTTCAGGGCAGCACCGGCGTCGATGTCGCCGGCCTTGCCAACTTCATGGCCTCGCTGGGCGCGCGTACCGCAATTGGCATGGACGGTGGTGGCAGCTCCGCCCTGGCAATTCGCGATCAGTTGGTCTCGCCCATCGATTCCGAGCGCTCGATTACCGATGCGCTGGTGGTGACCTACGCAGGAGTCCAGCTCACCAACCCAGCACCGCTCATCTCACCGAACGGCGACGGGGTCGACGAGTCCACCCGCACGACCGTGCGATCCACCAAGCCCGGGTCTGTGCGAGTGGCCCTCGCGTCCCGAACCGGCCGAACGATCAAGGTGCTCTACCGCGGCCCGCTCGGCCCCTCGGGACGGCGCCTCACGTTGGGGCGCAGTGCCGTCGGGGTTCGCGAGGGCACGTTCCGGATCGTCGCCAAGTTCACTCCGGACGATCGATCGGGCAACACGAGCCACCGCCACTCATTCGCGGCCGACCGTACCGCGGGCTTCTTCTCCCTGAAGAAGGTGGGCAAAGCACCTGACACACGACTTCGGATTCGCTTTCGGCTGACCCGTCCCGCGCGCGTAACGATTCGGGTGCGCGACGAGAACGCCGTCGACAAGAAGCTCATTGCCAAGAGCAAACTCTTCCCTGCAGGCGAGCACGCGATTGACTACGACATGAAACGCAAAGGCAAGCCGCTGCCGAAGGGCACCTACGTCGTGGGCCTCCGCGTGGAAACTCCTCGCGGGCTCGTCACGTTTTCGTCGCGCTTCACAGCGGTAAAGCCTCCGCCGACGCCGGCGACGCCTCCCGCCCCCTAGACACACAGGCGCCACCTCTGTGAAATGGAGGCGGCCGCCCGCGGTCGTTCTGTCTAGGACTCGTCGAGCGCCGCGATCTCGGCTTCGGTGGCACGCATCTCGCCAACGAGTCGATCGACCTCGGCATCAAGATTTGCCTCGCCACCCTTTTGACGGGCAACGACGTGACCAAGCTCCTCGGCGAAACCATTCAGCTTGCGCTTGAGGACAATTTCCTGGCCCTTCTCTTTGGCCTCTGACAAGCCTTCCTGCGTCAGTTCCGCGGCTTTCTTTGCGGCGTCTTTGGCCGCGTCAACTGCTTTGTCCAAAATCCCCATGGGACCTCCCTCGTGACGTCAATTGATCCGAGTGTAGCGACGCGCTGGGGTTTGCGTCAGCGTCGCTCGTGCGACCAGGCAAGGCCCGCAACCACCGCCGCCACACCGGATGATGCAAGACCCAACCAGGCTCCAATGCCGGGGTCGGCTGGGCCTTCGGTGAGGTCGACGACGTGGAAGAGCGCCCACGCGAAGGCACCGGCGGCGCAGAGGGCTCCCAGTCCGAGCCCGATCCACGCAACGGGGGCAGGAAACGTGAGGGCTTCGGCGACGAAGATCGCCAGGGCAACACCCGCGAGGGCGAGAGCGATCCACCACGAGTTCGCCTCGGTGCCCTTCACGCTCGATGATGTGCCGTCCGGCAGGTCGATACCGTCGGGAAGGTCGACACTCACCCAGCTCATGAACAGGCTCAGGATGAACAAGACCATGCCGACCGCGACGACCAAGAGCGTCTGTTCGCGTGAGAGTCCTCGGAGTGTGTTCACGTCAGCGTGATCGATCGGCCACCCGAACGGGCCGCCCTACTTGAGCAGCGCGAGGAACTCGTCAACCGGGATGGCCGTGAGCGTCTGAAAGTGCGCGGTGCCGCGTGCGGCAAGCTCCACCGAGACGCGAGCGATGACCTTCTCATCGGGGGCTTCGACGATGTTGACGAAGTCGTACGGCCCGAGGACCGCCCATTGAGAGACGACCTTCGCGCCCATTTGCTCGATCTCGGAGTTCACCTCTTTGAGCCGGGTGGGGTTGGCTTTGAGGGTTCCTGCGCCGTGAGGGCTTAGGGTACTGAGCAGAATGTAGGTGGGCATCGTTCTCCTTGGGGAGCGCGACATGCGCGAGACCGAGCCTACCACGGGCGCCCGGTACCATTCCGGTGATGCGTCGCTCCTCACCACTCGCAAATCCTGCCGCGTCGGCGGTAGTTGCCCTTGCGTCGGGGGTCGTGATGGCCATCGCGGTCTTCCTGCCGTGGTATCGCACCAACCTCGGCGAGGTGACCTCACCGGGAAGCGCCAGCGGTTGGGCGTGGACGTCTCTGGCCAAGGGCGCCTTGGCCCTTGCCGTCGTGTGGATCATTGCCGCGGGCATCGTCGCCGCCGACCGACTGGATTTCACCCGCATCGACCCCCGAACGGCGGAGGGCCTCGGCTGGATCGTCGCGCTCTGCGCCGCTGGAGCCGGGGGACTTGTGGTGTACCGAATCTTCCGGCCACCACCCGACCAAGCCGAGTTCCTCACCCGCGACATCGGCCTCTTCATCGGCGCCGCCGCGGCCGCTGTGGGTGTCGTCGCCGGGGTTGCGATGGCCACCTACCGTGAGTCCGTGCGACGCCGATACGAGCGCTGAGTACCGCGGCAACGTCCAGACCGACGTTCCTGCTGCGCCACGAAAGGGTGGTCGAAACCCTGACGGCGCGCAGACGTCGCGACTAACCGGCAGGCACCAGGTCACGCGAGCGTTCCCGGATGGCGCTGACCGCTTCGGGACGTGCGCGTGACAGCGGAACGGTTTCTGCCAGCTCGGTGAGAAGCACCTGCGTGTCAGGTTCACGTCGTGCATGGAGGGCACGCAGCAAACCCGACAGGACAACCTGCTCGATCTCGCTGCCGCTGAACCCGTCGCTCGCGGTAGCCAAAGCTCGACACATCGAACTCGGCCGGGTCCTGTTTTCGCAGCGCGAGATGGATGCGGAAGATGGCCCCGCGTTCCTCGGCCGTGGGGAGGTCGACGAAAAACACCTCGTCGAACCGTCCCTTGCGCTGAAGCTCGGGAGGGAGGGCGGAAAGGTCGTTGCTCGTTGCGACCACGAAGATGTCGTCGCGCTTGTCCTGCATCCACGACAGCAGCGTGCCCAGCATGCGTTTACCGGTGGCCCCGCCCGCGTCGTCTCCACCAATTGCAAGGCCCTTTTCGATCTCGTCGATCCACAGCACGATCGGGGCGAGCGATTCCGCCATCTCGATGGCACAACGAAGGTTGCGTTCCGACTCACCCACGTACTTGTCGAACAGCCGCCCGGCGTCGAGTTTCAGCAACGGGCGTCCCCACTGACGGGCAATGAACTTCGCCGCCAGTGACTTACCGCACCCCGGCACGCCTGCGAGCAGAATGCCTTTGGGGGTGGGAATGTTCATTGCCTTCGCCTCGGCGCCAAACGCCAACGCTGCGCGCTCCAGCCACCCTTTGAGATTTGCCATTCCCGCCAGCTCGAAGGCGTTGCCCTCCGCGGGGTGGTACTCGAGGAGGCCACCATCCGCAATGGTCTTCACTTTTCGATCAACCACCCGAGCCACGTCGGACGGGGTGAGCATCCCGTCCAACACAGCGGCGGCCGCATGCTGGCGAGCCTGATTCAGTGTGAGCCCTCTCACGGCATCGAGCAAGGCGTCGACGCCGCGTGGTGGCGGCTGGGCGCCGGCCGCCCGCAAGACCGACCGCACCACCTCCTCCAGCTCACGCCGATCCGGTAGGGCCAAGCGGATACGCACTGTGTCGGCGTCGACCGCTGCTGGCAACGTGACATCGGCGCCCACCAGTACAACGGTCGAACGTGTCTCGCGAAACGCGCTGACCACGTCGCGGAAATGCCGTTCCACCAACGGCTCGGTCAGATGAGGATGCAAATCGCTCACGAGGTACAGCGCCTCGACGGTCATCCCACCGATGTGTGCGAGCAACGCGTCCGGCGATGTCGTCAGGCCGTTGACGATGTCGTCGCCGAGACGTCGAAACCCCGTCGTCACCGACCATTCGAAAACCGGCATTTCGAGCTGTGCCCCGACGGCCGCGATGACGTCCCGCGCGCGCTCCTCCTCGACGGTCTCGACCGCCACAACAGGATGGCGTGAACGCACCAGGGTGGCGATCTCGTGGATAGCGGAGGCGGTTCCCGTCACGGATCGACATTACGCCATCCGGCCGTGCCACCCTGCCGGTGGTCAGCGGGCGGATCGAACACGATCGCGGTCACGTCTCTTACGCCGAAATGAGTGTGATCGAGGTCGGCTCCGAGGAAGGATGCTCCGGCAAGGTCGCATTCGATGAACGTCGCTGAGCCGGCGAACGTGCGATCAAATAGGCAATGACGCGCGTCGCAGCGGAACCACTCCGACTTGATAAGACGCGCTCCGGTGAAGTCCACGTTGGAGAACGAGCAACCGCTGATCGTGGCTTCCGACAATGTGCAACGAGTGAAGAGACAGTCGACGAAAGAACAATCCTGGAAGTAGACGCCCGTAAAGTCACAGGCCGAGAAATCGGCGCCCGCGATCTCGTGGCCCACGAACTCGATCATCCGGCCGCGATCGGGGTCTGTGAGTGAGGCGAAATGCTCGGTCAGCATCCGCTGCAACTGGGCCGGCTCGAGTCGTTGCATGACGAAAAGGCTCCTTGCGGAAAGTAGTGTCCAACCGGTTTGGCGAGGGACGAATTGTAAGAGGCTCCTGCCACGCACGTGCCCTTTTCGGTTGCATGGTCGCGCAAAGACCTGCCAGTTTCCCGCTATGAGAACCCTCATTACGACCGTCGCCGTCGTGCTTGCCGGAACGACCGGCGCGTCCGCTGCCACGCTGAGCGTTGGCCCCACCCGATCGCTGAAAACCCCGAGCTCCGCGGCTGCGACCGCTCGCAACGGGGACACCGTGCTCATCGATGCAGGCACCTACACCGGTGACGTGGCGACATGGACGCAAAACAACCTCACCCTGCGCGGCGTCGGTGGTCCGGTTGTGCTCGACGCTGCGGGCAAGTCGGCCCAAGGAAAGGGCATCTGGGTCATCACCGGCAACCGCGCAACCGTGGATGGGATCACCTTCGTTGGGGCGACCGTTCCCGATCAGAACGGTGCGGGGATACGTCAGGAGGGCTCGGGGCTCATCGTGCGCCGCTCCACCTTCCGCAACAACGAGAACGGAATCCTGGCCGGCGAGAACCGCGCCAGCGACATCCTCATCGAGAACTCCATCTTCACCGGAAGCGGCTTCGGCGACGGTCAGTCGCACAACATCTACATCGGGACGGTCCGGTCGTTCACGATGCGCTTTAGCGTGTCGATCAACGCCAAGGTGGGTCACGAGGTGAAGTCACGCGCCCTGCGAAACGACATC
Organism: uncultured Thermoleophilia bacterium; assembly: GCA_963765105.1. GTDB lineage: Bacteria > Actinomycetota > Thermoleophilia > Miltoncostaeales > Miltoncostaeaceae > CALMEC01. The sequence continues at coordinate 663,354 of CAVXUW010000004.1, forward strand.
CGCTACAACACGCTGAACGACGGCAGCGCCGCCGCGAGCTACTCGATCGACCTGCCGAACGGCGGCGCCAGCCGCGTGGTGGGCAACCTCATCATCCAAGGCCCCAACTCCGAGAACACCGGCGTCGTGGCCTACGGGCTGGAGGGGCTCACGAACCCGGACCGGCGACTGTGGCTCGCGCACAACACGATCGTGAACCGCATTCCGGGACGCGGCACGGTCGTCAACGCCGCCGACGGCGCCGCCGTTACGTTCCTGAACAACGCCCTCGCGGGCGACGGAACGTGGACGTCGGGCGCAGCAACCCAACGCGGCAACGCTCGCATTGGAGTGAACAGCTACCGCCCGCCGGGCACGCGATTGGTGAACCGTGCGGTCGCCGTGCCTGCCGCGCTCGCACCGCGCTTCGAACCAGCGGGAACCGCTCGCCGTAACCGTCCGGTGGTCGGGCGACGAGATGTTGGCGCACTTGAACGTCGGCGATAGCTCTCGCTTTCGCGGGATCGGATCGTGATCGGAACGCCACGTGCCGTTTGCGACAGCTCTGTGTAAGCGCAGTTGCGCCGTTCGGATTTTCTGTCTAGTCTGTCTAGATGGTATGGCAACTTCAAACGGCGAAGCAGCAGTTCAGCGCACTTGTCGATGAGACTCTGAGAGAAGGGCCCCAGACGGTTACCCGACACGGCCGGGAAGTTGTCGTCGTCATCGCCGTCGACGAGTACCGGCAACTTCGCGGACAGGTCCCTGACTTCAAGGCGTTCCTCCGGCGCGGACCTGACCTGTCCGGGTTGGAGATCGTCCGTTCGTCAGAGCCCACGCGTACCGTCGATCTGTGACCCCTCCTGGTTACTTGCTCGACACCAACGTCGTTTCGGAGCTGTCAAAGCGGAACCCTGCTCCCAATGTCGTCTTTTGGTTTCAGGACGCCCCGGAGCAGAGACTCTTCCTCAGCGTGCTCGTTTTGGGAGAAATCCGGCAAGGCATCGAACGTCTCCGGAAACGGTCACCGAAGAGGGCGGCGTCGCTCGACGAGTGGAGCGAGGAGCTTCTCAGTTGGTTCCCTCAGCGGGTGCTTCCGGTCAGCGGGGACGTTGCCGACCAATGGGGGCGACTGAACGCGATTCGAACAGTGCCCGTGGTTGACGGCCTCCTGGCTGCGACCGCCCTCGTTCACAACCTCACCCTGGTGACCCGTGATGTCGGAGACGTGGTCGACCTCGGGGTCGCCGTGGTCAATCCGTGGATGACGGAGCCGTGACACCAACCGGTGCCCGTCACTCGCTTCGCCACCTGAGCACAGCTGCGGGGTGGCCGTCTAACGCGAATGCCGTCGCCGCCTAACAACGGTGACCGCATGGACGACGTGCTCGGTCGGTGACGTACTAGCTGAGAGGGGTGACGAACACGGCGCGCGCCTCAGACCGCCGCCGATTGCGCCGCCTCCGTTTTGCGGAAGGTGAGAGCTCCCTCCGGGGAGGCGTCCACCGCGATGTTGTCGCCGTCGGTGAACTCGCCTTTGAGGATGAGTAGCGCGAGCTGGTCCTGAACGCGTTTTTGGATGACGCGCTTGAGCGGACGGGCACCGTACGCGGGGTCGTAGCCCTCGTCGGCGAGAGCTTGCTTAGCGGCCTCGGTGAGCGTGACGATGATCTCGCGCTCGGCCAAGCGCTTCGAGAGACCCGCGAGCTGGAACTCGACGATGCGGCCGATCTCGTCCCGCCCCAGTCGGTGGAACACAACGGTCTCGTCGATGCGGTTGAGGAACTCCGGGCGGAAGTGCTCGCGCAGGGCGCCCAGGACACGCTCCTCGGCGATGTCGCCGTCGATGCCCTCGGCGAGGAACTGGCTCCCCACGTTTGAGGTCATGATGACCACGGTGTTCGTGAAGTTGACCACCCGCCCCTGGCCGTCGGTCAGGCGTCCGTCATCGAGCAGTTGCAGCAGCACGTTGAACACGTCGGGGTGGGCTTTCTCGATCTCATCGAGCAGCAACACCGCGTAGGGGCGTCGACGGACGGCTTCGGTGAGCTGGCCGCCCTCCTCGTAGCCGACGTAGCCGGGCGGCGCGCCAATGAGTCGGGCGACCGCGTGTTTTTCCATGTACTCGCTCATGTCGATGCGCACCATGGCGCGCTCGTCGTCGAACATGAACTCGGCGAGCGCGCGGGCCAGCTCGGTCTTCCCCACCCCGGTGGGGCCGAGGAAGATGAACGAGCCGATGGGCCGGTTGGGATCGGAGAGACCGGCCCGTGAGCGGCGCAGTGCGTTCGCCACCGCAACCACCGCCTCCTCCTGACCCACGACACGTTCGTGCAGGCGTTCCTCCATCTGCACGAGCTTCTCGACCTCACCCTCCAAGAGCTTGCTGACCGGCACGCCGGTCCAGCCGGCCACGATCTCGGCGATGTCCTGCTCGCCGACCTCTTCGTTCAGCATCTGCCCGTCAGATTGTTTCTGGACGAGCTCTTCTTGGGCCTGCCCGAGCGACGCTTCAAGCTCGGGGATGGTGCCGAACTTGAGACGCGCAGCTCCTTCGAGATCGGCCTCCCGTTCGGCGCGCTCCAACTCCATGCGTGCCTGTTCGATGTCGCTTTTGGCGTGCTGGATGCGGCCAATGACCTCTTTCTCCTGATCCCAGTGCGCGCGCATCGTTGAGGCTTCTTCGCGGAGCTCTGCCAGCTCGGCCTGCACGGCGTCGCGTCGCGTTACCGAACCGGGGTCGGTCTCCGGCTTCAGCGCCTGCTCCTCAATCTCGAGCTGGATGATGCGCCGCTCCACCTGGTCGAGCTCCTGCGGCACCGAATCGATCTCGATCCGCAGACGGCTTGCGGCTTCGTCGATGAGATCGATGGCCTTGTCGGGCAGAAAGCGCCCGGTGATGTAGCGGTGCGAGAGGCGCGCCGCGGCCACCAACGCCGCATCCTGGATGCGCACCCCGTGGTGCACTTCGTAGCGTTCCTTGAGCCCGCGAAGGATGGCGATGGAGTCCTCCACGGACGGTTCGCCCACGAACACCGGCTGGAAGCGCCGCTCCAGCGCCGGGTCCTTCTCGATGTGCTTGCGGTACTCGTCGAGGGTGGTTGCGCCAACCGCGCGCAGCTCACCGCGCGCGAGCATGGGCTTGAGCAGGTTGGCGGCGTCGACGGCGCCCTCGGCGGCGCCGGCCCCCACGATGGTGTGGAGCTCGTCCATGAAGAGGATCACCTGACCCTCGGCATCGGCGATCTCTTTGAGCACAGCCTTGAGGCGATCCTCGAACTCACCGCGGTACTTCGTCCCCGCGATGAGCGCACCGATGTCGAGCGAAATGACGCGCTTGTCGCGCAGGCTCTCGGGGATGTCACCCGACACGATGCGCTGAGCGAGCCCTTCGACGATGGCCGTCTTCCCCACGCCCGGCTCGCCGATGAGCACCGGGTTGTTCTTGGTGCGACGCGAGAGCACCTGGATGACGCGGCGCACCTCGTTGTCGCGACCAATCACCGGGTCGAGTTTGCCGCGGCGTGCGGCATCGGTGAGGTCGTTGCCGTACTGCTCCAGGGCCTGGTACTTGGCCTCGGGATTCGGATCGGTCACCCGGTGCGATCCGCGGACCGCTTTCAGGGCCTCCAGTGCGCTTTCGCTCGTGACCCCGGCGACCGTAAGCAGTTCACGCGCCGGTGATGCCTCACCCACCAACCCCAACAGCACGTGCTCGGTGGAGATGTACTCGTCGCCCAGGCGTTCCGCTTCTTTGCCGGCGCGGAATAGCACGTCGCGGAGACCGGCGCTGACATGTTGCTGGCTGGCGCCCCGCACCACGGGCAGCCGCTCAACGGCGGCCTGTGCGTTCGCGCGCAGCGCGTCGAGGTCCGCAACTCCGGCGCGCTCGAGGAGCGGTCCGACGATTCCCTCGCGCGCATCGAGGAGCGCCACCAGCAGGTGAGCCGGTTCGACGATCTGCTGCTCACGCGCCTGTGCCAGGGACTGAGCGGCGGCGATCGCCTCTTGCGCTTTGATTGTGTACTGCTCAACGGCCACGACGGTACGTCCTTCTCACGATGGGGGCAATGCGAGTCGCGGGGAGGCCACCACGACCCGCGGGAACGATCTCGGTCGACATCGAACGGCGCATCGCATCCAACATGGCCTCGGCCTCAACGGACTGCGCAAGCATCAGCGCTTCGAGAGCCCGCACCCGTTCACGTGCGTTTTCCAGGGCGCGTTCGAGCTCCAACACCCGCTCGATGCCTACCAGGTTGAGGCCGGCCTCCGACATCTCCTGGATGAGCTGAAGACGAGCGACATCGCGCTGGCTGTAGAGGCGAGTGCCGCCCTTGGACCGGGAGGGTTGCAGCAGGCCGCGTCGTTCGTACACCCGCAGCGTCTGGGGATGCATGCCGGCGAGTTCGGCAGCGACCCCGATCATGAACACGGCCCGCGCGGAGAAGTCAACCACGTGTTCCACCGCCCGAAATCCCGCCGCACGAAGCAATTGAGCGGACCGCAGGGACGCGAATAGGCCGCCGAAGAGCCGTGGTGAGTGCGGCGAATGACGCCCAGCCGCACGAAGCAATTGAGCGGCCCGCAGGGACGCGAATAGGCCGCCGAAGAGCCGTGGTGAGTGCGGCGAATGAGAAGCTCATCGGAAGAGACCGTCCCGGGGGTTGGCGCCGTTCAAAGCGGCGAAGGCCTCGAGCGCGGTGCGTTGCTCATCGGTGAGCGCGGTGGGCACCTGAACGCGCAAGCGCGCGATGAGGTCCCCGTGGCCGGAGCCCTTGGTACGTGGCGCGCCCTGCCCGGGCACGCGAAGGAGTTTGCCGGTCTGGCTGCCTGGCGGAACCGTGAGGGCGACCTTGCCGCTGAGCGTGGGCACCTCGACCTTTGCGCCGAGAGCCGCTTCGGCGAAGGTGACCGGTACCTCGATCTCGAGGTCGTCGCCGTGGCGTGAAAAGGTGCGGCTCGGCGTGACGTGGGTGGTCACGATGAGATCACCCGCCGGAGCGCCGCGTCCACCCGCCTGACCGCGGCCCTTTTTTCTGACCCGCGTGCCGGTCTTGACGCCCCCGGGAATGGTGACCTGCTCGTTGCGGCGCACACGGCGGCTGCCCGCTCCGTGGCAGGTGTCGCAGGGGTCGTCGATGATGGTGCCCGACCCGCCGCATGATGGGCAGGTTTGGCTCATAACCTCGAAGCCGCCGAGGTTGCGACCGAGCACACCGCGCCCGCGACACTCTTGACATAGCGTCGAGCCCGTCCCGGGCTTAGCCCCGCTGCCGGAGCAGTCACGGCACGCCTCGTCAACGTCGTAGCTCACCGGGACGGTGGCTCCCGACATCGCTTGGTCGAACGACAGCGAAACGTCAACCACGACGTCCGCTCCGCGCTGAGGGGCAGCTGATTGCTGCCCGCGTCCACCACCCCGACCACGACCGCCAAACGCCGAGCCGAAGAGGTCGGCGAAGTCAAAGCCGCTCGCGTCGAACCCTCCACCCGCGCCGGGCGAGAAGGACTCGGGGCCACGGTCGTACTGTGACCGCTTCTCGGGATCGGACAGCACGTCGTGGGCGTGGGAGATCTCCTTGAAGCGGTCCTCCGCCTTGGGGTCGTCGGGGTTCTGGTCGGGGTGGTGGGTACGGGCGAGTTTGCGGTAGGCCTTCTTGATGTCATCCGCTGACGCCCCACGGGCGACCCCCAGCACCTCGTAGAGGTCGCGGGCCATCAGGCCGAACTCCCCTCCGCAGGGGGAGCCGCAACCACAACCTTCGCCGGGCGAATGACCGATTCACCGAGCCGGTAGCCTTTCTCGGCAACATGCACGACGGTGCCCTCGGCGTGGTCATCGGTGGGGTGCTGAGCCACTGCCTCGTGCACGGTGGGATCGAATGACTGCGCGTGGGCGGCGATCTCCTCCACTCCCCGCCCCGCGAGAAGTGCGGAGAGCTGACTGCGCACCATCTCGACCCCGGTGACGATCTGACCGTCGGCGCCCTCAAGTGCCTCGACAGCCCGCTCGAGGTTGTCGATCACTGGGAGAAGCTCAGCGACGAGATCGCGGACCCCTGCGGTTTTGGCGATCTCGCGATCGCGATCGACGCGGCGGCGATAGTTGTCGAACTCGGCCTTCAGCCGCTGGAGCCCGTCGAGGTACTCGTCACGTTCTGCCGTGACGCGTTCATGATCGTCGCCGGAGACCGGCGGAAGTGGCTCCCCAACGACGGGTTGGACCGGGAGCCCGTCAGGGCTCCCGGCATCGATGACCTCATCCACTGAGGATTCGAGGGGGGCGTTCGCGTCGAACGACGCGTCGGAGGTGCTGCGCTCGTGCGTCACGACGCCTTCTCGTCGGCGTCAATGATCTCGTACTCGGCGTCCTCCACCGGCTCCTCACCGGCGCCGTTCTCCGACCCGGTGGCCTGAGTCTGGGAGGCCTTCTCGTACACCTTCTCCGAGAAGCGATGAAGCAGCTCCACAAGGCTCTGGGTTTTGGCCTCGATGTCGGCGGTGTCCTCACCCTGCGCGGCCTCTTTGGCAGCGGCGATCGCACCCTCCAGGTCGCGAGTGAGCTCCTCATCGATGACATCGCCATGCTCCTTGAGCTGACGCTCGCCCTCGTGGGCACGGGCTTCGGCGTTGTTGCGTGCCTCGGCCAGTGCGCGAAGGCGCTTATCGTCGTCGGCGTGTGACTCGGCGTCGGAGACCATCTTGCGGATCTCGTCATCCGACAAACCGCTCGACGCTTCGATGCGGATCTGCTGCTGGTTGCCCGAGCCCAGGTCCTTGGCGGAGACGTTCACGATGCCGTTGGCGTCGATGTCGAATGCCACTTCGATCTGCGGCACTCCCCGTGGGGCTGGCGGCAGGCCAACGAGTTGGAACTTGCCGAGGGTTTTGTTGTAGCTGGCCATCTCGCGCTCGCCCTGGAGAACGTGGATCTCGACCTGTGACTGGCTGTCCTCCGCCGTGGAGAACACCTCGCTCTTGCGTGTGGGGATGGTGGTGTTGCGCTCGATGAGCCGCGTGAACACACCGCCTTTTGTCTCGATACCGAGCGACAGAGGCGTGACGTCGAGAAGCAGGACGTCTTTGACCTCGCCGGCGAGAACACCGGCTTGGATCGCGGCGCCGACGGCGACCACTTCGTCCGGGTTGACGCCCTTGTGGGGCTCCTTGCCGGTGAGCTTCGTGACGCGCTCTTGCACGGCGGGCATGCGGGTCATGCCACCGACGAGCACGATGTGGTCGATGGCGCCGGCCTTGCCAGAGTCGGCGATGGCCTGCTTGGTGGGGCCGTCGAGCCGGTCGAGCAAGTCCGCCGCGAGCTCCTCGAGCTTGGCGCGGGAGAGCGTGAGGTCGAGGTGCTTCGGACCACTTGCGTCGGCGGTGATGAAGGGCAGGTTGATCTGGGCATTGGCCGTTGACGACAGCTCGATCTTGGCCTTCTCCGCCGCTTCGTAGAGGCGCTGCAGTGCCATCTTGTCGGCGGCGAGGTCAATGCCGTTGTCGCGCTTGAACTCCGCGGCCATCCAGTCGACGATGGCTTTGTCGAAGTTGTCGCCACCGAGGTGGTTGTCACCCGCTGTGGCCTTCACCTCGAACACCCCGTCGGCGATCTCGAGCACGGATACGTCGAACGTTCCGCCACCGAGGTCAAACACCAGGATGGTCTCCTCAGCGCTCTTGTCGAGGCCGTAGGCGAGCGCCGCAGCGGTGGGCTCGTTGATGATGCGCTTCACCTCGAGGCCGGCGATCTTGCCGGCGTCACGGGTGGCCTGACGCTGCGCGTCGTTGAAGTACGCGGGGACCGTGATAACCGCCTCGGTTACGGTCTCGCCCAAGAAAGCTTCGGCGTCGGCTTTCAGCTTCTGAAGAATCATGGCGCTGATCTCCGGCGGCGAGTACTCCTTGCCATCGGCGTGGACGCGTGCGTCGCCGTTGGCGCCGCGGACGACCTCGTACGGCACGATCTTCATCTCTTCGTCGACCTCGGCGAACTTGCGGCCCATGAACCGCTTGATGGAGAACACGGTGTTCTCCGGGTTCGTCACGGCCTGACGTTTCGCCACGGCGCCCACGAGGCGCTCACCGGTCTTGGCGAAGCCAACGACCGACGGGGTGGTGCGTCCGCCTTCCGCGTTCGGGAGGACCTCGGGCTCACCGCCCGTCAGGACGGCAACGCACGAGTTGGTGGTGCCGAGGTCGATTCCGATCGTTTTTCCCATGCTGACTGTGTCCTCCATCACGGCACCTGAGCGCCGATCTCTTTTCTGATGATGTCGGAAGTATGAAATATGAGTCGATACATGTCAAGTTAAGGTTTTGCCCCCGTTTCGGGACGGAATCGACCCTCTTGCCCCGAAAATACTCGAAGAAGAACCTCCGTGGCCACTTGGCCGCAACACCCGTGGCCACTGTGGCTCGCAACACCCGTGGCCACTTGGCCGCAACACCCGTGGCCACTTGGCCGCAACACCCGGGCCACTTGGCCGCGGGGCGTTGAGGTCCCCGGGAACGGTGCCGATGGATCTGTGATGCATCTCAGCGTCCGCCTCCTCATCATCCTTCTCGCCGCCGTCTCTTTGGGCTGGTTGGTGTGGCTGCACATGCGACGCGAGGAGCGTCATCCCGTGGCAATCGGCGTGATCGCTGTCGCGGTCGCCATCCTCGGCTTCTTCGAATTTCGTGCTCAGGCCGCCGAGGCACGCTACGGCGCCGCCGTCAGCGCCATCGCCAAGCGCGATGTCTCGGTGCGGTGCCAGGGAACGTTCGGGCACCTCATCGACATCGGCCAAGAGCTCGGCACCGTTCAGTTCGACGCCGAAGGTGAACCCGCCGACAAGACCGACATCAAGCGTGACGCCTGCCAGTGGCTGAAGCAATGGGAGAAGAGCGGCTACCGCACCACCAAGAACGCCGCGATCGCCGTTCACGTCCTGTCACACGAGGCGTTTCACCTTCGCGGGTGGATCGACGAGGCGGTGACCGAGTGCTACGGAATGCAGCACATCGAAGAGATGGCCCGCAGCCTCGGCGCATCGAGCACCCAAGGAGCGAGGGCTCGCAAAGATCTACTGGGAGTTCATCTACCCCGACATGCCCGACGAGTACCGCACCGCCGACTGCGCCGACGGCGCGCGGCTCGACCGCAACAAGACGTCCGATATCTGGCCGTAGGCTGCCGGTGCGGTCGCCCAGCTACCCGACGACACGAAGCGGAAACTTCGTAAGGCGAGGCTTTGCACCGAGCTTGGGGAGGCTGAACCGGCGGTCAAGGGTGATCGTCGTATCGAGCCGAAGCGCGACCGCCACGGTTGAGCGTCGGACCGTGAAGCCACGCGTTGCGGTCGCCATGCCGTTCTTCACCGTGCAGCGCTTCCAGCCGCGCGAGGCGATGCGCGACGCACAACTGGTTGTTGCGCCCGCCGGAAATGTGACCCGGACGACTCCACGGGTTCGGCTGATGCGCCGCACGAGGACCCGCGCCCGAGTGACCACGGGTTTCGCGACAGGCGGCGGGGGCGTGGATGACGGCGGCGGCGGCGTTCCGGGCGGAGGGAGCGGATCACCGGGAAACTCGATGCGCAGACTTGCCCCAGAGGGATCGAGGGAATCGACGGTCACGTTTGGCGCTCCCGGAGTGCTCGCGTCAACAAACGTTTGGCCGACAGGGAGAGGAGCATCGGCGAACGTACCGGTGGCGGGGCGGGTGTCGATGAGATAGGTCTTGGAACCCGGAGCCGCGGCGCCTTCGAAAGACGGACGCTGACGCCATTGGCGGCCGGATCCGTTGCGAGGAAGTTGTCGAACTGGCCGGCTGGGACTGCGCAACTCGAAGTACCAGTAGTTGTTCGTTGTTCCCTGCCGGATACGAAGCGACTGCGTCCCGACGCCGGGACGACTGGACGACACCAACGGGTAACGCCCCGACCGGGAGGCGGTGACCTCGTTCGCAGCCGACACAAACCCCAGACGCACCTTGTTGACGGCCGAGGTGTGCCGGCTCGATGACCCCATGACGTCAAACGGATCACCGTACTCGCTGGCCGTACAACTCCGGGAGACGACGACCCGCACGGCTCCCTCGACGCAACTGTAAGACGATGCGTGTTGCGAGCCAAAGTTGTGACCGAGCTCGTGAGAGATCACGCTCGTGCTGAGCGTCCCGTTGATGAAGCTGGTGTCGCCGACGACATCCGCGAGCCCCGCCCAGCCACATGCTGCGGTTCGCGGGAAAACAAACATCTGGTGTTGATATCCGGCAATGCTGGCACCCGCCGCACTCCGTGCCGCCGCCTGCCATGCGTCGGGGTTGCACGGGGATGAGCTGACGTTGATGGTGTACTTACCGAACACCTGTCCCGTGAGAGAGATCCGGTCAAAGGACTGCTCACGCATAAAGGCGTTCGCGGAGTTCGCTGGGGCAAAAACCGCCGAGCGTATTTGCTCGGCTGTCCAAGTGCTGCTGGGACCGCCGGCAAAGTCGAACCACACAACCGCGACGCTGCGCGGACCCGGAGCCACGGCCGCTGCGGCCGGCCCCGCCAGGGCAGCTACGCACAGAGCTGTCAATATCCCGCGAGTCGCCGGAGCGCGCCCCGCCAACCTCGTGCCGTTTGCCTTTTCACGCCGGCAACTATGCCGAGGCCATCGGCGATACCTCAACTTCGCCGGGTGCGACCTTTCGTCCGGGCGGCCAGGACCTCGGACACGCGCAGTCGTCCTAGTCGGAAATCCGTGCAGCGCGGAATGGTGCCGTGGTCACGCGGCGTTTGGCTCCGACTCTCGGAACCGTGAACCGACGGTTGAGAACGATGGCGCCGTCCAGACGGATTGCCACCGCGACGCTCCCTCGGTGCACACGAAAGCCCTGAGTGATTGTGGCGACCCGAGTTGTCGTGGAACACCGAACCCAACGCACCGACCCGATACGCGTGGCACACGGCGTCGTTGACGCGTCACGGGAAGGCTGATTCGCACGATGCCGGACGTGCGGTTGATACGTCGCACCGTGACGGTGGCCGTCGAGGTGGACGAAGTGGGCGTCGATGGCGGCGTCACCGTCGGGGGAACCGGGGTCGTCTCGACGGGCGGACACCACCTGTCGGCGGAGTGCCACCGCCAGCCGGCGCATCACCCGGATACTGAACGCGGACGCTTGCCCCAAGCGGCCCTACCGATTCGAGCGTGATCGTCGGGCTGCCGGGAACGCTGGAGTCGGTGAACGACTTGCCGACCCCGAGAGGGGCGTCGCCCAGAGAGGCCGATGCGGGCTGGGTGTCGACCAGCTTGGTGGGGGTGGCCCACGCAACGTCCCGGGCAAGCCGCACGCTCAGGCCAGTGACGGCCGGATCGGTCGCGAGAAAGTTGTCGAAGATACCCGCCGTCGCTCGTCGCTCGAAGTGCCAGGACTCGCCCGTCGTCCCTCGCGGCACACGCAGGGACTGAACGCCACCACCCGCCACGTTCGCGGCCGCCAGCAGGTACGTGCCCGACGTGGTTGCCGTGGCCTGGTTGGCCAAGGGGATGTAGCCGAGACGCACCTTGGTGATGGCCGACGACTGACGGGTCGACGAACCCATCACGTCGAACGGATCGCCGTACTCGCTCGCCGAGCAGGTTGTCGAAAAGGGGACCGCCACCCCGGTCGGGTCCGTGCAGCGCAGACTCGATGCGTGGTGAACGCCCAGGTTATGACCCAGCTCGTGCGCGATCACGCGAGTCGAAAGCGTGCCGTTGATAAAGCTGATCGGTCCGGAGATATCCGCAAGGCCGGCCCACGTGCAGGCCGAGACATGAGGAAAGATGTAGATGCGGTGGTCGTAGCCGCTGAGGTCGACTCCCGCGGAGCTGGCCGCGGTGTCGGCCAATCCCATCCAGGTGTCGGGGTCGCAGGTCGCGGTGCTGCCGCCCACGGTGTACCAACCGAAGACATCGCCCGCGGCCGCCCCGCCTTTGCCCGTGAGGGAGAGCGCTCCAAACGACTGTTCACGATGAAAGGCGTTCGCTGATGCGGAGCCGGTGAAGACCGCCTGCCGTGCCTGTTCCGGGGTGAACGGCTCGGCGCCGGCCGAGAAGTTCAGCAGGATCGTCGCGGTCTCATGGTTCGCAGCAGCCGCCGACGTCACGCCCATGGAAAGGGTCGCGGCAGCCAAAATGATCTGAATTGCCCGCGCAAGCGAGCGTCGGTGATCCTTCACCATACGATTTTCCATCACCGGTCGTATCGGCAGGTTCCTCTGAAACCTCAAATCGTAGGAACGTCACCCTGGCGTCGAGCGCGGGTATACGGCTTGCTAGTCTCGGCCCTCGATGCCCGTCCCCACACGACTCGAACGCGCCCTCACCGACGGGCGCTTTGCCATTACGGCCGAGTTGGGGCCGCCGAAGCACGCCGACCCGTCGGCCCTCATCGAGAAGGCCACGTTGCTTGCCCCGATCTGCGACGGGGTGAACATCACCGACAACCAGACGGCGCAGTCGCGGATGTCGCCTATCGCGGCCGGAAAAATCGTGCTCGACGCCGGAGCGGAGCCCGTGATGCAGATCACGGTGCGCGACCGAAACCGCATGGCGATCACGAGCGACCTGCTGGGCGCCTCGGCACTGGGGATTCACAACACACTGTCGATGAGCGGCGATCCGATCCATATCGGCAACCACCCGGACACAACCGTCGTGAACGACATCGACACGATGCAGCTGCTGCAGTTGCAGGGCTCACTGCGATCCGGCCATTTTGCCAACGAAGCCGCCGAGGAGCTTCCCGGTCCCGCACCGCACCTGCACATCGGCGCTACCGCCAACCCGTTCGCCCCCGACACCGACGTCGAGATCTCGAAGATCCGGGCCAAGATGGAGGCCGGAGCCGACTTCTTCCAGACGCAGATCACCTACATGCCGGATGCTCTCGAGGGTTCCTCGTCCGTCTTCGCGATGCCGATCTGCCGTCCTGGCCGAAGCTCATCATCGGGGTGGGGCCGTTCAAACACCTCAAGATGGCGATTCACATGCGCGACAAGGTGTGGGGTGTCGAGGTCCCCGACGAGCTGATCAGCGGATGGAACAGACCTCCGACGAAGGCGAAGAGGGCAAGAGCATCTGCATCGAGATCATCGAGCGCCTCACCGCGATGGACGGCATCGCCGGGTGCCATGTGATGGCCGTTGCGTGGGAGGAATCGATCCCCGAGATCCTCGATCGCGCCGGACTGACCAACCGCTGATGGATCTCACCGGCGCGCACGTCTTGATCACCGGCGGCTCACGCGGGATCGGCGAGCAACTCGCCAAGGACTTTCACGCCGCCGGCGCCCGCATCACCATCGTCGGGCGCGATGGAACAACCCTCGGCGAGGTGGCACAACCTCTCGATGCCCACGTCGTGGTGGCCGACCTGAACGACGCGACGCAGCGCCGCGGCCTTGTCGCTCAGGCAGAAGCTGCCGGCGGGCCAGTCGATGTGCTGGTCAACAACGCCGGCTGGGATGCGACAGGAAATCTGGCTGAGATGACGGCGGACGATCTCGATGCACTGTTCGGGCTCAACGCGCTGACCCCGGCCGAGTTGTGCCGTCAAGTACTTCCCGGAATGATCGAACGTGGCCGCGGCCACATCGTGAACATCTCGTCCCTGGCCGCGTGCGGAGTGATCCCGGGGCTTGGTCCTTACAGCGCCACGAAGGCTGCCGTAAGCCACCTCACCGCCGCGCTCCGCTCGGACCTTCGCGGCCTACCCATCAACACCACCCTGGTCGAGGTGGGTCTGGTCACACCCACGTCGATGATGGATCGCACCCTCGAATATGAGCCGACGCGCCGCGGCTTTCGTCGCTTCTACCGGATGGGCCTCCTCGCCGACACTCCCATCCACAAACTCAGCCGTGCCACGGTGACGAGCGTGCAACAGAACCGACGTCACGTCCGCAGGCCACGCCGAGCCTGGATGTTCAGCGCCCTCCCGGAGGCCCCTCGACGCATGGCCGAGTGGATTCTCAGCGGCGTGCCCCCACGCAATCCCTAGCCAGATGTCACCACCGCGCCAATTTGCCACGGGTGCCGTGTCGCCGGAAGCACCGCGGTCCCTCCCATCCCCCATCCGGTGAGCGTCAGGAAGAACGCTCGGGGCGGATCTCGTCCAGTACGTCGGCGAGACCGCCGAGCCGGGTGAGCTCACCGGCGCGTGCCAGGTCGCTCGATCTCGGCGAGGCGGTTGATCCAGACGATGGCGAGCCCGAGTTCGGCGGCGGGGGCGATGTCGTGGAACAGACTCGCCGCGACATGGACGTGGCGGGAGGGTCGGCGCCGCTCGTCGGCGAAGAACGCCGTCCAATGCCCGTGGGCGGGTTTGTACGAACCGGCGTCGGCTGCGGTGATGCGCAGATCGATGTCGACGCCGATGTTGGCGACCGACGGCGGCCAGCAGGTCGGGGTCGGTGTTGGACAGGATCGCGAGCCGCCAGCCCCGTCGCGCAGTCTGGGTCAGGGACGCCGGCACCTCACTCGAACGCCGGCCACGAGGGCAGCGAGTCGGCGAGCGCGAAACGCTGCGGCGGGATCAGCGGGCGGCCCTCGATCGCGGCGACGGCCTCGAGACAGCGCGCCAGCACCTCGCGGTAGGTCAACGACCGCGCCCTCCTGGACGAGCGGCTCCACCGCGTGGTGGCGGCGCAGGAGCGCGTCGGGATCCGCGTCCGGCCACATCGCGGACATCGCCGCGCGGATCCCGCCCTCCCAGTCGATCAGCGTGCCGTAGCAGTCGAAGGTCGCCCAGCGGTCGCTCACGCTCGACTCCGTTCCTTCGTTGGCCACCACCGCGATCTCGACCGCTTGCTCGACGAGGGCAAGCATCGCCGCGACCCATACCGCGTCCTCGGCCGGGTCCTCCGGGGGATCACCGGCGGCGAGCACCTGCACGCGCGCGCGAGGTGACCGGCGCGGCCGGGTCGTCGACCTGACGAAGTTCCTCGCGCGCCCACGCACGCGGGTCCCGTCGTCACCGGTCGAACGCGCGAGTTGACGCCGGCGCGCCGCGTCGCTCTCGCCCGCCGCCAGGTACGCGGCGATCTCGTCCTCGTAGATCAGGTGGGTCGAGGTCGAGCAGGTCGACCACGATCGCTCCGATCACCAACGCCAGGTCCGCGTCCGGCGAGGCCCCACCGGTCAGACGGCGCTCGAGCACCCCCAGCCGCTCGGCGTTGCGCTCGATGACCGCGGCGAGCGAGCGGCCGGCCTCGTCGGCCAGCGCGCAGGGCAAACGCGTTGTCCGGGTCCTCGTCGAGCGTCAGCGCCAACGCCTCGTCGCCAGGTCGTCGGGCGGATCTCCCACGGCCCGCTCCAGCGACGCCCCATGGCCAGCCGCAGAGCTGGTCCCAATGGGCGCGCGCCGTGACATCGCGCAGGCGATCGAGCTCGTCCGCAGGGGCCCCCGCGACGATCGCATCGGCAAACGCCCGGGCTTCGAGCGCCGAGGGCACCCCGCGGGGAACACCGACCGCGGTGCGCAGGATCAGTTCCGTGAAGCGCGTGAAGTCGCTCATGCCCCGATCACCGGATGTTCGATGGCGCCGAGGCCCTCGATCTCGACGCGGACGACGTCGCCGTCCCGCAGAAACCGGCGTGGCGTACGGGCCACGCCGACGCCGGCGGGCGTTCCGGTGGTGATGACGTCACCCGGCTCAAGGGTGAACGACGACGGATGAACGCGATGAGCTCGGCCACGCCGAACACCATGTTGGCGGTCGTCCCGTCCTGCATCAGCTCGCCCGACAGCCAGGTGCGGATCGACGAGCGCCTGCGGGTCGGGACCTCGTCGGCGGTCGTGATCCACGGGCCCCAGGGAGCGAACGTATCGGCGCCCTTGGCCCGCACCCACTGCGGCTCGCTCGGCTGCACGTCCCGGGCGCTGACGTCGTTCATCACCGCGTAGCCGAAGACGTGTCCGAGCGCGTCGGCACGCGAGTCACGTTGCGCGCACGTTCGCCGATGACGACGGCCAGCTCGCCCTCGAAGTCCGGCTTGGTCGTGTAGGCGGGCAGCACCACCGGACCCGCAGGGCCGGTCACCGGCGGTCGGCATCTTGGCAAACAGCAACGGCAATGTCGGGGACCGGCTTGCCGGTCTCGGCCGCATGGTCGCGGTAGTTGAGCCCGATGCCGATAAGCTTGCCCGGGCGAAGCGGCGAGGCAGAACGAGCGCCGGCGAGCGGACGCGACGCCCCCGTGCGCGCACGATCCGCGCTTCGCCGGACGACGTCCAGACACCGCCGGCGTAGATCGGGTGGACCATGTCGCCCTCGACGACACCTGCAGCGGGGTCCGTCCGGGCCACGAAGGTGAGATCCGCATGCGCTCGCTATCCTATGTGGGCGGCTGTGGCGATCGCCGCACACCCTCGACGACCGAACGCGAGCTGCCCATCTCCACACACACCGAGAACGTCGATCCGCCGCCGAGCCAGTGCGACCAACGGATATCTGACGGGGCCCGGGCATCGTCGACGCCCATCATCCGCGGGCTTCGTGCGCAAGGGCGTCGGCCCCAACGCCATCACGATCGCCGGGTTCTTGGCTGGTCACGGCCTCATGCGCGCTGATCCTGGCCGAGCAGTGGGTGCTCGCGTGGCTCGTGTTCACGGTTGGCTCGCTCAGCGACATGTTGGACGGGTCCGTCGCCCGGCTGTCCGGCAAAGCGTCGACGTTCGGCGCATTCCTCGACTCCACGCTCGACCGCTTGGCCGAAGGCATCGTGCTGGGATCCATCGGCATCGTGTTTGCACGCCACGGTACCATTGGCGCCCTCGCGGCGTGCTTCGTCGCGTTGACCGCTTCGTTTCTGGTGTCGTACACACGCGCACGGGCCGAGGGTCTGGGCATCGACTCGAACAAGCGGCGGCCTGATGAGCCGCACGGAGCGCCTGTTCTTGATCGGAACGGGCCTGTTCTTCGGATGGGTCGACCAATTCCTGGAGATCGCGATCTACGTGCTGCCGTGCCTGACCGTGCTGACCGTCGTCCAGCGCGTGGTCCACGTGTCGCGAGCGCTTCGCACCGACTGACTGACGGCGTCGTCGACGGCCCCAACGTCTGGCGCACGATTACGCGGTTTCCGCGTTGAAGGGGCCGGACGCCGGGGCGCCGGTCGAAGTGCCCGAAAGGCTAGCCCGACGGCCATCGACTCCAGGGCCTGCCTCGTCGATCCTCTCGGCGTGACGGTTTCCGCCCCCGCTGCCAGTCGTTCGTCCTGTGCGCTGGTTGGAGCCATTGGCGCGGTGTGTGCCGCCCTCGTGGCAACGTCGGCCGCGCCTCCTGCAGACGCACGGGTTGCAGCCGGCGTCACACGCGCGGCGCCGAAGGTCCTTTCCGTCACTCCGCGCGGCGTACGAGTAGCACGCACGAGCCCGATCGTGATCCGGTTCTCCACCCCGATGGACCGCCGTTCGGTGCGACGGGCCATTGTTCTGCGCCCCGGCCTACGCTGTTCGTGGAGCTGGAATCGCGCATCAACACGCCTCATCTGTCGCCAGAGGACGCTTCTTCGCCCGAACACGCGCTACCGGGTCATCATCCGGCCGAGCGCGCGAAGCGCCGCTGGCGTTCGCCTCCGCCGCGGCGTCGTCCACCGCTTCCGAACAGGCCCTGTCACGCTTCCACCCGTGCCCCCGGGCACACCGCCGCCGGGCGGTCCTGTCGTCGAAGCCGGCGTTCCGATCGGAAACAGCACGGCTTTCCGGATCACCCGGCCCGTGGGGGCCAGCGGTCAGATTGCGATCACCGTCGGCAACCTTCCGCCGGGGGTCGTCGCTCCGGCACGCGTGACGCTGCCCGCGGGAACGAACGAGGTTTGGTATC
This sequence comes from uncultured Thermoleophilia bacterium, assembly GCA_963765105.1. Lineage (GTDB taxonomy): Bacteria > Actinomycetota > Thermoleophilia > Miltoncostaeales > Miltoncostaeaceae > CALMEC01. The sequence goes on from CAVXUW010000004.1 coordinate 681,177, forward strand.
CCATCGGCACCACCGCTGCGGCGGCACCGGGAGCCATCACCGTGACGTTCACCGTCGCCGGGACGACGAGCAGTTATCGGCTCCCCCTTCTTCGCCGCGAACGTACCAGCATGGCGGGCACCGGCAGCATCGGGCTCAACATCGACCAAGCCGACGACTGGGCCCTCAAGCTGTTTGCCGACGCCGTCAAGCAGGCCCGCCCCTGGGAGCAGCTCGGCCCCGACACCAACACGTTCACGGGCATTCGCCTCAAACCGGCTGAGCTCGATACCAACCTGTGGCCCACACGTGATGCCCGCCTGGTTCTCTTCGCGATTCGCCGCGCCGGGGGTACCTATGCGCTGCGCTTCACCGGCAACGCCACGGTGTCGACCTTCGGGGCGACGCTCAGCGGGCTCGCATACGACGCGGCGACGAACACCACCAGCGGAACCATGACCGTGCCGGTCCTGCCGGAGCTCGAGGAGAACGTCGTCTGGCTGGACTTCCGCAACTCACGCCGCACGGCCACGAGCCCGGTCAACAGCGGGGTCACGAACGTCACCATCATGCGCCCGCAGACCGAGGCCGGCTCCGTCCCGCACCCGTTCGGCACGACGTTCACAAACGAGGCAAAGGGCTTCTACTCGCATTTCAGCACCCTCCGCATGATGTGGGCGTCCGGGACGCCGTGGGCCATCGTCCGCACGTGGGACGAGCGCCGTCCGAAGCCGACGGACGCGACGCAGACCCTCGGGCACGCGAAACCCGGCTACACGGAGGAGACCACGAACGGCTTCGCCCTGGAGTACCAAATCCAGCTGTGCAACGAGGTACGGCGCGACTGCTGGTTCCCGGTCCCGGAGCTCGCCGACGACGACTACATCCGCCGGATGGCCCAGATGGTCTCCGCCCAGCTTGATCCGTCCCTGAACGCCTACTTCGAGTACAGCAACGAGGTATGGAACCCGACCTACTCGGCGTTCCACAGCACTCTGAGGTTGGCAAACGCCGAGGTGGCCGCGAACCCGGCAAGCCCGCTCGCGTTCGACGGTTCCACCGACCAGTACCAGTGGCGACTGCGTTGGTACACGCGGCGCTCCATGCAGATCAGCGACATCGTGCGATCGGTCGTTGGCGACCGTCAGATGATGACGCGGTTTCGCCCCGTCCTCCCGAGCCAGCTCGTCATCACCTACGACGACGACGTGTCCCTGGCGTTCATGGAGGGCTATTACAACAATCCGCGCTACGTGACCCACCCCCGTCCGCCGTGGGACTACTTCTACGCCATCGGCGGTGCGACGTATGCGGGAGTTGATGCCGCGGACAACATCACCACCGTCGACGGTGCGTTCGGGAAGGACTGGGACATCATCCCTGAGGGGCGTATGTCGACCGAAGTCGTCGAGGAGAAGCACCGGTCGATCAGCTACGGGGTTGCCTACGCGTCGTACGAGGGCGGGCCGAGCCTGTGGGGCGACATCTCCGGTCGCAGAACCCGAACAACCCGTTCCACAATCCCTTGCGTGTCCAGATGCGGGTCGATCCACGGTTCCAGGGCAAGGTCGCCGGACTCCATAACGCGTTTCTCGGGTCGGGTGGGGACCTTGAGATCTACTTGGCGCCCGCGTACGGCTATACCAGCGCGTGGTCGATCCTGAACGACCTCGCCGACCAAAGCAACGCGGCGCGCAACTACGGTCTTCGCGCTGTCGACCAGGCCCAAACGACGACCCGGCCGACAGTGCTGCTCGGCACGCCGTTACCCGCAGCGCTTACGGCGGGAGCCGCGCCGGCCGACACCCTCGCTCCCGAGTTTGCGCAGGAAGCTGGACCACGTTCGGACGCGCTGACACGGACGCTCTTGCGTTTACGGTGCACTCGACGATGCCCCGCAGTTACACGGTGACGGCAACCGGCTCCACGATAACCGGCGCGACCGCCGAGGTCTTCGTGGATGGACAGTTCGCCGGGTTCATCGAGATGACTGCCGGCGGGACATCAAGCACCCCGCTCACAGTGCCACTGGCGCCCGGCTCCCATTCACTTCGCGTCGAGGCCGGCGTCGGCGAGGCCCGCATCGAGCAGATCAGCGTCCGCTAGGCCTGTCGCACGCTGACGGGTCACGTCGGTCATGAGAAAGCAGGCCGGGGCCCCGTGACACGAGACCCGTTTCGGCCAAAGGCGCGTCCCCCTGGTGACAGGGACTTAACCGTGAATTAGCGGCGATCACAGGGCTTGGGCCGTCGTTTTCGGAGCACACAGCGCGACAGAGACCGCCGATGAGCTGTCCATGTCCCATTAGGTTCCTGTCACCAGACGGGGACAGAGCAATCGCACGAAGGACGTCCGTCCGTCCGATGATGCTGTACACTAAACAGTAGGTCGTACACCAATCGCCCCGGAGGTCTCCCGTGAAGGGTCCCGTCAACGTCGCCATCATCGGCGTCGGAAACTGCGCATCATCGCTCGTGCAGGGAGTTCACTACTACCGCGACGCCAAGGACGACGAGTTCGTCCCCGGGTTGATGCACACCACCCTCGGTGGGTACCACATCAGCGATATCAACTTCACCGCGGCCATCGACATCGACGCCCGCAAGGTGGGACGTGACCTGTCCGAAGCGATCTACACCGAGCCGAACAACACCTACCGCTTCGCCGAGGTGCCGAAGAGCGGCGTCACGGTGCAGCGCGGCATGACCCACGACGGTCTCGGCAAGTACCTCAGTGAGGTCATCACCAAAGCCCCCGGGCCTACGGCCGACATCGTTTCGCTCCTCAAGGACACCAACACCGATGTTGTGGTCAGCTACCTCCCAGTGGGCTCGGAGCAGGCGACCAAGTGGTACGTCGAGCAGATCCTTCAGGCCGGTTGCGGATTCGTCAACTGCGTCCCGGTGTTCATCGGTCGCGAGGCCTACTGGCAGCGGCGTTTCGCCGAGGCCGGTGTCCCCGTCATTGGTGACGACATCAAGAGCCAGGTGGGCGCCACAATCGTTCACCGTACCCTCGCCCGTCTGATGCGTGAGCGCGGCGTCAAGATGCTGCACACCAGCCAGCTCAACTTTGGTGGCAACACCGACTTCCTCAACATGCTGGAGCGCGAGCGGCTCGCGTCGAAGAAGATCTCGAAGACCAACGCCGTCACCTCGGTGCTCGGCCAGGAGATCGATGCGCGCGACATCCACATCGGCCCAAGTGACTACGTTCCGTGGCTCACCGACCGCAAGTGGGCGCACATCCGCCTCGAAGGTCAGGCCTTCGGCGACGTGCCGCTGACCATGGAACTCAAGCTCGAAGTGTGGGACTCGCCGAACTCGGCCGGCATTGTCATCGACGCCGTGCGCTGCGCCAAGCTCGCGATGGACCGCGGCGTGGCCGGCACCCTTGAGGGGCCCTCCTCGTACTTCATGAAGAGCCCCCCGGTTCAGCACCCGGACGATGTGTGCCGCGAGCTGACCGACGCTTTTATCTCGGGAGAGTCGAACCGTGCCCTCACCGGCAACGACGCCGCGGACACCGTTCCCGCCAGCTCGTAGAGCGACGTGCAAATCGGCGGGGTCCCGGCTGGTAGCGTCGGGAGCCCGCCGATGAGCACACCGCTTTCCATCGCGCTCGTCTCGCCACACTCGTGGCCGGCCAGCGACGACATCACCTGGAGGATCGCCGCCGAAGGTTCGGCGCTTGCGCGGCGAGGGCACCGCGTCACGATTCTCGCCCCCGGAATCGGTGATGACCTCCTTGCCGATGGCCGTCAGCGTCTGGCGCGCCTTCGCGACGGCGACATCGATGCGGTCCTCCCTCCGCCCGGCGAACTTCTGGTCGTACCGCTCGGGCGGGCCCTGCCCGCCGGGCCGCGACGCAAGGTGGGCGGCCCACTTGATCTGGCGGCATCGCTCGAAGATGTTCTGTCGCTCGTCGCATTCGATGTTGTCCACGTCCACGAGCCGCTCGCCCCCAGCCCCGCCCTCGCCGCGCTCCGTCACACCGGCGGGGTTACCGCCGCCACGTTCTACCGTCCCGAGCAGCTCGCTGGGGTGGCCTTCGTGAGACCGCTGGTGGAGCGTGCCGTCGCACGCGTCGACACCTGGATCGCCGCCTCCGAGAGTGCCCGTCGCGCCGTGCGTGAATTGTTTGGCCGCGACTGCACAGTCGTCTCCCCCGGCGTCGACCCCGCGGCCTTTCCCCCGGTCGCCGAGCCGGTAGCGCCCCCGGCACTCACCATCGTCACCCGCGCTCCCGACCGGGCCGGCGTTCGCTTCGCGGTCTCCGTCCTACGCACCCTCGACCTCGAGCAGGTGGGGCCCATCACCATCCTGGGCCCACGCGAGGCCCCGTGGCGTACTCGGGCCGCCGTTCCCAAGGCTCTGCGTGAGCGTGTCACCGCCATCGCCGACACCGGCGCCGATGCACGCTCCGAGGCCTTCGGCCGTGGGGGCATCGCGTTGTTCGTCTCGCCGGATGACTTGGCCGGCTCGGCAGTTACCGAAGCGATGGCCTGCGGGCTCGCGGTCCTTCTCCCACGGTCGGCCGAGACCGACATGCTCGTGGAGCATGGCGCCGAAGGTTTGGTGCTTCGTTCCTACTCGGGCGACGCGTGGGCGCGTACCGTCACCGAGCTACTGGGCGACGAACCACTGCGACGCCGCTTGTCACGCGGCGCCACCGAGCGGGTGGCCCAGCGAACGTGGGACGTGGTGGCCGAGGAGCTTGACGCGCAGTACCGGGGAGTCCGGCAGGAGCTTCCCCTCGAGGCAACGCCGGTGGGTGGCCGTGTCATCGCCGACCTGCGTATCACCCCAAGCGGTGAGCTGACCCCACGCGACATCGTCGACAACTGCCGGGCCCGCGGCGTTGACGTTGCGGCAGTCATCGCAACCGGAACGATTGACGCCGCCGTGGAAGCTGAGCAGGCCGCACGCTCGCGCATGACCATCATCGTGGGCCAGCAAATCCGCACAAGCGACGGTGAGATCGTCGGCCTGTTCCTGAAATCGACTGTTCCTGATGGCCAGGACCTCGAGACCACCGTTTCCGCGATCCATGGCCAGGGGGGATTGGTCATGGTGCCGCACCCCGTGTGGGGCGAGCCGCCGTCGCACGATCTGTTGCGTCGTCACCGTAGCTCCGTGGACTGCTACGAAACGCTCAGTGGACCCAGCCCGACGGGGCGTGCCGGCGCGGCGGTAGACGCCACCGTTCTGGCGCAACGCTTCGGATTGCTCGCAACCGCGGGAAGCGGCGCCACAACGGCCGAAGAGATCGGTGCCGCGCATCTCCGGATGCGTCCCTTCGCGTCCCCGCGCGAGTTCCTCGACAGCCTTGTCGATGGCGAACCGGTGCAGCGCCGCCGAGGCCTGCGTTCCAAGATGGCACGTGAAAGGCGTCATCCGGCAGAACCCGCGACCTGAAACGCGTTGCAGCAGGGTTCGTCCCGGTGAAGTGCAATAGACGTCGCGAATGACTCCGGAGACACCCGAAAACAGTCCCCCGCCCGCACGGCAGCGTCGCCGCCCCGCGGCGACCTCCCTCGGATCACCCAGCGAGATTCACGACGCGTACCTCCGCCGGTCCATCGCGGAGATCGAGACGCTCAGCCGCGAGATCACCGCGTGTGTGCACTGCGCGCCCAAAGACGAGCTCCCTGTCCTCGCATCGGGCTCACCGCAGGCGGAGATCATGATGATCAAGTGGTCGGCCACGCTTGCCGAACGCCAGGAAGGTGTTGCGTTCTTCGGCCGGTCCGGGACCGCGATCTTGAAAAGCGTGCAACGCCTGGGCATTGACCCGATCACGATGTACGGCACCCTGGCCGTCAAATGCGGCCACTTGGATGAGGCCGACGCCGCCCGCCTGTGCCCGCCGTGGCTGAACCAAGAGATCGCGATCGTGATGCCCAAGCTCATCGTTCCGATGGGCGAACGCGCGCTGGACGCTCTCAACGCGCTGGACTACCCACTGGCGGAGCCGGTCACGGCCAACGTCGGCGTCCTTCAACGATGGACCCCAACCATCGACGTGCTCTACGTCCCGGACATCGACGAGTCACTGGACGAACAGAACGCGAAGCGCGCCTTCTGGGCCGCCTTCCGCTCCATCGGTGACTGGCACGAGGCCCAACCGCCCTACTAGGCGGCGTCGTTATCCGGCGTTGCCGCGTCTGCGCTCTCCGGCACGCCAACCCAGACGAAGCGGGCAACCGCTTCAATGTGGGGGGTCTGCGGAAACATGTCAACCGGGCGCACCCACTCGAGTTTGTAGCCGCCGGCCACGAAGCGAGCGGCGTTGTCGGCGAAGGTGGCCGGGTGGCAGGAGATGTAGACGAGCACTGGGGGGGCCAGCTCGAGGATGCGGCGTACCGCCCCGCCGGAGAGGCCGGCACGGGGTGGGTCGACGATCACAACGTCCGGTTGTGGAAGGCGGTCGCGATTCTCGCGCAGCACGACCCGCACATCGCCGACGAAGGCGCGGTACTTGGTGAGGCCGTTTGCGGCGGCGTTGGCTTTGGCGTCGCGCACGGATTCCGCAACGATCTCGATTGCCACGACCTCCCCCGCCTTGGGCGCCAGCACCAACCCCACGCTGCCCGCACCGGCGTAGAGGTCGTACAGCACCTCGTTGCCGGTGAGACCCGCTGCTTCGGCCGCACGCTCGTAGAGCTTTTCGGCCATGCGGGTGTTGGTTTGGAAGAACGCGCCGGCCGACAATCGCAGGGTCACTCCCTGCACCGTTTCCTCGATGCTGTCTTGCCCCCAGACGGTTCGTGAGGGCAAGCCGCCCGTCACCTCGGACACGCCGTCGTTGATCGAATGCACGAGGCCGACCAGCTCGGGGTGCGCATCACGAAGTCGCGGAGCGAGGAGATCCACCACGTCATCCGCCCCCGGGGCGGTGACGACGCTCACAAGCGCCTGGTTGGTGTTGATGCCGACGCGCACGACGACGTGGCGGAGCACGCCCACCTGTTTGCGCTGGTCGTACGGGGCGACGCCTTCGTCGAGCGCCCAGGCACGAACCGATTCACGCAGGGCATTGCCGAGCGGGGTCGCCAACAGACACTCCGAGACGTTGATGACGCTGTCCCACCGGCCGCGTTCATGGAAGCCGAGGTACAGCTCCCCGTCGACTCCCGGCACCGCGGAATACTCCATCTTGTTGCGGTAACCGAAGGGCTCGATTGCTGCGTCCGGCTCCAACACGGTGATGTCGGTGAGGTGACCGATGCGGGCGAGATGCTCGATGATCTGTTCGCGCTTGGCGGCGAGCGCCGTCAGGTGATCGATGTGTTGCAGGCGACACCCGCCGCAACGCGGCACGTACGGGCACGGTGGGGCAATACGCGCGGGGCCCGGTTCGAGGACCTCCACCAGCCGCGCCTCGGCAAACCGCCGCCGCGCCTTGCGGATACGCACACGGGCCCGGTCCCCCGGGGCCGTGTCGTCGCAGAACACGACGAATCCGTCGGCGCGGGCAACGCCCTGTCCGCCAAAGGCCAGGTCGTGGACCTGGACCTCAATCTCATCATCGCGTTTCGGCCGGTCCATGAGGGCGGCATCATAGGGTGCGGACCCGACCGAGGACTGGCGCGACCATTTTGGTGGCCGCACCGGTCTGCGATGCTGCCGCAATGACGAATCCGGACACGCCCCCGACGGCAGACACGCACCTGGCGGCGGTCATTGCCACGGCCCGGACGGTGCTCGAACAGCGCGTCCGCGAGATCAACGACCTCAACGTGTACCCGGTCGCCGACGGCGATACCGGGACGAACATGTTGCTCACGGTCCAAGCCATTGAACGGGCCGCCGCGGGTTTGGCGGGCACGTCGACGGCCGACCGCTGCGAAGCACTGGCACGGGCCGCCCTCCGCGGGGCCCGCGGCAACAGCGGGATGATTCTGTCGCAGATGGTGCGTGGCGCCGCCGATGTCATCGCCGATGCACCCCTCATCGACGGACCCACCATTGCCGAGGCGCTACGCAATGCCTCAGACACGGCCTACGACGCAGTGCCCAACCCGGTTGAGGGCACTATGTTGACCGTCATCCGGGGCCTGGCCGATGGCGCCGAGTCTGCCGACAGCGGCACGGTTGAAGCGGTCCTCACCGCCTCCCTCATTCAGGGCAAGATCACGCTTGAGGCGACCATCGACATGCTGCCGGAGCTCAAGGAGGCCGGGGTGGTCGACTCGGGCGCCTACGGCGTGCTCTCGATCGTGGAAGGGTTGGCCGCCGGGATTGCGGGCCACGACGTGGGGCCGTCCATTGAGATCAGCGCCCCCGCAGTCATCGAGACCGAGCACGAACCGTCGCAGTTTCGCTTCTGCACGTCGTTCGTCCTCGAAGACGCCACCATCGAACTCGACGAGCTCCAAACCCAGCTCACGGCCTTGGGCGACAGCCTGTTGGTGATGGGCGATCGCCGCCAGGCCAAGATCCACGTACATACCGACGAGCCACAGCAGGCTATCGGCCGTGCCGAGGCCGTGGGCGTGGTCTCCGACGTCAACGTTGATGACATGCACCGCCAAGAGGAAGCGCGCCTTGCGCGGGTGGCCCGACGCGCCCGCGACGAGCACGCACGCACCACAGGCTCACTCGATCGCTCCACTCCGCTCGATGCCACCCGCACCGCGATCGTCACTGACTCGGCCTCCGACCTCCCGACAGAATTGCTGACCGACAACATGTTCGTCGTGCCGATCTCAGTCACGTTCGGCACCGAATCGTTTCTGCCCGGCGTCGACCTCGAGCTGGAGGAGTTCTACGCCCGCCTCACGGCCGGAACGGATCTCCCCACCACTGCGGCGCCGTCCATGGGCGAGTTCGCCGAGACCTACGCCGCCGCCCTTGAGCGCTTCGAGTCGGTGATCGTGCTTAACGTCAACCGCAAGATGTCGGCCACGGTTGAGGTCGGTCGGCGGGCCGCCCTGGAAGTCGACCCCGACCGCATCACCGTCATCGAAACCGAGTCAGTGTCGTTTCAGTTGGGTCTTTTGGTCCGCCGCATCCAAGCCCGGCTCGAGCGCGGCACAACCCTGGGCGAGGTGGAGGACTTCGTCGACACGTTTCGCCGAACCAAGACCTGCCTGTTCAGCCTCGATACACTCGAATTCCTTCGCCGCGGAGGACGAATCGGCCGGGCGAAGGCACTGGTCGGCAACCTCCTGAACTTGCGGCCCATCCTGGAGATCTCCGAAGGCGAGATCGTTCCGGTGCAGCGGGTGCGCGGCGCCGACAAGGTGCTTCCGGCGATGCGTGATCTGCTGGATGAACGTACCGATCCCGATCGTGCGCTGCGGGTGGTGCTGGCCCACTCACGCTCCGCAGACGCCCTCCCGCAATTGGAGGCTGCTGTGCTCGAGTCGCGACCGAAGGCGATCATCGACATGGCGATGGAGATCGGACCCACCGTAGGAACGCATGTTGGCCCCGGCGCCATCGCCTTCGGCTTTTTCCACGACCCGATGGACGAGGAGAGCGAGCGCTAGCTCCTTACGGAACCGCCCGGGCGTAACCGTCACCCACGTCTTCTGGGGCTCCGGCACCCGGTTCGGCGCCCACGAGGATGGCGCCAACGGCTGGTGCCTGGCCGCGTGATTCCTTCGCTGCGGTGAACGCCAGGGCCACGTCGGTGCCGCGTTGCCAGGCCTGCAGGTAGGGGTACGGATCGACACTCGCACCACCGCCCGGGTGAATCTCGAAGTGCAGGTGTGGCGGGGTCGTACGGGCTTGCCCGGTGTTGCCGACAAAACCGATGACCTCGCCGGCACGCACGCGCACCCCATCAGCAACATGCGTGGCGTAGGCCGACAAGTGGGCGTAGTAGTAGGTGTTCCCCAACTGGTCGGTGAGCCACAGACGGTTCCCACCCAGGTTGTTGACACCAACCTTTGAGAGCTCGCCGTCGGCGACCGCCAGGACCGGCACCCCGATCGGCGCGAAGATGTCGTTACCCTGGTGCCAACCCGTCCCTGCGCGGGGCGCCCCATAGTCACTGGTGAAGGCGGCATTGCCGCCCAGCACCGGGAACACGTACTTTGCCGTGGATCCGTCGGGCGTTCCTGCCGGAGTCGACGGCGCAACTTTCGGTATCGCGACCACCGGCGGGAGCATGTTTGCCGACAGGGCAACCGGCGCGCCGACGAAGAGGCCCGCACAGGCGACGGCGATTGCGACCCGACAATTCGGGGGGCGACGGTGAGGGGCGAGCATGCCCCCACATTGTGGTGACCGAGTAGGACGTGGTCAATCGCCAGACGGCCTTTCTCAGCCATCCCACAGGACCATTCGTCGCAACGAGAATTGCAAAACCCCGCAATTTGGGTGTTTAGGCTGCGCGCTGGTACCGTGGCCGGCTCCACGGAGAGGTCTGCCGCACCCGATTGGGTTCGGCCCCACGAGAGGCTGCCCTGAACCCCACGCACCGCACATCTGTCCGCGCGATCCTCGCCGCCGTGGTGTGCACCACCGTCCTGGCCTCCGCACCAGCTGCACTGCCGGCGCCCTCGATCGGTGAGCTGCGTGCCCGCGTTGCGCAAATCCAGGCCGAGGTGGGCGCCATCGACGACCAGGTCGAGAACGCCGCAGAGGCCTACAACGGTGCCGTCTACGAGCTGGGACAGATCGACCGGCGTATTAGCAGCAACCGCGCGCTGCTGGTGAAGTCCAACGCACGACTCAAAGCGACCCAGGAAGCGCTTGCCGTGCGGCTACGAAGCGCCTACATCGCGCCTCAGCCCAGCACGCTGCAGGTGCTGCTCTCCAGTGGCAGCGTGTCCGCGGCACTCGCCGGGGTCGATGCGATGAACCGCGTGAGCAGCCGGGATGCCGCGATCGTGCGCAGCGTCAGCGCCCTACGCCAGCAACGCATCGCGACGCAGAAACAGCTCGTCAAAGACCAGGCAGAGGCGAAAAAGAGGGTTGCCACTCGCGCCGAGCAGCGTGCCACCGTCCAACGGCTCCTTGGTCAACGCCAAGCCGTGTTGTCGGGCGCCAAAGGCCGCCTGGCAACGATGCTCGAGGCCGAACGTGAGCGGGAGCGTCGGGCACAGGCCGAGCTGCAGCGACGCGCCCGCGAGGTCGCCAGGCAACCCACCGTCACGCCGGCCTCACCATCAACTCCATCGGCTCCGGCAACTCCTTCATCGCCGGCGACGCCATCCCCGCCCTCCCCTTCGGTCGGGGGCAGCGGCAGCGCGCGAAATGCACAGGCTGCGCGACTCGCACTTGGGTACCTGGGCGTGCCGTATGTCTGGGGCGGCGCCTCACCAAGTGGCTTCGACTGCAGCGGCCTGGCGAGCTACGTCTACGCCAAAGTGGGGGTCTCGGTACCCCACTACACCGGGGCTATCTGGGCGAAGTTCCCGAAAGTCACCGGATCACTTCAGCCTGGCGATATGGTGTTTTACCGCGGCTTGGGACACATGGGGATCTACATTGGTGGCGGGAACATGGTTCATGCTCCCAGTACCGGTGACGTCGTGAAGATCACCGCGATGTCGTCGCGTCGCGACTATGTGGGAGCGGTTCGCCCCTAAAAGCTCAAGGTTCGGCCCGCACGGCCGATCACTTATTTCAGAATGGCTGGACGCCTCCCAACAACGGCAGGACGCCGTGCACCGATTCGTCGCGCTTTGGCGTCGTCGATCGCCGCATGTGCGATCGGAGCCACCACTGCCGCTGCCGCCGACGAATGGACGGTTGCGCCCTCCACCCAGAATGGGTCGGAGCAGGTGTGGCAGGTTGCCCCGGCCGCGGGTGACACGAACTCGTGGACCGTTAGCCCGACCGACCCGAACGCGAAGCCCGTCGCACGCCCCGCGCCATCGCCGGAGTCGATCTTCGACCGCTTCGTCGCCACGTCGACCGTTGGCATCACCGAGACCGGCGCCACGCCACCGGTGGCCCCCACTGCGATCGAGGTCGCCGCGCCCAGCGCGAAGCTTGACCCCGACACCCCAGAGGTGAAGGCTCTCGCGGCTGCGGAGGAGGCGCTCGACATCATCGATGCCGACCTCGCCGACGTGCGCAGCCAACTCGAGGCCGCCAGCCCCGATGAGTACGACGCCCTCGCTGCCCGAGAGGCCGAGCTGCAAAAGAAGAGCGCGGCCGCGGCCGCAATCGTCGAGGAGCTTCAGGTCGCGGTCGACAAGCTTCAGGCCGAGGCCGACAAGAAGGCAGCCGCTGCCGCAGCAGCCGCACTGACGCCCACCAACCCCTTCGTCACCACCCCGGGCTTGACGTATGCCCCCGTGTCGGGAACCGTGCCAACGATCGATGCGAACCTCGCGTCCCAGCTCGATGCCTACCTCGCAAGCCAGGGCAGCCCACTCGTGGGCCTCGGCTCCGTCTTCGTCTACCAGTCGACCGCCGTGGGCCTCGACCCGCGTCTGTTGGTTGCCATCAGTGGCGCGGAGACGAGCTTTGGTACCTACGGGCCGTCCCAGACGATTCACAACCCCTTCGGTATGGGCCCGGGCATCGTCTACCCGACATGGGCCGACTCCATCGCCTCAGCCGCTCGCAACCTCGGCGGCAGCCTCTACAAGGGCTCCGGCCTCGTGACGATCGCTCAGATTCAGCGCCGCTGGGCACCGAACGGCGCCGCCAACGACCCCACGAACCTGAACAGCCACTGGTTCACGAACGTCAGCAAGTACTACGGCGCCCTTGGCGGCGACCCCAACGGGTCGGTCTTCACCGACCGGGCCGCATCGGCAACCGCCATCCCGGTAGCCCCCGGGGTCGCTCCCGGCATCCAGGGAACCGTGGCGGCACCCACCGCATACGGCAACCCCGTCAATGTGCCTGGTGGCGGAAAGAACGCCGGCCCCGCCGCGGTTCAGCTCGCCGTGAGGTACGTCGGCGCGGAATACCGTGCCGGTGGCGCCACCCCCGCCGGATTCGATGCCCCGGGCCTGGTGCGCTTCGCCTACGACAAACAGGGCGTGACACTGCCCGCAACCGCCGTCGCACAATCCCGCGTGGGAAACGCCGTCAGCCCGGAACAACTCTCTGCAGGTGACGTGGTGTTCTTCGCCGACCGCGTCGGGCACATCAACCACGAGGGCCTCTACGTCGGTAAGGGCTACTTCGTCCACGCGCCGCAGGCCGGCGAGGTCGTCAAGATCTCCTCCCTCTACGAGCCCTTCTTCGCCACACAGTACGCCGGCGCACGCCGCTACTAACAGCGACGCACACCGGCTTCCCCGCGCGCTAGCCCCCGAAACCGAAGTGCCCGGGGCCTCCATGGCCACGACCGCCGCGGCCGCCAAAACCGCGACTACCCTCGGCGTCTGCCAGACGTTCGGCACGCTCTTTCAGCTGCGCATCGGTCGGCGTGCTTCCGGCCGATGTCGCTTCCGCCTTCAGACCCTCGGTGATCGCGGCGAGGAGCTTCGCCCGGTCGACACCCTTCTCCTTCGCCAGGTCGGCCAGGCTGGTTCCGACGTGGCGCTTGTCGTGGATCTCGTCGGCGGTCATGCCGAGCAGCTTCGCGACGGGGGCAATCGAGGCCGCGCGACGCGCCTCATGCTCAGCGCGATCCTTTGGCGCGTCCTTGGCGCGCTGGAGCAACTCGTCAGCCTGAGCTTGGGTGATGCGACCCGCCGCCACCGCCGCGTCGAGACGGGCTTTGCGCACGTCGAGCATCGCCTGCTGGACATCGGCTTCGGTGAGCTTCGTCCCCTCGTTCTTGTTGAGCGTCTCGGCAAGGCTGGCCGCTGGGCTCGTGTCGGAGCCCGATGCGGCGATGCCGAACGTGGCCCCCGCACCGACCCCGGCCACAGCTCCCGCTGCCAGAAGCGCGGTCACCCGCTTCGATGGACGTTTCATTTTGTGCCCCCTTCGAGACGAACTCAGATCGTTTACTGAAAGACACGGTAGATCCGGTTGTCGTGACGAGGCTGTGAGCGGTGTTAACGATCGGTTAAGTTGCCCGGCGCGTCCTCCCTGCGACAATGCCCGGAATGGACCTGCTTCTCGACCCGTTTCGGCCCGTCTTCATGCAACGGGCTATGTGGGAGGTGCTGCTCTTGGCGATCCCGGCCGGGGCGCTTGGCGCATGGGTGGTGGCGCGGCGCTTGGCATTCATGACCCATGCCGTGGGGCACGCGACGTTCCCGGCACTGGTCGTCGCCACCGTCGTGGGCGTCAGCGTCCTCACCGCAGGCATCGTTGCGGCAGTCGCCGTCGCGCTCGTCTTGGTGTGGCTTCACCGTCAACGTGGCCTGGCCGGGGGAACGGCGGTGGCGATCGTGCTGACCACGGCGCTGGCGTTGGGCTCGGTCATTGTCAGTGCCTCAGACGTCGGCGTTCGCACCAACAGCCTGCTCTTCGGCAGCCTCCTGGCGATCACCGACGCTGATCTCTGGAGCAGCGCCGGCGTGGCGGCGGGGACCCTGGCATGCCTGACGGTGTTCTGGCGCCCGCTGATGGCATCGGCGTTCGACGGCGAGGTGGCCACCGCGCAGGGGATCAACCCTCGCATCATTGAAATGGGCGTGGCCGTCCTCCTCGCCATCTGCGTTGCCGTGTCAATCCGTGCGGTCGGGAGCCTTCTCGTCGCGGGTTTCTTCCTGGTGCCCGCCGCGACAGCCCGCCTGGCCGCCAAACGACTGGCAACGGTGATGGTCTGGGGGGCCGTCATTGCCGCCGCATGCGGGGTCACCGGCATGTGGACCGCATACCACCTCAACGCACCCCCCGGGGCGTGCATTGCGAGCATTGGCAGCGCCCTGTGGGGACTCGTCGCCGCGGTGCGAACGCTCACCACCGGGCGTACAATGAGAACCATTACCACTTGACACTGAGTCTTATCTAGGAGAGTCTGCCGGTATGATTCGTTGCCGGCGTTTCCTGCTACCCGCGCTCGTCTGCGTCGCCGCCATGACCGGTTGCGGTGATGACACGTCACAACCCGACACGACAGTCACCGTCGTGGCAACCACGACCCCAATTGGTGACATGGCGACCCGTGTCGCGGGCGACGCGGCTGCCGTTCGGGTTCTTCTCGCCCCCAACGCCGACCCGCACGACTACGAACCGACACCGGACGATGGCGCGGCAGTCGCCGACGCTGAGGTTGTGCTCGTCAACGGTCTCGATCTCGACGGGTGGATCGACGACGTGGTCAAAAGCTCGGGCACGACGACCCGGCCGGTGGTCGTCACCACGGGGCTGACGCTTCGACCGGGGGACGATGAGTCGCCTGATGGCGACCCTCACGTGTGGCTCGACCCACGCAACGCCGAGAAAATGGTGCAAACAATGACCACGGCGATGAGCGCGGCCGCGCCCGCGCAGGCCGAGACCTTCCGGGCCAACGCGGAGCGGTACATCAGCGAAATCCGTACCCTCGATGTCGAGCTGGCGGCGCGCGTCAACACGATCCCCCAGGCCCAACGTGTCATCGTTACCGACCATGACGCCTTCGGCTACCTCGCCGCTCGGTACGACATCCGCATCGTGGGCGCCGTCATTCCCTCCCTCGCGACGACGGCGGAGCCAAATGCACGCGACCTGGCCGCACTCGTCGATGCGATCAGAGAGAACCAGGTGCGCGTCGTCTTTCCCGAAGCATCGGTCAACGCGAAGCTCGCCCAGCAGATCGCGAAGGAATCGGGCGCACGAGTTGGCGGAGAGCTCTACAGCGACTCGCTGGGCGACACGGGCTCCGGTGCCGACACGTACCTTTCCATGATGCGATCAAATATTGAGTCGATCGTCGCCGGAATGAGCCCGACATGACGCCGACACGCCTTTCCCTGCGCGACGTCGGTGTTCGTTTCGGCGCGCATGAGGCGGTACGCGGGGTCAGCTTCGACGCACCCGCCGGCGCGCTGATCGGCGTGATCGGACCGAACGGCGCCGGCAAGTCGTCACTGTTTCGCGCCATCATCGGCACCGTCCCTCACCGCGGAACGATCAGCTGCGACGGAGCGGCCGCCTATGTCCCGCAGGGTGACCGTGCCGACCGTGACTTCCCCGTCACCGCGCTCGACGTGGCGCTCATGGGGCGCTACGCCGAGCGGCCGTGGTGGCGACGACTCTCCGCCGATGACCGTGATGCGGCGCACGCGGCGCTGGCGGCAACGTCGATGGACGATCACGCCGGGTGTTCTTTCGGCGAGCTGTCGGGCGGTCAACGCCAACGAGTGATGGTGGCCCGCGCCATCGCACAGAACAGCCGCGTCATGCTCCTCGATGAACCCCTGACCGGCGTCGACACGGTGAGTGCCGGCGTCATCACCGACACGCTGGCGCGCCTGCGCGACTCCGGAACGACCATCCTTGTCGCCACGCATGACCTGAACGACGCCGCCCGGACCTGCGATTTCTTGCTGTTTCTGAACCGCGACATGATCGCGTACGGCACACCCGCACAGACCTTCTCGCCCCAGACGCTGCAGCGCACCTACTCGGGGGCGATCGTGATCGTCGACCCGACCGACGGCTCGCCGATCGGCGTACTGGACGACGGCTCACATCACGATCATGGTCACGGTATCGGGGGGCACGATCACCCCCACGTGCATCGCGCGCCGGCCTGAGGCGATGCTCGACGCTCTCACAGAGCCGTGGGCCTCGAACCTTGTGCGGGGCGCACTCGTGCAGGCGGTCCTCGTCAGCGTGCTCTGCGGCGTGGTGGGCGTGTTCATCGTGGTGAAAGGGTTGGCGTTCACGACCGAAGCACTCACCCACATCGCGTTTCCCGGCGCCGTCATCGCCGCCGCCGCCGGTGGTTCGATCATCGTGGGGGGCCTGGTCGCCGCGTTCGTGGGCGCCCTGGCCATCGCGCTTGCGACCCGCGCGCCGAACACCTCGGATGAAACCGCCATCGGCGTGGTCTTTACCGGCGCGTTTGGTGTGGGGGCTCTTCTCGCTGTGGTGTTAGGTCCGCTCGACCGCGACGTGTCGTCGTTTCTTTTCGGCAGCCTCTTCGGCGTCTCCACGGCCGACGTCGCAGCGGCGTCTGTCACCGCCCTGCTGGTCGTCGTCGCGCTCGTCGTGGTGCGACGCCCACTGGTCGCAGCCTCGTTCGACGCTGAGTCGGCGGGGACGGGTGGTCACGTTCGCGGAGTCGAGGTGATCTTCCTGGTGATCGTCGCACTCACCGTCGTCGTGGCGGCCCGCGCCGTCGGCAACGTGCTCGCGGTGGCGCTCCTGGTCATCCCCGCCGCCACCGCGCGGCTTCTGTGTCGTCGCCTGAAGGCAACCCTGCTCGTTGCGGCAGGCGGCGGCGCAACCGCGGCCCTTGGCGGGATCTACCTCTCGTACTACGCCGGTGTGGCCGCGGGCGGTGCGGTGGTGCTCGTCGCCACCGCACTCCTTCTGGTCGCGCTCATCCTGTCGCGGCTGCCACG
Organism: uncultured Thermoleophilia bacterium; assembly: GCA_963765105.1. Lineage (GTDB taxonomy): Bacteria > Actinomycetota > Thermoleophilia > Miltoncostaeales > Miltoncostaeaceae > CALMEC01. The sequence continues at coordinate 698,527 of CAVXUW010000004.1, forward strand.
CCGACGTGAAGCGGCGACGCCAACTCGGCCGGCGACACCCGTTCACACCTGACGTTGTCGCAGCCCACCCAGGCCGCGGCCGCGGTAAGCGCGCGTACGACACCCGCCACGTCGCGCCCCTCAAAGCGCGTGTGACGCGCCACCAACGTGCGCCCGACGCGACGTGGGTCGACCCGGGCAATGAGACGGCCGGCGTGCAACACCGGCATGGCAAAGTAACCGTCCTCACGACGGGCGGCGGGCACGTAGGCCTCGAGCTTGCGACGAAAGCCGAAGATGCGCTCCGTGCGCGGACGATGCCACACCAGGGAATCAAACGGTGAGAGCAGCGTTGTTCGCGACCGACCGCGGATGCCAGGTTCGGCGACATCGAGGGCGACTGGCGACGCCCAGGCCGGACCGTCCCAACCGTCGACGGTGACCGGAACAAGCCCCGACTCCCCGATGAGGCGGCGAACGGTGACGGGACGTTGCCGGTAGTAGTCGGCGATGTCCTCGAGTGTGCCAACCCCCAGCGCGTCACCGGCACGCCGGATGAGCGCCACCGTGCACTCGTCGGCCGACGGTGTGTGACCGAGCAGCTCGGCGGGGATCGCACGTTCGGCCAGGTCGTAGACCCGGTGCCAGCTCTGGCGCGTGACACACACCAGCTCACCCGACGCCAACAGATCCTCGGCGGCGCGTTTGAGCGGCGACCAGTCCCACCACGGCCCGCCGAGCCGAGCCCCACCGAGCTGCCGGGCGGTGAGCGGGCCCTCATCGGCCAGGCGTCGACAGATCTCGTTGCGTGCGCCGGGGGTGCTTCGCGCATGGGATCCCAGCCGGTGCCGTCGCTTCGCAAACCACGGCCACAGCTCGATGGGAAGGATGCTGGCGGCGTGCGCCCAGTATTCGAACGCCGCGGACGGCTCACCCCAATACGCCTGCTCGACCGCCGGCCGGCCCACCGTCCCCAACCGTGCGTAGGCCACCAGCTCATGCGACCGCGCAAGCACCGAGATGGTGTCGAGCTGCACCGCGCCAAGGCGACGCAACATCGCACCAACGCCGCCACGGCGGGCATCGGCTCCAATCAGCCCTTGTGCCCACAACACGACCCGGCGGGCGTCACTGGCGCGAAGGGCAGCTACCGGCTGCGACACGCGCTGCACAACCCGTAGAACGTGAGGCTATGTCCATCGACCTGGAAGTTGCGCTCCTGCCCGATGCGGGCCTCGATGGGGCTCAGGTCGCATTCGGCCAGCTCGTCAACACGCCGGCAACCGGTGCAGACCAGGTGATGGTGGTGATGGCCACTGCACAGGCGGTAGGTGGCCTCGCCGTCGTGCTGGCCGATCGCATCAAGGAGCCCGGCGTCGGTCAGCGCCAGCAGTGTGCGATAGACCGTCGAGAGCCCAAGCTCCGGGCAATGGTCACGCGCCCGCTGGTACACCTCGTGGGCGCTCAGCGCGTGACCATCATCCAATGCACGGATGACCGCAATGCGCTGCGGGGTGCGGCGAATGCCGCGCCCCCGGAGTGTCTCGCTCACGTCCACGCTCATCATTGTAGGGCTCGGTCCTGCGCCCCGGCGTCGCGGGGCGGCAAAGTCGGAAGCTCGTCAGGCGACGACGTTTGTCATTGCTCTGGCTTTATCGTCCCTCTCTCACCATTGGACCGGGGTGGGGCAACCGCCGTCGCCGCCACCCGGTCTGCCGTGCTCCGCCTAGGGGGCGGTTTCGGACGCCCTGGCCTCGGTGAACCTGAGCGCGTAGTCGACGGTGCCGACCGTTTCGTAGTAGACGCGGTAGCCGATGCTGGTGTCGCCAACATGCGCGGCAAAATGGTCGGGATCGAATGCCATTCGATCCTCGGGGCGAATCCGAAACCGTCGCTCTCCGCCGACGGTGCGAAGGACGGCCTCCACATCAGTCGCCGACACAGGCACACCGTCAACAAAGGGGGGCGTCGATGTGGTGGTCGCCGTGCCACCGGGTGCGGTGCCCCGGCCACACGCACCGACTACTCCGACGACAATGACAAGAACACACCCAAGCGCCGCTGAGCGCAGCCGCGCGAGACGACCCGGGCGACGCGCGACTCTCAGGACACGTTTCACTCCGCAGGAAGTTAACACGCCTGGACACCGGTGGGGGCAGCGAAATGTCAGATGCTCTGGGTGGGAATGATCGATGGTTGTCGTGGTGCTTTCTCGCACCCCTGCTGGCCACAGACCCGTTCCCGTGGGCAGATGTGGCGGCGCCATGGCAGACTCGCGCACCAATGCCGTTCAACTCGCTCCCTCGCACCCCCTTGATGCGCGCGCTGCTTGGAGTGGTAGCCATGCTGGCGCTTGTCACGATCATCGGGCTGATCGCCTTGTGGCCGCGTGGGGCGAGCCAGGTGACATTCGACCAGCTCAGCCGGGGGTCGCAGACCGCCGAGATCACCGCCGTCGGCGCACCCTGCGTCACCATCCCCCAACCCACATGCCAGCGCCTCACCGCCCGTCTCGACGAGGACGGACGCGAGACCAGCTTCGACTTCACCGAGACCATCGACATCGACATCGGTGACCGCGTCAAGCTCGTCCCGTCGGGAGCACCGCTCAACCCGGACGATCCCAACGCCATCCCGACCGATGAGTTCGGTTTCAGCGACTTCGAGCGACGAACGCCGATGGGGTGGTTGGCCATCGGCTTCGCCCTCGCGATCATCGCGACAACCCGCTTTCGTGGCGTTCGGGCGCTTTTTGCCCTGGGTGTCAGCTTGATGCTGGTTGTGGCGTTCATCGTCCCGTCAATCGTGCGGGGCAATGAACCGCTGCTGGTGGCGCTGGTGGGGGCGCTCGCCATCACCCTCATCACCATTCCCCTGGCGTACGGAATCGGCGTGAAGTCCCTGTCGGCGGTGGTGGGAACAGCGTCGAGCCTCCTGGCCACCGTCATCCTCGCCCAGATCGCCACGGGGTTGACCCACCTCACGGGGCGCGCGTCGGAGGAGGCCCTCTTTCTCCGCGCGGCGTCAAACGAAATCTCCATCGTCGGTCTGCTCATCGCCGGCATCGTCATCGGGGCACTCGGCGTGCTCGATGACCTCACGGTCAGCCAAGCGTCGACCGTCATGGCTCTCCGCCGAGCCAACCCGTCGCTGAGCTTTCGTCAGCTGTTTCGTGGTGCCCTGAGCGTCGGCAACGACCACATCCTGGCGACGGTCAACACGCTGGTTCTCGCCTACGCCGGCGCGGCGCTTCCCACGCTCTTGATCTTCTCCGCGGCCGACTCGTCATTTTCGGATTCGCTCAACAGCGAGGTCGTGGCCGCCGACGTGGTCTCGATGCTCGTTGGCTCGATCGGCTTGATCGCAGCCGTTCCCGTCACCACCGCCATTGCCGCCGCACTCGCGGCCCGCCTTGGTGACGATGAAATCGCTGCCCTCGCCGATGACCATGCTGGGCATCAGCACTAGCGTTACCGCGTTATCGTACGCGTCATCCCTCATCCCTGGAGACCGTCCATGTGCATGGTTTGTCAAAGCGGCCCAAGCGTTTTCATGGGCGTTCCCGCTCTCGGGCTCATCCTCGCGCGCATCCGCGCACGTCGTGCGGATTCTCCCGCCACGAACGAAGCTGACGGGACCGCCACACCCACATGATTCCCGACCTCTTCACCATCGGACCCTTCACACTCCATAGCTTCGGGCTGATGGTGGCCCTCGCCCTCATCGTGACGGCGTACTTCATCTCACGTGACCTGGCCGACCGGGGACGCGATTCGGTCATCGGCTGGGAAATGGCGTTGGCCGCCGGAGTCTGCGGCTTTCTCGGCGCCCGGATCGACTACCTCATCCAAAGCGGCTCCGACGCCGGGGTGTTCTCGGGCACGGGGCTGGTGTGGTGGGGCGGCTTCATCGGCGGCGCCATCGGCGTGCTGGCCGTGGCGTCATTGCGCAAGCTGCCCTGGGGCCTTGCCGCCAATATTGCCGCACCGGGCATTGCGCTGGCCTACGCGGTTGGCCGTATCGGCTGCCAGCTCTCCGGGGACGGCGACTACGGATCGGCAAGCTCCCTTCCCTGGGCCATGAGTTTCCCCGATGGGGAGGTCCCCACCACCGAGATCGTCCACCCCACCCCGGTTTACGAGACGGCCGCCATGATCATCGTCTTCTACGTGCTGTGGCGGCTGCGCGGTCGGCTGGACCGTCCCTGGCAACTTTTCGGCCTGTGGTGTGTGTTCGCCGGCACAGAGCGTTTTCTCATCGAGTTCATCCGACGAAACGACAGCGTGGCCCTGGGCCTGACAACCGCCCAGCTGTTCGGGCTGGCTCTCGTCGCCCTTGGCGCCGCGATCCTGATCGAACGCACCCGAACCCGTCCCCGACCGCAGCCGGCGTAGCCCCGACCTGCCGGGCGGCGTGCGACCGCGCGATCGGGCATGCTGCCGCGATGTGTCTCCCCCGCCACGTCGGTCATGCTCATCGCGGTGACGTCTGATGAGTGCACTTGACCCCGCCGAGCTGAACCGTCCACAACCCCTGTGGTTCAAGACCGCCGTGTTCTACGAAGTTCACGTGCGGGGCTTTTACGACGGCAACGGTGACGGCAACGGCGACCTGCGTGGCCTGCTCGAGAAGCTCGACTACATCGAATGGTTGGGCGTCGATTGCCTCTGGCTCCTGCCCGTGCATCCGTCACCCCTGCGCGACGGCGGCTACGACATCGCCAACCACCTCGACATCCACCCCGACTACGGGACGCTCGACGACCTCAAGGAGCTCATCGACGCGGCGCATGCCCGGGGACTGCGGGTGATCACCGACCTTGTCATGAACCACACGTCCATCGACCACGCGTGGTTTCAGGAATCGCGCTCATCGCCGGACAACCCCAAGCGCGACTGGTACGTGTGGAGCGACACCGTCCACCGATACGAGGACGCACCGATCATCTTCGTCGACACCGAAACGTCGAACTGGACGTGGGACGACCAGGCCGGCGCCTACTACTGGCACCGTTTCTTTCACCACCAGCCCGACCTGAACTACGACAGCGTCGAGGTTCAGGACATGATGCTGCAGGTGCTGCGGTTCTGGCTCGACCTGGGCATCGATGGGTTCCGGCTTGACGCCGTGCCCTTCCTGTTCGAGCAAGACGGGACGACGTGCGAGAACCTGCTCGAGACCCACGCCTACCTCAAGCGGGTGCGACGCGAGATCGACGAAAGCTACCCCGACCGGGTACTTCTCGCGGAGGTCGATCAATGGCCGCCCGACGTGGTGCATTACTTCGGCGTGGGCGACGAGTGCCACATGGCCTTTCACTTTCCCCTGATGCCGCGCATGTTCATGGCGCTGCGCCGTGAGACGGCCACACCGATCATCGAGATTCTCGATCAAACCCCCACGATTCCCGACACCTGCCAGTGGGGGCTCTTTCTGCGAAACCACGACGAGCTGACCCTTCAGATGGTCACCGACGAGGACCGCGACTACATGTATGCGGAGTACGCCAAAGACCCACGTATGAAGCTCAACATCGGAATTCGGCGGCGCCTCGCTCCGCTCCTCGACAACGGCCGCGACGAGATCGAGCTCCTCACCGCCATTCTGTTCTCGCTGCCGGGGAGCCCGGTGCTGTACTACGGCGATGAGATCGGCATGGGCGACAACATCTATCTCGGCGACCGTGACGGGGTGCGCACCCCCATGCATTGGAGCAGCGACCGCAACGCCGGCTTCTCCCGGGCGGACTTCGCGGCGCTCTACGCCCCGCCGCTCATGGACCCGGTCCATGGCTACACGGCGGTGAACGTCGAGGCGCAGCTTCGCTCGTCAACCTCCCTCCTGCGCTGGACCCAACAGTTCATCGCTCTTCGCAAGCAGCATCCCGTGTTTGGCCTCGGCAGTTACGAGCGACTGACGACCACAAACCACCGCGTGTTCGCCCACGCCCGCGCAAACGGGCACGACCGGGTGGTTTGCGTCCACAACCTGGCTCGCTCGGCGCAAGCCGTGGAGCTTGACCTCGCGCACTTTGCCGGCATGACCCCGGTGGAGATGGTCGGGGGTTCCCTCTTTCCGGAGATCACCGAGTCGCCGTATCTGTTGACCCTGGGCGCCCGCGGCTTCTACTGGTTTCAACTCACCGAGGTCGAGACCGGCTCCTCGCCCACGTAACGCGCCCGGGGCCGAACCAGCCGCCCGTCGTCCCATGCCTCGAATGCGTGAGCGATCCACCCCACACTGCGGCCGAGGGCAAATAGCGCGAACGCCCGGTCGGCGGGAAGTCCCATCGAGAGAACCAGAGCGACCAACCCGAGATCGAGGTTTGGTCGCAGGCCGAAGTCGGCTTCGGCGACGTCAATCAAACGGCTGATGTCGGTTGCCCGGCCGGAGCCGAGGCCGGCACGGCGAAGCAGGGCTGTTGCACGAGGGTCGCCGCCCGGATAGAGACGGTGACCAAAGCCCGGGACACCTCCCTGGGCCACCATGCACCGATCGATGGCGCGGCGCATCCCGTGGCGAGAGGAATCGCCGAGGAGTTCCTCCACGAGCAGGTACTGGCCCCCGTGGCGCCGCCCCTGAAGCGCCGCCAGAGCAGCAATCACGACCTGCTCGAGCTTTGTATCGGCTGACGCCACACATCGCGCGGTGAACGAGCTCACGTTCAGCTCATGGTCGGCACAGAGGACGAGGGCGGCGTTCAGGTCGTCGACGCGGTTCGTTTGCCAACCCCGAGCGAGTCGTTCTGCGAGCGGACCGGCGCCACGGGCCCCGGCCGCGGCAAAAATCGTCGCGACGAGGGCGGCCGCCCGAACATGATTCGCCTCGCGGGGCGTGCTCAGCGTCACCGAGGTTGACTCGGCCGCTCGCAGCAGCGCCTGTGACAGCGCCGACGCCAACGACTCATCGGACGGAGCGCGGCGACCGTCGGCCATCGGGAACTCACCGCTGATGCGGTCACGACGCCCGGTCCACAGCAGCTCGGCCACCACCTCCAGTGACGTTGAGTCCGAGAGTGCCGTCGCACTGTGTCCGCGATAGAAGAGCTGACCGTCCTGGATGAGGGTCAGCGCCGAGTCCACCACCGGCAGACCCCAAAAGAGCGACGCCCGGGCACCCGACGTCGGGCCGGTCCGACCCCGGTTGGCCCGGAGCTGCTCGATCGCAGCTCGTGGGTAGCGGCGCTCCCGCCCCGGTCCGGGGCCCGGCTCAGACGTGAGGAGCCCACGACTGACATATGCGTAGAGGGTCGCCCGTGACACCCCGAGTGCCTCGGCGGCTGTCGCGGCATCGAGAAGATCGTCGCCCATGGGTTGATTATACTAATCAACATTGATTATGGTCTCACGCCGCGCCACCCTTGATCACAACATGAAAGGAGCCCGGCAATGATTGATGTTCCCGCAGGGTTGGAAGGGGTTGTGGCATTCGAGACCGAGATCGCCGAACCCGACCGAGACGGTGGGGCGCTGCGCTACCGGGGCGTCGATCTGGAAGAGATCGCCGGCGTGGTGGCGTTTGACCAGGTGTGGGGACTTTTGGTCGACGAATCACCCCAGCCGGGGCTCGGAGCATCGGAGCCGTCCGAGCTGATCGGCGCAACGGGCAACCCGATGAGCGACCTCCACGCCGCCACCGCGCGACTGTCCGGCCAGTGGGGTCTGCGACCGTTGATCGACCTCACGCACGGCGCGGCACGGGAGGATCTCCGCCGGGTGTCCGCCGCGATGTTGTCGCTCACGGCGCAAGCCGCCCGCTTCGCCGACGGACATTCCCCACCGATGACGGTCATGCCACCCGGCCTGGGCGCCGCCGAGCGGTTTCTGTGGGAGTGGCGTGGTGAGATTGACGCGCAGCACTCCCGCGCACTCGACACCTACTGGGCGTGCACGGCAGAACACGGGCTCAACGCATCCACGTTCACCGCACGCATCGTTGCGTCCACCGGCGCCGATTGCGCCGCCGCACTGGCCGCCGCGGTGGGCGCCCTGTCCGGCCCACTTCACGGTGGCGCACCTGCCCGAGTACTGCCGTTGCTCGATGGAGCGGCCGAGTCCGGTGACATCACCGCGTACATCCGCGGGATACTGGACGGTGGGGAGCGGCTCATGGGATTTGGCCACCGCGTCTACCGCGCGGAGGACCCCCGGGCCCGGCTGCTTCGCCGCACTGCCAAGGATCTCGGGGCTCGCCGTTACCTCATCGCCGCCGAAGTGGAGGCCATTGCCCTGGCCGAGCTGGCGCGACGTAAACCCGACCGTGTCCTGGCCACGAATGTGGAGTACTGGTCAGCCGTCGTTCTGGATGCGGCCGAGGTGCCACCGCAGCTGGCCCCGGCGCTCTTTGCTTGCTCTCGTACGGCCGGCTGGTCGGCTCACATTCTCGAACAACACGCCACGGGGCGACTCATTCGCCCCTCAGCCCGCTACATCGGTCCGTCAGCACGGGGTCTCGCTGCGGTGTAGCACACGCGACCGCTACGGGGTGTCCGCCGGTCCGCCGGGCACCCACATCACATCGCCCGCTCCGCCTGCGTTGGCTCCGCGGGCGAGGATGAAGCACAGGTCGGAGAGCCGGTTGAGATAGGTCACCGCGTTCTCATTGATGGGCTGCGCGTCACCCAGCGCCACCACGGAACGTTCGGCACGACGACATGCCGTGCGGGCGAGGTGAAGCCACGCGCCACCCGAACTTCCGCCCGGCAGAACGAAGCTGGTGAGGTCCGGCAAGGAGGCATTGATCTGATCGCACCACCCCTCGAGACGTGTGACCTGCTCCGCCGTCACACGCAGGCGCTTTTCATCGCCCCCTTCTGGCACGCAAAGGTCGGCGCCCAAGTCGAACAAGTCGTTCTGGATGCGGCCAAGCCACGCGTCGTACGGGGCCGGAAGGTCAGCAAGGCGCGCCACCCCAAGAACACTGTTGAGTTCGTCGACATCGCCGTAGGCCATGACGCGCACGTCGGTCTTGCGCACGCGGCTCATGTCGCCGAGGTGGGTGTCGCCGCCGTCGCCGAGGCGGGTGTAGATGCGGGTCAAACGAACCATCGACGGTGAGACTACGCGGCAGGGTGGGCGTCGGCCCAGGAACGCGCGAACCGCTCGGTCTGGGCGATGGTGGTCACGCGACCGACGACCTGCTCTTCACGCAGGGCAGACAGAAGCTCTGATGTCCAGGGCCCGGGAATGCGACCCAGCAGCTCGGCCAACTCCGCGCCGTTTCGCAGTGGACGCACCGGTCCACGGTCCTTCAGCTCGAACATCCACCGGGCGACGTCGCGGGCGATGGCCAGGTGGCGATCGATCTGGGGTGGAGTCGTGCGAGGACCATCGGTCGCCAGGCGATCGGCGACGGAAAGCACCAGCAGCTCCACGTCGGCGCCCGCCGTCGCTTCCATGTACCGGTGGATGTGGCGCAGCGACAGCGGTTGGCGGTGAACCATGAACCCCAGCGCCAAGTGCTTTCGCACGCAGAGGCTCATGGTGTCGCGAAACGTGGCCGAGGTCTTGAACCGCACACACCACTCGGTGGCCTGCTCCGCTCCACGCCGGTCATGATGGAAGAACGTGGCGCGTCCCTCCGGCGTCACTTCATATGTTTCCGCCTTCGCCATGTCGTGGAAGAGGCCCGCAAAAACCAGCGCCTCACCACGGGTGAGGTCGTCCGCGAGCGGCTCGGCCAGCGCCGCGGCGATACGCGGCCCAGTTGCGCGAAAGACCGAAGAAGGGTCAGCGCGGATCTCGCAGATGCGCTGCACCACCTCAAGCGTGTGACCCAAGACGTCCTTGTGGTGATAGGGCGTTTGCTCCAGGCCACGTCCCTCCTCGAGCTCGGGGATGAGCACCCCCAGCACACCGATGTCATCGAGTGTCGCGAAACCGCGCCAGGCATCGGCCAGACGCGCGATGCGGCGCAGCTCATCCATCACCCGCTCGCCGGGCGACCGGACGATGTGTGGGGCATCCATCCGTGCGCGCAACTGGGTATCACTGTCGATCGTAAACCCCAGTTGGGTCGCAAGCCGGGCCAGGCGCGCCAATCGCACCGGGTCGGACTGGAAGGCGTCGGGCCCCACCATGCGCAGTACCCGCGCCTCCAGGTCACGGCGTCCACCGTGAAGGTCGACCACGTCACCACCGCCAACCGGCAGCGCCAGCGCGTTGACCGTGAGGTCTCGTCGGGCGAGATCCTCTGTGAGAGTTTCACCCTGAAGAGGGGTGATGTCGACCGTTGCGGGCAGGGAGCCACCGTGGACGCGCCAGGCGCCAAACTGGTCCGACAACGGGAATCGCCCCGCGCGATGCGCGCGTGCGAGCGCCTGAGACGCCACGGCGGCGTCGCCATCCAGGGCGACATCGATGTCGTCGACCCGACGGCCGAGGAGCCCGTCGCGGAGCCCACCACCCACGATCCACGCGGGTGCATCGATCGCCGCAAGCGGCGACGACAGCTCGGCCAGCCGGTCGGTCATTCGGAGTCGCTGCGGCGCACCCGTGCGCCGATGGCGCAGGTCACCTCGTAGTTGATCGTGTCACGCCAGGTACCGAGTTCCTCTGCCGTGATGCGCTCGGTACCCTGGGCCCCCAAAAGGACAACCTCGTCGCCCACCCCGTCCGGAGACTCGGGCCCCAAGTCGACGGTGAGTTGATCCATGGAGATCATCCCCACCACGGGCACACGACGCCCCCCCACCAGCACTTGGGCGTTGTTCGCGTGTGCACGGGGGTACCCGTCGGCGTAACCCACCGGCACCGCGCCGATGAAGCTGCCACGCGCGGCCTTCCACCGCCGGCCGTATCCCACGCTTTCCCGGCCGAGGATGGGCTTGACCGACGCCAGGTACGAGGCCACGCGCATCGCCGGGATCAGCCCGTGCACCGCCGGGTCGTCGCCAAACGGCGAGCAGCCGTAGATGGCGATACCGCAGCGCACCATGTCGAAATGCGTATCCGAACTTCGGAGCGTGGCGGCTGAGTTGGCGGCATGAACGCGCGCCGCGGGGAACATCGCGCGCAACGGTCCGAGCTGTGCGCGAAATCGCACGAGCTGCTCGCTCATGAAACCCGCGTTCTCACCGTCGCGTTCATCGGCGGTCGCGAAGTGCGTCATGATGCCCACCACCTCAAGCTCGGTGCCCGTGACCGCGGCGGTGAGATCGGCCACGACATCGCTGCGGGCACCCAGTCGCCCCATTCCCGTGTCGATTTTCAGGTGTACCCGCCGGATACCGGCGGCCACGGCCCTCGCCGCCGCCTCCGGCGCCCATAGGGCGATCTCGCACCGCGTCGCCGCGGCGCGCGCCCATTCATCGCCAATGAGGGGTCCCCACATCACCACGGGCGCAGTGATTCCCGCCGCTCGAAGCTGCTCCGCTTCGCACACGGCAGCCACACCGAGGTGCGTGGCGCCCGCCTCGAGCGCGCTGAGTGCCGCGGTGACCGCCCCGTGCCCGTAGCCGTCGGCCTTCACCACGGCACACATCTCGGCGCGCCCCGCGATGCGCCTGAGTGTGGCAACGTTGTGGCGGATCGCGCCTCGGTCGATGCTCGCGACGCTCCGCTCAGTCACGACCGGCACCGACGAACGACAGTTGCTCGATGACGTCCCCGGCGACGGTACCGCGCCCCCGCCCCGCGGCGATTCCCGCCCGGCCGTGAACGGCCACCGCAAGCGCTGCCGCGCGAAGAGCCGGAACACCGGCCGCGAGTCGCGCCGAAACGACGCCCGTGAGCACGTCGCCGGTACCGGCAGTGGCAAGCGCCGACGTCCCGATGCCATCGACGATTGCCGTTCCATCGGGGTCGGCGATGATCGTTCCCGAGCCTTTCAAGAGAGTGACCGCCCCAGTGCGGTCGGCGAGGCGCCGCGCCGTTGAGAGCCGGGCGTTATCGACAGAGTCGCGGTCAGTCCCCAGGAGGCGGGCGGCCTCGCCCGCATGCGGGGTGATGATGGTGGGTGACTGGCGTTTGCGCAGCCACGTCGGCCGTGCCGCCAGGTGCCACAGCCCGTCGGCGTCGATCACGACAGGCTTGTCGACCGCCTCGAGAATGGCCCGGACGAAGGCGGTCGTGGCCCCGGAGCGTCCGATGCCCGGTCCGAGCGCAACCGCCCCGACGCGCTCCGCCTCGGCCACCACGCGATCGACCGATGCGGAGGTGAACGCACCCTCGATATCGGGGATCGCCACAACCATGACCTCGGGGGCGCCATCCGCCACGAGCGACTGGGCCGTCGCGGGCGTGGCCGTCACGACCAGGCCGGCCCCCGCCCGCAACGCGGCGCGGGAGCAGAGGATCGCAGCGCCGGTCATGCCGGGTGAGCCCGCCACCACCAGCACGGCCCCCGCCGAGTACTTGTCGGCCCCAGCCGGGCGCGCGGGGATGTCAGCGACCGCGTCACCGAGGAGCCATCCGCTCGGCGCCGAGGCCACCGTGGACGGAATGCCGATGTCAACCACGGTCACGATTCCCGCGTTCACCCGTCCCGGCGTGATGTGAAGGCCGGGTTTGTCGCCATGAAAGGTCACCGTGTGAGCAGCGCACACGGCGGCGCCGAGCACCTGGCCGGTATCGGCATCAACCCCCGACGGCACGTCGAGCGACACCACCCGCGAGGCCGACTTGGCGAGCTCACCAACCACGGACCCGATCGCCCCACGGGGCGCGCCATGGGCACCGATGCCCAGAAGCGCGTCAACCACGACGCGCGGTGAGCTGAGCAGCGCCGAGGTGTAGGTGCGTGGGCGGATGCCGAGGGTCTTGACGATTGTTGCCATGGTCATGGCGTCGGGTGTCTCCGGCCGACATCCGCGTGGCGTGGCGATCTCAACCTCCCACCCGGCATCGGCCAGGTGGCGAGCCACCGCGTACCCGTCACCCCCGTTGTTTCCTGAGCCGCAGACGACCAGTGCCGCCCGCTCGGCCGGGTAGGCCGCACAAATCACGTCCGCAGCGGCTCGGCTCGCGCGATCCATCAGGAGGAGGGACGGGATGCGATGCCGTTCACTGGCACGCCGATCGGCGGTGCGAAGCGCCGCCGAGTCAAAGAGCGGCTCTGCGCCCTCGACGGGCGGATCGAGTGAGGAACGTGCAGTCGTCATGAGAAAGATCCTACGCGCCGCGCACCAGGCAACTCGCGGCGATCACACCTCGTCGAGCCGCTCCACGATGGCAACGGCCACGGCAATCCCGCGGCTATGGGTGAGCGACAGGTGAATGTGGGTGATACCACGTCGGGCCGCCCATTCGGCGTAGTGATCGTGCAATGCGACGGTCGGCGCCCCACGCCCGCGCACCACCTCCACCTCGCGCCAACGGGTCATTCCACGTCCCAGCGCCTTCCCCACCGCTTCCTTCGCCGCAAATCGCGCGGCGAAATGCTGCGGCGGAAAGGGTTTAGCGGCGCAGTAGGCGATCTCGTCGGGGGTGAAGCACCGTTCCGCCAGTCGCGGCTGGCGAGCAAGCGACGCGGCAAAACGGTCGATCTCCATCACATCAACACCGACGCCGACGATCATTCTGCCTCCTCACGACGACGCCGACGACCGAACAGGGGCCCCAGAACCGCCAACGCGTGTTGGGGTTCGACGTCGTCGTCAAGCGACGCAGCCTCACCCACGAAACGATCGCACTTGCGTCCCCACAGCACCTCCCAGGGATCCGGGTCACGCCCGGCCGTGAGGGTCAACGTTTCGGTGGCGATCTCCCCGTCGGTTGCGGCCACCACGACGTTGCCGGAGCTCCGTCGCGCGATGGTCTCGGCATCGGCGAGCACCACGACCGTTGCCGCATCCTCGCGCAGTGTTGAGATGGCGGCGGCCGCCAAGCCCATCGGCGGGATATCGATGAGGTTGACCATGTGAAGGCCACCCGGACGGAGAACTCGGCGGACCTGCTGCCGAAACTGGCGGGTCAGGAGATGATGCGGAACGACCACACCGTCGAACGCATCCACGATCACCACATCGAGCGAAGCATCGGACAGATCCGCGAGCACCTGTCGGCCATCCCCGATTCGCACCTCGAGCCGATCCGATGGCACGAGGCCCAAGTGATCGACGGCCACCGCAATCACCCCGGGGTCGATTTCGACGACCGTGGCCCGCAGGTCCTTCCGTGTGGCGTCGAGATAGCGCGGGACGGCGCACGGTCCGCCACCGATCTGCAGCATGCGCAGTGGCAAGCGCTTGGGGTGCACCATGTCGATGACACGCGCCAGATGGCGCTGGTATTCGAACTCCAGACGGGTGGGATCGGCGATGTCGACATAGCTCGACTCAACGCCGTCCTGCAAAACCAGCCGCCCACCCGGGCGACGAGGATCGGCACGGATCTCGATCACCACGTCGGTTACGGGGATGGGGTACGGAGGAATGGCCGGGAGGTCACGGCGATGGCGAGCAGCCGGAGGCATGCCGACACGCTACTTGGGCGACGATCGCTATGTTCCCGCTCGTGAATCCGCGTCGCATTCACTACGCGTGGGTGGTCGCTGGGGTGACGTTCCTCGCACTTCTTGCCTCGGCCGGATTCCGCTCAACCGTTGGCGTCTTTTTGGTCCCCTTCGAGGAGGAGTTCGACTGGACCCGCGACCAGGTGGCGTTGGCGGTATCGATCAACCTCGTCTTCTACGGCCTTGCCGCACCCTTCTCCGCAGCCATCGTCGAACGCCTGGGAGCACGCCAGGTGATGCTCTTCGCCATCGGGGCGGTTGGCGTCGGTGCCGCGCTGACAACCGTGATGACAGCTCTCTGGCACCTCAACATCCTCTGGGGCGTCGTCATCGGAAGCGCCACGGGGGCGATTTCCATCCCGCTGTCGGCGGTGGTGGCGACTCGCTGGTTCGTGAAACGCCGAGGACTCGTCACCGGGGCGTTGGCAGCGAGCTTCGCCACGGGCAACCTCGTTTTTTTACCCCTTCTGGCGTGGATCACGCGTGATTTTGGCTGGCGGTGGGCCGCCGCGATTGTGGCGATCACGGCCGCTGTGTTCCTGCCGATCGTGGCTCTTCTCATGCGCGAGTTCCCCTCGGACAAGGACCTTACCCCGTATGGATCCGACGACGGATACCTCCCGCCGCCACAACCATCCGGCAATCCGTTCCGGAAGCCCTTCACCGTGCTTCGCAACGTCTCCGGCAGGCGCGACTTCTGGCTGTTGGCCGGCACGTTCTTCGTCTGTGGGTGGACGACCAACGGGGCCGTTCAGACCCACTTCATCCCCGCGTCGCACGACCACGGCATCCCCGAGGTGACCGCCGCCGGCCTTCTCGCCGTGATCGGCGTGTTCGACATCATCGGCAGCACCGGGTCCGGGTGGCTCACCGACCGAATGGACCCGCGGAAGCTGCTCCTCATCTACTACGTGCTGCGCGGCGTTTCCCTGGCGGCGCTGCCGTTCCTGCTGGCCGAGGTACATCACGGCGTGCTCATCGCGTTCGCCATCGTCTACGGCCTCGACTGGGTCGCCACCGTCCCTCCCACCGTGGCGTTGACCAACGAGGTGTTCGGCCCGGATCAGGCGTCGGTCGTTTTCGGTTGGGTCTTCGCGTCGCACATGTTCGGCGGCGCGATGGCCGCCTGGCTGGCTGGCGCCATGCGGGAGCAGTTCGGCGACTACATCGTCGCCTTCGTCGGCGCGGGGGCCTTGGGCATCGCCGCCGGAGTCGCTGCGCTGGCCATCTCGCGCAGCACGTCATCCACGGGAGGCCTCATCCCGCAGCACCAGCTGGATTGAGCGGACAGACGGATGCGCGAATAGACCAACCCTGTCCCAGGTAAACATCTCCGAGGCGACGACGAATCTTTCGCCCCTCATCGAACGCGCGCGAGCGGGTGAGGAAATCGTCATCGCACGGGACGGGACGCCCCTCGTTCAGTTGATTCCCGCCACGACGCGACGCGAACCTCGAAAACTGGGCGCATGGGAAGGAAAGCCCAAGCTCGCCCCCGACCGGGACAGCCCGTCAGGTCAACGCGGAAATCGCTCGCACCGTCAACGATCCGACGGAGCCGTGAGACTCCTGTCCGGCACGCAGGCGGTTCGTGGAGAACTGAATGACCCCGATGAGCTCCCCGGAGGTGCCCGAGCGATGATCGAGGCACACGAGAACGACATGAGCACGCGACGTGAAGGAGTCACTCTCGTCACCCGCGACCGTGCCGTCAGTCGTTACCGCGCACCGATTCAGGCAGCCGAGGACAGCAGGTCGCGCACGCGGTCCTTTGGGCGGCCGATGATGGCTCGGTCACCACGGACGACAACCGGGCGCTGCAGCAGCATCTTGTGTTTGACGATGATGTCGACGACCTGCTCCGGTGACTGAACATCCTCGTCGGTGAGGCCGAGCTTTTTGAAGAGGCTGTCGCGGCGCACGAGGTCCGTTGCCGGGTCCTCCAGGTGGTCGACCAGCCACCGAAGCTCAGCGGCGTCGGGCGGGGTTTTTTGGTAGAGCACGATCTCGTGCTCGACGTCCAGCTCTTCGGCAATGCGCACGGCATTGCTGGAGGAGCCTCAGTTGGGGTAGTGATAGATGCGCACGCGGTCCATGGAGAGAGTGTAACGAGCACCGCAACAGAAGTGCTCCCTCATCAGCTTCTGACCGGGTTACTCGACGGTGACGGTCTTGGCCAGGTTGCGTGGCTGGTCGACGTTGAGGCCCTTGGCGCGGGCCACGGCGTAGGCAAACAGCTGGAGCGGGACGTTGGCGGTGATCGGTGCCAGAATCGACGGCGTTTTGGGGACCCACAGCACGTCGTCGGCGTGCTCTTCGATGAGGTGGTTGCCCTCGGTGGCGACGGCAATGACCTGGGCGCCGCGGGCGCGCACTTCCTGGATGTTGGAGACGACCTTGTCGAACACGTGGCCGTCGGTGGCAACGACCACGACGGGTGAGCCTTCCTCCAACAGGGCGATCGGACCGTGTTTCATCTCACCGGCCGGATAGGCCTCGGTGGGGATGTAGCTGATCTCCTTCAACTTCAACGCACCCTCGAAACACACGGGCACGCCCACGTGACGACCCAGGTAGAGGAAGAACGGCTTGTCGAAGTAGCGACCGGCAACCTCGGCCACCTGCGCCGGAGCGGGCGACTCGAGGTAGTTCTTCACGAGGTCGGGAAGCGCCATGAGGTCGGCGGCGATGTCGGTTGCCCCCGACGACGTCAGTGCCCACTTCAAACGGCCGAGCTTCAGCGCAAACAGCGCGAGGGCCATGATCTGCGCGGTGTGGGTTTTCGTTGCGGCGACGCTGATCTCGAGGCCCGCGCGGGTGAAGATGATGCCGTCAGCGTCACGGGTAGCTTGCGAACCCATGATGTTGGTGAGCGCAACCACGTGGGCGCCGCGCTCGCGTGCCACACGCATGGCGGCCAGCGTGTCGGCCGACTCACCGCTTTGGGTGATGCCGATGACGATGTCGCCGGGGCCTGCCAGGCACGTGCGGTAGCGATACTCGCTGGCCACCTCGATGTGGACGGGCACGCGTGCCCAGTCTTCGATGAGGTACCGGCCGACGAGGCCGGCGTGATACGAGGTGCCGCAGGCCACGATGTGGATGCGCTCCACGCGCGCCAGTTGGGCGTCGTCCATGCCAAGCTCGGTGATCTCGACGGTGCCGTCCTCGTTGAGGCGGTCACCGATCGTGTCCCACAGTGCGGCGGGCTGCTCGTAGATTTCTTTGAGCATGAACGTCTCGTGCCCACCTTTTTCGGCGGCGTCGAGGTCCATTTGCACGCGGGTGATATCACGGACGACTGGCTCAGGACCACCATTCCAAACCGTCGTTTGGTGGGGTTCGAGCAGGACGATCTCGCCGTTTTCGATCAGCTGGATGTCCTGAGTCTCTTTCAGAAATGCGGGGATGGCTGAGCCGAAAAACCGCTCCCCGTCGCCGACACCCACCACCAACGGGCATTCCTTGCGCGCGCCCACGAGCTTTCCGGGCTCGGATGCGTGCATCGCGACGAAGGCGTAGTGCCCTTGGAGCTTCGGGAGAACCTGCCGCACGGCGGCGACCAAGTCGCCGTCGTAGGCCAAACCGATGAGGTGCGGGATAACTTCAGTGTCGGTCTCGCTGGTGAAGGCGATGCCCTGCCCCGCCAGGTCGGAGCGCAGATCGACGTAGTTCTCGATGATGCCGTTCATCACCACGGCAACGTTTCCACTCTGGTCGAAGTGCGGGTGGGCGTTCTGCTCGGTGACCTTGCCGTGCGTGGCCCACCGGGTGTGGCCCAACCCGGTTGTGGCACCCGAGTGGTTGTCACCGGCGGCCTCGCGCAGCGCAGCAAGGTTCCCAACCGCGCGCACCGTGGAGACGTCACCATCACGCGCATCGAGCAGGGCGAAGCCGGCGGAGTCGTACCCGCGGTACTCGAGGCGCTCCAAACCATTGAGAATCAGGTCTTTACAGGCCCGAGGTCCCACATAGCCGATGATGCCGCACATTTCGACCGCTCCTTCGTGATGAGGTGTTAACCATCGGCACAAATGCCGTTGTGGTCAACCTCTCGCGTTTGCGAATTATCCCCCCAGAGCGTCGCGCGCCACAGCGACGAGGGCATCGCACCACCGTTCGCAGTCGGCATCGGTGGGCGCTTCGACCATCACGCGCACCAGCGGCTCAGTACCGGACGAGCGCACCACAACGCGTCCGTCCTCGCCCAGCTCGCGTTCACACTGGGCCACCGCAGCCCAAACGGCCTCGGCCCCCGACAGGCGTTCCTTGTTCGCAACCCGGAGATTCACCAGTTTCTGCGGCAGGCGGACAACCACGGAGGCGAGATCCGCCAGCGTCCGTCCCGACTCGGCGACGGCATTCAACAGCTGCAGCCCGGCGGCGAGGCCGTCGCCCGTCGGCCCGGAGCGCAGGTTGATGAGGTGACCGCTCTGCTCACCACCGATGACGAATCCCCCGGAGCGCATCTCCTCCAGCACGTAACGGTCGCCGACGTCGGTCCATCGCACCTCGATACCCTCGGCGCTCATCGCTTTGCGAAACCCAAGGTTGGTCATGGTGGTCGTGACAACAGCCCCACCATCGAGCTCACCTCGATCGCGAAGTCGCAGAGCGAGGATGGCCAAGATCTGGTCGCCGTCGACGATGGCGCCCGTGTGATCGACCGCCAGCACGCGGTCACCGTCGCCGTCGAACGCCAATCCCAGGGCCGCGCCGCTCTCAACAACGGCTCGCGACAACGGGGCGAGGTGCGTGGAGCCGCATTCCACGTTGATGTTGACGCCATCGGGTTCACCGCCGATGACGTCCACCACCTGCGCCCCCAAAGCCGCGAGGGTGCGGTGTGCCGTCTCCACGGTTGCGCCGTTGGCGCAATCGATCACCAAACGCACTGCCGACAGGTCGTTGGGGAAGCGTGAGAGAAGCCCGCTGACGTAGTGCTCGAGGCCGTCGGGCCACGGGGCCATTGCGCCCACTGCGGCGGCTTCGGGACGCTCGCCGGCCGCTTCCATCGCCTGCTCGACAGCGATCTCTTCGTGGTCGGGAAGTTTGAAACCGTCGGCTCCGAACAGCTTGATGCCGTTGTCGGGGTAGGGGTTGTGGCTGGCACTGATGACGACACCGGCAGCCTGCGACCCTCGTGCGACGAGCTCGGCGACTGCCGGGGTGGGCAGCACTCCGCCCAGCTCGACGTCAATCCCGGCGCTGGCCAAACCGGCGGCAAGCGCCGCTTCCAGCATTGCCCCGCTGCGCCGGGTGTCGCGACCGACAAGGACGACCGAGCCCGGCGAGAGTCGAGCACCCAAACCGCGCCCAACCGCCAGTGCCAGCTCGGGGGTGAGGTCGCGGTTGGCAACCCCACGAACCCCGTCCGTTCCGAACAGCTTGCGCGTCGGTTGTGTCGATCCCACGGACCCTCTGTTCTTTGGGCTTAGCGCTTCGAGAACTGCGGGCGCTTACGGGCGCCGCGAAGACCGGCCTTCTTGCGCTCCTTGATACGGGAGTCGCGAGCGAGGAATCCTTCACGCTTCAGCTGCGTGCGCAGGTTCTCGTCAAGCTCCACGAGCGCCCGGGCGATGCCGTGGCGCAGCGCGCCGGCCTGGCCCGTGACGCCACCGCCGTTGAGGCGGGCGACAATCGACACCTGGCCGTCGAGCCCCGAGACCGTGAGAGGCGAGCGCGCCGTCCGCACGAGGGCCTTGCGGGGGAAGTACTCGTCGATGGGGCGACCGTTACAGGTGATCGACCCGTCGCCGCCGCGGTGGATGATGACGCGAGCGATGGAGGTCTTGCGTTTGCCCGTGGCACGCGGGCGCTCCGAACCGGGTGTGGTGGCGGGCGCCAGCTTCGCGACCGGGGCGGCCACGGGCTCCACCGGAGCCTCCGCAACGAGCGCAACAGCCTCGTCGACTGCGACAACCTCGCCGGCCTCGTCAACGGTCACTTCAACTTCGACCTCGACGGTGTCAGGAGCCACCTCAGCCTCGGGGGTCTCCATCGTCTCGTCGGTCATACCTCAGCCTTTCTGGTGAGCCGAAGCGGCTCGGGTTTCTGTGCCGTGTGTGGGTGGGCCCCACCGGCGTAGATCTTGAGCTTGCGAAGCTGCGCGCGACCCAAGCGGTTGCGCGGGAGCATGCCGCGCACAGCCATCCGCAGCACTTCCTCGGGCTTGAGTTCGAGCTGCTTGGCGAGGGTGCGTTCCTTGATGCCGCCGGGATAGCCGGAGTGGCGGTAGTACTTCTTCTGCTCCAGCTTCTTACCGGTGACGGCCACCTTCTCGGCGTTGACGACAACAACGAAGTCGCCGGTGTCCGCGTGGCGCGTGTACCAGGGGGAGCGCTTCCCGGCGAGGGTTTCTGCGATGACGGTTGCAAGGCGACCGAGGTTCAGGCCATCTGCATCCACGATCCACCACTGTCGGTCGACCGTTCCGAGCTTCGCGCTTTGTGTCGTCAATGCAAACCCTTCGGTGAAAATTCGTCCCAACACGAAGAAAAGCGGCGCACCGCGCCGCAGTCCGGCTCGTAATCCTAGGAAATAGCGCGGCCTCCCGCAACCGTAGGGGATATGCGAGCGCCGCGCTGAGCGCTATAACCCAGGGAGTTCGTTGCGACCGTCTTCCTCGCTTGGTCACGCGGATCTTGGAAAGCTAGGTGATTTCGTTGCCGGCAAGCCCGGTCACACGTTGTGTCGCGGTGGCAGGTCATGGAAAGCGCTGTCAGCAGAGCCCATTTCGCGGCTCGCCGTACTGCTGGCACCACCTTCAAAGCCGCAAGGTACCCGCCCCCAGCCGCCCGCTGAGCGTGGCTCCGCCGCCCGAGTCCGAAGGCGAGGTCGCCACGTTGCCGGTGGTCGACCGCATGGCCGCCGCCGTGCGACTGGCCCACGGTCTTTCGGTTCAGGAGATCTCCGAGATCATCAAGTTCATCGAGGATCGTCGCGATGGCACCCTCGTGATCGTCCGCGACGGAATGCGCAACGACATCCAGACCTATCGACGCGACGGCAGCCCCCGCACGGCGACGGGCGGCTAGTTCACCGAAATCTGGATCGGTGCCGCGCGTTTCGTTGTCTCGCCGAGCCCACGTGAGGACCGAACCTGCGATCCCCCTGTATTTCGTGGGCATCGGGTGCGATTGTCGATCGACCCACAAGGAGGCTCAATGGAGCTCAGCGACATACTCGACGCGTACAAGGATGCCTGGAACGCGGCGTCCGAAACAGAAACGGCGGCTCACCTGGACAGAGCCGTGACGCCCGATGCAGTGCTCATGGACCCGCACGGAGTGTTTACGGGGACTGCCGCTATCGCAGGGTTCATTGCGGCCGCACGGCAAAAGCTTGGTTCGGCGCAGCTCGTCGCGACGAGCTCACCCCAGCGACACCCTCATGCACCCTGGATTCGCTACGACTGGGCGGTCCGCGCCGGTGAGACGTCAATCATCAACGGCACGGACATCGTGGAGCTTGCTGACGACGGACGCCTTGCGCAGATTGTGACGTTCCTGCCACGCGAGACCACCTGACACGTACCGCGCTATTCCCTCGGTGGTGCCGGGGCTGTGATGTGACGTCGAGGACTGACGCCCGGCGCCTCGGCGATGATGCAAGGTGAGAGCTGCTCCACGAGTTCATCGAGAAGGCGGGCGATGCGTTTCATCCTCTTCCCCATATCGGCCCTCCTGCGGCGTTTGGAGGCGGTTATCGAGGCAACCCGCCCGGTTCATCCCGACGTCGAACGGGCCATGGCCGAGCGGTGGTCGACACTTCCGGCCAACGTCAAGACACCGGCCCAGATGCTGGGGCAACGCTTCCTTGGTTGCGAGGGTACCCACGGAGTGTTCCCGGAAATGCAACCTCGCATGCTCACCGTGCTACCACTCGCGTGAGGCGAACGCCGTACGCATCGACGCGGAGCACACGCTTCGTGAGATTGGCCGGCAGATGGCCTATCTCGAAGATCAGCGCGGCCCCGGCCAACACGCACAGCTGATTGGGGGCGAGGTCACGCTGCTCGGCCCGGACGTTCATGGCGATGCCCTGGAGCTCATGCAGGCACACGGGCGCAAGCCAATGAGCATGTCCCACGGCGACTTCGACTACGATTACCTCGTCGCCTTGGCAATCCGGCCCGACGGGCGGCGACGATTTGATCACCTGTCCTTCGCGCTGCACGTCGATTCCACGATGGCCGGACGCCGCGCCGTTGGCCGCCCCACGAGCGAAGCGGAACTCCACCCCGAACGTCAACGGATCTGCGAAATGTTCGCACGTCTGCGTCGCGAACATGGTGTGCGCAGCTATCTCGCTCACAACATGACCGTGACACCCGCAAACCTCGACCAGGTCGCGGACGTCGTTCGCTCCTGCCGGGGGATGGGCTTTCGCATGTTCTCGTTTCAGCCGGCGGCGCTCGTCGGGAGTCGCACCACGGACGACGGCGGCGTCGATGACGACGCGCTGTGGCGAGAGGTCGAACGCGGTGCCGGTGTGCGACTGCCCAGCGGGGCGCTTCAGGTCGGCGACCCTCGCTGCAACCGCACGACCTGGGGTGTCGACGTTGCCGGCCGCTACATACCGTTCCTCGATGATTGCAACGCGGTCGACCTGAGGGCACGCGACGCACTGCTTCGCACCTTTCCGGGTTTTGACTTTGGAACCCTGCGGCCCCACCGACTTGCCCGACTCATCCGCGTTCTGATCCGCCATCCAGATTTCATCCGGGCGGCGGCGGCCTGGGCCGTACGGTTCGCCCAGCGCGCCGGGCCCACCGCCATGCGCCACGTACCCCGGCCACTGACCTTTGTGATGCACAGCTTTATGGATGCCCGGGTCGTTGCCCCGGCGTGGCAGCTTCTTCAGCGCGGGGAGCGCAGCACAGATCCCGAGCTCCAGGAGGCGCAGGAGCGCCTCGGAGCCTGCTCGTACCTCATGGCCCATCCTGACAGTGACCAGTTGGTGCCGGCCTGCGCCCAGCACGCCGTGTTCGGCCCCAACGAGAACCGTCGGCTGCGCCGGCTGCTGCCGCTGCGTCCCGACCCGACGCCGGGATGAGCGAGCCGCTAACCGCCGATGTCATCGTCATCGGCTCCGGGTCAGGGGGGCTCACCGCCGCGATCGGCCTTGCACGTTTCGGCAAAAAGATCGCCCTGGTGGAACGCGGCGTGATTGGAGGGGATTGCACCAACACCGGCTGCATCCCCAGCAAACGGCTGATCCACCTTGCGAAGGCAGCCACATCCGGGGCCCTCGACCCATCGACGATCCTGAGCGACGTTCGCACGACCCGCGACGGGCTGACCGTCCGTGAGCAGCGCGAGTTGGAAGAGGACCCGAACATCACGTTGCTCTGGGGCCACGGACGCCTCGCCGGCCCGCGGACCGTTGTCGTGAGCGGCCCCGACGGTGAGCAGACCGTGAGCGCGCCGCACATCGTGATCGCCACCGGCTCACGCGCGCGACGCATCCCCATCCCCGGGCTGCCGCCGGACCGCTACCTCACCAACGAGTCGCTGTTCGACATCGCAGCTCCGCCCGGCCATCTCGCGGTGATCGGCGCCGGCGCGATCGGCCTGGAGATGGCGACCGCGTTTCGCCGATTGGGCTGTCGGGTGACCCTTATCGATCTGGCCGACCGCGTCCTTCCCACCGCGTCGCCTGACGCGTCAGCCGTGCTGCATGAAAGCGCGGGTGCCCTGGACATCGATGTGCGCCTCGCCGTGCACGTGACCGACTACGAGCCGACCACACGGTGTCTGCGCCTCACCGGCGATGGCGGCGACTCGTCGATCGCCGACGTCGACGCGGTGCTGGTGGCCATCGGGCGCGTGCCGAACACCGAGGACATCGGGCTCGATCGTGCGGGGGTTGAGGTGGGACCAGAGGGGATCGCCGTGAACGCATGGGGTCGCACCTCGGTGAAAAGCGTCTGGGCCGTCGGGGACGTGACCCCCGGTTCCCACACGACCCACGGCGCAAATGCGCTTGGCCGGCGCATCATCCAGCGAATCGCACTGCCCTGGCTGCCCGCTCGTGGGCGTCCACCGATCATCCCGTCCGCGGTATTTTGCGACCCCGAAGTCGCCTGGGTCGGCTTGTCGGACGAAGAACGTGCCCGGCGGTTCCATCCGCAGGCGCTGCGGGAGATTCGGGTGGAGTTTCCCGCTCAGGACCGCGGCCTCACCGATGGTGTGCAGCGCGGTTTCATCTCGGTCCACGCGATGCGTTTGAGCGGCCGGATCGTGTCGGCCACGGTCGTGGGCCCCAACGCATCGGATCTCATCACTCCCCTCACCATGGCGGTTGACCGCAAGATCAGCCTGCTGCGCCTGTCGCGACTGGTCTACGCGTACCCGACGTTCGCCGCGATCATCGGGGCCGCCGGGGACGAATTCGCTCGCGCAACCCTTCCGTACCTCCGCCGCGAAGCCGCAGCATTCGTGAGGCACCGGTGGCGTCGTGGTCGGCCGCCGCCCCCCGCCTGACACTTGGGGTAAACCTTGATGACCGGTTGCCGATAATCGGCGTATGGGGTTCGTCCGATCATATGGAGCGACGACGTGGCTCGTGGCCGTCGGCGGCGCCGCGATCGTCTCCTTTGTTTTCACCTACGACCGTTTCGCCCCAACCTGGGTGGCGCCCCAATTCGCGTTTGCGTCAATCGTGCTGGCGACCGCACTGTGTTGCGTCGCCGCGGTGGCGGTGATCGTTGTGGCATGGCGTCGACAACTTGGCGAGATGGTGATCCTCGGCGCCGCGCTCGGCGGGGCGTCACTGTTGCCGTTGATGCATGGGCTCATGATCCCGGGTGTTCTCTACGGCCCCAACAACGCCGTCCTGAGCACCGCCCTGCTTGCCGTCCCGCTGGCACTGGTCATCGGGGCGCCTGTCATGTTTCCCCGCCATCGCCTCGCGATTGCCCTCGCACGACAATGGAGGAGCTGGAGCACCGGATGGATAGTGATCACGACCGTGCTTGCCGCCACGTTTCTCGTGTGGCCGAATGCGCTTCCCGCCCCAACGGTCGGATCTCTCGCGGTGGGTGTGGTCGCGCTCGCAGCGTTCGCCGGCGCGCTTAGCCTGTCACTGCGGCAGCTGCGCATGTACCGGATCGGGCACCGACCCGCGTCGCTGGCGACGGCACTTGGCTTCGGATACCTGGCCGTCTCGAACATTGGCTGGCTTGGCGTCGAGCCGTTTTCCCTCGGCTGGTGGTTCGTCCATCTCGCCGACGCCCTCGGGGTGCTCGGCGCAACGGTCGGGCTCGTCATCGCCCATCATGGCGACCACGATCTGGTCGCCACCCTCCAGCCGGTGGTCAACCACGATCCGCTCATCGCACTGGAGCTCGGTCTCACGCCGGTCGTCCACCGTTTCGTCGCCGCCCTCGCCGACAAAGACCCCGTCACACGCGATCATGTCGTGCGGGTCGCGGAACTCGCGATGCGGGCCGGAGTACGGGCCGGGCTGCCCGACGATCGCCTGCGAGCGCTGGGACTGGGCGCGCTTCTCCACGATATCGGCAAGCTGAACGTGCCGGACGCCATCCTGATGAAGCCGGGCAGTCTTGACGACGACGAGTTCGAATTGATGAAGCGCCACACCGAGTGGGGTGAGACGGCCATGAAAACCTCCCCCCTGCTCGCGCCCGCGGCGCCCCTGGTGCGCTGGCACCACGAGCGTATCGACGGACGCGGCTACCCCGATGGCCTGGTCGACGCCGAGATCCCCGGGGAGGCGAAGCTCATCAGCGTCTGCGACGCGTGGGACGCGATGACCTCCGACCGCCCGTACCGGGCGGGGATGCCCACGGAACAGGCGCTTGTCGTGCTTCACGAGCACGCCGGGACGCAGTGGTGCGCCACGGCGGTCGACATCGTCGCCGCAGAGATCCGGGAGACCGGCCCGGTCGCAACCTCCGCGTTCGACCGCGTCGGCGAGACGGCCACAGCGGCCGAGTGGGCCGACCACGACCTGTCCGACTGCGTGTGCGCTGATTCGCTGCCCCGCCAGCTCGCGCACAACAAGACGCCGCGCCCGCTTACTCCCACTCGATAGTGCCCGGGGGCTTCGACGTGACGTCGAGGACCACGCGGTTGACGCCGGGCACCTCGGCGATGATGCGACGCGAGAGTTGTTCCACCAACTCGTACGGAAGGCGCGCCCAGTCGGCGGTCATCGCGTCGTCGCTGGTGACCGCGCGCACCACGATGGGATAGGCATAGGTGCGGTGGTCGCCCTGCACGCCCACGCTGCGCACGGCGGGCAGCACCGCGAAGCTCTGCCACAGCTCACGGTAGAGGCCGGCGCGGCGCACCTCTTCCTGAATGACGCGGTCGGCGGCGCGGAGGATCTCGAGGCGTTCCTCGGTGACCTCACCGATGATGCGGATGGCAAGGCCCGGGCCGGGGAACGGTTGACGCCACACCATCGCCTCCGGCAGGCCGAGCTCCTCACCGACGGCGCGCACCTCATCCTTAAAGAGCTGGCGCAGCGGTTCAACCAGCTCCACGGCCATGTCCTCGGGCAAACCGCCGACGTTGTGGTGACTTTTGATCGTGGCGGCGCCGTCGCGCCCGCCCGACTCGATCACATCGCTGTAGAGCGTCCCTTGCACGAGAAATGGCGCCTCTCCCAGCTTGCCCGCCTCTTCCTCGAAGATGCGGATGAACTCCTCGCCAATGGCCTTGCGTTTCTCCTCGGGGTCACTCACCCCGGCGAGCTTGGCAAGGAAGCGGTCTTGGGCATGCACCGAGATGAGCGGCACGTGGAAGTGGCCGCCGAAGGCCAGCTCCACCTGCTCGGCCTCGTTGTGACGCATGAACCCGTGATCGACGAACACGCAGGTGAGTTGGTCGCCCACCGCCCTGTGGACCAGCAGCGCGGCGACCGCGCTGTCGACCCCGCCGGACAGGCCGCAGATGACGCGCTGGTCGCCCACCTGGGCGCGGATGCGCTCCACCTGCTCGTCGATGACGTGTGCGGCCGTCCACGTGGGGAGCGCGTCGCACACGTCAAACAGAAAGCCCTTCAGCAGGTCGGTGCCGAACGGGGTGTGCACCACCTCCGGGTGAAACTGTACGCCGTACATACGCCGCTCGGGGCTCTCCATGGCCGCGACGGGCGCGCCGCCGGTACGGGCGGTTACCGCAAAGCCATCCGGCGGGCGGGCGACCGCGTCGCCGTGGCTCATCCAGCACTGCTCGGCCGGCAGGTCGCCAAACAGGCCGTCACGTGAGAGCACCTCAATGTCGGTGCGGCCGTACTCTCCCCCGCCGGTGTGTGCCACCTCGCCGCCGAGGGCCTGGGTCATGGCCTGCATGCCGTAACAGATGCCCAGCACCGGCAAGTCCAGCGCGAGCAGTTCGGGGTTCAGCGCCGGTGCGCCGTCCTCGTAGACCGACGCGGGACCACCCGAGAGCACCAGACCGGCTGGTTCGAGGCGACGAATCTCCTCCGGGTCGACGCTGTGGGGAACCACGGCCGAGAACACGCGGCATTCGCGGATACGGCGGGCGATGAGCTGGCTGTACTGGGCGCCGAAGTCGACGACCAGGACGCCACCCGGCGCAGCTTTCGCGAGCGCCGGGTCGAGCGTGCGAGATGCGGCCACTCGGGGGCTACCCCATCCCGACGGCTTGGGTGGTCTGCAGCTTCTTGCCCTCGGTGCGGATAGACGGCGCCACCATCACCTCCACCTTCTGGAAGCTCTGGATCGACTCGTATCCACAGGTGGCCATGGCGTTTCGCAGGCCGCCCATGAGGTTGAGCGAGCCATCGTTCTCGTCGGCTGGGCCGGTGAGGATCTCCTCGAGTGTGCCGATGGTCTTGGTCTGCACGCGGGTGCCCCGGGGCAGCTCGGGGTGGAACGTGGCCATGCCCCAGTGGTACCCCTTGCCCGGGGCCTCCTTGGCCTTGGCCAGCGGGGAGCCGATCATGCAGGCGTCGGCGCCGCAGGCGACAGCCTTGGCCAAGTCGCCACCGAAGCTCATGCCACCATCGGCGATGACGTTGACGTAGCGGCCGGTCTCCAACAGGTGCTGCATGCGGGCGCCGGCCGCGTCGGCGATGGCCGTGGCCTGGGGAACACCCACCCCGATGACCTGACGAGTGGTGCAGGCGGCGCCGGGACCCACGCCCACCAGCACGCCAACGGCGCCGGTGCGCATGAGGTGAAGGGCGGTGGAGTACGAGGCGCAGCCACCGACGATGACCGGCACCGGCAGCTCGGCGATGAAGCGTTTCAAGTTGAGCGGCTCCTCACGCGACGAGACATGCTCGGCGGAGACCACGGTGCCCTGGATCACCAGGATGTCGAGGCCGGCATCGAGTGCAATGTCGATGTGCTGGCGTACCTTCTGCGGGGTGAACGACCCGGCGACGATGACGCCCTGGGCTTTCAGGTCTTTGATGCGCTGGCGGATGAGCTCCGGGTCGACCGGCTTACGATAGATCTCCTGGAGGCCTTTTGTGGCGTCGACCGGCGGAAGCTTGGCGATGTGCTCAAGCTCCGCGTCGGGCTCTTCGTAGCGCACCTGGATGCCTTCGAGGTTCATCACGGCGAGGCCACCGAGGCGACCGATGATCTCTGCGGTGAGCGGGCTCACCACACCGTCCATCGCGGAGGCCAACAGGGGGTAGTCGAACTGGAACGGTCCGAGCTGCCACGTCATGTCGACGTCCTCGGGGTCGCGTGTACGGCGACTCGGCACGATCGCAATCTCGTCGAATCCATAGGCGCGGCGTCCGCGCTTTCCCATCCCGATCTCGATTTCCATGCTGCTAGTCCTCCGCGTCGTCGGTTCGGTGGTGCGCCGGAACGGGTACGAAAAAACCCAGACCGGATGTCGCCGACCTGGGTTTACTGGGTGCTTCGAGTGTGGGTTCCGTCACGCGCGTCTGATGGGACGGTACCAGCAGCCGTCACTGCGCTGCAACGCACGTTTCTCGCACGATGCACCCGTTTCACGGGCCATCTGCCCCGAACCGCTTACGTGAGGTCGCTTACCTCGACGCGGCGACTGAATGCCTCCACATCCTCAAGCTCGAAAACGCCGGCTCCGAGGCGCATGGCGTTGGCCACACCGCAGGCCACGGCGCGTCGCAACGAGGCCTCTGGGTCGTGGTCGACGAGCCACGCCGAGATGAACCCGGCGAGAAATGCGTCGCCCGAGCCGACGGTGGCCACAACCTCGGACATGTGCGCCAGGCGGGCGCGGAACGTGCGGCCGGATTTACCGTCGCCGATGCGGGCGATGCACCCGTCCTCATCGTGAACGAGCACCACCTGGGCGCCCATCTGGGCAATGGCCTCGGCCCCACTGGCCACATCGTCGTCATCCTGGAACTCGTAGCCCACGAGCTCCTCCGCCTCACGGCGGTTGGGGCTCACGATGGTGGGCTCTCCGGGCAGCCCAGCCCGCAGAGCGGCGCCGTAGGCATCGAGTGCCGATGGCAGTCCCACACCGCGCAGCTCCCGCAAGATGTCGGCGTAGAAACCATCGGGAATATCCCGGGGAAACGATCCGGCCAGCACCACGCAGTCGGCGCCCTTCGACAGGTAGCGCAGCTTGTCGAACAGCACCGCCACCTCCTCGGGGCTGATGGCGGGGCCCATCTCGTTGATCTCGGTTTGGTTGCCGCTCATGGGGTCGACCACCGCGGTCGACACGCGCGACTCCTCCCGAATGCGGACGAAGTCGTTGAGGATGCCCTCGGCGGTGAGCTCCTCGATGATGGTGGTGCCGGTGCGTCCCCCGGCGAAGCCCGTGGCGATGACCGGCTCGCCCAGCGACTTGAGGGCACGGGCGATGTTGACACCTTTGCCACCTGGCAAGGCGATGGCCTCGGTGGCCCGGTGACGGTGGCCAGCGGCGAAGCTGGGGACGGTCACCGTGCGGTCGAGCGCCGCGTTGACCGTAACCGTGAGAATCACATGAGCCTCCCGATCCCCGAGCGTACCCGCTCGACGATACTCGGTGCGTCGACAGACTGCGCGGCCACAAGTTTCGTGGTGCCCGCGGGTTTGCCGTCGACGAGCAACGTGAGGGTGCCCACGGCCGCCCCGGCGGTGCGCGTGCCGATCAGCTCCACCGGTGCGACGACGGTTCGTGACATCGCCGCACCCAGCTTCACCGTTGCGCTGAGGGGCTTCTCGGGACGAAGCGCGACGGTGACGCCGGGGCGGTCACGTACCGCCACCCGCACGATGGTCTGGTTCGTCGTCACCGGGGTAACCGTGGCGTACTGGGCGAGGCCCCAGTCGAAGAGGCGCTTGGCATCGGCCGCGCGCTGGTCGCGGGTGGGGGAGCCGATAACGGCGAGGTAGAGATCAACCCCGTTCGATTTGCGTTTTGCGTGAGCCACGAGCGAATACCCGGCACCGTTGGTGTGCCCGGTTTTGATGCCGTCGGCTTCCGGGTCGATGGACAGCAGGTCGTTCTCCGACTCCAAAGTGCGCGTGCCAACACCCTTTGGACCCGGAATCGTTGCCTTTCGGTTCGCGACCACCCGCCGGATGATGGGAACGTCGTACGCCCGTTGCCCCAGGGCCAGCAGGTCGCTCACCGTTGAGTAGTGCCCGTTCGCGTCGAGTCCGTGTGGGTTGGCAAATCGCGTGTTGGTCAGCCCGAATGTGGAGGCCTTCTCATTCATGTACCCCACGAAGCGCCCCTCGGAGCCCTTCCCCACGTGGTTGGCAAGCGCAATCGACGCGTCGTTGCCGCTCCCCACCATCAGCCCGGTAAGCAGGTCGCGCACCGTCAGGCGCTCACCCGGAACAAGGCTGGCCGTCGATCCTCCCGGTGAGGTGGCGTTCTTGGGGACAACCACCTTTTCGGTGAGCTCGGCCCGTTCCACGACGACGAGAGCGGTCATGATTTTCGTGGTGCTGGCCATGGGAAGTCGCAGGCCGGCGTTTTTCTGCGCCAACACCTCACCCGTGGCCGGGTTCACCAGAATGTATGCACGTGCGTTGATCCGGGGTGGCTCCGACGCGAGGGAACCCGCGGGCAACGCGACGCTCGTGAGTGCCGCGCACAGGCAGCGTCCCCTCCGCAGATTCCCCCCCATCACTGTGCGAACGACACGCCGGAATCGGGGTCCCAGTCGTACTCGATCTGACGTGCCGTGGCGACGGCCAGATCACGCCCCGCAAGACGGTCGACAACGTGAAGTGCCATCGCGATGCCACTCGAGAGGCCGCCGGAGGTGATCACCTCGCCGGAGTCGACCCAGCGCTCCCCACGCCGCGCGCCGTCGGGTTCGTGGCGCTCGGCGAGGATGTCGATGTCCTCCCAGTGAGTCGTCCAGGGTTTGTCAGCCAGCAGCCCGGCACGGGCCAGAAGAAACGCCCCGGTGCAGACGGAGGTGGTGAGTGCGGTGCGTTCGGCCAGGTCGGTGATGGCGATCATGATCGCGGCGTTCTCACCGACCGCATCGATGGCGATGGCCCCCGGGACCACCAGCACGTCGAGGCCCTCGACGTCCGCAGCGGCACGGGCCGGGGTGACCACCATGCCGCCGTACGCCGTCACCGGTTCGGTGGTGGGTCCGATGGTGATGACGTCAAAATCCACGTCGGCCTCTCGGCGTGCGGCCAGGCGCGTCGCGGTGAGAAAAACCTCGTACGGGCCTCCCGAGTCGAGGATGTCGACATCGTCGAACAGGAGGATCCCAACGGTTACTGTGCGCGCCATGCGGTCCATACGGTAGCGCGCAATGCGGCCGCTTCATGCCCCGGATCGTCGGCGTAGATGATCGACCGGCTGGCCGAGATGAGCGCCCCGGCGGCGCGACCACCAAATGCGGGGCCTAAATCCGCGGGCCGCCCCCCTTGGGCACCCACACCGGGAAGCAGAAATGGTTGGTGCGGCATGCGTCGGCGCAGGGCACTGAGCCGTTCGGGAACGGTGGCGCCCACCACAGCACCGACGGCCGACAGCCCCGCATCGCCCACCGACGAGGCGCCCCATGCGGCCACTAGATCGGCCACGGCCTCGTGCCATTTGCGCCCGTCGGCCAGGTCGAGGTCCTGCAGGTCGGCGGCACCGGGGTTCGAGGTGCGTACGAGCACGAACAGGCCCCGCATCGCCGGAACGGCCGCGTCGATGAACGGGGCAACCGCGTCGCTGCCCAGCATGGGGTTGATGGTGAGGGCGTCAATGGGGTCGCGAAGAAAGGCCTGGGCGTAGGCACGGGCGGTGGCGTCAATGTCGCCCCGCTTGGCATCGGCGATCACCAACAGTCCGGCCTCGGCAGCAGCGGCCGAGACCGTGGCAAACGCGCTCCAGCCATCGGCGCCGAAGCGTTCGAAGCAGGCGAGCTGCGGTTTGGCCGCCACGCAGTGCTCACCGGCCTGGCCGATCACGGTGAGGCAAAAGCGCTCGGCGCCGGCTGCGCCCCCCGGCACACGGGCCGGGTCGGGGTCAAGCCCGAGGACGATCTGGCTTTCGCGGACCGCCACGGCGGTGGCAAGCCGGTCTCCGAAGGTGGTCATAGGAGCGCTCGGATGACGGGAAGGACGATGGTGGCAAGCAAGGTGGTGACGACCACGGCCCCGGCGATGACGTCGGTCTTGAGTTTGAACCAGCCACCGATCACGAGCGACATCATGGCAGTGGGCATGGCTGCCATGAGCACGACGGTGCGCAACACGTCACCGTCCAAGCCGAGAGCGAGCGCCACACCTAATGCGACGGCCGGCCCGATGGTAAATCGCAGGACGGCGGCCATGGCCACCTCGCGCCACGCGCGGCGCACACCGTCCCATTCCAGCACCAGCCCGGCGTAGATCAGCACGAGCGGCAGAACGGCTCCCCCGAGAATGGCGAGGGGCCGGTCGAGCAGGTCGGGTAGGTCCCGGACGCCGGCGAAGTTGAGCCCCAACCCGACCGCGAGCGCCCACGTGGGTGGCAGCAGCAGGTTGCGCCACATGGAGCGCGTGGCCGCCGCGTCGGTGGACGGTTCACCGAAGCGCGAGCTGATCCAGATGGTGGAGGTCCAGGTGAGGATGCCGGTGCAGAAGGTGTCGAACATGATGGCCGCGGGCACCGACAGGTTGGGCCCCGACGCCGCGATGAGCGGGATGCCAAAGAACCCGGTGTTCCCCACCGCGCTGGCCACGATGAGCGCCCCGGTGGTGGGTCGATCCATGCGGCGGAGGCGGGCGATGCCCAACGCGGCGGCCAGCAACACGCCGTGGCCCACGAACCCGACGATGGGGATGAGAAGCAACGTGCGGTCGAGGTCGCTTCGGACCATGCTGCGCAGCACCAGTGCCGGCAGGGCGAGGTAGATGACCACGTTGACGAGCATCGCCCCGTCGGCAGCGCGCAGCACCCCTGCCCGCCGCGCCAGCCACCCCAGGAGGATGATGGCGAGCGCCCCCGCCGCGGTGGCGGTCACACGCGAGCGCCCGGGAAGTCCCCGCGGCTACTCATTCGGGCCGCGATTGGGCCAGGTCCTCCAGACGCCGCACGATACCGGCGACGAGCCGCTCGGTGCCCGGGGGATGCTGCAATAGGTAGAGCGACGGCTCGATCAACTCAAGCTCCATCAGCACGGGCGCCCCGGCGTCGTCGCGGGCCATGTCGACGCGGCCATAGAGCAGCCCATCGGCGATGGGTTCCAGCACCCGGGTGGCGAGCTCGTGTTCATCGGGGGCGATGTCGACGACGTCAGAGACGTGCTCCTCACCGTCACTGAAACGCGGCGTCTTGCGCACGGCGTGGGTGAAGGCGCCGTCGATCCAGGCCAGGGAGCGCTCGCCATACCCATCGACCGACGTGAGGTACGGTTGGATGAGCACGTCCGTGCGGCCGAGCAGGTCGTCGAGGTGACGCTGACCCTCGGTGCGGTTGTCGACGTCAATGCGCCGTGTGCCGTAGGAGCTGGCTCCGATGGCGGGCTTCACGATGACGTCGCCCCAACCTTGGGCCGCGCAAACACCGGCGAGGTCGGTTGGCGCGCCCTGCTCCACGAGCACCGTCGGCGTGGTGGCGATCCCCGCAGCGGCCAGGTTCACGAGGTAGCGCTTGTGCATGTTCTCGCGGATGACGGCCGGCGGGTTCCACAGCGGCGCTGTAGCCCCCACACGATCGACCCACGCCTGGAAGGCAACGGGTTCGTGGATGTAGTCCCAGGTGGAGCGAATGACTGTGGGAACCGGCGCGTCCCAGTCCTCGTCGTGCCCGTTCCAGGCCGCCATTCGGGCAGCAACACCGGCATCGGCCAGAGCCGCGAGTAGAAGCTCCTCGTCAGGGTCCGGTTCGGGCAGGGGCCGACATGTCGCGATGCGCAGTTCCACGACGGCTGACGGTATCAAGCCATGAGATGGGCAGCGCCGATTTACACGACACCCCGAGCACCGGTAAACACTTTGCTGTTCATTCTGTGTGGCGTCTGTGCGATCCAGGTTCGGACTGTGTAAACCTGTTCGTGGGTACCTTGTTGGGCGATACCGACGTATCTAGCGTCCTCCCGCATCGACAACACGCTTGGGGAGCACGCAATGTACGCACGTCGATTTTCCGGTGCCGTCGCCATGGCCGGGCTTGCCATG
This sequence comes from uncultured Thermoleophilia bacterium, assembly GCA_963765105.1. GTDB lineage: Bacteria > Actinomycetota > Thermoleophilia > Miltoncostaeales > Miltoncostaeaceae > CALMEC01. Next base: position 733,520 of record CAVXUW010000004.1, read on the forward strand.
GCAATCGTAAGCGTGTCGGCGGCACCCGCCGACGCCGCGACCCGGCGGTGTAAACAACAATCGGAATCAGTGATTCGCTGTTGGACCGCCAATTCGGTGCCGACGCAAAAAGCGGAGCTCGTCGAGCAGGTGAGCTTCACTAACCGGCGCAAGAAGCGCTTTCACGCGAGCTGCGCGTTCGAGAAGAGCATTACCCGTACCGTCGCAGCCGGTGTGTCGCTATCGGTGAGCGCGAAGGCATCGATCTTCAAAGTTGTGGAGGCGGAGGCAACCGTGGGGGTCACGGCTTCGGTTGAGCAAAGCGAGCAGACGGCGACGAAGCTGGCCGCCGACTTCTGGGTATCGCCGGGGGAGCGAGTCACCTGTAAGCGCATCTATCGCTACCTGCGGACCGAGATCAAGGAAACGAGCGTGAGCGGAAGCTCGGTCTCGACCCGCACCTTCTCCGTCAACGTCCCGCGCCTCGTGGATGTAGTGGTCACGTGAGCGTTGCTCCATCGCGGTAGGGACCGCCCCCCTTCCCTCACACCGGGGCTCATGGCCTGCTGGTCATGAGTCCCGGTGCGTCACGCGAACCATTCGGCAGGCAAGCTCGCCGAGACCGCGCGGCGCAGAGGTCCCACTCCGTCCGCCGGCTATTTGGCCGAAGATCGCGCGATGCTCCGCAGCAACTGCCGCGTCACCACCACGTGCCCGCCACTGCGGATGACCACCAACCGGTAGAGGCCACCCAGCACCCCGGGGAAGGACGCATCGGTACGGATGGCCGCACGTATGGTCCCGGCGCCATGCGCGACGCAGGTGAAGGTGAGGCGATACATCGCAAACCGATGGCGCCCCGCCAGCACCACCCGCGATGGCTTCTCGCACTCCTCAACACGAAACGCAGCGAACTCGTCGCCCACCGCAAACCCACCGCCGCCCGTCGACCGCCGCGACTCCGCACGGACCAGCCGCGCATACGCCTGCGCCACCGGTGAGCTCAGGCGCCGGTGAAACAGGCCAACCGCAGCATCGAACACCGCCTCAATGGGCGCCGCGACAACGGTCTCGTGCTGGTCAAGAAAGGGCAGGCCAGGCGTTTCCATGCCGCAACCATGGCAGCAAGTGGCAGCGGCTTGTCTTCCGAGCAGCGCTCGTCGAACAACTCAATCGGGCAGCGCGGCCCGGCGGCCCCGGCGAGAGGCCGATCGCGCGTGATGAGAGCACATCGGGAAACTCCGCGAGAGCGACATACATTGCGTCCCAGCCACGGACGTTGTGGCGAAGTTCCCAAGCTCGTTCAAGCAGTGCTGATGACCGAAGGGGGCTCCCGGCCACTGCCGCAGATCGTCGATCGCGAGCACAGCCGTTGTCTCGTCGATCCGGTCAGTGATGCGAAGATCACTGAGCAGATTGAACCTGTGGGTACCCGCCGAACGCGGGTACCCACAGATTGCGTTTACACCGTCAGGTGCGCAAACCCGACGAACGTGGAACGTGCGCATCGGAAGTTGACGACCTGAATCTCGTACGTGCCCGTGACGGGGGCACGGACGTCGACGATCTCCGAGGTGTTGTCGAAGCTCAGCGATGACGCGATCGTTCCGGTCGGGCCCACGACACGAAGGTCGAGGTCGCTGCTCGGGCGGTTGGCGTGGTCCGGGTCACCCGGGTCAGCCGTCCACGAGATCGCGGCCCGCAGGCGCTGCTCGCCGCGAAGCTCAACCCGCGACAACACCTGCGAGGCGCCGAACGTTGCGCAGTCGACGCGCTGACCACCGTGGCTGTTGCTGTCCAAGATGTTGCCGGCGCGGTTGAGGGCAACCATTCCGGCCCCATCAACCTCAGACAGACGGGTGGCGCCCTCGACGTTGTTGACGGCGCTGGCCATGAGGATGGCGCGAAGCTGCTCCGGCCACACACCCAGGTGCGGTTTGCGTTGGATGAGCCGCGCCGCACCGCCGGTGACCATGGGAGCGGCCATGCTGGTGCCACTGTTGGTCTGACCACCCCACGGGCTACCGCTCGACAGCATCTGGATGTTGGTTCCGGGGGCCGAGACCTCGGGCTTTTCCCGATCGCTCATCGTTGAGGTGGGATCGACAAAGCTGGACGTACCGCTCATCACGTCATCCCCGCGTGCGGCCGTTCCCCGCAGATCGACGTTGCCGACCGACAGCACGTTGTAGCCGTTGCCCGGTGAGGTCACGCGATTGTCGCCCCCACCGCGGTTGCCGGCCGACTTGACGAACAAGCGCCAGTTGTTGTGCACGATGCCATCGGCGTGGCGGTCGTTGGCGGTCACCGTTCCCGTGGTGTCGGTGAAGTAGGAGTTGTTGATCACGCGGGCACCCCACGTGGTGGCCGAATCGACGCTCGCACGGTTGTCACCGGTGGCGCACCAGCTGCCGACCGACAACCGTGCGCCAGACGCCACCCCGGTGAGGTTCGAGCTGGTGATCTGGAACCATGAGATCCAACGGAAACCGGGCCGCGCGCCGATGATTCCGGCGACGCCGGTGGCGTGGGCGGTCGCCCCACCGCATGACGGCCTGGGATCGGAACGTTCGACCGTCATGAAAGGATTGGATGTGTCAGCGACGCCGCCGCTCTCGACCACACCCACCTGAACCGACGAACCGTCGAATCCGCTGATGGGTGCCATGTCCCCGCCGATCACCTGTCGGGAGAGGTTGGTCTCCGTCCCACCCTTCCCAAGGTCGCCGGAGATGGTGTCGATGCGCTCGTCGTTCGCAATCTCGCGGATGAGGCCAACGGGCACCGTGGCCCACACGAGCGGGCTCGACGTCGATGCTTGCGCCGTTTTGTCGAACTGCCGCAGCCGTTCGAGGTACGGACCGGTCACCGCCGCGACTTGCGCCGCCCGTCGCTCGGACTGGGCCTGAGCGATTTTGTCGACGTCGTCGACCGAGGAACCCTCGTCCGGCCGCTCGCCGAGTGCCTGCTCCGGCTCACCAAGCCAGATCGCAACGGGCACGACCGCGTCGTCGCCAAGCCGCTGAATGTGTTTCGCCAACGCCGGGTCGAGCACACCGAACTTGTCTCGCCGGGCGGCCCGTTCGTTGCGGAACAGCTCGTCGAGATCCACTGCCCGGCCATCGGCGGCCGTCGCACGGATCTCCAAACCATCGCCGGTATCAACCTTCTCAACGACAGCGGTCTCGCCAGAAAGCGGGAACGACGCTTGGGCTTTATTGACCACATCGCCCGGCGCCGCCGAGGCAACGGTGGGCACAAGCGCGGTGAGCCCAACGGCCCAGGTGGTTACGAACTTTCGTCGATGCATGGATCCCTCCAGTCGGGGTGGTTGGTCCCCGAATGAGGCGCCCAGGCGCTCGCGAATACGGCAACACACAAAACCTGGCCGAAGGTCGAGGTCGGCCCGGCGTATCGGCCCGTCAAAGGTCGCGACTGGCCCGCCGTTGGGGTGAATCTGGGAACTCGCGGACGTCGGACGACCTCAGCGCGGCCGCTCCCAGCTGTGCAGTTCGTCGGCATGTCCCCCGCGAATGTCAGGGACCACCAGGTCAACGAAGGTCACCGCGAGGCTGCACCGAGCTGAACGCAAGCCGGCGAGCGGACTTCAATCCTGGAGTTTGTTCACCCTGGTCACATTCCATCGTTTCAAGCAGTTCGCGGACTCGAAGATCGCCCTGCATCCCGGCTTGTCCCTGCTCGCCGGTGGCAACAACGCCGGGAAATCATCCATCCTCCATGGGCTGGCAGTCTGGGAGTTCTGCCGAACGGCGATCGAGATGGAGCGCGGGCCTTGGACTTGGCGATGACGAGTCTTCTCCTATCAACGTCCCTTCCCTCAAACATCTTTGGACCAATCTCAAGACGCAGAAGACGAGTGAGCCAGATGGGTACACGCTCAAGATCCGCTGCGACTGGCAGATGGATCAAGGCAGCCGCCACCTGGAGTTCGGCCTTTCCCTCGCGAACGACAGGCTCTTTGTCAAAGAACCAGTACGGCATCGCTGTCGGGCCGAATTTCAAGGGTTCCAATCCCCTTCAGGCCTTGCTCGATGTTCGCGGCAAAGACGTTTTTGTGTCCGAGAGCGGTACTGAGGCGTCCCAACAGTTCAAAGTGTCCGCACAGGATGTTGCAGCGCATATGCCCGAGGACGCAATCTGTGACGATATTCGGACTTTTCTTGATCAACTCGTCAAACTCGCCAAATGAGGCGTCGCTGCAGACCTTCCGTTTTCTGCCGCCCTACGCAAGCGGCTGAGGCCCTGGCGCGCACCCCGATCTCAAGCGCCCAGCCCAAATAAGATTCCTCTCCGAGGTTCGAACCCCGGAAAATGGCGATGGGGGCCGTTTGGCCCCCATCGGGTACAGCGCGTCGGTGGGAACCGACCTACATCATTCCGCCGCCGGGCATACCGCCACCGGGCATCCCGCCGCCCATGGGGTCGTCGCTGCCGGGCTTGTCGACCACCACACACTCGGTAGTGATGATGTTCTTCGCGATCGACGCTGCGTTCTGCAGGGCCGAGCGCGTCACCATCGCGGGATCGATGATGCCGGCCTTCACCAGGTCGACGTACTCGCCGGTGTCGACGTTGAGGCCCATGCCGCCCTTGAGCTCACGGACCTTCCCGACGACAACCGAACCTTCGAGGCCGGCGTTGTCGGCCAGCTGACGAAGGGGCTCCTCAAGCGCGCGACGCACGATGAGGGCGCCGGTTGCCTCTTCACCCTCGAGCTTGAGCTTGTCGAGTGCCGGAGCGGCGTTGACGAGGGCGACACCGCCACCGGCGATGATGCCCTCCTCAAGCGCAGCGCGAGTTGCCTGGAGGGCGTCCTCCACGCGGTGCTTCTTCTCTTTCATCTCGGTCTCAGTCGCGGCACCGACCTTGACGACCGCAACGCCACCGGCCAACTTGGCGAGACGCTCCTGGAGCTTCTCGCGGTCGTAGTCCGAATCGGTGTTGTCGATCTCGGCCTTGATGGTGCGAATACGAGCCTTGATCTCGTTGGCGTCGCCGGCACCGTCGATGATGGTGGTGTTTTCCTTGCCCACCACGATCTTGCGGGCACGACCGAGCTGGGAGAGCTGGGTGTTCTCGAGCTTGAGACCCATCTCTTCGCTGATCTGCTCACCACCGGTGAGGATGGCGATGTCTTCCAGCATGCGCTTACGACGGTCACCAAAGCCCGGAGCCTTGACCACGATGCCGGTGAACGTGCCGCGCAGCTTGTTGACGATGAGGGTGGCAAGCGCCTCGCCCTCGACGTCCTCCGCGATGATGAGAAGCGGCTTGCCGGTCTGGATGACCCGCTCGAGCAGCGGGAGGATGTCCTTGACCTGCGTGATCTTGCCGCCGTGGGCGAGGATGTAGGCGTCGTCGAGGACGGCCTCCATGCGCTCCGGGTCGGTCACCATGTACGGCGACATGTACCCGCGGTCGAACTGCATGCCCTCGGTGAACTCGAGCTCCATCCCGAAGGTCTGGCCCTCTTCCACGTTGACGACGCCGTCCTTGCCGACCTTCTCGATGGCGTCGGAGATGATGTCGCCAATCTCACGGTCGCGAGCTGAGATGGTGGCGACGCGGGCAATGTCTTCCTTGCCCTGCACCGGACGAGCGGCTTTGCGAATCTCTTCGACAATGGTGTCGACCGCTGCCTCGATGCCACGCTTCAGGCCCATGGGGTTGGCACCGGCAGCCACGTTCTTGAGGCCTTCGCGAACGATGGCCTGCGCGAGCAGGGTTGCGGTGGTGGTGCCGTCGCCGGCGACGTCGTTGGTCGCAGTTGCGACCTCGCGTACCAGCTGTGCGCCCTGGTTCTCAAAGGGGTCTTCAACTTCGATCTCGCGCGCGATGGTGACACCGTCGTTCGTGATCGTTGGAGCCCCAAACTTGCGGTCGATCACGACGTAGCGGCCCTTCGGACCGAGCGTGACCTTTACCGCGTCAGCGAGGGTGTTCACGCCACGCTCAAGCGCGCGCCGTGCTTCCTCGTTGAACTTGATCTCTTTCGCCATTCGGTTACATCCCTTTCGTCAAACTGCTGCGTCGTTATTTCTTGGCGCGCTTGGGCTTCGCAGCGGGTGCCGCCGCGTCGACCTTCGCGAGAATGTCGTGCTCGTTGAGGATGAGGTAGTCGACGTCGTCGACCTTCACCTCGGTGCCGCCGTACTTGGAGTAGATGACCTCGTCACCGACAGCGACGTCGAGCGGAACGCGCTCACCGTCGTCCCAACGGCCCTCACCGACAGCAAGGACGGTGCCGCGCTGCGGCTTTTCCTTCGCGGTCTCCGGCAGCACGATGCCGCTGGCAGTGACTTCTTCCGCGTCCGATCCCTGCACAATCACTCGGTCGCCGAGTGGCTTCAGATTCAAATTACCCTCCTCGAGGTGTGTTCTCATCGCGGGGCGGTGCGCCTGGGACCCCTGTCCCGGCGATATTGGCACTCCACCGCCCTGAGTGCCAGGAGAGTACCGGAACGCGGGGTTTTTTGCCACCGCTCCACGCGATTTCTCTTTGTCGATCCGGAAAAGGGCGGCAGGACAGAGCGGATTGCGGTGCGTTCTGGAACATGCGAACAGAGATACCCCCCACCTTTTGAAACGTTACGTTACGAAAACCCCCCACCTTTTGATACGCTGGTGACATGCGCGATGACGAACTGCGCCGCCTCGCCGTCGAGTCGAATCCTTGGTGGCGTGCCGCGAAAGCGGCAGATCAGCTGGCCTGGACCATTGGCCATCGACTCCTCCGCGAGCGGGCAGCGTACGACCTCGGATACCGCACCGATGTACTTGCGGATATCGCCACCGCAGAGATTCGGGACACACTCACCGTGGTGGTCGGTCCTCGTCGAATAGGAAAGTCAGTTGCACTCATCGATCTCGCCGCAAGTCTCTGCGCGAGAAACGACATCGATCCGCGACAGGTCATCCATCTGCCATGCGACGGACTGCGCGACCGGGACCTACGACGTGCGCTCACTCTCTGCCGCGAACTCACGCGTTCCCTCGATGCCGATCACCAGAAGCGCCGGGTGTGGTTGATTGATGAGGTAACGGGTATTCCCGGTTGGGCGGCAGCACTCAAAGCTGCGCGAGATGCAACGGCGTTTGGCGACGATACTGTCATCGCGACAGGAAGCCGGTGGCTTGGGTCCGACGACGCTCTCGGGAGCCTGCTGGCAGGGCGAGCAGGAACGACCAACGCGCGGAGAGTCCGGGTCCTTCTTCCGATGGCGTTCCCCGATTTTCTTGCGACCACCCGTCCGGAACTTCCACGCGTTTCCCGGGTTCATCCGGCCGACCTTCAGGACGTCCCTGCGCGGAAAGAGCTTGAGGCAGTTCAGTTTGACGTCGATGGGTTCGACCTCGGGTGGCAGGACTATCTGACCTCTGGAGGCTTTCCACGGGCGGTGGCTGAGCATGCTCGCGACGGCGCGGTCTCCGCGTCCTACCTGCGTGATCTCGAGGCATGGCTTCGTCGTGATGCCGACCCGGATGCTCCCCCAGAATCAATGCCGCTTCTTCTCTCGGCATTGACCACCCACATGACGAGCCCCTTGAACGCGACAAAGGTTGCCGTCGCGCTTGGCTACTCCAATCCCCCGACTTTTCGTCGCCGCATTGATCGGCTTACTGCGACCTTTGCTGCGCTCCCGTGTCCGCAACGGACCGACGCCGGGCAGCGAGTGGCAGGCAGCCAAGCAAAGCTCTACGTGACTGATCCGATCCTTGCCTGGATTCCGAGTCGGCTACGAGCTGGCCTTCCGCCACCAGATTTTACCCATCTCTCAGAGATGGCACTGGGCGTCGCGCTCGCCCGTACGATTGACCGCCTCGACGAAGGGCGCTGGGTATCAGCCGACACTATTGGCTACCTACGGACGGGGTCTGGCAACGAAGTGGACCTTTGCCCAGTCAGGGTCCCCTCGGAAGCAGGAGCACGTTGGACTGTTCCGTTAGAGAGCAAGTGGGTTGATACGGGCTGGCGAGGAACGTCCAAGGTCATTGAGGCGCGGTTCAGCCGGGGCATTGTGGCCACGAAATCAATTCTTGACCTCGACCATCCCGCATGGGCTGTTCCGGTGCCGCTTGTCGCGCTCCTCTTGGGATGATCGACTACCTTCCTGCGACGTGGAGCACGCATCGCGAGGGGCGACGGGCCCGTCGATCACGATCGCGAGAGGGAGTGGCAACGAGCATCTTCTACGGCCATTTGCATTGTGATCGAACAACCGTGGCCTCCGCATGACATCCCCATCCGCCCCGACCTTCGCGGCTCCCGCAATCGCTGCCGCCCTTTTCACGGTGGTGGCCTGGGCATCGGCGTTTGTGGCGATTCGCGCGGCCGGAGAGCACTTGTCGCCCGGGCCGCTCAGTTTGCTGCGTGTGGGGATCGCGGCGGTCATTCTCAGCGTCGCGATGCTCCTTCGACGCGAGACGGTGCCCATTCGCGGGACGCGGATGCTCGTCATCACCTGCGGCGTGCTGTGGTTTGGGGTGTACAACATCGCGTTGAACGCCGGCGAGCAGCGTGTCGATGCGGGCACGGCCGCGATGCTGGTGTACATCGGGCCGATACTCATCGCCCTGCTCGCGGGCTGGCTACTCGGGGAGGGGTTCCCGCGGGCAGTGCTCGTGGGGTGCGCGGTCAGCTTTGTGGGGGTCACCGTCATCGCCTTGGCCATCAGCGACGGCATCCGCCTCAACGCCGGGGCGCTTCTGTGCGTCGCCGCGGCGTGCCTCTACGCGGGTGGGGTGGTGTCGCAGAAGCCCGCGCTGGCACGCAACTCGTCACTGTCGGTGACGTGGGGAGGATGCATCGCCGGGCTCGCCGTCTGTCTGCCCTTCGCGCCGCAGCTGGTGCGGGAGCTGGGTGACGCACCTGCCGACTCAACCGCCTGGGGCATCTATCTCGGCATCGTCCCCACCGCCATCGCCTTCACCACCTGGGCCTACGCGCTGTCACGAACCACCGCCGGGAAGATGGCCAGCGTCTCCTACCTGGTCCCGGCCCTGGCGGTGCTCATGGGGTGGGTGATCTTGGGGGAAACCCCGGAGGCGCTGGCGCTTGTGGGCGGGGCGATCGTGCTGGCCGGGGTGGTGGTGGCTCAGCGGCGCTCACCGGTTCCCGCGCCACCGGAGTAGTCGACCCCAACGAGGGTGAGTGGGTGGGCCGGGGCAGTGGGCCCGGCCTGCGGGCGCTCCGCACCAGAGAGTAACTGGAGGAACTGCTGGGGCTCCCAGTGACCACGCCCCACCCATAGCAACGATCCGACGAGGCTTCGCACCATATGACGCAGGAACGCATTCGCGGCGATGGTGAAGACCAACTCGTCGCCGCGCGACTCCCACGCGGCACGCAGGATGGTGCGTTCGAAGTAGACATGCTTCGTTTGCAACGGCGTAAAGGCCCGGAAATCGTGCTGCCCGACGATCGCGGCCGTCGTGTCATGGAGGCGGGCGAGGTCCAGACGATGCGGGAAGTGCAAGGCGTGGCGCCGACGCAGCGGCGAGCGCACCCCCGGCAGCACGCGATACTCATAGGACCGGCTCACGGCATCGTTGCGAGCGTCGAAACCGGCTGGCGCGATCTCCACGCGGCGAACCGCGACGTCCAGGGGCAACGTACCGTTGAGCCCCCGGAGAAGGCGATCCGGGTCGACCGGGTCGGCGACGTCGAAACTTACGACCTGTCCGATGGCGCTGACCCCGGCGTCGGTTCGGCCCGCCACACGCAGGTTGGTCATCTCCCCGGCGAGCAGCCCCGCCAGCGCCTCACGAAAGACGCCTTCGACGGTGCGCCGGTTGGGCTGAATGGCCCAGCCGGCGAAGTCCTCACCGTCGTATTCAAGATCGAGGCGGAGGGTCGCCACCACCCGTCGCCCGGACGTTAGCTGTCGGTTGCGGGAGGAGCCGCCGCGGCGACCGGAACCTCACGCGAGAGCTCCAGCAGCACCATGAGCGCCGCGTCACCCTGACGGGGACCGAGCTTGGTGATGCGGGTGTACCCCCCGGGGACGTCCTTGAAGACCGGGCCGACCTCGTTGAACAAGCGGTAGCTCACCGGCTTGTTGCGAAGGAGCGAGATGGCCTGACGACGTGCGTGCAGGCTCCCGTCCTTTGCCAGCGTGATGGCCTTCTCCGCCACACCGCGCGCAAGGCGTGCCTTGGCCTCGGTGGTTTGGATACGTCCGTGCTCGATGAGGGCAGACGCAAGGTTGGCCGCCATCGACTTGCGATGCGAGCTGCTGCGGCTGAGTTTTGGTCCTTGACGGCGGTGGCGCATGACGTGATCCCTTCGGTCGTGCTCTAGTCCTCTGCGCGAAGGCCAAGACCCTGGGCTTCCAGGACCTCCTTGACCTCCTCGATGCTCTTACGTCCAAAGTTCGGAATAGCGGCCAGCTCACTGTCGGTCTTCGACACCAGGTCGCCGATTGTCTCGATACCGACACGCTTCAGGCAGTTGTACGACCGAACGCCCAGCTCGAGCTCCTCAATAAGGATGTCATGCATGTCGTTGGTCGGCGCGCCCTCGTCGATGGCAAGGGCCTCCTGCGGGGCGGCCGGGTTCGCAAACATCTGCAAACGCGCGATGAGAGTGTCCGCCGCTTGGGCGATGGCCTCGCGTGCGTCGATTGACCCGTTGGTCTCGATCTCGAGCGTGAGCTTGTCGTAGTCGGTGCGCTGCCCCACGCGGGCGGCCCCAACCTCGTAGCGCACGCGACGCACCGGCGAGAACGCCGAGTCAACCGGGATGACGCCGATGGTGACGCCGGCACCCTTGTTCTGCTCGGCCGGCACGTAACCGGTTCCGCGGGCAATGGTGAGCATCATCTCGAGTCGCGCGCCCTTGTTGAGGTTCGCGATCTCAAGCTCGGGGTTCAGCACCTCGAGGTCGGCGGGGCAAACGATGTCGCCGGCGGTGACCACACCCGGGCCCTGCTTCACCAGCTCGACCTCGACCTCACCGATCTCACCATGAAGACGGCAAACAAGGCCGCGCAGGTTGAGGATGATGTCGGTGACGTCCTCACGGACGCCGTCGATGGTGGAGAACTCGTGTTGCACGCCATCGATGCGAATGGAGGTGACGGCGGCGCCCTCGAGCGAGGAGAGCAGCACTCGCCGCAGCGAGTTGCCGAAAGTGTGTCCAAAGCCACGGTCGAGCGGCTCGACCTCAAAGGTGCCGAGGATGGACGAGACCTCGGTGTAGGTCATGCGGGGTGCGTGAATATCAAGCACGTCTTTGCCTCTTCCCCCGGCCCCGTGGGCCGGATCATGTGAACGCGTGTGGTGACAAGCCCTCCGCCTCGGTTCACCGCCCCCGCGTCAGGGACGACAAGCCATCGCTCGGGGCCGGGGTACCGCCTACTTCGAGTAAAGCTCAACAATCAGTTGCTCGCGCACAGGGGTGTCGATGTCCGTCCGCTCCGGCATCTTCAGGATCGTGCCGGAGAGCTGGTCGTAGTCGGCCTGAAGCCACGGCGCAACCGACGCGACGAGGTCGGTGGCGTTACGAACCGTCTGTTCCGCCGATGATTTCTGGTTCAGCGAGATAACGTCGGTGGGACGCACCTGGTAGCTGGGGATGTCGACACGCTTGCCGTTGACCATGAAGTGTCCGTGGCTCACCAGTTGGCGGGCCTGACGGCGCGACGCGGCAAAACCGAGTCGGGTGACGACATTGTCGAGTCGCAGCTCCAACAGGCGCAGCAGGTTCTCGCCCGTGACGCCCGGCTGGCGGCTGGCCTTCGCGTAGTAGCGGCGAAACTGGGCTTCGAGCACGCCGTAGAACCGGCGTGCCTTCTGCTTTTCGCGCAGCTGAAGGAGGTACTCGCTCTGCTTGGAGCGGCGACCCTGCCCGGCCTCACCCGGCGGGTAGGGGCGACGGTCGATACCGCACTTGTCGGTGAAGCACCGCTCCCCTTTCAGGAAGAGCTTCTCACCTTCACGGCGGCACTGCTTGCATTGGGCATCACGATCACGAGCCACAGATAAACCTCGACGCTTTAGACGCGGCGCCGCTTGCGCGGGCGGCAACCATTGTGCGGAACAGGACTGACGTCGGTGACCGACGCCACTTCAAGCCCAGCGGCCTGAAGGGAACGAATGGCCGTCTCACGACCAGAGCCGGGGCCCTTGACGTAAACGTCGACCTTCTGGAGGCCGTGCTCCATGCCCTTGCGGGCGGCGGCATCGGCGGTGACCTGCGCGGCGAACGGCGTGGACTTACGCGAGCCCTTGAACCCGGCCGAGCCGGCCGTCTCCCAGGCAATGACGTTGCCTTCGCGGTCGGTCAGGGTGACGATCGTGTTGTTGAACGACGTCTTGATGTGGGCGTGGCCCACAGCGATATTCTTCTTGACGCGGCGGCGCGTACGCCCGCGTGTGGCCTTCTGGCGTGACAACTGACGAGTCTCCTGACTACTTCTTGCGCTTGCCGACGGTCTTACGCGGGCCCTTGCGGGTACGCGCGTTTGTTTTGGTGCGCTGACCCCGAACCGGGAGGCCACGACGATGACGGAAGCCGCGGTAGCAGCCGATCTCCGAAAGCCGCTTGACGTTGTTCGCGCGCTCACGGCGCAGATCGCCCTCCACCTCCAGATCCCGCTCGATCACCTCACGAAGACGGCTGACCTCTTCCTCGGTGAGGTCACGCACGTACGTGTTGGGGTTGAGTTCAACCTGCTGCAGCACCTTGTTCGCCGTAGCGCGCCCGATGCCGTAGATGTACGTGAGGCCAATCTCAACGCGCTTCTCGCGCGGAACGTTGACGCCTGCGATTCGTGCCAAAGCCGAAAGCCCCTTAGCCTTGAGTTTGCTTGTGACGAGGGTTCTGGCAAATGACCATGATCTTGCCGTGCCGCTTGATGACGCGGCACTTCTCGCACATGGGTTTGACTGAGGCGCGGACCTTCACAGGGTTCCTCTCACTTGAAGCGGTAGGTAATGCGGCCGCGGGTCAGGTCGTATGGAGAAAGCTCCACCTTCACGCGGTCCCCGGGGAGGATTCGAATGTAGTGCTGGCGCATCTTCCCCGAGATGTGGGCAAGGACATCGTGGTCGTTGTCGAGTTTGACGCGGAACATGGTGTTCGGCAGGGCTTCGGTCACTTCGCCCTCAAGCTCGATCGCCTCTTCTTTCTGGCCCACAAACTCCTCTCGGCCCCGCAGGGCGGAAACACACAGCACATCGCACGCGGGGTTCCGCGAGCGGCCATGGACTGTATCACGCCAACTTCACCTTTTCGTCAATATCCGGGGACCCGAATCGGTCACTGCCACGGTGTGCTCGGAATGGGCCGCCAGCGACCCGTCCGCCGTGCGAATTGTCCATCCGTCCGCGTCAAGGGTGACCTCATATCCCCCGACGTTGACCATCGGCTCGATGGCGATCACAACACCCGCCTCGAGCACCGGCCCCGTGCCGGGGTCGCCGAAGTTCGGCACCTGCGGCTCTTCGTGCATCGATCGGCCGACGCCGTGACCAACGAGGGACCGCACCACCGAATAGCCGGCGGCCTCCACCTCGGTTTGAACAGCGTGACCGATATCGCCCACGTGCGCACCCACCCGCGCGGCCGCGATTCCCCGCTGCAGCGCCGTTTCGGTGACCGAAATGAGGTTCGCCGCCTCGGTGGAGATGGCGCCCACCGGAACGGTCATGGCCGAGTCGGCGACCCACCCGTCGAGGATGAGGCCGCAGTCCACGGACAGGATGTCACCACTCGCCAACCGCTCGGGCGTGGGGATGCCGTGAACCACGACATCGTTCAACGACGAGCAGATGGAGCCGGGGAACGGCCCGGCCTTGGGGCCGCCCGGGTAGCCGAGAAACGCCGGGGTGGCGCCGAAACCGCGAATGACGTCTTCGGCGATGGTGTCGAGCTCGAGCAGAGAGACGCCCTCACGCACCTCGGCGCGCAGCCGATCGAGACACTCGGCCAGCGCAGCGCCGGCCGCGGCCATCGCATCAATCTCACCCGACGTCTTCGGGACCTGTCCGGTGCTGCCCCCGGTCTGACGGCGTTTCGACATCACGCGATGGCGTCGCGGACGCGCGCGTACACGTCGTCGAGGGCGCCAGTGCCGTCAACCTCGGCCAGCACGGCGGCCGCGCGGTAGTAGTCGATCACCGGCGCGGTCTGTGAGGCGTAGGTCTCCAAGCGGGCCGCAACCGTCTCGGGTGTGTCGTCGGCGCGCTGGTACAGGTCACACGCGCCACCGGCAGCGGGGCAGGTGTCTGCCGGGTCGTACGGGTTCGACGTCTCGTGAAATGAGCGTCCGCAGTTTCGGCAGATCCAGCGTCCGCCGAGCCGGCGGGCAAGCTCGTCGTCCGGCACGATCAGCGACACAACCGTGTCAAGCGGTGCACCCAATTCGCCCAACATCGCGTCGAGGGCCTCGGCCTGGGCAACGGTTCGGGGAAAGCCGTCGAGCAGGAAGTCGTTGGCGGAGTCGGCAAGCGCGTCGCGAATCATGCCGATGACGACGGCGTCGGGAACGAGCTCACCGGCGTCCATGAAACGTTTGGCTTCTTGCCCCAGGGGAGTGGCGGCCGCCACTTGGGCGCGCAGCAGATCACCGGTGGCCAGGTGCACCAAGCTCAGGTCGGCCTTGAGCCGTTCTGCCTGGGTTCCCTTGCCCGCGCCGGGCGGGCCAAACAGCGCGAGCCGCGCTATTTGAGGAACCCTTCGTACTGACGCTGCATGAGCTGAGCCTCGAGCTGCCGCATGGTGTCGATGGCGACGCCCACGACGATGAGCAGCGAGGTGCCACCGATGGTGAAGTTGACGTTCGGCAGGTACTTGAAGACGATGCTCGGCAGACTCGCGATGCCGGCGAGGTAGACCGCGCCAGGAAGTGTCAGACGCGTCATCACGCGGTCGAGGTACACCGCCGTCGGCCGTCCGGGACGCACGCCGGGGATGAAGCCGCCGTACTTCTTGAGGTTGTCGGCCTGGTCCACCGGGTTGAACTGCACCGCGGTGTAGAAGTACGTGAACAGGATGATGAGGATGGCCTGGAAGATGATGAAGAACCAGGAGTTGGTGCCCAGGAGCTCACCCACCTTGCGGAAGAACGAACCGCCGATGAGGGTTGACATCAGCGACGGCAAGATCACGATGGATGCCGCGAAGATGACCGGGATCACACCCGCCATGTTCACGCGGAGAGGCATGTAGGTGGTGCCACCCTGAGTCATACGCCGACCGACGACGCGCTTGGCGTACTGAATGGGGATACGCCGCTGACCCTCGTTGACGAACACCACACCGACGACCACGGCGAGCGACAGCACGCCGATGATGATCTTGGTGACCGGCTCAAGGTCCCACCACAGACGCACGCCACGAGGGATGCTCGCCACGATGCTGGCGAAGATCATCAACGAGATTCCGTTGCCGATGCCGCGCTGGGTGATCATCTCGCCGAGCCACATCACCAGCACGGTGCCCGCGGTGAGTGAGATGACGATGAGGTAGAGACGCCCGAAGTTGAGGTTCTGCAGGGCGTCCTGTGACTTGAAGAACAGGACGTACGCAAGCGACTGCAGGAAGGCAAGCACGACGGTCAGGTAACGGGTGTACTGCGTGATCTTCCCGTAGCCGGCTTCCCCTTCTTTCGACAACTTCTCGAGAGACGGGATCACCACCGTCATGAGCTGGATGACGATGCTGGCGGTGATGTACGGCATGATCCCGAGCGCGAACACCGAGAAGCGCGTGAGCGCCCCGCCCGAGAAGAGATTCAGGAACTGAAGGACGTTCTCGGCACCCTGGCTGCTGACGATGTCACCGATACGGTCGGCTTCGACACCGGGAATCGGTACGAACGTTCCGAGGCGGTAGATCGCGAGCACTGCGAACGTGAAAAAGATCTTCTTGCGAAGCTCAGGCGACTTGAACGCATTCAGGATCGACTTGAGCACAGGCCTCGCCTAGTCCGTGGCTTCGGCGGAACGACCCGCCGCAATGATCTCGACGGTACCGCCGGCCGCTTCGATCTTGACCCGCGCCTCGGCAGAGAACTTGTGAGCGCGCACCGTGAGCGCACGGTCGATCTCGCCCTTGGCGAGAATCTTGACCGGCCACTTCCGGTTCTTGTTGCCCTTCACCAGCCCGCGGGCCTCAAGTACCGCGACATCGACCACAGTGCCGGCGTCAAACACGTCGAGGCTGCCGACGTTCACCGGGACGGTGTGGGTGCGAAACGGCCCGATGGGCATCGACTTCTTGTGGTTGGGGCCGCGCAGCTTACCCTTCTGCATGTGAATCGGCGTCTGGCCACCCTGGAAAGTCTCGATGGGGCCCATACCCGACCGCGCTCCCTGGCCCTTCTGTCCACGGCCAGAGGTCTTGCCCGTGCCGGATCCCGGTCCACGGCCAACGCGCTTACGATTTTTGCGTGATCCTGCCGGCGGGCGCAGATTCTCCAAGCGCACGTCGTGGGGATCGATCACTGGCGTTTCGTCACTCATTCGTCGACCTTCTCAACCGAGATGAGGAATGCGACCTTGCGGAGGCGTCCATCGAGTTCGGGGGTTTCCTTGTGAACTTTGCTCCGGCCGATCTTGCCAAGGCCGAGCGCGCGGAGTGTGCCGCGATGCTCCTGCTTCGTTCCGATGGATGACCGGGTCTGCGTGACACGGATCACGAGGCCTCCTCAGTGGCAGCCGGCTCGGCGGCGGCCGGCTCGTCCACGGCAGGAGCTTCGACAGTCTCGACCTCAGCGACAGGCTCGTCGGGCACGGGAGCAGCAACCGGCTCCTCTGCAGCGGCTGCGGACTCATCCACGACGGCCTCCGGCTCGGGCGCAACGGGCGCATCCACGACGGGAGCGGCAACCGGCTCGGCGACGGCCACCGGCGCGTCCTCAGTAATGGTCTTGCTGCGGCGGTTGTCCGCCAAGCCCAACACCTGAGCGATCGTCTTGCCGCGACGCTCAGCGATGTCCTCCGGACGACGCAGGCCCTGGAGGGCGGCGACGGCTGCCGGGAGGAGGTTCACCGGGTTGCTGCTGCCGAGCGACTTGCTCAGAATGTCATTGATGCCGGCCAGCTCGAGCACGGCACGCACGGGGCCACCGGCGATGACTCCGGTACCCGGCGACGCCGGCTTGAGGAACACGCGGCCCGCGCCATGGCGGCCGGTGACCTGGTGGGTGATGGTCGATCCGTGTTTGGGAACACGGAACAGGTTCTTCTTGGCGTCCTCGATGGCTTTCTGGATGGCGAGCGGAACCTCACGCGCCTTGCCATGGCCCACACCGACGACATCGTTCATGTCGCCCACGACCACGATGGCCGAGAACGAGAAGCGCCGACCGCCCTTGACGACTTTCGCGACACGGTTTACTTGCACGACTCGCTCGGAGAGCTCGAGGCCTCCGGCGTTGATTCGTTCTCTGCGCTGTGCCTCAGCCAACGGTTCGGTTCACCATTCCCTTAGAAGTCAAGGCCGCCCTCACGAGCGGCGTCCGCGAGTGCCTTGACTCGACCATGGTAGAGGTATCCACCACGATCGAACACGACCTTGGTAACGCCAGCAGCCTTTGCCCGCTCCGCGACCAGCGCGCCGACGCGTGCCGATGCCTCGCCTTTCGACAGCCCACGCAGTTCCTTCTCGATGGAGCTGGCCGCCGCGAGGGTTGTGCCCGTGGCGTCATCGACGAGTTGCGCATAGATGCGTGCATTGGAGCGAAAGACGGACAGGCGAGGACGTTCGGCGGCGCCGACGACCCGACCGCGAATACGACGACGACGACGCTCCCGTCCCGGAGTAGATGGCGCTAGATGACTCAACGAACACCCCCGAACGCACAGCCGCGGTCAGCGTTTGAGCCGCCCGCAGGGTGGCGAATAGGCCGCCTAAGTGCCGTGTTGGATGCGGCGGATAAGAAGCTCATGCGCGCTTACCAACCTTCCGGCGGACAACTTCGCCGTCGTACTTGATGCCCTTGCCCTTGTAGGGCTCTGGCGGCCGAACCTTGCGGATGTCGGCGGCGACTTGGCCCACCAGTTCTTTGCTGATGCCCGTCACCACGATCTGCGTGGGTTGGGGGCATTCGAAGGCGATTCCGTCGGGCGGTGTCATGACGACCGGGTGCGAGAACCCGGCGGCGATCTCGAGATCTTTGCCCTTGAGCTGCGCACGGTAGCCGACACCAACCATCTCCAAGCGCTTCACAAAGCCGTCGGTGACCCCTTCCACCATGTTTGCCACCAGTGAGCGCGAGAGACCATGGAGGGCCCGGTGAGGTGCCCGGTCGGTGGGGCGGCTGACGTTCAACACGCCGTCTTCCTGCACGACCCGGATCGGCTCGATGACCGTGTGTGACAGCTCGCCTTTCGGGCCTTTGACCGTCACGTGCTGGCCGCTGATGTCAACGGTGACCCCGGAAGGAACCGGGATGGGTGCGCGTCCGATTCGGCTCACTACCAGACCTCACAGAGAATCTCGCCGCCGACGCCACGCTTGCGGGCTTCTTGGCCAGTGAGCAGGCCTTGCGAGGTGGAGACCACCGACACACCCATACCACCAAGAACCTTGGGGATGGACGTGCGGTCGACATAGACGCGTCGGCCGGGCTTGCTGATGCGGCGCAAACCGGAGATGACCTGACGTCGGCTCTTGTCGTACTTGAGCTTGACGGTGAGGGTGCGGTCTTTTCCTTCGCCCTCCTCGGACCAACCGAGGATGTAGCCCTCGGCTTCGAGGACTCTGGCGATCTCGGCTTTCAATTTGCTGGCGGGCATGTTGACGGTGTCATGAAGCGCCTGGTTGGCGTTTCGCAACCGGGTGAGCATGTCCGCGACAGGGTCGGTCATCATAAGTTTTTCGCCCTACCCTCTACCAGCTCGACTTCGTCATGCCGGGAATCACGCCCGCGTGAGCTTCTTCGCGCAGGCAGATCCGGCACAGGCCGAACTTCCGGTAGTACGCGCGTGAACGACCGCAACGGTGGCAGCGCGAGTACTCCCGCGACTGATACTTCGCCGGCCGTGCCGCCTTTACACGCAAACTAGTCTTCGCCAAACCCTGCTCCTTATCGCTTCTTCGAACGGTTCCGCGAGCGCGAACGCTGCTTGCTTCGACGTCGAGCGGTCCGCTCTTCGGCGGTGTATCCATCGGCGCGGAACGGCATTCCGAGGTGACGTAAAAGTGCCCGTCCCTCGTCGTCGGTCGCCGCCGATGTGGTGATGATCACGTCAAGCCCACGGGCCTGATCGATGCGATCGTAGTCGATCTCCGGGAAAATCGTTTGCTCCCGGATTCCGAGGGCGTAATTGCCACGCCCGTCGAAGCTGTCGGGGTTGACCCCGCGGAAGTCGCGAATACGCGGAAGCGCGACCGACGTGAGGCGATCGTAGAACTCCCACATCCGGGCGCCGCGCAAGGTGACCTTGCAACCAATTGCCATGCCTTCGCGCAACTTGAACTGGGCGATTGACTTCCGGGCGCGCGTAATCATCGGACGTTGCCCCGCGATGACGGCCATCTGCTCAACGGCCTCGTCGAGCGCCTTGGAGTTCTGCTTTGCCTCGCCCACACCCATGTTGAGCACAATCTTCGTGATCTTGGGGTGCTGCATCGGTGAGCGGTACGCGAACTCCTCCTGGAGCTGCGGACGCACCTGGGTCTCGTAGAGCTCACGCATCCGCGGAGGCGGGGCAGGCTCGGTCGATACCGGGGCAGCGGCGACCGGCTTGGCTGCAGCCGGCGGCGGGGTGGGCGCTTCGACCGGCTCGTCGGCGACGACCTCGGCCGTCAGCTCGTCGACAGGTGTTTCGTCCACCGCGTTGTCCGGTGCCTCGTCGATTGTGGTGTCCTCGTTCTCGTCAGCCATCAGTCAAGCTTCTCCCCACTGCGCGCAGAGACGCGTACCTTCTTCCCATCGATCTCCTGAAACCGGATGCGTGTGGGCAGTCCGTCTTTGGGATCGATGAGCGCAACGTTCGACAGGTGCATGGGCGCCGACTTCTCGATCACTCCGCCCGGCTCGGCGGGGGGCCGCGGGCGGGTGTGGCGCTTCACCACGTTGAGGCCGTCGACGATCACACGGTCCTCTTCCGGAAGAACCTCGAGCACCGTGCCCGTCTTGCCCTTGTCCTTGCCGGAGATACAGACAACCTCGTCGCCCTTCTTGATGCGGGCGGCCACTAGAGCACCTCGGGAGCCAGCGAGATGATCTTCATGAAGTTCTTCTCACGCAGCTCACGTGCGACCGGCCCGAAGATGCGGGTGCCACGCGGGTTGAGCGCGTTGTCGATGATCACGGCGGCGTTCTCGTCAAACGCAATGAACGTGCCATCGTCGCGCGGGTGCGATTTGCGCGTGCGGACGATGACGGCCTTCACGACGTCGCCCTTCTTGACGGCGCCGTTCGGCGTGGCCTGCTTGACCGTGCCCACGATGACGTCGCCGACATGCGCGTAGCGGCGCTTCGATCCGCCCATTACGCGGATGCAGAGGATTTCACGTGCGCCGGTGTTGTCGGCCACACGCAGTCGGGATTCTTGCTGGATCACCGGGCGCGCTCCACAACTTCGACAAGGCGCCAACGCTTCTGCGCCGAAAGGGGACGACATTCCATGACGCGGACCGTGTCGCCAACACTGGCGACATTCTCTTCGTCATGGGCATGCAGCTTTGATGAGCGGCGCACGATCTTGCCGTACATCGGGTGCGTGCGCGCCGAGTCGATACGGACGGTGATCGTCTTGTCACGCGCATCGCTCACGACGATGCCTTGGCGGACCTTGCGGGCCGCAACCGATTCTTGAGGAGTCTTACCCACGCGCCGCCTCCTCGCGTTCGCGAACAATGGTGAGGATACGAGCGACTTCGCGCCGACGCACCGAGATCTCCGACGTTTCTTCCAGCGCGCCGGAGGCATGCTGGAAGCGCAGGTTGAACAGCGCCTCGCGCGTCTCGTACAGGCGCGTTGCCAACCGTTCGTCGGTCAGCTCGCGCAACTCTTTTGTGGCTTTCGTTGGCATCGGTTTAGAAATCGTCCCTGGTCACGAACTTGCATTTGATGGGGAGCTTCATCGCGGCGAGACGCATGGCCTCTTTCGCGAGATCCTCCGGAACACCGGACAGTTCAAACATCACTTTGCCGGGCTTCACAACGGCAACCCACGTCTCCGGTGAGCCCTTACCGGAACCCATACGGGTCTCGGCGGGCTTCTTCGTGACGGGTAGGTGCGGGAAGACGTTGATCCACACCTTTCCCCCACGACGGATGCGTCGGGTGATGGCGATACGTGCGGCTTCGATCTGCCGGTTGGTGATCCACGCCGGTTCCATGGCCTTGAGCCCGTACTGGCCGAAGTTGACCTGAGTGTGCCCACGTGACAGACCCTCGCGGCGGCCGCGATGATGCTTGCGATGCTTGACGCGCTTGGGAAGCAGCATTAGGAGGCGCCTCCGGAAGCAGCAGGGGGAGGTGGCGTGTTGCCACGCGGACGTCCGCCACCACCACCACCGCCGCCACGGCCCTGACCCGGGCCGCCACGGTCACGTCGCGGTCCGCCGCCACCTTCGCGGTCACGTCGCGGACGACGCGGCGGCGCCTGAGCGTCGAGGTCGACCCGGCCGCGGGCGTCGGTGACACCCTCCGGCAGAACCTCGCCGCGGTTGATCCACACCTTCACGCCAATGCGGCCATAGGTGGTCTTGGCCTCGTGAAATCCGTAGTCGATGTCGGCACGCAGTGTGTGCAGCGGAACGCGACCGTCCGAGTAGTGCTCGGACCGCGACATCTCGGTGCCACCCAAACGGCCACCGCACTGGACCTTCACGCCCTGGGCGCCGGAGCGCATGGCGGAGGTGAGCGCGCGTTTCATGGCGCGACGGAAGCTGACACGGTTCTGGAGTTGCTCGGCGATCGACTGCGCAACGAGGGCGGCGTCAAGTTCCGGCCGCTTGATCTCATTGATGTTGATCTGGATCTGCTTTTGCGTGAGGCTGTGGAGGTCCTTGCGCAGCGCGTCGACCTCAGTGCCGCTTTTGCCGATGACGATGCCGGGGCGCGCGGTGAAGATGTCGACCGTGAGCTTGGTCGCATCCTTCTTGATGTGAATGTCCGCGAGACCGGCATGAGCGAGCTTGCCGAGGATGTGGTTACGCACCGCGCGATCCTCGTCGAGCGAGGCCGCGAAGTCACGTGTGGTGAACCAGTTGCTTTTCCAACCAGAGATAACGCCAAGGCGGAAACCGCCAGGATGAACTTTTTGTCCCACTACTTGCCTCTCCTTCGGCCGCCCTCAGGCGCCGGCGTCAAGCCGATGGTGATGTGGCTGGTGCGCTTCATGATGGGAGTAGCACGGCCCTGCGCACGTGGCCGAAAACGCTTGATGGTGGGTCCGGGATCGACAGTCACATGTGAAAGAACGAGGTCGTCCGATCGCATGCCGTTGTTGTGGTCGGCGTTCGCCGCAGCCGATTCGAGCACCTTGCGCACCGGAACCGCCGCGTCGCGTGTGGCGAATGCGAGGATGGCCCGCGCTTCGGTCACGGTCTTACCCCGAACGAGGTCGGCCACCAGGCGCGCTTTTCGTGGCGAAACGCGAACGAACTTCGCAGTCGCCCGAACCATCGTGGTGTCGTCAGCAGCCACGGCCATGGTCAGCGCATCTTCGACGTACGGTCGGAGCCGACGTGGCCACGGTAGGTGCGGGTCGGGCGCGAACTCGCCCAGCTTGTGTCCCACCATGCTCTCGCTGATGAAAACGGGAACGTGCTTGCGACCGTCGTGAACGGCAATCGTGTGACCGACCATCTCGGGGAAGATTGTGGATGAGCGCGACCACGTACGGATCATGCGCTTCTCGTTGGCCGTGTTCATGTCCTCGATACGCTTCATGAGCTTCGGGGTAACGAACGGGCCCTTCTTGACGCTACGACCCACCTTTGCCTCCTCCGGCGTGCTTACCGCGGCGGCGTGCGCGCACAATGAGCTTCTGACTGGCTTTTTTCTTGTTCCGCGTGCGGGCGCCGTTGGTGGGCTTACCCCACGGGGTGACCGGGTGGCGACCGGAGTTGGTCTTGCCCTCACCACCACCGTGCGGGTGGTCGACCGGGTTCATGGCGGAGCCACGGACGGTGGGGCGTGTGCCCTTCCAGCGTGTGCGACCTGCCTTACCACCGCTGAGGTTCTCGTGTGTGGGGTTACCGACCTGACCGATGGTTGCGCGGCAGGCCATGTGCACCATGCGCATCTCCGTCGACGGCAGGCGCACTGTGGCGTAGTCGCCTTCCTTCGCCATCAGCTGTGCACCGACGCCGGCGGAGCGACACATCTGGCCGCCGCGACCGGGCTGAAGCTCGATGTTGTGGATGATGGTTCCCGTCGGGATGTCGCGCAGCGGGAGGCTGTTCCCCGGCTTGATGTCGGCTCCCGAGCCGCTCATGACCGTGTCGCCCACTTTCAGCCGGAGCGGCGCCAAGATGTAGCGCTTCTCGCCGTCGGCGTAGTGAAGGAGCGCGATGCGCGCGGAGCGGTTGGGGTCGTACTCGACAGTGGCAACCTTGGCCGGGATCCCGTCCTTGTTGCGCTTGAAGTCGATGATGCGGTACCGACGCTTGTGGCCACCGCCGATGTGGCGGGTCGTGATGCGGCCGTTGTTGTTCCGCCCACCGGTCTTGGTGATCTTCTCGAGGAGCGACTTCTCCGGGGTTGTGCTCGTGATCTCCTCGAAATCGGAGGTCGTGACGAAGCGTCGTCCCGGTGAAGTCGGTTTGTATTTCTTGACGCCCATTTACCTAACCGTCCTAAACGCCTTCGAAGAGTTCGATGCGGTCGCCGGGAGCCAGCTCGACGATCGCCTTCTTGTAGCCCTGGCGCATTCCGCGAATTGCGCCGCGCCGCTTGGGCTTGGGTTGCACTTTGATGATCCGAACGTCCGTGACGGTCACGTCGAAGATGTCCTCGACGGCCTGGCGGATCTGAATCTTGTGGGCGTCCTGCAGCACCTGGAAGGTGTACTGGTTGTGCAGGGCCGCCAGCTGGAACGCCTTCTCGGAAATCACCGGGCGCACGACAACCTTGCGGATGTCGTCACGAAGACTGCCGCTCACGATGCGTCCTCCTCGGTCTCGGCGGGTGCATCAGCATCAGCCGTCGTGGTGTCCTCGGCGTCCGCAACGGGCTCGGCCTTTTTGGCGCGCGAGCGCTTGGGCTTTGCCTCGGCCTCGACGTCCTCGGTCTCCTCGACCACGACGTCCGTCGCCTCGTCGACCGGGGCCTCGTCATCTGCGACCTTTTTTGCCCGCGAGCGCTTCGGCTTTGCCTCGGTCTCCGCGACCTCGTCGACGGTCTCTTCGACGTCAACGTCGGCCACCTCATCGACGGGAGACTCGTCGTCCGTAGCCTTCTTGCGCGAGCGCTTGGGCTTCTCGTCCGCCGGCTTGCTGCGCGTGATCGGCTTCGGCTTCGGCGGAGGAGTGACTTTAGGACGGTCCTTGAGGCTGGGGGTGACGTCGGTGACGTCAAGCTCTGTCCCGCAGAGCCGCTCCCAGACCGCACGTTCAATCAGAAGGCTGCGCCCGGCCATGATGTCGACGACCTCAAGGTCGACGGAGGCCAGGACATAGACGTCCTGGAGGTTGCGGAACGAGAGGCCCTCGACACCGTCAGGATCGTCGACGACCACCAAAAGCGGACGTGCGTCGAGACCTTCGGGAGCTTGGTAGAGAAAGTTCGCCGCGCGTTTGGCCGATGGGGCGTCCCACCCGGTGGGGTCCATGACCGCCATGCCACCTCGTTCGGCATGCGCACGAAGCGCGGCGCGGAACGCCTGGGCACGGACTTTGCGGTTGACTTTGCCACCGTGACTACGGGGTGTGGGGCCAAAGGTCACGCCACCGCCACGCCAGTGCGGCGCGCGAATGGATCCCTGGCGAGCGCGACCGGTGCCCTTCTGACGCCACGGCTTGGCGCCACCACCGCGAACCTCACCACGGTTCTTGGTTGAGTGGGTACCCGCACGGCGCGCGCCGAGCTCCGCGACAACGGTCTCGTGGATGAGGTGCGGCTTGATCTCTTGCTCGGCGATACGCCCGGAGAAGGCAGCCTCGCCGGCGCGTGCACCATCACCATTGAGAATTGGGATGCTCATGCGCCGCCTCGAATACGGCACTTGGGCGGCCTATTCGGAGCCAACGAGAATCGAACCGCAATGCGGCGACTCCTCAAACGTCCTCGGCGGCTGATAATCACTCGGGCCTCACAATCACGATGCCGTTCACGCCACCAGGAACGGTGCCCTGGACCAGAAGAATGTTGCGCTCAGGATCGGCGTCAACGATCTGAAGGCCGCGCTGCGTGACGCGGTCGGAACCCATATGACCACTCATCCGAACGCCCTTCATCACGCGGGCGGGATAGGCGGCGGCGCCGATCGATCCCGGCCCACGGACGTTGTGCGAACCGTGGCTGACAGGACCGCGCTTGAAGTTGTGGCGCTTGATCGTTCCCTGATAGCCCTTACCCTTCGAGGTACCAGTGATCCGCACGCGCTGGCCGGAGCTGAACGAACCGACCGTGACGACATCCCCAACGGCAACGCCATCCTCAAGCTCGGCCGGGTCGAACTCCACCAGGTGCTTGTGGGGTGCGGCGCCCGACTTCTGCAGGTGACCGATCTCCGGCTTGGAGAGCTTCTTCGGGTTGGTCTGCCCAAACGCGAGCTGCACCGCGGAGTAGCCGTCGGTCTCGGGGGTCTTGACCTGGGTCACCGGGCAGGGGCCCGCCTCGATTACGGTGACCGTAACCCGGCGTCCGTCCTCGGCGAAGATTTGGGTCATCCCGACCTTGCGTCCAATGATCGCGGGCATCGTCGCGTTACGCCTTGATCTCGATGTCGACGCCGGCGGGCAGGTCGAGCCGCATCAGCGAATCGACGGTTCGGGGCGTGGGCGAGTAGATGTCGATGAGCCGCTTGTGGGTGCGGATCTCGAAATGCTCGCGCGAGTCCTTGTCCTTGAAGGGCCCCTTGATGACGCAGTAGACGTTCTTCTCCGTGGGGAGAGGAACGGGACCCGAGATCGTCGCGCCGGAGCGTTGCGCCGTCTCAACGATGGACGCCGCGCTCTTGTCGATGAGCTCGTGGTCATAGGCTTTAAGTCGTATGCGGATCTTGTTTTGCGTCACTGTCGTCCTGGGGAGAAAGAAAAACCCGCCGCCTCCACTCGGAAGGCGACGGGTCGGAAACCCTACATATCTAGGCGATGATCTTGTCGACCACTCCGGCGCCGACGGTACGACCACCTTCGCGAATGGCGAATCGGAGGCCTTCCTCCATGGCGATCGGCATGATCAGCTCAACCTGGATGACCGCGTTGTCACCCGGCATGACCATCTCAACCCCATCAGCGAGGTTGATGACGCCGGTGACGTCGGTGGTTCGGAAGTAGAACTGCGGGCGATAGCCGGGGATGAACGGCGTGTGCCGGCCACCCTCGTCCTTGGAGAGCACGTAGACGTTGGCCGTGAACGTGGTGTGCGGCGTGATCGACTTCGGCGCGGCGAGGACCTGCCCACGCTGAATGTCTTCACGCTTGAGACCGCGGAGAAGGGCGCCAATGTTGTCCCCGGCACGACCTTCGTCGAGCAGCTTGCGGAACATCTCAACGCCGGTGACGACAGTCGACTGGACTTCCTTCTGCATACCGACGATCTCGATGGTCTCGCCGACCTTGACGATTCCGCGCTCGACACGACCGGTGGCCACGGTTCCGCGACCGGTGATCGAGAAGACGTCCTCAACCGGCATCAGGAATGGCTTGTCGATGTCGCGCTCCGGCACCGGGACGTACTCGTCGACGGCGGCCATGAGGGCGAGGATGCCCTCCTCGGCAGCAGCGTCGCCGTTCAGCGCGTTGAGCGCCGAGACACGAATGACCGGGATGTCGTCTCCGGGGAACTCGTAGCTGGAGAGAAGCTCACGTACCTCGAGCTCCACGAGCTCGAGCAGCTCCTCGTCGTCGACCATGTCGGCCTTGTTGAGTGCCACGACGATGTACGGCACGCCCACCTGACGAGCAAGCAAGATGTGCTCGCGGGTCTGGGGCATGGGGCCATCGGCGGCGGAGACCACGAGGATTGCGCCGTCCATCTGCGCGGCACCCGTAATCATGTTCTTGATGTAGTCGGCGTGGCCCGGACAATCGACGTGCGCGTAGTGGCGGTTTTCTGTCTGGTACTCCACGTGGGCGGTGGCGATGGTGATACCGCGCTCCCGCTCCTCCGGTGCGTTGTCGATGGAGTCGAACGAACGCACTTCGCCGCCCATCTTCTCCGCGAGGACCTTGGTGATGGCGGCCGTGAGCGTCGTCTTGCCGTGGTCGACGTGACCGATCGTGCCGACGTTCACATGTGGCTTCGACCTGTCGAACTTCTCTTTGGCCATTTCTCAGGAGCTCCTGTTCGAGACGCGGATACCGCGCGCGGTTGGCGCCGCACACGGTTGAGTTGCGGGGTAACGATGTGCCGGCAAAAAAGACGCGGCCGCGAGGCCGCGCAAGTACACCGGGCGCTGCAAAGCCCGCGGAGGATAACACAACGCCGTCAGGCCGCAACCCGCTTCTCTGCAGGGGTTGCAGGCCTCAGGCCCACGGTGGCGGAAGGCTAGCATCCGTAACACGATGGACGCCCGTGGACTGGTCGAAACGTTACGCCGAACCGCAGCGGGCGACGTGCGCGACGACACGGCCACCCGGGAGCTGTACGCAAGCGACGCCAGCCTCTACCGGCGCCTGCCCGTCGCGGCTCTCCGGGCCGTCGAACCAGGTGATCTCGAGGCAGCGGTGTCCGCGTGCCGCACGCACGCGATTTCCCTGACCATGCGGGGTGCGGGAACAAGCCTGGCGGGGCAGACCGTGGGCCCCGGACTCATCGTCGACTGCTCGGCGCTGCGGGAGGTTCAGATCGACCCGGCCGCGCGAACCGCCCACGTGCAACCCGGGGTGGTGCTCGATCAGCTCAACCGTGCGGCATTCGCGCATGGCCTGGCCTTCGGCCCCGATGTCGCCACCGCCAACCGCGCGACGCTCGGTGGGATGATCGCCAACAACTCCGCCGGCGCACGCTCGATCGCCTACGGCCTCACCGCAGATCACGTGGAGGAGTTGGACGTGGTGCTGGCCGACGGCACCCGGGCGCGACTCCGGCGTGGCGCACCCGCACCGACCGCCTTGGAGGACTCGCGCCACCTGGGAGAACTCGCTCACCCACCCCGGCTGCTGCGACGGGTGAGCGGCTACAACCTGGATGCGCTCGATGGCGCCACGCCCGATTGGCCACGAGTTCTGTGCGGCTCGGAGGGCACATTGGCGGTGACGATGGGCGCGACGGTTCGGCTGGTGCCGCGCCCGTCGGCACGCGGTCTCGCACTCATCGCCTACCCGACCGTTGACGATGCCCTCGACGCCGTCGTGGGGATCCTCCCCTCACAACCGTCGGCGGTGGAGCTGATGGACCGCGAGATGCTTGACCCGCGCAACCGCGCGCCCGCGACGGCGCAACTGTTGGCGTTTGCCGGTGATGCCCAGGCCATGCTGGTGGTGGAGTACCAGGGCGAGGCCGAGGATGTACGGGCCCGATGTGCATTCCACGCGGGTGCCTTGGTGATGACCGAGGCCGGCGAACAGGCGGCCGTCTGGGCGGTGCGACGCGCCGGCATCGCCCGTGCGGTCGGCGCCGGATCTCGCGATGCCAAACCCCTGGCGTTCATCGAAGACCCCGCGGTACCGCCCGAGAACCTGGCCGCGTTCGCCCGCAGCGTGCGGGCGGTGCTGGCACGGGAAGAGATTCCGGCCCTGTGGTACGGCCATGCCAGCGTCGGCTGCCTCCACATCCGCCCGCTCCTCGATCTGCGTGCCGACGGAGCCGTGGCGACGATGCGTCGCGTGGCCGAGGCGGTGGCCGACCTGGTGGTTGCAAACGGCGGATCGCTCAGTGGCGAGCACGGGGATGGCCGGGTGCGCAGCGAACTGCTGCCGAAGATGTATCCGGCGGAGACGATCCAGGCGTTCGGTTCCTTAAAGAGAGCGCTCGATCCCGACGGCCTCCTCAACCCGGGAGTGATTGTCGACCCCGAGCCCCTCGACGAGCACCTCAAGCTGCTGGTCGCGCCACCGTTGCGGCCGATGACCACGGCCGTGAGCTTCGCGGCCGAGGGGGGCTTGGCCCGCGCCGCGGAAGCGTGCAACAACAACGGCGCGTGCACGAAGCTCGACGGGGTCATGTGCCCCAGCTACCAGGCGCTCAAGGATGAGCGTCACTCCACCCGCGGGCGAGCGGTGCTTTTTCGCGCCGCGATGGAGGGTCGCCTGGACGGCGGGCTGGCGAACGACGAACTGCACGAGGCACTCGATCTCTGCCTGGGCTGCAAGGCGTGCAAGAGCGAGTGCCCCTCGCAGGTGGACATGAGCCGACTCAAGGTGGAGGCCCTGGCCCATCGCCACCGCGAAAAGGGGGTGCCCTTAAGGAGTCGTTTCTTTGGCCACACCCACGAGCTGCTGCAGCTGGGTTCCCGCGTCCCGCGCCTTGCCGCAATTGGCACCCAGCTCATGCGGCCTCTCTTCGGCGGCCGCCGCCTGCCCACCCCGGTCCGTGAATGGCGCCCGGTCACCACCCGAACCGACGGCGACGAGGTCGTCCTTGTGGCCGATACCTTCACCCGCTTCCTGAACCCCGAGATCGGCGACGCCGCAATCCGCGTGTTGGAAGCCACCGGCGCGAAGGTCACCGTCGTGAACCCCGGCTGCTGCGGCCGACCGCTGCTGTCGCAGGGCCTGGTGAGCGAAGCACGCAAACGCCTCACCGCAGCCATCGACATCCTCGCCCCGTACTCCGAACGCGATGTGCCGCTGGTGTTTCTGGAGCCCTCGTGCTGGTCGATGATGGTCGACGATGGATCCGCGCTGGTCACTGACCCGCGATCTGCTGCTGTGTCTGATGCTTCGATGACGTTTGACGAGCTCGTGAAGCCTGCGCGGCCGACCCGACGTGATCTGCGACTCACGCTCGTTTGTCGTTCACACTCATTGCCACACACAAGCCCTCGGCGTGGCACCGAAAAGGATCACCCTGTTCGACGGCCTCTCGGAATCGGTCACCAACTCCGGCGCCGGGTGTTGTGGGATGGCCGGAGCATTCGGGTACCTCCATCCTGATGTCTCGCGCAACCTCCACGAGATGGCGAAACGCACGATGGCGCGTGCTGATGTCATCGTCGCCGCCGGCTCATCGTGTCGCGCCCAGCTCGGCGACCGAGCACGCCATCCCGCGGAAGTCATTGCAGAGGCGCTCAAGAATTTCCGCGGGATCTGCCGAAACATAAAACAACCTCTCACCGGGCGACCGGTGTCTGTTGCGTGTTCGCTCGGCTCGGAGAGTCGGGGTCCTACAGAGTTTCGGAGACGATATGCGGCAGGGATTGCCAACAAAAACACGCCTCGCGGGGCGTCGCGGTCAAGAAGGCTTCGGGATCATGGAGGTCATGGTCGCGTCGGTGATCCTCGTGATCATCATTGGCACCGTGGCCTTCGCAATGGGGAGTTCCCTCAACCTGTCGCGTAGCAACAAAAACCGCACCGTTGCGGCCAACCTCGCCCAACAGGATCAGGACCAGATTCGTCGACAGCTGCAGGTCAACTTCGACACGCTGTCGATCGGGTCGACGACCACTCCAAGGACGGTTGGAAAGGCGACCTACCAAGTCATTCGGGATACCGAGTGGATCACGACCTCGACGGGCAGCAACCTCTGTGACAACCCGCCACCTAGCCCCGGAAGCCCTTCGACCGGCTTGGCCTATGTCAAGGTCAAGACCAAGGTGACGTGGCCCAACATGGGCTCGATCAAGCCGGTGGTCGCTGAAACGCTCATCACGCCTCCGGTGAAGAAGTTCGACCAGAACACGGGACACATTCCCGTTCAAGTCTCCAAGGACAACGGCATTCCCGCTGGCGGTGTCGACATTCGAGTCACCGCCCCCAACGGAACGGTCTACAACCAAACGACGACGACCGAGGGTTGTGCCTTCTTCGGATTCCTGCCAGTTCTCCCGGCTGGGCAAAGCTACGCCGTGAAAGCGTTGGAGCCCGGCTGGGTCGACATGCAGGGCAACCCGCAGCCAGTCGTCCAAGCGCCAGTCTCGGTCGGCGCGACCGCCCCACCCGTGGTCTTCACGTACGACCTCGCCGGAGCACTCCAGTTCACCGTCAAGGGCGTGGATGATGACGGCGACGTCGATCCCACGGTCCCGGTGCCGCAGCTTCCGCTGGTGCTCAGCAACCCCGGTCTCTCGGGCCAGTTCAAGATCTTTCCGGCCACCGCGGCACCGGTCACACTCGGCAACCTGTTTGCCTTCGATGATGGTTACACCGCATGGTCCGGCGCATGCCTGGACAACGATCCGCAGGCATACCCCATTGGCCGCGACGCCGCGCCACTTGGCGAAAGCCGGGTTGACGACTGCAGGGGACGTTCGTGTGCCCACCGTCCGGATCCGCGTCGTGGAAGATCGCGACCGTGACAGCGATCACGACCCGATCGTCGGCAGGACCGTGCGTGCCACCCACGCTCCGGACACCCGCTGTGACGCTGGCTACGACTTCGTCGTCGGCGTCACCAACTCCGACGGTCGCCTTACCGTCGGGCTACCGTTCGGTGATTGGCGGTTCACGGTCGACGGGGAGACCTTCTCTGGCGGTTCGTGGCCGACGTGGACCGTCGATCCTCCCTACGAGATCAAGCGCATCACCCTGGAGGTCGACTGATGCCCACCAACCGTTCGCATGAACGCCAGCGTGGTGCGACGTCTCTGATCGAGATGCTGGTAGTGATGCTGATGCTCGGCCTTATCACCGCCGTCGCCACGTCATTCTTCATCTCGACGCAGGCGACAATCGACAGCACCGACAACCGCGTCGAGAATCTCGGCGAGGCCCAAAAGGTGATTGCCGCCGTCACACGCGACCTGCGGACCGCAATCGCGGTGACCGGAGCGGACAAGGCCGCCTTCACGGTTGCTACCTCGACACAACTCGAATTCCATGCGTCGATCAACACGTCTGCAACGGAACGTGCCCCCAGTCGTATCAGGGTTTTCGTCGACTCGGTGCTCGACCCGGTTGCGCCAGTTCTTGTCGAAACGGTCCAGCGCCCTGACAACGTTGTTCCGGACGCTGCTGATGCACAGCCGACCTACGGCGCAAAGCCGATTACTCAACGCTACGTCGGCAAGTACATCACGAATGCGCCAGCCGACCCCATCTTCACGTTCTTCGACCGCAACGGCACACCGATTCCCTCGCCGGTCACGAGCCAAGAAGCCCGACGCAACATCGCCGTGGTCAAGGTCAAGTTTGTGGTTCGACGCACGAGCAGCCGTAAGCACGAGCCCGTTACGGTCGAGAACGAGATCCGCCTGCCAAACATCATCTACAGCCAAACGTCAACTCAGACATGATCGAGGAGCCCTCCATGTCATCCCCCCGACGCTCTCACCAAGACGGCATCGCGCTCATCGTCGTCCTCTTGCTGGGACTCATTTCCCTTGCGCTCATGACTGCGCTGATCACCTTTGGAGCAGCCTCCACTCCCGTCTCGCGGCAGAGCCAGGACTGGAACGGCGCCCTGTCCGCAGCAGAAGCCGGGTTGGATGACTACATCCACAAACTCAGTGTCGATGGCAACTACTTCACATATGGAGCCTCACCGCCCGAACCAAACAGCGCGCTTGGTGTGGTCGGCGGCCCGGTGACCTTCAAAGGCATCCCCGGAGTGGACCCGAATGGCGAGTTCCACTACGAGGTAACCGAGCAACCCACGCCATCCCGGCCGACAGTCCGTGTCAAGGTCACCGGAAAGGTGCGCGGCGAGGAGCGCTCGATCGAAGCCACGCTACGACGTTCGTCCTTCCTCGACTACATCTATTCAACCGACTACGAGACAAAGGACCCCCTTTCCTACGAGACGGCGGTGGATGGAGCGGGGCACGACACAACATGGGCCGGGGCAAACTGTGCGAATCGCTTCCGTTACCCGGTAACGGGCGCTGACCCGAGGCCACAACGTGCCAACGACTGCACCGAAATTCGTTTCATTACCGGTGACATCATTCGTGGGCCGCTTCACAGTAACGACTCGATCCTGATTCAGGGCAACCCGACCTTCGAGGAGGCCGTGTCGACAAACTGGGCCGCTGGGCCGCCAAATCGCCTTTTCGATCGACGCGCTGGGTACCACCTCGGTCCCGAACTTCCAGGGCGGCATCCCGGTCCTCAAGCAGTCACTCCCGTTGCCTCCCTCGAATAAGGATCTGCGCAAGTTGGCCGACGGCGAACTCGGTGGCGCGGCTGCCTTTACACAGGCCCTACTCGCATCACGCTTCGTACCGACGGGAAGATGGATGTCGTGAGTCCACGGACTCGGGTCACCAACCCCGGCTGTGGACCGGGTTGGGAGTCGACCTCCCGGCCAACGGAGTGGTATTCGTGCAGAACGTTCCCCCGAACGCGTCCACGGACCTCAACAGAAACCCCTCGGCGACGAACACCTGCTCCTACAAGAGCATCGTCACCTACTACCCCACGCCCAACCCGCCAGCTGCACCGACCACAAACTGCGGTCAGCCCAATGGTGCGGCGTCACCTACCGCCCGGGCTCGGTGTGCCAATCGCCAACGACCTCACCAACGATTCGGTCATCGACCGCTACACACACACCAACGGCGACTTGTTCCTCTCCGGGACGCTCAACGGCCGCCTGACCATTGGCACCGGTAACGACATCATCGTCACCAACGACATCCGGTACGCCAACACGTCTACGGCGTCCGACGACTTGCTGGGTCTCATCCCGCAGAATTCGGTGAAGATCTCCACCCAGTTGACCGCAACACACAGGCCAACCTTCCCAACAACTGGGGAGATGGCAACGCGACGATCTATGCCGCGATTCTGACCGTCGCTCGTTCATTCATGGTGCAGAACTACCGCTACGGCAACCCAATGGGGAACCTGCAGGTGCGTGGCGCCATCGCCCAGAAGTACCGTGTGTGGTGGGTCGCTCGACTGCTGGCAGCGTTCCTGTCAACGGGTTCGTCAAGGACTACCAATACGACACGCGCCTTCGGGTGCAGTCGCCTCCGCACTTCCTCGACCCAGTCCGCACGGCCTGGGAAGTGAAGACCTGGTCAGAGGTGGACGTCGTCCGATAGATCCCAGCGACTTCCTCGGTCACCACAACGGGCCGGCTTGCCGCCCGTCTGTTCATTTTGCGCCGAGCCGCGAACCGCCTTAGCTATTTCGCCTTGATCTGCTCCGCGATGTTGCCCGGAACCTGCTCGTAGCGTTCGGACTGCATGGTGAACGTGGCGCGGCCCTGGGTGGCGCTGCGGAGTGACGTGGCATAGCCGAACATCTCCGACAGTGGCACAAGGGCGGTAACCACCTCGGTCTGGCCACGGGGCTCAATACCGCCGATCTGGCCACGGCGCTTCGAAACGTCGCCGGCCACGGCACCGGTGAAGTCAGCCGGGGCGACGACTTCAACCGCCATCATCGGTTCAAGGAGCGCCGGGTTCGCCTTTTGCGCGGCGGCTTTGGCAGCCATCGATCCAGCGATCTTGAAAGCCATCTCCGAGGAGTCGACCTCGTGGTACGAGCCGTCAATAGCTCGACGCGGATGTCGACCATCGGGTAGCCGGCGAGAGCGCCCGACTCGAGGGCTTCCCGGATGCCGTTGTCGACGGGCCGATGTATTACTTCGGAATCGATGCCAGGAACGATGTTGTTGTCGAAGCGTACCCTTTGCCCGGCTCGTTCGGCTCGGAGGTGATGTACGCGTGACCGAACTGGCCGCGACCACCGCTCCGACGAACGAAGCGTGCCTCGACCTTCTCGACGCGCTTGCGGACCGTCTCGGGTAGGCCACCTGAGGTGCGCCCACGTTCGCCTCCACGCTGAACTAGCGCGTGAGACGGTCGACGATGATCTCGAGGTGAGCTCGCCCATACCGGCGATAGAGTTTGGCCCGTTTCCTCGTCGGTGCGGACGCGGAACGTGGGGTCCTCCTCTGACGAACGCTGGAGGGCGGTGCCAGCTTGTCCTGGTCGGCCTTGGTCTTCGGCTCGATGGCCGGAGATGACCGGCTCGGGAAATGTCATCTGCTCGAGCACGATCGGGGTGGCTGGGTCAGCGAGCGTGTCGCCCGTGGTGGTGCTTTGAGACCGACGGCCGCGATGATGTCGCCGGCCGATGCCGTTTCGACGTCTTCACGGTGGTTGGCGTGCATCATCAGGAGTCGTCCGATGCGTTCCTTGCGGTAGTTGGTCGCGTCGATCGGTGAGCCGCGCCGGCCGCGAATGGAACCCGGAGTCGACGCGGAGGGTGGCGAGCCGCCCCCCAAACAGGTCGCTTTGCACTTGAAACCCGGGCAGCGAACAGCGCGGTGACGTCAGACGGACGCTCCACGGGCTCATCGCTACCCGGCTCCAGACCCTGGGCCGGACGCACATCAGGCGGCGACGATGGGTACTCCGCCGCCGCGTCCAGGAGGTGCTCCGCGCCCTTGTTCTTGAACAACGAGCCGCACGACCGGGGTGAGGACGAGCTCGGGCACGCCTTTGCGTAGCGCGTTGCGGAGCATCTACGGGTGATGTCCCCACCGTCAAGATGGGTCTCCGCCAGGGTGTCATCGACGTCGGCAAGCGCCTCGATGAGCGTCTCGCGCGCAACCTCGGCGTTCGTCATGAGCGCGTCGGGGATCAGGCCCTCGGTGACATCGGTTCCCAGGTGGTCAGCGAAAGTGATGGCGGTCATCGTGACCAGGTCGAATCATCCCGTTGAAGTCGGCCTCGGCCCCGATAGGGAAGATCAACGGGAATAGCGTTGGCGCCCAGGCGGTCGCGCATGGTCTCAACCGAGCGCTCGAAGTTGGCGCCCATACGATCCATCTTGTTGACGTAGGCGATGCGGGGAACGCCGTACCGGTCGGCTTGGCGCCACACCGTCTCACTCTGCGGCTCCACACCTGCGACTGAATCGAACACGGCCACTGCGCCGTCGAGCACGCGTAGGCTGCGCTCCACCTCGACGGTGAAGTCGACGTGGCCCGGGGTGTCGATGATGTTGATGCGGTGATCGCGCCAGAAGCAGGTGGTCGCCGCACTCGTGATGGTGATGCCGCGCTCTTGCTCCTGCGCCATCCAGTCCATCGTTGCCGCGCCCTCGTGCACCTCACCGATGCGATGGGTGCGGCCGGTGTAGTAGAGGATCCGCTCCGTCGTGGTGGTCTTGCCCGCATCGATATGGGCCATGATCCCGATGTTGCGGGTACGTTGGAGCGAAACGCTCTTCGGTGCGGTCGTCGACATGCTGATTCCCTTACGACGTGGGGCAGGTTGAACCTGCCGCGCTTCTATTGACGCGGTTGTGGACGGTCACGCGGGCCCTACCAGCGGTAGTGCGCGAAGGCCTTGTTGGCCTGTGCCATGCGGTAGATGTCATCCTTGCGCTTGTACGCGCCGCCCTGCGAGCCGAGTGCATCGAGCAGCTCGTTGGCGAGACGCTCGCTCATCTGCTTCTCACGCCGCTCGCGTGAGAACCGGACGATCCAACGAATCGCGAGGGTACGCCCACGGCGCGGCTGCACCTCAATCGGAACCTGGTAGGTGGCGCCACCGACACGGCGTGAGCGCACTTGCAGCGCCGGCGTCACGTTGCGGATAGCTTCTTCCGTCACCTGAACCGGGTAACGGCCGGTGCGGTAGCGGATCCGTTCGAGGGCGTCGTAGACGATCTTCTCGGCGACCAACTTCTTGCCGTCCCTGAGGACACGGTTGACCATCTGGGTGACGAGGGTGTTGGAGTGAACGGGTCCAGCTCGGATCACGGACGGAGGCTGCGTTGCGACGTGGCGTTGCTTCGGCGCTTTTGCGCCGTGCTTCGAGCGGCCCTGCTTGCGCGAGCTCACACCGGCAGCGTCAAGCGCCGCCGGACGATCTTGTACCGCACACCCGGAGGTCCTTCACACGTCCGCCACGCACCAGAACAACTGAGTGCTCTTGCAGGTTGTGTCCTTCACCCGGGATGTAGCTCGTCACTTCCATCCCGTTGGTCAGCCGCACACGTGCGACCTTGCGAAGAGCCGAGTTCGGCTTCTTAGGGGTGGTGGTGTAGACGCGGGTGCAGACGCCGCGTTTTGCGGGGCGCCTTTGAGCGCCGGGGTCGAGTGGCGCTCGCCTTCGGCGTGCGGCCCTTGCGGATGAGCTGGTTGATCGTCGGCACTTTAGGTTTCGTGACCTCTCGTCGGACAGCAGGAGACGGTTCGCGCTCTCGGCGACCGGCCCGGAACGGTATCACGAACCGGCTCAGGGAGCCAGGTGAACACCCCCGATCCACCGCGACAGTCCGCAACAGTCATTTCTCGGTGGTTTTGCCAAGGGGCGCTACTCTCGAGAGCTGTGAGGACTTCTCCGGCGTATCGTCAGGCCCTGGCCTGTTGCCCGGCGTGCGCGGCATCGTTGCAGCGTCGAAGCAACCACCACCCCATGCCTCGGGCATGGATGGTGCTCCTTGCCGTGATCGCCGGGACGCTGCCCATCGCCGCACTCGACGAGCGGCGTGGAACACAAGCCGTCGCCGCCGACGTGCCACCGCCACCTGCACCCGTACCGCAGCCGCAGGGGCCACCGGCGCCACCACCTCCTCCACCGCCGATCTCCACCCGCATCGATTCGCGCGAGAGCATCGCCCACGGCACCGCCAACGTCGGATGGCTCGAGCGCGGAGTGCTTCTGCCCGAGGAAGGGCCGGGGTTGTACACCTACTACCCATACACGCAGACGTTCCCAATCGGGTGTCTCGCCGCCACGGGACGGCCAAACTCGTACGTGAAATCGTGGCGATGACGGAATCGTGGAACACCACTACCCCAGTGGTCCACGCCTCGGGATCGGAGACCTGTCGGACACCAATGGCGGCAGCTTCGATCTGCACGCCTCACATGAAAACGGCTTGGACGTCGACATTCGCCTGCCCCGTACGGACGGCGACGAAGGCCAGCGAACCCATCGAACTACGACCGCGCCAAGACCCAGTCGCTGGTCGACTACCTGGTTGGCCAGGGTGCGGAGTACGTCTTCTACGGACCGAACCTCAAGGTCCGCGGACCGGGTCGACGTGATGATCTGGCCGAACCACGACGATCACCTCCACGTACGCTTCCCCGACCCGGACGGGCGAGGGAACTAACACGGAACGGCTGGGTGGTGCCATTCACCACTAGCCACCTATTCTTGTCGAGATGAGCGGTCCCCCGAGCGCTGCCGCGGCCGTCGAGCTGCGGGATGTGACGAAGTACATCCCGGTGGTCAGCGGGCCGCCGTTGACGGGTTGACACTCACGATCCCCGCCGGGGAGGTCTGCGTCCTTGTCGGACCCTCGGGGTGTGGCAAGACGACCGCCCTCAAGATGATCAACCGGATGATCGAACCGACTGCCGGCGATACCACCATCGATGGACATGACGTGCGGGGGCTGCCCCCCGCTCAACTCCGCCGGGGCATTGGCTACGTCATTCAGCAGGTCGGGCTCCTCCCCCACCTCACCGTCGCCGCGAACGTCGCGACCGTGCCGCGACTCCTGGGGTGGGAACGCGTCGGATCGGTGACCGTGTTCACGAGATGCTCGATCTGGTGGGCCTCCCCGCCGACGAATACGCCGACCGCTACCCGGCGGAGCTCTCGGAGGTCAGCAGCAGCGCGTCGGGTTGGCGCGCGCCCTTGCGGCCGATCCACCGCTCATGTTGATGGACGAGCCGTTCTCGGCCGTCGACCCCATCACCCGCGATCGCCTGCAAGGCGACTTCCTCGCGCTGCACCGTGACGGTCGCGAAGACCGTCGTTTTCGTGACCCACGACATCGATGAGGCCGTCCGTATGGCCGACCGTGTCGCCGTGATGCGCGACGGCAAACTCGTTCAGTACGCGCCCCCTCGGAGCTTCTTGCCCATCCGGTCGACGATTTCGTGCGCGACTTCGTCGGCGCTGACCGGGCGCTCAAACGCCTGGCCCTCACCCGCCTCGACCAGCTGGACCTCGACCCCGCCACCACGAACGGGACCGGACCGCGCATCCAACACTCCACCAGCTTGCGCGACGCCCTCTCAACTCTGCTCGATGCGGGCGTCGATCAGGCACCGTCATCGACTCCAACGAAGCCGCCCTCGGCACGATCGACGTGGGCGCCATCGCGCGCGCCGCCGCGGCCCAAGGCCCCGATGCCTGATATCCGCTGGAGCTGGATCGACCGCCACTGGGATGACATCGGCCGCGCAACCGCCGAGCACCTCGTGCTTGTGGGGCTCTCGGTGGGGCTGGCTGGTGATCGCAATCCCACTCGCCATCGCCGTTCGCCGACGTCGCGCCGCCGCGATCATTACCACGGGCAGCGCGACGATCTTCTACACCATCCCCAGCCTGGCACTGTTCGCGATCATGGTGTCAATCGTGGGCATCGGGCGTCTCCCGGCGGTGCTGGCACTTGCCGGATACGCCGTCGGCATCGTGCTGCGAAACACGCTGACAGGCCTTCGGGAGGTCCCCTCGGCGACGCTCGAAGCGGCCCGCGGGATGGGTCTCACCTCACGACAGACGCTCACCCGTGTGGAGCTGCCGTTAGCCGTACCAGCAATTCTCGCCGGTGTGCGTCTGGCGACGATCGAGACGGTCGCCATCGGCACAATCGCCGCCTTCGTCGCCGCGGGGGGCCTCGGCACGCTCATCTACACCGACGGCATCCAACGCGACCTGTTCCTCACGCCCATCCTCGTCGGCTCGGTCATCGCGGTGCTCATGGCGCTGATCCTCGATCGAACACTGGTTCTGGCGCAGCGGCTGGCCACACCATGGACAGCGTACGGACCGGGGCCGCATGAGCCTGTGGAGTGACACCTGGACGGCATTCGAGGCCAACGAGGGCTGGCAACGCGTCGGTGAACACGTACGCCTCAGCGCCGCAGCGCTCGCACTTGCCGCGGTCATCGGAACTGCCTTGGGTATCGCCAGCGCCAAAAGTGGTCGCGTCGGTGCCGCGGTGGTCAACACCTGTGCGTTCATCGGTCGGTTGGTCCCGACGTTTGCTGCGATGGCACTCATCATGGCGCTCACGTCGATCGGTTTTCGGCCCGCACTCGTCGCGCTCACCGTGCTGGGAATACCCCCGATCCTGCTCAATGTCGCCACGGGCATCACGGCCGCCGACCGCAGAAGCGTGGACGCCGCCCGCGGCATGGGAATGACCGCTGCCCAGACGCTCGGACGGGTGGAGCTGCCCCTGGCCGTGCCGTTCTTGTTCACCGGACTTCGCACGGCCAGCGTGATGATCATCGCGACAGCCGCGCTTGCGGGCGCCATCGGTGCGGGTGGCCTGGGTGTGACAATTATCGCGGGATTTTCCAACGGGCAGGACGATGTGCTCCTTGCCGGGGCCATCCCCGTTACCCTGCTGGCACTCGTCGGGGAGGCCCTTCTCGCCGGCGCGCAGTACCTGGCAACACCAACTGGCCTGCGACGTATGCGTCGGCAGGCCCAACCTGGGGGAACGAACCTATGACCCGACGCAGCACTACGGCAATCGCCGCCGCCTGCGCCGCAATCCTGATCGCCGCGCTTGCGGTGGGTTGCGGAGACGAGACGCCGACGACCGGTGCCGGGAGTACCGGCACGACAGATGCGGCACCCAAGCCGGCAATCACGATCGCCAACAAAAGCTTCACGGAGAGCAACGTCGTCACCGAGGCCTACGGACAGGCCCTCGAAGCCGCCGGCTTTCCGGTGACCATCAAGGCCCTGGCGAGCACCGAGGTGGCCGACGCCGCCATCGGCAAGGGCGAGATCGACATGTACTCGGAGTACACGACCACGATCCTCACGACGGTGCTCAAGAACGAGTCGCCGCCGTCTGACGTCGCGGCGCAAGTGACGGCCATCAGAGCCGGCTACGCCTCGCGCGGGCTCGACGTCCTCGAGGCAGCCCCGTTCAACAACGACAACCAGGTGGCCTGCACCAAGGATGCCGTCGACAAGTACTCGCTGACCGACCTCTCGAGCCTCGGCAAAGCCTCCAAAGACATTGTGTACTCGGCGAACCCCGAGCACACCACTCGGCCGGACGGCTTGCCGCTTCTCACCAAGGAGTACGGCATCGCGTTCAAAGAGGTCATCAAGGTCGACATCGGGCTGCGCTACCGCCCGATCGAAGAGGGCAAAGCCCAGTGCGTCTACGCGTTTGGAACCGACCCGAAGGTCGCGTCGAACAACCTCGTTGTTCTCACCGACGACAAGGGCAAGTTCCAGGGAGCGCCGTACCAGGGCATCCCGGTGGTGTCGAAGAAGTACCTCGACGCCGCCCCGCCGG
Source organism: uncultured Thermoleophilia bacterium (assembly GCA_963765105.1). GTDB lineage: Bacteria > Actinomycetota > Thermoleophilia > Miltoncostaeales > Miltoncostaeaceae > CALMEC01. The sequence continues at coordinate 774,942 of CAVXUW010000004.1, forward strand.
AGTTCGCCGCGACAGTCAACAAGGTAAGCGCCGCCCTTACGAGTGACGAGGTGCGGAAGATGAACGCTGCCGTGGACCTCGACAAAGAGGACCCGGACGCAGTTGCCAAGGCCTTCCTCGAGTCGAAGGGTCTATTGGCGAAGTGATTTGCGCGAGATGCGGTAGGAGGCCCCCGGTCTCCTACCGCGACTTGCCTCCCACCGCGACACGCGGTGAGTCAGCAGCCGGAGCAACGTCGACCTGGGTGGGTCTGGACCCGGCGCGCGATGAAGAAGAACGCACAGATCCCGCAGGCGATGGCGAACACGATTCCGGTACCCCCGGGCAGCCGGGTGACGTACTGCATGCCGGCACCAACCAGGGCCGCGCAGGGGAGCGTCAAGATCCAGGCAACGAGGATGTTCCCGGCGACCCCCCAGCGCACCGCACGCAGGCGACGGGTCATGCCGGCACCGAGCACCGAGCCCGAGATGGTGTGGGTCGTCGACACCGGGTAGCCAAAGTGTTGGGTGGCCCACAGGATTCCGGCACAGGCGGTTTGGGCGCCGAACCCCTGCAGGGGTGTGGGTTTGGTGACGTTCTGACCAAGGGTCTTGATGATCTTCCACCCCCCGGCGTAGGTGCCCAAGGCGATCGCGCTGGCGGCGCCGAAAACAACCCACGTCGGCGGATGCACCCGTCGGAAGCTCGCGCCCCCGCCAACTCCATCGGAATGACGCGCCGAGGGGAAACGCCACCGGCTCACACCGGTGGGCTCCCCAAACAACGTCAGCCCTGATCCACCGGAACCGTTGAGGACACCGGGGTATCGCCCCACCGGCGACCTCCGGTGAGGCCCCCCGGTCAATCATCTCGCCCTGATCCTCTGGGTCTGCCGCGGAACCCTGGGGGACTCGTGCCACCGGCGATTCCACGCCGGTGAGGGCCCCAGGGCCGTTTCGGCTGATCCTCGGGAGTCCGGTGAGGCACTGGGGCGGATCGCGCCGCCGGCGGCCGCCGACGAGGCCCCCCGTCACATGCAGCCTTGATCTTCCTCCGGCTCCGAACCGAAATCGGGTTCGAACGTGTAGGTACCGGCGTCCCCATCGCCGATGAGAAACTCGTCGTCCCCGTCTTCGATCATCGAGAACGGCGCGTCGAGGTCGAACTCGAGGAGCGCAGGCGGACGCCGCACCGGGTCGATCTCCAGCTGACGGTACCGGCGAAGGCCCGTCGCGGCCGGAATCAACTTACCGATAATGACATTCTCCTTGAGGCCGCGCAGGTGATCGACCTTGCCCTCCAGAGCAGCGTCGGTGAGAACCTTGGTGGTCTCCTGGAACGAGGCAGCCGACAAGAACGACTCGGTCGCGAGCGACGCCTTGGTGATACCGAGGATCAGCGGCTCGAAGCGGGCCTGGGCCTGCTCAATCTCGGTCTCAAGCTCACGCTCGGTACCCGAGAACTTCGCTGCCATCAGCTCCTCACGCTTCTCCAAGCCGGTCTTCGCGTTCTGGCGGTAGAGCACCGGCTTGTCCACAAGCTGGCCCGGCAGGAACCGCGTGTCGCCGTTTTCGGTCACCCGCACCTTGCGCAGCATCTGGCGCACGATCAGCTCGATGTGCTTGTCGTTGATGTCCACACCCTGCGAGCGGTACACGTTCTGCACCTCCGACACGAGGTACAGCTCGGTCTTGGTGGAGCGCTCACGCTTGAGCCCGATGGGAAGCACCGGGAAGTCGGCGTGAACATCCATACCGGCCTCGGGCAACCACGGTGCACGACCGGCCGGCAGATGGACCCAACGGGTCTCCTTGCCGTCGGCCGTGTCGAGATCGACCTTGTACCAGCCCTGCTCGTCCTTCAGCGCGGTCACCTTCTTCACACGGCCGTCGACGTGGAGGAAAACCCCCGACGTCGCCTCAAGAATCTCCGGCGGGTAGGCCGAACCAATGGTGATGAGGTCACCGGCCTCGACCCACTGACCCTGGGTCACCAGGATCTGGGTGCGCTTGAGGTAGTCGTACGCGTGCTCCTCAACCGATGAGCGCTGCTTGCCCGTTCCGGCATCGTCGCTTTCCGCGAAGACCGGTTCAACGATGACCACCCGCGACACACCCGGCCGCGTCTCGTCATCCTCGATGCGGACCCAGCCGTCGACCTTGGCCACCTGGGCCAGGGCCTTCGGCTTGCGTGCCTCAAACAGTTCCACCACACGGGGCAAACCCTGCGTGATGTCAGCACCAGCCACACCACCAGTGTGGAACGTACGCATGGTGAGCTGGGTCCCCGGCTCACCGATGGACTGGGCGGCGATGATGCCGAGGGCGTCACCGGGTTCGCACAGCTCGCCGGAACCGAGGTTGCGGCCGTAGCAGTTGGCACAGATTCCGACGGCGCTGCGGCACTTCATGGGTGAGCGCACGGAGATTTCAGCCTTGGGGTGATCGACGGAGAACGCCATGATGGCGTCGATCTCGTCGTTGTTGATCATCCGGTTGCGCCAGTTCTCGAACTCCTCGTCATCGTCGGCGGGGCGCTTGCCGCGCACGTCACCGAGGACTTCGCCCGTGTCCGGGTTGACGACCGGACCGGCGACGATACGGCCGGAGAGGTTCGGGTTGAGCGTGCCGTCGCGCAGCAGCTTCAGCTCGATGCCTTCCTCAGTGCCACAGTCGGGTTCGCGAACGATGACGTCCTGCGAGACGTCGACCAGGCGACGCGTGAGGTAGCCCGAGTCGGCGGTCTTGAGTGCCGTGTCGGCCAGACCCTTACGCGCACCGTGTGTGGAGATGAAGTACTCGAGGACCGAGAGCCCTTCCATGAAGTTGCTCTTGATCGGACGCTCGATGGTCTCGCCCTTCGGGTTCGTCATACAGCCACGCATTCCGGCGAGCTGCCGGATCTGCTTGAACGAGCCACGTGCGCCGGAGTTGGCCATCATGTAGATCGGGTTCAGACGGAACAGGTGGTCGCGCATCGCGTCGGCCACCTCATCGGTTGCCTTTTCCCACAGGTCCACGACGGCTTGCTTGCGCTCTTCCTCGCTCATCTCGCCGCGGTCGAAGAAGCCCTGGATCTCGTCCACCTGTTCCTCGTACTTCGTGATGATCTCCTCCTTGGTGGGAGGAATCACAACGTCGTTCTTGGAGATGGTGATCCCGGAGCGGCTGGCGTAGTGAAAGCCCAGCATCTTGAACGCGTCGAGTGCCGACGACACCGCGGTGGGGCCATAGAGGCCCACCAGGCTCTCGATGAAGTCACCGAGGTTGCGCTTGACGAACGTGTGGTTTTGGAACGTGAAGGGGTTGTCGATGAGCTCTTCTTCACCGATCGCATCGACCAGCGCCCGCCGGATCTCGGCGTTGAACACGAGTCGGCCGGCCGTCGTCACCCGACGCTCGCCGTTCTCACGCACCTCGATGACGTCCTGAACACCGATCACCCGGGTCTCGATGGCCACCATCACCTGATCCAGGCTGCGGAAGACACGTGGCGAACGGTTAACGCCGAGCTCTTTGAAGGGATCCGTGGTCCAACCGGACGAGCCCTCAATGTGCGCTTCGAAGCCCTTGGGGAGGGCCCAGGTGTTGCTGTCGAAGTCGAACATCTCGATGAGCTCGACACCCTGAGCCGGGGCGCCCTTCCCACCCTTTTCCCGAATGTCGATCATCAGGCAGTAGGTGAGGTAGTACAGACCCAGCACCATGTCCTGCGACGGCACCGTGATGGGGCGGCCGTGCGCAGGCGACAGGATGTTGTTGGACGACAGCATGAGGATGCGGGCCTCGGCCTGCGCCTCCACCGACAACGGGAGGTGAACGGCCATCTGGTCGCCGTCGAAGTCGGCGTTGAACGCCGTACACACGAGCGGGTGGATCTGAATGGCCTTACCCTCGACGAGCACGGGCTCGAACGCCTGGATGCCCAAGCGGTGGAGCGTCGGTGCGCGGTTGAGCAGAACCGGGTGCTCGGCGATGACCTCTTCGAGGACGTCCCACACCTCGGGAATCATCGAGTCGACGAGTTTCTTGGCCGCCTTGATGTTCTGCACCTGGTTGCGTTCAACCAGTCGACTCATGATGAACGGCTTGAACAACTCGAGCGCCATGAGTTTCGGCAGGCCGCACTGGTGAAGGCGAAGTTCCGGTCCGGCCACGATGACGGAACGACCGGAGTAGTCGACGCGCTTACCAAGCAGATTCTGACGGAAACGTCCCTGCTTACCCTTGAGCATGTCGGACAGCGACTTGAGCGGACGGTTGCCCGGGCCAGTCACCGCACGGCCGCGGCGGCCGTTGTCGAGCAAAGCGTCGACAGCCTCCTGCAGCATGCGCTTTTCGTTGTTGACGATGATCTCCGGCGCACCGAGGTCAAGCAGACGCTTGAGGCGGTTGTTGCGGTTGATCACGCGTCGGTACAGGTCGTTCAGGTCGCTGGTGGCGAAGCGTCCGCCGTCAAGCTGGACCATGGGGCGCAGTTCCGGTGGGATGACCGGCACGGCCTCAAGGATCATCCACGAGGGCCGGTTGGTGCTGCGAATGAACGCCGTGACGACGCGCAGTCGCTTGAGCGCCTTGGCGTGGCGCTGCCCCTTCGACGTGTTGATGGTCTCACGGAGGTTCAACGCCTCTTGGTCGAGGTCGAATCCCTCGAGCAAGTCGCGGACGGCGCTTGCGCCCATGCCGCCACGGAAATACTCGCCAAAGCCGTACTGGGAGCCGAACCGGTCCCGCATCTCGCGGAAGAGTTGCTCGTCACCGATGATCTGCCGCGGCTTGATGGTGCGGAAGGTGTCCCAGGCGTCACGGATGCGCTGAGTGGCCTCTTCGGTGTAGCGCTCGACATCCTTGATCGTCATGTCGGTTTCTTTGCGCAGGTCGGTCTCGGCCTGCTTCTTGTCCGCGTCCGTCAGCGTCCGCTTGCGCGCGCCACCCTCGGCTGCGCGGTCACGCTCCAGCTCCTCGAGCCAGAAGATGTCCTCGTCGTCGAAGCTGTCGGTGGAACCTTCGCGCAGCCAGCCCACGCGACGGTCAAGCCGCTCGGCCAGGTCGGCCAGGCGCTCCTCGCGGTCCTGTGAGTACTGCTCCACGGCCTCGTCCACCTGCGTCTGCAAAGCGTCGAGATCCGTCTCGCGCTTCTCGTCGTCCACCGAGGTGATGATCGACGCGGCGAAGTACAGGACCTTCTCCAGCTCCTTGGGGGCAAGGTCCAGGATGTAGCCGATACGGCTCGGAACGCCTTTGAAGAACCAGATGTGGCTCACGGGAGCAGCGAGGTCGATGTGACCCATGCGCTCGCGCCGCACCTTCGCGCGGGTCACCTCGACGCCGCAGCGCTCGCAGATGATGCCCTTGTAGCGCACGCGCTTGTACTTGCCGCAGTAGCACTCCCAGTCCTTGGTCGGACCGAAGATCTTCTCGCAGAAGAGCCCGTCCTTCTCCGGCTTGAGCGTGCGGTAGTTGATCGTCTCGGGCTTCGTGACCTCGCCCGACGACCACTGCCGAATCTGGCGAGGACTCGCCAGACCAATCCGGATGGACTCGAAGTTGTTGATGTCAATCACGCGGATCGTGCCTTTCGTTGACGCTGATGACGGGAACGGTGAGCGTCATCCCCGACTGGGGATGACGCGGGCGGCTACTCCTTCGCCCCGTCTGCCTCGCCTGCTTCCTCAACAACCGCTACCGGCTCCGCGGCCTCAGCCGGCTCACCGTCGATTGCCTCCTGCCCCTCCTCCAACTCCGAGCGACCCACCCCGAGACCGCCGGACAAATCGATACCGAGCTCTTCCGCGGCACGGATGAGGTCGTCGTCGTCATCACGACGGAGGTCCTCGCCGGTGTCGCCCTCGATCTTCACGTCGAGCCCGAGGCTTTGCATTTCCTTGACGAGCACCTTGAAGCTCTCCGGGATGGAGGGCTCCTGGATGTTCTCGCCCTTGACGATCGCCTCGTACGCCTTCACGCGGCCGACCGTGTCGTCGCTCTTGATGGTGAGCATCTCCTGCAGCGTGTAGGCAGCGCCGTACGCCTCGAGTGCCCACACCTCCATCTCACCGAACCGCTGGCCACCGAACTGCGCCTTACCACCGAGCGGCTGCTGGGTGACGAGTGAGTACGGGCCGGTGGAGCGCGCGTGGATCTTGTCGTCCACCAAGTGGAGGAGCTTCAGCATGTACATGTAGCCCACGGTGATCTTGCCGTCATACGGCTCGCCAGTGCGCCCGTTGTAGAGCTTGAGCTTGCCGGAGCAGCGACGACCACCACGGTCACCATCTTTGATCGCGAAGGTGATGGGGTTGTCGGGGTGGCTCGCCTGCCAGTCGACGAGCGCCTGGTCAACATCCTCCGGGGTGGCCCCGTCGAACACCGGCGTGGCCACGAAGGTCCGCTCCGGGTCGGTTCCGTTGCTCGTGCCGCCATCGTTCCAGCCGTAGTGAGCGGCCCAACCGAGGTGGGTCTCGAGAATCTGGCCAATGTTCATCCGGCTCGGCACACCGAGCGGGTTGAGGATCATGTCGATGGGCGTGCCGTCCTCGAGGAACGGCATGTCCGCGGCCGGGACAATTTTGGAGATGACACCCTTGTTGCCGTGACGGCCGGCGAGCTTGTCGCCCTCGGCAATCTTGCGACGCTTGGCCACATAGACGCGCACCAACTCATTGACACCCGGAGGAAGGTCGTCGCCGTTGTCACGACTGAAAGTCTTGACGTCGATGACCTTGCCGCCCTCACCGTGAGGAACCTTGAGGGAGGTATCGCGCACCTCTCCGGCCTTCTCCTTGAAGATGGCCCGGATGAGCTTCTCCTCAGCCGTCAGCTCGGTCTCGCCCTTCGGCGTGACCTTTCCGACGAGCAGGTCACCTGAGGTCACCTCAGCGCCAATGCGCACCACGCCGCGCTCGTCGAGGTCACGCAGTGACTCTTCCGAACGGTTCGGAATGTCGCGGGTGATCTCCTCGGCGCCGAGCTTGGTGGTGCGGGCGTCGATCTCGTACTCCTCGATGTGGATCGAGGAGAGCACGTCGTCTTTGACCAACCGCTCCGACACGATGATCGCGTCTTCGTAGTTGTAGCCCTCCCAACTCATGAACGCCACGAGCATGTTCTTCCCGAGGGCAAGCTCGCCCTGGCTGGTGGAGCTGCCGTCGGCCAGCACGTCGCCCGCGGCCACCTTGTCGCCCATCCGCACGATCGGCTTCTGGTGGATCATGGTGCCCTGGTTGGAGCGCGTGAACTTCTCAAACTCCGACCGGTAGAGCTCGCCCTTACGGTCTTCGATAACCACGTGGGTGGCGTCGACCGATGCCACGGTGCCGTCGGCGGGGCTGACCACCACATCGCCGGTGTCGATGGCAGCACGGCGCTCCATGCCGGTGCCGATGAGCGGCGCATCGGTGATCATGAGCGGAACGGCCTGACGCTGCATGTTGGCGCCCATGAGGGCACGGTTGGCGTCGTTGTGCTCGAGGAACGGGATCAGCGCAGTGGCGACGGAGACGATCTGCTCCGGCGAGACGTCCATGAAGTCAACGTCGTTCGGGTTCGCCATGATCGGCTGACCACCGCGACGGCACAGCACCGGACCGACCAGCTTGCGCTTGGCGTCGACGTCGGCGTTGGACTGAGCAATGATCTTGTGCTCTTCCTGCGTTGCGTCGAGACGTACGACCTCGTCGGTCACAACACCCTTGGTGACCACGCGATACGGGGTCTGAATGAACCCGTACTCGTTGATGGTGGCGTAGCTCGAGAGCGACCCAATGAGGCCAATGTTTGGCCCTTCCGGCGTCTCGATCGGGCACATGCGCCCGTAGTGAGTGGTGTGGACGTCGCGCACCTCGATGGGGGCGCGCTCACGGGTGAGACCGCCGGCACCGAGAGCCGACAGACGGCGACGGTGGGTGAGGCCGGCCAGTGAGTTCGTCTGGTCCATGAACTGCGACAACTGTGACGAGCCGAAGAACTCCTTCAGCGCGGCCACAACGGGGCGGATGTTGATGATGGTCTGTGGAGTGATGGCGTCAGGGTCTTCTGTGCTCATTCGCTCACGAACGACGCGCTCCATGCGGTAAAGACCGACGCGGAAGGCCTCCTGCACCAGCTCACCCACAGTGCGCAGGCGACGGTTGCCGAAGTGTTCGTACTCATCCAGCTCGTGCACCAGCTCGTCCCGCGGGATGAGCGAGCCGTCGGCCGCGAAGTCCTTCGAGTCCTCCGGCACGTGGTAGCGCACCGGCAGATCGACGAGTTCCTTGATGAGCCGCACCAGGTCGTCGCTCATTCCGCCAACACCGCCGGTGAACCGAGGGTTGGTGAGCGTCCGCACCGAGGTGGGGAGGTCCGACCGAAGTCGCGCGTTCAGCTTGTAGCGGCCAACCTTGGTGAGGTCGTAGCGCTTGGCGTCGTAGAACAACGAACGCACCAATGAGCGCGACGTGTCGACCGTCGGCGGCTCACCGGGGCGCTGCTTCTTGAAGACCTCGATGAGTGCGTGCTGCATCGTCTCGCCGGCGCGCTGCTCAATCTTCTTCTCGAGCTTTTCGATCTCGGTCTGCAGGCGAGCACGCTCGTCGGCGTGAGACGCCAGCATCTGCGCGTGCAGTGCTTGCATCTCGTTGACGATCGTCTCGATTTCTTTGAGGCTCTTCTTGTTGCCCGAGAGGGCCTCGCCCTCGATCGGGTCCTTCTCCAGCGTTGCCGCGATGAAGGGGTTGACGCGATTCTTGTCCTCAGGGTGAGGGAACAAGTTGGCGATGTCGTCGCGCGTGTAGCCGATGGCGAACAGAAGTGTGGTGACCGGCAGCTTGCGCTTGCGATCAATGCGAACGTTGACCAGGCCCTTCTTGTCGATCTCAAGCTCGAGCCAGGAGCCGCGTGCCGGCATGAGGTTGGCGATGAAGACCTGCTTCTCGCGGTCCTTCGGCTCCATCACATAGGCGCCCGGTGACCGCACGAGCTGCGTGACGATCACGCGCTCGGTGCCGTTGATGATGAACGTGCCCCAATCAGTCATGAGCGGCAAGTCGCCCATGAACACCTTCTGCCGGCGAATCTCGCCGGTCTCCTGATTGATGAAGCTGACCTCCATCGTGAGCGGAGCCGCGTAGGTCATGTCCTTTTCGCGGCACTCTTTGATGGGGTTGTTCGGCTGGATGTACTCCAGGGGCTCGCCCGGCTGCCACCCACCCAGGGTGTACGTGCCGAAGTCCACGGCGAGCGTGCCGGTGAAGTCCATGATCGGTGAGATGTCATCGATCGTCTCGCGCAAGCCTTCGTTCAAGAACCACTCGAACGACTTGCGTTGGATGTCGATGAGGTGCGGAACCTCGAGAACCTTGTCGAGCCGCGAGAAGGTGCGGCGGACACGGGCAGGCTTGGTGATGCTCAAGTCCTAATGCCTCCTGACGTGAGCTTTTTAAGGGGAGCGGAAGAGGGGCGACGACGGGTCAAAGCGCAACCCGGAAAGCTAGCACACGTTTAGGCGCTCCGGTGTGTGACTGGTATGGGCTCCTCGCAGTATGCGGCGAGTTCCGCCCCGCCGCATGAGCATGCATACTGGCAGGGTGGCCGACAGCCTCCCCTCACCCACCGGTTCCGACGACGAACAGGCGACCGGCTGGACCGAACAGCTCACCCCGATCATCCGTATGGCGCATGACGTTTGGGTTCAACCCCCGGAACGCCGTCGCCTCCGCGCGTACGGCTTTCGCCCCGCGGTGGAAGAGGGTGTCCTCAAGCGGGAGTGGCATCAGTTGGTGGTGCGCATCAGCAATGACGCGGTCGTCACCCGTCACCGTCAGCTCGGCGAACTGTCGTTCACGGCAGCCGACGAGGTGCTGCGCTTCAACGGCGCCCCATTCGACGACAGCGCCACGGCTTTGGAAATGGCCGACCTGCTCGTCTCGCTCATCAACGACTATGAGCGCTGGGTCGAGGTGCGCGAGGGCCGGGCCAGTCGGCTTCGCCGTGCACAGTCGCTGTCGGCCGATCGTCGCCCGGTCAACGCAATTGCCGAGACACGCCGTCTGCAACGCATGTTGGGGACGGCTTGGGGCCGCCCCCCCACACGTCGTCGCTAGAACTTACCGGGGACGCCCCCGCCCTTGATCACGCCGAGGTCCTCGAGCCAGCCACCGAGGCGGGCGTAGTCCTTGTCATCAGCGTCGAGACCGGCACGCGCCTCCTCAACGGCGGCCATGACGTCGTCGACGTTCGACTTGTTGGCCGTCGATACCCGGTCGCGTAGCGCGCTTTTCACGTCGGAATCCAGCGGCATTCGGCGTTCCTCCCATGCGTGTGGTCTTGTGGCGTGATTCTACCCCGTCGCACATCGGTGTGGGCCCTGAGTGACGGGACAAGCCGACTCCTCGCCGGAACAACTCGATCCGGTCTGCAGCAGGGTCGCGGGTCGTGCACACTCTGCTCGAACGCCATGACCGAGAATCCGCATGACGATGTGATCCAGGCTGGGCGTGAGGCCCACGCACAGCACGCGTGGACGCGCGCACATCGGCTGTTCACGCGGGCCGAGGAAGTCGCGCCCCTCCCACCAGAGGACCTGGAGCGGCTGGCGACGACGGCGTACATGCTGGGGCTCGACGACGAGCAGCTCAGCGCACTCGAGCGTGCCTATCGTGCCCACCTCCACGAGCAAAATCCTCGGCGAGCCGTGCAGTGCGCGTACTGGCTCGGGGTCCACCTAACCCTCAAAGGTGAGGTGGCGCGCGCAACCGGCTGGATCGGCCGTGCCCAGCGAGCCCTCGAGCAGACGCCCGTCGACTGCGTCGAACGCGGCTATCTCCTGTCGGCTGAGGCGCTCGGCGCGATGATCGCGGGAGACTGGGCCGCCATGCGCGCCGCTGCCGCAGAGGCGGTCGTGACCGCCGAACGCTTCGGCGACGCCGATCTGCTCGCCCTCGGGCTGATCGACCTGGGCAACGCAATGGTGTGCGAGGGGCAGGTCGAGGACGGGCTGCGGAGGCTGGACGAGGCGATGCTCGCGGCGAGCGCCGGCGAGTTGTCCCCAATCGTCACCGGGCTGGTCTACTGCGGCGTGATTGAGGGCTGCCACCAGACTCATGAGCTGCGCCGCGCGGACGAATGGACCGTGGCGTTGACGGAATGGTGCGCCAAGCAGCCCGATCTCGTTCCGTTTACGGGTACGTGCCTCGTTCACCGGGCCGAGATCCTGCAGGTCCGCGGCGCATGGGGCGACGCGCTCGCCGAGGCTCGGCTGGCCATCGAGCGCTTCATGCTTCGGGGAAACCGGAGGGCTGCCGGCCAGGCGTCATATCGATGCGGCGAGATCCTCCGCATCCAAGGGAAACTTGCCGCCGCCGAGCGCGCCTATGAGGACGCCAGTCGAAGCGGCTGGGAGTCTCAGCCGGGTCTCGCGCTGTTGCGGCTGGCCCAAGGACACGTTTCCGCGGCATCCGCGGCGATCGCGCGAGTACTCACCCAGACCACCGGTTGGGTCGAACGCGCGTGGATCCTGCCGGCCGCCGCCGAGATCATGCTCGCGGCAGGCGATCTCGACGCGGCGCGGTCCGCGTCTGATGAGCTGGACGTAAGCGCCCGGGCCCATGGACGCACCGTGCTGCTCGCCGGCGCCGCACAGGCAAAAGGAGCCATCGCGCTCACCGAAGGCGACGTCCGCGACGCCCTGCCGATGCTCCGCCAGGCGTCGCAGCTTTGGCTCGAGCTCGACGTACCGTACGAGCGTGCCCGTGTACGCGTCCTGATCGCGCGGGCCTGTCGTTCGATGGGGGACGACGAGAATGCAGCGCTCGAATTCGATGCTGCTCGTGGCGAGTTCGTGAGACTCGGCGCCGCCCTCGACATCGCGCGGGTCGACGCGGTTCGAACCGAGGCCGGGCCCGTGGGCGCACATGGCCTCACGTCCCGACAACTCCAGGTGCTGCGCATGATCGCCTCCGGCGAGGGCAACAAGGCCATCGCCGTCCAACTCGGCCTCAGCCGGCGAACCGTCGACCGGCACGTGAGCAACCTCTACGCGAAGCTTCGGGTCTCGTCCCGCGCCGCTGCGACGGCGTACGCGTACGAGCACGATCTGGTCTCAGCAGTCGCTGACCGATCCGTGGGTAAGAACACCCATGTCCCGACCGAAGGAAGATCGGTCATTTAGCCGAAGCGCTCAATCCGTTGCTCCGTCAGTGTGATCCGAGAACAATGATCGGGAGGACGCAACGATGACCACAATGGATCGCCACGCGACGTCGCCACAGGACATCCTCGACGCGGCGCGCGAGCTGGCCCCAACCATTACCGCTCGCGCGGCTGAAATCGAAGGCAACCGGCGGATACCCCGTGACGTACTCGACGAGCTCATCAAAGCCCGCGTCTTCGGTTTACTACGACCCGTGACCCACGGCGGCGGCGGCCTCGATCTTCCCGACGCCTTGCCCGTGATCGAGACGCTCGCCCGGGCCGATACGTCGGTCGGATGGACCGTGATGATCGGTTCGCATTCGTGGTGCGACCTCGCCGGGCTGCCGCGCAGGACGTTCGACGAACTCTTCGAGGGACGGCCCGGCGTCATCACGGCCGGTGTGTTCAACCCGACGGGAACGATCGCCGAAGCCAAAGGCGGGTATCGCGTGACCGGGCGTTGGAGCTTCGCCAGCGGCTGCGAGCATGCCGACTGGCTCTACGCAAACTGCATCGAGAGCGTCGTCGACGGCGTCCCTCAGTTCCGCATCGCCGTGTTTGCACAGGATCAGGTTGTCATCGAGGACACCTGGACTGTGGCAGGGCTCGCGGGAACCGGCAGCCACCACTTTCGTGTCGACTCGCTGGTCGTGTCCGCCGACCGCACGCTCCGGCCGATGATCGACCCGCCGTGCCTCGACGCTCCGATCGTGAATGTCCCCGTTCCGTCGCTGTTGGCGCTTGCCCTCGCAAGCGTCGCGCTCGGCTGCGCGCGGGGGGCGCTCGACGACATCCTCGCCATCGCAGCCGACAAGGTGCCCCTGCTCGCCAACGAGCCCCTCGCCGCGAACCCACTCTTCCAGTTCGAGCTTGCGACCGCGGATACCGATCTCCGCGCGGCTCGGGCGCTGATCTACGAGACGGCCCAAGCCGCTTGGGACACTGCGGCAAGAGCAGACACGTTCACGCTGGATCACCGGGCGCGGATCCGTGCCGCCGCGGTCTGGGCGACGGAGCGAGCGACAGCCGTTGTTGGTGCGGCCTACCGGTCAGGCGGAGGCGGCTCGATTTACCTCGACTCTCCACTCCAGCGGCGTCTGCGTGACATCAACGCGTTGACCCAGCACTTCCTCGTGAGGAGGGACACCCTGACCACTGCCGGGGCGATCTTCGCCGGCCAGGGGGTCGATGTCATGGTGTACTGACGTTAACCACGCCGTCGGCATCGCGACGTGACCGCTGCTGCTTCCGGGATCCGAGCGCAGCGTCGTGAGCCGGGTCGTCCCCCACGGTCGCGTTAGGGAATGCGCACGCGGCGCGTCACCACGGTGACATTCCCCGCGGCGTCGGTGGCGGTGACCTCCAGGCGGTAGCGGCCACGGGGCACACGACCCACCCCGATGGTTTGGGACTGGCTCGCGGTCAGGCCAAGACGTGCGTCGCCACGACGCTTGCCCCGCCGATCGATCAGGCGGGCACTCAGCGTCACCAGACGCGTGAGTGCGTCACTCGCCGCCAACGTGACCTTCACCCGTCGACGAGCGCGGCGCGCCTCCTGCGCGGTCAAGCCGGGCACGGCCAGGGCTGCAATCGGGGGCACGTCAACCGTCAGGGTCGGCGGCGTATTGTCGAAGAGGGTGCGCCACACCAGTCGCGAGCGGTTACCGACGGCGTCCGAGATCTCAAGTGCGACGGTGTGCAGTCCATCAGGGAAGCGTCGCGTGGCGACACGGGCGGAGATCACTTCCCGGGCGACGCGCCCGACGCCGACGCGGCGATCGTCGACAAGCAGTGACCAGACCGCAAGGTCGGCGTCGGCAGCTTCCACGGCAAACGGCACGCTCCCGCGCAGCGGTCGGCGCGGCGGGGGCGCAACATCGACCAAGCTCGGGGCCTCGACGTCGACCCGGATGCGCCCGGCACCAAATGTTGTGTCACGACCGGGGGCACCCAGATCGAGAGCGTCGTTCAAGATCAACTCGCGAATGTCGGCGCGTGTCGGGTTCACTCCCGAGGCACGTTGCGATGCGAGGAGGACGGCGACTGCACCGGCGGCGTTCGGTGCGGCGATAGAGGTGCCACCGACACCACGCGCAGCGCCGATCGCGGTGGAGACGTTCGTCCCACTCGGGGCCGAGATGTCCGGCTTGATCCGCCCGTCGCGAGTGGGTCCACGCGAGGAGTAGCGCAAGAGGCTGTTGCTGCGCCAGTCGAGTCCGCCGACGCTGATCGCCCCCTCGGCATCGGACGGTGTGGGGATGCTGCCATCGGTGCGTCCACCGGTGATGGGTGTGAGGTCATCCTCGCGTGAGTACAGGGTCACATCGCCCGCAGGCGGCGGCCCAGACACCAGCTCGGCGCGAAGGCGAAAGACCCCGGGCTCGAGGGCCCGCACACCGTTGAGACGCTCCGCGGGCGCCGCCCCGGCGCCTTGACGATCACTCGAACGGGCGAGGACCTCCCACCCCCCGTCGGGGCGCTGCTTCTCAATGGCCAGATCAATATCGGTGACGGGAGCCCCCGGCGGGTTGCTCCAGGAAAGGTGAAAGGTCATGGCATCGCCGGTGGTGTGGGCGATCGTCCATGGCGTGCCGCCGGGCCAGTTATGAACGTTGTCGGCATCGGCGTCGTTCCACGGCCCCGACCACTGCTTCTCACCGTAGTTGCCGGCGGAGTTGAACCACAAAATACCGGCGGCAGCAGCCCGATCGACGGCGGCGGCAGCCCGACTGGTGCCATCAAACGGCCCCTCGAGAAAGTTGTTGGAGTGAACGACGATGTCGACACGTTGCGTCGCGAGCCAGTCCACCGCGGTGACGAAGTCGTCAGGGGTGTGGTAGTTCACGAAGAGGTAACGGGCGCGAGGCACGAAATCGTAGACGGTTTGCGCGACGAGTTCGCCATGGTCGGTGGGGTTTCCGTAAGCGTTCGTACCGTTGATGCCCGCTGCCGGGTCAAACGAGACGCTCGTTAGTCGCGCCGGCGGTGGAAGCTCACCCCGGGCCTGAAGCGCCGCAACCGATGTGCCAAAGCCCAGGTCGAGAATGGCGATCCGAAGACCCGCCCCGCCGTTAGACGCATCACCCAAAGACGCCGCTCCTGTGCGGGCCACGCCCTGGTTGATGATGGCGTCGGGGTACGCCGACGGAGCAACGGTTACCTGCGCGACGCCGGGCACCGCCGCAACCTGGGCGCGTTGACGCGATCCCCGTACAACGACCTGGAGGCGCTGCCCGGTCCGTCGGCTGACCCGGAGCCCCTGGGAAGTGAGCTGACGTTGGACCGCGCTGGTGGTTCCCGCTTCGGTCAGCACGCTGACGGAGACGGGGGGTTTTGACGGACGTGCGGTAGCGCTCGACGCGCCGAGAAGGCCGACAAGGACCAGCACCGCACCTGTGCGAATGACGCTCACCGGACGAGAGGTTTTCAGACCGCCCGTCCCGGGTCCAGCGAACCGAGGCAAATTGTTTGCAAAGCCTCAACTTTCGGGACATCTCGACCGATGGGAAGGATGCTGTGACGACACGCGTTTTTCATCTTCTGTGTGCACGCCTGGCGCTGGTGTCGCTGGCCCCCGGCGCGGTGGCGTTTTGGGCCGTGGGTCCGCTCGTGGGCATTGCCGTGGGAGCGGCGTTTCTGGTGTGGGACGTCTGGCGGGTACGACAGGCCGTCATCTCCGTGGTGCCGGAGACGATGCAATTCGTCCCGGCGAAACGCTCCGATCACCAGTGGATCGACGACGACGGCTTTCGTACGCACCTCGCCGAGCTTCACGCGCAGGGCTTTCGTCCGTTGGCAGATTTTCACCCCGTCTACCCGGGTGCCCCGAAGGCTTTCGGCCGCGTCCTCATCCACCCACAGGCCCGGGTGTACGCCGAGGTGAACCAGGTCAAAGACGGGCGCACCTCAATGCCGGTCGCGACGGTCCTCTCCACAACGCTGACGGACGGATGGTCACTGACGACAACCACGCGCGAAATCGTTCCAACGATCTACGCCTTCATGCGCGCACCGCGCGCCGTGTGGAAGTGTGCGCCGCAGATGACGATCGACGACCTGTTTCGCGACCACGTTGAGCAGCGTCGCCGTCTCTGCCTCGACCGGGGGCTGAACATCGCCGGAGACGGGACAATGGAGGGCTACGTGGCTGCCCAGACCGCCCAGCACGCAGACCGATTCGCCACCGTCCGCTCGGTCAACATCGTTCGGGCGATCGCCAATGGCCTGGCGTGTGAACGACGTCCCGTGCGGGAATGGCACGGCGGCGTCCCGCCGACCGTCACGAGCTAGTCGCCACCACACGAGGTGAGGCCCGCGGCTTTGGCGGCCGCATCGAGCTCCGTGCCGTTCTTTTCGATCGCGCCGTTGAACTCGTTGAACGCGGCCTCGGCCTTCGTGCCGGACTCGATCTTCTTCATGGCGGCCGTGATCTTGTCGTTCGTGTCCTTCTGGAGGCGCGTGATGGTGGCCTGCGCCTCCGTCACCTCGGCAGGCGCCGCAAGCTCCTCCAGCTTCGTGGCACGTTCCGTCGTGATGGCCAAACCCTCCTTCAGAAACGGGATGATCTGATCCTCGGCCGCCGGCTGAGTCAACGCGTCAAGCTTGGCCTTGGACTGGGTGCAAATGGCGTCGGCCTGAGTCCGCCAGTCGGCGACGGAGAGCGCCTCCGCACCCGCTGTTGCCGTCGATGCGCCGCCGCCAGAGGGTTCTGAGCTCCCCCCACACCCAACCGCCACGGCACTCAAAACGCCCATGACAACTCCAACGACGTAGCGATAGTTCATTCCGAGGCCCCCGGGGAGAAACGTGGCAAGGCGCCGAACGCTAGCGCCTGCTCCTGACGTGACGTCCGCTAGCGGACGGGTGCGACCAGCGGAACCGACGAGGAGGTGCGGAGCCACTCGGCAAAGCTCTCGGCAGGCATCGCCGCCGCGAAGTGAAATCCCTGTGCGAAGTCGGCGCCCAAAGCAACGACATGGTCCGCCTGCCCAGCGTCTTCGATGCCTTCAACCACCGTGGGGATACCCAGTGAACGTCCCAACGCCACGAGCGAGTGGGCGAAGCCGGGCCGATCGCCTTCGCCGCCAACAGAGAGGAAGGCCCCGGGGAGCTTCAGCAAGTCGATGGGCTGTTCGGCCAACCGTCCCAACGACGAGAGGCCCGTACCGAAGTCGTCGATCGCTACCTGAATCCCGCGCTCGCGGAGCTTCACCAGGTGCGCGCGACCGTCGGTCGACCGGTCGGCCAGGGCCTGCTCGGTGACCTCCAGAGTCAGTGCCCGAGGCTCCAGGCCCGATGCGTGAAGCGCCTCCGTCACGCGGGTCGTAAAGGCCGGGTCTTCAAGTTGGCCGGCGGAAATGTTCACGCTCACGCCAAAGGTGGCGTCGACGAGCCCGCTCATCGTCCAGCGGGTGACTTGGCTGCACGCCTCGCGGATGACCCACTGTCCAATGCCACCCATCAACCCGGCTTGCTCAGCGGCGGGGATGAAGTCCGCCGGGCTTATGAGACCCAGTCCAGGGCGGTTCCACCGCACGAGAGCCTCGACCCCCACCACATGTCGGTCCGCGAGACGGATGACGGGTTGGTAGAACAGGACGAGCTCCCCGGCCTCGACGGCACCGCCGATCGCCCGGGTGAGGTTCTCATGGCTGATCTGTGCGCTGCGCATCGCCGGGTCGTACATCGCCAGCTGCCCTTTGCCCGAGCGCTTGGCGTGATACATCGCGGTGTCACTGTCGGCGAGGAGAGACGCGGCATCGGTTTCGTCACCGGCCAGCGCCACCCCCATGCTGACGCGCGGTTCCAGAACCGACCCATCCCAGGAGAGCGGCCGCTCGATCGCCGATTGGATGCGGTCGGCCAAGCGGGTGAGCTGCTCGACGCTGTCGACCTGGCCAATGACGACGGCAAACTCGTCGCCACCCAATCGACCGGGGACATCGCCGTCTCGCAAACAGGAGCGCAAGCGCACGGCAAGCTCGTGAAGGAGGTGATCGCCCGCCGCGTGGCCGAGACGGTCATTGACGCCTTTGAAGTCGTCGAGGTCGACGTAGATCAGGCCAACGCCGGACGCTCCGTCTCGACGGTCGAGGGCGTCGGTGAGGCATGCACCGAAGTGGCCGCGGTTGGCGAGCCCGGTGAGCGGATCGGTTGTCGCCCGTTCGGCCAACTCGCCCTGCAGTTCCTTCAACTCGTCGAGTGTGCGCTCCAGGCGACCGTTACCGATGGCCACACCGGCGTGGCCGGCAAGGGTTTCGAGCAGGAGGACATCCGCGGCGTCGAACCCGCCCGAGTCCCCCAGCCGGTTGGCCACGACCATGGCACCCACCAGTCGACGTTCGCCTTCGAGCGGAGCAACAACGGCGTCGCGGATACTGCCGTCATCGACACCGATGAGTGTGCCGCGGAGGGCGAGTTTCTCCCCGTCAAGGCGATCGGATCGACGCGTGGCAGCCACGTCCGAGAAAATCGTCCCGACCAGGCTCTGAGTCGTTGTTTGGCTCACGCTGTCGCCAGGGCCGAGAGTCGAGACCGGGATGGGGTCACCGACGCGCTCCGAGAAGAGGACAATCTGAGCAACGTCAGCGCGGAACACTTCCCGCGCCTGCGCAAGCACGGCCGAGACAGCCGATGAGACATCGGCCGCTTCGAGGACCGATCGGGTGGTTTGGTAGACGACTTTCAGGCGGTCATGTCGTTGGTGCTCCACCACAAAGGCGCGGTAGGCGAGGAAGAACACCAGCGTGGGTCCGACGAGCGCGAACACCAGCTGCGGAGCCTCGATGATGAGATAGGTGGCGACCAGACCGAGACCGGTGTTGGCGACGTTCACCGGGAGGGCAATCATCGTGGTCGTGAGAAGCGGTCGGGCACGAATTCGCCCAGAGGCCAGAGAGATCGCCGCCGAGACGGTAACGACACCGATGGCGCCCATCACGAACATGGCGATGAACGCGCCCGCCACACCACGGGCCCCGAATGGGTTGCTGGCGTCGGCGACGGCGCGAAAGACGACCAGCGATGCGGCAGCTTGCAAGCCCCACATCGCCACGTTGAAGACCCACTTGACCGGGGGGAGTCGCAGTTTGGCGATGGCTGCGCCGATGACCGCGCCGATCACAAACTGGGCGGGTGGCACCAAGAAGAGCCCAATGCACAACCCCAGCTCCCCGAGGCTGAAGGAATGAGACTCACTGCGGATGTGAAGATGAATCGAGGGGAACTCGACGATCGCGACGAGAATCACGAGTGCCCACCATGACAGGGTCACCGGAAGATCGATGGGCGCTGCTGTCTGGACTGGCGCAAATGCCAACGCCACCGCCGCGATGGCCATCGCAATGTTGAGGGGCCACACCCGGCGCACGGGACCCGTTCCCAGCAGAAATGACCAGAAGCGGGACGAGCGTCCCGCTTCGAAAGCGTCGTTAAGTGAGTTGGGTGTCGAGGCGGGAGGCATCGGCGGCTACTTCTTGTTCCACCCGACCGACTGCCAGCCACTGCCCGACCAGCCCGATCCGCTCCAGCCCGATCCGCTCCAACCCGATCCGCTCCAACCCGATCCGCTCCAGCCCGATCCGCTCCAGCCCGATCCGCTCCAACCCGATCCGCTCCAACCCGATCCGCTCCACGTGCGACCGTTCCAGGTGCCGCCGTTCCACGCGCGGCCGTTCAGCGAAGCGGCGCTCCACGTCGCAGGGTTCCATGCGTCACCGAAGATGTCGATCTCACCGGCGAGCGGAACGCCATTGGAGGCGACCAATCGATGCGTTCCCCGCGTTGCATCGAGTGAGCCAAGACCATTGGCGCGCTGCCACGTCTGGGTGGCCCCGAAGGGGGTCGGCGCGATGGACACCGCGCGTAGGTCGAGGATGCCGGCGCCCTGCTCGGCGCGATTGGCCTTGGGAACGTCGACGGCGCTCTGCATGAGAAGCGCCTTTAGCTCATCCGGGGTGATCTCGGGACGCTCATCGACAACCAGGGCTGCCGCAGCAGAGACGACCGCGGCCGCCTGCGAAGTGCCGCTTCCACGGAAGAACCGTGAGTTTCCGACGCGACCGCTCGGCGAGTCGTCATCGATGTGCGATCCACTGGCCCGGAGGCTCACGATCGACTTGCCTGGCGCGACCAGATCGGGGTTTCGCGTGCCGTCACCGGCGTTCGACCATGACGGAACGTCGTCGTCGCTGTGCGAAACGGTGCCCTTGGTGTCCGCCGCGCCAACCGCGATGACGAACGGGTCGTACGCCGGGTTGTTGAGCTTTTTCGTTCCGTACCCACTGTTGCCGGCGGAGACGACGACCGCGATCCCGTTGTGCCACGCCGATTCCACGGCAGCGGTGAGCGGGTCACTGCGGTAGTCCTGCGTTCCGTCGGTTCCGTACGAGAGGTTGAGGACGCGGATGTTCAGGCCGTCGGTGTTGCGGTGCTGCACCACCCAGTCGATCGCCGCGATGATCTGCGACGTGTCGACCGCACCGCGCCGGTCGGCGACTTTGACCGCGACGATGCGCGCGCCCGGGGCCACACCGACGAACCGGTCATTCGGCAGCCGGTAGCGCAGAGACCCTACCGAGACACCCGGGTCCCGCCCGCCGATGATGCCGGCCATGTGCGTTCCATGACCGAACGTGTCGACCTGGCGGGTGGCGGCGTCCTGTGACTCGAACGAGAGGTCCGGCCCCTGGATGACCCTGTTCGCGCCGCTCAATCCCATTACCGGGTTCACACCAGAGTCGATGACCGCGACGTCGACGCCATAACCAGTGATACCACGGCTCCAGTACGCGCGGGCGCCAACTTGATCGACGACTTTGTTCAACGCGCCGCTGTCCGACTCGTTGTCCCAGCCGTCAATGGTTGCGCGCCGAAGCTTCGTGTCGACGTTGACGGCCTTGACGCCTTTGGCGCGACGGAGCGTGGGGATCGCCCGCACCGGCACCTGCGCGGTGAAGCCGTTGATCACGCGGATGTGCTTGCCCACGCGACCACCAAGGCGCGCGACGGCCGTCTCCGGTCCGTTGCCGCTTCCGGCCGTCTCCTGAACGATGACCGAAGCCATCTTCGTACGCGGCGAGGCCGCGTCAGCGGACGCCGCGAACGGCGCCAGGATTGCGGTGGCGGCAATTGCCCAGGAGACGCCATGCGCTTTGCGGCGGGGTTGACTCATCGTGGTCGCGTTCATCGCGGGTATTTCCTCATCCGTGAGGGGCACACCACACCAGTGGTGCATGACGTAGACGGAGAGTAGGGAAGGGAGGCAGTCAACGGAAGGGCGAAAACGTAAGAAACCTATTAAGAAGGTTTCTGTGGTTTCACTGTCGTTATCGGCCGCCGAATCGCCGACCTTGAGCGCGCCGCGGCGCCCGCTCCAACCGTTCGTGGGCTCGGGGCGGGCCGCCGTAAAGGTGGCCCGCCATTCGCGAAACCCGACCCGCGGTACTACTTGAGGCTGACGCTGGCTCCTGCCTCTTCGAGGTCGGCCTTGACCTTTTCGGCCTCGTCCTTCTGCACGCCCTCCTTGACGTTGCCCGGGGCACCGTCAACGAGATCCTTGGCCTCTTTCAGACCAAGACCGGTGACCTGGCGGACCACCTTGATGACCTGGATCTTTTTGTCACCGGCAGACTCGAGGACCACGCTGAAGGTGCTCTGCTCCTCGGCTCCCCCACCGTCGCCGTCGCCCCCCGCAGGCGCCGCAGCCGCAACAGCCACGGGGGCTGCAGCGGTCACGCCGAATGCCTCTTCCAGCGCGGTGATGCGCTCGGACAGCTCCAGGACAGAGATCCCCTTGAGCTCCTCAATCCATTCCTCAGTTGTCATCTTCGCTCCTCATTCATTTCCAGTGTTGTGTGAAAAATCAGCTCGGGGTCTCAGTGTCCGACGCGTCGGTCGGGTCGTGCTCCTGCCCATCCGGGAAGAGATCGCCCACCTCGTCGCTCGGCGCGTTGTCCACGATGGTGGCCGGCTCGCTCGCCGGGGCGTCAGCCTCGACAACCGTGACGGTCTCAGCGGCCGAAGCCTCTTCCGCTGCCACGGGTGCTTCACCCTCCGGTGCCGCAGCGTCCTCAACGGGCGCCTCAACCTCAGGGGTTTCGGTCACCGCGGCCGGAGCCTCGATGTCCGCGTTTGCCGTAGGTGACTCACCCTCCGGCGCCGGTGCGTCCTCAACGGACGTTTCGACTTCGGGTGCCTCGACCACGACGGCCGGAGTCTCCTCCGCAGCCGGCTCTGGGGCCGCCTCTCCCGGCGCCAATGCGCCGGAGCCCTGCACCGCCGCCAAAGTACGGGCGAGCGTGCTGATGAGGCTGGTGAGCGTTCCCGCCAGACCGGACAACGGTGCGGCGATTCCACCGGCCAAACGCGCAAGCAGCACCTCCCGCGACGGGAGGCTCGCGAGCCGAACGATATTGGCGGTGGGCAGGTCCTCCATTCCGAGGATGCCTCCCCGGATCGAAAAGACCTCCAGGTGCTCCTTGGCGAAGTCGTTGAGCGCCTTCGCCGCGCGTGCCGGGTCACCGTTGATCCACACCAAGCCCGTGGGGCCTTCGAGATACGGCAAAAGCGCCAGCCGGCCGGTTTCATTGACCGCACGTCGTGACAGGGTGTTCTTGACCACTGTCATCTCCGCCTCCGCATCCCTCAACCGGCCCCGAAGGTCGGCAAGTTCAGCGACGGTGAGACCTCGGAAGTCAGCAGCGACGACGGCATCGGCACGTTCAAGACGTTCGACGACGGCGGCCGTGACCTGGCCTTTCTGTTCGCGGTTCATTCGGTGTGTTCACCTCCTCATGTGTGTCACCCCGCGCGGTGACGACACACGAGCACCGAGCACAAGCCCGGGCCGGGTATCGCCGACCTCGCACGGGTGGCCTTTTCGGCCGGATTTAGACGACGTGCCGTCGTCCCCGTGGGTCTGTGGTCGGACCCTGTCGAATCTGTGGCGCCGTTTAGGCAGCCACCTCCTCGAGCAGGTTCTGGGTCTGGCTGGAGTCCACCGGAATCCCCGGGCCCATGGTCTGGGTCAGGGTGATGGACTGCAGGTACTTACCCTTTGATGCTGCGGGCTTCGCTCGCAGGATCTCGTCGAGAACCGCCTGGTAGTTCTCCACCAGTTGCGTTTCGCTGAACGAGTGCTTGCCGATGCCCAGGTGGATGATGCCGGTGCGGTCGGTGCGGTACTCCACCTTGCCGCCTTTCACATCTTCGACCGCCTTGGTGACATCAAAGGTGACGGTGCCCGTTTTGGGGTTCGGCATCTTGCCGGCCGGTCCGAGGACGCGTCCGAGCTTTCCCACCTCGCCCATCATGTCGGGCGTCGCAATCGCGATGTCGAAGTCGGTGAAACCCTCGGCGACGCGCTTCGCCAGATCGGCGCCACCGACGATGTCGGCGCCGGCGGACTCGGCCTCGCGGGCTTTGTCGCCCTCGGCAAACACCGCAACCGTGACGCTGCGGCCCGTGCCGTGCGGCAACGCGATGGTGCCGCGCAGCTGCTGGTCGGCGTGACGGACGTTGACGCCCAGGCGGAAGTGAACCTCGATCGTGGCGTCGAAGCGATTGAGCTCGTGACCCTTGAGGTGCTTGACCGCCTGCAGGGGGCTGTAGACCTCACCGGGGGTGAGATCGTCTTTTGCGGCGCGGTAGCGCTTTCCGTGTTTCGGCATCGCGTGCTCCTGATTCCTACTCGGCGTCCACGGTGACGCCCATGCTGCGGGCGGTCCCGGCGATGACGCGCATCGCGGCCTCGATGTCGTTTGCGTTCAAGTCGGGCATCTTTGTCTCGGCGATCTGCTTCAGCTGAGCGCGAGTGAGGTGACCGACCTTGGTCTTGTGTGACTCGGGCGAGCCCTTGTCGAGGTTGATCGCCTTCTTGATGAGAATCGCCGCTGGGGGCGTCTTCGTGATGAAGGTGAACGACCGGTCTTCGAAGACGGAGATGACCACCGGGATGATCGTTCCCGCATCAGCTTGCGTGCGCTCGTTGAACGCTTTGCAGAACTCGGGGATGTTGATGCCGGCGCCACCGAGGGCAGGGCCAACCGGCGGCGCGGGCGATGCGGCCCCGCCGGGAATCTGCAACTTGACGTATTGAGCAACCTTCTTGGCCATTCACTTCCTCATCTCGCCGCGTGTGCGGCGGGGCATCTTACGACAGCTTCTTCACCTGGTCGAACGACAGCTCCGCAGGCGTCTCGCGCCCAAAGATACTCACCAGGACCTTCAAGCGACCTTGCTCTGCGCTGATCTCGGCGATCTCGCCCGAGAAATCCGACAGCGGCCCGGCGATGACCTTGACGGTTTCGCCAATCTCGAAGTCGGCACGGACACGCGCCTTCTGCTCGGTCGGAACACGCAGAAGATGGTCGATCTCTTCCTTCGACAGCGGCGCGGGCTTGTTGGCCGCACCGACGAAGCCGGTGACACCCGGCGTGTTCTTGACAAGAGACCAGGAGTCGTCCGTCATGTCCATCTGAACGAGCACGTACCCGGGAAGCACGCGCTTCTCGGTCTGCACCTTCTGGCCGTCCTTGTTGGTCTCAACGACCTGCTCGGTCGGGATGACGATCTTTCGGACGATGTGGTCCTGGCCGGCCGAGTGAATACGGTGCTCGAGGTTGGCTTTGACCTTCGCCTCGTGCCCGGAATACGTGTTGATGACATACCAGTGGAACACTCTTAGCCTCGATCTAGGGAGAAGACGCGGTCGACGATCCAATCGGACGCCTGGTCGGCGAGCCCGAGAAACGCCGCGATAATGGCGACCGCGACCAACACGACGGCCGTGGCTTGCATGAGTTGGACGCGCCCGGGCCAGCTGACCTTGCGCATCTCGGCGACGACCTCGGACATGAACTTCTTGCCGCGACTCTGCTGGACAGCCTTGGTGTAGGAGCCGGACTTCTGCTCCTTCGATGTCGGTCCAGGACGCGCACGCGCCGAACGCGCAGCGGCAGAGTCCTTCGCGCGACCCTTCGCCGGGGTCGCATCGTCGGCTCCGGCGTCTGCGCCGGGCGTGTCCTCGTTGTCTCCGCGTCGTTTACGTGCCATAGGTGTGTTTTTGGGTGAGGGAGGCAGGGCCGGAGGGACTCGAACCCCCAACCCCCGGTTTTGGAGACCGGTGCTCTACCAGTTGAGCTACGACCCTCCGATATCGCTCGAGGGCGGGGCTACCTCGTCTCTTTGTGCGCTGTGTGCTTCCCGCACCAACGGCAGTACTTGTTCAGCTCGACGCGGTCGGGCGTGTTTCGCCGGCTCTTGTTGCTTTGGTAGTTGCGACGCTTGCAGTCTTGACATGCAAGTGTCACGGCGATGCGCACACCGGTCTTACCCACGCGTAAATCCTCCGATTGGTGACGGGCCGAAGGACTGTACCACAGCGATCGAGGTCCTCCAGATGAGAGAATCCCGGACATGGCTCCTGCGGACACAAAGACCCTGATCGAAGGCGCGGCGGCACGTTTCATCGACGAGGTTCCTGCCCTGCGCACCCTGGCCCTCGTGGTGCGCCTTGAGCTCCGCGAGCGGGGCGGCCCGGCCGTGTGGCGCGTGGAGGTCCCCGGCCCCACGGCGAAGCGCGATCCCGCTGCCGACGCCAAAATCGAGCTGGCGATGGACCGCCCCGCCTTCAACGAGCTATCAACCAAGGGCCACTTGGACGACTGGATGACCGCGTTCACCAAAGGAGTCGTCCGGGTCACGGGTGATCAAAACGTGATGAAGCTCATCGGTCGCGTTGTGGAGCTTCGCCAAGCCAAGACGCGATGAGCGACCTGCGTGCCGCCGTTATCGGCACGGGCTCCACCGGCCCGGAGCTCGCCGCCGCGTTCGCGATGGCCGGTATGGAGGTGCAGATCGCCGGACGCACCCCGATGGGGCGCGACTCCGCGGCGGAGATGGCCACCAACTACGCCGGAGGAATTCCCGTCACCCCCGCGCCGATAGATTCGCCGACGTTCTCCGGCGTTGATTTGGTTGTGGAGACGATCGTCGAGGACCTGGCCACCAAACACGCACTGCTGACCCGCATCGAGCCCTGGTGTCATCCGAAGGCGATCATCGCGACGAACACGTCGAGCCTCACCATCGCCGATGTCGGCGCCCCACTTACACATCCCGAGCGGTTCGCCGGCTTCCACTTCTTGAAGCCGAGCCACCTCACCGGCGTGGTGGAGATCATCCCGGGTCCGGCGACCGCGCCACAAACGGTGACGTTCCTGCGCGAGGTTGCCGCCGACATGGGGAAGGCGCCGCTGGTGGCCGAGCGCGACGTACCGGGCTTCATCTGGAACCGCATTCAGTTCGCCGTGCTGCGCGAGTGCCTCCACATGCTGGAGACCGGCGTGGCGAGCGCCGACGACATCGACGCGGCCGTGTCCGACGGACTCGCTCCCCGCTGGACCGCCGCCGGCCCGCTGGCGACCGCCGACCTGGGCGGCCTGGCGACGTTCGCGAAAATCTGCGACCTGCTGTTTCCTCACCTCGCGACCGACACATCGGCCCCGGCGGCAATCACCGCCCCGGCCGCAGCAGGCGACCGACTTCGGCCCTGGACGGATGCTGATAGCAATGCCATAGCCGAGCTCCGATCAGAGGCCCTCGCGAACGGTCGGGTGATGACCGAACGCCGTCGTCGCCTGATCGAAAACCCGCCGAGCCCGATGGCATCGAGATGAGCACCCAGGGGTCACCCTCAAAGCGTGGTTCTGGGCGGCGGGGTTTGACAACAGACGTCGGACGTTTCGGTGTGATGTCGTCCTCGGTCAGTGCAATCGACCACGTGTGGCCCGCCTCACGCTACGGCCGAGCACAATGCCCGGACGAAGCCCCCAACTCCAGCCGGTGCACATGAGCGGGGTGGCTCCCGTCTGTGGCGAGTGCGGCCGTGCGATTGTGGCACGCCCGAACGGCAGCTACCGCCACGCCTCGCGTGGGCCGGTGGCCGCGTGCGACCTCGACTCCGACCACGCAGCGGTGCCGACGCCGACACGTCCCGACGACGCGCCGGCGGCGCACGACTCGTGTCGAACCGACTAGCCCTGTGAGTAGTCCCAGTACTCGACGTCATCGATGTGGAGCACCAATGTGACGTGCTCCCCGGGCATGCTCGCGACGAACTCGCCGTAGCCCGGTCCGCCCTCGGCGCCCACGTAGGTGACCGCCAGCTCGTTGATAAGGGCGCGCCAATCGATGACGTCGTTGCCAACGACCTCGGCACGCCCCGTTACCGTGGCGCCCTTGTAGGGCATCGTCTCCTTGTCCACGGTGAGGGCGAAGTTCCCCGTGGCCGCAATGTTCGTCGCCTTGCGACTCGCCGCCAGCGTGTGGACCAACAGACGGTCGCCGTCGCGTTTGAACCAGATCGGGACCACATGTGGTTTTCCGTCGGATGAGACGGTCGCCAACCGGCCAAGACGGGTCTCCTCGTCGAGAAACGCGAGGACCTGGTCTTTTGTTGCACTCATGTCGCATCTCCTTTGAATCGCTTACAACGACAATAGTCGGGGTCGTGGCCTCCCGCGCCACGACTACGATTGCCCCCGATGATCCGCTTCTCCGCACACGTGTCGATGCTGTTCACCGAGTGGGCGCCGCTCGAACGCCCCTCGGCGGCGCGAGCCAATGGGTTCACCCTGGTGGAATCATGGTGGCCGCCTGCAGATGATCGCGAGGCCTGGGCGGTAGCAGTGGCCGAGGCGGAGGTTGAGGTGAGCTGCCTTAATGCAGACGGGGGTGACATCGCCGCCGGCGAGCGCGGCTTTTGCAACCTGGCCGAGCGCGACACCGACACGCTCGCTGCCGTTGACTCCGCGCTCGATCTGGCCGTAAAGACGGGCTGCCCGAACGTCAACGTCCTCCCCGGCCTGCGGGTGGACGATCGTCCGGCGAGCGTTCAGATCGATCATGCGGTCGAGGTGTACCGGGAGTGCGGGCGGCGGGCGGCCGCTGCGGGGCGCACCATCGTTGTCGAACCGATCAACGCCGTTGATGTGCCCGCCTACCTTCTCCCCACCCCCCACGAGATGTCGGAGTTCCTCTCCCGAATCGACCACCCCAGCGTTCGGATGCTCTTCGACGCCTACCACTGCACCAAAGGCGGCGGGGACCCCATCGCCCAAGTCGGCGATTTCATCGACGCCATCGGTCACGTTCAATACGCCGACTTTCCCGGCCGCGGTGCACCGGGAACGGGCGCGGTGCCGTTCGACCGTTTCCTCGACGTGCTCGGCACGGCGGGCTACACCGGTGCGGTCGGGATGGAGTACGCGCCCGGCGGACCAACCGTGGAGTCGCTCGCATGGCGCCCGATATGACGGCGGGCGACGCGGCGGCCTAGCGCCGTCCTCCACGGAGTGGCGCATCCCGCACGCGGCGGGCACCATCGTCGGACGGGGAGTTGTGAGGGTTGCGTCCGCCCCGGAGCCAATCTAGTCGCGAGCGAAGTTCGCCAGCCCCGCCACGAGGTGCGGCGAGACGTAGACCTCGATGATCGCTGTGGCCACCAGCACCGGCACGGCGATCGCTACGGTCACGAAGGTCGCCGCCATGAGCTGATCCCACCGTCCTCGGTGGCTGGTGATGATCCAGGCGGCCAGGGGGAGAAAGAGCGCTGTCAGCTCCGGAACCGCGTGAAGCGATACCCGAATCAGCACGTTCTCGGGTGCGGTACCGAGCGCCGCCGCCGTGTCGGCACCGAGCTGCCCCAGGGCCAGCGCCTGGGTGGCGAGCGATACCACTGTCGCCGCAAAGACGAACCCCAGCGCCGCTGCCCCGATGCGGTCGTGAACGGCCACCCATCGACCGCCCCGAAGCTCCGCCGACTGCGGCAGAGCACTCCGAGCGATGAAACCCGCGACACACGCGAGGGCATGGAGAGAGAGCACCAGGCCGTTGCGCCCGAGGAGGAACAGCACGTCCCCCTTAGGCCCCGGTTGCGTGAGCTCAGACGTGTCGACATTCCCCGCCGCGGGTGTGACCATACGCGCCACGATCCCGGTGGCGACGATGAGCCCAATGGCAATCGCGAGGCTGCCAAGCAGCCACGGGCCGAGAACCCGGCCTCGAGCGTGGCGCCACTCGACGAGCGCCGTGCGCGTCGCCCGAAGGCCCTGAAGCAACACCGGGTCGGTAACCATCACCGCATCTATCGACAGTGGCGTACCACCTCGTGAGCCCTCACAAACGATGATGGAACACCGCTATCCTCCGCGGGTGTTGGGGCAATCTGCTTCACTTCCCGGGCCGTGAGCGAATGGAGCGACTGGTACCGACGCGAGGACCCCACCGGATGGGTGCTTCCGCGCATCCTGAAGGAGCGCGCCGAAGCGACGCCTGACCGTGACTACTTCCGCTTCGGCAGTGGCGAGTGGCTGTCATACGGCGAGGTCAACGCCCGTGCCAACCGCATCGCCAACGCGCTCATCGCACGCGGCCTCCAGCGCGGCGAGTCCGTGGCGATGCTCATGCCAAACTGCGAGGACAACCTCCCGGCGTGGTTCGGGATCCAGAAGGCCGGTGGCGTCCAATGCCCGATCAACACCGCCTACCGTGGCGATTTTCTCAGCTGGGTCATCACCCTCCCCCAAGCCCGGTACCTCATCATCAGCGACGAGTACCTGGGCCGGCTTGATCGCATCGCCAAAGAGCTCCCGCACCTGGAACACGTCATCGTGTGGCAGTCGCCCGAGCGCGACGGCCCCGACCCGGCACCACGCTGGGAGCCGTTCACCGCCCTGTGGGATACCTCCGACGCCGAACCCAACGTGGATGTTCGCTGGACCGACGATGCGCGCATCATGTTCACCTCGGGAACGACCGGGCGAAGCAAGGGCGCCATCAAGCAGCAGGCCAGTGACTACTTCTCCGGACAGACGTATTGCAACGTCTGCGAGATCACTGAGAACGACACGCTGTTTTCGTGCCTGCCGCTTTTTCACTCCAACGCCCAGGTGCTGGCCGGCTACCCAGCGATGATCGCGGGGGCACGAGTGGCATACGTGGAGCGCTACTCGTCGGAGCGTTTTTGGCAGCAGGTGATCGACGCCGAAGCCACCGTGCTCAACACGGTGAGCGCCATCAACTACTTCATCTGGAACACGCCGCCGAGCGAGCTCGACCGCGCTCACCGGGTGAGCCGCATCATGGCGATGCCCGCCCCGCGCGACATCATCGACGCGTTCCAGGAGCGGTTTGGTCTGCGCTTCACCGAGGGGTACGGGCTCACCGAGACGGGCATGGTGACCTATCACCCGCCGGGTCGACCCATGAAGGTGGGCTCGTGCGGTCTCCCCACGCCGGGCTTCGAGGTGTTCATCGTCGATCCCGAGACCGACCTGCCGGTGCCCGTCGACACCCCTGGCGAGATCGTGGTCGACATGAAGATGCCGAACATCGTGATGCGTAGCTACGCCGGCATGCCGGAGAAAGCCGCCGAGGACTTCCGCAACCTCAAGCTCCACACGGGCGACCTCGGCCGTATGGACGCCGACGGGTACGTGTACTTCATGGACCGCGTGAAGGACTACATCCGTCGCCGTGGCGAGAACGTGTCGTCGATGGAGGTGGAGACGGTCGTGGCCGGTCATCCCGATGTGCTGGAAGCCGCCGCCGTGGGCGTGAAGGCCGGCGAGGGAGTGGGGACTGAGGAAGAAATTCTCGTGTGCGTCACCTCGCGCGACGGCACGGTCGACTGTCACGCCTTGCTCACCCACTGCGCCGATCGCATGCCCTACTTCGCCGTTCCGCGCTACGTTCGTGTGGTGAGCGAACTCCCCAAGACCCCCACGGCCCGTGTTCGCAAGGTCGAACTGCGTGAGGTCGGCATCACCGACGACACCTACGACCGCGTCGCGTCCGGACCGTCGCTCACGCGATGACCGATGACGACCTCGACATCGGCGACGCCGTCGAGTACATCTTGGCCGAGCGCCCGAAGCTTGACGAAGAGGACGTGTGGGGTGTGTTGATGGAGCTTGGCGGCAACCCCCCGGCGCCCGGAACCGATGACCTGGCCCTCGACCTCATTCGCCAGACGCGCCCCCAAACTCGGCCCCGTGATGCCAAGGTGATTCTGCGTGAGTGGCACGCCTATGCGTCGCTGGTGGCCGAACCGGACTGGGACAACGAGGAGTGAGTATCGGGCCACCGCGAAACGACGGCGACTGGGAACAGTTCACCCGTATCGAGGGCCAGACGTTCGCAACGTCACCTGACGACACGGAGCGATACATCGCCGCGGTCCGGGACCACGCCATCGCCCGTTTCGCCTACGAAGACGATCAGGTCGTCGCAGGCGCCCTCGCCTTCCCATGCGAGCAGCTCTTCGGCGGGCGGCCGGTGCCCTCGGGCGCAGTGGCATCGGTGTGCGTTGCCCCTGAGTGGCGCGGCAAAGGCCATGGCCGCAGGGTGATGCGATCGTTGACGCTCGGTATGCGCGACGCCCAACTCGCGATTTCATCGCTGTGGCCGTCAACCGCGTCGTTCTACCGTTCATTGGACTGGGAGTTCGCCGGCCGGGTCACGAAATTCACCGCGCCAGCCGCAGCGCTTGCCAGCCTCCGCGGAGACGGCGATGCAGTACGTGACCCCGACCTCACGGAGGTCGCCGCCCTGCGTCGCCGTGTTGACGTCGCATGGAGCGGTCCCATCATTCGCCCGGGATGGTGGTGGGCCTGGCGCCAACCTTCCCCCACCCCCAACCGCGTGTTTCGCGTTGGATGGCGCGAGGGAAACACACTCACCGGCTTCGTGGCGTACCGACACGGCGACGCTCGAGATCGTGAATGGGGTTTCGACGTCCTGGTCACCGAGTTCTGTGCGGCAACTCGCGACGCACTCGACGGACTGGCACGACTCCTCGCCGGTGACGGCCCTTTGAGCCCCACCATCACGTTTGCCCATGGGGCCCTTCCCGACGACACGCTGCTTTATTTGCGGCTGGTCGAGCCGGATCTGCACACCACGGGACGCAACACCTGGATGCTTCGTGTGCTCGAACCCAGGGTCGCGCTCACCACCAGCGGCTGGCCCGAGGGCCTGACCACGCACCTCGAGCTGGAGATCGATGGGAATGGCGAGATCCCCACTCAACTGATAGTGGAGGTCGCCGACGGGGGTGCCAGTGTCGAACCTGGCGGAAGCAGCCGTGTGAAGATGACCGCCCGAGCTTTCGCCGCATGGTTTGCGGGGAACTTGCGGGCGACAGAGGCCGCGGCGATGGGTTGGGCCAGCGGAACGGGCGACGACCTCGTCGCGATGGACCTGCTCACCGCAGATAGGCGACCGTGGCTTCCCGACATGTTCTAGGCACGGTGGCGGCGTTTGTGTGGTCATCGGCCCTTGCGGTCGCCGTCGGTGAACGTGGCCGCGCACCAAACCCGCTCAACGAAGAACCACTCGTCGACGGTCCGCTTGTGTCGGTGATCCTGCCGGCGCGCAACGAGGCTCGCGGCATTGGCGCAGCAGTCGCGTCGCATCGCAACCAGACCTACGGCTCCGTCGAGATCATCGTCGTCGACGACGAATCAGACGATGACACCGCCGATGCGGCGCGAGCCGCGGCAGGGGACGACCCTCGAGTGCAGGTCATCGGTGGCGCACCTGTTCCCGACGGGTGGATCGGCAAACCCTGGGCGTGTTCGCAAGGCGCTCGGCACGCGACGGGTGAGTGGCTTTTGTTCAGCGATGCCGACGTGGTGCATCACCCCGAGACCCTGGCCCGGTGCCTGGCCGTGGCACTGCGCCTCAACCGCGGGGGGCTCACGCTTGTGCCGGCGATCGAGGCAGAAACGATGGCGGAGCGACTGGTGATGCCCGCTGCCGCGAGCCTCATCCAGAACGTCATCGCGCCGGGCTTTCTGGTGCGCGCCCGACGATCGTCAGTGGTGATGGCCGCGGGCGCCTACCTGCTGGTTCGGCGCGATATCTACGAGCGGATCGGTGGCCATGAGGGAATCGGCGGTCACATGGTTGACGACGTGGCCCTGGCAACGGCAGTCAAAAGCGCGGGCGGACTTCTTCACCCGGCCGACGGCACCAGCCTCCTTCGCCTGCGGATGTACCACGACGGCCGAGAGATGTGGCGCGGGTGGAGAAAGAACGCCGCTTTCGCATCGCCCCTCGATCCCACGCGTGGGGTTGGGCCCGCCGTGGCCCTGTTCGGGTTAGGGCTCGCACCGATGGTCGCGGCCGTCGTGGGTACACGACGGGGGGACCATCGACTGACGGCGATCGGCGTCGTTGGGTTCGCCGCCCAGTGCGCGCTGCAGCGCCTTGCGAGCCCCATCGTGGACACCCCCGTCCGCTACACCCCGACCCTGCCCGCGGGGACGACCTTCATGGCCGCCGCGACCCTGCGCGGTGCGATTGACCGCATCAGCGGACGCGGTCCGGTGTGGCGCGGCCGCCGATACCCACACGCCCGGTAGCGGCCGACCCGCCGCGGGAACCGACCTCCCGAAACGCTGCCCTTTCGGACATTGCGAGGCCGGTACCGTGGGTGGACACTTTCCCCATGAGTGGGGATCGAGACAAAACTCCCGCACGAAAGACGTCTCAGGCGTCCAAAAAACCGGCACGAGGCACCGGGGCCGAATCGGCACGGCCCGAGATTCGGCGGGTTCTGGCCGGACAGCGTGGCGGTGGCAACGCAGCCGTGACGCGCTCCCTCAAAGGGAAGAAGCCATCAAGCACGGCGACGGCGGCAGCGAAGGCCGGGGCCGCACCGCGATCGGCAAAGGCCGGCGCTGCACCGCCATCGCCGGAGGGGGCCCACCCAGTCTCCGAGCAGCTCGCCGGTGGCATAACGCGCATCGTCCTTGACGGCGATGGCGACCAGCACAAGGAGCTTTCCCTTCGGTTCCGTGTACTCGAGACCTGGCCGGAAAAAGAGGGTGCTCTCCACACGGACGCACCCAAACGACTCTCCGTCACCGCCACGCAGCTGTCGAGCGGGCGGTCAAAGACCGCTGCTTTCACGCTCCCCGAGACGGTGGTGGGCGCCGGCCGGCTCGAGCCGCATCTGCGCGAGTCGGTCACTGACGGACGCGCGCCCACCCGGGTTTCACTCTTTCGCAACCCGCGTGCCGCCATGCTCGAGATCCTCCCCGGCACCCATACGAAATCGCAGTCGCGCTACGCGCTTCGCGTCGGCGGGGAGAGCGTTGATCTGGCCTTCCCCCGTGAAAGACGACCGATGCGCCGGGTGGGATCGGCCGCACCGGCGGTGGACGATCACGGCATTCACCGAATGGACGTCACCCTTGGACGCCACAAGGATGTCTTCCGCCTGACCTTTCGCTCAACCGGGAGGGACACCGCCACACTCGGGGTCCAATCGTTGACGGACAAAGAGGCGCCGGCAACCCGAGGCGTCGCGCTCTCCCTCCTGACGGGACCACTGCAACCGAAGGTCGTGCCAAGCGGCCCCACCGCCGTTGCCATCGACCTCACCGGTGATGGCAAGGCCGACGTGTTCCTCTACGACCGGCTCACGACGGCACCCCGGGGTTTCGACGGCGCCGGTCCAGCGAAAACGAAGCGAATCCATGAGATCACCGTCACCGGACCGGCGGTGGCGAAGGACGAGGCGCTGAGGTTCGAGCTGCGGCGCGGAGCGTTTCGGGATGATGGCGGAGAACACTCAGAACCCACCAAGGATGCGATCCGCACGCAGGAAGCACCCGGCCTGATGGCCCCGCAGCCGACGGGGCAGGGCCTGCGAGCGGAGATCGCCGCTGTCGATGCCTCCGCGATCGTCCGCTACCGCGCTCACGCGGCAACGGGACTCATCCCGGCCGCGCTCGTCGACGCCGCTGAGACACTTGTCATCACACTCAATGTCACCTCGCCACCTCCCGTGGCGACGGCCCTTACGCGGGTCAATGCCTACGCCGCGGCCTACTGGGACGCACGCAAGTCCCTTGGTCGCGCCGCGCCGAAGTACGGCGAAATGATGTGGTACGTGCCCTCGAACAAACCGGCCGAGCACGACCTCCGACGTGCTGTTGCCGATGGCAAGTGGGACGACGCCCGGCGATGTGTCACCGCGGTCATCGCGGAGCTGGACGCCCTGGTTCGAAACAGCCTCCACCATCTCGGTCGGACGACCACTGCCGGGCAGACGGCCAAGGAAATCGCACCGAGTCAGGAAACCCATCGGCGTCGTCGCGACGAGCTCGTCGAGATGCCGAAGAACGCGCGCCGGATCGCCGTCGCGTACCACCCGAAGGAGACCGACCGCAACGTCCCCGGCTACCAGGAGTCGTACGCACGCGACATGTACCTCTGGGAGGACATGGAGAAGTGGTACCTCAAGGATCTGACCTCACCGGCCAACCCTCTTCAGGTGGCCGTCCCGAAGGGAACCGAGAGGGAGCCACCCGACTCCCTCTTTTCGGAATTGGACGACGCGGACTACTTCCCGGCCGGAGCGCTCACCGTGCGCGTTTCGGGGGGAAAGACCCGCCGGATCGCACTCGTGAACAACGGTGTTTCGCTCAAGACCTGGCTCAGCCGCATCAGCACCATCGCCCTGGTCGCTGGCGTCGCCGCGACCATGATCGGGGGCTCGCTCTTGGTGCCCGGGATTGTGCTCATCGACATGGCCTCGTTTGCCGGTGCATGGCGTGCCGTTGAGGATACCCGCACGCGGGTGCGGCACGGCAATCTGGACGCCCAGGCGTTCACGATCAATGCCATCAGCCTCGCGTCGGCCCTTCCCCACGCCTCGGCGGGAGCCGGAAGGCTCATCGTTCACCTCGGCGGCCAAGCGGCAGCGAAGGGAACGCCGATGACCGGTCAGCTCGCCCGGCTCGCCGATATGAGCAACCGGACACTCATCCCCATCAGCAAGAACATCGAGATGGGCATTGACGGCGCGGCCTTCATCGCACTCACGCCTTTGGGGCTTGAGCGCTGGAAGGAGATCGAGGAGGCGCCAGGTGGGGGCGACAACACCGCAGCCAAGGCGGAACTCCTGCTCATTCTGGTCGGGGTCGGGGCGGCGTTGGTCTTCGGCTACAAGGGCTTCACCGACCTGAAGACAAAGCCGCATCGAGAAGATCTTCACCTGATGCCGGGACCCAATGGCACGGTGGCGTTTACGTTTGGATCAAAGCCGGACGTGCCCGGCGGCTCGTTGGGCGGGCCACCAACGGGGCCGCCGCCAGGCGTACCATTGCCGGAACCGAAAGGACCGGGTCCCTCACCCGGGTCGGCCCCGAACGGGCCCGGTGCGTCCGGAACCTTCCCCTCCAAGAACCCGTCCTCAACGACGTACAGCTTCACGCCTGGCCCGCCGAAAGGCTCCGTCCCCGCGGGCAACAAGGATGGCGACACGGGCCTGGGGGGCAAAGATGCCGGCGCCGTACCGCCCTCTCCCTCGTCGGGCACCCCCCGCAAACCTCCGACCAGCCCGCCGAAAGCCCGTGACGAGGACATGGCGACCGAGGAGTTCGTCGGCACTCTGGCGAGGTACTGGCCCGCTCAATACCGACTCACATCGCGTGAGAAGCACGAACTGCTCCAATGGGAGAAAGGAAAGCCGCACGCCGACGCGAAACTCGTCACCTCGGGACGCTCCAAACTCGTCGAACTCCGCAACCACTTGACCCTCCGAATTCGTTCGGCTCGGGAGGGCCCGGGACCGCGACCCGCGAACACCGACGGCGAGCAGCACCTGTTGATGACCATCGAGTCGCTACTTCGCGGAACGGCGCGACGCCCGTCGGGAGGATCATCGACAGCCGGCGTCCCGGGACGTTCCACGTCGGAGCCGGCGGGAGCGCCCGCACGCAACGCGGGCGGCGACCCAAAGCACAACGACGGGTCGAACGGTGGCGGCCTACCCGATTCCCGTGCGTTGCCGGCTCATCTGACGCCGACCTTCGAGGAGGCACGCGCTCTCCTCCTATTCCAACTTCGCGACCCGTCGGCGAACCTCAAGCTTGTGCAGTCAGGCCGGAACAAACTCATCGCGGCCCGCGAACTCGTCGCGGCCGAACTCGCGATGGAGCGGGCGCTTCAACAGAGTGTCGGCCGACTTTCCGAACGACAGACGCGTCGCGAGATACTCGAAAGTACCCTCGAGCACCTCAATGGCCGACTCGCGCGCAGCGAGCGCGCCCTCCCTGCCGGCGCGAACACGCCACGTGCGAACCGCCCCAACGAAGGCACCGCGCCACCATCGCAGGCGATACCCCGGCCTCCGTCGACGACACCGAAACCCAACGAGCTCGATTTCCGCGCGCTGGATCAGTCCCGAGCATTCGCAACGTTTCTTCCGGGCCATCGGCTCACCAAGCAGGAGAAGACGGCGCTGCGCAAGGGAGCAGCCCAGGATCCCACGACGGACATCGAGCTCTTCACCGGTGCACGTGCCAAGTTGAAGGCGGCCCGAAAGGTGATCCTCGGTGATCTCAAGAAGGCGCGCAACGGTAGAAGCGAACGCGACCCTGACGGCACGCTCCTGCCGTGCATCGAAGCGATCCTCAACAGCACCCTCCGCATGCCACCCCGAGGAAGCGGCGCCCGCTAGGCGAATCGCTCCACCGCCCGACACGCGATAGTTTCACGCGATGAGCACCTCGGGCTTCGAACAGATGCTCACCGGTGGGCACCCCAACTCGCTGGGCCGCACGGTCGAAGTGGTCGAACGGGTTCGTGCCGACCCGCCGCTCATCGAGGAGCTCTTTTGCTGCTACCGCAGCGAGGACGAAGTCGTTCGGCTGCGCACCTCCAGTGCGATGAAACGCCTCGGCGCGGAGCACCCCGACTGGCTGGTCCCGTACCTCGATCGGTTTCTCACCGAGGTCGCGGCAATTCCTCAGCCATCGGCCCAGTGGACGCTGGCGCAGCTTTTCCGCTCGCTCCGGTCGCGCATGAGCGCCGATCAGGTCGCCGCTGCTACCCAAGTGATGCAGCGTAACCTCGATGAGAACGATGATTGGATCGTGCAAAACCACACCATGCAGACCCTGTTCGACTGGTCGGCCGACGACGTGCGGCTGCTCAAGTGGCTATCTCCCCGGCTGGAGCGGCTCTCAAGTGATCGCCGAAAGTCCGTGGCGGCCCGGGCGCGCAAGCTCCTCAGCGCAATGAATCCCTGAGGGCACGCGGACAGCGCCGGAAGCGGTTGCCCGCCTGCCAGCGCTGATGCGTGAGGACCATGTCTGTGTCACAAATAGACAGGTAATTGTTCCCAGGGCGCCCTCCCGGACGCTCCTGGAATATGTTTGGCCACCCAAAGGTGCCAACATATCTATCGGCAGATCCGGAGCTTTATTGAGTTTTGTGCGGGCCGCCGTGAGGCGACCCACACAGCTGCTGCGTGCTAGCGGCGGCCACGGCGGCGGGTGGAGTAGACCACGCGCTTCGGGGCGACCTTCATACCGGCGTCGGCGAAGCTCTGGCCGTGACCGTTGAGACGGGCGACGCGGCTCACCTCGGCCTGCTCCTCGGGCAGGACCAGGGTGACACCGGTGCCCGAGCGACCGGCGCGGCCGGTGCGGCCCACGCGGTGCGTGTAGGCCTTCTCGTCTTGCGGCGGGTCGTAGTTGATGACGTGAGTGACGTCGTCAACGTCAAGCCCGCGAGCCGCGACGTCCGTGGCGATGAGCGTCCTGACCTTGCCGCTCTCGAAGTTCGAGAGCGCCTTCTGACGGGCCGCCTGCGTCTTGTCGCCATGCATCGCGACGGCGTCGACGTTGTGATGTGCCAGGCGCTTTGCCAGGCGCTCCGCACCGTGCTTCGTACGAACGAACACCAGGGCCAGACCGCGGTCGGCGTTGTTGAGCAGCTCGACGAGCTTCTCGACCTTGGTGTCGGAGGTGACCGGAACGAAGTGGTGGTCCACGTCACCCGGAAGGGCGTCCGTGGGAAGCTCCGCCTCGATGTAGGCGGGTGACGACGTATAGGCACGGGCCAGCTCGCCGACGGCACCGTCGAGTGTGGCTGAGAAGAACAGTGTCTGGCGCTCACCCGGCATGCTGCGAAGGATGCGGTCGACCTGAGGCTTGAAACCCATGTCGAGCATCCGGTCGGCCTCGTCCAGGACGAGCACTTCCACGCCGCTGAGGTTGACCGCGCGACGGTCGATGAGATCCTGCAGGCGCCCCGGCGTGGCAACGATCACATTGGCGCCCTTGACGCGCTTGATCTGCGGAACGATGGACACGCCGCCGTAGACCGCGAGGACGCGGAGCTTGCGGATGTGGGCGAGCGAGGAGAACTCCTCGGCCACCTGGACGGCCAGCTCGCGTGTGGGGACCAACACGACGGCCGATGGCCGCGTGGGGTTGGGGGTGATCCGCTCGAGGATCGGCAGCGAAAAGGCGAGGGTCTTGCCGGAGCCCGTGGGCGCCTTGGCAAGCAGGTCGCGCCCCTCGAGCACAACGGGAACCGCGCGCTCCTGAATCTGGAAGGGACTCTCGATGCCCTTCTTTGCAAGGGCTTTAACCAGGTCCGCGCTCAGCCCAAGCTGAGCAAACGTCAGTGCGTTCAAAAAGAAACTCCTATTCGATTTCACTCCAGGACCGAAAACCGTCCTCGAGTTCCACCCGGAATCGAATAGCGACGTCTGATCGGCAATGCCGCGGAATTGCGGCGAAGTGCAGCGAGAGTAGCAGAGGTTGCCGGAAGCGCCGCCTCAGGCGACCTCGCGGAGAGCGCCGGTCGTCACGTCGTAGACGAACCCACGCGCGTTCGGCGCCGGCAGATACGGGCTGCTTTGGATTCGCACCACCGATCGCCGGACCTCGGTGTCGAGGTCGGTGAATCCGCCGGGGCCCCACAGCGGGGAGCTACCGCTTCGCCCCGCGACGCTCTCGACAAAGGCGTCGTCGTCGAGGCCCATCAGTCCGCAGTTGGTGTGCATGATGACCATGACCTCATGTGTACCCACCAGGTGTTGTGAGACGACAAGGGAGCGAATGACGTCGTCGGTGACGATTCCTCCGGCATTCCGCAGCACATGCGCATCACCGTCACGAAGACCGAAGAGTTTGGCGGGATCGATTCGGGCATCCATGCAGGTGACGATCACAAGTCCATGCGCCGGGGTGATCGGCAGCGAGCCGTGAGCAAAGTTCACGGTGTGCCGCGCGGCACGGAGTATGAGCTCGTCGACGATGGAACCGGACTGAGAGGGCGTCGTGGGAGACGCCGTGGAGTCCCGGCCTCTGGTGCTACGACGTAGCGCGTTGTGGCGCGCGGGACGATCGCGACGGGTCAGCCCTAGCCCCCGATCATGCTCATCGGACGCCCGGTGTACGTCCATGTCGGGTCGCTCATCCCGTGGCCTGGTCCTTTGCCGAGCACCGCCGCGCGGATGATCCGCTCCAGGTCGGCGTCGCTGGCCCCGTCGCGAAGCGGTCCGCGTAGGTCGGTTTCGCTCTCGGCAAACAGACAGGTGCGCAGCTGCCCGTCGGCCGTCAGGCGCAGGCGGTCACACGAGCCGCAAAACGACTCGGTCACCGACGAGACGAACTGCAGCTCGCCGGCGCCGTCGACGAAGCGCCAGTGAGTTCCGGGGGCGGATGGGCGCTCCCGACCCACCGGCTCGAGCGCCCAGCGCTCCTCGATCATGGCGCGCACCTCACCACCTGAGAGCACCGACTCGCGCTCCCAATCCCGGGGGGCGTCGAGCGGCATGACCTCGATGAACCTCACGACGTACGGGCGGTTGCGCGCAAACTCGGCGAGGGGCAGCACGTCGGGTTCGGAGATGCCGCGAAGGAGCACGGCGTTCACCTTGATCGGGCGAAGATGCTCGTGTCGTTCACAGGCGGCCAGCCCCGCGAGCGCCCGGTCGAGGTCGCGGCGCCGGGTGAGGGCTTCGAAGCGATCCGGGTCGAGCGAGTCGAGACTGACATTCACACGCGCCAGACCAGCGGCGACAAGGTCGTCGATCTGGTCGGCGAGGAGGACTCCGTTGGTCGTGATCGAGATCTCGCGGATTCCGTCGATCGCGTTGATCCGTGCGACGAGCTCGGCCAGGTCGCGGCGCACCAGCGGCTCACCCCCGGTCACCCTCACGTGGGTGACGCCCATCGGCGCCAGCACTAGCGCGATGCGCTCCAGCTCGTCGAAGCCGAGCAGCTCGTCCTTCGGCAGCCAGTCCATACCCTCGGCGGGCATGCAGTACCGGCAGCGCAGGTTGCACCGGTCGGTCACCGACATCCGAAGGGCCCGATGGACACGCCCGAAGCTGTCGATGAGCGGCTCGTGGGCGGGGGTGGCTCCCATATGGGGAGACTAGCGCCCTGGGCGCAGATGGCGGCCGGCGACGGGGAGGCTCAGTTCAGATCCGGTGGTCCCGCGACGACCGCGACGGCACCTTCCGGGTGGTCGCTCGGTGTCGTGCGACGATCCGTTCGCGCTGACCACCTGACCGTCTTGTTGCGACCGCCTTCTTTCGCGAGGTACAGCGTCTGATCGGCTTCGCGAAAGAGCTCTTCGATGTTGCCGGACCTGGACTGTGAGGCAAGGCCGCACGAGACGGTGATCGCCGCTCGCTGGGCGAGAGTTGCGTGCACCGAGTCGATGAGCTTCTCCGCCCTGTCCTCGGAGGTCGCCGGCATCAACCACCCGAACTCTTCGCCACCGAGCCGGGCGACGAGATGGCCGGCTGGAGCCACGTCGATCAACGTATGTGCCAGTTCGACGAGCACGTGGTCGCCGGCAGCGTGCCCGAGGGTGTCGTTGATCCGCTTGAAGTGATCGATGTCGATGATCGCGAGGACGAGCTCGTCGTGTTCGCTCTTCGCCGCTTCGCCCGCGACACGGAAGGCTCGACGGTTGGGCAAATTTGTGAGGGCATCAGTGGGAGCGATGAGATGGACATGGCACCCGTGAGGTGCCATGTCCATCTCATCGAAGTAGTCCCGAGCAAACGTGCTGGGACGGGTCTCTCTCGTGGTCCACGGGACCATGTTGCCGATCTACTCAGCGATCGCTGCGACCGTGGTACGAGAGACGTCGTAGGTCACGACCACCGACGGAGCCTCGCTGGCCGATCCGCCTTCGAAACGCAGCGGGATGCCGGTCTTGGCGTCGATCAGCAGGCGCTCTTCGTAGCCGCCGCTGAAGTCGGTGGAACGAACCCGCAGCGCCGCACGTCCTTCATAGGACACCTCAGAGACATCGACCGACGCGATCGACGCCAAAAGCCGCAGAGCTCCGGCGCGCACATCACGTCTGCCGGCCCCGGCGACGAGCGCGTCGATGGAGCTGAACCAAATGCGGTTGTCATCGATCTGGCGGTCGGTGAGAGAGGCGGCCTTCGCTTCGGCACCGTCAACCGAGACCGGAGGCGCCTGCTTGGCGGCGGGGACAACGGCGTGAGGAAGGAACGACGCGCGAATCACTTCCGCACGTGCCTCGTCAACCGACACGTCGTTCAATGCCGCCGCGGCAACCGCCGCGATCACACGTCCCGACGCCTCGGTTTCGGCACGCCCGTTCGCGATCCGATTGCGCAGCCCGGCGCGGGTCGGGGCGGAGAAGTACTGTCCGTTGTCGAGGTGCAGGTCGGCGCCCGTGAATCCCTTGCCCACGGCGAACGAATGGGTGCGAAGGACAAGCGTGGCGTCACCGCCGGGCACCGGTTCGGCAAGGACCGCGTTGGTCAGCCGTACCAGGGGCGCGGCCTCGGCCCTGTCGACCGCCAGTGGGCCGGATCCCGGTAGGCCGCCGGCAACCAAACCGACGGCGAGGGCGGCGGCAGTGAGCCCGCCGACGGCGGGGGCAAGCACGCGCATCCGCCGCCAACGGGGCGCGCGATGCGGTGCCACGGTGGCCTGGCGGGCGATTCGGGCCGCGGCGCCGGTTTGCGGGCCGGGCTGGTCGGAGCGAAACTCGCGGAGGGTTCGATCGATGTCGTTCATGGGGTCACCTCAGTGGGTCGCGACGGAAGGGGTGACTCGGGTGCGAGCGAGGTGCCAGCGAGTGAGCGCTGCGCCGCCGATCGCGCACGGTGGAGCCAGGTTTTGACCGTTCCGATGGGAACGCCGAGCGCCGAGGCGATCTCGTCGTTCGACAGTTCCGCGACTGCGTGAAGGAAGAGCACGTTGCGGTGCTCCATCTTCATGTCGGCGAGCGCTCCTGCGAGCGCCGCCGAGGTGACATTGGGTTCCTGCGGGTCAACAGCGACGGGGTCGATACCCGTCCGCGCGAAGGCGGCGAGCATTCTCGCTTCCTTGCGCGCCTGATCTCTCAGGAGGTTGGTCGCAATGCCAAACAGCCACGGCCGCGCATTGTCGGAGCCGTCGAACGCACGCCGCCGCTTGTACGCCGCAAGGAACGTCTCGGCAGCAAGATCGTCGGCATCAATGTGCCCGACGCGCCGCGCGAGGTAGCGGTGAATCGCGGGGTGGTGCCGTTCGACGAACACCTCGAATGCATCTCCGCCCTGGTCGCTCTCGGCGATCAGGGCTCCATCGGTTCGGTTATCCATGCCTCCTCTCCGCCGCAGACCCGGAATTGGTTTCACGTGTGTGTGCGGTCATCTTGGCGCAGAACCGCCGATAAGTTGCAAACGGGGCGTTCGGGTGGAGCGCATCAGACTTTTGAATCTGCCGTCACCGCAGCGACGGGCTCCGCTCCCGCCAAGAGATCACTGTGTTATAACTCTTGTATGAACAGCCTGAAGATCACCCAGATCGGCAACTCGCTCGGGGTCATCCTCCCGAAGGAGCTTCTGGCTGGGCTCAAGCTGGAGAAGGGCGACACGGTACATGTGACCGAATCGCCGAACGGCATCACGCTGACGCCGTATGACCCGACGCTCGACGAGCAGATCGCTCTCGGCCGCGAACTCATGCGCGACTACCGCGACACCTTCCACCAGCTCGCGGAATGAGCTCTGAGTGGAAGTGGGTCGCGAAGCAGGCGCTTCTGCTCCTGCACGACGAGAGCTTGGCCGAACACGGTGGCTCGTCGGGCATCCGGGACGAAGGATTGCTCGACTCGGCCCTCGCGCGCCCGGAGAATCTGGCGGCCTACGGCGAACCCGACGTGGCTGACCTCGCCGCGAGCTACGCGTTCGGCATCGCGAAGAACCATCCATTTGTCGACGGCAACAAGCGGACGGCCTTCTTGGCGCTTGGCGTGTTCCTCGGCCTCAACGACCGGCGACTCTTCGCGTCACAAGTCGAGGCGACGGCAACCACGCTCGGTGTCGCGGCGGGCGAAGACGA
Organism: uncultured Thermoleophilia bacterium; assembly: GCA_963765105.1. Classification (GTDB taxonomy): domain Bacteria; phylum Actinomycetota; class Thermoleophilia; order Miltoncostaeales; family Miltoncostaeaceae; genus CALMEC01. The sequence continues at coordinate 819,289 of CAVXUW010000004.1, forward strand.
CGAGGCCGCGCTGGCCGAATGGATCCGGGAGCACGCCCAAAAGCGCTCGGCATAGACCGATGACTATGCGGGAGTCGCAACGCGCAGGCCAAGTCCGATCGCAGCTGCGGCCATACGTTTGTCGTAGGTGACGACTGCCGTCAGCGTCTCGCCAAAGAGCTGGGCGGTGGCCAGGTGAATCGCGTCGAGCGTCCGCACCTCCTCCGGCTGAAGGCTGCCAGCGGCGGCGAGCACAGGCTGATTGATCCGCACGAGTTCGAGCCTGCCGAGCACTGCCCCTCCCCGCAGTAGGACAGCGGCCCCGAAAGGGAGAAGCGCTGGGTGACCCCGGTGGTTGCGAGAGCGCTTGCGACGAGGGTACGGCGACGAAGGTAGTCCCTCAACCGCGTGATTCGGGCTCCCTGACGACGAGTCTGACGAGCGCTGATGAATCAAGATAGGTGACGCGGTTAGCGCTCACTTGCTCGTAGGTCGTCAAGCAATTGCGACGGCGGGCGCTGGTTCGACTCAAGCCTGATGGGCTCGGGAAGATCGCCGAGCGTGCCCACCGACTCGATGCGCTCTCCCGCCAGGGGGAGCGACTCAAGTGGACACGGTCTCCGGGTACCAACCATCGCCTTCCCGTCACGTGGGTGCGCCGGCTACCGAGCCGACGCACCCATTCGAACCGCACTACTTCGCCACGGCCTCCGCCAACGCGCGACCGGTGAGCACCTGCGCGAGGTGCCGACGGTAGTCGGCGCTGGCCCAGGTGTCGCTCGGGGGGTTGGTGCCCTCCACTGCGGCTTCTGCAGCCGCGGCAGCGCCACCGGAGCTAAACGCCGCTTCCGCGGCGGTGGCTCGGATGGGGACCGTACCCATGTTGGTGAACGCGATCTTCGCCCCACCGTTGACCACGGCAGCGACGCCGACGGTGGCCCAATCGAGCGCCCGCTGGCGGAACTTGATGTAGCTCCACCCCGCCCCGCCCGTCTTCGGAACCTTCACCTGAGTGATGAGCTCGTCGTGTGCAAGGGCCGTGTCGAAGAACCCCTTGAAGAAGTCGGCCGCCGCGATCTCACGAATGCCACCCTTCCCCTGAACGACGAACGTGGCGTCCAACATCCGGCAGATCGTCGGAAGGTCCGACGCCGGGTCGCCGTGAGCACACGAGCCACCGATGGTGCCGCGGTGTCGTACCTGGCGGTCGCCCACCTGACTTGCCGTGTACGCGAGCACCGGACAGTGCTCTTTGGCCATGGCGTCGTGCTCCAGGTCGGCATGGCGTGTGAGCGCCCCGACGACCAGGTGATCGCCACCGTCGCTCACTCCCGCCAGGCCCAGCCGACCGATGTCGATGAGCTTGGACGGACGGGCAAGCCGCGTCTTCATGAGCGGCACCAGCGAGTGGCCACCCGCGAGGAGCTTGGCCTCGGGGTCCTGGCCGAGCAGCTCGATGGCATGCTCCACCGATTCCGCGAGGGTGTAGTCGAACTTGCTCGGGATCATGACCGTGCCTCCTGGATGGCCTTCCACACGCGCTCCGGCGTTGCCGGGCGCCCGACATTGGTGACACCCAGATGCGACAGCGCATCGACGATCGCGTTGACGACGGCCGGCGGTGCGGCGATGGTGCCGGCCTCACCCACACCCTTCACGCCCAGCGGGTTCGTGGGGCTCGGGGTGACGGTGTGGTCGAGCTCGAACGACGGCAGCTCTGGTGGGCCCGGCACGAGGTAGTTCATCATCGAGCCGGTGAGGAGGTTGCCCTCCTCGTCGTACTTGGCTTCCTCGTACAGGGCCTCGGCGATGCCTTGTGCGATGCCGCCGTGGAGCTGCCCTGCCACGATGTTGGGGTTGATCTGCACGCCGCAGTCGTCGACGGCGACGTAGCGGATGATCTCCACCGCGCCCGTCTCCGTGTCGACCTCCACCACACATGCGTGCGCGCCGTTGGGCCAACTGAAGTTGGGCGGGTCGTAGAGATGGGTGGCCGTGAGGCCGGGCTCCATTCCCTCCGGCAAGTCGTGCGCCGCCCAGGCCGCAAAGCCCAGCGCGGTGATGTGCACGGTTTTGTCGGTGCCCTTCACGGTGAAGTTGCCACCGGCGAAGTCGAGGTCGTCCTCCGAGCACTCCATCTGGTGGGCGGCCAAGGCCTTTGCCTTTGCGATGATCTTCTCACCGGCTTTGTAGAGCGCCACACCACCGACCGACAGGCCGCGGCTGCCGTAGGTGTCGAGGCCGAGCGGCACCACCTGGGTGTCACCATGGAGCACTTCGATCGCGTCGAAGTCAACGCCCAGCTGGTCGGCCGTGATCTGCGCCATCGTGGTGACGTTGCCCTGACCGTGAGGTGACACACCCGTGAGCACTCGCACGGTTCCGGTGGGAAGGAACTCGACCGTTGCCGCGTCCCACCCGCCGGCGATGTAGTTGAGCGCCGCAAGTACGCGCGACGGGGCGATGCCGCACATCTCGAGCCAGGTGGAGAACCCGACGCCGATGACCTTGGTGCCACCGCTGGCCCGGCTGGCTTCACGCTTTGCCTTGGTGGCCTCGTAGTCGAGCACCTCGAGCATCTTGTTCGTGACGCCGGTGTAGTCGCCGGAGTCGATCGTGAGGCCCGAAACCATCGTGTAGTTCGGGAACTTGTCGGTGGAGATGAAGTTCTTCATCCTCAGCTCGATGGGGTCCATCTTGAGCTCGCGTGCCAGGGCATCCATCGCCCGCTCGATGGCGTAGGTGGCTTCCGGCCGGCCGGCGCCGCGGTAGGCGTCGGTGAACGTGTTGTTGGTGAACACGTTCGTGTACTGGAAGTCGTACCCCTCGCAGTCGTACGGGCCGGCATAGAGCCACGCCCCCAGCATTGGGATGCCAGGAGTGATGATGCGCAGGTAGGCGCCCATCGATGCGGTGAGGTTGACGCGAACGGCCTTGAGGATGCCGTCCTTCGTCGCCGCCAGCTCAATGGTCTGGTACATCTCACGACCATGGAGGGTGGCGAGATAACCCTCGCTGCGCTCCTCGATCCACTTGACCGGCTTGCGCAGCTTCTTGGCGACGGCGAGGCAGATCGCATCCTCGGGGTAGGCCTCGAGCTTCGAGCCAAAGCCTCCGCCCACGTCCGGCGCCACGACCCGAAGCTTGGCCTCGGGCACGCCGCAGGTAATCGTCAGCGTGGTGCGCAGGATGTGAGGGATCTGGGTGGAGGAGTACACGGTGTACTCGCCCTGGGGCGCGTTGAGATCGACCACAACACCGCGCGGTTCCATCGCGTTGGGGATGAGGCGCGCGAGGTAGTAGTCCTCCTTGATCTTCACGAGCTCGGGATCCTCGAAGAACGGTCCTGACGGCGCGCGACGCGGCGCCGGTGAGTCGCGCTCGAAGATCCAATCGCCGGCGTCGTTGGTGCCGAACTCCTCGTGGATGACCGGTGCGCCATCGGCCAAGGCCGCCTTCACGTCGGTCACCGCGGGAAGCGGCTCCCAATCGATGTCGACCAGCTCGGCGGCGTCTTTCGCCAGCACACGGCTTTCCGCAACGACCACCGCGACCGGGTCACCGACATAGCGGGCCTTGTCTTTGGTGAGCGGATGGTGGGCCGGGTTCTTGACCTTGTCGTTGATGGGCCATGCCATCACGAGCGGCCCCGCGAACTCGAGGGTCTCGGCGGTGTAGACCGCCACGACGCCCTCGGCCTTCTCGGCGGCGGAGGTGTCGATCTTTCCGATCTTCGCGTGGGCGAACGGGCTGCGCACGACGTGGATCCACAGCATCCCGGGGACGCTGATGTTGTCGACGTAGTTGCCTTCGCCGGTGATGAGCTCGGGGTCTTCCTTGCGCAACATGCGCTGACCGATGACGGGCTTGGGTTCTGTTGTTGCCATTGTGGCCTCCTATGCCCCGGCCACGGCCTGAACGGCCTTGACGATGTTGTGGTAGCCCGTGCAGCGGCAGAGGTTGCCTTCGAGCCCGTGACGGATCTCGTCCTCTGACGGCTTGGGGGTGTCATCCAGCAGGCTGACGGCGGCCATGATCATGCCGGGTGTGCAGTACCCGCATTGCAGTGCGTGGTGCTCGGTGAAGGCCTGCTGCATGGGGTGCAGGTCGCCGTTCGTGGCGAGACCTTCAATCGTGGTGACCTCCTGGCCGTCGGCCTGAACGGCCAGAACGGTGCAGGCCTTCACGGCTTCCCCATTGATGTGGACGGTGCAGGTGCCGCAGCTCGATGTGTCGCAGCCCACATTGGTCCCCGTCAGTCCGAGCTGCTCACGCAGCACGTAAACCAAAAGGTCGCGTGGCTCGACGTCGATCTCGCGCTTCTGCCCGTTGACGGTGACGGCAATGCGTCCCACGGGAGGTCCCCTTTCGACGTTTGTAACGGAAGTTGCGACCGGACGCTACGCCTCCTGCGAGCCCGCGACAAGGCATCGCCGGCAGTCGTCTCTCGTCGGTCTCAAATGCCGGCGACGTGCCACGCCGAACGACGGAAACTCGCATTTGTAAAAACTCCATAAACCTCATTTCCTTGCGAGCGGTCCGCGCCGATAGAACACGTGGCGATCCTCCCCAGGGATCGCCACCTCCTTTTGCCCCGAACGGGGCCACCGTGCCGTCGTGGCGGGGTGGACCCGTCCGGTGGCACGAGGGCGCCGATTCACGGCCCCGCGGCGTGGGGTGACCGATCGGCCGGGCTGTGTAAGCGATTCGTAATTTCGATGAAAATTCCTCGAGTTATTGGAGCTTTTCACCGACACTGTGGGTATCGAAACAGCTGAGGTACGGAAGGAAGTCTGGAATGAGCATGGATGCTCGAGCCCCAAGGATCACTGCGCTGACGGCGGTCGACACCGCCCCGGCACGACCGCAGTTTGGTCGTAGCCTGCGGATCGCCGCAACCGCACTTATGGGCGCGCTGGCCATGAGCGCACTTGCCGCAAACGCCGCAGACGCGGGGACTTCCGTTTCCTCGACTGATGCCACCGCCTCAGTCATCGTGCTCGAACGCACTGGTGCCGGTGACGGACCTGAGCGGCTGGTCGCACAGGCTGGCGGACGCGTGGAGCGTCAACTGGGCGTTGTCAACGGCTTCTCGGCAACTTTGCCGCGGACAGCAATAGCGACGCTTCGCGCCCACAAGGGTGTGCGCAGCGTCACCGCCAACCAGGTGATGCGCCCGATGGCGTACTTGGAAGGCACCAGCTACGACGCGGCCCGAACGACGACATCTCTCTACACGGCGGCTCAGCGCCTCGACGCTGACGAGTTCTGGCAGCAGGGGTACACGGGAAAGGGTATCGACGTCGCGGTCATCGACACCGGCGTCAGCCGCGTTAAGGGACTCCACGGCACCGGGCGCGTTGTCGACGGACCGGACCTTTCGTTCGATTCGCAGGATCCTGCACGCCAGTACGTCGACAACTTTGGGCACGGCACCCACCTCGCCGGAATCATCGCCGGCAATGACATCCCGGGGGCCTCGGGCTCTCAGCTGGCAAGGGCGGGGAGCGGCGCATTTCTCGGAATCGCGCCAGACGCGCGCATCGTGAATATGAAGGTTGGGGACGGCAACGGCGTGGCCGATGTCTCTCAAGTCATCGCGGCGGTCGATTGGGTCGTGTCTCATCGCAACACCGACGGCCTCAATATCCGCGTTCTCGAGCTCGCCTACGGGACCGACTCCCTCAACTCGTATGAGGTCGACCCGCTTGTCTACTCGCTTGAACAGGCATGGAACAAAGGGATCTTTGTGGTCGTCTCCTCCGGCAACGGGGGAAAGACAGGGCCCAAACTCGCGAGCCCGGCCATCAGCCCCAACATCCTGGCCGTTGGTGCCGCTCACCCCAACACGAGCATCTGGGAGGAAGACGACTACGTCGCCGACTTCTCCAGCTCGCAGGGAAGTTCGACCCGTGGACCCGACGTGATCGCCTACGGCGTCTCGATCCCCAGCTTGCGCGTTCCTGGCTCGAAGATCGACGTCAACTTCGGCGCTGGTGGCAACATTGGCACGCGCTTTCTCAAGGGCAGTGGCACCTCTCAGGCCAGCGCAGTCGCCGCCGGTGCGGCCGCCCTCGTCCTTCAGCAGCGGCCGACGATGACCCCGGACGCACTGCGAGCAATGCTCGTGGCCAACGCCAACCCCGTTCCGGGAGAGAGCCGCGCGACTCAGGGTGCTGGTCGCCTTGACCTCGATCTTTACCCCGAGTACGGATTCGGCACGGTGCGCCAGTTCCTCAAGTCGACCGGGCTCGGCTCAATCGACGCTTCGCGCGGCACACGCAAGCCGACGATCGATGGAGTCCCGATCTCCGGCGAGGTCGATATCTTCGGCAACCCGTTCGACCGGGCAGCCTGGACCCAACTTGCCGCACAGGGTCGCTCCTGGAACGCGGGCGACTGGCTGGGACGGTCTTGGGCCGGCTCGGGCTGGGCCGGATCTGGATGGGCCGGACGCACGTGGTCAGGTCGCACCTGGTCGGGTCGTGCGTGGAACGGTTCCTCCTGGCAATCGTCGGCCTGGAACGGCCAGAACTTCCTCGGCTCCAGCTGGTCGACGACCGCCTGGCGATAGAGCCCGAACCCGACGCTTGGTCGTGGGACTCGTTGTCTGATGACAGCGAGTCCCACTGCATATTTTGGGGGTCACAGAGCCCAGACGGCGGCCCCACGTCCATAACCTGAGACGCCGACGGCCCGGATATCGTTGTCTCGTCAAACGAGCGTCGGGGGTCAGCGTGTTGGGTCGAGTCATTGCCGTTGCGGCGGGGGCGGCCATCGGATCAGTGGCCACCGCTTCCGCGGCCACGCCAAGCGTTGTCCCCGGTTGGCCGGTCGCCGCCGGAACGGGCTCGCTCCACGCGGGACCGGGCGGCGGTGGCGTCGTCGTGGTCAGCGACGGGTTCTCCGGAGACGACGATCCCGGGCCCATCTCAACCGCTGCGGCGTTCCGCCTCACCGGCGTGCGCCGCTGGATCAACACGACGAGGTGGGGCTGCGGTAACTGTGACGACGGCCTCCAGCCACCCGAACGCCAGCCCGACGGCAGCTACGGCCCGATCGGGCCCGACGGGGACGGCATCTGGGCCATCACGAGTGCTGGGGCGCGGGTGGCCGGGTGCTCGGGAGTGCTCCTGACCGACGGAACCTGCATTTCGCACGCGGTCGGTGTATCCCCTTCAGGCACGCCGCGCTACCCGGTGGTCACCGCGTCGCGGGGATCGACCGTTGTCTGGCGGTACGAGCGCCCGACGCTGTCTTGGACGATCGAATCCGAGTCTCTGACCCCGCCGCAAATCGTGCGCGACCAGTCCGGCACCGTGTACACCCAGTTCGGCGCAGGAAACGAACCCGCGGGAACGCCCGTGCCGGCACGCATGATCTCTCTGAACGAGGCGACAGGGGCGCTGCGGTCCCAGGTTGACAACGCATCACCGCAGGCCGCCTTCACCGCCGGTGTCGTTGCGTACCGGCCGGGCACCGGACTCGTCCGCTACGCCGCCGACGGGACGGTCGCGTGGACCAATGCCTCGTGGACGGACATCAACTTCTGGCGCGTCCGCGTCGACGAGGCACGCAAACGTATCTACGTTTCCCCGCAGTTCCCGAACAGAAGGCCAACGTACGTCGCCGCACTCGATAGCGAAACCGGAGTCGAGGTGTGGCGAACACGCGCGATTGACGCCGCTCAGTTGCTGTCGGTGGGGCCGACGGGAACCGTCTATGCATCGGTGGTGAGTGGCTCACGCTTTGGTCTTCGCGCCATTGGCCCCACCGGGGTGGGGCGTTTTCAGTGGGAGACGTCAAGCGCCATCCTTAGCGCCCGTGAGCTCCCGGACAGAACGGTGGCGCTGTCGACCGAGGGCAATGACTCCTTCCGCCGCGACTGCGGCCTCCTCGTGCGCATCAACCCAACCCGACCTGCTGCCGCCGTGTCGACGGCCCGATTTGCTCTGAGCCAGACACGGTTCTCCCGCAGCTGTACGGCGGATGACTGTCGGTTCGATCCCAAGGTCGGAACCATCTTGCGGATCGCGGTCCCCGCACGGGCGGCGGTCAGGGTCCGGATCCTCAGGCGCGATGGCAGTGTCCTCGACACGATCCGCCCCGAACGGTTTTCCGTCCCCGCCGGGCTGACTCACGCTCGCATCATGACCGGCCGCCCCGGAATCGTCGGACGCCGATTGATCGAGATCCGCGCCGTCGTGCGGGGTCGTGCAATTACCCAGCGCTTCCCCGTCACCATCCGTTAGGACGGTCTACGTCGCACCGATCGCCCGTGCGTCGTCGTCGGTATCGACGTCGCGCGGGCCATCGCTCGGTACCTCGACCGAGACGACGAGATCGGGGTGGTCAGTGATAAGTTCGCGAGCTCCGTGGTCGCCGTCGATCTCGACGAGTTGACTCCACAGCGACCGTTCGAAGGCCACCGGGTGGCCCGGGCCATCACGGTAGCTGGCCCTCCGAATCGGGCCGGGGCCCATGGCGACACTGCGGATGACCTCGGAGGAGATGTGCGGCTGATCTCCCAACAGGATGACGACCCTCGCCACATCGTCGCCGAGCGCCGACAGACCGGCACGCAGCGACGACGCCTGGCCTGTGGCGTATTCACGGTTGACGACGGTTGTCCCGTCCTGCGGAAGCGCGATCACGGACCGAATTGATGACGCATTCGCACCAAGCACAACGACGACGCGCCCGATTGCCGCTGCTCGTGCGGCATCGACGACGTGCTGGAGGAGCGGTCTGCCGTCGAGCATGAGTGTTTGCTTCGGCCGGCCGAGCCGCCGAGATGCACCGGCGGCGAGAATGACGATTGCCACCTCAGCCACGGCGTGGCCGAGTCGAGCCGCCATTGAGCAGCAGCTCGCGCGCCGCATTCAGCGCCACGGCCAGATCCCCTGCGTGTTTTCTGAGGCCCGGATGCAGCCCCTCCACGCGGTCGGGGTGGCAGCTTGCAACCAGATCGCGCCAGTGGCGCTGCACCGTCGTCCGCGACGCGCCAACCGCAACTCCGAGGAGCGCGGCGGCGTCTTTCGTCGTCGTTGGCACGCTCACCCTCGATGGGGTCGGGGGCGCTTTCGAGCCGTTCGCGGCGGCGGCGACCCGAGCCCGCAGCCGATGCTGCTGCGCCTCGAGGTCGGACCGTTCCTCGGCCAGGCGAGCCCGTTCACGAGCAAGTTCTTTGCGTTCGTCCTGCACTTCCGTCGCAAGCGCCAGAAGACGCGCGTCGCGGGTCGCTGGATCCTCGCGCAACGCGTCCAGCATCGGCTGAGGGGCGAGCGGGGCTGGAGCATCGTTCGGCACGTGCCGGCCGGGCCCAGCCTCGCCGCGGCGTACGGCCTCGAGCACCTCGACGAATCCGAAGAGCGCAGCATTTCCGGAGCTGGGACCGTCAGATGGCCCCAACCGCACCAGCCGCAAGGCCTCCCATTCGGGGTCGATCAGAAACACGGCTGACGACCGTCCGCCGATGAGCGCCCGCCGCTCGGGGCGCGCGCGGTGGCCGAGCACGCTAAAGCGCGCGTCGTCACCCTCGTGGTCGTCGAGCGCGGCCAACTCACACTGAAGATCGGCGAGTCGCCGAGCGACGTCACGACCATCGGCGCCGCGGGGACGAATCTTCTCGCGTGCGGCAGCAACGGAGGCGCGAAGCGCGTCCCGGTCGCCGGACTGCCCGACAGCCTGCACCATCCACCACCGCGTCCACGGATCGTCCGCGTCGAGGGTTGAGAGGATGCGCCCCGCTTCGACCGGGAAATCGCGCGCCAGGAGCGCCGCAGCCAAACCGCGTCGCGACAGCGGGCTTTCGGACGTTGCCGCCGAGACACCCAACAGGGCCACCTGACGCCACTGGTCGAGCTCACCGCGCGCCGGGCTCGGACCCGCAAGTTTGAGGAACATGTCGTCCATTCACGATCAACGGTAGCCGAGACGACCCCCGCGGGGACATGTCTATGCTCGTTTGCATGAACCGTCTCGCGAACGAAGCCAGCCTCTACCTGCGCCAGCACGCCGACAACCCGGTCGACTGGTACCCATGGGGGGATGAGGCCCTTGCCCGGGCGCGCGAGACGGACACACCCATCCTGTTGTCAGTGGGCTACTCCTCCTGCCATTGGTGCCATGTGATGGCCCATGAGTCGTTCGAGAACCCGCGTATCGCGGCGGTCATGAATGACCTCTTCGTCTGCATCAAGGTCGACCGGGAGGAACGGCCGGATGTCGACGCGCTGTACATGCAGGCCACGCTGGCGATGACCGGTCACGGCGGCTGGCCGATGACCGTTTTTCTCACACCGGATGCGAAGCCCTACTACGCCGGCACCTACTTCCCACCCGAGTCGCGGCAGGGCATGCCCGGTTTCACGGATGTGCTGAGTCACGTGGCCGATGCCTACCGGTCACGCCACGATGACGTTGAGCGCACCGCACAACAGGTCACCGAACGCATCTCCGCCCAGTCTCAACGCGCGGCCGCCGGCGACGGCCTCGAACGACGCATCGTCGACGATGCGGTCACCGGACTTGCAATGTCGTTCGACCCCGCAAACGGGGGTTTCGGGGGGGCACCGAAGTTTCCGCCGCACCTGGCCCTGGAGTTTCTCCTCCGCCGGGTGTGGCAACGCCCCGACGATCACCACGCCCGGCAAATGGCCGACGTCACGCTCCAACGGATGGCCGATGGCGGCATCAACGACCAGGTGGGCGGCGGCTTCCACCGCTACAGCGTCGACGCGGTGTGGCTGGTGCCCCACTTCGAGAAGATGCTCTATGACAACGCGCTCTTGGCCGCGGTCTACGCCCTCGCGTTTCGTGTGACCGGTGAGCCACGCTGGCGCGAGGTGGCCGAACGCACCCTCGACTATCTCCGTCGAGAGATGGCCGTGCCGGACGGTGGCTTTGCCGCCGCGCAGGATGCCGACGATCCCGGCGGGGAGGGTGCGTTCTACACCTGGACTCCCGCCCAGGTGTCCGAGGTGCTCGGCCAAGACGAGGCCCAAGCAATCGTCCTGCGCTACGGCATCCGACCAGAGGGGAACTTCGAGGGCAGCAACATCCTCCAGATTGCCGCGCCCATGGAGTACGTGGAGCAGACGGTGGGACCCGACGCGTCCCTGCTCATCACCGCGGCGCTGGGCAAGCTCTACGCCGCACGGTCGGGGCGGCCGGCGCCCGTACGCGACGACAAGGTGGTGGTGTCGTGGAACGGGTTGGCCATCGCGGCGTTCGCCGACGCCGGCATGTTTCTGGGACGCGGCGACTACATCGATACGGCGCGACAGACGGCGCAGTTCCTTCTCGACCGCCTCGTCGTCGACGGACGCTTGCGCCGAGTATGGGTCGACGGTGCGGCACACCACCTCGGCTGCCTCGACGACTACGCCAACCTCTGCCACGGACTCCTTCGCCTCTACGACGCCACATTCGAGCCGGTCTGGTTCACCAGCGCCCGAGAACTGGCCCGGCAGATGGTCGCTCTGTTCGCCGACCCGGAGGGTGCGGGCTTTTTTCTCACCGGCTCCGACGGGGAGACGCTACTGGCCCGTACCCGCGATCTGGAGGATCACCCCACGCCCGGCGGCAACTCCCAGGCCGCCTCGGTATTGGCGCGCCTTGCCGCGCTCACCGGCGAGGCAGATCTCACCGCACGCGCCGAGCACGCGCTGCGGGTCGTTGGCGACGACATCGCCCGCTACCCGCAGGCGTTCGGAACGGCGCTGGTCACGGCCGACCTTCTCACGGCCGCACACCGGCGGGAGGTTGCCATCGTGGGTCCCCTCGACTCCTCCGCCACGATTGCGCTCGTCGCTGCGGCACGCAAGGCCGGGCCGAACGTCGCGCTGGCCGTTGCCCCGCCCGATGCCACCGACGCAATTCCTCTGCTCGAGGGACGCGGAATGATCGACGACCGGCCCGCCGCCTACGTCTGCACCAACTTCACCTGCACGACGCCCGTAACCGAACCGGACGCGCTGAGCGCTCAGCTCACCGGCGGGGGCGACGACAACACTTAAGGAATATGTGTGAGGGGCTATTGATCTGGGCGAGGACGCCGATAAATGCGGTGCGCATCAGCGCATGCGCGCTTTCCGCCTCGCCCTCCCACCCCTGAGGCAATTGGTCCATGTCGAGTCTCACCATCACAATCCTGTTGTGCGTTGCCCTTGTCGGTGTCCTGGTGCTCAAGCGCCGCAACGAGAAGGCGTCCGGTTCCGGTTCGGGAGGCGAGCCCGCGCCCGGCTCGTTACAACGCGTTTCAGTTCGATCACGCCGTAAGAGCGACACCGCCGCAACGCGTCCGCGACGTGCCCGACCCCGGCTTGCGTTGAGCGTTCCCGGTCGCCTTTCTGGCGACGAGGTCACGACGTCGGTACCGGCTGTTCCGGTGCTTCCTGCGGTTCCACCCACGCCCAGCCCGGTGACGGTTGACGACCTCGATGACCCGGTCACGGTCGAGGGTGAGAGCCCCGCGCCGGCGATGGCACCCGCCACCGAGGCGCAGCCGGCCGAAGTCCTCGTCGACGTGGCCCCGTCAAATGAGCTGATCGACGCCCCCGGCTGGCCAAACCCCGGCGAGCTCGGCGCCGTCCTGGACTACGCCGCGTTCGATCCGCACCCGGATGCGCCCATCACCGATGACGCTGGCGACAGTGAGGCGTCGTCCGAGGAGCCGGCTCCCGACGCCACCGCAACGGATTTCGCGGCTGAGGATGCCGACTTTGACCCGGCCACTGGCTGGGGCCCGGAGGAGACCGATGAGTGGTCCCCCGATGCCGACGTCGCCGAAACCGACGATACCGTGTTGCAGAGCTGGAGTTCCGAGTCATGGTCGGCCTCAGAGTCATCCGACGACCCCTCCCCAGACGTCAGCCCACACGTGAGCATCGATGACCTTTTCGAGGGCGCAGCCGTGTGGGACGACCCTGACCTTGCCTCCGCTGAAGAGTTCGACATGACCCCTGTTCTCACCACGTCAATTGACGCCGACTGGGAGACCGCAGACGAGCGCGACGACCTCTCCGGCGACTGGCCCGTGGTGGGTAGCAACACGTGGACCACAAACGACGACACGATTGAGCAGGCGGCGCCAGAGGTCACTCCCGTCAGAACGCTCGACCGTGAAACCGTGGACGCCGACGACAAGACAATGGTCTTCGCCGTTCGGCCAATGACCGTCGCCACTCACACCGATCCGGCCCCGGCTCCGGTTCCTGCCGCCGCCGATGAACGTGCTGGTATACAAGCAAGTACACCACCGGTTGTTGACACCGCCGCCGCAAACAAAGCGCGCAAGAAGATCAAACGACTCGAAAAGCAGCTTGCGGAAACCCAAGCGGAGCTCGCACGCGTCACTCAACTGCTCGCCGAGACAACCCAGAACCAGCTGATCGAAACAGTTCGGCGCCTGGAGCACACCATCGCCTCAGGCGTGATCACCACGCCCCAACCCCTTACCGCACCGGTTGTCGAGGTAGCGACGGTCGCCACGCCAAAGACGGGGCCACGGAAGAAGACGGCAACATCCGCCGCGAAAGCTCCCGCCCCGGTAACGCGCCGACGTGCCCCGTTCACACTCAGCGCCAAAGAAGCCCGAACCTTGCGTGCGATCGCTGCGCGACGTTCCCAGCCGCAGATGCGTCGACGCGCGCAGATCATTCTTGCGGCCGCTCGCGGCGAGAGCACCAAAACGACCGCCGCGCGCCTCGATGTCGACATCTCGACGGTACGTCGCTGGAGAGCCCGCTTCGTTGCGGAACGTCTCGCGATGGTGGCCGACTACCAGGCCGGTCCCAAACGCCGCTGACACTTCGGGGCCGTGCCCACCAACAGACGGCTATCCTGGGCACATGCCCGATGTGAGCGAATACGCAACGATGATCGAAGCAGCCCTACCGGGAGCAACGGCCACCGTTGTTGACCAGGGTGGCGGCGACCACCTGTTCGCTGAGGTTGTTGCCCCGCAGTTCGCCGGCCTTTCGCGCATCGAGCAGCACCGCCTGGTGTACGGCGCCGTCCAGCCCTTCATGGCCGATGGCACCATCCATGCGCTCGCACTGAAGACACGCACTCCGGAGGACCAATGAGCGACACCCTCACCATGACCGACGCCGAGATCCTCGACCAGATCAAGTCCGAGACCACGGAGAACCGGGTGTTCCTGTACATGAAGGGCACGCCCGACATGCCGCGCTGCGGTTTCAGCAACCAGGTCATCCAGATCCTGAACGCCACCGGCACCGCATACGAAGCCCGTGACGTGCTCACCGACCCGCGCATCCGGGAAGTGCTGTCAACGCACTCCGACTGGCCCACCATCCCTCAGCTGTTTGTCGACGGCGCGCTCGTCGGTGGCTGCGACATCACGACAGAGATGTTTCAAAGCGGCGAGCTCCAGGAAATGCTTGGCGCATCCGCGTAGGCCCGTCGAACCGTGACGGCCGACGTTCCTCAGCCGCCGAAGACAATTGAGACGTCCGAAGGACGGCGAATAGGCCGCCTAAGTGCCGTGGCGAAGGCGGCGTTCCCCCAGCCGCCGAAGACAATTGAGACGTCCGAAGGACGGCGAATAGGCCGCCTAAGTGCCGTGGCGAAGGCGGCGTTCCCCCAGCCGCCGAAGACAATTGAGACGTCCGAAGGACGGCGAATAGGCCGCCTAAGTGCCGTGGCGAAGGCGGCGTTCCCCAGCCGCCGAAGACAATTGAGACGTCCGAAGGACGGCGAATAGGCCGCCTAAGTGCCGTGGCGAAGGCGGCGTTCCCGCCGCCGAAGACAATTGAGACGTCCGAAGGACGGCGAATAGGCCGCCTAAGTGCCGTGGCGGAGGCGGCGTTTTGAACCCCCTCTTTCGCGACGACGAGCCCCTCGCGGAACTTCACGCCCACCTCGGTGGCGGCGTCGACCCGGCGTCGATGTGGGAGCTTGCCCACGAGCAGGGGATCAAGCTTCCGTTTGACGATTACTGGGCGTTCGCCAGAGCGGCCAGCGTTGGGAGCGGCGTGTCGGGCCTCGATGGCCTCGACCAGATCTACCACCTCACCGAGCTGATTCAGAGCAGCCCGGACGGGGTCTTTCGTTCGGTGCATTCGATGCTCGGCGGCGCCTACCGCTCGCAGCGAATCACCACCCACGAAGTGCGCTTCAACCCGGCCAAGCGAAATCGTGGTGGCGAGCGCGACCTGGACGCCATCATCATGTCGGCCGTTCACGCCGCCGATCGCGCGATGCTCGAGTACCCCATCCGTGCAGGGATCATCGTGATGATGGATCGCGGCTTCTCCCCCGAGCTGAACGCGGCGATCATCGATAAGGCCGTCCGTTTCGCCGGTCGCGGCATCGTGGGTGTTGACATCGGTGGCCCACGCCCGGGCGGCCCCGGGGCCCGCTACGACTACGCCGCCCTCGCCCCGCTTGTTGCCAAGGCTCGCGACGCCGGGCTCGCGGTCACATTCCATGCGGGTGAAGAGGGTGTCAACGCCCCCGACCCGGCACCGTTCGTAGCCGAGCTTGGCGAAGTGGTTGCCCTGGGTGTCGACCGCATCGGCCACGGCATCATCGCTGCATTCGACACCGACGTCGCCCAACGCATCGCCGACAGGGGGATCGTCTTGGAGGTGTGCCCCACCTCCAACGTCAAGACCCGCGCCGTCCGCAACGAGCAACAGATGGCCGAGATCGTCTTCAGCCTTCGCGATGCCGGGATCGAGGTGGTTATCGCCACCGACGGCCCGGAGATGATCGGCACCCGCCTGCGTGCCGAGTACGCCATGCTGGTTCGCCTCGGCGCCATCACCCGTGACGACGCGCGCGCGATGAACGCCCGGGCGCACGAGGTGAGCTTTCTGACGGGGTGGCGCGCTCCGGGGTGATCCAACAGCGGGGCTGCGACGAACACCTGGCATCACCCAGTGTTCCACGCGAGGAGCCTCCCATGTTTCGCCTGTCGCTGATCGTCACCGCCGCTTGCCTGGCCGTCCCGGTCGTCGCCGCGGCCGATGTTCCCATCACGGTCCCGGCCGACCTGCTCGGCGGCCGTGTGGCGCCCGCGCAGACAACCGCCATCGACCCGACCGACCCCGACGACGAGGACGGCGTCGATCTTTCCGATCCCGAATTCTGGGACGAGGTGTGGCCAATCCGCGCCGCCGCGCTTGCCCCGCCGGAGGAGATCGAGGTCGACTGCGACGAGGATCTCGTGCCCGGATCATGTGGATTGTGGGGCGATGAGGCCGCCGCCCTCGAGCCCGAGTCGGTCACCGAAACGTCGGCGGTTGCTGCTCCGCCGGAGTCGACCATCGCTGTGTCGCGACGCCTTCGGCCCACGCTGGGCGCCTGGATGACGAGCCAGACGCCAACGTTGCAGTGGACCCCGGAGCCGGGCGCGACGCGGTACAACGTGCAGATCTACCTCGGCCCCCGCCGCGTCGCGAGCGTGTGGACCACCGGCACCCGCGTCCGCATCCCCCGAAAGGTCATCGACCAGGGGCGGTACTACATGTGGGGCGTGTTCCCCGGCTTCGGCTCGGCCACGAAGCCCACGTTTCGCAAACCGCTTGGACGTTCTGTGTTTGGTGTCGTCCTGCGCCCGCGCATTCGGTTCACGCGCGTGGCCGGGGGCGTGGTCGGTGAGGTGCGTCCCCACATTCCCAGCGGAACGTTGCGACTCACGCGTCCGCAGTCGCTGGCGAGTCGTGTCCCACGCAAAGTCGTTGTCAACCAGAACAGCCGCATTCGCCTGACGGTCACCACACGTGAGGCGGAACGGATTGGGGCCCGGCTCCTGACTCCGGGCCCCACGCCTCCCCGCGGCATCCGGCGGCCAAACATGCCTTAGCTCCGCAGGAGGCGAGGAAGGGCGAGCGCGACGAGCGCGACGGCGGCGGCGATCATGAGGGCGCCGCCCAGCGCCCAGGCGCCGTAGACCGCAAACGCCGAGAGCTCCGTGGCGAGCCCCGCGACGCTGGTGACGGTTGCACGCGAGGTTCCCGTGATCCGGTCCTGGAGGTGCGTGTCGACGACCACCGACACCATGCAGTAGAGGCCGTAGAAGACCGCCACGGCGACCACGCCCACCGGGCGATGGATCAACGCCGCGCCGCCAAACAGCAGAGCAGACGCACCCAGCCAACCGGCGAGCGTCGCCGGGGACGTCCCAACAAGCCGTGCGCCGAGCACGGCGCCGACCGCCCCGATGAGCGGAATCGCAAGGATGGCGAGCGGGGTGATCCGCGTCGTGATACCCCAGTCGTGGGCGAGTAATGGGAAGTATTCCTCCACCGCGTCGACCGCCTCGACCGCCGCCACCGCGATGATCGCGAGCCGAACCAGGGGATGGCGGGCGGCCTCACGCGCACCCGCGGCCAGGGTGGCGAAGTACCCGGGCCCGTCGTCGTCATCGTCCCCGACGTGGCGAGGCGCCTCAGGAAGCTGCGTGGCCATGGCGGCCGCGGTAACGCACAGGCCGACGCTCACCCATCCCACCAGGGAAAATCCACCCACCGGGAAGAGCACGGTTGCCGCAACGGCGGCGGGAATCTGCCCGATCAGCCCTGCCGCGCCAACCCGACCGTAGACGCGGGCGAACTCACCCTCCGCCCCCTCGGCGGCAAGCGCATCGTAGAGCAAAGCCTCCAGCGCCCCAGAGACGAACGAGCCGCCCAGCCCCCACAGCACGAAACCCGCGGCAAAGCCGACGAAATCGGGGCGCAGAATCCAGATGACGTATCCGCCCGCCTGGAGGACGCCGGCAGCGACCAGCGCGCCACGTCGCGAGTAGCGGTCGGCAAGCGCCCCCGCCGGGACCTCCGACACGATCGCCACGGCCGACCAGATCGCAAACAGCCCGGAGATTTGCCCACCCGAGAGCCCTCGGTCGTCGAACAGCAGCGCATACAGCGGGTAGATCGGGAGGGCATCGGCCAGCAGCGCCCACACTGTCGTGCGGCGAGAGATCCGACGAACGTCGTCACGCGGGTGGCGTCAATTCGGAGGCATTGACGGAAATGTACCGACCGTAACCCGCGCTGTCACGCCCGACCTATTCGGGCAGGCGTATATCGATTCGTTGCTGCCCGGAACGCTCGGGTGCAAACCCGGCCGTCTCCGCGATGCCGATGAGGTCGTCAACCCGCCGAACGGTTCGGCGTGAGCTGACGAGCGCCCGAGCGAAGAGGCCCTTCGCCGCCTTGTTGTGATGACTCACCGCACGACCACGATCATCGACCACCCGAACCATGATGGCGTGCGGCAGTGGCGCCAACGTGGCGTACGCGGCCGACCGCAGGTCCACGACGACCCCGTTGTCCGTTGCCAGGGCTTCGGTCAGCGTGGGTCGCCACAACGCCGCGAGCGCACCGACGTTAGGAATTCGACTGCCTCCCGAGAGGCGATACGCCGGGATGGGATCGGAGGGGCGCAAGGCGCCAAACAGGGCAGAACAAATCACCAGGGAGTCGTTCGCCCGCCGCCGCGCCGCCGGCGTCAGCCCACCCACGTCAAGAGCATCGAACAGGACACCGGCGTAACGCTCCACCGCCGGCATGGTCGGCGACCGGCGTACCCGCGCGTTTCGCGCGATCTCGGCGTCCTGCCGAGTGGAGAGTCCGAGGGCCGCCCGACTGGCCGGCACGTCGGTCGCGAGGTCTTCCAACTCACCAAGCAGATGTGCGCGGGTGGCGTTGAGCTCCGTAAAACCGAGCCGAGCCAGCTTGAGCCGCGGCCCCTCACCTCCCGGTGATTTCGTCTCAGATGGCGGCAGCAGTATTCGCATCGGGCCGCGGCATGGTAGCCGCCCCCGTCACGTCCCACCGGACCATCACCGTCTCATCAGTCGCTATTGAGAATGGCGAGGAGCCGCAGATGGGTGGTGTAGATCCACAGAGGGCTCACAACGAGGCCGATCGGCGACGTTAACCCTGTCCGACGGCCTCCGAGATGTTCCGTGCCCCGGCCTCGTCCATCAACGAGAGCAGGTCACGATTGATGCGGCGGGGCAGCCCAGCACCCTCGTAGACGTAGCCGGTGTAGATCTGAACCAGCGACGCGCCGGCCAGGATCTTCCGCCACGCATCGGCCGCCGTGAAGATGCCGCCCACTCCGATCACCGGGAGCCCCCCGGCAAGCGCGACGACCTGGCGTAGCACGTCGTCGGCCAGGGAGCGAAGCGGTACCCCCGACAGCCCGCCGATCTCGTTGCCGTAGGCCGAGCGAAGCTCGGGACGACTGATGGTGGTGTTCGACACGATGATTCCGTCGACGGCGTCGCGGGCGATGCCGACAATGGCTTCGAGGGCGGCCCGATCGAGGTCGGGGGCGATCTTCACAAGCACCGGCCGAGCCCGATCACGTGTGCGGTTCACGGCGGTGATGCGGCGAAGGAGTTCCTCCAGTGCGTTTCGTTCCTGCAGGTCACGCAGGCCGGGCGTGTTGGGGGAGCTGACGTTCACCGCGACGTAGTCGGCGAACTGCGCCACCCGGGTGAAGGTGGTCACGTAGTCGTCGCCGGCGTTCGCGGCCACCTTGGTTTTGCCGATGTTGACGCCAAGCGGAATGCGATGCGCTCGTCCGGTGCGCTCCCACGCCGCCAGGCGGGCGGCCACTCGCTCGGATCCGGCGCTGTTGAACCCCAAACGGTTGATGAGCGCGGTGTCGTCGGGCAGGCGAAAGACGCGCGGCTTGGGGTTTCCGGGTTGTGGCTCGGCGGTGATGGTGCCCACTTCGCAAAAGCCGAAACCGAGGTGCGCCCACGCCGGCACCGCCGCCGCTTGCTTGTCGAACCCGGCCGCCAGGCCCACGGGGTTGGGGAAACGAAGCCCCCACAACTCTTGGCTCAGACGCTCGTCATCCGTCCCTAGGCGTCGCTCAACGAGGCGCCCCAGGGGCGGCATGTGCGCCAGGGCCTGAACCCCGGCCATCGCGATGTTGTGCGCGCGCTCCGGGTCAACCCGAAACAAAACGGGACGGACGAGCGCGCGGTGAATCACGCGGCGGCAAGCCCGTCAGCCACCTGCGCCAGGGCAACATCCTTGTCAGTAATGCCGCCCTCGGAATGGGTGCTTAGCGTCACCGTCACCCGGTTCCAACTGATGGCCACATCCGGGTGATGGTTGGCCTCCTCCGCCGCATCGGCGAGCCGGTTCACGAACGCGACCGAGCCCATAAAGCCCCCGTCGAAGGAGAGCTCCCGAACGATGGCAGCACCCACCCGCTCCCACCCGGGCATGCCGGAAAGAACGGCGGTGACCTCATCTGACGACAGCAATGGCATACGATCACCTCCGGTCGATAAACGGTGCGCCCCCGGTAACCTTAGCGCGAGGGGCCGTTAGCTCAGCTGGTAGAGCAGGGGACTTTTAATCCCAAGGTCCTGGGTTCGAGTCCCAGACGGCCCACTCGATTCCCCTCAGGACTTCCTCGGCTAGAGCTTCGCCGTCGCCCCAGCTGATTCGAGCGGATACGTTCGCCGGATGTAGTCGGCGAAGAGCGGCGCGGTGAAGTCGACCTGACCATGGTCGGCGGCGTAGATCAACCCTTTCTTGATGAGCGTGTCCCGTTGGGGCGAGAGATCAGACAGGCTCTTTCGGCCCAGGCGCATCACAATCGCCGACGTAGATTGAGGCCCATCCCCCAGAGCAGCCATCGCGCGCATGTAGTCACGCTCTTTGGCCGTGGCCTTCTCCCACCGCACGTAGAAGAAGCCCGTGTCAAGCTCATCTTGCACATCGGGGATCACAGCTTCGACGTCGGCGAGCGTGATCGGTGACTTTGGTGCTGCGTCCCACACGCGCTTGCCGTAGACCTGCAGGAAGTATGGGTACCGACCCGACAGCTCCAAGATGCGGGCCACCGCGTGAGGGTGGAAGGACACCCCGCCGCTCTCCTCTGCCGGAAGCTCGATCGCTTGTCGCGCCGCGGACTCGGTGAGGTTGTCGATGCGGCGGAACGTGAACAGGCGCTCGGCGTAGGTCTTGGCGTCGGCGATCACGCCCGGCAGCTGCGGCAGCCCGGCCCCGGCGAGGCACAACCGCACGCCCAACCGTGAGGCACGATGGAAGGCGGCCACGAGTGCTTCGAGCTCGCGGCGAGGCATCAGCTGCATCTCGTCGATGAACAGCGCAATCCCCGAGCCGGCCTCCTTCGCGGCTTCGGCGGCCGTCACCAGGACCTCTGCCAGGTCCTGATCGAGGTCGCCGGAGTCTGCGACGCCTTCCTCCGGTTCGGCTTTCACCGACAGCGACCATCCGCGGTCGCTGTAGACGACCTCGAGCGAGGCAATCGCCCGCCGCACGGACTCCACTGCTCGTTTGGCGACGTTCGACACCGGGGTGAGTTTCCGCGTCGCCTGAACCAGGGCGCGCGCGAGGGTTTGCATGAAGTCCGATCCGGCGCGTACCTCGATCGCGATCGTCTGCCAATCGTTTCGGGAGGCGATCTGCTCCAGCTCGGCCAGAAGCACCGTCTTCCCCACTCCACGCAACCCGTAGAGGATGAGACTGTTCTCGTGTCGGCCGGCAGCGAGTCGAGCAACCGCGAGCCGAAACGCCGCCAGCTCGTCGTCACGGCCGGCCAACGCCGGCGGCGGCGAGCCGGCGCCGGGGGTATAGGGATTCGTCAGCTGCTCCACGGAGGCGAGTCTAGCAATCTATCTCTGACTATTCCGTCAGATGTATACGAACGTATATTCCTCTAGACCTCGCAGTGACCGTGCGGGATCGGCTCTTGCGATGCCGCTCCGCCTTGCGAGCCCGGGGACGACGTGACCAGAGGGGCTTGGCCGCCGCGAGCGCGGCAACGCCCCGCTCGCGGTGACGCCGATTCCATGCCCCGAACAATGTCCCGAAATCCGCAGATCCATCCGCATCCAGGAACACCCAGGAGCAGCCATCATCACGGCACGCGCACTAGATCACGCAAGTTTCCAGGCCTGTCCCAAGCTCCTGGGTTCGAGTCCCAGACGGCCCGTGTGAACGTCCTGTAAATCGCAGGGTTCATGAGGCTTGCCCGCTTGCGTGTTCCGAATCATGCCCCCCAACCCTTCGGAACACGGTTGCGACATAGATGGGTTTTCGGACCCGGTTGATGCAAGGGTAAGGTTGAGTTCGTCCGGCGGTTCTCCGAGGTGTCAGAGCCTAACTTGGGATTCCCGGAGCCCAAGAAAAGGGCATTCTTGCCAAGAAGGACCAGCACTGATCGGTCGATTCGACGACATGGCGGATGCCTGACGCAGTTGAAACCGCACACCATCAGCAGGGGCTACGCGAACCTCGGTGGCGGTCAAGGCGCCGGGTGCGAAACCGCGAAACCCCATCCTGTTGAGGTCGAGACTCATTCGCCACGCATCCTCGGCTCCGAGAGTTTGAGTCGACCCGACCCGCTCAACTCCCAGAATTCGACGGGTTCTCCCTGTTCCCCTATACCGGCGATGCCACGTACGGCGGCAAGACCGTGGCCGCCATGCCGGGCAATGACTTCCTGCTCATCCAGTTGAGCCGCATCACCGGCCACGACTGGCGACCGATCTTCGCTTCGTACGGCGTGGTGTGGAGCGACCTCGCCGATGCGCAGGGCACAGCGAAACGCGCCGGCCGGTGGTTTCGCGCCGTTGGGGGACATCCGCAACGCACTCAGCCAACAGTTCCCGCGTGCCGATCTTCACTCGAGCGCCACACCGCTGGTGAGCTTGGACCTGGCGACAACGCCATGGCCGGGCGTCGACAACAACGCCAACGGCGTCCTCACCAACAAAGACGACTACGCCGGGCTCGACCCCAGCGACTGCCCATAGGCACCGACCGAGGCGACTCATCGCGGAGCGAAAGCATGCGACTCACAAAGCGCCTTCGCCGGACAACTCTCGTCACGGCGTTGAACCAGCCGTCGCGACGTTCCCGTGATTTGGTCCTCCCTTACCCGTGATTAGTCGCACAAAATCCCATGGATTGGTCGGAACAAATCCCGTGGGCTCGATGCCACAAATCGCCAGGGCCGGAGACGACGGCAATGTCACGTCGCGACGCTCACGCTGGCCCGATTACGACTACTGATCCCCGGCCCGGCGCGAGACCCGCCCAGACGGCGAGCCGGGTGACCGGCGGCCTACCGGGGCCTGAGGCGGGTGATGCGGTTCTCCAGGTCCGCGACTGCTGAGCGGTCGCCACGGGCAAAGGATTCCTTGCGCAGTGACTGCAGCCCGCCGAGCGCTCCGGCCACGTCGAAACCAAGCTTTGCGGAACGCTCGAACGCCTCCGCCGAGCGTGGCACATCCACCTGAGCGGCGGAGACCAGCGCAAGCAGCCGCCACCCATGCGGCTCCTCGTCGTCGTCGTTCACAAGCTCCAGGGCGATCCGCTCGGCCTCCGCCAGTTCCCCGGCGGCGAGAAGCGACGCACACAGTGCCGCCCACCCCGGCGAATTGTCACGCAGGGTCGGCAGATCCTTGACGCCACGGCGGTGAAACGCCACGGCCTCCGCCACGCCGCCGAGGTCGCGGTGTGCCGCCCCCAACGTTCGCAGGGTCCCCACCGTCGGCGCCAGCTCGTGGGCGCGCTCGGCCAACGCGAGGGCACGAAGCGGAGCACCCACCGCCCGAGCGGCACGAGCCGCCGTCAGCGCCGCCGTGGCATCCGAGACCTGCGCCGCCGCCGCCCGCTCATCCGAAAGTTCAGCCCGTGTCGCGTCCGCCGCCAAGCTCACCGTCGAGCCGGGCGTCATGAAACCGTCGTCGCGTTCGTAGTGCTGCACCCGGTCCCGGGCAGCCTTCAAGCGCTCCTCACGCTCCTCCACCACGCGGCGCGACGACGCGTCGGTCGAAACCACCTGTCGGCGCGGCTCAAGTAACGCGTCGTAGTCGCGGCGGATGTCCGGGCGCAGCAGCGCCTTCTCCCCTTGGTCGCAGAACGCCCGCTCGGTCGCCCGCTTCGCTTGCGGCATCGGTGTGCCCTTCAGCGTCACCCGCATCCGCTCCGCGGCCTCCCGAATCTCGTCGTCAGAGGCCGTTCGCGAGATACCCAACCATGCGTACACGTCGCGGGTGGCCAGCTGACGCAGAAACTGGGCGCGCCGCGCCTGGGTATCGTCGGCCATCGCCCGCACCATAGTGACCACCGACCACGACAAACATCTGGCAGTACCGTTCGGCACCCAGCCAGAGCGTGCGCAGGGGGCGCGCAAACGCGAGTGGATCGAGCCCGCCGGTCGAAACGACGAGCAACGCAAAAGACGCGCAGCATCGTGGGAGCTCGATCTGACCGCCACTCCGTGCAGAACCTGTGCGGAATCGCACAGCATTGCCACTGCATGAACCGCCAGAGTGGCGTTTCCGTGAGCGGCGTTCGTTCGCTGACGTTCGTGTTGGGCACGCTGCCCCTGACGCTTGGAGGTTGACATGACGACGATCGGACCAATCATGAAACGACGGCACGCCGTTGGCGTGGCAGTAGCTGCCCAGCTTGTGATGGTCGGCTGCGGATCGTCAACCACCTCCAGGACCTCCACTGCAGCCACTGGCTCGACGAGTTCTCCGTCAGCGACAGCGGAGTCGATCATGAACGAGTGGACTGGCGCGGTCGTCGATCCAAAGAAGCTGCCCATCGGCGACCCGAACGTGACGACGTCGGGTCCGGGTGTCGGAAAGCTCTGGGCGTGCAGGGCGGGCAACCCGAACGCCGGCGGCGCGCACGCTGACGGCCCCTGGTTGGACAACGCCGCGGGCACGTGGGACTCGACCACAAAGATCAAGGTCAATGGAGCAGTGTCATGGCCGACCGCCAAGTACACTGAAGCCGTTCGAGACGGCCAGCGAATCCTCACCACGAACGATCTTCCGGTCGACGGTCAGACGGGGATCTTTCCGATCGCTCAAGATGACCCGTCGTATGCGTACGACCGCAACCCCGGGACCATCGAGGAAAACGAGCGGACAATCACGCTTGAGGCCTCTGGCACCGCCGCGAACGCTCCGAGTTGCATGAACGAAGGACCGGTGGCCATGTGTTGAAGAACGGCGTCTTCGTCTTCAACTCACTCGACGGACGCGGTGAGGACGCTGTCGCCCACGAATCGCAGGACCTGTGCGACGGGCACCCGGCCATGACCACCTACCGCTACCGCAACGTCCCGTCATGCATCCGCGACGCAACCGAAGGACCGTCAACCGTGGTCGGCTGGGCCTGGGACGGGTTCCCGATCGTGGTCGAACCCGACGCAAATGACGCCCTCCCAACCAACGCCAACCTCGACGAATGCCACGGTCGCACGTCGCCGATCCTTCTCGATGACCAGGTCTTCACGATGTACCACTACTCGGCCACGCTCGATTTTCCGTACTTCATCGGATGCTCCACGGGCACCGCTGCGACGGTCGGACGGTAGTTGTCCTGCCAGACACAAAGGATTCATCCCAGCCCTGGATTCCCAGGCTCGGCGCGACCACCGACAGCAACTAGACACCCGCGGCGGCACCAGCCTCGGACGATCGGTGACGTGGGACGGCTCAGGGGAGGGCCCTCAGACCTCCTCGACTCCACGAATCGATCACCGCGCAACAGCCGCCTCGACCGTCACCGGCCGCATCTGGAATTGGTCGTCGAGCACGGCGAGCCTCTCGGTGATGCCTGTGTACTCGAGCTCGCTCATCGGCAACATCGCCGCACCGAAGAAGCCCTGACGCCGCATCTCGATCGACTTGTCGGCTGCGTGGGCACGGACGGTGTCCCAGAACGGTTGCGCGAAGCAGTCGAGCGGTTCGGTCAGCCGGCCCTCGTGCATCGCGAATGCCGCAGCGCTCACGACCGGGGGCCCGTCGAAGTAGCTGGTCGCCGTCTCGAACCTCACCGGCATCAGCGGCATGTTGTGCGAGCCACGCATTCCGCCAGCCACGAAGTGGGCGGTCGCGTACGGCGCGAGCACCTCGCCGGTCGCCGGGAAGTTCATCTGCGTCCGCACGAGTAGCACCGGGTCGTCCTTCCCGGTGTACTTGCCGGCGATGTTGTGCAGCCGGGAGGTCGCGACGGCCGCGGCCTGTTCACCGGTCGCGCGAGACCAGACCGACTCGACGACGTACCGCTCGGTATCGCGCAGGAGCGCGGCGATGTCATACAGCTGCTCTGGTGCGACCAGTTCGATCACCCGATCACCGCTCGTCTCGTTCACATCCATGATCACAAAGCGAAAACCCGCCCCCATCTTCGGTGACAGGATCAACCCCGGCGTTGTCATGGGATCAGCGAACGTCAGGTACAAGGGCAGGTTGAACGCCCCGGGATCCGTCTTGTCGGCGGCGAACAGAACAAACGGCTCGTTTGGCCGCTCATCGAACGCCATCTCCGCGGCCGCGGGACCCATCCCCTTCACGTTTCCCGAAAACGCGTCCTTCAGCAGATCCTGCCCCGCCCCGTAGAGCCCTTGCTCCCTCGCTACCGCCGTACCGGCCACGAACGCATCCCACGCAAGACGGTGCACCGGCTCGCTTCCCACACCAAGCGTGTGGGTCATCAGGATCGAGATGTCGTCGCCGATGTACGAAACACGGTGATCCAGAATCATCCCCTCCCCGTGCTTGTCGACGTGCGACGACACGCTCTTTCGCAGCTTCTTCGACGGCGACATATGACCGCCGATCGACCCGATGTCGGCCTTGATCACAGACAGCGTGACTCTCATTGTTCCTCCTCCGGTGCCCTGCCAGCAAGAGTGAACGAGTAGTGGCCACCGGGCATCGGCGAAACACCGCACGACCACTCCGCGGTTTCCGCGGACAGCGGTCCGCCCCACTCACTCCACCACGGCATTGCGTCATGTCAACGACGTCACTTCACTGCGATTGATCCTCGTGTGTGTGCGACCAACCCCGGGGTGACCTACTGCCGTAGCGGGCGGGCTGCCGCATTCCCTGCGGCGACCGAACTCCCCAGTTCCTGATGCGTCGCGAGAGGAGGCGGGACCGACCTTGAACCAGCTCGTAGCCGTTCACTTGACCGTGTCAGACACGAATGGGTGAGACCGGCCGCCCAGGAGCACGTTCCGCCACCTCGGCCGCCCATCGGGGAGTCGGCGCGTGAAGCGGCTGGCCCTCGCTGCTACGTGCGCCCGCCCCTGGACGTGTTCAGAGCCACTGCAGCGCGAATGAGAGTCGTCAACGCCTCGGCGTCAATCGTCTCACCTTCACGGATATCGATGGCACGCCGGGTGTTGCCCTCCAGGCTGGAGTTGAAAAGCCCGGACGGGTCATCCAACGATGCACCCTTGAAGAAGGTCATCTTCACCACGCTCTTGTACGTCTCACCGGTGCAGATGATTCCGTCGTGTGACCAAGTCGGGACGCCCCGCCACTTCCACTCCTCGACGACGTCGGGGTCGGCCTTTTTGACCAACACCCGCAGCTGGCCCAGCATCGCGCCACGCCAATCGTCGAGCTCAGCGACCCTCGCATCGATCAGCTGCGCGGCAGGCGCGCTGCCCTGCGACTCGCCCTTTGCCATACCGTCCTCCTCCGTCGCTCGGGAGCCTTGCTCACGATAATACCCGGCACCAGCCGTTTTCTCCCTCAACGGCGAAAGCACGGATGCCACACCCTCTTTACGACGAAGCAACGCCATGAGCTGTTCCGGTGATAGCGGTAGTGTGAATTCTCGTATCCGTCGTTCATTCGCAAGAATTGGGAGGGCTCATGTCGGTCGACTTCACTGCGTGGAACGAACAGGTCATCGCCGAGTTCCGTGCAAACGGCGGCAAGTGCGGTGGGCCGTTTGAGGGGGCCCCAATGGTCGTCTTGCACAACCGCGGGGCGAAGACCGGCGCCGAGCGGATCAACCCCCTCGTCCCACTCCTCGATGGCGACCGCATGTACGTCGTCGCATCCAAAGCCGGTGCGCCCGATAACCCCGATTGGTACGACAACGTCACGGCGAACCCGAATGTCACCGTCGAGTATCTGACGGGGACGTTCGAGGCGGACGTCGTCGAGGTCGAGGACGAAGCCGAGCGCTCCCGCCTCTCCGAGCTCCAGGTCTCACGTCGCCCGAGCTTCGGCGAGTACCGAGAGATGACAACCCGCCGCATCCCCGTGCTCGAACTCGTCCGTGCTGACACCCGATGACTCTGGTCACACCCGACCTCATCGCCGCATTCCAACGCGATGGCGCGGTGTGCATTCGCGGGCTCCTCTCACCGGCGGACGTCGCACTCATTCGCGAAGGCATCGACGAGAACCTCAAACACCCGAGTGAGCGGGCAATCGTGGCGAGCAGCCCAGACGCCCCGGGGCACTTCGTCGAGGACTTCTGCAATTGGTCGGAGATCGACGCCTATCGCCGGGCGATCTTCGACTCACCGCTGGGCGAGACCGCGGGCCTGATGATGCACAGCGAGACCGCACGCTTGTACCACGACCACATGTTGACCAAGGAACCCGGAACGACGCAGCGCACGCCGTGGCATCAAGACCAGCCCTACTACAACATCGCGGGCCGGCAGAACTGCAGTTTCTGGATCCCGGTCGACCCGGTGCGCCGCCACTCTGCGCTGGAGTTTGTCGCCGGATCACACCTGGGTCCGTGGCTGATGCCGCGGACCTTCCTGGATGCTCAGGCGAAGTGGTTTCCCGAAGGGAGCCTTGACGAGATGCCCGACATCGAGGGCCGCCGGAAGCAGCTCCCTATTGTCGGTTGGGAGTTGGAGCCGGGCGACGTGGTGTGCTTCCACATGCTTGCCCTCCACGCCGCGGGGCCCGTCGATCCCGATCGCCGTCGCCGCGCGTTTTCGGTTCGGTTCATCGGAGACGACATCCGCCATGCGCCTCGGGCGTGGACGACGTCACCCGAGTTTCCTGGGTTGGAGGACGAACTCCCCGCGGGCGCGCCGATGGCGCACCTGCGGTTTCCGGTCGTCTGGCCACACGCACAGGACTCGTCCGGATGAGCGTGATTCAGCAGCTCGAACGGGGACGCACCTGAGGTCGATTCCCGGCCGGAACCGTAAGTGCAGTCATTCGGGCAAATCGCGTTCCCGTGGTCGTTCCTGGCCGTTCTCGACGGTACCGTCTACTCCGGGAAATGGGATCTCATACGCACCAGCCCGACACGCGGACGTCCGAGCCGCAGAAGCAGCATTTCACCGCGCCGTCGGAGACGCGCCAGCCGCTGCAGGACCCGGCGACGCTCGCCGCCGCCGTCGGCAACCGGCAGTTTCAGGACATGGTCGCGGCGGGTTCGCTGCGGCCGCAGGGACCGGCCACCCCGCCGCGCCCGGGGATGTCGCCCGCCGAGGTTGCGCAGGAAGCGCTGCAGCAGCGCCAGCCGCGCATGCTCCTTTCGTTGAACGGCAACTTCGCGGGTCTGGACGACGACCGCCGCGCGGCGCTGATCGAGCTGGTCCTCGAAGTGCCCTTCAGCGGGCGGGGTCAGTTGCTGAATCAGCTGTGGTCCGGCTGGCCCGAGACGACAAAGCGGGTCGTCGCGGGTGACCCACTCTGGGCGCGATCCGCACAGGCGGTCCCGGCCCTCATGGGCGCGCCGCTCGACGAACTGCGCCGTCGGTTCATTAGCGACGTCAGGACTCGGGCGAGCGAACACCTCGATACGGCGTTCGAGCGAATGGTGAGCGAGCGCGACGTACTCCTGCGACCGCAGCACGCAAAAGGGCGCATCAGCGCGATCCGCCAGGGTGCGCAACGGGCTCACAAGCTCCTCGAGGTGAGAAAGGCGCTGCTGGCGACCCCGGTGGGGTGGATACAACCGATCGGTGACACCGGGTTCATGTCACAAGCACTGTTCAACCCTCAGCGACCGCCGACGAATCCGTACGGGGCGCCGAGGCCGATATGGGAGAAACTGAAGGCCGACTATGACTGGATCGTCGGCGAGCTCTCCACGGCCGCGGCCGTCTCACCGATAGTGAGCGCCGCCATCAGCACGGGCGATGTCGGCACCCTAGTCTCCGAGTCCGACAGCGACGTGACCGATGCCTCGCTGCGACAGCTGGACAGTCTTCGCAGCCATCACAAGAAGGCCCGGGCCGCACTGGACCAGGAGTCCCTGAACTGGTTTGATCTTGTTCCCATCCATCAGCAGCTCCTCGCAGGAGAGACGGCCGCCTCGGGGACGAACTGGGGTACCGAGTCTCTGCGCGTCACCGTCGGCGCGATGCTCGAGCGGCATGACCGGGCACAGTGGATGACGGGCTTGGCCACGAGCCTTGGGGTCACCGTCGCCGCAACCGTGGTTGCCGCTCTCAGTGGCGGAACGGCGGTCCCACTCCTCGCAGGCGCAGCGGCCATCGGCTACGGGGGTTCCCAGACATACCGGTCGTGGAAACGCGCGGACGCGATGGAGGTCGCTCACGCCGCAAACGCCGGTCACGTCAATGAGCTCGTCACGGCCGACGCCGCGGCGGAGGCGCGGTTCGAAGCGCGCCTCAACCTGCTACTGAGCGCGATCGACGGGTACGGGATCGTGAAGGGAACCCGAACCGCCGTGCAGGGACGTCCGCGATCGGGCCCGCTCGGGCACGCACCGTCACCGGTGTCGGTGGCACCCAATCCACCGCACGCGTCCCCAGCACCGGCGGCGCCCCAACGTGCGCCACTCTCCGGCGGGACGGCTCCGACGAGCACCTCACCGTCACGACCTCCCGCTCCAGGGCGATCGTCGGAGCCCACAACGGCGCCGATGGCGGGCGTGAAGGAAAGTCCACCCGCACGCCCGTCAGTGGGCTCGAGCGCGCTGGACGACATCGGGCTCAGCCTCTGGAAGTACGCTCGAGAGTGGGTGGACCGCTCGTCGGTCACCGGCGGCCGTTGGCCCACCGTGACCGGGAACCGCCGTTTCGTCGACAACACCCTGGAGATCCCGACCCGCACGGGGGTTGTTCGAGTCGCCGTTCGGATCAACGCGCGAAGGGCGCCCGGCCAGAATGCCGACGTCACCCCCGTCGCATCGTCAGAGTCCCTCGTGACGCGTGGGTCCGGGCCAAATGCCGATTGGGAGGCCACGATTGACATCCCACTTGTCGGCAACCCGGACGAGAAGAGATACGCCCTTGGGCGCGAGCTCGACACGATCACCGGGACCGTCCTCAAAGGCGCACCTGACGCGACCGTGACGGAGAAGGTGCCCGGCCTGTTCGGTCGCAATGCGGCCGGTACCCCGACGTCTCGGGACATCGCGCTCGTCCGCGAACTCGCCGAGCGCCTCGCCGACCTCCGGGTGACGGAGAACGCGATTAGAGATGGCGGTACGGCCGGGATGCTGCGGTCTCTGGCAGACCGCACGACGATCCAGCGTCAGGAGATCGCGAAGCTCACCCGTGAGATGGGGTTCGACGATCCCCACAACCTGTCCGCCAAGCTCGAGGCTCTCGGCAATGCGCCGGGCTTGGATTCCTGGGTGTACTTCCGTGACGAGCTGGTCCAACGGGGCCTGGCGCCAATACTCAAGCGCATCGGCTCCCTCCCCGGCGTCGCCGACACGCTCAGCGACACGGTCATCGCCAACCTCTACCGGGTTTCGCCCAGCGACCCCAAAGGAAGCTTCGTCCGCGACGGGCTCAGCGGCGGCCGGGTCGAGCGCGAGTTGCGAGCGTTCGTCGAGGTCCGGCAGGAGTTTGCGCTCGTGGAGATCGGCAACCGCAAAGCGGGCGGGACGGCGTATCGCCTCTACGACCAGTACCGCTGGGTGGGCGACGGCCGACCGCCGCGTCCGGCGACGTACGGGTACCCGAAACCCACGGGTCCGGTCCCGCCGGGGTGGGAGAAGTCCGAACGGGAGATCGCGTCGGTGAGCGACCTCGACGTCCATCTCACCGAGCTCGCCGCTGCCCTCAAGACGGGGCCGAAGAAGCCATCGGACACGGTCACGCTCACCACCGAAACCGGCGTTCCGGTGAAGGTCGAATTCGACGCCGGAGGCAGGCCCACGGCGATTGACATCGACCCAGAGTGGTTCCGATAGCGCGCGATCATGGCGTCGACGTCACGAATCGTGATGACATCCC
The DNA here is from genome assembly GCA_963765105.1 of uncultured Thermoleophilia bacterium. Lineage (GTDB taxonomy): Bacteria > Actinomycetota > Thermoleophilia > Miltoncostaeales > Miltoncostaeaceae > CALMEC01. The sequence goes on from CAVXUW010000004.1 coordinate 851,257, forward strand.
CGAGTGAGCCCATGGCAGTCAACGCGACACGCCCCGCCGGTGGTGCGTACGTTCTGACCGACGGCTCTCGCAAACACCCCGTGGGTTGCGTCGCGCCACGGTCAGGCCAGCCGCCCACCCCGGTGCGCGGCCACCGGCCGGCGGCTCGATCGAGGCGAGGTCGATGCCGCTGCTCGTGACCAACCACGCGGTGATCGAGTTCGAGTTCCACATCTCCCCAGCCCGGAGTTCGTCGCGTCCCCACACCGGCGTTGGCAGATGGTGCACAAGTTCGAGCAGGCGGCGCGCTCGATCAAGATCGTTTGTGAGGCGGCGCGGGCTGGCGACTGCTTCGGCCACATCGGGGATCACGCCGTCGCGCCAGCACCGCACTTCGTAGCGAAAAAGTCTCCACACCGCCGCCCAGCGGAAGCCAACGGGGCCTTCGGCAACGACGCCTCGCGCCGCACCATTCCTGTCCGGGATCGGTGCTTGTTCGATGACGAACCGCCCCTCGGGGACGCACACCTCGAGTGCCGAATGGTAGAGATCGCAGGGATCCCGTCGCGCGAGCCGAGCAGCCACCGACTCGAAGACGCGCCCGTTCACACGAACGGAATGACCCCCCGCGCCGAGAGGGAGCCAGAACAGATCGACACAGCCGACAGCAACGGGATCAGCGTTGCGGCAGCTCGCCAGCCCCGCGGCGCTTCGGAGGGAGCCTGGGAGTCGCGACGTCGCTTCGGAGCACGCGTCGTGGGCTGTCTCAGTGTGGTTGTCGATCATTCATCTCGTTCTCAATGACGATGCCGTTTGCCGCCGGTTGGTGCCGTAGTACCAGCCGGCGTGTCCGGCGCTGGGAATCGTGAGGCCTGAGACGTCGCGGTGGGCGTTGGCCTCCATCGCGAATGGTGCGCGGTGGGACGAGGCGTTGCATCGGTCAAGTTCTCCCGTCAGTACGGGCTTTGCCCGTCCGATTCCCTTCGGGAGGTGCGCTCTCACTGACGGTCCCCGTCGGCTCGGGTGGGTTCGGGGCACGCCGCCAGCGGGCGCCGACATGATTGCGTGGCGCCCGTCGGCGGCGTGAGGCCAGTAGCCCGAGTGCGCCAGCTACCAAGATCGTGCCAGCGACCGCGGAGGGGTCGATGATCCGCCGGAAACGTGCGTGTCCTTCCGAGATCTCGATGAACCCGAGGGGACGAACCATCGCCCCGCCTCCACCGCCCGAGCCAGTCTCCCCTTTGCCTCCCTTCGCCTCGCCGGAGCCTCCGCCAAAGCCCCACCGTGACCGGGCAACCGGAATGACCGTTATGCCATCACGTTCGATTGCCTCACCGAAGACGCTTGACTCTCCCGCGGAGGCCCCGACAACCTGGGCCAGTCTTTCGACGACGTGCGAGGCACCCTTGCGTGCCGAATCGACTGCAGTGTTCATGTGTCCTCCTTCGGTGGAGTGCTCAGTGTTGAAAGGCGACCGGCACGCGCCGAACTCCCGGCCCAGTCACCCTGGTTGTCATCGGAACTCCCATCGAGTGTTTGGGTGGGCGGTGAGTGTCTCGACGCTCACTTGCAGCTAGTTGTGCCCGTTCTTGGACGGGTCGGCCACACCGCCGGGACCGGGCTTCCCGTCACCGGTAAGGAACATTCCCACCGCGCCCATCGCGGCATGATTGAACTGGTGCGTCACCATCGGGAACTGTCCCTCTCCCACGAACTGCATCTCGAACACCCCGCTGCCCGATGCGGCGAGCCCGAGGGTTTGACGACCGTATGTCACGTTGCGTGGGTTGCCGTCGGCAAAGACACGATCGAAGACGGTGCCGACAACGTGGAAGCTACTCACCTCGCTCGGGCCGGCGTTGAGGACAAATAGCCGGGCCTTGGAGTTCGCGGGAAGCTTGATCGGGTTCTTCGCGTACTGGGCCGGGATGCCGTTGAAAACGACGTTGCTCGGGCGTTTGTCATCGATATCCGCCGCCGATGCGTAGATCTCGGATTGGGTGACGGCAAACTCCGGCATCGCCGCACCAAAGCCCTCCTTTGGCTGCACGATGATCATCCCGTACATCCCCATCCCGATGTGTTGAAGCACCGGGGCCGTCGCACAGTGGTACATGAACACGCCGGGATATTCGAGCCGGAATTTGTACTCGCCGGCAGCGCCCGGCTTGACTTGCACATGCCCTCCACCGAGGGTGAGGCGCGACGCGTGATAGTCGACGCTGTGATGGAACTTGCTCGACCGCTCATTGGAGATCTTGATGGTGATCATGTCGCCGACAACGGCCCGCAGCACCGGGCCCGGAACGCTGTTGTTGAAGGTCCACATCCTGAACTTCTTGTCACCCACCTGGATGACTTTCTCGGTGGTGACAAGCTCAAATGTCTTGTCACCCGGAGCCACCGGCGCGGTGACCGGGTCGTAGGGCTTCATCACGATGTCGGCTGGTTCAGCGATTTCGTGATCCGCATGTCCCACGGATCCATCGCCGGCTTCGGTCGCTGCAGGGGATGGCGCCGGAGGTGACGCAGCATCGGAATCATCATTGGAGAGTGCAAACGCCAACGCGCCGATCGACGCCACCAGCGCTACGAGAGACACGCCGGCAAGAGCCTTGACCCCACCTGACCGGCGTGGTCGTTGGTGCCGGACATCGGGAAGAGGATCAAATTGAGTCATCGCGATTGGCCTTTCTCGGCCGCTGATGCTCTGGTTCGCGTCAACGGCATGGTGAGGACTCCGATACCCGGATGCTGATCAAGTGCCGCGAGCGCTCCAAGCGGTAGAACCCCTCGATCCACTGTGGACTTTCCGCACGTCGTTTTCGTCAAGGAACGGAAGCTGGATGCGGCGCCACACGCCCTGGGGCCGATGCAGATGAGCAGGTACCAACCCGAAAGGGGCCGTCGCGTTTCGACGGATACACGGTGCCGCCAGAAGCATGAGACTGATGACGTCTCTTATCGACAATCGGGAGATGGGAATGATGATGGAATGGGCACGCGATGGCTGGAGTTGGTGGGAGTGGCTTCTCATGAGTATCGGGATGGTCGCCTTCTGGGCGCTTGTCGCGTGGGCTGTTGTGGCAATCGTCCAACGGACGCGCGGCGCATCCAACGAACCCGACGCGGAGGCAATCCTCAAAGAGAGATTCGCTCGCGGGGAGATCGACGAAGACGAATACCGAAGGCGGCAAGCCGCTCTCGGCGAGGCCGGGAGTTACACAACCCCCCGGCCGGGCAGCTAAGGGGCGACCCGGCCATTCCCGGGATTGGGTGGTGCGCAACGCATTTGACCAGCGGTGGCCCGATCCCCTGCCTCCGTCGTTCCCACTCCACGGCGCGGGGAGTAGTTATCACGCCAAACTCCTCCATCGGGTCACTGACCCGTTCATCGGTATCCATCATGTTGTGGGTAACCGGAAGGACCGAAACGGCCCTCGCAACTCGGTGACGTTCCGTTCAAGCCAATTGGATCGTTCCGCGGGGTGCGTTGAGTGCGCGTGCCACCACGAACACCTCCGCGCCCTCCGCCGCCCGATCCGTCACCTCTGCACACAAACGTGGGCATGGACATATCTCGTTCGCGATCACCAGAACGCGTTTCGATCGCTGGACTGCCTGCGAGGTGGTGTTCATGTATTGCCACTCATCGCAGGAGGATGCTCCGGTGACTGACGAGGCCGATTGCTGCGGACAGGCTCGACGAGGTCGATGGCCTTTGCCGTTCCGCCTACCCGCGGATCGGATCTGTGGGAAGCACCACGCCAGCCCCGCAAACGAGCGTGGAACAACTGGCTGGCGCCCGAACCGAGCGACTCACGCGCCGCCGTGGTGCGGCACGCCCCCCACCGCGACCGGGTTGCCCCCGGGCTCGCTTTCGCCCTGATCGAGACGGAAAGGTGGGTACTCGTCGCGCATCAATGCGATGTACGCGGTCACCCGAAAAACCCAGCGGTTGAGGCCGATGACCAAGTCGAAGATCCCCCGTGGGTAGCGACCGGTAAACAGCAGGGCGATCGCCCCGACCAGGACGAGAACACCGATCACACCGGGCGTTCCCTGCCACCACCATCCGCCCCCATCGGCAAACCCCCAGACGCCGGGTGCTCCAACAGCCCAGCCGCCGGAAAACAGCGCCACGATAATGAGGTGCGGAATCGCCAGCAGCCACCACTTCACCAGCACCAACCCTCGGGACAGCTGCTCCGGGTAGGCGATCTCGAGACGAGCCGGGTAGTTCGAATCGTCGTCGAGCGTGAACGGGGGATAGCGGTCCGTACCCAGCGCCGAATAACTGTAGAACGCCACCCTCCAGGTCCACCGGAGCACCCCAACATTGAAGTTGAAGATTCCCTGTGGGTAGCGACCGGTAAACAGGATCGCGAAAAACGCGCCGACGGAAAGCACCCAGAACGCAAGCCACAGGAACGCGAGCACGATCCAATGCGGGATGGCGAGAACCCACTTCACCAGCCAGAGCCACCGACTCTGACCGTCGTCAAGCCGGCCTTCGAGCACGACCGGCATGGACGGTCCGGCCATCGCGAGTGGCTGCGCCGCGTGTGGCTGACCGCCCGGGGATGGATCCACGACGATCGCCGGTGAGCGACGTCGACCCCGAATACCGACAACGAGCATCGCGATGGAACCGCCCAGCAGTACAAGTCCGGTCACCAGCAGACCAACGGCGATTCGCAGCAAGTACTTGATCTTGGCTCCGACGCTCGCTGCCACGTCGACCCCTGGAGAACCGTCGGCATTCATGAAGACAACGGACCAGTCCCCGCCCGCCACATTCCACTGGAGGGTCTGCGACCCGGTGCCCGTCGCACGTGCCACCCAGAAGTTCTGCGACGCCGGGGGCGCCGGGGCCGTGTCCCCGCTGCGGCGGGTGTAGTCCACCCGGAACGGATCGAAGTCGACTTCCCGGATGCGGTCCTGCTCGACGCCGGACAGATAGCGATCGACGTCGCTCGCACGCCCGATCCCGACGAACACCGGCGTAGTTGAATCGCTGGGCGTCGTCCGGAGTCGGACGGTCGCAAGACTGTTGTCCGCCACCTCCTGGGGGGTCCCCTCCACGACGGACAGGTCTTCGCTGGCAATGGCACGTGTCGGTGTCGTGAACCGTTCCGTCGATGTCGTAAAGAACCCATCGCTGTCACGAAGGGTGCCGTGCGCGATGGTGAGGGCACCACCCGCCACGGACAGCCCGAGCCCGACAAGGGCCAGCAACGAACCGACAACGATCAGAACGATGCGGCCGGCGCCCATGGGCTGCCGCGAATCGGTCAGGTGAGCTGAGTCCGGTGTCATCACTCCTCCTTGCGCACGCGATGAGGCTCCGCGGCATCGTCGTTTCGTCGCGCGCAACCTTGCGGACCGGCGGCGCGGTCACATCCCCGGCGACACCGAGCTCTGATGGGGGTGCCGACGGATCGCCGATGCGGACATCCCGATGGCGACATCCGGGTTCGTCCCGTCGTCGTCGCTCACCCAGAACGGGACGATTCGACTCGACTCAACCAACGGAAGTTTCGATGCCAGACGTCTCATCAACCGCCACGCTGCCGCAGGCCGCGGACGCCCCCACGCTGCCCCCGCTCGTCCAGCGCTACCTCCAGCGGGCGATTCTCCCAGACTGCCCCGGCCCGGCACGGGTGGAGGTGGTTCAAACCGGCCAGATGTGGCGACGCCCCGATGCAAAGCCGATGCACTTCACCGCCGTCGAGGAGTTCGCGATCGACACGGTCGCGTTCTCCTGGCGCGCACGCTTCAGCGTCGCTCCGTTCCTTGCCCTGCAGATTCATGACGGGTGCGCAGGCGGAGACGCGTGGATGCGCGGACGCATCGCCGGATTGCCGTTCATGAACAAGGCAGGGCCGGACATCGTCGTTGGAGCGGCGATGAGATACCTCGCGGAGATCGCGTGGGCGCCCCACGCCATGATGGCCAACCGTGAGATCACCTGGCGTGAGGTCGACGCCCAATCGGTGGAGGCCGCCATCGAGACGAGCGCCGGAAGGGCCGCCATCGTCATCGGGTTCGATGATCACGCCGACATCATCAGCGCCCGCGCCGATGCGCGCCCACGCGACGGCGATCAGCCTCGCCCGTGGCAGGGAACGTTTGGCGACTACGCCGTGATGGACGGGATCCGTGTTCCGACGACGGCCGCGGTTCAGTGGGTTTTGCCCGAGGGTCCGTTCACCTACTTCCGCTGCACGGTGACCGACCTGACGCTCATCGCGAGACGGGGCTGATTCCGTGATTGCACTCCGAAGAATCCTCGCAACCGCCCTCGTGATCCACGGGGCGATCCATATGATCGGGTTCGCGGTGAACTGGGAATTGACCGAGACAGATGGCTTCCCCTACTCGACCGAAGTGATCGGTGGAATCGACGTTGGCACCTCGGGCATTCGAATCATCGGCGTCCTGTGGATGGTCGCCGCAGCGGCGTTTGTCATCGCCGGCTGGGTCGTCGTGCGCAAAAAACTCTGGGCACTGACATGGACTCTCGGCGCGGCGATGTTCTCCTCTCTGTTGTGCCTGGTTCAGATCGACACCGCGTGGCGTGGCCTCGCTATCGATCTCATCATCGTTCTCAGCGTCGTGATGTGGTGGTCCTTGCGTACGCACGAGTCGCACGATCAGGGGGTGACGCGATGAGAGTGCTCGTCGCCGCGGCAAGCAAGCACGGCTCGACATTCGAGATCGCCGAAGCGATTGGCCGGGGCCTCACCGACGCCGGGATCGACAATCAGCTGCGACGGATCGATGACGTGGTTTCACTCGACGGCTACGACGCCGTCGTACTCGGCAGTGCCGTCTACGCCGGGCATTGGATGAGCACCGCTCGCGAGTTCGTCGACGATCACGAGCAGGAGCTTTCTCTCCGACCAGTGTGGCTGTTCAGCAGCGGCCCGTTGGGCGGCTCACCGCACCCGGCAGAGAACCACGCCGTTCAGATCGCCGATATTCGTCTCGCCACGGAGGCCCGTGAGCACCGCCTCTTTTCCGGCCGACTCGACCGCCAGAGCCTTGGCTTTGGCGAGCGGGCAGTCGCTCTCGCGGTCAAAGCTCCTGAGGGCGACTTTCGTGATTGGGATGCCGTCGCTGAGTGGGCCCACAACATCGCCCAGGCACTCTCGGGACATGTGGTCGAAACATGACGTGGCAGACCTGCATTTCATCGACCACGGAAAAGCCTGCGCCTCCGTCCACCCGCCACCTCGAACGGAGATAGCTCCATGCCTCGACACCGCCGCGTTGCCGATGCTCCGCATCCGATAACCCCGGGTCCGCAGATGGCGGCCCTCCATCACTTTTTTCGCGACCTCACGTGGCACGGGACGATCGTGGCGGAAGCGATGGGCCTGGACACTCCCGAGATGACCGCGAAAGGCCGGGGCGCACATCACACCATTCAGGGTGGCATCTGGATCGTCGGGGACTACGAGCAGGACCAGTTCCTCGTCGACGGCACGTTCGTCCTCACCTGGCGGCTTCACTGGGTGGTGGGCTGGGACCCCGACCGTGATTCGTACGTCGCAACTCACGCGGACAACTATGGTCACGCGGGGGTCATGTACGGCCACCTCATGGCCGACGTCCTGACGTTCGAAACACCGGAGAGTGCATCCGTCCGTCTCCGCATGACATGGGACCGAACCGGCCCTTCGGCAATGACGTGGCGCAACGAAAGAGTGCTCGACCGTGGGGGCTATTCGTTGATTGAGGAGTACGCCGTGGTTGACGAACATGCGGGCAGCTCCGGGCTGTCATGAACCGTCGGTTCGGACATCCGAGTGATAAAAGCGTGATCCAACCTCTCTTTGGGCAGCCGTGATATTTGACCGTGTCATCTGCGGCATCGACGGCTCCGACGCGAGCCTCGACGCAGCTCGACGTGCCGCCGCGCTCGCTCAGGGCACACTGACCCTCCTCGCAGCACTCGATCCGTGGGACGAGGTGCTGGCAAATCCCTCCGATGCCGACAAACGCTCATGCGACCCCAAAGGGGAGCGCGAATCAGACCTTGCCCGTGCAGTCACCGAACTCTCGGGCGACACGCGCGTCGAGCCGCGATTCGTGGAGGACCGCCCGCAACAGGCCCTGATCGACGAGGCCATCCGCATCGGCGCCACCCTGATCGTTGTGGGCTCTCACGGGCACGGGAGGATTGCCGGTCTGGTCCTGGGCAGCGTGGCGAGTGGGCTCGTTCACGCCGCACCGTGCTCCGTGCTCGTCGCTCGGCCGACAACAGACCCCCGCACGTTTCCGACGACCGCGGTGGTCGGGATCGATGGATCACCGGAGTCGGCGCTGGCGCTCGAGGTCGGCAGAACCCTCCAAGAGAAACGGGCCACAGACATCAGCGTGGTCGTTGCCAGCGACGGGGCCGATCCGGAAGCGATCGTGCAAATCGTGGGGTCGCTGAAAGCGACCACCCTTCCCGGTGATGCCGTCACGGTTCTCACTGAGGAGGCTGACAACGTCGACTTGCTGATCGTCGGCAGCCGCGGCCTCAGAGGACTCTCGACTCTTGGCAGTGTCAGCGAACGCCTCGTTCACCGTGCCGTATGCTCCGTGCTGGTCGTCCGCAGCCCGTCGTAGGCACGCACGGGCGCTCACCCGCTCGATCATCGGCCTGCTTTCATCCCTATCCAGTAACGTGGGGAAATGAGGCACCTACCCAATGGGGCTGTGGTGTGAACCCGCGCCTGCCCACGCCGGGAGACGCGCAGCGCGTGCTGAACGCCGTCATGGCGATCCTCGAGCAAAGATCGTTCGACGGCGTCATTGAGCAGGCACTGCAGTCGGCCAGAGAGCTGACGGGCGCGCACTACGCGGCAATCGGTGTTCTCACCAGCGACGGAAAGTCGCTTGCGCGATTCATCACATCGGGCATCGACGCCGAGACGGAACAGAAAATCGGCGTCCGGCCCCGCGGGCGCGGTGTCCTTGGCCTTCTCATCAGCGACCCACGCCCGATCCGACTGTCGAACATCGGCGACCATCCGAAGTCGTACGGCTTCCCCCTGAATCACCCGCCGATGCACACATTTCTTGGCGTCCCGCTCATCAGCGACGGCGTGCCCTGGGGATCGTTCTATCTGGCTGAGAAGGACGCCGGGGAGGAGTTCACCGACGCCGACGAGTCGAACCTCGTCAACCTCGCAACAGCGACCGTCCGCGCCGCGGTTCTCGCAGACGAGCATTTTCAGACGCGCGCCCGACTGACGGAGCTTCAGCGCAAGGCCGAAGCGCTCGCGGCGAGCATGGACCTTGCTCGGGCGCTCGGCGGCGAGCCCGATGTCGGCCGCATAACGGAGCTGATCGTCAAGCGGGCCCGAGCCCTCACCGGTGCGAATGGCGCCGTGCTCGGCCTGATCCACGGAGACACGGTAACCCGTGTGGGCGTCGCGGGCGACCTCCCGGGAGCTCTGGTCGGAGAATCGGCGTCCATACGCGGATCGGCATTTGTCGCCGACATCCTCCGGTCTGGCGTCCCAACCCGGGTTCCGACGGAGAGTCCCGAGGGACGAGAAATCAAGAAGCGCTTCCATGCGACGGCATCGATTCTGGCGCCGCTCACCCTGAGAGGACAAGCGCTCGGGCTCATTCTCTGCGTGAACTGCCATGACGACGACCCCGAGTTCTCCGCCCACGACGCCGTGCTCCTCGAGGCGTTCAGCGCCAGCGCTGCGGTGGCCCTGGGCACGGCCAGGTCCGCGGAGGCTCAGGCAGTCAAGCGGGCGATCGCGACGTCGGAGCGCGAACGCGCTCATTGGGCCCGCGAGCTCCACGACCAGACGCTGCAGGAGCTCGCCGCGATCAAGCTCCTGTGTGGCCTCGCCGAGCGCGCGTCGAAGCCCGACGAGCGTTCCACACTGCTCCGGCAGGCGGCCGAGCAACTCGACGTCGCGGCCACGGATCTTCGTAGCCTCGTCACCGACCTTCGTCCGTCGACCCTCGATGCGTTGGGTCTCCAGTCGGCAATCGAACTCCTTGTCGAGCGGCTGAACCAACGGGCAGACGGCAACATCACCGTCGCCTGTGACCTTGCGCTCGAATCGAGTGGCCACGAGCAACGCATTTCGACCGAGATCGAGAGTGTCGTCTATCGCGTTGTCCAGGAAGCCCTGAACAACGCGCTCCAACACGGCGGCGCCCATGCCGTTGGCGTCGAGGTTTCCGAACATGGGTCAACCATTGTTGCGTCGATCACCGACGACGGTAGGGGGTTCGATCCCAGCAGGGTTCGCGACGGCTTCGGCCTGATCGGCATGCACGAACGCGCCGAACTTGTTGGCGGCGACCTCAGGATCGAATCATCCACAGGCGCCGGCACTCGAATCACCCTGACGGTTCCCCTCGTTCGTCGACCGACCGAGGTCTAGCACGCTTATGTGATCTCACGCTGACGCGTCGCATGTCTCACGTCAGGTTAGGTACCCATCGGCACGCGCCGTGAGAGCCTCCGCAACAATTGTGGGCAGCTCATCGAGCGCCGACGACAGGGCGGCGTGACGGACGCCGGCCGCATCGAGAACCCGACCGTAGGTCGCAACGCCCAACGACGACGTAATCACCACCACGTCAACACCGGGAGCCAACTCCTGCAGGTGTCGGATCGCCGTCAGGTGATCGCCGTGCAGGAGCGAGCCTCCGACAAGGAGCACATCGGGGGGATCCTCCACCAGCTCCCGGACGAGCCCGAACGCGTCGCCGATTTCCCGAAGCTCGGCGTTTGGGAGACGCGGACCAAGTGCGGCGGCCAGCGCCATACGGACACCAGTGCTTCTGGTCGCCAGCAGAACCGTTGTGCGTTTTCCGGAGTGCATCTCGTCGCTATTGCATCACCGGGGGACGAGAGCGCTCGTCCGGGTTCCCCACAGAGTTGACCGGGAGAGCACGGATTCGCGGTACTGCGGGAAAACCGCACGCCGCATGTGTGGTTTCTCGGTTCGCTCCGCCGCCTGAGGACGAAATGATCGGCGTATTGTGGATTCGCGTGCGGAAACCGTTGCTGTGAAGGGAGATTGGACCATGGACCCAGAGACCACTCGTCCCATCAGCGTCGTCGTCGTCGACGACCACCCAATTCTGCGGAACGGCGTCCATCGACTCCTTCAGGAGCATTCCAGCATCGACGTCGTCGGCGAGGCCGAGACGGCGGAGGATGCGTTGTTGCGCGTCGAGCGGCACCGCCCCGACGTCGTCCTTCTCGACATCGACATGCCCGGCATGGGCGGCATCGAAGGCACCCGCCGCATCCTCGAGCGCCATCCGGAGACGCGAGTCGTGATGCTGTCGATGCACGCCGAGCCCGGAATGGCAAAACACGCTTTTGATGCCGGCGCGATGGGGTACGTCGTCAAGACCGCGGCCGATGCCGAGCTCGTAACCGCTGTCACGACGGTGGCGAACGGAGGTCGATACGTCAACGCCTCGATGGGCGCCGCCCTGGCAAGCCCGGAACCCGCGAGCCCCATCGAGAACCTCACGGAGCGTGAAGTTGAGGTGCTGCGGATGATCGGCCTGGGTCACAGCAACCAGGAGATCGCATCGACCCTCTATCTCAGCGTGCGCACCGTGGAAACGCATCGTGCCCATATCCTGCAAAAACTCGGCCTGGCAACCCGCGCGGACATGGTGCGAGTCGCGCTTGACTCTGGCCTGTTGGAGACGTCCCCAGCCCCCGAGAGCTAACGAACCTCGTCGTGCGGGCAATGGCGCCCGACCAGCCCTCAGCCGTGGTTGTGAAAGAGGTTGGGGCATCGTCGCTTGGGTTGACCTCAGATGAGGCGGCGGTTCGCCGGGCCGCGTCTGCAGACCGCGTTCGTGCGCGAGCAAGCAGGAGCTATCGCGACATTGTGTGGTCGAACACGTTCACGGTCTTCAACGTGATCCTCGGTTCGTTGCTCGGTGTGATTCTGGTGCTGGGGAGCTGGCGTGACGGCTTGTTCGGTGGCGTCATCATCGCCAACATGGCCATTGGCATCGTTCAGGAGATCCGTGCGAAACGCACGCTCGACCGTCTTGCACTGCGCGTCGCCCCGACGGCGCAGGTGTGGCGGGACGGAACGCTCAAACGACTGCCACCGGACGATGTCGTCGTCGACGATGTCATCCACGTCACTCCGGGCGATCAGACCGTCGCCGATGGCTATCTCCTCGAAAGCCGTGCCATCGGACTGGACGAATCTGTGCTGACCGGCGAGAGCGAAACCGTCCACAGGACGGTTGGCGAGGGGATCCAATCGGGATCGTATTGCGTCGCTGGGTCTGGCGACTACGTGGTCACGGCGGCGGGGCCGATGAGCTTCGCCGAACGCCTCGCAGCCGAGGCCCAGGGGACGCGCTCCCAGCTGTCACCGCTCCAGCTCGACGTCAACAGAATTCTCACCCTGACAGTGACGTGGATGATCCCCTTGGCCGTCCTGCTCATTGTTGCCCGGGCGCTCCACGATGAGTCGCTCTTCGATGGGGCGCGCACCGTTGTCGCAGCACTCGTGCCGCTCATTCCCGAAGGGCTCGTGCTTCTGGTGTCGTTGACGTTCGCGGTCGCCGCTCTCCGGCTCTCGCGTCTCGGCGTGTTGGCTCAACGTCTCAATGCCATCGAGAGCCTCGCCAGCGTTGATGTCGTGTGCATCGACAAGACCGGAACTCTCACCGACAATCGGCTCCGTGTCAGCCGTTTCGTGCCCGCTGCCGGCTATGACGAGGACGAGCTCCGCCGGGCACTGGCGACACTCGTGGGAAGCGCCGGGGAACGCAACACCACACTCCAAGCAATCGGAGAGGCAGTGACGCCCGTCGCCCGATCAGTGACGGCGGAAATCCCGTTCACATCTGCCCGCAAGTGGAGCGGCCTCACCATCGCCGACGAGGGAAGCATCGTGCTCGGCGCCCCGGACATTCTCGAACGCGCCGGCGTTGAGCTCGACGCGGAGCTTCGCACCGTCATCGACACGGCCACAGCCGACCGTCATCGCGTCGTTCTGGTTGCCCGGGGCCCTGATGCGTTGGTACCAGACGAGCCGCTCCCCACACTGACGACCACGGGCGCCGTCATTCTCTACGAAGGCATCCGGCCTGACGCCAGTGACACCGTGCGCTTTCTCACTCAGCAGGGCACGGCGATCAAGGTGATCTCTGGTGACCACGCCCAGACCGTCCAGGCCGTCGCATCTCAGTGCGGCATCCCTCTCATGGGAGACCCGGTCGACGGGCGCAACTTGCCCTCCAATGACGTCGAACTCGAAACGGTTGCCGAGACGACAACGGTTTTCGGACGTGTCACGCCACATCAGAAACGGGACCTGGTGCGCGCGCTCACTCGACGTGGCCACTATGTCGCCATGATTGGCGACGGGGTCAACGACGTGCTGGCCCTCAAGGAGGCGCGCCTCGCCATTGCGATGGGAAGTGGAAGTCAAATGGCCAAGGGCGTGTCGGATGTCGTACTCCTGGAAAGCGACTTCGGAGCAGTACCGCGCGCCATCGACGAGGGACGACGCATCCTTCGCAACACCCACCGCGTTGCGAAGCTGTTCGTTTCGAAGACGGTCTACGCCGCCGCGTTGCTTGTGACCCTTGGGCTCATGCCAATCGCATTTCCGTTCCTGCCGCGCCACCTCTCGGTGACGTCCTCGCTGACGATTGGGATCCCGGCGTTCTTCCTGGCCCTTGCTCCAAGCAGCGGGCCGGTGCACAGCGACCGCTTTCTTCAGCGCTTGGCGGTGTTCACCGTGCCCATCGGGGTGATCATCGCCGGCGCGATCGCCGCGGGCTACCTGACCGTGCGGTGGGCCCACGACGGGAGCATCATGGCCGGGCGTACCGCTGCGGTGATCATCGCAACAGCTCTTGGACTCGGTGTTGTCGTCATTCTTGAACGCGAGACGGGAACAGGACGAGTTCGGTGGTGGGTCTGGGCAATGGTCGCAGGGTTCGCCGGCCTCATGACAATCGGACTCCGCAACGGCTCGGTGCGAGCATTCTTCGAGGCCACAACCCCCAACGTGCAGGAGTGGGTCGTGATCAGCAGTGTTACCGTGGTTGCGCTGGTGGCGATGGCCGGGGTGCGGCGCATCCCGGCGCTGCGGAGATTCCGCGACGCCGAGAACGCCCTCACAAAAGGACCGACGTAACCTCGCGACGCGGCGTGGCACTGCCCGCCGTTTCCGGATAGCCGAGCCGAAGGACGACCTGCGGAGATCGCCGCTGAGGGAGAAGCGAGCGAAGCACTGGCCGCAGATCCTGCACCTGGCAGGGCTGATTCACAAAGCCCGCCTGGACACCCTGCCAGGCGCCGAGGAGAAGAACGTGTTCGAGTGCCTGACCCGCGTCGACCCAGTCGCTTTGGTTGTCGGATTCCGTTGCGACGATCGCAAGGAGGGGCGCAGAATCAACGAGACCGGCGTCTTTCGCTCCGACGCGCTCCCCAACATCGACATGGCTCAAAAATGTTCGCGTTGCGCCAGCGGTGATGGTGTTCACCGGCAGCCCATCCCCGGTGCTCCTCACGTGCATCCACAGGGCCAGTTCCCGGCGCCACTGAGGGTCGTTGAACTGGCGACGATCACCCGCAAGGACGAGCGCGGCGACCTGGCGATGAAACTCGCTGTCCTCCACCACGATCAACTCGGCACCCTCGTCGGCAGCCGCCCGCGTCATCTCCTGAACGACCGTTTCGGGAAGAGGCGTCTCCGCGAAGGCGTCACGATGGGTGCGCCGCATCACAATTGCCTCGCCGAGTGCTTCTTCCTCGCTCGTCGGTTGTCCCCCCTTGCGGAGTTCGACGATCGCTAAAAGATCGGGATCCTCCCGCTCGGGACTGATTGTGACAAGTGGGGCGAAGCCGGCATTGCTGGCCGCGACACGGAGGTTAAAGAGCGCGGCGCCACAACTGATCACCAACTCCCGGTCGAGCGGATCGTTGACAGGCAGCGCCCGCGTCCTGTCCGCGCGAAGCACGATCGTCGATTCCTCGACAGCAAACAGCCACGGCTGAGTGTTGTGCGACGACGGCGCCCTCCCGGCGGCGGTGATGAGCGCCTCTATTGGGGGCGTGAGAGTGCTCCGACTCACTTCGCCCGACCCCTCGTCCGGTGCACAAGGTGGTCGATGTGCGCGTCAGAGCTCGGAAAGAAGAGACTCTCGTGTCCATCATCGCTCCATCGCACACGGTAAGGGGGACCACCGTCTTTCCCGTCGACACGGAGGATCTCCGCGTCACGATCCGGCTCGCCCGTGTGGTGTCCCCGAACGACGATACGATCACCCACGGCTGCCGTCAGCATGTTTTCTCCTCTGCACCCACTGTTTGCGTTGATCGTGCCGCGAGCCGACAGCGCCCACGACCGTCAGGCCACGGAGCCACCACGCGGGTGAGCCGTGCATCGCCTCCGCAGAACACCACCCGCGTTACGTGCTCTCCCCCACCTGCGGATCAGGGACGACCCGGACGCCCGCTCCAAAGCCGCCGGGCATCGTCAACGTGTGTGTTCATGGCGACCGCTCGAGATACGAGGGAGACAACATGGCGGCCCTGCTCGCCCAGAGGACAACCCAACCGACACGGCGCAGGGCCGAGGTCCGTCGGATGCCACTGCCCGACGAAGCCGGTGATGAGCTACCGACTGACGAGACGGGCTTCACAGTTCTGACGAGCCAACGACGCGGAGTGTTGGTCGTCGAGATCCATGGTCCACTCGATATCTACACCGTTCCGGAGTTCTGGAGCGCCCTCGCACGAGCCCGTTTTCGAAATCGCGACGTCATTGTCGACCTCGGCGATGTCGGCCTGGTTGATTCCACGGGGTTGGGCTCGCTGAGTTCCCTGTCTGCGCGAGCTCGTGGCGCCGGACGCGGCGTCGGAATCCTCAACTGCGATCCCATCTTGAGGCGGATTTTTGAGATTGCCCGCCTCCAAACGGCGTTTGTCTTCGGCACACGCTTCGATCAGGTTCGTGCAGAACTTTGTCAGCGTGCCGACGAGCACGGCATCGGAGAGAACCAATGAGCACCGCACCGAACCCCGCAACGGCGCACACGCAATCGCAGCCGACCGCACTCCCGTACCAGCACATCGCCTGCTGCATCGATGACAGCCCCGTCGCAGTCGAGGCCGCTGACGAAGCGGCACGACTCCGTTCGTTCTCCGCCGGCCGCCTGACCTTCCTCCATGCGGTCGAACCGAGTCCGGTCGTGGGAGCGTTTCCGCCCCTCCACGGCGTTCCAATGGCCGCCAAGGACCGGGAACGGTTCACGCTGTGGCTCGAGGCGATCGCGCGTTCTCGCTCCGGCCGTGGGGAACTCCTCGACGGCTATCCACCCGGGGTCATCGTCGACTGGATTGCCAATCACGAGGTCGACCTCGTGATTGCCGGTTCACACCGGGGCGCCGTACAACGCCTCCTCCTCGGCGGTTTCGCATCCTACCTCGCGGCCCACTCGAGCTGTTCCGTACTCGTCGTTCGGCCGGACTCCACAACGACGATGTCAAAAGGGGTTCCGTTCCGCCACATCGCAGTCTGCGTCGACGACTCCGAACCGTCACGTCGGGCACTTGAGGAAGCACGAACCCTTGCGGAAGTCGGAGCCGACAAACTGTCGATCGTGCACGTGGCCCAGTGGCCGCTCAACCATGTGGTGATGGGCTACGCGGAGGTCCCCGACCCGACGGACACGTTCATTCGTGCCGAACGGTGGCTCAACGACCTGGTGGCATCAGCCGGCGAGGGAAATGCGGTGTTTCTCAAGGGCTATCCGCCCGCTGCGGTCTGCGAGTGGGCCGAGAAAGCGGCACCGGATCTCATTGTCGCCGCGTCGCACCGTGGAATCATTGATCGGCTGTTGCTCGGGAGCTTCGCGAACTACGTTGCCTACCACGCCCCGTGCGAGGTGCTTCTCACCCGCGTCCCGACGACGGACTAGTCGGCCGCCGGGGCGACGTACCCACGCATCTTCGTCGTCACGCGATGAGTGCAATCTGCAGCGTCAGAAGCAGACCGACACTTCCGACGAAGCCGACACTCGCCGCGATCATCGGCCGAGCGACCGTGCTCTCCGCCTCCTCGACACGGCGACGCTGGCGGGTGCTGCCACCGCGTTGCCCCGTGCTCTCTGGGTAATGGACACACCCAGGCACTGAGCACACGTCCGTCGATCCGACCTCAAGTCGGTCGACCAAGGTCGCCAAGCGGGTCATCTCGGTATCCCGTTCACGTGTTGCGGTGATCATCGTTCCCCCTCTGCGATCTCGATGTCGGCCGGACCGGCAGCCACCCCGACGATCTCGCCGGACGAGCGCGATCTCGACCGTAGAACGCCGCTATCGTCGGTCGGCCAATTCCGGATGGCAGCTCCGTGAAACGCGCTGCGGATGGCCCGCAGGAAGGCTCCGCGGATCTCCCCTCTCGTGCATGTGCCGCGAACGGCAAGCTCACGACCATCCCATCAATGCCCGCCACACCCACACCTCCGCGTGCAAACGTGACGCCTCGACAACTACGACGCCCGCTGACCTCGTCCCGAAATACCATCGCCGGCATCGCGGCGGTTTTGGTGCTGGCCCTCGGCGGGGCCCTGTGGTTCGCAGGGGCCGAGCGGGTGGCAGACATCGTCTGGTCAGCCGAGATCGTCGCGGTCGTCGCATCGCTCGTCGTCTCGATCGTTCGCGCCATCATCCGAAAGCAGTTCGGAGTTGACGTCATCGCCCTACTGGCAATGGTCGGCGCGCTCGCACTTGGCGAGTATCTCGCTGGGGCGGTGATCGCCGTGATGTGGACGGGGGGAAACGCGCTTGAGGCCCTGGCGAGTGGTCGCGCCCGCCGCGAGCTGCAACTACTGGTCGATCGCGCTCCGCGGTCTGCGTTGGTCCACATCGACGATCACGTCGTCGAAGTCGCGGTCGATGACATCCAAGTGGGCGATCGCATCGTTGTTCGCTCTGGCGAGATCGTCCCCACCGACGGCGTCGTGGAGAGCGATCGTGCTGTCGTCGACGAATCGGCCCTCACCGGTGAACCACTTCCCGTCGAACGCCGACACGGCAGCCCGGTCCGTAGCGGCACATCCAATGCCGGTGGAGCGTTCGACATCCGTGCCACGCGACCCGCGGCCGAAAGCTCATACGCAGCGATTGTCCGTTTGGTCATCGCCGCGGAGGCCAACCGCGCCCCATTCTTGCGGCTCGCCGACCGATACGCGGCCATCTTTCTGCCCATCACCCTCGTGACCGCCGGGACGGCGTGGGCATTTTCGGGTGACCCCATCCGCGGACTTGCGGTGATGATCGTCGCGACGCCCTGCCCGCTGATACTTGCCGCACCGGTCGCCTTGGTATCGGGCATGTCTCGTGCCGCACGTTCGGGAGTCATCCTCAAAGGAGCAGGGGTGGTCGAGCGACTTGCGGACGTTCGGACAGTGCTCCTTGACAAGACCGGAACCCTGACGACCGGGACGCCCGAGGTCCGACGCATCGTAACCTCCGCCAACGTCGACCCGGAGAAGGTTCTCCAGATGGCCGCCTCGGTCGAGCAGCTCTCGAGTCACGTCGTCGCACGCGCCCTCGTCAACGAGGCGCTCACACGCGATATCCCGCTCACGTTTCCGATCGACGTGGTCGAAGAAATGGGTCGCGGCGTCCGCGGCACCGTCGCGGGACATCAGGTCGTTGCCGGGGAGCCAGAGTGGGTGCGTTCCACCGGGGCGCTAAAGGTCGATTCGACCGCTCTCGAAGATCGCGAACCAGGTGACGGGCTGGTCGCGGTCAGCATCGACGGCTCCCTCGTCGGCGCCGTGGTCTTCGGTGACCGCCTTCGTGATGACGCGGCCCAAACGATCACGCGGCTGCGTGCTCAGGGCGTCCGGCACGTCGCCCTGGTCACCGGTGATCGCGCCGCGGTTGCGGAGACGATTGGGCGCAACGTCGGTGTCGACCGGGTCTACTCGGACCAAACCCCGGAGCAAAAGCTCGGCATCGTCACATCCCTTCTCGGCCAGGCCGGCGCGCGACCCGTCATGATGGTTGGCGATGGCATCAACGATGCGCCGGCACTCGCGGCCGCCGACGTCGGGATCGCAATGGCGGGCACCGGAGCAACGATATCGTCCGAAACCGCCGACGCCGTCGTCCTCGTCGATCGCTTCGAACGCATCGCTGACGCAATCACAAGCAGTCGATGGGCCTTCTCCATCGCCCGGCAAAGCGTTGTCTTTGGCATCGGGGCGAGTGTCATTGCGATGGGCCTCGCTGCGGTCGGTCTCATTGCGCCCCTACCGGGAGCTCTCCTTCAGGAGGGCATCGATCTCGCGGTCATCCTCAACGCACTGCGTGCCCTTCGCGTCCCCGCACTGGCCACCTGATCCTGGTAGTGCGGCCGTTCACGGCGTCGGCTGATGCCGCCGACCGATCGACGTCCGTAGTTGACCGCAGAGAATCCCGGAGACGGCCGGATGCACTCGTTGGAGGACGCAGATCAGCATTCAGAGGGAGCCGTGACGTTCCGCACGAAAGGGAGACGCGAAATGAGATCGACAATGCATCACCGGTCGCTTTCGTCACTGCGACCACACCGTCGGACCATCGACGAGCCACCAACGCTCGACCTCGGTCGCGTCCTCCTGGGACTCGTGATCATCACAATCGGGACGCTCTACTTGCTGCAAAGCGCCGATGCTCTCGATGCCGGCAACACAATCGACAGATGGTGGCCGACGGTCCTCATCGTGATGGGCGTTTTTCAGCTCGTGGAACGCAGCCATGGTCAGATCGGCCCGTACCTCCTCATCGCCGTTGGCGTACTCCTCCTTCTGGCGACGACGGACGTGCTCCCCGGGGACGCCTGGAGCTACATTTGGCCCACCGCCCTGATCGTGATTGGCGTGGCAACCATTGCGCGATGGAGCGGGGCCGGACGTCTCCCGCGAACCGAGTCGGGAGATGTGGTCGTCGCCTCCGGGATATTCGGTGGACCAACGCTCGTCAATGCATCTCAAACGTTCAGAGGCGCGTCGCTCACCGCAGTGTTTGGCGGCGTGGAACTCGATCTGCACGACGCCAGACCCGCCCCGGAGGGTGCTCGCATCACCGCGACGGCGGCCTTCGGGGGCATTGATATCGTCGTTCCCCATGGTTGGAGACTCACGGTTAAGGCGACACCGTTCTTCGGCGGCGTCGAGGACAAAACCGAGCACTCAGGCGACCTGCCGGAGAACGCTCCGACACTTCTTGTGGATGCTCTCGCCGTCTTTGGCGGAGTCGAGATTCGGCACCCCAAGCACAACACCTGACAACGAAGCGAGCTGGTGCCAGTACGCCTGATTGCCCGCCACAGCCCATCACCGTGAATCAGACGAACGATCACAACACGACGTCTCGCCTGTCGGATCTCGTCGGTAGCGAGGTCGTCGCTGGTTCCGGGGAGAGCGTCGGGCGACTTCGCGACATGACGGTCATGTTCGCCGATACCGAACCGAACGTCCGACGGATTGTTGTCTCCGAGGGACGAAACGGCGCGCGCCGTTACATCTCCTGGACCGATGTCGTCCGTTTCGAACCTCAGCTCATCGAGATCCGTCCCCGGTCACCGATGGACGACGAACACGACTCGCCGCCGGGGGAGGTCGCTCTCGTCCGCGACGTTCTGGACGTCCAAGTTCTCGACACCACCGGCCGTCGCTTCGGACGGGTGGGGGACGTGCGGCTCGCCCGCGAAGGGCACGAACTCCGCGTTGCGGGAGTCGAGATCGGAACGGCGTCGATCCTTCACCGTCTGGGTCTCTCGCACTTCGTGCGCGCTGACGACCACCTCATCGGTTGGGCCGACATCCACTTGATGTCCGGCCGGGGTCACGCGCTTCAGCTCGAGATACCTGGGCGAGGTGCCGACCGCCTGCCACCCGCCGCGGTGGCCAAACTCGTCGGAGGCCTTCCGACGCACCGCGGAGCGGAGGTGGTCACCTCACTTCCACCCGATCTCGCTGCGGCGACACTGAGCCGCATTCGCCCCCAAACCACCGGCCGCCTGTTGGGGCTCCTCCCGACACGTACAAGCGCCGCCCTCGTTTCTCGTATGCCCCAAGACGACGCGGCGGCGGCGTTGCGACATCTCCGTCGAGACACCCTCGAGACCGTCCTGGAGGGCATGGCGTCAAATCGCGCCGATCAGTTGCGACGTTTGATCACCCATCCCCCTCATACCGCCGCAGGGTTAATCGAACCCTGATGTCATCGTCGTCGGGTCCGACGCAACCCCGGACGAGATCCGTCAACGTATCCGCGACTTTGGGCCGACGCTCGATGCCTTGGTAACCGTCTTTGTCGTCGACGCCCAAACGGAGCTCCGGGCGATCCCTGCGCGGCATCTCCTGACCGATCGGTTCGACACCGTACCGACGCCGTCAGTACGGTGGGACGCGTCGATCGAGTCGGTCATCGGGGAATTCGCCATCCACGACATCCTGGCACTCCCCGTCCTTGACGACGCCGGAGATGTGATCGGCGCGGTCGCTGTGGACGACGTTCTCGAAGAGCTCCTCGCCGAACGACTTCCCGGGGGTCACCGCATACGGATGCGTCGCGGACGACGTCGGTGAAGATGCGTATCGCAGCACTGCTTGCGGTCGTCGGGCCGGGGCTGCTCGCCGGGCTCTCGGACGACGATCCGGCGGGTATCACGACCTACTCGATTCTCGGCGCCGACCACGGGTACCGCCTCCTTTGGGTGCTGGTTCTCTCGACAGGCGCGCTCATCGTCTTCCACGAGTTGGGAACCCGAATTGGCGTCGTGACGGGCCAAGGGCTCACCGGCATCGTGCGTGAGCGGTACGGAGTGCGCGTCGCAATGGCAGCTGTCGCCCTCCTTCTGGTCGCGAATGTTGGCACCACGTGCGCCGAGTTCGCCGGAATTGCGGCGGGCTTTCAGCTCGCCGGCGTCTCGCCGCTTCTGAGTGTTCCCTTGTCTGGCCTTGCGGTTGCCTGGCTCATCATGGGCGGAGGGTTCCGCCGTATCGAGCGCGTTCTCTTGGTTCTGTCGTCGGTATTTGTCGCATACGTGATCGCGGGGGTGCTGGCCGGGCCTGACTGGGGACAGGCCGCCGTTGGCCTCGTCGTTCCGCGACTGCCGTTGACGCAGGACGGCGTGCTGATCGCGGCGGCAACGGTCGGGACAACGTTGGCTCCGTGGGGGCTGGCATTTATCCAGTCCTATGCCGTTGACAAGCGGCTCACCCCGGCCGACCTTCGGTATGAACGCATCGACGTTGTGGTCGGATCTCTTCTGACCGGATTCATCGGGGTAATGATCGTCATTGCGTGCGCCGCGACCCTGAACGCCGACGGTCGAACGATCACCGATGCCAAGGATGCGGCGCTCGCCCTGGAACCGCTGGCAGGGGGATGGGCGTCCGGACTCTTCGCCCTGGGACTGATCGGAGCTGGCCTGCTCGCAGCATGCATCCTTCCCCTCTCGACGGCCTACTCGGTCAGCGAAGCGTTTGGCGAGGAGGCGGCCCTGGACGATGCTCCGCACACGGCCAAACTCTTCTACGGCACGTTTGTCAGTGTGCTCGCGGTCTCGGCCGCCGTCGTCATGATTCCGCGCATTCCCCTCGTCAAGGTCCTCTACCTCACTCAAGTCGTCAATGCCGTCCTGCTCCTCCCTCTTCTGGTGGTGTTGGGGAAGCTGAGTCGGGATCGCGAGTTGATGGGGTCGTTCGCCGTCGGAAGGACCGAAGCAGTCGTGATCGGCGTTCTGATCGCTCTGCTGGCGATGTGCCTGGGAGTACTTGGCTTCGTTTCGCTGTTCTAGCCAGGGTCATCGTGCCGCGGAGACAGGAGAAACCTCGGGCTGTGTCGACACCTGCCGCCCAGCGTGCCCAGGGCACGACCAGGGAAGCCCGTAGTCCCCTCGGATCCGGTAGCCGGGAAACCCCGGATGGTCCTCCCAGCTCACGCGCATAGCGTTACGAGCGACAACACCGAGGAGGGACGATGTCGACGGTTAGCAGCGGCCAGAAAACAACGACAGCGAGTGCACGTGCGTCATCCTTCCCGTATCGGCACATCGCCTGCGCGGTCGACAGCGAATCGGCCTCGATTGACGCGGCGAACGAAGCGGCTCGCCTGCGAACTTTTGGACCCGGCGAACTGACGTTCCTCCATTCACCCGAGAGCCTGTCGGCGATCGCGGCTGACGGGCTGACGATACCCGCCCCCTCTGACGCCATGACCCGCCGCTTTCAGGAGTGGTTGTCCGATCTCGCACGTGCCCGAAATGGTCACAGCGAACTCGTTGCCGGCTATCCACCGGCGGCCGTGATCGAATGGTCGGACGTAAATGATGTCGACCTGATTGTTGCGGGCACCCACCGTGGATTCATTGATCGGATGATGCTGGGAGGCTTTGCGTCGTATCTGGCGGCCCATGCCTCGTGCTCGGTTCTGCTGACACGACCCGGCGGTGAGCCGCCGACCCCGTCGCCCGCCCCGTTTCGGCATATCGCAGTGTGCGTCGACGGGTCAGAGCCGTCGATGCGGGCGCTCGACGAGGCGCGGTCCCTCGCTCATCTGGGCGCAGAGACCCTCTCCATCGTCCACGTCATCCAGTGGCCTCTCAGCCATATCGCCATGGGGTATGCCCTCGTTCCCGATCCCACGACCACGTTTGTCGAGGCTGAGGAGTGGCTCCGTGATCTCGTCGCCTCAACCGGGCAGGCGAACGGCATCCTTCTCAAAGGCGACCCAGCCAGCGCAGCGTGCGAATGGGCTCGCGAGGCGAAGCCCGACCTCATCGTCGCGTCATCTCATCGCGGGCTTGGGGAGCGCATCTTGCTCGGCAGCTTCGCAAAGTACGTGGCCTACCACTCTCCCTGCGAGGTTCTCCTCACGCGCCCTCACCCGCTGAAGGTCGCATCGGCCACTCCCGTGCCGTCAAGCTGACAGCTGTGTTCCCGCACCGGTGCCACATGCGCCGGTTCGGGGAGAGCCTCGGTGACAACGGCAGGATGGAATGAGTTCGCGCATCATCATCGACGTCGATCTCGTCGATGCCGTCATCTTTGATCTCGACGGAGTGCTCACCGACACCGCAGACCTCCACGCGCGCGCGTGGACAGAGCTGTTCGACACCTACTTCCCGCAGCATGCTGATGTCTCGGGAACCCGAGTTGCGCCCTTCGATCCCAACCTGGACTACCCGAGGCACCTCGACGGACGGCTGCGCGATGAGGGGGTCGCCGCGGTTCTGGCATCGCGCGGGATCGCGCTTCCCAGAGGGACATCGTCAGACGCCCCGGGAGATGCCACGGTGTGGGCTCTCGCCAACCAGAAACAGGAGATGTTTCGCCGACTGTTGGGCTCGGAACGTGTGGCCGTCGTACCCGGTGCGGTCGCGCTGGTTCGGGCACTTCGGCGAGCGGGAGTACGCACCGGGTTGGTGTCCGCAAGCCGCAACGCGGACGATGTCTTGGCCGCCTCTGGACTCGATCGATTCGGCGTTCGCGTCGACGGCGTCGAAGCTGAGCGACTCGGCCTCCCCGGCAAGCCAGACCCCGCATCATTTCGAGAAGCTGCAACTCGCCTCAAGGTGCCGCCCGATCGGGGCGTCGTCATCGAAGATTCACTGGCGGGCGTCGCGGCCGCTGCAGCCGGCGGGTTTCGCCAGGTGATCGGCGTCGGGACGGGAGAACATGCCGCCGCCTTGATCGCCGCCGGCGCCACTGCCACGGCCAGCAACCTGACCGAGGTGGATGTGGTTGAACGCTTCGCGTGTTGTGCGACAGGCCACGCGGGTGCTGCCGAATGGGTTCTGCCGTTCGATGGCATCGACACGCCCGAAGAGCCACGCCGCGAAGCGTTGTGCTCGACCGGCAACGGCTACCTGGCGACGCGAGGAACATCGCCCGAATCGCCCGCGGATGGGCTCCACTACCCGGGGACGTATCTCGCGGGTGTCTACAACCGACTCACGAGCACCATCATGGGTGAGGAATTCGAACATGAGGACCTCGTCAATGCCCCCAATTGGCTCCTAGTGACCTTTCGCATCGGCGACGGTGATTGGTTTGATGCCGACGGGTGGCAGGTGCTGTCGGAGCGATGGGAACTCGATATTCGGCACGGCATTCTCGTGCGTCGTCTCATCGCACACGATGCAGAGGATCGCAGCGTCGCCGTTGAACAACGGCGACTCGTCTCCGTCGACAATCGCCATCTCGCCGCACTCCACACACGGATAATCCCCAAGGGGTGGTCGGGACGCCTGACGATTCAGGCGACGCTCGATGGGGATGTTGCCAACGCCGGGGTACGAGAGTACCGCCATCTTGCCGAGTGCCACCTCACCGGCATCACCGTCGACGAAGTCGACCCGGAGACCGTGCTTCTCACTGCGGAGACCACTCAGTCGCGGATCCGCATCGCACAGGCCGCACGCCTTCGCATTCGTGCCGGAGCCGAGACGCGACCGGATCGCTCCGTCACGCGGGCCCCGGCGCACATCACACAGCACGTCTCACTGGACATCGAGGACGGCGATGCTGTCGAGATCGACAAAGTGGTCGCCGTATTCACCTCCCGTGACACCGCCATCTCCGAGTGCGGCGCCGCAGCACAAGCCGCGGCGGTGCAGGCGAAGCCCTTCGATGAGATCATTGGTGACCACCGTGCCGAGTGGGAACGATTGTGGGCCACATGCGCGATTTGGCTCGACGTCGAGGGAAGAACGTCCACCATCGTCAACCTGCACGTCCTTCATCTCTTGCAGGCGCTGTCGCCCCGCCACTCGGTTGATCTCGACGCTGGTGTCACGCCGCGTGGGTTGAGCGGCGAGGCGTACCGAGGCCATGTCTTCTGGGACGAACTTTTTATCTTCCCCTTCTTCAACCTTCGATTCCCAGAACTCAGTCGCGCCCTTCTCCTGTACCGATACCGGCGGCTTGATCACGCCCGCCTTTTGGCTCGCCGAAGCGGTCACCACGGCGCGATGTTCCCGTGGCAGAGCGGCAGCGATGGACGCGAGGAGACACCCAGAAAGCTCTTCAACGCTCGATCAGGCAGATGGGTGGCCGACAACTCACACCGGCAGCGCCATGTTGGACTCGCCATCGCCTACAACGTTTGGAAATACTTTCAGGTCACCGGAGATGTCGCATTTCTTCGCAGCTATGGCGCAGAGCTTCTCATCGAGATTTCGCGCTTCTGGTCCTCCATCGCCGTCCATGACCCCGAAGCTGACAGATACGACATCGCCGGCGTTATGGGTCCCGATGAGTTTCACGATGGAGGTCCGCAAACCCCCGGGGCGGGAGTCACGAACAACACGTACACCAACGTCATGACCGCTTGGGTGATGGCACGCACACTCGATGCCGTCAACGTTCTGGGCGGTGCGCACGGAGGCGAGCTTTGGGACCGCCTCGACCTGCGCCACGAGGAGCTCGAACAGTGGGAGCGGCTGAGCCGCACACTGAACGTCGAGTTCGACGATCAGGGACGGCTCACCCAGTTTCGGGGATATGACGACTTGATCGAATTTGACTGGGACCGCTACCGCACGACGTACTCGAACATCGGACGCCTGGACCTGATCTTGGAATCCGAAGGCGATTCGACCAACCGCTACAAGCTCTCTAAGCAGGCCGATGTGCTGATGCTCTTCTACCTCTTCACTGCCGAGGAGCTCACGGCCGTGTTGGACCGCCTCGGGTATGACTTCGATCCGGATTCCATCCCCGAGACGGTCCGCTACTTCCTGGCACGCACGTCGCACGGCTCGACACTCAGTCGCGTCGCACACGCGTGGGTGCTGGCCCGCACCGACCGAGAGCGTTCCTGGCGCCTACTTCTGGAGGCCCTGGCGTCGGACGTCGACGACACACAGGGCGGCACCACGGGCGAGGGCATCCACCTGGGAGCGATGGGTGGCGCGGTGGACGTTCTGCAGCGGTGCTACACCGGACTCGACATCCGCGAAGACACGATCCACCTCAACCCGCGGCTGCCCGACGAGCTGGCCCGATTGCGCTTCGAGGTCGTCTACCGAGGCCACCGTCTGGAACTCGACATCACGCGAGATACCCTCACCGTCCGCTCCCGCCCATCGACGGCGGCACCCATCACCCTCCAGGTCGTCGACCAACCGTTCACGGTATCCCCCGGCGAAACGCACGAGTACCGAATCTCAGCACGGTGAACTGCCGCGCGCACTTCAGAGGCGGTGTCGTGTCCGGATCACACTGTCGGTGCTCGCGCGAAGGCAACCGCAGCGGTGTGACGCGCGATGACACGATCCTCATCAGCGGGAACGATGCGAACGATGCACCCGGCGCCGTCGACGTTGATCATCGGTGCCCCAATAGCGTTTTGCTGAGCGTCGATACTGATGCCCAGAAAGCCGAGCCCGGCACAGATCTCCGCCCGCACCGGTGCCGCCCGCTCCCCGATACCGCCGGTGAAGACGAGCTGGTCCACGCCTCCGAGCGTCGCGGAAAGGGCACCGATCGCTTTGCGCGCAGATCGACAGAACATTGCCACCGCCCGCGCGGCACGAGGATCCGTCCGGCGGAGATCGAGGAGCTCACGCATGTCTGCCGTGGTGCCCGAAACGCCGAGAAGACCCGACTGATCGTTGACGAGATGATCGACGTCGTCGGCACTCATCCCCCGATCCCGAACAAGCGAGGTGATCACGCCCGGGTCGAGATCCCCACTACGGGTACCCATCATGATCCCCGCGGTCGGGGTAAAGGCCATCGTGGTATCGATCGGCGCGCCGTTGTCGACCGCCGCCAAGCTGGCACCGCTGCCCAAGTGAGCGATGATCACGCGACCGGAGCGCGGACCCAGCAGTTCGACGACGCGCTCGTACGAGAGACCATGGAAACCGAATCGACACACTCCCTCCTCCCAGGCCCACTCCGGCAACGGGAATCGTTGTGCGACCTCCGGCATGCGTCGGTGAAATGCCGTGTCGAAGCACGCGACTTGCGGGAGTGACGGCAACCATTCCGTGATTGCCTCAATCGCCGCAATCTGCGCTGGGAGATGCAGCGGCGCGAGCGGCACGAGCTCACGCAACGCATCAAGAACCGGTGCGTCGATACGAGTTGGGGCCACAAGGTCGCGTCCGCCATGCACCACGCGATGCCCCGCCGCCGCGAACGTCGACACATCACATCGATCAAGCACCTCCAGCATTCGGGACGTCGCCACCGAATGATCATCCACCGGACGGCCCCCGTGCACCGTGTCCGCACCGGACGCGTCACGCGACCAGACGCGGGCACGACCGGCTCCAATACCCTCGACGGCACCGTGAAGCAGGGCACCGCCCTGAGGATCCCGTAAGGCGAACTTCAGCGACGACGAGCCCGCGTTGAGACACAGGATGGTCTCGGTCACTCAGGCCACATCCAGTTCTTGATCTCCGGGATGTCATCCCCGTGTTCTTGTACGTACTCACGATGGGCGGTCAAAAGGTCGTGCGCTTCCTGAATGACGTAGGCGGCGCGGACGGCCAGACCCGGGATGCGACCGATCACGTCGATCGCGAGATGAAACCGATCCATGTCGTTGCGAACGGCCATGTCGAACGGCGTCGTCGTCGTGCCCTCTTCCTTGTAGCCGCGCACATGGATGTTGTCGTGGTTGGTGCGACGGTAGGTGAGACGATGGATGAGCCATGGGTAGCCGTGAAAGGCGAAGATGACCGGCCGATCGGTGGTGAAGATCGTGTCGAACTCGCGGTCGGAGAGACCATGGGGATGCTCCTCTTCGGGCTGGAGGGTCATCAGATCGACGACGTTGACAACACGGAGTCGAAGGTCCGGGAGCCGCGTTCTCAAGAAGTCGACTGCCGCCAGTGCCTCGAGCGTGGGCACGTCGCCGCAACACGCCATCACAGCGTCGGGCTCGGCGCCACGATCATTACTGGCCCATTCCCAGATTCCGACGCCGGCACTCGCATGCTTGATCGCCGCGTCCATGTCGAGGAACTGCAGTGCTTCCTGCTTGCCGGCGACGATCACATTGACGAAGTTGCGACTCCGAAGGCAGTGGTCGGTGACCGACAAGAGCGTGTTCGCATCCGGCGGGAGATAGACGCGCACGATCTCCGCCTTCTTGTTGACAACATGGTCAATGAAGCCGGGGTCCTGGTGGGAGAAACCGTTGTGGTCTTGCCGCCACACATGAGATGAGAGCAGGTAGTTGAGCGAGGCGATCGGCGCCCGCCACGGGATCTCTTGGCTCGTCGATTTGAGCCACTTGGCGTGCTGATTGAACATGGAGTCGACGATGTGCACGAACGCCTCATACGTGTTGAACAGTCCGTGTCTTCCGGTCAGGAGATATCCCTCCAGCCATCCTTGGCAGGTGTGCTCGCTGAGGATTTCCATGACCCGCCCGTCGGGGGCAAGGCTCTCATCACCGGGCTCGCGCTCGGCCATCCACGTGCGATCAGTGACCTCGAACAGCGCGGACAGTCGGTTCGACGCCGTCTCATCGGGCCCAAAGACGCGGAAGTTCTCTTGATCGGCGTTGAGCCGCATCACATCGCGGAGGAGCTCCCCCATCACGGCGGTGGCTTGGGCGGTGCTCCTGCCCGGTTGCTCAACCGAAACGGCATAGTCGCGAAAATCGGGCATGCGAAGTTCGCGAAGCAGAAGCCCACCGTTCGCGTGTGGATTGGCCCCCATGCGTCGCCGACCGCTGGGAGCGAGGGTACGGAGCTCGGGGACGAGACGTCCGTCGTCGTCAAAGAGCTCATCAGGGCGATAGCTGCGAAGCCAGTCCTCGAGCGCCACGACGTGCTCCGGCTGGTTCACAAGGTTCGCAAGCGGAACCTGATGCGATCGCCAGGAACCTTCGGTTGCCTTCCCGTCGACCTCGACCGGACCGGTCCACCCCTTCTGGGTGCGCAGAATCATCATCGGCCAGCGCGGGCGTTCCAGTGATTGGACGCCGGTGCGCGCCGTCTGCTGGATCTCCTGAATCTCATCGAGCACGTTGCCCAGCGTGGCGGCCATGAGCTCGTGCATCTCGTCGGGATCGCTCCCAGCGACGATGTACGGTCGATAGCCGTAGCCCCGAAAGAGGCTCATCAACTCGTCCTCGTCGATACGGGCAAGCACCGTCGGGTTGGCGATCTTGTAGCCGTTGAGATGGAGAATCGGGAGGACCGCTCCGTCCCTGGCGGGGTTCAGGAATTTGTTCGAGTGCCACGATGTCGCCAACGGACCCGTCTCGGCCTCGCCGTCGCCGACGACGCAGGCCACGATGAGGTCGGGATTGTCAAACGCCGCGCCAAACGCGTGCGACAACGAATAGCCCAGCTCTCCGCCTTCGTGAATGGAACCGGGAGTTTCGGGCGCCACGTGACTGGGAATACCCCCGGGAAAGGAGAACTGGCGAAAGAGGTTCCGCATCCCGTCGACGTCCTCGGAAACGTTCGGATAGACCTCGCTGTACGTTCCTTCGAGGTAGACGTTGGCAACGATGCCCGGACCCCCGTGCCCAGGTCCGGCGATGTAGATCATGTCGAGATCCCGTTCGCGGATCATGCGGTTGAGATGGACGTAGACGAAGTTGAGGCCGGGTGTCGTTCCCCAGTGGCCAAGCAAACGCGGCTTGATGTGACTCAGGTCGAGTGGATCACGGAGCAGAGGATTGTCACGGAGGTAGATCTGACCAACGGACAGGTAGTTGGCGGCACGCCAATAGGCATCGAGCTGCTCCCGCTCTGTTTCACTCAGCGTTACTCCGGACGTCTGAATCGTTTTTGCCACGCTGACACCACCTCCCAGGGAATCGTTGGTTCGTCCGTGCCGTCACGAAAGCGCGTGACTCCGTCAGTGCAGGCACGACAGGATGTGACTTTCGAGCCAGTGTTTCCACTGGTCAATCCCTCGATCGTCAACCGTGATGGCGAGGCCGATGACCTCAAGGTGGGGATGCTCGGTCTGGACTCTCTGAACCACCCCCGCCAGATCGCTCGCCTGTGGGAGTTCGTCGGTTTTCGTGAGCACGAGCGCTTGCGCTTCCGAAAGGCTCGCCGAGGGAATCAGTTCGGCGTCGGCCGCGGGGACGACAAGCACCTGAAAGCTCTCGCCCAGACCGCGGTCCGGCTCGAGAGGACCGTCTCGGTCTTCCATCAAGATGATCTGGATCTCACCAAGGGCCTCCACGGCGGAACGAAACCCTTTGCGCCAGTGTGCGTGAGGATCAACGACGACGTGAGTGCCCCGGATGTGACTCACCTCGGCCGCATCAACGGGATTTGTCTGGATAATGCCCGCCTCACATTCGCGCAGCAGCGGAAGGGTGCGAAGAAGAAGCGTGGTCTTACCGGCGCCGGCCGGGCCAACCAGGCGAACCACGATCGGATGCGACTCTCGCCGACCGACGTCCTGAGCAAACGCCTGTCGAATCACCCGAAGGGCATCTGAGCGGGTAACGATGCCCTCGATGCGATCGCCGTCCCAGACGACCGCCGCTTCCTTGTCGGTGAGCACAGCCTTGACGGTCTCGAACGCATCCGCCTCCGGCGTGGTCTGGTGAACGGTCTCTGGACGGAGCAGAGCAATTGGCCCTTCATCTGTCGAAAGCCACATCCCGACGAGGCCTTTGTCGTCAACAAGGGGCATGTGATGGACCCGGGCCACCGTGAGGAGTCGAGTGAGCCCCTCGGGGCGCTCATCAGGATGCACGGTCAACGGATGCCGCGTCATGATGTCCTTGGTCTTCATCAGAAGGGTTCCCTGCTCGGAAGAATCTGGGGTCGGAGCACGCTTCGACCCAAGCGTCACCTACGGCGGTGCCGAGTCCATCCGATGTTTTTGCCCCTCATGGCTACGGGAAACCCGAACGCGCGAGCATGTGACTCGGGGCGAGAGCTTTCCACGGAAGTTAGCCCCGGGACGCGCCGCGTGCTCCCGGACCGGGTCTGGGACAAACGGCGGAATATTCACTCCTGAGGTGCCGCAGCAACAACCGAAGTCGAAGCGCCGGGATATCTCGGCGTGGTTCGTTCGTTGGTTAAGCAGTCCCATCGAACACGCAAGCAACAGAGAGACGCCGCCGAATCGATACCAAGCGATCAACTGAGGATGACATGAAGACGATCCCCGCACTGACCACCCTGGCCCTCGCTGCCAGCTCGGTAACCGCCCTCGCCACAAGCACCGCCCCGGATGAGGCGAAGCTCCTGACCCTCTCGCCCATCGGGCTTCAGATCTTCCAAGAAGGCGGCGAGAGCGCCCGCCAGATCCGTTTCGGTCAGCCGATCCGCACGGCCCGCACGGCCGTCGCCGGTGTCATCGGCCCCCAACTGAGCCAAGCCCCCGCCGGTGACTGTGCCCTCGCCGTCACCCGCTACCGCCGCGGACTTCAGCTCTGGTCGAAAAACGGTCGTTTCGTCGGCTGGGACGTGACCCCCTCCGCCGGCCGCAAAATCACCACCGAGAGCGGCGTCGGCATCGGCTCGAAATTCGCCACGGTACGCGCACTGTTCCCCGACGCCACGACCACGCGCACACCCTTCGGACGAGACTTCACCGCCGGAGGCCTCAAAGGCAGCCTCAACAGCGCAAACGAGATCAGCTGGATCCACTATGGCAAGGTCTGCGACTTCCGCTAGGACTCCCGTGGCGGCGCCCCCGAGACGCGCGAATCGTCTACCCCTCGGGCAGCGCGTCGGGATGAGCCCGTGCGCGCTCGCTCGGGTGACCATCCCCGGGCCAAGGCGCCAGCAACAGCAAGAACCGGGAGTCCTCGATTGCCCGCACCTCGTGGCGCTCGTTCGGGTCCCAGTGAATGAGCAGACCCGGACCGCCAGTGAGGTTACCGTCGTCGGGGTCGGCGAGCTCGAGCTTTCCCGCGGTCAACACGAGCCAGGTGTGCTCGTGCACCTGGTGTTCGACCATCCGTTCCCCGGCAGGGAGGTTGACGAGGATGGCCCGCCCAGTCGGCCCCGAGTAGACGACCTCGGGATGATGAGGGAGAACGTCTGCGGCACCCACGCTCCAGCTTTGCATGTCGCCTCCGTTTCACGGTTTGCGTACCCAGCATTCTGCTCCTCGCCCCGCTGCGTTCCAACGTTTTCACGGTGGATGGTGTGGGCCGCCTCCCCCGACGACCCACACCAGTTACACCGCAGATGTCACCGGGTGCGAACGGCGCCGACGATCTTTTGCGCCGTCGGTGAGCCGCGTAGCGCGGCGCGTGTGGCCGCAGGTCCGGCCTGAGCGCCGGGAGCGACGACACGCGGACCAAGGGCCGACGCCGCGAACGACGGCCGCACGTTCGCCGAATAGCCGTCGGTTGGGTTGGCCGTGTTGCCGTTGTTCGCACTGACGAAGAACGGGATGAAGCGGTTGCCGACATGGGTGAGGCCTTCGTAGTCGCCCACGAAGAAACCGCGCGCGTTTGGTGCACCGCGCATGTCGAACGAGTCGGTTGTCAGCCGCTCACGGGCACTGAACGTGGCTCCGCCGTCGCGTGACGCTGTGAACCACGCGTCAGTGTCGAGCGGACCGCCGGCTGGATCGTCGTTGGTGAAGTCGTAGTACGTCACACCAATGCGTCCGGCGTCGTTCACGTCGACCGAGCCGGTGAACGCCTGGACGTTCCGGTTGGCACTCACACGCTTCGGGTCACCCCACGTGAGGCCACCGTCCGTGGAGGTCGACATCACGATCTGGTCGTTCGCCACCGCTCCGAGAAGCGTGAAGCGCAGGTCCTGCCACGCGATGTGCAGGGTCTCCGAACCGCGACGCGGGTCGGCGGCCACCTCGGGGAGCAGATCACCCGTGCGAATGGGCGAGCCGTCTGATGGATCGATCACCCCGCCCTGAGCGGTGATGGCGCTGGTGAAGAGCAGATCGATGATGATCGGCTCCGACCACGTGGCACCCTTGTCAGTCGAACGCATCACGGCGACCAGCGGGGTGCCGTTGTCGAGCAGGTTGAACGAGTTCACCAGGGTGCCGTCACCGAGCACGACGATCTGGTTGCCGAGCGACTGCTGGCCGCTGTTGTCGGGGAAGTCGAGGATGGTCTTGGTCGGCTCCCAGGTGACGCCACCGTCGGCGGAACGCGCGAAGAGCGTATCCCCCGAAAACGGCGAGGCCGGGTTGTTGGGATCCTGGACCTGGAGACGATCCCAGACCGCGTAGACATAACGCGAGTTGGTCGGGTCGGCGGTAATCGACTCCTTGTCGTTGAACAGCTCAGCAACCGTGTCCTTCTGAAGCGTGGCCACCGGGCCCCAGGTCTGTCCACCGTTGCGTGAGGACGACACGAGGATCGCGCTGGTCGGGTTGCTGTCGTTGATCGACAGCGAGATCTGGTGTGCTGTTCCGTTAGGACTGATGCTGACCCACGGGTCTGACGCGCGTTCGTAGTCGCCGCCGTTCGTGGCGTTGCCGCCGGCACAGCGTGAGAACGTGGGCGGCGTCGGGCGCGTCCATGACCGACCGCGGTCGTTGCTGACCCCGGTGACGAGGCCTTGCGATCCACCGTTCGACCAGCGGTCTTGCTGCCAGGTCGCGATGAGGTTGTTCGGGTTCCGCGGGTTCGCCGCGATCCACGGCTCAACCTCGGCGTTCGGGAAGTTGGTTCCGGTCTGGGTCGCTCCGTTACAGCCCGCGGCGAACGGGGTTGGCCCCGTGGCGCGGACGATCGTGTCAACTGTGGCGTTGGCCGCACTCACACCGACGCTTCCGACGAATGCGAGGGCCAGGGCCACCATGTTTCGTGGCATTTCCGCCTCCTTCTGGGTCGAGACCGCGCGGGGTTGCGGGAGTACTGCATTTTGCGTCCGCGCGGAAAGGCGTGCCGCGACCCTACTCCCGAGGTCGTCACCGTCACTCTGCAAGCGGGCAGACATCGCGGCGGCCAGAACGCACGTCGTCGCGCGATCCAACCCCGAGGCGACTCACGACACGAAGCGTGCTTCCTCACCCACGCCCATGCAGCGAGTACAGGTGCCGGGCACCAAGCCCTCACCGTTGCGGTCGACGAAGACCTGACGTTGTCCCCAACAGATGGCGCATGGGGTCCACACGATCTTCTCTTCAACCTGATGGATGTTGGTGGTGGCCATCATGGGCCTCCTCAATCCTCGGTGGGGTGGGGAACGAACGACAGCGCCACGGTCGCCTGCGTGGCGCGGCAGGAGAGCCGAATGCGATCAGCAAGCGCCCGCATCAGGATCAGGCCACGCCCATGCTCACTCGACTCGCAGGGGAGCCGCATGGGCTTTGCGATGCATGGGGCACCGGGGCTGGTGTTACTCAGAACGAGCGTTGCTCGCTCAGCGCTGACCCGGTAGGCCGCGCGTACGTCGAATCCCCCTCCCGCTCCGTGGGACACCGCGTTGGCGATGGCTTCGTCGACACAGACGAGGACGCGAAAGGCATCGACGTCGGACCATCCGAACTGGGCGAGGGCGTCGGCGATGTCGTGTTTGACGTGGGCAAAAGTGGCGAGGTCAGCCGCAAGCTTTTCACGACAACAGACGGCGGGCGGGAGGGTCCGGGTTGTCATGTCACACCAGCCCGTCCCCCACGTCGTCAAACCGTGAAGTGTGGTGGGCGCGATGGTGGATGCAGCCGCCGACGCAGCAGACGGTCGGTTGCGGATCGAGGCGGTCAAGCAACGCCCCAATGGCGGAAAGATCAAGATCGGTGTAGGTGGCTGTGGTCATGATCGGCTCCTTCTGGTTGAGATCGGCCGGGGAAGTCACAGATCGCCCGACACGTGTCGATGCCATCACAGAGGCGGCGAGGTGCCTCCGGAATACATAGGTGCCAATCAGGCGAGTGGTCATGCCTGCAGTGATACGCCCACCCCGGTCAGATGCAATGCCGATTCGCGACTCTTTGCTCTTTCCTGCACGAGCCCGAACCGAACCGTTTCCTGCGGGTGCATCCCTTGTCACTGCGTGAGGCCGACCTGGCACACTTGCCCGGTGGACAACCTCCCGGAACACGTCACACGAAACCGCGCCGAGTGGGACCGCTGGGCCGAGCAGTACGTGGCCGCCGGGGAGCGCAACTGGGCGTCGAACACCCCCACATGGGGTATCTGGAGGCTGCCGGAGTCGGACGTTCGAATGTTTCCGCCAGATCCCTCGGGCCTCGATGTGATCGAGTTGGGCTGCGGCACGGCCTACGTTTCGTCGTGGCTCGCCCGGCGTGGCGCACAGCCAACGGGGATTGACAACTCCGAGGCGCAGCTGGCAACGGCGCGACGCCTTCAGACACAGCACAACGTCACGTTCCCCCTCCTTCACGGCAACGCCGAAAGGACCGCCCTACCGGACGCGTCATTCGACTTCGCCATCAGCGAGTACGGCGCCAGCATCTGGTGCGATCCGTACGCCTGGATTCCTGAGGCCGCCCGGCTCTTGCGCCCCGGCGGCCGCCTGACGTTTCTTGCGAATCACCCACTGCTCATGATGTGCATGGCTGACCTGGCCGACGACCCGGCCGGAACCGAACTACGCCGCAACTACTTCGGCATGCACCGCTTCGACTGGGACGATGACAACTCCGTCGAATTCCACCTCCCTCACGGCGAAATGATTCGACTGCTGAGCGACTGTGGCTTCACGGTGGAGTCGCTGAACGAGCTGCAGGCCCCAGAGGGGGCAACGTCCACCTACACGTTCGTGACGCCCGATTGGGCCCACCGCTGGCCGAGCGAAGAGGTCTGGACCGCCCGCAAACGCACCGACATCTAGCCGGTTTCTGCTGCCTAGCAGGGGACGTTGGCAAACATCTACAATCCTCGAATGACAAAAACCGGTCGGATTCGCATGTTCGTGGCGCTTGCAGCGGTGAGCGGCGCCACGCTGTTCGCCACCACGGCAAGCGCCTTGCCGGGTGATGCTCCCATCGAGATGCTCACGCCGGCCGACGGCGCCTCGGTTCCCGGGAATCCTGCCGGGATCGGCGTGACGTTCACCTGCCCGGTGTACCGGAGCGCCGACGCTGGCGGGGGATTCGTACTGTTTGGTGGCGTCTCGAACTACGGGGTTCGTTTCGCGACGGGGCCGGAGTTCGGAACGGATGGGCGGCTTCGCGACGACCGTGTCGTCTCGCGACAGGGTCCCCCCAGCACGCCGAACACCCTCCCCGCCGGCCAGTGTGCCGCCGCCATGACCGGCACGCCCAGCGTCACCCCCGGTACCTACTACTGGCAGGTCTCGCGAATCTGCTCCGGGTGCACGGGAAGCTACGAGGTGGGGCCAACCCGGAGTTTCGTCGTCACGTCCTCCGCCACGCTCAGTGTGCGGGCGACGGGGCCCGCCTATGCCGGCTACCCGTTCCGAACGATCATCACCGCCAAGGGCCTACTCAACGGAACGAGGGTTGACGTTCAACGGCGTGTGGGAACGGCGTGGCAACGGGTGGCATACACCACCGTCCTGCGTGAGGCCGCCGAGGCGTACGTCGTGCTTCCCCGGGGTTCCCAGCGCCTCCGCACCGTGGCGACCGTCGGCACCGCAACCGTCGTGAGCCCGGAGTATCCGGTCACGGTCGCACGTGCAGCCGGCTGGATCACACGCGCCACTGACGACGGGAGCTACCGCGGCAGCTCACCCGGCACCTCATCCGTCAAATTCCGCGTTGCTCGCGGGGGCCGTGACGTCCGCGCGTTCTCGGCATTCGTCCCGATGTTGTGCCCTGGCATCACGGCCGGGCAGTTCACCACACAGATCGGCACCGCGCTCATTCCTCGGGCGAAGATCGCCCCCAACGGCGTCTTCATCGCCGCGGCAACCCCCGCGGCCGGAACCGCGATATCGGTCCGTGGACGGCTCGCCAACAAACGCGTCACCAAGGCCGTCGTGACGCTCTCCGTCGGAAGCTGCTCGGGCCAGCAGACCTTCACCGCTCGCCGAAAGGGTCGCTGATATGCGGTGCCGGGCGTTCAGATTTCATCGTTATTGCCGTAAATGGGCAACTTCTCCACTCGTTGCGACGTGAATGTTTCGTGCGCGA
This sequence comes from uncultured Thermoleophilia bacterium, assembly GCA_963765105.1. Taxonomy (GTDB): domain Bacteria; phylum Actinomycetota; class Thermoleophilia; order Miltoncostaeales; family Miltoncostaeaceae; genus CALMEC01. Next base: position 889,264 of record CAVXUW010000004.1, read on the forward strand.
TACGGCCCGAAAGCGACGAATAGACACCGATTTGTCCCCCAACGGACATGTTTCCGACCCGAACGGGCCCTTACCGGCGTTCCGAGCGGGAGTGTTGGTGCCCGGCACTCAGAATTTCACAGATCCGAACGGTACGGAGACTTCGGTGGTGTGGCACGCCCGCCGAGCCACCGATGTCGACAGCAAATCTCCTTTACTTAAGATAATAGTTTTTTGACTTATTTGGGCTTCCTCAACGGGTCGCTCTGGGGTACCGTGGGTGGTCAGCGAATGGGCTGGATGCCCATGTCGAGGAGCCGCATGGCCGACTCCAACCCAACCAAAGGATTGGTTCGAATGAAATCGAAGGTGAGTTCACTGCGCGGGTGTGTGGCGGTGTTCGGCGCCGTTGCGATGGCGACGTTCGGTGTCTCCTCGGCGTCGGCAGGACAGTCGATGCTCGCAAAGGCGCCGGCCTGCGGGTCTCAAGAGGTGGAGCAGCCGTTCCTCCCATGGCTCGATTCGGCGCTGTACATGCTCGCGCCGGGTGGCAACATGGAAGCCAAGTTGAGCGGCTGGACGCTCAGCGGCGGCGCAAAAACCGTCGCCGGGAACGAGTCCTACTTCGTCGGCGGTGCGGATGATTTGCGGTCGCTTTCGCTGCCGACTGGCAGCTCGGCGACCACGCGCCCCATGTGCATTGGCGTGGAATACCCCACCGTCCGGTTCTTGCACCGCAACACCGGTTCATCGGAGGCCCGGCTCAAGGTCGAGGCGATCTTCGAGACCTCGACCGGCGTCAAGACCCTTCCCATCGCGCTCCTGACCGGCAAGAGCACCTGGGAGCCCACGCTCCCGATTCTCTTCTTCGCGAACCTCGTTGCGCTGACCTCGGACGTGAACCAGACCGGTGTCGCCTTCCGATTCACACCGCAAGGGGCGAACAGCGGTTGGCGGATCGATGACGTCTATATCGACCCCTACCGGGTGCGCTGAGGCTGACGGCGCAACGCCGGATGAGGGTCTCGCGTCCGGTGCGGAGTATCAGGGACGAATTGAGGGCCGCGCCGTCGCGCGACCCTCAAGCCGTTCCGGCTCCCCGCCGATATCGATCATGAGATCGCACGTCCCGAGGAAGGCCATCCGACCCTCATGAACTGGCTTCGCCACATGCAGTCTCTGGACTCATCGCTTGAGGTCCAGGAGCTGCAAGGTCAATTCCCGACGAGGGACGCTGAACCCCTGCGTGGACGCGACGCACGCGTTGGAGCCGCGCTTGCGGTGGTCTTTGGTGCCGTCGCAACCGCGATGGCGGTCTTTCTCTCGCACTCTGAGCTACCGGTCCTGACAGCAGTCACGCTCGTGATCGCGTATGCGGTCGCTTCGAGCGTCGCCTTCGACATCTCGGCGGGCTACACGGTGCCGACTCAACTGGTCTTCGTGCCGATGCTCTTCCTGCTCCCGATTGGGCTGGTTCCGCTGTTCGTCCTCGCCGGTTTCGTGTTGGGTTCCCTCCCGACTATTCTGACCCGACGCCTCCATCCGACCCGGCTGATCCTCTGCGCATGGGATTCGTGGCATTCCATTGGCCCCGCGCTTGTCCTGTTCCTGGCCGGGGTCGACGGCATCGACATCGCCGACTGGCCCTTCTTCCTCGGCGCGCTCGCGGCTCAGTTCGCCTTCGACTTCGTGGGCGGGACCGTTCACAACCGACTCGCGCACGGGATCCGTCCGACGCTGCAGCTGGGTCCCCTGACGTGGGTCTATTTGGGCGACGCTTTGCTCGCGCCCGTGGGTTTCGCGGCCACCCTGGCATCCGTCCACGCGTCATGGGCGTTCTTGCTCGTTCTCCCCCTGATTGCACTTCTCGCGGTCTTTGCCCGCGAGCGCAAGAGTCGCATCGCCCACGCGCAGGAACTCAGCCAGGCGTACCGAGGCACCGCCATGCTGCTCGGCGATGTCGTCGAAGCCGACGACCTCTACACCGGCGAACACTCGAAGGGTGTGGTCGAGCTTGCGCTCGCTGTTGCCGATGAACTCGGCCTCGATGCGACCCAGCGGCGCAAGGTCGAGTTCGGGGCTCTGCTCCACGACGTCGGCAAGGTGTCGATCCCGAAAGAGATCATCAACAAGCCTGCCGCTTTGACACCCGAAGAGCGCGAGGTGATCAACACCCACACCATCGAAGGGCAGCGGATGCTCGACCGGGTGGGCGGAGTCCTCGGCGAGGTCGGCGTCATCGTCCGTGCGTCCCATGAGGACTATGACGGAGGGGGGTATCCCGATGGTCTCGTGGGAGAATCCATCCCGATCGAGGCTCGCATCGTGTCGTGCTGCGATGCGTTCAGCGCCATGACCACGGACCGGCCGTACCGGAAGGCGCTCTCGCTCTCCCAAGCTTTCGCGGAGCTGCAGGAGCACGCCGGTACGCAGTTCGACCCCGTCGTGGTTGCGACCCTCATGCGCATCTGTGGGTGGCATCCGCGCGAAGGCGCACCGCGCAATCCCGCTGTTCGCACCGAGATACCGAGCGCTCCCGTCTCGCTCTGACCGGGTTGGGCCGCTCTGATGTGCCGGCGGTGCCCAACCCCGCCGGCTCGTGGCGGGTGGAATCTTCGCGGGTGACCCTCCGGGTTACTCGAGCTAGACGCCGACGTTGAGTGCGACGGTCACCGCCGAGGCGGAGCCCTCGGTCACGGTCACAAGCTGGGTCGAATAGCCGTCCCGGAAGACGTTGTCGGAGTCGAGAGAGCCTTGAGACAGGTTCCGCGCGCTCGCCTCGTAACCGGCGGTGGCGTAGACCGTGCGGCAAATGTCTTCCGGAAACGCGAGCTGCGAGGTGACGAGCTTGGAGCCCGCGGCCGTCGCTTCCGCAAGGCTCGGATACACCTCGAAGTGGATGTGCGGCCACCGTCCGGGGTAGGCGCCGGGAAAGATCGACGTGAACGTGAGTCGTCCGTCTGAACCGGCCTCCTGAACGCCGCGCAGGTAGTTCTGATCGGTCACGCCCTGCGAGTAGAGCGAGTAGTTACCATCCCGATCGCAGTGCCAGAGGTAGACGGCGGCGCCGGCGACCGGTGTGCCGCCCTTCGCCACGTCGAGAATCGTCAGGTTGATGGTGAGGGGCACCCCCTCCGCAGTACCAGAGGACGAACCGAAGCTCGAGGTGATGTCGCCGCGAACGATCCCGCTCTCGGTGAGGACGTTCGGGCCGTTCGAACCGTCAGCGGGGAAAGGACCGGCGGTCTCCTCCGGAATCTCGTCCGCCGCGGCAGTCGCTGCCGGGGTACTTGTTATTGCCGGTGACGTGTCGCTTGCCGTCGATGTCGCAGATGATTCAGGGGTTTCCGTCGACCCGGATGACGTCGACGACCCGCAGCCCACAAGGGCGGCCAAGCCGGTTACGCCAAAGATCTGAAGGGCGCGCCGCCGGCTGATCATGGTCGACAAATCGAATGCCAGACCGCGGTCGTGATTGTCGATGTCGTGGTCGTGCATCTGGCCAACTCCCGGATTGGTGAGACGAAGTGCCGCCAAGGTACCCACACCGACTGACATGCTCCTGGCAATCAGCTGTGCGTCTCCTGTGTCCCAGTGGGATCTCGGCACCATTGAAACACTGCGACTGGGCGACGTGCATGCGGCGAGGACGTTGGTGCCCGATACCGACATGTGCCCTACCGCCCAGGAAGGCGCTCACGGCAGCTCTGGCGGGCCAGTTGAAAAGCACCCGCCAAACAGACAGTCGAGGCACCTCTCCGTCATTGAGCCCACGACGCCCGCGCCCTTGGCTCGAACTCGGGACAGTCGACACGGAGACTGTCGTCGGGGAGCGCAATGTCGAGAAGAGTGCACCGCCGGGATGTACCGTCAACCATGAAGTTGCAGGAGAGGCACGTGCGTGCGACCGCGACGATCCCCCGTCGATGGAAGCTGGCAATCACCTCAAGGAGTGCCGCCAGGGTTGTGGCGCGATCGTCGTGGTCCAGCTCGCTAAGAGCGTCGATGAGCCCCGTCTCGCTCGCCACGGACCGGGCGATCGCCGCCCCAGCAGCCGTGGCGGTTACGACGCTTGAACGCCGGTCGGTCGCGTTGCGCCGGCGCTTCACAAGCCCTTTGATCTCCAGTGTGGCGAGCGCGCTGCTGACGGTGGGAGGAGCCAAGTCGAGCCGCTGAGCCAGTCGCGCGGCGCGCGGGCGCGACTCCTCCGTCAGGCAGAGCTGGAGCAGAAGCTCGAGCTGGAGCGGGGTAAGGTCACGCGCCGTCGCCTGGTCCTGCCGAAACGCGCGGAGTGAGTGGGCGGCACGTTCGATGGCTGCGGACAGCCGAATGGTGAGATCGAGCTCGTCGTGATCACTTTGAGGCACGCCCATATGCTCGCAGCGTTCTGGCCCAAGGGCTACCAACCACGCTCCACGTACGGTTGCGTCCACAATGCTGCCTGGAGCGTGACCGACTTGAACCACGCCGCATGCATGGCGTCGAGCTCGTCGCCTTCCGTACCCTTGGCAAGGAAACCACGGATCGTGAACGTAATCGGGAAGATCAGCGAGACCAGGTAGCGCATGGGGACGTGATCGGACGTCGACTGCACGGAGTCGGTTCGGTTCTTGCCGACGAAGTGGTGCCGCCGAGCGATCTCGTTCTGGTAGGCGAGCCAGTCGGCATCGTAGGGACGCCGGCACGTGTCGAGTATCCATCGCCCGAACCGGGCACGCACACGTCCGAGGTAGTCGCCGTCGGGGGAACCATCTTTTCCGCTGAAAGTCGCGACGAGCTGCCCCAGCGAGCCGACATAGCCGTACCAGAGATCCAGAATCTCATCAACTTGAGGCTCGAGGATATCTCCGGCGCGCCGCAGTAGCGCGACGTCCTCCTCACTCCACAACACCGTTGCCAGCAGAGCATCGAGGTCCTCCGCCGTCACCGGAGACGGATCAAGACCGCCGCCGAAGGTGTAACCAGGAATAGCCGTGGCCATGAGAACTCCTTCTGTTGGAAACAGGACCATTAGGAGTCCTACCATTAATTCGGCGCCGCCGCTGGAGCACCGGATTCGTCTGGACGCGGACTCACCACGTCGCACCGGTGTGGTCAGTGGTCGAATCGCAATCTCCCGTGCGAAACCCCTCATCAACGCGTGGATCGCGAATTCGTAACGAGCAGAGCCTGGGTGTGGGGGAAATCCCTTGCTACGGTGCCGGAATGAGCACAGACACAACGAAGTTTTCCGTGATGGTTGATGGCGAGCTGGTCCCGGCGGGCGAGCCGGCCACGATCGAGATGGACGACGGCCTCGTTCGCGGCGACGGCGTCTTTGAGGGAATGCGCTTCTACGGGCGTCAACCGCGGACCCCGGAGGCCCACCTCGAACGCCTTGCGAAATCGGGATCCGGCGTCGGTATACCCGTCGACGTCGACCGGTTACGTTCGGAGATGTCGGCTTTTGGTGAGGCCACGATCAATGCCGATTGCAGCGTGCGTTTGATGCTCACTCGGGGCGGACATGTCATCTGGCGTGAGGAGCCCGTCCCCAGCTTTCCCGACGGACAAAGCCTCTTCCCCATCGCTCACCGCGTCACGCCGATGCTGATCGGCGTCAAGACACTCTCCTATGCCAGCAACATGCGCGCCCAACGCATGGCGAAAGACCAGGGCTCGCACGACGCCCTCATGTTCCGCATCGAGGACCGCGCCATTCTCGAGGGCCCCACCACGTCGTTCGGATGGCTCGAAGGCGACACGCTGGTGTTCCCGCCCATCGACATCGGCGTGCTCGACTCGATCACCCGTCGCATCGCGATGGAGGCCGTGCCGAGCGCCGAACGTGAGCGCACCTTGGACGACCTGGCAAAGTCCGACGGTGCGTTTCTGCTGTCGAGCTACCAGCAATGCGTGCCCGTCCACACCGTGGTGGGCGTCGCGACGTGGGATATCTCGTCACCGAAGATCCGCGAGGTCGCGGCCGCTGTCGATGCGCTCTGTGTCGCCAAGGTCGAACCGGTGAGCGCCACCGCATAGCTTGTGACATCCGAGGTCATCCGGCGTCGCGTGATTGTGAGCGGCCGCGTTCAGGGCGTGTTCTTCCGCGAGACGACGCGGCAGACCGCCCAGGCCGTTGATCTGGCCGGCTGGGTGCGCAACCTCGCGGACGGCACCCTGGAAGCAGTCTTCGAAGGCTCGCGTGACGCCGTGGAGCAACTCGTCGATTTCTGCCGCACCGGGCCACCAAACGCGCGGGTCGACGAGATGACCGTCACCGAGGAAACAGCGATCGGTGCCACTACCTTCGTCTTCGAGCAAACCGGCACCCCCGGATCGGATCCCCCACCGCGTCCCTTGTAGCCCCGGGTCATGAGCTGGACGGGCCGTCTATCATGTGCCCGCATCACTCGCCGCACACGCCCCCATCGTCTAGCGGCCTAGGACACTGGCCTTTCACGCCGGCGGCACGGGTTCGAATCCCGTTGGGGGTATTTCGAACGTCGCCGGTTTGGTTGAGCTGGTGCGACTGCTGCCGGTTCACGATGCGGGACGGTTCAACTTCAACTTGAATCGCGCGAGGTGTGTCTTCGTTGTCACTAATACAACGTTTTGCCTGCTCAAAGTGTTTTCTTATGGTCCGATCGCTCTGCTCGCGTGGACTTTTCTCTTCAAGAGCGAATCATCGAATCGCATCGAATTGAGTCGATTTGGGAGTGAAGGCGGCCGTCAACTCGGCGGGCGCTCAGCCTCCCTTGCTTGCCGTCAATCCGTGTTGTATACTGAACCATATGGTTCAGTATTTCAAGACTCACTTCGATGCCTCGTTCGGCGCGCTCTCAGACTCCACCCGACGCGGCGTCCTGGAGCAGCTCGGGCGTGCAGACGCTTCGATCACGGACCTTGCCGAGAGGTTCCACATGACCCTCACGGGCATGAAGAAGCACGTCGGCGTCTTGGAGCAGGCGGGACTGGTCTCCACGGAGAAGGTCGGGCGCGTGCGGACCTGCAGGCTCGGGCTGCGCCGACTGGAGGAGGAGGCGGCATGGATCGAGAGGTACCGCCAGCTCTGGGACGCACGCTTCGACGAGTTGGACAAGGTCATCGAGGAACTGAAACGGAAGGAGAACGGTCGATGAACGCAAGAAAAGACACTGAGCCCAACCCCACGACGAACCGCACGACGGTGGAACCGAAGTCCGAGCGCGAGGTCGTCGTCACGCGAACCTTCGACGCCCCGGCTCGCATCGTCTTTCAGGCGTGGACCACTCCCGCGCTGTTCAAGCGGTGGTGGGTACCGAAGTCGATGCCTCTGGCCCTGCTCTCCTACGAAGCGGATATTCGTACGGGAGGCGTCTACCGTCTCGTGTTCGACGTCGACGGCACGAAGACGATGGCGTTCTTCGGCAAGTACATCGAAGTGAAACCGCACTCGCGAATCGTCTGGACGAATGACGAGAGCGGCGAGGATGGGGCCGTCACGACAGTGACCCTCGAGGAGAAAGGCGAGAAGACACTCATGGTGCTGCACGAGCTCTATCGCTCCAAGGAAGTTCGCGATGCTGCCCTCGCCTCCGGGGCATACGACGGGATGGGCGAGACGTTCGGACAACTGGACGAGGTGCTCGTCACGCTGCGCGCGAGCGTGGGACGGCCCTGAAGTCGTCGATCTCGCGGTCGGTCGCCTGGGTCTTCACGACGCGGAAGAGAACCCAACGAGGTCCTCGCCGCGCTCGACGACAAGACCGAGGCTGTGGTCCTCGAGCTCGAACCTCAACGGCAACCCGTCGACTGGAATCACGTCCGCTCGGTGCGGATTCCACCGAGTCGCCAAGCACTCAAAACACAACCCACCCAGGGCCTTTGAGCCACCCACACCCCGCGGGTAATCGCACATCGCGAACTACTTCAAGTTCAACTTGAAACGCGCGAGGTGTATTTCGAAGCGTCGCCAGTTTGGTTGAGCTGGGGCGATGCGGATTGAACCCCGGGTAGTCGCCCTTCCCGACGATCAGAAGTACGGAGGAAACCGGCGGAGGCGACAGATACCGACCCACTCGGTCGACGGTGGATCGCGCGGGAAATCCTCGACCCATGCGACACCGGTCTGTGGACGTCGCAGAAGCCGCGCGCCTCGATCATCGGCCACTTGGACAAGATGCTTCCGATGCGCAAGTGCGTCGTCTCCCTTCAGCTCCCGAAACTCATCGCAGCGACAGGTCATGTGACCGCACGCCACGCCCACCAGCTCGGGTCGGCGGCCTGCTGGGGCTGTTCGAACCCAGGCTCGCCGCCACCAGGACAGCGCCTCAACCACTTTTCGATGCTTGACGGTTCAACGTCAACGTGAATCGCGCCAGGTGTGTCTCGAATGTCTCGGGTTTGGTTGGGCCGGCGCGACTCAAGTTGAATCTCTACGCGCCCAACGCACCGATTGGGATTACGTGGATTCCGTCGGGCCGGACGAAACCAAGCCCGCTTCCGACGATAATTCCGAGGAGCGCCGGTTCGCCGCGTTTGGTGGTGTCGACTCTTCGGCGGAATTCGCTGAGGCTCTCGGCCGCTTGGTCGATCTGACCGATCCCGAGTTTGATCTCAAAGGCAGCCCAACGATCACCGGTGTCGACAATGGCGTCGACCTCGAGGCCCGTTTGGTCGCGGTAGTGAAGGACCTGGCCGTCGAGCGGTTGGGCATAGACGCGCAAGTCTCGGACGACGACCGACTCAAAGAGGAAGCCCAGCGTATTCAAATCCGCCTTGAGACTCGCCGACGTCGCACGCATCGCCGCCGCAGCCAAGGACGGATCGGCAAAGTGGCGCTTCGGAGACGTCCGTAGTTGGTGACTGGATCTCAGATGCGTGTTCCAGGCAGGCTGGTCTTCGATCACCATCAGTCGCGCAAGGGCAGACAGGTAGTCGCCCACCGTGTCGTCAGTAACACGCGTCGCGGCCCCCGACGCCTCCTCCGCAAGCGTTTTCAAGGAAACGGTCGCGGCCACATTCCGCGCCAGGCTTCGAAGCACGGCATCGAGACGTTCAGGATCACGCCGGACACTGTCGACCGCCCTGATGTCGGTACGCGTTATTCGGTCGAGGTAGTCACGGTTCGATCGTGCCGCGTCCTGGGGCGACATCAGGCGATTGCCTGGCCACCCGCCGCGCATAACCTCCGCAATCAGATCGTCGAGCGAGAGCCCTGGGTCTGCGCTCCGACTCTCGTCGCCGTCGAACAACCGGGCCAGGGATATCGCGCCGGAGCTGTTGCCAAGCTCCAGGAAAGACATTGGGCGCATCTGAATGCGGGCAAAGCGACCAGCGCCGCTATGGCGTGTGTGTTCGTTGTTGGGTGTGGCGGAGCCCGTCAGGATGAACTGGCCAGGAATTCCTCGCTCATCGACCTCGCGACGCACGTAGTTCCAGAGGTCGGGGTAGACCTGCCACACGTCGACGAGGTGGGGTGGGTTGCCCTGCAGCAATAGACGCGGGTCGACCTGCATCTTCTGCGCCGCACCGGGATCGGCGTCCAGCAGATTCTCACTCCTGGCGTGCCGTCGGGCGGTCGCTGTCTTGCCACACGCTTTCGGACCGTCGACCAAGACCGCGCCAGAAGAGCGTAGGCGGTCCTGGATTTCTTCGTCCACGATCCTCGGCAGGTATGGCATGAATGGGATTACTAGGCCATGCAACCGGGAAAATAGAAGCGATACAACCGGGAAGTTGAAAGACACGCGCCCGGGAGATTGCAAGGAATATGACCGGGAACCTGCAAGGGCCCTCTCACGATGCGGGACGGTTCACGTTCAACGTGAATCGCGCGAGGTGTATGGCCAGCGTCGCCGGAGAAGTTGGGGCTCCACGACCACTGCGCCAGCATCGGCAGGTCAGGCCACGAGCGGGGCCCCTCTCCCCTCGGGCCCCGTCGTATGACTCAGCCCGGCGAAGAACTCCCGGATGTCCCTGGCCAACAGGTCGGGCTCCTCGGTTGCCGCGAAGTGCCCGCCGCGGGGGAAGACGGTCCACCGGTGGATCTGGTAGAGCCGCTCGTACCACGAGCGGGGTGGCTCGCCTTCGGGGACGAACTCGTTGGCGAACACCGCCATGGCGGTCGGTACCCGTACGAGGTCCTCGGGTCCGAGTGTCGTACCGTGCCAGCGGTTGTCGTAGTAGTCGCGCATCGACGAGGTGATCGATCCGGTGACCCACCAAATCGTCAACATCGTCAGCAGCGCATCCCGACCGAACCGTGCGTCCAGGTCGCCGCCGCTGTCGGACCAGGAGCGCCACTTGTCCAGCACCCACGCAGCCAGGCCGGCGGGCGAATCGTTGAGGCCGTATCCCAGGGTCTGGGGTCGGGTTGACTGCACCGCACTGTACCCGCGTTCGGTCTCGTCCCACCGCCTGACATGGTCGACGTAGGCCTGCTCGTCCGCCGACAGAGGCGGACTGTCAGCGCCAAGAGAGGGCGACATCTCCGCGGTGCTGAGGTGGATGCCCACGATCCGGTCGGGTTGCGACAGCGCCATATGGGTGGCGACCCCGGCGCCGAAGTCACCGCCGTGCGCTCCGTAGCGCCGGTAGCCCAGCCCCTGCATCAGCCCGTGCCACAGGTCCGCTACAAATGCGCGGTCCACTCCGGTCTGCCGGGGACGTGCCGAGAATGCGTATCCGGGCAGGGACGGGACGACCAGATCGAACCGGTCGCCGAGGCGGTCGACCAGGGGGAGCAGCTCGGCGAACGTGCTGGGCCAGCCGTGGGTGAGGACCAGCGCCAGCTGATTGCCGACCCGGTGATGGTGGACGAAATGCAGGCGCACCCCGGCCACCTCCGCGATTCGGTGCTCAAACCGGTTGAGATACCGCTCCCGCGCCCGCCAGTCGAACCCGTCCGCCCAGTACGCCAGCAAGTCGCGAAGATAGTCCAGATCGGTCCCCTGGCTCCACGGTTCACCCGGTGCGGGGTCGGGCCACCGGGTGCGGCGGATGCGCTCGCACAGGTCATCGAGCACCGCGTCGGGTACCGCCACCTCATAAAGCTCGATCTCCACGATCGCGATAGTAGCGGCGCTGCGGCGCCGTCCATTTGGTGGCGCGCGCCGCCGGACGAGCATGCCCTCATGCGCAAAGTCGGGCTCACGCAGGCGGGATCGTTGGCTGCCAACTCGCGACCTGAGATCGGTCCTGGTCAAAGGAGGGTCACGCTCTGAGACGTTTCGGGTTCAACTTGAAACGCGCGCGGTTTACTCGAACGTCGCCGGTTTGGTAGAGGCGACGGAACTCAAGTTGAACCAATGGGCTCGACCTACGGCCGCGGCCCTTTCGTCTGTCAGAGCGCCAAGTGGAGACGCAGCGCGTCGTCAAGGCGTTCCAGGTCCATCGGAGCAAGACGTCCGATCGCTTGCCCGATTCGCTCGACCGCCACGGTTCGCACCTGCTCGGCCTGAGCTTTGGAGTCCCGGTCCAAGCCGCTTTCGGAGGCGCGGAGAAGCACCTGAAACGGGTAGACCCGTTCGACGTTCGACGTGACAGGCACCACGGTCACCACCCCTCGTCCGAGCGATGCCGCCATGGCATTCGCGCCGTCGTTCGACACAAGAACGGCGGGACGGCGCTTGTTCGCCTCGGCCCCTCGGACTGGTTCGAGGTCGACGAGACGGATCTCACCGCGCTCCATCAGCGTGCGAGGCCGTCAGCCGTCGTCACGTCCCAGGCCGCGGCGTCATCCACATCCCACGTCTCCCAGGCGTCCGCATACGCCGGTCCGAGCTGCGCGACGCGGAGCAGATCAACCGCCCGCTGCACGACGGCCGAGCGAGACGCCATTCCGTGGCGTGACGCATAGGCGTCCAGAAACACGACATCGTCGTTCGGGAGGCTCACGCTCAACTTCATGGAGCGATGCTACCAGCTGTACGACTATAGTAGCAAGCCAACCGGCTGGCGCGCTTGATCCCACGATGCGGGACGGTTCAACCTCACCGTGAATCGCGCGAGGTGCATTTCGAACGCCGGCGGTTGATAACGGGACTCACGTTGAACTCCGATGTCGAGCTGGCACGCTGTTCCCATTCCTGTACGCGGTTCGACATCCGCGCCCACCGGTCGGAGCTGCCGATATCATCGGAGAATCCTGTTGGCGAGTCCCGTCCAGTCATTCACCGGAGAGGGCGCCCGATCGATGTCGCTGTCACGCCGTCACTTCCTTGCGCTTGCCGCGAGCAACTCGGTTGCCCTTTTTCTCGCCTCATGCGGCGGCGATTCGTCCGCTCCAGCGACGTCTGATTCGCCGCACGACGATCCTGCACAAACTGGCGACGTTTCTCTTGGCTGGTACATGCCCGCGGAGGAGCACGCGCACAATGCAACCTGGATGTGTTTCCCGGCGAGCACCGAAGTCTGGGGCCGCAACCTCGGCGCCGTGCAGTCTTCAATCGCGGATATCGCCCTGGCAATCGCCGGGTTCGAGCCGGTTCGAATGCTCGTGCCCAAACATGCTCGGACCGCCGCGTCCAGACGTGTTGGCAGCGACGTCGAACTGATCGACGGCCCGGTCGACGATCTTTGGGCCCGCGACACCCTCCCTCTCTTTCTGATCCGGGCGGGCGGCGATCGCCGACTCGCCGCGGGCCACGTCCGCTTCAACGGCTGGGGCGGGAAACAAGTTCATTCGGGGGACTCGCGACTCGCTCGCCACGTCGCCGACTTCCTCGGCATCGACGTCATCGAGAGCGGTATCACCGGTGAAGGGGGCGGCCTCGAGTGTGACGGTGCGGGTACCGTCCTTGCTGCCAGATCCAGCTGGGTAAACGCCAACCGCAACCCCGACCTGAGCGAAGGTGAAATCGCAACCGCCCTTATCGAAGTCACCGGATCCGAGCGCATCATCTGGGTTGACGGCATCGCAGGCGCCGACATCACCGACGGCCATATCGACACGCTCGCCCGTTTCGCTTCGCCAGACACGATCGTCCACGAGCTGCCCGACTACGTCGATCCGGGGGAGACGTGGTACGACGTTGCCCACGCCACGCATCGAACCCTCCAGGCAGCACGGACACTCGCCGGGGAACCATACGAATTGGTAACGCTCACCCAACCGAGCACCGTGCGCGGGACGGGCGATGGTTTCCTCTCGAGTTACCTCAACTACTACGTCTGCAACGGGGGCGTTATCGCACCCTCGTTTGGTGACGTGAGCGCCGACGGAAACGCCGCGGAGATACTGCGTGAGCTCCATGCGGATCGCGAAGTCGTGCAAGTCGACATCGACCCGATCGCGGAGGGTGGCGGCGGCATCCATTGCGCCACACAGCAGCAACCTCGGGACCACTGATCGCAGGAATCAGAGTGCGATCATTGATCGGCGGCGGCGGAGAGCGAAAAGCTGGGCCCGGGCGCACACGTTTCTCGGCGCGCAATGGGACCTTCGCATCTCACTCGTAGCTCATTTCAACTTCGACCTGAACCGTGCCAGGCGCATTTCACGTCGTTTCGAGCACCTCATGCAGGCAGAGGATATTGCCCTCGCTGTCGGTGAACCAGGCCGCGCGCTCGGACCCGAGCACGCAGACGTGGTCGACGGTCTTCAAGCCGGGCAGGTCATAGTCCTCGAACACCACACCGCGGGTCGCAAGCTCGCTGATATGGCCACCGATGTCGCGGACCTCGAAGCTCATGACGGTGTGCTCGGCCTGCTGGCCGGCCGGCTTGGGCATCAATGCGAGCACCCCTCCGGCGCCGAGCCGGAAGAGCTCTTGCCCTTCCGCATTCGCTCCGAGGTAGTCGAGCCCGAGCGCGTCGCGGTAAAAGGCGCGCGCCCGTTCCGGAGAGACGATCGGCAGGATCGTGGTGACCGACGCATCGGCGAGCATTGCCGGACCTCCTTGAATCGTGGTCAGATCTACCCGGGTCAATCCAACCACGGCCTAGGTCTCCTGGCAACCGGCGAGGACGGATTTCTTCGTTCCCTGGTGCCCGGAACCGGTCGTGGGGTGGCGCAGCGACGGCGAAGCGCCATCGAGAAGGTCGCGGCTGCGCGGATGTTGCTAAGCGACCCACCTCGTCTGTCATCGTCTCGCCGAGGACATGCAACGGCTGCGGCGTGTCGGCGTCCATTCCGGAGTCATCCATCAGCGAGAAGTGCCTCATCACCCTCGTGCTCACCCCGACCGCGCCATTCGACCGTGTGCCACGTGCGACGAGCGCCGTCTGGGTCGACGAGGGAAACGTGGAGTGACAAGAAGGTGCGCTCGGGATACTGTAGCCCCGGCGGCTCACACTCCGGGAGGACGCCATGACCGGCAAGACTCCGCAAGCGCGCATTCCTGGGGCCGGGGGCGGTCCCCGCTGTCGGCGGGATCGCGGCGGGCGTGCCCGTCTGTGGCGGGTGCTCCTTCCGGCCGCCGCGCTCGCGGTGGCCGTGGCGGCGAGTCCGTCCGTCGATGTCGCCGGTGCCGCCACGCCACCCGGCCTTAAGGCTGGCGCGACCTATCAGTCGAAGCCCTGCTCCACCGCTCCGAGCAGGGCGACGACACCAAAGCCCGTGACCGCGGGGACGTTGGTGCTGCGGCGGGTGGGTGGGCGGCAGGTTGTTCGCCTGAGCCTCGTCCCGGGCGGAACCAACCCGGCGCGATTCTCACTGCCCGGCAGCGGTCGCATCAGAGCGACGCTGGAACTACAGACGCCGCGGGTCCGGGTCACCAACGCGGCGGGCGCCCTCAAACGGATCCCCCTGCGAGCACAGGTGGCCCGCAACGGCCGGGTGACGTTCTCCGTGCGCGGAGCCGATAACAACGCCGACGTCAACGCATTGGTCCAGGTGCAGCGCGCTGCCCGGGTGGCGGCGGTGACCGCGCCCCGGCAGCTTCGGCGGGTGACGGTGCTCGTGCGCGATACCCCATTGCCCGGGCAGGGGGAGATCTACTTCGACGCGCCAGCGACGATTCAGGTGGCGACCGAGGGCTCCTACGACCCCCGTTGGGAGCCCACCCCGCTGGTGCATGAGTACGGGCACTTCATTCTCCACTCGCTCGGTGCCGAGGGACCGGACGGCGGGGAGCACGACCTTGGCAAATCCTTCCCGACGCGGCCGACGCTCGCCTGGAACGAGGGGTTTTCCACCGCCTTCGCGGCCGTCGTCCTCAAGGAAGGGCGGGGGCTCCTCACCTTCCAATGCGGGCCGCAATCCAACCTCGGGGTCCAGCCGGCGCGGCCAGAGCTCGCGACCAATGTCGATAGTCGGTACGCGCAGTACAGCGAGACGAGGGTCGCTGGGGTCGTCTACCAGGTGATTGCGCGCCTCGGCGGAGGCGAGCGGGGGCTCAAGCGGCTCTTGACATCCATCGGGTCCTACCGGCGGGACGCGCACTCGGTCTGGACGGCACGTGATCTGCGTGATCTGATCGTGCAGGCGTTCGAGCGCTCCGGGGCCGATCACACCGCAGTCGACCAGATCTTCCGCGGTCAAGGGATCATATGGGATCGAAGCGTGAACGTCGGGATCCCGGGCACCGACCCCGAGGTGGCAAAGACCGCGCAGGCCGGCCTGACGATGACTGTCAGGGTGAGCGGACCGGGGGGCTTCGACTGCCCGACGACAACAGACATCGACCCGACGGTCACCGTATTGGTCGACGGCCCGGCCCTCGTCTTCGGGGAGAAGCGAGCCGACGGCGGCCTCGGGTTCTCCACCGCCGATGATTGCTACCTGAGCACGGGCACGACCGTCGTCGACTTCTTGAAGTCGCACGCGTTCGGCGGGGACTCCGCGACCATCCCGTTCCCGTACCTCGCCGGCGGCGCGCACTGGAGCGGCCAGTACACCGTGTTCGCGACGTTCACCTGCCAGTTCGAACCGACCGCGGACCCAGCGGCCGCCTACTGCCCGACGGGAATGCAGGTCTTGATCACGGCGTCCAACCTCACCCTACTGAGCTACGCACCCAACATACGAGACGCCCCGCTGGTCCTTCCCCGCGGTGTCGAGACCCCGGTCGCGACGTTCACCGCCAAAGGGGACTGCATGATCGCCGGGCTGGACTGCGGCGTCTGACGGCGTCTCCGTTCGAGGCAGGACGCAGTAGTAGTTCATGCGGCACAGAGTATCGTTCAACCGGGAGAAAACGACGTTCTCAGCCGGGAATTTGTGCCACCCGTAACCGGGAGATTGAGGGCAGTCCAGCCGAACCGAAGGACTCCGTTCGCGCTTGCGGGACCGTTCAACGTCAACGTGAAACACGCGAGCCATGCGGATCATTCTCACTTCGACCTGAACCGTCCGGGCGTATTTTAGTCGTTCGCGGCCTATCGCGTAGACGGTTAGCGCGGTGCGGAGGTTAGCGGTTACCACGGCGGTTTCGCCCTGGCCGAGACGCACGGCGCCCTCCCGGGAGACCGGGCTGCGGCCTCAGTCGACTGCCAACCGTCCTCTCCGGCATAACCAGGCCGGAGGATCTTGCCCGCGTTTATCCACTGACGGCCCCCGTGGACAACGGACCGGGCAACCTCTTAACGGTTGGAGCGTGGTCGAGGCTAAGGTGAGACCAGCACCCACGAAACGAATCGGGGAGACCGCATGAGCAACGTTCTGTTCGTCTGCGTCGCCAACAGTGGCCGATCGGTGATGGCGGAACACATCTTTCGCACGGTTGCGGGTGCCACACACTCCGCGCGCTCGGCAGGGAGCGTCCCCGGTGGCGCACCCCATCCCGTGATCGTGGATGCCCTCAACGAGATCGATATCGACGCCGCCGACCACGTGCCCCAGCTTCTCACCGACGAGTTGGTCAACTGGGCGGATGTCATCGTCGCCACATGCGACGACGCCTGCCCCGTCGTTCACGGCAAGCGGTACATCAACTGGCAGCTACCGGATCCCAAAGACGAGAGCTTGCCGGCGGTTCGGGCCATTCGCGATGACATCGGGCGCCGCATCACGGCGCTGCTCGCCGAGCTGAGCTAAGCCCTGGGGACGGAGTGGTTCGCGTCCCGGGGAGCGCCGCCACCCTTGTCGTCATCGCAGCTCATGTGCGCACGGCCGGGAACGTTTGACGGGATGCTGGTATCTTTCCCTGGCGCGCGAGCGGGCGGTTAGCTCAGCGGTAGAGCACCTGCCTTACAAGCAGGGGGCCGGCAGTTCAAATCTGTCACCGCCCATGACACGTGCACACCCAATTGGGGGCGTAGCTCAGCTTGGTTAGAGCATCGGACTGTCAATCCGAAGGCCGCGGGTTCGAGTCCCGTCGCTCCCGCTTCACCCGCCGCCGTCGCAGAGGGATCGGGCGCTAGTGCTCGCCGGGAGCGGCCTCCGGCTCGAGTAGGCCGAGCCGTCGTGCGAGCCAACCCTTCGTCGATGTCTGCAGAACCAGGGTCACAAGAATCGCGAGCGCGACGGTCACGACGACGAGCTCGCCGTTCTCGACACCGCTCGCCACGACCAAACCGGCGAGCGCCGCGGGTACGACACCGGTCTCACGAGTCCACGCCATGAAGATGAGCTCACCTCGAGTCCACTTCCCTCGGCGATCCGGCAGGAGGCAGATGGCGATAACGATAGGCCGCGCAATGAAAAGTAGTACGAAGAGCACCGCGAGGGCGGGCAGCCAGTTGTCGCCAATCGCGCTCCACGGCAGGTTCGCCCCGAGCACCACGAACACGAAGATGACCATGATGTCTGACAGGCTCGCAACGAGGCGCCGCATGTCCTGCTCATGCTCGCTGTGCATTCCCAGACCCAGGATGTCCATGTTTCCCACGATGAGCCCCGCGATAAACGGGCCGAGGTAGCCGCTCTCCGCCCCGGTCTCGCGGACCGTGAAGAACGTGAGCGCGACGATCGCGAGCACCGCGATCCCCGATGACTCTCGCCACAGACCCCAGCGCGAATTCGACGTGACGAGCGACAGGACGATGCCTGCTCCGATCCCGATGGCGAGCGAGAGACCCAGCTCCTTGCCAAAGTCCACAAACGCCCCCGCGCTGATGCCGGAGCCATTCTGAATCGCCGCGAGCACGGTAAGAGCAAGCACGGCACCGGTGGGGTCGTTGAGCGCCGACTCGGCCACAATGGTCTGCCGGAGCTTCGGCCGCAAACCCATACGCTCAAACAAGGGGATAAGGATGGCCGGATCGGTCGGAGCCAGCGCCGCGCCAATAAGAAAGCCCGTCGTCAGCGGAACGTCAAACGCCCACGAGGCAACCAGCCCACAGAGCAGAGCCGTGACGATCACGCCAGGGACGACGAGCATCCCGAGCCCGACGGCGACCTGCCGCAGCACCTTCATCGACAGGTGAAGACCGCCGTGGAACAGGATGAACGACACGCCCAGGGTCAGGAGCACCTGGATGCCCGTGGAGTCGAGCGGCACTTTGATCAGATCGAGAACGGATGGACCGACGATCGCGCCCGCGGCGACCAAGACGAGCATGTAGGGCAGGCGAAGGCGTTCCGCGATCGGAAACGCAACGAGGCCGGCGGCAAGCAGCACGGCCAACGTGAGGATGATGTCAAGCTCAGACACTCAGCGAATCCTGACGGTTTCGCCGGATGCTTGCGGGGAGTGTCGCGTTTTCACATCCGATGCGCACCGGAAACACACGCCCGCTGGTCCATTCCGGTTTTCCCTGGGCAGCGAAAGCCCTCGCTTCATCGCACCGGGAGTTTTCCCCGGCGAACCCACCCTCCAGATACGATCGATGCGTGTGGACCCACCGGCTGCGAAAGGCATCTCCATGGGCAAAGCTGGCGACTTCGATTTCCTTGCGGGCACTTGGACGATCAGCCATCGCCGGCTGACGGCGCCTGGTGAATGGGACGTTTTTGACGGTGAAGCGACCTGCTGGACCATCCTTGGGGGCCTGGGGAGCGTCGAAGAGCTCCGCATCCCAGCCCGTGACTTCAGTGGCCTCGGGCTACGCCTGTTGGACCTCGACAACGGTGTCTGGGTCGATCATTGGGTCAACGCGTCCAGCGGCGTCCTCACGCTGCCCGGGCAGACCGGCGACTTCGAGAACGACGTCGGCACCTTCACGGCCGACGAGATGAACGGCGGCGAACCGATCACGGTTCGCGGTGTGTGGGATCGGATCACACCCACGTCATGTCGATGGCATCAAGCGACCTCGCGAGACGGCGGACAGACGTGGGACGAGGACTGGTTTATGGACTGGGTCCGCGTCTGAGCCTGCGACACTCGCCACCGGTTGAGGTTAAGGTGTGCGCCGCTCAAGGAATCGTCCCAGGCCATCCTTGAGTCACCCCTACGTCGTAGCGAGCACACTCGTGCGCACCCGAGCGATGGCGGCGACGGAACGGTCCACATCGTCGAGAGTCGTTCGCCAGTTCGACACGCTGATACGCATGCATCGTTGGGCGTGCCAGGTGGTGGCGCTCATCCAACACGTACCGTCCTGCTGCAGCTCGTGAACGATGCGGTCGGTGACGTCCGGGTCGTCGTGGAGCCGAACGAGTACCTGGTTGAGGTCGTTGGTGAGCACGTCGATTCCTGGGAAGGCGTCGAGCGCGGTGGCGAACCGGTCAGCGCAGTCGCAGAGACGATCGACCAGCTCGGCCACGCCCGAGCGACCCAAGGAGCGGAGCGCCGCGTACACCGGCAGCGATCGCGCGCGGCGGGAGAACTCCGGCGTCCAGTCGAGCGGCTCACGAATCGACTCCCCCTGCTGAAGGTAGCTCGCGCTCACCGACATCGCCGCCCGGTGCGCCTCCCGGTCCGCAACGAACGCCATGCCGCAGTCGTACGGGACGTTGAGCCATTTGTGGGCGTCGGTGGCCCAGGAGTCGGCGTTCTCGCAGCCGGCCAGTCGGTGCCGAAGCCGGGGGCTCGCGTTGGCCCACAATCCGAACGCACCGTCGATGTGCACCCAGGCGTCGACAGCGTGACCAGCCTCGCAGATCGCTTCGAGCGGATCGATGGCGCCGGTGTTGACGTTCCCCGCTTGTGCACAAACGATCGTCGGTCCGCTCCCTTTCTTCAGGTGCGTCGCCAACGCGTCGACAGACATCGCTCCGTTCGCGTCAACGTCGACCGGCGCGAGGCAACTCGCGCCGAAGCCCAGGAACCGCAGCGCCCGATCGACGGTGACATGCCGCTCGGCGCCCACCAGAACACGTACCGGTGGGGCGCCAATGAGGCCGTCTTGTTCGACGTCCCACCCAGCGTTCGCGAGCACTCGATGACGAGCAGCTGCCAAGGCCGTCACGTGCGCCATCTGACAGCCCGTCACGAAGGCGAATGAAGCGTGTGACGGCAGGCGCAAAAGATCGAGGAGCCAGCCGCCGGCGATGTCCTCGACGGCTGCCGCGGCGGGCGTGGGGCTGGCGAGCCCGAGGTTCTGATCCCATGTGCTGACCATCCAGTCGGCGGCGATCGCCGCCGGAAGGGCACCGCCGATAACGAACCCGAAATAGCGGGGCGAGCCCATCGCGGTGATCCCCGGTTCGACGCCTGCGACGAGCTCATCGATCACCTGTCGGGATGCGACCGGCCCGTCGGGCAGGTCTTGGTCGAGTGATGCGAACGCGGCGGACGGTCCGAGAGAAGCGTCGACCGCCCGGGTCTCCAGTGAGTCGAGATACTTCGCGGCGTGCTCCGCAGTCCCAACGAGGAGGTCACGCACAGATTGCGTCATTGCCGAGTTCCCTTCGTGCTGTTGAATGATTTCCGTTCAGGCTGCCGACGTCTCCAGTATCCGCCATCCCCAATGGGCGTGCACGCCAGTGACAGAGCGGATGGTTTTCGGATCGCTGGACCGGAGACTGTCGGGTGGTGTCGGGAACACGGAACGGGTGACTCATCGTCGACTGCTCGTTCGCAGCGGCTTCGCGATTCCGCCAAGCGCCGTCCTCGTGGACACGATCCGCCGAACCGTCACTCCCGCAGAACCTTCAGCCGTGCGGACGAAACGGCGAGTCGCCGCGAGTTATCTTGCCTGAGGCGGCTAGTGCCCGGCGGTCTCTCCGGCGGGCGCATAACGGCGGTGGATCATGAAGGCGTTGCCATCCGGGTCGTTGAAGAAGGCCATGTGACAGACGCCCGTGTCGAGGATGTCACCGAAGAACTCCACGCCCTTCGCTTCGAGGGTCGCCCGCGCCGCTGCGACGTCGGGGACACGCAACGAGATGTGCGAGGTATGGGGTGCGGTGAACTGGCCGCCCATGTTGGTGGGGTCGACCAGGTAGAGGCTGACGTTGCCGAGCTCGAACTCCGGCCACGCACCAGAACCGGGCGTTTTGGTCAGTCCCAACGTCTCCTCGTAGAAGCGTGTGGAGCGCTCCAGGTCGGTGACCGGGACGGAGACGAAGTCCACGCGTTCAACGGTGATGTTCTGTTCGGTCATTAGTCAACCCTACCCTGTCCCCCACTGGTGACAGGGACCTAATGGGACACGTGCGTCCACTGCACCCCGGGGGCCCCTCAAGCCCAGCGATAGCGCCATTTGAGAGGTATCCGCCGCATCCAGGACTGCAGCCTGTCCCATGAGGTCCCTGTCACCAGTGGGGACCTGTCGACCGGGTACAGTCCACTCAATGTTGCTGCGCCTCCTCCGTCACGCGACGCTGGTCGTCGAGATCGCCGGGGTCAGGCTGATCGTCGACCCGCTGCTCGGGCCGGCAGGAAGCCAGCCACCGATTCCCGAAACACCGAACCCTCGGCCCAACCCGCTGGTGGAGTTACCGATCTCCATCGAGGACGCGGTACAAGGAGTTCAGGCTGTCCTGCTCACCCACCTGCATTCGGATCACATGGACATGCCGGCGATGAACGCGCTTTCCGCGGATCTCCCAATGGTGTGCCAGGCCAATGACGAGCCGCTCTTGGCCCGACAGGGACGCAGCGACCTTCGGGCCATCGTCGAGCCGATCGCACTCGGGCCGGTCACCGTGACCCGCACCGGCGGCCGCCATGGCCACGGTGCGATCGCCGACGAGTTGGGACCGGTCTCGGGATACGTCCTGGCCGCGGAGGGGGAGCCCACCCTCTACGTCGCTGGGGACACCGTCTGGTGCGCCGAGGTTGAGGCTGCGATCGAGGCCCACCAACCCGATGTGATCGTCGTCAACGCCGGCGCCGCACGCTTCATCGCCGGTGACCCGATCACCATGGACGTTCCGGACATCGTTGCCGTGTGCCGCGAGGCCCCCGACGCCCTGGTCGTCACGGTCCACATGGAGGCGATCAACCACTGCCTGCTCACCCGTGACGCCCTTCGCGGCGCCCTCGCCGCCGAGGGACTGGCCGAGCGTGTTGCGATCCCCGCCGACGGGGAGACTCTTTCGCTGGCGTTTTCGTGACCGTGCGCGCGGACGGTCGCCAGATCGCCACCTGACGTTCACCGTCTCACGAACCACACCGGCCTGACGGTTCGCCACGATCGTCCTCGACTACCGCTTCCGATCGAGGAGAGAATGTGTCGAAGAAGATAGCCGTCGCCGCAACCGCGGTTGCCGTGCTCGCCGGCGCCGCGACGATCGCCGCGACACCCGCTGATTCCGTTGCTCCATACGCAACGGGAATCGCCAAGGACTATGAGACGAAGGTGATCATGTCCGTTGGAGATCGCGTCCCCGAGACGAGTGACCCGACGAAGCAGTTTCAAATGGTCGGTATCCCCGATGGCCTGGGCGCCTACGCCAATGGGTACGGCACCGGCACCAGCACCATTTACATGAACCACGAACTACGCAACACCGCGCAGTCCGAGCCGGTCATTGGTGAGCCGCTGAACCGCGGGGCGTTCGTCTCCAAGCTGACGATCGACCACTCCGGCAACGTCCTCTCCGGCGAACGCGCCTACGACACGGTCTACCAGGAGAACACGCTCGTCGGACCGGCGGCGGCCGTCGGCAACGCGACACGACCGTTCTCACGCTTCTGCTCTGGCTCCCTCGCGGGGATCGCCGAGGGCTTTGACCGCAACATCTACTTCGCCAACGAAGAGGAGGGCGCCCCCGCCAATAGCTTCAATGGGCGCGGTGGGCAGTCGGTCGCCATCTTCGACAACGAGGCCCACACACTCCCCAAACTGGGCTACTTCGCCTGGGAGAACACCTTGGTCCAGCCGCGCCACGATCGGCGCACCGTGATCATGGGCATGGAAGACGGTCCCAGCGACCTCGAACCGGAGAAGGAAAACAGCCAGCTCTACATGTACGTCGGAAAGAAGGAGCGCACGAAAGGAGCAACAGTGCTACGTCGCAACGGGCTCGACAACGGAACGCTCTATGTTGCCGTCGCCAAAGACGGAAAGACCCGCGGCGAGCAGGACTTTGCGAGCGGCCGCGTTGCCCTTCGTTGGGTTGCCATTCCGAACGCCGGGGAACTCGACGCCACGCAGCTCGAGACCGCCAGCGACGCCGTCGGCGCACTCCGGTTCGCCCGGCTCGAAGACGGCGCGTTCAACAAGCAGAACCCCAACGAGTACCTGTTCGTGACCACCGGCGGCGCCGGCGGCGCCAACGCCCTTGGCCGGCTCACCTCGTTGCGGCTCAACCCCAAAGACCCCACACGCGACGCGCGCCTCGAGGTGGTCTACAACGCCGACACGGTCATCGCCGCCGGTGGCGATATCGCCGTCAGCCCCGACAACATCGACGTCAGCGGTCGCTATCTCATGATCAGCGAAGACGGAACCACGGAGAGCCGCGCCGTGATGGCCCAGAAGGGTCGCGACGGATCGATCTGGCGGTTCCGGCTCTCGTCACATGGGGTCGACCCCCACTCGGCAGTGCGGGTGGTACAGCTCACGCCCCCCGGCCGCGACGGGGCTGCCGTCGGACCCGGCCTGTGGGAGACCAGCGGCACCCTTGACGCACGGGGCATCGTCCACGGCAGGAGCCCATGGTTGTTCGATGTTCAGGCCCACGCCCCCACAACCGCCCCGGCGCCGAACACGGTCGAGGACGGACAGCTGCTCATGATGTCGCGGCGCTAAGCCACGACGCCGCGCGGGCGATCCAGTGGTCTGCTCCCTCCCCCCGGGGGGCAGACCACTTCGCCTCGCTCCGCGTGTGATAGGCGTAGCGTTGGGCGATGTCCACTCCTGACGTGATCATCATCGGCGCCGGAATGGCCGGCATCAATGCCGCCGCACGAGCTACCGCCGCTGATGCCAGCGTCGTGGTCATCGAGCGCGACCGGGTTGGCGGTACCTGCCCGATTCGCGGCTGTATTCCGAGCAAGGCCCTCATTCGCAGCGCGGAGGTGGCGCACGAGGTGCGATCCGCCGCCGAGTACGGCGTCACTGTCCACGGTTTCGGTATCGACATGGGTGCGGTGACCGACCGGGTTCAGGCCATCATCGACGCGGGCGCCAACGGAGCCCGCGGCTACCTCGAATCGCTCCCCGGCCTGCGGCTGGTCATGGGCGAGGCGCGATTCGAGGAACCCGGAACGGTTTCGGTCAACGGTGAGCGCATCAGCGCCTCGCGGGTGGTGGTGGCCACGGGCGCAGAGCCGATCGTGCTACCCATTCCGGGCCTGGTGGAAACACCTCATCTCACGAGCACCGACGTGCTGGCGCTCCGGTCACTGCCGGAGCGGCTGCTGGTTGTGGGGGCAGGGCCCATCGGGTTGGAGCTCGGCCAGGCCCTATCGCGGTTGGGGTCGCACGTGACGATCGTCGAGGTCGCGCCACGGCTGTTGGCCCAAAGCGACCCCGAGATGGGCGAAACCCTCACCGAACTTCTCACCGCCGAGGGTATCGAGCTGATCACGGACGCACGGATCGAGCACGTGAGCGAACGTCCTGGCGGCGGCGTGCGCATGTCGGTGACCTGGGACGGAGCGACCCGCGATCTCGATGGCGACGCAATCCTGCTCGGCGCGGGCCGCGGCCCAGCCTACGAGGCCCTCGCCCCGGAGGAGGCGGGAATCACGACAGCGCGTACCGGCATTCCCGTGAACGCGCGCCTTGAGACCTCACAGGCCGGCCACTTTGCCGCCGGGGACATACTGGGGCCGCCCTACGGCGCGTTCACCCATACGGCGCGGCAACTTGGCGTTGACGCTGCCGAGAACGCGCTCGGTATCGACCCCCATGACGCCAACCCCGACATCGGTCCACGCGCGATCTTCACCGACCCGGAGTTTGTCTCTGTGGGCCTCACCGAAACACAGGCACGTGACGCCGGGCACGACGTTGGCGTCGGTATCGGGCGGTTCTCGGGAGGAAAGGCGCGCGCCTGGGGGCAGGAGCGCGGGCTCGTCAAAGTTGTTGGCGATCGCTCGACCCACCGCATTGTGGGGGCTCACATCCTCGCCTACCACGGGGCCGATCTCATCCATCCCATCGTTGTGGCCATGCGGGCGGGCAACGCCGATCCGATCCTCGATGCCTACCACGTGCACCCAACCCTCGGCGAACCTGTGCAGGGAGCCGTGCGTTCGGCGTTCGCACCAGTAGCGGTTCGGTCGTCGTGACGCCGATGGCCTGTCCAGGGCGACCCATGTCGACTGATACCGTCGGTGCCAATGCGTGACGTCATTGCAGCGATCCTGAAAGCTTTCCTCCGGGCGACGGGGCCGAAACGACGCACCCCGCGAGACGAGAACGGCCGCTTTCGGCGTCGCCGTCGTCGACGTAAGTACTAGACGGGTTTAGCTCAACGGGATCGTCCGTGCCGCGAGGCCGGAGGAGTCGACGTCGATGACGCCAACGGCCGACACCGCCTCGGCAGGGGAAAGAGTCTGGCGGAAGCGCAAATACCGGCGGGCAATGAAACCCCCGGCACCAAAGCCCGGGGCATCTTCGACGTTGTGGACGGCCCCCGGGCTGAAGAACAGAACCCCGTCGATGCGGCGAACATCCGGCAGGTGAAGGTGGCCATAGACGATGGCGTCGACCTCCCCGAAGCGTCGACGCATGGCTCGGTGGAAGCCCACGAGCTGCACGCGACCCGTCGCCAGCGAAAGCAGCCCCGCAAGGATCTCAATTCTGCGTGAGCGGCGGCCATGTGTGAGGCCGATGCGACGTCCGGCGATGGTGACGACACGGGTCTGGGGAAGTGCGATTCCCGCCGCACGGTCGTGGTCGCCTTGCACTGCGATGACCGGGGCGATCTGGGCGAGACGGTCGAGCACGGCAAGATCGGTGATGTCTCCCGCGTGAAGGATCACATCGACGCCATCCAGAGCAGTCAAGACGGCATCGGGAAGCTCCGCCCGCCACTCCCCCACGTGTGTGTCCGCGACCACACCAACGCGCGCCGCGGCACAAGTTGCGAGGTCAGAGACCGATTGCGTGGTACCCGGCATCGACGTACAAGACGTGTCCGGTGACGCCGCTCGACAGGTCCGACGCCAGGAACAGCCCGGCGCCGGCGACCTCGTCAGCGGTGACCGATCGGCGAAGCGGCGACCGCTCCGCCGCCTTGTCGGCCATATCGAGGAACCCGGGAATGGAACGGGCGGCCAGGGTTCGCACTGGCCCGGCGCTAATGGCGTTGACGCGAATGGCCGAGTCGCCCAAATCCCATGCCAGGTAGCGCACGATCGACTCGAGCGTCGATTTGGCCACCCCCATGACGTTGTAGCCGGGAACGGCACGCTCGGCCGCGATGTAGCTGAGGGCCATGATCGACCCGCCGCCACGCGGGGCCATGTGAGGCTCGACGTGACGGGCGAGTGCTGCCAACGAGTAGGCGCTGATATCCATCGACAACTCGAAGCCGTCTTTGTCGGTGTCGACGAACCGGCCGCTGAGGTCGTCGGCGCGGGCGAACGCCACAGCGTGCACCAGGATGTCGATGCCCCCGAGCCCCTCCGCGGCGCCCGAGACCGCCGCAGCGAGCTGAGCTTCGTCCTGCACATCGAGAGGGAGGATCGGACCGGGATTCGACAGGGTTTCGACGAGCTTGCGCACGTCGCCTTCCACCCGCTCGTTCTGGAACGTAAAGGCACAGCGGCAGCCCTGATCGGCAAGCTTCGCCGCAATTGCCCAGGCGATGCTGCGCTTGTTCGCGACACCAACTATCAGCGCGGTCTTTCCGTCGAGCAAACCCACACGAACTCCCGTTGTCGATTGATGTGACGCTAGTCGAGCGACGCGAACTCCTCGGCCTTTCGCGGTTCACCGGCCACCACGAGGATGTCACCTTCCTTCAACATGGTCTGCGGCGTGGCGTAGGTGAACTGGCCTCCCGGGGGCTTCACGCACACCACGGTAAGTCCAAAGCGTCGCCGCAGCTCAGCTTCCGCAAGGGTCTTTCCGCTCACCTCGCGCGGAACGGTGGTCTCAACAAGTGCGAATTGCGGGTCGAGTTCCAGGTAGTCGATCGTGCGACCCGTGAGCGTGTGAGCGACGCGAATGCCCATGTCCCGCTCGGGGAAGACGACGCGATGCGCGCCGACCCGTTCGAGGATGGCGCCGTGAGATGACGTGATGGCTTTCGCCCAGATGTGCGGAACCTTCATGTCGACGAGCAGGTATGTCGCGAGGATGCTGGCCTCGGTGTCGGTGCCGATCGCAACGACGGCCGTCTCGAAGTCATGTGCCCCGATCTCGCGCATGGCTTCGATGTCGGTCGCGTCGACCTGGATGACGTGCTGCAGATCGCGAGTGGCGGACTGCACGGTGGCGGTATCCGCGTCGGCACCCATGACGTCGTGGCCGAGGTCGACAAGCTCACGGGCGAGGGCACGACCAAAGCGCCCCAGACCGATTACCAGGATCTCTTGCTTCTTAGCCAACGAGGGGCCTTTCCTCGGGGTAGCGGAACAGGCGACCATGCTCGCGCAGAACGAGCGCCACCGCCAGCGTCAACGGCCCCACCCGGCCCAGGTACATCAGCCCGATCAGGATGAGATCCCCGGCCCCGGAGAGCTTCGGGGTGATTCCGGTTGAGAGCCCGACGGTCGCAAATGCCGAGATCGACTCGAACAGCGTCTCGGTGAAGCCGAAGCTCGATGTGAGCATCAAACCGAGGGCGCCGAGCACGACGAGGTTCACTCCGGCGAAGGCAACGGTCAAAGCCTGACGCTGCGCCGGCCCGGGAATGCGCCGGCGAAATGCCGTCACATCGGAGTATCCGCGGGCCTCGGCGATCGCGATGAGCGCAAGCAGCGCGAACGTCGTGACCTTGATACCGCCGGCCGTGGAACCACTCCCGCCGCCGGCGAACATCAACATGTTGGTGACCAAAAGCCCCTCTGGATCCATCTGGCCATAGTCAATGGAGTTGAACCCCGCAGTCCGGGGGACAACCGAGGCGAAGAACCCGGCAAGCACCTTTCCCGGGGCCGAAAGCGCCCCGAGTGTTCCCTCGTTGTTCCACTCGGTGGCGGTGATCATCACCCACCCGACGACAAGCAGGATTGCCGTGGTCGCCAAGGTGAGTCGGGTATGCAAACTCCACCGGCTCGGTGTGCGCCCACGTTTGCGCAGATCGAGCCACACCGGAAAGCCGATACCGCCCAAGATGATGGCGGCGGAGATCGTGATGGTGATCGTGGGATCGGTCACGTAGCCGATGAGGTTGTCGGAGAACAAAGCGAAGCCCGCGTTGTTGAACGCAGAGACCGAATGAAAGACCCCTCGCCAAATGCCCGTGCCGAAGCTGGCGCCATCCGCCCAGAAACGCACGGTCAAGATCGCGGCGCATACTGTCTCCGCCAGGAAGCTGAAGGCCAACACGGCGATCACGACGCTCTTGACGTCGCCCAGGTTGATCGATCCCCGTTCGACGCGGGCCATCATGCGCCCCCGCAGGCCAATGCGCTTCGACACAAGGAGGAACAGGAGCGACGCCCCGGTCATGATCCCGAAACCGCCCACCTGGATGAGCAGCATGATCATGCCTTGGCCGAACGGCGTCCAGTAGGCGGCGGTGTCGACAACCGTGAGCCCGGTGACGCACACCGAAGACGTCGACGTGAAAAGCGCCTTCAAAAACGGGGCACCACCCGAGCCCGTTGTCGAGATCGGCAACATCAGCAATGCCGTGCCGGTAAGGATCGCAACGATGAATCCCAGCGCAACCGCTTTGGACGGGTTCGGGGGGCCGTTGGCTTGGGAGCGGGGCATCGACAGTGGAGGTTATCCGGGCCCGCGGACCGACGTTACGGAGCCGACCGTGCGAACACCACTCGGGCCCGGTCCTTGACGACTACCCGCGAGACGCGGCAGGCTGTCGAGATGACCACCGACCAGACCACCGACCAATGCTGATCGCCTTGCTGCGCCATGGCCCGGCGGAGGACACCGGTCCGCGAACCGGCTGGCAGGACGAACCGCGCGAACTCACGGACGACGGTCGTGTGCGTATCGGCGCCGCGGCGCGTGGGATTTCCCGCCTCAACCTCGGAATCGAGCGGATCGTCACGAGCCCCCTTGTGCGCTGTCTCGAGACGGCCCAAATCGTGGGTGACGCCATCGCGGTACCGCCTCAGACGGTGACGCGACTGCAGCCAGGCCTCTCCGCCGAGGTGCTGCTCGATGTGTTGCATGAGCACGCCGACGCCACCACCGTGCTCGTGTGCGGCCACCAGCCGGATCTGAGCCTGGTCACCGCCCACCTCATCGACGGTGGGGCAGTCGAGTTCAAGAAGGGCGCCCTGGCAGTGATCGACCTGGACGTGCTGCGCCAGGGCGAAGGGTTTCTTCGGGCTCTGTACCCACCGGCCGCGCTTCGCGCGCTGGGCGGCGCGTGACGTCTACGGCTCGGGAACCGGGACCAGGGAGCGGGTAAACAGCATCTGAAGCTCGGGCGACAAGAGCGACGGGGCGATCTCGACGATGCGCGTGAGAAGCTCGCGGCGTTTCCCAACAGCCTTCTCGTGGAGGGCTCCCCAGCCGGCGACCTCCGCCTTGTTGTTGCTATCGGCGAGGTCCGCCATGGTCATGGCAATCTTCTCCATGATCTGCGGCCCGGTGAGCATGGTGTGGGCGTCGACGAGCATGATGAGCCGGATCCAACCCTGGCTGCCGTGTGAACGAGCGTTGTGAGTCCATTCTGGAGAGACGTGCGGCTCGATTTCCGTGACGAACGCCTCCCAGGCGTCGACCTCGCTCACACGATCTTCTTCAACAATTCGGCCTTCTTTTCGTTGAACTCGGCTTCGGTCACGAAGCCGCGGTCCTTGAGTTCGCCCAAGCGCTCGATCTGGTCGAGTGGCGAGCCCTGATGATCGTTGCCCCCGCCGACCACTTTGCCGGCAAAGCCCTTGGCATCCCCCATCGCTTCTTTTGCCACTCCGCGTGCTTGGTCGAGGAGTTTTCCGATCTCGACGCCGACCTCGCGGAGGGTGCGGCGAAGATCCTCACTCTGCTGCTCGTTCATGCCCCAAGACTAGCGCGCACAGAACGCCGGGGGGTTTCACCCTCCACCGCCACATCCTGCCCCACAACCGCACCGCCACCGCCACCGTCCCCGCCGACCCCGCCGCCGCAACCGCCAAAGGCGGATGATCGCCTGAGGTCTCCGCGTCGCACGTCATGGTCGGCGCGAGCCGCGCGCCGTAGGTCACCAACTCGATAGGCACACCCGTTCGTCGCGCCGGTCAGCGCGTCCACCGTGAACAGAACCGGGAGCGCCGTGGCGGTCGTCGCGTTTGTTCCCGTCCACCGACACGCAGCCACCCAGGTCTCGACCAAGCCAAACTCACGGTGGCTCTTTCCTCCATCCCGGAATGCCTCCGCTGGCGCGTGATGGAGGTAGTTGCCGAATGCCCGCCGACAGAAGGCGTGGTAGTCGACAGTGAAGAGGATGAACGTGTGCCAGGCGTCATCCACGACAACGGAGGGCATTGCGAGGAAGCACCGTTCTTCACGGTTCTCGCGACAGAGCTGGAACCACTCGCGCAGGCCGTCGAACGCGAGCTGGGTCTGCTCGTCGTTGAGACCCCGCCGTCCCTCGCCAAACCGTGTAGTGACACCCGGCGGGAACGTGTACTCATCAATGAACCGCCGCCGGCGCTGGTCTGTGAAACCGAACATGGCAACCGCCTTTCATGAGGGTCGCCGTGACGTTAGGACCGGCCATGAAACGTGGCAAGAGTTCGATCCCCAGACAATCACATGGTGAGATGCATTCTCTTAATGCAAGACACGGGGCGATTTCGGGTCAGTTGATTCGCCGGTCTCGCCCCGTCCACTCCCTGTCGCGAAGGACGTTCTTGCGGATCTTTCCGGTGGAGGTCTTCGGCAGTTCGCAGAACTCGACCGCATCGGGACACTTGAAGTGGGCGAGCCGTGCGCGGCAGAAAGCGACGAGCTCTGACGCGTCCACGCTCATCCCGTCCCGCAGGGTCACGAACGCTTTGGGCCGCTCTCCCCAATGGTCATCAGGGATGGCCACAACCGCGCACTCACCCACGGCGGGGTGGGCACAGATCGTCTGCTCCACCTCGATCGTGGAGATGTTCTCGCCACCCGAGATGATGATGTCCTTCGACCGGTCGCGCAACTCGATGGCGCCATCCGGATGCCAAACCGCCACGTCGCCCGAGTGAAACCACCCGCCGCGAAATGCCTCCACCGTCTCAGCGTCCTGGGCGAAGTAACCCTTCATGACGTTGTTTCCCCGCATGACGACCTCGCCCATGGTCGTACCATCGCGCGGAATGTCGTTCATCTCGTCGTCCACGACGCGCACGGCGTCGGTGACGGTGTACGCATGGCCCTGTTGTGCGAGCCGCCGGGCGCGATCGTCGTCGTCGATACCCGCCCAGTCGGGAAGTTCGCGGCACACGGTGTGCGGCCCATACGTCTCGGTGAGTCCGTAGACGTGCACCGGACGAAAGCCGAGGTCACCGAGGCGGCCCAGAAGCGTGGGCGACGGAGGGGCTCCCGCCACGAGCACCGTGATCTCCCGCGCGAGGGGGCGGGCATCGGCGTGGTTGACGATCGCCGTGTGGACGGTGGGCGCCCCGTTGTAGTGGGTGACCCCCTCCGTGTCGATCAGCTCCCACACACGCCCGGGGTCGACCGCCCGCAGGCACAGGTGGGTGCCTCCCGCGGCCGTCACCGCCCACGGGAAAGACCAGCCGTTGCAGTGGAACATCGGCAGAGTCCAGAGGTAGACCGACCCCGGTCCCAGGCCCGACTCGACCACCTCGCCGACGGCGTTCAGGTAGCAGCCGCGGTGAGTTGCCATGACACCCTTCGGGCGGCCGGTCGTGCCCGAGGTGTAGTTGATCGAGATCGTGTCCTCCTCGTCCCGCAACCACGACTCCAGCGGCTGGTCGGACCCGGTCGCGAGAAACGCTTCATATGGGTCGTCGGAGCTACCGGTGTCGTCGATCACGAAACGTTCGATTGCGACGCCGTCGACAAGGTGTACCAGGGTCCGGTCGACCAGCACCATGCGCGCGCCAGAATGCTCGAGCACGTACCGCGTCTCATCGGCGTTGAGACGTGTGTTGACCGGCACCATGATGCCTCCGGCGGTCGGGATGGCCAGATGGGCCTCCAACATCGCCGGGATGTTCGGCGCGAGAATCGCGACCCGGTCATGGTGCTGGAGCCCCCACCCACGAAGCGCTGAGGCAAGCCGGTTGCAGCGGACCGCGAGCTCGCGGTAGGTGAACCGTCGGTCACCGTGAACGACCGCCGTGCGCTCGGCGTGAACGACAGCTGATCGGGCAAGAAACGCCGCCGGTGTCAGCTCGGTGCGATAGACCCGCTCGTTGGTCACGGTGGCTTCCCGGTCGTTTCGGAACGGGCAGACACTACCGTCGCAGTTGCGTCGGCACGATCGCCCTGAGAGCATCCGTAACCAAACGGTTACTCTATGGCCCAACGATCGACCGAAGGGAGCACGACGTGACAACGACAGGTGACGGCACCGCGCAGAGCCCGTGGCAGTTGACGACACCGAGCGGTCAAGGGACATTCACGATGTACCGGGATGAGGCGGCCGATCCTCCGGCGTTGGTCTGCACTGTCGGAAAGACCGAGCTGCGGTATCAGCTGCGCTGCCTCGAGGATCTCAAGGTAATGCTGGCCGACCACGGCGATTGGATGGCGCTGGGGAGCGCCGACGAGCAGAAGCCGGCTGCCGATGGCACGGTCGAGGCGTGGGCGCGGTCGGCCGACAACCCGGTGGGCGGGTGGTACGGACTCAAGAAAGGGCTTCGGGGTCGGTTTGCGAACTACGTCCCCCCGCTCATGGAGGTGCTTGGCCTCGCCGAGGTGGAGCACAACGCCAGGAGCAACCGGATGCGAGCGACTACATGAAGCGGTTCGCCGCGAGCACGTCGATCGCCGCGTCGCCCGCCTCTCTCTGGGCGCTGCTGACCGATGGGCCCGCCTATCCCTCGTGGAACCCCACGGTCCAGTCCATCGACGGAAGAATCGCGCTTGGTGAGCGCATCACCGTCCGTGCGACGATCAGCCCTGGGCGCGCGTTTCCGGTGAGGGTCACGGAGTTCGTTCCCGAGGAGCGCATGGTGTGGACCGGTGGGATGCCGCTGGGCCTGTTTACCGGCGAACGCACGTTTATCCTGGGCTCGGACGCGGGAAGCGTTACTTTCGACATGCGCGAGGAGTATCGCGGCTTGATGGCCGGGCTCGTCACCAGGTCGATCCCCGACTTGCAGCCGGCCT
The DNA here is from genome assembly GCA_963765105.1 of uncultured Thermoleophilia bacterium. GTDB lineage: Bacteria > Actinomycetota > Thermoleophilia > Miltoncostaeales > Miltoncostaeaceae > CALMEC01. Next base: position 922,780 of record CAVXUW010000004.1, read on the forward strand.
TCGAGGAGTTCGCCGAAGCGCTCAGGACCAAAGCGGAGGCCGTTTGACCAACCACGCCGCCGTTAAACGTTTCCAGGCACTTGGCGACGAGCAGCGCCTTGCGATCGTCGAGCTTCTGCGTGAACGCAAGCTCTCAGTCGGGGAGATCGCAGACGCGCTTCCGGTGAGTCGACCGGCCGTCTCTCGTCATCTGCGCCTCCTGAAAGACGCAGGGATCGTCGACGACACGCCGGCCGGGACGCGCCGGATATATGCACTCCGAGCCGGGGCAGTTGAAGAACTGGCTCGATACCTCGACGACATGTGGGACGATGCTCTCCGACGGTTCGTGATGCTTGCGGACCACACGACCCGACGTGGTGAGGATGGCTGACGATGTCTTGCGCGTCGAGCGCTCGGTCCTCGTCGCGTGCGCACCCGCGGACGCGTTCGACCTGTGGACGCGGCGACTGCATGTGTGGTGGCCCCTGGCAACCCATTCGTTCGGACGCCTCGACGCCACCAGTGTCGAGATCGAGCCCCGGGTGGGTGGAGAGATCATCGAACGCTCACATGACGGGTCGTCGCGCCCGTGGGGAACGGTCCTCGTCTGGGATCCGCCGCACCTCTTGCGCCACACGTGGTACCTCGGGTTCACGCCGGAGCAGGCCACCGAAGTTGAGGTCCGTTTCGCGGCAGCTGAGGGCGGTCAGACGCGGGTAACCGTCATCCAGACGGGGTTCGAACGACTTGGATCCGATGCACGACCGCGACGCGACGGAAACGAATCCGGCTGGGCCGCGGTCATGCCGTGCTACGTGGCCGCATTGCCGCCACCGAGATAGCGCGGCAAGAGACATCGTTTGCCGGAGGGCACCAGGCCCTCCGGCAAACGAACGAACCGTGACTGTTACTTGCGCTTCGTCATGGGGACGTAGGCGCGTTCACCGTATCCGGTGTAGATCTGACGGGGGCGGGAGATCTTCTGGTCGTTGTCGGCGATCATCTCGTTCCACTGTGCGAGCCAGCCGGGCATGCGGCCGACGGCGAACATGACAGTGAACATCTCGGACGGCAGCTTGAGCGCCTCGTAGATGAGCCCCGAGTAGAAGTCAACGTTCGGGTAGAGCTTGCGCGAGACGAAGAACTCGTCTTCCAGGGCGATCTTCTCGAGCTCGACGGCGACCTCGAGTAGCGGGTTGACGCCAGTGACCTTGAACACGTCGTGCGCCGTTTTGTGCACGATCGTCGCGCGCGGGTCGTAGTTCTTGTAGACCCGGTGACCGAAGCCCATGAGAAGCTCTTTGCGATCTTTGACGCCTTGCACGAAGGCCGGGATGTTCTTCTTGTCGCCGATACGGCGAAGCATCTTCAGCACCGACTCGTTGGCGCCTCCGTGAAGGGGGCCGTAGAGGGCGGCCACACCGGCGGATGCGGCCTGGTACACGTCGGTCTCCGAGGAGCCGACGCTGCGTACCGCGCTGGTGGAGCAGTTCTGCTCATGATCGGCGTGGAGGATGAGGAGGATGTCGAGGGCCTTCTCGATACGCGGATCAAAGCTGTACTCGACACCGCTCTGGTCGAACATCATGTGCAGCAGGTTCGAGGCGTAGCTGCGCTCGGGGTGCGGGTTCAGCATGCGACGGCCGAGATTACGACGGAACGCCCAGGCGCTGATGGTGGGGGTCTTGGCGATGAGACGCACGATCTGCTTCATCCGTGCGTCGGGGTCGGCGAGTTCCTTGGCCTCCGGGTAGAGCGTGGAGAGACCACCGATGGCGGCTTGAAGGACGGCCATGGGATGGGCGTCGTGCCGGAAGCCGTTGATGACCCGCCGGATGCTCTCGTCCACGTACATGTGCGCCTGGATCCACTGGTTCCAGTCGTCGAGCTGCTTCTTGTTGGGCAGCTCGCCGTAGTTGAGGAGGTAGGCGACCTCGACGAAGCTCGACTTCGCAGCGAGCTGCTCGATGGGGTATCCGCGGTAGCGAAGGATGCCGACGTCGCCGTCGATGAACGTGACCGCGCTCTTGCACGAGGCGGTGTTCATGAACGCCGGGTCGTAGGTCATCATCCCGAAGTCGGTCTCGTTGACCTTGATGTTGCGCAGGTCGGTCGCCTTGATGGTCTCATCGACGATGGGCAACTCGTATGTCTTGCCGGTGCGGTTGTCCGTCACCGTCAGCGTCTCTGCGCCAGCTTTCTTTGCCGGCGCTTTCCTCGTCGCCTTTGTCGTCGCCATAGACCGTCCCTTTGCTCGTGGTACACCCAGGTTTCCGCGCCCCCTGGCGGCTCGGAGGAGTTTACCTGGCCCACTGCCTTTCGGCGATGGCCATCATCCTCTCGGGGAGGTTCCAGCACGAACGGTGACATCCGGCCCCCGGTTCCGCGGGACTCGCAGGACGCGGGGCTGAGACCTCTGTCATTCATCGGCACCGCCTTTTCTTGGAAACGGGAGTTCTTTGCCCGCAGACGTGAGACGACCAGTCCGGGTGCTACGCTCCACGTGTCGCTGCCTGTGGGCGGTGGTCTTTTGGCATTTGCCGCATGAACGTCGCCCGAGGGCGACACCGCATAACGGAGGAATTCAATGCATAACGCGTCCGAGCACGCACTCGCCGTGCTTGTCGACATCGAGAACATGGCCCGCCCAGGTGCCCGCAACCGGGGCGAGTTCGATATTCACCTGGTGATGAACCGCCTGGCCGAGAAGGGCCGTGTGGTTGTGAAGCGTGCGTACGCCGACTGGAGCCGCTACCGCGATGCCCGTCGCGAGCTCATGAACGCCGGCCTCGAGCTCATCGAGATGCCCTCGGCCCGTGAAGGAGCGAAGAACCGCGCGGACATCAAGATGGCCGTCGACGCGATGGAGATCGCCTACAGCCGCCAGCACGTCGACATCTTCGTCATCGTCTCCGGCGACAGTGACTTCACACCGCTGATCGGAAAGCTTCGAGAGCTGAACAAGCGGGTTATTGGCGTGGGCCGTGACGAATCGTCGTCCAGCCCGCTCCTCATCGCCAACTGCGACGAGTTCTTCTTCTACGACAGCCTGGCCGGCAGCGCAATCAGCCACCACAGCGGTGGCGTGCGCCCCGAAGCACTGAACCTCCTTCGCGAGACGCTCATGGCCCGCCAGCGCGAAGGCGACGAACGGCCCCAGGCCAGCGCGGTAAAGGACTCCATGCGCCGCCGCGACCCGGCATTCGACGAGAATGAGATCGGCTTTTCGACCTTCTCGAAGTTCCTTGAGGATGCCCAGTCGAAGGGCGTCATCGTGCTCGTCAAGGACGCACGAAGCGGCACGTACCACGTCGACCTCACTGAGGGTGGCAGCGACCTACCGTCGAGCGGCACAGCCCGCCCCGTGGAGATTGGTGAGGGTCGCCGTCGTCGTCGTCGTCGTGGTGGTCAGGGTGGTGGCGGAGACTCCGCCAGCCGCGAGGGGCGTCCGGAGGCCGAGGCCACTGCAGCGGAAACGACGGTCGACTCCGATGCCGAGGTGTTCGAGTTCGAAGTTCCCACGCGTCGCGTGACCGCTGACCTTCCCCCGCTCGACCAGCCGATCACGTACGAAGACGTCGTGATGGCGGGCGACGATATCGAGGAAGCCACCGGCGAAGACCCCGATGCCGACGCAACCCCCACGCGCGGGGCACGTCGCCGACGCCGACCGTTGGCGACGACACCGGAGCCCGGCACCTCGGACCTTGAGGAGCCCACCGCCGAGGCGAACGAGGCAACTCCCGCGGCGGACAACGGCGAGACAGCGGCCCCGACGAGTCGCCGACGCGTGCGTCGCGGAACCGCCATCCCCGCGACCGACGCGGACGCCGAGGCACCCGCTGACACGCCTACGGATGATGAAGCGCAGGAGAAGCCGAAGCGACGCACTCGCGCCAAGAAGGTCGAGACCGAGGCTGACGCACCTTCTGAGGCCGAGACACCCGCCGCTGAAGAGGAGAAGCCGAAGCGACGCACCCGGACGAAGAAGGTCGAGACCGAGGACACCGTCGCGGCTCCCGCCGACGAGCCGGCCACCGACGAAGAGGCACCGAAGCCTCGACGCCGTCCGCGCACAACGAAGAAGGCCGAGGACACCCCCACCGCCGAGGCCGCCGTGTCAGATGACGAGGCGCCCAAACCACGACGACGTCCCCGCACCACCAAGAAGGCCGATGACGAGACCCCCACGGCCGGGATCTCGCCGAAGGAATCGCCCTACTAGGAGATAGCGCACGTCCGTCGGCGCGCAACGCGCCGGTAGAGACGGTGAAGCAACGGCATCACCCCGGGAAGGCACGTCGCGCCAACCAGGGGTGATGCCCAGCGCACACGGCGAGCAGCGGCCACAACGGCATCGGCACCGTCGAGGCGCCTTCCGTCGGCCGTGAGCGCGCGAAGCTCAGCAACGAGCTCGCCTGGATCCAATCCCAGCCGCTCGCCAACTCCGGGGCTTTGCAGAGGAACGATTGCCACGCCACGTCGTCCGAGCCAGCGGGCCAACCGCGTGCACATCTGGCAGTCACCGTCATAGAAGACGACCTCGGCGACGTTTGGGAGGGCACGCTCGCGCATCCCTTAAAGCTAAGCACAACTGCGGTGCGTGTCAGGGCACAGCGACGACCTGAGGGGATGTGCCGCGGAAGCGATTGGGACGCACCACGATCTGGCGTGCACGGGCGCCCTGCCCGATGTGGGCGAGTCGGTACCAGGTGCAGTTCGATCGACACGCCCGGTCGTCGGACTGGCGCAGCGTGTTACCGGTGATCGCGACCTGGGCGACAGAGGCGTCGTCGCTCACATGGATCGCCTGACGGCCATTGTCACGAATGGTGTTGCCCACAATCCGCACTTCTCGCGTGTTCGATCCGACGAGAATGCCGGTGTGATTGTTCGCGACGATGGTGTTGCGGATGACAGTCACCCCATCAATGCCGTTACCGAGCCCGGCCTCATCGCCCATCGCCAGAATGAGACCCGACCGCTCGGTTGAACTCTGCAGCGTGTTGCCCTCGATCACAAGACGCGTGATTCGGCGCCGGAAGTCGCCGTCGGAGCGCTTCTGATCGAACACATGGATGCGGTAGCCCGGCGCGCCCGAAGCAACGTTGAACCGCAGGGCGACCCCCGCTCCATAGGAGACGTAGAAGCAGTGCCCCTGTGTGCCAACCGTGCTGCCGGACACTCGGCACGCGTTTCCCGCAACCAGGTGATCGTCGCCGTGAACGTCGACCGCAGAGAAACCAATGGTGCCAACGAAGCCGTTGTCGATGAGCCGCACGCCGCGATGGCCGGGAAGTCCCGTGTCGGGAATACCGAGTGACTTCCCGTTGGCGAAGGCGAACCCGGCAACGGTGACGTAGTCGGCATCGACGATGAACGGGCGAGAGGCGTTTCTCAGCGTGGGCCGCTCGCCGGGCGCGGCTTTGATGACAATTGGCCGCTGAGGCGTACCGGAGCCGCGCACCCAGATCTCACTTTCGTCATACGTGCCGCCACGGACGAGCAGTGTGTCACCAGGTCGCAACCGCGCTTGGAGCGCGTGGCTGACCGTGGCGCACGGCGCGGCCGAGCTGCACGCCGCACCATCCACGCCACGGGGCGCGACGAACCACACGCGGCCCCTTTGTGGGACGAAGCTCACCCTCTGTGCCGATGTGCGCCCACCAACGCGGACAACCACGCGGCCGGCCCGAACACCGCGTCCCGGCTGGACCACGATCGTTTCGAGCCCGGGCGCCGCGGCGCGGCGAGCGCCCCACTCGACGTACCGCGCGACCGGACGTCCGCCGATCGTGACTCGTGACGCTCCGCGCGATCGGCCAAAACCCCGACCGTAGATCGTAATCGGCACACCGAGGCCGCGCGGCCCGCCCGTCGTCGGCCCCGATGCCTGGTCAAGGAAGAGAACCGTCGGCGGCGCCGGAGCAGAGCCGGCGATGACCGGGGCGATACAACCGACAATGAGCGTCGCGCTGACGGCGATCACGTGACACCAAGTGGGTCTCGCATTCACGCCGGGAACCATACCGAGGGTTGGCGGAGCGACGCGGCCGAGGGCTGAGGTTCTCACCGCTATCGAGGGTGAAAGGTGTTTGACGCCTGATTGCTTTTAAGATTATCCTGATGATCCACGGCAGATGTTTGGACGTCACTCGCCGCCGATCCCGGGTGGTTTCGCACACGGCCCCTGTGACCGCGCCTTGGCAGTCATGCGAAATGGCGGGCTGCCGGAGTTCGTTCGCCGTGGCCGAGCTTGGTCATCTCCTTCGACCACGTAGACGGAAGACCCTTCTGCCATGCCATGGCTACACGCAAACAGTGTTACCTGATCTCGACGGGAACCTCGGTGATCTGCTCACCCTCCGCCCCCGTGCGGGCGAGAAGAAACGCGCGGATTTCGGGCCGGGCGTCGTTCGCCAAGGAGACGATGAGGTATGGCGTCTCGGGGTAGAACGCCAGCTCCACATCGGTGCGTGACGGGTACGCCGCCGAGCGGGTGTGGGAGTGGTAGATGGCCGCCACGTCCCAACCGGCGCCCTCGATCTCGTCGAAAATGCGCAGCTGCTCCAGGCCGTCCATGGAGTACAAGAACGGGCTGGCAGCGGTGTTGGTGGCGCGAAAGACCCGGGTGACGACACCATCCACCCCGGCCAGTAGCCCGCAGCACTCGTTGGGCAGTTCTGCTCGGGCGTGGGCAACGAGCTCGTCAGCGAGCTCCGTCGGCAGAACAACCGGGGCTACCAGAACACTCCCTGGTCGAGCCGCTCGCGTGCGGCATCGACATCGTCGTCCCAGATGCCGGCCGACAGGTACTTCCACCCGCCATCGGCAACGATGCCCACAATGGTGCCGCGGTCCATCGTCGCGGCGATGCGCGAGCACACGTGCATGACGGCGCCGGATGAGATACCCACGAACAGTCCCTCGTCCCTGGCAAGTCGCCGGGTCATGTCGAGCGCGTCGTCGTTTCCGACCAGCAGCTTCCGGTCGAGCTTGGTGACGTCAAGGATGGGCGGAACGAACCCGTCGTCGAGGCTGCGAAGGCCCATGACCGGGTCACCCTGCAGGGGCTCGCAGGCGACGATTTGAATGTCGGCACGGTGGCGCTTCAAACGCTCCGAGCAGCCCATGAGCGTGCCGCCGGTGCCGAGGCCAGCAACCAGCACATCCACCTCGGGGCAGTCACGCACGATCTCGTCAGCCGTGCCGTTCTCGTGAGCCCGCGGGTTGGCGGGGTTACCGTACTGGTACGGCATGAAGATGCCGCGCTCCGCGCTGAGGCGTTTCGCCACCACCACGGAGCCATTGGACCCCTGGCTACCAGGCGAGTCGACGATTTCGGCGCCATACATGCGCAAAAGCTGCCGGCGCTCCTCGGTGACGTTGTCGGGCATCACGGCGATGAGGTGGTAGCCACGCACCCGGCAGATCATCGCGAGCGAGATTCCGGTGTTGCCGGAGGTGGGCTCCATGATCGTGTCGCCGGGTCGGATAAGCCCGCGCTCCTCCGCGTCGTCGATCAGAGACAGGGCGGTGCGGTCCTTGATCGATCCGGTGGGGTTGACCGATTCGAGTTTCGCCAGGATCCGGACGTCCGGGTTCGGCGTGATCGCAGCAAGCTCCACGAGCGGCGTGTTGCCGATCGTGGCGACGAGGTCTGGCGAGACCGCCTGAGGAGGCGGAGCGAGCCCGATGCTCACCGGGCGCCCCCGGCCATCGCCGGAAGGATGGTGACGGTGTCGCTCTCACCCACGGGCGTGTCGAGCCAACCAAGCATTCGGACGTCCTCATCGTTGAGGTAGATGTTGACGAACCGGTGGAGCGTGCCGTCGGAGTCCTCGAGTTGCGTTTGAATCCCGGGGTGCGTGGCATAGAGCGACTCGAGCACCTCCGCGACCGTCGCGCCAGTGGCCTCGACTTCACGCTCACCGCCGACGGCGGGGCGGAGCACCGGGGGAATACGAACTCGGCTCATCGGGCGGCTCCGGCAGCGTGGTGCCCGACCCCCGAGCACCACGCCTCGTAGTCTGTGAACTCCAGCTTGGCGGTGGGGCCGCACGCCGGGCAGTCGGGATCGCGACGGAGTTTCAGCTCGGTGTAGGTCATGCCCAATGCGTCGTAGACGAGCAAACGCCCATTGAGCGTGTCACCGATGCCGAGCAGCACCTTGATGGTCTCCGTGGCTTGTACCGAGCCCATCACCCCGCACAAAACGCCCAGGACGCCGGCCTCGCCGCACGACGGGGCGAGCTCGGGGGGTGGCGGTTCGGGGAACAAGCACCGGTAGCAGGGCCCCTCGTAGGGCATGAACACCGAGGCGTGACCTTCGAAACGCAGGATGCTCGCGTGCACCAGCGGTGTGCGTGTCATGAGCGACGCGTCGGCGAGCAGGTAGCGCGTCGGGAAGTTGTCGGCCCCGTCGACGATGACGTCGTAGTCGGCGAGCAGGTCGAGCACGTTGTCCTTGTTCACACGAAACGGGTGGACGTTGACCGTGACATCGGGGTTCAGCGCGGCGATGGCCGTCTTGGCCGACTCGCCCTTCGGAGTGCCCACCCGGTCTGTGGTGTGAATGATCTGCCGCTGAAGGTTCGAATCGTCGACAACATCGTCGTCGACCAGACCGAGGGTTCCCACCCCGGCGGCCGCGAGGTACAGCGCCGTCGGCGAACCGAGCCCCCCCGCACCGATGAGAAGCACTTTGCTGTCGAGCAACTTCTGCTGACCCTCGGCGCCGATCTCCGGAATGAGGATGTGTCGGCTGTACCGGCGACGCTGATCGGGCGACAGGCTCCGCGGTGTCTCGAACGGACGTCCGCCCCGCTTCCAATCGGCAAAGCCACCGGCCAGGCTGATGACCTTGGTGTACCCCATTCCCATTAGGGTGTCGGCAGCCAGAAGCGACCGGGCCCCGCCGGCACAGTTGACGACGATCGGCTGGTCGGGCGTCGCAACCCCGGCAATACGGCTTTCGAGGAACCCGCGCGGCACGTGAACGGCTCCGGGGATGTAGCCCTCGTCCCATTCGGCCTGCTCGCGGACATCGATCAGAAGCGGCGGCTCATCGGCTGCGAGTGCCTCGGCAAGGGCGGCGGAGTCGATCTCCGGAACGTGTTCTCTGGCCGCGGCCAGAAGCTCGTTGTAACTGCGGGACATACGTGGGTCTCCGAGATACCAGAATAGGTACCGGGATTATACCCATTTTCGCGTTTGGGCCCTGCGGTACCTTTCCCCCATGCGGTTCTCTCCGCGGGACCTCGTCCCGCCGACACCTGCCCCAAATCTTCGCAAGAGCGACTTTGCGAACCCGGATGGGCGGACCCGTTGTCCCACCAGCGATTGCTTTGGCGACCTGGTGCTGTTTCCCACCGGGCACGTGGATGAGGAGGGAATCCCGTCTTTCCACGACGCCACCAACTGCCCGCTGTGCGGCCGATGGTTCGACTTGGAAGCCGACATCACCGACCGTGACCTCTACCTCAAGATTGCGTGGTTTCGCCAGAACCCGGACGGTGGGCTGCCGCGGGAGCCGCGGCCATGAGCACGTCAGACCGCGGCGCAACCATCGGAACAACGCTTCCGCGCCTCACCCGGGTCGCTCGTTGGGCGGCAGCTGTTGTGGTGTCGGGAGTCTTTGCGGCCGTTGCGTGGATGTTTGTCCTTCAGGAGGTGCACACCGGGCAGATTTTCGGCCGCAGCGGAAGCCAGAGCAACTTTCCCGAGGGGCTCGGCCTGGCGATTGGTGCGGAGGAACCGAATCGTGCGGGCGGGCTACTCGGCATCGGCTTGGGCATCGCTTTTGCCATGCTCTTCGCGGTGGTGGAGCGCTTTCTTCCGGGACGCGGCTGGCGAAAGGGCCTGACGTTTGCCGTGCTGCCGTTCCTGGCCTGGGGGCTCCTCTACACGCCGTTCGCGAACTCCCGCGAGGTCGTGACCATGGACCCGGTCGATCCGTCCGGATCGACGATCCTGTCAATCGACTTCGCGTCGACCGGACCCTTTGGTTGGGGTGCGGGCCGCGGAACGATCCCCGCGGCCGTGGTCGCGAGCCTTCTCGCCGGTCTTCTCCTCGCTCGTTTGTTTCCCCTCATGCGCGGCGAAAGCTGGTGGAAAGAGCACCCTGTCGAGCCGAGCGGCCTCGACGTCGACGACCTACTCGAACTCTCCAAAAAGAGGACCGAGCAGGGCGGCAAACGCCCCGGTGGATAGGCCGATACGCTCGGGCGGGCATGCGGCCGCGATCTGCTCGACGCTCCAAAAACACGCGTCTTCCGAAATCCAGGCTTCGGCAAGTTCGGTCTCGTATGCGCCGGGACCGAGCGTGCGGAGCGCCGCATGAATGTCGGCGCCAATGATGGGACGATCCTCCGACATGTCCACTGAGAGTACTCCCGGCCCATCGGTTCGTCTGCGGCACGATCGTGTCGGGCTCAGCGTGCTGGGCGCCGGACACTTCGTCGTCGATATGACCGTGGGCGCCCTGGCACCGCTTCTTCCGGTGTTCAAACGCAGCCTGGGCCTGTCGGATTTTCGTACCTCGTTGATCCTGGCCGCGGTGACGTTCAGCTCGTCGTTCATCCAGCCGGTGTTCGGCATCGTCGCCGACCGGGTCCGGGCGACCTGGTTTTTGTGGGGAGGTGTCGCGCTGGCGACGCTCGGGCTGGGGCTCTCGGGGCTTGTCGGTTCGTTCGGCCTCCTCCTCGTCATGATCGTTATCTGCGGCCTCGGCGTGGGTGCGTACCACCCGGAGGCCGCCCGCGTGGCGAACCACCTCGCCGGAGAACGCACCACGAGCGGCGTGGCGTGGTTCACCGTAGGAGGCAACGTCGGCTTTGCGGTGGGCCCCTTGATGGTTGCGCTCGCGGCTCCCTCGCTGGACGAGCGAACGACGCTCCTGGTCCTGGCCCCCGGAGCGGTTGCAGTTACCCTTCTTGTCGCGAATCATCGTCGCATCGCTCATCCGGTGCCGGTACCCGAGGCGCGGCGAGTGGGCACAACGCACCTTTCCGGGATGGTGCTCCTGGTCACCGCCACAAGCGTGCGAACGTGGGTTCAGTTGGGTTTGTTGACGATCGTTCCCCTGTATCTCACCGATGAGCGGGGAATGTCGACACGCGATCAGGGGCTGGTGATTTTCCTGTTCGTCATGACCGGGACGGTGGGGACGATCGTCGGGTCGTTCGTGGCCGATCGCATCGGGGGCAAGGCGATGCTCGCCGGGTCACTCCCTGTGGCCGCACCGTTCATCGGCGGCTTCATCCTGTCCGACGGCGCGGTCGGAATCGCCTGTCTCGCCGCCGCCGGGTTCATCGTCATGGCATCGTTCTCGGCGACCGTGGTGATGGGACAGAACTACATGCCGCACCGTCTCGCCCTCGCCGCCGCGTGGGTGCTGGGCTTTGGCGCCATCGGCGCCGCCACGCCTTGGTTGCCGGTGATCGGCGCGATCGCCGACAGCGCCGGGCGTGAGGCGGCACTCTGGACCTTGGCGGCGCTCCCCCTCGCCGCGGCTGCGGTGGCGGCATTTCTTCCCGAACCAAAGGGTGGGTAACGATGGCCAGAAAAGACGCACCGCAATCGGATGACCTCTTCAGCGGCCTCGTCGAGGACCGTTTGCGAACCTCACGCCCGCTGGCCGCGCGCATGCGTCCAGAGTCGTTGGACGCGGTGGTCGGCCAGCAGCAGCTCCTCGCTCCAGGGTCGTTTCTGCGCGGAGCCATCGAAGGCGACCGGGTACCGTCCATGGTGCTCTACGGCCCGCCGGGCTGCGGGAAGACCACGCTCGCTCGCGTGGTGGCGGGTGCGACAAACGCCGTGTTCGAGGAACTGTCGGCGGTGTCGGCGGGGCTGGCCGATGTACGCGCCGTCATGAGCCGTGCGCGGGATCGTTTGACGGCGGGGCAACGCACCGTGCTGTTCCTCGATGAGATCCACCGTTTCAACAAGGCCCAACAGGACGCCCTGCTGCCCGCGGTCGAGGACGGGCTCGTGACGCTGATCGGAGCGACCACCGAAAATCCGTACTACGAGGTCAACGCCGCTCTCGTGTCGCGGATGCGCGTGTTGACGCTCGAGGCGCTGACCTCCGACGACATCGCGTCGCTCATCGATCGCGCGGTCATCGACCTGAGCGGGTTGGGAGGCCGGGTGAGCTTCGCCGCCGATGCGCGTGCCGCGGTGGTGGCACGCTCGGGCGGAGACGCGCGCCACGCGCTCAACCTGTTGGAAGCGGCGGCGGCGGGCGTGGCTGACGGCGAGACGGTGACCCTGGAGCACGTGCAAGACGCTGCCGGGGGCCGCCCAATCGTGTACGACAAGGACGGCGACGCGCACTACGACACCATCTCGGCGTTCATCAAGGCGATGCGCGGTAGCGACGCCGACGCTGCGGTCTACTACCTCGCAGTGATGATCCAGGGCGGAGAGGACCCGAAGTTCATCGCGCGACGCATCGTGGTAGCGGCCTCGGAGGATGTGGGCAACGCCGACCCGCGCGCACTCGAGGTCGCGACGGCCGCCGCGCGGACGGTGGAGTTCGTCGGCTTGCCGGAGGCGCGCATCGCCCTGGCCCAGGCGGCGATCTACGTCGCGTTGGCGCCTAAGTCGAACAGCGCTTACCGCGCTATCGATGCCGCGCTCGCCCAGGTGGAGCGCGACGGCCCGGTGCGCCCTCCCCTCTCGCTGCGTGATTCCAGCCGGCCCAACGCCCGGCACTTCGGCCATGGCGACGGCTACCAATACCCCCATGACTTTCCCGATGGCGTCGTGCCCGGCTCGTTGCTGCCCGACGGCGTGGACGGCGGTTTCGTTGTTCCCACCGACCGTGGCGTCGAAGCCGAGCTCAGCGCACGTCTGCGTCGCCTGCGCGGTGAGGATCCCACCGACGGAGACAGCGAGAGCCCCTTCTGATGGGTGTGACGCCCGCTTGAACGGTGGCGTAGTAGGGGCATCCCACGATGCGGCGGTGCCCCATGTCCACCCACACCGTTGCCGTCACCGCCTCGGCCGTCGCCCTGACCGTGCTGGGGGTGCTGGCCGTCCGACCGAACGTCGGCCCCGAGTTCGCCGTGGCCGGCGCAGGACCGTCCGACCTGTCGCCGTACCTGCGCTTCATCGGCGAGGGGTCGGTGAGGGTGACACCCGACACCGCAACGATCTCTGTCTCGACGAACGGGCGCGGAGGCTCGAAGACGGCGGCCCTCGACGCCTCGTCGGAGAAGATGAACGCGGTCCTCGCGATGCTCAACGGCCGCACCGACCCAACGATCGCCCCCGCCGACATCCAAAGCCAGGGGGTGTCCACGTACCGCGACGAGAAAGGCGCCCAGCCGTTTCGCGCATCGAACTCGCTGCAGATAACACTGCACGTCCCGACGACGGCCAGTGAGCTGGTGGTGGCGCTCAACGACGCCGGAGCCGATTCGATCTCCGGCCCATCCTTCAGCCTCACCGATCGCGCGCCGCACTGCGCGACGCCATCGCACTGGCCATCGACGACGCGCGCGGCGAAGCGGACGCGGCAGTGGCGAAGATGGGGCGCACGGTCACCGCCGTCGTGTCGGTCGGCGAGGTCGTCGACGCCGCCAACATCGCGGCGTTCGAGGCGGCGAGGGGAGGACGTGCAGGCGCCGCCGACCAGTCCGCGCCAGCCCCCACGGGAACCATCGAGGTGCGGGCACGCGTGACGGTCACCTTCTCCTACCGCGACTGACACCCGCGCGTCGACCGGCCCCTTCGGCACAGCTTCTTCTACGCTCCCGGGTGCACCGCACACCCTGGGAGATGCCCATGTCCTCGACCACCCCGCGTCAACGCATCCACGCCGTCACCGAGGACGCCTCGGTCACCCCGCTCGAGCTCTTCTTCGATCTGGTGTTCGTCTACGCGCTCACACAGGTGACGGCGATGATGGCGACCGACCTATCGGGTCGGGGCATCCTCGAGGGCATGATCGTGCTGGCTCTCGTGTGGTGGTGTTGGGTCGGCTATTCGTGGATCGGAAACGTCGCCCGCGCCGACGAGGGCTGGACCCGAGGCGCGTTCATCGCCGTTATGGCAACCGTCTTCGTCGCCGCACTCGCCATTCCCGAAGCCTTTGGGGACTTCCCGGGCGGAATGGACGGTCCGCTCGTTTTTGCCCTTTGCTACGCGATTGTCCGGATCATTCACTTGGCCATCTTCGCCCTGGCGGGACGCGCGCTCGACGACGCGGGCCTCATTCGGCAGCTGGTGCGACTTGGCGCCGTCGCCGGTCTGTCGATCGCCCTGTTGATCGCCGGGGCCATTGTCGGCGGCGATGCCGAGCTCGTCCTCTGGTTGGCCGCAGTGGTGGTCGACTATGTCGGCACCCAGCTGATCGGCGCGCGTGGGTGGCGCTTGTATTCACCCGGCCACTTCAGCGAACGTCACGGCCTCATCATCATCATCGCCCTCGGCGAATCGATCGTGGCGATCGGGGTGGGCGTGACCGCGGTCGCCGTGTCATGGCCCATCGTGATCGCGGCGGTCCTCGGGATCGGCCTCGTTGCCGCGCTGTGGTGGCCGTACTTCGATGTCACCGCCCTGGCCGCGGAACGGCGTCTTTCTCGGGCCGTCGACGAAGAGCAAACCCGCCTCGCCCGCGACTCGTACTCGTATCTGCATCTGCCAATGGTGGCCGGGATCGTCCTGACGGCCCTCGGGCTCAAGAAGGTACTGGGCTACGTGGCCGGGGAGGGCGATCACGACTGGACCGACTCGCTCTCCAGCCTCCCGGTCTGGGCCCTGCACGGCGGACCGGCCCTCTTCCTTATCTCCCTCGTTCTCTTTCGCCTCCGCAACGTCCATTCAATCAGCAGATCGCGATCGGTGGCGTGCGTCGTGCTGCTGGCCACGGCCCCCCTCGGTGAACGCATCGGCGCACTCCCCGACCTGGGCCTTGTCACCGCCATCCTCGTGGCGCTCATCACCTGGGAGGCCATTCGCTACGCGGAGGCACGCCACCGTATCCGCCACTTGGAGGATCACCACCCCACCCCGCAACCGTCGGAGCCCGCTCCTTCATGAATGTCACCCTCGTAACCGTTCCGTATGACCATGACATCGCGCGATGGGGATGCGCGAACGGACCTCAGGCGCTCATCGACGCCGGCCTCGTTGACCTCCTCCACCACGCCGGTCACGAGGTCGTCGACACGATCACGGTGGAGTTGCCACGCGAGATGCGAACGCGCGACACGATCACCAACCTGGGGCGCATCGGCGCGCAGGTGTCCGACGCCGTTGCGTACGCGCTCGCCCAACCGCAGGGGTATGCGCTCGTGCTCGCGGGCAACTGCCCGCATGCCGTCGGCGCCGCTGGCGGCCTGACGCGGTCGGTCTCGCGACCCGGGATCGTGTGGTTCGATGCGCACGGGGATCTCCAGACCTACGCAACAACCGAAACGGGTTTCATCGGCGGCATGCCATTTGCCGTGTGCCTCGGCTGGGACCTCGATGACTGGCGCGACGCATGCAGGTTCGCTCCTGCTGTGGCACCTGAAGCAGCGGTCCTCATCGGGGGCAGCGACATTGATGCCGCCGAGGCGGAGGCCATCGCCCGGCACGGTATCGGTCGAATCGACGCTGCCGACCTCGGCGACGGCGACGCCGCCCAGGCCCTACTGACCGAGCGCCGTGGCAACGCCGACGGCTGGTATCTCCATCTCGACGTCGACATCGTGGGGTCGGACCTCGTGCCCGGTCACACCGTGCCCAGCCCCCACCCTGCGCGCGGTCAGGACGTCATCGCCAGCCTGCGCGCTGCCACCTCAACGCTTCCGGTGCGGGTCGCCACAATCGCCACCTACAATTCACCCGGTGACCCGGACCGGCGCGGTATCCCATTCATCTTCGCGTGCGTCGAGGCCATCCTCGACGACACCGGGGCCTAACCCGCTCGTTCGATCAACTCGATGCGGTATCCGTCGGGGTCACGCACGAAACACAGACGCGAGCCGCCTTCGCGCACCTGGTACGGCGGCTTCTCGGGCTCGACGCCCTTCTCGGCCAGAGCGGCAAGAGTCGCGTCGAGGTCGGCGACGCCAAGGGCGATGTGCCCGTAGCCCGTGCCGATTTCGTAGCCCTCATCGCGGCCATGGTTGAAGGTGAGCTCCAACCGCGACTCGTCATCTCCGGCGTAGGAGAGGAACGCGTTGATGGCCTCGTCACGGATCGGCATGGTGCGACGAAGTTCCATCCCGAGGCACTCGGTGTAGAAGGCAATCGACCGGTCGAGATCAAAGACCCGGTAGCACGTGTGAAGGAACTGTCCGTCCATGGCCCAGAGGGTATCCCATGCCCGGCCGACCGCCCGAGGTAAACACGGCGAACGAGAACCCCAACTGCCGTGGTGAGCGCGGCGTTGAGAAATCCAGCCGCGATCAGCGTTTGACCGAAGCCGAAGGCGAAGGGAATAGGCCGACTACGTGCCGTGGTGAGCGCGGCGTTTGAGAAATCCAGCCGCGATCAGCGTTTGACCGAAGCCGAAGGCGAAGGGATTAGGCCGACTAAGTGCCGTGGTGAGCGCGGCGTTTGAGAAATCCAGCCGCGATCAGCGTTTGACCGAAGCCGAAGGCGAAGGGAATAGGCCAACTAAGTGCCGTGGTGAGCGCGGCGTTGAGAAATCCAGCCGCGATCAGCGTTTGACCGAAGCCGAAGGCGAAGGGAATAGGCCGACTAAGTGCCCTGGTGAGCGCGGCGTTGAGAAATCCAGCCGCGATCAGCGTTTGACCGAAGCCGAAGGCGAAGGGAATAGGCCGACTAAGTGCCGTGGTGAGCGCGGCGTTTGAGAAATCCAGCCGCGATCAGCGTTTGACCGAAGCCGAAGGCGAAGGGAATAGGCCGACTAAGTGCCGTGGTGAGCGCGGCGTTTAAGAAGCCCATGTGACGAATTGCACAAGAGGTTGTGTTGAATCGCCCAGTCTGAGCTATTCTTCTCGTCGCACCCGATTGTGGGTTGTGAGATGCGCGGGAAAGAATGTTGGCGTCGGCCTTTGGACGGCGGCGGCTAACCGACTCGCCGACTAGTTGAGGATGGTAGATATGCCAGAAGGTGTTGTTAAATGGTTCTCCGCAGAGAAGGGGTACGGATTCATTACCCCTGACGACGGGGGCAAGGATCTGTTCTTGCACTTCCGGGAGATCCAAGGCGAGGGTTACCGCACGGCCAACGAGGGTCAGCGGGTGCGCTTTGAAACGGCTCAGGGCCAGAAGGGTCCGCAGGCCACGGCCGTCGAGCTTTTGGGCTAGACGATGTGACCTGGTGACGTCGGGCCGGCTTCGTGCCGGCCCGCGTTGCCGTAATTGGCAGGGACGCCGCCCGAACATTCCTCGGACACACCAACGACGACGGCACGTCGATAGCATCACGGGGTGTCCATCCCTGATGAGCTGACCGACGACGAACGCCGGCGCCTTGCGCACTACGTGACCGATGTTGATGGCCCGGTCTTTGCGCTCACCAACCTGCCGGAAGTCGTCAAAGGCGCCCTTTTTGCGCGGTACAGTCGCAGCGCCAAGTCGCTGCGACGTCTCCTCCTTGACGAGTTCCTCCCGCCGGAGGAGGTTGCCCTGGGTGAGCGGGCCGACACAGGATCGGCGAAGGCCGAAGCCCTCTACGACCGTGTGTTGACCGAGTACGGGGACGATTCGGTGGCTCAACTCGGCGGAGCACACATCGCGGTCGAAGGCGCGTCGAACCTGCTGACCAAGATCTTGGAGTGGGGACGACTCGCGAGCTACCTGGAGCAGTCGACCCGCTACATCCGCCTGGACGACAAGCCGGGCGGCCGCCATCGCTACCACCGCCCATCGGGGCTCAGCGGGGCCTTACGAACACGGTACGAGAAAACGATGGATCGCGCGTTCGCGACCTACTCCGCGTTGATTCCACGACTGGTGGAGTACATCGCGACCCAGGTTCCGACATCGTCCGACGAACCGGATCCGGCCCGTGACCGCGCCGTTCGCGCCCGCGCCCTCGACGCGCTGCGGGGATTGCTCCCGGCGGCGACCGAAGCGAACGTCGGGATCTTCGCCTCTGGGCAAGCGTTCGAGTCGCTGCTCATTCGCCTGCAAGCGCATCCCCTTCCCGAGGCCCGCGACTGCGGAGTGGCCATGCTGCGCGAGCTGCGGAAGGTCATCCCCGCGTTTCTTACGCGCGTCGACCGCCCCGACCGTGGTGTACGCCACGCGAAGTACCTGGCCGACAACGAGGCAGCCACCGCTGAACTCGCCCAGATGCTGCTCGGCCCACCCTCCGACCGACCCGATGGCCCCACGGTTCGTCTCATCGAGTGGGACCGCGACGGCGAAGCCCGCGTGGTCACTCATGCGCTGTGGCCCACCAGTGGACGGTCACTGGCCGAGGTGGCCGGCGCCGTCGATGCCATGACGCCGGAGGACCGTCTCGATGTGCTGCTCGCCTACGCGGGTGTGCGTGACGACCGTCGCCACATCCCGGGGCGCGCGTTCGAAGCCACGAGCTACGTGATGGAGGTGGTGTGCGACTACGGCGCGTACCGCGACCTGCAACGCCACCGCATGCTGACCTTGCAGGCCCAGCCGCTCACCCCCACCCTGGGCTACGACATCCCCGGAGACGTCGTCGATGCCGGTTGTGGGGATGAATACACCGCCGTCCAGGACGCGTGCGCCGAGCTGTGGCGAGAGATCGTGGAGACGCACCCCACCGAGGCACCGTATGTCGTGACCTTGGCCCACCGCATCCGCTTCACCATGACCCTGAACGCTCGGGAGGCCATGCACCTGATCGAGCTGCGCAGCCAACCCCAGGGGCACGAGACCTATCGCATCGTCGCTCAACAGATGTACTACCTCATCCGTGAAACCGCTGGGCACGAGGTCATCGCCGACCTGATGCGCTTCATGAACCGCACCACCCCCGCGGCAGGACGCCTCGCAGCTGAGCGCCGCCTCGAGGAACGCCGAAGCCGCTAGGGTTTGTGAGGTGATCGTCGCTTCGACATCACGACGTCCCGCAATCAGGTTGGAGAACGCACGGCGTGAGCGACCACGACGATCCCCGCCTCGGCGGAATGGCACTCGCAAACGGCCTCCTCGTGCACGGCCCCACTCACTGGGCCGCGGCGGTCCGCGCCCGTGATGGGCAGATCACCGTCGGCTCCGGGCGTAAGCCCCGGTTCGCCCGAGGGCCCTTTGCACAGATTCCCGTCGTGCGCGGCGTTATGCGCATGGCTGAGGCAATCGCCGTTGTCCCCGCCGCCCGCCGCGGCACACCGGGGGCCCGGCTGGCGATGGAGGACATCTCCGTCGGCATCTCTATGGTCGGCGCGGCCCTGGCCGCCGCCGCGGCACGACGCGGCCTCAAGTCGGTGGCGATGCAAGAGAGCATCGGCGCCATTGCGGGATTGGCGCCGGCACTGGTGGCGCTGCGCGCGAGCGAGGCCGCCCTGTGGCACGGAGTGGAGCACAAGAGCATCGCCGCATACGAAGATGGTGGCCCCGGGGAGGTGGCACGCGCCGCCGCCCACGCCAAAGAACACGAACGCTGCGGCAGCAACCTGGTGTTGCCACTGATGGTGTCCAGCGTGTGTGTGAACACCGCGCTGCGGGTGCTGGTGAGGCGTCCCCCTCTCGGCCTTCGTCTTGGCGCCACCGCGCTCAGCGTCGGTGCCGCCGTCGAGGTGTTTTCCTTCGCCATTCGCCGGCCCAACCACCCGGTGGCGCGCGTGGTGCAGCGGGTGGGGCACACGTTGCAGGCGCGTTTTGCCACCAAGGAACCGGGTCCGGACGACCTGGCCGTCGGCCGCGCTGCGATGGACGAAATCTTGCGCCTCGAGGGCGTAACGACCGCGGTGTGAGCGTTTCGGTGACGGTGCTAGTCGCCGCTGACCGGGATGCGGTCTGGCGGCGAT
Organism: uncultured Thermoleophilia bacterium; assembly: GCA_963765105.1. Taxonomy (GTDB): domain Bacteria; phylum Actinomycetota; class Thermoleophilia; order Miltoncostaeales; family Miltoncostaeaceae; genus CALMEC01. The sequence goes on from CAVXUW010000004.1 coordinate 942,681, forward strand.
GGAGCGAGATCGCCCGTTGGCCGGAGTGGAACCCCACATGCTCCGACGGCCAGATCGACGGGGCCCTCGCACCGGGAGCGCGCCTTCGTCTCCAGCTCATCCATCCGGGCGGTCGCACTTTTCTCACGGCGCCGACCGTCACGACGATTGAGCCGGATTCGCTCTTCGCCTGGGAGACGCGGGCGCTGGGCGTGCGCGCACCAACAATCGTCTATTTCACTGACGCGGACGACGGCACAAACGTCGCGCTCACGTCGGAAAGCCGCGGGATTCTCGGCTTCGCCTACCGACTGACGTTCCCCGAGACCGCACAGGGCCTTCTCTGGAGCGGAGCGCTCACCGGCCTCGCCCAGTCCTTTCGCACAGACGATTCGGCCGAGGATGAAACAGCCGGTACGCTGTAGCGACGTAAGAATCGGACGCTTGCGCACGTGGTCGTTGTAGCGACCTCAGCCAGAAGACGAAACGAATCCGTTGAGCACCGACTCCTTCCAGCGCGCACCGACCCTCCACGAAGCGTCTCTGTCGTGGGCGCATCGATCCGACCTCGTCATGTACGCACGACGGGTGCTGGGTGAGCGGGCCGACAGCGCCGAGGATGTCGTGCAAGAGGCGTACCTCCGCCTGCTGGCACTCGCCGCAAACGATGATGCGCCCCAAAGCGCGCGTCCCTGGCTTTTTCGAGTGGTGCGCAACTTGGCAATCGACGAGCGCCGTAGCGCCGCACGTCGTGCCACGCCCACCGCGGAGTTCGACGAGCTGGCATCCATCTACTCGGATGACACGGCCGCGATCGCGGAACGAAACCACGAGCTGGCCGGCACGCTGGCCAGCATTGCCGCCCTGCCGCCGCAGGAGCGCCGGGCGATCGAAATGGATCAGGCTGGCATCGGTGCGCAGCGCATCGCGGCCGAGTTGGACACCACGCCCAACGCCGTCCACCAGGCTCTTTTTCGAGCCCGTCGTCGACTGAGAAACGCCCGGGCCGTGGCCTGGGGACTCATTCCAGTGGGGGCAATCCCCTTTGCGCTGCGCCTGAGCGATCCCGCCCTCGCCGCATCGATGAACCACCTCCCTCCGGGAATGCCCGTGGGACGAGCCCTTCCCATCGCGGGCATTGTGGCCGCAGCAATGGTGACCGGCACGGCCGTGGTTCCCACGCTCGACACCTCACCACCGAAGCAACCCCTTCCCGCCGCGCTCATACCATCCCTGGCGGCGCCCGGCGCACCGGTGACGTCGGTATCGTCGTCGTCGGTCACCCCCGTCGGAGGGGAGAGCGCCACGGGCCGTACCATCGCCGGTGACGACGGCAGCGACACCCGAGCCGACGGAAGCGACGCCACCGATGACCGTAACGACTTCCAGAACCCCAGCCGCGGTTCTGGCTCGGACGACGGCGATTCACGTGACGACGAGAAGGATCGTGGTGACGACGACAGCGACGACCGCTCATCGTCGGGTCGAAAAGAGAGCTCTGACGACCGCGACGACGATGAGGACTCCGGACGCGACGATCGGTCGGGCTCCGATGACGGGGACTCTGACGACCGCTCAGGCACGTCATCGAATAAGTCATCCGCCACGACGAAGAAGTCCTCGGCCGGAACGAAGAAGGCGCGGACGACACGTTCCACCAAGAAGTCTCGCCGCGTCACCCCGCCCCCGGTCACGACGAAGGATGACGACGACGATTCCTCCGGATCGGGCAGCGGTGGTAGCGGCACCTCGTCGGGCTCGGGCGGCGAGAAAGACGACGCCCCTGACGACGAAACCGACCGCGACTAGCCGGATCAGCCAGAGGTAGAGTGAGATGGTGAAGTTCGCACGCATTCACCATGTCGCGTACGCCGTTCCGGATATCGACGCGGCTCTCCCACTGTACGTCGGTCTGATGGGCATGACCGTTGATGCGCGCGAAACCATGGTGGATCAAGGGGTCGAGGCGGTTTCGTTGCGGGCGGGCGAGAGCCACATCGAGCTGATCCAGCCCATCGACCCGGACGGGGGCGTGGCGCGGTTTCTCGAACGCCGCGGGCCGGGCCTTCATCACATCGCGTTCGCCGTCGACGATCTCACCGGCACCCTGCGCGAGCTACATGAGGGCGGCGCCGAACTCATCGACACCGTCCCCCGGCGTGGCCTCGGAGGCCACATGATCGCGTTTGTTCACCCGCGCTCAACGGGAGGAGTGCTCACTGAGCTGGTGCAGACTGATTGACGGGCGCGAACGGAGCGCATCAACCATGATTGCCGCGACCACTGATCACCCTCTCGTGAAGCGACGACCACAATGGCTCAACGACTTGAACTCGGTTTTGATGGCGGAACCCTCCTGCGGCTGACGGTCGACGATGACGTCGCGAAAGACCTTGTCAGCTCACTCCCCGGTGATGACTGGCGAGCGATCACTGCCGAGGAAGGCGACCATTGGATCAACATGGACGAGGTGCTCTACATCCGCCTCGTGCCAGGCGAACCCGGCCGCGTCGGTTTCGGCGGCGAGTAGCTAGCGCAGCTCCGAGCGGCGCTCGCCCTGTCCGGGGGTCCAACGACGCACCACCAGATGGTCTTCGGGCTTCCCGAGTCGCAGCACGATCACCTCGGTGATATCTGCACGGAAGAGGTGGAATGGGCCGGGCGGGCCTCCACCACGGGCATCGAGCAGACGCTGCTTCGAGGCCTCGTCGTCCACCTCATCGACGGTTCCCGCGACCTTGGAGTCACCCAACCACGCCCCGGGGTCGACCGACGCGCTGTGGAGCGCAAAGCGCCCGTCGCGTTGAAGATCTCGCGCCTTCGGCGACTGCCACATCGACCCAAACCACAGGTCGCCATCCAGGAACGACGCCTCGATGGCACTTACCCGCGGAGAGCCATCGGGCCGCAGCGTTGCGATCGACTTGTGAACACCCGCATCCATGAAGCCCCGCACATCTGCCGCAAGCTCCGGAATCTCGGCTTCAACCTCCACCCAACGTGCCACCCTTAGGTCTCCGATCCTTCGGCGATGACCTTACGGACGATGGCGCTGACCTCCTTACCATCGGCCGCGCTGCCCAACCGGATCATCGCTTCTTTCATTACTGCACCCATGTCTTTTGGTGAGCTCGCACCCAGCTCATCAACGACCACTCGCACGACCGGCTCGATCGTTGACGCATCAAGCGCATTGGGAAGATACTCCTCGAGGATTGCGAGTTCCGTCCGCTCTTGGTCGGCGCGCTCGGGGCGACCGCCGGCCGTGAACTGATCGATCGACTCGCGATGCTGTTTGACGATGCCTTTGAGTACCCGCTCCACTGCTGCATCGTCGAGTGGTTCCCGCATTGCGATCTCCGCGTTCTTCACGGCCGCGCGCGCGCGGCGGATGACTCCGAGGCGCACTTTCTCGCCGGCGCGCAGAGCCGCAATCATGTCCTGCTCAAGGCGGGCCGAGAGAGTTGTCTCGTCGGTCATCCGTTGTTTCACCCTTCATCGCTGAACATGCGGGAGAGCAGCGGCACGGGGTTGCTAGCCTGCCGCGGCCCATGGAACTTGGACTCGTAGGACTCGCAAACGCCGGAAAGACGGCGCTCTTCAACCTCATCACCGGTGATGAGGCGGAGGTTGCACCATACCCATATTCGACCCGTGAACCCCGAAAAGGTGTTGCGGACGTACCCGATCCGCGGATCGACGCCATCGCCGATGCCCAGGACATTCCGCGTCGCGTCCCGGCGCAGGTGCAGGTGGTCGACATCGCCGGGCTCGCCGCCGGAGCTGGCCGAGGCGAAGGCGTGGGAGGACAGGCGCTGGGCCGGTTGCGCGAAGTTGACGCACTGATCCACGTGGTTCGGGGCTTTGCGAACGCCGAGGTGGGCCATCCGTTGGAGCGGATCGACCCGGTGGCCGACGCGGAGGTTGTTGATCTCGAGTTGGCCTTTGCCGATCGAGAGCAGCTTGCGCGACGCGAGGAGAAGACGACGAAGTCTGCGCGCGCCGGCGACGCCACCGCCAAGGCGGAGCTCCTGGCCATCGCGGCGCTCGCCGCGGCCCTCGATGAGGGCCAACCTGCACGGACGGTCGACAACGAGGACGCACGGGCACTGGCGGCACAGATGGGACTACTCAGCGCCAAGCCGGTGCTCTACCTGATCAACACCGATGACCCGGGCGAGCCCCCGGATTCGCTGGCCGCGCACGCCACAGGTCAAGGTGCGCATGCGTTTGCGCTCCCGGTGGGTGTGGAGCTCGAGCTCGCCGCGATGGACCCGGACGAGGCACAGGAGTTCGCCTCCGATCTGGGGTTGGGCGATGAGCGCGGCGCACCCGCTCTGGTGGGCGCCGCCTACCGCCTCCTGGACCTCGTCACGATCTTTACCGGCTCCGGCCCGCCCGAAGCCCGTGCGTGGCCCGTTGCGCGCGGCACGCCCGCCGACCGGGCCGCCGGCAAGATCCACTCCGACATGGAGCGCGGCTTCATCCGGGCCGAGGTCATCCCGTGGGACAAGCTCGTGGAATGTGGTTCGTTCGCAAAGGCTCGCGAGCAGGGCCTGGTACGCATGGAGGGCAAGGAGTACGTGGTGCAGGAGGGCGATGTGATGCAGATTCGGTTCAACGTCTGATGCGGATCCTCGTCACCGGAGCCTGCGGCGTCACGCCCCGGGCCATCGCCCGTGCCATTCGCGCAGGCACCCACCTGGCCGATGCCGAGCTCATCGGCACCGACGTTGGCGGCAACCTCTACCCGGTGTACGAAGGTCTGTACTCACGCATTCATTTTTGCCCTCATTCCCGTGACCCCGGGTACCGCGCGTTCATGCTCGACCTCATCGCTCGTGAAGCCATCGACGTCGCCGTCGTCGCACCCGAACTCGAGGTCCTGCACTGGGCACAGAGCCCGATGCCCATCCCGTGCCTGCTCCCCCCACCCCGGTTCGCGGAAATCGCGATCAACAAGGGCACGGTCTACGACGCACTGGCATCCACCGGCCTGGTTCCCGGGTTCGCCATCGTGCCGCGACAGGAGTTGCTCGACGGCACCGCAGTGCTTCCCGCCCCGTGGCCCCTATGGGTGCGTGACTACGAACCCGGGTCATCCAGTGGCAAAGGAGCGCTTCTGGCGGAGAGCGCCGACGAGGCCGCCGCGTGGATCACCCTGAACTCCGGTATCGGCAGCTTCATGGTGGCGGAGTTTCTTCCCGGGAGGAACCTGGCGTGTCATCTGCTCTACCGTGACGGCGAGCTCGTGAAGGTGGGCACGTACGAACGTCTGGAGTACTTCATGGGCCGCACCGTCGTCTCCGGAGTGACCGGCAACATCTCCCGTGGCGCGCTGGTCAACACGCCCGACGCCGAAGATGCCGCCGACCGTGCCGTCCGTGCTATCTGTGACGCGACAGGCGAGGCAATGACCGGCCTCGTGGCCGTCGACCTCAGAGAGGACGCGGACGGGCGCCCGATGGTCACCGAGATCAACCTGCGCCATGTGGCCGCCACATGGGCCTTCGCAAGCGCGGGTCACAACATGGTGGAGGCACAAATCTTGACCGCGCTCGGTCGCCACGACGAGATCGGGCCCGAACGCATGAAATTCCCGGCCGGCAACGCCATTCTGCGCGACATCGATGGAACGCCGATCTGGGTTGCCGATGTGCTCACCCCCGCAGTCGGCGACACCGTCCCAGGGAGCTGACGTGCCGCGCGTAACCCTGACGGTTGGCGCCGAGGGAGCCGCCGCCGCATCTGACCGGGGCGATGTTGTGGTGATCGTGGATGCGCTACGTGCCAGCACGACCATCGTGGCGGCACTCGCCGCCGGAATACGATCCGTGCGCCCCGTCGCCACCCCTGAGGAGTGCGTGGGGGAGGTCACTGCCGGAGAGCGCGACGGGGTGAAGCTTCCCGGATGCGATCTCGACAACTCCCCCACAAGCGTCGCCAACACCGCGTTTACCGGGAAGGATCTGGTGCTGACCACCACCAACGGGACGCGCTGCATCCTTGCCGGTGCCGAGAACCGTGACGCCACCGTCCTCGTGGGCGCCCTCGTGAATGCGACGGCCGTTGGCCACGCCGCGGCCCGGATCGCGCGGGACCGTAACGGCGGGGTGAGCATCGTCATTGCCGGTAACGCCCACCGTCCGTCTCCCGAAGACCACATCGCGGCCACGGCGATCGCCGACGCCATGGACGACGTAGCGCTGGACGGCGCCGAACATGCCCTGCGCGTCGTCGATGCCGAGGAAGCCTTCCTTCAGAGCGAAGCCGGTGTGAGCCTCACAGCGATGGGTCGCCGTGGCGATGTCATCGCGTGTGCTCAGGTCGACGAGTTCTCGGTCGTGCCGATCCTGCGCAACGGATCACTGGTTCCGCACACCGCTTAACGACGTTGGGCCCCGAGGAGGGCCCAACCGAGAACGCGTCGTAGGCGGCGACCGCTACTCGTCGCGGTCGAGGGTCCCGTCGTTGTCGTCGTCGTTGTCACGCGGGTTGGCAACACCATCGTTGTCGCGGTCCCGATCACGACGATCTTTGGTGCCATCGTTATCGTCGTCGTCATCGCGGCGGTCCTTGATGCCGTCGTTGTCGTCGTCGTTGTCGCGGGCGTCACGCACGCCATCGCCATCATCGTCACGATCGGTCCTGCTCGACACACCATCGTTGTCGAGGTCCTTGTCTGCCGGGTCGAGGACGCAGTCGTCGTCGTCGTCGGTGTCCTTGGTGTCGACCGTTCCATCGTTGTCATGGTCACGATCGCTGCGGTCATCGACGGAGTCGTTGTCATCGTCGTGGTCGTCGCGATCCCTGATGCCGTCGTTGTCGTCGTCGAAGTCGCGACCGTCGGGGGTCGTGTCGCCGTCGTCGTCGTCATCGTCGCCGTCGTGACGACCATCGTGGTCGTCGTCGTCGCACTCCTCGTTGTCGTTGTCGTCGTTCGACGCGCTCAGCGTGGTTCCCGACGTCGTGGCCGTCGCGGTTGACCCGGTGATCAGAGCAAACGCCCCCGCGAGAAGGAGTGCCAGAAGCGCGGCGGAAACAACGTTGCGCCGAAGAATGGTCAGGATGCTCATGCGACTCCGATCGGATCGTGGAAATGGCTCTGTCTGTACCACGATGCGGGAGAGCCTTCCTTACGCGCATCCGTGAGGCACTTATCGACCAAACGGCGTGTGGACGCTAGTCGTCGACCGGTCCCCCGCCCTCCAGCCGGCTCTTTACGGCCGTCTCCAGCGTGTTGGTTCGCCAGAGGGCCAGCGCCTCGGGGCTTGCAGCCTGCGGCGATTGGCCGGCAGGTGGGCCGTGGTGCCAACCCACGGCGTGGAGCAGAGGCAGGCGCACGTCCGGGGTAAGCCCACTACGCCGCGCGGCCGTATCGACGATCTCATGCCCGATCGCCAGGTGCCCGAGAAGACGCCCCTCATCGGTGAGTTCAAACGTCGCACCCAACCGCCACGCGCCGATGTGACCAACGTCGTGTACGAGCGCCGCCGCCACCAGCAGCCCAGCATCAACGCGGGGGTGCCATTGGCAGAGGGTCTGCGCAAGAGATGCCACCCCCACCGTGTGCTCAAGCAGGCCGCCCTGGTAGGCGTGGTGGCCCGAGCGGGTACACGGGGCCGTCAACCAGCCCGGGGCAAGAGTTGCGTCCTCCAGGATGCCCCGAGCAAGATCGCGAAGCCCGGGGTGCTCAACCTCCTCCGCAAGGTGGAGCGCAAAGCCCATGAGCTCATCCGGCGGACGGTGACTTCGGGGCAAGAGCTCCTCCGCTGCAACCTCATCCCCGGCAGGACGGATATGGCGTACCCGAACGGCGGGCTTGCCCTGTCGTGCGATGACCTGCCCGGCCACGCGCACACGGTCGCCCGTCTCGAACTGCTCCGCAAAGAAATCGGGTTGGTCGAAGACGTACGCGCCGATGGCCCCGGACGCGTCGGCCAGCGTCAACGCAAGAAACGGATCACCTTGGCGTGAGAGTCGCCGCTCCTTGCGACGTACCGCGTACACGCCCTCGACCGGTTGGCCCACTTCCAGGGCGGCGATCTGGCTCATCGGTCCCTCGCCGGGCACAGCATTTGGTAGTCGCACGAGCTGCAGTGCCATCCGGGCCGGGGCTCGAACCGGCCGGACGCGGCCTCATCCGCCAAGCGCTCGGCGTCGGCCACAAGAGCTGCTCGTTCGGCCGGGTCGGGGTCAAAAACGCGGGTCTCGCCATCGAGGATGTGCTCCAGCCGCGCACCGTGGATCTTCGCACCGTTGACGCTGGCGGCCTCCACATAGAGCGCCAGCACGATGTCCTCGTCACCAGCGCCGCTGACGACGGGAGGACGTCCCGTCTTGTAGTCGATGAGGAGAAACCCGCCGCTGGGATGGCGGTCGATGCGATCCACCCGGCCGCGAACCGTGTGACGTCCCAGCGGCAGCGTGAAGCGGCGCTCCACACCGGCGATTGCCGTCCCCGTTGCCGTGATGCGGGCGTGGTAGGCGGGAAGGTGTTCGCGACCACGTCGCAGGGCCTGCTCGCCCTCCGGGGTGGTGCTGACACCCAACCGATCGAGCTCCGCCGCGAAACGCTGAACGAGCGCCTCGCCGTCGCCGCCCGAACCGCCCGGGCGGTAATGCGCCTCGAGCGCCAGGTGGGCAGCCGTTCCAATCTTGCCGCCCGGACGGTCGCGCTGCGGAATGCGGTCGATGCGCGCGTACTTGTAGCGCAGCGGGCACGTGCGGTAGGTCTGCAGATCGCTGGGCGAGATATCGATGGACGGCGGTGCGCTGGGCGCCGAGACAAGCGGCTCAGGAGCAGCCGTTGGGACAAGGGCACGCGCGCGAACGCCGATCAACTCCTGCAGCGCTTCCTGCGCCGCATCGACAAGGGCCGAGGCACCGTCCGAGTTGGTGGCAAGGGCGGAAGCAGCCGCACGGCCGGCTTCCTCGAGTCGCGCGCGAGCCACCGCGATGTCGGCCAAAATCGGCCCGTCGGGGCTCTCACCAACGCGATCGGCCTGTGCCCCGTCCACGGCTTCGCGGGCTTCATCGAAGAACATCGAGGGCCGCTGACGCGTGCGCTCCCCCGCGTCGTAGGTGCTGAGAATGAGATGCCGCCGCGCCCGAGTGAGGGCGACATAGGTAAGGCGGCGTTTTTCGTCGATGTGCGCGTCGCGCCCCCGCTGGATGGTCTCGGGCAGAAGCTCATCAGGGATATCGGGGCCCCGACGGTCGCGACCGGGCATGCGTGAGGCGACGAGACCCACCACGAACACCGCGTCGAACTCGAGCCCCTTTGACTGATGAATCGTCGAGACCTGAACACCCGCTCGCTCCCGCGGCCGGTCGAGGCGACCGCGGTGCCCCACGTCGGACAGGCCCATGAGTTGTCGCACCAGCCCGGCAGGTGTGAGGTCGCCGTCGCGGCGAGCAAGGTCAGTGGCGAGACGCTCCAAAGCCGAGAGGCCGGCAAGACGGGCCGCCCCCTCCGCCCCGCCGATCGACAGGGCCCGCAGTCGCAGACCCGCACGGTCGATGACCTCGCGAACGACGTCGATCGTGGGGCCGGTCATGATGGGCCCCACCTCACTGAGGCGGGCGGCAAATGGTGACGTGCCGCGTTCGGCCACCGTGAGGAGCGCCCCCGTAGCCGTCGTGCCGCCAGCACGGGCCGACGCCACGGCGTCGACACTCTCGCCCCACGGGAGGTTCAGATCCGGGTCGGCGACAAGGCGCAGATGGGCCTGGGCATCGTCGGGATCGGCCAGCACCCGCAGCCACGCCAGCGCCTCGCGCACCTCGCGCCGCTCGAACACGCCAAGCCCACCGTGCACTTGGTGGGGGATGCCCGCAGCCTCGAGGGCACGCACCATGGCCGGCGCCTCTGTACGCACCGAGTCCATGAGGATGGCCTGCTCCTCGAGGGCAATGCCCTCGTCGCCGACGAGCCGACGGATCTCTTCGGCGATGGCACGGGCTTGCCCATCCTCGTCCGGCGCCACCCAAAACCGCGGCAACGGCCCCGCCGCATCGGGAAGCGCGCTGAGGCGCTTGTCAGCCCGCTCGGACACCCGTACCACGACGGCGTGCGCGGCATCGAGGATGGACTGCGTGGAGCGGTGGTTCAGCTCCAGGCGAATCTCGTTGCGTTTCGGGTACCGCGCTCGGAAGTCGGCAATGTTCTTTGTGGATGCCCCCCGAAAGCGATAGATGCCCTGGTCGTCGTCGCCGACGGCAACGACGCTCTGGGCGGTGTCGGCCATGAGGTAGAGCAACTGCGACTGCGCGTGGTCGGTGTCCTGAAACTCGTCGACCATTACGTGACGAACCGTCTCGCGAAGAGCGCTCAGACGGTCGGCGTTGTTTCGCAGCAGATGAACCGACCGGACGATTGCCTCACCGAAGTCCACAAGCCCGGCCTCCGCCAGCCAGCGGTCGTGCGCGGAGTAGGCACGCGCAAACTCGAGGTCACGGAGACGTTCACGCCGCTGCTTGCGGTCGGTGGCGTTCTGCAGGGCAAGGTCGGCAAAGCGCACGAAGTCATCGGCCGACACCAGCTCGTTCTTGCAGCGCTCGATCCGGCGGATGATGTCGCCCACCACGCGGCCCGGATCGCCCCGCAAGTCGTGCGCCACCAGGTCGAGCTCACCGATGCGGTCCAGAAGCAAAAGGGCCCGTTCCTCCTCGGTCGCCCAGACGGCGGGAGGAAGCAGGCCGTGCTCCACCCCGTGGATTCGGGCGATCTCACCGGCAAACGAATGGAATGTCATCACGCGAAGCGTTTCGTGGGCACGTCCCAGGAGGGCCTCGGCCCGAACACGGAGCTCCTCCGCCGCCTGGGCGCTGAACGTGAGCGCCACGATCTGGCTGGGTTCGGCTCCACCGTCCACCAGCCACGCAAGCCGGTGGGTCAGAACGCGGGTCTTGCCGGCCCCGGCGCCGGCCACGACCAGGAGCGGTCCGGCGGGATGCGTGACAGCGTCGCGTTGCTGAGGTGTTAGGCCATCGAGAACCACGCCCCGATCGTACGCGCATTTGCGGACGAGGCGCCACAGCGGCCGGCCCGATTGGCCGCACGCAAACGTCGATTTGGAGACCCGGGGCGTGAGCCGTCGGTACGATGGGGTTGTGGCCCGCGTTCAACCCTTCCCCGCACTGCGATACGACCCGTCCGCCGGCCATCTCGGCGACCTGGTCTGTCCACCCTACGACGTCATCGATGCCAGCGAACGCGCCGTGCTGCAATCGGCAAGCCCCTACAACGCGGTGCATCTGGAGCTGCCCGACCCACCGTATGAGCAGGTGGGAGCCCTCATCGCAGAGTGGGTTTCGGCCGGAGCGCTGCGCCGGGCCGAGCGGCCGGGATTGGTAGCCTGGACTCAGACCTTCCACCTCGATGACGGTTCCCAACACGAACGCAAGGTCATCCTGGCCACCGTGGGTGTGGAGCCGTACAGCGCCCGCGTTGTGCGCCCCCACGAACGCACCCACGCCGGGCCGAAGGAAGATCGACTGAAGCTGCTCTACGGGGCGGGTCATCAGGTCTCTCCGGTCTACGGCATCTACCCCGACTCGGCCGGCGACGTGTGGGCGGCGACTCAGGTGGCCGGCGCACCCGATGCCGAGCTGACGAGTAGCGACGGCACTGTGAGCCGTGTGTGGTGGATCGACGACCCCACGGTGCTCGCTGCGGTGGAGGCGGCGATGGCCGACCGGTGGATCCTCATCGCCGACGGGCATCATCGATACGAAACCGCTGTGCGCTACCAAGAGGAACGCCGGGCCGCCGGCGATGGCGACGGCCCGCACGATTTCGTGATGATGGGGCTCACCTCACTGGACGACCCGGGACTCGTGGTGCTTCCCACTCATCGCGTGTTGTCCGAATGGCCCGCGGGCATCGCCGAGGGCTTTGACGTGATCCCTGTTGCCGGGCTCGACGAACTGCGCACACGGCTGGCGGCGACTTCGCCGGATTCTCCGGCGTTTGGCCTGGTCACTTCAGGAGGGTCGGCCATCCTCACGGCCCCTGCCGGCAGCGACGCCTCACCCGCCGCCCAACTCGACGTCGCAGTACTGGAGCAGAGGATCCTGCTGCCGGCATTTGGTGAGGACCAGGCGGCGCTCACCGCCCGCGGGGTGCTGAGCTACGTGAAGGACACCGCCGAGGCGTACGAGCTCGGCCGCACCGGCGGTGCCGCGGCCGTGCTGATCCTCCGCCCCATGGCCAAGAGCGCGGTGCAGGACGTGGCCGAGGCCGGCGAGACGATGCCGCAGAAATCCACCTACTTCTTTCCCAAGCTCCTCACCGGCGTTGCCTTTCACGCCCTCCGCTAACGTAGGCAGACGATGAACAGCCAGGTTCTCTCCCTCAACGTGGGTCGTGCGATCCCGGTTCCGTACCAGGGAAAGATGGTCAGCACTGGCATCTTCAAGTCCGCCGTGACGGAACGAGTCGCGTTGACCCGTGACGGTTTCGCCGGCGATGAGCAGGCCGACCCGTCGGTGCACGGCGGTCATCACAAGGCCGCCTACTTCTACTCGGCAGGGAACTACGCCTGGTGGCGCGGCGAGTTGGGACACAACGTTGCGCACGGCGAGTTCGGCGAAAACCTCACGGTGAAAGGGTTCACTGACGACACGGTCAGCGTGGGCGATCTCATCCGCGTGGGTGAGGCCCTGGTGGAGGTCACCTCTCCGCGCGAGCCCTGTTTCAAACTGGGTATTCGCTTGGCCGACCCACGTTTCCCCGCACGCTTTCGCGAGGCAAACCGCACGGGCTTCTACTCACGCGTGATCGAGGAGGGCACCATCGGCGTGGGCGACACCGTAACCATTGAGACACCCGCGGCGGACTCACTCACCATCGCGGAGTTCCACCTCACCTACACGCAGGGCCGACGCGACGAGACCGCCCTGCGCCGACTGATGAGCGCCCCAAACCTGGAGCCCAACTGGGTTGCCTGGTGCGAGAAACGCCTCGGCGAACTCGCTTAGCGAGGGCCGTCGTCCGCGGTCCAGCGCTTTCCGTGTGACGTCATTCGGGGTCCTTGTCCTCGGTTGAACGAACCAGGACGGCATCCTGACGAGATGGTTCGGACAGCACGAGACACCGTGAACGCCCGCGGCGATCAAACGTTCCGAATTGCCCTCACTCGAGGCGTCGGCGAGTATCCCCCACTCAGTCGACATTTCAACGAGTCAAGGGGGTTCGAGGTGAACAGACTTAAGCCGAAAGCGCCGTCACCGTCCATGGTGATCGCGCTCATCGCGCTCTTCGTCGCACTCAGCGGCATCGCCGTCGCCGGTGTGACGCTCTCCAACAACACGGTCCGGTCCAACAACATCGTCAACGGCCAGGTCAAAAACGCCGACCTCGCCACCAACAGCGTCGGCAAGCTCAAGATCAAGAGCAGCGCCATCGACTCGACGAAGATCCTCGACGGATCCGTCGCCAACGCCGATCTCGCTGCCGGCGCGGTGACACCGGCGAAAGTCTCTGGTGTGCCGGCCGTCCGCGCCTTCAACAACGCGAATGTGCCGGTACCCAACGGAACCTTCGTCCCCGTGCCGCTCAACAGCGAGCGATTCGACACGGCAACGATGCACAAGACAGACGTCGATACCTCACGGTTGACGGTGTCGGCGCCAGGCATCTACATGGTCACGGGCAACGCCACGTGGCTGAACAACACGACGGGGGCTCGCGAGCTCAACATTCGTAAGAACGGCACGGTCGTGCTGGCCCGTGTCGTTCAGCCAGGAGACCCCACGATCAATACGACCGATCAATCAGTCACGACGCTTGTGCAGCTCGCAGCCGGCGACTTCGTCGAGCTTGTGGCCCGCCAGAACTCCGGTGTGGCATTGACGATTGGAGCGAGCGGGGAACACTCCCCCGAGTTCTCAGCCGTTTGGGTCGCCCCCTCCTGAGCAACGGGCATGTGATGGCCGACGTCCCCGTGGGCGGCCGGCCATCACTCCGCGCTCGATCCCGGCCATATTGTGTCTACACGTGCTACAGTCGCAAGGTGGAATCGATTGGCATACGTGAGCTCCGCAACCACACGAGTGGAGCGATTCGGCGAGCTATGGCCGGCGAACGGATCGTCATCACGATCGACGGGGTACCTGCAGCCCAGCTCGGCCCACTCAATAGCGGCGAGCACGCGATGTCCATTGCCGATTTGATTGCCGCGGGGCTGGTCGAGGCACCGAAGACTGCGAGCGCCCCGCCACCACCTCGACCCGTTACCCCACCACCGGGCCGTTCGTCAACCGACATCCTCGACGACCACAGAAGCCGCTGACGCTCGTCCTCGACACGTCGGCGCTTCTCAAGCGATATCTCGCTGAGGATGGCTCCGAGCAGCTGATCGCCGCAATGGACCACGACGCCCAGTGGGGCGCGTCCGCTCTAGCGCTCGCCGAGGCCCACGTCACTCTCTGCCAGGTCGGCCTCGACCAACGCGATCTTGCGCTCGCGATCGCCGCGCTCCGTACCGACTGGGAACGAATGTTGGTTGTTCCGGTCGACGACCTGTGCCTTGCCCGCGCCCGCGAGATCGGGTGCGAACACCGCGTTCGAACCCTCGACGCCATTCATCTTGCGGCGGCCGAGCGCTTTCCGACACCGTCCCGGTTTCTCACGTTTGACAGGCGCCAGCGGGGCGCCGCAGACGCACTCGGTCTCAACGTGACCTCGGCGCCGTAGCCCGAGCCACCAACGCCCTCCATCGGCAACCTCGGCGGCGCGTGACCTCCCAATACTCGGGTGCGTCGTTCTACACCGTCAGCTTCCCCGTCAACGTGACGGGATGCGCGTACACGGCGATCATTGGCGGCGCCTCAACGTCGTATGCGGGTTTCGGCGAGATCTCGGTCTATAGCGCGAACGCTCTCCCCAACTCAGTAACCGTCGTTTACGCACAACGCGGCTGGGACGTTGCCCGACAAGCCCTTCCACATCATGGTCGTCTGCTCGCGGTCGACCGACTCCTTTTTCGGAGCAAAGTGCGGTTCCAACTGGCTCTCCCTCCGGCACGCATGCCGGGGGAGGAGCCGATTGCGTGATCTGCACGGACGGCGAGGCACGCCTCATCATTGACTTCGCAGGCTCTACAATCGACCAATGGGCAGCCTCCGCAGACGTGGCCTCACCGATGGTGAGCTGAGGCGTATCCCGCCCGGGCAGCACTTCGTGGGTGACTTCCCGGTGCTGCACGCCGGGTCGGTACCGCGCACGCCGCCGACCGACTGGGACATGCGCGTGTGGGGGCTCGTGGAGAACGAGCTGCGCTGGGACGACGGCGAGTTCCGCGCCCTCCCCACGGTCAACCAGACGTGCGACATTCACTGCGTGACGACGTGGTCGAAGCTCGACACCGTGTGGGACGGCGTGCCCATGACCTGGGTGCTCGAACGGGCACGGCCGCTCGCGACGGCGACGCACGTGATCATCCACGCGGAGGAGGGCTACACCACCAACCTCCCCATCGATGCGATCCGCGACGACGACGTGATGCTCGCCTACCGCTACGGCGGGACGGAGCTCGAACCCGAGCACGGCGGTCCGCTGCGACTGCTCGTGCCGAAGCTGTACTTCTGGAAAAGCGCCAAGTGGCTACGCGGACTGGAGTTCGTCGACAGGGACCAACCCGGGTACTGGGAACGACTTGGCTACTCCAACAGCGCTGACCCATGGAAGGAGGAGCGCTACGCCTTCTGAGCCGGAACGACTCGACGAATGGGACCAGCTCGACCGCCTCACCCGGCGTATCGGCCGGTGGGCGCTCGTCGGCATCCCCAGCTGGCTCGTCCTACTTGCGGCCTTCAACCAGCAGCTCACCGGGATCCCGTGGCTCGTCGGCGTCGTCGCCGCCAGCGTGCTGGCCACCATCATCGTCGTCCTGGCCGATCGCCGGGCGCAGGAACATCACGGCAGCGGCCTTGGCCCCGTGGCCCGCAGCATCCTCACGTGGGGTGTCGCGTTCGGCGTCTTCGCCATCGTGTTCTCGGCTGCAGGAGCCGGTGACAGCGTCCTCATCCTCGTCCCGTTCGTCGCCGCCACATTCGTCACCGCAGCAATCGAGATTGCACGACGCGCGATGGCTGGGCGTCGCTAGGTCCCCCTCGCTACGCTTCTCACAGTTCGCAGGCCCGCCGGGTCCGCCATCCGTCAAGGAGAGCGCCGCCATGAGTCCCCTCATCCCGATGGTCGTGGAGCAAACCTCGCGTGGCGAGCGGTCCTTCGACATTTATTCGCGGTTGTTGAATGAGCGGATCGTGTTTTTGGGCACGCCGGTGGATGATCAGATCGCGAACCTGATCATCGCGCAGTTGCTGCATTTGGAGAGCGAGGACCCGGATAAGGAGATCTCGATTTACATCAACTCGCCCGGTGGGTCGGTGTATGCGGGTTTGGCGATCTACGACACGATGCAGTTCATCAAGCCGGACGTGCAGACGATTTGTGTGGGAATCGCAATGAGCATGGGCGCGTTGCTCCTCGCCGGCGGCGCCAAAGGCAAGCGCATGGCACTACCGAACTCCAAGATCCTCATCCACCAAGTCTCCGGCGGATTCTCGGGGCAGTCAACCGACATCGAGATCCACGCCCGCGAAGCACTTGCCTTGCGCGCGCGTCTCGACGAGATCCTGGCTCACCACACCGGCAAGACTCCCGAGGAGATCCACGACGACTCCGACCGCGATCGATTCTTCACCTCGGCAGAGGCGGCCGAATACGGCCTCATCGACAAGGTCATCGAAAGCCACTAGCGCACCCACAACACCAGAAGCACAGGCCCCTTGACGGCCTGGGCGTCGCGCGCAAAACTTGAGTGACGAGAGGGCACTGGGGCCATGAGCTGAACGGCCCGCAGACGTTTCTCTCGACGATGCCGACGCAGGGAGAACGTCACGGGATGCGCAGACACCCTGACACCTACCGGATATGTGTCGAACGACGATCCGACGTCAGGTCGTCCCGGCCCTCGCGCTCTCTGGCGCTTATCGGTAGCTGGTCACCGGTGAATGGCTCTCGTTCACGTTGCTGCGACCCGGCATGTGTGTCTGTGAATGACGCACCGTTGACGGCAGCATTGCCCGCATGCCGCGCGAGTGACCCCACTGGGGGATCGCGGCTGCAGAGAGGAGCCGCCTATGGATGAGAACGCGACTTTGGGCCGTCGGTAGGCGCGATACTCACCGTCCGCGCGGCCCTCGCTCGCAACATCCATAAGCAGGTTCGCCCCGCCGGCCCACACACCAGTGGCGCGGACCTGCGGCTCACGAAACCGTGAGCACCGCACAGAGGGGGGTGCGTCCTTTCGTCGGGACGCGCCCCCCTCGTACGTAACGCACACCTCACCCAACCTAGAAGTCGGGCATTCCCCCGGCCATGTTGGGGCTGGTGATGGTCCCACCCGGTCCACCTTGCGGCTTCTCCGGCGCTTCCACCACGACACACTCAGTGGTGATGATGTTCTTCGCGATCGACGCAGCGTTCTGCAGCGCCGAACGGGTCACCATCGCCGGGTCGATCACTCCGGCCTTGACGAGGTCGACGTACTCGCCGGTCGCCACATTCAGCCCCATACCGTTCTTCAGCTCACGCACCTTGCCCACGACGACGGAGCCCTCGAGCCCCGCGTTGTCGGCGAGCTGACGAAGAGGCTCCTCGAGCGCACGCCGCACGATCGCGGCGCCGGTCGCCTCATCACCGGTAAGACTGAGCTTGTCGATTGAGGGAGCCGCGTTGACGAGTGCCACACCGCCACCGGCAACAACGCCCTCTTCGAGCGCTGCACGAGTGGCCTGCAAGGCATCTTCCACCCGGTGCTTCTTTTCCTTCATCTCGGTCTCGGTGGCCGCACCGACCTTCACGACCGCCACGCCACCAGCGAGCTTCGCCAGACGCTCCTGGAGCTTCTCGCGGTCGTAGTCGGAGTCGGTGTTGTCGAGCTCCACCCGGACCGTCGCGATGCGCGCCTGAATCTCTTTCGCGTCACCGCCACCGTCGATGATCGTGGTGGCGTCCTTGCCCACCACGACACGACGGGCACGACCGAGCTGCGAGAGCTGGGTGTTCTCGAGCTTGTGGCCCATCTCACCACTGATCTGCTCACCGCCGGTAAGCACCGCGATGTCCTCCAACATGCGCTTACGACGGTCACCGAAGCCGGGGGCCTTCACCGCGATGCAGGTGAAGATGCCACGAAGCTTGTTGACGATCATCGTGGCAAGCGCCTCACCCTCGATGTCCTCGGCGATGATGAGGAGTGGCTTTCCCGTCTGAATGACCTTCTCCAAAAGGGGAAGCACGTCCTTGACGGCGCTGATCTTGCCGCCGTGAGCGAGGATGTAGGCGTCGTCGAGGACGGCCTCCATGCGCTCCGGGTCGGTCACCATGTACGGCGACGTGTAGCCCCGATCGAACTGCATGCCTTCCGTGAACTCGAGGTCCATCCCGAAGGTCTGGCCCTCCTCAACGTTCACCACACCGTCCTTACCGACACGCTCGATGGCGTCGGCGATGATGTCGCCGATCTCACGGTCGCGGGCGGAGATGGTCGCCACGCGGGCGATGTCTTCCTTGCCCTGCACGGGACGGGCCGCCTTGCGAACGTGCTCCACAACGGTGTCGACCGCTGCCTCGATACCGCGCTTGAGGCCCATGGGGTTTGCGCCGGCGGCGACGTTCTTGACGCCCTCACGGACGATCGACTGAGCCAGCACTGTGGCGGTGGTCGTACCGTCTCCGGCCACGTCGTTCGTGGCGGTTGCAACCTCACGCACCAACTGCGCGCCCTGGTTCTCAAATGCGTCGTCGACATCGATCTCGCGGGCGATGGTGACGCCGTCGTTGGTGATCGTCGGGCCGCCGAACGGCTTATTGATCACGACGTAGCGGCCTTTCGGGCCGAGCGTCACCTTGACGGCGTCGGCAAGAATGTTGACGCCGCGCTCGAGAGACTTACGCGCCTCTTCTCCGAACCTGATGTCCTTGTGCGCCATCTAGTTCCCCGCCTTCGCCAAGATGTCTGACTCCCGAAGGATCAGAAGGTCTTCACCATCGATGGTGACTTCGGTCCCGCCGTATTTCGTGTAGATCACTTCGTCGCCGACCGCAACACTGAGGGGTACCCGCTCGCCGTCGTCGTACCGCCCGTCACCGACCGCAAGAATCTCGCCGCGAAGCGGCTTCTCCTGCGCGGTGTCGGGAAGCACGATCCCGCTTGCGGTGACATCCTCGGCCTCGATCTGGCGAACGACGACCCGGTCGCCAAGTGGCTTCAGTCGCATTCTCGTTCTCCTTGTTGGCACTCTTCACCTGTGAGTGCCAGGAGACTACCCGAAGTGCCTGCTCAGAGGCAACCCTGCACTCGACATCGTGAAACACCGGTGCCGCCGCCCGGTGCGACAGTCTCTACGCGCCGGTGGTCACGTTGCCGCTCGTGATGTCCCCGAGGTGCACGACCAGTCGAAGCTTCGCCTGGTTGACCGAGTCGATAAGGGCCGGGAGGCGCGCCTGCTGGCCCGGGCCGTAGGGAACATCGCCAAGGATGGCCAGGTCGTAGGTGAGCGGTCCCCGGGCGCTTGCTGAGGATGGCACGCCAACAGCTGCGAGCAGCACCAGGCGCCACACACCGTTTGTTCCTCACTGTGCAACCCGGCCCGCGTTCATCCCTACTTGAGCGAGGGATACTCGATGATCTCGCTGAAGTGAATGATCGACACCTCGTCGTCGAGGGTGATCTCACGGGCATAGATGTGCGACAAGAAGTGGATGGTGTCCTCAACCAGGCGGAACTCCGGGTTGTCGCGCTCGATCTCGCGTTGGGTGAGCTCACGGATGGGTTTGACGTCGACCTGGTCGATAATCGCCGTGAATATCTTCTGACGGGGGCCGTGGCGGTGGCCTACAGTGACCCAGCACAACTGGCCCTTCCGGTACTTGTTGCTCTTATCGCCCAGACGGATCGTGGCGGTCTTTCGCCCCTTACGAAGCTGGTCGATAAACAGAGGGGAATAAAAGTTGAGAGCGAACACGATGTCTCCGTGGGGTCAGTGCGGAAGGGCGGCGCTCACCGCGCCAGCGGATGCTTTCGCCGTCGAGGAAGGAGACCCTGCCGCGGGTACGCCCAGCAGGTACTCCTCGGCGCGTTTGATCACGTCGCGCTCACCGGGGTACGACACCATCGCCGCCGCATCCCGCAAGAGGACGTAGCGCACGCCATCGACCTCGTCATTGAAGTGCGCCGGGGATCCCGACTGATATTCGACGAGGAAGAATTCGACCCGCTTGGCGATCCTTGCCCGCAGACGCCGGGAGTAGAACCAGTACGAGATCTCCCCGAGTTCGGCCAGGAGCTTGGTGCGAAGCCCGGTCTCCTCCCAGACCTCTCTGATGGCAGTCTGGGCAGCCGACTCGCCCTGCTCAAGGTGCCCTTTCGGGAGCGCAATGACGGTACGGTCTTGAACCTCGATGAGCGCCACCATGGTCTGGCGCCCGATGGGAACAAGGACGACACCCCCGGCAGAATGTTCATGGATAACACGTGCCACGGGCGGAGCCTACCCGGCCCCGCCCCATGGCGAGTGCTAGCGCTGTTTCGGGCTGAACAGGCGCTTCAGGATGCCGACTATGCCTTTCCCGGCTTCCTTGATCTCCGTCATGTCCGGCAGTTCCTGGCGCAGCTTGGCAAGGTCCTCTTTGAGCTCTCCGGCCTTTTCCTGCACGGTGTCCATGGCCTTGTCCATCGCATCTCCGGCTTTCTCGCCGGTGCTGTGCTCCGATCCTCCGCTACCGCCGCCGCCGCCAACCCACTTGTCAAGCGCCTCCCAGCCGGTCTTCCCCGATGGAGCGGGGCTACCGGCGTCGGTGCCTCCCGGCGCCGCTGCACCGGACGCTGCGGCACTCGTGGCTGCGCCGCCACTGCCGATCCACTTGTCAAGCCCTTCCCAGCCGGTCTTCCCGGACGGCGGGGCCGGCGCCTCGGACGCCGCTGAGGCAGCAGCAGACGACGACGCGCCTCCGCCCCCCCCGACCCACTTGTCAAGCGCCTCCCAGCCGGTCTTTCCGGATGGGGCGGCCGTTTCCGCTGCGGGCGACGCCGCTGCGGGCGCATCCGCAGGGGGTGCTCCCCCGGGCTTTACCCATTTGTCGAGGTCTTCCCAACCCGTCGGCGGCGCACCGCCGGCGATGGGGGAAAGGAAACGCGTACGGCGCTGTGGCACGGTCATCGATACCTCTCGTGGTTGCTCGGCTGTGTCGCGGGGTTCCACCGGAGTTTTCATGGCTTCGCGAAGCTACGCCTGGCTCAGAGCTAGGTCAAGGATTCTGCTGAAGCAGGCGGTAACTCTCGTTGCGCGTCGCAGCAATCGTTCCGGGCAAGGCGCACCCGGCCTCACCGAGGTGGCGGCAGTCGCGAAAGCGGCATTTCCCCTGCAATAGACGGATCTCCGGAAAGGCATCGGCCAGATCCTCGGGATCGAGCGGCGGAAGAAAGAGCGTTCGAACCCCCGCAGTGTCGACGACCGCGCCCCCGGTGCTCATCGGGATCAAGCGCGGGTCGGACGTGGTGTGGCGCCCGGTGCCGACTTTGGCGCTCACGTCCCCCACCTCCCGTTGAACTCCAGTGAGATGGCGCGTGAGGGTCGATTTGCCCACACCGGATTGACCGACGAGAGCGGCCACGCGACCCGCGATGAGCTCGCGGACCTCCTCACCGAATGACGGGGCCTTCGCCGAGCCGACGGCAACCGGGTAGCCCAGGTCGCGATAGAGCGCGCCCAGGTCGTTGGCCACGGCGGACGACTCCACCCGATCCGCCTTTGTCAACACGATCGCCGCCCCAAGGCCACCGACGTGCGCGGCCACGAGGTAGCGATCGATGAGATGCGGGCGCGGTTCGGGCGTGGTGAGCGAATCGAGAACCACGATGAGGTCGGCGTTGGCGACGACAACCCGACGTGGGCCGTCGGGCCCAGCGGCGCGCTCCAGCACCGTACGACGTGGAAGGATGGCCGTGATGACGACATCGTCGTCCGTTCGGCGCACCTCGACCTCGTCACCCACCACCAACGGACGCCCCGGCATCCCCGGGATGGTTTTGGCCTCTCGCGTCTCCCCGTCGATGGCCAGTGTGGCCGTGGGCCCGGCCACGCGCAAAACCACCGGGCCCGCGGGTGTCACGAGTGACGCTTTATGGCAGCTTCGTTCCCGGGATGAGGTCGGGGACCTCAATGTTGGCCGGGACGAGGGCACGCAAACTCTCGGGGGTGCCGACGAGTACCGGGAAGGTGCCGAAATGACCGGACAGGACCTGCTTCACACCGAGCAAACGGATGGCGTGTGCGGCCTGCCGCGGCCCCATAGTGAAATGATCACCAATCGGCAGCACCGCGACGTCGGGCTTGTAGATCTCACCGATCAGGGCCATGTCGCCGAACACGTCGGTGTCGCCAGCCTGGTAGACGACCAGCCCGTCGGGGAACTCGATGATGAACCCGGCGCAGTCGCCACCTTCGACGATGCGCTCACCGAGCAAGAGCCCCCCGGAGTGGACGGCGTGAACCATCGTCACCTTGCACCCGGCAACTTCGACGGTGCCGCCCTTGTTCATCTGGATGACGTTCTGGCAGCCCTCCGACTCGAGCCACGCGCCGATCTCGAAGATGGCAACCGCGTGAGCACCAGTTTGTTTGATCGTGTCGACCGCATCGCCGACATGGTCGAAGTGCGCGTGGGTGATGAGGACCGCGTCCAAAGGCCACGGGTTGTGCAGCTCTTCGGGCGCGGACGGGTTTCCCTTCAACCAGGGGTCGACCATTATCCGGCGTCCTTCCGAGGTCTCCCACAGCCAGGTGCCGTGTCCGATCCAAGTGACGCTATTGCCCTTCAGGTCCATGCGTTCCTCCCGACGACTGATGCAGCCGATCTGCGACTGTGATCCTACCCACGTACCTCTGATGCCGTAAACAAAGCGATAAGTGGTGCTCCGGAGAGTTCGGCCTCAACCGCCTCTCTCCCTCCCTCTTCACGGTCGATAACGACCAGTGCCGCGCGAACGTCCCCGCCGGCCTGACGGGCCTTTTCGACCGCGCCGATCACGGAACCGCCGCTGGTGAGGGTGTCATCGACGACCACGACGGGAGTTCCCTCTTCGATGAACGGCCCCTCGATCCAGTTCTGCAGGCCATGTTTCTTCGCCTCTTTCCGAACGAAGAAGCCGGTCCACCGCACGCCGTCGGCCCAGGCCGCAGCCGAGATGGCGCACACGAGGGGGTCGGCGGCGATGGATGGCCCGCCGACGGCACTCGGCGTAAACGGTGTGAGGGCCGCGTAGCCCAACTTGCCGGCGATGTGGGCGCCTTCGGGGTCGAGCAGCACCTGCCGCACGTCGAAGTAGTACGACGAGCGTTTGCCGGAGGCGAGGACGATCGATTCGCGAATGAGGGCGCGCTCACGCAGCAGCGTGAGGAGGCGTTGTCGGTCGGCGTCCGGGTCACTCACCGGCGCGATGCTACCGATCAGACGTGGCCGTTAGACCGCTTGGTGCCCGCAGCCGTTGCACCGTTCGCACACCACGGGTAGGTACTCGTGCGAGTAGCCGCCGTCAATGGGTTCCAGGTAGCTTCCGGCACCGAAGCAGATCAGGCAGAGA
The DNA here is from genome assembly GCA_963765105.1 of uncultured Thermoleophilia bacterium. Classification (GTDB taxonomy): domain Bacteria; phylum Actinomycetota; class Thermoleophilia; order Miltoncostaeales; family Miltoncostaeaceae; genus CALMEC01. The sequence continues at coordinate 966,317 of CAVXUW010000004.1, forward strand.
TCTCGGGCCTGCACAGCGATGTATCGCGGAGCGGTGGTTGGGTGAACTTGCGGATCGTTGGGGAGCGCCATGCCGATCCCTCCTCCTACTGGGGGCCCCGTTACGGGCCTTGTGTCATAGATATCGGCAGTCCCTATCCAAATCTTTATGCTCTTTGTTGCTAAATCCCTTCCTCGAGAGGCCGCCGTGGTCGACGTCACCCCCCAGCCCACACCCAATCCCAACGCGCTGAAGTTCCAGCTCGACCGACCCGCCACCAGCGCGCGTAGCGAAACTTTTCGCGAGGGTTCATCGCCCGACGACTCGCCTTTGGGCGCGAAGATCTTCGCCCTCGGCGGCGTGACCAACGTCTTCCTCACCGCGGATTTCGTAAGCGTCACCGTGGACGACGTGGGCAGTTGGGAGCGCCAGGCCCCACAGATCATCTCGACGATCCAGGAGCATTTCGGCGAATGAGCAGCACCACCGGGCTTATCTTCAGCTACGCCATCGGCATTATCTTCGCCGTCGGTGGGCTGGTCTTTCTCATCTTCCTTGACGAGCGACGGTTCCTTTTCGGAGTGCCCTATCTCATCCTGGGCGTCCTGCTGATCGGCGGCGTCCGCGCCAGCCAGCGCCGCAAACGGGCGAAAGCCGACGTGGGCGCCGACGGGGACGAGCCGCCGACGCCCACGCACTGACCTACTTCTTGAGGACGACTCCGTCGGCGCCGGCGGAGACGACTTCCCAGCCGTCGGCCGAACGCGCGTTGAGTGCAGCCTCGTCGTACTTCTCGACTGCGTACGTGGGCGGCGCCTCGTCCTTCTTCTTCATGTACTTCATCGCGGTCTTCACGATCATGAAGAGGATGAAGCCGGTAATGAGAAAGGAAATCACCTTGTTGATGAAGTTGCCATAGAGAAACTCGGAGTCATTGATCGTGAAGCTCAGCTTCGAGAAGTCTGGCTCCCCGCCGATCGCGCCGATGATCGGCGTGATGATGTTCTCCGTAAATGCCGTGATGACGTCGGCAAACTTGAGGGCGAGGATCAGGCCGACGGCAATCTCCAAAAGATTGCCCTGCATAATCCATTCTTTGAAGTCTTTCAACATGCTGCGGGAACCTCCGCTTTCGGTGTTCGTAACCGGATACGAGCGGGAGCATGGCACGCTGGTCTACGGCACGATGGTATGAGCCGAGCGCGCGGCGGGGCTATCCCACCGCCCGGAGTGCGTCCAGGTCGTGCGCGCATTCCTTGCGAAAACACGCGCAGACCAGGCCGACCGCCTCGGCGGGGGTATCGACAACCGAGACCAGATCCAGGTCTTCATGATCGACGAACCGACCGACCATCTCCCGGTTGATCCAGCTCATCACCGGCGCCCAGAAGTCGCGACCCACGAGCACCACCGGGAAATGCACCACTTTGCCGGTCTGAATCAACGTGAGCGACTCAAACAGCTCATCCATCGTGCCGAAGCCTCCGGGATAGACCACGAAGCCCTCGGAGGCCTTCACGAGCATTACCTTGCGGGCATAGAAATGCCTGAAGTCGAGGCTCACGTCCACGTACGGGTTGGCGGATTGCTCGTGGGGCAGCTCGATGTTGAACCCCACCGAATGTCCGCCGGCCTCGTGGGCGCCACGGTTGGCGGCCTCCATGATTCCGGGCCCGCCGCCCGTGATGACGGCAAAACCCTCGTTTGCCAGCAGGGCGCCGCATTCCCGTGCCCCGTCGTAGGCCGGGTCACCTTCACGCACGCGAGCCGAGCCGAACACCGTGACCCCGGGCGCGGGAAGCGCCCCCACTGCCTCGAAGCCGCGGCGAAACTCGTCGCTGATGAACGCGACACTTTCCTCAATGTGGTCTTTCGATGCGAGAAGGTCACGGTCTTTCATCGTCGCTCCTTGGTTCGTTCGCGGCGCGGGCCACGCTCAGCGCCGGAAGGCGCACGGTAAAAGTACTGCCAACCCCCACCGAGCTCTCGACGGTCACAGTGCCCTCCAAGCGGTCGATCAGGGCTTTCACGATGGCGAGTCCCAGGCCCGTCCCGCCCTGGGTGCTGTCACGAAACCGTGAACGACTCACCCGATAGAGCCGGTCGAAGATGTGGGGGATGTGCTCGGCCGGGATGCCGACGCCCGTGTCGCGTACCGTCAGGGTTGCCTCATCGTCCGTAGTCTCGATACCGACGGTCACGCGCCCACCGCGTTTGGTGGCGTTGATGGCGTTGGCGACCAGGTTCGAGATCACGACCTCGAGGTGAGCGGGGTCGGTCACAAACGGGGCAGATTTTGCCGGGCCCGCGAGCTGTACGCCAACACGCTTTGCCGCAGGCCCCAGGCGTGTCAGCGTTGCGTTGGCAATGTTCGCCAAATCATGCTGGCCAAGCCGACGTGGCGGCTCCAGGTCGAGCGTCGTGAGTTGTCGTAGGTCGGTGACGAGCTCGCGCAGTCGCGTTGCCTCGTGCCGGATAAAGTCGGCGGCGTCGGCCTGGTCCTCCGGCGTTCGCGCGGTGCCGTCAGTAAGGGCCGTGGCGAATCCGTCGATGGCGGTCACCGGCGTGCGCAGCTCATGAGCGATATCCGCAAGGAATCGGCGTTGCCGGGCATCTACCTCACCGAGGCGTTCGGTCATCCGGTTGAACGCACGGGCGGCGCGACCCAACTCGTCGTCGCTTTCCTCAGCCTGGACGGTGAGATCACCGGCGCCAACCGCCTCCGCCGACGCGGCAAGATTGCCGGCCTGGTGACGAAGTCGCCGCCCAACCGCAGTCGCCAGGAACCAGATCAGCGCCGCCGTCACCGCGACGCCACCGAAGACCAGGATCGCGAACAACCAACGCGACAAACGTGCCGGCGTCGAGGGACGCTCAAGCGTGACGGTCACTTCCCCCGACTGCGCCGTCGCCTTCGCATCGATGTCGCTCCGTGCGATCGGCTGGAAGTAGAGGCCGCCGCCGGTACCGGGCCAGGTCACCACCACACGCGTATCCGGAAGGAAGCGCGCGGCATCCGAGGCGCGGTTGCCTTTCTGCTCGTCGGGGGTTGCCTCGACCGTCTCGGCGATCTTCGCCGCCTGGTCGCGGAGCGTCGCTTCAACCGCCGCGCGCACCTGCGCGTTGAGAATTGCCTGGGCAGGGGTCAAGACGCCGAGGGTCACCGCCAGGAGCGCGGCCGCGATGACTGCGGCGATGCGGCCGCGGTAGCTCGACGGCCACGGCGTCCACCGTGCGCGCATTACGCGGCGGCGGCGTCGGGATCGAGCTTGTAGCCTACCCCACGTACGGCGACGATCCCGCCCCACCCGTCCATCTTCCGGCGGATGTTGGCAATGTGAACGTCCACGGTTTTGCCGCCGATGGGGTTGGCGTGACCCCAGACCTTCTCCAACAGCCGCTCGCGTGTGTGAACCGTGCGCGGGTTCGCCGCCAACTCGGCAAGGAGGTCGAACTCCAACCGGGTGAGCTCAATCTCACCCCCGTCGAGCAGGCACCGGCGGCTGGTGCGCTCGAGCATAACCCGTCCGGCGGCGAGGCTGGTGACGTCGTCATCCGGCAGCGCGACCCGTCGCAGCACCGCACGCACCCGTGCGACCAGCTCCCGCGGAGCGAATGGTTTGGTGACGTAGTCGTCGGCGCCCAGCTCGAGCCCCGCGACGCGACTGGCCTCGTCGTCCATTGCCGTGACCATGATGATCGGTACGTGACCGTTCGATTCACGGATTCGTCGACACACCTCAAGGCCGTCCACCTCGGGAAGCATCAGATCGAGCAGCACCAAGTCGATGCCGCCCTGCCGCAGCTGTTGCAACGCCACGGCCCCGTCATCGGCCTCCGCGACCGTGTAGCCACTGTCGGTGAGGTACATGCGAATGAGGCGCCGGATGGAGCGTTCGTCATCGACGACCAGGATGTGTCCGCGACTTGCCATGTCCCCAGTATCGCATCGGAGTTGATTCGCGCGCGTGAAGTCCCTACCGTTGCGGGGCTGCGGCGGGATAGCTCAGTTGGTAGAGCACACGACTGAAAATCGTGGTGTCCCCAGTTCGAATCTGGGTCCCGCCATTCATTTGGGGGCGTGCTCGCGCACTGGTGGTTCCGGTCGGCGCTTCTCGGTGGGGTCGCGAGGGCTGGAACCCTTCGACGCAACGATTTCGGTGAAAGGGCTCAAGTTCTTCCGTCGAGCTGCCGATAGGTCACTGTCGACTGTCGTTCGTAGGAGTTCGCCATCCGCCGCACCATCGCCCTTTCGGCATTTGCCGTCGCCGCATTTTCCGCAGCGCCGGCGATGTCCGTCACCGTCGCTCCCCTTCCGCAGCGCGAGGGCGTCGTCGTCGGCCAAACGCATGACGGTAAGGCCACCGTTGTGGTCGCTCGCGGTAATCAGCGGGTGTACGTCATCCACACCTTGCGTCGCCTCCCGGCCGGCACGCGCGTGCGCGTGGGCGGCATCAAGTGGGGCACGCCGACATCGGGTATCAAGTGGTCCCGGCCACCGGCCGGCATCAAATGGGGTATCAAGTGGGCGCGTAACGGCACGTTTCAGTCGCGGCTGACGGTCCTTCCCGGTCGCCTGCACTCGGCTTCGTTGCGCGGTGGCCGCGTCGTGCGACGTTTCGGTGCCAGTGGGGTGGCCGTCAGCTACCCGGGCGCCACGTTTGTCGTCAAGGTCTCGCGCCGCGCTGTCTGGCTGCCCGGTGGCAAGATGACCAGCGCATCCACCGGGCTGGGAGAGATCGGCTCAACCGTCGACCTGCGTCTGGCAATTGGCCGCCGCGGCGGCCTGGTGGCCACCCGCGTCGTTCAGCAGTCCCCACCGGTTGCGGGTGCGGCCATTCCGCTCGCCGGCACGGTTGTCGCTGCCGACCCGGTCAACCGCACCCTCACAATCCGCTCCAGCAAGGATCCTGCGTTCCCCCTCGATATCCTCGTGACGGTGCCGGTCGGAGTCGACCTGGGAATCTTCCCGATCGGTTCGAGCGTGGCGACGAAGGTGGTTGCGAGTGCCACCGACGCGAACGTCTTCTTCGCGGCGGAGATCTCCCGCAACGACACGTTTGCCCAAGCGGACGCTGAGCCCGCCGCGGCGGCCGGCACTTCGCCGACGACCGCGGGTCCCGACACAACCACAGTTGTCCTGCCCGTTCCGAACTCGGCGCACCTGGCGGGAGCAGACGACCTGCGTACCAAGTGGATCGCCGGCAACGCCGCGGGCCTCATCACCCGCAACGGCCTGTTCCAGTCGGAGGACAACCGCCTCACACGGGTCAAAAGTCTCATCGCGCTCGGCGATCGCCCCGGCGCAATTGCCGAACTCACGCGCTTTGAAGAGCACATCGAGGACTGCCGACCCGGCCACGGGGGCGGCGACGACATCAATGGTGTGTTCGCTGACGAGATGACGGCCTTGTCGGTGGCTCTGCGTCAGGCCCTTGCCGCCGTCTAGCTAGCGCCCCGGAAACACATCCGCCACGGCGGTGACCAGCCCGTCAACACTCTGGTCGTCGGCTTCGGCCGCGACATCCAGCCCCGCATCACGCACTGCCGCGCTGGTGGTCGGCCCGATCGTGACGATCCGAGTGGCCGACAGGTGCTGTCGTCCAATCACGAGGAGCGCGTTTCGCACCGCCGACGGCGCCGTGAGCACGACCACGTCAGCAGGGAATGCAGTCGCGACCGCGTCGGGGGTGGGCGTGACATCGACGGTGACGTAGAACGCGACATCGTCGACCTGAGCCCCGGCCGCGCGGAGACCCTCTGGGAGCTCTGGGCGCGCATCACGCGCGCGGGCGCAGAGAACACGCGCGCCGCTGACGGACGGTCCCAGCGCCTCGACAATGGCGGCTCCCGATGCCCGCTGCGGCAACACCTCAATGCGAAGGCCACGGCGCGACGCGGCGCGCGCAGTGGCGTCGCCAACCGCGCAAATACGGGTGCTCACGGGCATCCTCGCCCCGGATTCGGCGAGGCGATCAACCAGACACTCAACCCCGTTGGCACTGGTCACAACAACCACGTCGTAGCGATCAATGTGAGCACATGCACCGGTGATCTCGGGGCTCGTGGTGATCGGCTCCGCAGCAATGAGCGGGAGCGCCACCACCGTTGCGCCCGTCCGCACGAGGGCATCGATGAGCGCCTCGGCTTGGGCCTCCGGCCGCGTGACCACCACGCGCATCACTGACCGCCGGCGACCCGCCGCCCCACGACCGCGCGCACCGACCCGGCCATCTCACCCAGGAGAGGGTCGTCCACCCCCGAGAGAACAAACGATTGGCGCGTGTGGGTGGAGTCGTCCTCCGCAGCCGCGAACACATCAACCGGGAACACCCCATCCAGTGACGTCGCGAGGACCCCAATCGGTTCACGACACCCGCCACCAAGGGCCTGGAGCAAAGCGCGTTCGATCCCCACGCACGCCATCGCATCTGGGTCGATGAGTCCGCCGACAGCCGTTGCCACGTCCCGGTCGTCACGACGCCCCTCGATGGCAAGGGCACCTTGACCGGGCGCAGGGACGCAGACCTCGATTGGCAAGCTCGTGAGGTGGGACGGCGCGAGCCCAAGCCGTGTGAGCCCCGCAGCGGCCAGCACGAGCGCGTCAAACTCACCCCGGTCAAGCTTTTCCAGACGCGTGCCGACGTTGCCGCGGATATCGCCGATATCGAGGTCGGGGCGATGGCGCCGTAGCTGCGCAGCCCGACGAGGGCTACCCGTGCCAACACGGGCCCCATTCGGAAGGTCGGCAAGGTCCCCGACGCCCACGAGCACGTCGCGAGGGTCTTCGCGGGACGGAACCGCAAGAATGCCCAACCCCAGGGGGAGGTCACTCGGGAGGTCTTTGGCGGAGTGCACCGCGATGTCGGCGCGACCATCGCGGAGGGCCTCCTCCAGCTCGGTCACAAACAGCCCCTTGGGGGTTTCCGTCGCTCCGGACGCACTCCAACGATCGCCGGTCGTCACGATCGGAAGAAGCGTCACGACATGTCCGGCGTCACGCAGCAGGCCGGCGATCCACTCCGACTGCGCCAACGCCAACGGCGACCGACGCGTCGCAATCGTTAGGTCGATGAGTCGGCCTCAAGGCCGAACAGGTGCCGCACGCTCTCGACATGGCCAACTCCGTCGCCGTCGGCCACAGCGGTACGTAGCCGGACGGTCGGTTCGTGAAGGAGGCGCTTGATAATGGCCTTCGTCAGCTGCTCCACACGATCACGGTCCGCGTCGCTGAGGCCATTCCACTGCCCGGCGAGTTTCGTCACCTCGTCCTGGCGAATGCCTTCAGCTTTGTCGCGCAAGGAGGCAATCGTCGGAACAACCGTCAGGCCACGTCGCCACTCGGTAAAGCGCGACGCCTCACCCGCGACGATGTGCTCCGCTCGGTCAGCCTCCGCACGGCGCCCGTTGAGGTTCACTGCGACGACACGCTCGAGATCATCGATGTCGTACAGCGTGACACCCGGCACCGCCGCGATGTCGGCGGCCAGGTCACGGGGCACGGCAATGTCAATAAGTGCCATCGGCCGGCCGGGACGAGCGCGCATGGCCGTCTCCACATCATGATGCGACAGCAACAGGTGAGGGGCGTCCGTGGACGAGATGACGATGTCGGCCCGTGACAACTCATCCGACAAACGATCAAAACCGACGGCCTCACCACCGATACGATCGGCCAGCCGACGGGCTGCCGACACCGTACGATTCGCAACGACAAGCTCACGCACGCCCGCATGCACCAGCGCTCTCGCGGTGGCCTCGGCAACGTCGCCCGCCCCGATGACCAGCACCCGTGCTACCGCCACATCGGCAACGGCGCCGCTGGCGAGTTCAACCGCTACCGAGGCCACAGAAACCGCTCCGGCGCTGATGGCCGTCTCAGTGCGGGCACGCTTTCCGGCCTCGAGCGCCCGACGAAACAGGGTGTCAAGGACCGGGCCGACGGTGTTCTCCTGCTGCGCACGCTCAAACGCCGAGCGCACCTGCCCCTGGATCTCGCTCTCGCCCACCACCATCGCGTCAAGGCTTGCCGCAACGCGAAACAAGTGCGCGGCTGCGTGCTCCTCGCGGTGCGCGTACCGAGCGCAATCGAGCTCGTCGCGGGAGATCTCCGTGTGCTCGATAATTGCTTTGCACGCCGCTTCCTCCGCCGCGGCGTTCTGGATGCTGCGCAGGTAGATCTCGGTGCGGTTGCAGGTGGACAGTGCCACCGCCTCATCGATGGCGGGGTCGGCAACAAGCGCGCGCACAGCCGCTCGTGCCGCCGAATCCGTCAGGACAGCCTTCTCGCGCTGCTCCACGGGAGCGGTGCGGTGCGAAAGGCCAACAACAACGAGTTGCATCACGCTCCCAAGACTGGCTGGAAGGACGTTTTGATGGTACTCCACACAGCGATTTCACCCCACTGAAATGGCGATTTGCGATGGGGCCAATCGTCCCTGGCTGCCGCAGCCACCGCCGTGGCTTGGGCTCCGCACTGACCGCCGACTATCCCTCCGTGTTGGGGGGCTGCGGGGTCTGCTCGCGATTGGCCAAGCGCGAGAGGAGCTCGACCTCGCGCGACATCCGGGCGGTGCGCAAAGCCACGACCGCGACGTAGAGCAGCAGGATGAACCACACCAGGACGAACGCGGCGACGAGGTAGTCATTGGTTCCGGTGTTCACTGCAGGTCCTCAAGTTGGGTGCGCAGACGTTGGATGGTGCGATCGGTGCGCCGTTGAAGCAGCTCGAGCTTGAGGAGAGCAACGAACAGCACCGTCATGGCAACGAGGCCGATGATGAGCCAGACACGGAACTCGGGCGCCACGTTGTCGCGTGCGTCGCTCGTAAATGGCACGGGGTGGATGAACGATTGGGCCTGACGGACCGCAACGAACGACAGGGGAACCGCCGCAAACGCGACGATGGCGTAGACAGCGGAGAAACGCGCACGGCGGGCCTCATCAGTGGAGGATCGCAAAACGAAGAACGCCGCGTAAATCAACCCGATGATGAGGTACGTGACGAGACGGACGTCTTCCCATCGCCACCAAAAACCCCAAAAAGCCTTGCCCCAGATGGATCCGGACACCATTGTGAGCACAACGAACAGCAGCCCGAGACCAATCGAGATCGTTGCGACATCGGCATAGCGCTCTTCCCGCCGACGCAGGTAGAAGACCCCTGCCACGCAGGCCACGAAAAAGGCGATCAGTGAGACGAACGCAATCGGAACGTGGAGAAAGAGAAGGCGTTGAATCTCACCCTCGCTGTCCTGGGGCGCCACCCAGAAGCCTCCGCCGATAGCCAACGCCATAAGCACCGCCGCAGCGACCGCCCAGGCGGCGACATCCCGACCGGCACGCGCGTCGGTCGAGACCTCACTCATCGAAAATCGCCTCGAACGTTGCGTACGCCACAAGGAGAAACAGTACTGCATACCCCACCAGAAACAGGCAATAGTTGCGGTACTGGACCAGGTCATTCGCACTCACTACGGAGTGGGTCGCCCCTGCAGCCGCGATAACCACCGGCACCAGCAGCGGGAGAAAGATCACGGGGAGCACCAACTCACGGGCACGGGTGAACACCGCCATGGACGCGACGAGCGTGCCGACAATGCCGATACCGATGTCGGCGATAACACAGGCGAGAGCGATCCAGCCGATGTCGCCCCAGTACTGACCTTTGACGAAGAAGATGCCGAGGAGTGGGACGGCAATGACCTGGACGGCGAGGAGGAACACCACGATGACAGTGGCCCGTGCCAGGAGCATGACGAAGCGTGAGACGGGCGCGACGAGGAGACCGTCGAGCACCCGCTGCTCGCGCTCGGCCACGTAGCTTCGCCCCACACCCAGTACGGCCGCGAAGGCCAGGGGGACCCACAGAAGTCCGCCCGCAAACCGGGTGAGGTTGGTTTCGCGCGTGCCGAACCCGAACTGCAGGATCACCATGGCGATCACCACGAACAGGCTCATGGCAACGAGCGTGTCGCGGGTGCGCATCTCAAGCCGCAGGTCCTTCCGCACCAAAGCACGGTATTGGCGGGCAGCGCGGGGCGTCACGCCACCATCTCCGCGTAGCGGGTGGCGAACGTCGTTGGGTCGATTGCCGCCGTGGCCGTGTCACACACGACGCGTCCGGCCCGCAGAACAATGATTTGGTCGGCCGTCGCCACGGCCCGGGCAACGTCGTGTGTGACCATGAGAACTGTGGCGTCCCCGGTCACAACCCGATCGAGGAGCGCAGCACTCGGCACGTCGAGCCCGGCATGAGGCTCATCGAGCAGCAAAAGCGACGGGCTATGAAGGGTGAGCCGTGCTAACCCGAGGCGTTGCTGCATCCCGCGGCTGAAGTTCCGCACGGCGTCGTAGGCCCGGGGCAGGAGACCCACCTCATCGAGAAGCTGCTCGATGCGCTGAGCCGGCGCCTCGAGGCCGTAGAGATCGGCGAAGAGCTCGAGGTTCTGCCACGGCGTCAGATCAAGGTAGACGGCGGGGTCGTGCCCAAGGTATCCGAGGTGCGGTCGCAGCGTCATTGCCTGCTCGGGGAGGCGGTGGCCCATGACGGTCAACTCACCGGCATCCGGGCGCACCAGGGTGGCTACGGCGCGCAGAAGAGTGGTCTTACCAGCCCCGTTTGGTCCCAAGAGCACCGCGGTCTCGCCCGGCGCGACGTGCAGCTCGACGTCAGCGAGCGCCGCCCGGGGGCCGTAGTGCTTGAAAAGGCCGACCCCGTGGATCAGGAGGCGATCACCTCGACCAGCACGAACGCGATGAACACCACGGCGAGCACGCCGTTTGCCACGCCGAAGGCGGTCATGACGCGCCGGTCGTCGCCACGTGCCACCGCCCGGTTCTCCGCGAGGAGGATGACGGCACAGAGCGCGACCCCGATGTTGTAAATCGGCCCGGTTCCGGCCGCCCACCCGGCGAGGAACAGAAACACGGTTGTGAGCACGTGAAGACCGGCGCTGAGACGAAGCGCCGTGGAGCGTCCAAAGACCGCGGGAATGGAGTGCACACCGTTGGCGCGGTCAAACTCGACATCGAGCAGGGCGTAGATGATGTCGAAGCCGGCAATCCACGTCCCGACCGCGGCCCACAAGAGCAGCGGGGCCGGCGCGAACTCGCCGGTCACCGCCAACCACCCGCCCACCGGCGCGATGCCAATCGTGACGCCGAGCACGAGATGACAGGCCCAGGTCACACGCTTGGTGTACGGGTAGATCACAAAGAGAGCCACGGGGATCGGCCACAGCCACCAGGTGATGCGGGGCAGCTGTGACACGGCCAGAAGCAGAGCCGCCAAACTCACCGCGCAGAACACGGCTACCTGCGGGCGGTGGAGCCGTCCTGCCGGTATCTCACGCCCCGCCGTCCTCGGGTTCTTGGCGTCAATGGGGGCATCGATCAGTCGATTGAGGGCCATGGCGAGCGAACGGGCCCCGGCCATCGCGAGAACGACCCATCCCAAGACACTCATCGCCGGCACGTCGCGACGCGCAAGCAGCGCTCCAGCAAACGCAAACGGGAGGGCGAAGATCGTATGCGCGAAACGCACGAGACCAAAGAGAGCTGGCACTAAGGCAAACCCCTGCGCTGGGGCAGCTGCGCGGTTTGTGGTCACAGATGAATGCTAGTTGCTCCCCCCGCCGAGGAGACCGCCACTCGCACAAACCGGGACGATGGACCTCTGGGGCATCAGCGCGTCGCGACTCGGGGCAGTCCCAGCGTGAGGGCCACGCTGCCGGCCGCCAGGCAAGCGGAGATGAGCCACAACACGCGGAAGCCGGCCTGGTCGGCAATGAAGCCCAGCAGGGGCGACACAAGCGCGCTGCCGCCGAACAGAGCCATGGAGATCAGTCCAACCGCTTGACCGGCGCGTTCCGGGCCGGTGAGCTCACCGGCAATCAGATAGAGAAGGCCGTTTGCGCCCATGGCGCCAAATGCGAACACCACCATGGTGAAAAGGGACGCAACGACACCGAGAGGTACGACCGCCCAGTACACGAGGGCACCGACGAGCGTGACGAGGCCGACATCGCGGAGGGACTCGCGGCGGCGGTTGCCGCGATTCCGGTCGGCCAAACGGCCCCACGTGAGACGCGCCGCAATCGCCGCCGCGCTGATAGTCGCAAAGAGAGCCGAGCCGGCCGCGGCCGAGGCGCCCTCGCTGCGAAGGGCCGGGACTGAAAAGTTCAACACGGCGGTGAGCGCCGACACATGAACAACGCTGATCGCAACGACACGACCCAGTCCGGGCGTGCGCAGCAACCCCACAAAGTCGATGCGACGGCTTCCCGACGGGGCGTGCAAGGCACCGCGGGGACTGGACACGCCGAATGCGGTGGCAAAGACGGCGGCCAGTAGGCCACTCACGACAAGCGACAGGCGCACACCTCCGAGCGCGGCCAGGCCGGGGAGCAACACCGCCGCCACAAGACCGCCCGCCGATACGGCCATCTGACGAAACCCCAACGCCATGCCGCGACGCGACGGATCGAACCCATGGAACACGGAAACCGTTCCCGCAACAGCAACGAAGGCCGCTGTGAGGCCGTAGACGAAGAGGGCGACCCCCACCAGCACCGCCGACGACGCCAGCCCCGCCGCCACCAAGACCACCCCGGACGCGAGCCCGCCGACGATCAGCGGTCGCCGCGGCCCCAGGCGATCAACCAACGTGCCCGCCGGCACGAGGATGACGGCGTTGCCGATGAATCCCGCTGCAAGCAATGCCCCCAACCCGGCGTTCGATAGGCCGAACTCGCGTTGGAAGTCCGGCCCCAGCGCCCCCAAGCCCCACGACGCGATCGAGATTGAGGCCTGCGAGGCCACCGCCAGCACCAGAAGGCGCCGCTGCGGAGCCGAGAGCCGGCTCATGCTCGAGGCTCGACGGGGCCGTAGCGTGCGGGAGCACCCGTCACCGCACCCCAAAACTGGTCGCCAAAGTCGAAATGCCACCACTCCTCGACATACGCCGTAAAGCCGTGGTCGGCCATCGCCCAGAACAGCCGTCGACGCAGTGAGCGGGCCTCGCTGGGCTCATCCTCGAGGGCCGCAGCCGCGGCGGCGGGAACGAACGCGTCGAAAACCGTCCCCAGGTCCAGTGGCTCACCATCGCGGGTGCCGAGGGTGACATCAACGGCTCCGCCCGTCACATGCGGCGCGGGGCACACGGGGTCAACGCTGGGAACACTGACGTACCGGGCAGTCTCGGTGTCGAGCAACTCATCCGGCCAATCGGGGTGATCGCGGTGAAGTGCCGCGCGCCACTCGTTGTAGAGCGACGCCTGGGTCTCCTTGGCGCGCCACCCGTCCCAGACGATCAGGCTCACACCATCTGGCAGAGCCGCCGCAACCCGCTCCAGGCGCACGGCGACTCCGTCGCGCACCAGCGACTCCGGCCGTGTTCCCGGGCGCCCTTGATGGAAGTAGCGCGGATCATTGTGAACGCGGGGCCCGAGTGCTGCGACATCGACGAGAGGCTCACCGACCTCGTCAATGGGCACCTGGCGCCAATCTGCGGGCGCGCGCAGCACCGGTAGAGGGCGCAGGGGTTCGTATGAGACGAATAACCGTTCGTGTTGTGGACCTTCCGTCACGATGGGTAGGGTAGCCGCGAAGGTTTTGCCCAGGTCCTGCCGATATAAGGAGGGATATGGCTTCTGCCGACCTTCCGCTGCCCCCCGCTCGCATCCTCGTGAACGCTGACGAATTTCTGTTCAACGGCTCACGAGGGGCAGGCCCATCGGGAAAGTGGCGGATACAACTCAAAAACAACGGTGAAGATGACCACGACCTCGCGATTCGGCGCGAGGGCACGGTGATCTTCACTGGACCAATCGTTGGCCCCGGAAAATTGGGTAATGACATCAAAGTTCGTCTGAAGCCCGGGAAATACATTCTGTTCTGCACGATCTCCGACCATGAGGCCCGAGGAATGTCCTGGCGTCTGAGTGTTCGGAAACCGAAGGTGAGGACGACCGCACCATGACCAAACCACGCAAGGCAACTGCCGCCGAGCGTCAACGTATCGAGCGCCTGTACTGGCGCGCCGGATTCGGCGCCGTTCCGGGCGAGATCGAGCGCCTCGCCCAGCGCGGCGTTCCCGCCGCCGTGGCGGAGCTCCTGCGTCCACGCGGGCCGCAGCTGCGCAAGGCCCCGGCGCCCACAGTCGACGGTCAGCCGATCGACCCGTTCAACGTCTACGGCCACGACGTTCTGTGGTGGCTCGACCGCATGGTCCGTGGACGTCACCAGCTCATCGAGCGTATGACGCTCAACTGGCACGATCACTTCGCCGTCTCGAACGAGACCGTGAACGACGCGAAGCTGATGACGGTCCACTACTACCGTCTCCGTTCCGGCGCGCTCGGCAGCTTCCGCAAGCTCTCGCAGCAAATCCTGATCGACGGAGCGATGCAACAGTTCCTCGACCTGGCGAACTCCGACAAGGACTCACCCAATGAGAACTTTGCTCGCGAGCTGTTCGAGCTCTTCACGCTCGGCGTCAACAACGGCTACACCGAGACCGACATCCGCGAGGCAGCTCGGGCACTGACCGGGTTCACCTACAACTACGACACGAAGGTCTTCGGGTACGACGCCGAGCGTCACGACGACGGCGTCAAGACGATCTTCGGCAAGAAGGGCCGCTTCACCCCACGCGATGTGGTGAACATGGCGATCAACCACCCGAAGCACGCTCCGTACCTCATGAAGAAGCTGTGGGGGTACTTCATTCCCCGGCCGGTACCGAAGAAGACCCTCAGCCAGATGGTCGTGGCGTACCGCAAATCCGGAACGCTCATCCGACCGGCGCTTCAGATCATCCTTACCCATCCGCTGCTCTATGCCGGGCTCAACGAACCCGACCAGGTCAAGCCTGCTGCCGTCTTCACCGCGGGAATGATGCGAAAGACCGGCACGTTCATCGATCGGGCCGACTGGGTCTGGATGCTCGACAACATGGGTCAGCGCCCGTTCTACCCGCCGAACGTTTCGGGATGGGAGCAGGACGAGGCGTGGCTCACCACCGCCTCAATTCGCTCGCGCTACGAGGCCGCGTCACGTGTCATCGACATCATGGACATCAAGGACGGGTCGATTCCGAAGAAGGAGACGCCTGCCCAGGCGCTATCCACCGCCCTTCGCACCACCGGCAAACCGTGGGTGAGCCCACGCGGCCGCGCGGCGCTGGTTCGGTACGCCCGCACCAGTGTTGCCGACAAAACCGAGGACTACGAAGTGGAGCATTTCTGGCCCGAGCGCCAGCGGGTGCTGCGCCACGCGCTTCTCGCCGGACCCGACGCCCAGGTGTGCTGATGAACGGAGAACGACGTATGAACAGCGACCCTTTCTGCGGGTGCGATGACTTTCACGTGTCGCGTCGAGCCATGCTCGGAAGCGCAGCCAACAACATCGTTGTGCTGCCCGAGATGGTCCTCACGGACGGTCCGGCGGCAACCGCCGATGCGATGAGCCGCGGTGGAATCACGCGACGACGCCTGCTGGCGGGAGCCGGCGGCTTGGCCGTGGCGTGCGCCGCAATGCCGCGGTTTGGGGCGCGTAGCATTCTCGAGGCCGCCGCCGCTCAGGCCGCGGAGGACCCCAACGCGCGCATTCTGGTCTCGATCTACCTCGAGGGTGGCAACGACGGTCTGAACACCCTCGTTCCGCTCGCCGACCCGCAGTACGCAAAGCTCCGCAGCCGCGTAGCGATTGCCCCCGGCTCGACGCTGGCCGTCAACGGACGCACCGACTTCGGGTGGCACCCGTCACTCACTGGGCTGAAGACGCTGTATGACGCTGGCAAGGTCGGGGTTCTCCCCGCAGTGGACTACGCCAACCCCGACCAGTCGCACTTCAACTCCGCCATCTTCTGGCGCACCGGTGTGGTGGGGCAAACGCTTGACCGCAGCGGCTGGCTCGGCCGGACGATCGATGCGATCGGCAACACCACCAACCCGTTGCAGGCGATCAGCATGGGCTGGGGCCTCGACCCCATCTTGCTGTCGCGGCAAGCCCCGGTGGCGACGGTGTTTGACCCCGCCGGTTTCGGCTTCAGCATCCCCGGTGTGTGGTCCAACGACGCAGCTCTCAATCCCTACCGTGCGATGCTCTCGGGAGCGAAGAGCAAGGCTCGCAAGGCCTCGCAAAACGCCTACCGTGGCGCCGTCAGCGTGTACGACCAGCTCGCGGGTCTTCGCGCCCAGGGCGAGAACATTCCACCCCCGCCGGTGGCATACCCGGACGAACACCTGGGCAATGGCCTCCGCCACCTGGCACGGATGTTGGGCGCCGGTCTCGGCACCCGCATCGCGACCCTCAGCCAGGGCGGCTACGACACGCACGATGACCAGCCCACCAACCACGCGGAGCTCTTGAAGACGCTGTCCGATTCGCTCGTTGCGTGGCAGGCCGACCTCGATTCACGGGGCCTGTCGGATCGCGTGCTGACTCTGGTGTGGAGCGAGTTCGGCCGTCGTGCCGAGGACAACGACTCCAGCGGCACCGACCACGGCGCCGGCGGCCTGGTGCTGACGGTGGGCAACAAGGCCAGTAGCGGAATCCTCAGCGAGTTTCCCGGGCTCACGAACCTGGATGAGGACGGCAACCTGCTGGTCACCACCGAGTTCCGCAACCTCTACGCCTCAGTGCTCGAAGGCTGGATGGGCGTGGACGGCGGTCGCATCCTGCCGGGCGTCGACGCCCGACGGATCGCCCTCGTCAAATAGCGGTGGGTGTGGGGCGGTGGGCGCCAAGAGCGTCCACCGCCGTCCGCACCTGATCGACGCTGAGCGGGCGGCTGAAGAAGTAGCCCTGCCCCATCGCGCAGTTCATGGTCCGGAGAGAATTCGCTTCGCTGCGGTGTTCGATGCCTTCGGCGACAACGTCGAGACCGAGGGTACGAGACAGGTGGATGATGGCTCCCGTGAGCGGCTCGTCGCCGCCGGAGAGGCCGTGCACGAACGGCGCGGCCAGCTTCAATACGTCCACTGGCAGGCGCTTGAGATATGCCAGTGAGGAGAAGCCGGTACCGAAGTCGTCGATCGCGACGCGAACCCCGAGATCGCGAATTGTCTCGAGGACGGCGATTGCGTGCTCCGTGTTGTCCATGAGGACCGATTCGGTGAGCTCCAAGACGAGGCAACGTGGGTCGATGCCGGTGCTGGCGATTGCCTCCGTGACGACGTGGAACAAGTCGCCACGACGTAGTTGGTGCCCGGAGATGTTGACGCTGATGAACCAGTCGCGCACGCGTGGCGACTGACCCGCCCATTCCTGAAACTGGCGACACGCCTCGTGGAGAATCCACCGCCCAAGCTCACCGATGGCTCCGGTTTGCTCGGCCACACCGATGAACTCAGCAGGGCTGATAGGGCCATGCTCGGGATGCTCCCAGCGGACGAGAGCCTCCAAACCGCGCACTTGTGTGGTGGCAAGTTCGACGATCGGTTGGAAGTGGAGGCGAAACTCGTTGTGCTCCAAGGCGCGGCGCAGATCACCGGTCAGCGACAGCTCGCGAGCCACCGCCGAATGGGCGTTGGCGGTAAAGCGGTGCACCGTACCCTTGCCGTTGCGCTTGGCGGCGTACATCGCGATGTCGGCGTTTCGCAGAAGCTCCTCGACGGTGACGCCACCCTCAGGGGTAACCGCGATGCCGACACTGGAGCGCGTGTAGATCTCGCGCCCCTCGATGTCGAAGGGCTCTTGGAAAGCGGTCACCAACCGTTCGGTGACGAGGCCGATGACGTGCTCGCAGTCGAAGTCATCGATATCGAGAGCAATGGCAAACTCGTCGCCGCCCAGTCGTGCTGCGGTATCCGTCGGACGAAGACACGCGCTGAGTCGCTTGGCGACGCCGAGGAGCAGCTCATCGCCCGCTTGGTGACCAAGGGTGTCGTTCACGGCCTTGAAATCGTCGAGATCAAGGAAGACGACCGCGACATTTCCGGTGGGTCGGCGCACCCGACGGGCTAAGGCCTGGCCGATCCGGTCCTCGAACAGTGCGCGGTTTGCCAACCCGGTGAGCGGATCGTGAAAGGCCTGGTGGGCCAGACGTGATTCGAGTTCACGGCGTTCGGTCACATCACGCATCGTGAGCACGATGCCGCCCACATTGGGGTCATCGCACATGTCGGCGACGATGGCATCGACACGCCGGTAGTCGCCCGACTCATGACGCAGACGCCACTCGATTGTCGTTCCGTCAACCAGAATGTCCGGTCCGGCGGCGGCGTCTTCCGGGTGAAGACGGGCGGCAAGGTTCGTCCCGTCAATCGCGTTGGGCAGACAGCCCAACAGGGTCGTCACCGAGGGGGTTGAGAAATGTACCCGTCCGGAACGATCCACCACGAGGATGACGTCGGTGGCGTTCTGAATGAGCGACCGGAAGCGCTCCTCGCTGGCGCGTGTGTGGAGATCCTCGGTGAGTGCGGCGGTCTCGACGGCAAGCCCGGCTTGGGCGCAGACGGTCTCGAGCGCGCGGCGGCGCGACTCGCCCGGGATGCGATCGAGGCTGACCGCGAGGATGCCGGTGACATCATCGTCAACGACGACGGGAACAATAAGGGCCACGGGTCGCGCTGGCGAGAGCCCGAGGGCGCCATCGATGTGTGGCCGCTCCTCAGCCAGGCTGCGGATAACGCAGGCGTCGCCCATGGCAAGGGCGCGCCCGGCATCCACCGGCAGAGAAGCGAGGTCAACCACACACGGGGTGTGCACCGGCCGCTCGCCGCGGGTGGCGACAAGCCCCATCGCATCCGTTGGACCGGCAAAAAGACGCACCGTCCAGTGAGGACGGTCGCGCACCAGAGTTTCGGCGGCGTCGATCGCGACGGCAAACATCGCATCCCGATCGGTCGCCGCAACGAGCGCGTGACCAGCCCGGCGCAGGGTCTTCTCTCGCGAGGTGGATTCGCGGTGCATTTCCACCGCGTGAGTTTGGCTGCGGACGAGCTCACTCATCCGGATCACGATCAGGATGAACAGGATGATCATTCCAGCAACCACCACGGGCACGTTGACGGTGGTATCCAGCAGCGTGCGGACAAGCAACGCCGCCGGAGCGGCAATGGCGGCGACGGCCAGGAGGACGAGCCGGGGGGTGGTGATGCCGCGGCGGGCAGCAAGCGACGACTCAACCAACGTGCTGGCCAGGGGGTGGGACGCGGCCACGGCGAAGGCCAGGGCGGCGCCCACCAACATGAGGCGGCTGAGGGACGCGCCTCCGGCGATGGAGTGCGTCGTCGTCACGTTCCCCAGAACGTCGGCGGCGATGAGGGTGAGACCGCCTCCGATGAGGAGCCGGGCCGCAAGCGACTCGACCGTCACGACGAATGCGAGTCGGAGGATCATCGTAAAGAGAACGATGCCGAGAATCGGCGTGGTCATGCTCACAAGTCGATCGATGAGATCGATGTCCCCACGCGTGGCGATGGGGTCGAGGACAAAGATCCACGACACCAGGGCGAAGCCCACAGCAGCGATCAAAGCATCGGTTCGTCCGCCACGACGCTCTGGCGCCGTGCGCCGCAGCACCTGTGCCATTGCCACCACGATGACGAGCACGGCAAGAGAGTGAACCGGCGCGTACCACCGTTCGCTGCCGAATGCGATACGCAGCGCCTCGGCCGCAACAACGCCAACAAGGCCAATCGCGATCAGTCCCCAGACGGTGCCGTCACGTTCAACTCGTCCACCCGCGGGACGGACCATCGCGATCACCGCGCCGAGGGCAGCCACAGCGAAAAGGCCAAGACGAGCGTAGTCACCAGGCACGACAACGTGCGCCACGGCGAGCACGCCGCTTGCAATGAGAAGGACTCGCCATGTCGTTGCCGTCACCGTAGATGTATCGGCGCGGCGCGAGCCTCACATAACCCGCGAAACGGGAGGATTACTCGATTGGCTCCGGGGGCCGTGCGGCGCTCTCTTTGCTCGTACCCGCCACCTTGGCGACGTACGCGGCGACGTCGCGAGCGTCGTCGCCGGTCACAATGTTTGCGGGCATGATGGGCTGTGAGTTCTGCTCCGGCTGCTCAATCCACTTCGTTACGACGCCCTCGAAGGAGCTCGACTCAAAGCCCTGCTGACGTGCTCCGCGGAACGCATCGTCCATGTTCGGACCGCCAACTTTGAGGTCGCCCTTCGTGCCGGCATCCGCCAGGGTATGGCAGCCGCCACATGATGAGGTGAAGAGCTTCTTTCCGTTCGCCTCGTCGGGCGTACCCGACGCCCCTCCGCACCCGGTGAAACCGGCGACAGCAAGCGAGACGGCAGCGATGAGTAGCGGTGCGCGGCGCATCAGACGAGGTACACCACGACGTAGAGGAACACCCAAACGACGTCGACGAAGTGCCAGTAGATCGATCCGGCGACGAGCGGCCCGGCGGCACCGTGGCGGAACTCGCCGCGACGGGCGCGGAGAAGACAGAACGTGAGGACTGAGAGGCCGACGAACACGTGGAAACCGTGAAGGCCCGTGAGTGAGTAGAAGATCGTCCCGAACATCTGGTCCTGCGGACTGAACGCGAGATGTGCGTACTCGTTGATCTGAATGATGAGGAACGTGGAACCCAGAAGAATCGTGACGATGAGCCCGCGGATAAGGCCCTTACGATCGCCCACAGCGAGACGCTTCTCGGCCCACCAGATCGTAAAGCTGGAAAAGACCAGAATCGCCGTGTTCACGCCGGTCAAGAGCTTGGGAATCTCAAAGAGCTCGCCATCTTTGAAGACGGGCGGCCACTGCTCGGCGTTCGACCGGGCGATGAAGAAGGCGGTGAAGAACGAGGCGAAAACCATAATCTCCGACCCGATGAAGATCACCATGCCGAGGGTCGCCGCGTTCATGCGTGCCATACCCGATGTGTTCTGCGTCGCGGGTGCGTCCGCGTGATGGATGGGTGCGTGGGTGGCCATTAGTTGGCGGTTGCTCCCAGTCCGGCGTGGTCGACGGTGGCGCCGCGGGAAACGGCGCGGATGGCGTCAAGGTCTGGCGTCGCGTTCGATACCACCAGCACCTCACCGGGGCGATAGGCGCTGACCGCGTCGCGGACAGTTGCGATCAGCGACTCGTCCATCACTTCACCTTGAACAGACACACCCGCCTTCTGGAGCTGCTCGACCGCGTGGTGGACGCGTTGGATGCAGGCGCGACGTTTTGCGGTGGCCTCCTCACCCCAGGCGGGGTAGGGGACGTCGGCCGGCACAACGAGCGTGAAGCGTGCGGGCGAACGGTCCGCGCGATCGCGCACCGCGGCAAGCAACCCTTCCACGCCGTTGTCGTCCGGGGCAAGGACAAGAACGTGGTCAAGGCCAGCACTCTCGATGGGGGCGCGCGCCTCTTTGCGTGACACGGTCACGTGCGAGACGGCCAGGTTGGTGGCCTTGCGCACACGGTCGACCACATCGGAGCGAAGCCATTCCGATTCCCCGAGCGGGTAGGTGGCGATCACGATCTCGTGCGCATTCTCGTCGGTCGCGACTTTGGCGATCTCGGCGACGAGGTCGTCGGAACCAATAACCCGGCCACTTGCGGGCACGTCGACCTCATCGAGCATTGCGATGGCCAGGTTCTGGCGGCGGGTCAGCGCGGCTGCATCATTCTCGGCGTCGGCCGGTGACACGAACGTGAAGCGCCAATAGCCGGCGGTTCCCAGCTCACGGACGGCGTCCATGAGCGACGACCCGGTGATGGTGTCGCGGGCGACAACCAGGATGGTGGGCTCTTGATTCTCTGCCAGCTCGCCGCCACCGGTCTCCTCCGGTGCGAACACGATTGCGTGTCGTGCGCCAGCGATGCCGTACTGGTACGGGCCACCGACAACCTGTGGTGTGGCATCGAAGTTGAAGACGGTGGGCGGTGATGACACAAGCCATTCGAGGGTGCGTCCACGCCACGGGTTCCACGGCGCTTTCGGGCCGGACCGCCACGACGTGATCATGTTGTAGAAGAACACCATGGTGCCGATCACCATGAGGCTCGACATGATGCTGATGACGAGGTTCAGCGTCGCGAAGCGCGGGTCGTAGTCCCACACGCGACGCGGCATGCCTTGCAGCCCCAGCCAGTGCATCGGCATGAACGTGGCGTTGAAACCGAAGAACGTCAGCCAGAAGTGCCACTTGCCGAGCTTCTCGTTGTACATCCGCCCGGTCATCTTCGGGAACCAGTAGTAGACCCCGGCGAAGATCGTGAAGATGCTGCCGCCGAAGAGCACGTAGTGAATGTGCGCCACGATGTAGTACGTGTCGCTCGAGAAGATATCGGCGGGCAAGACGCCGAGGAAGACGCCGGAGAGTCCACCCAACACGAAGGTAAATAGGAAGCCGAGGGCCCAGAGCATCGGGGTTTTCAGGTGAAGCTTGCCGCCCCAGATGGTGGCCAGCCACGACCACACCTTCACCCCGGTGGGCACCGCGATGATGACCGTCGTAATCATCATGGGGATACGCAACCACGGCGCCATGCCGGAGACGAACATGTGGTGGGCCCACACACCGAAGCCCAGCACCGCGATGGCGACCGTCGAGAAGGCCACGGCCCGATAGCCGAAGATCGGTTTACGCGAGAAGCTCGCGAGGATCTCGCTGATGATGCCGAAGCCCGGCAGCATCATGATGTAGACGGCTGGGTGGCTGTAGAACCAGAAGATGTGCTGGTAGCTGATGACGTCGCCACCGGCGGTCCAGTCGAAGAAGTGCGTGCCCATAACGCGGTCGAACAACGTCATGAACTGCGAACCGGCGATGAACGGCGTGCCCAACACGACCAGTGCCGAGGTTGTGGCGTTGGCCCAGACGAGCAGCGGCATGCGCCAGACGGTCATTCCGGGCGCGCGCATGGTGATGATGGTCACCAGGAAGTTGACGGCGGTCATGATCGACGAGGCTCCGGCGAACTGCACACCCACTTCGAACAGCGTGGTTCCGGTACCGGCCTGCGACGCGAGGGGCGTGTAGGCGGTCCACCCGGATGAGTATCCACCGAGGATGACACCGAGAAGGATCAGGATTCCGGCCGGGGGCAGCATCCATACCGACAGGGCGTTCAGCTTGGGGAACGCCATGTCTTTGGCGCCGATCATGATGGGCAGCACGTAGTTGGCCAAACCGGCGAAGGCCGGGATGACGACCAAGAAAATCATGAGCGCGGCATGCCCACTGAACAGCGTGTTGTAGCCCTCGCCGTCGGTGATCGTGGCGCCGGGCTCCGACAGTTCCACGCGCACCAGTTCGGCCAGTGAACCGCTGACGATCATGAAGAAGAACACCGTGACCATGTACTGGACGCCGATGACCTTGTGATCGGTATTTACGCGGAAGTAGTCGCGCCAGCTCGTGGCCCCATGGAAGCTGTGGTCCTCGTAGTTGACGTGCTTGCCAGAAAGCCAGCGTCCCCAGAAGTCGAAGCAGCCGATGCCGATGAGGAAGCCGATCACCGACAGGAATGCCGCGACCGAGTAGTAGACCTGGGGGTTGCCCCACAAGGGACGCACGCCAAAGGCGAAACGGATGAGGAAGGGGAGGAGGAAGCCGAGACCGGTGCCGACGAGCGTGCCCCAGAAGGCTCGCGTCCACCAGTACTTCACCGACCGGTAGTCGGCGTGGTGGGCGTGCCCGCCACCGGAGCCGTGGGGGATGGGGGTGCCGGTGCCGCCGGTGACGTGAGTCGCCACGGGCTAGCCCTGCCCCTCGGCAGCCGCGTCAGCCTTGGCTTTGGACGCCCACGCCTCGTAGTCGGATTTCGTCAGTGCGAACATCTGCGTACGCATCACCGAATGTCCGGCCCCGCAGAGTTCGGCGCAGATGACATCGAACTTTCGTCCGGCGTACTCGGGCTTCATCGTAAAACGGACGCGGTCGTTGACGTTTCCGGGCACGGCGTCGCCCTTGATTCGCGTCTCGTAGACGAAGAAGTCGTGGATGACGTCTTTTGCGCGGAGCCGCAGGATGATCTGACGGTCAACAGGGACGCGCAGGTCACCGGTGGTGACGCCAAGGTCGGGATAGGTGAATTCCCACGCGAACTGCTGGGCGAGCACATCGACGTACATCGGTCCGCCATTGGCGGTCGCAATCTCTTCGTTTTGAACGAGGACGACGGAGGCCCAGGCGGCGGTGACGCCAAGCATCACGGTGGGGATGGCCGTCCAGATGATCTCGAGCAAGGTGTTGCCGTGGGTGGGTGGCCCGTCCTCGTCATCGTCGTCTCCCACGCGGAACTTCCAGACCGAGTAGATCAGGAAGGTTGCAACGATCGTGAAGATGCCGATGCTGGCCCACACCGTCCACCAGATCAAAAGGTCGACACGGTCGGCCTCTTTGGACGCCGGGTCGGGCAACCAATCGATGGCCAGCGCAATAACCACGCAGATCGCCCCGACGACGAAGCCGATGATGGCGATTGGCAGCACGTGGCCGCTGCGGAAGAGCTTGACCAAGACGAGAGGAAAACTACCACGCACGGATGGGCATACCTGCACGAAACACGCCGGTCAGACGTCCCCTTCTCACCGGGTCGTTGCGGCATGATTCCTCGAGCCGCGATGTATCTGGACGACCGGCCCTCGCTCTGTCGAGAAGCAACGGCGTTTCCCGTTCACGACCAAGGAGCTCACATGCCATCCCGCCGATCTCTCCTCATCGCCTGCACCGTCGCGACCGGCGCGACCTGGATAGGTGCCACCACCGCGGTGTCTTTACCCGCGTTCACCACGGCCGCAAAATCACGCACCGTCCCCGCCAGTACCCCCCAGGCGACCCTGGCGAGCGTGACCGTCGGCCGACACGCAACTTTCGACCGCATCGTCTTTCGCTGGCGTGGGTCCACGCCCGGATACCAGGTTCGCTATATCCCGCAGGTAATCGGCGATGGATCCGGTGAGCCGATCCCCGTCCGCGGCCGCTACTTTCTCGGCATTCGCTTCGAACCGACGGTCAACGGAACCACGGCGGGCGTCCCGTCCACGTACACGCCGCTCTTCCCCACCCTTCGCCAGATGAAGGTGTCGGGCGACTTCGAAGGAGTCGTCAACTTCGGCGCCGGGCTCTCGAAACGGGCCGGTTTCCGCGTCTTCACGCTGAGCTCGCCACGACGCATCGTGGTCGATGTGAAGCACTAGTCGCCGCGTTCGTGGCGGGCCGGGCGGGCGGCTCGCCACGAACGTCATAGACTGCCGGCATGGAACTCTCACTCGATGCCATCGGCCTTGTCGTGAGCGATATCCCGGCGTCGCTGGCGTTCTACCGCCTCTTGGGCCTCGACATCCCCGTGGATGCGGACGAGGCTCCGCATGTGGAGATCACCCTGGCCGGCGGTCTTCGGCTGATGTGGGATGCACCGTCGACGGTGTCGAGCTTCGACCCCACCTGGACGGCCCCGACGGGAGGCCATCGCGTCGCATTGGCATTTGCCGCGCAATCTCCAGCCGCGGTGGACGCAGCGTACGCCGAAATCGTCGCGGCCGGCTTCACCGGGCAAGTCGCCCCCTGGGACGCGTTTTGGGGTCAGCGGTATGCCGTGGTTCACGACCCCGATGGCAACGCCGTCGAGTTGTTTGCCGCCGCCGAACCCGCCGAGGGTTAACCGGGAGCCGACACCGCGCCCGATGGGCGGACGCTGCGCCGTGCGGTGCCGAGCGCGATGAGCAGGCACACACCAAAGAGAACGGCGCCGACGATGTAGGGCACGGGCACGTCGAGGTCGAAGAGGGCAAGCGCAGTGACCGGGCCCGCGACCCGGGCAAGACCGCTCGCTGATGCCACCAGGCCGAGCATGCCGCCCTGGTCATCATCGCTCACCAGCTTCGACACGATCGCCGTGACGGTGGGGAACACGAGCCCGGAGCCGGCCAGAAGCGCGGTGACCGGAAGAAGGGCCCACACGTTTGTGGTGATCGCCATGAGCCCAAGCCCAACGGCGGTGATGACGATACCCGCGATCATCACCGGCCACTCCCCGTAGCGGGCGACGAGCGGGCCAATGCCCTTTCCTTGCACGACGGCGACCACCACACCGATGTAGGCGAAGATGAGGCCAGTTTCGAGGAACCCGAAGTCGAAGCGCCGCTCACCGAACAGAGCAAACGTCTGCTCCATACCCACGAACGCGAACGTACCGATGAAGGTGATGGCAAGCATCGCCACGATCTCCGGTCGACGGATGGCCGAACGCATCAGCTCGCGCCGGGACGACGGCGTCGAGCGACGCCGCTCGGGCTCCGGCAGGCGTTTCCACGCAATCAGGAGGTTGATCGCGGCGACGGCGGCGGCCACGAAGAACGGGAAACGCTTGTCAACCAACGCGCACAGACCGCCGAGGGCGGGGCCGATGATGAATCCAATGCCGAACGCGGCGCCGATGAGGCCCATGCCCTTGGCGCGCTCGTCCCTCGTCGTGATGTCGGCGACGTACGCCTGTGCGGCCGAGTACGAGGCGCCGGCGATGCCGTTCAGGATGCGCGCCACCCACAGGAACGCCAGCGATGTCGCGAGGCCCACGAGGAGCGACGAGATGGCGGTCCCGGCCAGCGCAACGAGGATGATGGGACGGCGACCGTAACGGTCGGACAGGCGTCCCCACACCGGGGCAAAGAGAAACTGCATGGCCGCATAGGAGGTGCCCAGCAGGCCGATCTCGATCGCCGATGCCCCGAGATCCTCGGCCCAGAGCGGCAGGATGGGAATGACGATTCCGAAGCCCACGAGGTCGATAACGACCGTGGTGAACACGATTCCGAGCGGAGTGAGGAAGAAGTTCTCACCCGACCGGTCGCCGTGACGGGAGCGACGCATGCGGGTGGTCAGACCGCCGCGTCGATTGCGAGCGCGACGAACAGGAGCGCCAGGTAGAGCATCGAGAAGCTGAACGTCGATCGGGCACGCCGCTCATCCGGTTGTCGTGCCAGCTGCACGGCGGACGCGATGAACAACGCTCCCAGGACCGAGGCGACGACGAGGTAGAGACCACCGGAGATTCCCGCGGCCACGGGAAGCAGGCTCACGCCCACGAGCACCAGTGTCCACAGAAGCACCTGTCGGGCCGTCTCCTCCACACCGCGAACGACGGGCAGCATCGGCACGCCAGCCTCGGCGTAGTCGCGCTTTAAGAGCAGCGCAAGAGCCCAGAAGTGCGGCGGCGTCCAGTAGAAGACGATGGCGAACAGCAGGAGCGCGCCAAGACCGACCGACCCCTCGACGGCCGCCCAACCCACAAGTGGCGGCACGGCGCCGGCGGCGCCACCGATCACGATGTTCTGCGTGGTGGTGCGCTTCAACCACAGCGTGTAGAGGAACACGTAGAGCAGCAGGCCGAGCATCGCGAGACCGGCCGCCACCCAGTTGGCGCCGAAGCCGAGGATGAGGGCACTGGCGACGCTGATGACGATGGCGTAGATGAGCGCGTGCGTCGCCCCAATCCGCCCGGCCGGGATGGGCCGGGTTGACGTACGACGCATGCGGGCGTCGATGTCGCGGTCGAACCATTGGTTGATGGCGTTCGCACCGCCCGCGGAGAGGTAGCCACCAATCATGGTCCATACGACGGTGCGTCCATCAGGCCAGCCCTTGGCGGCCATCACCATCGCGAGGAGGGTGGTGACCAGTAGTAACGAGATGACCCGCGGCTTCGTGAGGCGCACGTAGTCGGCGAGAAGTGCGCCCACACGGTGAAGCACGCCGGGAGCACTGACGGCTCTGGTGGTCAACTTCCCCACCCCTGTCGTGCGCTCATGACGATGAGGAGCACCAGAAACGCCGCCGGCAGAATGACCCATAGCCGTTCGAAGAACGCGCCGCCGCCCCGCGGCAGGACCGCCCAGTCCGCCCGCACCACCAGACCGGCGGCGACGAGGATGAGTGTTGCGGCGATGATGAGAACGGCGACAGACACGTCCCCCGAGCATAACTCAGCCCACCCGCCAACCGAGGCGCGCCGTCCCGAAAGAGTGCGTGTGTCCCAGGGAGGCCATCCTCGGCGGTTTCATGGCAACGTTCGAGGACCAATCCGGCAACACGATCTACGTGCTCGACCAGTCCGAAGACGCGGCGACTTCCGACCCAAACTGACGGAAGAGTCTTCGCTGCCGGACGACCCGGCGCCGGACCGTACGCGTCACTTAGGCTTACCCGGTGACGCACGATCTCATCGTGGTAGGTGCCGGGCCGGCGGGGCTGGGGGCGGCGCTTGCCGCCGCGCGCGACGGGGCGCGGGTAGCGCTGGTTGAGGCGAGTGACACGGTTGGCGGTCTGTGCGTCACGTTTCGCAGCGACGAGGCGGCGTACGATCTGGGTGGGCACATCCTGTTTGTCGACGGCCACGCGCGACGCGCGTGGTTGGAGGAGCTTCTCGACGGAGAGCTGGTGTGGGTCAACCGGCCGGTCGCGAGCGCGTACGGCAGGACGATTCGCCGCGGGCGGTATCTGGATCAGACGGCCGATCGCCCGGACGTGTTTGACGGCGGGCCCTCCGCCGACGAGTTCATCACCGGGCGATACGGCGGCGCTGCCGTCGCCCCATATCTCAGAGACTATTTGTCGAAGGTGGATGGGCTCGCCGTCGAGCAGATCGTTGCCGGACGGCCCCAGCGCCTGCTGCTCGAGCAAGGGGCGCCAGATGGCTTCTGGTATCCGACAGGCGGTGTGGGTCGTCTGATGGACGCCATGGCACGCGAGATCGTGAACCGTGGCGGCGAGGTGCTACGCAACCACCGGGTCAGCGCCATCCACGTCACGGGTGGCGCCGTCCACGGCGTCGCGGTGAGCAGCCCCGACGGCCCGCGCGAGCTGCGCGCCCCACGCGTGATCACCGCACTGCCCCCAGCGCTCGTCGCGACACTCGTTTCCCCAGCCGCGCCCGCCGACATCCACCCCCGTTTGACACCGCGGGCGGCGGTGGTGGTCTACCTCTCAGTCGCCGTCGACCGCGTGAGCGACGAACCCTGGATTCAAGTGGCCGACCCCGACGTTCCGTTCAGCCGACTATTCGAACCCAAGAACTGGAGCGCCCGGCTCGTACCCGACGGCCACACCATTCTGGGCTGTGAGGTCTACTGCTCCCCCACCGAGGACGACCGCTGGTGGCCCCTCTCCGACGGCGCCCTCGGCGCCGCATGTCGCCGGTCCATTGTCGAGAGTCTCGGGCTTATCGCCGAGACGATGCCGGTGACACTGGCCGAGGTGGTACGCCGTCCCCTCGCCTGGTCGGTGGTGCGGCTCGCGGACATGGCCTCGGCCATGCGCCCCCCCGAGTGGCTCGCGCAGATCGACGGGCTCACCGTAGCCCAGGGCGGTGACCTGATGCGGGCCATCGCCGCCGGTGAACGGGCGGCCACCGCCACCGATCAGCTGGCGCGGAGCGGGGTCGCCTCCCAGTTGTGATCCGGTAACCTCGCCGGGGTGGCGACCACTCCGCATACGTCCGCCTCACCCACCGCCGCGGCCGGTCGTTTTCGGGCGCTGCTCAGCGATGACCGCGTACTGGACCATCCACTCGAGCGCGGCCTCTACGCCCGTGATGGCTCCATCCAATACGGCGACTGCGGCCTCGTCGTTTTGCCCGACACCACCGATGAGGTGGCCGCGTGCATGCGATTGGCCGAGGAGCTGAACCTGGCCGTCGTGCCCCGCGGGTCGGGAACCGGCCTGGCCGGAGCGGCTGTGCCGCTTGACGGCGCAGTGGTCATCTCCCTGGCACGCATGCGGCGCATCGTGGAGATCGACGACGAAACCCCGTGCGCCTGGGTGGAACCTGGGGTGCTCAACCTCGACCTCACCAACCACGTGCGCCACCTGGGCCTTCACTATGCCCCCGACCCGTCCAGCCAGCAGGCCTGCTCCATCGGCGGCAACGTCGGCACCAACGCCGGCGGCCCGCACTGTTTGAGCTACGGAGTCACCGCCCAACATGTGCTGGCCGTCGAGGTCGTCCTTCATGACGGCGAAGTGGTGATGCTGGGCGGCCTGGCCCCGGACGCCCCCGGCTATGACCTGCGCGGCCTCTTTGTGGGGAGCGAGGGCACGATGGGGATCGCCACCCGCATCTGTGTGCGCCTCACCCGCAACCCGCCCGCTGTGCGCACAATGCTGCTCGACTTCGCCACGGTGCGCGAGGGCGGCGAGACCGTCAGCGCCATCATTGCCTCCGGCGTCGTGCCGGCCGCCATCGAGATGATGGACAACGGCATGATCCGCGCGGCGGAAGCGTTCACCGGCGCCGGAATGCCCACCGACGCCGCCGCGGTGGTGCTGGTGGAGGTTGACGGAACCCCGGCCCAAGTGGCCGACGAGGCCGCCCTGGTGGGGCGCGTCGCGGGCGAGCACGGCGTGCGCACCATCCGCGTCGCCCAAAACGATGCCGAGCGTGATCTGCTGTGGAAGGCGCGAAAAAGCGCGTTCGGTGCCATGGCCCGCATCGCCCCCAACTACTACCTGCACGACTGCGTCGTGCCTCGCACCAAACTCGTGGAAGTGCTCGACGCCATCCGCCAAATCGGCGAGAAGCACAACCTCGTCATCGTCAACGTCTTCCACGCCGGCGACGGCAACCTGCACCCGCTCATCGGCTTCGACCGGCGCGACGCCGACGAGACCGCCCGGGTGTTGCAGGCCGGCGAGGAGATCATCAGGGTCTGCGTCGGCGTGGGTGGTGTGCTCACCGGGGAGCACGGCGTGGGTTTGGAGAAGCGTGATTTCATGCCGCTCACCTTCACCGCCGTCGACCTCGAGGCGCAGGCCTGCACCCGGGCCGCCTTCGACCCTGAGGGGCGCATCAACCCGGACAAGGTGCTGCCCCGTGGCAGCCGCTGCGGCGAGATCGGCGGCGACCTGGGGAGCCTAGCGGAGGGCATGTGGGTCTAGCGCCAACCACCATCGACGAGCTGGTGGCCGCAGTGAGCGATGCTCACCGCGAGGGCCGGCCGCTGCACCCGGTGGGCGGCGGCACCCGCTCGCGGCGAGGTTCGCCACGCGCGGTCGCCGATACCCTGTCGACCACCAACCTCACCACGGTGGTCGACCACACCCCGGCCGAGCTCACCATCACCGTCGAGGCCGGACTCGAAGCCACCCTCCTGGCCGAACGCCTTGCTGCCGCCGGGCAATGGTGGCCCCAGGCCGACGTTCGTCCCGGATCGACCATCGGCGGGATCCTCGCGACGGCCGCCAGTGGTCGCGGGCGGCTACGGCACGGCCCGGTGCGCGACTCACTACTCGAGGTCGTGATGGTGACCGGCGACGGGCGGTTGGTCACCGCCGGTGGGCGCACCGTCAAGGGCGTCGCCGGGTATGACATTCCACGCCTGGCCGTGGGTTCCCACGGGTCGCTCGGCGTCATTGCCCAAGTCACACTCAAGCTCTGGCCACTCCCCCCGGCGCGCGGCTGGTTCCATCGTGAGGGCACCCTGGCCGAGCGGCTCTCCGCGGCACGACACATGCTGACCCACTCGTGGCGACCCGCGGCAGTTCTGCTGTCACCCGGTCGCGTCTCGGTCGACCTCCAGGGCCCCACCGCCGATATCAGCGCACCCGATGGCTTCATTCCGGCCGCGGAGCCGGCCGACCCCACCGGCCTCGGCCTCGTCGATGTTGGCGTACCCGCACGCGCACTGGCCGAGCTGGTTACCACCGTTGAGGCCCGGGGACTGTCGTACCTCGCACAAGCGGGAGTCGGTGCCTGCCGGGTGGGTGTGAACTCGGTCGACGACGTCCGTGTCCTTCGCACCACCGCCCAGTCACTCGAGGGTCACGCCGTCGTGGTCGACGGCTCGGACGATCTCCGCGACCGCGGGTGGGGCGATCCGCCCGTCGGCGCCGCCATCATGAGTCGCATCAAACACGCATTTGACCCGGGCGGGATCCTCCCTGCGCCCCCCGCCACCTCCCCGAGCCGCGCATGAGCACCACCCACGGGCCCACCCCAAAGGACATTGGCCAATGCGTGGCCTGCGGCCTGTGCCTGCCCCACTGCCCCACCTTTCGGGTAACCGGCAAGGAGACCGCCTCACCGCGTGGTCGCATCGCCGCCATGCGCGCCGTGGTGGAGGAGGGCGCAC
Organism: uncultured Thermoleophilia bacterium; assembly: GCA_963765105.1. Lineage (GTDB taxonomy): Bacteria > Actinomycetota > Thermoleophilia > Miltoncostaeales > Miltoncostaeaceae > CALMEC01. The sequence goes on from CAVXUW010000004.1 coordinate 998,341, forward strand.
CCATCGATTCGTCGTTCATCACGATGATGGACGAATGCCTGGCCTGCCGCGCCTGCGAGGCGGCCTGCCCATCGGGCGTACCATTTGGGCGCATGATCGAGGCCGCCCGGGCAATGGCCGAGCCGCACCGCACCGGGCCCGGGAAGCTGGGTCGGCGCGTCGGCCTCGGGTTTGTGCTGCGCCACCGCTGGGCGGTGCGCACTCTGGCCATCGGCCTCGGCATCACCCAGGCCCTTCGCCTCGACCGGCTACTGCCCAAACGACTCACCGCGGGAACGCCGCACGTATCGCTGCGCGATTTGCGCACGTCGATCCCATCGGAACTGGGTTCCGGCCCCACCGCCGCCCTGCTCACCGGTTGCGTGATGAACGTCGCGTTCCGCCCGGTCCATCGCGCCTCGATGCGCATGATCGCCGGCGCCGGGTACCGCGCCACCACGCCAGCACCCGGAGGGTGTTGCGGGGCGCTCGCCGCGCACTACGGCCAGCCCGACGCCGCCCGCACCCTGGCCCGCGAGCGCATCACAGAGTTCGAGCACGCGGAGGTGGTGGTCGTCAACAGCGCCGGCTGCAGCGCCCATATGAAGGCGTACGGGGAGCTTTTGGCCGACGATCCCGCCTGGGCGGAACGGGCCGAGCGTTTCGCCGATGGTGTGCGGGACCTGCTCGAGATCGCGTTTGTGCCGGAACGCCGTAGCCTCGGGCGAGTGACCGTTCACGACGCCTGCCACCACCTCCATGCCCAGGGCATCGGTCCTCAGCTGCGCGAGCTTCTCAGCACCGGGGGAGCCGAGTGTGTAGAGGTCGCTGATGCCGGGCGCTGCTGCGGCGCCGCCGGGCTGTACAGCGTCACCGAGCCGGAGATGTCCGCCATCCTCCGGCGCTCCAAAGCAGAGGCCATCCACGCCGCCGGTGCGCCACGAGTGGCGGTTGCCAACCCCGGATGCGCGGGACAGATCGCCGCCGGACTGCGTGAGATCAACTCCCACGTTGAGGTCGTCCATCCCGCCGAGCTGCTGGCGCCATGACCACGGCCCGCGCCGGTATCGCCATCATCGCCCTCCTGGGGCTGTGGGGCTGCGGTGGATCGTCCAACACAACAGGTGCTGCCGACACCACCGCACTTCCACCCGCGTCGGACGCCGCCATCATCGAGGAACCGCCCGCCAAAACCGACAGCCCCTATTCCGGTGGTGAGGTGAGCCCCGTCGTGGCCTCGCCTCAGCTCGGCCTGCGTCGCTGGGATGGGAAGCGGGTACGCATCGGCGATTACGCCGGCAAAGTGACGCTCGTAACGTTTCTCTACACAAGCTGCCCGGATATCTGCCCAGCCATTGCCGACCGCTTGGTCCAGGTAAAACGCCGACTCGGCGAGGACGGTGATCGGCTGGCCCTCGTCGTGATCTCCGTCGACCCCGAGCGGGACAGCCCCGGAGCCGTTCGGGATTTCCTGCGGAGCCATCAAGCGCTGTCGAAAATTGATTACCTGATCGGTTCGCGCGACGAGCTGGAGCGCACCTGGTCGCGGTGGGGCGTTGCCGCACGCACCTCGCCGGACAACCCTGACCTGATCGACCACTCGGGTTTGATCTGGGGAGTCGATCCCCGGGGGCGTCGCGTCACGTTCTACCCCGCCTCCGGAATCGGCATCGACGAGATGACCGACGACGTTCGCGTCATGCTGAAGTCGGTTTCGTAGCAACTACCGCGCGCGGGTTACCCGTCGTCCGTCGCCGGTCGTGAAGGTCAACGCGGTGGTCTCACGGTTCCACTTCGGAACGGCCGACGAGACGTCCGACGCGAAGAGCCGATCGTGCGTCCCGTTGGCCCACATGAGGCGCAGGTCGTGGCCCCGGCCGCGTCTGACGACGTAGGCGATGTAGGTGGGGTACGGCGCCCAGGCAATCGCAACCACGGTCCCGTCCACGCGGTAGCGCCAGCGCACGTCGCCGTCGAGTTCCGTGACCACCAGCGAGCCCGACTCACCGAAGGCCGCGAAGAGCCCTGCCGGTGAGGTCACGACCGCAGTCGCCGGCCGTGAGATGCGACCCTGTGATGAGGTGACCACCGCACGTCCCGACCGTAGCTGGGCCTGAGGCCGCGGGTCGGCCGTGGCCATGATCGGCGCGACGGGTGGCGTTTTCGCGCGGGACGACCGCGTCGCATTCGATGCCACGGCGACACCCGCCGCAAGCATCACCGCACCGACAACGGCCAGAAGCGGCCGCCATGACCATCGCGCTGCGCGGCGTGGCACCGGCACCATCCCCAGCACCGCAGCGCGCGCTCGCTCGGTGGCGTCGGATGTGGGCTGCGGCCCCGCCAGGGTGTCGCGCAGTCGGCGATCGATCTCAGCAGACATCGACCACCCCCTCGCGTGAGCGCAGGTCGTTGAGCGCGCGACCAAGGCGTGAGTTGACCGTGCCGACGGGAACGTCGAGAAGCCCCGCGATCTCCGTGGGCGAGTAGCCCAGCCCATAGCGCAGTACGCACACCACGCGGCGGTCGACGGGGAGGTCGGCCACCGCAGCGAGCAGGGCCGCGTCACCGTCGGCGACGTCCCACACAGCGGGTTCGGGGAGCTCATCCATCGGCACGAGCCGCCGTTCACTTCGCAACTCGTCGAGTGCACGGTTGACGACGATGCGGTGAAGCCACGGTGCGAACGGCCGCGAGACGTCGAATCGTTCAAGCGCACTGAACGCCTTCAGCAAGGCGTCCTGGGCGACGTCGTCCGCACTCTCTCGACGCCCGACGATGGCGTACGCGGCACGCCAGGCATCGGTCCAATACCGCTCGAACAGCTCACCGGCGGCCTCCCGCGAACCCGTTCGGGCACGTTCGATCAACCGCGCATCCGGAAGCCGATTCATCTCCACGTAAACCCTACGCCCGATGACCTGCTTACCGTCCCGGGCGCGCCCCGGGAACTTCCGAGCGCCAACGGAGACGCTTGACTTGTCTATTCACTTAGTGAATAGTTACTGTCATGTCCGTCTCTCACGTGCTCATGGGCCTTCTCGCCCGTCGTGCCGGTCACGGCTACGAGTTGAAGAAGGAACACGATGCCTGCTTTCCCGAGGCGCGACCGTTGGCGTTTGGGCAGGTCTACGCAACGCTCGAGCGGCTCGCCGGGAAGGGATACGTTCGCGCCATCGGCACCGCCCGCGTCGACGGACCGGATCGCACGTCCTACGAGCTCACCCCCGAAGGACGTGCCGAACTCGCCGAATGGCTCGACGAGATCGAGGAGCCGTCGCCGTTCGTCGCCAACCCGCTCGCGGTTAAGGCCACCGTCGCGCTGCTCGTCGCCAACCGCGACACCGCCGCTGCCTACCTCAACCGGCAGCGTGCCGCGCACCTCGACCGCATGCGCCACTACACCCGAATCAAGACCGATCGCACCCAGTCGACCGCCGCCGTGCTGGCCGCCGACTTCGCCTTGATGCACCTCGACGCTGACCTTCGCTGGTTGCAGGTCGCCCACGAACGCGTCACAACGCTCGAACAGGAGGTCACCCCGTGACATCGCCCATTCCCGTCCTCACCGACGCCCTTCCGCATGGAGGTGACGTGGTGCTGTCCGGACGCGCGCTCGTTCGCTCCTATGGCAACTCACCGGCACTTCGCGGGGCCACCGTCGACCTGTGTCAGGGCGAGATTCTCGCGGTTACCGGCCCCTCCGGCTCGGGCAAGTCGACGCTGCTTCTCTGCCTGGCGGGCATCCTGCGCTCCGATGCCGGGGAGGTGAGCTATGCCGGTCGGCTCATCAGCGAGGAAGGCGAGGCAGCGCGTTCGAGGCTGCGACGCACGGCCTTCGGCGTCATCTTCCAGTTTGGCCAGCTTGTGCCGGAGCTGCGCGCCGACGAGAACGTCGCCTTGCCGCTCCTTTTGGAGGGTGTCGAGCGTCGCGCCGCAATCACCGCCTCACGTACCTGGCTGGAGCGTTTCGGTGTGGCCGAGGTCGCCGACAAGCGCCCGACACAGATGTCGGGAGGCGAGGCGCAGCGGGTCGCCGTCGCTCGGGCCATGGTCACCGAACCCACGGTTCTGTTCGCCGACGAACCCACCGGCGCACTCGATGCGCTGAGTGGCGAGGAGGTTATGACGCAGATGGTGCGCGTGGCCCGTGATTCCGGCACGTCGGTGCTCATCATCACCCACGACGCGACCGTCGCCGCCTACGGCGACCGTGAGATCGTATTGCGTGACGGAATGGTCGCGGGAGGGGGACGATGAGCTGGCTCACCACACTTCGCCTTGCCGCTGCCGGCGGAGCAGGCGACCGGCTCCGGGCCATCCTCACCACCCTGGGCGCCGCGTTGGGCACAATGGCCCTTCTCGCCGCGGCTACGGTCCTGGCGATCCGGCCGCAAAATGGCCCCTACGCGTCCAACCTCCTCAACGAGCGCGGGCTGCGCCCCGGGGTCATCATCACGCTCCTTCTTCTCTGCGTCCCGGTGATCGTTTTCGTTGGGCAGTGCGCGCGCGTGGGGGCGCCCGCGCGTGACCGTCGGCTGGCCGCCATGCGCATGGCGGGCGCGACGCCGCGCGACATCGTTCGGATCGCCGCGCTCGAGACCGCCATCGCCGCCGGGCTGGGCGCCGTCGGCGGTGCTGTGGCCTTTCTGTGGATACGCTCACGGATTCGGACGCCGACCTTCGGGTTACGGCGCCAATGGCCCACCGACGTCGATCTCTCAGGAGTCGTCGTGGCTGCAGTGGTGCTGATCGTCGCCTTGGCGGCGGCGGTCGCCGCCGCGATCACGCTCCGCCGTGTGGCGGTGACGCCCTTTGGCGTCGCTCGACAGGTGCGCCAGCGCCCTCCCACCGTTGTGCCGCTCGTGCTTTTCGTTGGAGGCACCGCCGCCCTCGCCGCAATCACGGCTATCTCCGAGGCGCTCGCTCTCGGATCGGGCATCACGATCGCGCTGGGGATCGCATTCTTCGCCGCCACCGCCGCGGGCCTCCTGAGCGGAACGGCCTCACTGACCTTTGCGCTCGGCTCGTTCCTGGCGCCGCGCGTGCGTCGTCCGTGGTTGCTACTGGCCGCCCGCCGCATGATCGCGGCGCCGTTCACGGCCAGCCGGGCGAGCGTGGCGGTGCTTCTCACCGTCATGATCGGCGCCGGCGTTTACTCGGCGCGCGAGGATTTTCGCAACAGCGACAACCTGTCGGATGAGCCGCTCTACGCCAGCGCGTTCACCCTGCTGGAGGCGTGTCTCGTCATCGCAGCAACCATCGGTGCGGCAAGCCTTCTGGTGGTCACCGCCGAGAGCATCGTCGAACGACGCCGCACAATGGCGGCCCTGGTGGCAGCCGGCACACCCCGTGGGACGCTGGCACAAGCGATGTTGACAGAGGTGCTTCTGCCGCTCGCGGTCGGGATCGGCATCGCGGCAGGCGCGGGGACGCTTATCATCCGCAGCATCTTCAACGATGCGACCAGCAACGCGACCGGTGAAACGGTGGCGCTTCAGGTGCCCTGGGTAAGCATCCTGGGCCTCATGGGTGGCACCTTCCTCGCCGCCGCCGTACTGACCGCTGCCGCTTTGGTTTTCCTACGACCGAGCACCAGCGTCGACGAACTCCGTGCCACGTAGGGGATGTCCCGGCTAGCGGTAGTCGATGAGGATCTCGTTGTGCCGCTGCTCCGGGGGCGTTGTGGGCCGGCTGTACCGGGCCACGCGAGGCGGCGATATCGGTGTCAGACCATTTTCGGCGAGCCAGGTGAGAAGCGCTGCGCTGTGCTCCGCGGCGTCGGCGTCGCGGACGATGCCGGAGAACCTCACCGCGGCGGTCGTGGCTGCGGGCAGCTCGGCAATGCTGACGGTGGGGTCGGTGGGCGTCGGCAGGGTCGCGAGCGCGTACTGCGACGGCATGAAGAAGCGCAGCCGCCAGCGCCCGTCGTCTGCTTGCATCGTCACCGAAGAGGTCATGTCGGTGCCCTCGCTTTGCGGCTCAAGGGTGACCGGCGCGGTCATGGCGATGGTCTCAGCGCCGTCGACCTCACGCGAGCGGTTGTTGCCAAAGATGTACCCGGCGACGCGCTGGAACCCGACGGCTGAGGCCTGTTCGAACGGTCCGTCGACAACCGTCTCGGCGACGATCATGGGGGCGTAGCGGCGTCGCTCGAACGCACCATCGGTCTCAATCACCTCATGGGTTGGGTGCTCTGCCATGACGTTCGCTCCGCTCGCAGGTCGATTCCAAAGGAGGGTACTCCGGCGCACCGCGCTCGCGGCGGTGACCGGTCGTCGCCTGGCCGATAGCGCCGTCCGCTACCGTGGGTGGCCAACCACTTTGAAGGAGGTCGGGATGCCGCGTGCCACGTGGAATGAAGCCGTCATTGCGGAGAGCGATGCCACAGAAGTCGTGGAGGGCAACCAGTACTTCCCGCCCGATTCGGTCAACAACGAGAACCTGCGTGAGAGCAGCCACACAACAGTGTGCCCGTGGAAGGGCACGGCCAGCTACTACGACGTGGTCGTCGGTGACCAGGTCAACGAGAACGCCGCCTGGTACTACCCTCAACCGAAGGATGCCGCCGCCCAGATTGCCAACCACGTCGCGTTCTGGAACGGTGTGAACGTCGAGGTGTAGCGCCCCCGTGGCGTGCTCAAGAACGAGCTGAGAGCTAGTGGAGGCGGGACCTGTGGTGGCGCGCGACGCGAGCGGGAACATCGACCGCGAGGGCGACGCCCGCGGCAACGGCAACAATGCAGGCAGCCATGGCTCCGTTTGTCGCCGCGACCGCGCCGAGCGCGCCGAGGCCCGCAGCTCCGCCCACCCTCAACGCAAGCGCGCCGGGGTCCGCCGCCAGTCGGCGATCCAGCGATTCCTTCACAACCCCGTGAACTGTTCCCGCGATCTTCCCAACCATCTCTGTCTCCTCACCTGGTGGACAGAGGCAGTTCGCCTGTTCGCGCGCAATCCCTCGCACAACGGCGCAAGGGTTGTTGCGTATGCGATAATCCCCGTATGTCCGCTGATCTTCCGTCTGAACTGATGACCTCGATTTCGGTCCTTGACGAGGACCTTCAAGCGTGTTTCGTCGAGGCCCTCGAGCCGGTCGCCGCCGAGCTCGGGCCACGCGAACTCGCCGTGCTTGACCGCCTTGCCCAAGGCATCAAGACCGGAGCCCCGTCGGCCGAGTTGAACGCCTTCGTACGTCTGCTCCCCGTCTCGGTGAGCCGCGTACTGCAACCGGCCATCGAGCCGGTCCTCGCCTAACCCAACTCGTCGCGCATCGGCTCGACCCGGCCGGGTTTGCCAAGCCTGAACGCTTTGCTTGCCCTTTCCGGGGATGACGAGCGACGATTCTTTAGCCGCATGTTCCTAGCGTTCTGAGGGAGGGTCGGCGGCACCGTCCGGCAGATGATGCCCGGACGGGGGTTCCGTCGACCGAACCAATCAGAACGATGGGAGAGCATTGTGAAACGCATTCTTGCGGTCTCCGTCCTCGGAGCGGCCGTGTTGGCCATCGCCGGTTGTGGCGGCTCAGATGACACAGCAGTCGACGCCTCGTCACCAGCTGCCGCCGCACCACCTGCAGCAGCGGCAACAACGACGGCCGCCGCCGCCAAGGTCTCCGCCAACTCGGCAAGCACGGGAGAGCTCAGCGCCGCACTCGAAGCGGGCGGTGTTAACAACGCCGAAAAATGGGCGGATGAGATCGCCGAGTACCGGCCCTATCCAGCGGACGACACATCTTTCGCGAAGCTGCGCAAGGAGCTCGCCAAGTACAACCCCGCTCCGGACGAGCTCGAGAAGATCGTCAGCGTCCTCACTCCGTGAACCCAGGGAACGAAACGGTAACACCCCGGGAGTCACTGCTTCGTCAGTGTCTTCTGGGCCTTGCCGCCCTGTCAGCCGCCGGCATTCTGGTTGAGCTGGCGATCTCGCGCCACTGGACCAGCAAAGTGCAGCTCATCCCGTGGGTGATGGCGGTGGTGGCGCTCGCCGCGATCGTCGCCGTTGTACGGCGCCCCTCGCGCCCGAACCTGCAGACCGCTCGGCTGGTTGCCGGATTGGTGTTGGCATCCAGTGCCTACGGGGTTTGGATCCACGCACGGGCCAACCATCACGCAGCACCCCTCGATGCCGACTTCGGTCCCAAGTGGGACAGCATGAACGCTCTGTCCCAGTGGTGGGCAGCCACCACCGGGGCCGTCGGCCCATCGCCCACATTCGCGCCCGGCGCATTGGGGCTGAGCGCGTTGGCGTTGGGAATGTTCACCATTGGGCACCAGGCTCTGGGGTCATCAGACGTTGGGCCGGTCACACGTCAGGCAGTTCGGCGTGTTGGTCGCATGGGCGCGACGGGAGTGTCCCTAGTGTTCGTGTCGGCGCTCTGGGCGGTGGTCTGGGCCGTCGGCGAGATCCGCGGACTGCTCCGTCGCAGCGGCGTCGCACGTCGCATTGCCGTGGCAATGGTCTTCGTCGCGGGGATTCTCTTTGCCCAGTGGGTTCTGGCGAACCCGGATCCCAATCGCTCAGGCGCACCGGGCCAAGTTCGGTCCGTCCTTGCCAGCCCAGGCCCTCGGTCTGTGCCCGAGAACACACCTTCAGCAGCCCCGACAACGCCACCTGTATCCGCCGCCGGAGCAACACCGCCAACCCCAGCTCCGACACCCGCCGCAACACCAAACACCCCAGCGCCAGAAGCGACGTCGCCCACAGCTCCTCAGACCACAACGCCGAAGCCACCTCCCAAACCCCGCGCCGCTTCGCCGGTACGTCCCGCCCCTCGGCGGACAGTTCCCGCCCCACCGCCGACGCAATCGTCATCCGATGACGATGGCAGCGGGCACGGCGGCGGGGACGACGACGGAGACAACAGCGGACACGGCGGCGGAGGCAACAATGGACATGGCGGTGGGGACGATGATCGCCGGGATGACTAACCCCGGTCGGTTACGGCAACCCCGTGAGGACTACGACCCTGCTGCGATGAGTCCCACGCCAAGCAGCGCCAGGCCGATCCCCGAACCCTGACCAATCGAGAGCCGCTCGCGAAGAACGAGCTGGGCAAGAACTACGGTCGCCACCGGGTACAGACCCGCAAGGACCGCCACGATGCTGATATCGCCCTTTTGGATCCCCGCGGCGTAGAAGAGGTTGGCGGCGATATCGAGCATCCCGGAGGCGATGACCAGCGGCCACAAGCTCCGTTCGACCCGCCATGACGCCCGAAGCGCAAAACACAGTCCCACCAGGATCGGCACGCTGGCGACGCGCGTGGACAGTCCCGCCCACAGAACGCTGACGTCGGCGGCCGGATCGATGAGGACGAAGAACAATCCGAACGCCACAGCGGCAAGCGCGGAAAGACCGATCCCGTCGCGGCTCACCTTTCCCGGAGCGCGACTCGCGAGCACCGCCCCGGCAAGCGCCATGAAGGCGCCGACCAGCGAAAGCACGCCGGGCGTTTCACCGCGAAGCAGGCCCACGGCAATCGGGATGCCGGCGCCCAAGGCGGAGATCGGCGCGACCAGGCTCATCGTTCCCACCGACAGCGCACGGTAGAACGCCCATACGCCCAACCCGCCGGCCACCCCGGCCAGAGCCCCAAGTCCGAGCGCCCCCCACGACGGACGCTCAGGTCCCACGATCGCGAGCAGAACGACCACCGCTGCAGTGCCGACGATCTGCGACACGGCAGCCACGACCGCGGCGTTAATGCGACGGCTGGCAAGGCCACCGCAGAAGTCGGCCACACCCCAGGCCACGCCGGACGACAGGCCGAAGAGGATCGCAAGTTCGGGTGCTGATGCCACGGCCGGCTACCGTACAGACTCGTGACCGTTCCCTACTCCGCTGCTTTCGCATTGCTCAGCATCACGCAAGGCCTCCTCGTGATGCCCGGCGTACGGCATCGACGGATCGGCGCTCAGTTCGGGTGGCTCGGCGTGGCGATTCCCCTGGGGCTCTTCGCAGCCGGCCTCCTCCTCGTGCGTTCCGCCGAGTGGAGTACGAACGGGCTGGCCAACACCGCAACGTTTCTCGTGCCGATCCTCGCGGCCATCGTGGGATGGACCCGTGGATGGCGTGTGCCATTTCTCGTCCCGCCCCTTGTCGTGTTCATCTTCCTGGTGGCCTGGCAGGCCGATGGCATCGCGGCCGACATCGCCGCCCTCATTCTCATCTGCGGGTCGTGCCTGAGTGTCGCCGCCCTCATCGCGTCGGTGGCGCCACTGCGAGCAGTAGCCGTTGGCCTCGTCGTGTTGGCCATTGTCGACACCGTGCTGGTGTTCACAAACCAGGTTGCCCCCGTCACCGACGCGCTGCGTGAGGTGGTACCCGTCGACGTGGGCGGTCGTCCGCTGCCGTCACTGCAAGATGCCACGGTTGACGGTGCCCTCATGGGCTGGCTCGACCTCCTGGCCCCAGCCCTGGCCGGCACGCTCCTGGCCGGAATGACACGCCGGCGCCTGTGGGCCGGGGTGGCCGTCGGCATCGCGGCGTTGGCCTGGGGGCTGTTGTTTCATGTGAGCGACCACCTTCCGGGAACCGTGCCACCGCTCGTGGCCGTCGCGGTTTGGTTCAGTGTTTCGAGTCGTACCCGACTCAATGACACCCCACACACGGGGGGCGGTAGGGTTCCCGCATGAAACGTTCCCGCATTGTTCTGCTCACGGCAATCGCCATTTTGGCAGCGGCAGCGCCCGCCGTCGGTGCTCGCCTGACCAAGGTGGCAGACGGCTTCTCCAAAGCACTATTGGTGACTGCTCCCGACAACGACCCACGGCTGTTCGTGGTCGAACAACCCGGACGCATACGGATCGTCCAGCCCGACGGTTCCGTTGCTCCGCAGCCATTTCTCGACATCTCCGGGTTGGTGTCAACCGGCAACGAACAGGGTCTTTTGGGTCTCGCGTTTCATCCCCAGTACGCGTCCAACGGCCGATTTTTTGTGAACTACACCAACCGTGCCGGTGCGACGATAGTCGCCCAGTTTAAGGTGTCCACCGCCGACCCAAACGTCGCGAACCCCGCAAGTCGACGGCGGCTCATGGCCATCGCCCAGCCCTATGAGAACCACAACGGCGGCATGGTGGCGTTTGGCCCCGACGGGTACCTGTACATCGGCATGGGGGACGGCGGCTCCGCCGGGGATCCGCAGAACCGCGCGCAGAACATGCGCAGCCTTCTGGGCAAGATGCTGCGCATCGACGTCAACGGCGTGACCAAAACCCGCCGCTACGTCATCCCCAAATCGAACCCGTTTCGAGGCCGCAAAGGGGTTCCGCCGGAGATCTTCGCCCTCGGCCTGCGCAACCCCTGGCGCTTCTCCTTCGACCGGGCCCGTGGAGATCTGTGGATCGGTGACGTCGGCCAGAACACTCGCGAAGAGATCAACTTCACCACCGCGAACAACGCGCGTGCGGCGAACTACGGGTGGAAGCGCTTTGAGGGACGCAGCCGCTTCTCGAGCACACGCCTGTCCGCCGGACGGCTTGTCCAACCCGTGGCGGTGTACGACCACGGTCAGGGCTGCAGCGTCACTGGCGGATACGTCTACCGCGGTCCGTCCATCCCCGGGCTCGACGGTCAGTACGTCTTTGGCGACTTCTGCTCGGGTCGCATTTGGGCGATGACGGCGGGGCCGACGCCCGGTAAACGGGTGGAGATCACCGGATCGCTCGGTGCCAGCCCGGGAAACATTTACGGCTTCGGCGAAGGGTCCGACGGACGTATGTACCTGGCAAGCGGCGAAACCGTGTGGAGGTTCACAAACTAGGGAGGCTCACCACCCCCACGTGCCCGGAGCGCCTTTGAACGGACCCACCACGTCGGACGTGATCCACCCCCCGTAGAAACCTCCGGGTTGGGGAATGACCTGTTCGTCATCGATGTAGCAGGCATCCATCGGCGCGGCGTAGAACGCGACGTAGCCGGCGATCGCGTCAAAGGCCGGGGTGGGGTTCGCATATGCCCACCCCACGCTCTCGAGGTGGTGGTCGCCGACGACGAGCGAAAAGTACTCGGCGTGTCCCTTCCATTCGCACAGCGATCCGCCCGTCGCGGGAACCAGAACCCCCGGCCGGATCGCCTCAGGTGGGATGTAGTAGCCCGGTGGGTGACTCGTCTCGAGAACGCGCCACGCGTCGGTGGTGTCGACGATTGTCTCCCCCGCAACGACGATGCGGATACGTCGCGGCGTCGGCTCCAGGCGCGGCGGGCGCGGGTAGTCCCACACCGACTCCTGGCCCGGGCCGACTGGATCACGACGTCGCAGGGTGCTCTCCTCGTCGCAGGTCTCGGTGCATGGGCGAGACGCTAGCCTTCATCGTGTGAGCGATGCCGCCGAACTGACCCTGTCCGAAGGCTGGGGGGTCATCCACCTGTTCGTCCGCGCCGAACGCGGCGGACCGGCCCAGCCCGTCCTCGACGCCATCTCGGGGTTCACTGCCACCGACCCGAACCAGGTCATTGTCAGTTCCATCCTCGGTGGCCGCGCCGATCTGGGGTTCATGTGTCTCTCGCCCGATCTCGATGCACTCGATCGATTGGTGAAAGAGGTCCTCGCCGGCCCCGTCGAGCGGCTCGACTCGTTCGTCTCGGTCACCGAGAACAGCGAGTACACCACCACCGAGACCGAGGAACGCGCCCGGCTCGAGGCGTCCGGTGAGGCCGACATCGACGGCACACTCAGCACGTGGCGTGAGCGCATGACGCACTACGTCGACGCGCGTCTTCACCCCCGTCTGCCGCAGAAGCGGTTCATCTGCTTCTATCCGATGTCCAAAAGCCGCATCCCCGGAGCCAACTGGTTCGAGCTCTCGTTCGACGAACGTAGGACCCTGATGCGTGGACACGCCACCACCGGTCGCCAGTACGCGGGGCGTGTGTTGCAGCTCATCACGGGAGCCACCGGCCTGGACGACTGGGAGTGGGGCGTCACGCTCCTGGCCGACGACCCGGTCGCGGTGAAGGAGATCGTCTACGAGATGCGCTTTGACGCCGCCAGCGCGAGCTACGCCCTGTTCGGTCCGTTCTGGGTGGGCCTCGTCATGGACCCTGCGGACGCACTCCATCGTGCAGGTTTGGTGACCTAAACCACCAGCCACACACGTATGCTGAGGCGCGTTCGGACGGACCACAACGGAGGACAACATGCGGGCACTCACCTTTCACGGAAACGGCGACATCCGTGTCACCGACATCGCCGATGCGACGATCGAGAAGCCCACCGACGCAGTCGTGCGGGTGACGCTTGCCGGCATCTGCGGGTCGGACCTCCATATCCTCAACGCGGGCGGTGCCTTTGGTTTTGACGAGGGGCAGCGCGTGGGTCACGAGTTCATCGGCACCGTCGAGGCTGTGGGCGCCGAGGTGACGGGTTTTGCCGCCGGTGACCGCGTGATGTCCTCCTGCAGCGTCGCCGACGGAACGTGCGTGTACTGCAACGAGGGGCTCTCATCGTCGTGCCAAAGCTGGTCGCTCTTCGGCTGGGCAGCGCGCGTGTGGCAGCAGGGCGGCGCCGTCCAGGGAGGCCAGTCCGAGTTCGTGCGCGTGCCGTTCGCCGACGCCACGCTGCACAAGATGCCCGAAAGCCTTGCCGGTGAGGAAAACGAGTCGAAGCTCCTCCCGCTCGTCGACGTCATGTCGACCGGATGGCACGGGCTCACCCGTGGCGGAGCAAAGGCCGGACAGAATGTCGTCGTCATCGGTGACGGCGCTGTTGGGCTGTCGGCCGTTCACGGGGCGGCCGCGTTGGGCGCCGCGAACGTGATCTGCACCGGCCACCACCCCGACCGCCTCGCCCTGGCCACCACGCTCGGAGCCACCGAGACGATTGCCTCGCGCGACAACGCCGAGATCACCGCACGTGTGCACGAGCTCACCGACGGGCAGGGTGCACACGTCGTTGTCGACTCCATCTCGAGTGGCGAGTCGATGGCCACCGCCCACGCCACCGTCCGTGCCGGCGGCGCCATTGCCTGCCTCGGCATGGACCACTTCATGGGCAAAACCCCTGAGGTCAACTGGTTCGACCAGTTCCTGCGCAACATCACGATCACCGGCGGACTTGTGCCCGGAAAGAGCTACTTCCCTCAGCTGCTCGACCTCGTTGCGAGCGGGAAGATGGACCCGTCGCCCATGCTCACGCACCACCTTCCTCTCAGTGAGGGACCGTCCGGTTACACGATGATGGCCGAGCGTCAGGACGGGGTGGTGAAGGTCGCACTGAAGCCGTGACGAGTCTGGCCGACCGACTTCACACGTCGGGACAGGGGCACCTGGTCGCGGCGCTCGACCGATTGTCGGGAGCCGAGCGTGACCACCTCACCGCCCAGATCGAAGCGGTTGACCTCGATGAGGTGAGCCGGCTCGTGCACGAGCTGGTTCTCGGCGACGCACCAACAACCGTCGGCGACCTGCAGCCGGCACGGATCGTGGCGCTGCCGACGACGGCCTCCGAGCACGCCGCGGAGGAGGCCGCACACGCCCTGGGTGAGGAGCGTTTGCGTCGCGGGGCCATTGCCGCCGTTCTCGTCGCCGGAGGACAGGGCACCCGCCTGGGCTTTGACGGTCCCAAAGGCGCGTTTCCATTCTCCCCGTCCGGAACCATTCTGTTCGCTCACCACGCGGCCAAGGTCCAGGCCATCCGGAGGCGCTACGACTGTGCCTTCCCATGGTTCATCATGACCTCGCCGCAGAACGACGACGAGACGCGGGCGATCTTCAACGCACATGACCACTTTGGTCTCGACCGGGACACCGTGGTGCTCTTTCCGCAGGGAACGATGCCGGCCGTCGACCGAGAAAGCGGACAGATCCTTCTCGAGGCGCCCGACTGCCTGGCCCTCTCACCCGATGGCCACGGCGGCATGTTCCGCGCCTTGGCGCGCCATGGACTTCTCGCGCACATGCGTGCTCAGGGCGTTGAGACGTTCGTGACCTTTCAGGTCGACAACCCGATGCTTCGCCTTGCGCGACCAGCGTTTCTCGGGTACCACGCGCACCACCAGGCGCAGATGTCGAACATCGTCGTGAGGAAGGCATCACCCGACGAGCGGGTCGGTGTGGTGGCAACCCAGGGCGGGTCGACGGTGTTGGTGGAGTACAGCGATCTTCCCGACGAACTCGCCGCGGCCCGCGACGCGGATGGTGGGCTGCGCTTTTGGGGAGGGTCGATCGCGGCGCACGCCATCGACGTCGACCTGGCCGAGTCCGTCGTTCGTGATGACCACGGCTTGCCGTTTCACAAAGCGATCAAGGGCGTCCCGCACATCGACGCCTCGGGCACCCTCGTCCAGCCGTCGGAGCCGAACGCCGTGAAGTTCGAGACGTTCATCTTCGACGCCCTCCCGTTCGCCACCTCGGTGGTCTCGGTCGAGTCACCGCGCGACCAGGAGTTCTCCCCCATCAAGAACGCGACGGGCGACGATTCGCCGGAGACGACGCGCCGCGACCTCAACCGCCTCTACGCCGGATGGCTGGAGGCAGCGGGTGTTTCCGTGCCGCGCGACGGCGACGGCAACCCCACAATCGACATCGAGATCGACCCGAACTACGCCCTGGACGCGGCGGAGCTGACGTCGCGCGTTCCGACCGACCTGCCGATGTCCGACACGCTGGTGCTGCGCAACCGCTGACCCGAGAGCGGGGGGCGCACGGCTCCGCTGTAGGAGCGTGCATACCATCCGTCGGAAAGGGAGGCGACGTGAATGCGCTTGCCGGACCGCGGTGAGTGGATGAAGCGTCCCCGGCCGATGTAGATGCCTGCATGGCCAGTCCCCGAGAAGAACACGAGGTCGCCGGCTCGGAGGTTCTTGCGCGCGACGGCCGGATAGGCGGCTCGCTGCGAGTATGTGGAGTGGTCCATCTTCACGCCGAAACGCGCGTAGACGTACTGGATGTAGCCGGAGCAGTCGAACCCCGAGGGGTCTGACCCTCCCCATCGATACGGCACCCCGACGAACGTCTTTGCGTAGCGAACGAGAGCGGCCGAGGCGGACACGGACTCTCGTGAGGAGATCCACACCCGAACGGTGTCGGGGTCGTTGATCGTTGCTGCCGGGGCCGCTGCGGGCGCCACGATCGATCCAATCAGGGCAATACTAAGCACGGCCGCGCGGGGGCGGCCCAACAAAGGGGAATCGATGGCAGTCCTCCATCGTCGCTTACGGGAATCGGGCGCGATCCGTCATGCGCCCAGTCGATGTCGGCGACGGTAGTCCTCTCCGCAAGGGCCGGCAAAGGACGCCTGTCCACCGGAATCCCGGTTTTGCCGCGTCATCAACACGCGTTGCACAGGGGAGATCGTGGTGGTCGCAGTGGATCTCAGACGGGGTACCCCGACCGGGACATTCGTCCTCTTAGGGAGTGTTGCAGGGGAACAATTTGCTACTTATGCAGGCAATTATCCCGGGCGGTCGGCAATTCCCCGCAGTTCGGCGGGAAGGGCGAACACGACGCCCTCGTCGGTTGGAATGAGATGTCCCCCACGCTCCCAGCCGTCGCCGGCGATTCGTTCGGCGACGCCGGAGACCAGCTCCTCGGGGGCGGAGGCCCCGGCCGTCAGCGCCACGCGGGTACGCCCCGCCAGCCACTCCGGGTTGAGCTCGCCGGCGTTGTCGATGAGGTAGGCATCCGCGCCTCCCGCCCGGGCAACATCAACCAAGCGCTGGGAGTTGGAGGAGTTCTGTGAACCCACGACGAGCACCACCTGAGCGCCGTCGGCGACGGCCTGCTTCACCGCGTCCTGGCGGTTTTGCGTTGCGTAGCAAATGTCGCTCGAGGCCGGTTCACGAAGTGCCGGAAAGCGCCGGCGCAACACCATGGTGATCGCCGCCGTGTCATCCAACGACAGCGTCGTCTGGGTCGTGAGGGCAACGTTGTCCGGGTCGGGTACCCGCACGGCCTCGGCCTGCGCGACGTCCTCGACCACGATGACCTGCTCGGGCGCCTCACCGCGCGTGCCGATGACCTCGTCGTGATCAATGTGCCCCACCAGGAAGACGGTGGCGCCCTTACTCGCATAACGGCGCACCTCGGCATGAACTTTGCTGACCAGAGGGCAGGTGGCGTCGATCACCGTCAATTCGCGATCCGCGCACTGCGCGTACACCTCGGGTGCGCTGCCGTGAGCCGACAGCACGATGATGGCCCCGGACGGAACGTCCTCTGGGTGGGCGACAAACACAGCCCCTTCCGTGGCGAGCCGCTCCACAACATGTTTGTTGTGGACGATCTCGCCCCGCACGTAGATGGGCGCGCCATGTTCGGCAAGTGCCCGCTCCACCGTCTCGATGGCCCGGTCAACACCGGCGCAGTACCCCCGCGGGGCGATGAGTGAGAGTTCAGGCACGTCCCCCAGCCTAGCGCGCCGAGAGCTTTCCCCACCCGCGTGCCTCGGGCGACGGGACGGCGCTCTGTGCCACGCCGAGCCGGTTGACCACCGGCCCGACGCGTACGCTGTGTGAGTGGATACCACGGCGCTTCGGGAGTTGGCAGTACGAGCCGCGCATGCCGGTGGAACGCTGCTGGCCGAGCGTTTTGGGTCGACGCAATCGGGTGTGGTGAGCAAGTCCACACGCACGGACCTCGTCTCGGACGCCGACCGCGACGCCGAGGTGCTGATCCTCACCATGATTGGCAACGCGCGTCCCGACGACTCCATCCAGGCGGAAGAGGGAGGTTCGGCCAGCGGAACAACAGGTGTCCGTTGGATCGTCGATCCCCTCGACGGGACGATCAACTTCCTGTGGGGCCACCCTCATTGGTCAGTGAGTATCGCGGCCGTTGACGAATCCGGTGACCTCGTCGGGGTGGTCTACGACCCTGGGCGTCGTGAGACGTTCGTGTCCGAGCGTAATCAGGGAGCTTCCCTCGACGGCCAGCCGCTGCGTCGCAGCACGGCGACCGATCTGGCCGAGGCGCTTGTGGGGACGGGCTTCGCCTACGATCCCGACGAACGTGCGCGACAGGCGGCAGCCCTCGCGTCGGTGGTGCCGGTGGTGCGCGACATCCGACGCGCCGGATCCGCCGCCCTCGACCTGGCCTGGGTTGCCGCCGGACGGCTCGATGCCTTTTTCGAGACGGGCCTCAGCCCCTGGGACTGGGCAGCGGGCGCCGCGTTGGTTCGCGAGGCCGGAGGCACCGCCGAGGTGATCACCCGCGGACCGGGCCGCCCCGACCTTTTTCTTGCCGCACGCCCCGGACTCCACGAGCCGCTCATGACGCTGCTCATCTCCGCCGGAGTGATCGGTTAGGCGTCGTCCGCGGCCACGAGGGCGAACCGGGCTGTGCGTTCGTCGGTGCCGAACGTAAAGCGCAACACCACATCCATGGCCTCGGGAACGACCACCTCGACGGGTGCGGCAAACATGGTGATGGTGTCACCGCTTCGCTGACCTGGGGCGCGACCGGCTTCAAGCTGCCCGTCCAAGCTCCAACAATCGAGCGGCGCCGCGTCGAGCGTCTCCAGACGACCGCCCAACGGAATCTCCTGATTCGTGTGGCTCCACGGAATCCGTAGCGCGGCGGCAACGAAGAAACGGTGTGGCTGATCGAAGGCGGCAACCTGAACGGCGGTGAAGCCCGCGCCCATGAGGTAGAGCTTGCCGTTGATCACCTCGGCGAAGTCGGCGAGCAAGAGGCTGTCGATCGTCGGTTCCATCATGAGGCCGACCGCCCAAGCGCCCGGTCGATGTCACCGATGATGTCGTCGATCGTCTCGATCCCCACCGAAATGCGCACCAGATCGTCAGTGACGCCGCTCGCGGCGAGCGCCGCATCATCGAGCCGGCGATGGGTCGTGGTGGCGGGATGGATCACCAGGGTTTTCGCGTCACCGACGTTCGCGACATGCGAGCACAGCTCACATCCCGCAATGAACCGTTCGCCCGCTTCCCGCCCACCGCGAATCCGGAACGTCACAATCGCACCCGCGCCATTGGGCAAGTAGCGCTTCACCAACCGGGCTTGAACGCCCTTGGCCCGACCGGGATAGGTCACCCGCGCCACGCGCGGATGGGTCGACAAGAACTCAGCGACCGCCACGGCGTTTGCGACGTGACGGTCCATACGCAGCGAAAGGGTTTCGAGCCCCTGCAACAGCATGAAGGCGTTGAATGGCGCCATCGCCGGACCCAAGTCGCGCATGGTCTCGACGCGCGCCTTCATGATGAACGCGAAGTTTCCGAACGTCTCCGCAAAACGCATGCCACGGTAGCCGGGGCTCGGTTCGGACAAGCCCGGGAACATTCCCGCCGACCAGTCGAACCGCCCACTGTCGACCAGCACGCCACCGAGGGTCGTTCCGTGTCCGCCGATCCACTTCGTGGCCGAGTGCGTCACCAGGTGGGCGCCGTGTTCGAACGGTCGGCACAGGTACGGCGTGGCAAAGGTGTTGTCGACAAGGAGGGGAATGCCCGCCGCGTCGGCGATCGCGGCAATGCGGCGGATGTCGAGCACGTCGAGACGGGGGTTGCCGATCGTCTCGCCGTAGAGCAGTCGCGTCTTGGGAGTGATGGCGGCGCTCCAGGCCGACATGTCGTCGGGCGCCACGAACGTCGTCGTGATGCCGAAGCGCCGGAGGGTCATCGCCAGTTGGTTGTGGCTTCCCCCATAGAGGTTCGTGGAAGCCACGATCTCGTCACCGGTGGAACACAGAGTGGTGATGGCAAGCGCTTGTGCCGCGAGCCCACTCGCCGTCGCCAGCGCGCCGACGCCTCCCTCGAGGCTCGCCACGCGCTCTTCGAACACCGCAGTCGTGGGGTTCATGATGCGGGTGTAGATGTTGCCGAACCGGTTGAGGTCGAAGAGGTCGGCCGCGTGTTGTGCGTCGTCGAAGACGTACGCAACGTTCTGGTGAATGGGCACCGCGCGCGACCCGGTTACGGGGTCGACGCGTTGACCGGCATGTACCGCCAGCGTGTCGAACCCAAACTCGGGCGTCGGCTTCGTCGGACGGCTCATGTGAACAGCTCCATCCGTCGCGACCCGATCACCCCGGTTGCCAAACCCACGACGTTCAATCCGCCGAAATAGCGGCAGTGCTCCATCTTCGTGCACCGGTCCTGAACCACCTCCAGCCCCGCTTTCCGCGCGCGCCGAGCCGCTCCTTCGTGCATCAATCCCAATTGCATCCAGATGACTTTGGCGCCGAGAGCAATCGCTTCGTCGACGATCGGGGGGATGTCCTCCACCCGGCGAAAGATGTCGACGATCTCAAGCGGCCCTGCCTCGGCTGCTGCCGCGAGGGTCGGCACGACCGGGATTCCCAGGACATCCGTCGCCATCGGGTTCACCGGGGTGATGTCGTACCCGTGCGCTTGCATGTGCACCATTGCGCGGTAGCTCGGGCGCGATGAGTTGGGCGAGAGCCCGACAACCGCGAGGCGTCGGTAGCGCAGCAGGATTCGCCGCACGTCGTCGCTGGGAGCGCCTTGATTCATTCCCGCGAGGATCGGCATCGTCGGAGGGTATCGCGTACCGGGCCACCCGGCCGCCGCCCACCCGCCACCGCGATCGATCCCCTGTTTCCCATCGCTCAAGGGGATCCGCGTTTTGGCCGATAGTGACCCGAATGCGCTCACGTCAGAACCATCGAGGGGTTTCGTACCGCCTGGTCGCGTTGATCGCCCTTACCTCGGTGGCGTTCGGCATCGTGCTTGGCATGGCCATCCGTGAACGTTTTGACAACGTGGTCGTCCCGGTTGCCCTCGGCATCTGCGCCGTCAACATCGCGCTTCTGCCAGTTCTCCTTGTTGTCGGTCGACGACTTCGGCGCGAAGAGCAGCGTCGTTCATGGGAAGGTAGCCACGATGCCTTGACCGGACTGAAGAACCGAAAGAGCTTCTACGCGTTCGGTTCCGAGGCCATCGAACGTGCCGCAACGGCAGATGAGAACGTCGCGTTGATGTTGATCGACCTCGACCGTTTCAAGGAGATCAACGACTCGCTTGGCCACACCGCTGGTGATCGCATCCTTGACGAGGTCTCGGTGCGACTGCGTCGCGCGCTGCGCGACGGGGACATCATCGCTCGCCTGGGCGGTGACGAGTTCGCCTTGCTCATCCCCGGTGTCGCAAGTCACGACACTGCCAACCACATCGCCGAGAAGGTCCGGGCATCCTTCTCCGAACCGTTCAGCGTCGAAGGGATCCGCATCGGCGTCGAGGCAAGCATCGGTATCGCCGTCTTCCCGGATCAAGGTGCGGACATGCACACGCTCATGCAGCGGGCAGACGTCGCTATGTACCGCGCCAAGGCCAATCGCCTGGGCGTGGAGTTGTACGACGAAACGACGGACCCGCACAGCGCCGACCGGCTCACGCTGATCTCCGATCTCCGTCACGCCATCGAGAACAACGAGTTGCTCTTGCACTACCAGCCGAAGGCCCTGCTCGCTGACGGCCGCGTGGAAGGCGTGGAAGCACTCTGTCGTTGGGTCCATCCGATTCGCGGTTTCATTTCGCCTGGCGAGTTCATCCCGATCGCGGAGCAGACCGGTTTGATCAAGCCGATCACTCTGTGGGTCGTCGACGAGGCTCTTCGCCAGGCCAGCGAATGGCGCGAAGCGGGAATCGGCTTGGCGATATCGGTGAACATCTCGGCGCAGAACTTGCACGACCCGGCGCTCACAGAGGACATCGCATCACGCCTCGAGCGCTGGGGCGCCGCAGCGGACTGGCTACGGCTCGAGATCACCGAGAGCGCGGTTATGGACGACGCTCAGGGTGCGCTTCGCCGTCTGAACGGTCTTGCCGACATGGGCCTCGAGCTGGCCATGGACGACTACGGCACCGGCTACTCCTCGCTCAGTTACCTCAAGCGGATGCCGCTCACTGAACTCAAAATCGACCGCTCGTTCGTCTCGAACATCATGGCCGACCAGAAGGACGCGCTGATCGTCAGCTCGACCGTCGAGCTGGGTCACAGTCTGGGCCTGCGAGTCGTTGCCGAGGGTGTCGAGACCCAGGACGAGTGGACCGGGCTCCAGATGCTCGGCTGCGACGTGGCACAGGGCTTCTTCCTCGGTCGCCCGATGCCCCCGGACGGCATCGTGGCCTGGCTCGAGGAGACCGGCCGCGACTACCTCCGCGTACCGATCACGGAAGCAACCCGGGCCTAGCCGCCCGTCCCCGAAGGAGCAGTACGCAGTTATGGGTAGTCGACGCGCCCGGAGGGCAGTCCCCAAACCGTTTTCGCCGTTGGGGTTCGGCCAGATAATGAACCAGGGCTCGCGCATCTATCAGCGCAGCTTCCGTCACCTGATTGTGATCTCGCTCATCACGTTTGCCCCGATCGCGCTCATCGCGCTGATGGTCGTGAGCGAGTCGATGCCCCTCGGTGTGGTCATCGATTCCGACGGCAATCTCCGGGCGTCGACTCAGGCGTCTCAGGATCGCCTGGACCTCGTGCTCGGCCTGAGCTACCTCGCGACCTTCGTCGGCGGCATCATCTCGATGGCATCCCTACATCATGCCGTGGCAAACGCGTATGTCCGCCGTGAACCCCGATGGGGAGAGTCCATTCGAGCGAGCATCCGCCGCCTTCCCGCGATCATCGCGCTCACGGTCGCCGGCATCGTCGTGGCGGTGGCTCCGCTGCTGCCCGTCGGAGTGATCATCCGCAGGATCGAGAGTGAGGCTGTTGCGATCGGCGGGATGCTGGTCGTGATTGCGTGGGTGACGGGCGTCCTCGCGTGGGTGCCGATCTCTCTTGCCGCGATGATGCGGGAACAGATCGGGCCTGTCGCGGCGCTCAGACGCGGGTGGGCCTTGCTTCGCACCCGCTGGGTCCCCACCGTTGCTTTGGTGCTCGTCTCAAGCTGGATCGTCGGTGTCTTCTTCGGCATTGTGGGCGCCGTGACAGCGGGTGGCCTTGTCGCAAGTGCGGACACGGTAACGGGATTCGTCGCCGCTCTATCGTTCGCGCAGGCTGTCGGGGCGATCTTTGCGGTACCCCTGTTCGTCACGATTATCACGGTCGCCTACTTCGACCTTCGCGTCCGTGCGGAAGGGTACGACGAGATCGCACACCATGACGAGACGCGCGCCTCCGGCGGGATCAACACACGCCCCGTCCCCATCGACCCATCCACGATCCACCTACCGATGGCAGTGCCACCGACAAACGCTCATCGCACTTCCGTGCCGAATGCGTCGCCACCGCCACTGCCGACCGATCCTCCGGTGCGGGGCCCCCGCTGGTCGGAACCACTCGGCGAGTAAAGCGACGGGTGCCCCGCTCCTTGAACGAGGCACCCGAATCGCGCCCTACGAGGTGCGTAGCCGGCGCAGCACGGTCGGCAGAACGCCACCGTTCTTGAGGTAGTTCACCTCGGTGGGCCCGTCAACACGGGCGAGTGCCGAGAAGCTGCCCGTCGACCCGTCTTCGCGGGTGTAGGTCACCGTCAAGGTCTGGCGGGGTTCGAGCTCGCGGAGGCCCTCGATCGAAAACACCTCGCGACCCGTGAGTCCCAGCGACGCGGCGTTTTCACCGGGAAGGAACTGCAGGGGCACGACGCCCATCCCGACGAGGTTGCCGCGGTGGATGCGCTCGAACGACTCGGCAATGACCGCCTTCACACCCAAAAGGAGTGTGCCTTTGGCCGCCCAGTCGCGACTGGAGCCGGTGCCGTACTCCTTGCCGGCCAGGATGATGAGCGGAACGCCCTCCTGCTGATAACGCATCGATGCGTCGTAGATCGACGACTCGTCGCCCGACGGCAGGTGAACCGTCCAGTTGCCTTCCTTACCGCCCGCCAAAGCGTTGCGGAGCCGGATGTTGCCGAACGTGCCGCGCATCATGACCTCGTGGTTGCCGCGGCGTGAGCCGCAGGCTGTTGAAGTCGCGTGGCTCGACGCCGCGCTCGGTGAGGTACTTGCCGGCGGGTGAGCTGGCGGGGATGCTGCCGGCGGGAGAGATGTGGTCGGTGGTGACCGAGTCGCCCACCACAACCAATGCCCGTGCGCCGACGACGTTGGCGATCTCCCCCGCCTCCGGCGTGAGGCCATCGAAGAACGGCGGCTTCTGAACGTAGGTGGATGCGCCGTCCCAGGCGTAGGTTGCTCCCGTCGGCGCCGCCATGGCCTTCCAGTGCTCGTCGCCGTCGAAGACGCTGGCGTAGTTGGAGGAGAACACGTCGGGCCCGATGGCCTCGGCCATGGTGGCCTCCACCTCTTCACGGCTGGGCCAGATATCCGCCAAGTACACCGGTTGGCCGTCGCTTCCAGTACCGAGCGGCTCAGTGGTGAGGTCGACGTCCACTCGACCCGCCAGCGCAAACGCAACCACCAGTGGCGGCGAGGCCAGGTAGGCGGCCCGGACCTGCGCATGCACGCGACCCTCAAAGTTCCGGTTGCCGGAGAGCACTGCCGCAACGACGAGGTCGTTCGCGTCGATGGCGTCTCCGATGGGCTGGTCCAGCGGGCCGGAGTTGCCGATGCAGGTGGTACAGCCGTATCCCACAAGGTTGAACCCCAGGGCATCGAGTGGCTCGGTCAGCCCGGCGTTCTCGATGTAGCTGGTCACTGCCCGGCTCCCCGGGGCGAAGCTGGTCTTCACATGTGGGGGCGTCGTCAGGCCTTTGGCAACGGCCTTCTTTGCGAGGAGTCCCGCCCCGATCATCACCGACGGGTTGCTGGTGTTGGTGCAACTGGTGATCGCGGCGATGGCCACCGAACCCGACGACAACGGGAAGGTTTCCCCGTTGTCCGTGACGTCGACCGTGGGGTAGTGCGGACCGGAGCCGTTGGCCACAAGCCCGTCGGCGTAGTTGGCGCGAAACTCGGCACCGACGTTCTCGAGCACGACACGGTCCTGGGGTCGACGGGGGCCGGCCATGCTCGGGACGACGTCGCCCAGATCGAGCGCCAGCTCCTCGTCGAACGCGGGGTCGAGTGTGGCGTCGGTACGGAACATGCCCTGTGCGGTGTAGTAGGCCCGCACCAGCTCGATGACCTCGGCGGGACGGCCCGTGAGCTGCAGGTAGCGCAGCGTCTCCTCGTCGACGGGGAACATTCCCGCAGTGGCGCCGTACTCGGGCGCCATGTTGGCGATGGTGGCGCGGTCCGCCAGAGGAAGTTGCGACAACCCGGGGCCGAAGAACTCGACGAACTTGCCCACGACGCCATGGGAACGGAGCATCTCGGTGACGGTGAGCACAAGATCGGTCGCCGTGGCCCCCGACTGCAGCTTGCCGCCCAGCTTGACGCCGACCACAACGGGGGTGGGCAGCGAGAGGGGCTGGCCGAGCATGACGGCTTCGGCCTCGATGCCACCGACGCCAAAGCCGAGGACGCCCACACCGTTGATCATCGTGGTGTGGGAGTCGGTGCCGACGAGGGTGTCGGGGAATGCCGCAAGCTCGCCATCGACCTCGCGGGCGATGGCGACCGTGGCCAGGTACTCCAAGTTCACCTGGTGGACGATGCCGGTGCCCGGCGGTACGACACGGAAGTTGCGGAAGGCCTGCTGGGCCCAACGGAACACGGCGTAGCGCTCGGCATTGCGCTCGTACTCCAGCTCGACGTTCTGTTCGAACGCGTCGGCGGTGCCGAAACGGTCGACCTGAACCGAGTGGTCGATGACGAGGTCGACCGGGACCAGCGGGTTGATCTTGGCGGGGTCGCCACCCAAGTCGACCATGGCGTCGCGCATCACAGCGAGGTCCACGACGCAGGGCACGCCGGTGAAGTCCTGAAGCACGACGCGCGCCGGCATGTAGGGCACCTCGATGGTCGCGCCCGAGTTCGGCGCCCAGTCCGCGAGCGCGCGAACGTCATCCTCGCCGACAAACTCGCTGCCGCAGTTGCGCAGCACGTTCTCCAGTAGCACCTTGACGGTGTAGGGCATCCTGGCAAGGTCGGCGCCCGTGGCGTCAATCTTCCAGATGGTATGGCGGTTTCCCCCGGCGTCGAGGGTGGCCCGCGCTCCGAACGGGTCGAGGTGAGTGCTCATGCGGCTCCTGATGGCGTCGATATCCTGAAGCAAGGGTACCGGACGCGCTTTTCTGGCGGACCGACTCGACGCCGTCCCCAACCGACTTCAGATCTCTGGCTCTCTCGCCGATAATCAACCGTATGAGTGTTTCGGACAACACGCGCTTCGAGCGCTGGGCCACGTCCCACCTCAACACACGGCGCAAACGTGTCGTCGTGTCGGTTGTTGTCGGAGTCCTTTGCGCACTGATTTCGATCGGGGTTTGCGCGCTGGCGTACGCGCTCGTGGGATGGACCCCGGGACGTGATGACATCGCGTTCGCCTACGGCCTACCGCTGGGGATTCCCCTCGTCGTGTCGCCGCTGCTCGTCTACCAACTCCTTCGTCTCGTTGGCCTGCTCCAACGGCGCCAGGAGGAGCTCGAGACGGAGATCGGACGGCGCCGAAAGGTTGAATCGAAACTCGCGATCCTGGCCACCACGGATGACCTGACGCAGCTCATCAACCGGCGAGCGTTTTTTGCTCAGGCCGCAGAGATCGCAAAGATGGCGCCGCTCACGGCATCCACCGTTGCGGTGCTCGACCTCGACGGCTTCAAAGCCATCAACGACTCGCTCGGCCACCACGTGGGTGATGAACTGTTGCGTAAGACCGGAAATGCGCTGCGCGCATTTCTCGAAGGTGAGGGCATCGCCGGGCGTCTCGGTGGGGACGAGTTCGGCCTCCTCGTGGAAGGCAAGACCCCGGACAACGCGATGATCGTGTTCACGCTGTTGCGTCAGGCCGTCGAGTCGCTCGGCTTCGGCGCAACCGCCAGCATCGGTGTCGCGACCTGGAACCCGGCGGAGCAGATCGACATCGCCTTGGCCCGCGCCGACCACGCGCTGTACCGAGCCAAACAACGCGGACGGAACCGCATCGAGGTCGCCGCCGACGACGATCCCGCCGCACAGTACGGCACCGACATGGGACCCGTCGCCCGTCGCTAGACGACCCGCCGGTGTGCATGCCACAATGGGCGGGCTGTGGCGATCGTTCAACTGAGTTCCGCTCTACAGGCCCTCACCGACGGTCAACGCCATCATGAGTGCCCGGGCGAGACCGTCCACGAGGTCCTCCTTAACCTGGAGGGCGCCTTCCCCGCAATGACCGGGTGGCTACTGGATGAGCGTCGCTCTGTGCGGCGGCACATCAATGTGTTCATCAACGGCGCGGTCGGCACCGGCGACACCCCCACCGCCGCATCGGATCGCGTCGTCGTTCTCCCCGCCATCACTGGAGGTGCAGGATGAGACTGCTTGCGGGAACCAAAAAAGGCCTGTTTGAGCTGGCCGAATCCGCCGATGGGACGTTCACCACGACCTCGCGGTCATTCGCCGGCGAACCCGTTGAGTTCGCAATGGCGGACCCGCGCACGGGGCGGACCTTCGCGTCGGTCACCTCGCCGTTCCACGGTCCGAAGCTCTGGTGGACCGACTCGCCGGGCCGCGATTGGCGGCAGGCCGACGGGCTATCACTTCCGGAGGGCGATGCCGCCCTCGAGCGAATCTGGGTCGTGGTCACGGGCGAGGGCGACGGTCACCTCCTGGCCGGCACCGACCCCGGGGCACTGTTTGAAAGCCATGACGGTGGCGCAACCTGGGAACTCAACCGTGGCCTGTGGGACCAGCCGACCCGTGGTGAATGGAGCCCAGGGGGTGGTGGCCTCTGCATCCACTCCATCGCCACATGGCCCGGCGACCCGTCGCGGCTCGCCATCGCCATCTCCGCCGTAGGGGTGTGGCTGTCAGACGACGGTGGACAGACCTGGCGCAACGCTCACGCCGGACTCGTTCCCCGCTACATGCCGGAAGAGGCTCGGGCGGAGACCACCACTCACTGTGTCCACGGCATCGTGCGCAGCCGCGCGAAACCGGAGCGGATGTTTCTGCAGTTCCATGGGGGCGTTTACCGGTCTGACGACGCTGGGGAGAACTGGGTTGACATTGCACCGGGGCTACCCTCCGATTTCGGTTTTCCCATCGCAACCGATCCCGCCGACCCCGACAGCGCCTTTGTCATCCCGATGGCCGGCGATTCTGACCGGGTTACCTGCGACGGCGCCGTACGGGTCTACGAGACGCGCGACGCTGGCGCCAGCTGGATGCCGCGGGGCGAGGGACTACCCGATCGGGACGCGTACCTAACGGTGCTCCGCGAAGCCTTCGATACCTGCGGCGAGGGCGACAGCTTGGGTTTGTACTTCGGCGCCACATCCGGCGAACTGTTCGGATCGCGCGATGCCGGCCACACGTGGACGACGGCTGCTACCCGACTGCCGCCGATCTACTCGGTGCGTGTCGCCGAATAGCCCCGCCGCGTACAGAGGCGAAGCGAGCGGAGCCGCCGAAGAGCCGTTAGTGGGCGCGGCGAATGAAATCCCGCCGCGATCAGCATTTGAGAAGGCCCACAGGGCCGACGAACAGGCCGCCGAAGAGCCGTGGTGAGCGCGGCGAATGAAATCCCGCCGCGATCAGCATTTGAGAAGGCCCACAGGGCCGACGAACAGGCCGCCGAAGAGCCGTGGTGAGCGCGGCGAATGAAATCCCGCCGCGATCAGCATTTGAGAAGGCCCACAGGGCCGACGAACAGGCCGCCGAAGAGCCGTGGTGAGCGCGGCGAATGAAATCCCGCCGCGATCAGCATTTGAGAAGGCCCACAGGGCCGACGAATAGGCCGCCTAAGAGCCGTGGTGAGCGCGGCGAATGAGAAGCTACCGATCGCTGATGCGCTTGTACTTCATGCGGTGGGGCTGGGCGGCGCTCTCGCCGAGCGCCTTTTTGCGGTGCTCCTCGTATTCGGCGTAGTTCCCTTCGAACCAGACGACCTTGCCTTCGCCTTCAAAGGCGAGGATGTGCGTGGCGATACGGTCGAGGAACCAGCGGTCATGGCTGATGACCACGACACAGCCGGAGAATGACTCCACCGCGTCTTCAAGGGCACGCAAGGTGTCAACATCCAGATCGTTGGAGGGTTCGTCGAGCAGCAGCAGGTTGCCACCGCCGGCGAGCATCTTGGCCAGGTGAACGCGGTTACGCTCACCGCCCGAGAGCTGCCCCACCGGCTTCTGCTGGTCGGCTCCTTTGAAGTTGAACGAGGCCACGTAGGCACGTGAGTTCACTTCGATCTTGCCGCCCAGCATCATGATGTCGCGGTTGTCGGAGATCTCTTTCCACACATTGTTCGCCGGATCGAGCTCGTCGCGGGCCTGGTCGACGTACGCCAGCTGCACGGTTTCCCCCACGCGGAGGGACCCACTGTCCGGCTGTTCTTGGCCGGCGATCATGCGAAAGAGCGTGGTTTTGCCGGCGCCGTTCGGCCCGATCACGCCGACGATGCCGGCCTTGGGGAGGGAGAACGAGAGGTCGTCGATGAGCACCCGGTCGCCGTAGCCTTTCGTCAGCCCGGAGGAATCGACCACCACGTCGCCCAAGCGCGGGGCAGGAGGGATGCGGATCTCGACCGCACCCCGGGTCTTGGTGTCGGACTCTTCGGCGACGAGGCGGTCGTAGTTGGCCAGGCGTGCCTTACCTTTCGCCTGACGTGCCTTTTGACCGGACCGCACCCACTCGAGCTCACGGGTAATGGCCTTCCGCCGAGCCGAGGACTCTTTGTCTTCTTGAGCGAGTCGGGCTTCCTTCTGCTCGAGCCAGGACGAGTAGTTGCCTTTCCAGGGGATCCCCTTGCCGCGGTCGAGCTCGAGGATCCAACCCGCGACGTTGTCGAGGAAGTAGCGGTCGTGGGTGACGGCCACCACGGTGCCCGCGTACTCGTCGAGGAAACGCTCGAGCCACGCCACCGACTCAGCGTCCAAGTGGTTCGTGGGTTCGTCCAGCAGCAGCAAGTCGGGCGCCGAGAGCAGCAGGCGACACAGGGCGACGCGGCGACGCTCACCACCGGAGAGCTTCGCGACATCCGCATCACTGGGCGGAAGGCGCAGCGCGTCCATCGCCACTTCGACCTGCCGATCGAGATCCCACGCGTTGGCCCGCTCGATGGCTTCTTGGACGTTCGTGAACTCTTCAAGTGTGGCAGCCATCTCGTCGTCCGACAACGGTTCGCCCAGCTTTCCGCTGAGCTCTGCGTACTTGGTGAGGAGAGCACGCGTGGGGGCAACGCCCTCCTCCACATTGCCGAGGACGTCCTTGGCGGGGTCGAGCTGCGGCTCCTGTTCGAGCATGCCAACCGTGGCGCCGGGCGCAAGAATCGCGTCCCCCGATGTGGGTTGCTCCACACCGGCCATGATGCGGAGCACGGTGCTTTTGCCAGCGCCGTTGTACCCGAGCACGCCGATTTTGGCGCCGGGGTAGAAGGCCAAGGTGACGTTCTCGAGCACCTTGTTCGAGCCGCCGCCGTAGGACTTCGACATGCGGTACATGGTGAAGATGTAGTTGTCGTCGCTCACGGCCGGGCATCTTGCCACACCCTTGGCACAGAGGCCGTGTGCTTGCCCCCGCCGTCGCCGAACGCGAGCATGCGGGGGTGCGTATCGGCGTTCGCGTTCCCCAGTACTGCTCCACCTGGCCCCAGGTGCGTGACGCGGCGCTCCGGATCGAGGCGCTGGGGTTCGACGGGGTGTGGGTTAACGACCACCTTCAATCGCCGGGACGCATCGTCACCGAGCCCACGTTCGACGGGCTGACGACGCTCGCCGCGTTGGCGCCGCTGACCGAGCGCGTTCGCCTGGGAGTGGCCGTGCTCTCGGCGAGCTACCGCCCCGCGCACCTCGCCGCGAAGATGACCACGGTGCTCGACGTCATCTCCGGCGGACGTGTTGTGTTGGGTCTGGGTACCGGGTCGGACCGGGCAGAGCACACGGCCTACGACATCCCGTTTGGCACACCGGCCGAACGCACCGCCGGGCTGGTATCCGCGCTCGATGTGATGCAGGCCATGCGCGACGCACCGGACGGGGGAATGCCGAATCAGCCCGCCAGCCGGCCACCGATCTGGCTGGCGGCGCACAAGCGGAAGCTCTTGACGGTGGCTGGGGAGCGTGCCGACGGGGTCGTCGCCGCCTGGGTGCCGCCGGACGAGTTTGCCCGACGTCGATCGATTGCCGAGGAGGCCCGGGGGCAGGCGATGAGGCCCCCAATGGCCTACTGCCTCTACACGTTTGCGTTCCCGCTTACGCCCGAGTCGGATCGGTGGCTGGCCGAGGAAGCCAAAGCCCTCGACACGACACCACGAGCGATCGTTCGCTGGCTATCGACCACCGGCATCGTGGCCCCCGCCGATGAACTTGGGGGCCGCCTCGCCGAGTACGCGAAGGTGGGAGCCACCGATGCAGTGGTGGCCCTTCCCTCCCGACTACCGCTCGATGCGTTTGACGCGCTGGGCGAGGCTCTTCGTCCGGGCGCCGCATGAGCCGCTCCCCCGAGGCGAACCTCACCCACCTGCTCGTTGGGCAGCACCAACAGGCCGGCCGGGGAGACGACCCCGCCGTCATCGACGACACGGGTGCGTGGACGTTTCGCCAGCTCGCCGATGCCTCGGCCACAGTGGGCGGGGCTCTGCTCGACGCGGGCGTGCGTCACGGTGATCGCGTCGCGATCGTCCTTCCCGACGGCCGCGACTGGTGCGCCGCCTTTCTCGGGATCACCCGCATTGGCGCGGTCGCGGCGCCGCTTGAACCCGGTGGGCGCCACCGCGACGCAACCCTCGCCGACCTCGCCCCATCCGTCGTTATCGCCGAGCTGGACGAGGATCTTCCCGGCGCACTCGTCCGCCTGACACCGGACGAGATGGAGGGCGCCGTCCCGATCGGCGTGGCCGCCGTCGATCCGAACGACCTGGCGTACATGATCTTTTCGTCGGGGAGCACCGGGCGGCCGAAGGGCGCGATGCACGCTCACCGCGACCTCGCCATCAGCGTGGAGGGCTACGCCCGCGAGGTGCTCGGCCTGGGCCCCGGCGACCGCTGCCACTCGGTCGCACCGCTCTTCGCGTCGCTCGGGTTCGGCAACGGCTTCTTCCGCCCACTTGGCCGCGGCGCGGCGTGCGTGATGAGCCGCACTCGGCCGACGGTACGCAGCATCAGCCGCCTCGTCGCCGACCACCACATCACCGTGCTCACCGGCGTCCCGACGTTCTGGACCCAGCTCGCGACGTTCCTCGAACGACACCCGAACCCGGACGCCCTCGCCGGGGTTCGGCTCGCCGTCTCGTCTGGAGACAGCCTCCCCGCCCCAGTGCTCGCGCGACTCGAGACCGTGACAGGGGTTCCTCTGGTCGAGGGGCTCGGCTGCTCGGAATGCTCGAACGTCGTGATCTCCAACACGGTGGACGACCGTATCCCCGGCGCGCTCGGCCGGGTGGTGGCGGGCGTCGAGATCCGGCTCGCAGACGATGCGGGTGATTCGGTGCCCGACGGTGAGCCGGGACGACTCTGGATCAATAGCCCGTCGAATACGACTGGCTACTGGCAGCGCCCCGACGACACGGAAGAGCTCGTCCACGATGATTGGATCGTCATGGGCGACGTGCTCTGCGTCGACGACGGCGTGTACCGGCATATGGGCCGCGCGGATGACCTGTTCAAGGTCGACGCGAAGTGGGTCAGCCCCGTCGAGGTTGAGGGTGTCCTACTCGAGCACGCTGATGTCGCGGAAGCCGCAATCGTTGGCCTCCCGGACGCCGATGGACTCTTCCGCAGCGCGGCGTTTGTCGTCACCGTCGACGGGACCGACACGACCGCCTTCGCCGCGGCCGTTCGCCGGCACGTGGCTCACCGACTGGCGGCCTACATGGCTCCCGTGACCGTAACAATCGTCGACGAGCTCCCCCGAGGGGCCACCGGAAAGGTCGACCGGCGGGCGCTGCGGGATCTGCGTCGTTAGAACGCGATATGGCTCACGGCCCCGGTAACACGTCAAACGGCTTGCCGGTACTGGTACGAAGCGTCCGAAAGTGGCGCTCGTCGAGCGTCAGCACCGACCGAGTTCGGTGCCGCGCGGCAAGAACCACAATCGATGCATCTGCAAGACCGATCTCCTGATCCGCGTAACGCGCCACAATCCGTCGCGCGACACCGAGATCAGCGGCATCGAAAGGGGCAAGCTCGAAGGAACGACTCACCTGGTCAAGCAGTGCCCGCTCCCGTTCAACGCCCCACCGAGAAAGCGCGAGATAGTCAACCTCCGCGAGCACGAATGGAGAGATGATGAACGGAGGTGTCGTCGCCTCGATCACGGCGACAACGTCACGATGACGCGAGTCAGACGCATCTGCCGCAGCGATCAGAGCACTCGTATCAACGATGATCAATCGAGCCCAAAGCCCTCGGCAAGAAGCTCGTCGACTCGGTGAGCGATTGGGTCTCCACTGGCAAACAATGGGAAGGTCGGACGCGGCGGGCCGCTGTCGCGAGTGACCTGACGAATACCCTCGCGAATGATTTCCGCTTCGCTCTTGCCGGTCGACGCTGACGTCTGCTCAAGGGCAGTCTTGAGATCGTCCGGAAGAATGATGGTCGTTCGATGCATGCCATATAGTTTACCATATCTTTCGGAGCCCAGGGCGAGCGTTACAAATCGCGCACGGGGCGGGAGCCCATGACGCGGAGGGCAACGTCGACGCCCGGGCCGATGAGGAGGGCGAAGGCGATGGTGCCGACGCCGAAGGTGCCGCCCATCAGGGCACCGGTCACCAGGGCGCTCACCTCGAGCAAGGTGCGGATAGCCCACACCGGGCGGCCGGTCACGCGATGCAGGCCGGTCATCAGGCCATCGCGGGGGCCAGGGCCGAGGGCAGCGCCCAGGTAAAAGCCGCTGCCGAGCGCCACGGTGGCGATGCCGCCCACCAGCAGCGCAGTCCGTGGAACAACGGCGTCGAACGTGGGGACGGCCCAGAGCGTGACGTCGATCATCACGCCGATGATGAGGGCGTTCAGGACCGTTCCCAGGCCCAAACGCTGGCGCAGCGGGATCCAGATGAGGAGGATCGCGGCACTCACCACGATCGTCGCAACTCCGACGGTTAGGCCCGTGTTCCTCGCGATGCCCTCCGCGAACACGGTCCACGGGGAGTTGCCGAGCTCCGACACCACAACCAAGCCCTCGCCGATTCCAAACAGGGTGAGCCCCAACAACAGGCGCATGAGCCGCTTCGACGAGGGCTTCCAGCGCGACAATTCGTGCGGGCGAGGTGGCGTACCACCCTGTTCATCGCCCGCCATCTGGCGATGCTGGCAGACCTCACGGCGTTCAGGCCGGTCCAAAACCCCAAAAATGGCCCATCAGCGGCGTTTCCGTCCCTTTTTGCGCTCAGGCTCCGTGGCTTTCGGACCGATAGGTACCCCGGACTGTCCGTTCCCTCTCCGGAGCTTCGTTTGCCCACCATCCTCGTCGCCGACGACGACCAACTTCTGCGCGCGATCATCCGCGAGCGCCTCGAGCGTGCCGGTCACGAGGTCCTCGAGGCCGGTGACGGCATCGCCGCTCTCGAGCTCGCGATGGATGAACGACCCGATGGTCTGCTGCTCGACGTGATGATGCCCTTGGCCCGTGGGCTCGAGGTCGTGCGCGAGGTTCGCCGTCAAGACGGCTGGAACCCGGCGATAGTGATGATCAGTGCCCGTACGCGGTTTACCGACCGTGCCAACGCACTCGAAGCCGGTGCCGATGAGTACGTCGAGAAGCCGTTCGAGCCAGAAGAGCTCCTCGCCCTCCTCGAACGGCGCCTGCTCCACGTTGAGCCTTCGCGGATCGTTGATGTGGTTGGCCCGATCTGGACCGCCCTGGCCGAGCAGCGCCTCCGCGCGCGCGACGAGACGCCCGCGGCACCCCCCGCCGCACCGGCGCCCGACCCGGCGGAGCTGTTCTTTCGCGACCAGGTGGCCGCCACCCTGGGACGCCAGATGGAAACGCCGGCACACCAATCGGTGGAACGCGATCTCACTTTGGCCGCCATCAACCGCCTGTGGGAGAACGCGCTCGAGAGTGTTGTCGGAGAAGCGATCGAACGCGAGATCCCGGTACGCCGCAACATCAACGCTCCCAACTCCACCGCCGCCCTCTTCGATCATCTCGCTGCATCGACGCTGGTGCGTCAGCGTGCGATGCAGCCGGCATCGATCGCTCTGGGAACGTACTGGGAACAGGTCATCGACGATGTGCTCGACACGGGCACGGCCACCATGCCGGCGGCGCCCAACCTTGACCGCGTTGCCGCCGCCACATCCGTGGCGCTGCGCTCCAGTCTCGACGCTCACGATCACAGCACCGCCCTGACCACCGCGTGGAGCGATCGCCTGCGCCACGTTCACACCGCGATCGCCGAGGAGACGACGCGGCCCACGGTCATCGACGCGCTCGAGGTGGTATGGATGGCAAATGAGTTCGAGGCCGCCATCCCGCACGTCGGGGTGGCCTCGTGAGCAGCGTCTCAATCGCGATCTACGCCGTGCTCTACGGCTTTGCGCTCATCCTCTTCGGCTGTGCTCTCACCATCATCGCCTGGAAGACCATGCGACAAATGCGTTCTCGTCGCGATGCCCCCATTCGGGAGGAGATGGCGGGTCTTCCCACACAGGTCGCCCTCGACGCCACACCGCCACGCGCACCGGGATCGGGTCGTGAGCGGCGCGTTGCGCAGGACATCGTCATCGAGGCCACCGGGTCGTTGACGGGCGCAGCCAAGGCTCGCGCGGTCGAGTGGTTTGAATCCAATGGCTACGTCAAAGAGATGATCCAGGTGCTGGTGCAGCCGCGTCGCTCCTGGCGACGCGCGCATGCCGCGACGATCCTCGGCAAGATGGGAAGCCGCTACGCCGCACCAGCGCTGGCAACGGGACTGCGTGACCGTCGCTACCGTGTGCGCGACGCCTGTGCCACAGCACTCGGTCGCGTCGCCACCAGTGACCAGGTCCCCGCGCTCATCGCGTGCGCCGAACGGCGCGACGTGCCTCGCGGCATTCTCAGCGGTGCCCTCCTTCACCTGGCGGCAGACGCAAACCCGGCGCTGGCGGAAAACCTGACCCACCCCGATGCCGAGACGCGGGAGTTGGTGGCCCGCGTGCTGGGCATGCGGCGAGCCGCCGAGGCCGCCGATCAATTGGCCGTTGCGGTGGAAGACCCCGATCCCAACGTTCGTCGCCACGCCGTTCTGGCGCTGGCCGAGATCGCCGCGCACACTCCGATTGACGTCGCCGCCGAACCCCTCTTTCGCCTGGCCGTGGCCGACGAGGCAATCGTGCGAGCTGCCGCAGCCACCGGCCTTGGTCGCATCTTGGGTGACCGGGCCCACACCGTGCTGACATCAATGACCTGCGACCCGGACTACTGGGTGAGCCATCGCGCCGCGGAATCGCTGTGCCGCCTCCCCTCGGGCGAACAGTTCGGCTGGCAGGTGCTTGCGGATCATGACGACACCCCCGGTTCACGTCGCGCGAAAGCCGCGTGCCTGGAGTGGATGGAGCGCACCGGCGCCCTGGAGCAGCGGATCGACCGCATCCTCACCCGCGGCACCATTGCCGAGCTTGACGAAACCCTTGCCGTGCTGGAGACGGTGGGCTCACGTGCCTGGGGCGGGCTGTTCATCCGGCCGCAACCGAAGGTGAGCGCCGCATGAGCTGGGTTCCCGTTGTCGTTCTCATCCTCGCCGGCATCGTCGCGTTCTACTTCGCCGTGTTGGGCGTGGCGTCGATGCTGCTCACAGCCATCGCCGCCCGCGAGGTGTACGACCACGCGCTCAACCGGACCGCCGACATCGGCGAGGACCTCTTTACGTACCCGCTCACGCCGCCGGTGTCGGTGCTATTGCCCGCGTTCAACGAGTCGGCCGCAATCATCGAATCGGTCGCATCGCTTCTGGGCCTGCGCTACCCGGAGTTCGAGGTCATCGTCATCAACGACGGCTCCAAGGACGACACGTTGCAGCAGGTGGTGGAGGCCTACGGCCTGGAACCGCTCGACCGCGACCCGCCGAACACGCTCGAGACGCAGCCGATTCGCGGGATCTACCAGTCACGCGCGTACCCCGAGCTGATCGTCATCGACAAGGAAAACGGCGGCAAGGCCGACTCCCTGAACGCCGGCATCAACGCGGCGCGCTACCCACTCGTCTGCGGCATCGACGCCGACTCCATCCTCGAGCCCGACGCGCTCTTGCGCGCTATTGAGCCGTTCGTCTTGCGCCCCGACCTGGTGATCGCCACCGGCGGCATCGTGCGCATCGCCAACGGCTCCGAGTTCGCCCGCGGCACGCTGGTGAAAGCGGGCATGCCCAAGAAGTTCATCCCCGGGTTCCAGATCGTCGAGTACCTACGCGGTTTCCTCGTGGGACGCTGTAGCTGGAGCCGCCTCAACGCCCTGCTCATCGTCTCCGGCGCATTCGGTGTGTTCCGCAAGGACATCGTGGTGGAGGTGGGCGGCTACGCCCACACCATCGGCGAGGACGCCGAGCTGGTGGTGCGGATGCAGCGGGTCATGATCGAGCAGAAGCGCGACTACCGCGTGGAGTTCGTTCCCGATGCGGTCTGCTGGACCGAAGCGCCCGAGACCCTGGCCGTGCTGCGTCGCCAACGCACCCGTTGGCAGCGCGGGCTCTACGACACGCTGTCGCGCCACCGCACCATGTTGTTCAATCCCCGCTACGGGACATTGGGCACCCTCGCCCTGCCGTACTTCATGTTGTTCGAGCTGCTGGGCCCCGCCATGGAGTTTCTGGCGGTCATCCTCACGATCGCGATGTGGGCCGGCGGCATGCTGAACACCGGCTTGCTGCCGTTCATGCTGCTCATCATGATGGGGTTGGGGCTGGTGCTGTCGATCTCGTCACTGGTGCTCGAGGAAACCGTTTTTCACAAGTACCCGAAGTGGACGCACGTGCTGCGGTTTGTGATGCTGTCGATCGTGGAGACCATCGGATATCGGCAGATGAACTCGTGGTGGCGCATCCAGGGTCTGTGGCAGGCGTTTCGCAAGCAGAACGCCTGGGGCGCGATGACGCGCACCGGCGCCGCCGCAGGTGAGCGTCAGAGTTTTGGCGGTGGCCGCTACTGGGAGCTTCGCGAGGATGTCGAGCGGCGCTTGGCGGCACGCGGAATGGGGCCGCTCGCGGTCCGGCCCGAGCCGCCGGACGACACACCCGACGTCGACCAGATACCGGGTGTGTCCCACGACGCAGTTGCGCCCGAGCGCACACCGGCGGGTGCCACCGCGTGAGCGTCTCGGCGCTCGTCACCCACATCACCGAGGCCTTTCGCGCCACCCCGTACCCGGGCGATCCGTTCCTGCAGGGCAGTCATGAAGGCGACGAGCCGTTTGCCATCGCCGCCGCGTTTGCGGGACAGACCGACTGGACCCAGCTCGCACCGTCGTTCCTCGACGAGCACTACACCGCGTTGTCGTTCCTCTCGGAGGCCGGGTTTCGTTTCTTCCTCCCGGCGTACCTCTGCGCCGACGTGCGCGGTGAGCTGCACACAGCCGACCCACTCTTTGCCCTCATCCATGGCTTCTCGGTACTGCAGGTGGAGATCCCCCACGACGACGGCTCGGTCACCCGTCACCGCTCGGGCGGCGACATCCTTCTGGGTCCCGCCCGCTACGGCGCCATGACATGGGACGACGCCTCACGCCACCGACTCGCCGTGTTCTGCCGCGAGGAGGCCACGGCGATCGTGGCGTACGTGCAGTGGCGCGCCACCCGCGAGGACTCGACGCACGACGCCCCGCGAATCACGGCCGCCCTCGATCGCTTCTGGCGCGACCGCGCAGAACACGCCCCGACCCACGCCGACCTGGCGAGGTTCGGTCGAACACACTGACCGGCGCGGGGGTGATCAGTCGCAGTTGTCACCGCGCCGGGCCAGCTCGGTGAGGCGCTCGATCAGCGGCCGCGACCGCTCATCGAGATCGGGCTCCGCGATGACAAGCTCGCGCACATCGTCGGGTTGGTAGAGCACCACGGCATAGACGAAGCGATCTGCTCCGGCCGTGTCGTGTGACGACGGGGGGTGCGGACCAAGCCAGACCGACTCCTCGTCATCATCGAGGCGAATACCGGTAAAGCGTTGATGAATCACCATGCCGGCCACCCCGCCGGAGCGGGTGAAGTCGATGTCGAGTTCGACGGCTATGTCGCCACCCCAACGGTGGCCCATCCCTCACGAATCGCATCGACCGCGGCGCCGTCGCCCCCCTGGGCAACTGCGAGGGTGATGGCCGCAAAGTCGACAAAGGTCGCATCCGCGCTCAGCTCGGGGCGGCGAAGTGCGTCGAACCACACCCGCCCGACGACCTCCCATGCCGAGCCGCCGACGGCGATGGCCGCACGGGCGAAGGCACGGTTGGGGATGCCGGAGTTGATGTGGACGCCGCCGTTGTCGGCGGCGGTATGGACGAAATCGTCGAAATGGGCAGGCTGCGGGTCTTTGCCCAGCACGGGGTCGTCGTAGGCGGTGCCCGGTTCGATCATCGACCGCAGCGCGCGACCCTCTACCTTCGCCGTCAACAGCTCGGCGCCCACGAGCCAGTCTGCGTCCTCGGCATTCTGTCGCAGGACGCGTTGCTTCACCATGACCCCGAACACGTCGGCCAACGATTCGTTGAGCGCACCCGACTGGCCGGAGTAGCGCAATGGTCCCTCGTCCTGGATCACGCCATGAGCGAGTTCGTGGCCGATGATGTCGACGGCGATGGTGAAGCGGTTGAAGATCTCCCCGTCACCGTCACCGAACACCATGCGCTCACCGTCCCAGAACGCGTTGTCGTACTTCACGCCGTAGTGCACCACGCCGTTGAGCGGCAGGCCGTCGCCGTCGAGCGAGTCGCGCTCGAAGACGTCCCACCACAAGTCGTAGGTGGCGCCAAGGCCCTCGTACGCCTCGTCGACCGCCGCGTCACCCGTGGGGTCGGCGCCTTCGGCGCGGACGACCGCGGCGTCCTCCAGCCGTTGCGTGCCCTTCGCATCCGCAATCGTTCGCTGCGGAGTTCCGGGAGTCCGCGCACCCGGCCGAACCCCGGCACGTGCACGCCGTGCTTCTGCGCGCGCGAGCCGAATGCTCGCATCCACCGCCAACGTGTCGAGGGCGCACTCACGCTGTGGGTCGGTGCCGTTGCGGCAGATCTGTTTGAGGATGTATGGCGGAACCGCCATGGGGCCACGTTAGCGCCTTCGGCGCGCGAGCGGTGACGCACACCCTGTCGCAGAACAACGACCGATCACTCAGATGAGTGATCGCGCGCATTCCCTTTCAAAGTTGTGCGTGATTTGTCACACCTGCGTGTAGAGCCGTAACACGCCGCGACGGCAACCTCTGGGGAATGGTCAACAACCGGACGTGAGTTGCCGGGCCGCATTCACACACCCCGAAAGCGAGGTACCCTTTGTGTCTATGGCCACGGAACTGCAGCCGGCCCACCCCGCGCAACCGACACGACGACTCACCGTCGACGAGGTCATCCAGATGGCCGAGGCCGGAATCATCCGCGAGACCGAGCGCGTCGAACTGCTCGACGGACGGTTGGTCGAGATGAGCCCAGAAGGATCGAACCATGCCGGCGTGGTCGCGGAGATCACCACGCTCCTTGCCCGGATCTACCCTCACCCGTACCGTCTACGGTCACAAAGCACACTCCCCACCGGGCGATACAGCTACCTGGAGCCGGATGTCTTCGTCGTCAATCACCATGATCTGACGACATTCCCCGGGCCGTCCGACACGGTCCTTGTCATCGAGACCGCCAAGACCAGCGTGACGTGGGACTGTGGCGGCAAGGCACGGCTCTCTGCACAGTGGGGGGCGGCGGTCTACTGGGTCGTTGATCTCACCCACAACGAAGTCGTGGTGCACACCGATCCCATGGATGGCGTCTATCGAACCATCCGCACGTACCAACCCGGCGATCAGATCCCGCTTCCGGCTCTGGCAACCACGTTGAGCGTGCAGGACATCCTCATCCCCCGTTAGCCGTTCGCCTCGCCGGGTTGGACCACGCCGGCCTCGTACGCGAGCACAACAGCTTGGACGCGATCACGGAGCCCGAGTTTTTGCAGCACGTGCGCCACGTGGGTCTTCACGGTGGTTTCGCTTACGACGAGCTCCGTCGCGATCTCGGCGTTCGAGAGGCCGCGTGCAACGAGTTGCAGCACCTCAAGCTCACGGACGGTGAGATCGTCCAAACCCCGGGGGCGTATGGGGCTGCGACTCGACCGGCGGGCAAAGTCGGCGATCACCCGCCGCGTCACCGACGGTGACAGCAGAGCGTCACCGGCCGCAACGATGCGAATGGCGTCAACCAGTTGCTCGGGCGGGGCGTCTTTGAGCAGGAAGCCGCTCGCCCCCGCGGCGAGGGCGTCGCGGATGTAGTCGTCCTCGTCGAACGTGGTGAGGACGAGCACTCGTGCGGGGTTCGCGCCGGCGAGCAGCTCGCGCGTGGCCGCGATGCCATCCATGACCGGCATGCGAATGTCCATGAGAACAACGTCGGGAGTCAGCCGTCGCGACGCATCGAGCGCGTCGCGACCGTTTTCGGCCTCCCCCACCACCGCGATATCGGCCTCGGCGTCGAGGATCATCCGAAACCCAGCACGCACCAGGGCCTGGTCGTCCACGATGAGCACGCGCAAGGCCACCTAGGGCTCCGTCGCCAGTGAATCGGCACCGTCGATCGGAAGGGTCGCGTGGACGCGAAAGCCGCCTCCAGAGCGCGGACCGTGCTCGAAGTGCCCGCCGTAGACGGCGACTCGTTCGCCCATTCCGATCAGGCCGTGCCCCTCGGCCCCGTTGCGGCGAGGCCCGACGCCGTCGTCCTCGATGAGGAGCTCGACCTCCGTCGGCCGGTAGCGAACCGTGACGGTTGCATGGGCCGGGCCCGCGTGTTTGCGCGCATTTGTGAGGCCTTCCTGCACGATGCGAAAGGCCGACAGGTCAAGCCCGGCGCCAAGCGGACGAGGCTCACCGTCGATGCGTATCTGGACCGGCAGGCCGGCATCGCGGGTCTCGGTGGCTAGACGATCGAGGTCGCCAAGCCCGGGCTGCGGGGCGAGTTGGGCGTCGCCTCCGTCGCCCGCACGCATCACCCCGACCATCCGGCGCATCTCCGCGAGCGCAGTACGGCCCGTTTCTTCAATCGCCGCCAGCGCATCCCGTTCACGGGGACGTTCGTCGCCCAGCAGTCGTCGTACGCCGCCCGCTTGGACGGTCATGACGCTCACCGAATGAGCGACGACATCGTGCAGCTCACGGGCGATGCGTGCCCGTTCGTCGGCCACCGAGGCCTTCGCGAACGCGTCGCGCTCCTTCTCCAGCCGTGCAGCACGCGCCCGCAACTCCCGAGTGGCACGAACCCGGTCGGCGATGATCCACGCAACGGCCGAAACGACCGTGATGGAGATGAGGTTGGCCGCAAGGGCGCCGCCGCGTGAGACACCGTCCAACTCTCGTTCAGGAACACCCAGCACCAACACCAAAC
Organism: uncultured Thermoleophilia bacterium; assembly: GCA_963765105.1. Taxonomy (GTDB): domain Bacteria; phylum Actinomycetota; class Thermoleophilia; order Miltoncostaeales; family Miltoncostaeaceae; genus CALMEC01. The sequence continues at coordinate 1,040,700 of CAVXUW010000004.1, forward strand.
CACCGGCGAGGGACGCAGCGATTCCCAGGAGCCGGTCCCGTGAGCGAGGCAGTGTTCCAATCACCGCGATGGTCGCAAAAGCGATCACTCCGGACGCGTCACTCTCGTAGAGGCCATCAGGATTGAACAGCCCGAAAAGGGCAAAGCCGCCGATAATCACGAACGCGACGGTCGTCGGTGCCCACGCGGCATACGCGAAGGTCGCCGCGATCACGATCGCGAACACCAATGAGACGCCGTCGTTGCCGGGGAGATCACGAACCGGGATCTCCACAAGCCACGCCACCCCGACGATGACGGCGATCGCCACCGACCACCAGGTGCTCACAAATCGTTTGATGCGGGGCACCATACGAATAGGCTAATCGGCGAGGGCGGGGGGCGCGCCCGTCGCGGGGACGATCTGCCCGGCCGGAATCTCATCCTCGAGGATGAGGGGCGTTTCCCCACTGCGAGTGACGACCGCCGAGGGATGGTGGGCAACGCTGACGGCATGAACCTTTCGTCCGCGAACCTGTGGAGGTTGTGACATGTCCTCAGTCCTCACCCCAACGCTCGGCGTCGATGCCGCGGCCCCGCCGAGCGTGGCCATTGCCGCGCGGGAGCTGGTGAAGCAGTACGGCACCGGCGACGCGGCTGTCCGCGCGCTCGACACCGTCTCGCTGAGCGTCGAGCCGGGTGAGCTCGTCGCCGTCATGGGCCCGTCCGGGTCGGGGAAATCGACGCTCATGCACATCCTCGCCGGCCTCGACCAACCCAGCTCGGGCAGCGCCTGGATCGGCGACACCGAAGTGTCGGCCCTGAACGACAAAGAGCTCACGGCTGTGCGCCGTCGCCATGTGGGCTTCGTGTTTCAGTTCTTCAACCTGCTGCCCATGTTGACGGCCGAGGAGAACATCCTGCTGCCGTCACGTATCGCTGGGGAGCGGCCAGACCCGGCACGTGTTGCCGAGATCGTCGCGCGGGTCGGTATCGCCGACCGGTTGCGGCACCGCCCCTCTGAGATGTCGGGGGGTCAACAACAACGTGTGGCCGTCGCACGTGCGCTCGTGGGTCAACCCACCGTGCTGTTCGCCGACGAGCCCACCGGCAACCTCGATACTCGCTCCGGCGCCGAGGTGCTCGAGATCCTGCGCGAGGCGGTGGAGACCGACGGGCAGACCGTGCTGATGGTGACCCACGACGCACACGCGGCAACCATCGCCGACCGCATCGTCTTCCTGGCCGACGGTCAGATCGTCGAAATCCATCCCTCGCGCCACCCATGAACAAGTGTTGGACGCCCTTCAGGCGGTGACCCGCTCATGATGAGCGTCGCCCTCAAGGGCCTCCTTCAACGTCGCGTGCGTGCCCTGCTCACGGGGCTTGCCGTGGTCATCGGTGTGGCCACCATTGCCGGGGCATACATCCTGACCGACACGATCTCCGGCGCGTTCGGAAAGATCTTCGACACCGCGTACTCCGGGGCCGACGCGGTGGTCACCGCGAAGCCGATCGTCGGGTTCGACCCGGACAGCGCTCCGACCGTGCCGGCATCGGTGCTGCGCTCCATTTCCGCGCGCCCAGATGTTGCGGCCGCATCCGGCCAGGTGGTTGCCCAGTCGGGCGCACGGCTCACCACGAAGGCGGGAAAGCCCATTGACACAGGGACATCACCGTCCTTTGCGTTCGGCATCGACCCCGGCCAGGGAGACCTCAGTCAGGTCGACCTCGGCGCCGGTCGACTCGCCACAAACCAAACCGAGGTGGTGATTGACGCCGAGACGGCTCAGGCAAATGGCTACACCGTGGGCGACAGCATCGGCATCCAAACCGACACCGGTACACGCCGCTTCACCATCGTCGGGCTCGGCACGCTCGGGGGCTCGTCGCTGGGCTCGGCAACCATTGCCGTCTTTGACCTGGCCACCGCCCAGAAACTCCTCAATCGCGGCGACGCTGTGGATGAAGTGCTCGTGCGGGCACAGACGGGGACATCGGCGGCGACGTTGACCGCGGCGATCGCCTCCGAACTACCGGCGACCCTTCGCGCCCGCACCGGCGCGGAGGAGGCCTCCGCCCAGACCAAGGACGTCAACGACGACCTCAAGTTCATCAACTACTTCCTCCTCACGTTCGCCGCGATCGCGCTGTTCGTCGGCTCGTTCGTGATCGTGAACACCATGTCGATCACCCTTAACCAACGCACCCGTGAACTCGCGACGCTGCGCACCCTGGGCGCGTCACGCCGTCAGGTGATGCGCAGCGTGATCATCGAATCGTTCGGCATCGGCGTCGTCGCGTCGGTGATCGGCCTCCTCGCCGGTATCGGCCTGGCGCGCGGCCTGCGCACGGTTTTCTCCGCCCTGGACCTGGAGCTGCCCAGCGGTGACACGGTGATCGCCACTCGCACCATTGCGATTGCGCTGGTGGTGGGCACCGTCGTGACAGTCCTCGCGAGCATCCTGCCGGCGCGGCGCGCGAGTCGCGTTGCCCCGGTGGCCGCAGTCCGCGAAGGCAGCATTCCTCCCCCATCGGCGGTCGCCCGTCGCGCCCCCCTCATCGGAGCGGCGATGGGCACCGTCGGTGCTGCGGCGTTGGCCTGGTCGATGCTCGGCGACTTCGCCACCCGACCACGGCTCGTTCTGATGGGGGCGGGGCTCGTGGCGGCGTTCATCGGCATCGCCGCGTTCCTGCCGCGGATCGTGGCGCCTCTGGCGCGACTGGTCGGTGGTCCCATCGCCCGCCTTGTCGGTGAGCCGGGTCGCCTGGGTCGTGAGAACACCACGCGCGCACCGGGACGAACAGCCTCCACCGCCGCGGCCTTGATGATCGGGCTTGCGCTGATGACGTTCGTCGCGGTGCTGGGGAGTGGCCTGCGCGACTCCAGTCGCGAGGCGCTCAGTGGCCAGATCGCTGCGACGCATGTTGTGTCGAAGACCGACGGTTTCGTCAACCTCACTCCGGGGACCGATCGTGCCGTCGCAGCCGCACCGGGAGTCACGTCCTCCACCGGCGTGAGAAGTGGCGTCGCGCGCATCGGCGACGACGACATCACGGTCAGTGGGGTCGATCCCACGATCATCGGGCAGTTGATGACGGTGCAGTGGACAACCGGGTCAGCGGATACCTTTTCACGTCTGACCGATGCTGAGGCAATCGTGCAGGAGAGCTTCGCGACGAAAAGGAAGCTGGCAGTGGGGTCGTCGTTCACGCTGACATCGTCGGCCGGAACAACCCGTACAGCCACCGTCGCCGGCATCTACCGTCCCGCACGTTTCGATTCGCTTCTCAGCCCAGTTGTCCTCACACAGACGGCCTTCGGCAAAATGGTTCCTCGCGCGTCCGACGCCTTCGTGCTGGCGCGGGTGTCCGGCGCCGCCGATGCGGGGACGACAGCGCTCACCACGGCGCTGACCGACTATCCCGACGCCACGGTCGCCACCGAAACGGCTTTTGTGGAATCGCGGTCAAAGAGCATCAACCAGCTACTGAACCTGCTCTACGTCTTGCTGGCACTGTCAGTGATCGTCAGCCTGTTCGGCATGATCAACACCCTGGCCCTCGCCGTGCTCGAACGCACGCGTGAAGTGGGGATGTTGCGGGCCGTCGGGATGAGCCGCCGCCAGGTGCGCTCCATGATCCGGGCCGAGGGCATCACCACCGCCCTGATCGGAGCGGCGATGGGCCTGCCCATCGGCGTCGGCTTGGCCGCCCTGGTCACGAAGGCTCTGGAGGATTACGACGTCGGTTTCTCGCTCCCGGTGTTCAGCCTCGTGATGTTCACCGCAGCAGCCATCGTGCTGGGAGTGCTGGCATCCTCACTACCGGGACGTCGCGCCGCAAAGCTCGATGTCCTGAAAGCACTGCACTACGAGTAGACCGAAAGGCCTGCCCATGAGTACCACCGTCGACACGTCGGCCCCGATGCCCCCGCGGCACGGGGCCGGCCGCCCGGGCTTTCGCGCACTGTGGGGCCGGGCACGCCCCCACCGACGCACCATCTTTCTTGCCATTGCGCTGGGGTTCGTGGGTATCGCTGTCGACCTCGCGCAGCCGTTGGCCGCACGCACCGTTATCAACGCCGTCAGCGACGACGGATCGCTCCGAAACGCCGTGCTGATTCTCGTGGGCCTGGTGGTGGTGGGGGCGGTCATCGGCGCGATGCACTACTTCCTCCTCGAGCGCACCGCCGAGGGCATTGCCCGCGATGCCCGCCTCAGCCTGGCGGGGCGCATCTTGCGACTGCGCCTGCCCGATGTCCAGCGTTTCGCCCGAGGCGACCTGCTGTCGCGAATGAGCTCGGACACCACGCTCCTTCGTAGTGCCACAACGACGGGGATCGCAGGTGGCGTCAACGGCGTGCTCTCCCTCGTGGGATCGCTGATCCTGATGGCGTGGATCGATTGGCGCCTCCTCCTGGTGACGCTCACCGTGCTCATCGTCGTCCTCCTGGGCGTGGCGGTCATTGGTCCGCGCATCGGGGCCGCCACGCGGCGTGGGCAAGAGGCGATGGGCGCCATCGCCGCAACACTCGAGCGGGCGCTCACCGCGGTGCGGACGGTGAAGGCCAACGGTGCCGAGGTCCGTGAACACGACGCCATCCGCGCATCGGCTGATGCGGCCTATGGGCACGGGCTCTCGGTTGCGCGCTTTACCGCGACGTCATCCGTGCTGGCCGGGGTGGGGTTGCAGGTGTCGTTCTTGGCGGTGCTCGGTGTGGGCGGCGCCCGCGTCGCTGACGGCGCGCTCGACGTGGGCTCGTTCATTGCATTCTTGCTCTACCTGTTCTACCTGGCCGGTCCGCTGACGGAACTCACGCTGGCAACGACACAGCTACAGGCCGGCCTGGCGGCCGTGGGACGCCTGGACGAGATCGATGCGCTCCCGGTGGAGGATGTCTCCAGCCACGACGTGACAACCCAGACAACGGGTCCCCCCGCCATCGCCTTCGAGAACGTCACGTTTCGCTACGCCCCAGACCTACCCGCGGTCCTGGAGGCCGTCACCCTGGAACTCCCGGCAGGAGGCCAGACAGCCATCGTGGGCCAGTCGGGTGTCGGCAAGACCACGCTGTTCGGCCTCCTGGAACGGTTCTTTGTTCCCGATACGGGACGGGTGTTGCTCGACGGGATCGACATATCCGAGGTTCCCCTTGGCGAGCTGCGCGCACAAATCGGATACGTCGAGCAGGACGCGCCACTCGTCGGTGGCACGCTGCGAGACAACCTCGTCTACGGCGCCCCGTCGGCGAGTGACGAACAGATCACCAAGGTCCTTCGCCTCACCCAGCTCGACGGTATGGTGGCCCACCTGCCCAACGGCATCAACTCCTCGTTGGGCGACAACGGCGACGCGCTTTCGGGCGGGCAACGCCAGCGTGTCGCGATCGCGCGGGCGCTGATGCGCGCCCCACGGCTGCTCCTTTTGGATGAGGCGACCTCGCAGCTCGACGCCATCAACGAGATCGCGCTTCGCACGACGATCCGGCAGGTAGCCGAAAGCTGCACAGTCGTTGTGATCGCCCACCGCCGCGCCACGGTGGCCGCCGCCGACCAGGTCGTGGTGCTGCACGACGGGCGCGTGCGGGCCGTGGGCTCACACGACGCGCTCGTCGCCACGGATGCCCACTACCGTGAGCTCGTGGCATCTGAGCTCATTGGCACCACCCTGCATTAGGATTCGTGCGTGGGGGCTGCTGTCCCCCCTTGGTGACAGGAGTCCCCACCACACAGACGGCGGGCGCGCGCCGGTGGGGAGGAGCGGTCCGGCGAGCTGATCGACGCCACCGGAGTGCGCGAGCTGCGCCGCCGATTGGCGCGTCGGGATCGGTCGACCAGGGCCACGGAGAGCGCTCTGTCGCCCCATGGCCGGACTGCGCCGGCCCGCAGCGAGGCGTGTCGGCGCGCACCGAGGGCACGTCCTGGCAGCCATGTGATGTTTCTGTGGCGCTCGGAATGCAGCTGGGCAGAGGGGGGTCTTCAGAGGTGGGCAATCGCCCCACACACATTCTGAGAAAGGCACCTCCATGGCACTTAAGATGAACGCATACTCCCGGAGCAGGGGCGGCACGCACCGCCGGCACTGGCGAGCGGCCACGCTCGTTCTCGCCGCGGCGGGGGCGCTCGTCGCGACCGCCCCTCTTGCCTCGGCCAAGTCCACCCTCGACCAGGACGGGGTACGACTGACCGAGGCGGGTTTCGACTTCGGCGACAACACCTTCGCCGACGGGGCACCAACCGGCAATGGGACCCTCACCTGGGTCCTCCAAAACGGGGCGCTCACGCCGAGGCTCAAGGGCACCCTCCACCTGAGGAACGTCGACAACGTCTGCGCGCGGATGCGGATGGACTTCTACAACGGAAACGCGCTCCTCAAACGCAAACGCGGCGGCACCGTCTGCGCTCCGGACAGCGCCCACCACAGCTACGCGGTCGACCTTCGCCCGTACACGGACATCAGGATCACCAAGGTGATCGTGGTGATCGAGTCACAGACGTCGTTCGGTCAATGGCTGCCGGCGGTGTCCGACACCTACTGGCGCACGCTCGCGGATGACGCGGTCGCGATCGACGGGGACGGCTTCGACCTCGGCGGAGCTGACCTGATCGATGACGCGCCAACCGACTCTGCGACCGTCGATTGGAAGATCGCCGACGGCGCTCTCACGGCGAACGTGAGCGGTTTTCTGCACATCAACCACAACGCGGGCGCATGCGCCCAGGTACAGGTCAGGTCGTTCACCGGCAACGCAAATGGCCACGAGGGCCGGTCCGTTGGTGTCGTCTACAGCCAGCTTCACTGCGCACCCGACAACGGCAACGCGCCCGCGTACTTTAGCGTGGACCTAGCTCCCTCAACCGAGCCGATCGAAGCGCTCCAGGTGAGGCTCATTCACTTTCCCCTGACCGGGGACATGGTGAATGAGGGAGAGCGGTTCGTCTATGTCAGCAAGGACTTTTGATCGGACGGCGAGCCAGCGCGATCTGGCGGCGCGCGGGTGGGCTACCACCCGCGCGGAGCCCGACTTCACGACCCTGCCCAAGTTTTCGTGAAGTGGGACGGCCGCTATGTGTCGTTCTCGCCTGAGCGTTCCCTGAGGAAGCACTCGAATTCGGCGGCGATGGCGTCGCCGGTGGGGAGGGGACCGAACGGCAGGTCCTCCTCGCTGTCGAAGCCCTCCTCCAACTGGGTGACGAACTCGGACGGCTGGGCATTGCGCATCACGGCGTCGTTGACCTGACCTTCGAAGTGGCCGACGGCGCGCTCCATGTCGCTGAGGTCGACGCTCATGTCAATGGTGCGGGCAAGGGCGGTGACGAGGGCCAGTGCTGCGTTCGGACTTGGGGCGGCCCCGGCGTAGTGCGGCACCGCCGCCCACTGTGACGCCGACTCGAAAACCCTGCGATCGCCGTGGCGTGGAACGTGCCGACGATGCCGGTGGGGCCGCTGTAGTCGGGACGGCGGCACCGAGCGGGCCACGATGTCCCGCTTCAGGAATGTGGGTGGGGACGGGAGTCCCCACCACCCACAAGAGGCACGGTTCCCGCGCGAGGATCTCGACGCCGTGCAAAGAGGGATGAGCTACCTCACCGTGAAAGCTGGCCAGCGAGAGGCGTTCGCGCACAAGCACCGCGAGACAGAGGAGATCTGCTTCGTCGTAGAGGGCATCGGCCGGATCCGGCTCGATGACGAGATCCTCGATTTCGCGCCACATGATCTTGTCAGGATCGGCGCGGGGGTAACGAGACAGCTTGAGGCAGGCGCCGCCAGCCTGACAGTCCTCATCTTCGGCCCGCGAATCGAAGGCGACGCCGAGGTCATCAAGGACTTCTGGAACGCCACCGAGACGAGCATGTCAGCACCCCCCGGAGCCCGAGAGAGCGGTGGTATCTAGACCGCCGCGACCTGATTCGTCAATCTCGTCACAACGCGACGCGTTCGGGCCCGCTGTTGGTTTGGGCTGTTCAGGCCGGGGGTGGGGACTCCTGTCCCCACTTGGTGACAGGAGTCCCCACCACTCACCGCCCAGGCGGACGTCCCCGCCACCCAGCCACCTCAGTGCAGCACCACTACTGCACGATCCGGCCTAGGGTGTGTAACAACGGGTGATTCCGGCATAGCTCCACGCACTGCCGGTGCTTACCCAGGTTGCGTAGTACCCGTGCCCAACTGATACACAACGCCACGTCCCTTCTGGCGGCTCCCCCCTTACCGCGGATGCGGTGTTCGCCAGGCCGAGGCTCCCTACGGCGAGCAGACCGGCGACCGCGCAGACTCGACGAATGCCTGCTCGGAATCCTAACGAGGTGTGCGTAGATCCCATGAGATCTCCTTTGGTTCAGCGACGAAGGCACGATCGAGACGTCCTCGGTCGGTTGCTTTATCGCCGTCGAGCTAGGTCGATGGCCGACTCTTCAACGGCATAGGAGATGAGCGGCTCCTGCGAGTCGTGATACATGGGTGGGGACTCCTGTCCCCACTTGGTGACAGGAGGTCCCCACCGCACCCACAACTCTCTCGGAGGCCCGACTGCTCGGTCCGCCGTTCGGAACGTCGACGGGTTGCGACACCTAGCAGCCGATCGTGCAAGGTGCGCGTCCCGGCATGCTGCCGATTGCGACACGAGGATTCGGCAGACCCAGATGCACCTCCGGCTGTGCTTTCGTCACTCGCGGTGGACTGAGGATCAGGGTGGGGGTACCGGTTTGGTCGTCGATCAGCGCAATCGGGGTGATGCTGCCCGGGTCCTGTGGGCCCTGTCCGTCTGTGACCGGGTCGGAGCCCCGGTCCACCGGAGTCACGACGGCGCCAAGCCCACGGATGACCTGGTCGACGAGCTCGTTGGTGATGACGAACTGATCCGCCTCTCGATTGACATACTCCGCGTCGTCATCCGCGACGATCGTCCGCGAACGGCAGTTCTCGCCGCCCGCGTCGCACTCCTCCGTCGTTTGAGTCGTCGTCGACGATCCGCTCGCGGTGACGGAGATCTCGGTCGTCGTGTTGGTGATCCCGGTGGCGTTGCCGCTCCCGTCCTTGTGGAACAGGGGTAGCGTGTGTGCTGATCCGTGGCATCGACGGAATCTGGGCCGGCACCAAAGCGAGAGCGTACTTCTGGGTGACGCACCCATTTTCGCATCGAATGAGTCGCTGACGTAGTCTTCGTCGACACGTTGCGGTCGGCTCCCTCCCGTCAGGGTTGGGGCTGTCCTCAAACACTCCAGGGAGCGAACTGCGGTGCCATCAATCGTGGAGGTCGTACGCAAGCTTGGCTTTCGCGACACCGGGAAGGCGCTTCGCTCGCGGGCCTGGAGTGACAGCGTGTCGTTCGGCCTAGCCAGCTCCCTGACGGATCTTCCCGAACCACGTCCCGCCAAGATCCCGGTTGACATGGCCGTCCGTGAGCCGCGGACATTCCGCGGCTTCGATGACGAGTCAGCCCGCGTAGCCGGTGGCGACCGCGTGGAGGTGGAACAACGCCGGCGACTATGCGCCGCCGGGGCGAACCAGCTTTATGTCGCCACCGCGGAGAATGGCGATGCCATCTACGCGCAATGGCTGTTCCATCCCGGCGGTCAAGCACCACTCGAGGCGGTCACACCGAACCAGTTCCCGCCACTCAAACCCGGCGAGACGCTGGTGGAGGGCGCCTACACGTTTGTGAACTACCGCAAGCTCGGGGCGATGGCGGTGGGCATGAACCAGTTGCTCGTGGCGGCCCGCGAGTCGGGGGCGAACAAGTGCTTTACCTACGTCTCTGCTGACAACATCCCGTCACTACGCGGCTGCGCCAACGTCGGCTTCGGCCTCGACCACGTCCGGGTCACACGCCAACGTCTCGGCCGTCGCCAAGCCACCTACCGTCCCCCCACCGATGCCGAACGCGCCGTGTGGGACGCCGCAATCGCCCCGAAGGGCTAGACGTTGTAGAGCGTCGTCTTGAACTGATCGATGGAGCCGGCCATCCAGTCGGCGGTGCGGCGAAGGCCCTCGTCCAGATCGACGGCCGATTTCCAGTCGAGCAGACGATGGGCCTTGGACGGATCGGCAAGTAGGCGCTCCACCTCGCTGTCGGCGGGGCGCATACGGCTGGCGTCCTCACTCACGGGGACGTCTTTGCCCAACATCGCGAGCACGCGACGAACGACCTCGGCGATGGTCACCTCGACACCGGTGCCGAGGTTGATGACCTCACCCTCGATGCCGTCCACCTCGGCGCAGCGCATCATTCCGGCGACGGTGTCGGCCACGAACAGGAAGTCGCGGGTGGTTTCGACGGAGCCCAACGCGATGGAGTCCTGCGCCAGGGCCTGGCTGATGATGGTGGGGATGACCGCCCGTGCGGTTTGGCGCGGGCCGTACGTGTTGAACGGGCGCACTACCACCACCGGCAGGTCGAACGAGACCTTGTACGAGAGGGCCAGCTGGTCGGCGCCCACCTTGGTCGCCGCGTACGGCGACTGGGCGTTCATGGGGTGGTCCTCGTCGATCGGCACGCGCTGCGCCGTTCCGTAGGTCTCACTCGATGAGGTGTGAACGAGACGACGAACGCCGAGACGACGGCATGCCTCGAACATGTTGAGCCCGCCGGTGACATTGGCGTCGACGAACTCGCGAGGGTGCTGATAGGAGTACGGGATCGGGATGAGCGCTCCGAGGTGAAGCACCGTGTCGCATCCCTCAACCGCGTTTGTCACGGCTTCGGGGTTGATGAGGTCGCCGCGGAACACCTCGATCTGCGCGAGGACATCCGGCTCCGCTTGCTCAAGCCATCCCAGGTCGTTGCGCGAGTTGTAGCGCACGAACGCCCGTACGTTGGCACCGGCTTTGGCCAGCGTCTCCGCAAGGTGGCTTCCGATGAAACCCCCGGCGCCCGTCACGAGCACCTTGCGCCCCGCCCAGAATCCCCCAGCCCCCATGAAACCACTCCTCGATTGACGAAACAGTTCGCCAAGGTTATCGGCCCAGACCGCCGAACCGTGAATTCGTCCGTGCGAGCCCACACCGTCGCTCGCATTTGCACCAGCGAACTGATCGACTACCGCGATGCGCCTGGGAATCTATGTCGACGGACCGTACGCCCGCATCACCGGTGAGCCCGGCGCGGTCGCCGCCGACCCGGCCGACTTTCCCTTTCTCACCTTTGCCTGCGAAGTGGGCGGGCACTTCGACGGACGCGTCATCTTTGCCCGCATCAGCGACGGCCCCGGCGACCCGCGCTTTCACCTCCCCGCTGACGCCGCCGTCGTGCCGCTGCCCGACTTCGGTGATCTGCATCAGCTGCGGCGGATGGCCGGCGCAGCAGGAGGCACCCTGCGTGGATTTTGGCGCGGCCTTCGCGGCGTGGACGCGGTGTGGGTCTTCGGCCCTCACCCGTTTGCCGGAGCCCTCGCCATGATGGCGCTGGCACGACGCAAGCACGTGGTGCTGGGAATCCGCCAAGACACGAGCGAGTACTTCCGCTCACGTTCCGACGGCGGCCGACTCTCGCCCACGCAACTGGCGGCCCAGGGCATTGACCGCCTGTTTCGACTCCTGGCCAAGCGCGCCGCAACAACGGCGGTCGGCGCGCAGATCGCGGCCTCTTACGGCGCGCCCACACCGCGCGTGCACACCATGACCGTCTCGCTGATGCGCGATCGCGACGTGGCCAACGGACCATCAACCAAAGACTGGACCACCAGCCCCATTCGTCTCCTGACCGTGGGGCGTGTCGATCGTGAGAAGAACCCGCTGCTTTTGGTGCGCGCCCTTGCCGAGCTGAACACCACCTCACCAGATCGCTATCACCTCACTTGGGTCGGCACCGGCCCGATGATGGAGGAGGTTGCCGCGATCGCGGCCGACCTCGGCATCGCTCATCTCGTCGATCTCCCCGGTTTCGTTGCCTTCGGTCCGGAGCTGGTGGCCCGCTACCACGATGCCCACGCCTTCGTTCACGTGGCGCTCACCGAGGGCGTCCCCGCGGTGCTGATGGAAGCCCTGGCAGCGGGCCTCCCGGTGATCGCCACCGACGTGGGTGGCGTGCGCGTGGCGTTGAACGACGGTGACGTGGGGCGGCTCATCCCACCCGATGATCAGCCGGCCCTCGTCGCCGCCATCCGCGACCTCGATACGAACGCCGTCGATCGAACCGCCCGCGCAGAACGTGGCCTGGCACTTGTGCGCGACGGCACGCTGGAGAAGGAATCCACCCGGGTGGCCGAGTTCATTCGCCGCACCGCCCAGCGTTAGGAGCCCACGGCGGACACGCCGCGATCCACTCCCGGGCCAGAAGCGCCCTTCAACATCGTCGACGACCCTCACCCGTCATCGGGGCCGCTGTTCAGATCGAACAGCGGCCCCGAGTTCTCGCTGCGGCGGCAAGGACGCACTCACGCGCATCGCTGGCGCCGATATTTTCAGTTGTTTTGCGTAGGCGGCGGCACCGACGCAGACAGGTGAAGCCGCCCGATTGACGCTTCATTCAAAGGCGGCTCCTTCTCGCGGCGTCGCACCCGACCGGGGCGCGCTCGCTCGCTGATCGTGGAACCTGCCCGCTATCCGCGTTGGGCGACCCGACGGTACCCGCTCACGACCCACTCCACTCACCGGCGCGACTGCGCTTGAACCCTGCGGGGCTGTCCCGTCGAGGATTCTGTGGTGTCGGTGGCTGGGCCCGCGATGCATTCCGTGGTGCTCCGATGTGCGGTTCGACGAGGATGGCAACAACCCACTTGTTTGTGCGGATCCTCACGACGCATCTTGGTCCTTAATTCGCTCGACGTCAAGTCGCAGTTTTCGCTCCGACGATCGTTGCGTCGTCCGTGCGGGGAATGACGGCGCTCGCGATCTCGTCGTAGAGGACGGCCAGGTCCGATGCGATGGCCGGCCAGGTAAAAGTTCGAGTCACCATCGCGCGGCCGTTCGCACCGCGGAGCTTCCGCTCCGGCGCGTCGCTCACTGCCGCGATGAGTGCATCCACGAGTGCTGTCTCGTCGTCGGGGGGCACGAGCCAGCCCGCCCTGTCCGGTGAGGCGGGATCGGCGTCGATGAACGTCGGTGGCCCCGCTGCGTCACACGCGATGGGTGGCACGCCCATCGCCATCGCCTCCACGTAGACAAGACCGAAGCTCTCCGCCACAGACGGCACGGCCAGCAGATCAACCGATGCCAGCGCGGTCGCCAGATGACGGTGCCCGCGCCAGCCCGCCAGGTACACCTCCGACGACCATGGAGACTTTGCCACGGCGTGAGCAGGATGCTCGCCCTCCCATTCCCCCGTCGCGCCACCCCAGACGACGAGCGGCAACGAGCGGCCGAGTGCCGTCCGCGCACGGGCATGGGCGCGCACGAGGAGCGCCGTCCGTTTGACTGCGGTGAATCGACCAACAAACAAGACGACGACGGCACGTGGGTCGAGCAGCGCCGTAAGTTGTGACGGCTCGTATCGCACCGAACCCGGCCAGGGCTCCTCCGGCGTCCAGCCTCGCGGGTCGTCGCACAACCACCCGCGCCACCGCTCGGCCCGCTCCGCGGGGTCGGCGCGAACCCCGTCGAACAGATCGGGATCAACACCGTTGGGGACCAATGTGATGTCTCCGGGGGGTAGTCGCAGGAGCCGTGTGGCGAGAGTGGCGGCGGCGGTGGAGGACGCCAGGATGCGTGTCGACCGAGCCGCCCAGCCGCGCATTCGTTCCGCCCATACCTCTCCGTGCAACCAACCCGCGTCGTCGTGGATCGCCTGAAGCATGAGCAGTTCAGTGCCGTGGATGTGCGTCACGACCGGCACGTCGGGCGCCAGGCGGGCGAGTGCTTCGTGCGCCGGGGTGAGGTGATGCAGGTGGACTACGTCGACCCCGTCGAGCACTCCCGGAGCTCCGAGGATCGTCTCCCATGCCGCAACGTGGTGGTCATAGACGGCATCATCGAGTGCGGCGAACACTTGGTCCGGCGCCCCGGGGCGATCTTCGTACGAGGGATGGAGTGGCGGGTCCGCCCACAGCGGCTGCGCGGCTGCACGCGCCACGTCGTAGGGCACCGGGATCAGCTCGCCGACGCCGCGGAAGAAGGTCGCCGCGTGGCCCGGGTCCCCCGGATCACCGAGGGATCCGGCCACCACCCGCGTCCGCCAGCCCGTCTCAGCGGAGCCCAGGAAACGACTCAGATAGCGCACTACCTGTGCCGAGCCACCACGTGGAAAGAAGACAAGGACGTGCAGCGCAACGCGGGGAATTGCCATGTCCGTGCCACACTAGCCCCCTCCCGACGATCAGGGCGCCCTGATCGGGCCCGACGGCGATGGCGGTCATCGCAACACCACCTTCAGGCGTTCCCACCACCGCCCGAACGCGCAGGACGAGACACCATCGTTTGGACCTGACGGGCTTGCGGTCGACCGCACATCGTGTGGTACCGTCGCGGCCCTCATGATGTGTCTGAGCAAGCAACAGCCGCGACGACTTCCCCGAATAGTCAGCTTGGTGGTTCTCACGTTCGCCGGGTCGGCGGTTGCGGCACCCCCTGGGTTCTCCCCCGTCCGCAAGGTGGGGCCGAAACCGGCGAATGCGCGTTACGTGGCCACCAACGGCAGTGACGGTAACCCGGGAACCCTGGCGCGTCCGTGGCGGACGATTGGGCACGCGATGGGAGCCGCCGGGGCCGGGCAGACGGTTCTTGTGCGGGGCGGTACGTATGACGAGCGGGTGACGACCGAGCGCAGCGGGGCTGCCGGGGCGCCCATCACGCTGCGCGGCTATCCGCGTGAGCGTGCCGTGTTTGCCGGGTCGCTCATCATCACCTCCAACTGGATTCAGGTGTCAGGGCTGCGGTTTGTGCGCGGCTCGAGTTCGGGGTCGGATGATCCGTTGGTGTACGTCTCCGGTGGCGACCACGTGGAGGTGTCCGGCAACAACATGAGTGGTTCACCGATCTCCGCCATCTACGTGGGCGACCCGGGCAATACCGCCGACGATGTGCGCATCCTGGGCAACCGCATTCACGACAACGGCGACGACAGCCAGTTCCACCACGGCATCTACTGCAGCCACACCAACGGCGCGACGATTGCGAACAACATCGTTGAGCACAATGCCGCGTTCGGCATTCAGGCCTACCCCGACTGCGACAACGCCGACATCGCCAACAACACCATCGTGGCAAACGGCAAGGCGGGGGTGATCGTTGGTGGTGACGGCGAGACCGCAACCGAGAGCACTCAGGTGGTGAACAACATCATCACCCGAAACCGCGCCCAAGGAATCCTTGGCTACTGGGAAGGCAACACCGGTGGCGACAACCGTGCGTTTGGCAACCTCATTGCCAGCAACGCGGATGGATCGTTCGACGGGGAAGGCGTGGCCGTGTCGGGCAACATCCTCGCCCCCCCACGTTTTGTGAACCTCACCGCACGCAACTACGGCCTTCGCCGCGGCAGCCCGGCCATCGGCAAGGCCGTGATCGGACTGTCACCCGGACGTGACATCGCGGGTCGCCCCCGGGGAAAGCGCCGCGATCTGGGCGCCGTCGAAGCGGTGCCCGGCCGCTAGGCGCACGGGTTCGGCGTCGACGCCAACCCGCGATACAATTTGGCCGGTTGCGGCGGCCACGCCGTGAGCTCTCGGACGTAAACCTGGGGTGGCGGCCACGCACCCCCGTCGGGCACGGAGGCAGGTGACAGAAACACGCGCTGAACCCGACGCCGTCGACGCTGACCCGACGACCGCGTCGGGACGCGGCTCCCTGCTGGGCGCCGCCGCCATGACCTACGGCAGCGAGGTTCTCACCGCAGCGCTGTCGCTGGGAAATGCCCTCATCATCTCCCGCGGCCTTGGCGCCAGCGGCCGGGGCGAGGTTGCGTTCCTGACGGCGATGGCCTACCTCACGTCAAGCCTGGCCACCATCGGCGTCCAGGAAGCCATCGGCAACATCGTTGGGCGCTCACCGGAACGCCGCCGTGCCCTGGCCGGGAACGCCGTCATGCTTGCGCTGCTTTTCGGTGGTGCGGCGATCATCGCCGTGGGGGCGCTGATCGCGCTTGTTCCCCGCGCCGCGGGAGACAGCGACACCCTCCTGCGCTGGCTGGCGTTGGCGTCAATCCCGATGCTGATTCTGCAGGTGTTCCTTCGGTATCTGGTTCAGGCCGACTATCGATTTGGCGTCGCCAACGCCGCCCTGGTGGTGCCGGCCGTTCTCAATGTCGTCATCAATGGCGCAATGGCAGCGATTGGCGACATCAGCATCGCGTCAGCCCTCATCGTCTGGATCGGTGGCCAGGCGCTGTCGACCGTGTTGCTCGGGGCGTACGTGGCATCGAAGCTGATGGGATTCGGTCGGCCGGATCGAGCGTTGGCGCGAGAGAGCATCGTCTTCGGCGCGAAGAGCCATGTGGGTCGCGTCATGCTCCTGGGCAACTACCGAATGGATGCCTGGATACTTTTCGCCCTTGCAGGTTCGACAGAACTCGGTCTCTACAGCGTTGCTGTTGCCTGGGCCGAAGCCGCCTACTTCCTCCCAACTGCTCTGTCCGCGGTGCAGCGCCCCGACCTTGTGCGTGCGAACCGCAACGACGCCGGGACGCTCGGGGCAGCGGTGTTCCGCATCGCCGTGGCGTCGACTGCCCTGCTGGTTATCGGCCTGGTGGTCGCCGCACCGTTCCTGTGCGTCGTGATCTTCGGCAACGAGTTCCGCGGGTCGGTTGACGACCTTCAGATCCTGGCCCTCGGTGCGTTCGGGGTCATTGCCATGAAGCAGCTCGCCAGCGCCCTCACGGCGCAGGGCTTCCCCACCCGGTCGAGCATCGCGCTGGGCGTCGGGTTCGTGGTGACGATCATCCTCGACATCGTCCTCATCCCTGACTACGGCGGGCGGGGTGCCGCAATCGCCTCGACCGTCGCGTACACCGCCGGGGGGCTTGCCGCAGCCGTGCTGTTCAGTCGCACGCTCGCCACACCGCTGAGCCAGCTGATTCCCCGTGTTAGCGACGTGACGTCATTCGCACACACCATCCGGTCGATCATTCGGCGCCTGCGCCGAGGGGCCTCAGGGGAAAACGCCTGATGTCGCGGATGGCCGACGCCCTTTCACGTGTGATCGTGACGACGGGGGTGGCAGCGGCAGTGCGCGCCACGGTGGCACGGCGGCGCGCCTCGATCCTGCTGTACCACGACCCCACCCCCGACGCGCTCGACACGCACCTGACCTACCTGCGGGCCCACTACACGCCGATCTCCCTCGACACCCTCGTCGACGCGCTCCGCGGACGAACGTTTCGACAGCTGCCTCCGCGGTCGGTCGTGATCACCATCGATGACGGGCACCGGCGCAACCGCGAACTGCTCGAGGTGTTTCGTCGGCACGAGGTGGTGCCCACGATCTACCTCTGCAGCCAGATCGTCGCGACCAATCGCCACTACTGGTTTCTCGATACCCCCGATCCGGAGCCGCTGAAAGCACTGCCCAACCATGAGCGCCTCGCCGTACTGGCCGAGGCCGGCTTTGCACAGGACGCCGCGTTCTCCACCGACCGTCAGGCCCTCAACGCTGCCGAGATCGCGGAGATGCGCGACGACATCGCGTTCGGCGGCCACACGCGCTTTCACCCGATCCTGCCCATGTGTAGCGACCACGAGGCCGAGCAGGAGATCGCCGTGTGCCGTGAGGAGGTCACCACCTTGGTGGAGCGTCCCTGCGATCATTTCGCCTATCCCAACGGTGATCACTCACCGCGTGATGTGGCGGCCGTTCAGCAGGCCGGATACCGCTCCGCGCGCACCACGGCCACCGGCTGGGTGGGGCCACACACCGACCCGTATCGCTTGCCCATCCTGGGCGTACCGGACGACGCGCCGGTTACGCGTGTGGCGGCAGACCTGACGGGTGTGACGAGTTGGCTGGCCCATCACTGGACGGGCGGGCTACCCCGACCCCGACTCCGACGCCGCGACGGGTAAGCGCCCGAAGCAGGCCGTGCGCCATCCCGATTCCGTACCCCAGGTGGAACGCCGGGAACGCCGCGAGCACACGGGCCGTCTGACCAACCGACTCCCGCCGTCGTGAGACCGCCTTGACCGCCGACACACCCGCAGCGCCCGCGTAGACCGCGAGTTCACCGCCCAGAGCCAGGCGTGCCCAGCCAAAGGGCGCGGCCAGCGGCGCCAGCACGGCAAGCGACCCCACCAGGCCGATTGGCGCGAGACTGCGGAGTCCGAGAACGGCCTGGTGCTTACGCATGACCGGGATCTTCCAGAGCCCGTACTCGTAGTACTGGCGAAAAACGCCACGCCAGGTTCCACGCGGGGTGTAACGCAGGCTGATGGCCGGGTCGAGCACGATGCGTCCCCCGGCACGGCGCAGGCGCACGTTGAACTCGTCATCCTGGTTGCGCACAAAGTCCTCGTCGAACATCCCCGCATGGCGGAACGCCTCGGGTCGAAACGCGCCGAAGGTGACGGTGTCCACCTCCACACGCTCAGTACCGTCGCCATGGCGGGTCCAGCCGATACCGCCGAAGGGGCTGTCCATGGCGCAGGCCACCGCCCGCTCCATGGGTGTCGTGCCCTCGGGAATGACGACCCCGCCGACGTTCCACGCGCCGGTTTCGTCGGCCGCAACAACGCAGCGGCGCACGTAGTCGGGCGGGTAGGAAGAATGGCAATCCATCCGCACCAGCAGGTCGGCCTGTGGTGTGGCGAATGCACTCGTTGAGGCCGGTTGGCACGATGCGTCGCGGGTTGGCGACGACCGTCAGTGGCACGCCGTGCTCGGCGCAGACGGCGCGAAGAATGTCGGGCGAGTCCGTCATCGGAATCGCCATCGGCGACGATGAGGTCGAGTTCACCCGCGAAGTCCTGATCGGCAACGGACCGCGCGAATGTGGCGATGTGACGGGCCTCGTTGCGCATCGGGGCGATGATGGAGACGCGACGAATCGCCTCGGTGCTGCTCACTCGCCGACCTCGGAAATGGCCTGGCCGAGCGACTGCACCACGAAGTCGATCTGATCGTCGGTGAGGTGTGGATAGAGCGGCAACGTCAGCAACCGTTCCGCAACCGCATCGGTATTCGGCAAGCGAGCGATCGTCTGCGACGTTTGCAAAGGCCTGGAAGGTGTGAATCGGCGGGTAGTGCACGCTGGTCTGGACGCCTGCGGCGGTGAGGTGCTCGCGCACCGCGTGGCGATTGACCCCCTTCGGGAGCAGGATTTCCTCGAGGTGGTAGGCCGAGATGGCGTCGGCGGCGGTGTCGGCAAACGGCACCTGTACCCCGTCGATGGCCGCGAGGGCAGCGCGGTAGCGCGCGGCGTGGCGGCCGCGCGCAGCGTTGTTGTCGTCGAGTCGTGCCAACTGCACGCTGCCGATGGCGGCGCGCAACTCGTCGAGTCGGTAGTTGAACCCGTGGAGCAGCACGTCGTACCCGGACGCGTGGCCGCGGTGGCGGTCCCAGGTGAGGGTTGTCATCCCGTGCGAGCGTAGGAGGCGCATCTGCTCGGCGATGTCGTCGTCGTTGGTGGTGACCATGCCACCCTCCCCCACGGGGAGGTTCTTGTTGGAGAAGAAGCTGAAGCAGCCGGCGGCGCCGATGGAGCCGAGACGACGGCCGTCGAGGGAGGCCCCGGGGGCGTGGGCGGCGTCCTCGATGATGACGAGGTTGTGTTCGTCGGCGATTCGTCCGAGAGCCGTCAGATCGCACGGGAAACCGCCGTAGTGCACCGGCATGATGGCCCGCGTCGCCGGGGTGACCGCGGCGGAGACATCTGCCGAATCGAGGTTCAGGTCGTGAGGGCCGAGAATGTCGCACAAAACCGGGGTGGCTCCCACGGCGCGAACCATATTGGCGGCGGCCACGAAGGTCAGCGACGGCACGATGACCTCGTCGCCCGGGCCGATGCCGACGGCGAGCAGGGCGATGTGGATTGCGGCAGTGCCGTTGGCCACGACGAAGGCATGTGACACGCCGCACATCTCGGCGAACTCCTGCTCGAACGCGGCCACGCGCGGGCCCATGCTCCACCACCCCGACGCGACCGCGTCGTGGGCGGCTGCGAGGAGGACGTCGTCGACGGCGACATCCGAAAGCGACACCCGCAGGGCGGGTGCGACAGCGGCGTTGGTTGACTGGTTGCGGGCAGACATCACGCAATCCTTTGCTGTGGCGGGAAGCGCCGTCTGAGACGGCGCGCGGGACATCACACTCTTCGTCTGAGGATAGCCCAAGGGTGGAAAAACTCCCTCCCCCAAATGGGGGGTTTTGCCACGCCCTTAGGCCGTGCCGGAGCGCAGGCGGGAGGCGAGGAAGCGGGTCTGAAGTCTGCGCAGGTGGCCTGGGGTGGCGTGTGCCTGCCACCCGGGCTGTTCCCGAAGATAGTCGAGCAGCGTGGAGGCCGGCACGAACCACCCGGGTAGGGCGGCCAGTCGGCGCATGAGCGACTCGAACTGCGGGTTGAGCTTTCCGTCATCGACGAACCCGAGCGCGAAGTGGGTGTAGGCGATACATGCCCCTCCTTCGGCAACCAGACGATCCTGATTGGCTTCGGACAGGAGGGTGAGCCACGGACCGATCTCGGCGCCGTTGCTGCCGCTGAACCAGTACTTCACGAACGGCCGACTGCTGTCGTGATACGGCATGTGCGGGTCTTGAGCCAGGGTGTTGATGTCGGAGTAGACGAAGTTGCGCACGTACTCGACTCGATCACGGCAGAGATCGCCCCAGAAGTAGGGGCTACCCGGGACATGCCCGAAGTTGCGACGGTCCTGCCTGGCTGCACGGTTCGCCAGGCGGTAGACCGATCGCAGGGGTTGGTTGAGCCGGGCATCACCCCAGTAGATGCCCTCCGTCTGGCCATCGTGGTTGATGTGCATGCGCGGGTCGGCGCCGATGACCTCGCGGAAGTAGTCAAGCCCGCGTTCGACATCGGGCCGTTCCGACGGATGGTCGGTTGTGCCGTGGATCGCGATCTCGAACCCCTGCCGCTGCAGATCGAGCACCCAGGCGCGGTACGCATCGTCCTCCAGGGTGAGCCCACCGTACTTCGGGGTGCGTGTCGGTGCGAGCGGCCACACGGTCTTTGTGGTGCGCAGACCGAGTTCGTCGAGCAGGTCGTAGACGGGCTTGGTGTTCTCGAGCGTCGATTCGTCCGTGTCGTCGACCACCGTGAACGCAAACCGCTTGCCCTCGGGCCAACGAATCGTCATCACGCTCTCCTGGGCCGCATTCGGTGTGCGCAAAAGATGGTCACAGGCAGTCCACAGAGTGTAGCGAATGGCGCACGTCGACCCGTGTTTGCCGGGCTGATCCCAGCCCGGCTATCATCGCCTCTCGTCCATCCCCGAATCAAGGATCGCCCGTCCTCACCCTCGTTCGTCGTTACCCCCGCGAAGTCGATTGGGAGCGCCTCGACGCATTCCCGGATCGATTTGTCACCCAGTCACTCCCCTGGCTTCGGTTCATCGTCGAAACGCAAGGCGCCGATGTCGTCATCGCCGACGTTCGCGATGGTGAGAGAACGGTCGGGCATTTCACCGGGCTGATTGCGAAGCGTTTCGGCGTGCGGATCCTGGGAAGCCCCTTGCCCGGCTGGTCAACTGCGTACCAAGGGTTCAATCTCATGCCCGAGGTATCACGGGCGGATGCTTTGGAGGCGCTCATCGCATTTGCCCTAGGTGAGCTGCGATGTCATCACATCGAATTTCGTGACCGCAACCTCACGGCCGTCGACGTGCGTGATCCCCGGGCCCACGTGGAGCAGTTCGAGACCTATGACATCGATCTGTCCGACTCGGAGGAGGAGATTTTCGGGCGGTTCTCGAGCGCCTGCCGCCGCGCCATTCGCCGGTCCGAGAAAGTGGGCCTGGCCATCGAGGAGGCCGACGTTGAGGGGTTCGCCGACGAGTACTACGTCCAACTCGAAGACGTGTTCGCAAAGCAGAACCTCCGCCCCACCTACGATGTCGCGCGCGTTCGGTCACTCATCCGCCATCTGCACCCGGCGGGGCGGGTGTTGCTGCTGCGCGCACGCGACCCTGAGGGCGCGCCAATCGCCACGGGGATCTTCCCGGCCCTGGGGTCAACAATGTTCTTCTGGGGTGGGGCCAGCCTGCAGTCGGGTCAGCAACATCGGCCCAACGAAGCCATCTTCTGGCACGCGTTGCGCCACTGGAAAGAGCGTGGTGTCACGATCTTCGACTTGGGCGGGGGCGGAGAGTACAAGCGCAAGTACGGTGGCCAGAATGTGTTCGTTCCCCACGTGGCGCGCTCGCGCGCCGAGCCCTTGTGGCACCTGCGGGAGTGGATGCGCAAACGAAACGACCCAGACAACCCGTCGGGTCGTTTCGCCCGGTCAGACGCGGCGGGCGGCGGCGCCAACGACCAGACGCCCGACGCGACGGACGGCGCCGAAAGCGGAGCGACGTAGACGGTAGGTTCCCGCCGGCAGTCCCTGACGGCGCAGTTCCCTGCGAGTGCGGGCAACGTTGTATCCCACCTGACGGAAGTGCGCCACCCGTTCGTCGGTATCGAGCGTCAG
This sequence comes from uncultured Thermoleophilia bacterium, assembly GCA_963765105.1. Classification (GTDB taxonomy): domain Bacteria; phylum Actinomycetota; class Thermoleophilia; order Miltoncostaeales; family Miltoncostaeaceae; genus CALMEC01. The sequence continues at coordinate 1,063,183 of CAVXUW010000004.1, forward strand.
GTAACGCGCGACGACCGGGCCGCCCCGCACCTGTCCGACGGCGCCCGGATTGAGCACAACCGACTCACGCCCGAACACCAGCTCACCCGAGGGTGTCACCGAAAGGACACGCCCGTCGGCGCCCATGGCCAATGGACGATGCGTATGACCCACGAGCAGGATGTCCGCAGCCGTACCGAGCCGAGCGAGGTTGTCGATGGCTTGCGTGGGCGTGGTGAGGTACTCCTGCGGGTCGTCGAGCGTGCCATGGCACAGGACAACCCCGCCGCCGGCGTCGGCTCGGCCCGGCAGGGCCGCGAGAAAACCGTGGGAGGCGGGGGTGAGGGCGATGCGCGTCCAGTTCAGGGTGCGTCGCGCCAACCGGATGCACCGCGCGTCCGACAGCGCGCCCAGCGCGATGAGGTCATGGTTACCGGCCACGACCGGACCGCTAAGACGGGCAACGGCGGCGATGCACTCGTTCGGGAACGGTCCGTAGCCCACGAGATCACCGAGGCAGAGTACCCCGTCGACCTCGTGCCTCGCGAGGTCAGCAAGGACCGCCTCCAGGGCCGGGAGGTTGCCGTGAATATCGGCGAGAACGGCGTAGCGCACCACAAGATCCTATGCGCCCCGCACCCCCGCCCACGGGCGGGGTGCCGGGTTTAGGCGGCCGAGGCGCGGAGGCGAATGGGACGGCGTGGGCGCACCTCACGCTCAAGCCACGTCGATGCGGCCATGGCGTAGTCCTCTTGGCGACCGATGTCGAACCACAGGCCGTCGTGCGTGTACGTGCCGACGGGGCGGTCGTCGTCGAGCAGTGCGCCGACGAGGTCGGGAAGGTCGAAGCGTCCGGCAGCCGGCAGGTAGGCCAGAGCCTCGGGCTCGATCACGTAGATACCCATGCTGACCGTCGTGCTGATCTCGGGCTTCTCCTGAAAGCCGCGGAGGCGGCCGGTGGAGTCGACGGCGAGGACGCCGTAGTCGATCTTCACGACACGCTCGTGGGTGGCGATGGTGAGCAGGCTGCCCTGTTCACGGTGATGAGCGATCATGTCGTCGTAGTCGAGGTCGGTGAGCACATCACCGTTCATCGCGAGGAAGGTTTCGGTGAGGTCCGGGATGAGGCGAAGCGGCGCGGCGGTACCGAGCGGCTCCTGCTCGTGTACGTAGCGGAGGTCGACATCGATGCCGCGGGCGTGATCGAGAACTGCCTGGATGAGGTGCGCGAGGTAGCCCACCGACAGCGTCACATCGGTAACGCCCGAGTCTTGGAGCTGACCGATCACGATCTCGAGGATGGCCCGCTCGCCGATCGGCATGAGCGGCTTCGGCAGCACCTGCGTGTACGGGGCAAGCCGCGTTCCGCGCCCACCAGCAAGGACAACGGCGCGGCGCGGCTCACGCGGCTCGAGGCCGTCGCTGTCCCAGCGGTCGCTGACCGGTGAATGAAGTGACGTCGTCAACGCTGCACCTCCGTTTGCGCGCTGTGTGCTCGAATGCCCGGCGTGCCACCCATGGGTACCGCAATCCAAACGGCGTATCGGTCGGTGTGGGTGACGCGGTGATTCACGGGCGCTCATTTCTCAGGAGAATCTGTTCCTTCAGAAACCTGCATGCGGGCAACCCCGCCATTTCCTGTTATCAGGATAACTTCAGCGGCGCGATTTACTCCCCCCCGGACGTATAGAAAACCCCCGCAGAGAAACGCGTTTGGACTGGACGTTGGTCGAGGTGCCCGGCCGGAGCCGGGCACCTGACACGCACGTCAATCGACGGAGGGAACTACGACCGCAGCCCGGCGCCGACCGTCAGCACCTGCTGGCCGGCGGCAATCCTGATCGGGGCGGTACGACCGGTGGCCGGACGCACGTCGGAGTCGGTGAGGTCGGATCCTTTGTTGCGCGCCGTGTACGTCGCGCCTGTCGGTAGGCCGACCGTCGCGACGACGTACCGGCCCGGAGCAAGGTTGGTGAAGAAGAACTTGCCCTTGCCATTCGTCCGGATTTCGACGGACGGTCTTGTCGACGACGTTCGTGAGCGTCACCGTGACGCCGCGTACACCCTTCTCGTCAGCGTCCTGCTGGCCGTCACCATCGGTATCGGTCCACACCCGTCCGGCGACCATCGTCGGCACGAAGAACCCGGCATCGATGTCGATGCGCAGGTCACCCGCCGCCACCCTGATCGCCGATGTGCGACCGGTTGACGGGATGACATCGGAGTCCGCTTTGCGGTTGTTGCCCTTCCCGTTGGGGCTGGCCTTCGCACCACGTGGGAGCTTCCCGAACCCGAGCCGGAATGTGCCGGCAAGAAGCCCGTCGAAGCGATACGCCCCGCGACGATCTGTCGTCGTCACTCCGAGCACCGCGCCGACGCTGTCGTAGAACGTCACCTCGACGCCCTCGATGCCGACCTCTGCGGGATCCTGAATGCCGTCCTTGTCGGCGTCACTCCAGACCCGGTCACCAATCCGCCAGGCGGGCTTCGGCGCCGTGCCGCCGGTGTCCGGTCCGGTGCCCGTGCTGGGCTTGGGCGGCGTTCCCGGGGTGATGCCTCCGCCGGAGGCCGGCTTGAACACGCCGAAGTCGACGGTGGTGTTTTGGCTGGCGTCGACGGGGTCGAGGGTGATGCCCGGGGTCGGGGATTCACCGACGGGCTCCTCGTTCGGGCGCAGCTTGACGTTGCAGATGCGGATGCGATCGCCGGACACGGTGCCGTGGTCCTTGTTGTCGTCGGCGACGTCGCCCGACTCGACAATGCCGGGCTCGTACGGCCCCGTCGTGAGCGCGCTGCCCGTCGAGCTGGTCCAGCCCGCAAGCGGTCCTCCGGCAACGAAGTTCGACGGCGCCACCTCGATGATGTAGTTCCCTTCACCGACGCCGTTGAAGTAGTAGGCGCCATCGGCGTTGGTCGCTTGGGTGCGACCGGGGTAGGCGGGCAGGGCGTCGGGCAAGCAGTCGCTGGCGCCCTCGCGCCGCGCTGTGACGGGGTCGATCGGAAGCGAGTTGTCGCCGTTGTCGAGCTCGATTGTGACCGTCACACCCGCAATGCCGACCTCGCCGGCACCAAAGATCCCGTTGTTGTTGACGTCGTGGAAGACGCGGTCGCCCACGCCTTCGAAGGCCATGGCCGGTGCGGCGCCCGCGAGGGCGGCGAGGGAAAACGTGGCGACGGCAAGAGTGCGGTACCGACGGAATCGGGGGGAGGTTGGTTTAGCGTCCATGCGGGGCTCCTTCACGTGTAAACCGGGACGGCGTGGAGACCCACGCGAGGTGCGAGAAAGTATCAGTTTTTGTCACAAAAACGGACTCCATTTAGGGGGGCTTAACAGCGCTTTTACAGTCGGTGTGATTCGGTGGTCGGGGCAGATGCCGTTCGGCGAGTGATGGTCATGAGCGGATCACCGCGGGGGAATCGGCCCCGTCGAGGAAGAGTTGCGGGGCGCCGCTGCCGTCGGCGGGCATGGTGAAGATGTCCTCGGCGAAGCCGAAGAGGACGGTGGTGTCATCGCGCCATTCGAGCTGATCGTCGATGGAGCGCGTCTCGGCCAGAGCCGTCTCCCTGCGCGTCGCCAGGTCGAGCACATGGAACCGCCACACACCCGGGCCGCCGACCCGCTTCTTGTAGCCGACACGGGTTCCGTCGGGCGACAGCGATGGGCACTCCACGTTTTCGTGCTCCACGCGCATCGTGCGCGCCGTGACATCACCCGACACCAGGTAGGTGCGCCCGCGCGTGGCGAGGGTGGCGACGAATCGGGACGAATCGGGGAAGAACGTGACGCCCCAGAAGTTGAAGTCAACGGAACGAAACGCGCGATCATCGCGGGTGACGGCAAACTCCTCGAGGTTGCCCAGCGAGCGCCCCGTCGCCATCTCGACGAGCGTCGTGGCCGTGGAGAACTGACCCGGTCGGGCGTAGTTGTGTCCGCGGGTAAACGCGGTGACCGCCCCGTAGCGCCCGTCGGCCGAGACACGTGTACGGCTGGGCAGCCCGGTCAAGGGAAGCTCATGGACCGCGGTGAGGCGTTCGTCGACGATGCGGGCCACGTATTTCAGCGCCGCGGTGCGTTTGAGGCAGATGCCACGTCCGCCGGCGAAGTGGATGCGGTCGCATTCGAGCGGTGCGCCCTGGACGGGTCCCGCGCCGTCGGCGAGGGTGGCGTACCCCACCTTGCCGAACGCGTCGGCCCGGTTGCCGTCCAGGGCGCGGAACATGACGAACGGCGCCGGGGGCAAAGCGTCGGATGCGGGCGTGAGCGCGTCGACCACGTTCGGCGCGTCGCGACCGCGCAGGATCGCCGTCGTGGCAACGGCGATGGCGCCCACGAGGACCGCGAGAAACGCGAGGAGCCGTGCGCGGGAGGAGTTAGGCATGAGCCACCCGCGGGGTGGATCGCAGGATGAGCGCGGACACGATCACCGTCACCACGAGGGCGCTCAAGAACACCACGACGGCGTTCTCAAGCCCGGTCTGGGTCCAAAGGAGCCCAAAGACGATGGACGAGACCAGCCGGCCGATGCCGACGCTGGTGAGGAGAATGGCCATTCCGCTCGCGTGCGCCCGCTCGGGGAGAAGGTTTGCCGCAATCGCCATCAGCACTCCGTCGGTGGCGGCATAGAACACTCCCAGCACGATGAGGTACCCCACCAGCACAGGCGTGCCCCCGGACGTCACGAGCAGCGAGGTGTAGACGATGCCCAGCAGGGCGTACCCGCCGATGAAGACCTTGCGCGCGCCGACGCGATCGGCCAACCGCCCCATGGGCACCGCGAACAACATGTAGACAAAGGCCGTCGCCACGAACAGCAGCGGAAACAGCGAGGGGCGAAACCCGAAGTTGCGCTCGAGGCCGAGGTAGAGGAAGCCGTCACTGATGGTCACCAGGCCCAGAAGGCCGCCGGCGATGACCAAGCGACGAAAGGGCCGGGACGCCAGCGTGCCCACCGCCTCGCGCGGAGTGAGGGCCGCTGTCGCAACCGCGGGGGCCGGCGGGTTTCGCACGAACAGGACCAGAATCGCGACACCGATGAGCCCGAAGCAAAAGCTCACGACAAATAGCGGATCGAAGTCGCCCGGGGTCAGCTCGAGTAGTCCAAAGGCGATTGCCGGGCCGAGCATGGCGCCCATGGTGTCGAGCCCGCGGTGGACACCGAATGCGGTTGCGCGGTTCTCGGCGGTGCTCGACAGGGAGATCATCGCATCGCGGGGCGCGGTGCGGAGTCCCTTGCCGACGCGGTCGATTGTGACCACGGCGCTGGCGCCGGGCACGGATGCGCCTGCCGCCAAATACCCCAGCTTGCTGATCGCGGAGAGGCCGTAGCCGATGCCGGCCACCTCCTTGTGGCGGCGCCAGCGATCGGCGGAGAACCCGCCGACCAGACGGACAATGGCGGCGGCGCCCTGGTAGAGGCCGTCAATGATTCCGAAGGCAAAGGGCGAGAAGCTGAGCGTGCCAACGAAGTAGACCGGCAAGACGGTGGCCACCATCTCCGAGGAAATGTCGGTGAACAGGCTTGTGAGGCCCAACAGAAGCACGGTGGAGCCAATGCCCGCACCCGCAGCACGACGGGCGCGGCGCGTTCGAATCAACGAAGCGATGTTCTCAACGCGATACAGGGGGCCCGACACCTCCATGTGACAGGCAAGGGACGCTCAACGGGACCCGTTCAGGGTAGCGGTGCGAGCCCGCGCCAGCCATCGCCCGACCGGCCAGTCTTCTCGAGCGAATGCACTGGCCATCCGGGGGGGCCACACGGCGGCATCGCACACGATCGGCGGCCGTGCCGGCCGCGACCGAATTGATCAAACGACCATTGCGCGGCGACGGTTGATCGGCCCCGCCCCACCTCAGAATTGCGGTAGATGCGGAGACACGGACTGCCTAGTATAGTAGGCAACTAGACGTGAAAATCGCATGTTTGCGGGATTTTGGTCTCTGCCAACCGATACGATTGCGCGTTGACCTATACCTTTGGCTAGTGTGGCGCTCATGGATAAAACATCAGAGACGTCATCCCTTGCCCGACATACCGTCCGCGCCCTCACCGGTGCCGCGGTTGTCAGCGCACTGATTGCCATCAGCGCGGCCGGACCCGCATCCGGCGCGCCGACCACCTCGACATCACCTCGCGCTGACACCACGACGGTGTCATCGCTGTCCGCGAGTCGCCGTGGCCGCCGGCCGCCGCACTCGCTGCGCGTCACGAAACTATCGACCCGCACGATCTCGCTCCGCTGGCAAAGGCCACGCGGCGTAACAGGACCCGTAACCGTCTATCTCAACCGACGAGTCGTGGCACGAACCACGAAGAGCGTCTACACCTTCACGCGGCTCTCCTGCGGCCGCCGCCAGATCCTTGGCGTCCAGGCGCCCGGCTCCCGCATTGCCGGCGCCGTCGTACGCACCCGCCGCTGTGGCGGAGGCGGCACAACGCCCGCCCCGACACCCGTCGGTGGCGGTGGCGGCGCCGGTGCATTTCCGGGCGGCTCGGGAGGAAACGGGCTCCCCGCCCGCATCGCCCAATCAACCGGGGCGACGTTCTACGTGGCCACGACGGGCTCCGACTCGGGCCCGGGCACCGCTGCGGCCCCGTGGCGGACCATTGGGAAGGCCCTCCAGTCGCTCTCCGCGGGTCAATCCGCGGTGGTCTCGGGCGGCACCTACAACGAGTCGCTCCGCACCAGTCGCGGAGGCACCGCCAGCGCGCCCATCACGATCCGCAACGCACCGGGACAGGCACCGGTGGTGCACTCGGTTGGTGGCGGCGCACTCGAGATGAGCTCCGGAGCGCAATACCTGCGTTTTCAAGGCCTTGTGTTCGAAGGAGCAACGGGGTCGTCCACCACCAACATCTACGCGCAGAGCAACGTCAATCACATCGAGTTTCTCGGCTGTGAGATCCGTGGATCGGCTCGTCAGGGCTTCTTCTCAGAGGCGAGTACAAGCTCGATCCACATCATCGCCTGCAACATTCACGACAACGGCGGGTCGGGCCCCAACGGCCTGGACCACAACGTCTACATCCAGGGATCGAACCACGTCATCACGAGTTCGCTGGTGCGCAACGCCCGTAACGGCTACGGCATCCAGATCTACCCGTCCAGCAGCGGCATCGTCGTTTCCGCGAATACCGTCGTGGACAACGGCCGTGGCGGCATCATCGTCGGCAGCCAGAGTGGTGGCACGACGAACGGCGCACGCATCGTGGGGAACATCCTCGCGTTCAATGGCGGGGCCGGCCTGTCAACCTACTGGGGAGGCAGCGCGGGAAGCGACAACGCGGAACGCAGCAACCTCGGCTACGGCAACAGTGGCGGCGACCTGACGGGGACGTCGATCGCTCATCTGGCTCCGATTGGTGGCGATCCGCTGTTTGTGAACCGCGCCGGCGGCGACTTCCGCCTGAGTGGTTCGAGCCCCGCCCTCAACAGGGGCGAGGCAGCCTTCACACCCGCAGCCGACCTGGCGGGCAACGCTCGTCCAGCGGGCGGCGGCCCCGACCTCGGGGCGTACGAGGGCTAGGAGTTTCCCGCAACGATGGCGAGGGCATCCCGCCCCTCGCCATCGTCTCGCTCGTGTGTGCCTGGGCATGGCCTCGGATGAAATGGTCAAAGGGTTCTCGCCCCGCTCGGGCACACCGGCAAGACATCGGACACAGGTACTTGTCAATTGACAAGTACCTGTGTCCGAGACGCACGCCCTCCCCCCTGAGAGACGTCTCTTTCGACGACTTCCCGCAGGAGTAGTGGGCCGCTTCGGGGCGGCGAGAGGCGGTGGGACCCGTGCGCCCCAAGTCGATCAGCCGCGAAACCCCACGTTCACAATCGCGACCCCGCACGTGACCATCTCGCCGGTGCGATTGGCACAGCTCTGACGCGCAGGCGGTGATGTCCGGCTGAGGGATCGAGCCTCTCCCTCGAGGGGGTAGGGCCACTTGGCCGATGGCAAGAAGACCGCCAAGTCACAGATCGCCGCGTCCTTACGGGCGCGTCACGGTCGCGGAGAGATCGCTCACACTCGCGGCGTCGTCCCTCAGGTTTGACGAGTGCTTGCCGATGAAAGGAGTGAGAGCACGAATGGAATCGTGCCTTTCTCGCACCGCACGCGGACACGTGCCGGTGCCGACACATGGACGTCGACGAACAACCTCGCCGAGATTCGCACCCGCGTCGTCTCGCTTGGGACTGAGTGAACAAGGACGGTTTTGCAATGAACGTTGGACTCGCACTGCCGCGAGCGACTCCCCTCGCGCGCGCGCTCGTCGGAGCCTCACTACTTGTGGGATCCGCATCCCTCACGGCCGCCGCTGATGCGGCCGGAAACGCCAAGCGCCCCGCGGCCGCAGCGAAGCGTGCGGCACATCCCGCGGCGCGTAACGTCGCCCCGCGAACGGTTCAGTCGCTGACCGCGACGAGCCGGACTCAATCGGCAATCACGGTCAACTGGCGCGCCAGCGGCGCCAACGTGCGCGTCTTCCTGAACGACGCTCGCATGGCGCGTACGACGCGCTCCTCGTGGTCCTTCTCCGGTCTCGCGTGCGACACGCGATACGTCGTCGGAGTAGGCACGACCCGTGCCAACGTCACCGAGATCGCGGTGCGTACGCTCGCCTGCGCGTCGGTGCCGACCCCGACTCCCGCCCCCACGCCCACGCCTGCCCCGACGCCGACGCCCACCCCCACGCCGACGCCTACACCGACGCCTGGCCCGGGCACGGTCCCCGGAACCACAGGCGGGGGCAGCCTTCCGGCACGCCTCGCCCCGTCGACCGGATCGACCTTCTCTGTGGCCACCACCGGATCGGACACGAACCCGGGAACCTCCGCCGCGCCGTGGCGCACGATTGGGAAAGCCCTGGCCACCCTTCAAGCGGGCCAGACCGCCGTTGTGAGCGGTGGCACGTACAGCCAAAGCCTGAGCATCGCCCGCGGCGGCACGGCTGCCGCGCCGATCACCATTCGCAACGCCCCGGGCGAGAACGTCGTCATCCGCTCTACCGGCGGCGAGGCACTCGACTTGAATCCCGGTGCGCAGTACCTGCGTTTCCAGGGCCTGGTGTTCGAAGGCGCAACCGGTGCCTCGACCACGAACATCTATGCTATGAACAACGTGCACCACATCGAGTTCTCGGCCTGTGAGGTGCGCGGCTCGGCCCGCCAGGGATTCTTCTCGGAGCGCACCACCAGCTCCATCCACATCATCGGCTGCAACTTCCACGACAACGGTGGCTCGGGCCCAACCGGACTTGACCACAACATCTACATCGAGGGATCGAACCATGTCGTTACCGGCAACGTGGTTCGCGGCGCCCGCAACGGATACGGCATCCAGATCTACCCGTCGAACTCGGGGATCATCGTCTCGGCCAACACCGTGGTGGAGAACGGCCGCGGCGGCATCATCGTAGGAAGCCAGGACAGCACCACCACGAACGGCGCGCGCATCATCGGCAACATCCTTGCCTTCAACGGTGAGGCCGGCTTGATGACCTACTGGGGCGGCAGCGCCGGCACCGACAACATCGAGCGCAACAACCTTGCGTTCGGCAACTCCGGTGGCGGTCTTACCGGCACGTCGTTCACCCACGGCACCGCCATCACCGGCGATCCGCTGTTCGTCAATCGCGCAGCGGGAGACTTCCGACTGGCTCCTGGGAGCCCCGCCCTTGGGAAGGCTGAGGCGGCGTACATGCCGGCGTTCGACCTGTTCGGAACGGCACGTCCGTCCGGGACGGGCGCGGACCTCGGCGCAGTCGAGTCGTAGCAGCCGGTTGAGGTGGGGTGGCTCCTGGCCACCCCACCTCACCGTGCTTTAGCCGGGGCGGGACCGCACAGGCCATCCCGGGAACCTGAGGTAACGCCCTAACGGCACGGTCCCGGCGACTCGGGCGAGGACGAGACAAATGGTGGTGATCCAGGCAATCGTCAGGCACCAACCGGCGATCACGTCCGACAACCAGTGCCCTCCGTCGGCAATGACCGCGGCGCCAATGGCGACGACGAAGAAGCTGGCAGCAACCAGGGCGGGAATGGCCCATCGGGTCCCCCAGACGAGCACCACAAGGGCCCCGGCGATCGCCATGGTCGCCATGCCGTGACCGCTGGGGAACGAGTTGTCCCCGGGCAGGGGAAACGGCGATCCCCGGTGGAACAGCGTCTTGACGAACGGTGAGGCCAGGCCGGCGACAAGTACGGTCATGGCAAAGAGCGCTGCCCGCACCCGACGGAGGGCAATCAGTGCCACGAGAGCCGCCGCGACAAGGAGCGCCAGTTCGCGGTCGTCGGTGAGGCGAAACAGCTGGGGCATCACCTTCTGCAGAAACGCGTTGTCCCGCCCCGGTGTTGATCCAAGCGGCCAGTCCGAGACGCCGCTATAGAGGTGGGCGAACACCGCCCGGTCAATCGGACCCGGGGCTCGCGGCGCAACCCAAACGGCGAGAAGGGTGAACACCACCAGCGGCAGTCCCACACCGATAAGCCCCCGCCGCAAACCCCGATGATGTGCGTCCCTAGGTTCCTCCATTCGATTACTTGTCACACAGCAAGTATGCGATGAGAGCGGATTCGGGTCGCCGGGCCAACACGCCGGGCACGATACCGCCCGTAGGTACCTTCCGACCCGACCGAGAACGATTCGACGGTGTTCCCGGGCGTCTCGGCCCAGTGCCGGGGCGCGACCGCCTCCCGCCACTTGGCGCACGGGGGACGCCCAAGTGGCGTCGACGGGCACTCGATACGCACAAACTCTGGGCAGCAATCTGCCGACGCCTCTCCCGGAAAGAATCGCGGATCGGGGCCAGAAGGGACTTTGTGCGATGTCGCAGAAGGGATGTGAACGATGGGTGGGTTGCCATCGCGAGATCGGCCGGGTTGGGAAACGTCGCAGTGCCGATTTGCACCCCCGGGTAGAATTGTCGAATGTGTGGAATCTGCGGCCTTGTGTCGCTCACAGGAGAGCGTGTCGACCGGGACGTCGTGACGCGCATGAACGATGCGCTGTCGCACCGCGGACCCGATGCGGCGGGCGTTTTTTGCGACGGAGTGGCCGCAATCGCCAACCGACGCCTATCGATCATCGACCTGGCCGGTGGTGACCAGCCCATTGCCAACGAGGACGGCACCGTCCACGTCGTCCAGAACGGTGAGATCTACAACTACCGGGAGCTGAAAGAGGAGCTTGAAGGCAAAGGCCACCAGTTCCGCACGAACTCCGACACCGAGGTGCTCGTGCACCTGTACGAGGAGCACGGCCCCGCCTTCGCCAAACGCTTGCGCGGGATGTTCGCCGTTGCGATCTGGGATGTGCCGCGCCGCCGTTTCGTCCTGACCCGGGACCAGTACGGCATCAAGCCGATGTACTACCGGATGACCGCCACCAGCATCTCCTTCGCGTCCGAGTTGAAGGCCCTCCTGCAGCAGCCGGGTTTCTCGAAGGACATCGACCTGGACGCCCTGGAGGCGTACCTGGCCTACTCCTGTATTCCGGCCCCGCTCACCATCTTCCGCGACGCGAAGAAACTCCCCGCCGGGCACGTGATGGTGTGGGAGGGAACCGACACCACACGAACGGCCCGTATCGAACGCTACGCCGCCCCACTTCCCGGACCCTCCATGGGCCTACTGCGCCGGAGCGAAGAGGATCTGGCCGAGGAGATCCGCGAGCGATTGGCCAACTCGGTCAAGGCCCACCTCATCGCCGATGTCCCGGTCGGGGTGCTGCTTTCCGGCGGAGTTGACTCCTCCGCTCTGGCCGCCCTGGCCTCGGAGAACGGCGCGTCGAAGGTGAGCACCTTCACGATCGGTTTCGACGAAGCCGGCTTTGACGAACGTGAACGGGCCCGTTCGGTGGCTCAGCGATACAGCACCGACCACCACGAGATGGTGCTGAAACCCAACGCGCTCGAGTTGCTGCCAAAGATGGCGGAGATCTTCGACGAGCCGTTTGCCGATTCGTCGGCCATTCCCACGTACCTCGTCTCCCAACTTGCTCGCGAGCATGTAAAAGTCGCTCTCTCCGGCGAGGGTGGCGACGAGCTGTTTGGCGGCTACTTCAACTACGTGGGGCATCGCTTGGCCCCGATCGTCGGCCGCGCTGCACCACTCCTGCGCCCGCTCATCCATCGCCTTCCCAGCTCCACCAAACAGGCCAGCAGTCTCGACTACAAAGCCAAGCGCTTCATCGATGGCGCCGCCGCCGGGCCCCTGGAGCGCCACTTCATCTGGAAGAGCATCTTCTCGCCTGAGCTTCGCGCCGAGGTGCTCACGAGTGACCACCGTGGCGCTCACGATCCCATCGACCTCCTGCGCCCCACCTACGCCGAGACCGAAGGCGCCGACCGCCTGGCCCGCATCATGGACGTCGACCTGCGCGTCTTCCTCGTTGAGGACATGCTGGTGAAGACGGACCGCACCAGCATGGCTCAGTCGTTGGAGGCCCGCGTGCCGTTTCTCGACCCGGCCATCACCAACCTGGCCCTCATGATCCCCTCGCGCCACAAGGTGCGCGGCCTTACGAAAAAGCGCCTGCTGAGGAAGGCCCTCGCCCCGCTGGTACCCGAGATGGTGCTCAACGGCAAGAAGCAGGGCTTTTCCATCCCCGTCGGCACGTGGCTGCGTGAGGACCTGCAACCGGTGGTGCGCGAGATGCTCGCGCCCTCGGAAATCCGCAAACAAGGCGTGTTTCAGGACGCAACCGTCACCCGCCTCGTCGACCAACACTCACGCGGCGAGCGCGACCACAGTCGCCAGCTCTGGGCACTGCTCATCTTCGGCCTCTGGCACCAGCGGTACGCCACATGACACGCGGCCGACGCGACCTGCTTCGGCACGCCGTCGTCGCACTCGCCCTGACAACGACGCTCGCCGCATGCGGGGGATCATCGGGCGGATCGGGGGAGCCCCCACCACCCCCGCCCGGCACCACAGCGCCAACACGCGACGCCACCGTCCACGTCGCCCCAAGTGGCGCCGACACCAACGACGGGAGCGAAGGACGCCCGTGGGCCACGCTGAGCCACGCGATCGCCGAGCTCTCACCGGGTGACACCCTCGTCGTGGCCGGCGGCACCTACCCCGAGAGCGTCGCCGTGAACGTCACCGGCAGCACAGCCTCGCCCATCACGATTCGCAGCGCCGCCAACGCCCGGCCCGTCGTTCGGGCCACCGGAGCGGCTGCTATCGAGGTTGGCACCGGCGCCGCACATGTCACGGTTGACGGGCTGTCATTCGAGGGAGCGACCGGCGAGTCGTCGGCCAACATCTACGTTTCCGGCGACGCCCACGACATCACCTTTCGCGCCTGCCAGTCACGCCGCTCTGCCCGCCAGGGTTTCTTCTCCGAGCGCACCACCCGAAACGTTTTGGTGGAGGGCTGTTCGTTCAGCGACAACGGCGGGCGCGGTCCGGACAACCTCGATCACAACCTCTACGTCGAAGGCACCGGGCACCGCATCGTCAACAACGTCATCGTCGGCGCAAAGAACGGCTACGGCATCCAGCTCTACCCGGCCACCACCGACGTCGTCGTGGCCAACAACACGATCGTCGGTAACCGCTCGGGAATCATCGTGGGAGCCGAGGAAACCACGGCCACGACCGGTGTCATCATCGTGAACAACATCGTGGCCAACAACGAACGCACCGGCATCAGCTCGTATTGGGGCAACGCCCCCGGCTCCGGCAACGTCGCCCGTTCCAACGTGCTGTTCAAAAACGGGCAGGGCGACCTCGACAGATCCGGTGGTGGGCTCACCTTTCGGGCCAACACGATCGCCAACCCCAAGTTCGTCGACCTCACAGCTCGCGATTTCCGGTTGCTGCCCGGCAGCGCCGCCGAAGGCCGCGCCGCCCCCGACGAGGCCCCCGAGACCGACTATTCCGGCGGCGGACGGCCGGCGACCGCGGCAGATGTTGGGGCGTTCGAACGCTGATCCCCTAATGGTTCTCACACAATCCCTGGCCGTCGGCGGGTTGTGCTGAGGTTTGGCCCCCCCAAAGGTCGAGGACCCTGCCTAACCGTAGGAACGGAATTGCGAAAACCGACTGGTTTCGTATGCGACCGCGACCTACCATCCAAAAGGCGCCTCCCACGCGCACCCTCGGAAAGCACAGGTTTGACTGCGATGGATCGCTCGCTCGAACACCCCGTAAGGATTCTCTCGATTCCCCACCTCACTGAGGACGGCATTGGCCGCCCGCTCCACCCGTCAGCTGGACGTGTCAACCGCGCTACCAAGCGCGGTTTTGACCTTGTGACGTCCGGGTTGATGCTCCTGGTGACGGCGCCGCTTTTTGCCCTCCTCGCCGTCCTCGTCGCGGTCGAGAGCCCTGGCGGCGTCTTCTACCGGTGCTATCGCGTCGGTTTCCATGGCCGCCCACTGGCCATGCTGAAGTTCCGGAAGATGCACGCCACCGCCACCGGCCCCGCGCTCACGCTGGCCGATGACGACCGCTTCACCCGTATCGGCCGCTTCCTGGCCGCAACGAAACTCGATGAGCTCCCCCAGCTGTGGAATGTCTTCCGCGGCGACATGAGCCTGGTCGGACCACGTCCCGAAGACGCACGATTCGTCGAAATGCACAGGGACGGCTACGCACGAATCCTGTCGGTCCGCCCCGGGGTCACCGGACTCTCCCAACTCGCGTTCGCCCGCGAGAGCGAGATTCTCGACCCGAACGATCGCGAGGGCTACTACATCCGTGACCTGCTGCCTCAGAAGGTCGACCTCGACGTCAACTACGCCGCACGCCGCACTCTGTGGCTCGACATCAAGATCCTGTTTTGGACTGCCGCAGCGGTGGTCGCACGGCGCGATGTCGCCGTCAACCGCCAGACCGCCAACCTCGGATTTCGCCGCCGAACCGAACCCTGAGCGTCCCGGAGCCGGTGGCTCCTCACGACATCGACTTGAGGCACCAGATGCGAACTCGCGCGAATGACGTCCCCACCGCTCATCGGAGCCGCACCACGCGTGCGGTTGCGCTCGCACTGGCGGCCGTGGCACTCGTCCCCGCATCGGCCGTGGCCGCCGGGTACCGCGACGAGGTCATCAGCGACAATCCGGCCGCCTACTGGCGACTGGGCGAGGCCTCTGGAACGGTGGCCGCAAACGAGATCGCGGCGAACACCGGCACCTACACTGGCGGCGTACTTGTTGGCCAGCAAAGTGCTCTCTCGGGCGATACGAACACCGCCGCAACGTTTGACGGGGTCAACGACCACATCGTCGTCCCCCAGTCGACCACGCTGGACGCCACGGCGGGCGTCACCGTCGAGTTGTGGGCAAAGCGCACCAAAAACGCGTCCTGGCAGGTGCTCGTCGGCAAGCCGGGCAACGGCCAGTCGCAACTCGAGAACTACGCCATCTGGTTTGACAGCTCCAACCGGCTGCAAGCGTACTTCGGCAACGGCACCACGCACGTCTCCGCCGCCTGGGGAACCGCGGTGGATACGGGATGGCATCACATCGCCGCCACCTACGACAACGCCGTCGCCCGGCTGTATGTCGATGGTGTTCAGCGGGCGCAAACCAGCTCGACGGTGCAGCTGACTCCGAGCGCCAACGCCTTGAACATCGGCCGGTCAAATGACGGAAGCTACTTCTTCGGCGGCAGCCTGGACGATGTGGCCGTCTACCGCACCGTCCTCTCAGCGACGCGCATTCAGGCGCATTTCGCCGCCGCCTCAACGCCGACGGTCGACACGACGGCGCCGCTCCTCACCCTCACCCAACCCGTCGGTGGGTCGACGACGGCCAGCGCCACCCCCGCCGTTTCGGGCGTTGCGGGCACCGCCTCGGGCGACAGTACCTCCGTCACCGTCCGCCTCTACGCCGGGTCGAGCGCGACCGGCGCCCCGGTTCAAACCCTCAGCGCGACCCGAGCCGGCGGCGGGGCGTACTCCGTCACCGCCACGACCCTGGCCAATGGCGTGTACACCGCGCAGGCCGAGCAAGCCGACACGGCCGGAAACGTGGGCCGAAGCGGGGCCGCAACCTTCACCGTGGCCGTCGGGAGCGGCGACGTCACCGCCCCGGTGGTGTCGTTGACCCAGCCGGCCAACGGCTCGTCCACCACTGCCACCACGCCGACCTTCTCGGGTGTGGCCGGCACGCTCATCGGTGACAGCACCGCCGTGACCGTTCGCCTGTACGCGGGGGCGACCGCCACAGGCCCCCCGGTGCAGTCGCTGACGGCAACCCGCTCCATCGTGGGTGCGTACTCGGTACCGGCAAGCCCCGCCCTCGCAAACGGCACCTACACCGCACGTGCCGAGCAACTCGATGATTCCGGCAACGTGGGGCAAAGCGCATCCACGTCGTTCACGGTCGACACCGTCGCCCCGGCCGTCACCCTCACCCAACCTGCGGCGGCCGCCACCGTGGGCACCGCCCCGACCCTGGCCGGTGTGGCGGGAACCGCCACGGGCGACAGCGCCACCGTTACCGTCCTTGTCTACAGTGGATCGACGACCACCGGCACGCTGGTGCGCACGCTCTCGGCGACGCGGCAGACCGGTGGTGCGTACTCGGTGGCTGCAACTCCCGCCCTTGCCGGCGGCACCTACACCGCCCGTGCCCAGCAGAGCGACCAGGCCAGCAATGGGGGACAAAGCGCCGCCACGACCTTCACCGTTGACGCGACCGCACCAGTGGTGACGCTCACCGCCCCCGCCGCTGGGTCGACGTTGACGATCGCCACTCCCGCGGTCAGCGGCGTTGCCGGCACGGCAACCGGCGACAGCGCCGCGGTGACCGTGCGCATCTACTCAGGCTCGTCGGCCACGGGCCCCGCCCTCCAAACCCTCAACGCGACCCGCCAGACGGGCGGGGCATACACGGTCAATGCCGCGACGCTCGGCAACGGCACCTACACGGCCCGCGCCAGCCAAGCGGACGCAGTGGGCAACGTCGGCGACTCAGCGGCCAACACCTTCACCGTGGCCGTCCCGAGCGGCACCGACCCGGTGCTGATCGGAGCCGGCGACATCGCCGGATGCGGCTCGACACCGAAGGACGCCGAGACGGCTGCCCTCCTCGCGCAGCACCCCACCGCAACGGTTTTCACCCTCGGGGACAACGCCTACGACAACGGCACGGCCACCGAATACGCAAACTGCTACGGACCGACCTGGGGGGTCCACAAGGCGCGAACCCACCCCACCGTCGCCGACCACGACCTCGACACCGGAACCCCACAGGCCTATCTCAACTACTTCAACGCGCAGCTCGCCCCGTACGGCCCCACGGCGACCGACCCGACGAAGATGTACTACAGCTACAACCTCGGCGCGTGGCACGTCGTGCACCTCAACGCCGTGTGCTTCTACTACACGCCCGGGTGCAACGTCGCCGGTCAGGAGGCCTGGTTCCAGGCCGATCTCGCCGCCCATCCCAACCAATGCACTGTGGTGATGATGTCGTCACCCCGCTTCTCCTCAGGAAACATCCACGGCAACAACACCGATATGCAGGGCCTCTGGGCCACGGCGTACGAAGGTGGGGCGGAGCTCGTGCTCTCTGGAGACGACCACATCTACGAACGATTCGCTCCCATGGACGCCGGCGGCAACGCCGACCCCGCGTTCGGCGTGCGACAGTTCATCGCCGGCACCGGCGGATACCTCATGTACGGCATCGGCACCGTCAAACCCAACAGCCAGGTGCGCTACACGGCAAACGCCGGGGTAATGAAACTGACGCTTCACCCCACGAGCTACGACTGGCAGTTCATCCCCATCGACGGGCTCCCATCACCGGACTCGGGCACGGCCAACTGTCACGGAGTTCCCGGCTCCGGTGGCGGTGTGACCGGTGCCCCGACGGTTCGCGCCTCGAGCACAGCCACCGCCAACTACGCGTCGGCCGCCCTGGCCGTCAACAAACCCGCCGGCACCGCCGCGGGTGACGTGCTGGTGGCGACGATTGCCCACCAAGGCGGATCGATCCGCACGCTCACCGCCCCGGCAGGGTGGACCGCGGTGCCGAACGCCGACGCCACCGACGGCTCGAATGTGCGCACTCGGGCCTTCTCGCGCGTGGCGGGCGCGGCGGAGCCGGCGTCGTACACCTTTACCCTCACCGGGGGCAGCGGTATGGCCCTCTCGGGTGGCATCCTCGCCATCACCGGAGCAGACACGACCAACCCCATCAACGCAGCCGCCGCTCAGGCGACGGCGACGAACGTGACGAACCTGGTGGCCCCCTCGGTGACGACAACCGTTGCCAAGACACTGCTGGTCTACGCGGGGGGCGTGAACTCGCCACTGACCTACACCGCGCCCAGCGGCATGAGCGAACGGTGGGACGTCACGACCAGCGGCGCCTACAACGCCGCGACGATGACCGCGACCGGTGGATTCGCGGGGCCGGGAGCCACGGGAACACGCACCGGCATTCTGTCGCAATCGGCACGCGGCGCCGCCCTGCTCATCGCGATCGCACCCGCGCCCTAGTGCCCGGCCTTACCTACAGCGGGCCCGGAGGGGCGGCCGGGGCGGATGAACGCGGCCCAGTGCGAGCGCAGGAACGGGATCGTCGCGAGCACCTCCGCCCCCAGCCAGGATCGACGCGCCACCGCACGGGAGATCGGCGGGGCCAGAGTCAATCGACGGCCATCCACGCTGCACCCGGAAAACAGATCGCGCACGACCCCGAGCGGCAGGGGCGTCACCTCCGGGTTCTTCGGGTTCATGAAGAAGTCGTACCAGAGGATGCCGCCACCGGGTCGCACCACGCGCATCATCTCGCGCGCAGCGTCCTGACGCATGGTGTCGGTGGGCATCGAGGAGAACGCCATGGACGTCATGACGAGGTCGAAGGAGTCGTCAGGGAAGTCCATTTTCGCGGCGTCACCGACGCGCAGGTCGACGCCGGGGCAGCGCTTCTGGCCGTTTTCGATGTTGCGGGGAATAATGTCGATTCCGACCATGTCCGGAAGCAGCGCACCGAAGTAATGAAACCGCATCAGGAGCTTTCCCTCACCGCATCCCACATCGAGGATGCGTTTGCCGTCGAGCGGCAGCATCCCGTGACGAACGAGCAGGGATACCCAGACGCGTTCGCGCTCGAGGTCCGACCTCAAGTTCCCCGGATGCGACGTGCGGTACTTGTCGTCCACCCACCGCCGCCCTTGACGTTGGTACGACTCGTCAATGAGGTCAGCGCTGTCCCGGTCGGTCATTGCGCGGAGAATACCGAGGCGCACACCGTACGTCGCAACCGGCCCGGGGTCGCCGGGTGAGCACCGCCAGCCTGCCACGACGAATCGTCGCCAGCGCCGCAGCTTCCGGGCCTTTTCGCGATCTGCTCTCTCGCGGAACCGGCGGAAGCGTCGTGTGGGCGCTCGCCGGCATCGTCATCGCCATCGCGGTTGGTGCGCTCGCCGCCACCGGGCCGGCCGCCCTCATCCCCCTCGCCGTCGCCATTGTCATCCCCATGGTCGTGGTGTTGTGGGGCGCGACCATGACCGACATCTTGATCGCATCGATCTTCCTCGAGGTGGTGTCGTTTGGCGGGTTGACGCTGTCGCGACTGCTGGCGCCGCTGGCGCTGGTGATCGTGACCGTCGCCCTGATCAAAGGGCGCGTGAAGTTCCATCCCGGGCCGCTTCTCATTCCGATCATCGCTTACGTCTTGTGGGCGACGGCCAGTGGGATCTGGACGGTCAGCATCCCGCACACCACCGAGATCCTGTCGTCCCTCGGCATCGCGCTCGTCTACATGCTGTCGTTCGCCACGTTGGTCCACGACGAGCGCGACTTGAAGCGCACCATGACCGTGCTCGCGGTGGCGTCGGTCATCGTCGGCCTGGTGTCGACCCTGTCCTTCGCCGGCATCCCGGTTCTGGCCGGCGGCAGCCTGCAGAGCGGGCGCAGCCAGGGTGGCGTGGGCGACCCCAACTTCTTTGCGAACGTTCAGCTGGTCGCGATGCCGCTGCTGCTGCTGCTGGCCGTCGAATCCAAGCGCTGGATGGCGCGCGGGTTCTTCGCGATGGCGACCCTCATGTCGATCACATCGATCTTCTCGACGCTCTCGCGTGGGGCGATGATCGCGCTGGTGTTCTTCTTCCTGATCCTGCCGTTCATCCCGGCGCCGTGGTTTTTGGGTTCGCGGCGACAGAAGCAGGTCGTGATGATCGCGCTGCTCGTCTGCGTTGGCGGGCTGTTCACCCGCCCCGGCTTTCGCGAGGAAGTGGTCGGCCGCGTCCAGACGTTGTTCGTCAAGAGCAACGCCGCGCAGGACGGTGGATCGGGCGCCGGCTCCGGCCGCACCGAGCTGTGGAAGGCCGCTTTCTCGTCGATCGGTGAACGCCCCATCCTGGGCCTCGGCCTCGGCGCGTACCCCTCCCAGTCAAACCGGCTGCTGTTTGAATCGCCCGGCGTCAACCTCGAGCTCATCTCGAATCACCCCAACGGCATCGAAGTCCACAGCGCCTACATCGGCACCACCGTCGATCTCGGGTTCATTGGGCTCGGAATCTTCCTCAGCATGCTCGCGACGCTCGTCGTGTGGCTGTGCCGGTTGGCCGCCCGGGCCCGGGCCATCGGCGCCATTTTTGCCGGCCGTGTGGCGGTTGCCCTGGTGCTGAGCATGGTCGGCTGGATCATCTCGTCCACCTTTATCGAAACCGAGACGGCCCGGCCCCTGTGGATCGTCATGGGCTTCGCCTTCGCCATCGGGAAAATCGTCCACCGCCACGAGCAGCAGGCCCGTTCGCGACAGCTCGCGCAGTGGCAACTGAACCTGACACCCCCTGACCTGAGAGACCCCTCCCCGGCTCACGGATAGAGCCGGAACCCGCAAGCACGTGCATCAACGGAAACGAGTACCACTGTGTCTACAATGCAACGCGACGTCGTCGTGACCGAGCAAAACCCCTTCATTCCCGAGGAACCATCGCGCCTGCGCTACGGCCAGGCCATTCGACGCCACGCGTGGCTCGTGGGGCTCGTCTTCCTGCTGGCCATCGGCCTTGCGACGATCATCACCTCGTTACAGGACGAGACCTACCGGGCGAGCACCGCGCTCACCGTGGTCCGCCCCGGAGATATCCAAGCCCGTGGCGACATCGCGGACATCGCGCTTGCGCAGACGGTGGCGAGCCTCGCCGAGACCGAGGTGATCGCCGACAACGTCATCGGCGCGCTGAAGCTGAACACGACGAACGAGAAGTTCGCGAAGAAGCTCAAGGTCGTCGTTCGCCCGTCGGCGTCGGCTATCGACATCACGTTCGACGCAGCGACCCCGGCGGCGGCGGTTCAGGTACTCGAGACCTTCAACAAGGTCTTCATCGAACGGGTTCAGAAGGACCTCACGGCGCAACGATCCGGTCGCACCGAGGAACTCATCAACGTCACGGTGTTCAGCCCACCTCGGGCGCAACCGAAACCCGTCGCGCCGCGGCCCGCGCGCACGCTCGCGTTCGCCGGCATTCTCAGCCTCATCATCGGTCTGCTCCTGGCCCTTCTGCGCGAACGGTTTGACGACCGCATCCGTGACCGTGAAGACGCGCGCCGCAGCTTCGGCGCCCCCGTCATCGGCGCCCTGCCCGAGGGGTGGCGCGGCCCTCCCCCCGCTATCGGGGGCGGACGCCGCAGCCACCAGCAGCGCACGCGCAGCGGACCCGGCCCGAAACTGAAACTGCGTCGCGGCGACGCCGACGTGCAACGCCAGCAAGTGGACGAGGCAATGCAGCTTCTCAGTCTCAACGTGGAGGCCCTGCGGAGCGGTCGCCGTGGCGCCGCCATCGTCGTCACCAGCACCCGCCAGGAGGAGGGCAAGAGCACCGTCGTCGCCAACCTCGGCGTGTCACTCGCCCGCGGTGGCCTGAGCGTGCTGTGCGTGGAGGTTGACGGACACGAGCCCAGCCTGCACCGGTTCCTCAACGTGGAGCCGTCGCGTGTGGGTCTCGTGGAGGTGGCCAAGACGGCCGCCGACATCGATGACGCAATGGTCACCGTCCCCGTCGCCGGTGTCACCGACAACGCCTATGGCGATGCCCGCGGCAGCCTGCGCATCCTCACCCTGGGCGAGCCCGGCGCCAGCCTGGCGGCCCTGCTCGGCGAGGACGAGATCGAGCTGCTCATCGAAACGCTCCGCAACGAGGCCGACTTTGTCATCTTCGATGCCTCGCCACTGAGCCTGGGAGAGGCGCACCGCCTCATCCGCGGAACCGACGTCGTGCTGCTCGTTGCCCGTCGCGGCTGGACCCGCCGGGCCCGAGCACAGGCCGCACGCGCCATCCTCGAGCGCCTGGGAGTGCGTCGCTCCGCCGTTGTCCTCACCGACGCCGACGCGCACGAATCGCTCGTTTAACGTCTCCCGCTCTGCAGTGGGTCGGATGGTCCGGACGCAATATGTCGCGTCCGGACCGTGCCGTCGGTAGCCCCCTGGGCAGTCGTCGTCGACCCGAGTCCTGGCGACCGAATCACCGGAGACACACGCAGCACCCCCGAAGGTCGAGTGTGTTTCACACGCAACCTCGACCTCTGACTAGGAGCGGCACTGCACCTCCGTGGAGTCTTTCTTACGCGCTCCTTACGACCCCTATTCACGCCGACTGACGCTGCCTACACTCAAGGCATTGGGGGGTCTCACGGAGGGACGTGGTTCGTTCCGTTCTCGTGATCTCATGTCGTCGCACCACAGCGAGATCAACTCTGAACGATCCAACGACATCGCCACGCAGGCAGGTTTCACCGGCGGCACTGCTCGTTGCCGTAACCCTGCTGTGCCTGGGAGCCGCGGGAACCGCCAACGCAGCCACCAGTTACACGCAGTCGGTGCAGGAGGACCGCCCGGCTGCGTACTGGCGGCTGGGAGATACCTCGGGGGTTGTCGCCCGCGACCTCACCGGCCGTCGCGACGGCGCCTACCGTGGCGTACCAACGTTCAGCCAACCCGGAGCGGTCAGTGGGAACACCGCCATCGGCTTCGACGGTCTCAACGACGGCGTGCGTCTGCCGGCTGCCCCAGCCATCAATCCGGCGTCCGGGGTGAGCATCGAACTGTGGGTCAAGCGCAGCGGACGTGGTAAGCAAACACTTGTCGTCAGCCGCCGAGGCAGCGCCACACGCTTCGCCGGCTACCTGGTGGGAATCGATGCCGCCAACCGAGTGCAGGCGACGTTCGCCGACGACGACCGTTCAGTGACCCTGCGGTCCGCCGCCGCTCTCGACAGCAACTGGCATCACATCGTCGCGAGCTACGGCGACGGAGCCGCGCGGCTCTGGGTGGATTCGGTTCGCCACGATCGACAGCGCATCGCCCTCGAGCTTGCGCCCGGGTCGCAGCTGCGCGTCGGGACGCTCCCGAGCGGGCGTTCCCGTTTTGCCGGAATGCTCGATGAGGTCGCCATCTACCGTCGCGCTTTGACCCGGGCGCAGATTGCCGCGCACTACGCCGCGGCGACGTCAGCCGTGACGACCGCGGGTCCCCCCGATCCACCGCTGTCACCGCCCGCACCACCCGTGCCACCGGCACCGGCACCGGACACCACACCGCCGACCATCACGCTCACCGCACCGACCAACGGCGCGACAGTGGAAACCACAACGCCAAGCATCGTCGGGGCTGCCGGAACCGCGCCGGGGGACGTGGCGTCGGTGACGGTACGTATCTATGACGGTGCGCGCGCGACCGGGGACCCCATCCGGACGTTGACGGCGCCACCGTCCGGCACCGGCACCTACTCGATCGTGGCCGACCCGGAGCTACCGGAAGCCACCTACACGGCTCGCGCGACGCAGACGGACACCGCCGGCAACGTCGGCACATCCAATGCGACCACCTTCACCGTTCGGCTTCCGGTGACCGTCGAGGACCCGTTTATCATCGGCGCGGGCGACATCACCAGCTGCGGCCAAAGCCCGAAAGACGCGGAGACCGCCGCCATCCTTGCCGAGCATCCCAACGACACCGTTGTCACGTTGGGTGACAATGCCTATGACGGGTCGGCCTCGGTCTACAACTGTTACAACGAGTTCTGGGGCCAGCACTACTCGCGAACGAACCCCACGATCGGCGATCACGACATCACCGGCACCAACAGCACCCAGTCGTTTCTCACCTACTTCCGGTCGCGTTTGACGTCGCGCGGCGCCACCGCGGTCGACCCGCGCAAGGTGTACTACAGCTACGACCTGGGCACCTGGCATGTCGTTCACCTGAACGCGGTGTGCTTCTACTACACGCCCGGCTGCGACGTCGCCGGCCAGGAGACGTGGTTCCGCAATGACCTGGCAGCGAACCCAGAGCAATGCACCGTTGTGATGATGTCCTCACCACGATTCTCGTCGGGCAACATCCACAGCAACAACACCGACATGCAGAACCTCTGGCGCATCGCCTACGAGGGCGGCGTGGAGGCAATTCTGAGCGGCGACGACCACACCTACGAACGGTTTGCACCGATGGACGCGGGGGGCAACGCCAACGCAAATGGGGTACGCCAATTCGTTGTGGGAACCGGCGGGTACTCCCTCTACGGCCTCGGCACACGCAAACCCAACAGCGAGGTTTTCAGTGCCGCGCACTTTGGCGTCCTTCGCGTGGGCCTTCACTCCGGTTCGTACAGCTGGCAGTTCATCCCCATCAACGGGGCACCGTCGACGGACAGCGGCACCACCAACTGCCACTAACGCGACGGAGTTATGCCCCGGGGCAGCAAGCCGTCCTCGCGCAGGTGGTCGAGCACCAGGATGATGTTCTCCTGCACCCAGTGCCGCGTCATCGTGTCGGGTCGTAGCTCGAGTTCGAGCGCCGTGCGGTCGATCCAGAACGCCAGCACCAGGGCCTCCAGAATCGCCGGGTCGGGGTCGAGTTCGATGCGGCGGCAGTAGTCGCGTGTGAGCTCATCGCCGCCGGCCCGCGCCGCCACCAGTTGCGAATCGAGCAGGGCGTCACCGATCGTGGCGTGACCGCCGTCACGAAAGCCGCTGACCTGCAGGTGGATGAGATCGACCAGCGGAAGCCGCCCAGGGCCGCCGCCGTCCCAGTCGATCACCCCGCTCAGGTGCTCGCCCTCGCAGAAGAGGTTCTCCACCCAGAAGTCACCGTGACCGAAGCCACGGGGGATGTCGGCGAGGGTGCGCTCTAGCTCCTCCCCAAGCGCCATCAGGTCGCTGCGCTGCCGCTCGGTCGGGCACACCGACGCGCACCGCTCGGCATCGGCGACGAGCGAACGCTGCGGCCCGTCAACCGGGTGCGCGTGAAGGGCGGCGAGGAACTCGACACACTCCTTGAGGAACACCCGCGGCATCTCCCCACTGACCGGCGCCCCGGCGACCTTTGGCTCCACCGTCCAGTCGGCGAGGCCGATGTGGCCGTGTCGGAGGGGGACGGGGAGCCGGTCGGTCACGATCGGCGGAGCATCGACAAGCTGCTCGAGCACCGAGCGTTGGGTGGCCAGGCGGCGGCCGGCCGGGCCGACGGCAATGCGCATCACACAGGAATCACCGACAACGACCAGGACCCCGGCACGCGAGAGGGGCCAGCCGTAATGAACGGGTATCCCCAACTCAGCCGACGCATGCGACGCCACTCGCTCAAGCAGGGTCTTGCCCGGGGGTTTGCGATGAGCCACCACCACACTTCGCTCCGGCAGTCGCTCAGCGAGGGTGAGCCGATCGGGGCTCTCGACACCGGGTAGCTGAACCGGTTGGTCATAGTCCCACGGAATGATGCTGATATAGCGGTACCCCCGGGCGCGCAGACGGGCCCGTGTCGCCGCCGCCCGTGCACGAGCGGCTGTCGACGCCATCGCGCGCCGACGCGCCCGTAGCAGTCGACTGCCACCGTCGGGTTGGTTGTTCCCCAAGAGCACGATCACGTGGGGCGCCTCACAGCGCAGCTCGGAGAGGCTCAGACCTATCTCGACGTCAGGCTGGTCGACGCCGATCTCCGCGCCGGCATCGGCAAGCAGTTCCGCAAGCTCCCGGTCGGCGACACGGATGCGTCGCGCGTCGGCCGGCAAGGCCACCGGGAGCCAGCTGTGGAATGAGCTCATCCGAAAGGCTCGTTCTGGTCAGGAGGGGAGATCGAGGACAGGTGACGCACACGGCCGGCGCCGGGAGGGATAGTCCTTCGCGGGAATTGCCCGAGGCGTCCCGCCTCAGTGTGCAGGAGGAACGGTACAATGCTTCTGGCAAAGCATCAAGTTTCTTAAGAATTCCCTCATCCGCCGCTCTGGCCGTCCGCCTCAGAAGAAACGTCATTCCCGTGCCCCATTTCCCCATCACGTCGTTCCCGATATGGCGTTGATTCGCCGTCGTGCGCGTGTGGGCGCAACCACCCCGTATGCCTGTCTTGTGGGCGAGATCGACATGCTGCGCGCACTCGCACTTGCCGGCGCCCCGTGTGCCCTCGTCGCCGCGCGCGGTGACTTTGCACGTTTCTCGCGCGCCGCCGACGTCCGTATCGATCTGCCGGATCATTGGGAGGCACCCGAGCTGGTCGATCGGCTCATCCGGTGGGGCGAGAGCCAGCCCGTGCGTCCCGCGCTTTTCTACGACGGCGACTGGGACCTGCTGATGGTGTCCCAGCACCGCGACCCGCTGCGCCGCGCATTTCGGTTCATCGTGCCCAACCACGAGCTCGTC
The DNA here is from genome assembly GCA_963765105.1 of uncultured Thermoleophilia bacterium. GTDB lineage: Bacteria > Actinomycetota > Thermoleophilia > Miltoncostaeales > Miltoncostaeaceae > CALMEC01. The sequence goes on from CAVXUW010000004.1 coordinate 1,089,764, forward strand.
CTCGATCTCGTCGACAAGGCCCGCTTCGCGCAACTCGCGCTGCAGCACCAGCTCCCAATGCCCCGGTCGGCGTCGCTCACCCCCGGCGACTCGGTGGAGCACATCGACCTGCGTTTTCCGGTGGTGGTAAAGCCCCTCACACGCCAGCACGACAGTTGGAAGCCCCTCACGGCGAGCAAGGCGATGCAGGCCGACAGCGCCGCCGACCTCGCCCGCATCTGGACCCAACTCGCATCGATCGGCATGGACGTGCTCGTGCAGGAGATGGTGCCCGGCCCGGAGCGGCTCATTGAGAGCTACCACGCCTACATCGATCGTGACGGCGTCACCGTCGGCGAGTTCACCGGACGGAAGATCCGCACCTACCCGCTCACCCACGGGTACAGCACGGCGCTCGAAACAACCGCAGCCGACGATGTGCGTGACCTGGGGCGCGACATCATGCGTCGCATCGGCTTCCGCGAGGGGGTGGCCAAGCTCGACTTCAAACGCCACCCCGAGACAGGCGAGCTCTTTCTGCTCGAGATCAACCCACGGTTCAACCTGTGGCATCACCTGGGGGCCAAAGCCGGGGTGAACCTGCCCCACGCGGTGTATGCCGATCTCACGGGCACAGCGCGCCCCGAGATGGGCCCCGCCCTGCCGGGTAAACGGTGGTGCAACCCCAGTTCGGATCTGCGGGCGGCCCGGGCTGAAGGGATCTCGCTCATTCGTTGGATGGCGTGGACCCTCCGCTGTGAGGCAAAGCACGGGGTGGCATGGGATGACCCGCTGCCCATTGTGGTGGGCCTCGCACAGCGTGTTTTGCGACGCGACGTCGAAAAGCGGCCCGTGGGGGCACCCGGATAGTATTTGTGTGGTTCTGGGGGAACATCCCGCGTTTTGACGTCCGAACGGTTAGTAAGACTGCACCTTTGGTGAGTTTCATCACAGCCCCGTATCCGGCACCCTACGTCTATGTCTGCGAGTCATTCCGCAGCGCGCACTCCCGCACCGAGCTTCCTTGGAGGTCCCGCCGTGTCTTCTCGACGTTCTCGTCGATTCTCTCGACTTACCCTACTTGCCATCCTCGCGCTTGCCTGCGTCGGCGTCACCACCGCTGCCGCGGCGACACGAGGCCCCGCCACGCTGACGATTACCGGCGTTGACCCGGCCACCAGTGACGCCGGGGCCTACAACTTCACGATCGGCTTTGCCGGCGCCGACGACCCCGCCGCCGGGTTCGTGACGGGCGCAAAAACCGGTCACTGTATCGAGAACGGCATTCAGGAGGCAAACACGCCCAGCGCGGTCTTGCGCACCGGCACCCAGGGAGCGAACCTGACCCTTATTGCCGGGAGCCCGGCCGCGGCGCCCGGGGGACGTGACCGTCTCCAATGGCTGCTTCTGTCCTCGGCACGCTCGCGCCTGACGACGACAGGTACGCAACGCAACTTCGAGGCGGCCGCCCATCAGCTCGCGATCTGGCTCCTCACCACGGCGCCCGGCGGACCCGCCGTGACGGCCACCGACGCCGCGGCGCTCACGCGGGCACAGGCGCTTGTTGCACAGTCGACGACCTACGCACCCGCCGTGGCAGCTGCCCCGGCCCTCACCCCGCTCGGCGCCGAGGTCTGTGGGCAGACGACGCGCGCCATCCGCGTGACCGGCGCTCCCCTCACCAACGCCACGATCACTGTTGCCGGCGGAACGGCCACGCTGACCGGTGGTACACCAACCGCGAACGGCCAGAGCACCACGGTCACCCTCGGGGCCGACGGCACTGCCGAAGTTGTCGTCAACTCCACCGCCATTGGCGCGGTACGCCTCACCGGCACATTCACCACCCACACCATGGTCCAGGTCGATGCCGGCACGAACCAGGACTTCGCCTACCTCGAGCCACGTTCGGCCACCGCTGAAGCAACGGTGAACTTCACCGCGTGCACCACCCCGCCAACACCCCCCACCCCGCCGGCGCCACCGACCACACCGGCACCGCCGGTGGTGATCTCCGGCAACGGCACAACCACCCTGGCCATCACGAAGGTGGCTCCGCCCAGCGTGCGCGCGGGCAACACCATCAACTACACCATCCGCGTGCGCAATACGACAAACGTGGCCGCCACGAACGTCACGGTCACCGACATCCTGCCGAGCGGCACCGTCGTCGTCTCACGGAGCTCCAATGCGCGTGTCACGGGCAGCCGGGTCATCTGGACGATCCCGACCCTGGGCGCGAAAGCATCACGGACACTCACACTGGCGCTCCGGGTGAAAGACAACATTCGAAAGCCGCGCTGCAACGCCGCAATGACACGTGCCGACAACGCGCCGATGGTCATGGCTCGGGTCTGCACGGCAGTGGTTGCCGGGGCGCGGTTCCAGCCCATCGTCACGGGCTAGCCTCAGCGGCAAATCTCGGGATGGAGGCCGCTCGGCCTCCACCCCTTTTTTCTGCCGTTCCTCGAGGGTGTCCCACAGCGTGAAACCCTGATGAATACCGACGTTTGAGGGGTACGAAAGCTCAGAGAAACTAGACTTCTGTCTAGTGGTTGAGGGACCCCGCGCGTGGCATTCTCAAATGGTTGACCGGGGTACTTTTTTCCGGTCGGGGACTCGCTCAGAACGACTGCCTTGGGGATCATGGGATTTTCTCGCCACGTATCGACTCTGGTGTCGCGAACGACGCGACCGTTCGTGCTCATGTGCGCGGCGGCGTTGCTCGTGGCACCCTCCGCCTTCGGAGCAAACCCCACGCCTGAGGCGGCGCCCACTCCGACGCCCGACGCAAAACCGGTCGCGCCGAAGCGCGCGGCTCCCGCGCCGGCGCCGCGGCGCAGCGCCCCGCCGGCCCGCCGGGCTCGGACCACCACACCGACGCGACCGCGCACGAACGTCACACCGACGCGGCCACGAGTCACCGTGACGCCGCGCAAGGCCGCCCCGGCCCCACGAAAGGCGGCGCCGAAACCGAAGGCAGCAGCGCCACCGAAACCCGCCACACCCCCAACAACGGTGGCCCCCACGCCGACGCCCACGCAGCCCGTGGTTGTCAACCCCACGGCACCCCCCACCACAGCGAGCGCCGTGGCGCCGCAAAGCACGTCGAACGCGACCAGCGCCGAAAGCGGGTCCGGTCCCTTGCTGTTCGTCGGGATCGGGGTCTCCATCCTTGCGCTCATCGGCCTCCTTGCCATGGGTGCGATCACACGTTCGCGGAGGCTTCAGATCCCATGACGCACCTGGGTGCGTCATGCCTTCGTACCACCCTGCTCAGCGCTGCGTTCGGCCTCGGCGCTCTCGGCCTTGTGGCCGCCGATCGCGCGGATGGGGCGGTCACATCCGTCGTTGCCCACTGCGGAACGAATGCCACCGATCTCAGCGCGGCGCGGTGTGCACGATGGAACACTCAGCGCATCTACGTCAAGTGGGTCGTTACCAGCGTTCCTCTCGCAGCGAAGCTCGATTCGTCGTGGAAGGACGAGAGCCCACCCGTCCCGATGAGCCAGAACTGCGTTCCGAACACGGTCTTTCCCATCGGTGGCCTCGACGTGGGCAACCACAGCCAGTTTTGCCGCGTCAAAGACAACTCACAGGGGCAAGAAGGGTGGGTACCAACGGTCGACAAGCCGATCGCCCGTTTGGACATCGGTGTTGACCCGACGCCACCGACCGTCACGGTCCGTGCCGCTCGACCACCCGACTTCGATGGGTGGTACCGGCAGCCAGTCGGCGTGGAATGGGTCGGAACCGATGCTGTTTCGGGCGTCGCCAGTTGCTCCACACAGCAATACGTGGGCCCCGACTCCGGCGCCGCGTCAATCAGCGGGACGTGTCGTGACGTGGCGGGGAACGTCAGCGCTCCCGTCCCCTTTACCTTCCGCTACGACGCGACGCCGCCGACGCTCAGCGGCGTGTCTGCCACGACCCGCGGCAGCAGCAATGTGATCGCGTGGGTCGCCTCCACCGACACGCAGAACGTTGAAGTGACCCGCACCCACACCCTCGCCGGAGGCGCGACGCAAGTGATCTTCAGCGGCAACCTGGGCAGCCAGGTCATCGACCCACGCATCACCGCAGGCGCCACCTACACCTATCGAGTGACCGCGACCGACCAGGCCGGAAACCGCGCAGTCACGACCCTCAGCCCGACACCGGGCGCCGTGCTGACCAAGAGTCTCCTGACGCCCGCCGACGGCAAGGTCCTTCGAGTAAGACCCAAGCTCCGCTGGCCGGCAGTTGCGAAGGCGAAGTACTACAACGTCCAGATCCACGTCAAGGGCAAGAAGGTCCTCAGCGTGTGGCCCACCACAACCCGGTACCAGATCCCGGCGAGCTGGACGCATAAGGGCAAGAAGTACCGCCTTCCCAAGGGCACGACGATTCGCTGGTTCGTGTGGCCCGCCACCGGCACCCTCACCAAACCCAAGTTCGGAGCCGTGATCGGCACCTCGACATTCCGCATCGCGAAATGATGGACCTCGACGCGACGAACGACGGCATTCCCGCCGCTGTCATAACACACCGGACACACTCGACCCGCAGCATTGGAGATTCCCGCACCATGATCGCCATATCCTCCGCCCACCGCATCCTCCTCCTGGCACTTGCCGCCTGTTTCGCCGTCGGAGCAGCGGCGACCTCGGGATCTGCGGCGACAATTACGCTGGTGGCGAGCTGCGGACCCACGGCGAACCCGGCCCAGATGACCTTGTGCGACACGGGCTGGACCAACACGGACCGCTTTTTCAGCTGGATCGCACGAGTGGATGGGGTTGTGCCCCCAGCCGGCCTCACCGCGGATACGGTGAATCCGGGTCCTGTGGCGCGCTGGTGTCGCAGCCTCAACGAGGCCGTACCGATCTCGAAGGTTCGCGAAGGGGACTTCAGCGAGATCTGCCGCGTGGTCTACGACGATCCCGATCCTCTTGTGCTCCCGGTGCGTTTTCCCCTCGGGAACGCCCACGAGACCCGGCGGGTACGCCGCGACACCGTTCGCCCGACAGTCGTCGGCACACCCGACCGCGCAAGCGACGTCAACGGCTGGTACAACCGCCCCGTGGCCATCACTTGGTCGGGCGTCGACCCGCCCTCCGGTCCCGACCCGGCTCCGGATTTGCCCCGGGCAGCTCCTGTGGTTCAACCATCTACAGCGGTCCGGACAGCGGCGCGGCCACAGCGACGGGAGGGCAGTGCGTCGACCAGGCGGGCAACGCCAGCGTCGTCCCCGGCGCCTTCACGCTCAAGTACGACACGACGCCCCCGGCGCTGACGGCGACGGCCGCGGCGGGGGGCGGGAGCATCCTTGTCCAGTGGGAGGCCTCGAGCGACGCGGTCGCCGTCGACGTCACCCGTACCCACAGCAAGAGTGACGGGACTCCCAGCGTTATCTATAAGAGTCTTCTCGGCAACCAGGTCATCGACCAGGGCGTTCTTGCCGACGCTCTCTACACCTACCGGGTCACCGCGACCGATCAGGCGGGCAACAGCGTGGTTCGCACCGTGAGCGTGCAGACCAATGCCCCCCCGGCCCCCGGCGCGCCGCCCATAGCGACGATCATCAAGAGCCTCATAACCCCCGCTGATGGCAAGGTGCTTCGCGCGCCGACGCCCAAGCTCCGGTGGCCGGCAGTGGCAAATGCCACCTACTACAACGTCCAGGTCTTCGTCAAAGGCCGCAAAGTACTCACGGCGTGGCCAAAGAAGAACTCCCTCCAGCTCGCCGCCAAGTGGAAGCTCAATGGCAAGAAGTACACCCTGCCCAGGGGCGTCAAGGTGACCTGGTACGTATGGCCCGCCACGGGCACCATCGCGACGCCCAAGTTCGGCAAGCTCATCGGGAAGTCATCGTTCAGCATCAAGAAGTAGTCCCACGGACCAGCGGGCACGAGGCCCAACGCGTGTGATGACAACGGATGACGTCAACCCTTGTTCAGTGTCTCGGTTCTCCCCGTCGCGTTCACTCACATCACAAGCCTCCCAACCACACCTCATCGACGCGCATGCGCTGCGCTGTTCGCTGCCGCGATCGTGGCCGGCGCCACCGGATTCGTCGGTCGGGCCGAGGCGACGGTCACGTCGCTAACCGTCCGCTGCGGGCCGGCGCCCACGGCCAGCGCATTGACGGCCGAGGCGTGCGGGCCGTGGAGCGCGAAACGCACCTACGTCCAGTGGTTTGTCACCACCGTCGGCCCGTCCCTGCTTGGCCCGCCCATCGTTACGTTTCCCACCGCCGTATCGCTCCCCCCGGAGCAACGCTGTTCCATCACCGGGGTCAACCCCACGATCGGGTTCGGTGACGGTGTCTCCACCCAGCAGTGCCAGGCACAGCATGGCGGCGTGGCGTGGGTTCCCGCGACACCCGCTCAGGTAACCGTGCGCGTGGATGAGACACCGCCGACAGTGACGCCCACCCCGTCCCGCCCGCCGGACGTGAACGGCTGGTACAACGCCCCGGTCACCATCACCTGGGCGGGTGCCGACACCGGTTCGGGCGTCGCCGGCTGCAGCGCACCAGTGGCCTACGCCGGTCCCGACACAGCCGGTGCGCCACTCTCCGGGACGTGCACCGACAACGTTGGCCGCGTGAGCGTCCCCGGGCAATCATTGGTCCGGTACGACGCCACACCGCCGACGCTCACCAAGGTCACCGCCCGGGCGGCCGGCGGGAGGGTGACGCTCGCGTGGAGCGCGTCGCCGGACACCGCATCCGTGAGCGTCCGCCGCGCCAACCGCCGCACCGGTCGGTCCTCGGTCATCTTCACGGGCCTCGGCACCACACTCATCGACCGCAACGTCCTCGCCACCGGGCGCTATGCGTACACGGTCACTGCCGTTGACCAAGCCGGCGTCGCCGCTTCGTCCAAGGTGAAGATCAACGTCACATCGCCCTTGCAGCCGGCGGCCGGGACGCGCCTGCGCTCGGCACGAGTCGTCTTGTCGTGGCCCACGGTGCGCACAGCGACCTACTACAACGTCCAACTGTTCATCGGCGGCCGCAAAGTCCTCAGCACCTGGCCCACCACCAATTCCCTTCGCATCCCCGCGTCATGGCGGTTTCAGGGACGCATCAACAAACTGCCGCGGCGCGGAACCGTTCAGTGGTACGTCTGGCCGGCGATGGGGCCGCTCGAGAGTCCGCGTTTCGGAAAACTCATCGGGACGTCGAGCTTCCGCCTCCGCCGGTAGGTCGGCACGGTTAGAGTCGGAGCGTGCGCATCGTCTCGCTGCTTCCCAGCGCAACTGAGATCGTCTGCTGTCTGGGGCTCCACGACCAGCTGGTGGGCGTCACCCACGAGTGTGACTTTCCGCCCGAGGTACGCCACCTCCCGCGGGTCACCACGACCCTCATACCCACCGATGCCACGAGCGGTCAGATTGATGCGCTGGTGCGGGAGAAGCTCACCACCGAGCGGGCGCTGTACCACCTCGACCTGGCGCGACTGACCGAGCTGGCCCCGGATCTGATTGTCACGCAGGCGCTCTGCGAGGTCTGCGCGGTGGCCACCGACGAGGTGGAGGACGCCGCCTACCAACTCCCCGGGCATCCCGCCGTGCTGAACCTGGAGCCCATGACGTTGGGCGACGTGCTCGACGCCATCGTCACGGTAGGTGAGGCGACCAGACGGTCAGATATCGCCGCCCGCGTTGTCGGCGAACTCCAGGCGCGGGTCAACGCCGTCACCGCCCGCACCGCGGCGATCAGTCGTGACGACCGGCCGCGCGTCGCGTTTCTCGAATGGGTTGACCCACTGTTCAACGGTGGCCATTGGAACCCCGAGCTCATCGCCCTGGCCGGCGGTATCGACATGCTGGGCGCCCATGGACAGCCCTCGCGCACCATCACCCCGGGTGAGCTGATGGCCGCCGACCCCGACGTTGTCGTGGTGTCGTGCTGCGGCTTTACCGCCGAACGCGCCCGAGAGGACCTCCCCGTGCTCGAGGCGCTCGCCGGGTGGCCGACGCTCCCCGCGGTAACGTCGGACCGCGTGTACGTCTGCGACGGCAACGCCCACTTCAGTCGCCCTGGCCCCCGCCTGGTCGACAGCCTGGAGATCCTCGCCCACGCGCTTCACCCGGATGTTCACGCCGCCCCGTCGCACCCGGCCCAAACGATGAGCCTCACGCGGTAGCTACGAGACGTACGCGGGACGGTCGAGCAGGGCGCGAACGCCGGTGACGATGCCGTCGGCGTCCAGACCGGCCTCGGTCAGCATGGCGTCGGGGCTTGCCTGCTCGATGAACCGGTCCGGCAATACCAGCGACCGCACCCGCAAGCCGTTGTTCAGATAGCCACCCTCGGCCAAGGCGTGCATCACATGGCTGCCAAATCCGCCGACCGATCCCTCCTCCACAGTCACCAGGCACTCGTGTGTCGTGGCGAGCCGCGCGAGGAGATCGATGTCGAGTGGTTTCGCAAAGCGGGCATCAGCGACGGTGGTTGACAGGCCCTCGTCCTCCAACCGCTCAGCCGCCGATTCACAGGCCGCCAGGCGTGATCCCAGGGACAACAGCGCCACCTGGGTGCCCGATCGCACCACGCGACCAACGCCGATCGGAAGCGGAATGCCCCGCTCGGGAAGATCGACACCCACTCCATTGCCACGGGGGTAGCGAAAGGCGATGGGGCCGTCATCGTAGGCCGCGGCGGTGGCCACCATGTGCACCAGCTCGGCCTCGTCGGCGGGCGCCATCACGACGAACCCCGGCAGGCACGAGAGGAACGTGAGGTCGAACGACCCGGCATGCGTTGCGCCGTCGGCGCCGACGAGCCCGGCTCGGTCGATGGCAAAGCGCACGGGCAGGTGTTGGACCGCGACGTCGTGGACGATCTGGTCGTAGGCGCGCTGCAAGAACGTGCTGTAGATCGCGACAAAGGGCTTCATCCCGTCGGCCGCAAGGCCCGCCGCAAACGTGACCGCGTGCTGCTCGGCGATGCCCACGTCAAACATGCGGTCGGGGAAGGCGGCGCCAAAAACATCCAGGCCGGTGCCCGCCGGCATGGCCGCGCCCACGGCGACGATCCGCTCGTCGGCGCCGGCTTCCGCGACGAGGGCGTCGGCGAACACGCGCGTGTAGGACGGGGCCGGGGCCGACGACTTCTTCTGTTCGCCAGTTGAGGCGTCGAAGCTTGCGACGCCGTGATACTTGTCGTCGCTCTCCTCGGCCGGGGCGTACCCCTTGCCCTTATGCGTGACCACGTGGAGTAGGATCGGCCCGGTCGCCGCATCGCGCACGTTCTTGAGGATGGGCACCAAGTGGTCAAGGCGGTGACCGTCGACCGGGCCGACGTAGAAGAACCCGAGCTGCTCGAACAGCGTGCCCCCGCCGAGCAGCCCTCGGGCAAATCCCTCGGCGCGGCCGGCTGCGTCGTAGATCACCTTGGGGAATCGCTTGGCGAGCTGCTTGCCGGCCTCGCGCAGGTTGCGGTAAACACCGCCTGAGACGAGGCGGGCAAGATAGTCCGACATCGCCCCCACCGACGGGGCGATCGACATGTCGTTGTCGTTGAGAATGACGATGAGTCGTTCGTCGCGGGCCCCGGCATTGTTCATCGCCTCGTACGCCATGCCCGCCGACATCGCTCCGTCCCCGATCACGCACACCACATTGCGGTCGGCCCCGGTCAGGTCACGCGCGACCGCCATGCCCAGAGCCGCGGAGATCGACGTGGAGGAATGCCCGGCGCCGAAGGGGTCGTACTCACTCTCCGAGCGCTTGGTAAAGCCGGAGAGGCCACCCTCTTTGCGTAGCGTGCGGATGCGGTCGCGCCGGCCGGTGAGAATCTTGTGCGGGTAGGCCTGGTGCCCCACGTCCCAGATGAGCCGGTCGTTCGGCGTGTCGAACACGTGGTGCAGCGCCACCGTCAGCTCCACCACGCCAAGCCCGGCGCCCAGGTGGCCGCCGGTGACCGACACCGCGTCGATCATCTCGGCGCGCACCTCCTCGGCCAACTGCGTCAACTTCGCCGTGGGCAACCGCCGCAGGTCGCGAGGCGAGGTGATCGTGTCCAGAAGAGGAGTTTTGGGAGCCACGCGCCTATTTTAGGCCTCGCACGCGGTTCGCGGAGCGGGACAAGGGTCCCTTGCGTGGCGGTTTCGTGCCGATGCGCTCCGCAACGGCTGCCTTCACCCGCAACGCGCGGGTGAATCTGGACCTTCGGTTTGGTGCGGCGATGCTCCCCGGCACCTACGATTGGAAGCGTCGATCAAGGCGAAGTCTGATGTTGACGCCCACGGAAGGGACAGCCGAGACGGTTGCACGAAGGGAACGCTCGATGCTCGCAGCGCTGAGATTCAGATCGCCCGTTGCGCTCACCACATTTGCCGGAATGTTCGTCATGGCATCAACCATGCCGGCGCTTGTGGCAGATGGACCACCGGGTCTGTCTCGATCGTGACGTTTGTATTTAGCCAACGCGTTATATAACGTAATGGCTAACTATGGCGACCGATCAGCTCAGCGCCGTCTTCTCCGCACTGGCCGACCCCACGCGTCGGGCCATCGTGGCGCGTCTGGCGCAGGGTGAGGCGACGGTCGCCGTGCTCGCCGAGCCGTTTCCCATCAGCCTGCCGGCGATCTCCCGGCACTTGAAGGTGCTGGAGCGCGCGGGCCTGATCGTGCGAAGCCGCCACGCGCAATGGCGTTCGAGTCGACTAGTGCCGGAACCGCTTCACGCTGCCGGCGACTGGATCGAGACGTACCGCGAGTTCTGGGAGGACCGCCTCGACCGGCTCGACGCCCACCTCGCACGCGAGATGAACCTGAAAGAGACGCCCACAACGGAGAGGAAACCATGAGCGACCTGACCCCGACCACCGACCTCGTCATCGAACGCCACTTCGCCGCACCCCCGGCGCGTGTCTTTCGGGCGTTCCTCGATCCGGATGATCTGGCCGCCTGGTTCGGACCCGTCGGGTACTCCGTTCCGCGCGACAGCGTTCATGTCGAGCCCCATGCCGGCGGGTCGTACACCATGAACATGGTCAGCGACACCGACCCCTCACAGGTGTCGGCGGTGAAGGCCGCCCTCGTCGAGGTGATCGAGAACGAGCTCATCGTGGGAACCGAGGACTGGGAGGTTCCCGGAATGCAGGACTTCGGCACGATGACGATGCGCCTCGAGTTCCACCCCGACGGCGACGGCACCCGCCTTGTCCTGCGTCAGGGGCCATACACCGAACAGATGGAAGGCATGGCCCGCGACGGCTGGGGCAGCTCCTTCACGAAGCTCGACACCCTGCTCGCCGGTTAGCCCGCGCGCGGGTTGAGAGCCGCGGCATGCGGCAACGGTTCGCATGGCCGTCGCCTGTTGGTTCAACTGCATCAGATGCTCTCATCGTCCTCGCATTGTCGTCACCCGAGGTTCAGTCATTTCCTTTGGCAAAAGGTGCGTGACGTGACACCAACAACCAGAACTCGAGCGTCGATACTGGCGGCAATCGCCCTGGTGACGGTCGGCCGATCCGCCGCGGTCCGCGGGAGCAACCCACGGCGCTGACGAAAGCACACGGGACGCCCTCGCCCCTTCGGGTGTCACCGTCCGCTTCGTCGAGAACTGGGACTGGCTTCACACGGGCGGCGGCGAGGTCCATTGCGGAACCAACGCCCTTCGCGACGTAGCCGCGGGAGCGGGTTGGTGGCGGCCCAACCCCCCCGCCTGATTCTCGAGATCAACCTTGCTGGGGTTCCCGGCCGGCCTCCAGCCGGGAACTCCCGTCGACGCTATCTCGGGCGAACGAGCCTCGGGTTCGCTGTCATGACCGGCGCGACGGGCTGCGAACACCGCGGCCGGGCGCGGTAGATGGTGACGTGCGCCGGAGTGGGATGGCCGTTGCGGTCGAAGCCGAACTGCCCGAGGTAGCGGCCGGAAAACGACTGAGATATCTGGTCGACGACCGCCGGGAGCGATCCAGAATCAGGTATCAGTCTGGGGAGGCGTTGATCGTCGAAGCCGTAAGCCGCGCGGCTTGCCCGTGCTTCTCACTGATGACCTCAACCGCTACGCGTTCTTATCGTCCTCTTATCGACACCGTCCTAGGTTCCGTCATTCCCCCAACGAAGGAGCATGACGTGACACCGAAGACCAGAAAGCGAATGCTGATACTGGCGGCCATCGCCACAGTGACGGTCGGCGGATCCGCCGCGGTCGCGGGAGCGAACCGCGCCGATGATGACAGCAGCGATACCCCCATTCCGGCCGCGGAGCTCGGTAGGGCAAGCTCGGCCGCGCTGGCCTATACCGGTGGTGGACGGGTCACCGAAACCGAGGTGGGCGACGAAGACGGCTACTACGAGGTCGAGATCACCCGCGCCGACGGCAGCCAGGTCGACGTCCACCTGGATCGTGACTTCACCGTATTGGGCACCAAAGCCGACCGCGAAACCGAGGGCGACGCCGCGAACGGCTAGCCCTGCCACGCGGTTCCTGGTCCGCCTGTCAACCGAGACCCTCAGGCGGTCATTGTGATGGCTGCCTGAGGGTTTCGACCCGTATTGACGGGTCGAATGATATTGTCAGATGTATGAAGACGACTATCGAGATCACTGATGCCCTTCTCGCGGAGGCCAAACGTGTCGCGAACAACGAGAAGACCTCGGTTCGCGCGTTGGTCGAAGAAGGGCTTCATCGCGTGATTGACGAGCGGGCAGGACGCGCAACATTCCGGCTGCGGAAGGAGTCGTTTCGCGGCGAGGGGCTTCAGCCGGGCTTTTCAGAGGGCAGCTGGGAAGACATTCGCGACGCAATCTACGAGGGCCGCGGCTCCTGATTGCCCTCGATACCAATCTGCTCATCTACGCCCACCGTGAGGAGAGCGTGTGGCACGACGCCGCCGCAAGGGCAGTGGCTGATCTCGCCGAGGGAAGCGGTGCGTGGGCGATACCGTGGCCCTGCATCCACGAGTTTCTCGCGGTAGCGACGCACCAGCGAATCTTTTCGCCACCAACTCCCGCAGTGAAGGCTCTCGCACAGGTCGAGGCCTGGTTGGAGTCGCCGACGCTCGTGATGCTGGGCGAGACCGGCGACTATTGGACTGTGCTGCGTGCCACTGTTTCCGCCGGCAAAGTCGACGGTCCCCGTGTGAATGACGCTCGGATTGCTGCCCTGTGCCTTCATCACGGCATCACGGAACTGTGGACTGCAGACCGCGACTTCACCCGCTTTCCTGAGCTGCGCACGCGCAACCCGCTCATCTGACGCCAGTGCACGATAATCGTGTCACACGAATTTCGTGTTATGTTTTCCCCTATGGTTAACGTGACGTTCGCAGTCGACGATGACACGCTCCGACGAGCCCGCATCCATGCTTTGGAGCACGGCACATCGTTGAACTCATTGGTTCGGCAGTACCTGGAAGGGCTCGTGCAGGACGATCCTTCCCGGGCGGCGGGCCAGGCATTCGTCGCACGAGCGAAAAGCTCCAACGCAACGAGCGGACCGCGCGGGCGCACCTGGCGACGCGACGAGCTGTACGACTCCTGAGCGTCTTTCTGGACACAAACGTCCTGGTCTACGCCTACGACCGGGCAGACCCAACGAAGCAATCCACTGCGCTCGCACTCATCGCAAACGGAGGCTGGGTCATCAGCACCCAGGTGATGCAGGAGTTCTTCTCGGTCGTCACGTCACGCCTCGCTGTCCCGCTCAGTCCGAACGATGCTCTCGCGGCCCTCGATGATCTGCGGACGGGAGCCGTGGTGGGCACCGACGCCGGCCTCGTTCGAGATGCGGCCGAGCTATCGATCACCGGGCAACTGTCGATCTGGGATGCCCTTGTCGTCTCGGCCGCTCAACGCTCCCGATGCACTCAGCTCATGACCGAGGATCTCAACGCAGGACAAACCATCGAGGGCGTGCTCGTCGTCAACCCTTTCCTGACGGACTAAACGACAGAGGTCCGTCTCACGACACGGCGGGGTGCACCCTGAACTTGAACAGGGTTGCCTCCCTGAGCGTGCACAGAGGACTCCTCGGCCACCGGACGACCTTTGCATTGTCAGCAGAGACGGGCCTACCGCTCTCGACCGCGACGACCGCAGCGCGGGAGCGCGCCACGTGATTGCGCAGTTTGCGAACCGAGACGTTCATGTGGCACAGCGGAGTACGCACCTGGCCGGCCCGGCGCAATGACTACCCCGGCGAACGAGCCTCGGGTTGGCTGGTGTGACCGCGCGACGGGAAGCAGCGGCGTGACAAAGCCAAGCGCGCCGGGAGCAGCCGCCCTACCGAGGGCGACCACTCCGAGTATGCCGCAGCGTCAACGGTGTCAGTCGATCATGCGATACGCGGGGAGGGTGAGGAAGTCGACGAGGTGGTCGGCGGTTGAGATCTCGTCGAAGAGGCGTGCGGCTTCTTCGTAGCGCCCGGCGTCGTAGCTTTTGCCGAGTTCCTCCTTGATGACCTCCATCTCCTCGCCGAGGAACAGGCGGAACATCGGAACGTCGATCTTGCGGCCGTCGTCGAGCACGCCCTTCTCGTTGTGGATCCACTGCCACAGCTGCGAACGGCTGATCTCGGCGGTGGCGGCGTCTTCCATCAGGTTGTGGATCGGCACACAGCCCACACCCGCGAGCCACGCACCCAGGTACTGCACACCCACGTTGATGTTCGTGCGCACCCCGGCCTCGGTGATGGGCCCTTCGGGGCCGAAGTCGAGCAGATCGTCGGCCGTGATCTCCACGTCGGCGAGCTTCTTATCGATCTGGTTGGCCTGCGGCATCACCGCGTCGAAGGCCTCGAGGGCGATCGCCACCAGGCCGGGGTGCGCGACCCAGGTGCCGTCGTGACCGTTGTTGGCCTCGCGGATCTTGTCCTGACGCACCTTCTCGAGGGCGGCGTCGTTGGCTGCGGGGTCGTTCTTGATCGGGATCTGCGCCGCCATACCGCCCATGGCATGGGCCTCACGCCGGTGGCAGGTCTTGATGCACAGCAGGCTGTAGCTGTTCATGAAATGCGTCGCCATCGTGACCAGCGCACGGTCGGCCAGCACGAAGTCGGGCCGCGTGCGGAACTTCTTGATGCAGCTGAAGATGTAGTCCCACCGGCCGCAGTTGAGCCCGGCCGAGTGATCCTTCAGCTCGTAGAGAATCTCGTCCATCTCGAACGCCGCGAGAATCGTCTCGATCAGAACCGTCGCCTTGATGGTTCCCTGCGGGATGCCCAGGTGGTCCTGGGTCATCACGAAGATGTCGTTCCACAGGCGCGCCTCGAGATGGCTCTCCAACTTCGGCAGATAGAAGTACGGGCCGCTTCCGCCCGCGATCTTCGGCGTAGCCGAGTGGTACATGTAGAGGGCGAAGTCGAAGATGCCGCCGCTCACTGGCTGGCCGTCGACGGTGAAGTGCTTCTCCATCAGGTGCCACCCGCGGGGGCGCACCAGAAGCGTGGCCGTCTGGTCATTCAGCTGGTATTTCTTGCCGTCCGGGTTCTCGAACGTGATGGTACGAAGCACCGCGTCGCGCAGATTGACCTGGCCAGCGATGACGTTGGCCCAGGTAGGGGTGTTGGAGTCCTCGAAGTCGGCCATGAACGCCTTCGCCCCGGAGTTCAGCGCGTTGATGATCATCTTGCGGTCGACCGGGCCGGTGATCTCGGTGCGGCGGTCCTGCATGTCGGCCGGAACCGGCGCCACGGTCCAGTCGCCCGCGCGCACGTCGGCGGTCTCGGGAAGGAAGTCGGGCCGCTCACCCGCGTCCAGGCGCGCTTGGCGCTCCTCACGGGCGTCGAGCAATTCCACACGCCGCGCATCAAACGCCCGGTGCAGCTTCGCGACGAGCTCCATCGCCTCCGGTACGAGGATCTCGGCCAGGCCCGGGACCTCGGGTCCGCGGATCTCGACGCCCGCGGGTGGGGTGATGTTGCTCGACATTCAAGCTCCTTCCAAATGGGACAAACAATTCACGGTTCCGCACGTGCCGTGCCCGTGAACGTCAAAGGACGCGGGATTCTAGAGGAATGCGCCAAGAGGCGGCAGGCTCGTGATGGACGGTGGCCATCTGTCAGGGACAAGGCGCGCCGGCTTTCACTCTGTCCCCACCTGGTGACAGGGACTTAATGGGACACCCCGCGATCCATGTCCCATTAAGTCCCTGTCACCAGGTGGGGACAAGAGGGATCCGCTCAGAGGAGGCGGGTCCGGTACGGACGGTGGCCATCTGTCAGGGACATGGTATGCTGGCATACATGAAACGGACGACGGTGAAGATCCCCGAAACGTTGGACGCAAGGCTGCGCCACGAAGCCCAACGTCGTGGCGTCACCATTTCCCAGATCAACCGCGAGGCGCTTGAGGCCTTTCTCGACGTCCCGTCCGGTCGGCGCCGCCTCGCGGCAGCAGCCGCCGGCGCGAGCGGACGCAGCGACGTGTCGGAACGCATTGAGGAGATCCTCGCCGCGGAGTTTCCGCGATAGCTGCGCTGCTCATCGACGCGGGCCCCTTGTACGCCTACATCGACGCCGACGACGCCCATCACGGTACATGCCTCGAACTGCTGGAGACCCATCCCGGTCCGCTGATCGTTCCCGCGCTCGTCATCACCGAAGTGGCCTACCTCATCGCGACCCGCCTCGGGCCGGAGCCGGAGGTCAGATTCCTCGCCGACCTCGCCTCGGGAGCCTTTGCGGTTGAGCCGGTTGCCGCCGCGGACTGGCTCCGAATGGCACAGCTCGTGGCGACCTACCGCGACCTACCGCTTGGCACGGTCGACGCCTCGGTGATTGCTGCGGCTGAGCGTGGGGGTTTGAGCGAGATCGCAACCCTCGATCGCCGTCACTTCAGCGTCGTCAGGCCGACGCACACGGAGGCCTTCACCCTGCTTCCATGAGTGGCTCATGCGTATCACCCTAACCCGGTGGGTACAGGGCCTTGTAGACGGTGACATTGCGTCGGAACGGGGCAATTGGTTGACCATGAGCTGCCCAGAAGCCCGAGGAACTTGAGCCGTCTCTGCGAGTCAACCGATGCTGCTGACTGCGATCCGCGCCGAGGATCTCGGTCGTCACAGAAGGGTCGCAATCTTTGACCCAGCGCCTAATTCGGCCTATCAGTGAACTGCGCAGACCGCCCGTGTCCCCACCTGGTGTCCCCACCTGGTGACAGGGACTTAATGGGACAAAGGTCGCGGGTGTCCCATTAAGTTCCTGTCACCAGGTGGGGACAAACCGGCGCGGAAATGCACGCGGGGCTCCGACGCATGCGAACGGAGCCCCGCGTCAGCTCGTGGTTAGGGCTTAGGTCGTCTTGGCGATGATCTTCTGCCGGGCCGGGCTGTTGGGCTCGACCAGGGCCTTGACCGCGTCCTGATCGACGTCGGCGACGATGATCTGCCCCACTTCTTCGTGTGTGGCGGAGAAGATCCCCAGGCTCTTCATGCTGTTGCTCTGACGGTGGTTGTCGTCGGTCGGCGTGAGGTAGTGGATCGACGTCGCCTTGTAGCGGTGGATGAGGAACAGGTGAAGCAGCACCGAGAGGCGCTTGCGCCTAACCGGGTCGAACGTGTTCTGGTCACGCACCGACAGGATCGAGCGTCCGCGACGGTCGAGCAGTGTGGTGAAGATCGTGTTGGCGAACTTCTCACCGTTCGGGCCGAACACGGCGAGCTCGAGAATCTCCGACCCGGCAGTGTGCGGTCGAAGCGACACCTTGACGGGTCCCTCCACCTTGTGGTGAGCGGCCCACTCCTCGAGCCACCCGGCGAGCAGCTTCGGCGGAACCTCGGTCTGCTGCAGGTGCTGTGACTGCGTGGAGCCCTCACCCATAGCCTTGGTGGTGGCCGTCTGACCGGACACGGCCATAAGGCCGGCGTCGGCGCGGGGGCCACCCACCAGGGTCTGTGGCGTGCGGTACGGCGACTCGAGCAGGCGCAGCTTGCGCTGCACGCGGGCCAAGGCCAGCATGCCGTCCTCTCGCAGCGCCATGGAGAACTCCTCTGACGCCAAGCCGTCGATCTGGTGGCCACCGTAGGTGATGAAGTTGAACACGAAGCCGAGCTTGCCGAGCTCGGCCGGGAACGCCTTCATCTCGTCCTCGGTCATGCCGGTGGTGTCCCAGTTGAACGACGGCGAGAGGTTGTACGCCATCATCTGCTCGGGGTACACGGCGTGGATGGCCTCGGCGAACTCCTTGGCCTCGTGGATGTCGGCGATCTTCGTCTCCATCCAAAGGATGTCGGCAAACGGCGCGGCCGCCAGCGACTTCTGAATGGCGTACGGGATGCCACCCTGCACCTGGTAGTAGCCGTCCGGGGTCATGGCCAGGTCGGCGTTCCACGACACGTCGAGGCCCATCTCGGCCACCTTGGCCCACGTGTTGTACCACGATGCGGTGGCCGAGAGGGTGCGCCACTCGTCGATGCTCATGGGCAGGTCGGTGCCCTCTTCAGCGCGGAAGGCCATGGCCTCGGCGACGGCCTGGCCGAGGGTGGTGAGGCCCGCATCGGCCTGCCACTTCGCCACGAAGGCGTCGGCAACGGTGTCGAGTGTGGCCTCCGCCGCTCCACCGGAGCTGGCGAGGAACGCCGTCGCTGCCTCGTCGGCCACCGCGGCGATGCCACTCGAGGCGAGCCAGGCGTCGGCTGCGGCGTACTCACCCGCGGGGACGCTGTAGACGAGGTGACCGTTGATGTCCTCCATACCCGCTGCGTGCAAGTGCCGCATGAGGGCGAGGAAGCCGACACGGTAGCTCGGCACGTCGGGGTTGGTGCAACCGAGAATGAACGGCTGGTCGCGCTCGTCACCGCATCCGTCGAGGAGGTTCGCGGCCTCGGCGTCGGTGCGCGCCACGATGATGCCGGGCACGCCCATGGTGTCGAGCTGGAACCGCGCGGCGTTGAGGCGCTTGATCTGCTCATCGGAGCCCACGAGCACCTTGCCGCCCTGGTGACCACACTTCTTCACACCGGGCTTCTGGTCCTCGATGTGGTAGCCGGGAACGCCCACCTCGACGAAGCGCCGCACGAGGTTGCGCACGTGGGCCTCGCCACCGTGGCCGGTGTCGGCGTCGGCGATGATGAACGGACGGAAGTTGACCTCGGGGGTCGACGCGCGCTCCTCGTCGGTCATGCGCGACCGCGCGAACTGCTGGTTACGATCAGCGGTGAGCAGGGCACGCACCAAACCGGCAGCCTCATCGGGCACCTGGCTCAGCGGGTAGCTGGCGAGGTCCGGGCCCGGATCCTCGGCGAGTGAGCCCTTGGCCGACGTGGCCCAGCCACCGAGGTAGATGCCCTCGATGCCGGCGCGTTTCATCGCCACAGCCTGACCCGGCGAGTACGGGCCGTACGTCGTGATCGACTTCTTCGAGGCAAAGAGCTCCCGCAGCCGCTCATAGAACTTCTCCGCGGCTTCGCGGGCTACCGTGTAGTCGGCCGCCAGCACTCCCTGCTGTTCCGCGATCTGCCGGGCGGTGAACACCCGGGTAATCGCCTTAAACCGGTCACTGGTTTGGAACCTCTTGACGGACTCGATGCGGTCCTCGAATTGCCCCATGTGCGCGTTCCCCTTTTCCCTTCACGCGAACGACAGATCGCAAGCGCAGCGCGCGCCCGCGGTACCCCCTGCCACCGGATCCGCCTCTCCCCTACATGGGAGGGCCGGGCCAAGTGGAAGGCCGGGAGAATACCGGGGTTTGTGACGAACTCAAACATCGAAACCGTTGTTACGAAACCGCATCTCGCACCAGATGTAACAAAGTCGCCCCGGAGACGTGCTGGATCGGCCTCGGCGGGGACGGATGTCCACCGGCCGGCGGCTGGCCTGAGCTATCGTTGACGGCATGGTTGACGCTCGGCCCCCACACCGAAATCCCTTCTTGCGTCTGGCCTACGACCGTGACGGACGACTCAAGGGCACACGGCTTTTGGCGATCTCGGCCAGCGCTGCCGTAGTTGTCACCATCGGAACGACCATCGCCGTCGTCATGGCCGGCGCCGGTAGTCCCGGTGCACTGGCTCTGTGGACGACGGTCGCGTTTCTCGGTGTCAAAGTTCCGCTGCTCGGTCTTCTGTGGTGGTTGCTCGGCCGCCATGTCGAGGCCCCCGGAGAGCACAGGTGGGATGAACAGGAGACCCAGGAGATTCTCGAGCGTCTGCGCAGCGCAACCCGTTTTGCCGAGGGCGCCGACGACGAGA
Organism: uncultured Thermoleophilia bacterium; assembly: GCA_963765105.1. Lineage (GTDB taxonomy): Bacteria > Actinomycetota > Thermoleophilia > Miltoncostaeales > Miltoncostaeaceae > CALMEC01. Next base: position 1,109,873 of record CAVXUW010000004.1, read on the forward strand.
AAGACCGCCTGACGATCCTGGCCGAGGAGGCGTGGTTCGTTGCCGACAATGCACCCGACGCGATGACCGCCGAAGCCGCTCAGCTGGCGCTCGAAATCCGTGCGAAGCTCGAGCGCACCCCCACGGGGGCTTAGCCGACCGGGACGCGACGTACCCGCGGGTCGAGTAGCCCGGCCTGGATTGCACTGCTCACGAGAGCTGCGCGTGTGCGGGCACGGAGTTTGTCGGAGACACTTGAGCGGTGGGTCTCGACCGTGCGCACGCTCAAGCCCAGGTGAATCGCGATCTCGGCGTTGGTGTGACCAAAGCCGATGAGGCCCAACACATCCCGCTCACGCCGCGACAGGCTGTCGAGCAGCCGCTGGCTCTGTCGCGGACGCGTGTGCGTTGGTACCGCGGGATCGATGAACGTCTGGCCGTCAATCGTCTGCTGCAACGCATGGAAGAGAACCCGAAGCGACGAGGTGCTCAACACGTAGGCGTTCGCACCGGCGGCGATCGTCGCCTGAGCGTTTCGTGACGTGGCGTTGGCCGTCAGTACCACGACCCGAGGAAACGGAGGGCTCTCACGAAGCTTCGTCACATGAGGGTTCGCCTCGTCGCCATCGAGGTCACAGTCGTGGAGGATGAGCAAGTCGGGATGCTCACGCGCCATTCGGGCGGCGGCGCTCGTGATCCTCAGAAGCGACCCCGTGCAGACAGTGAAACGCACGTCGGCGTCGATCGCAAGCGACAACGCGTCCCGCAGCATCACATGATCGCTCACCACAGAGATGCGGCACGGACGGTCCGGTGGAAGACGACTCATACAGGCCTCACATACAAATTGCGGGTTTCTACTGATGCAGCCTATCGCGTCGTCCGCCACGATCCGATGCGGCAGTGTCCGCAGGGGGCTGCCTGTTTGACGCGCGGCCAGGGTCCTGGACCACCCACTGGGACCCGGCCACCCGTCAGTCCTTCAGTGGACTAACTTGCCCGGGTGGCCTCATCGAGAGCCGCGTTGAGAAGACGGTCCGCCTCCGCGTTTCCCGCGCGCCGAACGTGCTCAAACCGGATGACATCGAACTGACGTGCCACCGCCCGCGCATCGGTATGCAGCGGCTGAAGCCCCGGGGCCTTCACCCTCCACGCCCCCTTCATCTGCTCGATGACGAGCTTCGAGTCACCATGAACGAGAAGGTGTGTGACACCCAACTCTCGAGCGCGAGCGAGGCCCGCAATGAGCCCCCCGTATTCGGCCACATTGTTCGTGGCCGTTCCGATGGCCCGCCCCATAGCGGCAAGCGTCTCACCGTGCGGATCGGTCAGCGTGTAGCCCCACGCCGCCGGCCCGGGATTGCCTCGTGAGCCGCCATCGAAGAAGAGAACGCTCTCCTCCGCGTCGCCGAAAAGTGTTCCCTGCTCACCCATCGCGCGCATGGTACGCGTTCGAACCCGATCCGGGACCCCACGAGAGGCTCGCGACGCGGTCGACGCTCGCCCGAGGTAGCGTTCCGATCGTGAACGTTTTTGGCCACTGGCTGCGCCCGGAACCGGGGGCACGGATACGGCAGATCGTCGCCACCGGACCTTTTGTGATTCAGGAACGAATCGACCTGGGCATGGGCGCATGTCGGCTGCACCGCCATCGCACGGCGATCCACACGACGTTCACCGTGGTGACAGTCGTCGAACGCACCGAAGAAGGCCTTCCGTGCTTTCAGATCGTTGTCGATGACGACCGCGACGGGCGACGGTATGTCGTCGACACCGGCGCGTGCGGTCCGGGGCTCCCCCCCGAGACGTTCGTCGCGGTCCCGCCCGAGGAGAACTAGGCGGGGACGGGCTCTTCGGTCGCGGCGTTCAGAGCCTGCACTCGCTCCCAGGCCTCGGCCTCGGCACGCTCGTACTCGTCGGGCTCGAACATGTGCGCGCCACGCGAGATGGCCAGGTAGTCAGAAACTGCCCGTTCGAGCTCTTTTGCGTGTTCCACGTTCGACATTTTCACATCCCTCGGAGAGTTCGTCGGCAGATGTCTTCAACGACTGTAGTTAACGGTAGCGGACGACTCGGAAAAGAGGCCCTCCAACGGTAAAGAGATCGACAAGAAATCCGTGAGTCGCGTTGGGGCCGTGCCACCGAGTTCGCGCGGATAGGGTAACGCCGATGTCATCACCCACCAACCTTCCGCCGCCGCTCAGCCGCGCAGACCTTGCCGCCGACCCACACGCACAGTTCGTCACCTGGATCGACGACGCACGCAGCAGAGGCGTGCACGAACCCGAGGCGATGGCCCTAGCCACCGCGAGCGCCGACGGGGCCCCGTCGGCACGAATGGTGCTCCTGCGCGGGTTTGGACCACAGGGCTACATCTGGTTTACGAACTACGAGAGCCGCAAGTCCGCTGAAATCACCACCAACCCCCGTGCGGCGCTCGTTCTTCACTGGGCAGCCATTGGCCGGCAGATCCGCATCGAAGGCGATGTGACGCCGACCTCGCCTGAGGAGTCGGACGCCTACTTCGCGAGCCGCCATCCCGGCAGCCAGGTCGGTGCCTGGGCGTCGGCGCAAAGCACCCCTATCGCCGATCGCAACGTGCTCGACCGCGAGGTCGCCGCGGCACGCAACCGCTTCGGAGCCGAACCGGTGCCCCGTCCGCCGAACTGGGGAGGTTTTCGCCTCATCCCCACACGATTCGAGTTTTGGCAGCACCGCGACAACCGACTCCATGACCGGTTCGTCTACACACCGGGTGGCACCGGGTGGATCATCACCTGCCTGGCTCCCTAGCCGCTCACAACGCTGACGGATCCGTGCGCGTGAGCCGATCGACGATCTCCCCGACATCCCGTCCCACCAGAAGGCCCGGCGGAACCGATTCCGGCATCAACTCCTCACGCATGATGAGAGCAAGCGGACGGTCACCCGGGGTGAGGGTCTCGCTGAACGCATCCGCCCAGGAGATGCCGTCTTCGACCAGCGCGACGTCACGAAGATCAACGACCACCGGGCGTCGACGCCCGCTCACAGCCGCAACCTGAGCGGCCACAACGGTGGCGCTCTGACGATCGAGGTTGCCCCTGACCGTTACTCGGACGATGGCACCAGAGAGGTCAACATCAATGTCGAGGGGAGGTCGTTCGCGCGAGTGCACTCGGGAGCTCTCCGGGAGGGGGTCGAAAGATCGCCTTCTCACCGTCATCTCTCACGGCCCCCCGAAAGCTAGGGGGGCCGGACGGGACCTTCCGCGGGGGACTGCCTGCTGCTGCTCGCACGGACATCTCGTGTGTTCAACAGCCCATCCAAGGGGGTTCGGGTCGCCGTCCGGCCCAAAGAAAGGTAGAGCACGCGGCGTTAAACCGGTGTCAGCAAATCGCCCGGCGGCATCAAAATTCCGTTAAGAAGCAGAACGAGTGGGCAACGGCTCCAAACGCAGTCGGTAGCCCACACCGGTTTCGGTGATGAGATACCGGGGACGCGCCGGTTCCGGCTCGAGCTTCTGTCGCAACCCGGCCATCAACACGCGCAGGTAGTGGGTTTGCCCGATGAACGTCGGGCCCCAGATCGTACGAAGCAGCGACGTGTGGGTCAGGACCTTGCCCGCGTGACGAACGAGCTCGGCAAGCACCTCGTACTCGCGGGGAGTGAGGTGGACGGGAGCATTGTCGCGCGAGACCTCACGTTGCGCCAAATCAACGGTAACGACCCCGAAGGTAACGCGGGGTTCGCCACCGGCCGGTGACGCCACTCGTCGCAATGAGGCACGCAGGCGAGCAAGGAGCTCACCCACCGCGTAGGGCTTGGTGACGTAGTCATCGGCCCCGGCGTCGAGCGCATCGATCTTGTCGCCCTCACCGTCGAGCGCCGAGACAACAATGACCGGAACGTCACTCCATTCACGCAAGCCGCGACACACATCGACGCCACTGCCGTCGGGGAGCGCCAAGTCGAGGATGACCGCATCCGGGGGGTGCAGGGCGGCCGCGGCAAGTGCGTCGGTGACGCTGCCGGCGCTGGCCACCTCGTACCCGGCGGCGCGCAGCGCGGCGGACAGGCCACGGATGATCTTCGGCTCGTCATCCACGACGAGGACACGATGAGGGTTGCTCATTGCCCGCCCCACTCGTCGACGGGGAGCGACAAGACAAAACGTGCCCCCGAATCGGTCGGATCGAGGCGCAACCGTCCCCCTTGCGCTTCGGCCAACCCCCGCGACAGCCCCAAGCCCAAGCCCAACCCGCCCCGGTCGCGCTGCCCGACGAACGGCTCAAAGATCGATTCCCGGGCACCGGCGGGAACACCGGGCCCGTTGTCGCTCACCGCAAAATCGATGGTCTCCGATGCGCGTCGCACCTCAAGGCGAATGGGGGGCCTCCCATGACGGGCGGCGTTCTGAACGAGGTTGAGCAGAATGCGCTCGGTGAGCACCGGGTCGGCGCGCATGAGCGGCAGGTCGTCGGGGATGTCGACCCCAACGAGCGCGGTGTCGGTCAGCGACGTCGCGCTATCGAGCACTCCCGCCACCAACTCGGCGGCGCTACACCAGTCGAGCCGTGGTTCGAGCACCCCGCCCTCGAGGCGAGACAGGTCGAGGACGTTGGCAACGAGGCGATCAAGTCGGCGGGTCTCATCGGCAACGACCCCTACCAAGTCGGCACGTTCTGCCGCATCGTCGATGTGTTCCAGTGCCCCGGCCGCGTTCGCGATGGCCGTGAGCGGCGAGCGGAACTCGTGCGAGACGCCACGCAACACGGCCGTCTTCAGGGCGTCGCGTTCGCGAAGCATCTCGGCGGACTCGCGGGTGCGCTCAAAGAGGCGGGCCCGTTCGAGCGCCTGCGCGCAGAGGTCACCGATGGTGGCCAGCAGCGCACGCTCCACCGCCGAGAAGCGCCGGGGTTCCGGGTAACCGAAACACAGCAACCCGGCGGCGCGCGCATCGATGAGCACGGGAATCACCGCGAGGGCGGTGGTGTCGCGAAGGAGCCGATCCAATGCCGCCGGGTGGAAACGACGGATCTCCTGGCGTGATTCGAAGAACAGGGCGTTGCCGATGCGCAACGCAGCCGCCAGCGGGGACGGGTCATCCAGGCTCATGTGTTTGGGGTTGCCGATGGCATCGACCGAGACATCGGCCGCGTGTACCGGGATGAGCATCTCGTCCTCAACGATGAAGGCGAGCGCCCGGGGCGCGACGATTGCCGCTAGGCCATGACGCACCGCGACATCGAGCACCTGACCGGGTGTTAGCGCCGTGGACAACGCCGCGGTCATCGCTTGAAGAAGCTCGGTACGCGCGCGGGCGATGCGCTCAGCCTCGAGCAACGCAACGCGTTCCTCATCGGCCCGGCGACGCTCGGTAACGTCGCTGACCGTGGCAACCAAGCCACGCACCTCGCCGTGTTCGTCACGCATCGGTGCGTGGGCCACAACCACCCGCAGGCGATGACCGTCGCGGTGGCAAATGATCTGGTCCTGCACGCGGGCATCACCCGCCAACGCCCTCAGAAACGCCGCCTCGATCTGGGGGCGCTGATCGAGGGGCCAGTACGGGTAGGGCGGCGACGCGCCAACGAGCTCGTCCACCGAGAAGCCGGTCATCTCACAGAAACGGTTGTTGACGTCGATGAGGGTGCCGTCGAGTGATGCCACGGCCAGTCCGTCTTGCATCGCCTCGATCAGCGCAGCCGAATAGTCACGTTCGCGACGCAGGTCGTCCTGAGTGTCTTTGAGGTCGGTGATATCAACGACCACCACGCCCACGCCGATGATCGCACCGCGCTCTGAGTACACGGGATAGAGGCTGGAGAGAAAGGTGCGCGTCGGGTCGTATTCGGTCGGCACACGAAAGCGCAGCTCCTGATCGGAGAGGGGCACGCCGGTGTCGCGCACCCGGCGAAGCGCGTCGGTTTGGCTTGTGGGGAAGCGTGAGAACACCTCGGCTGGAGTGCGACCGACATGCTCGTCGGGGTGGCGACCGGTGAACCCGGCGAGGGTCTTGTTGACGCGCACGAACCGCAGATCGCGATCGAGAAACGCGAAGCCCACCGGGGCGGTCCACAGCAGGGTGTCGAGGAGCAGCTCGATGCCGGCACGGGCGGTGGGGTCGGGGCTTGCGACCGCCAAGGCAACGAGCTCGGCAAAGTCGGCGAGCTGTTCCTGAGTGGCCTCCGTGAGAGCGTCATCGGTCACCGACCCCACGGCCACCGCACCCCAAACCCCAAGGCCCAAATGCACCGGCACGGCGATACCGACACGGTACATCTGCGCAAGCACCTGCCCGCGCGAGTCAGACATTGTGCGGTAGTTGTCGGCCCGGGCGGGACGACCCGTACGAAATACCTTGGCGACCGCACTACCCCCGTTGAGCGGAATGTCCTTGGGGACCTCGGCGGCGGTGACGGCCGGCTGGGCCCAACGACCCACCAGCCGGCCCCGTCCATCCGCGTCGAAACGCACGATGCCGCACCCGTCGGCGCCCACGAGTCGCGCGGCCCGTTCGGCCACGAGGGCGAAGATGGACGATGACGATGCGCCCCGCACGACAGCCGTCGCGACCTGGCGCAACGCGTCGTACTGGTCGGCCGACGACCTGGCTCGCGAGTCCTCGGCGCGTTCGTCGTGTGTCGTTTTCACGGACAGCCCTCGTTCCTGAGGTAAACGTACCGGACAGCCGGGCGGGTGCGGTCGCTACCATGGCGCGGATGGCGCGTCGTGATCATCTCCGCGGAGGAGCACACGGTATGGAGCGGGACATCGAGCTGCTTGCCGACCTCCTTGCGAGTCGCCGTGGACCGTCGCCCACCTCACGTGCGCAGACCGACGTTTACCTCACCGAGGCGCCACCCACGCTCAACGTCACCGTCGACGTCGCCGGCCTCAACCCCGAGAGCCTTCAGGTGATCCTGGACGGCGATGTGCTGTCAATCGTGGGGGAGCGCCAGCGACCACCCGAGAGCACACGGCGTGAGTATCAGCACGCGGAGATCGAATGGGGGCCGTTTGAACGCCATCTGCGTTTGGCCGAGTCGGTCGATCCCGAGGGTGCGCAGGTGCATTACGAGCACGGACTTCTGCGCATTTCGCTTCCGCTGAGCCCGCAGCCCATCGTCGCACGCGTGTTGATCGGCATCAGGATCGGCGGCTGATGAGCCTCGACCCGCCCTTCCCGCAGACCGTGGGCGAAATCCCCAAGCTGCTGCCGGTGTTACCACTGAAGGAGACCGTCGTGTTTCCCGGGGCCATGGCGCCCCTGGCGATCGGCGAGCAACGTTCACTGCTTCTGGTGAACGACGTGGTCGACAGCTCCACACGAATGGTGGCGCTGGTGACCGCGCGCGACCCGAGCGTCACCGAACCAGAGCCGGACGCCCTGTACGACGTGGGAACGGTGGCGGTGGTGCAGCGCATGATGAAGGTGCCGGATGGGACGCTGCGCATCCTCGCCCAAGGTGTTGAGCGCGTACGCGTCGGGCCCTACACCGAGACCGCGCCGTACCTCATCGCGCAGGTCACACCGATGCCCGAACCGACGAAACGATCGAAGCAAGTCGCTGCGCTGGGGCGCAATATCCAGGCCATCTTCAGTCGGATCATCGACCTGGTGCCCTACCTGCCTGACGAGCTGGAGCTCGCCGTCGCGAACATCGAAGACCCGATCCTGCTCACCCACATCATCGCGGCATCCATGCGGTTCCCGACCGCGGAGAAGCAGGAAATTCTCAGCGAGATGAACCTCGAGAAGCGGCTCCGACGCGTGACTGTGCTGCTGAACCGCGAGGCCGAGGTGCTGGAGCTGGGCGCGAAGATCCAGAGCGAAGTGCAGTCCGACATGGGGAAGGAACAGCGCGAGTACTACCTGCGGCAGCAGCTTCGCGCAATCCAGGAGGAACTCGGGGAGACCGACGAGACCCAGGCCGAAGTCAACGAGTTGCGCGTGCGACTCTCCGAACTCGACCCGCCGGACGAGGTACGCACCGCAGCAGAACGCGAGCTCGACCGGCTCAGCCGCCTCCCCCCGGCCGCGGCCGAACACTCGGTCATTCGTACGTACCTCGACTGGATCCTGTCGCTGCCCTGGAACGTCCACACCGAGGACAACCTCGACCTCAAGCGCGCCCGCCGCATCCTCGATGACGACCACTACGACATCGAGAAGGTGAAGGACCGCATCATCGAGCACCTCGCCGTAGCGCGCCTGAAGGACGACATCGCCGGACCGATCCTCTGCTTCGTCGGTCCGCCCGGCGTGGGAAAGACCTCGCTCGGCCAGTCCATCGCCCGGGCACTGGGACGCAAGTTCGCACGGATGTCGGTCGGTGGTGTACGCGACGAGTCGGAGATCCGTGGGCACCGACGCACCTACGTCGGCGCAATGCCCGGCACCTTGGTTCGGGCCATCCGTGACGCGGGCTCAATGAACCCGGTCATCATGATCGACGAGATCGACAAGATGGGTTCCGACGTGCGTGGCGACCCGTCGTCGGCGATGCTGGAGGTGCTCGACCCGGCACAGCACAACACCTTCCGTGATCACTACCTCGACCTGCCGCTCGACCTGTCGCGTGCCCTGTTCGTGTGCACCGCCAACATGCTGGAGACCATCCCGCCGCCGCTCCGCGATCGCATGGAGATCATCCGCCTGGCGGGGTACACCGACGAAGAGAAGCTTCATATCGCACGGCGATACCTGGTGCCGCGCCAGCTCACCAGCAATGGGGTGAGCGCCCGCCAGGTGACCATCGGCGACCCGGCGCTCACGACGATCATCTCCGAGTACACGCGTGAGGCGGGAGTGCGCGGGTTGGAGCGTCAGGTGGGTGCGGTCATCCGCAAGGTCGCACGGCGGATCGCCGAGGGAACGACCAAACGTGTCACCGTCAGCCGAGCGCTCGTGCGCTCACTGCTCGGCCCGGACCGGGTGATGTACGAACTGAAGCGCCGCACCAAGGAACCGGGCGTGGCCACGGGCTTGGCCGTCACCGGCGTCGGTGGTGAGATCCTCTTCGTCGAGGCCCAGGTGATGCCGGGCAGCGGACGGCTGGTGGTGACCGGCCAGCTGGGCGACGTGATGCGCGAATCGGCGCAAGCCGCAGTGTCGTACGTGCGCGCACACGCGAAGCAGCTTGGTCTCGAGGTGGCCGACGACTACTTCATGAAGAACGACATCCACCTGCACGTTCCCGCTGGGGCAGTGCCAAAGGACGGCCCGTCGGCCGGGGTTACGCTCACGACCGCGCTGGTCTCGGCGCTCAGCGGCCGCGCCGTCGATGCCAACGTGGCGATGACCGGTGAGATCACCCTCACTGGGAACGTGCTGCCCATCGGCGGGGTGAAGGAGAAGGTGCTCGCCGCACATCGCGCGGGCATCCGCACCGTCATCATCCCGAAGGCGAACGGCCCCCAGTTTGACACTGACGTCCCGCCCGAGCTCCAACGGTCCATGCGAGTGGTGCTGGCCGACCGGCTGGATGACGTGCTCGATGTGGCGCTCACCGGGCGCCGTCGCCGTGCCGCTAGTTCGCGATGAGCTGAACGTCCGGTTGGGTGAGACGGCACGCTCCGTCACCCGTGCTGGGTGTTGCGGTGAGGCGAACGCGGTCGCGGATCGTGACTTCTTTGCCTCCGCGCGTGATGACGCGAAGGCTGGTGATGGAGAAGTTCTCCGGGGGTTTGCGCAACTGGTTCGGCGCATCGCCGATGGAGAACTCAACGGAGACCGTATCGCCGCTGCCGCCCGTGAGTGACCACAAGTCGATCACCGCGGTGTCGGAGACGGAAATTGTCTCGGGGAGACGCAGGTAGCCCTCGACGATGACCGTGCGCTTAGCGTTTTCCTCCGCGCAGGCCGCGAGCACGCTGACCTCCACCGGCGGGGCGTCTCCCCCACACGCGGCGAGGGTCATCGTCGCCGCGAGCGCCACCAGGGTGACGAAGCGGCATGGGCGGTGAGCTGAGGAGGACGCGTCGCGGGCGACCTGCCGAGTGGGCCGCCGGCGAAGGTCCGTCACGTTAGAGCGAGGTAACGTCAACGGCCTGAGGGCCGCGTTCGCCATCTTGGGACTCGTACTTCACGCGTTGACCTTGATCCAGGCTGCGGTAGCCATCCATCTGGATTTGGCTGTGATGCACGAAAAGATCGCGACCACCGTCTTCCGGGGTGATGAACCCGAAGCCCTTCTCCGCGGAGAACCACTTCACAACGCCTTCTGCCAACTCGACCATCCTTCGTCTGGTGACTGGGAGCATCGTCAAAGCGTGCCCGAGCACCGGTGGTAGACACAGATATGGCCGCCTCAACGGCCTCGGCAACCGTACCGCATCGCGTCACGGAAGTACCGGGACTTTCGACAGGAATGCGGCACCACAAACACTCCATGGGCCATGATGCGTGAGTCGGTCTCCGCCCACCGAAGGAGTTGTGAAATGGATGTGCTGCACGCGATCGCGAGCAAACGTGACCACCGAGTCTTCGATCCGCGGCCGATACCGGATGAGCTGATCACTCGCATCCTTGATGCCGGGCGCATGGCGGGAAGCGCGCGCAACGGCCAGCCGTGGCGCTTCTTCGTCGCAACCGAAGCCGCCGCCCGCGCCTCACTCGCCTCGTGCGTCTACGTGCCGCCGATGATCCTCGCGGCGCCACTCGTCGTGGTAATCGGAGTGCGAAGCGGTGGCACCGCGCTCAGCGGGATGGACGGCGGACGCGCCGCCCAAAACATGATGCTGGCCGCCTGGGATGAGGGCGTTGCCTCCTGCCCCAACGGTATCGCCGACTCGGCCGCGGCACAGGTGGCATTGCCGCTCACCGACGGCGAGACCCCGTTGACCGTGATCGCCTTCGGCTACCCCGCGGAGCCCCGTGACCCGATGCGCCGCTCCGTCGACGAGTGGAGTCGCCGCGCGAAGCGGCAGTCCCTGGACGAGCTGGTGGTACGCCTGGGCTAGCTCTGCGGGGGCCAGCGTTCCTCGGGTTTGGGCTGCACTTGTCCGTAGCTGAGCATGCGTTGCCGGCTGGGGTCCATGGCTTCGAGCGGTCGCACCGCCGGACCCCGCCACATTTCGAAGCTGGCACAGACAGCGTCGGCGTCGTTCGGGTTCTGAGCAACCGCCTCGGCAAGAGCTTGCGCATCACCCAGACCGATGCCGCTACTCGCGCCGGTTTCCGGACCGAAGAAATGGGCGGAGTCGCCGATCAGCAACAGGCCGGGGATCGACCACTTGGGGCAGCGCAGAAGCTGCGGCTCCCCGTAGCGCACCTGGTCGAGGGACTCGAGGCCTTCGGCGCCCGCGGCACACTCGGGGATGAGCCGCATGAACATTTCCTTGATTGCCTCCACGCCGGGCGCGACAGCGGCCTCGCGGCCGACCTTGTCGATGGTGCGCCACGCGGCCGTGCCCTCCGGCCAGGCCAGCATGCCGATGTGCCCGCCGTCGGAGAGATAGTGCATCGCAAACGACGAGGAGTTCTTCCGGTTCGTCATCCACGTGAGGGTGGCGTCCGGGATGGGGTCCATCTCCGCCTCGAGACCGGCCATCTGACGCACCGGCGAGTTGACACCGTCACAGGCCACGACGAGGTCGGCCTCCACCTCGCGACGCCCATCGGGACCCTCGACAACGAGTCCCACAACTCGATCTCCGTCGCGAACCAGGTCCACCACACTGTGTTCGTACTCGACGGGGAGGTCACGGGCGAGCAGGCCCAATATGGTGCCGACGTTGACCGCGATGGCGACGGCAGAGCCGTCCTCGCGGGGGGCGATGTCCCAGCCCGCCTCACGGATTTGGTGCAAAACACCGAGTTCCTCAAACGCGGCGTACCCGTGATAGCCCAGCATGTAGCCGCGGGGAACGTAGTCCCCCTCTTTCATGCGCTCGAACACCATCGGCTCAAAGCCACGCATGCGCAGCATGCGCGCCAACATGAGCCCCACCATTCCCCCACCGGCAATTGCAATTTTCATGGCGGGAAGGCTAACTGTCCTGGCGCCGTGGCGCCTGACGTTCGGTGAATTCTGGCATCGTTCGATCAGGCAAATCGTTCGTCCCGCGAACCACCACTGAGGAGGCCCCCATGTCAACAGACTTCAACGCGTGGAACAAAGAGGTCATTGCCGAGTTCCGCGCAAACGGGGGGAAGTGCGGTGGGATGTTCGAGGGCTCACCGATGGTGATCGTGCACACGACGGGTGCAAAGACGGGAGCGGAGCGCCTCAACCCGCTGGTGCCGCTCCTCGACGGCGATCGCATGTACGTCATCGCCTCGAAGGCCGGCGCACCCGACAACCCCGACTGGTTCTACAACCTCAAAGCGAACCCGGACGTGAGCGTCGAGTACCTCACGGACACCTTCGCCGCGACCGCTGTCGAGATCTCGGACGAGGCCGAACGCTCCCGCCTCTACGACATCCAGGTCAGCCGCTCCGCCAGCTTTGGCGACTACAAGGCGATGACCACGCGCCGCATCCCGGTGATCGAGCTCGTGCGGGAGTAGACCGCCGGGTCGTTCGTGATCATTGGTACCAGTTCTTCTCCCAGGCGAAGGAGCGCAACGCCTCGCGGTCGGCGGAGCTGAGCACACGCCCGTCCGAGACGGCAACGTTTTGCTCCACGCGTGCCCGGCTGCGCATTCCGGGGATGACGGTGCTGACGGCCGGGTGGGTGAGGCAGAAGCGAAGCGCGGTGTCGGCAAGGCTCACAGCCGGGGGATCAAAACCGGCGATGGTGGCGTCGAGACCGACGAGCCGTTCGTTGAGCTGATGGAGCCGCTCGTCGCGGAAGTAGCTCGCACGCCAGTCGTCGGCCGCAAACGCGTAGCCGGGACGGAGCGTTCCGGTGAGTGCTCCTTCGTCGAACGGCACCCGCGCGATGACACCGATGTCCAGTTCCTGGCAGAGCGGGTACAGGACCTCCTCGGGCGTCTGCTCGAAGATGTTGTGGATGACCTGGACGGCGCTGATCAGGCCGGTGCGGAGGGTGGCGAGGACGTTCTCGGGTTGGAAGTCGTTGATGCTGATCCCCCAGTGGCGAACGAGGCCACGTTCGGTGAGGTCGCGGATCGTCTCCTTCCACTCGTCCTGCTTGACCCATTCGTCGTTCCAGACGTGAAACTGCATCAGGTCGATGTGGGGCAACCCGAGGTTGCCGAGGCTGATGTCGACGTACTCGCGGATGTGCGTCGCGGGGAAGACATCCGCGATCGCCGTGCCCGGCCCCGCCGGCCAGCGCTCGTCCTTCGGCGGGATCTTGGTGGCGACGAACAGTTCGTCGCCATAGCGCTTTCCGCTGGCACGAACGACGCCGCCGACGATGCGCTCGGAATGCCCCTTGCCGTAGTCGAACGCCGTGTCGAGGAAGTTGACACCGAGCTCGATGGCCCGCTCAAGCGCGTCCACACTGCGGTCATCCTGCGGCGTTCCCCAGTCGCCCCCGCCGATGCCCCACGCCCCGAAACCGATCTCCGAAACGTCCCACCCGGTGCGCCCGAATCGCCGTGTTTTCATGGGCCGAGTGTACGGACGTCCACCGGTTCCGGACCGACTCGCTTCTACGTGGTGCGACGTGACGGGGCCCGGAACCGACTCCGCGTAAACAGCGCCGCGCTCCCGGCGGCGAGAAGCGGAAGACCAATTGCGAGCACCGCAAGCGCCATCCACGGCGGCTCGAAGTCGACCTGAAATGGATCGCCGCCATCGTTGTGAAGGAGTATCGCCGCGGGGACGAGCCCGCCGGGGATCGCCAGCACGGCGCCAAGGCCGGTGACGATGGCCGCTTGCCAGGCATTGTGGCGACGACGATGCCAAGGCCCGGCGCCCACGGCGACGAACGTCTCCTGATCGTCACGTGACTCCGCCGACCCCAGCGCCAGGCCGATGAGCGCGACAAGCAGGGCGAGAATCAGCGCCGCAGGGAGGAGAACTCCGTAGACGGCGAGAGCGACCCTGGATCGTCCCTGCTCCCGATCGAAGATGAGGTTTAAGAAAACCTCAGAGCCGGGCGTGCTCTCCGCCGCACCGAGGTCCATACCCGCGAGTTGCGTCAGGTTGCTCCACTGATCAGGCGTCAACGGTGCATTGAGGATATACGACAGACTCATGCCCGCCCCGTTCGCGTCCGGGACAACGCCAAGTCGTCGCGCGGTCTCGGTGGACATCAGGAGGCTTCCGTCGTTCACCGCGGGCTTCGATGACGGGGTGGCCACCACGTCGACAGTCGCGCCATTGGCCGTCAACGTGGGCGGCGGCCCGGCGCTCCCCAGGATCTGGATCGCCGATCCAGCGACAAACGCGGCACGTGCATCGGCCACTCCGAACACCTCAAGGAGCTCTGGCCCGCCAGACTGGATGCCGACTTGGGGCCCGCCGAATTCCGCGGCGACGCCGCTGAGGAGCCCTCGGTCGAAGTCCGCGCACACCTGCCGGGCGTTTGACAGAAGCGCCTGGATGTTCGCTATGACACTCGGCGGGAGGTCAGCACACCGCACACCGGCGGAGCGCGCATCGGCCGTCACCCGGTAACCGTTGACGTCGACGACATTGGACGCATTCATCGGGCTACTTGCTTGGTTGACGCGACGATCGCGTGTATCCAAAGATAAGGCGACGGTGCCCGCGGCAATCCGAGCGCGACCGCGGCCATGATGGCGGCGGCCGTGGGGCCCGTGCGGCTGCGTTGCCGCGCCACCGTGCGCGCCGACAGACGGAGCGACCCCGACGCGCGCGTGGCAACGCGTTCGAGAAGTCCCACGAGATATGGCGTGCAGATCACGAGGCCCGCCACGATCATCACCGCCCCGGTGATGCCAAAGACGGCGCTGGCATCACCACCCCCACTCTCAGATCCGTTGACCCATCCGAAAATGAGGCATCCCAGCGTGGAGACGATGAGCCCAGCGACCGGGAGCCGGCGCGGGATACGGGGGAGTGGTCGGCGCCCCGCAAGGGCCTGCAGAACTGGCGTGTGGCGTGCCAAACGCGCCGGGAGGGACGCGGCACCGATCGCAACCGCAATCGCGATGAGGCCGATGACCAGCAGATCACGCAACGCGATCTCCGTTGACGGCCTCAGCTGCGGGGCCCGAGAAACATGAACCCCACACGTGGCCGAAGCCGAGATGGACGAGTGCGACGGCTACGGGGAGTCTCGTAATGCGACGGGGTTGATCAGCTCGACACGAGCTTCAGCGTCAACCACGTTTCCCGCGACCACGTTGTCGGGCAGCACCCACGCAACGTGGGATGCCCGGCGTTAGGGGTTGGTCGCCTCGCCGCAACCTCGCTTCGCGGACGCGGCAATCTCGCGGACCGTCAGCGGATAAGTTGCACGACAACCGGGAGGCCGAGGTCGGCCCAGACATGATCGGCGGTGACGACGGTGGCTTCGTGACGAGCTCCAAGGGCGATGCAGCAGCGATCACCAAGGGAGAGAGTCGTTCCGCCGGGCACCGACCGCAGTGATCCCGCAAGCACCGCGTCATCTTCCGTGAGTGGTTCGACAGTGAGGCCCGCGGCCCCAAGCAGCTCCCGCACGGGCAGGACCGGAATCCCGACGTCAACGAGCTTGCCAACCACCTCAGCCATATTGGCGCTGCTCAGTTTCGCGCCGGCAAGGTGATCGGCGACCTCGGCGGCTCCCGGCTCATCGTGAAGGAGCGCAAGGATCGCCGAGGCATCGAGAACGATCATTCGCCGACACTGGCGGCCGCGCGCCGCTCGGCGATCAGCTCGTCCACAAGTGAGCGCGAGGAGGGAACATCGCTCGCGAACCCCCGCAGTGCGCGCGCTGCGTCGGCGGGACGTTCCAGCACGATGCGTCGTCCGGAGAGCTGAAGGTGAAGATCATCCCCAGGGTGAAGGCCCAAGGCCTCCCGCACCTCGGCGGGGATCACGAGGCGCCCTTGACTTCCCATCACTACCGTGGCATTCATTCCCCCAATTTACCACGTGTCGCTCAAGTGTGCCACGCCCGGAGACGACGGCAGCCGCCCCGGTCAGAGACCGGTTCTGGGCGAGCAGGTCACCTGGCCCCGGCGCCTCACTCGACGTCCCGCACTCGACGACTATGCCCTCGGCAGGATTCGAACCTGCGACACCAGGTTCAGGAAACCTGTGCTCTATCCCCTGAGCTACGAGGGCGCATGCTCGGATAACCGGCCTCCGTGCGGGCATGGCAGGATGGGGCGGTCAATTCGGGGAGGGCGCGTGGACACAAACACGACATCGACATCAAGGGGCTCACGTCCGCGTCGTTGTGCGACGCGCTCGCACAGGTGCGCGACCATCAGGCCCACATCCTGGACTTGGTGAGCCCCACCCCCGACGAGGTGCTCTTCGGCCAGGCCGCGACCGTCCGCTTTTTCCCCAACCGGCGTGACCACCACAGTGGCGCCGATCGGTTCGACGACCTCCTCGCCCAGATCGCCGGCACCGGCCACGTGCTCGTCATCAGCGCCGGGGGTCATGAGGACCAGGCCGTCGCTGGCGGGAAGAAAGTTGCCCGCGTCGAGGCCGCCGGTTTCATCGGCCTGCTGACCGACGCGCGCCTGCGCGACCTCGACGAGATCGCCGACTTCGACATCGTCTGTTACTGCAGCGGCGAGACCATCCGCGCGTCCGGCGACGACGCCATGCCGCTCGAGGCGAACGTCCCCGTCGAGATCGACGGCGTCGGCGTCCTGCCCGGCGACTGGATCTATGCCGACACCGCCGGCGCCGTCGTCATCCCTGACGCCGACATCGAGGCGGTCGTGACGGCCGCGCACGAGATCGAAGCCAAGGATGCCGCGGCAGTTACCGCCGCTCGCTTGGGACTGACGGGCAAGTAGACGTTGAGGGCGGCTCCCTCACCAGTCGGTGGAATAGGGCTCCGCCCACAGCACCGTCGTTAGGCACACCGCCTTGAACCACGCTGCGTGCATCTCGTCGAGGTCCTCCGGACTCGTCGCGCCCCGCTCGAGAAAGCCGCGCATGGTCGCCGTGATGGGGAATACGAAGGCGATGAGGTAGCGCAGAGGGATGACCGGCGATGTCGACGCAACGTGGTCGGTCGCGTTTTTCTCGTGCGATGGTGGCGAAGGGCCACCTCGTGTTGGTAGTCGAGCCATGTCTGGTCGTAGTCGCGCTCGCAGGTGTCGACAATCCACTTGGCAAACCGTGCCCGGACCGCCTCGAGATATGCGGCGTCAGGCTGTCCGTCTGCGCCCGCGAAGTGCGCCACAAGGTGCGGGTTGGCGCCCACGTAGCCGTACCACAGATCGAGCACCTCATCGACGATCGGCGCCAGGACCCGGCCGGCTCGGCGGAGGGCTGCCGTGTCGGCGTCGCCCCACAGGAGCGTGGCCTGCAGTAGCGCGAGATCGGACGGCGTGACGGGACTCGTGGCGAGATCAGTTGCGCCGTATGTGTAGCCGGCTGGTGTGGTCATGGAGAGGAACTCCCTTCGGGACTATCATAAGGACTCCTTGCAATATGTCAGACGTAAGGACTCCTGTACAGTCGGGGCATGAGAGATGCGCCTGGGCTCGATGAGCGGTTTCTCGCGGCAATCGAACGACTGTCACAGGCGCGTCGTGCGGCGACGCAGGAGCGCGCTACCCGGTGGGGCCTGTCACCGCTGCAACTCGATCTGCTCACGCTGCTCGACGTACAGGCCGCCGAGAATCCCGGGGCATCCGCCTTGGCGAAAGAGCTCGACGTCACGGTTCCGACCGTCGCTGACGCCGTCGTGACACTGATACGCAAAGGCCTAGTACGCGACGCGCCACATCCCGGCGACGGCCGCCGGAAGGTGGTATCGCTCACGGGCAAAGGACGACGGCGCGTACGCGAGATCACCGACGACACCGGGCCGCTGACGGACGCGGTTGCGGACCTCCCGCCCACCGACAAAGCGGCCACGCTCGCCGTGCTGGTCGAGCTCATCGGTGAGCTTCATCGCAGCGGTGTTCTCAGCAGAGATCGCTCGTGCGCGACCTGCCGGTTCCGTCGCACCCATGGCGGGTCGGCCGGTTCGTGCGCGCTTCTTGGCGTCCCCCTCGATCACGCGGACCTGCGGATCGATTGCCCAGAGCACGAACCGATCGCCGCCTCGGCGTAGGAGCTACGCGGCCAGAGCCGCCAGGTATGGCTCCCAGGACGCCGGCCGTTTGGGCGCGGCCACGGTGATGAACACCTGCGGCGACGGTGGCCGCGGGCGTTTCTTCGGGAACATCTTGATCTCGTTGGGGAGGTGGTCGCCCTTGCGGCTGTTGCAGGGAGCGCATGAGGTAACGACGTTGTCCCAGTCCGACCCGCCGCCGCGGCTGCGGGGCACGACATGGTCGACGGTGAGCTTTGCCTGCGACCCGCAGTACTGGCACGAGTAACCATCGCGCGCGAACAGGGCGCGACGCGTGATCTTGCGGGCCTCGTAGCGCGGCACCCGCACCAGGTAGACGAGGCGGATGACCTGCGGCTTGGCGACGCTGGCGCCCGATGTGCGGATCGGTGCGCCGGCTTCTTCGAGAATCTCGGCCTTGGCCTTGAGGACGAGGACGACCGCCCGGCGCAACGATGTGACGTTGATCGGCTCGAAACTTGCGTTGAGCACCAGCACCTGGTGCGCCATCGTGCGCTCATTTCCCCGCAGACTGCGGCCGCGGCGCGGCCGACCGCAGGGAATGTTAGCCGGGAACGGCGCTGGCGGGGTATGACCCGAGGAACACGACATGCGCCACACCCTGATCGTCGAGCGCGCGGATGGCCGCATCGACGGCCATATCGCGGTGACGGCTCCCCTCCATGTCGATGAAAAACACGTACTGGCCGAGGCTGGTTTTCGCCGGACGACTCTCGAGGCGCGTGAGGTTGACGGCCCGCATGGCGAACTCCTGCAAGATGGCCAAAAGCCCTCCGGGACGGTCGCGCGGCGGCTCGCAGATAATCGATGTGACGAACCGGCCGGGGCCGGTGGCCTCCACTCCGTTTTTCCCGAGGAGCACGAACCGGGTGGCATTCTCCCGACTGTTCTCAATGTCGGCTGCGATGACCTCGCAGCCGTAGATGTCAGCGGCGCGCAAGGTGCCGATGGCCGCCCACGGCTCATCCGATTCGGACACGATGCGCACTGCATCGGCCGTTGAGTTCTCGGCCACGATCATCACATCCGGCAGGTGGGCGCGGAGGTAGTCGGTGCACTGTGGCGGCGCGTGGGGATGCGACAGAAGCCGCGTCACGCTCGCCTGGCTTACGCCCGGACGCGCCAGCAGGTGGTGGCGGATGGGGTGGACGATTTCGGCGTGGATGCGCACCTCACCCGCGGCAGCAGAGAGCTGATCCAAGGTGGCGTTGACCGACCCTTCGATGGAGTTCTCGATCGGCACGAGGGCCTCGGGCACCTCCCCGCGGTGGACCGCCTGCACGCAGTCGATGACCGTGGGGTACGGCACGAGAGTCTGCTCCGGCTCGGGACCCACCAACCGCAGGAGCGCCTCCTCGGCGAACGTGCCGGGCGGGCCGAGGTAGCCAACCTTCACGACGGTGGTCCGCCCACCATCGACGCGGCAGGATCGCCCATTGCGGTCTCGATCGCACGTTCCTCTTCCGGGGACAAGCGGTGGCTGGGTACGCCCAGCTCCAACTCCTTGAGGTACACCCGGGCGTGATCGCGGGCGTGGAGTGAGGTGATCACGGCACCGGTTCGGGCGGCGTTCAGGATGGCCATCGACCACGATTGGGCCCCGCCGATGTCCCCGTACGCGTCGTACCGCACGAGGCCTTGGAAGCGCAGCGCATCACGAAGGCCGTGCTCGGTGTACTGCCGCAACGCGGTAACGTCGCCGGCGAGCGCCTCGATGCGCTCACCGTGACGCTCGAGCGCGCGAAGAAGTGCCCCGTGCCGCTCCACCAGGTTCCCGGTTGATCCATCGGCCAGCAACACACGCTGCTCGGCCCGCAGCCGGCGGAGCTTTATCGACAGCGTGATGAGCAGGATGGCGACGAGAAGGCCCACGCCTCCCGCGATCGCCGTGCCCCACACCACAAGCCGATCATCCATGGGCTCACCCGCTGATCGTGAAGTTGATCGGGTAGGTGGCCTTGTTGTTGGACGTGCGGGTCTCGTCCTGCACCTCGGTGACGACGACCAGCACCTTGCTCGGCGCCGATGTATACGGGTCGGGACCCGCGAACTTGAGCGTCACTTGGTTGTCCTCACCGGGCTCGATCGTTTCGATCGTCTTCTTCTCGGTCTTTGCTTGCGCGTTGATCGGTGTTGAGTAGGTGAGGGTGACGTCGATGGCCGATTCGATGGTGTCGCCCCCGTTTTGAACGGTGACTTCGAAGGTGACGTCACCGGCCGGGATGGACACCGTTGCGCCCGGCTGAAGCTGGATACGCTGACCCGACGAGCGAACAACGAAGGTTTGGACGATGCCAAGACCTCGCCTGCCCGGACTGTCCGTCCCACCGGTGACGGGCGTGCCAACACGCCGCAAGTTGTTCCAGGCTGTCTGGGCGCCCGCCGGCGAATAGGTGTTGGCGTTGTTACCGGGGAAAATCTCGGATGGATTGATCTGAACGTCTTTGATCGCGTCGGCCTGAAGCGCCTTTTGTGCGGGGCGTCGGTAGGAGCGTTCGAAGATGACGTCGCTGGTTCCGAGGGCCTTCAACGGGTCGCCCAGGGTCGCCGCACCGTTCGCGGCGTCGCTGGTCTTGATGGCGGCGGCCACGGCGCCGGGCAGCTCGGCGAACGCATCGCGACGGTACTCGAGCGCCGTAATGAACGTTTTGTGCGGTTCACGGAGGCCATCGGGTGGCTTGAGCTTCCCACCGCGCGCCAAGTGTTCGTTGGCTCGAGCGCCGAACTCAGTGAGCTGCGGGGTGATCTCCTTGGGGTTCTTGCCCGCCTTGTTCTCCAACACGACACGCAAGTCGGTTCCTAGGCTCGCCGAGTCATCGGCGATCTGGTTGGCTCCGGCGAGGTACGTTCGATACGCATCGACCAAGTTGTCGCGACGGCAGCCCCGAATGGATGACACGAGGATGAGCGCCAGGACGACCATGAGCCCCACGGCGATCAGCAGACGCACACCGCGCTGCTGCAATGGGCCGCCGCCGGACCCGGATGGGCCGCGCGGAGACCGTGGACGCGAGGGCCCGCGCCCCCGACGACGGGAGGCGGGTTCGCGTGGCGGCTCTTCGTCGAGGATGTCGTCGGCGTAGTCGCTCACGATTGACAGTGTTCCCAGCAGTCGGTCTTTGGCATGGAATGCGTCACCGGATGGCAGAGTGGGCGAGGGGGGACTCGAACCCCCAAGCTCTTTCGAGCACTAGACCCTGAACCTAGCGTGTCTACCAATTCCACCACTCGCCCGTGGCGTCCTGCCTGCAATTCAGGGTCGCAGGATCGTACCATGGTGATCGCGAAGGAATCCCGTCATGCCTGAGCTTCACACCAGCGGCCGCGTCATCCTGAACCGATACCGGTTGGGAAGCATCGTGGGTCGCGGCGGGGCCGCCAGCGTCTACCGCGCAGAGGACCTTCGCACCGGTGAAACGGTCGCCGTCAAGGCGATCCCGGCCGACGCCGAGATGGCACGGCGCGCCGGGGCGGAGATCCGGGCCAACACACGGCTCTCACACCCGGGAATTGTCGAACTGCACGACTTCGGCGCCGACGACGAGGCCTGCTACATCGTCAGTGAGCTCATCGAAGGAACCTCGCTGCGCGATGACTCGCGACGCACCCCGCCGCCGCCTCCCGCCCGCTTGGTGGGTGCGGTGGCCGATGTTCTGGACGGTCTCGATCACGCTCACGCCCAGGGCGTCACACACCGCGATGTGAAACCGGCCAACATCCTCATCGACCGGGACGGTCGCGGTCATCTCACCGACTTCGGCATCGCGCGCATCGCCGGGGAGGCCGGTCTCACAACGGTCGGCGGCCTCGTGGGCACCGTCTCGTACATGGCGCCGGAACAGGCGCAGGGCAAGCCAACGGGCCCCGCCACCGATGTCTATTCCGCCTGTTTGGTGCTCTATGAATGCCTCTCCGGAACCAACCCCTTGGTGGGTTCGACATCTGGCGAGACGTTGCGCCGCGCCGCCGCTGGTGAGGTACCACCCATCCGTAGGGCCGTACCGGGGCTCAGCCCGAAGCTGGCGTCGGCGATTGATGCCGGCCTCGACCCCGACCCGCGGCGGCGGCCTGCCCCAGCAGCCCTTGCCGCAACCCTTCGCGCCAACCTCCCGGCGCGGACCGCTGCCACGCAGGGACCGGCAGCCTCGCCGTGGCTTTTGCGCGCCGTGGCGGCAGCGGCAGCCGGAGCACTCACGGCCTTTGTCGTTGATCGCTGGACCGACCTCCCGCCATCGGGCGTCGCGGTTGCGGCAACCGTCGCCGGGGCGGGCGCGGCGTTTGCGCCCTGGACCACCGCCCTGATCGGCTGGCTTGCCGCTGCGGTGGCCCTGGCTCGTGTGGCGCCGGCCGCCGGGGTCCTGATCGGCGCGCTTGGGCTGGTGGCGCTGGTTCCGCTTCGCCGCCGGGGACGTCTCGCGCTTCTTCCGGCAAGCGCTCCTTTTCTGATGGCACTCGGGCTCATCCCGGTCTACGTCGTGGCGGCTGGACTTCTCCGGACAGCGAAATGGCGGGCGTGGGCGGCGCTCACCGGCATGGGAGCGGCGCTCGGCTGGAGCGCTTTGGCCGGGGCCGACCCCAGCATCGACGGCGGACGCGTGCTCGGCGTGTGGGCAAACCTGGAAGATGTCGTGTCACCCGTACGCGCCCTCGATGCGATTGCTGAGCCGTTTCGCACGCGACCGTCGCTGGCCGTCGCCGCTGGGCTCCTGGCCCTCGCCGCCCTGCTCATCCCCCTGCTTCTGCGGCTACGTTTTGGCGTTCCGCGTGCCGTTGGCGTGGTGGTGTGGCTGGCGGCCCTCATCGTGGCGGTCCGCCTCACCGGCGGCAGCCTGGAGAACGCCCTTGGGGCGTTCGTTCCCGGGGGTATACTCGTCGCGGTTTGGGCCGCGGTCGGTGGGCGGCGACTGTCACGCGATGCCGACCGGCAGAAAACTGTCACAATCGGCAACTCCGTGGAACGACTTCCCGCCGCATGAGCGCACTTCGCAACGTGGAGGACACGATTTCCGGGTTCGTCGATCGCATCTTCGGGCGCATGTTTCGGGGGTACGTGGAACCCGTCGAACTCGCTCGCAAATTGGCCCGCGAGATGGAGGACCACAAGACCGTGTCGGTCTCGCGGGTGTACGTGCCGAACGAGTACGTGATCTACCTGTCGCAGAAGGATCACGGCCGGTTCGCGTCGTTCGCGGCATCCCTTACCCAGGAGTTGGGTGTGTACGTGGGCGAGCGCGCGCGTCACGAAGGCTTCACGCTGTTGTCGAAGCCGATCGTGCGGCTCGAGACCGACACCGACCTGCGTCTGGGCGAGTACGGCGTGGCCTGCCGCGTGGTGGACCCCCCGGCGAACGACCAACACCTCCCGGTTGCCGCTCCCGACGCCCCGGCCGCAAGCACGGGCGCCGTCATGGACCCCACGTTCGTGCCGGCCCCGCCACCACTTCGCACCCCGATCGCCATGGACGATGTGGAGCTGGACGACATCGACCTGGCCGGTGAACCCAGCGATCGCCTCCTTCCGCCGGTGGACGCGGCCGAGGCCGTGCCGGACGTGGCTGAGGCCGTCGATCCCGACGACCTCGACGCGGCGGGCGAAGAGGAGCTACCTCCGGTTGTCGCCACCCCAATCGAGATCGACGATGTCGATCCCTCCGATGAGTTCGATGACGAACGCTCCAGCGTGCCGGCCGCAGGCGCCGTCCCGCTGCCCGACCCTGACGAACCCGACCCGTTCCTGGAGCCGGCCCCGGCCTCAGAACCACCTGCCGCGCCCACGACGCCAACGGTCACCGGCCCCTCTCCCGTTCCGGAGGTCGATGTCGAGCCGCCGCCACTGATCCCGGATGCCCCGGCGATCCCCAAGCCCCCGGCACCGCCGCCGATCGTCGAGCCGCCCCCCGCCCCACCCCTGCCGGAGGCCGTTGAGCCCACTGAACCCGAGCCCATCGCCGAGCCGGCAGCGGCCGCCCCGCCACCCCCGCCTCCGCACGTCCCCGAGGCACCAGATCTGCCCGAGACCCCTGAGGCGCCACCGCTCCCGCCGCCCGGCGGCTACGAGCCCCTCGCGGGTGTGAGCGGTACGCAGATCCTGTCGGCATCCGACGCACGCGACGCCGGTTTGGTGCAGGAAGAGATGGCGCTCGTTCTCGGCGGGCGACGGTTCCCACTCACCAAACGGGCCAGCACCATGGGCCGCAGCCGCGACTGCGATGTCGTGGTTCCCGATCCCAACGCCAGCCGCCACCACGCCGAGATCCGCCACATCGGCCTCGATTACTTCCTGGTCGATGCCGGCTCGACCAATGGCACCATCGTCAATGGGCAGCGCGTTCGCCGTCATCCCCTGGCCGACGGCGACACCATCCTGATCGGCACCACCGAGATCCTGGTGGAGTACCGCTCATGACCGAGACCGGCCTGCTCATCGCCGAGGCGGCGTTCCTCGTGCTGCTCTACCTGTTCATCTGGTCGATCGTGCGCTCGTCGCACCGCGACCTGCGCAATGCCGAACCGCTGGTCGTGGCCCAGGCCCCGCCGCCGGTGAACGAGCCGACACACGCGGGCGACACGGGCGCGCACGCGGTCATCGCCCGCTCAGCCGACGCCGAACTGCCGGCGGCGGCAGTCCCCGCAGCAGTCATCGCCGACCCCACCGCGGCGGCCCCGCCAGAGGTTGTCGCGGACGAGCCCGGGTCGAGTCGTGAGCGGCCCACCGGCCCGGCGCTTGACCTGTCGATGAACATCCGTCCGCGACTCATTGTCGCCTCATCGCCGTCGCTAGCCCCGGATCAGGAGTTCCCCCTCGAGGCGGGCATCACCGTTGGCCGCTCCCGGAGCAACGGCATCCCCCTGTCCGACAACTTCGCCTCGCACATGCATGCCCGGTTCTTCCCCCACGGACAGTTCTTCTTCATCGAAGATTTAGGCTCCACCAACGGTACGTTCGTGAACGGGCGCCGGGTGGAGGGACAAACGCAGCTGCGCGTGCGTGATGAGGTGCGCATCGGCGAGACAATCCTGCGGTACGAGGAATAGCGTGAGCGCGCCCCAGCTGCGCCTCGTTGACGTCGTCACGGTCACCGACACCGGGCGTATCCGCTCCCACAACGAGGATCGCTCGTTGGTGAAGGGGCCCATGCTGGCGATCGCCGACGGCATGGGTGGTGCCAACGCCGGAGAGGTGGCCGCGGAGATCACCGTCGACGCCCTGCGTGACGTGGCGAGCGACGCGACGGCAACCGTCGTGCGCGACGCGATCATCGGCGCCAACACGGCAATCCGCGACCATGCCGAGGCCGATCCATCCCACCTTGGCATGGGCACCACCGTCACGGCCGCGCTGCTGGACGGCACGGATATCACTGTCCTGCACGTGGGCGACTCACGCGCATACCTGTGGCGCGACGGCACGTTGCGCCAGGTCACCGACGATCACTCCATGGTGGCCGAGATGGTGCGCCAGGGGCAGATCACCGCCGCAGAGGCCGAGCGCCATCCCGCCCGAAACGTCATCACCCGGGCCCTGGGCGCCGAACCGAACGTGATTGTCGATGAGGTGCCTCTGGCGGCCCAACCCGGCGACATCCTTCTCATCTGCAGTGACGGGTTGTCGTCGCTGGTCCATGACCGGGACATCGAGAGCATCATCGCTGTGGGCCTCACCCTCACCGCCGCGGCCCGTGAGCTGGTGAAGTCGGCGCTGCGCGCCGGCGGCACCGACAACATCACGGTCATCCTCGCACGGGTGGTTGATGCCGACGACGCGACGGAGACGGTGGAGGTCGCGTCCGAGACCGACGACACCACGCGACTTCCGGCGACCCCGCCGGAGGAGACCACCAGCACGGCACGCACCCCGGTGGTGTTGGAACCCACCTCATCCGGCCGCGCGTCAATCCTCCGCCGCGTGGTCGTTCTGGGCAGCGTCGCGCTCGTGCTCATCGGCGGTCTCGCGGCCTGGGTGGGGTCGCGTACGTACTTCGTCGACGGCACGTCGGGGCAAACCGCGCGGGTGTATCACGGCGCACCGTTCTCTCTGCTGGGGCTCGACCTGTTCGGTGAATGGGGCGACACCGGGGTTGACACCGGTGTCATCCGCGCTGCCGACCGCGACGCGTTGAGTCGCACCGCCCGCGGCCAGGGCGAGGCGGTACGTCATTCGGTGGATCTCGTGTGGCGATTCGGCTTGCCCACCATCCCGCAGATCACCGCGCCCCCGACGCCGCCCGCAGCCGTGCCACCACCCACGCCGCCAGCTCCCGCCGCCCCGACACCATGACCCGGCGACGCACGCGTGAGATCGGGTTCCTCGCGATCCCGGCGATCGCGGGCGTGCTGGGCGCCGCCTCGGTGGCCTCCGCCGAC
This sequence comes from uncultured Thermoleophilia bacterium, assembly GCA_963765105.1. Taxonomy (GTDB): domain Bacteria; phylum Actinomycetota; class Thermoleophilia; order Miltoncostaeales; family Miltoncostaeaceae; genus CALMEC01. Next base: position 1,136,333 of record CAVXUW010000004.1, read on the forward strand.
GCCGGCCGGTTTGAGTGGGGCCCGCTCATGGCCGTTGCCGCCGTCATCGGTGTGTTTGTGGCGATGCACGTGGCCCTCCGCTTTCTGGCCCCTCAAGCCGACCCGTACCTGCTTCCCCTCGTCGGCATCCTCGTGGCGCTGGGCCTGGTGGAGCTCACCCGCATTCGTCCCGCCATTGCCGCCGACCAAGCCCTGTGGATCGTCGTGGGCGGTGGTGTGTTCATCGGGGTGTTGCTGCTCCTGCGTGACCACCGCGTGCTCCAGAACTACCACTACCTCATCGGCCTGGGTGCCGTGGGGTTGCTGCTTTTCACCATGTTGTTCGGGACGAACAACAACACCGATGCAAAGCTCTGGATCAACATTGGCGGCGGTCAGAGCATCCAGCCGGGTGAGCTGGCGAAAGTGCTGATGGTGATCTTTTTGGCCGGGTACCTGCGTGACCGACGTGAAGTGCTGGCCATCCCCACCAGCCGCGTGTTGGGAGTGCCGCTGCCCCCGCTGCGTCACCTGGCCCCGGTGATGATGTTCGTGGGCGCCGCCCTCGTTGCGGTGGTCGTGCTCAACGACTTCGGCACCGCACTGCTCTTCGTGGGTGTGTTCCTGGCCATGCTCTACCTGGCCACCGGCCGCGTGGCGTACCCCGCTGTTGGGTTCGGGCTGTTCGCGATCGGGTCGGTGGTTGTGTACCTGGCGGTGCCACGGATCCAGAAGCGCGTGACCGGGTGGATCTCACCATTCTCCGACGAGCAGAACTCCGGGTACCAGATGGTGCAGTCGCTGTATGCGCTGGCCGACGGCGGCGTGGTGGGCCCCGGCCTGGGACGCGGCCGCCTTATCTTGGAAAGCGGCGCCACCCGCATTCCCGAGCTTCGCACCGACTTCATCTTCTCGGCCATCGCGCATGAGCTGGGCTACATCGGCGCCCTGGCCCTTCTGGTCACATTCGTTTTGGTGGCGTTTCGCGGGTTCGTCATCGCATCCCAGGCCAACGACGGCTTCTCGAAGCTGCTCGCGGCGGGCCTCACCACGGTGATCGCGTTCCAGGCGTTCGTGATCGTCGGCGGCATCGTGCGGGTGGTACCGCTCACGGGTGTGACGTTGCCGTTTCTGAGCTACGGCGGGTCGAGCGTCGTGACGAACTTCGGCATCATCGCCCTGCTGCTTGTGATCAGCCACCGCTCCCGCGTTCCCTTGCGACGGGCGGTGCGATGAACCGATCGATCCGTCGTATGTATTGGGCTGTCGTCATCGGCTTTGGCCTCATCGCCGCGTTCCTCGGCTGGTGGCAGGTCATTGCCGCCGAGAACCTCAAGGACCGTCGCGGCAATCCCCTCACCGCCGAACGCGAGCAGCGCGTCGACCGGGGGCAGATCTTCACCGCCGACGGCGTTGTGGTGGCAAGCACCCGCAAAGTGCGCATCCAAGGGAAGCCCGGCTTCCGACGCGTCTACCCCAATGGCGATCTGGCACCGCATGTGGTGGGGTACGCCACACCCGAGCTCGGCAACTCCGGCATCGAGTCGACGTTCAACCGGTTCCTGGCCGGCAACTACGGCACCGCCTCCATCGCCGAGCGCTTCAACCTCGACGAGAAGCAGGGCGCCAACGTCCAACTCACCATCGACAGCCGCGTGCAGCGCGCCGCCGTAGATGCACTGGCCGGGCAGACCGGCGCGGTGGTGGCACTCGACCCGCGCACAAACGCGGTTCTGGCCATGACCAGCGGCCCCACGTTCAGCCTGGCGGATGTCGCGACCAACTTTGCCACGATCCGCGGCGCTCCTGGCTCGCCGCTCCTGAACCGCGCCACACAGAGCCGCCAACCACCCGGGTCGACATTCAAGACGGTCACCGCCGCCGCCGCTCTGACGTCGGGGCAGTACACGCCCGAGTCGCGGTTTACCGATACCGGCTCGTTCGTCGGCAGCGGACGGCCCATCACCAACTTCGGCGGGGCTCGGTTCGGCCCTCACAACCTCACGTTTGCGCTGACGAAGTCGGTGAACACCACCTTCGCACGCATCGGGCAGGACCTTGGCGCCGATCAGCTGGGTGAGACCATGACGGCAATGGGTTTTGGCGAGAAGCCCGACGTGCCGGATCTGCCCGAGAACGCGCTGGTCGCTTCCGGTCGGTTCTCTGGGACGTCGCCGCGCCCGAATGCCGAGCCGGGTATCGACGCCGCGCGGGTAGCGATCGGGCAGGAACAGCTCCTGGCGACGCCGCTTCAGATGGCGATGGTGGCGGCCACCATCGGCAATGACGGCCGTCTGCGCCGCCCATATCTGGTGTCGCGGGTTGTCGATCGACGCAAGGACGTGGTGCGCGAAGGCAATCCCGACGTGGTCCGCCAGGCCATATCCGCTGACGTTGCGACCGAGGTTTCCGACATGATGCGGTCCGTGGTTAGCGAAGGAACAGGAACAGCTGCCGCCCTCACGGGCCTGGAGGTGGCGGGCAAGACCGGCACGGCCGAGGGCGCCGCGGGCGGCCGCAACCAGGCGTGGTTCATCGGCTTTGCCCCCGCCGACAACCCGGTGGTGGCCGTTGCCGTGCTGGTGGAGAACACCACGAGCACCGGCGGTGGCGTGGCGGCGCCGATCGCCGGCAAAGTGATGCGCGCCGCGGTGGAGGTGTCGCGCTAGTGGCAACCGTCGAGCCCGGCATGGTCATCAGCGGCCGCTACGAGCTTCAGCACACCATCGGCAGCGGTGGTATGTCGAAGGTGTGGCTGGCCCACGACCGCCTCCTCGACCGTAACGTCGCCGTAAAGATTCTTTCGGATCGCTACGCGTCCGACCCCGACTTTGTGGAGCGGTTCCGTCGCGAGGCGTCGGCGGCAGCCGGTTTGTCGCATCCCAACATCGTGGGGGTGTACGACCGCGGCGAGAGCGCGGGGAGCTACTACATCGTGATGGAGCACCTGCCCGGCCCGGACCTCAAGGCCATCATCCGCCAACGTGGCCGGCTCGACCCGCGCCAGGCTGTGGACGCGGCCCTGCAGGTGCTGTCGGCCCTGAGTGCCTCTCACCGGCGCAACATCATTCACCGCGACATCAAGCCGCAGAACGTTCTGGTGGCCGAGGACGGCCTCCTCAAGGTCACCGACTTCGGCATCGCCCGCGCCGGTGAGGAACGCGGCATGACCGAGATCGGGGCGGTCATCGGCACCGCCCAGTACCTCTCACCCGAGCAAGCGCGCGGTGAGGAGGTGACCCCGGCCAGCGATTGCTACGCCGTCGGGATCCTCCTGTACGAGATGCTCACCGGCAAAGTGCCATTCGATGGCGATACCCCGGTGTCGATCGCGATGCGGCAGATCAACGAGGCGCCGCTGGCCCCGCGCGTTGCGCTCCCGCAGCTCTCGCCCGCGCTCAACGATGTCGTGATGAAAGCGTTGGAGAAGCGCCCCGGCGCGCGTTTTCGTACGGCCGAGGAGTTCACCCAGGCCCTGCTCGCGGTGCGTGAGACGCTGCCCGAGTCGGTGGAGGACCCCACACAGGTGCTCGCTGCCGGCCCCGGCGGCACGGGTGGTACGCGCATCATCACCGGACCCATCACCAACCACCCCACGGCGGCCACACGCATGCAGACCCGCGCCACGCCACCGCCGGCACCGTCGCCGCATCGTCGCCGACGAGGTGTGCTGATTGGGGCCATTCTCGCGCTGCTTGTTCTCGCCGGAGGCGCAGCCGCCTACCTCTTCACCGACATCGGCCGCGACACGCGGGTCACGATTCCCACCGTGCGTGGTGAGCTCGAGGCCGATGCGACGGCGGAACTGGAGGCACTCGGTCTCATCGGGTAACACCATGCGCGGTCAACGACAAGGAACTTCCCAAAGATCAGGTCATCCGCACCGAGACCGGCGAAGAGGAATCGAAGGTTGAGAAGGACTCGTCGGTGACCCTCTACGTCAGCGATGGTCCGACAAGGACACCGTGCCGGGCGTCATTGGCCAGCGATTTCGTGGATGCAAAGGCCGAACTCGAAGACGTCAAGTTTGTTGTGACGCGCGAGGACCAGTTCAGCGACAAGCCGGAGGCAAGTGATCGATCAGAAACCGAAGGCTGGGGAGCCCGGTCGAGGAGGGTTCGAAGATCACGCTGGTCGTCAGTAAGGGTCCAGAACTCGTGGAGGTACCGAACCTCAAGTCTGGAGAGCCAGCAGGCCGCAAAGGGCCTGCTCGAGGACGAGGGACTAGAGCTCGGTGAGACGACGCTCAAAGAGTCGACCGCCCACCCGGCACGATCATCGGCCAGGACCCCGAACCCGGGAAGAAGATCGAGAAGGGCTCCAAGGTCAACATCACCGTCGCGAAGAAGCCGGAGCCGAAGACGGTTCCGGTGCCCGACGTCGTGGGTCAGCAGGTCGACGAGGCGGCGGCAAAGCTCAAGGACCAGGGCTTCACGGTAGTCACCAGCGGCGACCCCACCTCAACCGCTCCCGAGGGAGAGGTGGTCCGCACGGAACCGCCGGCCGACACGCAGATCGATCCCACAAAGCAAACATTAACGTCATCTTCTCCACCGGACCCGACCAGGCTCCACCGACAGAGACACCCACCCCGGGGACGCCGTGAGGACGCGCGTGGCGGTGCTCATGGGGGGTCGCAGCAGCGAGCATGAGGTGTCGCTGGTCTCGGGCGCCAGCGTGGCAAAGGCACTCGACCCGGAGCGCTACGACGTAATGCCGGTGCTGATCGCCCGCGACGGGGAGTGGTCGCTCGACGGCTCGCCCGTGGCCCTGGTGCCCGGGCTCCGACGGCACGGGTGTGTTGGCCGCGCTCGACGGCGGGCCCTCACGCCTCGTCGACGTCGTGTTCCCCGCCCTCCACGGCCCGTTCGGTGAAGACGGCACGGTGCAGGGCCTTTGCGAGATCGCCGGGGTCGCCTACGTGGGTGCCGGGGTTGGCGCGTCGGCCATTGCCATGGACAAGGCCCTGTTCAAGAGCCTCGCTCGAGGCCACCGCATTCCCGGTGGTGGAGAGCATCGTGGTCACCGCCGCCCGCTGGCGCACCGAGCCCGACGACGGTGCGCAGCGAGGTCGACGCAGAACTCGCCTACCCGGTGTTCGTCAAACCCGCCCGACTCGGATCGAGCGTTGGCATCTCCCGCGTGACCGGCACCGAGGAACTCGACGCCGCTATCGAGCTGGCCCTACGCCACGACTCAAAGGTACTCGTGGAGCGTGGCATGAGCGGCCGCGAGGTGGAGGTCGGTGTGCTCGGTAACGACGAGACGCTGGAGATCTCCCCGGTCGGCGAGATCGGCTACGCCAGTGAGTGGTACGACTACGACACCAAGTACCTGCCCGACCGCATGAGCCTCACCGTCCCGGCCGACCTGCCCGCCGAAACCGCGCAGGAGCTGCAGGACGTCGCCCGACGGATCTTCCTGGTGACCGGCTGCGCAGGCATGGCCCGCGTCGACTTCTTCGTGGAAGACAACGGGGCGGTGCAGGTGCTCGAGGTGAACACCATCCCCGGCTTCACCCCCACCAGCGTCTACGCCAAGCTCTTCGCGGCCTACGGCATCAGCTACGCGGACCTCGTGGAACGCCTCGTGCAGCTGGGCATCGAGACCGCGCGCGAGCGGGCCCGCTACCTCGCGTAGTGCCATGAGTGCCACGGTTCGACGCATTGGGGTTATCGCTGACACGCACGTTGGGGAGTACCTCGATGCCATTCCGGCCGAGGTGTTTCGCGTGCTCGACGAATGCGAGCTCATCATCCATGCGGGCGATATCTGTCGGCCGTGGGTGCTCGACGAGCTGGCGCGTATTGCCCCCGTGATGGCCGTGAGTGGCGACCACGACCGGTTGGGGGCACTTCCGATCCCGCGGTCGCGCATCGTGACGATCGGCGACGTCCGCATCGGCGTCATCCACGGACGACGCTGGTACCTGCTCGACATCGCCGTCGTCATCGCCCATGTGGTGGCCCGTCGGCGCATCGCCTGGCGCGCCGGCCTTCACCGCTGGCTGATGCGTCAATTCCCCGGGGTCGACTGCATCGTTTACGGGCACTGGCACCAGCCAGACATCACGCAGGCAGGATCGACATTGATCTTTTCGCCGGGCGCCGTGTGCCCCTGGGGAAGCCTCCAGGATGGGCGTCCCGTCCGCTCCGGAGCCCGTGGTATTGCCGACCGTTGGGTGCGTCGCTATCGCGTCCAACTCGGCCCCGAGGCGCTGCGACCGTCGGTGGGCGTAATCGACGTCTCAGAAGAGGGGGTGGTGGCCCACGTGATCCCGCTCGGAAACTGACGAAACTGCTCTAAAGCCCACGGCGTGGGGCGACGATGAGTAGGAGTCGTGTCCGCCGCGCCTCCCCCTACGCCCAACCTGCCTGACGACGCGCCGCCACCCCGGCGTCGTGGCGTCGTGCGACGCCTGATCGAACGGTTCGGCCAGGCCTCCTATGCCGGTGTCTGGGTGTCGATCTTCCTGCTCGCCGGCTTCGTCTCGGCCGGTGCCTCGTTCGTGCCCTTCTTCCACCGTGACGACCCCCACGTGCCGAAGCCACCACCCGACCTCGGACCCCCACCAAAACGCATCGTCGAGGGCGGCTTCCAGATGGCCGCCAAGGTCGTGGGCCCGCACGTGCGGCCGGCCGTGAACGGACAGTTCGTCAAGTACTTCTGGGGCGGCGTGAACCTGGGCTCGAGCGTCCCCGGTGAAGACCCCGGCTCCGTCGCCGCAACCCGGCCGGACTACGACCGCTGGTTTGCCGAGATGACCGAGGCCAACATCTCCGTGGTCCGCATCTACACCATCCTCAGCCCGTCCTTCTACGAGGCCCTACGCGACTACAACCTGGCGCACCCCACCAAGCCGCTCTACGTGTTGCACGGCCTGTGGATCCCGGAGGACAAGTGGCACGCGAGCAAGAACATCTGGGACCCCGGGGTCGTCCAGGAGATGCGCGAGGAGATCAAAACTGCCGTCGAGGCAGTGAACGGCACCGCGGTCATCGACCCGCGACCCGGCCACGCCTCCGGCATCTACAACGCCGACATCTCCCCGTGGGTGATGGGCTGGTCGTTCGGTATCGAGTGGGACCCGGAGCTGTCAGTGGCGTCCAACACGATCAATGCGAAGCGGGCCCCCTTCCGCGGCAAGTACTTCTCCGCGGTGAAGAGCGCCAACGCGATGGAAAGCTGGATCGCGTCGAACATGGACTACTTGGCTGAGCGCGTGGCCACCACGGGATGGAGTGTTCCCATCACGTTCACCAACTGGGACACCACCGACCCGCTCAGCCACCCCGAGGAGCCGCTCTTTACGGAAGACCTCGTATCGATCGACGCGATGAAGATCAAAGTGTCGACGGCCTGGCCGGCAGGACAGTTCGCGAGCTTCCACGCCTACCCGTACTACCCCGACTTCCTGCGCTGGCAGCCCAGCTACCTGAACTACCGCCGCCCCCGTGACGGCACGATCGACCCGTACGCCGGTTACATCAACGACCTAAAGCGCCACCACAGAGGCATGGCACTCATGATCACCGAGTTTGGCCAGCCCACCTCCCTGGGCTGCGCGCACTACGGACCAGGTCGCAAACGCAACCAGGGCTGCCAGAGCGAGCAGGAAGGGGCCGTCAACACCGTCGACATGCTCGACGTCATCGCCGAGGAGGGCCTGGCCGGTGGACTGGTGTTCATGTGGCTCGACGAGTGGTTCAAGTTCACGTGGAACACCATCGAGTACGAGCTGCCTCCCACACGGCGTCGACTGTGGCGAAACGTCTTCACCAACGAGGAGCACTACGGCATCATCGCGGCCGAGGCCGGCCCGGTGCCGACCGTCGACCTCGATGGCGACGACTTGGAGTGGGAGGGCACACCAAGCCTTGCCGCCGGCACCGGCTCGGTCAGCACGGTCAGCGTGAAGAACGACGCTGAGAACGTGTACCTGCGACTCAAGGTGTCGCCGGAGCTGTGGAAGAAGAAGCGCATCGTCATTGGCCTGAACGCGCGTCCCGGCGGGAACAAGGGCCTCCCCGGTCTCCCGGGTGTCGACCCGAAAGCCGAGATGGCCGTCGTCATCGAGCCGGGCGGACAGGCCCGCATGCTCCACGCCGGGTGGATCGAGGCCCTCGGCGTCCGCTTCAACGGTAAGGCCCGCCCGGACAAGAAATTCGTTGACACCCCCGATTCCGACATCGTGTTCGAAAGCGGGGCGTGGACTCGCCTGCGGCAGATCCTCAACTACCCGTACGAGGTGGGACGCACCGGCTTCCAGAACCCCACCGAAACACGTGATGCGTCGCTCATACCGTGGGGCCCCGCCGACCCCGCCGAACGCGGCTTCGACGACCGCAACCTCATCATCGGCAAAGACCAGATCCTCGAGATCGCCCTGCCCTGGGGAATGATGACGTTCTCCGACCCGTCGAGCCACCGCCTCTACGCACCCAACATGAACGCGAACTGGAAGCAGCAGGTCACGTCGCAGAAGATCGACCGCCTCGGCATCTCGGTCGCCGTCGAGGGCGAGTCGCTCCTCACCACCCCGGGCTACACCTGGGAGGGCTGGGATTCCGTGAAGTGGCACGAGCGGCGCAAGGCCGGCTGGCCGACATTCGTGAAGCACTTCGGCAAGTACCGCGCGCCGTTCGACGTCGTCAAGTAGTCATCCCTCGGCCCGGACGTGGCGCCCGGCACCATTCGCGGAGCTCACAGCGCCGATCCCCTCGACGACTTCCGTGACGGCTTCGCGACACTGCTGTGATGAGTGGCCACCCGCGCACTGCCGATTGGCCACGTGTCTCGCCCCCCGCCCGGTAGCCGTTTCTGTCCCGGCAGGGCGTGGAGTCGGCGACCTTTTTGTCCTCTGCGGCAGTCACGGGTGGCGGTTCGCGTGACGGTTTCGTGACACTCCTGTGATGAGTGGCCAACCGCGCACGGCCAATTGGCCACTCCTCGGGCCAGTTGTCAGCTCGTAGCGTCCTCCTACCTGCCCTAACGCCGGATTCGTGTACGCACCTCCGGTTGATCATCAGACTGTTCGGATTGGTGCCTGGCACCAATCCGAACACCTGGTGAACGTGGGGCTAGGTGGGTCCGCTCCACTGGTAGCGAACGTTGGGCTGGCCTTCCTCGTTGCCCGATCCATCGCCAAACTCGACCGCAGTCAAACCGGCGCTCTCGGAGAACCGGCGGGCCTGGTCGTTCACGGTGAACGTCCAGAGCGAGAACCCGCCGGGCAGACGGGCCTTCGCCTGATCGAGCAGCATCGTGCCGATCCCACGCCCGACGAATGCCGGGTCGACGTACAGGTGATCGACTGAGCCCGGGGTCAGGCTGAGGTAGCCGATGACCGCGCCGGCCGCAGCGACGACGTGCACCTCGGACTGCGCGATCATCGTCGTGCGTATCCACTCCCGCACCGCATCGTCAGAGTGCGCGAGCGTAACGTCGGTGCCGCGATAGGCCCACCCGAACGAGCGGAGGTACACCTCGGCCATCGCGGCCGCGTCGGCGTCGGTAGCCATGCGTAGGGACGGATTCATCAGCGCGGTGATCACTCCGACAAGGCCCGCTTCGTCGATCGTTTGCGCCTCCTGCCACGACCACCACCGCACCTCTGGGCTTTCCCCGTCGGGAGGTGACGGGTCCTCATCCGGCCCCCAGAGGAGATAGCGCAGATCGAGATGACGATGCCCACGGGGCCCGGGATGCGCGTCGACATTGACCAGTTCGGGATGGCCCGAGAAGTGCTCGACCGGGATCCCCGTCTCCTCCCGCACTTCACGCAGCGCCGCCGCCTCGGGGGCTTCGTCGTCGTCGATGTGTCCACCGGGTTGCAACCAGATGCCCAGCCGCTTGTGCCGGTGAAGCAGCAGTCCACGCGGACCGACGACAATGGCCGACGCGGTCACGTGGGTTGGGTCGGCCTCCTGCGAGCAGGGTTCGCCGAGCTCGGTCAGACCACGGCGCAGCTCGTCGATCGACGAGCGCTCCCGGTCATCAAGGGGCGGGCGCCGTCGACACAGGGCATCGATCTGGGCAGTGAGGTGACGGCGGAGGTCATCGGACACTCCCTCAGCATGCCGAAGGCCGCTAGGCCACGCGACGGCGGCTGCGAGGGTGGGCGCGGTCGAAGTCGTCACGCAGGTGGGCAGCGGTGACGTGGGTGTAGATCTCGGTGGTCACCGGGCTCGCGTGGCCCAGGTGAGCCTGGACGTAGCGGATGTCGACGCCCGCCTGGATGAGGTGCGTTCCGCAGGAGTGGCGCAAGGCGTGTGGGAACACGCGCTGGCCATCGCTGAGGAGTCCGGCCCGTTCGGCGACCTGTTGAACCAGCTTCCACACCGCCGAACGCCCGATGCGGCGACCGCGGGTGGTGAGGAACACCGCGTCGGCGTCACGATGCCTCGACTGATCGCCCCGTGGGGTGCGGTCACGTGCCCGAAGCTCGGGACGGCCCACCACGAGGTAGGCGGTGAGGGCGCGACGGGCCATCACCGGCACCGCGACGGCACGCTCCTTTCCACCTTTGCCGAGGACGATCACATAGGGGTCATCGGCATCCTCCAGATGGCAGTTTCCCACGTTGAGGGCCGCCAGCTCGCTGGCGCGCACCCCCATTCCGTAGAGCGTTTCGATCACGGCATGGGTTCGCGCGCCCTCCGGACCCGGCAGCCGCGCAGCGCCGTCGCACATCGCACGCACCTGGGACTGATCGAGCGCCACGACCTCGCGGCCGATGACCCGGTGCGCATCGGCCACGCCACCCGGCGGCCCCAGCTCGCTCACCGGGCTCTCCAACGCATAGAGCCGCGCCCACCACTTGCAGAACGCCCGAATCGCCGCGACACGTCGGCGCCGGCTGGCGACACTGCCGACGAGGCCGTCGCGCCAATCCTGCCACCACTCCGGCGGTCGCGCGGCGAGCTCCTCGGCAGCGGCGCGCGCAACCGGATTGTTCTCGACGCCATGCACCGACGGTTTCGCAGCGGTCGGCGCTACCGCCAACGTGTCGGCCAGCAGGAGCAAGTCGCGCCGGTAGGCGGCGCGGGTGTTGACACTCGCCTTCGTGGCAAGGAAGCCCTCCACCAACGCCCAATAGCCCTCCGCCGTCATCCGCGCGGGTGGCCGCGTTTGAGGGCGCGTTGCATGGCCTTGGTTGTGACGCCGGTGTAGCGCTGCGTCGTGGCGAGGCTGCCGTGGCCGAGAATCTCCTGCACCACCCGCAGGTGCGCCCCGCCCGACCCGTCGGGACCCTCCAACAGATGGGTGGCGGCGGCATGGCGAAGTAGGTGGGGGCCACCGGCGCGTCCACTGCGACGCAGCTCACGTGCCACAACCCGGTAGACCGCGCTGCCGTCCATCGCACCACCCGAGCGCGTCACGAACACCGTCGCAACGTTCGCGGCCAGGTGGGCGCCGCGGGTGAGCACCGGACGGCCGTCGGCCAGCCAGATGCGCAGGGCGTCAACCGACGGCTCGGTCAGCGGAATCGTTCGCGCCTTGCCGCCCTTGCCCACCACACGGATGCGCTCGTGCTCGAAGTCGACCCCGGCCAGCACCAGATCACACAGTTCCTGGCGACGGAGGCCGCTGCCGTAGAGCAGCTCCACCATGGCCCGGTCGCGCAGAACGAGTGCCTCGGCGTTCGCCCCGCGAGGGTTCACCGACCCGGCGCCGTCGACCACCCGGGCGGCATCGTCACGCGACAGTCGCGGAATGGGTCGCGGCACCACCTTGGGCGCATCGATGAGATCGGCTGGGGAGCGGTTTGGTGGGAACAGGGGCGCCAGCCATTCGGCGGTGGCGATGAGCGCCCGGCGACGCGTGGCGGCCGACCATTCGCGATCGCGGAAGCATGCCTCGAGAGCCGAGGAAGTGACCTGGGCGGGATCGTCGACACCGTGGGCCGCCAACCAGGTGGCCACGCGCCGGCAGTCGGCGAGGTACTGCTCACGGGTGCGGGGCGCCAGCTCACGCCGCCGGCCGCCTTGGCGAGCGAGGGTCACTGCGAACTGCTCCAGAGATGCGTCCCACGAGGGCATCCCTAGGTTTTCGCCACCCCCAGCACCACAACCTCCCCCAACGCGGCACGAAACGACGTGCCGGAACCGGGTAACTCGGTAAACCACACAACGATCTCGCTCACTGCGGTGTCACGACCCTTGGTGATCGCGATCTCACTATTGCCATCGGGAATCGGGCCCTCCCCCAACACGGTGCGCGAATCGGGCTGCGTCGAGTCACTCGGTGCGGGGCCAAGGATCTGAACCCGGCCCCCGGGAGTGGCCGACGTGAGGCGAACCGATCGCACCATCACCGGTGTGGCGAGCGTCAACTTCAACCCGACGCCCGTCTTCAAGCGGCCGAGGTCGGCGCTCTGATACTGCTCGGTCGTCCACTGGGTGGCGGGGTCACCGTCCGAGACCTTGCCGACATCGGTGGAGTTCTCGCCATTGTCGCCCAGCGGATCGTCCGCCTGGGCGGTGAAGGTGACGGCAGCGGCAGCGACCTCCCCGCCGTCGTCGCCCGCGAACGCACCGCCCTTCCACAGGCCCACGCCCGCCGCCACGAGAATCGCCATTCCGGCCGCGACAAGGGGGGCCACCGGACGCCTATTTGGTGCGGGCTTGCTGCGGATGGCGCGCATGCGGGCCGTGGTGGGGTCGTCGGACACCGGCGAGTGAGCACGTGTGGAGTCAACGCGACTGCCCTCCAAGGCATCCGCAAACGCTGCCGCGGTGGGAAAGCGGGCCGCCGGGTCCTTCGACAGTGCGCGCAGGCACACCCCGGCCAGGTCCTTCGGCACCTCTTTGTTCATCGCGCGTGGGTTGGGCGGTGCTTCGTAGACATGCTTCGTGGCGATCGCCACCGCGTTCTCACCCGGAAAAGGCAGCTTGCCCGTGAGCGCCTCAAACAACACCACGCCAAGCGAGTAGATGTCGCCGCGGTGGTCGACGTCTTTCCCCTCGGCCTGCTCCGGCGAGAGGTAGTCGCTCGACCCCAGCACGATGCCCGTCTTGGTGAGGCCGGCGGTGTCGGCCTCGATGATGCGCGCAATGCCGAAATCGGTGAGCTTTGCTGTGCCGTCATTGGTGACCATGACGTTGTGCGACTTGATGTCACGATGCACCACGCCGCTGTCATGCGCCGACGCCAAGGCCCGCGCCACTTGGGCGCACACGGTGGCCGCCCGCTCCGGAGGAAGACGACCGTGCTGGCGGACGATGGTCTTGAGGTCACGCCCGTCGACCAGCTCGAACACCAGGAAGGGTTCGCCGTTCTCATTGCCCTGGTCCAGCAGCCGAACGAGGTTGGGATGCGACAGCCGAGCCACGGCGGCGCCCTCACGACGGAAACGCTCCATCAACTCGTCGTCGTCCTGCAAACGGGCGTGCAGGCGCTTGACCGCGACGGCCTCGTTGGTGGTTGTGTCCATGGCGCGCCACACAGACGCCATGCCGCCACGGCCAATCAGCCGTTCGAGGCGGTAGCGGTCGGCGAGGAGTGCGTTACCGACGGTCACGTGACCGACCATAACTCACGTCGGGGCCAGAGGCGCCATGCCCAGGGCCCCCAACGTGATGACGCTAGGCGGTCTCGTCGCCAGAGAAGCGACGGATGAACCAGTACAGAAGCCCACCCAAGGCGCCTCCAAGCAGTGGCGCAAGGATGAATAGCCAGAGGTCCTTGCTGGTGCCGGCAATCGTCGCCGGCGAGAGGGACCGTGCCGGGTTGAACGAACCGCTGGTAAATGGACCGACCGTGATGGCGGCCGTAAAGATGAAGGCGCCGATTGCGATCGGAGCATTCACACCGTTCCACGGAGCCCGTTTGTCGGTCGCGACACCGCAGATGACAAGCACGAACAACATCGTGGCGATCACCTCGAGCACGAAGGCCCGACCGTCTTTGATGCCGTCCGGCACCGCGCTCGGCAGGGCATCGGTGACCTTGCTCGAGTGAATCGCCGAGACGATTCCCGCAGCGAGGGTACCTCCAAGGAACTGCGCGAACCAGTAGCCGGGAAGCTCCTTCCAGGGAAACTGCCGTCCAACGGCAAGCCCCAGTGTGACCGCCGGGTTGTAGTGGCCACCAGAGATATGACCGAACGCGAAGATTGCTAGGGCCAAACCGATACCGAAGGCCGCCGCGATGGCGGTGCCCGGAATGGCATCTGGTCCCAGGTCGGTTGCGACGGCAATAGCGGAAAAACCAAGAAAGAAAAACAGGAACGTGCCCGCGACCTCGGCAGCAAGCCGGGACGCATAGGACGGAGCTTTCACGGACTCTCCTCGGGATGCGGGGGTAGTGCCCGCAAACGTATCCGCCGCCCAGGACGGCAAACGCTTGAGGGGACGCGCCCGTTCCAGTACCCTCCATCGGCCCGGGGGGATGCCCGAGTGGTCAAAGGGAACGGTCTGTAAAATCGTCGGCTCAGCCTACGGAGGTTCGAACCCTCCTCCCCCCACTCCGACGAACGTGTGTCGGTACGCCCAGTTAGCTCAGTTGGTAGAGCACCTCCATGGTAAGGAGGGGGTCAACGGTTCGAGTCCGTTACTGGGCTTTCGCCCCTGAGAAGGGGCGGGCGAGGCGGCGTAGCTCAGTTGGTTAGAGCAGCGGAATCATAATCCGCGTGTCGCAGGTTCGAGTCCTGCCGCCGCTACTGGGTTCACGGGCCACGGAAGGCCAGGGGGTCAACACATGGGTCAACACGACTTTTCGTTTCGGCCCGTCATAGGCCGTGTGTTCGTTCCTCCCGCCCCGTGGGTCTCGTCATGGGCCAAGGGTGTCGGGAGATTCTTCAGGAGCACAGAGCGACTACGCCCCCGGCTGCCCTCGGGAGTCAGCGGAACGCGCCCCACACACCCGCCACGAGAAGACAGCCGAGGCCGATCCCGAGGTACTTGAGGCCACGCCATGGGTCGACAGTGGCATCCCGGATGTCGGCTGGCAATCGCTCCATGAGGCTGTCCATTCTCAGGCGTTGTTCGTCGGCCTCTCGGCGGAGAGCCGTCACCTGCGCGCCTAGCCAAACGCGTAGGGCTTCGAACTCCTTCGGCGGAGGTGATGGAGTTACCTCGACTCCCACGGAGACCTTCGAGCGCGCAGCTACCTGCGCGGCGCCCGAGATGATCCTGCTAAGCCACGGAATGGGCGTCGGCGCGGGTGTGTACCTAACGAGGTCCTGGTGCCGGTCGCGCGTGTGGGCGCGGAGCTTTCTGACGGGTGCCAGCACTTCGTTCTCGCGCCCGGAGACGATGATGATGCCCCAGCCCTCGAGCCCCGTACCCACCAGTGTAAGGACAACGATTACGAGTATCTCGTTACGGATCGGAGAAGCGGTCGCCCTGCGGTGGGAGCACGTCGACCTTACCTAGCGCCGGGTCTTGGTTCGGGAGCGCCTGTACCGGGGCCGGGTTGACGCCCCGAAGTCGGCCTACGGTCGGCGGGACGTGCCGATCTCACCGGGCCTCGCGCACGCGCTCCGTGAGCACAAGATGGCGAGCCGCTGGAAAGGTGATGAGCACTTCGTGTTCACGACGTCTGAGGGCACCGCGCACCTACCGGAGAACCTCCGTCGCCGCGTCCTCGACCCCGCTCGGAAGGCGGCTGGGCTGGAGCCGTTCGGATGGCATCTCCTCCGGCACACCGCTGTCTCGCGGTGGTTCCGTGCTGGCGTTGATGCGAAACGCGTGCAGATCCTCGCCGGCCACCACAGCCCTGCATTCACGCTCGCGACGTACACCCACCTGCTGCCCTCGGATTTGCCGGACATGGCGTTCCTCGACGCTGTGGTTCCGACCTGACGAAGGCCCAGGAGACTCCTCGCTATGATCGTATTACGCGTTCGCAGTCAGGCTGAGGAGGGGTATGACGTTTCCGGAGTCCGAACGGTACGTGTTCGAAGAGAACCCGCTTGAAGAGGTCATCTGTCAGCTCCGGTTTCCGGCCATTCTGCAGATCGCGACGAAAACCCCCGCCGACTTCCAAGACCGGATTCGCGACGGGTATCCCCTGTACACCCGCGAAGAGGCGCAGGTCCTCGCCGACATCGCCTCGGTCCTTGGCCCGACGCAGACCCCGCCCCTCGCAGAAGCGGTGACCCACAGGTTCAACGCGGACGACAACCGTCAGCAGCTGGCGCTCGCGGTCAATTTCCTCGCCGTCACCGACTTGGACTATGTCCATTGGACCGATTTCCGGGCACGCATCGCAGCCGCCGTCGCGGCACTTCAGGGCGCTTATAGCCCGGGGTTCTACAGCCGCATAGGGCTCCGCTATCGCGACGTGATCGATCGCCAGGAGCTGGGGCTCGCTAACGTCGACTGGTCGGAGCTTCTTATCCCTGAGTTCGCTGGGACACTCGGCACGAACGCGGCGTTACGACCGAATGTGTCTGGCTTTCGAACGGAGACGCTCATCATTGTGGAGCCGCCGGACGGTGGCAGCGTTCGAATCCAATGCGGCCTTGGACGACGAGGCGAGGGACCCGATGGGCACGACGTCTTCATCTTCGACGCGGACTTCTTCACCGAAACGAGGAGTAACCACGATGACCTCTTGAAGACCTTGGACCAGTTCAACAGCGAGGCCGGAAATCTCTTCCGGTGGGCTATCACCGATCGGCTCCGAGACGCGCTGGGTCGAGCACCCACCGGATGAAACAACATGGATGACAGACTCGGGCGTGATGACCGCCGGGGGCCTTGAGTTCGAGTACACGTTCACCACAAGCCGAGTCGCTGTCCACGCAACCATCGATAGCCCGGACATGGCGCTAGAGTTCTACGGCTCGAGCCCAGAAAGCCGTGCACGTCTCGTTTGTCATGTCCTAGTCTCGTTGATGCCCTCAGAGGGGCTTGCTGAGACCTACGGAACACTCCGTGAATACGCCGAGTACTACCAGGACCGGCTTTCAGGGCACGCGCCCGCGATCGAGCCGCATGGCCCCCATCTCGTCGGGGTAGTGGGAGACGAACGGGACCGCCCGGCACTGACCTTCGAGCCGTAGACCGATCCGGGACCGCTCCCCGTGCTGCACTACGAACCCCCACCGGAGCGAGGAGCACTCCGACAAGGCGAACTCCTAGGCCCGGTTTGGCAGTACACGGTGGAAGCGCCGGCGAGCAGTCTCCCCGATGACGCCCACCCGACCATCGAACGGCTCAAGCATGGACTCGTGATCGTCCTGGCACCCGACTGTGACCTTCATTGGGACTTCGAGAAGATCCGGTCTGTCGAAGAGAGCGCCGCCGAAGGAGACCCGGCTCGCGAGCACGAGAATCGAAGCAGTCTCCCCTGGGTGCTCCTGGTAGATGTCCACGAAGAAGCGGACATCAAGACGCGTCTCCCGCCAGGCGGTGATCTGTGGCGACGGATTAAGCAGAATCAGGACGAGCGGTACCACTGCTTCGATGGCGCCCCGATCCACGGAAGCAGCAAGACCCTGGACCCGCTCTACATCGACTTCAAGAAGGCGTTCTCAGTGCCGACGCGTTGGCTGTACGCAGGTTTGGCCGCCGACGTGACTCGCATCGCGCTTGTCCCTTCCGGCTACATCCATGACCTCGTTCAGCGGTTCTTCGCGTTCCAGAGTCGAGTAGCGCTCCCCGAATAGGCGTCCTCTGGGTCAACATGGGGGTCAACACAACCCGCCGAAACGCCCCGAAAACGGAAACGCGCCAGACGGTCCTGATCTAGCTGTTTACAGGGAAAACTTGGGGCGCAACGAAACACACCGAAACGCCTTCCGGGCAATCATAATCCGCGTGTCGCAGGTTCGAGTCCTGCCGCCGCTACTGGGTTCACGGGCCACGGAAGGCCAGGGGTCGGCGTTCACGAGAAACTCCTCAGCGCCCCTGCCACACTGGGGCGCGCTTGCCGAGGAACGCCTGCATACCTTCCTGCGCGTCGCACGTGACGGCGTTGGTGGCCATCACCTCGCTCATCTCGACGTAGGCCTCGGACTGAGGCAAATCGATTTGGCGGTAGAAAGCGTGCTTGCCGATGGCCACCGTTAGGGGGCTCGCCGCAGCCACCTGACGCGCCAACTCGCGCGCCCGGGCCGCGACATCACCCGGTGCCACAACCTCGTTGATGAGGCCCCAGTCGGCCGCGGTTGCGGCGTCGATCGCCTCGCCGGTGAGGAGCATCTGCAGCGCACGCTTGCGGCCGATGGCGCGGCTCACCGCGACCATTGGGGTGGAACAGAACAGACCGATCTTCACGCCGGGGGTCGCGAACGTCGCGGTCTGCGCGGCCACCGCCAGGTCACACGCCGCCACAAGCTGACACCCGGCGGCAAACGCCGGGCCCTGCACCGCGGCGATCACCGGTTGGGGCAGGCGCGGAATGGCCTCCATCATCTCGGTGCACGTGGCGAAGATCTCGCGCTCGGCATCGAGCGACCGGTCGACCATCTCCTTCAGGTCATGGCCCGCCGAGAACACCGGCCCTTCGGCGCGCAGGACGATCGCCCGGACGTCCGTCGTCGTGCTGAGCTCCGCAAGGGCCGCGGTGACCTCGCGCATCGTGCCGAGCGACAACGGGTTTCGTCGTGACGGCTCGTTCAGGGTGATGAACCCCACACCGCCTGAGACCTCCGACACCACACGACTTTCGACGGCGTTCGCCATGGCACCCGCTCCTTTTGTCGATCTCACGCCACCACCAACAGTAGTACCCCGCTGGTCGCGTCCGTCGACGGCCCGACAATCCACATGATTCGAGAGCATTTTTGCCCTGCGCAGGCAGGATTTACCGGTTTCGCGGGTGAAGACGTCCGCGGTAGCATTGACGATTCGGCGCAGTGCGTCGAGTGACCGGTGAGGCGCACGTGCAGGACCCACACAACCAGGCTTCTTCCCGCAGGCCACGCCCCGCGTGAATCGGGCCGCTCGAACCGTTCTGACGGTAACTCTCACGATCTCCGCGATCGCGCTGGGCCTCGCAATCGTGCTTGCGTACGGGTCGGAGCCGCCGAACGTCGCGTTGTGGATCGGGTTGCTCCTGGCCGGAGCGGCGATGGAGCTCGCCACGATCTCCGGCGACGAGGAAGAGTCCGAGCATCCGTTCAGTCTTGCGTCGAGTTTCCATCTTCTCTCCGCGATCCTCCTTCTCCCCGGTTGGGCCGCGCTCGTCGCCTGCGGATCCACAGCGCTGGGTGAGACGCTCCGCCGACGAGGCGCCGTGCGAGTCGTCTTCAACGCTGGGGTGGCCCTCACCGCGACGCTAGCGGCAAGCGCCGCCTATCACGCGGTAATCCCGGGTATCGACCAACGCGATTTCGGGTGGAGCATGTACCCGGCCGTGTTCGCGATGCTCGCGGTCTACGTCCTCATTACGGTCACGGCCGTGGAAGCCATCATCACCGCGCTCACACGCCAACGGTGGCAACCACTGAGCTGGGCCAAGCCGCTCGAGATGTTCGGCTTTCTCATGGAAGCATGCGTCGCCGTCGTCCTCGCCGTCCTCATCGACGCGGCCCCAGAGGTACTGGCCTTCACCGTCCTGATCCTCGCGGCCGTGTTCCTGTCGATGAAGCACAACCGGTCGCTCAAACGCGAGACGCGCCACACCTTGCGTGCGTTGGCGGGTGCCGTCGACGCCCGCGACCCCTACACCGCCAAGCACTCAGAGCGCGTGGGCCTGCTGGCATCGCGCCTTGCCGAGGCCATCGGCATGCCGGCACGACAGGTGTCGAGCGTACGGTGGGCCGGGCGCCTTCACGACCTGGGGAAGGTTGTCGTCGACAACGCCATCCTCCACAAAGAGGGGCCACTGGACGACCGCGAATGGAAGCTCATGCGAAGCCACCCGAACGTTGCCGCTGAACTGCTCGAGCCCCTCTCGCTCACACGCAACCTCAGCCCGGCCATCCGCTACCACCATGAGCGGCCCGATGGCCGGGGCTACTACAACGTCACCGCCGCCGACCTGCCGATCGAAGCCGCGATGATCGCCCTGGCCGATGCCTACGACGCCATGACCACCGACCGGCCCTACCGCAAGGCGCTTGCTCACGAGGAGGCATTGACGCGGATCGAAGCGGGTCTCGGCGGCCAGTTCCACACCGATCTGGGCCGAGCGTTCGTGGCCATGATGCGCGGCACGGAGGTTCCCGCGGTCGCTTTCCCGCGAACCACAAAGAACCGCATCAAGTTCCCCTCGCTTCGCACGCCCGTGGCGAAGCCCGAGGCCTTGATTGACCGTCTCGAGGAATGGCACGCGCCGGTGAACCTGCCGGATGGACTGAGCATGCCGGTGTCGCCGGAGCCGCCGCGCGCCGTGATCCCCTGATACCTTTCCGGCGCTACGGATGGTGGTCGCCGAAAGGCGCTTGAGGGAAGCCGGTGTGAGTCCGGCGCGGTCCCGCCACTGTTACCGGGAGCGTCGACGCTGGGCGAAAAGCCAGCCACTGGGATCACGGTTCCGGGAAGGTGCGACGGCGTGATGATCGGAAGCCAGGAGACCTGCCGTCGTCCGTGCACCGCAATCGAGGTCCGTGGAGCGGCCCGTTGGTGCAACTCAAAATCAATTGGATTCTGACCCTCGCCGCAAGCGCGCTGTTGTCGGGTGGGTGCGGTGAGCGTGTCTCCGACCAGGGCGGCGACGGAGCGCGCCAGCTCATCACCGAGGGCTTCGGCGCCACCCAGCTGCATGAGGGCCCGGCGAAAGCGGGCGCCTCGGCCATGGATGCGCTGCGTGCCGCCGCCCCGATCGAAACCGCCTTTGGCGGGGGCTTTGTCAACGGCATGTACGGCCGCACCTCCGACGGCACGCGGGATTGGCTCTACTACGTCAACGGTGTGCTCGCCACACGTGGTGCCGACCAGCAGACACTCCGCGCCGGCGACACGATGTGGTGGGACTACCGCGTCTGGGACGGGGTGGACCCCCAGGCCGTTGTGGGTCTATGGCCGGATCCCTTCGTTCACGGCTATCCCCAACCGCCCACGGAGGTGATGGCGGAGGCCCCCCTCGATCGACCCCTGCGCGCCGCCGGGGTGCGCATCTCCTCCGGCGCATCCAACTGGCGGGTGCGGGTGGGCGCCGACGCGGACCTGCGCCGCCGCGACACCACATGGGCGCAGGCGATGACCGACCCCGCAGCCGCGGGGCTGACCGTGCGCATCACCCGCGGACAGATCACCGCGCTCAACGCCGACGGCACCCGCTTCGTCGCTGTTCCCAAAGCCCGTGCCCTCGTTGCGGCCGTCCTGACGCAGGACGCGGACGACTCCGGCGGAGTCCTCATGGCCGTGGCCGGCCTTGACGCCGCCAGCGCCACTGCTGCCGCCGAGCGCATCGCCCGCGAACCCGCGGTACTGGCGCACCGCTACGCCGTGGCGTTTGACGCGGCGGGCAACCCCCTCACCGCCGCCGGGCAGCCGTCGTGACCCGTCGCGGCGTCGCCCCCGGCCCCCTGTTCACCGTCGCCGTCGGTGCGCTGATAATCGCGTTCGCCGCCGACCACCCGCTCATCATCGCCGCCGTCACCGTCGGTGCCCTCGTCATTCATTTCGCCGCCCGCTCCGGCCCCATCCCTCTCCTGGTGGGTGCCACCGTGGCACTCGGTACCGCCCTCTTGAACCCGTTCGTGCAAGCAAACGGTGACCTCATCGTGGTCGCGTTCCCCGACATCCCCATCCTCGACATGCAGGTCACGTTCGAGGAACTCGTGGCCGGCGCAGTGATCGGGGCGCGTGCGTTGACGGTGGTGCTGCTGGTCAGTGCGGCCTTGGTGGTGGTTGACCCCGACCGTCTGCTGGCGGCTGCCAGCCGCGTGGCGCCGCGCTCCGCGTTGACCGCGGCACTGGCCGCGCGAGCACTTCCCACCCTGCGGCGCGATGCGCGCGCACTTGGCGAAGCGGCCGCCCTTCGCGGCCGGCCGATCACCCACGGCACTCGCCGCCAGCGCGTCGCAACGGCCGGGCGGCTGTCGCTGCCTCTGGTGGGCAGCGCTCTGGAACGCTCACTTGACGTCGCCGAAGCCATGGCCGCCCGCGGTTACGGTGGCGGCCCGGCAACACGAGTGACCGAAGCGCCGCACACGCGTCGAGAATGGACGCTGCTGAGCCTCGGCCTGCCGCTCGTCGCACTCGGCGTCACGGTGATCGCCACCCGCCACGGGTCGTTTCGCTTCTACCCCACCACCGGGCCACTGTGGAACGTCGGTGCCGCGCTCACCGCCGCCGCGATTCTGACGGCGCTCGCCGCGGTTGCACATCTGGTGCGCCGATGATCGTGGCCCAGCTCGAGTCACTCCGGTTCACACCGGGACGTGCCACGACACCGGCGCTCGACGGCATCGACCTCGACATCACGGCCGGCGAGATCATCCTGGTGACCGGCCCGTCGGGATCGGGTAAGTCGACACTGCTTCGCGCGCTCGGTGGCTTGGTGCCCCACTTCCACGGGGGTCACTTCGCGGGCCGAGTCACCGTCATGGGCCTCGACACACGCACGGCCACGCCGGCCCAGTTGGCCCATTGGGTGGGGACGGTGTTTCAGGATCCCGATACGCAGTCGGTGGGCGCCACCGTCGAACGCGACATCACGTTCGGACTTGAGCACCACGCCATCCCGGCCCACGACATTCCCCGGCGTGTCGACGATGTGCTTGCCGACCTCGACGCCGCGCACCTTCGCCAACGTGAGGTCGCAAACCTCTCGGGCGGGGAGCGCCAACGAGCGGCCCTCGCGGCGGTGCTCGCCAACCGGCCAAAGCTGCTCCTTCTGGATGAGCCCACGTCCCAGCTCGACGATGACGGGGTGCGTGCGCTCGAGACCACCGTACGAGGTGCCGCGCACCACGGTGTTGCCGTGGTGATCGCCGAACATCACCACGCTCGCCTGTCACTTCGTCCCGACCGGACGATTCATCTGGACGCCGGTCGCGTCGTGCCGATCGCCGCAGAGGATTCGCCTCCCCAACCGATGCCGCGAACCGCCCACGCGGGACCGGGACTGGCAGTCACATCGATACGTGCGGGCTATGACGACGCGCTCGTCTTGAGTGACTGTTCGTTGGTCGTCGCGTCCGGCGAGGTGGTTGCCCTTCACGGGCCAAACGGCGCGGGTAAGTCGACCCTGGCTCGGGTGATCGCCGGTCTGCATGAACCCATCAGCGGACAGGTACAGGTGGGCGCCACCGACCTCACCGCAACGCCCGCGTACGCGCGCTACCCCCGTATCGGTTTCGTCCCCCAAGATGCGGGCCGCTGGCTCTTGCGCGAACGCGTCGACGACGAAATCGGGTTGGGTCTCGATCACCTCACGGCCGAGGAGCGCGACCGGCGCGTCGCCGCAGCCCTCGCCGACTACGACCTCGCCGGCCTGGCCGATCGCCACCCCCTCGACCTGTCGGTGGGTGAACGCGAACGCGTGGCACTCGCCGCCATCCTGGCCGCGCACCCCGAGGTGATCGTCGTCGACGAGCCCAGCAGAGGCATGGACCCGGCCCACCGCGACCAGCTGGTCCACATCATGCGTCGCCACGCCGCCCGGGGGGCCGCAGTCCTGATCATTAGCCACGACCCGGCATTTGCCGACAGTGTCGCCGACCGCCATGTGCGGCTCGTAGCCGGATGCATCGAACCGGCCGTAACGGCGTCGGTGGTGGCCGCATGAGCCCACGCATGCTGATCGTCGCAGTCGTTTTGGTTGTCCTGGCCGCGGGGTTCGTGTTGACCGAACGCGGCGCCAAGGACCCGCGCCGCTTAGGCTTGGTGGCCGCCCTTGCCGCCGCAGCAGTTGCCGGGCGCATCGTCTTTGTGGCCATCCCCAGTGTGCAGCCGGTGACGGTGATCGTCGTTGCCACCGGCGCCGTGCTCGGTGCGCGAGCCGGTTTTGCTGTGGGCGTGATCGTCCCCCTCGTGTCGAACATCGCGATGGGCCAGGGGCTGTGGACACCCGGGCAGATGGCGTTGTGGGGTTTGGCGGGGCTGGTCGGAGCGCTTCTCGGTGGGGTGTGTCGACGCCCGGTCGGCCTTGCCGCGGTGACGTTCGTGTGGGGATGGGTGTTCGGCTGGGGCATGAATTTGTGGGAGCTCGCGACCATCGGCCCGGAAGTTAGCGTCGATGCGTTCCTCGCCAAGGGCGCCCTCAGCGTGTGGTTTGAGGCCGCCCACGCCATGGGCAACGTTGTCATTGCGCTGGCCATCGGCGGGGCACTCATTCGACTGCTCACCCGCTACCGTGACCGCGTGGGCACCACGATCGACTGGACTCTTCCGCCGCGATCCGACGGGGGTCGACCGTCCCCGATCAGCCTCGCCGGCACTCCCGAGCTCGCCGACGTCGGTGTAATCTCAGACTCGTCAGTTTGTGCCGAACCGGAGCGTTTGTCGTGAGCCGCATCCCGATCTGGATTATCGCCATCGTCACCGTCCTCGCGGTGGCATTGTTCATCGTCGGGTTCGAGGAGCGCCACGAAATCGGCCCCGTGCCGATGGGCCTCGGAGCGCTGTGGGTGCTGTGGGTGTTGGCAAGTGCCCCGAAGATCTTCCGCCAGGACTAGCCGACGACAGAAACAACGCGGCTTCGCGCGGCGTAGTCGGCCAGCGTCCGGCGTGACGGGTCGCGGAAGTACAGAAAGTACCCCACGAACACCACGAGGCAGATGGGATACTTGACAACCCATCGCACCGCCGACCGAGCGATGCCGATGGATCCTCCTGAGGTTTCATCCACCGTGCGGATGCCGAGCAGTGCTTTGCCGACGGTGGCGCCACGACGAGCCTCCGGGATGATCGACCACACGATGCCGGTGAGCACCGCCGCGATGATCGTCATGGCGACCGACTCGGTGGCGCGACCCACGATGTAGATGACCCCGGCGTGGGGAATCGCATCAATGATCCATGCGCCGGCGCGGGCGCCGAATGTCGCGAGCAGGAGAGGCTCGCTCACTGGCCGATGAACCTGGGTGGCCGCCGCTCGCGTGTGGCCGAGAGCCCCTCCGCCAAGTCCTTCGAACCGAACGCCTTCACGCGAAACTGCTGGGCCTTGCCGTCACCGGGGTCGTTCTCGGAGATGGCCCGAAGCACCTCGCGCATTCCCTCCACCGCCAGGGGTGCGTTCGCGGCGATCGCCGACGCCATGCGGTTGGCCACCGCCATCAGATCCTGTGACGGCACGACGTGATTGACCAAACCGATTTGGTGTGCGGTCTGCGCGTCCATGGGGCGGCCGGTGAGAAACATCTCGCGGGTGCGTGCCAGGCCCACCTCGCTCACGAAGCGGCGGAGGCCTTCGGCGGTGTACACCAAGCCGAGCCGGGCGGGAGGCATGGCAAACCGTGCCCCCTCGCGCGTGATGCGCCAGTCGCACGCCATGGCCAGCTCCAGCCCACCGCCCACGGCGTCGCCGTTGATGGCCGCGATGACCGGGAAGCGCACCTTCGTGATGGCGCTGGCCACCGACGCGATGCCCCGCTCGATGCGTTTGATGCGCTCCACCCACTCCTTCGGTGGGTCGTCACCCAACTCCGCGCCGCTGGAGAAGTGCTTGTCACCGATGCCCGTGAGGATGGCCGCACGGGCCGAGCGCCCGGGCGGGCCGCTGAGCGCCGCCGCCAAATCGCTCAACATGCCCTCGGTCAGTGCATTGGCTTTGCCCTCATGCACCAAGTGGATGAGCAGCACATCGTCGGTAAGCGAGTGCTCGATGCGGTCGGCGTGCGCGGGATTCGTTGCCACATCCGTGATTGTGCCGGATTATCCGGGGGAAAACCCACGACGCACGTCACCCGCGTCGTGGCGCGTCCGCCCGGGTTCTCGTTGGCGGCGGGGCGGCCACCTCGCTCCCGTCAGCCGCGAACGCGCGACGGAACGTGAACGCGTACGGAGAGGGCCCGTTGACGTCGAGATGGTCGAGACGTTCGCGTGAATCGTCGGTGGTGGGCAGCGTGCCGGCGGGGATCCACCACAGCGCCATGAACGCCGTCTCCATTTTGGTGAACCATTCGCGACGGCGGCGCATGTAGGCGACGTGATCGGACTGATAGACGTAGTCACGAAGTGCATCGAGCGATTCCCACACCGACATGTTCACCAGGATGCTGTCGTCGCGAAAGGGGCGGATATGTGACGCATCGCCCGTTTCGTCCTGCAGGCGCCAGACAAAGCCCGGCGACGCATCGGCCAGAGCGTTGATGGGATCGAGCCCGGACACGAAGTCGGCGATGTCGGGGGAGTCGAGCGGGGCGCGCAGCACACCGATGTTGACTTGGGCAAGGTGGTGAGCGCTCACGCGCTCACCGTGTCAGATGATTAGGCGGCCGGCAAGGTGAAGGTGATGCGCGCCCCGCCATCGGCCCGGTTCTCGGCCCAGATACGTCCACCGTGTGCTTCCACCAGGCCACGGGCGATGGCCAGGCCCAACCCGGCGCCGGCGTAGCCGGGCGTTCGCGCCCGGTCACCGCGCCAGAAGTGTTCGAACGCGCGGGCAAGACCCTCGGCGGCAAAACCCTCGCCGGTGTCCTCTACCGCAACCTCCACGGCGTTCTCGGTGTGACGAACCCGAACGGCCACCGAGCCGTCGGCCGGGGTGTGACGCAGTGCGTTGGTGACGAGGTTAGACAGCACGCGCGAGACGCTGTCGGGCGCGCAGCGAACGGCCGGAGTGGCCACGGGCACATCGACGTCAATCGTGACCTGCTTGGCCTGGGCCTCCGCTTCGAGACCGCGGACGCAGCGCATGACGATGCCGTCGAGAGCGGCCTCACGGAGCTCCAGGGTGAGTGAGCCGGCGTCGATGCGAGCCAACTCGAACAGGTCGTTCACCAAGGTGCCCAGGAGGCGCGACTGCTCGCGCAGTTCGGGGATGTAGCGCTCCGCCGGGACGAGACCGTCCTCGACCGCCTCGAGCATCGCCTGAATGGCGGTGAGGGGAGTGCGCAGGTCATGGCTTGCCCACGCCACGAGCTCGCGGCGCGCATCGAAGAGTTGCTCCAAGTGACCGGCCATGGCGTTGAACGACTTGGAGAGCTCCACCAACTCCACCGGACCGCGCTCCGGCGCCCGCGCCGAGAGATCCCCTTGCGCCAGGAGGTGCGACGCGCGATTGAGACGGCGGATGGGATCATCGATCCAGCGCACCAAAAGGAACGCCGCGACCAAGGCGGCTAGGGCGCTCACCGCAATCACCGCCAGCACCAGCAGGTCGTGCGGCGACTCGAACATCGCGACGCCCGAGAGCATCACCGCGGTGAGGGGAAGTACTCCCGCGAGGACAGCAAGGCCGGCGAGCTGCCAACGAAGCGATGGAAGGCGTCGCAAGCCAAGCGCTGCCCCGACACCCACCACCAGCGTCGCGGCCGACACGAGGAGCGCCATCAGGATCATGGGCTGAACCGGTACCCCACACCCCATACCGTTTCGAGGTGGCGAGGCTGGGAGGGATCGTCTTCGACTTTCTCGCGCAGGCGGCGCATGTGGACGGTGACGGTGCCGGTGTCCATGGCCGCCTCATACCCCCACACCCGCGACATCAGATGATCGCGGCTGAACACGCGACGGGGGTTGCTGGCGAGGAACCACAGGAGGTCGAACTCGCGCGCGGTGAGGCGAACCTCGTTGCCGTCGATGCGTACCTCGCGGGTGCCCGCGTCGATCGTCAGGTGGTCGAAGACGAGGCGCTCATCGCGCGAAGGGGAGGCGCCGGAACGCTTCAACACGTTGCGCACGCGTACCGCGAGCTCGCGTGGGGAAAATGGTTTGACCACGTAGTCGTCTGCGCCGAGTTCGAGGCCGACGATGCGGTCGGTCTCTTCGCCGCGTGCGGTGAGGAGGATGACCGGGGTGTCCGACTGGGTGCGGATCCAGCGGCACACTTCGAGTCCGTCGATGCCGGGCAGCATCACGTCAAGCACGACGAGGTCGGGGTTGTGGCGCTGCACCATTTCCTTGGCGGTTTCACCGTCGCCGGCCTCAACCGCGCGGTAGCCCTCGCGTTCGAGATAGCGCACAACGACCTCGCGGATGAGTGGTTCGTCGTCAACGACGAGGACGGTGCGCACACCGCCATTAAACTCCATCGATGCGGCATCGAGCGAATACGTTGCTGTTCCCATGCGCAGATAGTGACGCACCGATCTTTCCGGCGTATTCGCGCTTTCTTACGGGGGGATTAATCCCGTAGCGTCTCCGCCACCACCGGGTGACCACAACGGAGGCCGAAATGACCGAGGAAGTGAGCGTCGCGCGACTGAACCCTGACTCGGGGGAGCGCTTTCAAATGCTTCGCCGCGAGTTGGAGGTGACCACATTTGGCATCAACCTCATCACCCTTCAACCGGGCCAGCGCGGGCGCATCCACACACACGCCGGCCAGGAAGAAGTGTTCGTGGTGATGGAGGGCATCCTGGACCTGGTCCTCGCCGACACGACCCATGAACTGCACGTGGGCGACTGCGCCCGCGTGGCCCCCGCCGTGCGCCGACAACTCGTCAACCGCGGCCCCGGCCGCGCCGTGACCCTGGCCCTCGGCTCGGCCAACGCCCACGAAAGCCGCGACGGCGCGGCGTACGCCGACTGGGCCGTCACCGAGAGCACCCCACCCGCAGACACCCCGTTGCCGGAGGATCTCAGCAACGACGATCTTCGGAGTTGATTCTCACCGTCGCACTCCAACTCCGTTCGCATGGTGCTCAGACGCCCGGTGCCCGTGTCGGTTCAGTGACCACGCGAAGTGGTGCTCGTTCGGTTCGGCTCCACTCGGCCGTTCGCGTGGAGAACAGGGCTCGGCCGGCACCGATCACGAAGCTCGGGAAGATCACGACCCAGAAGTAGATCGGGAAGAAGAGAAACAACGGGAACAGCTTCATGACACCAGCAACGTGGGCATTGTCGAACATGCACGCGACGAGCGTCTGGATCCCGAACAGACCGAGTGTCCAGAGAAGCGCGACGTACCACGTTTCGGGAAGCAGGCCCTGGAGTTCATTCATGCCGAACGACCCGCTCACGAGGCCGAATGCAACGACGGCAATCTGAACAGTTGCCAACAGCATCCAGATCACCGCGCCAACCGCCTGCAGCGCGATCGGGATGAGAGACCGGTTCGGTGTGGCCGAGACATTCCAGTGAAGACCGAGCACCTCGACCATGCCGCGAGCCCAGCGTTGGCGCTGACGCCACAGGGGACGCAGACGAGTTGGAGCCTGCAGAAAGAACAGTGCCCGCGGGTCGTAGCCCAGCACCCAACCCGCGCGCTGCAACCGCCAGCTCACCTCGATGTCCTCCGTCGCCGTGGTGACCGTCCAGCCGCCGACCGCGCGAAGCGCGGAGGTCCGAAAACAGGCGGCCGCGCCGCTGACGGTGTAGAGGCCGCCCCATGACTGCTCCGCCCGCTTGGCGAGGCCCACAATGACGGAGTACTCCATCGCCTGCATTGCGGTGAGGGGGTTTTGCACATTTCCGACCCGCGCATGACCGGTGACCGCGCCAACGCGAGCATCGGCGAACTGTTGGACCAACATGCGGATCGCATCCGGGCTGGCCTGGGTATCGGCATCGACCACCAGAAACAGCTCGGTATCGACCTGGTCAAGGGCGTATTGAAGGGCGTCGCATTTGCCGACGTTTGTGGTCAGCTCGTGCACGACCACTCCCGACGCGGCAAACTCACGCGCGATCTGCGCTGTGCGATCAGTACTTCCGTCGGACACGACGTGGATCTCAACCGACGGATAGTCCTGCCGCAGCAGCGCCTCGATCGCCGCACCAATGACGAGCTCCTCGTTGTGGGCCGGCATGACGATGGCCACCGATGGCAGAAACGCGGGGTCGGTCGGCAGCCGCCATTCGCGTCGCACCACGAACAGCGTGCCGAACAAGATCCAGCTGAAGGCCACGACAGCGGGAAAGAGGACCATGAACTCTTGGGCGCCGTGGATCATCGTGTGGTCTCCTGACGGTCGGTCCATCGGCGGGAAGCGCCCGCGAGCATCGTCCAGAGGGCGAAGCCGATCATGAGCTGGGCGGAGCCGTGAGCGATGCCGGTGTCCGAGAAGACGAAGGCACGCACTCCGGACCAAAAAAACAGCGCACCCGCCAAGAAGGCGGTGCCGAAGGCCGTGTTGACGACGAGCCGCATGCTGCGAGTCACGGCGCCACCGTCCCCGACGCCGGGTCGGCGGTTTGGGTACCACTCGTCGGCGCAGGGAGCTCGTAGCGGTCGAGAACCGTGCGTGCGTTCTGAGCAGCCTCGCGGAGCGTCTCGACTCGACAGGTGTCGCACTTTTTCGCGTACTGAATGAAGGACCGCAACACCGCCAGGTTCTCCGGCGTGCTGACGGCCCACTGGTGAACATCCAGGACGAAGACCGGCTCTCCGGACGCGACCACGCGATCCAGCCGGGTCGTCCACGCCTCGAGCGTTTGGGCAGCCGACATGTCGCCGACAAACTGCGCGTCCCAGTCATTCGGGATGATGAAGGGGATGACGACGATGCGCTTGTCCCCTCCGGCGGAGTGCCGTTCGTAGCGCACGTCGATCAGGCTGTTGAGGGGGTCATACGCGTCCGAGCCGTCGTACTCGAGGTTCGCGTCGATCAAAACGTCACGCGATTCTGAGGTGATGCTGTTTCGCGGCGCACCGAAGCCCCGTACGTCGAACCCGAGGTTCCGGAGCGACGTGAGACCCCGATCCACTACCCTGACCTGCTGGTCGACCGGCAGGGAGTCCAGTTGCTCGTGATCGTAGGAGTGAGATCCGATCTCGTGACCCGCCGACGCCGCGCGTCTTACCGCAGCGGTTTGGCGCTCTGCGAGCTTGCCGACCGTGATGAACGTCGCCGCGATTTTCTCTGCGCCAAACATCTCGACCAGCGCATCGATCATTTCCGGGCGCACCGCGTCGTAGCTGGGCTGGTAGTCCGGCTCGGTATCCACGCGGATGACGACCGACACGTGATCGGGGCGGGGCATCGGCCCTTCCTTCGAGTGTCCGTCGACGGCACGGATCAACCGGGTGAACTCCGTGTCGCTCCAGTTGTCATAGTTGAAGTAGCTGGCATCGTCGGCCCAGTCGCCGACGGCTTCGAGGGTCAGCCGCGTTCGGCGCACCCCCATGTCGCCGTCGAGCACAACGGTGAGATCGGCCTCCTCGCCCACCAAGCGGGCGGCGGCGTCGAGCCCTTCGCGGACCCAGGTGGGGTTGTGACCCCAGTCGTCCCAATAGCCCATGAGCACGATTTCATCGAGCCCGGCCCGGGCGAGTCGCGTCAGGTCCTGCCCTGCCTGGGTGTTTTGCTCGTAGCTCTCGGTGCTGAAGGGAAGGACGAAGGCACCCATGCGGAAGTCGGGGCGAACCTCATCGACCGCATCCCGGATGATGTCGACCGTTTCCGCGATCTTCTCTGCGCGCATGTTGGTCCATTCGGTCCAGAGCCAGTTCTGGGAGTCGTACGCCGTCCGAATGTCCATGGGCACGAGCGGTCGACCCATCTTCGCCCGCCACTTCGTCCGTTTCTCCAGTGCCGTGAAGGCATCGGGACCGGCACACGAGAAGTCGTCGTCATACCGGATGAAGTCGAGATAGAGCCCGGTGAGGTCGGGCAACGTCGCCACGATCTCGCTCGCGACGGACGCCTCGTATTCGGCGACCGCGGGGTTGAAGGGGCACAACCACCCCGGCTCGTCCTCGAGACGACCATCAGCAGTGATCTTCTGGGACTGCCATTCGGGGTGTGTCTTTGCCGCTTGCGCGTCATTGAGCACGGGCATCCATCCTTGTGGGGCGATGCCGCGCCGCGCCAGTGTTTGGGTGAAGGTTGCGAGGCGTCCGTCCGCGTAGCCGGGGGCAACCGGGGCCATGCGCGACGGAGAGAACACCGTTCCTGAAGGGAACTCGTCGGTTTCATCCTGCTTGACCTGGACGAAGGCACGAGTTACGCCACGGGCGGCGAAGCGATCGACGGTCGACGGCACCGCAGCGGCGCTTTCGAGGTGTTGCGGAGTGCGGACCACAATGCTGAGGCCCGACCGCTCCCTGTCGGTGTCGTCGGGAGGAGTGGCCACCTGTGCAGCGACGCCAAGGAAGGCGCCGATGATCCCGACTGCGGCAAGACCGGGCAAAACAATCCGACGCGCACGAACACGCGGCGAAGCCGGCACGGTCGAGGAGGCGTGAGATGCGTTGGGCACGGGATGCGGCATGTGCGGGGAACTCCAGACGGTTGTTTCGAAGCGGTCGTTGATGACCGCGGCGTTCGACAACAACGGTATGGGGAGCTTGGAAAGAGCCGGCCCAACTGAATGCCAGGGTTGTGCAAAGAAGACTTTGGACTTTGCCAGGGGTGCGGCCGGGTTCCGGCCTCAGCAGCCGCCCGGTGCGACGAGGGTTCCGCCCCGAGGTCGGCCACGTTGGGGACGCGGGCGATGAGGTCGTCGAAGCTCATTCCGGCGGCGTTCGGCACGGCGTTCGTATCGATGAGACCGGGGATGTGTTGAGCTCGAGCACCCACGGCTTGTCGTCGGCGTCGACGATCAAATCGACGCGCGCCAAACCGCGCCAGCGGGTAGGGGGCAACAGTCGATGGCCTGCACGCGACCTCATTGGCCGGGCTCACGTTGACGGCGGTAGGGCGCCCAGGGCGACGGCGTCTGGCGCGTAGCGCGATTCGCTGCGCGTGAGCCCAACGTACGCCCTCAACGAGTAGCCGCGACCCACGTCGTGGCGTAACCCCGGGCCCTCGGCGGCGCGAACCCCGAGGTCGCGGCGGCGGCGCCTACGCCGACTGGACCGTGACTCGCCGAAACCCCGAAGGACGCGCCCCTGCCCGATGACCAGAGCAGGGATGGGTTGCGGACGCCTTTCCTTCCCAGTCTCTCGCTGACGTCCCGTGTCCTTCGGAGAGCGATCACGTCTTTTGTCTGTGCCATGACGGCAGTGTGCTTGCGGACGACATCGTCAGCCGAGACCTGAGCGATGAGCCGCGAAACACCCGTTCCGGTCGGGGAACGTGGAATCGTCGTTTCTTCCGTTCGGATGGCGGCATCATGGTCGTCCGGGTTCACGCCGACGACGAGCGTGGCTAGGAAACGGTCGCGCGCTGCGCGGAAATCCGCGAAGCTCAGGTATCCGGTGAGCAGCTCGAAATCGTTCAGCATTGCTCTCTCCCTTCCGACTATGGCGCGGCGACCGGTTGAGCGATCGCAAGCTCCGGTTGTGTGATCCGTGTGAGGTGGTCGTAGACGGCGTAGTCGTTGGTCGCAATGTTCTGGATGTGCGGCGAGGCCCCAACTGCTCGGAGAAGATCAGATGCGAGGTACGCATCCATCGCATCCCGGTCGCGCCAGAAGTAGATACCTCCAAACGCGTTTCGCGGCGCGTCGGATAGCCAGACCTTTGCGAGCAGCCCCGGCAGCTCAGCGTACGCCGGCGCCAGTCCGTCGCACAGCTCGAGGTAGCCCTCTTCGGTCATGTCGTCGAGTTTGAATGTGATGATCTGGGCATGCATTGGGCGGCTCCTTGGCAGTGAGTTCGACGTGCTCGTTGGCGGGCTACGGGCGAGCCTCGAGCACGAGGTTGAACGGCGTCTCGGTTGCGCGACGGAAGCGGGTGAAGCCCGCCGCCATCACGACATCACGGATGCGCGCCTCGCCGGCCTGCGCTCCCAAGGCGAGCCCGACGTCCTGGCTGAGCGACGCGGGGGTGCACAGGAGGGTTGAGAAGGCGTAGTAGGCCCGACCCACGGGGTTGAGGTTGTCTTCGACGCGGTCGCCGGCGAAGGGCTCCACGATCATCCAGGTTCCGTCGCGGTCGAGCGTGCTCAGCACGTGACGGGCGGCACCCACTGGATCACCCATGTCGTGCAGGCAGTCAAACGTCGTCACAAAGTCGTAGCCGTCACCGGGGAATGCGTCGGCGGGGGCGGTCTGGAAGGTGACGCGGTCCGTCACACCGGCATCCGATGCACGGGTGCGCGCGGTCTCGATCGACCGGTCGTGGTAGTCGAAACCCGTGAGGGTGGACGCCGGATAGGCCTCGGCCATCACAATCGTCGAGGCCCCATGGCCGCACCCCACATCGGCGATGCGCGCTCCGCGCCGGAGCTTCGCCTCGACGCCGTCAAGCGCCGGTATCCACGAGGAGACCAGGTTGGTCGTGTATCCGGTCCGGAAGAAGCGTTCGCATCCCTCGAAGACATCGTGGTCGTGTTCATGCCAGCCGACCCCCTTGCCACTCAGAAATGCGGCCTCGATCGACGGAGCGTCGCGGACGACTGCGGCCGCGATCTGGAAGAAACCGGCGAGGAATGCCGGGCTCTCAGGATCGGCCAGCACCATGGCGTGCTCCGGGGGAAGGGTGTAGGTGTCGTTCGCGGAGTCGTAGGTGACGAAGCCGCCAGCGGCTTGCGCGTTCAACCACTCACGGACGTAGCGTTCATGTGTTCCGGTCGTCTCCGCCAGGGTCGCTGCAGAGAGGGACTCGGCCCCGGCCAGGGCGCGATAGAGCCCGAGCCGGTCGCCGATTGCCACGAGGGCGGTGTTGAGCGTTGCGCCGACCTCACCGACAACTCGCCCGACGAAGTCGTTCACAAGCTGCTCGTCGATCACAGGATGTGACGTGGACATCCCGGCCTCCCTTTCCGTTCGAAGGCGGGGGTCCGTCTCCGTGGAGAACACGGTAGTTCCGGGCTTCACGACCGCGCGTCGGGCGTTTGCCCCATTTGCGATGGGGCGATCGCTGTATTCGGACGCCGGTGAGGGTCGCTAGTCGGTGGTGAGGCCGGACTCGGCTGCCAGACGCGTTGCCTGTGCGCGCGTGTGGACCCCGAGCTTTCCGTAGATGTTGGAGACGTGCCGCCCAGCGGTCTTCTCGGTGATGAACAGTCGCTCCCCGATCAGCCGGTTGCTCAGCCCGTCGGCGATCAGGCGGAGTACGTCGATCTCACGGGCGCTGAGCACGTCGGTGGGTGATGTGCCGCTTTCGGTACCGAGTTCCCGCTCTGATGACTCGACCTCCGCGTCAATCAGCCGACTGAGCCAGCCGTCGACGCTTCCGTGGCCGAAGTTGAGCCAAACCGGCTCAAGAAATCGGTCGCCTGAGATCTGTGCGCCGTCGATGCGTGCGAAACCGAGCGGCATGAAGATCGGTGACTGCGCCTCGAGCTCACGCATCGCCGTATAGAGGCGCGAAAGGTTGGGACGAAGCTCCATATAGACACGCTTGACGTCGAGCCAGCAGGCGGCGACAGCCGGCGACATCAACTCGCCGGTTTCGCGGCCGAGCCAGCGACGCATGATGAGGACCTTTTCCCCATCGGCCGGGGGAACATCGTCGAGGTGCCGCCGGCAGGCGGCGCTGACCGGATCGGCCGCAAGGAGCTCGAGGTCGATCCGATCGATCCGTGCGACCTGAACGAAGGCGTCGACCGCCCCGGACGGAGCCCGTGCCACCGAGAATGTCTCCGGGTGCTGCTCCCACCACCGCACCAGCAGGTCGGCCTCGTCGCCGCCCTCGTGAGCGGCAATGATCTCGCGAATCGAAGCATCGTCATGAAGGGTGGCCGGCTCAACAGCGTGTGCGCTGCCCCGCTTCGGAAAGCACGCGTCGCGCAGCACAGGATTGCGGATGAGGTAGATGAGGTCCGCCGTGGCCTGCCAGAGAGTCTCCGCGCTCGAGCGCCTGGCCTGTCCCATGAAGAAGCCCAGCGCACGGCGCCGGTACCGAGCGTCCGCCTCCGGGTCGCGGCTCGCAAGGTCCGAACTCACCGCGTCGCGCACCACGTCGTGGAGCAGGAGACCCTCGGCGCTCTCCTCCACAAATGGGAGGCGTCTCAGGTCGGCGAACTCGTCGTGGACGTTCCCGCTCGCGAGGAGCGCCCGGAGGATGGGTTCGGTGACGCGCCGGGCCATGGCAGCGGCCTCGAGGGTCGCAATCGTCCTCGGGGGCAGTCGGTTGAGCACGACCTGGAGAAGCTGGTCAATCGCGCGAACCGGTGAGCGGAGCCTGAGCGGTTCGTCCGGCTCGGCGTTGAACGCCGCGGCGGCGAGCTCGAGGGCCAGCGGATGGCCATGTGCGAAATCGGCGATCCGATCGGCATCGTCGCCCTCGATGCCCCGGGCGCGCAGCAGCTCGAACGCCTGGTCATCAGTGAGAGGTCCGAGATGCACCTCCCGCACGAGGCCCGCCCAGCCGGGGGTCGTCAACCAGCCGGCGCCAGGCCGGTCCCGGCCCGCGATCATCAGCACGACTCCCTGCGACAGACCGGGCACGAAGACCTGACGTATCCACGCATCGAGCAGGCCGAACGTTTCGTACGTGTCGAGGCCGATGATCGCCGGTCGGTCGGTTGCCGAGAGCGCGGCCAACACCGAGTCGAGGTCGGGCTGAGAGCCAAGAAGCGTTGCCACGCTGCGAAGGAGTCCGCGGGGTGTGGGCTCGACATCGCGGCAGTCGAGCCGTAAGACCGGCCGGCCTGCGAGGTTGGCATCGAGGGCCGCGCTCAGGAGTCGTGACTTGCCGATCCCCCCGGGACCGTGAACGAAGGCAACGACGAACTCCGGTGTTTCAGCAGTGCCCACACGAAGCAATGCGAGTTCCGGCTTCCTCCCGACGAAGGTGCTGCTTGCCGCGTCCGCGAGCTGGTCTGCGACGGTCGCTTTCATTCGGGCCGCACCGACCGGAACTGCGCGGCGCGCAGCTCATCAGGCTCGATGGTGAGGAAGGACATTGTTCCCCCGAAACAGGTTACATTTGACAGTACTCCCTACGATGGGCTCAGATCAAGTCGGGATTCCCGTAGCGGCCGCTCCACCGCTCATGGGGGATGGCTTCGGGACGTGACGGCTGCCACTTCCAGGAGGGCCCTGGCATACGGCCCGGCGAATCCGGCTACGCCCCCAGGGCGGCCAGGTCGAGGACGCGGGCGATGAAGTCGTCGAAGCTCATCCCGGCGGCCTCCGCGGCTTTCGGCACGGCGCTCGTGTCGGTGAGGCCGGGGATGGTGTTGAGCTCCAGCACCCACGGCTTATCATCGGCGTCGAGGATCAAATCGACGCGAGCGAAGCCGCGGCAGCCAAGCGACGAGTAGCAGTCGAGAGCAATGCCCGCGACCTCTTCGGCAACGCCGGGGTGCAGGTCGGCGGGTGCACGCAGGTCGGTGGCGCCCGGGGTGTAGCGCGACTCGAAGTCGTAGAACTCGCGGCCCAGCGGGATGGCCTCCACGATCGGCAAGGCTTCGGCGTCGTCGTTGCCGATGATCGACACCGCCAGCTCACGACCCACCACGTAGTGCTCGAGCATCAGTCGGTCGTCGTAGGCCAGAGCGGCCATGAGGGCACCGGGAATCTCACCGGGCTCGTGGGCCAGGCGAATGCCGAGGGCCGATCCGCCGCGCGCCGGTTTCACCACCATCGGCAAGCCGAGTTTTGCTTCGATCTCCCCCAGCGCGTCCGCCGCTCCCAGCTCGCGAAACGCCGACTGGCTGAACGCGTACGAGGCCGGTGTGGGGATGTCGTCGTTGGTGAAGGTTGCCTTCGCGACGACCTTGTCCCACGCGCGCTCCGACGCCGACACGCCCGATCCCGTGTAGGGGATGCCGAGAATCTCGAGCAGCTCCTGAACGGTGCCGTCCTCGCCGCCTTGGCCGTGCATGGCGATGAATGCCGCATCGGGGCGCTCGCTGCGCAGCACCTTCACCATGTCGCGGTCGGCGTCGAGCGAGAGCACCTCGTGGCCGAGGCGCCGCAGGGAATCCTCCACGTTGCCGCCGCTGCGCAGGCTCACTTCGCGCTCGAACGAGCGGCCTCCTTTGAGGACGGCGACTT
The DNA here is from genome assembly GCA_963765105.1 of uncultured Thermoleophilia bacterium. GTDB lineage: Bacteria > Actinomycetota > Thermoleophilia > Miltoncostaeales > Miltoncostaeaceae > CALMEC01. Next base: position 1,174,093 of record CAVXUW010000004.1, read on the forward strand.
TCATTCGGAGTTGAGCCCTTGGAAGAGTTCGGTCATCTCGCGAACGACCCGGCCCAAACGGGCAATGCCATCGCTGATCACGGCCGGCTCGTTGGCAGAGAAGTTCAGGCGCATGGAGTTGGATCCGTCACCGTTCAAGTACGCGGCCGAGCCCGGGACGAACGCGACGTCCTCCTTGATCGCCCGTGCCAGCAGCTCGTTGGTGTCGATAAACGATGGAAGGGTGACCCACACGAACAAGCCACCACGCGGACGGGTCCAGGTGGTGGCCGGCGGGAACTCCTCCTCCAAGGCCGTGAGCATCGCGTCGCGCCGCTGTCGGTAGATCTGGTTGACACGGGCCACATGATCACGCCAGTCGTAGCGCTTGAGGTATTCCAACACGAACCGCTGGTTGAGGGTGCCCGAGCAGAGGTCCTCGCTCTGCTTGCCCATGTTCATGCGCCGCAGCACCGGGGCCGGAGCAGCCACCCAGCCCACGCGCAAGCCGGGGGCGAGGATCTTCGAGAACGTCGAGACGTAGATCACCCATCCGGTGCCCTCGTCCAATTCGTAGAGCGACGGCAATGGCTCCCCGTCGAAACGGATCTGGCCGTAGGGGTTGTCCTCCACGATCATCAGCTCACGCTCGTGTGCGATGCGCACCAACTGCTCCCGCCGCTCGCCTGACATCGTCACACCGGCCGGGTTGTGGAAGTTCGGGATGGTGTAGAGCAGCTTCACGCGTTTGCCCGCCGCGGCCAGGCGATCGAGCGTGGGCTCCAGTTCGTCGACCAGCATCCCGTTGTTGTCCATCGGGATGTGGGCCACTTCGGCCTCGTATGTCGTGAGTGGCGGCACGGCACCCGGATACGTGGGGCCCTCTGCGATCACCACATCGCCGGGATCGATGAACGTGCGGATTGACAGATCAATGCCCTGCTGACCGCCGCTGGTGATCATGATCTGGTCGGCGGTGGCGGTGGCGCGCTCGTGCGCCATGATCTCGACGATGTGTTCGCGCAGTTCACGAAGGCCTTCGGTGGGGCCGTATTGAAGCGCACCGGCGCGGTGGTCTGACCCGACCACGCGCATCACCTCGTCGAATACCTCCGCGGGAAATGAGTGCGTGTCGGGAAAGCCGCCGGCCAAGGAGATGACCTCGGGCCGCTCGGCCAGGGACATGAGGTCGCGCATCGCCGACGAGCGCGTCTTCGTGGCGCGTACCGCGAAACGCGTGTCGTACCGCGCGGCATCTTGCGGTGTGACCTTGCTGTGTTGTGGGCGTGTGTGATGGGTTGACACGAGCTACTTCCTCACCAAACGGAATGCCCGAGTGTAGAGGGACCGGCCCGTCTGGGCCAATGACCGGGCTTTGGTACCATCGGAGGTCGTGGCACCAACCGACGCTCCGCCCGCCTCACCACGAAAGCCACGGGTTTTCTCCGTCCCCAACCCACGGAAAGCAAAACCCGAAGATTGGGCGCAGCTCGTGCGCTTTTGCTTCGTCGGACTGAGTGGGTACATCATCAACCTTGTCGTGTTCGCCGGGTTGGTCAAGGGCATGTCGGCCCATCACATCCTTGCCGCGATCGGTGCGTTCTGCGTCGCATGGTCATCCAACTTCGTTCTCAACAAGCATTGGACATTTCGTCGTCATGGCCTGTCGACCCTCCAACAAAGCGGACGAAACCTGGCGGTCAGCCTCGTCGCCTTGGGTCTCAACCTGGGCTTGCTGGCGTTTCTCGTCAACGTCGTTGGCGTCGCCGAGATTCCGGCGCAGGCCGTCGCGGTCGCTGCGGTCATGCCGGTGAACTTCCTGCTCAACCGCCGCTGGTCGTTTCGGTAGCGCCATGACGCGGCTCGCCCGCCGCCTCGTCGTTGTCACCATCGTTGGCCTCGTCTGCGTAGCCCCCGCGGCGGCGGCATGGTCACCAGCGGCTGCCGGGCGGGGCACCAGCTGGGGCAGCGGTGCGCTGGGGACATCCGACAACCTCACCAGCACTCGCGTCATTGAGATTGCCAAGACGGCGCCACGGGTCCAAGCCTGGCTCCGTGATCATCCAGCGACGGTGCGACTGCCTTCACGCGAAGCGATCCCCAACACGTGGACCGTGTCGTTCGCGGATGCGCGCCTCAAGGTTCAGGCGCAGGTGGTCGTCGACGACGCCACCGGGAAGATCACCGAAGAACGCACGGGCCCGCAGGTGGCGTGGCAGATGGCACGGGGCTACCCCGGCGCTTTTGGCCGATCGATCACGAAGCCCGCCATCTGGATCCCGCTCTTCGTTCTGTTTCTGGTGCCGTTCATTCGGTGGCGACGGTTGTTGTCATGGCACACGCTTGACCTGCTCGCCCTGTGCGCGTTTGCGATCTCGCTGATCTGGTTCAACCGCGGAGAGATCTTCACCTCGGTGCCGCTCGCCGTACCGCCGCTCGTTTACATCGCGGTTCGTCTGGCCGTTGTCGGGTTACGAAGTCCTCCGGCGCAGAAGGCCGGGGCCGCGCTTCATACCTCGCACGGGCCGCGACTGGTGTCGTGGTGTCCCACGTGGCTTTTGGGGGCCCTGCTCTTTTTGGCGTTAGGTCTCCGACTCGGCCTCAACGCGTTCGACTCGAACGTGGTGGACGTGGGGTACGCCGGTGTCGTTGGCGCCGACCGCATTGCCGGTGGCCAATCCCCGTACGGAACGATTCCCGACGCCACCTGTCGCCGCTGCGACACGTATGGGCCGCTGATGTACCTGCTCTATGTCCCGTTTGAAGCGATCATGCCGTGGAGTGGTCGGTGGGACGATCTGCCTGCCGCCCATGGCGTGGCCACGATGTTCGACCTCGTCACCCTCGCCGGGCTCCTGCTTTTGGGCTGGCGCATCGGTGGCCAGCGCTTGGCAGCCGGCTTCGGCCTGGCCTGGACCGCTTTTCCGTTCACCGCCTACACGCTGGAGAGCAACGCCAACGATTCACTCATCGCCGCCTGCATGGTGTGGGGGCTGGTACTGGCACACCGTCCGTTTGCACGCGGTCTCATGTTGGGCATCGCCGTCTTCGCAAAGTTCACACCCGCCATCCTCATCCCCCTGTGGGCGCGGCATCCGTTTCCCCGCGCCCAGACGAAGCGGCGATGGCCCCGATATGCCGTTGGCCTTGCGTTTGTGGGTGTGGCCAGCGGCTGGGTGCTGCTCCTCGACGGATCGACCAGCCTCAGCCGGTTCTGGGACCGAAGCATCGGCTTCCAACTCGGGCGCGACTCACCGTTTTCACTCTGGGGTCAGTACGAGTGGCTCAACCCCGTGCGCATCACACTCGTCGTCGTCATTGCGGTGGCCGCGATCGCGTTTGCTGTTCGGCCGCGGGGGCTCGACCTGCGGCGCCTTGCCGCACTGTCGGGAGCGCTTCTGGCCGGGGTGCAGCTGACGATGACGCATTGGTTCTACCTCTACATCCCCTGGTTCCTCCCGTTCGCGATCGTGGCGCTGCTCCCGGTGTGGCCCCCCACCACCACCGAGGAACCTCCTCCGGAGCCGGAACAGCCGTCCCATGCGACACCGGTTGAGGCGTTGGCATGATCGATCGTTGGCGGTGGGCGGCGGTGCTCGCCGCCGCCGCCGTCTGGACCCTCGAGGGTGTGGGGGACCTCATCCCCCACACGACGATCACGGACATCCCCACCTATCTCCAGACGGCCGAACGCGTTGCCGACGGGCAGGTGCCGTATCGCGACTTCGCCTTTGAGTACCCCCCGCTCGCAATCCTGGTGATGTTGCTGCCCCGCCTGCTGGGGGGTGCCTATGGCGTGACGTTCTCCGCGTTGATGCTCGTCGCGCTGGCGGGGACCGTGTGGGGGGCCATGGCCACAGCCCGGGCCCTCGGGATGTCACACCGCCGCGAGTTGGCGGTTGGGGGAGTGATCGCGCTTCTGCCGGTGGTGCTCGGCGACTTTGTCGCCACCCGCTTCGACGTGGTCCTTGCGGCGTTGCTCACCGGCGTGGTGTGGTCGGGAGCGACAGGACGGTTTCGCCTGGCGTGGGGCTTCCTCGCGGCCGGGGTGGCGCTCAAGTTGTCGCCCATCATCCTGGTGCCGGTGCTGGTGCTGTGGCACCGACGGTCTGCGGGTCGGGGTGAGGTGGCGCGCGCTGGCGCGGTCGCAGCCGCCGCGGCAGCGGCAACGTTCATCCCGGCGCTCATTGCGTCGCCCTCCGGGTTGTGGGGGCTGTTTTCGTATCACCTCGAACGGCCGCTTCAGATCGAGTCGCTCGGGTCGAGCTATCTGCTGGCGTTGAAATCGCTCGCCAGCACCAGTGTCACCGTGATCGACAGCTTCGGCAGCCAGAACCTCTTCGGCAACGGCGCGCGCGTCATCTCGGCGATCTCCGCGGTGGCCGTGCTCGCCGCGATCACCGCGGTGGCGATGACCGCCGCACGACTGGTGCGCGATCGCACCGATGCCGGTGACGTCGCACGGATCATGGTCACCGCCATCGCCGCCACATTGGCGGTGGCCATCGCTGCGGGCAAGGTCCTCTCGCCCCAGTTCCTGGTGTGGCTGCTGCCCGCATGCTTGCTCGTGAGCGGACGCTACGGTCGTGCGGCTCTCGCCATCACTGTGGCCGCGCTCATTGCGACGCAGGCCTATTTCCCTTTCCACTACTGGGACCTCGTTGCTCTCGACGACGGCGCTATCGCCACGTTGGTCGTGCGAAACGCCCTGCTCGTCGCCCTCGTCGCTGCCGCATGGCCGCGAAGGCCCGCCCGCAGCGCCGTCTAGCGCCCGGGGCAGATAGCGGTCGGCGCGACGATGGCCGGTGCGGTGGGCGTCGCCGAGAACGTCATCGTCACGGTGCTGTCACCAATCAGAGGCAGGTTCTTTGCATCCCGCGTCATGCGAACGACACGGAACGTCGCCGGATCGATGATGTACTCGAGCCGAAGGGTCACCGACTCAAGTGTCTGGTGGCCCACCAAGCGCCAGCCCGCGCTCGTACGGCGGGCCTTCTCGAAACGAACTCCCGTCGTGGGGATGACAGGACCGCCGAGTCCCCGGCCGGTGGGAGGTCCACCAGCAGTCCAGCAGCCCCTGCCTTCGTAGGTGATCCAGATGCGGTCCGCGGTCACGATCGTCTGCAGCGGTCGGTCGCCGGGAACACCAACCTCCTCGGTGAGGCCGACCACCCGGCCGTCGTCCAGCTGGGTCACGCGCGTCGTTCTGAGGCGACTGAGTTCACCCGTTTGGGTCATGGTCCACGTAAAGCCGGGCACGTCCCTGTAGGCCGCGTTGACCTTCGCAGCAAGCTCCTGAGGATTCGACCCCGGAACCAGATACGGCCAGCACACGAGGGCAACCGCAGCTACGCCGATCACGATTGCGACCAGCGCGAGGGGCGAGGGGCGCCCTTGGGCGAATCGGCGAAAAGGAGCCATCGAACGTGCATCGGCCCATGGCGCCGTCGGCTTTACGTCAGATCGACCGTGACCTGTTCGATCGACTCGGCCAAGCCGTCGGGGCGGATCGTGATGACGGCTCCCTGGACCATGACCTCCTCCGTCGCGGGTTCGAAACGGGCGGAGGTGGAGGTCAGGAACCGTCGCAAGATGATGTCGCTGCGCACTCCGATGACCCCGCCGTGCGGGCCGGTCATGCCGAGGTCGGTGATGTAGGCGGTGCCGCCAGGCAGGACGCGCGCGTCGGCGGTGGGCACGTGGGTGTGGGTGCCCACCACGGCACTCACGCGACCGTCGAGGTGGCGGCCGAGGGCCACCTTCTCGCTGGTGGCCTCGGCGTGAACGTCGACGACGATGAACTTGGTCTCACGGTGAGCGCGGTCCACCAGACCATCGATCACCGCGAACGGCGAGTGCGCGACGTCCATGAATACCGAGCCCATCACATTGATGACCGCAACCCGGTACCCGCCGGGAACATCGACGACCGCGAACCCCCCACCCGGGCCGCGCACGGCAATGTTCTCGGGCCGCAGCACGCGGCGGTCACTCTCCAACACAGCGAAGAAGTCCGACTGGCGCAATGAGTGGTTGCCGCCCGTGAGCACGTCAACCCCGGCGGCGAGCAACTGGTTGGCCTGCTTGGCGCTGGTGCCCGAACCGCCCGCAGAGTTCTCGGCGTTGACGATGACCATGTTGGGTCGGTGTCGCTCACGCAGCAGGGGCAGCTCGCCGAGCAGCGCCGCCAAACCCACCGATCCGAACACGTCCCCGATGACCAGGACACGCAGGTGAGTCATGGGATCGGTCATTGACCGACCCGCACAACCTCCATGTGCACGTGGTTCCCGCCGTCGGAGGTGAACTTCGCGATCTCCGGCCGCGCGACCTCGAGCAACTCCTTAACGTCGCGCACCTGGCCGATACATGTCACCCCGGCGGTCAACACCTGCCCGACGGTGGGCTTCGGAATGCCGGCCAACCCCTCGCATGCGCTCTGGACGTTCCGCTCGATCGGAATGGGATCGATGTGGCGCACACGCACCACGACATCGCTCGCAACGTCCGGAGTGATGTCGAGCTGGAAGCCGATGATCTTGCCGCGAACCATGTAGTCGGTGACCGCAGCAACCTTGCCGTCGACCGGGCTGTAGACGATGGTGTTGGGCGCCGCGGCAAGGTCGAGAGCCGCAGTTTCGGGCCCGGCCCGACCGGCCCCGGGGGCAACAGTGTGGTTCCACGACGCGTCGGGCGTGAGGCCAATGGCCTCGGCGTTGTCCACTGACCGGAACAGCGTGATACCAGCCTTGGTGCGATCGAGCGGGAGATGGAGTTGCACCGCGCCGGCGGTTGCGATGACGCGGTCCGGCGGGGGAACACCCAGGTCGAGGACCGACGCCGACACCGGTGACGCCACCGCCCCCAGATCGTCGCCACCACTCGACTGGGAGCGTGAAACGACCACCGCGATGGCGGAGATTAGGAGGAGAAGCGCCGCAGAAGCTACGGCGGTCCTTCGACGTTGGGCTCGTGCGTCACGTGCCGGTCGTCGGCGCGTGGGCTCGAGCCGGTCACGTGCGACGGCAGCCACGACGCGAGAGGCTAGCGCACCCGCCGGTCGGAACGCCACCCTCGCCGTTGTAGGATTCGTTGAATGAGCAGGCTGCTTACCGTCGAATCGTCACGCCAATGAGTCGTGCGAACGGCACGATCCTGCTCGGTTCGGGCCTCTCGAAACGATTCCGACGGGTCGACGCCTTGGACCGCGTCGACATCGAGCTCGCGGCCGGGGAGTCGGTTGCCCTGATCGGCCCCAACGGAGCCGGCAAGACGACGCTTCTGCGCATCCTGGCCGGGGTTTTCCCGCCGACGGGTGGTGAGGTCGGTACCGACCTCACCACTGACCGCGCTCGCGTGGGATGGGTGCCGCACGAGCCCGCGTTGTACCGTCGGCTCACCACTCGTGAGAACCTCCGGCTGTTTGCCGCGCTGGAAAATCCGGGCGAAACGCACACTTTTGCCGACGAACTGCTTGCCCGCGCCGACCTGGAGCGTTTCGCCGACCAGCCCGCCGCGGAGCTTTCAAGCGGCACCATGCAGCGGCTCAACCTGGCCATCGCAATTGCCGGGCGGCCCGACGTTCTATTGCTCGATGAACCAACCGCGACGCTAAGCCCCGACCAGGTGCATCGACTGTGGGCATGGCTCGACCAGCTTCGTGAGGACGACGGGATGGCGATCCTGTTCTCCACGCAGTCGGTGGACGAGGCCGCGCGACATGCGCAGCGGATGATCGTTCTGAATAGTGGACGTGTGGTGTTTGGCGGCACCACCGCCGAGCTGATCGCCGCCCATGGCGACCCCAACGCTTCCGTGACCGACGCCGCCGAGGCCGCCTTCCTCAACCTGGTGGGCTCCCCCGCGTGACGGGCTTCAGACGCCTCCTTGTCAAGGACCTTCGCCTGCTCCTGCGCAGCAAGGGGCTGATTGCCGTGCTCGTCGGCTACCCCTTGGTGGTGGCCGGTTTGGTGGCGGTGGCCCTGCAGGGCGGCGAGCGACGACCCGCGATCGCCTTCGTCAACAACGACACCAGCAACCGCACCGTGAGGGTTGGCGACGAACGGCTGGGTGTCAGTGACTACCAGCAGCGCCTGGCCCGGGAGGTCGACCTCAAAGTGCTGAGCGCGGCCGCCGCTCAGCGTGCGCTCGATGCGGGACAAGTAAGCGCCGTGATTACGTTGCCCAACGGGTTCATCCGCGATCTGCAATCGGGGATTCGCGCCCCCACGATCACGGTGACATCGAGCACCCGCTCGCCGATCGAGTCGCAGTCCATCGCGCGACGGCTCGAGTCATCGGTGTACCGCTTCAACCAGTCCCTGTCGGCCACCTACGTCACCCAGACGCTCGAGCTGGTGCGCATCGTGATCGACGGAGGAAAGATTGCTGCGTTTACTCGCACGGGTGACATCCTGGGCTTGAAGCGCAGTGAGGTGCTCGTGCGCGAGCTTCAGGCGACGCTCATACAACAGGGACAACGTGCCGTCGCCACGCGCATGGATCCGCTGCTCAACTTCATCATCGAGGCCTCTGCCAACCTCGACCTGGCTGACCAGGCCGCCACCGCCATCAGCAAGCCGATTGAGCTCAAGCTCCCTGCTCCCGCCTCGGGGCGCGAACCGTTGTCGTCCTACGGCTTCGCCGGCGCGCTGCTGGTGAGCCTGGCCCTACTCGGGGTGCTCCTTGGCGCAGCGGGCCTGGCATCGGAGCGTGAGGACCACACCCTCAGCCGGTTGCGCCGCGGGCTGGTGCGGATCGAGACGGTGGTGGGTGAGAAAGTGGTCCTCGCGGCCATCGTCAGCACCACCGTTGGTCTGATCCTGTTGGTGGTGGTGAAGGTGGCGACATCGCTCGCCATTGGTCGCTGGGCGCTCTGGCTGCCCGCGCTCGTCGTCGCGGGGATGGCGTTTGCCGGGTTCGGCGTGCTCATCGGCGCCCTGGCCCGCGAAACGCGCACCGCGCTTCTGGCCGCGCTCATGATCGCCCTGCCCTTGATCTTCCTCGGGCTGTTTACACAGAGCGCCGCGGCGAGCAGAATGAGCGACGTGTTCGCATTCGGCCCGGCGTTCCGCGTGTTCCAATCACTCATTGTGGAGCCGACCGTCGACACGGCTGCCCTCGCGGCCCGTCTGGGTCAGCTCGCGCTTCTGGCCGCCATCTCCACGGGCGCCGCGGCCGTGGTTCTGCGCCGACGGGTTGAGACATGAACGACCGCCACTCTGACCTTCTGGGTCGCGCCGCAGATGAAGCGAACCGCTTGGTGGAACGTGTCGACGAGCTCACCGAGGCGCTCTCCATCGCCGAGGCCCAGCACACGCTCGTGGCCGACTGGCCCGAAGGACGCATCGACCTCGTGCGCTCCGGCCTGCAAAAGGAGCGTTTCGCCGACGTGGCCGGTTACCGTGCCGAGCTGGAACGGGCCGAGGCCGAGCTCATGGCCGTCCAGGAACTGCGCCGCCGCCTGGCCGGAGAACACACCTAGACCCGCCGCGTTCCTTGGCACAGCGAGGGGCGGGTCACGACGTGGACCGAGGCGGCCCCGTGAACGTGCACAGCTCCTCCAGCGCATCGGCGAGTTGGGATCGGTACTCATCCGGGGTGATGCCCACCGCGCCGAAGCGTGATGTGTGAGCGGAGACCATCTGAATATCCCAGAGCGTAAATCCGCGCTCGGCCAGGTGGTGGTGGGTGGCGACGAGCGCGGCGTTGCCGGCGTTGGCAACACGGTGAAACATGCTCTCACTGGTAAACAGGCCACCCATCGCCACGCCAAAGAGGCCGCCGACCAGGTGGCCGTGCAACCACACCTCCACGCTGTGTGCCCAGCCGATTCGATGGAGTTCGCGATAGACGTTCGCCAAGCGCGGGGTGAGCCACAGGCCACCCAGGCGTTCACCGCCGCAGGAGTCGATGGTCTGAGAGAACGCCGAGTCGATGCGTATCTCAAAACCGGCGTCGCGCAGTGCCCGCGCCACCGACCGTGGCTCGCGAAAGCCGTCCATGGGGATGACCGCCCGTGGATCGCATTCGTAGAAGGCGACGCGACCGTCCACATCCATGGGGAACCACCCGGCCGCGTAGGCGGCCAGAAATTCGTCGGTGGGTGGCAGGCGGCGGCTCATCCCCGGATTGTGTCCCCCGTTGGTTCGGGCGGGTGTCCCGAACCGGCTCGGGTTGTGGCGTTCCCAGACGGTGCCAACGGTACACCCGCCGAGACGGCTAAGTATGAAACTTCCGCCGCAAGCTGGCGTGTTCCGCAGGTTCGTTCCGGGGCACTCACCGATGCGTTGGGCCCGGGTCGCGGTGGCTCGGACGCGCCCTCCCCCAGGCTTCGCGTGCGCCGTCGAACGATCCTTCCCTGGCGACCGGCAGCTCGGGCACAAGGGCCGTCCACGAGACATCCTCTGAGCAAACGACAGTGAGCGTGTTTCACGGTCGTTCGGGCTCGGTCGAGGACCGGCGGCCAAGCCACGCTCACACTCAACCTCAATGCCCCGCCCCCGGGGCGGGGAGCCTGACCGCGGAGGTTGCGCTCTCGCCGGTGCGCGACCCGGACTCCACCCCCGGTGACGGCGCCGCCGGCCAAGACGACCGCGCAACGGTCGCGATCACGGTCCCCGGCCGCAGTCGTGCTCTGCGATGGACGTCCCGCGACGATCATCGGCACTCCCGGCCCGGACACCCTCACCGGAAAGACAGGACCGGATGTGATCGCCGCCCTCGCCGGTAACGACACCGTCCGTGGCCTCAGTGGCGATGACCGCATCTGCCTGGGCACCGGAACGACCGTGCCCTGGCAGCCTCCGGCGCCGATCGTGTACTCGGGGAAGCCGGTAACGACACCATCACCCTCGGACGCGGAAACGACACCGCCCTCGGCGGAACGGGCAACGACCTGATCGACGGCGGGGCAGGCAACGACCGGATTACCGGGGGACGGGGCAACGACCGTCTGACCGGGGGCCTCGGCCGCGACACACTCACCGGAGGAGCAGGACGCGAAACCACCAACGGGGGAGCCGGACGCGACACCTGCACCGCCGAAACACGCACCTTCTGCTGAACCGACAGCGAAACCGTCCAGGCGAGACAACCGCCCGGACGGCGTTCCCTACCCGCCCAGACGGCGGTCCGGGCCGATGGCGCCGAAACGTGCCGTGGCGCCACGCACGTGCGCTTGGCGAAAAAGCTGGGTGACCAGCTCCTCTCGCTCCTCGCGGGAGAGTTCCTCAAGCTGGCGCACCTGGTCGGCTGATACCGAGACGTCGGACGCGTCGGCCAACGCGCGCAACGGGTCATCGATCAAGGCGATACGGAACGTCTCGTCGGCCACCTCGCGGGTCCATAGCGTGGGTGTGTTCGGGTCCGCTGACATCCGCCCTCCATTCGGCCCCGACCGGCGTCCTTGTGTCAGTCGGTGACACGACGAACGGTACACTCGGAGGTGGTGAACGACGAGCAAAACCGTCCGGCACGCGGCGGCTTTCCCCAAGTGCGTCCCCGCCGCCTTCGTGGGAGCGCGACGGTGCGGCGAATGGTGCAGGAGACACGACTCTCGCCCGACGATCTCATCCTGCCGCTGTTCGCCATCACCGGCGCCGGTGACGAACAGCCAATCGAGGCGCTCCCCGGCCATTCGCGCCAGTCGCCCGATCTGCTGGCGCGCACGGCCCGTGACACCTTCGCCGCCGGGGTTCCCGCGGTACTGCTCTTTGGCATTCCCGACGCCAAGGACAGCGCGGCAACGAGCGCGTATGCCGCCGACGGTGTTGTCCAAACCGCCGTCGCGGCGATCAAGGATGCGGTGCCGGACATGGTGGTCATCACCGACGTGTGCCTGTGTGCCTACACCGATCATGGTCACTGCGGCGTCGTGGTCGACGACCAGGTCGACAACGACCAAAGCCTTGAGCTCATCTCACGCACCGCCGTGAGCCATGCGGCCGCCGGGGCCGACGTCGTTGCGCCGAGCGACATGATGGACGGACGTGTCGGCGCCATCCGTACCGCGCTGGACCGTGACGGGCACACAAACACCGTCATCCTCTCCTACGCCGTCAAGTACGCCTCGGCGTTCTACGGGCCCTTTCGTGAGGCCGCCGGGTCGGCCCCCGGTTTCGGTGACCGCCGGGGGTACCAAATGGACCCGGCCAACGTACGTGAGGCTCTGCGTGAAGTGGCCCAGGATGAGGCCGAGGGCGCCGACATGGTGATGGTGAAGCCCGCCGGGCCGTACCTCGACGTGATCTCCGCCGTGCGCGACGCCACGCACCTGCCGGTAGCCGCGTACCACGTGAGCGGCGAGTACGCCATGCTGAAAGCCGCCGCGGAGCGAGGCTGGCTCAACGAGCGTGACGCCACGCTTGAGGCACTCACGTCCATCCGCCGGGCGGGCGCCGACATGATCATCACCTACGCGGCCACCGATGTCGCACGTTGGCTGAACGCGTGACGACGAGCGCCCAACTCTACGAACGGGCACAGAAGGTTCTCGTGGGCGGCGTCAACTCGCCGGTGCGGGCCATGCGCTCCATCGGCCGCGACCCCATCTTCATCGACCGGGCCGAGGGCTGCCACGTGTGGGACGTGGAGGGCAACCGCTACGTCGACTACCTCGCCACGTGGGGCCCGGCCATTCTCGGCCACGCCCACCCCGGCGTGCTCGAGGAGATCCGCCAGGCCCTTCCCCGGGGAACCTCGTACGGCGCGCCCACCGAGCGCGAAGTGGTGTTCGCCGAGACCGTCGCACAGGCGTTCCCGTCAATCGAGAAGCTCCGCATGACCTCGTCGGGGAGCGAAGCGGTGACCGGGGCCGTGCGTTTGGCACGTGCCGCCACCGGCCGTGACGTCATCGTCAAAGCCATCGGCGGCTATCACGGCGCCATCGATCCCCTGCTCGTCCAGGCCGGAAGCGGCGCCACCACCCTGGGCGCACCCGATAGCCCCGGCGTTCCTGCCGGCGCGGTGCAGTACACGCGCCAGGTGCCGTACAACGACCTGGCCGCCGCAGAGGCCGCCCTCGAGGGCGCCGCCGCGATCATCGTGGAGCCGGTCGCCGGAAACATGGGCACCGTCATCCCCGGCGACGGATACCTGGCGGGCCTTCGTGCCGCGTGTGATCGCACCGGGGCCCTGCTGATCCTGGACGAAGTCATCACCGGCTTCCGCATCGCCTACGGAGGTGCGCAGGAGCGCTTCGGAGTGCGGGCCGACATCACCTGCCTCGGCAAGATCATCGGTGGCGGGCTTCCGGTCGGAGCGTTCGGTGCATCGCGACAGATCATGGGCGAGCTCGCCCCAGAGGGGCCGTGTTACCAAGCCGGAACCCTCAGCGGCAATCCCCTCGCGACGACATCCGGGCTTGCCACGTTGTGTGAGCTCGCGCGACCCGGTGTCTACGATCAACTTGAGGAGTCGGGCGCGGCGCTCGAAGACGCTCTCCACGCCAGTGGCGCACCGGTCGTCATCAACCGCGTCGGCTCGATGCTCACCCCCTTCTTTACGACCGGCGCGGTCACCAACTACGCCGAGGCCACCGGTTGCGACACCGCCACCTACGGTCGGTTCGCCCGGGCGCTGCTCGATCGCGGTGTCTACCTGCCGCCATCCCAGTTCGAGGCATGGTTCACCGGTCTTGCCCACACGGATGCCGACCTCACACACACCCGGCAGGCACTTTCCGAGGCGGTGCAGTCACTGTGAAGCAGACCTTCGCCGCCCAACCCGGCCTCTCTCAGGCGGTCATCGATGCGAGCCCGACACTCGTGGTCGGCCCCCTCGCCCACCCCGGCCTTGACGCCGAAGCTGCCGTCGGCCTCGATCTCATCCTCGAGGGCTTTCTTCTGCACCACGGCACCCCCCGGCACCTTCATCTCGACGACCCCGGCCAACGCGTCTTGGCCGGTGACTTCTGTTACGCCAGCGGGCTCACCCGCGTTGCGGCAGCGGGAGACCTCCGAGTGATTGAGCTCCTTGCCGAGCTGGTTGCGTTGTCATCGGCCCTGGTGTCGTCCGGAGACCGCCACGCCTTGGCGCCATTGTGGCGGGCGACGGCAGCGGCCATCGCCGACCCCGGTCGCGACACCGACCTGCGTTCTGCGTCCCGATCGCTTCGTGCCCACTCCGACACGGCCCCGATCATCGCCCATGCCGCTGACCTTCCTGACGCCCCCGATCTGGTGGAGGCCCTCCATGCGTGACATTCGTGAATGGATTGACGCGCTCCGCAAAGCCGGTGAGTTGATCGAGATCCGCGCCGAGGTCGATCCGGTGCTCGAGATCACCGAGATCGCCGATCGCGTGATGAAGTCGCCCAACGGCGGCAAGGCGCTGTTGTTTACCAACGTGCGTGGCAGTCGCCTTCCCGTGCTCGTCAACCAGTTCGGCAGTTGGAAGCGCATTCACATGGCCCTCGGTGTTACGAACCTGAGCGATCTGGCCGATCGCATCCAGGACCTCATCGAGCTGCAACCGCCACAGGGCATCGTGGAGAAGGTGAAGGCCCTGGGCAAGCTCAAGGAGCTCGCGTCGTTCTCGGCCAAGATCGTGAAGGACGCCCCGTGCCAGGAGGTGTGGCTCGACACGCCGGACCTCGATCTGCTGCCCATCCTCACCTGCTGGCCCGATGACGGCGGCCCCTTTATTACGCTGCCGCTCGTGTTCAGCCACGACCCGCGCACCGGGTCACGCAACTGCGGTATGTACCGGGTACAGAAGCGCGATGCCCGCACAGCGATGATGCACTGGCAAATCCACAAGGACGGCGCCGCGCACCTGCGCGATTCATCCGGTCGAGTGCCCGTGGCCGTTGTGATCGGCAGCGATCCCGTGGTGACCTACGCGGCCAGCGCGCCGCTCCCCCCCGGCATTGACGAGATGATGCTGGCCGGGTTCATCCGCAACAAATCGGTGGAGATGGTGAAGTGCCGCACCGTCGATGTCGAGGTGCCGGCCACCGCCGAAATCGTGCTCGAGGGCTATGTCGATGCCACCGACCTGCGGCCCGAGGGACCGTTCGGCGACCACACCGGCTTCTATACCCCGGTGGACGACTACCCCACGCTTCACCTCACGGGCATGTCGATGCGACGCGACGCGGTGTACTCCACCACCATCGTCGGCAAGCCGCCGATGGAGGACTTCTACCTCGGCAAAGCCACCGAGCGCATCTTCTTGCCGCTCATCCGCATGAGCGTGCCGGACCTGGTGGACATGAACATGCCGGCGGAGGGCGTGTTCCACAACTGCATCATCGTGAGCGTCAACAAGCGCTATCCCGGTCATGCCAAGAAGCTGATGAATGCGATCTGGGGGTTGGGGCTCTTGTCTCTCTCCCGCTGCGTGGTGGTGGTGGACCACGACGTGGACGTGCAGAACATCTCCGACGTCGCGTTCCACGCCTTTTCGAACGTGGATGTGGGTCGCGACATGCTCGTCACCGACGGACCGGTGGACGCCCTCGACCACGCTGCTCCCTACTTCGCCTACGGCTCCAAAGTCGGCTTCGACGCCACGCGCAAATGGCTCGGAGAAGGCGTCGTGCGCGAATGGCCCGATGCGGCCGTGATGAGCGACGAGGTAAAGGCACGGGTGGACGCTCGCTGGGCCGAGTTCGGCATCTCCGCGTCCTAACGTTCGCGCCCGGGGGGCGTTCGCGCCCTACGACCTCTCGGGCAACCGCAAGCGCGTGCCAACAAAAACCGTGTGTGGGCTCCCCGTGCCAATCGCCGCGGCGTTCAGCGTCCACAGATCACCGGTGACGGCGGCGATGCGGCGCGGAGACGCCGATTTTCCGGCGAGCTCGGCGGCAATTGACCACAGGCTCTCGCCACGAGCCACGACCCGTACGTCGCCACTCGGCGTTGGAGTCGCGGCGCTCCAACTCGCTACCGTCTCCGCAGATGGGCTCAGCGATCCACGGCCGGGCGCCCGGGGTGTGGCGGGCCGGGCTCTCTCGGCGCGCCCCGCACGCGAGGAGCCGGTGCCGGTCGAACCGACGGAGGCGTGACCGCCGGCGGCGGAGGTGCTGGTGGTGGCTCGACCGGGGTTGTCGACTCCGGAGTGGTCGAGGACGACGCGGCGATGCGCACCCCCGGCTCCTCAGATCCTGCTCCTGCCGCGACGACGCCTGCCCCTGCTGTGCTGATTGCCGCGACGGCCACAACCAAGGCCCGTGAGTGTCGTCGCGGGCCTGCACCGACGAACGCCGCGGTCTCAGTGACACGCACCGATGCTTTGGGGGTGCCCGGCGCAGTGTGAGGCGTTACTGAAGCGCCATTCGCCGAGGTCGTGTCACCGTCGGAGGAACCACAATCGGGATGTTGAGAACTCACGGATGCACCTCGGCGTTGGACGAACGCCCACTGCGTCGATCGTACTCACCCGATGGGCGAGAATGGGTCCGAGGGCATTAACCTTTCGTTACTCCATCACCGGACAGCGACCTCACGCCGCACGGTCGACCCCGAGAACCGCCGATCCGGGGCGCCGACCTCCACCCCGGATCGTCTTTGTGACGTCGCACCTCGGCGTGCGTTGACGTGACCTCGACCGCCGGGTCGGCACGCTGCACTTCCACTCGCGAACGCGGCGAACCACCGGATTTCGTCACGCCGCGAACTTTGACGCGCTTGGTGATGCGCCGGGTGACGTAGCCACAGAACGTGTCGTTGTCCGCTGCTGGTCACTCCCACGTTCGGGCGTGGAGCCGTTGAACCGTGACCTCTGACCGACGCCGAGCATTCCGCGGTCGGCGGGGTAAACGCGGGTTTGTGCATCGGCGATGGCAGCGAGGATCGAGGCGTTCTTCGTCGGGTCCGTCGGCGTAACGGGAACCTGGGCGTTGCCGTACGCCGAGACGGTCTCGCCGGCGGCCATGGCCGATGACGCACCGACACCTGCCAGGACAGCCGCTATCGGGATCAGTGAGCGTTTCATGCGAAGCCTCCAGGTCGGGAGAAGATCGATTGCCTGTGGACGTTTCCGCGCTGCGTCGACCCGATTGAGGGCCGACGCGCGGAACCACCCGTGGTGTTAAACGCCGGAGAGGGTCGTTTTGTTGCAGAACGCCGACGACTTTTCACGATGCGAGACGTTCGGCGCGTCATTGGCACCCGGCGAGGTCGACGACGACCGGGGGTGCATGAGAGGGTCACCTTTCACCCGACAACGAGTGAAGGAGAGCGCCATGGGCGCGACCAAACGAATCGTCATCCCCGCCACTGCTGCCGCATTGGTCGGCGCGGCCGCCCTGGCAATGGGCGGAAGCACCCCGAGCTACGGCCCCGGCCCTGTCTACGCCCCCGGCAACCAAGCGGGTTCCTCACCCGTCACGCAGCTCGTGGCCAACCTCAACGGGAGGAAGGAAATCAGCGCCGCCGGCCGCCGCAACGCCGGCGACCGCGACGGGCGCGGCACGGCCTCTGTGGTTCTTCGTGGGCGTCGCCAGGTATGTGTCAGTGTCATCGTCGCCAACATCGGCACCCCCGTCGCCGCGCACATTCACCGCGGTTTTGCCGGCACGAATGGGCCTGTCGTGGTCACGTTGAACCAGCCAAGTCACGGCGGCCTGGCCGGCGACACCACGTGTGCCCGCATCGACCCAGCGCTTCACCGACGCATGCGCACCAACCCGCGTCGGTTCTACGTCAATGTCCACAACGCGGCGTACCCCAACGGCGCCATCCGTGGCCAGTTGGCGAAACTTCCCGTGGGCGAATAGCAACAACCAACTCGTGCCCGGGGTATCGCCCCGGGCACCGAGTCGGCGTAGTCCGTAGCTTTCGTACGACCGTCGCCCCAGGGACACTTGGCCCCGGCCATTGCCGTTGCACAATGGGCCGAAGTGGGATTGAATTCGGGACAGTCGGGCGATCGGAGGTTTCGTGGACCACGAAGGACACAACGGAGCACCAATAGAGAATGGCGATCAGGGCCTGTACCAGGGCCCGCGCGCCGTTGACCCCAGCGTCGAGGACCCGCACGCCGACGATCCCGGGTACCAAACGCGTACCAAGTTCCTCAGCATGATCGCCCTCGCAATGGGTGGCGTGATGGGCGCGGCAATCCTCGTCCCCGTTATCGGCTTCGCGGTTGCTGACACCATCGGCGACGAGGAGTGGACCTGGGTTGACATCGGCCCGCTTAGCGACCTCAAGCAGGACTCGACAACAAGCGTGAAGGTGTCCGGCCCGGCACCCGAAGCCGACCGTCGCGTCTACGTTCGCAATCGCGACGGAGCGCTCCTGGCAATCTGGAACCGCTGCGCGCACCTGGGCTGCCCCACGAAGTACGCGTCCGGGTCAGACAGCTACATCTGCCCGTGCCACGGCGGTGCATACGACAGCCGCGGACTGGTCTCCGGCGGTCCTCCCCCGCGACCGCTCGACCGGCTCGACATCAAGATCGTCAACGCGGCCGGCAAGGACGTGGAGTACGCCCAGGCGAAACCCGACGACCGCGTGCTCGTGGGCAAGGCATACTCGATCGACGCCAAGGAGCAGCCGTACAAGTTGCGTCCCCCGGGCGACCCGGTCGATGGCGCCCTCTCAAAACTCTTCCCCTTCGTGTAGGCGGCAACAATGGCGACGACCGAACACCACGACCCACCCGCGACAAACATCGGCCCTAAGAACCCGGCCATCCAGGTGGGCACCGCCGTTGTCGACTACGTGGACGAGCGCACGGGCGTCAAAGCGGGCGCCAAATGGTTCCTCTTCCGCAATATCCCGCGGGGGACGAGCTGGTTCCAAACACTCGGATTCACCGCCATGGCCATCTTTGGCCTGCAGGCCATCACCGGCATCGTGCTGGCGATGTACTACAAGCCCGACCCGGCCAGCGCATACGACAGCATCCAGTTCATCACGAATGATGTGACGTGGGGCGCCCTGGTGCGCGGCATGCACAAATGGGGCGCCAGCGCCATGATCGTGGTGGTGTTCCTGCACATGGGACGCGTGTTCATCTGGGGCGCCTACAAGTACCCGCGTGAGCTCACCTGGGTCACCGGCTCGGTCCTTTTGCTGATGACGATGATGATGGGCCTCACCGGCTACCTGCTGGTGTGGGACCAGAAGGCCTACTGGGCCACCGTCGTCGCCGTGAACATCACGTCACAGGCGCCAATCGTTGGGCCATACATCGGTGAGATCCTGAAGGCCGGACCCGAGTTCGGTCCGGATACTCTGTCGCGGTTCTACTCCATCCATATGCTCTTGATACCCGGAGCTATTGCCACGTTTATCGGGCTTCACCTCTTCCTGGTCTCGAAGCTCGGAATCGCGGAGCCACCGTGGTCGAAGCGGCGCCTCGCCATCGAGCAGGCTGAGGACGATGCCAAGCGCGTCGCCGCCCGTGAGCGCATTGCCTACGGCCGCACCCCGGTGCCCGCCGGAGAGCCTGCCCCGGACCCCGAGAAGGTCGAGGTGCGTTCATGAATCGCGCGCAGAAAGAGGCCTACAAGCGCGACTACGCCCTGGCCAAGGCCGACGGCAAGCCGTTCTTCCCCTACGCCATCGTCAAAGACCACGTCGTTGCGCTCACCGCCATCGCGATCATCATTTTCCTCTCGATCTGGGCGCCGGTCGAGATCGGTCCACGCATTGATCCAACCACCGAGGATTTCGTTCCGCGGCCCGAGTGGTACTTCTTCTTCCTGTTTGAGCTGCTGAAGATCTTCAAGAACCAAAACGCGTTCTTGCCGCTCATCATGGCCACGTTCATCGTGCCGAACATTCTGTTGGGTCTTCTGATCGCGTGGCCGTTCATCGACCGCGGCCCCGAGCGGCGAATCCACAAGCGCCCCGTGTCGATCATGGTGGGCATCGCCGTCATCACCTTCCTGGGGTGGATGACCTACAAGGGCGCATCGAGCGAAGAACCCATCTCGGTCACTGAGCCGCTCGTCACGATCCCGGCTGCCGACGCAGACGCGGTTGCCGGCGAGGAACTCGTGCGCACCGGCACCTGTCTCACCTGCCATATCATCGGGAAGGTCGGCGGAAAGATTGGTCCCGACCTCACCAACGAGGGTTCAAAGGGTCTCGGCCTCGAGTGGCACATCAACAACCTCAAGAACCCCAAGGCACCGATGCCGTCGTTCGCGAGCCTCGGCGACGAGAAGCTCACGCAGATGGCGACGTTCATCGATGGGCTCGGCACCAAGTACAAGTAGGTCACGCAAAGGACACATGACCTCACGCGGTGACGCGGAGGCGTGATCCCGTACGAGACCTGACGGGGCTCGACTACCATTCACCGTAATGCGTTTCTTCCTCGGGATTACCGGCGCCAGCGGAGCCATTTACGGTGCCCGGGCACTACAGGTACTGACCGGCGCTGGCCACGATGTGGGTATGTGCGCCAGTGACGCCGCATTTCAGGTGGCGGGTCACGAGCTGTTCGGCATGGGCCCTCGCCCCACCGTCGGCACCGACGTGATCGCCGCGCGCTTCCTCGACCAGTTCGCCACCGGGCCCGGCAGCGTCCAGATGGTCGACCAGCGCGACCTCACCTGTATGTACGCGTCCGGCTCGGCGAAGGTTGATGGTGTGCTGATCGCGCCGTGCTCGATGTCGACCCTGGCGACCGTCGCCACGGGGACCGGCCGTAACCTCATCCACCGCGCCTGCGACGTGGCCCTCAAAGAACGTCGGCGTCTGGTGCTGGTGGCCCGCGAGACGCCCCTGTCGGCCGTGCACCTTGAGAACATGCTCACCGTCACTCGCGCCGGGGCCACGGTGCTTCCCGCCATGCCGGGCTTCTACAGCTTGCCCACCAGCATCGACGACCTCGTCGATTTCGTCGTGGGCCGCGCCATCGACCACCTCGGGGTCGACAACACCCTCGCCGCCCGGTGGGGTGAGGAAACCTCCGAGGCGCCGGCGTGACTCAGGCACCCGAGAAGGGACGGCTCGCTCCGTCCGATGTGCGCGCGATGTTCGACCGCATCGCCCCACGCTACGACCTGATGAACCGGGTTATGAGTGGCGGGCTCGATGGCCGCTGGCGTCGCCTCGCCGCCCAAGCCGCCGACGTCTCGCTGGGCGCTCACGTACTCGACGTGTGCTGCGGTACAGGCGACCTGGCGTTCGAGCTGGCCGACCGAGTCGGATCGCGCGGACGGGTAGTGGGCGTCGATTTCGCTGAGGAAATGCTCGTCCGCGCTCGAGCGAAGGCCACCGACCGCCCATCGATCGCGACTTTCCACGTGGCCGACGCACTGGAGCTTCCCTTCACCGACGACAGCTTCGATGCGGCCACAGTCGCCTTCGGCGCCCGCAACCTCGCCGATCTCGACGGCGGCATCGAAGAGATGGCCCGCGTGGTGCGCCCCGGCGGCCGCGTCGTGATCTTGGAGATCACCAGCCCCACGCGACTCCGGGCAGTGCATGGTCTGTGGTTCGACCGCATCGTGCCGAAGATCGGCGCCGCCGTCGGCGGAGACAGCGCGGCCTATGGGTATCTGCCCGCGTCGGCAAAGCGTTTCCCCGCGCCTGCAGAGCTGGCTGAACGCATGAACCGCTGCGGTCTCGATGATGTGACATTCCGGACCTTCATGGGTGGCATCGTGGCCCTTCACCACGGCCGGGTGGCGTCGTAGCCACCGCCACGCCACGCCTGCGCGCCGCGCGCACCTCATCGCGCTTGCTCCGCGCCTGTGAGCAGCGACTGTCCATGGTGGTGGCCGATCACATTCCCGCGCTGTCCGGCCCGGCGGGCGACACGCTTGCCGCCGGTGGCAAGCGCCTTCGTCCCCTGCTGGTGTTCAGCTGCGCGCCAACACGCAGAAACATCGAGCCGGCCGTTGTGTCTGCGGCAGCCGCCGTCGAGCTGGTGCACATGGCCACGCTCGTTCACGATGACATCATCGACGGAGCGACGCTGCGGCGTGGCCAACCGACGGTGGTCACCGCCCACGGCCCGGCCGCTGCCCTCCAAGTGGGTGACTTTCTGTTTGCCCGCGCGTTCACCGAGCTGACCGGCACCTGCCAACCGCGTGCGGTGCAGATGCTGGCCGAGGCATCGCTCGCGCTCTCCCGCGGTGAACTGGCCCAACAGTCAGCCGCGCACGACCTCACCGTCACCGAGGCCGCCTACCTGGCGCGCTGCCGCGACAAGACCGCTGCGCTGTTTTCGACCGCCTGCCGTCTGGGGGCACTGACCGGTGGAACCGACCGCGAGACCGAAGAGCGTCTTGCAACCTTCGGTGAGAATGTTGGCCTCGCGTTCCAAATCTTCGACGACATCCTCGATCTCACCGGGCCCACAGAGCGCACCGGCAAGCGCCGCGGCACCGACCTCAAGGACGGCACCGTCACGCTCCCGCTCATCTTGGCGTTGCAGTCCGAGCCGGCCCTGGCCGACACCATCCGGGCGGCCCAGACAGGTGCCGACATCGAAGCAGTGTGCGATCACCTGGCCACGCACCCGGGAACCATTGCGGCACGGGAGCGTGCGCTCGGGTTCGTGGCGGCTGCTCGCGAAGTTGTCGATGGTCCCCTCGACGGCGTGCCGCGCGAGGCCCTGCACGAAATCGCGAACGGCGTCGTCGATCGCTACGGGTGAGCTTGTGAACACATCACTTAACGTCGGGCGCATCGTGGCGCTCAACATGTACCCCATCTACCACCACCTTGAGCACCTGAACGACCCCGCGTTTCGTTTCACCGACGGGGTGCCCACCGAGCTCAACCGAGCGGTGATTGCGGGCGATCTTGACGTTGCCGCCATGTCGAGCATCGAGTACGCCCGCCACGCGGACCTCCTCGAGCTTCTCCCCGTGGCCTCCATCGCTGCCGCCGGAGCCGTCGACTCCATCCAGGTGTTCTCCCGGATCGCATTCGATGAGATGCGGACTGTCGCCATCACACCGCACAGCGCAACCTCCGTGGCGCTCCTTCGCATCCTCGTCGGGCCCGACGTCGCGTTTTGTCCGCTTGACGAGGCACCGACCGACGCGCTGACGGACGTCGACGGGGTGCTGTTGATCGCCGACGAGGCCCTCTCAGCCCGGGAGGCCGATGTCGGACCGATCCAAACCGACCTTGGGGCGCGGTGGCAGACGCTGACCGGCCAGCCCATGGTGTACGCCGTGTGGGCGGCGAGTCGCTCCGCCGCCACCCGCCACCCGGGGCTCGTCGCTCGATTGACCGCCGCACTCGTCACCGCGCAAGAGCGCTTTGCCGACGATCCCGAGACAGTGGTTCGTGCAGCAGCCGAACGCTTCCCGTTCTCTGCCGATTACATCCGCGCATACTTTACGCGGCTCGCCTATGGCTTCGGACCCGCCGAACGTGCGGGGCTCGCCGAGTTCTTCCAGCGAGCCAGCGATGCGGGGGAGCTGGATGCCGTCCCCGCAGCGCTGGCCGCGTAGCAACGCCGTCTACCCCTCAGGACCGAGCTTCACCGAATTACAGGTCTTGCGTGCCAACGCAGAAGTTTTCGCCACGCAGTAGCTCGACACGTTGACCGTGACGTAGCGTTTCGCCGCGCCAATCGGAACGAACCGCACACGGAAAGCCACTGGGATCGCGCCCACGGGAACCGTGGTGCTCCACTTCCGCTTCGCGTCGGGAGCGAGCGTACGGAGCGTCTTCCATTTGGCCCCGGAGCGTCGCTGGATCAGGACCCGCAGCGCCGAGGAGGGGTTCACCGTCGCGGGTTTGACGAACGATCCGAAGAAGCGAACGTTTCGCCCGGTGCGCGAAACATTCGCGGTGTAGTTGAGAAACGCCGCTGCCGTGAACTCGGCCGACGGGGCTACCGCGGCAACCCCGGCCGACGGCGAGGGATTGATGCGGGCGTAGTACGTGGTGTTCTGCTGGATGTACTGAATCGGAAAGACAACCGGGGCCGCGCTCACAACCGGCGCCGTGGCGAGAACCGCCTCACCGTCGGCGGTGCGCGCAACCAGGTCGACGGTGGCGTAGTTCACGTCGCCCGCTGGCGGCACGGCCGGTGCGCCGGCGTCATTGAGCGCCGTTGCCGTGAAGACGAAACCCGTCGCCGGCGCCAGGTACATCGTGACGCCCGACTTCAGCGGGAACGCACTGCCCCGCGGGATGACGGACTGGTTCGGATCAAGGGCCAGGGTCACGGTGGCCGCCCACGCTGGGGACGCGGAGAGGGCAAGTCCAACAAGCCCGACAGTAAGTGAGCGTCGTATTTTCATGTTCGCGGACTCCTTGCGATAGTTGAAGAGGAACCTACCGGGCCGCGCCATGTCACGATCGACGTTGTGGGGTACGCGCGCCCCTACTTCGCGCGGGGACCGGCGCCCAACACCACTGACCGGCACGCCTTCTTGGCGGCGGCCGGGGCGGCGGCGACGCAGTACGACAGCTCGGTCACCGGGACGTACCGCTTCACAGCTCCGAACGGCACGGTCCGCACGCGAAAGACTGCCGGCTCGGCGCCAACCGGCACAATCGCCTCCCATTCGCGCCGGACGTTTGGCGCGATGGTCTCAAGCGTGCGCCAGTTCTTCCCGCTTCGCCGCTGAACAAGGACACGTACGGCCGTCGATGGCTTCACGGTATCGGGTTTCGCGAAGACCCCAGAGAAGGCCACCTTGCGTGAGCTAGGTCGCCGAAGTGCGGCCACCACGTTGCGGAGGTACGCAGAGGCAACGACGGTGTTGGAGGCGGTGGCCGCCGCCACACCTACCTGCGGCGCCGGGTTCAGGCGGGCGAAGTAAGTCGTGTTTTGGTCCACGAACGCCACGGTGAATTCCACTGGGTTCGTGTCGATGACCTCTTGCGTGTCGAGGACGGTTTCGCCGTCGACCGTGCGCCCGACAAGGTCGACCGTGCCGTAAGTGAAGGTCTCCGGCGGTGGGAGCGCCGGACCTCCCGCATCATTGGTCACCGTGGCGGTGAAGCGAAGGCCGGTGAGAGGCGCCTGCCAGGCCACGGCCCCGCCGCCGAGCGACAGCGCGGAACGTTTCGGGATTGGCGACGCGGAACGGTCGAGTGAGAGCGTGACCGTGGCGGCATTGGCCGGCACAGCCACCCCCAGAAGCGCGGCGATGGTCAGGGCCAGTTGTCGTTGCAGGCTCATTCAGTCTCGGTCCTTCATGCGGGTGAGCGCACTATATGGCGACCCCCCGTCGACACCGCACCACGGAGTTTTCACCGGCCGGTAATGCCGCTGTCACCTCGACAGGTCACGATGAGCCGTCCGATCGACCCGAACCGCTGACCACTGGTGACCACACGATGACGAACTCCCCGGCCTCACCGGCCTCCGCCCTCACGGAGCACCAGCTGAACCTCATGCAGAAGGCATTCGCCGCTCTGCGGATCTTCTTCGGCGTGATCCTCCTCGCCAACGGCCTCGCGAAGCTGTTCGACGTGCGCAACTTCTCAATCGGTCCGTACGTGGCCAACCTCGTCAACCGCGACTTGGCCCGCATTATTCTCGTGGAAGAAGGCGACCGCACCCGACTGCCACTGGTGGAGTCGGTCGCCGATGCCATGGTCGCGCAGTGGAGCTGGGTGCAATGGATGGTGACGGCGTTCGAGCTGGGTGTCGGGGCCATGCTCATCGTTGGTCTGGCAACCCGCGGGGCGGCGCTGGTCGACCTCGGCCAGCAGCTTTTCCTGGCGGCCCTGTACGCGTCGAGCAACCGGTGGGCGTTTGAGCAACCCCACGAGTACATCCCGTTGGTGCTGCTGGCACTCGTCCCGGCCGGTCGGGTGTGGGGTCTCGACGGCCGCCTCGTCGCGCGACGGCCCGGCCTGCGACGCTGGCCGTTCTGAGCCCGGCAACACCGCACGTCGCGGACAGTCGTCCCCCCGGATTTCGCCGTGAGCCGCGATAAGATCGGAGGTGATGCCAATTGTTGCCCCGTCCCATCATCTCGACGTTCTCGAACGCGCCGACGCCGGCGAACGACTGAGCGACGCCGACGCGCTCGCCCTCATCGCCTCACGTGACCTCGACGCCATCGGCGCCGCCGCCCGGCGAGCCCGCGAGCGGCGCACCCCACCGGATGAGGTCACATTCATCGTCGACCGCAACGTCAACTACACCAACGTGTGCGTCACCGACTGCGACTTCTGCGCCTTCTATCGCCACCCGCGCGACGCCGAGGCGTACACGCTGCCCAAGCACGTCATCTTCCGAAAGATCGAGGAGACCCTCGCCTTGGGCGGCACGGCGCTGCTCCTGCAAGGTGGCCACCACCCGAACCTGCGGATCGAGTGGTACGAGGACCTGTTTTCGGACATCAAGTCGCGCTACCCCATCCACTTGCACGCGCTCTCCCCGTCCGAGATCCTCCACATCGCCCAGTACTCGAAGCTGACACTCGAGGAGACGCTCGCGCGCCTGCGCGCCGCGGGGCACGACTCGGTGCCGGGCGGCGGCGCCGAGATACTCGTCGACCGCGTGCGGGACGTCATCGCCCCCCGCAAGACAAAAACCGACGAGTGGCTCGGAGTGATGCGCACGGCCCACCGGGCCGGTATGTCGACCTCCGCCACGATGATGTACGGCACCGTCGACACCTGGGCCGAGCGCGTCGAACACCTGCGTCGCCTGCGCGAGCTGCAGGACGAGGACCCGGGCTTTCGCGCGTTCGTCTGCTGGAGCTACCAGTCGGGCGGCGGAAGCGTGCGCGGCGACGACCACGTGCCCACAACCTCCGACGACTACCTCCTCATGCTCGCTGTCAGTCGCCTCTATCTCGACAACTTCGACCACTTCCAGTCGTCATGGGTCACGCAGGGTCTTGAGATCGGCATCCAGGCCTTGGAGTTCGGCTGTGACGACATGGGCTCGATCATGATCGAGGAGAACGTCGTGCGTGCCGCCGGCACCGCCTTCCGCGTCGACACCGAGAAGATGGTGGAGCTCATCGAGAACACCGGCCGCCGCGCCGTGCAACGCGACACCGCCTACCGCGTGGTCAAGCGCTTCTCGCCCTCCTCGTCCGGGTAGGGCGTGGCGAGTCGGGCCCGCGCCCGCGCCAAACACGAACACAATGGGCCGAGACCGCTCAGCTGAGCTAAGGGAGTTGGGAAGACGGCCTCCGCTTTGCGGCGTGCATCGTCGGTATTCCGACGAGATGACTCAGCTGGGCGCGAGATTCTCATCGCGGAGCCGACACGCCTCATGACCAGTGCTCCGCCGGTCGTGATCGACGAGTGGCAGCGCTACCCACCGGCGTTTGATCTCGTTCGCCGTGCGGTTGACGACGGCGCTTCACCGGGAACGTTCATCCTCACAGGATCGCCACACGCAGTGGGGGTACCCGTCCATTCCGGCGCCGGGCGGATCGTCGTCATTCGAATGCGTCCGATGACGCTCGCCGAACGGGGCTTTCCTCCCAGCGTCCGTCTCGCGACATCTTGGAGCGACTCCACGTCCCGTCACGCTTGGTGTCCGGGTCGCCGCCCAGGCCGCCGAGGCTCGCGTGGGACAGCTTCGTACTCACCGCGGCGAGCGCGAGGTCGACCTCATCGTCGAACGCGGTGATGGACGAGTGGTCGCAATTGAGGTCAAACTCGCGGCAACCGTGAATGACCACGACGTGCGGCACCTTCGTTGGCTGGCGGCACAACTTGGGGACGAGCTTCTCGACGCAATCATCGTCACAACTGGACGTGCCGCCTACCGACGCACGGACGGCGTCGGCGTCGTCCCCGCGGCACTCCTGGGACCATGAACGTCCGCGGTGTGCTCCGCCCATCTCGTGACCTTCGTCCCACTCACCCCTAACTCGTCGCAACCCTGCATCCGCACGCCCCGGTACACCACACCCTTCACCCATGAATGTCTGGACCCAAACTGGCACGATGGTCACCCACCGGATTGAGCGTTCCATCGCGACCCAGTCGCACTCGGACCTGCGAGTGGCATCCCTTCGAGTCAACCTTGTCGCCCCGCCAGGATCTCCTGGGTGCCAATTCCGACCCCCAGCCGTGCTCCAAATCACCGTCGCACGACGGCAGATACCAACGCCGTAGCCCGCTAAGGAACGACACCGCATGCGTTCACCCCCCGGCGACTCGGCGTTCCCTTGACGCCGTGCCTTACGCCGACGTCACCACCGAGATGAACATTCCGTCATGGCCCTTGAGGCCGACGGTCTGAAGCACGGTCGCCTCGAGACGCGGATCCGCGTGAGCCATGTCCATGAGCGCTCGCGAACCGATGGTGGACGGGTCGGTGCTCTCGGGGTCGATGAGGGCGCCATCACGCACGACGTTGTCGACAATGATGATCGTCCCTGGGCGGGAGAGGGCGAGGGCGCTCTCGACGTAGCGTGCGTTGTTGGGCTTGTCCGCATCGATGAAGACAAAGTCGAACACCTCCCCTGCCGCGACCAGTGCATCGAGACTGGTCTGCGCCGGGCCCACCCGAATCTCGACTCTGGCACCGAGACCTGCCACTGCGATGTTGCCACGCGCCACCTCGGCAAACCGTGGGTTGATCTCGAGGGAGACGAGTGAGCCGTCGGGCGGAAGCGTCTGCGCGAGACAGATGGTGCTGTACCCACCAAGCGTACCCACCTCCAACACACGTCGCGCTCCGCAGATGCGGATGATGAGCGCCAGGAACTTGGCTTGGGCCGGGGAGACATCAATGGTGGGGAGGTCGGCCGCCGCATTCGCGCACAGCGCGTCGTCGCGCGCCGCATCGGGAGCAAGGAGCCGCTCCTCGACGTACGCGTCGATCGCACTCCACAGGTCTTGGGGATCGGTCATCGAGGCTTTCCCGAAGCGACAGTCGGCCCGCGCATCGACTCTAGGTGGGCGGGTCGCCCTCGTACGGAAGGCCATCAGATGCCCACGCCAGGATGCCGCCGGTGAGGTTGGCCACGTCACCCCAGCGCCCGTCGGTGTTCAGGAATTCCGCCACCTGCCCGCTGCGGTTGCCGCTGCGACACAAGATGACCAGCGGCGTGCCGGTGGGGAAGTCCTCCACCCGGCCCGGCAGCTCACTCATCGGGATCAGTGTCACGCCCTCAACCCGGGTCGTGTCGTGCTCACGCTGCTCACGCACGTCGACGATCGTCACATCACCCGCTTGCCACGCTGCGAATGCCTGCGCCGGCGTGTACTCCGTCACCTCGGTCCTTCCGTTGCCGTGTCACCCGCCCGTAGCGTAGCCCGCTGCCCCGGTCGGCGACCACCGCCAACCGGCGATTCATACGTGATCCTGCATGCGACCAGGGCCGGGCTGGGGATGCGCCAGTTGGCGCGCAGCGGACGCCAACTGGCGTCCGTGTGGCACAAACTCTTGTGATGTTCCTGTAGCGGCTTGTAACGCCACAGCAGGAACGGTGACCTTCTTGGCTGCTTCGTGTGAGTGCGGCGTGAATCGTGCTACGGAGTGGGCAGGGCGTTCGGACGGAAATGATGACGGGCGCCCATGAGGGCGCCCGTCAGGAATGAATGCAGGTAGCTCGGGTGACGCGGTGACGCGGATCGTGCTCTAGAAGTCCATCGGTTCGATCAAGCCGCAGTGAATGGCCTCGGCGAGGCGCTCCACATCGGCTTCCATGTTCTCGCGGGCGAAGGAACGAAGGCTGGAGAGCAGCTCCTCGGTACCGTCGTTGAGGATGTCGTCGAAGCTCTCAACCACCTCGTCGTGGTACTCGCCGGTGTGCCACCACTCGCAGTTGGGGCAGCGGAGAGTGATCTCCCAGGAGTCGCCGCGGCGCTCCTCCCAACCAACGGGGTAGACAAGGTCGCTTTCGCACTCGGGGCAGATGTGAAGCTCGCTCTGCTCGGTGGCGGTTGCGACGACGGAGTCATTCTGTTCCGCTGGGGCGTGCGGATGATCCACGTGTTCGTCTCCAAAGACAACGATTTCGATGAACTTGCCGCCCGGAAGGGCGATTCGTTTCGTTTGATAAGTGCGCATCGGATCCATCCTGGATTTGCCGGGCTGAGTTGACCTTCCTGGTCACCTCATTGTTTACGCCCGTGTTTCGATGCACGAGTTATCGGACCCGCGACCCCGAAACTTGACCCCCTGGAGCGCCCTCACATTCTTTTCACAAACCTCTCCCGCACAACGCGTGAGAACCCCGCAGCCAAGCCAATCTCGTGGAACCGGCGGCAGCGCGTAATCGTGCCCCGTGTGAGGACCGCCGCACCCCCCGGCATGCCGTCGAAACTGGCCGACACCCAACGCATCACCCCCGCCCGGATTGTGGCGCATCGTCGAGGAGACATAGGCTCTGGACATGGCGACTGAGAACCCCCATGCAGCAGCCCTCGCGACCGCCGCCGAACATGCGCGGGTCTACCTCAATGAGATCGACGTACGGCCCGTAGGGCCTCCCACCAACGTCGACGCGCTGCGACGCACGCTGGGAGGGCCGCTCCCCCGCGAAGGGACCGCCGCAACAGACGTCGTTGACAGCCTCGCACGAGGGATCGCCCCCGGCCTGGTCGCGTCACCTGGCCCGCGGTACTTCGGCTTCGTCACCGGCGGCGCCCTGCCGGCGGCTGTGGCGGCCGACTGGCTCACCGCGGTGTGGGATCAGAATGTCGCGTTTGGAGTGATGTCGCCGGGTGCCGCAATCGTCGAAGAGATCGTGGCCGAGTGGACCCTCGATGTCCTCGGCCTGCCGTCGACGGCCAGCGTGGGTTTCGTCACCGGTGCGCAGATGGCCAATATCACGTGCCTGGCCGCCGCCCGCCATCACGTACTCGCCGCCCATGGCTGGGACGTCGCGGGGCGCGGCCTGAATGGAGCCCCGGCCATCCGTGTGGTTGCCGGTGACGAAACCCATGTCACGCTGCTGGCCGCGCTCCGCCTGCTGGGCATGGGTGCCCCGACGCTCGTGGCAAGCGACCACCAGGGCCGCATGGATCCCAGCGCCCTCGCCGACGCCCTCGCACTCGGCGACGGACCGCTCATCGTGTGCGCCCAGGCGGGCAACGTCAACACCGGCGCCGTCGACCCACTCGATGCCATCGCCGATCTGTGCGGCGCGCCGGATGCCTGGCTGCACGTGGACGGTGCGTTCGGCCTGTGGGCGGCCGCCAGCCTCACCCTCCGGCACCTCACCGCCGGGGCGGAGCGGGCCGATTCGTGGGCGACCGATGGCCACAAGTGGCTGAACGTTCCGTACGACAGTGGCATTGCCGTCGTCGCCCACCCCAGTTCGCACCGCGCGGCCATGGCCCTCACCGCCGCATACCTCACCGCCGACGACACCATCCGCAACGGATCGGACTGGGCGCCCGAGGCCTCACGCCGCGCCCGGGCCATTGCCTTGTGGGCGGCGTATCGGTCACTCGGTCGCAACGGCATCGCCGAGCTGGTCGACCGCTGCTGCGCCCTGGCCCGTCGGATGGCCACGAACCTGGCGGCCCAACCCGGGGTGCACGTGCTGAACGACGTCGTGATCAACCAGGTTCTCGTGCGGTTCGATCACCCAACTGGCGGCGACGGTGACGCCGTCACCGTCGCAGTCATTCGCCAGGTGCAGGACGACGGAGTGTGCTGGGCGGGCGGCACCAGCTGGCACGGCCATCACGCAATGCGCATCTCGGTCTCCAACTGGTCAACGACGGAGGACGACATCGACACGTCGGCGCACGCCATCCTCGACGCGGCGAGACGGGTGGTGCCGGTTTGAGCTCAGAAGTGGTCACGACCACGGATCGCCTCGGTGCCCGACTCGTCGACCTGTCTCGCTCCTCTCGTAAGCACCTTCTCGCTCGGCTGGTCGCCCATTTCACGCGGCGATCCGGCATATCCCAACCGAACCTCACCGCACGTCGGTCACCGATTGCCCCGCGATGAACGTGTCGGTGATGAGCTGCATGCCAGGGCGGTAAACGAGGTGCGTGTACGAGGGAGCGTCCAGCAGCACCGCGTCGGCGCATGAGCCAGGCCGCAGTCGGCCGAGGTCGGGACGACGAAGCGCGGCAGCGCCTCCCACGGTCGCTGCCATGAGGGCCTCATCGATCGTCAAGCCAAGGTCGCGCACGGCAAGGGCGATGCAGAACGCCATCGAGGAGGTGTAGCTGCTTCCCGGGTTGCAGTTGGTGGCCAGGGCAACCGTGACTCCGGCGTCGATCGCCCGCCGTGCGTCGGGATAGGGCTGACGGGTGGAGAAGTCAGTGGCGGGGAGGAACGTGGCGACGGTGGCACCCCCCGCGAGGGCCTCGAGGTCGGCCTCGCTGAGATACGTGCAGTGATCGACCGAGGCGCAACCCATCTCCACGGCAAGCTGCACACCGGGTCCGTGGCCGAGTTGGTTCGCGTGCAGTCGGGTGCCGAACCCCAAGTCGGTGGCAGCCGTGAGAATGGCGCGGCACTGGTCAACATCAAACGCACCCCGTTCGCAGAACGCATCGACCCAGCGACACGCACCGACCGCGGAGTCGAGCATCTCGGTGCACACCAGGTCCACGTACGCGTCGGCACGCCCGGCGAACTCGGGCGGCACCACGTGCGCGCCCAGCAGGGTCGTCTCCGGCGTGACGGTTCCCGCGATTCGCAGCAGGCGCAACTCATCGGAGGTGGTGAGGCCATAGCCCGACTTGATCTCGACGGCGGTGATGCCGTTGCGGCGGGCCTCGTCGAGCCGCTGATGAAGGAGCGCTGCGAGTTCCTCATCCGAGGCCCGGCGCGTCGCGGCGACGGTGGCGTGGATACCGCCCGCCTCATATGGCGCACCGGCCATTCGGGCCACGAACTCGTCGCCGCGGTCACCAGCGAACACCATGTGCGTGTGGCTGTCGACGAACCCCGGGATGACGCACCGCCCACGGGCATCGATCGAGGTGTCGGCGCTGACACCGGCCGGTTCGATGGCGACAATCTGCTCAGCGTCGAACACCAGGGCAACATCGCGTCGAACACCAAGCGGCCCGTCGCCGAGGGCCGGATCGTTGGTGACCAGCAGCCCGATGTGGTCGATCGCAAATGTCATCGCACCGTCTCCACGGCCCGCCACACGTCGCGGATCGTCGCGTCCAGCTCGGCGGCGACATCGATCGAGCGATGTCGGCCACTCCGCACAACCCGCTCGCCACCCACGACGACGTCGGTGACATCGGCCGCCGTTGCCGCGTAGACAGCAGCGGCTAGGGCGTGTTCCGAAGCCACCCCTGCCGTGCGTGGCGAACGTAGCGACACGGTGACGAGGTCGGCCGCCGCCCCCACCGCGATGCGCCCGGCCTCGGGCCAGCCCAGGCGCCGATGGCCGGTGGCGGTCATGGCCGTGAGGAGGTCGGTGATCCAATGGTTTCCGCGTGCCCCGGTGGCAAGCCGCTCGTCCAACTCAACCGCGCGCGCCTCCTCGAACAGATCGATCACCGCGTTCGAATCCGAGCCGAGGGAGATGTCGACGCCGTCGTGGCGAAAGCGATCGGTGGGCGCGATGCCGTCGGCCAGGTCACGCTCGGTGGTGGCGCACATGCACACGCCCGCCCCCGCCTGGGCGAGACGGCCGACATCCGCGGCGTCGACGTGAGTGGCATGGACGGCGGTGAACGCTTCGTTGAGCGCACCGCACGACGCCAGGAGCGCGACCGGGCTTTGGCCGGTGGCCGCACGGCACTGGTCATTCTCGGCAGTTTGCTCCGACACGTGGGCGTGAAGAGGGCATCCGCGATCGCCGGCCCAGGCCGCAATCGCCGCGATCGTTGTCGCATCGACGGATCGCACCGAATGGACAGCGGCCCCGATCCGCATCGTCGGTGATGGCTCGAGCGCATCGACGCGCCGCACCCAGGCGTCGGCCGTGCTGTCGCTGAACCGGCGCTGCACGGGCTCCGCCGGCAGCAATGCCCCGTCGGGGGCGAGCCCGGAACCGAGGTAGCACGTGTCGAGCAGCGTCAGCCGCAGCCCCGCATCGGCGGCCGCCGACGCCACCGCCGCGCCCATCGCGTTGGCATCGGTGTACGGCGTGCCCTCGAGGGCGTGGTGCAGGTAGTGAAACTCGCCGACGCAGGTGATGCCCGCCAGCACCATCTCGGCGAACGTGGCGCGGGCGAGACGGTGGTAGGTATCGGGGTCGAGCACAGCGGCGAGGCGGTACATGTCGTCGCGCCACGTCCAGAACGTCCCGGAGCCCGCCTGCGTGCGGCTGCGAAGCGCACGGTGAAATGCGTGGCTGTGCACGTTGGCCAGGCCCGGCAGCGTCAGACCATGCAGCACCACGGCCGACGGGGGTGCCGCCACCCCGACCTCGACGGCGGCGATCTGCCCCTCGGTGACGTCAATGCGAACGTCGTGTGCGGGCGCGTCGTCACCCAGCCACACCAGCTCGCAGTGAAACACCACCTCGGCCGTCACGTCAGTTCCCGACACGCTCGGTGAGCGGCGTGATCCGCGCCACGAACGCGTCGCGGTGAAACCGCTCGAACTGCTCCCACGTGGTGAAGGTGCTCGGGTCGGTGACACGATCCAGAAACAGCACGCCGTCGAGGTGGTCGACCTCGTGCTGGAAGGTACCCGCGGTGAGGCCGCGCTTGACCTCGTCGTGCGCTTGCCCGTGACGATCGAGGTACCGCAGGCGAATCGCGACATTCCGCGGCACCTCGCCACGCAGGTTCGGTACCGAGAGGCACCCCTCGTTGATCGCGACGATCTCGTCGTCCAGCGCCTCGATCTGCGGGTTCACGATGACGGTGAGGGGGATTTTCGGTTTGTACGGGTACCGTGGGTTGTCGTCGACTTCCACCGTGGCGATTCGCATGAGCTCACCGACTTGGTTGGCGGCGAGCCCGGCGCCGTGAGCGTGACGCATGGTGTCGATGAGATCGTCGATGAAGGACTGAACCTCAGGTGAGGCGAGCTCAGCGAGGCTGGCCTCCCGGGCGCGCTGGCGCAGCACGGGGTGCCCCACAGTGAGGATCTCCCGCACACTCAGGGCGCACCGCCCTCGGTCATCGGAATGCGCACACCGCGTTCGGCGGCAACCTTGGTGGCGATCTCGTAGCCGGCGTCGGCGTGGCGAATGACGCCCATGCCCGGATCGCTCAGAAGCACCCGCGACAACTTCTGGGCGGCCAGCTCGGTGCCATCGGCCAGGCACACCATGCCGGCGTGAATCGACCGGCCGATACCCACGCCGCCGCCGTGGTGGATGCTCACCCACGTGGCGCCGCTGCTGGTGTTGACGAGCGCGTTGAGAAGCGGCCAGTCGGCAATCGCGTCCGACCCGTCCATCATTGCCTCGGTCTCGCGGTAGGGCGAGGCGACCGAACCAGAGTCGAGGTGATCGCGGCCGATCACGATGGGCGCCGTGAGCTCACCGCGTCGCACCATGTCGTTGAACCGCAGGCCCAGCCGGTGACGTTCGCCGTACCCAAGCCAGCAGATACGTGCCGGCAGGCCCTGAAACGCAACACGCTCACGTGCCAGGTGGATCCAGCGATGCAGCGCCACGTCGTCGGGGAACTCGTCGATGACGGCCTGGTCGGTGGCGGCGATGTCGGCCGAGTCTCCGGAGAGGGCCACCCAGCGAAACGGCCCCTTGCCCTCACAAAAGAGCGGCCGGATATAGGCGGGCAGGAAGCCGGGGTAGTCAAACGCGCGCTCAAACCCACCGAGCTTGGCCTCGGCGCGCAGGCTGTTGCCGTAGTCGAACACCTCGCTGCCCTGATCGAGGAACCCCACCATTGCCGCACAGTGGGTCGCCATGCTTTCGCGACTTCGGCGGATGTGCTCCGTGGGGTTGGTGCGTGCCATCTCGGCGGCGTCCTCGATCGTCACCTGGGCGGGCACGTAGCTCAACGGATCGTGGGCGCTGGTTTGGTCGGTGACGATATCGGCCGGGAAGCCGCGCACAAGCAGCTCAGGCAGCACCTCCGCAGCGTTGCCGACAAGACCCACCGACAGTGCGCGCCGGTCGTCGCGGGCACGGATGCAGCGCGCGATCGCATCGTCGATCGAGTGGGCCACCTCATCGAGGTAGCGGGTCTCCAGCCGTCGCTGCACGCGCCCCGGGTCGACCTCGATGCACAGGGCCACGCCGTCGTTCATGGTCACTGCTAGGGGCTGCGCACCGCCCATGCCACCCAGACCGGCTGTGAGGGTGATGGTGCCCGCCAGGCTTCCGTTGAACGAGCGTCGGCCGATCTCGGCGAAGCACTCATACGTGCCCTGGAGGATGCCTTGGGTGCCGATGTAGATCCACGAGCCCGCGGTCATCTGGCCGTACATGGTGAGGCCGAGCGCCTCGAGGCGACGAAACTCATCCCAGGTGCCCCACTCCGGCACGAGGTTGGAGTTGGCGATCAACACGCGCGGCGCCCACTCGTGCGTACGAAACACGCCCACCGGCTTGCCCGATTGCACCAGCATGGTCTCGTCGTCGGCCAGGGTGGTGAGCGTGCGCGCCATGGCATCGAACGCGTCCCAGCTTCGCGCGGCGCGACCGGTGCCGCCGTAGACCACGAGGTCGGCCGGGCGTTCGGCCACCTCAGGGTCGAGGTTGTTGTGCATCATTCGGTGGGCGGCTTCCTGCGGCCAGCCGCGGCAGGTCAGGTCGGTGCCACGGTTCGCTCGTACCATCGGGTGGCCGGTCATGCGATCGCGTCCAGTTGGCCCACGGCAGATTCCACGCCGGCGAGGACGGAGCCGTCGGCCAGCAGGCGCTCCGCGTGACGCAGGTCGGGTGAGAGCCACCGGTCGGGCCCTGGGCCGGCAATGGCCGAGCGCACAACGTCGAGCGCCGCGCCCGTTCCGCGTGCGGGGCGCAGTGGCGCCCGCAAGTCGATGGCCGCTGCGGCGCACACGAGCTCAACGGCCAAGATGCGACGGAGATTGTCGACGCTGCGCCGCAGCTTGCGTGCCGCGGCCCAGCCGTTCGACACATGGTCTTCCTGCATGGCACTCGTCGGGAGCGACTGCGTGCATGCGGGAACGGCGAGCCGTTGGTTTTCCATCGCCATGGCGGCCTGGGTGTAGTGGGCGATCATGAGGCCGCTGTTGACTCCGGCGTCGGGGGTGAGAAACGGCGGCAGGCCCTGGGAGCGGGCGACGTCGAGCATGCGGTCGGTACGTCGCTCCGCGATGGCCGACAGCTCCGACGTGGCGATGGCGAGGAAGTCGCACACGAACGCGACGGGCGCCCCGTGGAAGTTGCCGCAGCTCTCCACCCGACCGTCGGGGAGCACCATCGGGTTGTCGATGGCGGAGTCGAGCTCGCGTTGGGCGATGGTGCGGGCGTGAGCGATGGTGTCGCGCGCGGCCCCGTGCACCTGCGGCGTGCAGCGCAGCGAGTAGGCATCTTGCACTCGTGAGTCGTTCTCCCGGTGGCTTGCGACGATGGCACTGCCCGCCAGCAGGCGAGTGAGGTTGCGGGCGCTTGCGGCCTGCCCAACTTGGGGGCGAAGCGCCTGCAGGTCGGCAGCGAATGCTCGGTCGGTGGCCAGGAGCCCCTCCACCGACATGGCCGCAGTCACGTCGGCGTAGGCCGCCAACCTGGTGAGATCGTGGAGTGCGAGGCAAAGCATGCCGAGGATGCCGTCGGTGCCGTTGATGAGCGCCAGGCCCTCCTTCGCCCGCAGCACCAACGGAGCGAGACCGGCCCGCTCAAGCGCGGAGCCGCTGGGTCCGATGACCCCGTCAGGCCCCCACACCTCACCCTCACCCACAAGGGCCAGTGCGCAGTGGCTGAGCGGAGCAAGGTCGCCACTGGCGCCGAGCGAACCGTGCTCACGAACGACGGGCGTGATGCCGTGGGCCAGCAGGTCGAGTTGCCGATCGACGATCTCCGGGCGCACACCCGACTGCGCCATGGCAAGGCTTCGCGCGCGCAGAAGGAGCATTGCGCGCACCACCTCCACCTCAACGGTGTCGCCCATGCCGGTGGCGTGCGAACGAATGAGGGCGAGCTGAAGCTCGGCGGTGCGCACGACTGGGATGGCCGTGGTGGCGAGGGCGCCGAAACCGGTGGTGACTCCGTAGACCGGCTCCGCGTGGGTGACGAACCCGTCGACCAACGCGGCCGACTGTTCCATCGCCGCTCGCGCCGCGTTACTGAGCCGGACGAGGACATGGTCGCGGGCCACCGTGACAACGTCGTCGATCTGCACACCACGTCCGAAGAGTTCGAGAACATCTTCCATCTGACGCAAGATCCTGCCATTCTACGCAACATGATGCAACCGGCCGCCGCAACCCCCCGTGCCACCACCCGCGGCCTGAGCCTCCTGCGGGCGATCGCCGATCACCCTCACGGCCTCCCCCTCGCCGACCTGGCGCGCGAGGTCGATCTCAGTGCCAGCACCGCTCTGCGCCAACTGCGCTCACTCGAGGCCGCCGGTTTTGCCACCCGCAGGAACGATGGCTGCTGGGAGCCGGGGGTCGACCTGCTGCGCCTCGCGCGCGGCCTCGCGGGGTCGGCAACGCTCCCTCGCCTGGCTGCCCCGGTGCTGCGTTCATTGGCTCACGAGACGGGCGAATCGGCCTACCTCGCCGAGCCGGTCGATGCGAGAACCGCGATCTACGTGGCCATGGAGGCGGGCCGCCACGCCATCCGCCACGTCAGTTGGCTGGGCCGCACCGTCCCCCGCCGCGGCACCGCCGTCGGCATGGCCCTCGGCGGACGCATCGACGACGATGGTGCAGCCACCCAACTCGACGCCGTCGAACCCGGTGTCACCGCACTGTCCGCCCCGGTCACGGCAGCGAGCGGGCGGATCGTCGCCGCAGTCAGCGTCGTGGGGCCGTCGTTCCGTCTCACCGGAACACATCGTGACAACGCCCGCAGCCTCGTCACCGACGCTGCCGCCCAGATCGCGTCGCTGCTCAACGAGAGCTAGTGCCGACCTCCCTCAAACGCAAACGGTGGGAGCCGAGCACAGACAGCGGCCATCAGCGTTCGCCGACAGGTGCTGACGTGTCGTCGGGATGGGGGATGGGCACCAGGGCCAGGCCGGAGATCCCGGTGAAGTCGTCCGGGTTCACGGTGAACAACGGGAGATCCCGAGCAATCGCGACTGAGGCGATAAGCGCGTCGTAGGCACGCGCGGCCGGCTTTCGGCGGTTGCTGCGAAGATCGGACGCAACACGACCGAAGGCGCGCGCCGCCGCAGCATCGAACGGCAGCGGATCGAAGTCGGCCTCCGCTTGCTGGAGATGGGCCTGCCGGTTCGCCCGCTCCGTCTCATCGCGCGCAACGAGGGGGCCAACGGAGAGTTCGGCCAACGTGATGGCGCTGATTGTCGGTTCGAGCGGCAGTGACTCCGGGTCACGGAGTCGCGGCAGCAGAATCACCGTGTTGGTGTCAAGCAATCCCGCGGGGTGTCGCAGGCTCTCGCTCACACCTGCGGATCAAGCACTGCATCAATGTCGGCCCGTAGGGCACCGGGATCGACGTGTGGCAGATGCCGCCATCGGTCCAGCAACGTCGCGGCATCAACATTGCGCCGCTGGATCGGAGTGAGCGCGGCGACGGGCCGACCGGATCGGGTCACCACCAACGATTCCCCCCGCAGCACACGATCGACCACCTCGCCACCGCGGTTCCGCAGATCTCTGATCGTCACATTGGCCATCGCCAGGAAGTGTATCACGCGTGAGACAAACAACGGAGCCCGGCTGCTCCGCCTCCACTGCCAGTACCCACCTGAGCAACGCCTACCAGAAGCTCGACTGCCCAGACAAGACGCAGGCCTTGCTTGCGGCCCGAGACCGCGGCTGGATCTAACGGGAAGCCGCCCCTCCCCTCAGACCGTGACGCCGCCCTGTTCGGCGACGCGGTCGGCCTCGAAGCTGGAGCGCACCAGGGGACCGGCTTCCACGTGGGCCAGGCCCAGGGACTGGCCGAGGGTGGCGAGGGCGGGGTACTCAGCGGGCGCGTAGTAGCGCTCCACCGGGAGGTGCTCGGCCGACGGGCGCAGGTACTGGCCCACGGTCACCAGGCCACAGCCCACAGAGGCGAGGTCGGCAAACACCTGAGCGACCTCGGGTAGACGCTCACCCAGGCCCACCATGATGCCGCTCTTCGCCCGCAACCCGGCGGCGGCGGTGCGCTCCAAGAGCTCCAGGGTGCGTTCGTAGCGAGCGCCGGGACGCACACGTTTGTAGAGGCGCGGCACGGTCTCGGTGTTGTGGTTGAGCACATCAGGAGCCGCGTCGATCACCGTGTCGAGGGCATCCCAGTTGCCGCGGAAGTCGGGGATGAGCACCTCCACCTTCGCCTCGGGCAGCCGGTCGCGCAGGGCGCGGATGGTTTGGGCGAAGTGCTCCGCCCCGCCGTCGGGCATGTCGTCACGCGCCACGGCGGTGACCACCACAAAACGCAGGCCCATCGATGCTGCCGCATCGGCCACCCGCTCGGGCTCATCGATGTCCGGCGGCGCCAGCGGCTTGGCACTCACCACGTTGCAGAAGCGGCAGCCACGGGTGCAGCGCTCCCCGGCGATCATGAACGTGGCCGTGCCACGGCTCCAGCAGCGTGAGATGTTGGGGCACGCGGCTTCCTCACACACCGTGGTGAGTGACTTCTCGCGCATGAGCGCCCGCACACCCACGTACCCCGGCCCGTAGCTGCCCTTGCCGATGACCCAACGCGGAAGACGCTTGCCGTCGATGAGCTGGCGCAGCTCGTCGTCGGTGACCTCAACCGGGTCGAGTTCATCGAGCACACCCGCGCCGGCGATGACCTCACCGTCCGCGATGACATCCGGCAGCCGATCGGCCACGCGAGCGTCAACGATGGCGGCGACATCATTTGTGCCCGCAGCGAGCGAAATTGTGAATGCGCGTTCGCGTTCCACGGCATCCAGCGTATCCGATCGGTCGGTAGTCTCACCCGCACTGATGGTTCTCTCCGACCGCACAATTCGAGAGCAGATCGCGGCCGGACGCCTCATCGTCGAGCCCTTCGACGACGCCTTGGTGCAGCCCTCGTCCATCGACGTGCGCGTGGCCGGCCAGTTCCGCGTCTTCCGCAACAACCGCCAACCGTTTATCGATGTGCGCAAGCCGTCCGACGACCTCACCGACCTGGTGGAGATCTTCGGCGACGAACCGTTCATCCTCCACCCCGGCGAGTTCGTGCTGGGCACCACGCTCGAGCGCATCGGCATCCCCAACGATCTGGTCGCCCGGCTTGAGGGCAAGTCGAGCCTCGGCCGCCTGGGGCTTTTGATCCACTCCACCGCCGGCTATATCGACCCGGGCTGGGACGGCGACATCACCCTGGAGCTCTCGAACGTGGCGCGCCTGCCCATCACGATCTACGCGGGCATGCGCATTGGCCAGCTGTCGTTCCAGACGCTCACCACCCCGGTCGACACGCCCTACCAGGGCAAGTACCAGGGTCAGAGCGGACCCACGGCCAGCCGCGCATTTCGCGACTTCGGAGCGAAAGCCT
Organism: uncultured Thermoleophilia bacterium; assembly: GCA_963765105.1. Lineage (GTDB taxonomy): Bacteria > Actinomycetota > Thermoleophilia > Miltoncostaeales > Miltoncostaeaceae > CALMEC01. Next base: position 1,215,383 of record CAVXUW010000004.1, read on the forward strand.
CCGACTAACCGGCCGGCCGTCGCCGTCGGGGCGACTGGGGACGCAACCAGGTGGAGGCGAGGAAGCCACCAACGAGCGCAGCCACCAGGGCGGTGAGCGCCGTGTAGCCCCACTGGCGGTTCGCCCCGGGGGCCCAGTCCGGCGCATCAGGACCGCCAACGAGCGCAACACCATGACCCAAAAGGACGAACACGGCGTGAAAACCGTAGGCCGCCACTGCCGCCGCCGCCGAGTGAAGCGCTCGACGCTCCTCAGCGCGCACCGCCGCGAGGAAACCGCCGACACCGAACGTCACGGCAACCGCCACCGCCCGAGGGATTGGGTCCCATTCCGCGGCGATCAACAGACCGATCGACGCAAAGAGGCCGCCCCAGCCAATGGCAAGCGCCTCGATGGGACGTGTTTTGGCGGTCTGGGGCATGGGGCCATGCTACCCTCGTAGATGAAGGTGTCGGCACGGCGAAGGGGACAGAACAATGAGTTTAGGCTGGCCACAACTATTGATCGTTCTTCTGATCGTGCTCGTCATTTTCGGGGCGAAGCGTCTGCCGGAGATCGGCCGGAGCCTCGGTGGCGGTATGCGCGAGTTCAAAGACTCGGTCACCGCCCGCGAGGGTGATGACGATGAGGTCGTCAAAGACCCACAGATCACCCGCGGAGACGACACCAACACCCGCGTCTAACCGCGCTGCCGGGGCGGCGGGATGTCCCCCGGCCTGTGTTAAGGTGCCGGGGTGCTGCTCGACCAGAAAAGAACGAAGCGGATGGTCAAGATCGTCTCGACGATCTGTGCCGTCGCATTCGTGGGTGTGCTCCCCATCGTCCTCATCGTCATCATCTTCAACGGTGGCGGATCGGATAGCCAGGCCAACGACCTGGTCAACGCCGCCGAGCAACGGGTTGAGAAGAACCCGAACGACCTCGATGCGCTGGTGGAGCTGGCCTCGCTGTACCGCTCGTCCGGCAAACCCACTGAGGCGACCGCGACGGTCGCCAAAGCCGTGGCAATCGGGCCGAAGGACAAGGACGAGCTGAACGCCCTCATCGGCGTGTTGGCCGATGACCAGGCCCAGGCGCTCAAAGTGGCCGAGAAGTACACGAAGGACAAACCGAAAGACCCGGAGGGATGGTTCGCCTACGCCATCCAATCGGAACGGGCTCAGCAGATCCTCCCCGCCCGCCTGGCCTTCCAACGCGCGATCCAGCTTGCGCCGAAGGACTCGCTGCTGCGCAGCAACGCGCAAACCGCACTCGACCGGCTGAAAGACACACCCATCACCCCGGTGGAGCCGCTGCCGACGACGCCGGCAACGCCCGTCACCCCGTAGCCCCTCGGCGGCGGCCGGTGCGAAAACGGCTGGTATTATCCCCGGCCGCGGGCCGTTAGCTCAGCTGGTAGAGCAGGGGACTCTTAATCCCAAGGTCGAAGGTTCGATCCCTTCACGGCCCATGTTCCGCGGACGCCGACAATCGGTACACGCGACGTTCTTTACGAACGAAGAGATTGTGGTTCCGGGACCGTACAGACTCCGGTAACTTTGCGTTCGTAAAGAAATAGTTAGACAGAAGGCTTCGTGGGTCGTATCTTTACGATCATGAAGATCGTTCAGCGAGCCGCATTGTGACCGCACGACCGACTCCATCCGCCACGGAGCTGGGGAGTGTCGTCCGTGCCGAGCGTACGAGCCAGGCGCTGACACAGGTCGACCTCTCGGTTGTCGCCGGGGTCTCTCCCGTGTTCATTCACAACCTTGAACATGGCAAGCCGACCGTGCGGCTGGACGCCGTTCTCCGCGTTCTGGGTGCCCTCGGTCTCGCACTCGCGGTGATCGGTGGTACCTCGGATCGCGATGCTTGAGGTCTACCTCGGCGACCTCCTCGTGGCCTACCTGGAGCAGGCCTCGCCCGCTCGCCTGAGCCTTCGGTACACACCGGCTGCGATCGCTCAGAACGTGTCGCTTTCGGCCGCGCTCCCGGCCCGGGACGAGCCGTACGATCACGACGCGGCGTCACCGTTCTTTGAAGGCCTTCTCCCCGAAGGCGAAGCACTGACCAGGATCACGCGCAACCTCGGAACGTCACGCGGCAACGTGATGGCGACCCTCGAACAGATCGGACGGGACTGTGGAGGCGCGGTCACCATCCTCCCCGCGGGCGAGTCCCCTTTGGTGGCGACGGATGGTCGCTTGCTCCATCGTCTGACCGATGCCGACCTCGCAGCGCTTATCGATGATCTTCCCAACCGCCCCCTCGGAATCGACGTATCCGGCGACGTGCGTCTGTCGCTTGGCGGAGTCCAAGACAAGCTCGTGTTGGTTCGTCATCCCGACGGCGGGCTTGCGCTTCCCGTCGGCGGTGCAGCGTCAACACACATCCTCAAACCTCAGATCCGTGACCGGATACTCGACGACACGGCGATCAACGAGGCCTTCAGTCTCGCCATTTGCCGCACGGCCGGGCTCCCCGCCGCCACCGCCGAACTCATGCGCATCGGCGACCGGGTGGCGCTCCTCGTCGAGCGATACGACCGGTCGACGGTCGACGGTGTGGTCCGGCGCATCCATCAGGAGGATGCCTGTCAAGCGCTTGCCATCTCCCCCGACGCGAAGTACGAGGCCGAAGGCGGCCCGGGTGTTGCCGAGGTCGTCACCCTCATTCGCCGCATTGCGCGACCCATTGCGGCAAGCGTCCTCGGCTTCCTGGACCAAGTCGTTGCGCGGTACGTCATTGGGGACCACGACGGGCACGGGAAGAACGTCTCGTTTCTGTACCGGGCGAGCGGCCCCCAGCTGACGCCGCTCTACGACGTCGTCTGCACGGCGGCGTATCGCACCCTGTCGCGGAGGTTGGCGATGAAGATCGCCAACGAAGCCCGCGGCGAGCACGTTGCGTCGCGCCATTGGGATCGTCTGGCCGACAACCTCGGCCTCGGCGGCCCAGGTTTTCGCGCCCGCCGCCGCAATCTGGGAGCCGCGCTCGCCGATGCCGTCCCCGATGTCCGCCGGCAGTTCGTCGAGGCCGGCTTCGACGTGCCCGTTCTGAACCGCATCTCGGCGACCATCACCAGCAGGGCACAACGCCTGTGAGGGAGGTCACCGTGCAAACGATGCAGTGACAGAGATCAGCTGCCTTACTTTCGCGTCGGGCCCCCGACCGGCTGTGCGTCGCCAGACGTGACGAAAGTCGCCCACGCTGGTGATCCTCACGACCGGTCCCCGGCTACCATCGGCGTGTGGCTGTCGACGTCAACGTTCTCACCTATGCCGATGCCCTGGCGGCGGGGTTCGTGTCGTTCGCAAGCCCATGCGCCCTCGCGCTCGTTCCCGGATACCTGTCGTTCGTGTCCGGCACGTCATATGACGAGCTCACCGCCACAGGGGGCGCGGCGGTCCTGACGCGGGCGGCGCCGGTGACGCGCGCCAGCCTGGCCTTCGTCGCCGGCTTCGCCGCGATGTTTACGTTGTGGGGGGCCGGGGCGGGCCTGCTCGGCGATCGCATTAAGGGGAGCCAAGGCACCGTCAACCTCATCAGCGGTGGGCTGCTCATCGCCATGGGGCTTTTGATGGTGTTTCTTCCCCGCATCGGTTTTCTGCAGGGCGAGAAGCGGGTGGGGCTGACCAAACGGCCCACCACGCTCGCCGGCATCGCTCTGGCGGGAGCGGCGTTCGCCATCGCCTGGACTCCGTGCACCGGACCGTTCCTCGGCCAGGTGCTGTCGCTTGCCGTGCCCACAGAATCGCCGGGGCTCGGCGCCTCGCTTCTGCTCACCTATGCCGTCGGCCTGGGCGTGCCGTTCATCCTGGCCGGGCTGTTTCTCACGCAGACGATGGCGTTCTCACGCAAGGTGCGCGACCACTGGCGCGCCATCAACCTCGTGGCCGGCATCGTGACCATCGCCCTCGGTTTGCTCATCGCAACCGGTAGGTTCACGCTCATCACCGAGAAGATCAGCAACTGGGGGATCGGCCTCTGAAAATCCTGTCGGTCATCGGAAACCGCCCACAGTTTGTGAAGGCGGCCCCCCTCGCGCGCGCCCTGCGGCAGAAGGTGGACGAGGTGCTGGTGCACTCGGGTCAGCACTACGACCCCGAGCTGGCCGACCTGTTTTTTGACGAGCTCGACATCCCCGCGCCCGACCACGCGCTCGAGGTGGGGCCGGGCACCCCGAACGAACAACTGGCGCTCATTATCCAACGGCTCGAGCCACTGCTGGTGGCCGAGGATCCGGACATGGTGCTCGTTTATGGCGACACCACCACCACGCTGGCCGGTGCGCTCGCCGCCGCCAAGCGCAACATCCCCATCGCCCACGTCGAGGCCGGCCTGCGCTCATTCGTCAAGTCGATGCCGGAGGAGCAAAACCGCGTGGTCACCGACCACCTGTCGCAACTGCTCTTCGTGCCCACAGACGCGGCGGTGGCCAACCTGGCACGAGAGGGAATCACCGACGGCGTGCACGTGGTGGGCGACGTCATGTACGACGCCGCGCTGCTCTTCGCGCCCATCGCCACGGGGCGCCCCGGCCCCGCCGCGTACGGCCTCGCGCCGGGCGAGTACGTGCTGGTGACGGTTCACCGCGCCGCCGCCACCGACACCCCCGAGGCGCTTCGTGCGTTGGTGGGATGCCTCAGCGCCATCGGTGAACCGGCCATCTTTCCGGTTCACCCACGGACGCGCCACAAGTTGGAGCGGGCCGGTCTGTGGGAGGCCGTGGGGATGATCCCCGACCTTCACCTGGCTCCCGCCGTCGGCTACCTCGACTTCACCGCCTTGCTTCTCGGGGCCCGCGCCGTCGTCACCGATTCGGGCGGAGTGCAGAAAGAGGCCTACTTCCAGGGTATCCCCTGCATCACCTTGCGCGACGAGACCGAGTGGGTCGAGACCGTCGCAAACGGCTTCAACACCCTCACCGGAATGAATCCCAGCGCCGTGGCACGTGCGCTGGCAGAGACCACCGTCCCAACCGAACACCCTCCGGTCTACGGCGACGGCAACGCCTCGGGGCGCATCGTCGACATCCTGGTGGAACACACCCCTTAACGGTCGCGCATGTCGGGCGGTGGGGTCCTCACCTCGTAGATCACGGGGCGACCGTAGCCGGCCACCAAGGCGCTGCCGCCGATCGCCACGTAGAGATCCGCATCGCGTTCACGTTCCTCCGCCGCCCACTGACGCGACTCCCACAGGTCGCACAACCCGGCAACGAGGGTAGCTCCGATCACCACACCCGCCACCACTCCGCCCCAACCGGCCAAGGCGTCGATGGTGACCACCACGATCACGGTGAGGAAGACGGCTCCCGACAACCGGGTTCGGCGCTCCGCACCGTCCGCCCGAGTCTCATACACCACCCGTACGTTCGGACGACGGGTCTCACGCAAGCCCTCCCTCAGTCGCCACGGAGTATTGAACGCCCCGATGATCCCCCCGAGCACGGCGACGATGAGCGCGATGGCCCCAGTGCGCTCCGGATCAACGGGTTGGTCCAGCAACCACTGGATCGTCCACCACGCCGCCGCGGCAAAGGCCAACGCCAGCGCGAGCAGGCCGCGGAGGCGAACCTCGTCCGCCGCACGGATGATTCGGGGCAAACCGGCAAGCAACGCGTCGGCCATAACAAGCTACGATAGCGAGGTGAAAATCCTCTTTTGTGTACAGAAGGCCGCGTGAGCGATATCGCGCCGCGCGTCGGCGTTGTGGGCATGGGATATGTGGGGTTGCCGCTTGCGGCGACTCTTGCCGAGGCCGGCGTTCCGGTCATCGGGCTCGACAGCGTCCAATCCAAAGTTGACGCCCTCAACCGGGGCGAGTCGTACATCGAAGACGTCTCCAACGAACGCTTCGCACCCCTCGTCGAGAAGGGCCTGGTCCGGGCCACCACCTCATGGGACGCGATGCGCAACGTCGAGACCGTCATCATCTGCCTGCCCACGCCGCTCGATGAGCACCGTGAGCCCGACCTGTCGGCCGTGCTGGGCGCAGCCGAAAGCATGTCGCAGCGCCTACGCGCCGGGCAGCTTGTGGTGCTTGAGAGCACTACCTACCCGGGCACCACACGCGATGAGCTCGGACCGGTTCTGGAGCGCTCGGGGCTCGTGGCCGGCAAGGACTTTCACCTCGCGTTCTCGCCCGAACGGGTCGACCCCGGCCGGGTCGACTTCACCACGCGCACCACTCCCAAAGTGGTGGGGGGCTTGACGGCCGAATGCACGCGGCGCGCGATGGAGGTCTACGGCGCGTGCTGCGACAACCTCGTCGCGGTCTCCACACCTGAGATCGCCGAGATGACGAAGCTGCTGGAGAACATCTTCCGCAGCGTCAACATCGCCCTGGTGAACGAGATGGCCATGTTGTGTGACCGCATGAACATCGACGTCTGGGAAGTCATCGATGCGGCCGCCACCAAGCCGTTCGGCTTCATGCCGTTTCGCCCGGGCCCCGGCCTCGGCGGGCACTGCATCCCCATCGACCCCTTCTACCTCACCTGGAAGGCCCGCGAGTTCGAGTTCCACACGGAGTTCATCGAGCTGGCCGGAAAGATCAACTCGCAGATGCCGGCGTTCTGCGTCAACAAGGTCTCGCGCGCGCTCAACAGTCGACGCAAGCCACTGAACGGCAGCAGTGTCCTGGTGATCGGCGCGGCCTACAAGGCCGACGTCAACGACATGCGCGAGAGCCCCGCGCTCAAGGTGATCGATCTGTTGCTCGACGAGGGTGCGCAAGTCTCCTACCACGACCCGCACGTGCCGCAGCTGGTGAAGAAAGGCATGTCGAGCGTGGAGCTCACGGCCGAGACGCTGCGCGCCACCGATGCCGTTGCCGTCGTGACGCCCCACTCCAGCATCAACTGGAACCTGGTGGCCGACGAGTCACCGCTGGTGGTCGACTTCCGCAATGTGGTGCCCGCCGGCAACGGCAACGTGTGGAAGCTGTGAGCACCGTGCGACTCGGTGTGGTGGGACTCAACTACTGGGGTCCCAACCTTGCGCGCAACTTTGACCGGCTAGCCGGGTGCGATCTGGCCTGGTGCTGCGACCTCGATGAGAAGATCCTCGACCGCCACCGCGGCGCCTTTCCCAACACATCGTTCACCCAGGACCTCGACGAACTGCTCGGCGATGACACCCTCGACGCCGTCGTCATCGCCACCTCGGTGCCCACGCACGCCGCGCTCGCCTGCCGTGCGCTCGAGGCCGGCAAACACGTATTCGTCGAGAAGCCCCTGGCACTTACCGCCGCCGATGCGCGCCGGGTGACCGACCTGGCCGCGTCGACCGGCAAAATCGCCATGGTCGATCACCTGCTCGTCTATCACCCCGGCCTGCGCGCCATGAAGGAGCTCGTCTCCGGTGGCGAGTTGGGCGACGAGATCTACTACATGTACGGCAACCGCCAGAACCTGGGCATCGTCCGTCCCGACGAGAACGCCCTGTGGAGCCTCGGTCCGCATGACATCTCGGTGATGATCTGGCTCGCCGGCGAACGACCCACCGAGGTCGCCGCATGGGGGCAGTCGTATCTGCAGGAGGGCGTGGAGGACGTGGTGTTCGGCAACCTCCGTTTCCCATCCGGCGTCACCGGCCACCTGCACCTGTCGTGGCTCGACCCGCACAAGATGCGCAAGATGACGGTGATCGGCTCCAAACGCATGGTGGTGTTCGACGACATGGAAACCGAACGCAAGCTCACGATCTACGACAAGGGCCCCATCCCCCACACCGCCACGTACGGTGAGTACATTCAGGTGCGCTCCGGCGACATCCACATCCCGAAGATCGATGGCACGGAGCCGCTGAAGCTCGTGTGCGAACACTTTGTGGATTGCATCGCCAACGGCACCGCTCCGCTGTCAGATGCCGCCGCGGGCTTGGCTGTCGTTGAGGTGTTGGAAGGCATGACCGAGTCGCTCGCCAACTCCGGCCGCCCAGTGAGCCTTGCGGGAGGCAGCGCATGAGCCCCAGCCGCCGAGGATGTTTGAGGCGCCCCGCAGGTGCAACGAATCGGCCGCCGAAGTGCCGTATCCGAGGAGGCGTATGAGCCGCGAGAACTTCGTGATGGGCGAGGGCGTCGAGCTTGGCGCCGAGGTTGAGATCGGCGCAAACGTCGTCATCCACGCGGGCACCGTCATCGGTGACCGGTGCGTGATCCAGGACAATGTCGTCATCGGCAAGCAACCGCGGCTCGGAAAGAAGTCGACGGCCAAACGCGATCCGACGGCACCCACCCGCATCGGCTCCGGCACGGCGATCTGCGCCGGCACCGTCATCTTCGCCGGGTCGGTCATCGGCGACGACTGCGTGATGGGCGACCAGGTCGCCATCCGCGAACGCGTCGTCATCGGCAACAACGTCATCGTTGGCCGTGGCAGCCTCGTGGAGAACGACACCACCATCGGCGACCACACCAAGATTCAGGCGAACGTCTACATCACCGCCTACAGCACCCTCGAGGAGCACGTGTTCATCGCCCCGTGCGTGGCGACGACCAACGACAACTACATGGGACGCACCGAGGCGCGTTTCGGCACGATCAAGGGCCCGACCATCCGCCGCGGCGCCCGCGTGGGCGGAGCGTGCATCATCCTTCCCGGCATCGAAATCGGCGCCGAAGCATTCATCGCTGCCGGCGCTCTCGTCACCAAAGATGTGCCCGCCGGCAAGCTCGTGGCTGGCCTCCCGGCGCGGGTTTGGCGGGACGTTCCTGCCGAAGAGCTACTCGAGAACCAGTAACTCGGCCCGAAGGGGCAATCCCCCGACGGAGCGCCCAAAGGGGCAAAACCCAGGAATGATCGCGAGAAACGCTGCTTCCACGGGCCAAAAAACCTCAAACGATTTTCATCCGTCTTGGGTAGTTGCGCTCGTTGCAAGGTGGTAGCGTCCGCCGCAACTGATCGGCTCTCAGTGTGCTTTTTTGGGGTTGGGGTGCCGATTGCAACAGGCTACGAGGAGAACACTCAACATGAAGCGTGGTCGTTTGACCATCCTGTCGATCGCATTGCTTGCCGCTTTTGGGCTCGTAATGGTCGGCTGCGGCGGTGACGACGATGGGGGATCAGGTGGCGGCGGCGGTAGCGTCGAGGCCCTTCCCGCATCGGCCTGTCCCGGCGCCATCGTCAAGGGGGATGCAGACCCCGATTACCTCATCGTCTCCGACCTGCCGCTGCAGGGTGCATCGCGTCCGCAGACCGAGCAGATGGTTGAGGCGATTAAGTTCATCCTGAAACAACGCAACTACAAGGCCGGCGACAAGAACATCGGTTTCCAGTCCTGTGACGACGCAACGGCCCAGGCCGCGTCGTGGGACCCGGCGAAGTGCAAGTCAAACGCCGAGGCCTATGCGGCCAACGCAAAGGTGCTCGGAATCATCGGTACGTTCAACTCCGGTTGCGCCAAGGTCGTGATCCCGATCGTTAACCCGGAAGGGATCGCAATGATCAGCCCGGCCAACACCTACGTCGGCCTGACGCAGGGTGGTCCGGTTGAAGCCGGTGAACCCGCCAAGTATTACCCCAGCGGCAAGCGTAACTACGCGCGTGTCGTGGCCGCCGACAACTTCCAGGGTCCCGCTCTCGCGACGTTCGCGCAGAAGCAGGGCACAAAGAAGGTGTACGTCCTCAACGACGGTCAGCTCTACGGCGCCGGTCTCGCGAAGAATTTCGTGGCGGCCGCCAAGAAGCTCAACATCGAGGTCGTGGGTGACGCCAAGTGGGACATCAAGGCCACCAGCTACGAACCGCTTGGCGGCAAGATCAAGGCCTCCGGTGCCGACTCGGTGATGATCGCCGGTATCGTCGACAACCAGGGCGGCAAGCTGGTCAAGGACCTGCGCGCCGTGCTCGGAGCCGACGCCAAGATGTACGCACCAGATGGATTCACCCCGGTCGAGTCGGTCGTCAAGGACGCCGGTAAGGCCGCGGAGAACGTCTACGTCAGCGTCGCCGGTCCGCCGGTTGACCAGCTCACCGGCAAGGGCAAGACCTTCGTCGACGATTTCGGCGCAACCCTCGGTGGCAAGCCCGTCGAGCCGTACGCCGCATACGCGGCACAGTCGGCGGAGATCCTGATGGACGCCGTCGCGGCGTCCGACGGGACACGTCAGAGCGTCGTCGATGCCATGTTCAAGACCCAGGTCACGGACGGCATCCTCGGTTCGTTCAACCTCGACACCAACGGTGACACCACCGCCGGTGGCGTCACGATCTACCAGATCAAGGGCGGCAAGAGCACAACCGTTGAGGTTGTGACCCCCGCTGCGGAACTGATCGACAAGGGCTAACAACCCGACTGGTGAGAACGAGGGGGGCTCCGGCCCCCCTCGTTACCGGTCACCCTCCTGCCGTGTCCACAACCGCACCCCCGACGAATCGCACCAACTGGCTGGCCGGACGTTCACGTCCGTCAGTTCCGGGCCTCATCAGCCTTGCGCTCGTCGCCATGGTTCTCTTGTGGCTTGTCGTCAACTTCATCGACGGGCCCGCGAACTTCCTCAGCGTCGCGCTCATTGGCGTGACCTATGGCGCCCTCTATGGGCTCATCTCTCTGGGGTACACACTTGTCTACGGCATCCTGGAGCTGATCAACTTCGCCCACGGCGACCTCTTCATGCTGAGCGGGCTCTTCGCATCCATCTTCTTGATCGACGTTTTCGGCGTTGCTGGCGGCGGGAAGTCATTCGTCGTCGTACTGCTCGTCCTTGTGCTGGTCATTATCTTGGCCGCAACGTTCGGAGCAACGATAAATGTCGGCATTGAGCTCATTGCCTACCGGCGACTGCGAAACGCGCCTCGCCTCGCCCCGTTGATCACCGCAGTCGCCATGTCATTCATTCTTCAGGGCATTGGGCTCGCCGTCTTTGGCTCGAGACCGACGACCACCAACCAGCTGGTGTCCGAGGAAAAGGTCTTTGACATTTCCGGCGTCTCCATCACCTGGAACAAGCTCGTCATCATCCTCACAGCGATTCCTGTCCTCGTCGGTCTGGTGTGGTTGGTTCAGAAGACCCGCCAGGGCAAGGCCATGCGGGCCGTCGCCCAAGACATGCAAGCCGCGTCAATGATGGGCATCAACGTCAACCGCACGATTTCGTTCACCTTCGCGCTCGGTGGAGCGTTGGCCGGCATCGCCGGTGTGCTGTGGATGATCTTCCCCAGCAGCATGCGTTTCGACACCGGTTTCCAGGTCGGTCTCATTGCGTTCACCGCCGCCGTGCTGGGTGGCATTGGCAACCTGCAGGGCGCCGTCCTCGGCTCCCTCGTGATCGGAATGATCCAGGCGTTCAACGAGGGCCTCTCGATCGGCGCCCCCGGTAGCACCTGGACTCAGTCGATTGTCTTCAGCATCCTCATTCTCATTCTGGTCTTCCGCCCCGAGGGCCTCCTCGGCGAACGCACGCCGGAGGGTCAGTAAATGGCCAACGCTTTCCAGGACGCGTTCTCGCAGGTGGGCAGTGCTTGGCGCCGCATTCCCCACCCCGTCCGCCGGTATGTGATCCCCGCGGGGCTACTCTTTTTGGCCGTTACGTACCCCTACTGGAACGGCTGGTTTGACGACCTTCCGTTCATTGGCCGCTACGTCCCGGGCACGAACTTCGTGGTGGAAATGCTCATCTTCACCATGATGGCCGTCAGCTTGAACGTCGTGGTGGGTTACGCGGGGCTCCTCGACCTCGGCTACGTCGCCTTCTACGCCATCGGTGCGTACTCGGTTGCCATCTTTGCCTCGACCCAGTTTGGCGGCACCAACGAGGTACCCAAGACACTCCGGTTCTTGACGGTTGCGTCGAAGGAGCTCCCCGGAGTCCATATCTCGATCTGGCTGCTTCTGATCTACGCCGCGGTGGTCACGGCAATTCTCGGTGTCCTCATCGGTTTGCCGACGCTACGACTCCGCGGGGACTACCTCGCCATCGTCACCCTCGGCTTCGGTGAGATCCTCCCGCAGATCGCCCGCAACGGCGACAACCTGTTCGGGACCGGGTTCAACCTCACTGGTGGGCCATCGGGAATCACTCCAGTGGACACTCCCGGCTTCGGCAAGACCCTGAGCGATGCCACCGCCGGGATACTCCCCGCGAACTTTGGCGGCGAGACCCGCGAAATCAGAAACCGACTCTTCTTCTGGACCGCACTTGCGCTCTTGCTGCTCACCGTGTTCTGTTGCACACGTTTGCGTGTCTCACGATTGGGACGCGCGTGGGTGGCCATTCGCGAAGACGAGACGGCCGCAGCGGCGATGGGCATTCCGTTGATGCGGACCAAGACCTGGGCGTATGCGGTCGGCGCGTTCTTCGGCGGCCTCGCCGGAGGCTTTTACGCCAGCTTCAAGAGCGCCGCATTCGCGGAGGACTTCTTCTTCCAGCTGTCAATCTTCATCCTCGCCATGGTCATCCTGGGAGGAATGGGGAACGTCTGGGGCGTGATCGTCGGCGCACTGTTCCTGTCATACCTCGACCGCTTCGGCATCTCGACGATCGGTGCGCACGTCAACGAAACCTTCGGCACGAGTTTTGAGGTGCCCAAGTACACGTTCATGATCTTCGGAATCGTGCTGCTCGTGGTGATGCTGTTCCGGCCGGAAGGACTCTTCCCTGAAGCCCGACGCAAAGCTGAGTTCAAGGAAGCTCGCGAGACGGAGGAGGTCATTTGATGGACGACGACCCTGCCGTCGCATTCGAGCCGAAGGAGCCAGCGCCCGTGGCGGCCGAGGATCTGATGGAAGGCAACATCCTGGTGGCCGCAAACATCCGCAAGGAATTCGGTGGGCTTGTCGCCACAAACGACGTCACCTTCACCATTCCCGAGAAGAAGATCGTGAGCCTCATCGGGCCTAACGGCGCCGGCAAGACAACGTTTTTCAACATGCTCACGGGCGTATACACCCCCACTTCCGGGTCGATCATTTTCAACGGTGATGAGATCAACGGTAAGCCACCGCACGCGATTACGAAGCTGGGAATCGGCCGCACCTTCCAGAACATCCGGCTGTTCGGACAGATGACCGCGTTGGAGAACACGCTGGTCGGCATGCACTGTCGGCTCAAGACTGGTGTTCTCGGGGGCATCTTCCACACACCGCGGGTGAAGCGCGAGGAACGAGAGGCCGAGGACAAGGCACGCGAGTTGCTGAGCTTCGTCGGGCTCTCCGGCGTCGACAATGAGTGGGCACGCAACCTGTCGTACGGCGATCAGCGTCGCCTTGAGGTTGCCCGGGCATTGGGAACCGACCCAAAGCTCATTCTGCTCGACGAGCCGACGGCCGGAATGAACCCACAAGAGACCCACGACTTCGTCGGTTTCGTCCATCGTCTCCGCGACGATCTGGGTCTCACGGTGCTGCTCATCGAGCACGACATGAAGTTGGTCATGGGTGTGTCAGAGCGCGTGACGGTGCTCGACCACGGTGAAAAGATCGCCGAAGGCCTGCCCGGCGAGGTCACGAAGGACCCGCGTGTCGTTGAGGCCTACCTGGGCAAGGCGGCCGTGGGATGAGCACGTCGGTCGAAATGGCAAGCACGGACCTCATCCTCGATGTCAAAGACATCCACACGTTCTATGGCTCGGTGCATGCCCTGAAGGGCGTGACCCTGCAGGTACGTGAGGGCGAAGTCGTCACGCTCATCGGCTCGAACGGCGCTGGGAAATCGACGACGCTGAGGTCGATCAACGGCATCAACAAGGCACGCAAGGGTCAGATCCTGTTCCGTGGCCGCGACATCACCGAGGCCCCGCCGCACGAGATCGTGTCGATGGGCATCTCGCAGTCACCGGAAGGGCGCCGCCTGTTCCCACGCATGTCGGTGCTCGAGAACCTCGAGATGGGCGCCTTCCAGCGCACCGACCGCGAGAATTTTCAGGAGGACCTCGACCGCGTTTACACCCTGTTCCCCCGGCTACACGAGCGGATGACCCAGAAGGCCGGAACGCTCTCCGGTGGCGAGCAGCAGATGGTCGCGATGGGCCGCGCCCTCATGGCCCGACCGAAATTGTTGATGCTGGACGAACCGTCGATGGGCCTGGCCCCCATCTTTGTGGAACGGATCTTCGAGATCATCACCACGATCAATGAACAAGGCACCGCGATTCTGCTGGTCGAGCAGAACGCCCTGATGGCCCTCGACGTTGCCAGCCGCGGCTACGTGCTCCAGACCGGCCAGGTCGTGCTCTCGGGCGATGCCGAAAAACTTCGTACTGACGACGGGGTCCGTAAGCGCTACCTCGGCGAAGAGTAGTTCTTTTCCATCGTTGCCCTCTACTGCTCGACGGGCTTAGAGTCCTCCTCACCCTCACCCACCTGCTTCTGGAGACGCTGGTAGGCGAACGCGCCGGCGAGGGCGATAAGGCCGACCACCACGAACGCGAGCGCGCGGCTCACAGAGTTCAGGTTCTGCAGGTCATAGAGGAGCAGCTTCGCCATCGACAAGCCGAGCAGTGCGAGCCCAGCGAGACGGACGGGGGCGAGTCGACGGCTGAGGCCAACGACCACCGCGCCGAGCCCGAGGAGGCCCCAGAAGATGCTGAGCGCCACCTGCGCCCTCTGCTCACCGGGACCAACCGCCTCCACGACTACGATGGACAGCAGGTACAGCCCGACAACCGCGGCCACGCCGAAGAGCAGCGAGCGAAGGCTCGCGTCGCCCGTGTCAATCTTTGCAGCTGCCAGCGTCTCGGCGTTGGGTGCGAACCAGCCGGCCCCGACACACGCAGCGGCGAGGACGGCGAGGGCCACCATCGCGTTTGCAAGGTTGGGCACACCGCGCTGGAGTGCCTCGATGGGCGCTTCAAACCGCAGCACGTGAAACGCCGCGGCGGCGAGAAGCCCCAGCGAGCCCAAGAACGGGACCGCGTCTTTTCGCTGATTCCCGAGCCAGGCGGCAACCACCGCCTGCACGCTCCACGCAATAACGAGGACAGGCCCGTCGAGAATCATCCCGAGAGCGATTGCCACGCCGGTGAAGCCGACGGCACCAACGAGCATTCCGACAAGTCGCTGGGGAAAGCGGACGAGGAGAGTAACCCCGATCGCCAAGTGTGCAAGGCCGAGGAGCATGACCCAGGTCTTACTCGGGCCCGCGAAGTCGGGTGCCTCATCAATGGCTTGGAGTCCAATGAGCGCAGTCGCCGTCGCGTTGATCGGGATGAGCGCCCCAACGCTGCCGCGGATCTTCCCCACCGGACGCAGTACCTCGTACGCGATGGCGGTACCGAGATGGATGGCGCCGAAGAACGCGGTCACGATGAGCGCCAACGCGAAGGCATCACTGGTGCGGTCGTCCACCCACGCGGCGAGCTGGGATACCGTCACGAGAAATGCCAACGCCCATACCCATGGCCAGTCACGCGATACCGTCACCACGCACGCCGCCACGAGGGCAAGCACCATGTAGGCCAGCGCGAGGCCGCTTGTTTCGGCGCCAACGAGTGCCGGCGCGATGAGCGCGCCGATGATGCCCATCCCCGCGATCTCACGTGAGTTCAGATGGATCGCCACCGCGGTAGCTCCCACGCCGACGGCACCGGCTAGGAGGAGGCCAAGGTCGGCGCCGATCAGCTGGTACCTCTGAGTGGCAGTAAGAAGTGTCGCGAACGCGCCGGCGACTCCCACGCCGGTGAGCACGAGCGCCGCGTCGGTTTTGCCCTTCTTCTCGTGTAGCCAGAGCCCGCCAAACGCGAACGCAGCAGAGGCCGCCCCGGCGAGCAGCACGCGCATCCCTTCGGAGATGTACCCCTCTCGGATGGCGAGGGCGAGGAAGAACACCAGGCCCAAGAGAACGGCCGCTCCACCGATCCACGCGAGCCCTTTCCCGCCGAGGAGCTCTTCCGAAATCCCACTACTTGGCTTGACGGGCTTGGGTGGTGGGGTGCTACCCGGTGACGGCAGGGTCGGTGACGCTGCGGGGGCGATGACAGGAACGTGATCGTCGACGGAGGGTGTTCGAAGTTCGGTTGCCGGAGGCGCCTCGACCAGCGGGGGCCCTTCCATCCGCTCCACCCGGGTCCTGAGGTCGGCAAGCGCCTCTTCCAGCACAGCAAGACGCGCGATCACATCGCCTTCAACTGTCTTTCCCGCGTCGTCACCCATCACTCCACACTATCGCCACGAGCAGGGGAAACCGCAACGGGGCGTCCTGTCTACTCAGTGGTCTGTTTCGGGTTGTCAGCGACCGGTCGCCGCCGCCCCACAAGCGGCTGCGGAGCTGCTGCTGCTCGCCGCAAACGGCCCGTTTGCGCAGGCGCACCAGCTACGGTGCCGTGGGGGCTCTGACTTTGCGCTTGACATAGAACCAGGTATCGCGCAGGCCGAGGGCGCTGCGGATCTCCGAGCCGCGCATGATCTTGACCGCGCCACTACGCGAGGTAATGCGCACCAGCTTGGCGCGCGGCGACACGCCGCGTTCAATGACCTTCATCGTGAGCACCGGGCGGCGCAGGCCGAGAAGCTTCGCCAGCTCAGCGTCGCTGAAGGTCTTGGGGTCACTCCAGACGTGATGGGGTGACGTCGCGTCGTACTGCCCGTCGTCGACGGCAACCAGATATGGGCGGGACGAACCGCGGAAGACGTTCTCGACGTTCTCGGTTTTGCCACCCGACGTGGAGAAGAAGAATGTGGTGACGATGGTGCCGTTGTAGGTCACGACCTTTCCGGTAGTGGCCTGAACCGCGCGGGTGGTTCGCGTGTCCTCCGAATTGACGCCACCGTAGACCTGGCTTCGCTCATCCCGATACATGTCGAAGTTGCCGCTCGTCTTGCGGGTGGCCATCGCGTACGACCGGGCGGCAATTGCCTGTGCGTCCAGCGCGGCGGGTGCGGTGTTGCCCCACGACGCGGGCATCTCGCGCGGCACAACTCCGAGCAGGTACTGCTCCAGATCAACCACGTTGACGACCGTGAGCGTCGACCCCTCAAGAATCGGCCGGATGGCGCCGCGGTAGCGCACGCCGTTGAACGCGATGGTCGAGGCCGGTTGGGTTGGCACGAATCGCGAAGGGGTGGTTGAGCGAAAGAGTTCCGTGTCGGCGGCGTCTTTGACCAGGACACCGCCGTTTCCCAGGGGTGTGACAGTGAGCTCGACGCCATCGGGGAGGGGGGTCGTGACATTCAGCGGATTGCCCTCGACGAGGACCGCCCAACCTCCGGCGCCGGTGAGACGCATTGTCTTGGCTCCGGTGGCCAGCAGCACGCGGACGGTGGTGCTGGGAAGCACCCCGATGGTGGTGCCCTGGTAGTAGCGCGCGATGATCTGTTCGGCCGTGGCACCGGCACGGGCGGCGCCGTAGGCGCCGTACTGGGACATGCCCACACCGTGGCCGTAGCCGCGGCCCTCGAACGTGAACCGGTAGCGCGGAAGCTTCTTCTTCTTCTTCTTGGGCGCGGCGGCAGCCGCCGTCGCGGCCTCGGTTGCGGTAGGGCTCGTTGGCGCGGTCGTAACCGCGTCAACGGCCGGCGCCGGCGTGACGACGGCAATGGCAGCGATCGCTATCGCCACAGGCTGTGTGCGCACCCACTTCACGTCTATCACCCTCTCGCATTTGCATCGTGCCCGCAAATCGCGGACGTTCTGACGGACCCATCGGCAACGAGGGGTAACCCCTAAAGCAACCTGCAACACACCTCTCAGGCACTACCGAGCGCCGTACTGCTCCTGGTAGTAGGCGCGGTAGTCGCCGCTTTTGATCGGCTCCCACCACGCCCGCTGGTCGCGATACCAATCAACGGTCTCGGTGAGCGCCTCGTCAAAGGTCCGCGCCGGAGCCCACCCAAGCGCCTGTAGTTTGGCGCAATCAAGCGAGTAGCGTCGGTCATGCCCCGGTCGGTCGGTGACGTGACGCACCAATCCCGGGTCGGCGTCCGTGAGCGCAAGGATGCGTTCGGTGATGGCGATGTTGGGCATCTCGTGACCGCCACCGACGTTGTAGACCTGCCCCGCGACCCCGTGCTCCATCGCCGTCCAGATGCCCGCGCAGTGATCGGTCACGTAGATCCAGTCGCGCACCTGCATGCCGTCGCCGTAGACGGGGAGCTCCTGTCCATCGAGCGCGTTGGTGACAAACAGCGGGATGAGCTTCTCGGGGTACTGCCGTGGGCCGAACGTGTTGCTGCCACGGGTGATGACGGCATCCACACCGAACGTGTGATGCCATGCCAGCACCTGCATGTCGCCGCCGGCCTTGCTTGCCGAGTACGGGCTGGACGGGTGAAGCGGGTCGGTTTCACGAAAGGAGCCGTCGTCGATGGACCCGTACACCTCGTCCGTCGACACCTGGACGAAGCGCCGCACGCCGGCGTCACGTGAGGCGGCGAGAAGCGTCGCGGTGCCCTGGACGTCGGTACGGATGAAGTCACTCGGGTCGAGCACACTCCGGTCGACGTGGGTCTCGGCCGCGAAGTTGACCACCACCTCGCAGTCGGCGATGGCGCCGGCAACATCGTCGGGCTCGGCGATATCGCCCTGAATGAAGCGGTAGTCGGGGTGGTCGGCAATGTCAGCGACGTTGGCCGGGTTACCGGCGTAGGTGAGTTTGTCGAGGTTGACGACCGCGCAGCCATGTCCGAGCGCCATCCGCACGAAAGTCGAGCCGATGAACCCGCAACCACCGGTAACGAGGATCTTCATTGGGGATGCTCCTGAGAGAGATAGTCGGTGAGCGCGTCGCGCCAGTGTCGCAGTCGCGGCGCACCATCTCGCGTGACTGCCAGAACCGAGTAGGCCGGGCGCGGCGCCGGTCGGGTGAATTCCGCACTCGTCACTCGCTCGACCCGACACGGGATACCGGTGATCGCGAAGATGGCCTCCGCAAAGCCGGCCCAGGTGACCGAGCCGCCGCCCGCAAGATGGTACGTGCCGGGGGGCTGATCGAGCAAGGAAACCAGTCCGGCCGCGAGGTCCACCGTCCAGGTGGGGCACCCTTCCTGATCGTCGACCACGCGTACGGATTCGTTTTCCGCGCCGAGACGCCGCATCGTGTCGACGAAGTTGCGGCCGTGGGCCCCGTAGAGCCAGGCCGTGCGTGCGATTCGTGTGCCGGCGGGGTGCTCTCGCGAAGCGGCCCGCTCGCCCGCCAGCTTTGTGCGGCCGTACGCGCCCAGCGGGTCCACGGGTGAGTCCTCCGCGTACGACGGCGACGACCCGTCGAAGACATAGTCGGTAGAGACCGCGACGAGCGGCGCGTCACAACGGGCGGCCGCCCGGGCCACGTTTTGCGAGCCGACCTCGTTGACGCGCCGTGCGCCGTCCTCGTTGGCCTCGGCACCGTCGACATCCGTCCACGCCGCGAGATGGAAGACCGCCTCGGGCACGGCGCCGGCAAACAGCTGGTCGACTGCGTGTTGGTCGGTTATGTCGACGTCGAGATCGACCGCAGTGACGTCATGGTCACGCGAGAGAAGAGGGACGAGGTCACGGCCGAGCATGCCAAGCGCACCCGTCACGATGACCCTCACCGGCTGTCCTCAAAAGAGAAGGGGAGGTCGTCGATCACATCGCGAAGTCGGGGGGCGGCCGCGTCACGCGATGAGATCTCCCGCCGCCCAACGGGCCAGTCAATGCCGATATCTGGATCGTTGAGCGAGATCTCGCGTTCGCGCGCCGGGTCGTAGTAGTCCGAACACTTGTAGGCGACATCCGCAATCTCGCTGGTGACGCAGTAACCGTGGGCGAAACCAACCGGGATGTAGAGCATGCGACATGCCTGATCATCGAGTTCGAAGCCCTCCCACTCCCCGAAGGTGGGCGACCTCTTGCGCACGTCAACGCAAACATCGAAGATCGTGCCTCGGACGCACCGGACCAGTTTCGCTTGTCCGGGGGGCAGCGCGAAGTGCATTCCGCGGATCACCCCACGTCCGGACCGGGAATGGTTGTCTTGCACCCACTCGTCGCTGATGCCGAGCTGGGTGAGGGCATCCTGACGATATGTCTCCACAAAGAAGCCTCGGTCATCACCGTGAACGGTTGGCTCGATCACAACGAGCCCCGGAAGACGTGCGGCGATGGCGCGCATCAGGGTGGTTAGACGAGACCGATCGTCGACGAGTCGCCGACCAAGAAGCGGAAGGCGCGCGGCTTCTCCTCGGTGCGGTGGATCGTGACGCCACGGCCGATCAGGCTCGCCTCAATGCGGCCATCAAGCTCACGGATGGTTGTGTTGTCGAGGACGATGCTGTGTTCAACCTCTGCCCGTGAGATGTGGCAGCCCGGTGAGATCGCTGAGTACGGACCGATGTAGGCGTCTTCAATGACGGTCCCCGCACCGATGATGGTCGGTCCACGTACCGACGAGCGCACGAGCCGTGCCCCCGCTTCGAGCACAACACGACCCTCGATGCTGCTCGCACCATCGACCTCTCCGTCGATGCGTGGCTCGATGACATCAAGCACCAGGCGATTGGCCTCGAGTATGTCGGCAAGCTGCCCCGTGTCCTTCCACCAGCCACTCACAACATGAGGATCGACGCGCAGACCGCGGTCCACCATGTGCTGGATGGCATCCGTGATTTCCAGCTCGCCACGGACCGATGGTGAGATCGCCTTCGCACTGTCGAAGATCGCCGGCGTGAACATGTAGACACCCACGAGCGCGAGGTCGCTCTTCGGCTCGGGCGGCTTCTCTACCAGGCGCGTCACCCGTCCATCGGTGAGTTCCGCCACCCCGTAGTGCTGAGGTTCGTCAACGGGCTGAAGCAGGATCATGGCGTCGGGAGCGGAGACGCGAAACTCGTCGACGAGGGCGGTGATCCCGTCGCGCAACAGGTTGTCGCCGAGATACATGACGAACGACGAATCGCCCAAGAACTCCTCAGCGGTCAACACCGCATGCGCCAGACCGAGCGGAGCCTCCTGGGGAATGATCGTGATCTCGAGGCCGAGTGCAGAGCCATCGCCAACAGCGGCCTCGATCTCATCACGTGTGTCGCCCACAATGATGCCCACCTCGCGGATCCCGGCATCACGCAGGGCTTCGAGCCCATAGAAGAGCACGGGTTTGTTCGCGACAGGAACGAGCTGCTTTGCGCTGGTGTGCGTGATGGGGCGAAGTCGTGTGCCGGCCCCGCCTGACAGCACGAGTCCTTTGAGATCCGCCATCAGTGTGAGACTACCAGCAGGCGCGTGACGCCAACTGGCGTCGGATGAGCGCCAATTGGCGCGCTGCCTCCCTGACATGGGCAGAGAACGGTCGCCTATCATCGACGTGTGACCCCGGAGGAGTGGCTTCTTAAGCGTACGTTTGCCGCGACTTCCGTCGATGCCGCACGCTTGCGGGAACTCAAGGCCGCGGCCGGAGTGTCGCTCTCAGTGGTTTTGCCGGCCTTGAACGTCGCCACGACCGTTGAGGCCATCTGCAACGGGATCCGCGAGCACTGGATGGGTCCGGTGGGTCTCGTCGACGAGTTGGTGGTTATCGATAGCGCCAGCCGGGATGACACGGCGCGCATTGCCGCCGCCGCCGGTGCCCGTGTGGTGCACGAGCGTGAGCTGGTCACGTCGGCTGGACCGGGACGAGGTAAGGGGGAGGCGATGTGGAAGAGCCTCGCGGCCACAACCGGTGACCTCGTCATGTGGATCGACTCCGACATCGAGGATTTCGACCCGAACTTCGTTCCGCGCCTCCTGCTCCCGCTTCTCACCGACCCGGCAATCGCGTATGTGAAGGGGTTCTACCGCCGCCCGCTCGGCACGACCGCCGACGACGGAGGTCGCGTCACCGAGATCTGTGCCCGGCCGCTGATCAACCGCTACGCACCGGACCTCGCAGGGTTCTTGCAACCATTGTCCGGAGAGGCCGTCGGGCGACGCACCGTGCTGGAACATGTGCCGTTCTTCACCGGGTATGCGGTGGAGCTCGGCCTTCTCCTCGATCTCTTTGACGCGGTCGGCCTCGATGGGCTGGCACAGGTGGATCTTGGCGAGCGACGCCACCACAACCAGCCCACCGCCGCCCTCGGCCGTATGGCCTACGAGATCACGGATGCGGTTCTCACCCGTCTGAACGGCGACCCGGGGCGCAGCGACCGCCCCTACGCCCGACCCATCGCACGCGGCGGAGGATGGGTGTTCGAACGCACCGACGTTCACGTTCGTGAACGCCCCCCGATGGCATCGATCCCTGTGGGTGACCGATGACGCGCGTCTGCTATTTGGATCTCGACGAAACCCTCCTTGGCCACGGAGGCGGCATCCTGCGCGACGGATCGGGCGCCTTCACTCATGACTCGATTGGCGCCCTGGAGGCGCTGCACCACGCCGGTGTACCGGCAGTGCTGGTCAGTGGGCGCCGGTATGCCGAGTTGGCCGCCATCGCCAGAATTCTGGGTTGTGCCGGCGCACTCGGCGAGCTGGGCGCCTGCGACGCGGGCTACCCCACCGACGACGGGCAGACGGTGCACGAGGCCATCGCCGCCACCGGCATCGTCGACACGTTGCTGACGTGGTCCGATGGGGCGCTGGCCCCGTACGAACCGTGGGCAACAGGACGGCAGGGGAGCCACCTTCTGGTGGGGAACGCCGGACCCGATGCGATCACCCTCGTTGAGACGTTGTCACAGGGAACGCTTCGGCTGGTGGACAACGGTGCCGTCGATTCGGAGCGGCGGGCGTACCACCTCCTGCCGGCGCAGGCGGGGAAAGGCCCCGCAGTGGCCCGCGACATCGTTCGACGCAATGCGAATGCGCGAGATTGTTTGGGGGTCGGCGACAGCCGCGCCGATCTCGAGCTCGTCGAGGTGCTCGGGCTGGTGGCACTCGTGCGTAACGGGGTGGACGACGACCCGAGCCTCGCTAGCGAGGTTCCCTGGGTCACCGCCGCCCGGCATGGGGCTGGCGTGCGCGAAGCCATCGATCGGTGGTTGTCCAACGATCCGACGCTCGACCGCATCCGCCGCGTTCCCGGCTAACCGCCCCCAGGGAGTGCTCCACGCGACGCGCCCGGAGGTGTCAGGTACCCCACAAGGGTCGGTCCCATTGCTTCAAGGTCGGCCTCTGTCGCCGCCAAGGCATCCGCGCGGGACGCGCCGCCCCGGCCGATGGGAAGAGCAGCAGCAAAGCCTGCGTGGTGTATTCGTTCAGGGGTAAGTGAAACCGCCCCGCAAACAGCGACGCACGGCACGCGCGCCGCGCGACAGGCAGCCGCAACCGCAGCCGGGGCTTTCCCGGTGAGGGACTGCTCGTCCAAACCCCCTTCGCCCGTGATGCACAGCTGAGCCGCGTCGAGTGCGCCTCGGAGGTCGACGGCATCGAGAACGAGCTCGGCCCCCGGGACGATCGTCGCGCCGAGGAGCGCAACCATTCCCCCGGCGGCGCCCCCGGCGGCGCCGGCGCCAGGGAGGTTGCTGACGTCCACACCGGTCTCGCGGAGAAGCACCTTCGAGAACGAGGCCAGGCCGGCGTCAAGGCGTCGAACGGCGGCGGCGTCTGCGCCCTTCTGCGGTCCGAACACATGCGCGGCACCCTCCGCGCCATGGAATGGGCTACGCACGTCACAGGCAAGGTCGATCTGAACCCCGGCCAGGCGGGGGTCGCATGCCGATCGATCGATGGACGCGACGCGGCCCAGGTCGCTGCCGCGCCCATGCAGCTCCTCGCCGGCGCGATCACGAACGACACACCCCAGGGCCCGAAGAATTCCGAGGCCCGCGTCGTTCGTGGCACTTCCCCCCATCGCCACGATGAGTCGCACGGGTTTCTGATCAAGGGCCCGGCGGATGAGCTCGCCGGTACCAAAGGTGCTCGTGAGCTCCGGATCTCGTTCGTCGTCAGTCAGGCGCTCGTAACCCGATGCCGCGGAGAGCTCCACGACCACCGTGTCGCCGGGCAACAGCCCGATGGAAGCCTCGACCGATCGGCCGAGCGGATCGTTCACCCGGAACGAACGAACATGCCCCGATGTTGCGGCAACCAGTGCATCGCGCGTCCCCTCGCCCCCATCGGCCACCGGGAGTTCAACAACGCGGACGTCAGGAGCGGCGAGGCGCACACCGGCCGCGATCGCATGGGCGGCGCCAACCGCGCTGAGCGCCCCCTTGAACGGCGCGGGGGCGACTACGACCGAACGATCGGCCATTCGATGCCGAGAAAGCCCAACAGGGTGTCGTGGTTCATTCCGCGCAGCTGCTTCGCGTCGTCACCGACGAGCACGTTGGCGTCCGGGTGGCGCTCGGTGGCGACGCGGACGATCTCAGCGGCCACCACAGCAGGGTCCGTGTTGATCTGCGCGCGCCACTCCCCGAGCCCGCGAAGAAACGCCCCGGCCAGAGGCGCGTAGGGCCCATTGGGGTCGGTCACCGAACCCGAGCGTCGCGTCGACGCAGAGAACTCCGTTGCGACCATCCCCGGTTCAACGCATGAGACGCGGATGCCAAACGGTCGACACTCCAACGCAAGGACATCGGCCAGTGCATTAAGTGCGGCCTTGCTGGCCCGGTAGGCGCCCAGAAGCGGGGTGGGCAGATGCGCCCCGACCGTCGAGACAAAAACCACGGCCCCGCCACCGGCCCGACGCATTGCGGGGAGCGCCGCCTGGGTGACGGCCAGGGCGCCGAAGGTGTTGGTGTCGAACACCGCGCGGACCTCGTCCATCGAGACGTCCTCAACGGTACCGACCAGGGCGTAGCCGGCGTTGTTGACCACCGCGTCGAGGGCGCCCTCCGCAAACTCCTGTGCCGCCGCGACAGCGGAGGCAATACTTGCCGAGTCGGTGACGTCAAGCTGCACCACCAGAACCTCGGGGTCAGCGACCTCGAGCGACGCCGGGTCGCGCACCCCAGCAACACACCGCCACCCCGCCGCGCGGAACGCATCGACCGTCGAACGTCCGATTCCCCGGCTGGCGCCGGTGATGAGTGCGGTGGGCATCGACCGTGAACGCTACCGGGTGACGGAGCGCGCATCCTTCGCCATCACGGCAGACCGAAGTGGAAGCCGGACGGTAAACACACTCCCCACATTCGGGGCGGATCGCATGTCGATCGACCCACCGTGGGCTTCGGCGAGACCTCGGGCGATGGCCAGTCCCAACCCCAGCCCGCTTCCCTCGCGGGAGCGGTCGGCCTGAAAGAAGCGATCGAAGATGAACTGCTGGTTGTCGAGCGAGATACCGGAGCCGGTGTCACGGACGCTGATGGCCCCGAACTCGGTGTCGCGCGAGACCCCGACGGACACCTTGCCTCCCGCGGGAGTGTGGCGGATCGCGTTGTCGAGCAGGATCAGAAGGATCTGCTCCACCCGGGCACCGTCGGCCTGCACGACGATCTCCGTGGCGGCCGGAGACGACACCAACTCCACGCCTTCGCGCTCGGCGAGCACCGCACGCGAGGCGGCAATCTCGGTGGCCAGCTCGCCCAGGTCAACAGCGTCGCGATCGAGCGTGAGGGCCCCGGCGTCAAGACGCGCCAGCTCGAGCTGTTCCGCAACGAGGCGCTCGAGGCGTCCCACTTCATGCGTCATGAGACCGAGAAATTCCGTGCGCTGCTCCGTCGACATGCGCTCGTCCTCCAACAACTCGAGGAACCCCTTAACGGCGGTGAGCGGCGTCTTCAGCTCATGCGACACGTTGGCGATGAGGTCGCGGCGGGCACGTGCGAGACGCCGCTCCTCGGTCACATCACGCATGGTCAGGACGATGCCGGCACCGCCAACCGGCGGCGACACCGACAGGAGTACCTCCCGGCCGGTTGGCAGCGTCGCCTCCACTGTGGACTCGGTGCCCGGCTCCGCCAGCGCCTGTCGCACCGGGGTGCGAACCGCTTCGGGAAGCTCGTCGATCGACAACGTCTCGGCACCTTCGGGAATGCGCAAGAGCTCCCGTGCGGCATCGTTGGCCACGGCCACCTCGCCGGTCTCGCTCACCGCAAGGACACCCTCGGTCAGCGAGGCGACAAGGGCGCGGGCGCGGTCACGGTCGCTGACCGTTTCGGCCACGAGGCCCTCCAGGCGAGCCGCCATCGTGTTG
The DNA here is from genome assembly GCA_963765105.1 of uncultured Thermoleophilia bacterium. Classification (GTDB taxonomy): domain Bacteria; phylum Actinomycetota; class Thermoleophilia; order Miltoncostaeales; family Miltoncostaeaceae; genus CALMEC01. Next base: position 1,241,322 of record CAVXUW010000004.1, read on the forward strand.
AGGCTCTCCCCGAGCGACGCCAGCTCGAGCGGGGTGACCTCGGCCGCGCGCGCCGACAGATCGCCCCGGGCAAGGGTCGAGGCGGTTCCTGCCAACCCGCGGATGCGTGCCCCGAGGATGCGTGCGATGCCCGACACCGGCCAACGATGCGAGGCCCAGCACAAGGGCCACCGCCAACAGAACCCGCCGCCGCACGAAGGCGAGGCGATCGGCCGTGCCGCGTACGGGCATCGCGGCCTCAAGGACGTAGTCGTCGACATCATCGACGCGGACGCGTATCGCCCCTTCGACGATGTCCCCGTTCGGCGTTTCCCGAATGAGAAATCGCTGCTGTGGGGTGTTTCCGTCGACCACCCATTTGCCCGCCTCCGAGAGCCGACCCGACGTGAGATAGCCGCGGGTGATCGAGGATTGAAACGTCTGGGGCTGAACGGTCTCGGTAAAGAACGACAGGCGTGTGTCGCCCTCCAACGTGCTGGCCAGAGTGCCGACCGCGACCTGCGCGAATTCGCGCCAAAATCGCGATTGTTCTGCAAGCGTGCGAATGAGATCGCGCCTGTGCCTGCCGGGCTTGTTCCTTCCGGATGTTGGCCTCAAGCGTCGGGAACACCACAAGCGCCACTGCCAAACTGGCCATGCGCGCCGAGGGCGATGAACGCCGCAACCAACCACGCTTGCAGAGCTCAGACGTTTTGGGCGAGTACTCACCCGGCGGGGCCGTCCTCCCCACCAAAGGCGTACCCCACCCCGCGTACGGTCTTGATGAGCACCGGGTTCGACGCGTCGTCTTCAACCTTTTGGCGAAGGTGGCGCACATGCACGTCGACGCTGCGCAGATCGCCGTAGAACGTGCCACGCCACAGGTGGTCCATCAGCTCCTGGCGCGTGAACACCCGCCGCGGCGACTTCGCGAGCTTGTGGAGAATCTCGAACTCCGAGAGCGTGAGCGTGAGCTCCTCGTCGTTTCGGGTGACGGAACGCGCAGCGGGGTCGATGACCAAGTCGCCGATGCGAATGGACTCGTCGACGGTGTCGACGTCCATGCGCCCGCGGCGAAGGTTGGCCTTGACGCGCGACACCAGCTCACGCGGCGAGAAGGGCTTGGTGACGTAGTCGTCGGCGCCCAGCTCAAGGCCGAGGACCTTGTCGAGCTCCTCTCCGCGGGCCGACAGCATGATGATCGGCACGCTGCGCTCGGCGCGAATCTTCTGACACACCTCCAGGCCGTCCATGCCGGGCAGCATGACGTCGAGGACGACCAGATCGATGGGTTCGGCCTCGATGGCCACGAGGGCGTCGTCTCCCCGGCCCACAGATGTGACGTCGAACCCCGCGTCTTTCAGCGCGTACTCGACGATGGTGCGGATGGACTGTTCGTCGTCGACGACAAGGATGCGTTGGGCCATGCGGCAATTCTAGGTTGCCCACACCGGTAACGGGTTATGGACGCGTTATCGCCCCGCGGGAACGCAACAGGTTGGCGATCACGCGAAAGCCCTGTCGCTCGGCGTGCGCAAGGGGGGTGACACCTGCGCGATCGGCCCGGTTCGGGTTGGCTCCGGCCGCCAGAACGTCCCGAACGATTGCCTGATGATCGGCGCCACCGTCACCCAGGATGACCGCCTCCAAGAGACACGTCCAGCCGAGGTTGTTGACGTGGTCCACGTCGATCGTGGTTGTGAGCAGCACGCGTACGGCCGCAACATGTCCCCGCTCACACGCCGGAATGAGCGCAGTTCCACCAAAGCGGTTGAGGATCGTCAGATCGGGCCCGCGCGGGATCATCTCCCGAAGGACGGCGACGCGCCCCTCGGCCCCGGCGAGAAGCCAGGGAGTGTCGTGATTTTCGGCTCGGGCGTTGATGTTGGCCCCACCGGCGATGAGGCGCAGGGCCACGGCATCCGCGCCCGAGCCGAGTGCAGCCAAGAGGGCCGTGCGACCGCTGGGGTCACGACCGTCAATGGCGACGCCCGCGCGCAGAAGCCGGTCCACCTGTTCGCTGTCCCCGCGCTCTGCAGCACCGATGAACGCGATTGGGTCGGGGCGGTACGAACTATCAACCGAACGTCCGCCGCAGCCACCCACCGAGATCAGCACAAGGCTGACAAGACAAGCAACGACGCACGACAACCGAATGCCCATGGGTCCAGGGTAACCGCTCCCCTCATTCCCGTCACCGCGCAAGCTACCCTGTCGGGTGACGTGGGAACTTTGCCGCCAATCCGAAATCCGTACCCGCCGCCCGAACCGCCGCCGGCTCCGCCAAAACGCCGGTGGATCGCCGGGGCAATCCTTCCCGCCGTCATCGGGGCGGCAGCGGCTCTGGGTGTGGCGAAGCTCACCGACAACGACCGGGCCGCGGAAACGCGCACCGTCACCGCCGCAGCGTCGCAGGACAGCACTCGCACGCCACCCGCGCCAAGTGCCCCGGCGCTACCCGAGCCAACGCCTGATGACAGCTCGCCGGTTCAGGGCGTTCAGAAGGTCGTTCGGGATTCGTCACCGGGGATCGTGCTGGTGCAGCACTCTCAAGGGCTGGGGACGGGCTTTCTGATCGATGACGAGGGGCGCATCCTCACCAACGCCCATGTCGTGGAGGGCGCACGCAATGTCACAGTGACCTATGCCGACGGTACCGAGCAGGACGCGAAGATTCTTGCCGCCGATGCATCGATCGACCTGGCTGTTCTCGATGTCGGGTCGGTCCCGCCGGGCGCCAAGCCGCTCCCCCTCGGCGAGAGCGCGCGCCTCACTGTCGGTGACCCCGTCGTCGCAATCGGTAACCCCCTCGGCTTCGAGCAAACCGCCACCACCGGCATCATCTCCGCCCTCAAACGCCAGATTTGCTCGCCGAACGAGTCGATCATCGCGAACGCCATCCAAACCGACGCAGCCATCAACAAGGGCAACTCGGGCGGGCCACTGCTCGATCTGAGGGGCCGTGTCATCGGGATCAACTCGCAGATCGTCAGCCAGAGCGGTGGCTCGGAGGGCATCGGCTTCGCTCTTCCCATCGACACGGTGCGACCCGTCGCTGAGGCAATCATCGCCAGCGGAATACCCACTCACGCCTGGATCGGAGTTCAGGGCCAACCGCTCACACCGAACCTCGCGAAGGAGCTCGGTGTGTCGCAGACGACCGGCGTCGTCCTTCGCAAGGTGGATGACCGTGGCCCATCGAAGAAGGCGGGCCTCATCGGATCGAATGCGCCCCAGAACTCCCCGCCGAAGGGAGGGGACATCATCATCGAGATCGCCGGCACACCCATTCGGGATTTCGGTGACCTCGCCCAACAGGTGGGAAGCCGCAAGGTTGGCGACTCCATCGACCTTGTTGTCCTTCGCGACGGCAAGAAGGTTCCGGTCACGATGACGCTTCAGGATCGCCCCAAAGATCTGGAGGGTTCGTGCCAGTAGGCGGATTGACGATTCGCCGGGCCACAGTGGAGGACGCGGCCACCCTCGGCGAGATCTACGACGAGGCCATCGCAACCGGCACCGCCACCTTCGCCACCGGGCCGCACACAGAGGAGGAACGCCGTGGTTGGCTCGCCGGGCGAGCGGCCACCGCCCCGGTCTTCGTCGGTGAGCGCGACGGCGACGTCGTCGCGTGGTCGGCCCTCGCCCCGTTTTCACACCGGTCGTGGTACAGCGGGGTGGGTGAGTACACCGTTTACGTCACGTTCACTCAACGTGGCCATGGCGTCGGTCGCGACATGCTCGACCACCTGATCATCGAAGCTCCCGCCTTCGGCTACTGGAAGCTGGTGGGGATGATCTTTCCCGAGAACCCAGCCGGCCTGGCGCTGGCGAACGGAGCGGGGTTCCGGACGGTCGGCACGTTCGCCGCGCACGGCAAGGTGGCCGACAAGTGGCGCGACATCATGATCCTCGAGCGGCATGTCGAGGTTGCCGACAACGGCTAAGGCGCGTCAGCGCGCCGGCCTGGGGGTCTGCGCCGCGCTCACACTGTTCGTGGGGTGTGGAGCCTCTCCACGGGCGTCGCGGTGCGCCACCGTCGCCACTCCGCTCACCGTCAGTGATGGTGACCGCCGCGACCCGGTGATCGCAACAAATGGGGGTCGGGGAGTTGTTGTGGCGTGGGAACCCATCCGCGGGGGACCGATCGAAGTGGTGTCACGCATGGTCGGGGGTGGGTGGACGCGGCCCGCGGCACTCTCCTCCGCCGTCGCGCGGTTTCCCGCGCTTGCGGTTGCCGCCAACGACACGGCCGTTGCCGCGTGGCAGACCAATCGCAACGGCCGCCCACATCTGGAGGTTTCGCTGCGCGACGCCGCCCTGACGTGGGACGCCCCACGTCGACTCGGGGCCGAAGGCGCTCAGGACCCCGATGTGGGGATCAGCGCCGCCGGCGATGCCCTGGTGGTGTGGACGCGCCGGGTGACAGACCGAGCGATCGTCGAAGTGGCAACCGGCGCGAACGGAGCGGCGTGGCAGCCCCCCACGCAGCTCACCCAAACGGGAACCGCCCAACGCGTACGCATCGCGGTGGCGCCATCCGGGGCAGCGATCGTGGTGTGGGAAGACCACGGTGTCTCGCCGTCACGGGTCATGGCGGCAGTGCGTACAGAGGGGCAGTGGACCGCCCCCGCGCCGGTATCCGCGTCGCGTCGGGAGGGCCAGAATGCGGAAGTGGCCATCGACGCGCGCGGCGCCGCCTCCGTTGTGTGGATCGAGGAGCGCGGCGACGGGTTCATCATCGTCGCTCGCCGCTTCACCCGAGATGGTTGGGGCCCGCCGACACCTGTGGCCTCGGCGCCGAAGCCTGCGGAACGCCTGCTCCGCCCCCGGCGCAACGACCTCGGAGCGGATATCGCGGTGACTCCCGATGGGCGCGCGGTGGTGGTGTGGGCGGCCCGTGACGACGACCACTCCACCATCCACGCCGCGCTCGAGAATGGGGCGGGTCGCTGGTCCCCGCCCCGCCAACTGTCGAGCCCCGATGGTCAGGCGACCTCACCCGAGGTGCAGATCGGCGCCGGGGGCGTTCCCCTCGCCGCCTGGGAAGAGCTTGACAACGGCCTTGTGAGAGCGCGCGTCGCACGGCTCGGCGGGGAAACGTCCACCATCTCCTGCGCGGACCTGGACCGCACCGGTGGCGAGACGGCCGGGCCCCGACTCGCGGGCGGCAGCGCTCCAATGGCCGCCCTGGTCGACCTCGACCGCAACGAAATCCGATTGGCGCGAGTTCCGTGAAGCGGCTCGTCGACGGCACCGTCGCGGGGCTGTGCGCGGCGTCATGGGCCCTCGCGGAATGGGTGATTCGCGACAGCTCCGGCCCGGGCGATCTGGTGGTCTACCGTCATACAGCACGCCTTCTGGACGCCGGGCTAGTGCCCTACCGCGACTTCGACGTGGAATACCCGCCGCTGGCAACCGGACTGTTCTGGGTGGTCGATCGCATCCCCGGGAGTGACACCGGGGCGTGGAGCATCGCGATGCTGGCCTGCCTCATCGCCACGGCGCTCAGCGCGGTTGCGGCCGCACGCACGCTCGGGTACGGCACCGTGCGTCAGGTCACCGCAGGCGCTATCGTCGCCGCGACGCCGCTCCTGCTCGGTGGCTTGGTGGCAAACCGCTACGACCTGGCCGTCGCCGCCCTGCTCGGCGGGGTTCTCGTGGCGGCGCTGCGACGGAAGATGGGCTGGGCGTGGACTCTTCTGGCAATCGCCACGGCGATCAAGTTGACACCGGTCGTTGTGGCGCCCGTGCTCATGATCTGGCACCTGCGCCAGCGTGGATCACGACAGGCGGTGGCGGGAACGACCGCGTTTGGCGTCGCGGTTGCGGCAACGATCGCTCCGTTTGCCGTGATCGCACCCGAGGGAACCTGGCGGCTCTTCTCGTACCACCTGGAACGGCCCGCGCAAGTGGAATCCTTTGTGGCGTCGTTGGTGCACCTCACCAACCGGCCCTACCAAGCAGAGTTCAGCTTTGGCAGTGACAACCTCGTCGGGGCCGGCCCCGACACCCTGGCCATCATCAGCACCGCCCTCGTCGCGGTGGCGCTCGTCGGAATCATCGTGGCGATGGCACGCGGGCCGGCCGCTCATCCCGACCGGCAGTTCGTGCATGCCATGGCGGCGACCCTCGTCGCGGTCGTCGCGTTTGCCAAGGTGGCGTCGCCCCAGTACCTCGTGTGGCTTCTTCCCGCCGTGCTTCTCATTGCGGGGTGGCGAGGCAGGGTGGCCGGCGCCCTCGTGCTGGCGATCTTTGGCCTCACCCACACGGTCTATCCACGCTTGTACGGGGACCTCGTGTCAACAGCCGATCGACTTCCGGTAGACCTGTTGACCGTCCGAAACGGACTCCTCATCCTCCTTCTTCTGGTGGCGTGGCCCACGGGACGGCGGCATCCCACGAGCGGCGAGGTCGACATCCCTCGCAGTCCTTCCATTGGGGAACCGCACTCTGCGGCGACCCCGGGCAACGACCTCAGCACCCCGACGTCCACCCGGGGGAAGGGGCTAGGTTATGGACATGGCTCAGTCTGACGCCACACCTCCGGACGCACCAGCGCCCGTCGACCTCGACCCGATCGAATCCGCGGAATGGCGGGAGGCCGTCGACACGGTTGTGGAGCACGACGGACCCGCACGTGCCGGACAGCTACTCGACGGAGCGCTGACCCACGCCACCCAGCACGGCGTGCCCCTCAACTTCCGGGGGGAGACGCCGTACCTCAACACCATCCCCCCCGACCGCGAAGCGTCGATCCCGTTCGACCAGGACATCGAGCACAAGCTGCGGTCGCTGGTGCGATGGAATGCCCTCACCATGGTGCTGCGCGCCAACAAGGAGTCGTCGGAGCTGGGCGGGCATATCGCGAGCTACCAATCGGCGGCGACGCTGTACGAGGTGGGCTTCAACCACTTTTGGCATGCGCCAAATGACGCGCACGGCGGCGACCTCATCTATATCCAGGGCCATTCCTCCCCGGGTGTCTACGCGCGGGCGTTCCTGGAGGGGCGCCTGAGCGAGCAGCAGATGTCGCTCTTTCGGCAGGAGGTCGCGGGCGGCGGACTGTCGTCGTATCCCCACCCGTGGCTGATGCCGGACTTCTGGCAGTTCCCCACGGTCTCGATGGGTCTCGGGCCGCTGATGGCGATCTACCAGGCCTGGTTCATGAAGTACCTCACAGCGCGAGGGCTGTCGGACACGACCGGGCGCAAGGTCTGGGCCTTCATGGGCGACGGAGAGATGGACGAGCCGGAGTCGATGGGGGCCATCTCACTCGCCGGGCGAGAGAAGCTCGACAACCTCATCTTCGTGGTGAACTGCAACCTGCAGCGACTTGACGGGCCGGTGCGCGGCAACGGCAAGATCATCCAGGAGCTCGAGACGAACTTCCGCGGCGCGGGCTGGAACGTCATCAAGGTGGTTTGGGGACGCCGTTGGGACCCGCTCATCGCCGCCGATCACGACGGGAACTTGGCGGCGCGCATGATGGAGTGCGTCGATGGGGAGTACCAAGCCTTCAAGTCGCGAGATGGCGCCTATGTGCGGGAAAGATTCTTTGGTGTGCGCCCCGAATTGGCCGCGATGGTGGCCGATATGAGTGATGAGGAGATCTGGGCGCTGAACCGTGGTGGCCATGACCCGCGCAAGATCTATGCCGCCTATCACCAGGCGGTCAACTCACCCGACGGCCGGCCGACCGTGATCCTCGCCAAGACGATAAAGGGCTATGGGATGGGCGCCTCGGGTGAGGGGCAGAACATCACCCATCAGCAGAAGAAGATGACCGAGCAGTCACTGCTCGATTTCCGCGACCGCTTCGACCTGCCGTTCACCGACGCAGAGGTTCGCGAGGGGGCCTTCTACCGGCCGCCGGGGAAGTCACCCGAGATGCAGTACCTCCGCGAACGTCGCGAGGCGCTCGGTGGCGGCCTGCCGTCGCGTCGGCGCACCTCACAGCCGCTTGACGCACCCGAGTTGTCGGCCTTTCAGTCACAACTCGATGGCAGTGGGGAGCGTGAGATCTCGACCACGATGGCGTTCGTACGCATCCTGTCGGCGCTCGTGCGGGATGCCACCGTCGGCCCACGAGTCGTGCCGATCGTTCCCGACGAGTCGCGAACATTCGGCATGGAAGGCATGTTCCGCCAACTCGGCATCTTCTCCCAGGTGGGCCAGCTCTACGTTCCCGAAGACGCCGATCAGCTCATGTTCTACCGGGAAGACCTCCACGGGCAGGTCATCCAAGAGGGCATCAACGAGCCCGGCGCCATGAGCTCATGGATCGCTGCGTCGACGTCGTACTCCAACCACGACATTCCCATGCTCCCCTTCTACATCTTCTACTCCATGTTCGGCTTCCAACGGGTCGGCGACTTGGCCTGGGCCGCGGGCGACAACCGGGCACGCGGTTTTCTCATCGGGGGGACCTCCGGACGCACGACGCTCAACGGCGAGGGCCTGCAACACGAGGACGGGCACAGCCACGTTCTTGCGTCGACCATTCCCAACTGCCGCTCGTACGACCCCACCTACGCCTATGAGCTGGCGGTGATCATCGAGGAAGGTATGCGTCGCATGCTGGAGGAGCAGGAAGACGTCTTCTACTACCTCACGGTGATGAACGAGAACTACACCCACCCGGCGCTTCCGGACGGGGCCCGTGACGGGATTCTGCGCGGCATGTACCTGTTGCGTGAGGCGCCGACGTCCGACCGGCCCCGGGTGCAGCTGCTGGGGTCGGGAACGATCCTGCGGGAGGCCATCGCCGCGGCCGAGCTTCTGGCCAACGACTTCGGTGTGGACAGCGACATCTGGAGTGTCACCAGCTTCACCGAGCTGCGTCGCGACGGAATGGAGGCCGAGCGGTGGAGCCGTCTTCACCCCACCCAGAAGCCGCGCCGTCCCTATGTGGAGGAGTGCCTCGACGGACGTTCCGGACCGATCGTGGCGGCCACCGACTACATGCGCCAGTTTGCCGACGGCATCCGTGGTTTCATCCCGTCGGCCGATCGCTACCGCGTTCTCGGCACCGACGGATACGGGCGAAGCGACTACCGCGCCGCCCTACGGAAATTCTTCGAAGTGGACCGCCATCACATCGCGGTGGCGGCGCTTGTGGGGTTGGCCCAGCAAGGGCTGGTGGACACGTCCCTCGCCCAAACCGCCATCGAGCAGTTCGGGATCGACACGGAGGCCGATGCGCCGTGGCACAGGTAACCGAGATCACCGTCCCCGACCTCGGCGACTTTGCCGACATCCCCGTCATCGAAGTGCTCGTCGCGCCCGGCGACCGCGTGGCCGTTGAATCGCCACTGGTGACCTTGGAGTCGGACAAGGCCACCATGGACGTGCCCTCCACGGTCGCCGGCGTTGTGGCCGAGCTTCGTGTCGCCGTGGGCGACCGCGTTTCCGCGGGCACGCCGATTCTCACCCTCACGCCGGAGTCCGCGCCACCGGCGGCGGAGAGCCGAGCGGAGGCGACCGATGCACCGACACCCGTTGAGGCATCCCTGGCGGCACCTGTTCCCCCCGCCGAGCAGGCGCCGTCGGCGCCTCCCGTGGCGGCGACCGCAGCTGCACCAGCCGCCAGCGTTGCCGTCGGTTCGGTCTATGCCAGCCCGTCGGTGCGCCGCCGCGCCCGTGAGCTCAACGTCGACCTCACCACCGTGGTGGGAACGGGGAGGAACGGCCGGATCGTCGTTGCCGACCTGGACGGCGCGCGCGCATCCACCACCGGCCCCAGTGTCACAACAACGGGGAGCAATGTCGCCCCCACCGCCGTGACCGGATCAGCACTCGACCTCGCCCCGTGGCCGCAGATCGACTTCGCCCAATTCGGTCCCGTGGAACGTGAGCCCCGCTCCCGTATCGCCAAAATCGCCGGCAGGTACCTGCAGCGCAACTGGGTCACCATCCCGCATGTCACTCAGTTCGATGAGGCCGACATCACCGACCTCGAGGCGTTTCGCAAACAGACCAACGAGGAGAACACAGACGCCGGCGTCAAGGTGACGATGGTGGCGTTGGTGCTCAAGGCATGTGTGGCGTCGCTGCGGGACCACCCGCGCGTCAACGCGTCGCTCGATGGTGACGACCTCATCCTGAAGCGCTACTACCACCTGGGCTTTGCCGCCGACACGCCACAGGGGCTCGTGGTCCCCGTCATTCGCGACGTCGATCAGAAGGGCATCCTCGACATCGCACGTGAGCTTGCCGAAATGTCCGGCAAGGCCCGTGAAGGGACCCTCTCGCCCGCGGAAATGTCCGGGGGAACGTTCACGCTCTCAAGCCTCGGCGGTATCGGCGGGACGGCCTTCACTCCCATCGTCAATGCCCCAGAGGTGGCCATCTTGGGTGTTTCACGCTCATCGCAAAAGCCCGTGTGGAATGGCAGTGAGTTTGCTCCCCGCCTGATGTTGCCGCTGTCGTTCTCGTACGATCACCGCGTGATCGACGGGGCCGAGGCCGCACGCTTCACCACCCACCTGGCCGGGGTTCTCTCCGACCTGAGGCGGGTGCTGCTATGAGCGAGCCCATCGAGGTCCGCATCCCCGAACTGGGCGACTTCGCCGACATCCCGGTGATCGAAGTGCTCGTGCACCCCGGTGACACCGTCGCGGTTGAATCGCCGCTCATCACGCTCGAGTCGGACAAGGCCACGATGGAGATCCCGTCGTCGCACGCGGGCGTGGTGCAGGAACTCCGGGTCGCCGTCGGTGATCACGTCTCCACCGGAACGGTGATTCTCGTGCTCGAAGGTGCGGCGGCCGATGGCGGTCAGCCGGCCCAACCTATCGGCACCCGCGTGCCCGAGGTCGACACACCCAACGATCCGCCGCCCGAGGCGCCTCCGGCGGCGGCGGCCCCAACCACGCCATCGACTCCGCCTCCCCCGGCCGACCGACACAGCCCGCTCGTGGTCATCGGAGCCGGGCCGGGCGGATACACCGCAGCGTTTCGTGCCGCCGACCTCGGCATCGAAACGCTCCTTGTGGAACGTGACGCCACGCTGGGCGGTGTGTGCCTCAACGTCGGGTGCATTCCGTCCAAGGCCCTCCTTCACACCGCAGCGGTGTTGACCGATGCTGAGGCCGCCTCCGCTCATGGGATTGGGTTTGGATCGCTCGAACTCGACCTCGACGCCATCCGGGCCTCGAAAGACGCGGTCGTTGCACGGCTCACCTCGGGCCTGGACGGGCTCGCTGCCGCCCGTAACGTGGGCGTCGTCCGCGGGGACGCACGCTTTACCTCGCCACGCACCATCGAGGTGGCCAGCGCTGATGGAACAACCTCCATCTCGTTCGACCACGCCATCATCGCCGTGGGCTCACGCCCGGTTGTCCTTCCCGGTTTCCCGGAGGACCCGCGCATCATGGACTCCACTGGGGCGTTGGAGCTGGAAGAGATCCCCGAAAGGCTCCTCATCGTCGGCGGGGGCATCATTGGCCTGGAGATGGCGTGCGTCTATGACGCACTCGGATCACGGGTGACCGTGGTCGAGATGGCCGACCAACTGATGCCCGGCTGCGACCCCGACCTCGTCGCCCCTCTCGCTGAGCGCATCAGCGGCCGCTACGCGGCGATCCACCTGAACACGAAGGTCTTCACGATCGAGGCGAAGAGCCGCGGACTGCGGGTGAGCTTCGACGGCGAGGATGCCCCAAAACCGATGACAGTCGATCGCGTGCTCGTGGCGGTCGGCCGGAGCCCCAACGGTGCGTCGATCGATGCCGCGGCCGCCGGCGTGGCCGTGGATGAGCGTGGCTTCATCGCGGTCGACGGCCACCTGCGCACAAATGTGCCGCACATCTTTGCCATCGGCGATGTCGTCGGCCACCCCATGCTGGCCCACAAGGCAACCCATGAGGCAAAAGTCGCCGCAGAGGTCATCGCCGGTGAAGCAGGCGCATTGTTCGACCCGGCGGCGATACCGTCGGTTGCCTACACCGACCCCGAGGTGGCCTGGGCGGGGCTCACCGAGACGGAAGCCGTGGCCGAGAAGGTCGCCCATGAGGTGTATCGCTTCCCCTGGGCGGCATCAGGCCGCGCGCTCAGTGTGGGACGGCCCGAGGGTGTGACCAAGCTCATCGTCGAGCCCGGAACCGGGCGTATCCTCGGCGCCGGAATTGCCGGCAAAGGCGCTGGTGAGCTCATCGCCGAGCTGGTGCTGGCGATGGAGTTTGGAGCAACGGTGGAGGATGTGGCCATGACGATCCACCCGCACCCCACCCTCTCCGAGACGATCGGGTTGACGGCCGAAGTGGCCGCTGGGGTCGTCACCGACTTGCCGCCGCGCCGTCGCGGAGGCGCCCGCGCGACCCCCGCTCCGGGGAACTCAGCATGAGCGTTATTCGCACCTGACTAACAACGATCGTTCGCGCCACTTTCCTGTAGGATTGCTTCGTTCGATCGTGGAGTTGTTCCCGGCCGCGCAGGTGGGATTCAAGGAGGATGTTTTCCATGGACGGTTCGCCAGTTGCGACGCCGCGTAACCCCTACGCGTACGATGCGGTTCGTCGTGGCTATGGCGCAGTGCGCCGGGCCGACACCCGCATCCTGCGACACATTGCGAAGGCCGTTGGCGGCGCGCCATCAGTGCTGAACATCGGCGCGGGGACCGCCTCGTACGAGCCGCCCAACCGTCGTGTCGTTGCCGTCGAGCCCAGCGACCTCATGATCAAGCGTCGCAAGCCCGGTTCGGCGCCGGTGGTGAAGGCCACGGCCGAAAACCTGCCGTTTCGCGACGACGCCGTTCACGCCGCCATGTCCGTGCTGACCATCGCCCACTGGACCGATCCGCTGGCCGGAGTTCGCGAGATGGCGCGCGTCGCCTCGCGTCGCGCCGTCGTCCTCACCCTCGACACCCGTGTGGCCAGCGCGTTTTGGGCGTACCGCTACTTCCCCGACCTCGCGTTCCTCGACTCCGTGCGCTTCCCTTCCGTCGCGAACATCTGCGAGAACCTCGGTGGAGAGGTGACCGTTCAGGACGTGCCGATCCCGCATGACTGTCGTGACGGGTTCTTGGGGGCGTACTGGCGTCGGCCATCCCTGTACCTCGAGTCGCGTATCCGACGGTCCATCCCGACGATGGCGGAGTTGGGCGACGACCGTCTGCTCGACGGACTTCGTCGACTGTCCGACGACCTCCGCTCCGGAGCGTGGGAGGGTCAGCACAGCTGGCTCCTCGGCCAGGAGGAGCTGGACCTGGGCTACCGCCTGATCGTCGCCGAGTATTAGCTACTCTCGGTGACGTGGCCCTTCTCATCACGTCACGACAGATCGACTACCGCGAGGCCTGGGATATCCAGCGTCACCTTGCCGATCGGCGCCGGGCCGGTGAGATTCCGGACGTCGTCTGGCTGTTGGAGCATCCGCCGGTCTACACCTACGGCCGTCACGGCCGCCGTGAGGACCTCTTCGTCGACGACGACACGCTGGCGGCCTTAGGCGCAACCTGCGTTCACACCGACCGCGGTGGACAGATGACCTGGCATGGCCCGGGCCAGACCACCGGTTACGTCATCGCCGACATTCGGGCCCACGGTGGGGTGCGCCGCTTTGTGGAAGCCCAGGTCGCGGCGATGGCTGACGCCTGCGGAGTGCCCGGAGCGGCCCCGGGAGCCGACGCGATGGGCGTCTACGCGCAGGGGCGCAAGCTCGGCAGCGTGGGTATCCGCGTCACGCAGGGAATCAGCACGCACGGCTTGGCATTGAACCGTGATCCCGACCCCGCGTGGTTCGTTCGCATGAGCGCATGCGGCGCACCCGATGTCCCCACCACCTCGATCGCCGCCGAGGGCGCCGACCCCGAGCGCGGGCCACTGGAGGACGGGCTGGCGGCCGCACTCGCCGACCGGTTGGGGCTCCAACTCGAACGAGCGTCACTCGATCACGTCATCAGCGAGGCCATCCGGACGCTGTGATCACCGTGGCGACGGGGTGACGCCGCGTGAGGGCACCCAGGACGTCAGCCGCCCCGCCAAGCGCAGTAGGTACTCGAGTGGGCCGTGAGCGCTTCGTGCCTTCCACGCCCAGGCCACGATGGCCAGGCTGGCCCAGCCCGCAACGGTCAACATGATCTGAGTCGTTGGCCCACGATCCCCGGGCCAGTCTTTGAGGGGCCAGCGGAACAGGATGAGCTGTGCGACATAGGCGGTGAGCGCGAACTGGCCCAAAGCCACAAGAGGTTGCATCATCTTCCGCGCCCAGCCCGGCAGGAGCAGACAGAGTCCGATCACCAGTAGCGACCAACCCGTGGCGCCGATCATCCATGCCGGCATGTGGGAATGCCCTTTCTGGTCGAGGAGGTCCCACCCATCGGGATCCGCGATGGACCCCGCGCCAGGGATAGCTCCTGACACAGATCCGATGCTGCGCTCGACGATCACCGACGTGTCAACGACGAACGCGCCATGCTGCTGCGTTGCCCCTACCAAGATCTGATCCGTTGCCGACGTGAGATCCTCGCGTTGGCCCTCGGTGAGCGCGCCGGCGCCGTACCCCACGGCGAAGAGGGCGATACCAGCGGCCACGAGCCCCACACGAAAGCGGCGTGACGTCAGATCGATTCGGGCAACCCACATCCCCACGAGGATGAACCCGAAGCAGGGAAAGACCGGGTAGTAGCCGGTGATGAATATGTCGGACAGAAGCACGTGGGGCTTCGCCAGCAAGCCGAGTGAGCCGAACGTGTCGCTGACGCTGTCGCGATAGTCGAGCTCCGTCGGAAGGTGTCGCGTCACGAACATCACCGAGAGTGCCCCCGCGCCGGTGACGGCAGCGGCCGTGGGAAGCAACCAACGCGTGGGGAGCTTCGCTGCCGCAACGGCCAGGAGGAAATACACTGCGTACGCCTGCAGGATCACGGCCACCGGCTGGGTGGCCGCAAACGCCAAGCCCAGGAGCAGAAGCACGATTGCCCGGCCGGTCATCTCGCGCCACGGGCGCCGCGAGCGGGCAAGGAGGAACGTTGCGCCGCACCCACCGAGAAGGATGAAGAGCGGCATGGCCCGCCCATCGGTGAAACCGACGACGCGGCTTTGCCATGTGCCGGCGTTGGTGTGGACGGACGCGGCGAAGTGGGCGATGAACATTGCCAGGAGCGCAAGGGAACGGGCGATGTCCAGCCCGACGACACGACCCCGGCGTACGCTCGTTGATCGCCTCGCGGTCCCGTCGGCCGTCCCGGTCAGTGCCGCGGCGAGGGCAAGCCTCTGTTCCGATGACAGCGCGCCAACCATCGACGTTCCAGTTGACGCAAGCCCGGGCATTGCCTTCACCGTAGGGCAGAACCTGCACCGGTCCAATGAGCGGTGGCTGAGCCTCGGTTCGAACTCAGGCCGGCGGGCATGCGCGAGGCATACCCGCCGGGGAGAACCCGTAACTACTTCACAACCCCCAGCGATGTTCGTGTGAGCGTCATGCTCAGGCCGATCCGGGCAGTTGTTAGGAAATCAGGTGGCTCCAGGCGATGACGGTTTGCGCCACCAGGACGTCGTCGTCCGGGTCGCCACCCGCGTCGCGTACCCATTCGCTGAGCGTTGCCGCGTCGATCTCAAGCGGTTCCGCCTCGGCGTGCGCCTCGTGCAGACGCTGGGCCAGCTCATCCGCAGCTACCACAGGTTGACGGCGGCGGCGGCGCCCAGGAGCAGGACCAGCACGCCGTAGCCGAGGTACCCCAATACGAACAGCAGCACGGCGAGCAGGGCCAGCAAAACCGCCAGGGCACCCCACACCGGCCGGGGCAAACCGCTCGCCCCAAGCGTCCAGCCTTTCTCCGGTGGGGTGACGCGTCGGCGCACGGGCTTTGGGGTGGGTTCGCTCATCGAGTAGAGGGTAGCGTTCCAACGAGACGCCGGCGACCCGCGACGGCGCACAACACTCGGAGGTTTCCGGTGGCGATCGAGGTTGGCCAAGAAGCACCAGACTTCACCCTGAAGGGACCCGACGGGGAGCCCGTGACGCTCTCCTCGTTTCGCGGTGAGAAGAGCGTTGTGCTGGTGTTCTTCCCGCTCGCGTTCAGCGGCGTCTGCACAACACAGCTGACCAACATCGGCAGCAACAACTCGCAGTACGCCGATGCCGACGCGAAGGTCCTTGGAGTCTCCGTCGACCACTTCTACGCGCAGCGGGCGTTCGGCGACTCGCTCGGGCTCACCGACGCGACCCTGCTCGCCGACTTTGAACCAAAGGGCGAGGTGGCCAAAGCGTACGGCATGTATCTCGACGGTGCCGGGCATTCCGGCCGCGGTACCTTCATCATCGACAAAACCGGCGTTGTGCGTCACACTGACATCACCCCGCCGCTGGAGATCCCGGACGAGGATGCGTACTTCGCCGCCTTGTCCACATGTAACACGAGGAGTGATTGAAATGGCCGTTTGCGCCCACGACATCTGCACCTGCGAAGCAAGTGGCGAGAGCACGTACTGCTCACCGTTTTGCGAAGCCAACCCCGAGGCGGCCGAGTGTCATTGCCACCACGGACACTGCGCGGCCCCGCACAGCCACTGACCGCTAAGACGCCCCTTTGAGGGCGAGCTGACCACACGCGGCGTCGATATCGGCGCCGCGTGAACGTCGCACCGAGGGAGTCACCCCAGCACGCTCCAGCGTGGTGATGAACACCTCGCGCCGCTCGGACGAGCTGGCACGGTATGGCCCCTCGGTGGGGTTGTATTCGATGATGTTCACGTGGAAGCGGCCGTCACGCATGAGGCCCGCCAGCCGCTTCGCATCGGCGATCGAGTCGTTGATGTCGTGCAAGAGCAGGTACTCGATGAAGATGCGCCGGCCCGTCGTGTCGCAGTAACGTCGGCATTCGGCCAGCAAGTTCGCGATGGGCCACCGCTTGTTGATGGGCATCAGCGTCGACCGGGTCTCGTCGTCCGCCGCGTGCAACGAGATGGCCAGACGGATCTGCAACGGGTAGGCCGCAATCTGCGCGATACCCGGAACCCATCCGGCCGTAGAGATGGCGACCTTCCGGGCCGCGATTCCCAGCTCACTGGGATCGCAAATGCGGGTGCAGGCGGCGAGCACGGCGTCGAGGTTCTGCAGGGGCTCACCCATGCCCATGAACACGACGTTGGAGACACGGGCGTCCTGCTCCTCGGCGGCGATGGCCGCGAAGGTCACTTGGTCGACGATCTCGTCCACGGTGAGGTTCCGTCCGGCGCCCAGCTTGCCGGTGGCGCAAAAGCTGCATCCCAAAGCACAGCCCACCTGGCTCGACACGCACACGGTGCGACGTTCCTTGGCATGAGCGATGGAGACGGCCTCGATGGTGGCACCGTCGGCGGCACGCATTGCCCACTTGGTCGTCTTGTCACGGGATGTGGCGGTGGCAACCGCCTGCACCGTCCACATCGGCATGCGCGCAGCGACGGCTTCGCGCAACGCCACCGGCCAGGCAGTGACCTCGGCCCATTCCGACGCGCCACGTCGGCGCGCCTCGACCGCCTGGGTGAGACGGTAGGCGGGCTGGCGAAGCTCCTTCATGAGGTTCGACAAGTGATTGGTCTGCATCGTCTAGGGGCCTGTCGCTGAAGGAAGGGTTTTGGAGCTGGCGCGAAGTGTCGCCCACGCAGGTTTCTCGGTGCCGTCCGCGCGGAGCAGGCCGGTGAGCCGCTCCGGACCGTCCTGAACGGTCGACCACACCACCAGGCGCACCCGGGGATTGGCCGCCAAGCGCTCCAACGCCTGCGTGAGGTAGGTGGCCTGATCCTCCTCGGAGAGAACTCCGGGCGGGGTGGCGTACCCCACCTCGGTGATGAGGAGGGGCAGATCGGGGCCGAGGCGATCGATCTCCGTGAGAAGGCGCGTCAGGGTGGAGAACGATGGCACCGCGTCGGCCGGTGCGTTGGGGGCTGCCGTGGGCCGCAGGTGTTGGGACACGGCGTCGATGGGGAGCGATTTCGGTGCCAGGGCCTGGAGAAAGTCGACGACGCCAACGCCGCCGGTGGGCGGCTCGCTCGTGGGAATGTCCGCCGCGCTCCCGCCAATGATTGCGATGTCGGGTGAGACGGCTGCGAACTCGGTGGCCGCCCGGGTGACCAGATCCGCGTAGATATCGGCGGAGGCGATCTTTGCCGTCGGGCCGGTACCCGACCACTGTGGTTGCAACGCCACGGGGTTGTTGGGTTCGTTCCACGGTTCGACGAGCGATACAGCTCCGTGGTCGGCTCCCCGATAGCGAATGGCAAAGGCTCGCACGAACGCCGCATAGTCGTCGGGGTTTGGCGCCCACTCCGGGCCGCGGTTCTCGTTCGCCCATGCCGGCGCACGGGAGATCACCGCGATGGGTGCCACCTTCCGTGTGGCGAGGCCGTCGATAACGGCGTCAAGGCGCGCCCAGTTGTATGCCGGATCGGCGGGGTTTCGCGCGTCGCCCGGTTTGGTGGGAGCCACGTCGATCCACGAGACGTCGACGCGCGCGACCGGGGCGCCGCTTTGGGCGACGCGATCGAGGCGACCGGAGATCTGGTCTGGTGCGACAGTTGCCAACTGGTCGTCGTGGAGGGCCACGGTCAGTGCCTCGGGACGGAGGCCGGGAAGCGTGGCGGGGCCGGCCTCACTGTCTCCGGCGTTCGCGACGACGAAACCCAGCATTGCGATGAGGGCGGCAAGTGCGCCCAAACCCGTCACCACCGTCAGCGGGCCGCGCTTCATCGCAGCGCCCTGGCCAGGCGACGAAGCTCGGCGGGGATGTCGCCCCCCGGCTGAATCGCCAGCTCCGTGACGCCGTCGCGTTCCATCTGTTGGACTCGGGCGCGTAGCTCCACGCCGGTGCCGCAGAAGCCGAACCGGCCGATGGTGTCGGCATCGATCACCGCGCGATCCTGCGGCAACACCACCTCGACCAGGTGTCCGCGATGGAGTTCCTGGTGGCGACGGTCATGGGGAAGTGCGGCGTTCACCTCATGAATGTACGCCTCCGCCCGTGCCCGGAGCCCCGGGTCGAGCCCCTCCAAACGCCAGGGCTGCTCACAGAACGCATGGAACGCGACGGCCACCACCGGCCCGATTGCGGCCACCAGCCGCGGACTGTCGCGAGGCTCGTCGTCATCGGCTACCGCTCCGACCGCGTGGACGACCAAGGGGATGTCGGGGCCGACTCCGTCGCGAACGAGACCGAGACCACCCGGGAAAAACACCCCGGTCATGGCGCCGTCGCCGATGCGCCCGGCCAGCGCCTGGGCCTGGGGTGCGCGACACGACACGTAGATGGGGACGTCGCCCGCGCCCTCGGCACCGGGCACCGGGATGGGCCGAATAGGCTTCCCGCCATCCGGGTGGATGACCTCGTCGCCGCGAAGCAACGCGCGAAGGTCCGTGACCTCCCGCTCCAGCACGCGCAACGGCACGGGGCCCTGGCCGAGGGTGAATCGCCCGGTAAAGCCCGCGCCCACGCTGATGACCACCCGCCCAGGAGCAAGGGCCGATACGCTGCGCACCGCCGCCGCCGTAGCCACCGGCGTCCGCAGGCCGGGGACGATCACGCCGACTCCCAACCCGATGCGCGACGTGCGCTCCGCCGCACGCGCCAGGGCGGTGAACGCGTCGTGGTAGAGGAGGGGCGAGTCGTAGCACCAGGCACAATCAAAGCCGAGCTCCTCGGCGAGGGCGATGTGATCCGGCGTGTCCCGAACCGGGGCAAAGAACGCCGACAGCCTCATACGGTGACCTGCTCAAGCGTGATCGGTGGTTCCTCGTAGATGCGCACCTCACGGAAGTTGCGTCGGCCGATGGTGAGGACGAAGACCGCAAGTAGCCCGGCGACCACCGAGAACACCGCCATCGTTTCGGTCAGTCCGATGACGTTGGAGAGATACCCGAGGCCCACGCTGGGGACCGTACCGGCATAGCAGCACGTGTAGAGGGCCGACACCAACTTTCCGCGCTCCTGGAGCGGCACGACGACGCTGCAGATTGTGGTCGCCCCTTGAAGGATGAGACCGTTGGTGAAGCCGATCACCGCAGCGGCGACGATCACCAGGACCACCGTCCCCGCCCAGGCAGCCCCCACCACCAGCAGCGAGCCGATAGTGGAGGTGATGACACCGACGATCACGGCACGGCGCGGCGCGATATGGCGAAAGATCAGCGGCGAGAACGCACCCATACCCAGGATGAGAAAGCCGACAAGGCCAACGAGGGCGAGGTTGCGTTCGCCGAGAGTTCGCACCATGTAGATGGGCGCCAGCGAGAGCAGCGTGGCGTCCAGAAAGCTCATCAGGAAGCCCGCTGGTGCGATGAACGTGGCGAACCCCCGAAGCTGCCCGGCGGGGACCCCGATGCGGATACGCAGACGCACTCCGCGTGTGCGGCGAAGCGTCTCGGGGGCGCAGATGATGGCCACGATGGCGATCACCATGAGCAGCGCGTGCCCGTGGAAGGGACGGTGAATCGGGTCGGACGAGTACTGGGCCAGCAAACCCGCAAGACCCGGACCCAGCCCGAAGCCGATTCGGAAGCCGAACCCGGCCAGCTTCGCCGCGGCCTCGCGACGTTCGGGTCGGGCGTGATCGACCACGAACGCGGCGCCCACTCCGAGGAACATGCCGATCGCAAGTCCCTGGAGGATGCGACCGGCAAACAGCATCGGTACGGACGTCGTGAAGCCGAACAGCAGGGATGCCCCAGCGATGAGTGTCATCGCCGGCAGGATGAGCCGCTTACGTCCAATGATGTCGCTGAGGTTGCCGGCGACGAGCATTGTGGGGACGACGGTCGCCGTGTACGTGGCAAACAGCAGCGTGATCTCCCCGGCCGAGAGGCCGAACCGCTCCGCGTACAGCGGGAACAGCGGCGTCACAATGCTGGTTCCCATCGTGAAGATGGTCATGCCAATGAAGGCAAGCCAGGTACCGCGGGTGTGTCGTCTCTGCTCAGTCCGTGGCATCAAGCACCCGCATCTCACGCGTCGTGAAGCGAGGCGGCACCTTATCCGATCGACACCCTCCGCCCGATCAACGGGGCTACCGACGGGGTGAGGGCTCGGGCAGCAGCAGGCGTGGCAGACGCGTGGACGCAATCGCCGCGATGACGAGGAACGCGGCCGCCACCAGCAGCGCAGTCCGAAAGCCGCCCGAGATGAGTTCCCGCACGGCGACGGACGCCTGACGAGTGCTGCGCTCCGCTCCGGGGGGAATGGCCGCGTGCATGATCACGCCGAGCACCGCCACACCAAGGGCCCCTCCCGCGTAGCGACTGATGCTGGGAAGCGACGACGCCACACCGAGCTGGGCGTGCGGCACCTCGCTGATGGCGCTGGTGGTGATGGGTGAGCTCGCCATCGCCAGCCCCACCCCAAACAGCACGATTCCGGGGGCCACCAAGCCGTAGGCCTCGCTACTGGCCATCGCCGCAGCGAGCACGGCCCCCGACGCCGAGACCACGTAGCCCACAGTGGCCATCCGGGCGGGGCCGGTACGGCCAAAGGCACGACCGGCGATGGGCGATACGACGATGAACGAGAGGGCCACGGGAGTGATGGCGAGGCCCAAAGCGATGGGCCCAAAGCCAAGAACCCGCGTGAGGTAGAACGGAAGGAGCACGAGCGCGCCGAACAGCGCCGCCGCCGAGGCGAACGCCGCAACGTTGGCGCGTCGCACCGAGCGCAGCCGCAGCAGGCTCAGGTCGAGCAGCGGGTCGGGCGCATGACGCTCACGAAGAACGAATGCGGCGAGGCCCATCAGTCCGAGCACGATCGCGGTGAGCGTCGCCGCCGAGGTGAAGCCCCACACCTCTCCCCGCGAGACCCCCAGGAGGACTCCGAGCAGACCGGCACCCCCGAGCAGGGCCCCGGGAATATCGAACGAACGTCGCGCCGCGCGGGCGCCGCGGTCGGGCAGAACCATGAGCGCTCCGACCAAAACGGCAACGCCTACGATCGGTGTGAACCAGAACACACTTCGCCATCCGAACACGGCCACCAGGGCACCGGCAATGTTGAGCGAGACGACGGGGGCAATGCTGATGACCGCCGAGTACACGCCGAGGGCAGTGCCCCGCTCGCGCAGCGTGAACAGCTCCCCGATGTAGCTGATCGCCGTGGGCGCCATGGCACAAGCCCCGATGGCCTGAACGACGCGGAAGGCGATGAGCGACCCGGCATCCCACGCGAGCCCGCACAGGATCGACCCGATGATGAGAACCACCACTCCAATGAGAAACACCCGTCGGCGCCCGTAGAGATCCCCGGCCCGCCCCGCCACGGGCAAAAGCGTCGCTTGGGTCACAAAGAAGCCGGTCACGATCCACGCGATCGCCGTGATATCGACGCCGAGATCGCGCGCCATCGAGGGCATGGCGATGTTGACGATGCTGATGTTCATCACCGACAACCACATCCCGCTCGAGACGACCACGAGCGCCATCCAACGATGACGTGGATGCGACGCGATGCGCTCGCGCAGGGAGATGTGGGCAGTGGTCGTCACTGAGGGAGCTTAGGGCGAAGGATCTGCCGGAGACGTCGCAACAGGTTCAGGTCGTTCTGCGTCCGGAGCCGAACCGCCAAGTGGCGCCACCCGTACGCCAAGTGGCGCGTCGCGTCACATGAGTGACGCGACGGCGAGATAACCTGTGACCAATGACGCGCACGGATCCTCACGAGATGCTCTGGCGGTACACATCGCTGGTGCGCTTGTGGTCGTGGACGCTGATCGGGGTGGGTTTGACGCTTCTGTTCGCCAGTGCCGGTGTGCGGGCCGCCTCGTCGGAAGGGATCGACGTGAAGTGGGTCGGAACCACGGTCGGGGTCAGTGGCCTCACCGGGGTGATCTTCTTCCCACTTCTTCGGATGTGGTTGAAGAAGACGGCGCCGTCGCAGTACCTCCCACGCGCCAAGCGACTCGACGGGAAGCGGAGACTGGAGGCAGGACCGCGCGACTGGCGCAGCTGGGGACTCTTCACCGGGGGCTTTCTTCTCATCGGCTGTTTCTTCATGCTGATCTTCCTCGTCGGGGTTCTGCGCAGCAGCGGCGCGGAGGGCATCGCCGAAGGCGTGGTGGTGGGGCTCATGGCCGCGTGGGGCGTCGTGAGCCTGGCCGATGCCCGCGCTATCGAGCGAACGGAGGCCACCGAGGGGCGCCAGTACTTCGCCTCCGGGCGTCGCCCCACCGCCGCCGGCAACAAGCTGGTGTGGGTCCCGGCCGACTCCGCCTGAGTGACTCCCTCGACAGCCACACGAGCGAGCTGCTAGCATACCCCCATGGGTATGAGTACTGACGTCGAAAACGAAGGGATGCGTCGTGGCGGACGCTCGTAAGGTCATCATCATCGGCAGTGGTCCGGCCGGCCTCACCGCCGCCATCTACGCCGCACGCGCAAACCTGGAGCCCCTCATGTTCGAGGGCTACGGCGCAGGTGGGCAGCTGATGCTCACCACCGATGTCGAGAACTACCCCGGCTTTGCAATGGGCATCCAGGGCCCCGAATTGATGACCGCATTTCGTGACCAAGCCGAGCGGTTTGGCACCGAGATCGTGACCGCCGACGTCACCAAGGTCGACTTCTCCTCCCATCCCTTCGGCGTGTGGGTCGGCGACGACGAGTACCGCGCGGAGACGGTCATCATCTCCACCGGCGCATCGGCCCGTTGGTTGGGCCTCGAAAGCGAGGACCGACTGCGGGGCCACGGCGTGTCGTCGTGTGCCACCTGCGACGGCTTCTTTTTCAAGGACAAGCCGATGGTGGTGGTGGGCGGTGGCGACTCGGCCGCTGAGGAAGCCCTGTACCTGGCGCGCATCGGCTCACACGTCACCCTTGTGCACCGCCGTGATCACCTGCGCGCCTCGAAGATCATGGCCGACCGCGTGCTGGCCAACGACAAGATCACCGTGCGCTGGAACGCCGAGGTCACCGAGGTGCTGGGCGACGGCAAGGTCGAGACCGTTTGCATACGCGACGTCGTCACCGGCGAGACCGAGGACATCGCCGCGGCAGCGATGTTTGTCGCGATCGGGCACACCCCGAACACGGAGCTCTTCGCGGGACAGATCACACTGGACGACGAGGGGTACATCGTCGCCGATGCCAGCCGCACCAACATCGATGGCGTCTTCGTGGCCGGTGACGTCCAGGACCGCACGTACCGTCAAGCCATTACCGCCGCCGGCAGCGGCTGTATGGCCGCCATCGACGCTGAGCGATGGATCGAGTCACACGCTCACCAGCCCGCCACCGCCTGAGACATTCCCGAATCAAAGGACAGAAGAACCCATGGCCGCAAACATCATTGAGATCACCAGCGACAACTTCCAGGGCACCGTCCTGGAGAACGACAAGCCCGTGCTCATCGACTTCTGGGCCGAGTGGTGTGGACCGTGCCGCATGATCGCCCCGGTCATCGAGGAGATCGCCGGCGCGCACGAGAACATCGTCGTCGGCAAGGTCGACATCGACGCACACCCCGACCTGGCCCAGCGCTACGGCATCACGGGCATCCCGTTCTTTGGCCTGTTCCAGGACGGCATCCTCGCCAAGCAGGCCGTGGGCGCGATGCCGCGCGCCGCGCTCGAGCAGAAGCTCGGCCTGGTGTAGCGCGATGCCGACGTACGACCTGGTTTGCGACACCTGCGAGCACGGCTTCGAAGCGTTTCGCCAGGGTTTCCTGCGCGATGAGGACCGTGTGTGCCCCGAGTGCGGAACCACCGAGGCACGTCAACTGTTTACCGGGTTCGTCACCGCACGCCCCAGCCGCGGTGCCGGGCCGGGCACGGTCAACGTCGGTGGCGGCGGGGGCTGCTGCGGTGGCGGATGTGGGTGCGGTCACTAGTGGCCACCAACGCTCCCGCCACACGTGAGCAACTCGTTCAGCGGTTGCGCCGAGCCGAGGGTCAGCTGCGTGGTGTTCAGCGCATGCTGGAGGAAGACGCCGAGTGCCGTCAGATCCTGACCCAGCTGGCCGCGGTGAAATCCGCCGTCGATCAGGTGGGGCTTCTGCTCATCACCGAGCGCCTGCGGTCCTGCGTTGCGTCGGGCGAAGACGGCTGCGTGGACGACTTCGACGACGCCGTCGCGACCTTCCTGCGCCACGCCACCCTGTCCCACTAGCGCGGGACTCAAGCGGCGATGCAGGGCACGTCGTAACGCATGATTTCACGGTCAGCGGTAAGGATCGTCATCCCCTCAATCTGAGCTTGGGTCACCAGGAGGCGATCGAACGGATCGCGGTGGTGGCTGGGAAGACGAGCGACCGCGAGGCCGTGTTCGGGTGAGAGCGGCAGAAACTGGAGACCGTTCGCCAGGAGATGCTCAACCAGATCCTCTGGTACCTCGAGCTTTCCAACGGCCGCTTTGATTCCCATCTCAGCGAAGGAGACCGCGCTGACGAACAGGCCTTCGGCGGACAGGAGCGCGTCTCGGGCGTCGGAGGAAACGGCCCGCTCACCACTGAACTCCCACAGCACAACGTGAGTGTCGACGAGGAGCCTCAATCGTTGTTATAGATCTCGTCGAGCTCCTCGTCCGTGAACTCAAAGTCCGGTCCAATGCGAATACGCCCCGCGAGTGATCCATGTGCAGCCAAGAAACGTTCGCCCGGCGACTCGGATCGTTCGATACGCACCAACCGAGCAACGGGGACGCCGTCGCGCGAGATCTCAACGTCCAGTCCCGCCTCAACACGCGCGAGGAGCTTTGAAAGATCGGTTTTTGCTTGGCCAACGTTCACACGCATGAGCTCAGTCTAACGCGATTGGCCAAGCTTGGCCAATCCTGTGGTGGTCGATCTCGCAAGCAGATCTAAGAGGTCTGTGAGAGTCGCCAAGTCGCCATTGACCGTGCCTCGTCCCATCCGAAGAGACGACACACCGGCCGCACGAGCCCCGGTGACATCCTCGATGGTTCGGTCACCGACATGCACTGCGCGATCAGGCACAACGTCCAGATGCCCGAGCGCGTCCCCGAAGATGCGCGGGTCGGGTTTGCGGGCGCCGACGATGGCACTGACGCTGACCGCGTCGAACCGGTCGGCGATACCGAGCTGGGTGAGGATGTCGGGCAGGCCCGCGTCCCAGTTGCTGACGACGGCCAGACGGTATCCGACGTCCAAGAGAGCGTCGAGGGCGGGGACAACGTCGTCGAACAGGCGGTAGTGGAGCGACGACGTGAGGGCATGTTCGATCTCGGCCACCGGGGCATTCGATCCGAGTGCGTCGCGCAGCACCTCGGCGCAGCGTCGCCGCAGGATGGCCAGGCTGGGCTCGTCGCGGCCGTCGTCCTGGTAGGCCCGGTAGAACGTGACCTCGCGACGGAAGGCGTTGGCAACAGCACCTGCCGGGTAGGTGGTGTCGACGGCTGCCAAAGCGTCGCGAAGTCGCGGCACGGGGTCGTCCAGATCGATGAGCGTTCCGAACGCGTCGAAAAGGACGGCATCGAACTGGCGGGTATCGCTCACATGAGTGATGCTGCCATGCCCGACGTCTGGCAGCGATTCGCCGCGTCGGCGCTATACTCGGCGGCGTTTGTTGGCGCTTTGCGGGAGGGATAGGTGCGTGTTACTCGTCGCCGGATCGTCGGCACGATCATGGGCATCTGCACTCTCGCCGCGGTGTGGGCGCCGTCGTTCGTCGCGCAAACCTATGTCTCAGACGCGCAACCCATCAGCTTCCTCACCCGACCCGACAAGGGCTGGCGATTCCTGGCCGATAGCGCCCGCATCTCGCGCCGTGCCAAGCTGGGCACCGAAGGAGCGGCGCTTTCGACCGCGAAACGATTCTGGAGACGCACTGACAACGTTGAGCTCGTTTATCTGGAACGCCCCGTGACCATCCCCGTCCCCCCCGGTGGCCTGCGCCCACCCACACGAACGCTGACCGTGCGGCCCCGTAGCCGTTTGACGTGGTTCGTTCACGGACGGATCGGTGCCCGCGCGAACCAGATCATCGGCCTCATCGACTACACGAGCGGTCGCGTCATCTGGGATGTGCGCGCCGTCACCCCGGGATTCCCGCGATGAGCCTCACCAAACGCAACCGCAACATCAAACGCCGCGACATCCGCCGGGTGCTCATCCCCACCGTCGGCGCCCTGCTCGGCGGGAGCACACTCGTGGCCGCGCACTCGTTCACGCTCGTGCGCGACAGCCTGCGCGAGACGAAGTGCGACCAGATCAAGCTCGGCCAGAACACGTCGATCTATGCCGCCAACGGACGGAAGCTTGCCACCCTGGCCGCCGAGAACAACCGGCTCGCCATCCCGCTCGAGGCGATGCCCAAGCACCTGCTGGACGCGATCGTCGCGATCGAGGACAAGAAGTTCTTCTCCCACAACGGCATCGACTACGACCGCATCGCCGGTGCCGCAGTGCGTGACGTGCAGGGGGGAGCCGGCCGGCAAGGTGGCTCGACCCTCACAATGCAGCTCGTGAAGAACCTCTGCCACCCCACCGCCCCGCGCACCATCGAGCTGAAGCTGGTGGAAGCCCGCTACGCGAAGATCCTGGAAGAGGAGCAGTCGAAGGAAGTCATCCTCAAGCGCTACCTCAACAGCGTCTTTTTCGGCAACAACTCCGTCGGAGTACAGGCAGCATCGCTGATCTACTTCAGCAAAGACGCATCGAAGCTCACCATCGGCCAGGCCGCCCTGCTCGCCGGCCTACCGCAGGCGCCCAGTCGCTACAACCCCTTCACGCAGCAAGAGCGCGCCATCGCGCGACGCAACCTCGTGCTCGACGAGATGGTGAAAGACGGATACCTCGACCGGGCGAAGGCCGCGCAGGTGAAACAGTCGGGCCTCGCTCTCAAGCGCGGAAGCGCCTTCACACAAAAGGAAGATGGCTTCGTCGTTGACTACATCGAGTCCGTCCTCACCTCCGGTGTGAAAGGCGCCGACGTCAAGGAGCGGGCAAGCAAGGTCAAAGAGGGTGGGTTCCGCGTCTACACCAGCGTGCGTCCCGACCTTCAGAAGGCGGGGCGCGACACGTTGAAGCGCATCATGGCCCGCTCGAGCGACCCGCCGTCGGCCGCCATCGCGATGCTCGACGTGCGCACGGGTGACGTGCTCACGATGGTCTCGACCGGCGAGTACGGCAAGGGCCGCCTGAAGAAGTTCAACCTCGCCAGCGACGCGAAGCGGCCGGGCGGATCGACGTTCAAAACCTTCGTGCTGACCGAGGCGGTCCGTCGGGGCGTCAATCCGAATACCACCCGTTACTTCAGCAAGGTGCCGTTGATCTACAAGGGCGGTGAATGTGACCCGCCCGTGGGATCGGTGCCTCCGATCTACACCTTTGGTCGCCGGAGCGGGGGTATGAAAACGATCGCCCAGGCCACCGTCGCGTCCGATAACAGCATCTACTCCCAGATGACGTGCGACCTCTCACCCCAAGCCGTCTTCGATACGGCCAGGGACATGGGGCTCGGCCTCGAGGGCGAAGATCTCAACACGCGCAACTACCTGTCGTTCGGACTCGGGTCGATTACGAACGGAACGAACGTGCTCGACATGGCTCGGGCATACGCGCCCCTGGCCAACGGAGGCAAGCGGCTGCAGCTTCGTCCCATTCGTCGCCTCGTTCGTCCCAACGGCACCGCCACCCAGTTCAAGGCAAAGAGCACGCGCATCTTCAGCGACGGCGTCGCGGCCGAGGTTACGAAGATTCTTCAGGCCAACGTCCGAAGCGGGACCGGCACACGGGCCCAACTGAGCGACATTGCCGTCGCCGGCAAGACCGGCACCGAAAGTGACAGCACCGACGCCTGGTTCGTGGGCTACACGCCGCGTTACGTGACCGCCGTTTGGGTCGGTTACCCGGAGAACCGCAACCGCAGCGTGACCTTCCCTGGGTATGGCAGCGTCGAAGGTGGCGAGCTTCCCGCGGAGATCTGGCACGACTTCATGGCCATCGTCACGAAGGGCGAGCCGGCGCAATCGTTCCCCGAGGCGAAAAACCCGGTGATCTGGAAGCCCTTCTCCAGCTACTGGACGCGCCAGGCTAGCGCCTTGGCCGCCGCAGAGTCGAAGAAGAAGGCGGAGGCTGCCGCAAAGGACAAGGCCGCGCGGGACAAGGAGAACGAGGAGAAGGACAAAGACAAGGACAAGGGCGGAGGGGCACCAACCCCGGGAACGCCGCCCACGGCGCCGCCGACAACCCCCACACCTCCGCCCGCACCCGTTCCACCTGTCACACCCCCACCAACCCCCTAGGGCCGCGTGAACGCGCTCGCCCGCCTTCCCCAGTTACTCGCGCGACCACGGTGGGCGGCCCTCATCGCCGGGATCCTCGGCCTGGCCTTCTATTTTCTGCTGCCCCCCGGTGGGGACATCGCCGCGCACCTGTACCAAACGGAGGTGTGGCGCGAACGGGGCTGGCAGTTCTGGGACAACCTCTGGTACGCCGGGCGCTACAGCCAGATCAACTACAGCCTGCTGTACTACCCGGTAGCCGGGATACTCACCACACCGGTCGCCGTCGCCGGGTCCGCCGCAGTGGCTGCCGGCGCGTTTAGCAGCCTGGTTCACCGACGCTGGCCCACCCTGGCCACCTGGCCCGCCGCCACCTTCGCCTTCTTCGCGCCCCTTCAGGTGCTGAGCGGCACCTACCCGTTTCTCTTCAGCATCGCGCTGTCCATGTGCGTCCTCGTGGCCCTCCAAGCCGGACGCCGTCGGCTGGCCGTTGCCCTCGGTGTGTTGGTGGCCTTGGCGCACCTTCTGGCCCTGCTGCTTCTGATCGCCGCTCTCGCCGGGGTGGCGCTCATCACCCCACGCTGGTGGGAGCGACGCAGCATTCGCACCGTTGCAATCGGATTCGCCGCAATCCTTGTGGCCTCCGGATTCCTGTGGCGGGCGTTCACATCCCCCGGTGGCCGCTACCCGTTCGACACGCTCGACCTCGTCGCCGTGCTGGCCTTTTGCATCGCCGGTATTGCCTTGGCTTGGGGACGAACCGACATGCGGGCGCTCGTGGCGGTTTTTGCGACGTACGGGCTCCTCGCGGCCGCGGCATTCGTGGTGCCCTCCCCGCTCGGCTCAAATGTCGGGCGCCTGCTCGTCTACATGGGTGCCCCGCTCCTGCTGGTGCCCCTCGCCGCGCGACGATTCCAGCCCCGCCAAATGGCGGTTGCGTTGGTGGGCGGTGCCGTGCTGTGGCAGGCCTACCCCGTCGCCATCGGCCTTCAAGCCGCGGCCCAAGTGGAGGCATCCAACGAGGACTACTGGTACCCCGTCGAAGCGTTCCTCGCCGAGAACGGCGACCCCAACCACCGCGTGAACATCGTCTCGACCGACCATCACTGGGAAGCATTCTTCCTCGCCCGGCGCGGTGTGCCCCTCACCCGCGGCTGGTACCGCCAGGACGACTTCCCGATCAACACCGACCTTTACGCCAATGAGCTCACCCCCGCGATTTACAACACCTGGCTCTCCCGCGTGGGCGTGAAGTATGTGTTCCTCCCTGACGACCGGCTCGACTTCAGCGCCAAGGCCGAAGCTGAGCTGCTACGCACCGGGAATGTGCTTCCCCAGGTGGCCCGTATTGGCGGATGGACGATCTATGAGGTGCCAAACGCCACACCCATCGCCACCCCGGCCGCGAACATCCGCATCCTCCAGATCGACAACAACCAGGTGAAGCTTCAGGTCGACCGGGCCGGCGCGTACCGCCTGCGGCTGCGCTACACCCCGTACTGGCGCGTGCTGAGCGGTAATGCCTGTGTGATCCCCCGCGAGTCGTGGGCCACCGAGCTGCGCGTGCTCACTCCCGGGGTGGTTACGCTGAAGTTCGATGTGCGGATCGGCAAAGTCGTCAGCACCGTGCTCGGGCGCAAGAGCGCGTGCACACCCGACACCGCCACCGGCCCGGTGCTGGGGCCGCCCGCCCCAGACCCGGACGAAGCGCCGAAACCCCCGACCGAATGACCACCTCCCCCACCCAGCGGCCCGTCGACACACCGACGGTTGACCCTCCAACGCCTGTGTCCGGGTGGAAAGCCGCCCTGAAACGCGACGCCATCCGTGTGCCGCTTCTGGCGTGGTTCGTGGCCCACACCATCGTCATCGGCGCCGCAGTCATCGCCTACGCGGCATTCGGGTTCACCGGCCCCCCGGTCGACCCCAGTGTCACCGGGCCTTTCACCCTCCTCGGAACCTGGGACACCACCTGGTACCTCGGTATCGCCCGCGACGGCTACACCGACCAGCTCACCACCCTCGGCCAGGACGAGCAGTACAGCAACCTCGCCTTCTTCCCGCTCATCCCCGGGCTCCTCTTGGTGTTCGATGCCATCGGCTTCAACCCATTCTTTGCGCTCTTGGTGGTGTCGCACTTGGCCGCGCTCGTCGCACTGGTGGGATTTCGCGCCCTCGCCGCCGAGCGCATGTCGGCCGCGCAGGCAAACCTCGCGACCTGGTGCTTCGCGCTGTTCCCCTCCACCCTCGCGGCATCGATGGCCTACACCGAGGCAATCACCCTCGCGCTCACCATCACCGCCGCCTGGTTCGCGACGCGCGGGCGGTGGGCACCGGCCGCGCTTTTTGCCGGTGTCGTGACCCTGGCCCGACCCACCGGCTTCCTCGCCGCCCTCCTCGTGGGGCTGATCGCCTGGCGCTCCCGCGGTGAGCGAACCCTGCGCCGCGGCTTCTTCACCGGCCTCCCGGGCCTCCTGGCCATGAGCGGCTTCTTGTTGTTCATGATGCTGGGGCGCGGGTCGGCCACCGCCCCTCTCCAAGCGCAAGGCGCCTGGGGCCGGGGAGCGCCGGTCATCGGCATGTTCACCGCCGCGTGGGCCAACACCCAGGAGCTGTGGGAACAGATCGTCGGCTGGGAACCGGGTGGGCGCTGGGTGGGTCTGGGCCGTGACGTGCTGGCCGTTGCGCTGTTCGTTATGTTGATGCGACGACTGGCACGAGTGGAACCCAACCGGTGGGCCTCGCCGTGGGTGGTCTACGTGGCCCTCGCCCTCGCCATACCGCTCTCCACCGGCACGTTCAACTCGATGGCGCGACTGGGCATCGTGGCCTTCCCCCTGTTTTGGATGATCCCGTCGTTGCTGGCCCCACAGGGACGCGTCCCACCGCGCGTGTGGCTGGTCACGTCAGCCGTGCTCCTGGCGGCCGCAACGGTGCACCTGACGATCGCAAGCCCATGAGCGACGAAGTCATCCGCGTCCTCACCTGGAATCTGTTTCACGGTCAGGACGGCGCCGGCCTGGGCCCCACCTGGGCATCGACACTATTGAAGCAACCGATTGACGATGGCCACCGCATCCACCTCAACCGCAAGTGGATCGATGAGATGGCCGACGTGATCGCGTCGCGCAAACCCACGATCGCCGCGCTACAAGAGGTTCCTCCCCTCGCCGTCCCGCGCCTTGCTGCCGCGACCGGCATGGCGGCCGTGCATTCCCTGATGCCACCACTGATCGGATCGACACGGCTGCGAGGACGCTTGGCCGCACGTAACCCCGACCTGTGGCGCACCCACGAGGGCACCGCCAACGTCCTTTTGGTGGCGTCGCCCTGGCAGTTGGTGTCCGGCGGGAAGTGGACGGTGCGTCACAACCCCCCGGGGTTCGTGGTGCGCAACGCCCGGCGCCTGGGACTGGGGCGACGCGACGCGCTTCACTGGTTTCTGGAGCCCCGCAGACTCGTTGCCGCACGCATTCGGGCCGCCGACGGTCGGGTCCTCACCGCGGCATCCCTGCATTGCCACAACGCAAGCGACCCGGAAGCCATCGCTCAGGAGGTGCGTCGCGCCCTGCCACGCGTGATCAAACGCATCGACCCGGGTGAGCCCCTCCTCGTCGCGGGTGATCTCAACGCGCACGGGCGCAGCCACCCGGCCATTGCGGAGCTTCACCGGCTGGGGCTCGAGGAGGACTCACTCGACGAGCGTGGAATCGACCACATCTTCCATCGCAATCTCGAGGTGATCGACCCGCCCGAGACAACCGATCCCCACGTACGGGAGCACTCTGTCGCCGGCCCGAACGGTCCGCGCATCGTCGTACTCTCCGACCACGACCTCGTGGAGGGGTCCTACCGCTTCCGCACCTAACGACTCGTGCTCTCGCCGTGAGGCTCAGTCGTCGTCGTTCACCGTGAGCAAAGACTCACCGCTCTCGCGGGCGAACCCTGCCTGGAGCCAGACACAGCCGAGGCAGATGATCGCCGCGGCCGCGGCTGCCGTGATCCACCCCAGGGGGCCGGCGCGAAGTGGCGCACCCGGAGGGTCGTCAGTAACCGTCGCGATTGCGCTTGCCCCGTTGGCGAGAAGAGCCACGGCCGCAGCCGCGAGGGCCGCGACGCCGAAGACGATGAGCGCAACCCCCACCAGGCGGCCAGCGCGATCGCTTGGGCCGAGTGAGGACTGGAGGACGATCGCCGCGCAAGCCACGATGCCGGCGCCCACCACCGGAAGCACCCACAGCTCGCCTGCCGCGTCAAGGCCGGTGACCGGGAGGCGACGACCGGGAACGTCGATGCGGTACCAGTTGGCAAACGGAGCGACGGCAACGAGGGCGCCCAACACACCGACCGCCCAGAACAGGCGGCGATTCACCCACTCACCCGCGTGAAGACGATGACGCCGCCACGCTCCCAGCTGACGCGAAAGTCCGTCCGGGCGCGCATGCGTGCCACCTCGGTCGCATGGCGTTCGGCGTCGAGGATGTCACCCACGTCCGGTTGCCCCGTGTCGACGACCACGAACTGGGCGTCCGCGATCGTGGGGAAGGTGAGGATGCGCTGGCGCTCCGACAGATGCCCGCCGATGCGGTTGCCCGCCGACACCGGCACGTCCGGCGGAATCTGGCGAACCGCCTCGGCGAGGCGCGCGCTTCGGGGCGTGGCGGCGTACTCCTCGCTCTTTCGGTCAGACCCGCCGGGCAGGTACTGCCAGAAGGGAAGCGGCCCGGACAACCAGCCACCGATGAGAACGGTGCCGACGAGCGCTCCGGCCAAACGGCGAGGCGTTCCCAGAAAACGACGTGCCCAGCCCGGTCCCCGGCGACGCAGCGTCGCGCATCCAAGGATGGCTGAGGCAAGAAGAAATGGTGCGATCACCGCCCCGTAGTGATACTCGATGGAATGCTGCTCATTGCTGCTCGAGAGAAGATTCAGCACGAGGTCGGGAAGCGCCCCGGCCGCGAGCAACGGTGCGAAAGCCCCGACGACGATGAGCGGGAGCAGGGTGGCGGCCATGTAGGCGAACCGATCGGCGCTCATCGCTTGACCAACGGCATCCCAGGGGCGCGTCACGACGGACCACACCACTTCGCTGGCACTCGACCCCAGGTCGCCGTAGCGCTCCTCAATGAACGGGCTGGCGGCTCCGTCGCGGAAGTGGGGCACGATGACGCTAACCGCGATGGCCGTCCACGCCAACGATGTCGCCGCCAGCGCCCAGCCCACCAGCCGCCGCCCCAGTCGCACCGCAATCCACACACCCAAGATCGCCACCGCCAGGCCCACCTGCTCCTTGGTCATCAGCGCGGCACCCGCACAGACCAGCAGCACAAGAATGCGCCCGGTCACCGCCGCCCAGATGGCCCACATCAGAAGCGGGGCCGCCAGCGTGACCGGGTGAAAATCAAACAGCGTGGCCCACTGCACCGCGGGAAGCATGAGGCTCGCCGCGGCAAAGGCGACGGAGGTAACCCGGTCGTCGAGCCAGTGGCGCGCCAACAGGTACGTGGGGATCGCAATGGTCGCAACCGCAATGGCCTGCACAATCATCAGCATTCGCGAGTCGGGCCACACCTTCCAGAGAGGAACGAAAGCAAGAAGGATGGGCTCGACATGGGCGCTCAACCGGGAGATCTGCTCACCCGCGGGGTCAGTGACCGTGAACCCGTGGCCGTTGGCCAGGCTCCATACCGCTTGGGTCATGTTCCCCAGATCAAAGCGTGCCGTATAGAACGCGCGGTGGCGAAGCAGCGCCAACGCCGCAAACGTGGCCGCAAACGCAACGCTCAGTGCCGCCACCGTCCGCGGCGCCCATGCGCCGCCCGACGCACGTGACCCGTTCATCGACGTCGCCCGAATGCGGCCACCGCGCCAACGAACACGAGCTCAATGATCGTGAGGGCAAACCGGATGCCAACCGCAACGGCCACGGCGACCCCTCCCGGCAGATTGCGGGCCAACGCCAAGGCAAAGATGCCGTCCCGCACGCCGAGACCCGACGGAACAATGAACACCAAAAGCGAGATGACGAACGCCAGCAAGAAAGCCAAGCCGACCTCGAGTGGCGCTCCCGCTGACGCACCGGCCGCCGCATGCACCAGCGCCCAGACCCCAACCACCAAAGGCGCCATTCCCAGCGCATAGATCGCTGTGAGACGCAGCACCTGACGACCCGTGAAGAGCGTGTCGAACGGCTCACGACGCAGGCGAGTGAGCGCCCAGGTGGAGAGCTTCCGAAACGGGACGGGGTGAATCGCCACCAGCAGGAGCGGGACGATGAGGAGCAGCCAAAGGAACCTCCCATCACCGGGATTGCCATAGCCCGCCAGGTATCCCACAGCGCCGACGGTGGCCAGGCCCAACCCGAGGGCCTGTTCGTAGACCGTGGCGGCAACCGTCACACGCTTCGACACACCCTCGTCGTGATGGAGCACCGCTCGACCCACAACCATCATCACGTTCCCGGGGATGTAGCGCGCCAAAAGCGACCGGGCCCAAATGGACAAAGAGACTCGCCGTGGCGGGCGAGCCGACGTGAGAAGCTCCACGCCGTAGACATACGCGAGACCGTTGATGAGGTACGCCAGGAAGATGAGGACCGTCCCCAGTGCAAGCCATCCCGGGCGC
This sequence comes from uncultured Thermoleophilia bacterium, assembly GCA_963765105.1. GTDB lineage: Bacteria > Actinomycetota > Thermoleophilia > Miltoncostaeales > Miltoncostaeaceae > CALMEC01. Next base: position 1,277,061 of record CAVXUW010000004.1, read on the forward strand.
AGTTGCCAGTCGTAGCGCGAGACAGCACCCCACCCACGCACCAGTGCGATCCCGATCGCCGCGACTGCCGCCGCCACAACCACGGTGGTGGCGACACGCCGACGGGTGCGCCGGGGTGCGGCGCCAGGCTTGGCGGGGGGTGACGTAACGTCGCTCATCATCTGTCCACGCACTGTAGTGCGACCCGATTGCGCAACGAATGCGCCGTGGTCCTGGGAACTACGTGACGATGCCCGCGGCCACGAGGTGGGCCCGTGATACGGCAGCAAGATCCTGGGCATCGAGTTCCACCGTGCCACGCAACCGGGCGAGCGCGGGTGTTGTCACGGTGGCCGCAACGCGCTCGACCGTCGCCGCAAACGCGGGTGGAGCCGACGCGACGTAGGCCGCGGTCACGACGATCACGTTGTGACGTGGGGTGCCGGCCAGCCGGCGGGTCGTGTCGCGCAACGTCACCAGGCCCAGGCGCGTGTTGCGGGGCTCGGCGCCGCTCGACTGCACGCAGTGGGCACGCTTCGCGGCGATGACGTCGAAACGGCCAAGGCCGCTGCGGACGATGATGCGGCGAAACGACGAGCGAAGCGCTGCCAGCCCGTCGGCCCGGATGACGTGATCCGGCGACGCGGCGTACGTCAACGACGGAGCTTTCTGTGGCAACCGCACAAGCCCGCGCAGCTTCTGCACGCGAACGGCTTTGGGGGTACAGGCCACAACGGCGGCGTCGTCGGATGGCGTGGTCCCGAGGGACTGATGTCCACGCGCGGCAAGTGTCGCCGCGATCACACCAGGAAGCGCCGCCTCTCGACGTTCCTTTGGCCGACCGAGCGTGCGCTCCAGGAGCGTCGCCGTGTCGGTGACGTATCCCTCGACGGCACCCGCTCGCAACGCCGCGTCCGCTTCACCCGGGGTTGCGTAGGTGGCGCGTGTGACCGTGAAGCCCTGTGCCACGAGCGCCTGCGTGATGAGCTCTGCCCCGAGCCGACTGGGGACGGAGCCGTTGTCGGCCAGGCTGAACTGCGTACCTGCCCCCGCTGCCGGCCCGGCGGCCAGCACAGCGCCAAGCAGCCCCAGCGACGCCAATTGGCGCGCGGTGAATGTCAATTGGCGCACTACGAAACCTGGACGGTCGTTCCGAAGGACGCGAACTCAAAGAGGCCTCGGGCCTCGGGCTGGCCGACACGGATGCATCCGTGGGATGCGGGGAAGCCCGGCACGCTCGGGTACTGATGAAAGGCGAAGCCGCTGTTGAAGTAGCTGGCCCACGGGAGCCACACGCTGAACGGTCGCGACCACGACATCCGTTCCTTGCGGAAGATCGAGAACGTGCCGCGCGGCGTGCGGCCACCCGCCCCGGTGGAGACGTGCACGGCCCGGAACACCTCGCCGCCACGGATGAGCAGAGCGACGCCCTTGAAGCGAGATACCTCCAAACGTCGGGCTTTCGTCAACTTCTTCGCTTTCGGAATCGTTGCCGTGTTGAGCGTGCGACGGGTGTCGAGATCGGCCGCGCCGGTACGGGGAAGCCCCTCCCACCCTTGGAACGCCAAGAGGGCCTGTGAGGTGCGGTAGTCGAGGCGCCCGCTGATGGTTCCGCGACCCAGATAGCGCAGCTCGATGAGGCGCTGCTGAACTTCCTTGACCTTGACCGGGACCGGGCCGATGATCTCACGCTTCGTGATGGAGCCGTTGTCGAGGAGAGCCCCTCCGTCCTCACCGGCCGCCGGCAGCGGCTCGTTGCCCAGAAGAATGCGTACCGACGACGCTCCCGGTTCGGCGAGGGCCGTGTAGACGATCTGTGCCAGGCGCATCTCGAGCGCCGGGCCCGATCCACTGGCCGCAAACGACTCGGGAAGGCGCAGATAGGCGACGGTGTCGACCATGGTCAGGTCGATGACGGTCACGCCTGCCGGGATGGCGGTGCCGATGCCATCGGCCTTCTCAGCCGGCTTCGGTCCGGCAAACAACGCATCGAGAGCCGCGCGGCGACGGTCGACGCCGGCCGGGACGGGGCGCTCGACAATCTGCAGGCGTTCATCGCGCTGCAGATAGACGCTGACCTTCTTCGACGCGGCGACGGCCGAGGTGGCCCCCCATGCCAGCACAACTCCTCCAACAAGTGCGAGGAGGGTCCACCGACGAGTTCGTGACGTGCGAGATTTCATGTCCGGGAAATTACCGGACGCACAGGCCGGTGAGAGGCGCCAAACGTCATTCGACGACGCGTTCGATGCGTATACCGATCTCGTCGATGTCGCGACGCATGTGGTTGCGCTGCACCATCTCGCTCAACAACCCGATGGTGATGAGCTGCACACCGACCACGATGAGAAGCACACCAAGCAACAAGAGCGGTCGTTGGCCGATCGCTTGGCCGGTGAACTTGACGATCGCCAGGTAGAGCGAGATGAGGAAGCCCACCCCGCTAAACAACACGCCGATGCCACCGAACAGATGCATGGGGCGACCGCGGAAACGGCCCATGAACACGATGGTGAACAGGTCGAGCATTCCTCGGAGGTAACGCTCCAACCCGTACTTTGACGACCCGAACTGGCGGGGTCGGTGGTTGACCGGGAGTTCCTCGACGCGAAAGCCCTCGGCGGCTGCCATGACGGGGATGTAGCGGTAGAGATCGCCTGAGAGCGACAAGTTGCGCACCACCTCCGCTCGATACGCCTTGAGACCACAGTTCAGGTCGTGCAACGTGATCCCGGCGACGCGGGCAGTGACGCCGTTGAACACCTTCGAGGCCGCACGCTTGGTCCAGGGATCGTGCCGGTCGGCCTTCCAGCCGCTCACCAGATCGGCGCCGGCCTCCAACGTCGCGAGCATCGCGGGAATCTCCGCCGGGTCATCTTGCAGATCGGCGTCCATCGTGACGACCGCATCGCCGGTGGCATGGCGAAACCCGGCCATGAGGGCCGCTCCTTTGCCGAAGTTCCGTCGCAGAAACACGGCGCCGACCTCCGCCTCGGCCGCGGCAAGCTCACTCAAAATCTCACGGCTGCCGTCGGTTGAGCCATCGTCGACAAAAAGCACCTGGACCGGTCGACCGAGACCACGGATGACCGGCAAGAGCTCGGCGACGAGGGGGCGCAGCGAGTCGCGTTCGTTGTAGACGGGGACAACGACGGAGATTGATGTGAGGGCCGCCACCCCAGGATCGTAGTGACAGCGCCCCGCCGGCGCTCACCGGGCAGTTAGGGTTGGAGTCGTGTCGTCGCTCGTGACCTACGAGGAAGCCCTGGCCATCGTGCTGCGTTCCGGCGGGCCGGGAACGACCGAGGTGGTCGCCCTCGCCGATGCCCAGGGTCGGGTACTTGCCGATTCACCCGTGGCCGCGGATGCGATCCCACCGTTTGCGAACAGCGCAATGGACGGGTTCGCGGTTCGTGCCTCTGACGCCACCGTCGCGGCCGTTCTGCCCCTCGCGCCCGGCCAAGCTGCCGGGTTCTCCCCCAATCCGCTTCCCACCGGGCATGCAATGCGCATCGCCACCGGGGGCGTGGTTCCTGAAGGGGCCGACGCAATCGTGCCCATCGAAGATGCAATGGTCAGCGCCGACTCCGGCACCGTCACGGTCAACCAGGCGCCGCATTTGGGGCGCTTCATCCGTGTCGCGGGAAGCGACCTGCCCGCCGGTGCCCAGCCGCTTACCGTCGGCATGGTCATCGACGCCGCCGCGGGGGCAATCCTGGCGAGCATCGGAGCCACGTCAGTGACCGTTTATCGACGTCCGCAAGTTGCCGTCCTGCCGACCGGCGCAGAGTTGGTCACACCCGATGTCACCCCCGGGCCCGCACAAATACGGGAATCGAACTCCACCGCCATTGCCTGGGCGGCGCGCGCCGCCGGAGCGGACGTCACCGTCCTTCCCATCGCCCCCGATGAGCCAGAGCCGCTGCGTGCCCTGCTTGAGACCGGCCTCAACAGCGACCTGCTTCTCACCTCCGGTGGTGTCTCCGTGGGCGAGCGCGACCTCGTTCGCGAGACCCTCGACAGCCTTGAGCTCGACCGCCACTTCTGGGGGGTTGATCTGAAACCCGGCAAACCCGCAGCGTTTGGCACCTCGGCAACCAGCCGCGTGCTGTCACTGCCAGGGAACCCCGCATCGTCGATGGTGGTGTTTGCCCTGCTTGCGGTTCCGCTCATCCACGCTCTTTCGGGACGTGCCGATCCCACACCCGCCAACGAGTTCGCCTACGCCGATGGCACCTGGCCGGAACCGGAGAACCGCCTTCACGCCATCCGCTGTCGCCTGCACTCCGAGCCCACCGGCCCGCGTGCCACCCCAACCGGCGACCAGGGTTCGCACCGCATCACCTCGCTCCTGGGCGCCGACGCCCTCGCGCTCATCCCGCCGGGAACGGCCGTTGCTCCCGGCGACAGCGTGGCCTTCCGGCGCTTGACCTACTGATCAGCGGGGCCCTGAAGTCGAACTCGGGCCGGGACGAACCGGCTTCATCCGTCCGTTTCCTTAAGTGCCCCGACCTTTCCTTGTTCTCGTCGGCGCCGACTGAGTGCTGAGCTTCGCGTGGTGATGAACGCCGGCGCCGCGTCTCTGCCCAGGGCAGTGCATCTCGGGTTCCACTGGGACGACCGCACTCGGCACCCGACCCAACAACCTCGAATACTGCTTTCTCGCATGAATCGCTTTGGCGCGTGGTTAACGCCAATTGGCGCGTGAACCGTCGTGAGGCTCGTTAGGCGTTCTTCTTTTTCTTCTTTCCCTTTTTCTTCTTCTTGCGCCCTCCATCGTCGATGTCGGGGGCCTCCGACGAGGCTGGCGCTGCCCGGGTTGGGGCGGGGTCGGGAGGCGGGGCTGGGGTGGGCGCAGCAGGCGGGGTTGGGGCCGGGACCGGTGTGGTGCTGGCCGTGGTCACGGGTGGCTGGGACGGTGGTGCCGAGCCGGAGGCGCCGAGGGCAGCGAGGATGTGGGGACGCCACTGGGCGATGAAGGTGGGGGCGTCGGGATCGACGCCGAGGGCGCGGGCGGCGGCGGGTTGGCTGAGGGGAAACCAACAGAGGCTCAGGATGGTGAGCGCCGCACGGGGGGCGTCGTCGCCGAGAGCGGTCAGCGCACTCGCGAGGGCATCGGCATGCGGTTGGCCTTCCACCATGCCGCTATCACGATCGAGGAGTCGCACGACCGATCGGCGGGCCAAAAGGAGTCCCAGGAAGGCATCAACCGTTTCGGAGGTGACGGCATCGCGCGAGCGTTGGCCGGACACGTCGCGCAGCCGCAGGGTCTCGGCAAACATGCGGAGGGTCGCGGCGGCACGCTCCATCACCACGCGGTAGAGGGCCTCCTTGGTGCCGAAGAAGTAGCCGGGCGTGCCGCGCGACACGCCGGCGGCCGCACCGATCTGCGCGAGTGTTACTGCATCGAATCCCTGTTCAGCGAAAAGTTCCTCGGCCGCGTCAAGGATCGCGCCGCGTGACCGGTCGGCGTCTCGTCGTTTCTCCGGAGTCTCCATCGACCTCCCTCTCCATTGACTTGTCCCTGAACAAGTTCTTCGTGAGGATACGCGGCACCTTCACGCGACCGGACACCACCAAGCCCTTGCGTGCCCGGAACGCCACCAGGTTACCCAGCGACACGACACAGACGGCGACAAGGACCAGAAGAATCGGCCCCACCAGTCCGCGGGCACCGCTGACGGTGGTCTGGCACAGGTACCACAGCGCCGTCAAGGGACCGCGATCGATGTCGTTGGCGATCATCATCACCACGGCAACGGGAGCGGCAAGCGCCACCCCCGCCAGCACCGCCACCTGCCAGCGGCGTGCCACGACCGTCGCCGCCAACGCGGCGTGTGCCGCCGGGAGGATCAACACCAAGGAGAACGGTGAGAGCCACCAGGCAATGAGGGTCACCACGGCAAGCCATACCAGCGCCCCAGCCGCCTCCGCCGGGGGAAGAACACCAAGCGCCTCGACACGATGGCGCAACAGCATCCAGGTCACGATGCCCGCCAAGACCAGAAAGCTGACGGTGAGGATGGCCGCACCGTTGAACGGCAACTCCCTGACGGCAGGTGGACGGCCGATGTCGGGGCCACGAAGAAACCCCCACAGGGCCAACAGATGTGCGGCGAGAAGCGCCAGGAACGGCGGCACCATGCGCCACCCCACCGCCCGCATCCCGAGTGACACCCGGACGCGGGCACGACGCACGCGCGCGGCCGCATCGAAAGCCATCACGAACAGGGGTAGGCCGAGAAGCAGGAGGGAAAGTCGTGCGACGGAGGGGCGCAGAATGCGATCGGCGTAGGCCAACGACGCGTCCGGGGCGTTCGCCCGTTCCTTCACGTCGAGCAAACCGATCAACCCCACCGCCGCGGTTCCCGCCGCTTGAAGTCGTTCGCTGGTGATCGTGTCTGGGCCGCCTGGGAGGACCGTCTCGTCGCGGCCCGCCAGCGTGACCGCCGGCACCCCGGCGTCGATGGCCGCCCGCTGCTCCCCGCGGGTTTCGGTAATGGCCTGTCGAAGTAGCTGCTCACGGAGCGACGGAAGCGGGTTCGTGGTGAAGCCGCTCTCCGCAATGGCCTTCTCCGCAAGTTGGCGCATGCCCAGAGCTTGACGACCGACGCCGGATGACCACACGTGGATCTCGCGATCGGTGCCGGCCGCCGGGGCATCGAGAACGATGACTCCCGCGATCCGTGATGTCTGCACACTGTTGAGGTACCAGCGCGTGCCCGCATTGCCGAGCGTCCCGCCGTCGGCGGAGAGGAAGATAATGGGATGGTGATAGAAGCCTTGCGTGGCCCGGCGGGCCATCTCGACGAGCATGGCGGTGCTGTGGGCGCCTCCGCTGGAGCCAGGAGGGGCATCGCGCGGGGCGATGACCAGGATGTTGCGTGAGGACCTCGTCTGGGCTTGCGCCGGCACCGTGAAGAAAACGTTGGTGAGGGTGGTCGACTGTGCGTCGACACGGGCCACCGCCTTCTGCGTGGCCACGCGATTGCCGCCGGGAAGCGCACGAAACTGCGCCTCCACCCACGCAGCCGCCTTGGGGTCTCCCGGGGGGCGTCCCGGGGCCGCGGCCACCAAATCCGAGGCCTGTCGCGCAGCGCGCGCGGAATCGAATGACGGCGCCTGCTCCGCGTCAATCGGCGTTTCCTCCGGTTGCAGTGTGAGGAACGCGACCAGCAACGCGACGATCGCGATGAGCCACGCGTGGAAGTAGAGGCGCCCGTTGAGCATGGTTTGGTGGCCGCACGACGCGCGGTCGGGTGCTTGGTATCACACCGCTCACGCGAAAGTCGGCGCGGAGGTAGCGCTGAGACCCGTCGGTGCGGGTAGCGCGCGACGCCACAAACAGCCAGTATTGCTCTCAGAATGGCAACGGAAATCATCCTCGTGTCAAACCGGGGACCCGCATCATTCGAGCGGCGCGGCCGCAAGCCACGCCAGCTGCGTCGTGGCGACGGTGGCTTGGTCAGCGCCCTGTCAGGGTTGATCGAATACACACCGGTGCTGTGGGTCTCAGCCGCGATGACCACCGAGGATGCGGTGGTGGCCGAAGAAGCCGGGGGCGGCTCATTCCCCATACCCGGTGTCGGTACCGACACGCGCGGGCGTTTTGTCGTGCTCGACGAGGACACCTACAACGGCTACTACAACGTCATCGCCAACCCGATCCTGTGGTTCATCCAGCACTACCTTTGGGACCTTTCCAACGCACCGAACATCCGGCGCGAGGAGCTCGACGCGTGGGACCAGGGGTACGTTGCGGCCAACCAAGGTTTTGCCGAAGCCGTCTTGGCGGAGCTCCGCACCTCGCCGGACGCGGTGGTGATGCTGCACGACTACCACCTGTACCTGGCACCCGAGACCATCCGAGCCGGACGACCGGACGCGTTCCTCCATTTTTTCGTGCACATCCCGTGGCCCCAGCCCGACTCATGGCGGGTGCTGCCTCCGCACATCCGTGAGGCGCTGCTCCGCGGGATTCTGGCCAACGACGTGGTGGCATTTCACACCCGCCGCTACGCCCGCAACTTCCTGTTGTGCTGCGAGGAACTCCTCGACATCCCGGTTGACTACCGTCGGCGCACCGTCCGCTGGGATGGGCGCGAGGTGTGGGTGCGCTCGTACCCCATCTCCATCAACACCCCGCAGTTCTCCGCACTGTCCGACCAACAGGACGTGGCCGTTCAAGAAGAGCTGCTGCTGCGCCGTCGCCGCACCCACATGATCTGCCGCATTGACCGGACCGATCTGGCGAAGAACATCCTCCGCGGGTTCATTGCGTTTGACCGTTTTCTGGAGCTGCACCCCGAGTTTGCCGAGGACGTGACCTTCGTGGCGATGCTGCAGCCCTCGCGCCAAGACGTTGACGAGTACGTCGAGTACGTCGAAAAGATCATCCGCCTGGTGAGCCACATCAACACCAAGTACGGCAACACCGACTGGATGCCCATCGATCTGCGCTTCGAGAGCAACCTGGCACGGGCCATCGCCCTCTATAAGCACTACGACGTGCTGATGGTCAACTCTCTCTTCGACGGGATGAACCTGGTCGCCAAGGAGGGCCCCATCGTGAACGAACGCGACGGGGTGCTGATTCTCAGCGAAAACGCCGGGGCGCACGAGGAGATCGGTTCGTTTGCCCTGTCGGTCAACCCTTTCGATATCGAGGCCCAGGCCGACGCGCTGTTTGAGGCCCTCACGATGAGCGATGACGAGCGGGCCAGTCGCGCCCTGCAGATGCGCCGTATCGTCAATGAGAACGACGTCACCAAATGGCTCGCCGCGCAACAGGCCGACATCGCTAAGAAGCGCGCGCGACAGAATTCCTCCCGAGGCACCCGAAAATGAGCTCTCACGCCAGCCATCTCGATGACCGTGGCCACGCCCGGATGGTGGACGTCGGTCACAAGACACCCCAACGACGGCGGGCCCGCGCCGGCGCGACGGTGCGGATGTCGACGACGGCCATCGCTGCGATCGCCGATGGCACGTTGCCGAAGGGCGACGTTGCCGCCGTGGCCCGTATTGCGGGAATCATGGCCGCCAAACGCACTCCCGACCTGATTCCTCTGTGCCATCCCCTCCCGTTGGATCAGGCGTCGGTTGAGGTGAGCGTCGACGCCGACGCCTGCGTGGTCACCATCGAGGCAACCGCGCAAACGACGGCCACGACCGGGGTTGAGATGGAGGCCTTGACGGCCGCCGCGGTGGCCGCACTGGCGGTGTACGACATGGTGAAGGGGGTCGACGCCACCGTCACCATCGAGAACATCCACCTCATCGAGAAAGTGAAGGAGGACCTCCCGTCGGCCTGAACGTCGCGATCGTGACGGTCTCGACGCGGGCCGCTGCCGGCGTGTATGCCGATCGCAGCGGCGACCTCCTGGCCGACGCCGTGACCACCGCGGGCCACTCCCTGACCCGGCGTGAAGTCGTCCCCGACGACCCGCATGCCCTTACCGCCCTTCTCGTCGCGCTCGCCGACGGTGCGGTTGACCTGATCATCACATCCGGTGGCACGGGCATCTCCCCCACCGACCGCACTCCCGAGGCCACCCGCGATGCGTGTGAGCGGCTCGTGCCGGGGATCGCGGAGGCCATCCGTGCCACCTCACTGCCGCATGTGCCGGGCGCCATGCTCTCGCGTGGCGTCGCCGGCATTCGTGGACAAACGCTGATCGTCAACCTCCCGGGCTCACCGGGCGGGGCCAGCGACGGTTGGGCCGTCGTCGCCCCCGTGGTGGAACACGCCGCTACGCAGTTGCGCGGGGGCGATCACCCTGCCGGGGCCGGCGGGTAGAGGACCCGTTCAGGAGATCAGCGGCCACCGGTGACGTCGAGGAAGGTGCCGGTGACGTACGCGGCTTCCGGCGAGGCCAGCCAGAGAATGGCGGCAGCCACCTCGACCGGTTCCCCCGCGCGGAGCATCGGGATGCCAGAGCTCATGCGCTCGACGCGCCCCTCCGGCGCCCAGGGACCGAAGCCTCCGGCGACGAGACCGACGCGCACGCAGTTGACGCGAACACCGCGACCGGCGAACTCTTTGGCGAGGCCCGCCGTGAGCGTGTCGATCGCGCCCTTTGACGCCGCGTAGTGAATCCACTCATGGGAGCCGCCGATGACCCCGGCCTTCGAGCCGATGTTGACGATCGAACCCCCGTCGTCGCGCGTCATGAGCGTCACCGCCTCGCGTGCGCAGACGAACGCGCCGGTGAGGTTCACCGCCCATGTGCGTTCCATGTCCGCAACCGTGAGTTGCTCGAAGGGTCCGTAGCCGGGACCGATGCCGGCGTTGTTGACGAGGCAGTCGAGCCCTCCCCAGCGCGCGTCGAGCGCAGCGAACGCGGCCACAACCTCCGCTTCGATGGACACGTCAGCGCGCAGAGCGACCGCGTCAGGAGCGCCCGCCGCACGGCAACGTTCGATAACGCGAGCGGCAGGCTCCGAATCGTGCGATGACGAGATCACCGCCACCCTCCAGCCGCGCCGGGCAGCGAGCTCGGCGGTTGCCGCGCCGATACCGCGACTGCCTCCCGTGATCAGCATCCGTTGCATTCGGCCAAACGCTACCGCGGAGTGCGCCCGCCTGATCGCCCGTCGTGGAAGCCGTCGGCCGAGCCCCAGCGAAGTGACCCCGTTTCCCGACTATACGGCCGACCAGTGTGAGAAAGCCGCGGTGACTGTAACAATAGGTGGGTTGCCGTGACTGCCCGCTTGGGTCGGCGACCGTCCTCATCGTGCGATTGCGAACTCCTCGAAAGGAGACCCGCGTGTCTCGACGCGTGACTTCCCTGCTCGCCCTGCTGACCAGTGTCGGCCTCATCGCCGCCGGGTGCGGCGGTAGCGACGACAAGAACGGCGGCTCGAACGGTTCCGGTGGCACGCCCAGCGGCGACGTTAAGTCCATCCTTGGGGGCATCAAAGCCGCCGACACCGACGCATCGGCCAAGGCCGGACTCTCCCTGACCGTGGACCTGAAAGGAACGCCGAAGGACCCGCAGGTCGCACTGGTCCTTGACGGCTCACCCATCACGCTCGACCTTTCGGGCCCGGTCGGCAAAGGCGGGAAGAACGCCGACCTGGACTTTGGTGTGAAAGCCGGGAAGATCAACCTGAAGGGTGGCCTCAAGATCATTGATGGCAAGACCGGCTTCGTTGAGCTGGCCGACAAGTGGTACGCCCTGCCCCCCGACGCGTTGAACACAACCGACCAGGCATCGTCGGCGCTCGAGACCCAAAAGATCCTCGACGCGATCGGCGACCCCAACACGTTGCTCAAGAACGCCACGGTCGTCGGCGCGGAGGACATCGAGGGTGTCGCCACCGACCACGTCAGCGGCGACATCGACACCAAGGCACTCGTCGAGACGCTCGCCCGGGTCAGTGGCTCGGTTGACACCGGCGGTACCCCCATCGACCCCGACCAGATCAAAAGCGCCGTCTCGCAGGTCGAGAAATTCGTGAAGGGCGCGAAGCTCGACTTGTGGGTGGGTCAGGACAGCAAACAGATCCATCGACTCAAGCTCGACATCAAAGCTGACCTCGACGAGGCGACCACCGAATCGAGCGGGATCGAAGGCATCGACGCCACGCTCACGGTGACCACGACACCGACGGATGAGCCGAAGGTGGAGGCCCCCAGCGGTGCACTGCCAGCCGAGCAGTTGTCTCAGGATATTGGCGGCATCCTCCTCAGCAGCTTCGGCGGCACGCCCTAGCTGCATGCCATTGGTGCCGGGTCGACTGGACCCGGCACCAGTGACACCCGTCGCGCTCCACGACCGTCGGCTCACTGGCAGCCGGACGAAACAGCCCATTCGTCGGCATGCGCCACTTGGCGTCACCCGCACGCCAGTTGGCGTCACCCACGGCCCCAGCATGGCCAGATGACAAGCGGCCCGACGCGATCCATTCGTCGGTACGCGCCACTTGGCGTCCCCCACGCGCCAGTTGGCGGTCACCCAGGGCCTCACCACAGCCAGCCAACCAGCGGCCCGACGCGGTCCATTCGTCGGCATGCGCCACTTGGCGTCCCCCGGGCGCCACTTGACGGTATCCGCACACCACGTAGGTGAGAAGACCGGGCAAGGGAACTGCCGGGGCTCCGGTGTTGTTCCACGCGGGCGGCTTCAGTTCAGAGTCGCGCGGGTTCTGAGACACGGGACCGGGCGGGGAGACACACGCGACAGGGCTCGCGGCACGCGACAGCGGCTCGAGGACCCCGACCACGGTCGGCGCGGCGCACCCAGGGTTGGCACTGCATCGGGGTCACTCCGTTACCCTTGCCCGCCAATGGCGTCGATTACCTGTGAAATCTCTGCAATGGGGCCCGTTCGGCCTCCGGCATCCGCTGCAATCGCCGCGGTCGTGCGCCGCGAGGAGCAGGGCTTCGACGCGGTGTGGTGGGCCGACCACTTTCTGCATTGGTTTCCCACATCGATATGGACACCGGATCTGGTGCCGCAGGCCCAGACCCAGGCGAGCCCGCACGTCTGGTTCGATCCCTACCCAATGATCGCCGCGGCCGGGGTCGCGACGTCGACAATCAAGCTGGGAGTCGGTGTCACCGACCTGGTGCGGCGTCACCCGGTGGCCCTCGCACAAACCGCGCTCACACTCGACCACCTCACCAATGGACGCTTCCTCTTGGGGGTCGGCACCGGCGAAACCGCCAACATTCAGCCTGTGGGCCTCGACAACGAGCGTCCCCTCAGCCGCCTGGCCGAAGGGCTTCGCGTCATCCGCCAGCTCTTTGCCACACATGAGCCGATCGATTTCGATGGTGAGTTCTTCACCCTGCGCGCCATGTCGCTGGGCCTTCGTCCCGTCGACGCGCCCCCACCGATCTGGGTGGCTGCCCATCGCCCGCGTGGATTGACGCTGGTGGGCGAGACGGCCGACGGATGGCTGCCCCTTGCCACCGACCCCGCGGAGTACACCACGATGCTCGCCGCCGTCCACGCCGCCGCGGCGAGGGCCGGACGCTCGCCGGACGCCATTACCCCGGCCGCATACATCCGCATCGTGGTGGCCGACACCACCGCCGACGCCCGACGTGCCGTGGACGAGTCGCTTCTGATGCGGTTCATCGCACTGACCCGACCGGCGGAGGCGTTCGCCGCCCGCGGGGCGGTCCACCCGCTGGGAGAGCACGCGTTCGGTCTCACCAGCCTGCTGCCCACCGAGTACGAGCGGGAGTCGGCCTTGGCCCTGGCCGCCGCCGTCCCCGCCGAAGTTGTACGCGACACCGTCATCTTCGGGACACCGGATGAGGTGGCCGACCGGGTTCGCGCGTTCGTGGATGCCGGGGCCCGACACGTTCAGCTGACGAACATGACCCCGATGACCGACCCCACCCGTGCCGCAGCGAGCGAGGCGCTCATGGGCGATGTCGTAAGCACACTGCGATCGGCGACCGCACATGCCTAGGCCACACGCACTCCTTGCAGTGAGCCTCGCTGTCGCCGCAACCGTGCCCGCAAGCGGAGTGGCCGCGGAGCAGATGATCGACGGCTGGCCGCGCGTGGGGCTGGACTTCGCGGGGGACAACGTCGTCTACTCGCAATCGACGGTGACGACCATCGCCGGTCGCGGCGCCACATTCCCGGTGTATCGCACCGACACGTATCGCCTGGGTGTTGATGGCGCCGAACTCACCGGCCGCCGCACTCCCGGCATCGTTCTTCGCACAAGCGCGGGAACGACCACCGGCGGCCTTTTGGCCGGCGCCGACTCGGGCCGCCACGTCCTTGTGGCCACCGGGGTGGGCTTCACTCCTCAAGTCGTGTTCTGTTGCTTCCCGGAGACCGGACGCGCCTTCCCGGTGGAAACCGAGGGACGCCCTGGTGCCCCGGTGACGGTGGCCGCCACCCTCGACGGGGAGGAAGCGCGCTACGTGACGCGCGCCGCGGATGGGCAGGTGACCCTGCGCTCGCGCAACGTCGGCGCGGCCTTGTCACGGCGCATCGTGCGGCCTCTCGGGGTGGTCGTTGCCGAGCGCAACGTCACGATGAGCGGAGCCTGGCTCGCATGGATCGATATCCGCGAGCCCACCACCATCAAAGTCGCCACCGTCAACCCCACCACCCTGGAGATCACCCCCGTCATCGCCCTGCCCCAAAGCGGGACGATCCTGCGCATCCTGGTGGAGCCCGATCTGGTGAGCGCACTGGTCCTGACGGATGGGCGCTACCGCCTGCTGCGATTTGACGCACCGACGTGGGTGGCCACCGAAGTGTGGTCCGACCTGGTCGCGCCCGGCCCACTCGCTGTGGGCGGGAAGGCGGTCACCTATGCCCTCCCCGATGGCGTCTACAACCACGTTCCCGGTCGGCCGGCGCCGCAGCGCGTCAGTGGCGCCATCGGCCGGGTGGCTGCCGTGGCCACCGACGGCGCACGTATCGCCATTCTGGAACGGCGATCCCGAACACGGCGTGGTGTCGTGGAGAAGCGGAGCGTCATCCGCATGAGCGTGGACACAACCGCCCCCGGAGCCCCGCAATGAGACGCCACCTCCTCACCGCCCTCATCGTGTCGTTCCTCTGCGCCGTCCCGGCGACCGCGACGAAGCCCATTGCCGTGGCCCTTCAGGACGACCAGATCACCAACGACATGAGTGCCGCAATCGTGGCCCAGCGCGCCGACCGGTTTGCCGCAACCGGGGCAAAGCTCACACGCGTGGGCGTCGACTGGAGCACCATCTCGCCCACACGACCCACCACCGTCACCGACCACACCGACCCGGCCTACCGCTGGGACGGGCTCGACCGTGTCATGCGTGCATTCGCGGAACGGGGTATTGGTGTGATGGCGGTGGTCTACGGCACCCCTCCCTGGGCATCGGCGAGTGGGAAGTGGAACGCCGCCCCACCCCCGGGGATCTTCGGTCGCTTTAACGGCGCGCTGGCCCAGCGTTACAGCGGGTCGACCACCGCAAGTGACGGCAAACCCCTGCCGCAGGTCATCAGCATCAGCCCCGGCAACGAACCCAACCTGCCGTTTTGGATCACCCCGCAATGCACCCGAGTGAACGGACGGTGGGTCCCCACATCGCCCAGCGTCTACGCCGGGATGCTGCGCGCAAGCTACCCGCGCATCAAAGCCGCCAACCCGAAGATCATCGTCATCGGCGGGGAGAATCTGGCCGGCGGAAAGCAGGGCTGTACCAGTGCGAACTCCACGCTGGGGACGCTGACGTTCCTCAAGGAGCTCCACAAAGCACTCGGCGGAAAACGGGTGGTGCCCTTCGACATGTTCGCCCAGCACCTGCACCCAATCGGCCCACCACACCGTTCGCCATTTTTCCCGTCCTGGTCCACCCTGAACCAGGTCGTCGCCCAAGCGAATAAGATGCACCCGCGTGGGCGCATGCCCATCCTGATCACCGAAACGAGCTACACAACTGCATACTCGGTGTACCACCGGTACTTCGTCACCGAATCACAGCAGGAAAGGTGGCTCGACTTGACGTATCAGCTGGCGGAGAGGGAGCCCCAGGTGGAGCTTGTGGTGTGGTTCAACATGCAGGATCACTGGGACTGGCCCGCCGGCCTGTACCGTGACGACTGGACCGCGAAACCGTCATTGGCGCGCTTCCAACAAGTTGCGGCGGCACGACCCTTGCCAACGAAATGGGCGCTTCCATGAATGACACGCTGTCGGAGGTTCAGGACTACTACGATCGCCTCGCCCCGCGCCTCTACGCGGTGGAGGAACGCAACTGGCATCTGCAGAGCCGCATCTCCCTCGTCCTCGAGACCATCGACCGTTTCGCACCGCCGCGGTCGCGTGTCCTCGACATCGGCTGCGGCACCGGATTCTTGTTGGAGCACATGGCACGCCGCGAGTTCTCCGGCGTGGGTGTTGACCTGTCGCCCGAATCGGTCGAGGTGGCACAGGCGCGCCTGGCCGAGCTGGGCGCCGCCGACCGCCTGCGGGCCGAGGTGGGAAGTGCCTACGAACCGCCCGACGGGCCGTTCGACCTGGTCACCGTCACCGACGTGCTCGAGCACCTCGAAGATCCACGCCGGTGCCTCACCGCGGCGCGTGAGCGGCTTGCCCCCGGCGGCCTCGTCGTGGTCTCCACACCCAACCGCCGCAGCCTGCATGGCGCCCGGCGATGGATGTCGGAGCGCGTGCCGGGAATCAAACTGTCGCTCGCCCCGATCGACAACTGGCAAACCTGGGGCGACCTCGAAGCACACGGCGCCGCCGCGGGACTCGTTCCCGTAACCCGTCGCGGCATTTTCTTCCGGCCCGGTGGGCGCATCGGGTCGCAGATCGGTCGCATCTACCGACTCGACGCTGCCCGCCGACTCGAGCTTGCCGCCTCACGCACGCCGGTGGGACAGTTCGGCTTCTACATCTGCCTTGGATTCCGGGCCCGCTGAGCCAACCGCGGCGGCGGGCCGGCGCATCGCCGGGGTCGCCATCGTCGGGCTCTGTGTCATCGCCGCCGGCGTGTTCGTCACCCCGTTCGCGTTCCCGACCCCGCCGCCGATTGTCACCGGCTTCCAGTCCACCCGCCTGTTTAGCCCTCAGGGTGACGGCAAACGCGACATCGCCCGCGTGGCCGTGAAGTTGAACGAGCGCAGCCGGGTCACCGTCGACATCCAGGAGCGCTCCACCGGCAAGCGTGCCCGCGGCCTCATTGACGAAGACCGCCCCAAAGGCGTCGTGCGCCTGTCGTGGGATGGCAACGACGACCAGGGACGGCCGGTACCCGACGGGCAGTACGTGGTGAGCTTGCGCGCCCGGCTGGGGAAGCAGAAGTTCAACACCAGCCGCCGCATCGTCGTCGACCGCCAGCCCCCGCAGCTCACCGCCGTGACCGTGCAGTCCGCCGCTCTCGCCGGACCGGGTGAGGGGCAATGCCGTGTGACCGCAACCGCGGCAGAAAAGGGCGCGCTCACCATCGAGGCCCTTCCCACCGGCGGTGGCGCACCCCTCGCCCGGTCCGGACCCGAGCCCGTCGTCGCCGGACAGTCGACGCTCTGGAACTGGGACGGAAACAGCGCAAACGGCACCCCGGCCCCGCCGGGCCCGTACGTCATTCGGGCAACGATCACCGACACCCCGAAGAACGCAAACGAACGCCAGGCCACGTGTTGGGTGGGACACATCCTCGGTGCGCCGCTTCCTGCTCGTCCCAAGCTGGGTGATCGTATCGCCGTGCGCCTCACCGACGCCGCAGGCACCCCACTTCCCGCAGGCACGGGGGTCCGCCTGTCCCTCGCGCTCCGCAACGCCGAGCCGGGCGGGGCAAATACGGAGATTCTGGGACCCAAGGTGGGAATCACCGCGCAGGGGCCGGTGCGCCAGGTGCGCCTCCAGCTGCCCCGCAAGATCCCGCCACGACGGCTGTGGCTGGTGGCCACGACAAAGCTGGGTCAGGCACTGATCCCCCTCAGCCCATGAGCACGACCGAATCCTTCCAAGTCGTTGCCGCACTCGGCGGCGCCCTCGGCGTGCTCGGGATGCTTGCCCCCACGCGCTCCACACACGGTGCGCGCCGTGCCGGGTCCCTCGCCCTGACCGTCGCATCGTGGGGCCTGCTCCTGGGCAGCCTCATCTCACGCGACGACCTGTCGGCGCTCGGCGATCGCATCTCCGGCGTCACCCGGGTTGGCATCGTCGTTGTGGGTGGTCTCATTGCGCTGGGGCTCGGCCTTCTGGCCGTGCGGGCGTGCATACGTCGCCCCGTGGTTTGGGTGGTGCTGCTGGCCATCGCCGCGCCCATCCGCCTGCCGATTTCGCTGGGGGGAGACCGTGCCGGCAACCTGCTCGTCCCGCTCTACGCCGTCATCACCATCGGTCTGGTGGCGTGGGGATGGGGCCGTCGCACCGGAGCATTCGCTGCCTCACGCCCCGACAGGGCAGGGCTTATCGACCTGGCCATCGGCTCCTTCACGGCGTTCTCACTGGCATCGACGCTGTGGAGTGACGACATCGCCGAGGCCACGACGAAGATCGTGTTCTTCTACATTCCGTTCGCGCTTTTGTATTGGCTGGTGCGCCGGTGGTGGGCCGTCGTTGCCGAGCCCACCCGTGCACTGGCCACCACCACCCTCGCGATGGGCGCTGCCATCGCGGTTGTGGCCATCGGCCAGTTCGCAACGAAGACGATCTGGTGGAACGACACCCTCGCCGAGGCGAACATCCGCAACCGATTCTTCCGCGCCAACAGCATCTTCTACGACCCCAACATCCTGGGCCGTTACCTGATGATGGCGTTGGTGATCGCCACCGCGTACCTGTGTGTCACCCATCGTGGCCGCACCCTGACGGTTCTTACCGTGGCGTTGGCGGTGATGACGATTGGGCTTGCGGTGACGTTGTCGCAGTCATCGGCGCTGGGTCTTATCGCAGCTTTGGTCATCCTCGCGCTCCGGGTGTTTGGCGTGCGACGCACGGCGTTGGTAGGCGCGGCGACGCTGGCGCTGGTCGGGGTGCCCGCCGTGATCGCCAGCGACGGGGTGCGCGACAAGGTGACCTCGGTGCGGAGCCTGGCCAGCGACGGCGGCGGGCGGTTGTCGCTCGCGAAGGGGGGCATCAACCTCTGGAAGACACAGCCGATCGAGGGCATCGGTCTTGGAGCATTTGGCGATCGCTACCGCGACACATTCAGCCGACGTGATCAGCTGCGCACACGCGTGTTCATCTCGCACACCGCACCAATCACCGTGTTGGCCGAACTCGGCCTTGTGGGCTTCGGGTTGTTCATCTTCGCCGCGATTGCCGCCGTCGGCACGATGTGGCGCGCGTCACGCCCCGACGACGGGTCGGGCCGGGCCGCCTGGGTTGCCCTGGCGATTCTCATCGGCATCGTCGTTCACAGCTTGTTCTACTCGGGATTGTTCGAGGATCCCTTTACGTGGATCGTGGCCGGCGTTGGGGCCGCACTGGCGTCGGCACGTGTGGGCGCACCCGCCACCGACAACACCACCCGAATGGGCGTGGTAACTCCCCAACCCGTGGCGTAGTCACCCATGGCTCTTCGCATCCTCTGCATCAGCAACATGTACCCCGGACCCGATAACCCGGACTACGGGGCGTTTGTCGAGACGATGAACCGGGCACTTCAGGCGGAGGGGCATGAGGTGGAGTGCGTTGCCATCGACACGCGCTCCCGTGGGGTCGTGCGGACGCCGGGGAAGTACCTCACGTTGGCGCGTCGGGCCCTGGCCCCCGCTAAGCGGGCTGACGTGATCTACGCCCACTACCTGTTTCCAACGGGGGCGATTGCCGCGGCCGTCGGAGGCGCCACGCACAAACCGTGGGTCATCACCGCACACGGGCGGGACGTCCGCAACCTCGACAACCCCGCACTGCGGCGACTGTCGGCCCCGGCCGTGGCCCGAGCGTCGGCCGTCATCGCCGTCAGCCGCCGACTGGCCGACGACCTTGCCGCAAGCGGCCTTGTGCTCCCTCCGGTCTATGTGGCGCACATGGGTGTCGATCTCGAGCGATTCCAGCCGCACGACCGCGCGGCCGCACGATCCCGGGTCGGGATTCACGGCGGGCCGGTCATTGTGGCCGTCGGTGGACTGACAGATCGCAAGAACCCACTCCGGTTGGTTCAGGCGGTGGCACGCCTTCGTGGACGCTTCCCCGAGGTGCGCCTCGTTTTCGTCGGTGACGGACCCCTCGCCGGCGCCATCCGCGCCGGGGCAGAGTCGATGGGATTGGGTGAGGCCGTGACCCTCGTGGGCGCCGTTCCCAACACGGAGATCGTCGACTGGCTCGCCGCATGTGACGTCCTTGCCCTCCCCAGCCTCATCGAACCCCTCGGGGTGGTGGCGCTGGAAGCCATGGCGTCCGGTCGACCGGTCGTGGCCACCCGTGTGGGTGGCACCGCCGAGGTGGTGGGCGCGGCCGGTCGACTCGTCGACCCTCTCAACCCCATTGCCATCGCCGACGGACTTGCCGAGGTCCTCGACCGCCCACCCAGCGAACAGGTGTGTCGCACCGCCGCCATCGCCCACGGCGTGTCACGTCAGGCGCGCAAGGTGAGCGCTGTGCTTACGCGGGCGGTGGAGCAGCCGGTGCGCTGACCGAGGTGCCGACCTCGGCCGCATCTGGTTGGGGCTCACCCGGGTAGCGAATGTCGGTCAGCGTGAGCCGACCGATGCGGCCGAGCTCCTCGAGCACGGCAACGACGGCCGGGGAGAACTGTTTCTCCACGCAGCGGCGGGCTTCCGCCAAAGCCTCTGGGAATGTCTTGGGCGTGCCGTAGAGACGCACGCTGGTCATGGCGTCCCACGAGTCGGCAACGGCGATGATGGCCGCGCCATCGGAGATGTCCTCACCGGCGAGGCCATCAGGGTAGCCATCTCCATCCCAGCGCTCGTGATGGCCGCGAACCCACCGCACCTGCTCGCTGCTCAACACATCGGACACAATCTCGGCGCCGAGAACCGCATGGGCCTCGACCTCACGCATCTCCCGGGGCGCCAGACGATCGGCTTTGAACAGAAGCGCATCCGGAACGCCGATCTTACCGACGTCATGGAGAAGGGCAGCCTCTTCAAGCTGCTCCAGACGCTCGGGCGTCCATCCCAGCTCAGCGGCAATCCGCAGGGAGATGGCCGCGACACGTTCGGCGTGCCGTGCCGTGGAGGGGTCCTTCGCGTCGACCGCCCGAGCCAAGGCACGCAGGGCCGTTACCGCTTGGCTTCGCGCCAGACGCTCCGCCCGTTCCGACTCCGACAGATCCCGCACCACGTGCGGCGAATAACGCAGCGTGACGTTGCGTCCACTGGCTTTGGCCCAGTAGAGCGCACCGTCGGCGCACCGCATCATTTCAATGGCCCCGTCGGCCTGGGTGAGGTCGGAGACACCTGCCGATGCGGTGACCGTCCCCACGCCGCCAGGAAAGGGCGTGGCCGCCACGGACCGGCGCGCACGTTCGGCGGCGCGCCACGCGTTGATGCCGTCGGTGCCCGGCATGATCCACGCGAACTCCTCGCCGCCGATCCGCGCGACGAGCTCCCCCGAACGAGCCTCGCCGGCAAGGCGCTGGGCCGCTTCGGCCAGTACGTCGTCGCCCACCTGGTGCCCAAACGCGTCGTTGACCTCCTTGAAGCGGTCGAGGTCGAGAATCACCAGTGACAGCTCGTCGTTGGTGCGCCGCGCCTTCTCGATCTCCTCCCCGAGCCGTTCATGGAAGGTGCGGTGGTTGGCCAGCCCGGTGAGCGGATCGGTGGCCGCCTGGTTGGCCAGGCGCGCCCGCGCGTCGGCGTTGGCGACCGTTAGCTCCACGAGCTCGGCGAAACGCGCAAGGCGTTCCTCGGCGTCCACGGCGAGTGAATGACCGTCGCTGGTGAACGCGGCGACGGCACCCCACCGGACCGAGCCGACCTGCACCGGCGCCGCGACCCCGGCCCGGATGCCATGACCAGCAAAGACATCGGCGGTGGTGGGATCGGTTGTGGTGATGTCCTCCACCCGCACCGGCGCCCCGGTGCGAAACACCGCGGCAACCGGCGACCCACCATCCAAGGGGACGCGGGTGGGGGCTTCGGCGATGACGGAGCCCGACTGCACCCACGTTCCGACGTTGACGATGCGCTCCGCCAACGGATCGAATCGCGTCACCACACCGACGTCGGCACCGAGCATGATCGCGATCTCGCGAGCAACCAACTCGAACACGCGGGTGGGGGGCGAGCCGGCCGCGACGAAGGTCGCCACACGTCGAAGCGCCTCCTGCTCGGCGGCGGCGTTTCGCGTCTCGACGTCGCGGCGGCGGCGTTCGGTGATGTCGCGCACGACGTGAAGCGACCCGTGGCCATGGGCAAGTGGCGAGGCCGCCAACGACAATTCTCGGTCGTCGGGGAGGCCGTCGAGCGCGAGGTCCGTTTCCCCAAAGCCGGCAATTTGGTCGGCCCAGGGCGGAGCACGGCCCACGATCTCCTCACGGTCGCGCCCGATGAGCTCGCACAAACGGTCGTTGGCGTCCGTAACGGTGCCCGTGCGATCGAGCACCGCGAGGCCGTCGTCGACGGAGGCCATGACCACCCGCGTCGCGTCACGCTCGGCGGCGACCCGCGCGAGGGCCGCGCGGCGCGCACGATCGATCGCAAACCACAGCGCAAAGGCCACGGAGACCAGCGCTGCCACGAGCAGGCCGATGACCGCCATCGTCCGAATCAGAATGTTTCGATCACGCTCCATCCGCTGGGCGATGGACGCTTCGATCTGCGTGAACCACGCCTCCACTGCCTGGTCGAGCTCCTCGATCTGCTTCTCGGTTTGGGATCGGAACTCAACCTCGGCGGCTGTCCCGATCGTGAGGCGCCGGTTGGAGGTGACGAACGGCGTGAGCGAGCTCATGCCGCGTTGCACCCGGTCGGTGAGCGGCCCCTCGCGCGGCTCGTCGCGCCGCTCGTTCAGGATCGCGGTCAAGCCGACGGTGGCGGTGAGATACCGCAGCGTGAGTTCGGGGGGGATCGACGGACCGCCGCTGATTGCCCGGCCGCGCCAGTAGGTGGCAAGGAGGTCTTGCATCTCCGTGCGCAGCTGTACGACACGGTTCTCGACGGACGTCGCCCGACGATGCTCATCGGCTGACGACACGATGCGCCGCGCCAAGAGGAACGATCCCAGAACGATCAGGGTGGAGAGCACCGCGACCGCTCCCCAGTGGAGACGACGCAGCCGCGTCAACCGCGCTTCATCCGGGCCGGGTGGCACCGTATGAGCGAGGTCGACGTCCATCCGACGAGGATACCCACCCCCTTCGCATGATGCCGAACCTGGCGGGCAGGAGGCGCGACGATGACGCTGCTACCCTGCGCGGTCGCATGGCCACCACCTCTTTGCCGCGGCCCGGACTGCTGACACTCGCCGCCGGTGCGGTCGTTGCCGGGGGTCTTGCAACGGTTCAGCCGGTGATCGGTCTGGCGGTTGCGGTCCTCGCGTTGATCGGCGTGATCCTGGTGCAGGTGCCCCTGTCGCGTCTGGCGCGGGTGGGGGTTGTGGTGACGGCTGTGGCGGCCATTGCGGGCCCCAACCTTGGGGTGCCGGGAGCGCCGTCCATCTTTGCCTTTCGCGTGCTGATCATCTTGCTGGGGCTTGGTGTGGTGATCTCCCTCATGCGCGGGGGAGACGTTGTCATCCCACGAGGATGGATGCGTCCCGCACTCCTTCTCGGTGTGATGGTCGCGTGGTCGGTGATCTCCATCGCCTGGGCCGACGACGTGGGCGCAGCCGTGCGCTGGAGTGTCTTCCTGCTCATGATGAGCGCCCTGGCCGTCGCGATCCCCCTCGCCTGTCGGGACCGGCGTATGACGGTGCGGCTGTTGAGCGTCCTGGGCGTGACGTTTCTGCTGGCAACACTGCTCGCCGTGGCCGAGCTGCGACTGGGCTTTCGCCTGCCCACATCCGCCCTACGCTCCCGTGACCTGGCGTTTGCCACGACGAGCCTCTTTGGCAATCAGAACAACTTCGCGACGTACCTGACGCTGACGCTGCCGTACTTCCTCTGCCTGCCCACGGCGTTCCGCGACGGCCGGCTGGTGGTGTTGGGCATCGTGGGAAGCGCCGTCACGCTGGTGTCGCTGCTCTTTACCGGGAGCCGATCGAACCTCGTGGCCGCCGGGCTCATCCTGACGGGCTTCGTCATCGCCCTGGCCACCGACGGGCGCCGTCCCAACCGCGTGGGCTGGGCGGCAGGCTTGGTGGCCGTCGGCGCCTTGATCGTCATCCCCTCGGTGCTGGGACGGGGTTTCATCCCACTCCCGGCGGACGCCGTGACCAAGTTCGACCTCACCCTGCTGTTGGAACAGCGCAGGCAGGCCAGCGGGTCGGGTGCGGTGCGTGAGGCGGTGTTGACCGACGGCCTCGGGCTGGTTCGCGACAGCGGCGGCCTCGGCGTGGGCGCCGGGAATGCCGAGCCGAGCCTACGCAACCTCGCCGCATTCAGCGGGGTTGAGAACCTTCACAACTGGTGGCTCGAGGTGCTCGTCAACCTCGGCCTGGTGGGCTTGGTTGCCTACGTGGGGATGTACCTCACGTTGCTGCGGGGCCAGTGGCGGGCGGCGAAGAGTTCGGATGATCCCTTGGTGCAGTGGCTGGGCCTGTCCGGGGCGCTGGCATTGGTGGGATTTGTGGTCGGGTCACTCGGGCCGTCGTCGGTGATTACCTTCGCACCGATGTGGATTACGTTCGGGTTGGGCATGCTCACGCTTGTCCTGGCACGAAAGGCCGCCGCGTGAGAATTCTGATGCTGTCCCACCTGTACCCCAGCGCCGCCGATCCCACGGCGGGAACGTTCGTGCACGAGCAAGCCACGGCGCTGATCGACCTCGGCCACGATGTGCGGGTGATGTCACCGAAGGGCATTGCGCCCCCCCTCGCGAAGCGTTGGGCCCGCCTTCGCGACGTGCCCGGTGTCGACCGCCACGACGGGGTTCACGTGCTCTACCCACGCAAGGTGACGCTTCCCGGCGCTCGGCTGGGGTCGTGGAACGCCGAATCGATGCGCCTGGCCATTCGCGGACCGATGCAGCGCGTCTATGAACGCTGGCCCTTTGACGTGATCCACGCCCACATGGTGGTGCCGGACGGGTGGGCCGCCGCCCGCGTCGGCGCCGACCTGGGTGTGCCGGTGCTGGCTACCGCCCACCGCGCCGACGTGCTCGACGTGCCCGCGCGCGGAGGGGCCCAGCGCGCCCAGGTGGCCGAGGCCGTGGCGGACATCGATCAGATCGTCGCCGTCAGCAAAGCAATGCGCGCGGCCTGCGAGGAGCTGGCGACACCGCGGCGGCCGGTGGCGGTGGTGCCCAACGGGGCCGACACGCGCACGTTCTTTCCCCGCGACCGCGCCGCAGCACGCACCCGACTGGGCCTGCCGGCCCATGAGCCCATCATCACCTTCGTCGGCGTGCTCACCCCCCGTAAGGGCATTGACACGTTGGTGGAGTCCATGGGCCTCCTCGCGAAGGAACCGGGGGGCGCGCCGCTTCTGGTGATCGCCGGCATCGGTGAGCTCCGCGACGCGCTCACCCAACGCGCAGCCGAGCTGGGCGTCACCGACCGCATCCGTTTTGTGGGCAAGGTGCCTCACGACGAGGTGGCGTGGTGGATGGCCGCCGGCGACGTCTTCTGCCTCCCCAGCCTGAGTGAGGGCCTTCCCACCGTGGTGTGTGAGGCGATGGCCTGTGCCCGGGCGGTGGTGGCCACCGCCGTGGACGGCACGCCCGAGATCGTGGATGACGAACACACGGGTCTTCTGGTGCCACCGCGTAACACCGATGCCTTGGCCGGGGCCCTGCGTCGCCTATTGGCCGACGCGCCGCTTCGTGAGCGGTTCGAGACCGAATCACTTGCGCGCGCCACCCGCACCTATACGTGGGATGCCAACGCCCGGGCATACACCACGCTCTACGAAGCAATCGCTCGGTGAAGAGCACCTCGCGCGCGCTGACATTGGTGGTCTCCGCCGACGACCCGACGCTGGTCGATCGGCTGCGCGCGAGTGCCTGGTGGGGTGTTTCCGCAACAGTGTTTGCGCCACCCACCGACATGCGTGCCGCACGTCTCGCACGTGCCGCTGGGGCCACGTTGGGGTCGATCTGGCCCGACACATCCCGGCCTGTCGTGCGGGTGGACCAGCCATTGTCACCGGAGGAGTGGACGCAGCTGGCCGGTCACACAGCGGTTGTCCCGGCATCGGTTTCGATCGACTCATCCGGATCCGTCGCCCTGCTGCGACGGGTCAACCATGCCACCGCAGAGGTGGCCGATGGTGATGGCTTGGCGCTCGACGCCTGGGATGGCGCGACGGTCGACGCGCTCATTCAGGCCGGGTGGGGCCTCCCGTCGCTGACACCCGTAGCGACGTCTCGTCGACTCGACGGGCTGCGAGTGATCCATGTCACCAGCGTGCATCGACCGGACGACGGACGGATCTTCCAGAAGGAGGTGCTGGCCCTGCGAGCGGCCGGGGCCGACGCCACTGTGCTGGGCCTCACCACCCGCGCATCACGCAAGGAACGCATCGGGGCTGGGCGGCAGCTCATGCGTGAAGCCGCCCGGCGCGGCGCCGACATCTACCACGTTCACGACCCCGAGCTACTGCCCGCCGCCGCCGCGCTGACCCGGTCGACCGGACGGCCGGTGATCTACGACGCGCACGAGTACTTGGGACAAACCACGCGGACGAAACCGTGGATCCCCGCCGCACTGCGCGTGCCGGTGGCGGTGACCGTGGAACGGATGGAGCGGGTACTGGCCGCCCGGCTGGCCGCGGTGGTGACGGTGACCGAGGACATGGCGGTTGACTTCGCCGCTGCCGGCATCCCGGCCGTGAGCGTGGCGAACTACGCCCCACGAGAGCGCTTCCCCGAACCCGGGCCGCCACCCGACCCGCTGACCGTGACCTACGTGGGTGCCCTCGACCGCTCCCGCGGACGCGACCTCATGCGTGCTGCGTTCTCACTGGTCGACGTTCCGGGTGCCCGGCTGGTGCTTGCCGGACCGGGCGACCCCGGCGACCTTCCCCCCGGCGCGGAACACCGGGGGCCCCTCCCCTACGATGCCGTCCCCGGCGTGCTGGGCGACGCATCGGTGATCTGGATGCCGCTGCAGCGCTCACCCAACAACGACCGCGGGCGCTTGACCAAGGTGTTGGAAGCGATGGGCGCCGGGCGACCGATGGTGGTGTCCAACCTGACGCGCACCGCGGCGATCGTCCGGCAGGCCGGCTGCGGCATCGTCGTGGAGCACAACGACCCGGCCGCACATGCGGCCGCCCTCACCGAACTGCTGCGCAACCCCGACCGCGCCGCCCAGATGGGCGCCGCCGGGCGACAGGCGTTCGTGGACCGCATGACCTTCGAGGGTGAAGCCGCCAAGCTGGTGGACCTCTACGCACAGATCGCCGACGAATGGGGCCAGGCATGAGGGTGCTGTACGTGTCCCAGTACTTCGTGCGGGGCGACCAGCCCGGCGGCGTGCGTCATTGGCACCACACGCGGGCGCTGGCCGACCGCGGCCACGACGTCCACGTGGTGACCTCCTACGTCCAGCACAAGGAACGCACGGTGCCGGAACGCTACCGCGGTCGGAAGGTGGTGCGCGAGCGCGAGGACGGCCTCACGCTGTGGCGCACGTACTCCACCCCCGGGTACGGCCGCGACCTGCGCTCGCGTCTGGCCAACTACCTGAGCTTCGCGTGGTGGGCCTTCGTGGCCGGTGTGCGGGCGCCGCGGCCGGACGTGGTGCTGGCATCGTCGCCGTCACTTCCCGCGGCTGCCGGGGCGGCCATCGTGGCGCTGGTGAAGCGCGCCCCTTTCGTGCTGGAGGTGCGTGACCTCTGGCCGGAATCGGCGATTGCGATGGGGTTGGTGCGCCGCGGAGGCGCTTTTGCGCGCATCGCATCGCTTTTGGAGTCGTTCTGCTACCGCCGGGCCCGGCACGTGGTGGCCCTCACCGAAGGAATCCGCGACGGCGTTATCGCCACGGGCGTGACCCCCGAGAAGGTCACGCTCATCACCAACGGCGTCGACATCGGCGAGCCGGTGACGACCCCCGCCGATGTCCCCGTCCCGGCGGGTTCGTTCATCGCGATGTTCGTGGGTGGGCACGGCACCTACAGCTCGCTGGAGACGGTCCTCACCGCCGCCGACGAGCTGCGCGACACCCCACACCTGCAGATCGTGCTGGTGGGCGGGGGCGACCAGAAAGCTCAGCTTCAGCGGATGGCAACGGACCTGGCTCTGCCGAACGTGACCTTCGTGGACTCGGTGCCGAAGAGCGAGGTGCCGCGCTGGTTGGCCGCTGCCGATGTGTGCCTGTTGCCCTATCAGGACAAGCCGCTGTTTGCCGGTGCCCTGCCGAACAAGGTCTTCGACTACATGGGCGCGGCGAAACCCATCATCGCCGCCGTGCCGCGTGGGGAGCTCTCACATCTGGTCGAGACCGCCGGGTGTGGCATCGCCATCCCTCCGGAAGATCCCGCAGCCATGGCCACTGCGATACGGGAGCTGGCGGCGGATGTCGCCCGGGCGACCCGTTTGGGGGCCGCCGGGGCGGGGTTCGTGTGCACCCACTACGACCGCAAAGTTCTTGCCGAACGGTTTGTGCGAGTGATCGAGGGTTGTCACAAGTCGGGCCGGCAGAACCCGTGACGCAGACGATGCATTCCGAGCGTAAAACGACCGTCGGACGCCACCGATGACCGAACCTGTGAATCCTGTGGGCGGCCACGCAAAACGTGTCATGGACCTCGCCATCGCCGTGCCGATGTTCGTGCTGCTGGCGCCAGTGATGGTGGCCATCGGCATCTGGGTGCGGCGCGACTCGCCCGGCCCCGCCCTGTTCCGCCAACGGCGCGTGGGCTTCGCCGGGCGGCCGTTCATGCTGCTGAAGTTCCGCACCATGGTGGTGGGGGCCGAGCAGATGGGCGCGGGCCTGGCCGTGAACGTGGGTGACGATCGCATCACCCGCTCGGGGCATCTGCTGCGGCGTCTGTCGCTGGATGAGTTGCCGCAGCTGTGGAACGTGATCCGTGGCGAGATGAGCATCGTGGGACCGCGCCCGACGGTGCCGTCACAGGTGGAGCGCTACACCCCCACCCAGCGGCGGCGGCTGGAAGCGCGCCCGGGCGTCACCGGCCTGGCGCAGGTGCGGGGCCGCGCGGCGCTGCCGTGGTCGCAGCGAATCGCCATGGACATCGAGTACATCGACAGCTGGAGCCTCGCCCGCGACGCACGGATTCTGGCCCGAACGGCGTGGGTTGTGGTGCGCCGCGACGGCACCTACAAGGGCGCCACCGGTGGATTCGATCTTCCGGAACCTGGGGCGACCAGCGACACCCCGTCGGAGACCGACCCCCCGGCACACCCGTGAGGCTTCGAGGCGCCCTGCCGAACGGGTAGATTCCCGGGCGCGTGGAACGGGAGATCACCCTCAGAGACTACGGTCGGGTCCTGTGGCGCGGCCGATGGGTGCTCCTCATCGCCGCGGCCGCCGCGGCTCTGGTCGCCCTCATCCTCGGAGTGGCGCGTACCACGACCTACGCCGCCAACAGCACCGTCTACATGGGCGTGGCGACGACGGCTCGCAGCAACCAGGTGGTACCCACCCCGTTTACCACTCCGGTAACCGCACTCAAGGTGCTCAGGAGCGACGAGCTTCTCACGGCGGCGGCGGACGCCGCCAAGGTCGACATTCAACGCGTGCGCGACGGGGTGTCGGCAACGGTCGAGCGCGTTCCGGGTGCCGCGGGAGGCAACGTTCCCACCGTCGCCACACTCAGCTACGTCGACAGCTCACGCGAAACGGCCATCGCCGTGGCCAACGCATATGCCGACGCGGTCTTCGAGCGCGTGAACGACCCGTACGAGAAGAACCTCGCCATCTATGACGACATCATCAAAACGCGCGAGGCGCGGATCACCCAGCTGCAGTCCGACCTCGACACACTGCGCCGCCAGGGCGGCGCGGGAGCCTTCCCCGTCATCGCCGGCCTGAACTCCGAGCTGAGCCTGGTGCAGCTCAGCGCCGACGAAGCCAAGCTCGGACGCGCAAAGGCCGAGCAGATCGAGCGGCCCTATGTGGTGTCGGACGCCGTGTCGGCCGTCTCGTCGGCCCGACCGGGGGAGCGGCTGCGGCGCGTGATCTTCGGCGCCCTCATCGGCCTCATCCTCGGCGCGATCGTCACATTCATCTGGAGAGGAAGCCCCACCGACAATGCGTAGTCGCCATCTCACCACCCTCATCGCCCTCGCGGGGATCGCCGCCCTGTTTGCCGGCTGCGGGGGAGGTGGTGGCAACACGACGAAGTCCGCCGCCTCGACTGGCGAGACCCCGCCACCAACTCCCGGGTCGACAGTCACTGCGCGGGTGATCGACGGCGATACCGAGGTCCCCGTCGCCGGGGTGCCCATCACCGCCTGGAGCGTCGACAAAGGACCGCCGTTTGGCGCGCCGGGGGTGACCGACGCCGACGGACGCTGGCCCGTCCCGGCCAACGCCGCCGGCGTGTACGTGCCACAAAACCCCACCTACCCGGAAGGCGCCGCCGGTCTCGCTCCCGGGTTCAGCGGTGAGGTGACGGTACGGCTCTACGACCCGAAGCTGCAAGCGCCCGAGTATGGCGGCGGGCCGCAACGCACACGGTATGTCCCGGGAGTCGACCTCCCCGTGCCGTCCGGCAAACCCAATTGGGAGTACACCGGTAAGTCGCTTCTGGAGTTCCCCCCGGCCGTGGCGAACGGCGTCGCAGTGCTGACGAACAACTCTGGTCGTGTGATCGCGTTCGACGTCGCCACCGGCGAAACGCGGTGGACGCTCAAGCACACGGACACCAGCAACATCGCGGCCTCCCCGGCCATCCTCCCGAGCCTCAAATGGGTGCTCATCTCGGGCATGGACGGACGCTTGGCCGCCTACGACCTCTACACCGGCAAGCGTCAGTGGCAATTCTCCTCCGGTGGGAGCCCCATCGAGTCGTCGCCTCTGGTCATCGGCGGCACCGCCTACGTGGGTGCGTGGAACCGACGCCTCTACGCCGTGGCCACCGACACCGGCAAGCTGCGCTGGTCGTTCACCGCCAACGCCGACATCAAGGGCAGCGCCGCCCAGGCGGGAAGTCTCGTCGTGTTCGGCGACTACTCGGGCACGGTCTACGGCGTCAACGCCGAGACTGGCAAAGAGGTGTGGCGAAACACACTCGGTAAACGCTTCTACGGCGGCCCGGCCGTCGAACGTGGTCGCGCCGTCATCGGTGATGTGGGCGGCGCCGTCATCGCCTTCGATCCCGCCACCGGCAAACAGCTGTGGCGACGCGGTACCGGCGCTTTCGTCTACGCAAGCCCCGCCATCGCGAACGGCACCGTCTTCATCGGGTCGTACACCGGCCGGTTCGAGGCACTCAACATTCGTAACGGTGGCGTGAAGTGGTCATTCAACGCCGGCGGGCGCATCGGCGGATCAGCCGGAGTGGTGGGCAAGACCGTCTACGTCTCAACCCTCGCGCGCGCCGGTCAGCCGGACCGCACCTACGGCCTCGACGTCGCCACCGGCAAGAGGGTGTGGCAAGGCGACGACGGGCGCTACTCGCCGGCCGTCGCGGCGGGCCGCACGCTCTTCATTGTCGGCCGCACCTCGATGTATGCCTACCGCACGCCGTAAAGGCGCCATCGCCGCCCTCGCCGGGCTCATCGCCGCGGGTGGCGGCTACCTCGCCTATCGCACCATCGTCTCCCCGTCCGGCGAGCGTGAGGGCACGCGCGACGGTTTCGTGGCCACCGAGGCCGCCGCGCCCACCGTTCCTGGCGCCTGGCCGGAGTACGGGTTCGATGCCCAACGGCGCCGCGCCAACGAGGCTCTGCGGCTGGAACCCCCGTTTCGTGAGCGCTGGCAGTTCGATGCCGAGTCCCTGATCGAGTTCCCCCCCGTCATCGCCGACGACCGCGCCATCGTTGGTCTCAACGACGGTCGTGCCCTGGCCCTCGACCTCGCCACCGGGCGGAAAAAGTGGGAGGTGAAGCTGGAGGGGCAGATCGCCTCCTCGCCCGCCGTTGCCGACTCGGCCGTCCTCATCACCACCACCCGTGGCCGTCTCGTCAGCCTCGACGCCACGAGCGGCAAACGACGGTGGCAGAAACGCATCGGAACGAAGAGTGAGTCCTCACCGCTGGTGGTGGGCGACTCGGCCTACGTGGCCACGCTGGACGGTGGCGTGCTGCGCGTGCGCGTGCGCGACGGCTCGGTGGTGTGGAGCGCCACCGCGCCCGGAGCGATCAAAGCAAGCCTTGCGGTTGCCGGCAAGAACGTGGTGGTGGGCGACTACTCGGGCAAGGTGTCGGCGTTTGCGCAGGCCGATGGCAAGCTCGTGTGGCGCGTGGCGAGTCCCGGACCGCGCTTTCGCGGCTCCGGCCGGTTTTACGCCGGACCCGCGGTGGCCTACGGTCGTGTCTACATCGGCAACATCAACGGCTACGCGATGGCACTCGATGCACGCACCGGCAAGGAACGCTGGGTGCGGGTGGTCGACGGCTTCATCTACTCGAGCGCCGCCGTGGCGAAGGAGACCGTCTTTTTCGGCAGCTACGACAAGCGCTTCTACGCCGTGAACGCTGTCACCGGCAAGAAGCGTTGGACATTCGACGCCGGCGAGCGGATCTCCGGCTCGCCCACCGTCATCGGCCGGCTGGTTTTCGTCTCTACCCTCGCCCCCGCCGGGCGCAAAGGCGTCACCACCGCTCTCGACGTTGACACGGGAAAGACGGTTTGGTCGCTGCCGGATGGCCGCTACAGCCCGGCCGTCGCGGTCGACGGCACGCTGCTGATCTGCGGACGCGAGATTCTGTACGGGTTCACCCCCGCGTGAACCGCTCCGCGCTGGCGCGCGCGGCCGTCATCGTCGCGACACTCGGGGTGCTCTCCCGGTTACTCGGTTTCGTTCGCGAAGCTGTGCTGGCCCGCGCCTTCGGCACCCAGGGCGCCTTGGGCGGCCAGGCCGACGCGTTTAGCAACGCGCTGTTTCTTGTCAACACCGTCGCCGCTGTGCTGCTGTACGTGCTGGTTGCCCTCGTAATTCCCCACTTCGAATCCGAGCGCCAGGAACGCGGTGAGGAGTCGGCCTGGCGACTCATCTGGGTGGTGGCCACCTACGTCGTGCTGGGACTCGTGGCCGTGGCCGTCTTCATCGCCATCTGGCCGGAGGCGCCGGTGGCCCTGTTTGGCCTTGACGATCGCCGCGAGGCGTACATGATCGATTTGGTGCAGATCATGTCTGTGGGCCTGGCGCTGCAAGGGCTGTCGGGTCTGCTGACCGCTGTGCTCCAGTCCCAGCGTCGCTTCGTCGGTCCGGCCGCAGTGGGCGTGGCGTTTAACCTCGGAATCATCCTCGGCCTCGCGATCGGCGGCGGCACCGTCCGTGCCGCGGCCTGGGGTGTCGTGGCCGGAGCCAGCGCACAGGTTGCCTTTCAGCTGCCGCAGCTCATCGGCGTGCTGCGAAGCGCGCGCGGCCGTCCGGCACTTCGTCACGCCCGGCTGGGGGCCGTCTCCATGGCCGCGGTGCCCGTGGTGGCCGCGTCGCTTCTTCAGCAGATCAACGGCTTCACCGACAAGCTCTTTGCCGGCACGCTGGAGGAGGGCCGGGTCGCGGCCCTCGGGTATGCCAACGCCGCAGGGGCGGCGCCACGTACGGTGCTTCTGGTTCCCCTGCTCACCCCGTTCTTCCCGCTGATCTCCCGCATGGTGGCCGAACGGCGTGATGCCGCGAGCGCCGGCGTCTTCACCCGCGCCGCCGCCGTGCTGGGCCTCGTATCGATTCCCCTCACGGCGTTTCTCATGCTCTTTCCCACCGAGATCTCCCGCCTGCTCTTTGGGGGAGCCAAGTGCGGCGACGTCTGCGTAGCGACCATCTCCGACCCGTTGCGGTTCTACGCCCTGGCCATCTGGGCGGCGTTCATGGGCTATCTGCTCAATCGCATGCTCTCGGCCCTCCACCGCCCGCGCGACATCATGGTTGCCACCGTGATCACCGTCGTCATCACCATCGCCCTGGACCTCGTGTTGCTCGGACCGATGGGCATCGCCGGCCTGGCCCTCGCCACTGCAATCGGCATCGTCGTGAACGCGCTCATCACCGCGGCGATGCTGCGGCGCCACATGCCCGATCTGCAGATGATGGCGGTCGGTGTCCAGCAGGTCCGCCTCCTCGCCGCGGGCGCGGTGGCAGCGGCGGCGGCGTTCGGCGCCACACAACTTCTCGACCTCTCACCCACAACCGCGGGCCGGGCCGCGATCGTGCTCACGCTCGGGGCCGTGGTCGGGGCACTGGTGTACCTCGCCGCGGCCCGTGTGGTGGCCGCCCCGGCGCTGGCCGAAGGGGCCCGGTCGCTCCGTTCGCTTCGCGGCCGTCGGGGCGACGCATGAGACGTTCCACCCAGTGGGGGGCCATGGGCGCCCTGCTGGTGACGGCAACCGCCGTGCGCGCTGCGGCGTTCACTGGGCCATCGTTCGCCCTGGGATCGGACGAGTCGCGCTACATCGCCGTGGCCCAGAACCTGGCAAACGGCTTCTTCCCCTCCGGCGACACCGAGTGGTTCGGCACGCGCATCGTGCTGCTGTGGCCAGTGGCCGCTCTGTTTGCCCTCTTCGGCTCGGGCGATGTGACCGTGGCAATTTGGCCACTGGTGGGCTCGCTCACCGCCGTCGTGGCGGCCTTTGCTCTCGGTCGTGAGCTGCGCAGCCCGCGCGTGGGGCTGGTGGCCGCCGCCATCGTGGCTCTGGCCCCACTGGAGGTGCTCGTGGGCACCACTCTGCGTCCCGACGCCCTGGTGCCGGGGCTCATCGGCCTTTCCATTTGGGCAGCGCTTCGTGCCGCACGACACCCCGGGTGGATCTGGCCCGCAACCTCTGGGGCCCTGCTCGCGTGTGCCTGGTCCACCCGCGAGAACGCACTGGTCGTGCTGCCCGTGGTGCTGATGGCGCTCCGCCCGCGACTTCGCGCGTCGCTTGCCCCGGCGGCGCTGGGATTTGCCGTCCCGATCGTCGCAACCATGGCGGTGTTCGCCGTCGGCGCCCGCTCCCCCCTTCGGCCGGTGATCGGGGCGGGCGCCGAGGGCGATTTCCGCAACCCCTTCACGGCGTTTGACCTCGAGGCCTCCTACCTGTGGACCGTGGCGCGTGGCGCGTTCGACCCGGGCACCCGCCTGTTTTTGGCGCTCCCGATCGTGGCCGTGGCCATCGCTGTTGTGCTGGTTCGCCGCAACCGTGATGCCCTCGTTCCCGGCGTGTGGTTGGCATTTGCCGCGCTGTACTTGGAGTTCGGCACGCTGGTGAACCTCGCCAAGCCGCTGCGTTACCTGACGCTGTGCACCATCCCCGCCGCTCTGCTGGTGGCCCTCGCCATCGACGGGCGGTTCGCGTCCATCGCCCCGATCGCCGCGGCTGTTGCCGTGGCCTTCGCGATCGGGATGCTCCCCGCCCGTCAGGAACGCGTGGATGAGGTGGTACTGACCGGTCGCATCGTCGCCCGGCTGCGCGAGTTGCCCCCCGGCCCGGTGGTGAGCGAGAACTACACGCTGTGGGCGAAGCTCACCACCTACACGGCCCGCACGCGACTGCCGATCCGCGCCGCACGCGACCCCGAGTTCCTCACCCCCCGTGAAGCCGCCGTTCAACGCCGCCTCGAACCCCTTCCCACCGCTGCCCGCGGCGGCTACGTCGTAACCGCCCCGCTCGGGCGTCGCGCCGGGTGGCCGTCGAACTGGGACGACGCGCGACGCGCCATTGGCGCCACGGTGGCTCAGGGCGCGCTCACCCCCATCGCACGGGTCGATACTGCGACGATCTGGGGGTGGCCAACGTGAGCGTCGCGATCGTCATTCCCGCTCTGAACGAATCGCCGACGATCGCCACGGTGATTGCCCGCACACGGGCTGTGGTGCCCTACGCCACCGTCGTTGTGGTGGACGACGCGTCGAGCGACGATACCGGTGCCATCGCCCGGGCGTGTGGCGCCATCGTCGTTAGCAATCCCCGTCCCGGCGGATATGCCAACGCCCTGCGCGAGGGCTACCGTGTCGCACTGGCGGGCGGCGCCTTCCACCTGGTTCAGATCGACGCCGACGGTCAGCACACCCCGGAAGACGTCCCGGCGCTCCTTGCGCGACTCACCGACGCCGACCTGGTCATCGGCTCACGCTTTCGCGGCAACGGCTACCGGATGGCGATGCCACGCCGCGCCGCCATCGGTGCGTGTAGCGCCCTCGCCCGGCTGGGCGGGGTTCGCGTCAGCGACCCAACATCGGGTTTTCGAGCAATGACGAGCGCCGTCGCTGATGCGGTCGCCACCGAGGGGTTCCCCGACGGGCTCACCGAATCGAGCTACCTGGTGTGGCTCCGGCGCCGCGGCTTTCGCATTGCGGAGGTTCCCGTCACGATGACGGCCTCACCCGACGCGCACATGCACTCCGGTCCGGCGGCGGCGGCGCACTTTGGCCGCATCGTCCGGTCGACCGTCACGCTCGTGATCGCCCGTTCTCCCCGGTAATGTTGGGTCCATGACGTTGACCAGCGTAGTGACCGGCGGAGCCGGCTTCCTCGGATCACACCTGTGCGACCGCCTCATCGGTGAGGGCAACCGCGTGATCTGTGTCGACAACCTCGACACCGGATCGCTGGAGAACATCGAGCACATCCGCGACGCGCGGTTCGAGTTCTTCCCGCATGACATGGTGAACCACTTGACCCTGCCGGGACCCATCCATGAGGTGTACCACCTGGCCTCGCCCGCGAGCCCCATCGACTACCTGCGCCTGCCGCTTCACACCCTGAAGGTGGGGTCGTATGGAACGCACAACGCCCTGGGACTGACCAAGCATCACCGGGCCCGGTTCCTCCTTGCGTCGACGAGCGAGGTCTACGGCGACCCGCAGGTCCATCCGCAGCCCGAAACGTACTGGGGCCACGTCAACCCCATCGGCCCCCGTGGTGTGTACGACGAGGCAAAGCGCTACGCCGAGGCGCTCACGATGGCCTACCACCGCCAGCAGGGCGTCGATACCAAGATCGTCAGGATCTTCAACACCTACGGTCCGCGCATGCGGCCCAACGACGGGCGGGCCATCCCTACGTTCCTTCAGCAAGCCCTGTCAAACCGACCGATCACGGTGTTTGGCGACGGCGGTCAAACCCGGTCATTCTGCTACGTCTCCGACCTGATCGACGGGCTCATCCGACTCATCCGCGCCGACTACCACGAGCCGGTCAACATCGGTAACCCCGGTGAGTACACCATCCTTGAGCTGGCACAGACGATCATTCGCATGACCGGCAGCCAGTCGGAGGTCATCTACGAGGCACTGCCGCAGGACGACCCGACGATCCGCCAGCCCGACATCACCCTGGCCCGGGCGCTGTTGGGTTGGGAGCCGACCATCGACCTCGAGCCCGGCCTGCGGACGACAATCGCGTCGCTCACCACGGTGGGCGCCGGCGAGACGGCGCCAGCCCGCTAGCCCAGCACCTCGCCCGAGCCGACGGGTGTTCGGCCACGCCGTTCCCGTCGAGGTGAGAGGTCGACAAGTGCCGCCCCACTTTGGGCGATCGTGGCGAGCACAGCTTCTGCGTCAGGTGTGATCGGATCGGGGCGACGGGTGGCGGCCACGACCGCGCCCCACATCTGACCGTCGACCATGACCGGAGCGGCAACGCTGGCGGTGTAGCGCCCGGTTGCCGCGATCTGGGCGATCTGCCGCGGGTCGATGCCCGTGTAGTCGTTGATCCGCGCCGGCGTACCGGTGCGGAAGACGGTCGCGACCGTTCCCGCACCTTCCAGGGCGAACGATTCGATGACGTGATCGTCGGGTGCGCAACGCCCCACCGGCGTCGCCTGACCGTCACGGAAGGCGAACACGAGACCGCACTCCACGCCGACGTGTTCAACGATCGACGCGGCGACGTCGTCGAGGGAACGAATGGGCGCCATCGCACTGCCGTCACCATCGTCGCCCGTTGGGGACGTGCTGGTCAGCAGGTAGCGTCCGGTGAGCCCGTCCAGCTGCTCGGCAAGCTCCGACAGGAGTTCGGCCGCGCTTTGGGTATCGCTGGCACCTGAGGCCATTTGGGAGCTGGTAATTGAGACATCGGACATCGCCTGAGCGATCTGGTCCATACCGATGTGCTGCTCGCGGACCGATGCGGCGATGGCATTTGCGAACTGGGCGGTTTCGCTGATGGTGCTTTCCATCTGAGCAATGGCCTCGCCCGCACGCCGGGCGCGGACAACACCCTCGTCAACGGCGGTCATGCCGTCGCTGGTCGTGACCACGGCAACGGCAGTGGCGCGTTGGATCTCGGTGAGAATGCCGTTTACCTCCGCGGTGGCGGCCTTGGACTGCTCGGCGAGGCTCCGAACCTCCTGGGCGACGACGGCGAAGCCGCGGCCCTGCTCACCGGCACGTGCTGCCTCGATGGTGGCGTTCAGTGCCAGCATGTTTGACTGGTCGGCGAGGTCGCTGACCGTGCGCGTGATCGACTCGATCGCGCGGGTCTGTTGCGACAATGACTGGATCTCTTTTGCGATCTGGTCGACGCGGCTGCGGATGAGGGTCATTCCCCCGATGATGCCGTCGACGGCCTCGCTCCCTTCGGTGGCAACACGCGTGGCCCCGTCTGTTTGGGTGGCCAGGTCGGCTGCGCGCTCGGCCACCTGACGGGAACTGGCGCGAACCTCGTCGATGGTGACGGATGTTTGCGCCACCGACGCAGCCTGCTCACTGGCGGCGCCGGTGTGCTGGCTCACGACTGTCAGGATCTGGGATGTCGCCCCGGCCATCTGCGTCGATGCCTCACGAACGCGCCCCGACAAGCTGCACAGACCGTCGGCCATCGTGTTGAGACGCTCACCGAGGGCACGCAACTCCGGGTCGGGAACCTCGACATTGACGCGCGCGGTGAGATCGCCGGCCGCAATACGCGACGCAAACGTCCCGTAGGCGTTGACCGCGGCCCGCAGGCTTGCCACCCGGTCGAGATCTGCGTGCTCACGGGCACGTTGTTCCCGGTTGCTGGCAAGGCTGCGGTTGAACGTCGCCGTGACGCGGCCGAGCTCATCGTTGGAGGTCACCGGTAGCTCGATATCGAGCTCACCGGCCGAGATGCGGTTCCACGCGTCATCGAGTGCCCCAACGGAGCGGGAGACGCTGCGGGTGAAGAGAACGAGTGCGACAAGTGGTGTGAGGAAACCAAGTCCGAGAAGCGAGAAGACGAGCGTGGAAGTGCTCGCGTGGTGCGACAGCACGACAAGGCAGCCGACCGAGGGCACGGCAAACGCCAACGCGATTAAGACCAGCTTGTTACGAATACTCAGATAGGGCATTGCGCCGACGCGCTCCCGGGCCGTGGACCATTGCTTGGGTCTCATCGGGTGAAGCGGGGTGAAACTTGAGCAGGCGAGCGCGGTTCCGCGGGCGGTGAAGCCCTTAGGTGGACGAGTTGTCCGGGGTGGCGTCGTCCGTCCACATGTCGCGCCTCCACGGCGCCGGTTGACCGAACATCTTCGCCAACCAAATGCCGAGCAGGTAGAGCACGATCTGCGGCGCCATGAGGAGGAGCATGCTCAGCGGGTCCCCGCCGGGAAGAATTGCGGCAACGATGGCGATGGCGACGATCGCGATGCGCCACTGCCGGATGTACAGGCCGGAGGTGGCCAAGCCCAGGCGCGCGAAAGCGAGCATCGCAACCGGGACCTCGAACATCAGGCCGGTTCCCAAGATGAGGCCGTTGACGAAGCCGTAGTACTCCCCGGCCCGCAGGGTGTTGTCGAAAACATCAGAGCCGAAGGCGAGCAAAAATTTGAGGGCAACCGGCAGGACGATGAAGTAGCCGAAGGCCGCGCCGCCCAGAAAGAGCACGGCCACACCGGCGACGACAACGAGCATCCGGCGTCGCGGTTGGTCGGCCACTGCGGGGATGATGTATGCGTAGAGCTGGTAGAGCCAAATGGGCAGGGCCAACACCAACGCCGCCCAGAGGGTGACCTTGAGCACCGTGAAAAGCGCCTCGGTTGGGGCAAGCGTGATGAGCCGCTGCTCCTCGTCGCCAGGGAGCGGGAGGGCCAACCACCGGAGGAGCTGTTTGTTGAATGCATAGGTGACGCCCCAGGCGACGATGAGGGCCGCGATCGAGACGATGATGCGGCGGCGAAGCTCGTCGAGGTGCTCAACGACGCTCAGCTGTTCGTCGGCGGCCACGCGGCGAAGCCGGAGACGAGCCGGCCAGCGCGCCATCAGCGTGAGGGGCTGTCGCCGCTCATCGGGGCGTCGGCACCATCGACGACCACGCCGTCGAGCAAGTCGTCGTCGAGCTCGTCCGTCACCTCCGGAGTGGCAGCCCTGGCGGCGGCCCCCCGGCCACTTGCGACATCGGTCGCGGTGGTGCGAAATTCGTCGACCTCGTCGCGAACAGAGGTGAGGTCGGTGGTCACCTCGTTCATCTGTCGCTTCATCTCGCGCATACCCCGTCCCACCTGGCGGCCCAGCTCAGGCAGGCGCTTGGGGCCGAACACCAGCAGGGCAATGATCAGCACGATGAGAATTTGAACGGCAGAGACATCCATGGCGTGTGCCAGATGCTAGCGGGAGTTGTCAGGGATTCGTGTCAGGCACGATTTGGCCTTTCGAGGTAAATGCCAGCGAATGCCGCGATGGCCTCGCCGTGAATCGATCGGAAGGGTGTCTCGGAAGTCCCGAGTGGGCAATGGCTTCGAGTCGCTCGGTGCGGTGCATTGGGATACCCGTTTGCGCGCCTCCCCCGCATCACGACGGAGCAGCAGCGTGGCGGAAGTACCGTGCTAGGGTCGGAGGTCCTTGTCCTCGCCGGACGTGGAGAGGAGTTTTCCCGGGAAGAGGAGAAACGAAGTGCCGTACATGAGGCCCCCGCTCTTCGTGCGTCGTGTCTTCAATCCTCTCGCGATGCGATTCGGAATCGGAGGCTCACAGGCGCTCGCGGTCCCGGGGCGGCGCTCCGGGCGGATCTATCGGGTCCCGGTGATCCCCGTTGAGCACGGCGGCGCGCGCTACCTGGTCTCGCCGCGCGGGGAGACCGATTGGGTGCGGAACCTGCGTCACGCCGGTGGCGGACAACTCGGAGGCGAGCCATTCCGGGCGGCGGAGGTTCCCGTCACAGACCGTCCACCGATCATCGCCGCGTACAGGCTCGCCGCCGGACGCGCCGTGCGTTCGTTCTTCGAACAGCTTCCCGATGCCAAGGATCACCCGGTCTTCCGGATCGCTTGAGTGAAGGGTTGTGGAGGCGAATATGGTTCACCTCCCGGCGCCGGGAAGTGAACTCACAATGAGCTTGCAGGCCCAGCCGGGGTCGTTCGTGGAGGGCGAAGCCCGCAATCGTGCCGATCTTCATCCTTCGATGCGGGCGGGATTTGTTGCCAGACTCCTTTTGAGTTGATCTCCCGGCACGGGCGCGACGCGAACACCGTCGCTTCTGCGGCTCGCCGAAGTGGCTACGATGCTGCCGACGCGAACGAGGATTGAACCGGAAGGAACAGATGGCAAACACCGACCCCGCGCGGGACGCACTGGTGCGTCAGATGCGCGACCAGATCGTGGAGAACGACCTGAAACTGATTGGGGCCGTCAACGCACGTCTCTCACTGGTGGCAAAGCTGCGCACCTACAAGGAGGCGAATGACATCCCGTTTGTCGACCAGTCACGCGAGGCATGGATGCACACCTATCTCCAGAGCGCCAACAAAGGCCCCCTGTCGGCGGAGGGGCTCACCGAGATCTTCGGCCACCTCTTGGAGCTGACGAAAGCCGAGACCGCCCGTGCAGCGAAGGCCTCCGGGGACTGAGGCTAGGAGTTGAAGTCCTCGGGGGTGATGTTTTCGAGGAACTCCTTGAACTGCTCCACGACGTCGTCAGACTCCTCGGGTTCGTGTTCGAACTCGATCGCGCTATCGGCGATGACCTGGTCAGCAGCGAAGATCGGGGCGTTCGCCCGCACGGCGAGGGCAATCGCGTCGCTGGGGCGGGAGTCCACATCGATCTCGGCGGTGTCGCCCGCCAGGGTGATGAGCGCGTAGAACGTGTTGTCGCGAAGCTCGGTGACGGTGATGCGTGCCACGCGAGTGTTCAGCTCGCCCATGATCTCGGTGACGAGGTCATGGGTCATCGGACGCGGCGTGTCGGTGCCCTGCAGCTTCATCAAGATGGCTGCGGCTTCGGCATGCCCGATCCAGATTGGGAGAAACTTGTTACCGGAAATGGTTTTCAGTAACACGATCGGCTGTTTGCCGACCATGTCGAAGCTGACGCCGTAGATAACCATCTCCTGCATGGGTGAGTCGAACTCCTTGGGGTTTGCGCGGGCCCAGAGGACCTCTCGAGTCATTATAGGAACGAACCCCCGGTTGTCTGCCCAGTCCGTTCGGTGCTACCTTTCCAGGCCGCTTCGGGGCGATTAGCTCAGGTGGTTAGAGCGCATCCCTGATAAGGATGAGGTCCGTGGTTCGAGTCCACGATCGCCCATTCCCCGAGACCCTGCATCCCCTCGTCGCTCGTGTCCTCCGGCGAGCCCCGCCGCCGGTGACACCACTGCGCCATCTCCAACGCGGCAATTGGCGCACCTCGGACGCCGATTGGCGCGTCCGACGAAAGGTCCTGCTAATCAACGTATTATGATGACGGCTAACGGCCCGGGAATGGGTGGGAGAACTTAGCTGAGGCGCTCGAGGGCCCGGCGCAGGGCCTGCTCGTCTGCGAAGTCGAGCTGCACGATGAGGTGTCCGCGGCCGGTGGCACGGACGGTCACGGGCGCCTCGAAGGCGCCATAGAAGCCGTCGATCGCCAGGTCGGCGACCGGCGGAAGCGGACGGGCGCCACCTCGGCGCGTACGCGCGGAGCCAGGGGCGCTTCCGCGAGCCAGGGCTTCGGTCTGACGGACCGAGAGCCCTTCCGAAACCACGCGCTCCGCGAGTTCACGGCGAGCGCGGGCGCCGTCGGCCATGAGCACCGCGCGAGCATGACCCTCGGAGAGCGTGCCCGCCTCAACGAGTTCGGCCACCACATCAGGGAGCTCGAGCAGGCGCAGCAGGTTGGTAATGGCCGGGCGGCTCCGGCCGAGACGCGTCGCCACCTGCTCGTGAGTCTGGCCGAAGTCCTCCACCAAAGCAGCAACCGCGCGCGCGAGTTCCATCGCGTTCAAGTCCTCACGGACCACATTCTCGACGAGCGCAAGCTCCAGGCGTTCCCGCTCATCGGCATCACGCACGACGGCGGGCACGTGGGTGAGGCCCGCACGACGCGCCGCCTGCCAGCGACGCTCACCGGCGATGATCTCGTGGGAGCCATCCGAAAGCGCCCGAACGACGATCGGCTGCATCAGACCGCTCTCGCGAATCGACGTCGCAAGAGCGTCGAGGGCGTCGGGGTCAAAGCGCCTGCGCGGTTGGTGGCGGTTTGGGGAAATAGCGTCGATTTGCAGCTTAAGCAGTCCCGTATCTCCCGCCGCAGGCGCGTCGCCAGCAGGTGGGGCGGCCGCCACCGGGGCACCGAGAAGCGCCGACAGACCGCGTCCCAAACGTGGGGTGGGTTCAGCCACGGGCAACAACCTCCTTGGTGACACTGACATAGGCGGCGGCCCCGGCGGACGCGGGGTCGTATCGGATGACGGGCTCGCCGTGCGACGGCGCCTCCGCCAGACGCACATTGCGGGGAATGACCGTCTCAAACGCGAGATCACCGAAGTGGCGGCGTACCTCGCCGATGACCTCTGAGCTGATCTTCGTTCGCGGATCGTGCATGGTCATCAACATCCCGCTGACCCGAAGACCCGGGTTCAGCGACGCTTGGATGGCGGTGACGGTCTCCATGAGTCGGCTGAGACCCTCCAACGCGTAGAACTCGCATTGCACCGGCACGATCAGCCGCTCGGCGGTCGCGAGAGCGTTCACCGTCAGAAGATCGAGCGACGGGGGGCAGTCGATCACGACGTAGCGGTAGCGCGGAGCGACCGCCTCGACGGCACGGCGAAGCAGGTGCTCGCGTCCCTCACGACTCGGAAGTTCAATCGCTGCGCCGGCGAGGTCGGGCGCGCTCGGCGCCAGATCGAGCCC
Source organism: uncultured Thermoleophilia bacterium (assembly GCA_963765105.1). Taxonomy (GTDB): domain Bacteria; phylum Actinomycetota; class Thermoleophilia; order Miltoncostaeales; family Miltoncostaeaceae; genus CALMEC01. The sequence continues at coordinate 1,320,637 of CAVXUW010000004.1, forward strand.
GGGGATCGCCGTCGACCGGATGATCTGCGCAATCGGGATGTCGTCAAGGAGCACATCGGCCATCGACCCCTCTGGCCGTGTGACGCCCAGGCCGCTGGTGGCGTTCGCCTGGGGGTCGATGTCGACGAGCAGGGTGGCCAACCCGGCTGTCGCGAGACAGGCCGCGAGGTTCACCGACGTGGTGGTCTTCCCCACCCCGCCTTTCTGGTTGACCACGGCAAAGATCATGCGAGCGGTCGCTTCGTCGCACGCCCCGGTCGACGCGGAAAGCGCTCCGGTGTTGCGGCCTCTTTGTGGAAGACGTGGAGGGTGCGGCGCGCACCAGGAAACGGCTCCACAGGGATAACGCGATCCCGGGCAAGCCCGACGATCTCCGCAGCGCGGCACCCTGCGACATCGTCGTCGTCGCGGTCCCCCCGCCACACCACCAGCGATCCACCGACCGAGATCAATGGCGCGGCCAGCTCAACGACAGCGGCGAATGGCGCGACTGCGCGGGCCGTGACCGCCGGCCAGGACTCCCGTTCATTCGTCGCCAGGGTCTCGGTTCGCTCCGCCACGACCCGTACGTTAGGCAACCGCGCCGCCTCACGTGCGAGCCAATCGGCCTTTCGTCGCTCACTTTCCACCAACGTCACCGCACATTCCGGACGGAACATCGCCAGGACCAGGCCGGGGAACCCCCCACCCGAGCCGATATCGGCCAGCTCGGTCGCTGAACGAAGCTCGTCCACACAGAGCCCGCTGAGACTGTCGGCGAGGTGGCGGTCGACAGCCTCGTGCGGGTCATCGATCGACGACAGGTTCTGCGGTTCCGCAGCGAGACGCTCCAGAAGTCCAATCAAGGCCTCGGCGACGGCGGGATCGAGCTCGACCCCCAGCGCGACGGCCCGTTGGGTCACACGATCGACGGACGAGGCAGTCATTGTTTCACGTCAAACATATCGTCCGACGTTTCACGTGGAACATCGGCCGCGCGGGCCTCGATGAACTACCCGTCGGGGTCAGCAGGCAGGACGATGAGCCGCCGGTTGGGCTCCTCACCCTCGCTCCGTGTCTCAATGCCCTCGCGCTCGGCCAGGCGCATGTGAACGATGCGCCGGTCGTGTGGGGTCATGGCGTCCAGCTCGATCTCCTCGCCGTGCTCGATCGCCTCACTGGCGGCGTGATCTGCCAGAGCCTCAAGCTGCCGGCGGCGGCGCTCACGGTATCCCCCCGCATCCAGGCTCACGCGACGAATCTCCCCACCGGTCGTGCGGAAGGTGACCTGCTGCGCCAGGTACTGAAGCGCATCGATGGTCGCCCCATCCCGGCCCACCATCGCTTCGAGATCCTCGCCGGTGATGGTCACGGCCAGGCCCTCACCTTCGGCGTCGGGGCCGACCTGGACATCGCCATCGAGGTCCATACCATCGAGGACGGCTTCGAAGATCTGCGTCAACACTGCGGTGGGTTCGCTCATCGTTTCTTGGGGGGTCGACGTCGCTGCCCACCGGACGGGGGTCGCCCGACGGCAGGACGTGGTTTACGTGGGGTTGGCTCCTGCGTTGCGGTTGCCGCATCGGCCGCGGACTCCGACTTGGGCGCAGGCCCCTTGGCGGGCTTCTTCGGCGCCGGCTTCGGCGGGACCCCTCCGCTCCTGGAGCTCTTCACGGGTTTCTCCGGCAGGTCCGGCTCAGGCGCCACCGCCATCACTTGCAGCGGCCCGAGGCGACGCTTGAGAACCACTTGCTGGCCACAGGTCCACAGGTTCGTGGTCAGCCAGTAGAGCACCAGTCCCGCCGGGATCGACGGGTAGAGGAACAGACCACCCACGATGAAGATCGGGATGACGCGAAAGAGCTTCCGCTGCCATTCCGTGGTCTGCGGTGAGGTCGCAAACGACACCTCGGTCGCCAAGAGCTGCGAGACGCCATAGATGACCGCCAGGACCGCCGCCTGCCACCCCATCGAGCGGAACTCTTGGGAGACGTCCGGGATGATCCACATGAACGACGGGTCGCCCACGAGCGTGTTCTCATCGGCGTAGTTGCGCAGCACATAGAACAAGGCGATGAAAATCGGCGCCTGAAACAGGATGGGCAAACAGGAGCCAAAGGGGTTTACCTTGTGCTCTTGGAAGAGTTTCATCATCTCTTCCTGCTGCTTGCGCTTGTCTGTCTTGTATTTGTTCTGCATCTGCTTGATGAGCGGAGAGATCTGCTGCATCCGGCGCGCAGAGCGGTATTGCGACACAAAAAGGGGCAGGATAAGAATGCGAACGACGACCGTGAGCACGACGATCGCCCACCCGATCGTCAGGTTTCCTTGCTCGTTCAAGAACTTCAGGAACACCTCGAGAGGTCTCTCGATGAACCCCAACGGTCCGGCGGGCAGAAGGAAGCCGTTCACGAGCGAAACATCCGCTGCTGGTGAACGTGGTCGACGCCGCCGTGCGACCACGGGTTGCACCGCAGGAGCCGCGCACCGGCAAGGATGGTGCCCTTCACGACTCCGAACTCACGCACCGCGGTCAGCGCATACTCGGAACAGCTCGGAAAGTACTTGCACCGGGGCCGGATCAGCGGCGAGATGAGGCGGCGGTACAGGTGAATCGGGACGGTGGCGATCCGGCGAATCATGCGGCGGCGCCCTGCGCAACGGCACGCTCGACCAGCTCGGCGAGGCGCTCTGCCACCGCGCCACTTCCCTGCTCGTCCAGGTACTCAACCGCTCCGGGCCGGGCAATGACCACAAGATCCATCCCGTAAGGAACCGTCGCGCTGATCGGGGCGAACTGCTCACGCAAAACGCGCTTCAGCCGGTTGCGCTCGACCGCACCGCCCACCTTCTTGGAGATCGACACACCCAGCCGGGCCGGCTCAGTACCCGCAGAATCGTCGCGGCGAAAGGCGTAGACCACCAGGTGGCGTCCGGCCGCCGACCGACCGCGGCGATAGACCGCGTCGAAGTCCCCGGAACGTGTGAGCCGGGCGCGACGGGCGCGTGGGGTGGGGGAGGCGCTCTCCACGCCGAAGACGCCTACGCCGACAGTCGGGCGCGGCCCTTCGCGCGCCGGCGTCGGAGGATGGCCTGGCCCGCCTTGGTGCTCATGCGCTTGCGAAACCCGTGGGTCTTGCTCCGTTTGCGTGTATTTGGCTGGTAGGTCCTCTTCACGGCGTGTCCCGTTCTCTTGGCGGAAGGTACGAGGAGCAACCCGGCCCCTCGTGCGATCGGGGACTTTACCAGAGCGCGATGCCAGCTCGAATACGCCGCATCACACTCGCGTGCCCACTCTGGCTAATCCCCTCCACATGTGTGGAAACATCTGTGGATAACTCAGGTTCTCCTGCAAATCGGCGCCAAACTGCCCTCCGGCTCGGTCGTGGACTCTCCATTGCGGCGAGTTTTTGCCGCACCCTCGGCACTTTCCTCTCCACAGGCCCTCCGAGCCCTTCCAGGTGCCACCGTCGGGTTGGTACAGTCGCCCTCCACTCGCCCGAATGACTCCGCCCGCAACGCTCACCGACACGTCACGCCCCTGCTCCGTACAGGTCTCTCGGCCTGCCCGTGCGGCACGTTTTGCCGTCTATGGGCCCGCGGCCGAGCCACCCACCGTGGAGGATGTCTCCGGTGACACAGCGGTGCTGATTGAGGCCCTTTTTGCGCGCACCGCAGGCTCGTGTTCAGTGCCCGCCATCGCCGTGCGCGAGATCGTCGAGAACCTCGTCCACGCCGACTTCGCCGGCGCCTGCGTCTCTGTGCTCGACGGAGGAGCAACCGTTCGCGTCTCCGACCAAGGCCCCGGCATCGACGACAAGCCGCGCGCCCTTCGTGCCGGTTTCTCAACGGCCACCGATGAGGCCCGCGCAGTCGTTCGCGGGGTGGGCTCCGGCCTTCCCGTGGCCGCGGCCGCAATGCACGCCGTGGGCGGCGACCTCGACGTGGACGACAATCTCAGCGGCGGCACCGTTGTGACCCTCTCGGCCCCCATCATCGTCACCGTCGCACCTCCCACCGAGCTCACTGAAACCTCTCGCCACGTCTTGGCAGTGATGGTGGAAGTCGGCACCGCGACAGCCGAAGCCCTCGCGGCGGAACTGAGCATGCCCCTTCCTGTCTGCGGCCGCGAGCTCATGCGCCTCGAACACCGGCAGCTTGTTGCCCGGCAAGCAAGTGGTGTTTACAGTCTCACCGCGGCGGGCGAGACGCTCGTATCCACCCTCTTTTGACCATCCGTGCCGATAGCCAAGCCCCGGCCGACCAGCTTCGTGATGTGTGGGAGCAGGTCCTTGCCTGCCTGCGCTCCACCCTGAACAACGCCACCTACAATCTGGCGTTCTCCAAGACCCGCGCGGTGCGGCTCGATGGCGACCGCATCACTCTGGCCGTCGAGACGGAGTTCGCCCGCAGCTGGGTTGCGCAGCGCTACCAGGCCGTCCTGAAGGACGCATTGTTCGAGGTTTTAGGAACCGATGTCGCCGTCGAGGTCATCGTCGAGCCCAGCGAGGAGATCGTCGTGACGACGTCTCAGCCGCCACGCTCGGCACCACGGGTTCCGGCCCCCAGCACCGTCGGCCGCGTCCACGGCCGTTTGCAGGATCGGTTTACGTTCGAAAACTTCGTCACCGGCCCGTCAAACCGCTTCGCCCAGGCCGCCGCCCTCGCCGTTGCCGAACAACCCGCCCAGGCCTACAACCCGTTCTTTATCTACGGGGGGGTGGGCCTCGGCAAAACCCATCTTTTGCAGGCAATTGGTCACTTTGTGGTGCGCAATCACCCGGCACTCACCGTGCGTTACGTCTCCGTCGAGACCTTCACGAACGACTTCATCACCGCCCTCGGTGAAGGCGGAACCCAGGCGTTCAAGGAACGCTACCGCGGCGTTGACGTCCTGCTCATCGACGACATCCAGATGCTCGAGGGCAAGGACCAAACCCAGGAAGAGTTCTTCCACACCTTCAACGAGCTCCACGAGGGGGGAAGCCAGATCGTCATCTCCTCCGACCGCCCACCCAAGGCCATGGCCACGCTCGAAGCGCGGCTGCGGTCGCGGTTTGAGATGGGTCTCATCACCGACGTGCAGCCCCCCGACCTCGAAACCCGCATCGCCATCCTGCGCAAGAAGGTGCAGACCGGCGGGTACAAGATCCATGACCCCGAGGTGCTCACCTATGTCGCCTCACGCCTGCAGGACAACGTGCGGGAGCTCGAGGGCGCCCTCATCCGGGTCGTGGCCCAGGCGTCGCACGCCAAGGTGCCCGTCACGGTGGAGTTGGCGCGCGGCGTCCTTCAGGCCTACCTCCCCGCCTCCGGACAGTCGATCACCGTCGAGGCGATCCAGGAGGAGGTGTGCCGCCACTACGGTGTGTCCATCGCCGAGTTGGTGGGTGACAAGCGCGACAAACGTGTCGTTGTCCCGCGGCAGGTGGCCATGTACCTCAGCCGCGAGCTCACCCAAAGTTCCCTCCCCGCCCTGGGTCGGGCCTTTGGCGGTCGCGACCACACCACGGTGATGTACGCCGTCAACAAGGTCGGCACCCAGATGAGCGACGAAGGCGAGATCTTCGCCGCCGTGCAGTCCCTCACGCACAACATCAAGAACCAGGTCTAGCCGGCGCCCAGTCCCGTCGCCGGTCTGCCGGCACTGCGGGCGCAAGCGCCTCGTTGGCCTCACGCCAATTGGCGTTGGTGCGACACCAGTTGGCACACTCCTGGCAGAGTGAGGCCATGTTCCGCCCCGCGTGGCCGATAGCGACAGCTCGATTGGAGCTCCGTCCCTTCGAGGTGGACGACCTCGACGAGATGGCCGTGATCCACTCCGACCCCACGACGGCCCGGTACCTCTACCACGACGTCCGGGACCGTGATGCGGTTGAGGCGCTCCTCGACACGAAGATCCATGGGGCTCAGATCGCGGCCGTCGACGACTGGGTCAGCGCCGCCGTCGTCAGCCGCGACAGCGGGGCCCTCGTCGCCGATGTCTCGCTCTGCTGGCGCAGTGAAGAGCATCGTCAGGCGGAGATTGGGTTCATCACCCACCCCGCCCACCGTGGCAACGGCTACGCCGCCGAAGCGGCGCGGCCCCTGATCGACTTTGCCTTCGCGACCGTCGGATGTCACCGCGTCTTTGGGCGACTCGACGCGCGAAACACCGCCTCCGCCCGGGTGCTTGAGAAGCTTGGGCTCCGCCACGAGGCCCATCTCATCGATAATGAACGAGTCAAGGGCGAGTGGACGAGCGAGAGCATCTACGCCGTCCTTGCACGCGACTGGGACGCAGGGAGCGCATGAGCGACACCCACACATCGAATCCCCACGGGTTTGCCAGCGACAACAACGCCGGCATCCACCCCGAGATCCTCGCCGCGATCGCCGACGCGAACCACGGCCACGTCCATGGCTACGGCGATGACCCGTACACCGTCGCAGCGACCGCCCAGTTTCGCCGCCACTTCGGAGACGACATCGAGGTCTTCCCGATGTTCAACGGCACGGGAGCGAACGTGGCCGGGTTGAGCGCCCTGGTTCGGCCATGGAACGCCGTGATCTGCGCCACCTCCGCCCATGTCAACGCCGACGAGTCGGCCGCGTCCGAGCGGTTCATCGGTTGCCGACTCGTCGATGTCCCCACGACCGACGGCAAGCTCACCGTCGATCTCCTGCGGCAGAACATCGTTCGGGTCGGTGACGTCCACCACGTGCAAGCCGCTGTCGTCGTGATCTCGCAGTCGACCGAGCTGGGAACGCTCTACTCCATCGAAGAGATCCGGGTGCTGAGCGAGTTCGCCCATGCGCAGGGCCTTCGGGTCTTCATGGACGGCGCACGCCTGAGCAATGCCGCAGCCGCCCTCGACGCGCCGTTTCGTGCCTTCACGCGCGACGCCGGCGTCGACGTCGTGACGTTCGGCGGCACGAAGATCGGCCTCATGCTGGGCGAGGCACTCGTGTTTCTCACACCGGGTCTCGCCGACGAATTTGGCTTCATCCGCAAGCAAGCGATGCAACTCGCCTCAAAGATGCGTTTCGTCTCCTGCCAGTTCACCGCGCTCCTCGCCGGTGACCTGTGGGAGCGCAATGCCCGCCACGCCAACGCCATGGCTTCGCGCCTGGCCGATGCTCTCAACGACATCCCTGGCCTTCGCATCACCCAACCGGTTCAGGCAAACGCCGTATTCGCCACCATTCCGCGCGAACACATCGCCCCTCTTCAAGAGCGCACCTTCTTCTACGAATGGGATGACACCACCGGCGAGGTCCGCTGGATGACCTCCTGGGACACCAGGCCCGAGGATGTCGACGCCTTCGCCGCGGACATCCGCCGCACGCTCACGACTGAGGCACCTCATCTCGCTGACGTGGAGGCCTAGCTCCTCGCAATGACGGCGCGTCTCGGCGAGACCGTCCTCCCGGCGGTGTTCCAACAGCCTGGGGAGAGTGGGGACAAGTGCGGCCCCCAACACATCGCCGCACCATGTTCACACGTGAGAAACCACAAGGTTCGGTCTTGTGCGCCGTCGCTCCACACGCCGTCCCTTAGATTCTCCGTTCGTTTGCAGCACGTTCTCGGTGCTCCCCACCTCACACAGCCCCTACTAACGCGATAACTATCACTAAGAGATTTTGATTTGGTTTTTTCACCGGCTCACCGGGGAGAGTTTTGCGACGCAGAACTGCCCTCACTGACCCCTCCTACGCCCGCGCAAGCCGCTAGGGTTACGGGGATATGAAGCTCTCGTGTTCACGCGACGAGCTGGCCACCAAGCTCGCACTGGCCAGCCGCGCCGCCTCCTCAAAAAGCACCATCCCCGTCCTTGGACAGGTCCGCCTCAGCGCGGCCGAGGGGGTCGTCGAACTTGCCGCCACCGACATGGAGATCTCCCTGCGTTTGCCGGTTGACGCCACCATCGAGGATGCCGGTGCTGTCGTCGTTCCTCGCTTGGCCGCCGACATCGTGCGGACCATGGCCGACGGCAACATCACCCTCGAACACCGCGCCAACGAAGGTGTCGTGTCGGTCAGCGGCGGCCAGTCGTCATTTTCCCTCAACTGCCTTCAGGCCACCGAGTTCCCGGAGCTCCCGGCAGATGAGGGCAGCGGCATCACCATCCCCATCGAGCCGTTCGTCCTCACCGCCGACCGTGTTGCGCGCGCCGCGTCGCGTGATGACACTCGCCCGGTGCTCACCGGCGTGCTCGTGCGCGTCGGACCCGCGGGAATCACGATGGTCGCCACCGACTCGTACCGCCTCGCCGTCATGGAAACCCCACTCGAGTCGCCCCCAGCCGAACAGAGTGAGGCCATCATTCCGGCGCGGGCCTTGCAGGAGGTGTCTCGTCTCGCGGCGGCCATGAAGGCAACCGAGATCGAGCTGGTCATCGGTGACGCCCAAGCCCTGTTTCGCGTCGGTGGCGCCCGCCTCACCAGCCGCCTCATCGATGGACAGTTTCCCGACTACCGCCAGCTCATTCCCGAGACGTTCGAGCACCAGGTCACGTTCGACCGCGCCGAGCTCGTGTCGGTGCTCTCACGTATCGGCGTGCTCGCTCAGCGCAGCTCACCTATGCGGCTCGGCTTCGACCAAGGGCAGGTCACCGTCTCGGCCATCAGCGAACAGCTCGGTGAGGGTCACGAGTCGCTGCCGGTCACCTTCTCCGGTGAGCCGGTGGAGATCGGCTTCAACGCCGAGTTCCTGCGTGATGGTGTCGACACCATCACCGGTGATGAGCTTCGCATCGGTTTGATCAGCCCGCTTCGCCCCGGACTTTTGCAGGGAGGGGATGACGGCTACCGCTACCTCCTCATGCCGATCCGACTCAACGTCTAGCCCCACCACAGACGCCTGGGCGGTACGCACCCTTGCGGTGTCGGACCTGCGCTCCTGGGAGCGGGTTTCGCTCGAACTCAGCCCGGGCCTCATCGTGGTGAGCGGGCCGAACGGTGCCGGCAAGACCTCGCTGGTGGAAGCGGTGTCGTTCGGGACGATCGGTGTCTCACCACGCACGTCGCGTGAGGCGGAGGCCGTGCGTCGTGGCGCCTCCGCCTTCCATATCGCCCTCGACCTCGACGGGCCCGCCGGGCGTCAGCATCGCGAGATCGGCTTCCAACCCGGCCTGGGCCGGCGCATGAAGACCGACGACACGCCGGCCCGCTCGCTCGGCGCATGGCGCATCCCCGGCGCGGTGCTGGTCTTTCTGCCGGAGGAGCTTCGCGCGGTAAAGGGCCCTCCCGCGGCGCGACGGCGCGCCCTGGATCGGCTCATCGAAGGCGCCGAACCCACGTTTACCGACACCCACGCGGCGTTCACCGCGGCGATCACCCAACGAAACGCACTCCTCAAGCGCATCCGCTCCGGCGATGCGGGAGTTGCGGGTCTCGCCCCTTGGGATCACGCCGTAGCCGACTACGGCGGCCGGGTTGCCGCCGCCCGTGCCGGTGCCATCGCCGACCTCACCCAGCCGTTCGCCGACTGGCTCGAGGCCCTCGGCGGAGGTCCCGGCGGTCGCCTGCTGTGGGAGCCCTCGCCCGGGTACCTCGTCGACGCCGACCCGACCGCGTTCACGGAGCTGCTTGCCCGCCGCCTCGATGAGACCCGCCCCCGCGACATCGCTGCGGCCCAAACCCTCTCCGGTCCCCAACGCGACGACGTCTGGATCGGCGTCGGCGACGCCGACCTGCGACGCATCGGCAGCCAAGGTGAGCAACGCACCGCGGTGCTGGCGTTCCTCCTTGCATGTCGCGACCATCTGGCACGCACGGCCGCCACGCCCATCCTGCTGCTCGATGACGTGCTCAGCGAGCTCGACCCCGATCGTCGTCGTCGACTCCTTGACGGGCTCACCGGCCGCGGCCAGGCGTGGGTCACGAGCGCCGATCCCGATGCCGCCGCCCTGGCGGAGGCCACGGGCGCCGCCCACCATCTCCACGTCGTCAACGGTCATGTCCAGTAAGCCCCCTCGTCGCCGTTTTCGTCGCGACCCCATCGTCGTGAGCGACCGCCTCAATCGCTACCGGCGTGGCGCTGCCTCGGCCACACCCGAGGGCACCCAGCTGCGCGCCGCGTGGGCATCAGCGGTGGGCGCCGACATCGCCGCCAACTCGCTCCCCGTGCGCCGAAGCCGCCCTGGGGTGATCACCATCGCGTGTGCATCGTCGGCATGGGCCATGGAGCTCGACCTCCATCGCGACCGGCACCTCCGTGCCCTCACCGAAGCGCTTCCCGAGCTCCCGGTGACGGGCCTGCGGTTCGTCGTCGGCGACCATGTCATGCCCACCGCAGAGCCTCCAAAGAACACCCCCACGATCGTCCCCACTGAGGACGAGCTTCGCCAGGCCGAGGTCGCCGGCGCCGAGGTGACCGACCCCGAACTTCGTGACCGGGTGATCCGCGCGGCCGCGGGCCAGCTGGCACTGGCGCGAACGCAAAAGAAAGACCTGCAAAGAGCGAACAAACCGAGGCGTGCCGGCCGGGAAGGTTGATAGGATTACCGTGCTGAGAAACACAAGGAGAACGTGACCGAGAACACCCCCGAAACGCCCCTGGAGCCGTCCTCAACGGCCGATACCGCACCCGTCGGGGAATCGACAGACGCCGAACCCAAGAAGGCGCGCACCGCACCCAAATCGGCGAAGCCCACCGCCGACTACGGCGCCAAAGACATCCAGGTTCTCGAAGGGCTCGATCCGGTACGCAAGCGTCCGGGTATGTACATCGGCAGCACCGGCCTCGCCGGCCTTCACCACCTCATCTGGGAAGTGGTCGACAACTCCGTCGACGAGGCCATGGCCGGCTTCTGCACCAAGATCGGCGTCACGCTCCTGGCCGACGGCGGCTGCCGCGTTGACGACAACGGCCGTGGCATCCCGGTTGACCCCTACCCCTCCGGTCCCCACAAGGGCAAGAGCGCGGCCGAGGTCGTTCTGACGGTCCTTCACGCCGGCGGTAAGTTCGGCGGCGAGGGCTACAAGGTTTCCGGTGGTCTGCATGGCGTGGGTGTCAGCGTCGTGAACGCCCTGTCGGCCCGGCTGATCCTCGATGTCGACCGTGACGGCAAGCACTACCACCAGGAGTACGGCAACGGCGGCGAGCCCCAGGGGAAGATGGCCACGGTCGATGCGCCCGTCACCGTCGCCGCCTTCACCCGGACCACCGGCTCGTCGGTGACCTTTTGGCCCGACCCCACGATCTTCAACGCCGAGGGCACCGAGTTCGTCAGCCGCACCGTGTTGGAGCGCCTGCAGACCATGGCGTTTCTCAATCGCGACCTCGAGATCGTGTTCCGCGACGAGCGCCCCGAGCGCGAGCAGGAGGTCACGTTCCGCTACGCCGGCGGCATCGTCGACTTCGTCAAGCACCTCAACGCCTCGAAGGATGCGTTGTTCGCGAAGGTGGCCTACTACGAGGACTTCGATGACGACGGGCAGACCCTCGACATCGCCATCCAGTGGAACACCGGCTACTACGAAGGTGTCCACGGTTACGCCAACGGCATCAGCACCACGGAGGGCGGCATGCACCTCGAGGGCTTTCGCACCGCCCTCACCAGCGTCGTCAACAAGTACGCCCGGGCCAAGGCCATTCTCAAAGAGAAGGACGAGAACCTCCTCGGCGAGGACATCCGTGAGGGCATCACGGCCATCATTGCGGTGAAGTTGCGTGAGCCGCAGTTCGAGGGTCAGACCAAGGCCAAGCTCGGCAACGTTCCCATGCGCAGTTTCGTTCAGAAGGCCACGAACGAGCGTCTGGCCGAATGGCTCGAGGAGAACCCCACCGAGGCGAACAAGGTCGTCAAGAAGGCTCAGGCCGCCGCCCAAGCCCGCCTGGCCGCGAAGAACGCCCGCAACGCCATCCGTCGCAAGACCGCGCTCTCCGGCGCCGGAATGCCGGACAAGCTGAAGGACTGTCAGAGCAACAACCCCAATGAGTGCGAGCTGTTCATCGTGGAGGGCGACTCGGCCGGTGGCTCTGCCCTCAACGCCCGTAACCCCCGCACCCAGGCGATGCTCCCCATTCGCGGCAAGATCCTGAACGTCGAGCGCAGCCGCCTCGACAAGATGCTGAAGAACAACGAGATCCAAGCGCTCATCACCGCCATCGGCGGCGGTGTGGGCGAGGAATTCGACGTCACCAAGTCCCGGTACCACAAGGTCATCGCCCTTTGTGACGCCGACGTCGACGGCAGCCACATTCGGACCCTGCTCCTCACGTTCTTCTACCGGCAGATGAAGGCGATGGTGGAGGCGGGGTACGTCTACATCGCTCAGCCGCCCTTGTTCTCGACGGTCGTCGGCAAGCAGAAGGTGTACCTGAAAGACGACGCGGCCAAAGCCCTCTTCCTCGAGCAGAACCCCAAGCACAACGGCGACTTCAACCGACTGAAGGGTCTCGGCGAGATGGACTGGCAGGAGCTGAAGCCCACCACCATGGACGCCGACTCACGCACGTTGCTTCAAGTGACCGTCGAGGAGGCCGCCCTGGCCGACGAGGTCACGAGCGTTCTCATGGGCGACGACGTCGAGAGCCGCAAGAACTTCATCACCACCAACGCACGCGATGTGCGCAACCTGGACTTCTAGATGGCCGACGAGAACGACAACCTCCCGCCCGACATTCCGGGCGACGGAATCAACGACGGTGGGGCCGGCGGTGTCGAACCGATCGAGTTGCAAGACGAGATGGAGCGCAGCTTCCTCGATTACGCCATGTCGGTCATCATGTCGCGCGCCCTGCCAGACGTGCGGGACGGCCTGAAACCCGTCCACCGTCGAATCATCTGGGACATGGACCAGCAGGGCTTCCGCCCCACCCGCGCGCACGTAAAATCGGCGCGCGTCACCGGCGACACGATGGCGCGCTTCCACCCGCACGGCAACTCGGCCATCTACGACGCACTCGTGCGCATGGCCCAGCCGTTCTCGTTGCGCCATCCGCTGATCGACTTCCACGGCAACTATGGGTCGGTCGACTTCGGTGCCGCCGCCGAGCGCTATACGGAGTGCCGCCTGCACCCGCTGGCCATGCGTCTTTTGTCGGATATCGACGAGAACACCGTCGACATGATCCCGAACTACGACAACACCGTCACCGAGCCGGCCGTGCTGCCGGCGCGTTTCCCGAACTTGCTCGTCAACGGCAGCCAGGGCATCGCGGTCGGTATGGCCACGAGCATCCCGCCGCACAACCTCGGTGAGGTCATCGACGCCACGATCCACCTGATCGGCAACCCCGAGGCAACATCCGACGACCTGATGGACTTCGTGAAGGGCCCGGACTTCCCCACCGGAGGGAGCATCCTCGGCCGCGCCGGCATCATCGACGCCTACCGCACCGGCCGCGGCAGCGTGAAGATGCGGGCCACGGCAAGCATTGAAGAGACCACGCGTGGCGGCATGCAGGTCATCGTGACCGAGCTGCCCTACCAAACCAGTGGCGCATCGGTGCTTGGTCGTATTCAGGAGCTGGTTGATGCCGGGGACCTCGACGGCATCTCCGACGCCAACGACGCCTCCGCCGGGGGCAAGACCGAGCTGGTCATCACGCTCAAGCGCGACGCCAACGCCAACGTCGTGCTGAACAACCTCTTCAAGATGACGCAGTTGCAAACGAGTTTCCCGGTGAACATGGTGGCCCTGGTCGACGGTGTGCCGCGCACGGTCAACCTCGCGGACGCCCTCAACGGCTATGTGCGTCACCAGATCGAAGTCATCACCCGACGCACCGAGTTCCGTTTGGACCGCGCGAAGCGTCGCGAGCACATCCTCGAGGGACGCCTCAAGGCCCTCAATGTCATCGACGAGATCATCGCGCTCATCCGGGCCAGTGATGACCGCTCCGACGCCCGCGCCGGGCTGATGGCCACGCCCTTCGAGTTCAGCGAGGTGCAGGCCGAAGACATCCTCGACATGCGCCTCGGTCAGCTCACGCGGCTCAGCAAGATCGACATCGAGACGGAGATCGGCGAGGTCAAGGCCGAGATCATCAACCTCCAAACCATCCTTGATGACCCGGCCGTGCTGCGGAAGGTGATCACCGACGAGCTCACCGAGATCAAAGACGAGTTCGCCACCCCGCGGCGCTGTCCCATCACGTTCGACGCCGGTGAGATGAGCATCGAAGACCTCACCGACGACAAAGAGCTTGTCATCGTGATGACCGAGGCCCAGTACGTGAAGGCCGTGTCAGCCGATTCGTTCAAGACGCAAGGCCGCGGTGGTCGTGGGGTTGCTGGGGCCAAGCTCAAAACCGACGACATCGTCCGTCACGTCATCTTCACCACAGCCCACGCCTTCCTCCTGTTCTTCTCCAACCGCGGCCGGGTCTATCGCCTGCGAGCACTGGAGATTCCCGAGCGGGAGCGCACGGCCAAGGGCATGCCCATCGTCAACCTGCTGCCGCTGCAAGCCGGGGAGCACATTCAGGCCATCATCGATACGCGCGACTTCGCGGCTGAGCGGTACCTGTTCTTCGCAACACGCCACGGCGTGGTGAAGAAGACCGCCTTCGACGAGTACAACAACGGCCGGCGTGATGGGCTCATCGCCCTCAACCTGCGCGACGGCGACGAGCTTGTGAAAGTCATCGAGACCAGTGGCACCGACGACATCTTCATGGTCAGCCGCAGCGGCACGACGATCCGCTTCAACGAGGACGACGTGCGCGCCATGGGCCGCGCCGCCGCCGGTGTGCGCGGCATGAAACTCAAGAAGGGCGACGAGGTTGTCAGCTGCGACCTCGCACGCGACGAGACCGCCATACTCATCGTCACCGAAGCCGGCTACGGCAAACGCACCCAGCTCGACCGCTTCAACGTGCAGGGCCGCGGCGGGCAGGGCGTCATCGGCATCCGCCTCACCGGCAAGAAGGGCGTGGTGGTCGCCGCGTTCATGGTGGCATTGGACGATGAGATCGTGGCCGTCTCGAGTAGCGGCGTCACCATCCGCATGGGTGTGCGCGACATCTCCTCACAAGGCCGCGACGCCACCGGCGTGCGCGTGATGAACCTCGACGACGGCGACACCGTCGCCTCCGTCGCCCTCATCCTCGCCAGCGACGAGGAATAGGCCCGCAGTTACGACACGCTCGGTGTGTGTCCACCGGTGCGCGTCGCCTTCGCGTCGTAGAGGTCGGCGTCTGCTCGTGCAAAAAGCGCCCACAGGCCGTCGCTCCCAAAACCCGACGCCAGGCCCATGGTCGCGGTGACCTGAAGACGCGCCGCGATGTCAGTCCACTGGGTGCGATCGATGGCCTCACGTACCCGCTGGCGAACACCGTCGGCCCGATCGGCGTCGAGGCCGGGGAGGATGATGACGAACTCGTCACCCGCGTAGCGGGCAACGAGATCGCCGGGCCGCGTCTCGGCCGTCAACAGTTCGGCCACTTGGCGTAGCACGGCATCGCCCACCAGGTGTGAGTGACGGTCGTTGATCGTCTTGAAATCGTCGATGTCGATCACGGCAACGGAGACGAGCCCGTTGCCACAGAGCTCCACGATTGCGCTGCCCTCACTGTCGAGGGTGCGGCGATTCGACAGGCCGGTGAGGGAGTCCTCCCCGGCAAGGCGCTGCAGCTCGTCGGCAACGAGTTCGCGCCGCTGCAGATCAATACGGCTGCGTTCCACCTCGAGCCCGGCCCGCACCGTGTCGGCCCGGCGATGGGTTTCGCGAAGACGTTGTGACTCGCGTACGGCCACTGCGCGACGCGCATCGTCGAGCGCCGCCGAAAGGTCTCCGACGGCTTCATTGACGGCCGAGCGGTCGGTCAGGGCAGATGCAAGGCGCGTCACCGATTCCGTGTTGGCGAATGCGGTGATGGCGGCGTCGAACTGCGCGCGCGCTTCGGCGTGGTGCCCGAGGGCATGGAGGGCTCGTCCCAACCCACTCGCGGTGCGGCCGAACTCCAGTGGGCTCTGCTCGATCGAGCGTCCCAACGCCTGAGTCTCACGGAGAGTCTCCACCGCATCTTCGGGGCGGCCACACCCCACCTCGGTGATGCCACGGAGCATTGACAACAGACTTTGCAGGCCGAACTCGCTGTCAGCTGCCGCGCGTGGGTCGATGCCGAGAAGAACCTGTTCGGCGCGCCGGTAGTAGTCGGATGCGAGAGCGCCGTCCGCACCCGCGAGGGCCTCGGCGGCGTCGACGAGGGTGTCGGCCATGCGGTAGTCGCCCCACAAGACCTCGGCGGGGTCATCGAGCTTCGCCGCCATCGCTCGGCCCATCTCCACCCGTGCGATGGCGTCGTCAAAAAGGGCGATCGCGGCGTAGGCGTCACCCAGCAGGAACTGCGCGTTCATCAACTCCACGTCGATGTCGGTCAGCGAGTCGGCGAGCACGGTCGCTTCGATGAGCACCCGGTAGCCCTCGTCGAGGTTTTCGAGTCGAAGCAGGGCGTCCGCACGTCCCGACAGCGCCCGAAGCTGCCCAATCAGGTGACCGGCGCGCTGGAACGCATCGAGGGCCATCACACCGTCGATTTGTCCCGCGTCGAACTGTCCGGCGTTGCCGTTGATGACCATGCGCCGATGAAACGCCCAGCCCTGGAGTACTGCATCGCCGAGTGACAGGGAACGCGTGCACGCCTCATTGATCGCGTCCATAGCGTCGGTGGTGCGATTGACCAGATCCAGATGCGCCGCAAGCTCCAGGAGGGCGGTGATCCGTTCCGTCTCCGACGTCGAGGCCTTCACGGCGCTCGCGAGAGTGGCGGTCCTGGGTGATTTCACATCGAGCATTTGTCTCGTATCGGCAGGTCCTGCAGCCTCATAAAGGGTGATCTGCAGGGAATGTGCTTCCGGCGACCGGTGATGGGGTCGGTCGGCGAGCCCTCACAGCTCCCCATGGAGGAGGAGCCGGGTGGTTCGTGTTTTGCCCGTAAACACGGGCACGGTCGGTCCGCTACGCTCACGAGCGACCAGTTCTCGTGGTGAGTCGCGGGTTCCCGGCCGCGTACGGCGGTTCGTCTTCTCTCGACGCGACGGATCGGTTCGCACCCTGCGCGACGAGTGGCTCTCGTCCTCGAGGTGGTCGCCTCACCCCGATGTCCTCCTCTTCGACACACGCGACGCGCTCGCGACGTTCAATCCCGGTAACGGCCCGATCCGGAACATGGCGCATGGGAATGGGCGTCATTGTGTGTGCGCAGTTGGTCACGGGTCATACGACGTCAATCACGCGAAGGGAGTGTGAACATGTGGTCGCTGTTGTGGTGCATCGAGCGATGTGAGGGTACTGACGGGTTTTCCTCACCCGAGTTCGGCGGGTTGCCGGCACTCCAAGTGACCGCGTCGTGGGATGCGCGCCGATCGGTCGCAGCCACCCTGGCAGCGTTTGCGGCGCTCGGTCCGGTTACCTCTGCGGCGTTTGCCCAGGCCCCGCCCCCGCCGGGGGATGCGTCGAGCACGATTGATCCCACGACCCAGCCCCAGCAACTGGGCAGCGATCCGTCCGACGAGGGTGATGACGCTCCAGACCCCGCCCCACCGCCCACTCCCCCGGCACCGCCGCCATCGACGCCACCGGTGGTTGTGGTCACGCCCGACGCCGGAGAGTTTGACCCCGACGCGGCCCCGGCCCCGCCGGCGCCCCCCGCAGCTCCTGCCCCGGCGCCCCCGCCCCCACCCGTCGAACCCCTGCCCGACCCGCCTGCGCCCCCTGCCCCGCCCGTGGCGCCGGTCGAACCGCCGGCGGCCCCGACACCTCCGGCCCCGCCGACTCCTCCTCCGGCGCCCGTTGCCCCGACGCCGTCGGGTGAGCCCGTCGCGGCCGCCGCCCCGGCCCCCCCGTCGGCGGCGAGGCGAGCAGCCCGTGCCCGTCGGGGTGCGTCGAGCCCCACTCGTCCGCGCGCGTCCCGTGCTCCTCAACGCACGCGGTTCACGCCGCCGGCAACGTCGGCGCGTCGCCTCGCCCGCCCCGCCCCGTCCACGGTCGTGTCGAGCTGGAGCGCCGAAGTGCCCACGGCGAGCGGCCAGACACATCTGGTGACGCCGGGCGAGAGTCTCTGGCAAGTCGCGTCACAGCAGGCCGGACCCGGCGCCTCAAACACGGCGGTTGCTGCGATCGTGTCGCACCTGTGGACGTTGAACGCCCGCGCGATCGGCACGGGTGATCCCAACGTCCTGCGCGTCGGCACCACCCTGCGCATGCCGGAGATTCGCCGAGCATGACCGGAACACGCACCTCCCCCGCGGGACCTCACGGGGTCCACACTCACGGCGACGTTGTCTGCGAACCCGCCCTTTCGGAGACGCGTGGCACCACCAGCTCTACAGGCGGTGGCCCGGAGGTCACTGTCGTCGCTACGAGACGCGCCTGCTCCCGGTCCCAGAGATTGCTCGGGCCGTCGACGCGCTTCGCATGACTTCCGACCCCCGAGCCCATCCGCAGCCGCCCAACATCGTACAATTGGACGCATGATTCGACGCCACCGTGTGAGCACCTCAATCGCCGCTGCCTCTCTGGCGGCCCTCCCCGCGACCCTCTTTGCCGCCTCGGTTACCGCCCCCACGCCCCAAGAAGGCGCGGCGGGCGGGGGCAGCGGCGGTTTCGGCGGTGGTGGCGGCGGTGGCGGGGGATTTGGCGGTGGCGGTGGTGGCGGCTTTGGTGGCGGTGGCGGGGGTTTCGGCGGTGGCGGCGGCTACGGGGGCGAGGTCAGCCCCGGGGCGTTCTTCTTCGGATTGCTCCTCATCGTTGGCTTCTTCATTGCGATCATGATTTCCGGGTGGCTGGCGAAACAGGCCCAGCTCAAAGCAGCGACCTGGAGCCGCGAACACGCGAAGTGGCGCGACGATCAAACCTCCGACAAACGTAAGCGCCGGGCGAAAGAGGTCAAACCCGCTGCGGCCAAAGCTGCCGAGGACGATCAGCACTTCTCGATGACCGAGGCCACCAGCGCAGCCGAGACGCTGTTTCACCGCATTCAGGAGGCCTGGGACGACCGCAACGTCCCGGCGCTTCGCAGCATGGTCAACCCGGACCTCATGATCGAGTGGGAGCGTCGCCTGGCCGACTTCGCCGAGAAGGGCTGGCACAACCGCGTCGCCGTCGACACGCTCACGATGGAGTACGTCGGTCTCGTCAACCGCGAGGACGACGACGACGACCGACTCGTCATGCGCGTTAGCTCCACCATGGAGGACTACGTCAAAGATCAGTGGGGCCGCACGATCTCCCACTCTGGCAACCCGTCGCCACAGTCGTGGCTACGGGAGTACTGGACCCTCGGCATCCACGACGGCAAGTGGATGCTGCTGTCGATCGAGCAAGACACGGAGGGTGAGCACCACCTCACCGCGCCCCTTGTCCCTCTTCCCGATGAGGACGTCGGCGCCATTCGTGACGAGGTCGTCGTCGACCGCGGCGTGGAGTCGCGTGCTCCGGCCGGCACGAGGTTGGGTGAGCTCATCGACGTCGACTTCTCCGACGACGCTCTCCTGGCGGCGAAGGACCTCGCGCTTGTCGACGGACGCATGGACCCGGACGTCATTGAGGTGTCGGTGCGCCGGGCGATCAGCGCCTGGGCCGAGGCTGTCGACGGTGAAGACGACGCCTTGCTCGATGTCGCGCCGGCGTCGGTGGTTGAGGAGCTTCTGCGCCCCGAGGGGCCACAGACCCGCCTCGTGATCCGCGGACCGAAGATGGCCAAAGCCACCGTCACTCACCTGCGCCCGGAGGACCCCATCCAGGTCGCGGTCGATGCCCGCGTTTCCGGTGTGCGTTACATCGAAGACCGCGACACGGTCATCGTCGTCTCCGGCGACAAGGGCCGTGAGGTGACATTCACCGAGCGCTTCGTCCTTCAACTGAGCGACGACCCCGAGAACCCGTGGAAACTCGTCGGAGCCGGCGAACTCGAGCGACGATAGGAGGTGTGGGAGGTCAATCGCTGCCTCGCTGCCTCAGCACCCGCCGGCGAGAGCGAGAACTCTGGGCAAAGCGCCACGTTGGCGCATGGGTGTTTGCCTCAGTTAAGCGCCTGGAGAAGGGCAGCGCGGGCGTTGTCAACGACTGGTGGGCCGTGCGCGAGCAACAGGGTCTGGACATCGAGTTCTCCCAGCCGACGGAGCAGGGGACGAAGCTCGGTCCCGTACCACTCACGTTCGGCGTCGCTCGCGTCGTACCAGGAGGCCGGTGAGAGTAGGACGGTTTCGGCTGACGGGCCCGCCAGAAGAACGTCGCCGACGACCAAAGCTTGGTGGTCGGCAAGCCAGTAGATCACCTCGTTCTCGGGATCGGGCGCGCCGCTCACGTACGTGGTGATACCGGGGGCGAGCTCCTCCCCCTCACGAGCGACGTCGGTCACGAGCCCGGCCAGGCGCTCGCCGTGATCGGCCGGTCCCCAGACACGCACCCCGTCGTAGCGGTTACGCACCTCGGCGGTGCTGCGGGTGTGCCAGCAGCAGGTGAGTGCCACCGTCACCGGGAGCCCCAGGCGCTCGACATCGCGGTCGAGCGCGCGCCAGAAACGGTCACGCTCGCCACCGGGAGGAGGCAGCAGCGGATCGATCAGCACGATCGTTGTCGCGGTTTCGCAGTAGAGACAGCCGACGGTCTGGTCCCATTCATCACCCTCGACCCAGTCGGGATGCGGCAGGATCCACCGCCACAAACCGTCGGCCAGTCGCTGTACGTCCATCGTCCGAGTCTGTCAGAACGCACATCCGGGTTGTGTCGATGCAGGGATTTTGTGCCGCGCAGGGGTACATTAAGGCCGTGGCGTACGGTGATCTGGCAAGAGGAGTGGTCTCGTGAGAGCGATCTGGAAAGGCTTCATCAGCTTCGGGCTCGTCACCATCCCCGTGGGGATTGGCATTGCCCAGCAGCGCAAGGAGGTGAGTTTCCGCAACCTCTCGCGCGAATCGATGGTGCCGGTGAAGCAGAAGCGTTGGGATCCGGTGGCCGATGTCGAGATCACCTCGCCCGATCAGATGGTCAAGGGCTACGAGGTCTCCAAGGGCCGTTTCGTCACCATCGAAGAGGACGAACTCACTCGCTTCTCCGCCAAACAAGAGAAGACGATCGAGATCCTCGAGTTCGTGTCCCTCGCCGACATCGACCCCGTGTTCTTCGAGCGCGCCTACTGGGTGGAGCCACAAGAACGGGCCGAGCGCCCCTACGCGCTTCTGCTGCAGGCAATGGAGCGCTCCGGTCGTGGCGCCATTGGCCGGTTCGTACTGTCCACCAAGGAACACCTGGTCCTACTCCGCGCCATGAACGGGGCCCTCGTCGTCGAGACCCTCTACTACCCCGAGGACATCCGCCTCGGCGAGCACCGCGACATTTCCGAACGTCTCGCCGGGATCGAGGTGAAGGACGAGGAGCTGGCCATGGCCGACCAGCTCATCGACGCGCTCACACACGACTTCGATGCGACCAAGTACCGCAATGAGACTCGCCGGGCGCTGGTGGACTTCCTTGAGGCGAAGGCCGACGGCCAGGCGCCGATCATTCCGGAGGACGTCGGCGAACCCGCCCCCGTGATCGATCTGATGGCCGCGCTGAAGGCCAGTCTTGCGTCGAGCCCGACACCAACCGACGCGCCCTCGGAGGAGAAGCCCGCGGCGAAAGCAACGCTCAAACGGCCGGCAAAGGAGCAGTTGTCGATCGACGATACGAAGCTCCGAGGGGTGGAGGGCGGCAAGAAGGATTCCGACGCCCCTGCGGCGAAGGAGGAGGAGAAATCGGCTCCGACGCGCGCACGAAAGCGCAAAGCCTCATAAAACCTCTCCACTTCTTTCGGGAATTTGCGGTAGCGAGGTGTTGGATTTCGTCGTTCGGCGTGTGATGATCCACGGTCCGTGGAGTTCCAACGCGATGAACGTGTCGAGCGCAGACGTGCTCGACGCCGACAGATCCGGCGCCGCAGGTTTGGAGCGCTTATCGTCGTGGCCGGTGTGGCCGCGATCGTTGGCGTGAGCGCAACCGGACTTTTCGGTGAGCGCAAGAAGGAGAAGGCCTCGGGTTCCGAGATCACCGGACCCCAACTTCCCGGTGGTGGAACCACCATCCTCCCGGGCCGCCGTGTGGTTGCGTTTTTCGGAGTGCCGGGTGGGGGCAAGGAGCTTGGCGTTCTCGGTGTTGGCTCGCCGACAGATGCGGCGGAGAAACTCCGCGACCAGGCATATCCGTACGACACCGACAAACCGCTCTTGCCCGCGTTTGAGCTCATCGCAACGATTGCCCACGACTTTCCGTCTGACGGAGGGCTCTATCGCTCACGCCTGACCGACGACCAGGTCGACCGGTACCTCACCGTTGCACGGCAGGAAGGCGCAATTCTCATCCTGGACATCCAGCCGGGACATGCCCGCTGGATGGATGAGGTCCGCCATTACAAGAAGTACCTCGAAATGCCGGACGTCTCCCTGGCACTCGATCCCGAGTGGAGCCTGCCGAAAGGCACCATCCCCGGCAAAGCCATTGGTTCGATCAAGGCTGAGCAGATCAACGAGGTCTCGGCGTACCTCGAGTCGATCGTGAAGGCAAAGAACCTTCCGCAGAAGCTTCTGGTCGTTCACCAGTTCAAGGAGTACCAGCTCAAGAACCGCAAAGCGATCGCCGAGCGGCCCGGTGTTGCGCTCGTGATCAACGTGGACGGTTTCGGCCCGGCAGAGTCGAAGATCGGCAACTACGAGGACCTCACATCGGAACAGCGCCAGGGCAAGCAGTTCTTCAATGGTTTCAAGCTTTTCTACGAGGAAGACACTCGTAACGGCGGCGTCCTGATGCAGCCGAGCGAGGTCCTCGCTCTCGAGCCGCAGCCCGACGTCATCGTCTACGAGTAGGACACCCCGAGGCTGCTCGGGGGTGAGCTAAGGGCAGAGGTTGCCGGTGATCGCGCCGCCACCGGGCACGTCCGGGAGGGTGACTTTGCGGTCGGCGTTCACCACGCGCTGGGAGCCGTCGGCCAGCACCAGGCGGGTGAGGGCGCGGTCGGAGACGTCGAGGGCTTGGCTGCGCACCGGCCAGGCCGCGTTGAGTGAGCGGAGCCTGACGAAGCGTCCACCGGCGCACACCATTGACGGGGCGGTCTCGAGGGCTGAGCGCTGGCGGTCCTGCCAGAAATCGCCGAACTGTTGCAGCGTGCCGCGCCAGGCGTTGGTGGGAAGTCCGGTGAGGAGCTTCGTCCAGGCCTGCTGCTTCCACTCCCACCCGTTCGGGTGAACGAGAATCACGCTGGGAGCGCCGTTGTCGGCGTTTTTGGCCATGATGTCGAGCGACTCGCCGATGCGCTGGTCGAAGCGTGCGCCGCGCTCGTCTTCCACCACGATGGGGAAGGTCGTCACGTCGGCGTAGCCTTTGCCGTCAAGGCGCGGGATGGAGAACGGGAATGCCCCGCCGACCCATCCTTGCGTGGTGGATGAGTCGTCACGAATGCCCGTGGCCTCCTCGGCGATCGCCAGCTGGCGACTGGCGAGCAGGTACCCGGCACGAAACGAGGTCATGCGGCCGTTGAGGCGCGGCTCGAGCAGTTGGCGGGAGACACGGATCTCACCGAGCATCGTCGCGCCGGTCGTGACCGTCTTTGACTCGACACGTGGGAGGTACGTGCCAAAGGTCTCCGTGCCGGTGCCGAGCGGCAGCTTGTGGAAGATGGGGGAGTGCGACACGCTGTGGCTGGCGATCTCTGCCCCCATGCCACGAATCTTCTGCATCGATGCGTCGAAGGTGCCGCTGTCAGAGAAGAACGCAGTGTCGAGGTAGTCCTCAACGATTTTTGTGTTGACGAAGACGGTCGGCGTGGCCCCGGCGGCCTTTGCCCGCTCCACGTACTCCACGGCCGGCTGGGTGCCGACGGCGAAGTTCAGCGACAAGGTTGGGATGACGGCCGACTTCGCCCCACCCGGAGCGGTCGACATCGTCACGCCGCCGCCGATGTGCGTGCGGTAAACGCCGCGCAGCCAGAGAAGCCAGCCATCGGTGGTGGTGTCGAAGTTGTTCTCGTACTTGGCGTTGCGCGGCCAGCGCGCGCCCTCGTGATGGCGGGTGATGAACTCCACCAGGCGACCGCCCACGACGTAGGCCGCGCCCTTTCCGCGGGTGTTGCGCGTGACAGCGGCGGCACCGTCGTTGAACGTGGCGAGAATTTGGGCCTCGCACCTGCTCGGTGAGTAACCGAACGTGGGGATGACCGAACCGTTGACATCATCGAGCGAGACCTGGCGCTCCGATGGTTGGTCCAACTCGGCGGTGGTCGGGTCGGTCGTCCAGTCCATTCGGGTGCGCGCGGTTGAGAGAGCACCATCGTCGCCAACACCGAACAGTTTCGTCAGGGCCGGGTCGCTCACCGACTCGCCGATGAGTACGCCGCCATCGTTGACGTGGCGCTCAAGCAGGGCGGCATCCGCGGCGCTGACAGCGCCCGGTGCCAACGTGCCGGCCACGACGATCATCTTGTAGCGCACCGCGTCGGCGATGCTGGAGCTGAGTACGGCGGGAACGCCGATGGTGCGCAGGCTGGTGTACTCCGGTCCGGCTGCGGTGTCGTCAAGAGCGACGACCGCCACCTGGTCAGGGAAGAAGGTGGGCTCGGTGGGGGCGACGGCACACCGTTTGGAGCCGCTACTGGCCGTGGCTGTGCGGCCGTCGAGCGCCCACACCAGGTTCGACCCGTTGAAGGTCACCTGGAAGGCGTCCACAAGGCGGCCGGAGTTGAACAGCGTCGGCTGGCCGACATCGCCGCCCGGGACGAACTTGTTCGAGCCACCGAGGGCAATCGGCACGCGCGAGTCGTTCTTGTTGGAGTAGCCGAAGTGTGCTCGGTAGAGGCCGGGCGAGCCGACAACCTCGCTCACGCACTCGAGGACGGGGCTCACCGGCTGGCGTGTCGTGGGGGCGGTGTTCGACCCGCTGGTGACCGGCGTCGCCACGGCGGGTGTGGCGACCGTGCTGTGCACGATCCGCGGGTCGTCGTCGGCCACGCGAGCGAAGGCAGGAAGCGGATGAACCACGCTCCGGCGGAGCTTTTTGGGTGCGCGACGCAGGCAGGCGGCCTTCACCGCCTTCTTCGTGACGGTGGAGACCTTCTTCGAGGTGGCCGCACAGCTGGGCCCAACGCGCGTCTTTGCCGACGTCGCCGCGTCGGCCGATCCCGCGGACACCAGCATTCCGAGCGCCACCGTGACAGCGGCCACGAGACCCGTGGCGCTGCGAACATCGTGTTTTTGCCTGCGCGTTCCTTCGCTCATTGAGTCAATGTCGGCATTTCCCCGGGAATTCTTGAGACGAATGGGGTGCCTGCCGGTGGGAGAATGACGTGTGTCCCGCGCTACGCCCGGACGAGCCCCGCGTACTTCCAGGCGTATGTGGCGTCGGCTGTGCGGTAGGCACTATCGAGCACGCCACCGTCGGCAATCCAACGGTCGGCAATACTTCCCGTGACAGTCCTCAGTCCGTACGGCTCGTACTGGGCGTCATCCTTCATCAGGTCCAGCACGGTGAGCTCGCCGTCGTGGCGCGAGAGTCCGTAACTGCGAACGCCCGAGGCGATGAGCGCGGCAAACGCGTCGATTGTCGGGAACAGTTCCGACGCCATGGGTTCGTCGGTGGTGGCCTCGGCGGAGAACATCTCGCCGTCCTCGTCGCTCACCGCGATCGTCATCCCGTCATCGGCATGATCCCACTGCACCTCGACATGGGGGTGCGGTGCCGAAAAGCCGAGTGTGGTGAACCAGGAACCAAACACCGAACTGGAATAGCGCTCGGTCACGAACACGGCGGGACGTGGTGGGTCGACCGAGTGATCCATCACGGCATACCGGGGGGCGCAGCTGATCATGGTGAGGCCCATTGATCGCGGAACGGGCGTGGGACTCACCTGGCGCAGATCGAGTACACAGAACGACGCGACGGCGCTTCCCTGGATGACCTGCGGGGTCAACCACGACACCGGCAGATAGGCGGACACCGCCTCTGGGGGCATTCGGTAGTTCACAATGAACCGCTCGTGCATGTGCGCACGAACGGTGGGAAGCATGCTCCCGGTGGGGTGCGCGTCAGGGTGCTTGGACATGCAGTCGGTCCTCGACGATCGTTCGATACGCGGAAACCCTGGCGGGACCATTGCCGACGATGGTGTCGCTCGCCGGTCCGTATGCGGAAATCAGATACCTGGGCACTTCAGCCCCAACGTCCTTCGGCGAACCACTCCTTCACTCAACACACTCTGCCGGTCAGTTGCTCACCGCGCCCAGGCCCGCGAGAGCGTCCGGTAGGACGTCGATCAAGACCGTGGACGCGGCCTCCTTGTCAACGCGTGACGATTCACCGTCGACGTAGACAATCAAGCCGTCGAACGACCAATACGCAAGGCAGGCGGTGGCGCCGATTACGTCGCCGCATCCGCGGCCGGATGTCGCTCCGGGTTCTGCGGGGAGCGGTTCGATGGGGTCAAAAACCTTCTTGAGGAAGGCGAGCTCGTCATCGATGTCAGCACCGAAGTCGGTGGCGCGAATTCGCGCGACGGTGGCGCCCGCGGCGTCGCGCACGCTGCACGAGACGCTTGCGCGGCCGAGGACCTCGTTCGCTGCGTTTGGACGGTCAACCGGGGCGTCGACAACCTCCGCAGTAACACCGCCTGCGTTCAATGCCGCTTCGAATCGTTGACGTGAAATCATCGGGCATGGGAGAGCGCCTCCTCGTGGAGACGCAGCTGCGAAGCGTCGAATGCCTTGGCGGGCGGCGCTGGCCGCGCTGACCGTCGCCTCTCCGGTCGGTTCGTTTCCGCCTGTTCCAGATTCTTTCCCACCTCCGCAACCGACCAGCCCTCCGGTGACCGCGACGCACGCCAGAGCAGCTCGTACCATCCCATTGATGCACACCACGCTTCACCCCTCGTTTTGCGATAACGCTAACGAAGCCGGGGTGAGGTGTCACTTCCCGGAAGTGCAGCAAAAGAGTCATTTCATGTTCGGTTTTCACAGCGACGCTTCTGGGTTGGGCCGGCGGCGGCCGGCGCCGGGGTCTCAGTGTGTGTCGCTTGCGAATTCTCCCGCTCGGCCAGCGAGCCAATCCTCGACGCTCTTGCGATATGCGGGTACCAGGTGGGCCTCCTTGCGAAACGTGAGGAGCAGACGCGCCGCGTCCTCGGGGGAGTGTCCGCGCAGCCTCAGTGTGGCGTAGGCCACCAGTACCGAGCGGCGGCGTCCGCGTTGGCAGTGGATGAGCACTTTTGCGTCCGGGTCGTCCAGAGCCTCGGCGGCGAACTCGGCGGCGGCGGCCCAGGCATCGGGGCTTTGGGGGCGGCCGTGATCCCACATCGGGGCGTGAGCCACGTTGCCCGGTCCGAACATGGCCCGCTCCATGTCGCGGTCGCCGGAGAACGCCACCTGAGCCCCCGCGCGGCAGTTCACGACGTGGGTCACACCCTCCTGGTTGGCCAGTGCCGGAAGGCTCTCGGGGGTGGGGATGGCGCCCACGGCGATGCGCTCATCACCGATCCACGTGAATGGTGAGACGCGCGTGCCCGGGCCGTACACGCGATCGGCCAGGCGAAAGCGTGCGGCGCGCCAGCCGCGGGGAAGCTGTTTGCTCACCCGGTGTAGCGGGCCAGGGCGATCGTTGCGTTGTGCCCGCCGAAGCCGAAGCCGTTCGACAGGGCAACGTCGACCTGCGCGTCACGCGGGGTGTTGGCCACGTGGTCGACACCGACGCAGGTGGGGTCGAGGTCGGCCAGGTTGATCGTCGCCGGAAGGATGCCGTTTTTGATCGCCATCGCCGACAGCGCTGCCTCCACGCCACCGGTGGCCCCGAGGCAGTGACCGTGCATCGACTTGGTTGAGCTCACCGCCACACCCGCCGCCACGTCGGCTCCGAGCGCCCGCTGAATGACGCGGATCTCCGACGGATCGCCAACCGGGGTCGAGGTGCCATGCACGTTCACGTAGTCGATTTGTTCGGCGCTGACGCCGGCGTCTTTCATGGCCATGAGCATCGCTCGGGCTGGGGCCTCGCCGGTGGGGTCGGGTTCGGTGATGTGGTGTGCGTCGCCGCTCATGCCGTACCCCACGGCCTCACACCAGACGTCGGCGCCACGCGCCAGCGCATGCTCGAGTTCCTCCAGGATGAGCACCGCGCCGGCCTCACCCATCACGAAGCCGTCACGTCCCGTGTCGAACGGACGGCTGGCCGTGGTGGGGTCGTCGTTGCGTGTCGACAGAGCCTTCATCGAGTTGAACGATGCAATACCGATGCGGGTGACCGCGGCCTCGGCTCCGCCCGCGAACATGATGTCGGCCTGGCCGCGGCGGATGACCTCCATGGCATCACCAATGGCGTTGTTGCCCGACGCACAGGCGGTGACCGGGCAGGACAGCGGCCCGCGAAGACCCAGGTTCATGGAGATCTGTGCCGCCGCCATGTTGGCGATCATCATGGGGATGAAAAGGGGTGAGACCCGCTGCGGGCCGCGTTCCAAGAGGACGGCGATCTGGTCCTCGAACGTCTTCAGTCCGCCGACACCGCTGGCCACAATGCAGCCGATGCGGTCGTTGGCCTCGTCGATGGTGATGCCAGAGTCCTCCACCGCGATCTTCGCCGCGCCAACCGCCAGCTGGGCGAAGCGGTCCATCCGCCGGGCGGCCTTGTGATCCATGTAGGCGGCGGGGTCAAAGTCACTGGCCTCACACGCGAACGTCGTGTCGTAGTCCGTGGTGTCGAACAGCGTGATCGGCCCGGCGCCGGAGCGGCCGGCAAGGACCGACTCCCACACGGCCTCACGCCCCGTGCCGAGCGATGTAATGAGTCCCATGCCGGTGATGACCACTCGGCGTTTTCCGTTTCTCGACACCCGATCTCCTCTACATCGCCATCCCGCCGTCAACCGGCAGGACGGCTCCAGTGACATAACTTGCCGCGGGCGAGCACAGGAACGCGACCACTCCGGCGACGTCCTCGGGACTGCCCAAACGCGCCAACGGGGTGACCTGCACGAGCTTCGCGCGAACGTCGTCCGACAGGTCCGCGGTCATGTCGGTGGCGATGTAGCCGGGGGCAACGGCGTTGACCCGCACGCCGCGGGGTCCCGCCTCCTTCGCCAATGACTTGACCAGACCGATCATCCCCGCCTTTGCGGCGGCGTAATTCGCCTGCCCGGCGTTACCACCGAGGCCGATGACCGACGACACGGCCACGATTGATCCGGCGCGACGCTTCAACATGCCACGCAGCGCGGCTCGCGCGGTGAAGAATGCGCCGTCGAGGTTGGTGCGCAACACGGCGCCCCAGTCGTCGGCGCTCATCCGCAGGGCCAGGCCATCGCGGGTGATGCCCGCATTCAGCACGACGGCCTCCAGGTCGCCCATCGCTTCGGCCGCGGCCACGAACGCGGCAGCCGACTCCTCGTTGGCCACGTCGACTTGATGGGCGGCGCCAGCGTGTCCCGTAGCCGTGACGGCGGCAACGGTTTCGGCCGCTCCGTCCGCATCGCGGAGATACCCGACGGCCACGTCGTAGCCCGCATGAGCCAACGCCACCGCACAGGCAGCGCCAATGCCGCGGCTGGCCCCCGTCACCAGTGCCACCGGCATCAGGCGGCCTCGGCCACAGCTGCGAGGTCGTCCGGGCCGCTCACCTGCAGTGTTGCGGCGTCGCGCGTGACGCGCTTCACCAAGCCGGACAACACGCGCCCAGGACCCAACTCCACAAACTGCGTGACGCCCATGTCGAGCGCCTTTTGAACCGCGTGTGCGAACCGCACGGGGGAGGTGAGCTGTGCCAGAAGCACCTCACGCAACCGCTCGGCAGGTTCGACGTCCACCGTTGTGGTGGACAGGAAGGCGGGTTGTGGCTCGGTCGGGTCCCACGCCTCAAGGGCCGGTGCCAGCCGCTCGCTGGCCGGGGCCATCAGGGGAGAATGAAACGCGCCGCCCACGTGGAGCCGAACCGACTTGACGCCCTCCTCGGCGGTGATTGCGAGCAGACGCTCGATGCCCTCCACCGAACCAGAGGCCACGACTTGGCCGGGGCTGTTGTAGTTGGCGGGCCACACGTCGCCGGCCCGTTCACACAGGGCCTCGGCTTCGGCGTCGCCTTGGCCCAGGAGTGCGGCCATCGTTCCCGGACGCTCCAGCCCGGCGGCGTGCATCGCGGCGCCGCGTTCGGCAACGATGCGCAGTGCCTGTCTGTAGTCGATGGCTCCGGCGGCGACGAGTGCGCTGTACTCACCGAGTGAGTGACCCAGCACGACATCGCCACGCAGGCCGTGTTCGGCGGCCACGCGCCACGCGGCGACGGACATCGCCAGGATGGCCGGCTGGCAGACGTCGGTGGGAACCAGCGCCTCGGCCGGGCCGTTGAAACAGATCGCGGCCAGGTCGTAGCCCAGTGCCTCGTTGGCCTCGTCAAAGGCGGCGCGGGCGGCGGGAAAGGCATCGGCGAGTGCCTGGCCCATGCCCACCTCCTGGGCTCCTTGCCCGGGGAACATCAGCGCGATCACGCAGTGACCTCCAACGGTTCGTAGCGGACGACGGTGCTTCCCCAGGTGAGCCCACCACCGAAGGCAATGAGCAGCAGCAGGTCACCGGCTTTCAGACGACCGGTATCGAGCGCCTCGGTGAGGGCCAGCGGCACCGATGCGGATGAGGTGTTGCCGAAACGGTCGAGGTTGACGACGACCTTGGCCGGGTCCAGACCCAGCCGTTCGACGGCGTAGTCGATGATGCGTGTGTTGGCCTGGTGCGGCACGAACAGATCGATCTCGTCGGCGTTCATCTCCAGCTTGTCCAACAGGCGTGTGGTGGAGTCGGTGATGACACGGCTGGCGAACTTGAAGACCTCGCGTCCGTTCATCTTGAGAAATCCGTCAGAGGGGTTGGTCATACGGCTTGAGGGCAGTGCGCTGCCGCCGCCGGGAACCAGCAGGTCTTTGCCTCCGCTGCCATCGGCGCCGAGCTCGAACCCGAGGAAGCCGGTGGTGGTCTCCTCATCGCCGGCGGTGATGAGGGCGCCGGCGGCACCGTCACCGAAGAGGATGCAGGTGGTGCGGTCGGTGTAGTCGCAGATCCGGCTGAGCGTTTCGGCGCCGATGACCAAGACATTGCGGGCCAGGCCGCTTTCCACGAGTCCACACGCTTGGGCCATGCCGTAGACGAACCCACTACAGGCCGCCAGCAGGTCGTACGCCGCGGCGTTTGTCGCGCCGAGGCGGTCCTGGACGAGGCAGGCGGTGGAGGGGAAAAGGTGCTCGGGTGTGGCACTCGGCACGATGATCAGGTCGAGGTCTTTGGGGTCGAGGTCCGTGCGCCTGAGGATGTCGCGCGCAGCCAGCTCAGCCAGGTCGGCCGTGGTCTGGTCCGGGGCAGCGATGCGGCGCTCCCGAATACCGGTGCGGGAAACGATCCACTCGTCGCTGGTGTCGACCAACGCCTCGAAGTCGGCGTTGGTCATGATCTTCTCGGGTACATACGATCCAACCGCCGCCAGCCGTGCGCGTTGGCGCGTTCCGTTGCGAACCCCGATCATTGTTCCCCCTCGACGACGGCAAACCGCAATGTGGCTTGGCAGGCAACCTCACCGTTGACACGGGCAACGCCCACGCCCTCGCCAATCGGGCCACGCTGACGGGTGAGCGTCATCTCCAGCTCGATGGTCTCCCCGGGAAGGACTTGGCGTCGAAAGCGGGCCTTCTCGATCCCGGCAAAGAGTGCCAACTTGCCGCGATTGGCCGGCTCCGACAACACGGCCAGCGCCCCGGTTTGGGCGAGTGATTCGATGATGAGGACGCCCGGTGTCACTGGATGGCCGGGGAAGTGCCCGGCAAAAAACGGCGCGTCGGCGGGAACGGTCCATCGTGCCCGGGCGGATGAGCCGGGTTGCAGGTCCACCACCTCGTCGACGAGGAGAAACGGAGCGCGGTGGGGGAGGATGTCCGTGGGCGCCGGAACGCTCAAACCAGACGAGATGCTAGCCCATGCCGTGTGGGTTGGACCCGACCCGGTTCCGGTATGTGAGACCCCGCCGAGCTGGCACGGCAGCGACCTCTTGCTAGTGTCGCCAACTGCTGTGTGAGCAACGAACAGGGGAAAGAGTGCGTCAACGAACGCGTCGCGTCGCTATCGGGTTGGGCCTTCTTGCGTTGGCCGCAGGTCCGCAGATCGCATCGGCCGGTGTCGCCGGGTTGCAGGACGACCGGTTGTCGAGTGTCCCGGAGGACAAAATCCAGGAACGTCTCAGTCTGCTCGAAGGCACGGGAGCACGTGTCACGCGACTCGACGTGCTGTGGTCGGACATCGCTCCGACCAAGCCCGCGAACGACGCCGACCCGTTCGACCCGGCCTACAAGTTCTCTCGGCTCGATCAGACGCTGGCGGGCTTGGCATCACGAAACATCGTTCCGATTCTGGCGATCTACTCTGCGCCATCGTGGGCCACAGGCGGTAAGGGCGCCCTGTCCGATCGCACCTACAACGCCAACACCCCCGACCCCGCCGCCTACGGGCGTTTCGTCGGCACGGTCCTCCGTCGCTACAACGGGTTTGTCAACCCGTCGTATGCGGCACAACCGCGGGCCCGTCACGTGGAGGTGTGGAACGAACCGAACCTGTCGCGCTACTACGTGCCCCAGTTCGACAAGAAGGGCCGGAGCGTGGCTCCCCGCAACTACATGCGCCTGGTGAAAGCCGCGTATACCAACGCGAAAGCCGCTAACCCGCGCTCGGTCGTTATCGCCGGCGTCGTGGGGCCGAAGAGCTCCACGAAGCGCAAGGTGGCGCTGGTCGATCAGGGCCACGGCGCCCTCGACTGGATTCGCGCGATGGTCAAGCTCAAGGGCCAGGCCAAGTACGACGCGTTTTCGCAGCACATCTACCCGGCCCAACCGCCGAAGAACAAGCGGGTGGTGTTCCCGAACTGGGCCAGCCTGCCGCTCATCATCAAAGAGGTCGACAAGATCCGCCCCGGTATGCGCGTGTACATCACCGAAGCCGGTTACACCACCAAGCGCACACCCATTCGCACCTCGAGCGTGACCGAGGGGCAGCAAGCCACGTACCTGCGCCACATCATGAACCTGCCCGTTGTGCGCTCAAAGCGGGTGCCCGTCGTCATCTGGTTCAACATGCAGGACAACCCGCTGTGGCCCGCCGGTCTCTACCGTGAGGACCTGTCGACCAAACCGAGCTGGGCCGTGTTCAAGGGCCTCGCCGGCCGCGACGCGCTTCCGAATCAGCTTCTCCCCGCATCCCCATCTGAGGCCCTCCGTCATAACGGCGGAGGGCCTCAGGGGTTCCAGGACGGGAAACGAGTGCCTCGTCTGGCGCGATTTGCATGGCCCCCAAAGGGAGATCGCATAACGAGATGGTGGATCAGGCAGTCAACTGGGGAGATACGAACCCGACGATGTCGTCTACGACCGGCCCGATCGGGAGCTGACTCGCCAAGAGGCTCGACGAGGCTGTTGTGTCGCTCGACATCGACGGCGGCATTCGACGGGACTCCCCCGCAGCAGACGGGGAGTCTTGGGGAGAAGATCCGGATGAGATCGAGGATGAGGCTTTGGACCTGATCGCATCAGGTGACTACGCCTCGGCCGAGTCCCTACTGCGCAGGTCAATGGAACAAGGCGTAGAGGGCCTCGAAGTCATCATGGGCAATGTGTTGTCCGATGGCCCGCAACGAGGAAGCTGAGGCAAGGTACCGGCGCGCAATTGCCGCGGGAGACCGCAACGGCCATTTAAACCTAGCTGTGCTCTGGCCGAGATGGGAAGACTCGCCGAAGCCGAATCTGGTTATCAGACAGCCATCGCGCTGAACGATGCTACTGCGAAGCGGGCATTTCGAGCAGTCTGACAAACCAAGACCGCACCGAGGAGGCGGTCGCAGTGCTCCGTGAGGCCCTGAACGACGGAGACCAGTTTGCTCTGGTTAACCTAAGGGAACGCGTTGAGTGACCGCGGTGAGTTCGACAAGGCGGAGACTGCCTTTAGAAAGGCAGTCGAACAGAACGTTTCGTATGCGCGCAGCGCCATGGCGTACAGTGGGAGCGGAGAGGTTTTGACGAGGCAGCCGAAGCCGAGTATCGACTGGCAGCGCCTGAGAGCGGCACGTGACCGTAGGCGTCAAACGCAAGCGAGGCGGGAGGGACGGGCTGGTCGGGATGGTCCCGCACGAACTGGCGGTTGGCGTGCCGGTTACGCCACAGGAAGACCGGTAGCCGGCCGGCCTCTGCCAGGCGCAGTAGCCCGAGGGCACGTATCAACGCAACGACTCGGGATCTGTTCATCGGGTCCCGGCGTGTCGCGGCGTCGCCTGTGCGGTCGAATTCTTCACGAGGCAAGACGAGTTCGTCGCGTGTGTTGTTCGCGCACCGGAGTTGCGCGACGAGCCTCTCACGGGCATTTGACCCATTTCGGAAATGGTCGTTGCCAAAATTACCGGTGGTCTCTATCATCGCCATGCGACTTGTTAGGGAGACCGAACCACCGCATGCCACATCCCACCGAAAACGCCATCCACATTTGCGCCGTCGGTAAGCGCTACGACGGCACCGTCGCGGTTGACGGTGTGGATCTCGAGGTACGTCGCGGCGAGATCATCGCGCTGCTGGGGCCGTCGGGTTGTGGCAAGACGACCCTGCTCCGTTTGGTCGCCGGTTTCGAGCAACCCGACGCCGGCACCATTCGCCTCGGTGAGGCGATCGTGGCGGGGGACGACACCTGGGTACCGCCGGAGCGTCGTCATGTGGGAATGGTGTTCCAAGACCACGCGCTCTTCCCGCATCTGGATGTGGGGGAGAACGTCGGGTTCGGTGTGGCCAAGGCCAACCGGACCGAGCGGGTCGCCGAGGTGCTTGCGCTGGTGGGTCTGTCGGGGCTCGAACGGCGGATGCCGTCGGAGCTCTCCGGTGGGCAGCAGCAGCGGGTGGCGTTGGCCCGGGCGTTGGCGCCCGAGCCGGACGTGATCCTGCTCGACGAGCCGTGGTCGAGCATCGATGCCCTGCTGCGCGAGTCGGTGCGTGATGAGATCGTCAGCATTCTGCGGGCGAGTGGCGCCACCGCGGTTCTGGTCACTCATGACCGGGAGGAAGCGTTCTCTCTTTCCGATCGCGTCGCGCTGATGAGTGCGGGCAAGATCGTTCAGGTCGCCCCGCCGGAGGAGATGTATGCGGCCCCGGCCGACCGCTGGGTGGCGCAGTTCATCGGCCCCGGAAACTTCCTGCCTGGTGTGATCGACGGCACGTCCGTCGGCACTGCGGTCGGGGACTTTCCGATCACCGGGGTCGAACGGCATGGATGCCCCGTCGAGGCGCTCATCCGCCCCGAAATGTTGGAGCTTCGTCCCGCTGAGGATGGCTCCGCCGAGGTCGTCGGCCGGGAATTCCGTGGCCACGACGTGTTCTACCGGGTGCGGCTCGCCGACGGCACCGTCGTTTGCGCGCAACGCCCGTCCACCGAGAAGGTTCAGATCGGGGCCCGGGTGGCCGTGCAGCCACACCGAACCCCGATTCCGGTCTTCACCCGCACGCACTGAGGTCGTCTGGCAACGCGCAGCGCCGCGGGCAATCCGAAATAGAAGGATACCCACCCAATGACATTCCGTCGATTCATGACGCACGCCCTGGCACTGACGGCCATCTTCGCCGTCGGCTGTGGGGGAGAGAGTGACAAATCCGGTCCAGCATCGGGGCAGACGCTCACGATCTACTCCGGGCGTGAGGAAGAGATCGTCGCCCCGCTCTTCGTGAAGTTCACCGAGAAGACGGGCATCAAAGTAGACGTTCGCTACGGCGGCAGCAGCGAGCTGGCCGCTCAGATCGCCGACGAGGGCGACAACTCACCCGCCGATGTGTTCTTCTCACAAGATGCCGGTGCGCTGGGATCAGCCGCGGCCCAGCTCTCTCCGCTGCCGCAAACGGCGCTCGATCGTGTGGCACCGCAGTTTCGCGACGGCGGGGGCACGTGGGTGGGCACCTCCGGTCGTGTGCGTGTTGTGGCCTACAACACCGCAAAGCTGAAAGAGGGCGACCTCCCCGACACCATCGCCGGGTACACCGACCCGACGTTCAAAGGCCGAGTCGGCATCGCTCCGGGCAACGCGTCGTTCCAGGCGTTCGTGAGCGCCATGCGGGTGAAGATCGGCGACGACAAGACGAAGGCCTTCCTTACCGCTCTCAAGAACAACGGCGCGAAGACCTATGAGAAGAACAGCGCGATCATGGACGCCATCGTCGCCGGCGAGATCGACCTGGGATTCGTGAACCACTACTACCTGGCCCTGGTCAAAGCTGAACAGCCCGATGCTCCCGTGGCGAACAAGTTCCTCGCGAAGGGCGACCCGGGCGCGTTCCTCAACGTTGCCGGTGTGGGTGTCCTCGGGACAAGTGACAAGAAGGATGCTGCGAACCAGTTCGTGGAGTACCTCCTCAGCGACGAGGGCCAAGCCTTCTACGCCAAGGAAGCGTCGGAAAACGAGTACCCGTTGATCGCCGGCCAGGCGCCCGCGGAAGGCCTCCCGCCGCTCAGTGAGCTGCAGGTCGAGGCCGCGTCGCTTTCTGCCGTCTCGAAGGAGGCCGCCGCGACCCTCGCGCTCCTGGATGAGGTGGGTCTTACCTCCTGACGTCACGGCCACGGGGGGTGCGCGGCACCGCGGTGCCGGGCGTCCCCCGGTGCCGCTGGTCATTGCTGCCATCGCGGCTGTGGTCGTCTTGGCGATCCCGCCGGTGTACCTGCTCATCCGGGCGGGTTTTGGTGATGCGTGGGCCATTCTGGGGCGTGGCGCAACGTGGGAAACCTTTGGACGTACGCTGCTTCTGGCGGCAACGGTTGCGCTGGGCTCGGTCGTGGTTGGCGCAACGATGGCGTGGCTGGTGGTGCGCACCAACCTTCCGGGCCGAACGCTGTGGGGCGTCCTCAGCATCGCTCCCCTGGCGATGCCCAGCTTCGTCGCCGCCCTTGCCCTGTCGGGAGCCACCGGCGACAACGGTTTGGTGTCGCGCCTCCTGTCGCCGCTGGGCATCGGCCCCATTCCGCGCATCAGCGGTCTTGCCGGCGCAACTCTCGCGCTTGTCATGGCGACGTTTCCGTACGTGTATCTGCTCACGGTGGCGGCGTTGCGGAGCGCCGATCCGTCGCTCGACGAAGCGGCACGCGGCTTGGGGCGGGGGAGTGTCGGCGCGTTTGTCGCCGGCACGCTGCCGCAGTTGCGGCGGGCGTTGGTGGGTGGGGCGCTTCTGGCCGGGTTGTATTCGATCTCCGACTACGGCGCGGTGTCGCTCATGCGTTACGACACGATCACCCGATCGATCTTCACCCGCTACGAATCCGGGTTCGATCGCCAACCCGCGGCGGTTCTTGGCCTCGTGCTCATCGCCCTCACCGCGGTCTTTCTCCTGCTCGAGATTCGTGGGCGTGGACGTGGCGGACCACGCCTCGGGCCTGGGGCGGTCCGCACGTCGCGAACCGTCGCCCTCGGTCGCTGGCGCGTTCCCGCGCTGGCCTTCGCCGGCCTCGTGGGGTCGGCGTTCGTCGTTGCCCCGGTCGCCGTGATGGTTTACTGGCTCGGTCGCGCGATCGATAACGGTACGGTCGGCGACATCCCGGTACAGGCGGTGGTTACGTCGCTGCTTCTCGCCACGGCCGCCGCGGCGGTGACAACCGTGGCGGCGTTGCCGGTGGCCCTTCTCGCGCGTCGTTACCCGCGCACCTGGACCCGTTCGGTCGAGCGCTCCGGCTATGGGGCAAACGCGCTTCCCGGAGTGGTGGTAGGCCTGGCGTTCGTCTTCCTTGCCGCGCGGTACCTCCCTTTCGTCTACCAAACGTTTCCCCTGTTGATCGTGGCCTACCTCGTGCGGTTCTTCGCCCAAGCGCTGTCGGGTGTCGACACTGCCCTCGCTGCGGTCAACCCCCGGGCCGAGGAGGCCGCACGCAGCCTGGGCCGCACCCCATTGCAGGTTGTGCGCGAGGTCACCGTGCCGGTGATGCGCCCCGGGGTGATCGCGGGTGCCACCCTCGTGTTTCTCTCCGTCATCAAGGAGCTGCCGGCCACGAAGTTGCTCCTGCCCACCGGTTCACGGACACTGGCGACGGAGGTCTGGCGTAAAACGCAGGTGGGTCAGTACGGCGCGGCAGCCGTTCCCGCGCTGCTCCTGCTGGCCGTTTCGATCCCGCTCATCGTCGTCGCCGTGCGCGAACACGCCGCCGAGCGCGGTGAGGCACTGCCAGCGGCTGGTACCTGAGTGGATAACCCACGAGCGTGTATCGTCGACGCATGAGCGTTCACGGACATTCGGTCGACGAGTACCTCGAAACGATCTATTTCCTGACGTTTCCGATTGGGGAGTATGGGCCGGTTGGTGGTGATGCCCACGTGCTGTCGGCTCGGGTGGCGCAGATGTTGTCGGTGTCGCGCCCCACCGTGAGCGAGATGATGAAGCGCCTCGAGAACGAGGGTCTCATCGACCGCGACGAGAAGCAACGGGCAATCCTCACGGAGCACGGCATGGAGGTGGCGGTGCGCGTGGTGCGCAAGCACCGCATCGTCGAGTGTTTCCTCACCCAATTCCTCGGATACACCGCCGCAGAGGCGCATGAGCAGGCCGATTCCCTCGGCGCGACGTTTACCGACGAAATGACCGACCGCATCGCCGAGCGGCTCAACCACCCCGAACGCTGCCCGCACGGGTGGCCCATCGATACCGAAGCCGAGCGCCAAGAGAACCTTCACCTGCGTCCCCTCGCGGACATCGAGCCCGGTTCACGCGTACGCATCGTTCGCTTGGCCGAGCACGACGGGGACCTGCTCAACTGGTTCTACGACCAGGGACTCGCCCCCGGCGCGGAGATCGACGTGATCGACCGCACCGACGCGGGTGAGCTGCGTGTGCGCCTGGGCGAGGACGACCGCCTGGCCGGCGAGGACGCCGCCGCCGGATTGTTCGTACTGCCCGCCGCTGCCTGACACGAATGCGGTCTGCCCGGAGATAGGAGGCCCGCCGGGGGGAACCGCGGGACGGGCGGCGGTGTAGAGAAGTCATGGTCAGACAACGTGTGATGTTCGCGGGGACGCTCTTCGCGGCGACCGGCGTGCTCGCCGGAAACGGGATCGCGGCATCGGCCGAGCCCCCCGGGGAGCCGCGGTGCACGAATGTGAGATCCCGCCCGATTCCCGCTGGCCGGCCGGGACGCTCCCACTGGGTCGTCGGTCGGGAGCCAATTCTTCTGGGTGGCTTTCGGCCCCGATCGGCAACTCCGGCGAGCCTCGTGCAAGACACCGACCGGACGATGATCGCCTCGCAGTTCTATTTCGTTGTTCGGGATCCTGTCCCGAATGTCATCACACTCACGGGGTGGCGGTTTCGCGACCGCACGACCCGGCTTTTGTTGGGCGGTGTCGACACCGGCCCGACGGGTACGACACTCATCCTCCGACGCGGTCACTCCCTGGCCGCCAGCTTGCGCGCTCCAACCCCCGGCTGCTACGTAGTTCACGCCCGATGGCGGGGTGGGCAGATGCGCGTCCGGATCGACCTACGTCGGGAGGTGGTCCTCATTCCACCGCCCCCGTAGTGCGACGCTGGAGTGTCACCGACGTTGTCCGGTGGAGATCGGGACCCCTGGCGTGGACAGGTGGCTACGCAAATTGGTACCTCAACACTGCCACCCGCAACGCGTCAGCGGCGGGTTCCAACGGAACGCACCCGCCGTCCTCCACCGCAGGTGCCATAATCGGCGGCGTGGCGAGTAAACACATCCAGGTCACGGTCGACAAGTTCAAGCGCATCGCCCACATTCCGG
This sequence comes from uncultured Thermoleophilia bacterium, assembly GCA_963765105.1. GTDB lineage: Bacteria > Actinomycetota > Thermoleophilia > Miltoncostaeales > Miltoncostaeaceae > CALMEC01. The sequence continues at coordinate 1,360,335 of CAVXUW010000004.1, forward strand.
ACAAGCCCCGGAAGCCGGCCGATGACGCCACCTGCCCGAAGTGCGAGTCGCATTTCCGTGCCGAGGAGATGACGCGTAACGCACATGTGTGCACCACGTGCGGCCATCACTTTGCGATCACCGCCCGCGGGCGGCTCGATCACCTCGCCGGGGACGGCGAGTGGAAAGAACTCTGGACGGAGCTTCGCGCCAGCGACCCACTGCAGTTCATCGACCTTGAGCCCTACCCGCAGCGTGTCAAGAAGGCCGAGGCCAAAACCGACCTCGGCGAGGCCATTGTTGTCGCCGAGCTCGAGATTCAGGGCCAGGCCTGTGTGGCCGCCATCATGGACTTCGCGTTCATGGGGGGCAGCATGGGCAGCGTCGTCGGCGAGAAGATCGCGCGCGCCTGTGAACGCGCCATCGAGTTGGGGGTGCCTCTGGTAACCGTCGCCTCGTCGGGTGGTGCCCGCATGCAGGAAGGTGTCCTTGCGCTTATGCAGATGGCCAAGACCGTGGTGGCCTTCGAGGCGCTAAACGACGCGCGTCTTCCCGCCATCGTCATCCTCGCTCACCCCACCACGGGGGGCGTGTGGGCCTCGTACGCGGCGCTGGGTGACATTACGTACGCCGAACCCGGTGCCCTCATCGCGTTCTCCGGCCCCCGGGTTATTGAGCAGACCACGCGAGAGAAGCTGCCGCCCGACTTCGGCTTGGCCGAGAGCCAGCTGCACAACGGGCAAATCGACGCGGTGGTCGACCGGCGTGAGCTGCCTGAGCGTCTCGCGACGGTGATGCGCATCATGCACCGACCCAACCTCGCCGCCTCGGCACCGTTTGGCGCCCAATTTGCCCAGGCCAGCGGCGAGGCCATGGGCCGAGTGGCCGACGGCATCGTCGAGACCATTACGCAGACGTTGCCGAGGCTGCCTCGGAAGATTGCCGATCGCATCACCCGCGACGTGCGGGGCGGTGGTGACCGATGAGCGCCAAGTCGGTTGGCGGGCGCTTTGTGCGCCGAATCGCCGAGAAGATTCATGTCGCTGGGCCGGAGGACTCCTCCGACAGTTGGGATGCGATCCAACTGGCCCGACACCAGGACCGTCCCTACCCGCTCGACTACCTCAGCCGCCTGTGCACCGACTTCGAAGAGATTCACGGCGACCGCTCGTTCGGGGATGACCCGGCGATTGTCGCCGGCATCGGCCGCTACAACGACGAGCCCGTTGCATTCATCGGCGAGCAAAAGGGCCGTGACACGCAGGAGCGCACTTACCGAAACTTCGGTATGCCGAGCCCCGAGGGTTACCGCAAAGCCCTGCGACTCATGGAGTTGGCGACGAAGCTCGACATTCCCCTCGTCACTCTCATCGACACCCCCGGGGCATTCCCCGGCGCCGGCGCCGAACAGCGTGGCCAGGGTGGGGCCATTGCTCGCAGCATTGCGGCCATGGTGCGCATTCCCGTTCCCACCGTCGCGGTCATCGTGGGGGAGGGGTCGTCCGGCGGGGCGCTTGCCATCGGCGTCGCCGATCGTGTGCTCATCATGGCCAACGGCACCTACTCGGTGATCTCACCGGAGGGCGGTGCTGCCATTTTGTGGCGCGACGCGGGCAAGGCACGCCTCGCCGCGGCCGCCTTCAAGCCCACTGCGGCTACGTGCTACCGCCACGGCATCGTCGATGCCGTGGTGCCGGAGCCGAAGGGTGGAGCGCATAAAGACCATGACGAGGCGGCGCGCCTTCTCGACCAGTACCTGCAGCGCCAGTTCCGTGACCTTCGCGCGCTGCCGGCCGCCGATCGGCTCCGTCAACGTCGGGAGCGTTTCCGTCGCTTGGGCGCCTTCCGTGAGTTTGCGATCGGCGACCCGGCGGCGGTTGCGTCCGGCCGGGTGGACTCGTCGACAGGTGCACAGACCACGCCCCGCGCTCCGAATGCCGACCAAAACGGCAACGGCCCGGGACATTCGTCCTCGAGCCGTTGAACCGTTCCTGAAAAGGGAGGGGTGCGCATCCTGCGCACCCCCACGCGCTACGCCGTGAGAGCAAGCTCCTGACGGCTGCGGGTAAGGCGAATTGCATCGCGAAGGAGTTCTCGGTTGGTCGCAACCGGCTCCGCGTACTCACCGATGATCTCGGCCAGCTCACGGTGCCACCGTTGAAGACGCTCGCCGGGGGCACGGTCGGGGTCGGCTCGTGTGAGGTCGAGGGCCATGGCTGTGAGGGCCTTGAGCTCGACCGTCGGGTCAGGACGGGACATATCTGGGAGGGCTCCTTCTGAAGTCCGAGGGAGGACGGACCTCCCCTGTATCGGCAGCTTTCCCGGATCCTTTAGCGCTCCGTGTGTCCTTGACAGTCTGGGGGCCCGGCCCCCTGCGCTGTCGTCGGAGGACCCCTCCAGCCAACGGCGCTTCGGCACCTTTTGCAACGACACCGCGATCGCGAGCAAGTCGTCCTTCGGGGAGGGGCCGCTGATGGTGTAGCGCAGCGGGCCGTCGCGCCAGTAGAGGTGCGGCAGGGTGAGTGGGCCCGAGCCGAAGCGTCCCTGTGACGTCCCGATCGTCACCGGCTCGGTGGTCGCCGACGCGCACTCGCCGGCAAAGGGGTCGCTCGGCCAGTCCGTCGACGCAAGCCGCTGCGTCATGTCCGATGCGCTCCCGCCCGCGCTGGTAGACGGCGGGGAACACCCACCATGAGCGCGGAATGGATGCCTGCTCGTGCAATTGCCGAGCCGACTATTTCGGTATCCCGCTCCGTGCCGACGGAGAATGAATCCGGTGAGGCGGGGATGAGCCGGGTGAAGCGTAAGCCGAGGCCCCGGCGTCTGAGTGGTTGGTGATGTCGGTGCCACGCCCAAGGTGCCGCGACGCAGAACGATCAGAGGAGCTCCCGATCGTGGAGTCGACGATCGACGATGGGGTCGGCAGCCCCGCGAACGGGCGGCGGCGAGCAGTGCGATGAGACCGGTCATGCCTGAACGCTATTCACCTGCACCGAGGCAACCACAGCACCTCTGGCGACAAGCGCTTCTGCAGGGGACGATCAGGGACAGTGTCCCCAGCTGGTGACAGGGACCTCATGTGACACCGACGTCTCCGGGCCCCGCGCTTCCCCCAGCACGGCGTCGCGTCCTTCAGCGATGTGGACGCGGAGCGCCTCGAGATCGCCCGCTTCCAGGGCGTCAACCAACTTCCGGTGGTGGGGGCCCATCCGCTCGAGTGGCCAGACAGCCCGCAGATGCAGCAGGAAGAGCTGCATCTCTGCAGCGAGGGCTGTGTAGGCGGCGATGATGCGTGGGCTTTCCGACGCGGCGACGATTGCGCCGTGGAGCCGCGCGTGGGCGTCAGCCACCGCCGTCCACGAGGGGCGGGCGCGGCCCGAGGCGGTGACGAGCCGGTCGAGGGCGCGGTGCACCGTGTCCGGCAGACGGCCGTTGCCGCGTTCGACCGCCAGGTGTGCGGCTTCCATCTCGAGCGCGGTGCGCAGTTCGAACAGCCCGAAAAGCTCCTCGGGGTCGAGTGTCGCCACGCGGGCCCCGCGTCGGGGTTGCAGCTCGACCAGCCCCTCGCTGGCGAGCTGACGCAGGGCGGTGCGAAGGGTGTGCCGCGACACGTCGTAGATCGCGGCCAGCTCCACCTCGCGCAGCCGGGCACCGGGGGTGAGCGCGCCGTCGAGGATCTGACGGCGCAGCGCGTCGGCCAGCATGTCGACCACCGACGTGCGGGGAAGGGGCGGGGAGCTCACGTGGCCGGCTGCGCCAAGGGAGCGGGACGGGTTGGGAGCGACAGTACGACCATCGCGGCCGTGACGAGGCCGATACCGACAATCGACCCGGCTCCGAGCTGCTCGCCGAGCACCAGTGCTCCCAGCAGGGTCGCGGTCGCCGGTTCGGCAAGGGTGAGCGTCGCGGCCTCGGCAGCGCGCATGCGGCGAAGCCCATGGGCGTAGAGCAGGTACGCAACGACGGTCGGCACCACGCCAAGATAGATGGCCAGTGCCCATCCGGAGGGTTGGGCAAGCCAGCCCAGATCGACGACAAACAGCGCCGGCACGAGGATCATGGCGCCGACGCCGAATGCCCCGGCCATCACGCCGGCGGGTTCGCACCCCGCGGTGAGAAGGTTCTTGGCCAACACGGCGTAGAGCGCGTACCCCGCTCCGGCGACAAGGGCCAGCAGCACACCTACGGGCTCAACGCCGCCTCCCGCACCCGACGCGGTGGTGAGGATGGCGACACCTGCGCCGGCGAGGCTCGTGGCAATCGCCCAGCGAACGCTCTGCCGGGTTCGCGCGATGAGCCACTCGAATGCTCCGGTCGCCACGGGGCCGACACCGATCGCGACGATCGTCCCCACGACCACGCCCGTTCTCGCAACCGCGGCGAAGAAGGCCAGCTGGTAGGCGGCGACCCCAACTCCGGCGAGCAGCAACGTCCCCGGCCGCTTTGTGAGGCCGCGAAGTGCGCGGGTGGCGACGGCGAGAAGCACGAGTAGCGCGCCTCCGATGATGATGCGCATCGTTCCCACGGCAACCGGAGCGTCGACTGCCGCAAGCGCCTGCGACGTCCCGGTCGTGCCAAACATCACCGCAGCCACAAGGATCTGGATCCGAGCGAACATGGTCGTGATTGTCCAACAATCCAACAATCACGTCAAGTGGGGCGGCGACGATGGCGATGATCTCCAGGAGGATGAGGCCCGCCAGCAGCAGATCGATGGTGCGGTGGGCGACCCTCAGACCTAGGCGCGGACCAATGGCGCGTCGCCGTCGGACGCCGGTTGGGCGTCCATCGACGTCGAGGGAACCAGTACGCGCAGGGTCGGGCCGGGAGTGATGCGGACAAAGGTGTGCCAGCCGAGCGGCTCGCCGTCGGCTTGAACGGCCACGGGGCGTCGAGCTTCGACGATGATCGAGCGGGTGGCCCAGCCATCGACGAAGTCACGCCGTCCGATATGTCGACCCCCACGGATAGCGCCGCCAAACGCCCCGGCGAGGGCACCCCATGACACCGACGGGAAGCCGAACCACCGGAGGCGTCCGTCGAAGTTCGCCTCAGGTGCGAGATCAAGCGCGCGGGGGCCTAGAAACGCATACGGCGATCCGCAGACAACCACCAGCGATGTGACGGCCATCGGCTCGTTGCCGTCGGCGGTTACGGTCACCTGTTCGTTTCGTGTGGAGTGCACGGTCTGAAGGGTGGCCACGGCGACCCCGGCGTTGCGAAATCGCGTCTTGATCCAGGGGTGGGCCTCCACGCGATGAATGGTCTCGGCATCCAACCCGACACCGGCGTTGACGCAGAAGACGCGGTCGTTTGGTCCGGTTTCGACACGGCCGAGGGTGACCTCACGCCAGTGTGGTGCGAACAGAGCCTGCTCCAGGGCGGGCAGCGCACGACGCGCCGGATGTGGCCATCCCATCGCGCGGGCAAACACGTTCGTGCTCCCGGCGGGGATCGGCACCAAGCCGACATCGGTGCTGGTGACGGCTGCGGCCACGTCGTTGACGGTGCCGTCGCCACCGATCACTGCGACGATGTTCGCGCCCTCCGCGATCGCCCGTGACGCAAGCTTTCCCGCGTGCCCACCGCGCTCGGTGATGAAGGTCGTCACGGAGCCGGCGCCGCCCAAGATGGCCTCGACCCGCTGGCGGAGCCCGTCGCTGGCCCGCGTCGCGATCGGGTTCACGATGAGAGCAATGTGGTCGGTCATTCGGTGAGCTCGACGCGTGCGAGGAACCCGGCGATGAGCAGGTCGAGCGTGGCGGGGTGCTCCTTCATCAGGTAGTGGCCGGTTTCCGGGACCGCCACCAGGATGCTCTGACGCACTCCACGGGCGATCTCCTCGCTGAGCGACGGTGGCGTCAGCTCGTCTTGCTCTCCGGCCACAACCAGCACCGGAACCGAGATCTCCCCGAGACGGTCGGTGATGTCAAAGGCCAGGCACGCCGAGTAGTCCCGCAGCAGGCTCTCCTGACCGTTGGCGATCATCTGTTCCGTCTCGATGGCCAACTCCACGTCGTCAATGCGGGCGTATCCCTTGCGCAGAACTCGCTCACACTCGGCGGGAAAGTCATTCTTGGCGAGCTCGAATGCGGCGTCCGGAACAAAAAGACGGGGTCCGCTGGCGATGATCACCAACCCGGCGACCGCCTCGGGAGCCGCAAGTGCCACCTCCATCGCAATCGCCCCGCCCAGCGAGTGTCCCACCAGCACCCGCGGACCCGACACCTCGCGAATGGCGGAGAGCACCCACTCGGCGTTTGCCGCGGCGCTTGTCAGGGCCGTTCCCGCGGGATGGCCGGGCATGGACAACACGACGCTGCCCTCAAACCGTGGCTCCTGATGGGACCAGCTGGCGGAGCTTCCGCCGGCGCCGTGGATGAAGATGGGTTGGGGAGCCATTGCCCGCATGTTAGTGACCCCTCCAGAGGCCGAAATGGGTTCTGGTAATCTCCCCGCCCCGTGAAACCCCTGCTCATCGCCTGCGATTTCGATGGAACGATCACGCAGCGGGACACCCTCCACGTGGTCGTCGAAGAACTCGGTGACACGGGACTGTGGGAGACCTTCGATGTGCCACTGCGAGAGGGACGCATGACGGTGGAACAAGCCATGGAAGCTGAGTTTGCCGCCGTGCGGGCGACGCCCGAACAGGTCCGCGAGGCCGTGGCGACGCTCGCCCCGGTACGCGACGGCTTCGGCGAACTGGTGCACTGGGCAGAAGGGAAGGGGCACCGTGTCGTTGTCATGAGCAACGGGTTTCGCTCACTGATCGAACCGGTCCTTGCCCACGCGGGGCTTTCGCGGCTTCCCGTCATCGCCCATGACGCCACCTTCGCACCCGACGGAACGACGATTCACTGGTCGGACCGTGGTGAGCGGTGCACGATCTGCGACCGCCCGTGTAAACGCCAGCCGCTGCGAGAGATCTCCAATGGCGAATCGGTTGTGTTCATCGGGGACGGCATCTCCGACCGCTGCGTGTCGGGGGTCGCGGACGTCCTGTTCGCCCGCGATTTCCTGGCGGACCACCTCACCACCACCGGAACGTCTTTTCACCCGTTCGACGACTTTCACGACGTCCTGGCCGAACTGACGCGACAGAGCGACGCCGCATGAGCTGGCGTCCTGTCACGAGTTCCCCGAACTGGGTGGAGATGGAGGCGGTGATCCTCCAGGCCTGGCGCGACGAGCGCGTCTTCGAACAGAGCCTCGAGCTGCGGGCAAACGGCGAACCGTTTGTGTTCTACGAAGGGCCGCCCACCGCGAACGGTCGCCCGGGCTCCCACCACGTTCTGTCGCGGGTCTTCAAGGACGTGTTCCCTCGCTATCAAACGATGCGCGGCCGGTTCGTCGCGCGAAAGGGCGGCTGGGACTGTCACGGCCTACCCGTCGAGCTGGAGGTGGAGAAGCAGCTCGGCATCTCTGGCAAGCCGGAGATCGAGGCGTTCGGCATCGCCGAGTTCAACGCTCGCTGCCGCGCATCGGTGGACAGCTACCTTGACGAGTGGGAACGGCTCACCGAGCGCATCGGCTTTTGGGTCGACACCTCCCAGGCGTACCGCACCATGGACACGCCCTACATCGAGAGCGTGTGGTGGAGCCTCAAGCGACTCTTCGACCACGGCCTCATCTACGAAGCCGACAAGGTCGTGCCCTACTGCCCTCGGTGTGGCACTGCGCTCTCCAGCCATGAGGTGGCCCTCGGTTACGCCGAGGTGGACGACCCGTCGGTGTATGTGCGTTTTCCGCTGCAGGACGACCCGGCCGCGTCGCTTCTGGTGTGGACCACCACCCCATGGACGCTCCCGTCGAACCAGGCTGCAGCGGTGCACCCCAACGTCACCTACGCCGAGGTGACCGTTGGTGAGGAACGCCTCATCGTGGCCGAGGCCCTGGTTACGCGGGTGTTCGGTGAGGACGCCACGCCCACCCGCACGTTCCCGGCGTCGGAGCTGGTGGGCCGTGAGTACGCCCCGCCGTTCCCGTACGTCGAGGGTGCCCACCGTGTGGTGGCGGCCGAGTACGTCACCACCGAGGACGGCACCGGCATCGTTCACATCGCCCCGGCTTTTGGTGAGGACGACATGGCGGTGGCCCGCGCGGAAGGTCTGCCCACCACCAACCCCGTCGATCGTCAAGGACGCTTCACCGACCTCATCGGCGAGTTCGCGGGCCGCTTCGTGAAAGAGGCCGACCCCGATCTGGTGGTCGACCTCGAACAACGCGGGGTGCTCTTTCGCTCCCAGGTGTACCGACACTCCTACCCTCACTGTTGGCGTTGCGGTACACCGCTGCTCTACTACGCCAAGCCGTCCTGGTACATCCGCACCACCGCCAAACGCGAACGCCTGCTTGAGATCAACCAGGGCATCGGCTGGCACCCCGAACACGTGCGCGACGGGCGCTTTGGCAAGTGGCTCGAAGGCAACGTCGACTGGGCGATCTCACGCGAGCGTTACTGGGGCACACCCCTGCCGTTGTGGCGGTGTGGCGACTGCGCCACCGTCACAGCCATCGGCGGGTTCGACGAGTTGCGGCAGCGAGCGATCACCCCGCCCGGTGAGAACTTCGATCCGCATCGGCCGTTCGTCGATGAGATCGCCATCCGTTGTGCGTGCGGCGGTGAGGCCCACCGCGTTCCCGAGGTGATCGACGTCTGGTACGACAGCGGCGCCATGCCGTTTGCCCAGCATCACTACCCCTTCGCCGGGGAGGACGTGCTCGACGGACGTTTCCCCGCCGACTACATCTGCGAAGCCCAAGACCAGACGCGTGGATGGTTTTACTCGCTCCATGCCGAGGCGGCCCTGCTGTTCGACAAGGAGGCCTACCGCAACGTCGTGTGTCTCGGGCTGATCCTCGACAGCGACGGTCAGAAGATGAGTAAGTCGAAGGGCAACATCATCGAGCCCTGGACGGTGCTCGATCGCAGCGGCGCCGACCCGTTTCGGTGGTACCTGCTCACTGCCCAAAGCGCGGGCGAGTCGTTTCGCTTCAGCCTCGATGCGATCGACGACGCGATGCGGTTTCTGCTCACGGTGTGGAACACCTATTCCTTTTTGGTTACCTACGCGTCGTTGCCCGACGGGTGGACACCGGGGGAGCGCGCCACACCCTCCGCGGCGATCGACCGGTGGGCGCTTGCGCGATTGGACGACACCGTCGCACAGGTCACCGCCCGGCTCGATGACTACGACGCCGCCGCCGCAGGCCGTGCGATCACCGCCTTCGTCGATGACCTGTCGAACTGGTTCGTGCGGACCGGGCGTCGGCGTTTCTGGCGCAGTGACGACGCCACCGACCGCGCCGAGGCCTTCGCAACTCTGCACGAATGCCTGGCCACACTCAGCCGTTTGCTGGCGCCGTTCTGCCCGTTCGTGGCGGACGAGATGTACCGCAACCTGGTCGCCGCTCACGACCCGACGGCGGCCCCCAGCGTTCACTTGGCCGACTGGCCGGGCAGCGCCGGTCGCGAGGACGGCGCCCTCGTCACGGCCATGACGTCGGTACGCGGAGTCGTCTCACTCGGCCGCGCCGCCCGCACGGAGCAGAAACTCCGGGTACGTCAACCGCTCGCCGAGGTTGTCGTGGCCTGTGCTCCGTCGGATGCGACCGCGATGGCACCACACACGGAAATGATCGCCGTGGAGCTCAACGTCAAAGCCGTGCGGTTCGTGACCGACCCGTCTCAGTTGGTGGAAGTGACAGTAAAGCCGAACTACCGCACCCTTGGGCCACGTTTCGGTAAGCAGATGCCCGCTGCTGCCGCCGCTTTCGCCGGGGTTGACGGTGCCGACGCCATGGGTCGCCTCGATGCGGGAGAGCTCATCACCGTCGTGGTGAACGGTTTGGACGAGCAGATCGGCCCCGATGACGTGCTGCGTGAGGTGCGTCCCTCAGAGGGATATGCCGTCGCACAGGACGGGCCGGTGGCCGTCGGCCTGGCCACCGAGCTCACCGAGCCGCTGCGGTTGGAGGGCCTTGCTCGGGAGGTCGTGCATGCGGTGCAGAACGCCCGGAAGGCCGCCGGCCTCAACGTGGAGGACCGCATCGCGCTTCACCTCGACGGTTCGGGCGTGCTGCGCGAAGCCATCGACGAACATCGTGCGCACATCGCCGCCGAAACCCTCGCCACGGACCTTACGGTTGGCCACGGCACCCCGTTTGCCGGCATCCACAACGAGGCGCACGAGCTGGACGGCGAGCCCCTGGCCATTCGCCTCGATCGCGTTTCCGCCAGTTAGCGAAGCCCCCCGTGGGGGCCAATCGCGGAAGTCGTCCCAAGTACCAATACGGATGAGCCCCGGGTTCACCAAGCCGCGCTTGGGGTCGAAGCGAGACAATCATCTGTGGGCGAACAGGCGACATGGTGCGGTGCCCTGGGAGAGTGTGAGCGAACCTCGGTGAGTGTCGCATGAGCGCCACGATCTCTCGTTCCCGAAAGAGAAGATCTTCGGGCGAAGAGGGTCCGGTGACCGGGATGGGGTCGTCCTCGGCCGTCATTGGATACCGTTCCCGTATGACAAGACGACTCGCCGCCGCCGTGCTTTTCCTCACTGTCGTGGTTGGCGGGTGCGGCTCCGATGGCATCGATGTCGGTACGACCAGCTCGACGGCGACCACTGCGCCTGCCGGGGCTTTGCCGACCGTGACCGGTGAGTTCGGCAAGGCCGCCACGATTACGCTGCCGTCAGCGAAACCGTCCCCGTTCTCGGCCACGGTGCTCACCGAGGGCACGGGACGCGTGGTGACGAAGGGCGACCTGCTCATTGCCCACTACGTCGGGATGAACTGGCGCGACAAGGCCGTTTTCGATGAGTCGTTCAGTCGCGGCGCCCCGAACAACTTCCCGATTGGTGTGGGCCAAGTCGTGCCCGGCTGGGACGAGGGACTCGTCGGCAAGAAGGTCGGGAGCCGGGTTCTGCTCGTCCTCCCCCCGGAGAAGGGGTACGGCGCCGCCGGGCAGCCCGCGGCCGGGATCCTCCCCACCGACACCCTGGTGTTCTCGGTCGACATTCTCAGCACGATCGCCGCGAATGAGTCGGCGAAGGGGACGCCGGTGGAGCCGTCCCAGGGTCTTCCCACCGTCACGCTGCAGGGTGGCATTCCCACGGTGACGATCCCTAAGGGCGTGGCCCCGCCGAAACAGGCCGTCACCCAGCCTCTTATCGAAGGGAAGGGACCGAAGGTTGCGGCCCGCCAAACCGTCATCGTCCAGTACGTCGGGGTGATCTTTGGCTCCGGCAAGATCTTTGATTCGTCCTGGCAACGCGGCGCCCCCGCCAGCTTCCCCATCGGTGTCGGGCAGGTCATCAAGGGATGGGACGACGCAATCGTCGATGCCAAGGTCGGATCACGTCTGCTTCTCCTGATCCCCCCGAGCGCGGGCTATGGCAATGACGGTAACCCCCAGGCGGGCATTAAGGGAGACGACACGCTCGTCTTCGTCGTCGACATCCTCGCCGCAACCTGATTTCAGAAGGCGCTGCCGTCCCAGCGTCGTCGCTGCAGTTCCGTGGGTGCCTGCATTTCACCACCTCGCGTGGATCCTCACCCGTCCCGGCCAGAGGCCCTTCTCCGGCGGAGGCCGGGGTTGCCGCGAGCCGGACGGGGAGCCGTACCGACGGCTGCCCTCATTCGCTCAACAGTCGGCGAGGGAGCGGACCGCCTCACACAGATCTCGACGACGCTCCGGGGCGAGTGCACCCACCCGTCCGGTAAGAAAGGAACGCCGGATCGGTTGAAGATTGTCGAAAGCGGCGGCGCAGGCCTCGAGGAGGCCCTCGTCGTGGCCGAGATCAACGTGGGTCGGGATTTGTCTGACCGATCGCGTGACCGGCGCAACGATGATCCATGTGAGGACCGGGATTGCCTCCGATCGCGTCACGATAAGGACGGGTCGACGCTTGTCCTCCGCCTCGGCCCACCAGATCTCACCCTGGCGCGGCATGCTCACCAGGGTTCGTCGGCGATCATGCGGCGCGTCGCCTCATCGGCCCACCCCACGTCATCCGAGCGTTGTGGGCGGGCCCGGTAGTCATCGACGATTGCGCGCGCGACAGCAGCCCGCGAACTCCGATCGATGAGCAGCTCAAGAGCGACGCGTACGGCCTCAGAGCGATTTCTCACGACACCCTCATCAACGATTCGATCGACGTCTGCGAGCAGCCGGGAGTCGATTCGTGTAACGAGTTGTGCCATACAAGAAGCATAGCACTTCGCAATGCACCAACCCCTCATGCCCTTCACTACGCCCTGTGGCGATCACGTCCCGTAGCGATCCCGCCGCCGGTGGGACTGATTCCTCCGGCGCTGTCGGGATCGTGGAGATCGTTGCCGCGATGTCGACGTAGCCCGTCGTTCCGACCCAGCCTCGGTCGGGATCGCGGTTACGCCCCGCCGCCGCCCCAGGTGGCCTGACGCCGGCTGTTGAGCACGTCGTCGTCGGCGCGGACGCGCGACCACATTCGGTCGGCGTCGAGGTTCAGCGCGGTGATGATGTCGTCGAGTCGAAGCAGTTCGCGGGGATTCTCCATGCGCACACCAACGACGGTGCCGTCGGCCGAGACCGTCTCCACGCTGTCGAAGCCGTCGAGCTTCGCTGTCTCCATCTTTGCGAATGGTTGACAGTGCCCAATGCTGAAGTAAATCGCCACTTACGACTCCACGTACGGTTCGACCAGGGCCACAAGTTTATCCATCTTTGGCACCCCTGCGACCCGCGCGACGGGCTCCCCCTGGTGGAACACCATCACGGTGGGTAGCGACAGCACCTGATAGGTGGTGGCGATGCGGGCGGAGGCATCGACGTCGAGCTTGCCGACTGTCAACCGCCCGGAGAAACGCTCACCGATCTCCTCCACCACGGGCGCCACCTTGCGACACGGGCCGCACCACGGCGCCCAAAAGTCAACGACCACCGGCACCGGGCTCGCCAGGACCTCCGTGTCCCAGTTCGCGTCGGTCAGCTCACGCGTCAATAGCGAATCTCGACGGGCATGCCCACCTGAACGTACTCGAAAAGCGCCTCTGCGTCGGGGATGCGCATACGGATACATCCGTGGCTGGCACGCGTGCCAATCGTGCCTGGGGCCGGCGTTCCGTGAAGTCCAACGGCCGGGGCGGACGTTCCCATCCATCGCGTGCCGAGTGGATTGCCAGGACCGGGGGGAACGGGGCCAAGGCCCTTCGCCCAGTCGCTCCCCTTCGGTGGCGTCCAGGTTGGGTCGGATTCTTTGTTGACGATGCTGAACTTGCCGACGGGCGTGGGGTAGCGGGACGTCCCGTGGGCGATGGGGTACGACACGGCGACCGTGCCGTCGCGGATGAGCGACACCCGGAACTTGGAGAGGTCGACGACCAGGCGTCCGAAGAACACGTTTCGTGTGTTGCGGCCAAACACGCCGGACTGCGTGAGTCCCCGAACGCGCTGGTAGTTGGTCACCGCCCTGGTCGTACGAGGGTCGTAGACCCCGGTCACCCGTGTGCGCTTGAAACCGCGCGAACGGAGGTCTTTCTGCAGCGCCTTGACGTCGGCGCCGCGGGCACCGGCGATGAGGTCTTTCGCACCGAGTTCCTCGGTGCTGTCGACGAGAACCGTCGCGACGCTCGCGCCTTTGTTGCCGGCAGGGTCGGTCGCAATGACTCTGAGGGTGTTGACGCCTTGTGGCACCCGGCCCACGTTCATGGCGAATTGCTTTCCATCAAATGTGACGGAGGGGATGGGGTTGCCTTGGTCATCAGTCCCGGCGGTCCCGCGGATGGGGACGACCTTGCGGCCATTGACCACGGCGGTGATCACGGCTCGCTCGGGCACTTCGCCGCCGAGCTTGCCGTAGAGGGTCGGTGCGTCCGTTTCCGTGAGCTTCTTGGCCTGCTTGATCAGCTGGATTTTTGGGGCGGTCGTGTCGACGGTGACCTTCCGTGTGGCAACGGCGGCGTTTCCGGCCGGGTCCGATGCGGTGATCGTCACCGCCACCGGGCCTTCGGGCAACGCGGCGGACGCGGTCCACGTGCCGTCATCGGCGGTGACCGCATCGGCAGAACCGCCCTTCCACGCCACCCTTACCGACGCTCCGGCCTCGGTCGTCCCTCCGACGGGAACCGCCTTCGTGGCGACCTCGGTGCCCGACTTCGGTGATTTCACCGTCAGCGCCGGCAGCTTGGTGTCGACCGTGAAGTCCCAACTCTCCGACACAGAACGCGAGAACACGTTGGACGTGCCGAACGAGACGTCCACGGTGTGGCGCCCGTCCGTCAAACGGCGGGTGGGAACGATAATGCGCCCATCGGCATCGCGCGCTGCGTTCCTGGTGACGTCGGCGCCGTCGAGCAGGACGCGGAGATCACGCAAATCGGTGGCGTTTTCCGCCTCGAGGGCGATCATCGGGCGCCGTGTCGCAATGGCGCTGCCCGCCGCCGGCTCCGTTGTCGTGACCTGCACCCGATCGGTGTACTGCGTTCCCCCGAAGGCGCTTGCCGCCCCAAGAGCGAGTACCCCTGAACCGACCGCCGCCCAACCACCGCGCGACAACCCCATTTGCCCACCGTTTCTCTGTTGTGATGCGGAGTCCGCACCTTCTCCACGTTGCCAGAAGTGTAGAGGCTGGCCGGGGCGACACAAAAGGCTGTGGACACGTCAAGTGGCGTCTGGCGTTCGCCAACTGGCGCGACCGTGACAACCGGCCCGGCCCAGCGCCGATACCCTTCGCCCATGGCGGAGAAAGCCCTTCCCACAAACGCCGTCCTCGCGGAGCAGTTCGAGCTGATCGGCGAACTCTTGGCCATTAGCGACGGGCAGGCACGCCATCGCATTTTGGCGTACCTTCGCGGCGCGGCGCGCATCCGCGGTGCCGGGGAGTCCGTGGCCGAGCTGGCGCTCGCTGGTCGCGCCGTTGATCTCCCGGATATCGGGAAGACACTCCAGGACAAGATTGTGGAGCTGGTCACCACCGGAACGGTGGCCGCTCTCGATCGACTACGGACAGAGATTCCCGAGGGCGTCGCCCGCATCGCACGGCTCCAGGGCATCGGGCCGAAAAGGGCACGACTGATCTGGGAAACCCTCGATGTCAGCACGCTGGACGGCCTCCGTGCGGCCATCGCGGCGGAACAACTTGTCACCGTACAAGGGATCGGACCGAAGCTCATTGCGCAAGTCTCGGAGCAACTAGCGGCGGCGGACGCGGGGGAGGGCGCGCCGGAAACGTTCCCCCTGGGTCGGGCTCTGCCCGTCGCCGAACAACTTGTGGCGGACCTGTCGCGGCACACGGCGGTTGCTGAGATCACCATTGCCGGCGGTCTTCGACGTGGCTCAGAAAGGGTTCACGACATTGATATCGCGGTGGCGACCAACGATCCGAGCGCAGTCGAAGCGGCAATTCTTGCCCACGCCATGGTCACCGAACGGGTCTCCGGCGCCGCGGCCGGGGTTGCGGTAATGACGCAGGCCGGCATCCGCGCGGAGTTCCGATTTGGTCCGCCCGAGTCGTTTGGCAACCTCCTTCAGCATCTCAGCGGCTCCCGGGCACACAACATTCGACTCCGCGAACTTGCTGTTAAACAAGCAAATTCGGTTTCCGAACACGGAATCACCGACGCCAATGGCACCGTTCAGCGGATGGCTACCGAGGCGGAGGTCTACCAGCACTTCGGCCTGCAGTACATCCCGCCGGAGCTTCGCGAGGACAGCGGGGAGCTGGCGGTGGCCGAAGCGGGCCTGATTCCCACCCTGGTCGTGGAGGAGGATGTTCGGGGCGAGCTTCATTGCCACAGCACCTGGAGCGACGGGCGGGATACGATCGAGGCGATGGCGGCCGCCGCCGCAGCACGCGGGCTCACCTACATCGCGATCAGCGACCACTCAAAGGCGCTCGCTATGGCGCGTGGCCTCGACGCCGATCGTGTGCGGCGGCAATGGGACGAGATCGACGCGGTCAACCAACGTTTGACTGGCATAACGGTCCTCAAGTCCTGCGAGGTCGATGTCCTCAGCGACGGTCGGCTCGACCACGACGATGAGCTTCTCGCCGGTTTCGACTGGGTTACCGCGAGTTTGCACAGCGGCTTTACCCAGAGCTCGGCGCGCCTGACAGATCGCCTCCTGGCGGCGATTGACCACCCACTCGTGAATGTCGTCGGTCATCCCACCGGCAGAATGCGCGATCGGCGGGACAGCTACTCCTTCGACATCGACCGCGTGTTTGGGCGTGCCGCCGAAACCGGCACGGCCCTGGAGATCAACTCACAACCCCGTCGCCTCGACCTCCCGGCGGACCTTGCGCGTCGTGCGCTCGCGGCCGGTGTGGTCCTGACGATCGGGACCGATGCCCACAGCGTCGACGAGCTGGGTTTGCGTCGGTTTGGCGTTCTCGTCGCGCGTCGCGCGGGAGCGACTGCACAAAACGTGCTGAACACCCGCGCGTGGGGCGAGCTCCACGGCATCCGGACACGTTCGCGCTAGCGGTTCAAGGCCGTCAGAACCGCGCGCATACCATCGATTCCGGGCACCATCACATCAGCCGCCTGCGTGACCTCCAGTGGCGTCTCATCGCTCCTTACCCCGATACCGGCACCGGATTCCAAGACGCCGTGGGCAACGAGCTTTTGGAGCATGGTCCACACGGTGACGTCGGTGCGATCATCGCCGAACGACAGCGCATGGCGAACCCGGGGGTGTCGGGCAAGCAGCGCCCGGACGGCGGTCCCTTTGTCGACATCTCGGTCGGGGTGAAGCTCCAGCGACATCCGTCCCGGCGCGACCCGCAGTCCCGCGGCGCGTGCTATGGGGGCGATCTCGTCCTCCAGGAAATCGCTGCGCCCGACTCGGGTCGGGTGCCGTGCGGTAATGCAAGGTGGCCGTTGGCCCCTTGTCCTCGATCCACACCCCCACCGACGTCAACTTGTCAACGGGCAAGCTAATCAGCACTGCCGAGACGTTGCCGGTGGCGTCCCCGGCGAAGACGTCTGTGCCATCGCGATCATGCAGCTCAAACCCGTGGTTACCCGAGTAGGCCACACCTGGCATCGCAACGATTGTGGCGAGTTCCGTAGAGCTGCGGCCGCTGATGAACGCAACAAGTCCGTAGACCCGTCGCAGATGATCAAGGAGACCTCGCACGTCATCGGGGATCGCCACGTCGGAGGGGCGCTCGACGATGGGCGCAAGCGTCCCATCGAGGTCAAACAGCAGAGCGGTCTCATCGGGGGAGGCGCGGGCATGCGCCAGGAGATCGTCCCACGGGGCGGAAGGAGGTTCCATGAGCGCCGACGCTAACACCCCGCCTCCGGCGGCGCTCACCACGCGTTTGATCGGGATCGGTCTGCTGGCCGGGCTCTTCAGCACCCTCTTCGGCGTGGGGGGTGGCCTGGTCATGGTGCCGCTTCTCGTGATGTTGTGCCGGTTCGATGCGAAGATCGCCACGGCAACCTCGCTCGCCGCCATCATCGGTACAGCCACCGTCGGGGTCATCTCCCACGGGGCGCTCGGCAATGTCGCGTGGGGCTACGCGTTCCTCATCGGTCTGCCTGCCGTTGCCGGCCTTCTGGCGGGGCTGTCGCTGAAAGCCCGCATGAGCACGCGTGTTCTCACGTATGCCTTTGCGGCGCTCCTCGTGGCTGTCGGCGTTTTGCTTGTTCTTGAACAAGCTCCGTCAGAGGATCATCCGTCGCTCACGGTAGGGGCGGTTCTCACGGCCGTCCCCCTCGGATTTGTTGCCGGCTCCCTGGCGGGTCTATTCGGGGTGGGTGGAGGCATTCTCTTCGTCCCCACGTTGACGCTCATCGTCGGCCTTGGCCAGTTGTCGGCCGAGGGAACGTCGCTGATGGCCATCATTCCTGTGGCCCTTCTTGGGTCGTGGCGGCAGCATCGCGATGGGATGGTTCGCTGGCGTGCGGCCGCCATCATGGCGGCGGCATCCGCCGCGACGGCGGTCGGCGGTGCGTTTCTCGCCGAGGCGACCCCAACGCGCGGGCTGCGCATCATGTTTGCGGCCCTTCTCGGTGTGACGGCCGTTCAGTTGGTACGAGGGGCTCGCCCCCGCCCGTAAGGCCCCCTCGTCGGGGCGAGGTCCGAACTTGCGGGCGAGATGCCGCTTTTCTGAACGTTTTTCATACATCTCGACGCTCATGGTTTTCCCTGCACTGCCGATGAATCGCATGCAGGGTGGACTAGGGATTGGTCGACTCACTGTTTCGGACGAACAACTACCTGCAAATGAACGGATTTTCTCTCATCTCTCAGGTAGGCACTCATCTCCGCATCGCAAGACACTTCAGCGTCGACTCCACCCATTTCGGGTGCCGCCCCTTTGGCCGCCCGCACTGGGCGTCGAGCTCGTAGGCGCCTAACGGGCGCGGTCGCGAGGCGTGGTGGAGTGGCTGCGGCCATTCTTGCTGCGGCGTTGGTGCTGCCACTGAATGCGGGAGCGAACCCGGCTGCGGGCCCTGGTGCGTTTAGCCAGACCACGACCGGAAACGTCGCCGCTGGCGGTGTGATTCCCGATGGAACGTGCCGCGCGCGGGTGACCGCACGAGGTGGTGCCGGCGGATCCTCGGCTGCACCGTCCACCGGCGGACTCGGCGGTGCGCCCGCACAGATCGTATCGACGTTCTCGGTGCTGCCTCTCCAGGGATTCGGCGGAAGCGTTGGCGGTGGCGGCGCGATCGATCGAACGGGTGGCGTCGGTGGCGGTGGCACGGGAAGCTTGGCCCCTTCGGGACACTCCGGAGCGGGCGGCGGTGGCCGTACCGTCGCAACCGTCGCCGGCCAGGACGTGGTCATTGCCGGTGGCGGTGGCGGTGGTGGCGGTGCCCACCAAGTTTCGCCTGCGGGGAGCGGTGGCGCCGCCGGCGCGGCAGTAGCCGCCGGCACTGCGGGCCCCGGAGCCAACGGTGTCAATGGGGCTGACGTCCCTGCGGCAACGGTCTCCGGTGGCCAGGGCGGTCAGGCGGCTGCCGGGGGAGCCGGGGGAGTGCACTCGGGTGTCGCTGCGCGAAACGGCTTTGCCGGATCGGGCATCGGCGCCGGAACGGGGGGCGCTGGAGGCCTCGATCTGAACTGGGACGCGGCCGGAGGAGGTGGCGCGGGATATACCGGTGGTGGCGGCGGCGCGGCGACGGTCAGCCAGAACGTCACCGGTGCCGGCGGTGGCGGCGGGTCCAGTTGGGTTGCCGGGACGTCTCCGGTGGCTGCCGCGACGGTTCCCTCAGCGGTCGCGGGCACCGTCGGGGCAGGTACCGCCGCGGCGACGGCCGGAGCGAACGGATCGCTCGCCATCGACTGGCTTCCGTGTCTCTACGACCTTGCGACCACCAAGACGGTGACCCCGAGCCCGATCTCTGCGGGCCAGACGGCGACCTGGACCATCACCGTCACCAACAACGGTCCCGACCCCATGACCCGCGGCGACACCATCGACCTCGCCGACACCCTTCCGGGCCCGGCCACAAGCGTCGTGTCCGTTTCGACGTCGGGTGGCACCAGCGCCAACCTCACACGCGGCGCGGTCGTCTGTACCGGGGTGACGCCGGGTTCGGCGATGCCCGCGGCCACGAACTGCTCGCGTCCGTACAGCGCGGTGGCGGGTACGCCCGGTGCTCCGACGGGCGGTAACCGCGGCCTCGATCCGGGAGAGACGCTCACCATCGTCTACACCCAGGCATTTGCGGCCTCGGCGGCGGCAGCCACGATCACCAACACCGCAACGGTGCAGGACCGCCCGACGCAGACCGGCACCACCAACATCATTGGCACGGTCGTGACCGACAATACCCCTCGCGCGCTGACGATCAACCAGCGCGCCGACCTGCGGATCACGAAGACGGCCAGCGCCAACCCCACTCCCCGCGGTTCACCGGTGACCTACACGCTGACGATCGAGAACCTCGGCCCCTCAGACGCGGCAGGCGTCGTGGCCACCGACTCGCTGCCGGCGGGTGTGACATTCAACTCGGCCTCTGCCGGATGTGCGAATGCTGCGGGCACCGTCACCTGCACCATCGGCGCGCTGGCCGCCGGAGCGACGGTGACCCGCACGATTACGATCACGCCGCCCACGGCTGGTTCGATCACCAACAACGCCTCTGTCAGCACGACGACGACCGACCCGGTGGCCGCGAACAACACCACATCGTTCGTTTCGACGGTCCAGTCACTCGTGAACCTCGGCGTCACGAAGACGGTCTCGAACGCCGCGCCGAACGTCGGTGCCAACGTGACGTTTACGATCGGCCTCACCAACGCGGGCCCGGACACCGCCCAGGCGGTGGTCGTGAGCGACCTGCTGCCGGCGGGCTTCACCTTTGTCTCGGCAACCCCGACGGTGGGCACCTACGTCCCCGGGACGGGGATCTGGACCGTCGGCAACATGACGGTCGGGGCCACCCCCAGCATGACGATCGTCGCTACGGTCACCAGTCCGAACCTCGTCACGAATACGGCGACGGTGAGCTCGAACTCCTTCGACACGAACACCGGCAACAACACCGCCGGCGTCGGCGTCGACGCGCTGGACGCCGACGTCGCGCTCACCAAGGTCGTGAGCAACGCTGCGCCGAACGTCGGTGACAACGTCACCTTCACCCTCACCGCGACGAACAACGGGCCCAGCTCCGCCCAGGCGGTCACGGTGAGTGACGTCCTTCCCGCCGGCCTGACGTTCGTGTCCGCGAGCCCGGGGGGTGTGTACAACTCCGGCACCGGTGTGTGGACGGTCGGCAACCTCGCCAACGGCGCCAACTCGGTCCTGCAGATCGTTGCGACGGTGACGTCTCCGGCCGTCATCACGAACACGGCCACCGCGACCTCCACGACGTTCGACACCGTGTCGGGCAACAACACCGCCAACGTCGTCGTCGACGCCCCCAGCGCCAACCTTGGCGTGACCAAGATCGTCTCGAACGCCACCCCGGCGCTGGGCTCCAACGTGACCTTCACCATCGGCCTCACCAACAGCGGCCCCGACGCGGCCCAGTCGGTGAACGTGGCCGACCTGCTTCCGGCGGGCCTCACGTTTGTGTCGGCCACGCCGTCGGTGGGGACCTACACGCCCGGCACAGGCGTCTGGGCGGTCGGGACGGTGGCGAGCGGTGCAACGCCGAGCCTGCAGATCGTCGCCACGGTGACGAACCACACCGCCATCACCAACACGGCAACCGTGACGTCACCAACGCACGATGCGGTTCCCGGGAACAACACCGCCAACGTGGTCGTCGACGTTCCGGACGCGAACCTGGCGGTCACGAAGACCGTCTCGAACGCCACGCCGGCACTGAACTCCAACGTCACGTTCACCGTGACCGTCACCAACACGGGCCCCGACGCCGCACAGTCGGTGAACGTCGCCGACCTGCTGCCGGCCGGTCTCACGTTCGTGTCGGCGACTACCGCCACAGGGACCTACGCCTCGGGTACCGGCGTGTGGGCGCTCGGCACCGTCGCCAACGGCGCGGCCCCGACCATCGATATCGTCGCGACGGCTACCCAGCACACGGCGATCACGAACATCGCCACCGCGACCACGACAACGTTTGACCCGAACACGGCGAACAACGCCGACGACGCGATCGTGAATGTCCCCGACGCCGATCTCGTCGTGACGAAGAATGTCTCGAACACGACCCCGGCGTTCGGCACCGACGTCACCTTCACGGTGGGTGTCACCAACAACGGTCCCGACACCGCGCAGGCCGTGACGGTCGACGACCTGCTTCCGCCGGGCCTCACGTTTGTGTCCGCGACCGCTTCGGTGGGGACCTATGACTCCGGAACAGGTGTGTGGACCGTCGGCGCCATCGCCAACGGTGTCGCGCGCACGCTCCAGGTCGTCGCCACCGTCACCACCCACACGCTCGCGACCAACAGCGCGACGGCCACCTCGACGACGCACGACCCGGACACCGCGAACAACGCCGCGAACGCCGCAGTCAACGTTCCCGACGCGAACCTCTCGCTTACCAAGACCGTCGACAACGCCGCTCCTGCGCTCAACGCCAACGTCACGTTCACGATCAACCTGGCCAACAGCGGCCCGGATGCGGCACAGTCGGTGAACGTCAACGACCTGCTCCCGGTCGGCCTGACATTCGTTTCGGCGACCCCGTCAACGGGCACCTTCACATCGGGTACGGGAGTGTGGGCCGTCGGCACGGTGGCCAATGGAGACACCCCGAGCCTGCAGATCGTTGCCACTGTGACGACGCACACCGCCATCACCAACATTGCGACGGCGACCTCAACCACGTACGACCCGACCACCGCCGACAACACTGACGACGCCGTCGTCGACGTCCCGAACGCCAACCTCGTGGTCACCAAGACCGTCTCGAACGCGACACCGGACCTGAACGCAAACGTGACCTTCCGCGTGACCGTCAGCAACATCGGCCCCGACGCGGCCCAGTCGGTGAGTCTCACCGACGTGCTGCCGGCCGGCCTGACCTTCGTCTCCGCCGCTCCGTCGACCGGCTCCTACGCCTCGGGCACCGGTGTGTGGACGATCGGCACCCTCGCCAACGGCGCGGCCCCGAACATCGACATCGTCGCGACGGTAACCCAGCACACCGCCCTCACCAACAGCGCCACCGCCACGAGCACCACCTTCGACCCGGACACCGCAGACAACACCGCGGACGTCGGTGTCAACGTGCCGGACGCGAACCTCGCCGTCACCAAGACCGTCAACGACGCAACCCCCGAGGTCGGTCAGAACGTCACGTTCACCGTCACCGTCACCAACAACGGCCCCGACACCTCTCAGGGCCTGGCCGTCAACGACCTGCTCCCCGCGGGCCTGACGTTCGTGTCGGCCGCTCCGTCGGTCGGATCGTACGTCTCGGGCACCGGCGTGTGGACGGTCGGCAACCTCGCTAACGGGGCGTCGGCCAACATCACCATTGTGGCTACGGTCACGGCCACCGGCACCATCACCAACGTCGCCACCGCCACGGCCACCACTCACGACCCGGCCACGGGCGACAACACGGCAAACGCTCCGCTGAACGCCAAGGTCGCCGACCTGCAGGTCACAAAGACCGTGTCGAATGCGGCGCCGACGCTCGGCTCCGACGTCACTTTCACGCTGACCGTCACCAACAACGGGCCTTCGGCGGCCAGCGGGATTGCGGTCAACGACGCGCTGCCGGCCGGCCTCACATTCGTCTCGGCCAGCCCGGGTGGCGCATACGACTCCGGCACGGGCGTGTGGACCATCGGTGGCCTCGCCAACGGTGCCAGCACCGTGCTGACGATCACTGCGACCGTCACGAACCACACGGCGCTCACCAACACCGCCACCGTCACCTCCGCGACGTTCGACAACAACGCCGCAAACAACTCCGACGCTGCGATCGTGAACGTTCCGGACGCGAACCTCGCCGTCACCAAGACTGTCACCGACGCGACCCCCGCGGTGGGCAGCAACGTCACCTTCACGGTGACGGTCACCAACACTGGCCCCGACACGGCACAGGCCGTGACCGTCGCCGATCTGCTTCCGGCGGGCCTCACGTTCGTGTCGGCCACGCCGTCGGTGGGCACCTACGCGGCAGGCACGGGTACATGGACCGTCGGCGCGATCGCCAACGCTGCCGCGCCGACCCTGCAGATCGTCGCCACGGTGACCACCCACACCGCCATCACGAACACCGCGACGGCGACCAGCACCACGCACGACCCGACTCCCGGAAACAACACTGACAACGCCGTCGTGGACGCTCCGAACGCGGACCTGGCGGTCACCAAGACGGTCAACGACGCCGCGCCCGAGGTGGGGGCCAACGTCACCTTCACGATCGCCCTCGCGAACAACGGTGTTGACACCGCGCAGGCCGTGCAGGTGAGCGACCTGCTCCCCTCCGGCCTCACGTTCGTCTCGGCCAACCCCTCGGTGGGGTCCTACACGGCCGGCACCGGCATCTGGACCGTCGGTGCGGTCGCCGTGGGCGCCACGCCGAGCCTTCAGATCGTGGCCACGGTCACCACCCCGGCGGCCCTCACGAACACCGCTGCGGTGACCTCGTCGACGTTCGACCCGGTGTCGGGCAACAACTCCTCCGGCATCGGCGTGGATGCCCGTGACGCCGACGTGCAGATCACCAAGACCGTTGACAACGCCACGCCGGCGCTGAACAGCAACGTCATCTTCACCCTCACCGCCCAGAACAATGGCCCGAGCACCGCGCAGAACGTCGTCGTCGCCGATGTGCTTCCGGCCGGCCTCACCTTCGTGTCGGCCAGCCCCGGCCCCGCGTACAACTCCGGCACCGGCGTGTGGACCGTTGGCAACCTCACGAGTGGCGCGAGCTCGGTGCTCACGATCACCGCGACCGTGACGCAGCACACGGCGATCACGAACGCGGCGACGGTCACCGCGACGACCCACGACCCGGTGTCCGGCAACAACACCGACGACGTTGTGGTCGACGTTCCCGACGCCAACCTCGCGATCACCAAGAACGTCTCCAACGCCTCCCCGACGCTGGGCAGCAACGTCACCTTCACGATCACCCTGGCCAACACCGGCCCGGATGCCGCCCAGTCGGTGAACGTCAACGACGCGCTTCCGGCCGGGCTGACATTCGTGTCGGCCACCCCGTCGGTGGGCACCTACACCGCCGGCACCGGCATCTGGAGCGTCGGCACCGTGAACGTCGGCGCGACGCCCAGCCTCCAGATCGTCGCGACGGTCACGAACTACACGGCCATCACCAACACGGCGACGGTCACCTCCACAACGCACGACCCGACACCGGGGAACAACACCGACGATGCGGTGGTCGACGTCCCGGACGCCAACCTCGTGCTCAACAAGACGGTCTCGAACGCCACCCCGGCGCTCGGCAGCAACGTTACTTTCACGCTCAACCTGATGAACGTGGGTACGGACACCGCGCAGTCGGTCGTCGTCAACGACCTGCTTCCCGCGGGCCTCACGTTTGTGTCGGCCACACCGTCCGTGGGGACCTACACCGCGGGCACCGGCGTGTGGAGCCTGGGCGACGTCGCAGTGGGCGCCACCCCGTCGCTCGACATCGTCGCCACGGTGACCCAGCACACCGCCATCACCAACACCGCGGCGGCGACGTCGTCGACGCACGACCCGGTTCCGGGCAACAACTCCAGCCAGGCCGTTGTCAACGTGCCGGACGCCGACCTCGCCGTCACCAAGAGCGTCAACACCGCCACCCCGGCGCTCGGCTCCAACGTGACCTTCACGATCGGCCTCTCCAACAACGGCCCCGACACCGCCCAGGGCGTCCAGGTGAGCGACTTGTTGCCGAGCGGCCTCACCTTCGTGTCGGCCACTCCCACGGTGGGCACCTACGCCTCGGGCACGGGCATCTGGAACCTCGGCGCGGTTGCCAACGGCGCCACGCCGAGCCTGCAGATCGTGGCCACGGTCACGGCCACTACCCAGATCACCAACACCGCGACGGTCTCATCCACCACGCACGACACCAACGCGCTGAACAACTCGGCATCAGCCGACGTGGATGTTCCGAATGCCGACCTGGCAATCACCAAGAGCGTCGACAACGCCACCCCGGCGCTCGGCACCAACGTGACCTTCACGATCGGCCTCTCCAACGCCGGTCCGGACGCCGCCCAGGCCGTGACGGTCAGCGACCTGCTCCCGGCGGGTCTCACCTTCGTATCGGCGACGCCGTCGGTGGGCACTTACACCTCCGGCACCGGCGTATGGAGCGTCGGCACGGTGAACGTCGGCGCGACGCCCAGCCTCCAGATCGTCGCGACGGTCACCAACCACGCGGCCATCACCAACACCGCCACCGTCACCTCCACGACGCACGACCCGTCGAGCGCCAACAACACCGATGACGCGGTCGTCGATGTTCCGAACGCCAACGTCGGGGTCACCAAGACCGTCGACAATGCAGCGCCGAATCTCGGCCAGAACGTCGTGTTTACCGTCACCGCCACCAACGCTGGGCCCGACGTGGCCCAAGGTGTGTCGGTTGTCGATGCGCTCCCGACCGGGCTGACGCTCGTCTCGGCAACACCGTCGGCGGGCTCGTACAGCGGTGGCGTGTGGAGTCTCGGCGCCCTCGCCTCCGGCGCCAACGAGACCCTCACGATCACCGCAACGGTCACCCAACACACCCTCATCACCAACACCGCGACGATCACATCCACGACGCACGACCCGACGCCCGGTAACAACACCGACAGCGCCGTCGTCAACGTCCCCGACGCCGACCTGGCGCTCACCAAGTCGTTCAGCGATGCCACCCCGTCGCTTGGCTCCAACGTCACCTTCACGATCGCGCTCGCCAACAGCGGCGCAAACACCGCGCAGGGCGTCACCGTCAACGACTCCCTCCCGGCGGGCCTGACCTTCGTGTCGGCCACTGCGTTGGTGGGCACCTACTCCAGCGGCACGGGCGTGTGGACGGTCGGCAACGTCGCCGTCGGCGCCACCCCGTCGCTGGCTATCGTCGCCACCGTCACCCAGTACACCGCCATCACGAACGTCGCCACCGTCACCGCGACGACACACGACCCGGCGAGCGCCAACAACACCGACGACGCCGTCGTCAACGTTCGCGACACCGACCTGGCCGTCACCAAGGTGGTCGACAACCCGGCGCCGCTTCTCGGCTCCAACGTGACCTTCACCGTCACCGCCGCCAACAACGGCGTCGACGACGCCACCGGCGTCACCGTGAACGACCTGCTCCCGGCCGGCCTCACCTTCGTGTCGGCCACCCCGTCGGTGGGCACCTACACCGCCGGCACCGGCGTGTGGGCCATCGGCAACCTGGCAAACGGTGCCACGGCGACGCTCGACATCACCGCCACGGTCACCTCCGCGTCAGCGATCCGCAACGACGCCACGATCTCCGGCAACCAGCACGACCCGGTCGCGGGCAACAACGCGGCGTTCGCCACCCTCGGTGCGAGGCAGTCCGACCTGGTCATCACCAAGTCGGTTGACGTCGCTGCGCCGAGCCTGGGCAGCAACGTCACGTTCACCATCGTGGTACAGAACAACGGCCCCGACGCCACCACCGGCGCCTACGTGGACGACGTGCTCCCCGCCGGACTGACTCTTGTGAGCAACGGCCCATCGGTCGGCACCTACAACACCGGTACCGGCCGTTGGACCATCGGCGCCCTTGCCAACAGTGCTACTGCCAGCCTCGACATCGTGGCCACCGTCACTCAGCACACCGCCATCACGAACACCGCAACGGTTGCATCGGACCTCTACGATCCGACGCCGGCGAACAACACCGACGACGCTGTCGTCGATGTTCCCGACGCCGAGCTGTCGGTCACCAAGAACGTCTCGAACGCCACGCCGGCCGTTGGCTCCAACGTCACGTTCACGGTCCAGGTGGCCAACGCGGGCCCGAACGCCGCGCAGTCGGTGGTCGTCACCGACGTGCTCCCGGCCGGCCTCACCTACGTCTCCTCAGCGCCCTCGACCGGTACCTACAACTCCGGTACCGGCGCTTGGGCGGTCGGCGCGCTCGCCAACGCGGCATCGGCGTCCATCGACATCACGGCCACGGTCACCGCTCACACCCTCATCACGAACACGGCGACCGTCACCTCGAGCACGCACGACCCGGTCTCCGGCAACAACGCCGACACCGCTGACGTGAACGCCCCCGATGCCAACCTGGCCATCACCAAGACGGTCAGCGACGCCACCCCGACCCTCGGCAGCAACGTCAACTTCACCATGCAGGTATCGAACGGCGGACCCGACACCGCTCAGAACGTCGCTGTCAACGACCTGCTCCCCGCCGGCCTCACGTTCGTGTCCGCCACCCCCTCAGTGGGTACCTACGTCGCGGGCACCGGCGTGTGGACCGTCGGTCCGCTGGCAAGCGCCGCGTCCGTCACGCTGAACGTGACCGCCACCGTGACCCAGCACACCGCCATCACCAACATCGCCACGGTGACCTCGGCGACCTTCGATCCGACCACGGGCAACAACACCGATGACGCGGTCGTCAACGTCCCCGACGCCGACCTGGCCGTCGCCAAGAGCGTCGACAACGCCGCAACGCCGGTGGGATCGAACGCCACCTTCACCATCGCCGTCACCAACGCGGGCCCCGACACGGCCCAGGCCGTCACGGTCAACGACCTCCTCCCGGCCGGCCTCACGTTCGTGTCGGCCACCCCGTCGGTGGGCACCTACACCGCGGGCACGGGCGTGTGGAGCGTCGGCAACGTGGCCGTTGGCGCCACCCCGACACTCACGATTGTCGCCACCGTCACGAGCCCTGCCGCCATCACCAACACGGCCACGGTCAGCGCAACCACGCACGACCCGAACGGCTCCAACAACAGCGATGATGCCGCCATCGACGCCCCCGACGCCGACATCGCGGTGACGAAGTCGGTCGACAACGCCACCCCGGGGCTCAACTCCAACGTCACCTTCACGGTGCAGGTGACCAACGCCGGTGTGAACACCGCGCAGGGTGTGGTTGTGAACGACCTCCTCCCGGCCGGTCTCGCCCTCGTGTCCGCCGCCCCGTCCACCGGCAGTTACACGCCGGCCACCGGGGTGTGGACCATCGGCGCCGTCACCGTGGGTGCCACCCCGACGCTCACCATCGTCGCAACGGTCACCACCCACACCGCCATCACCAACTCGGCTTCGGCGACCTCAACCACACACGACCCCAACCCGGCAAACAACACCGACGATGCGGTTGTCGACGTGCCCGACGCCAACCTGGCGGTCACCAAGACGTCCAGCTCGGCCACTCCCACGGTGGGCAGCAACGTCACCTTCACGGTGGCCGTCGGGAACTCCGGCCCGGACGCCGCCCAGAGCGTGACGGTCACCGACCTCCTCCCGGCAGGCCTCACGTTCGTGTCGGCCACACCCACGGTGGGCACCTACACCTCGGGCACCGGGGTGTGGACGCTCGGCACCGTCGCCAACGGTGCGTCAGAGCAGATCGCCATCGTCGCGACCGTCACCGGCCACACCGCCATTACGAACACCGCGACCATCACCTCACCCACCGACGACCCGACGCCCGGAAACAACATCGACAGCACCGTGGTGAACGCCCCGGATGCCGACGTGGCCGTTGTCAAGAACGTCAACAACCCCACCCCCGATGTCGGCGACGACATCACGTTCACCGTTGACGTCACCAACAGCGGTGCGGACACGGCGCAGGACGTCGTCGTCAACGACCTCCTCCCCACAGGCCTGACCCTGGTGTCGGCAACCCCGACCGTGGGCGGCTACGTCGCCGGCACCGGCGTGTGGACCATCGGTTCGCTCACCAACGGCGCCACCGCCACACTCACCGTCGTCGCGACCGTCACGCAGACCGGCGCCATCACGAACACGGCCACGGCCACCTCGAGTACCTTTGACCCGACCATCGGCAACAACGCGGATGACGCGACCGTCGGCGCACTCGCCACTGACGTGTCGGTGACGAACACCGTCGACAACCCGACGCCGGCGCTGAACAGCAACGTGACGTTCACGGTCACGGTCACAAACAACGGGGGCAACGACGCCACCGGCGTGCGGGTCTCT
Organism: uncultured Thermoleophilia bacterium; assembly: GCA_963765105.1. Lineage (GTDB taxonomy): Bacteria > Actinomycetota > Thermoleophilia > Miltoncostaeales > Miltoncostaeaceae > CALMEC01. The sequence continues at coordinate 1,389,860 of CAVXUW010000004.1, forward strand.
GATCTGCTTCCGGCCGGTCTGACGTTTGTGTCGGCCACCCCGACGGTGGGCACCTACGTCGCCGGCACCGGCGTGTGGACGATCGGCAACCTCGCCAACGGGGCGAGCCAGACCCTAACGATCGTCGCGACGGTCACCTCGGCTGCGTCGCTGAACACCACAGCCACCGTCAGCTCCACCACGTTTGACACCAACCCGGCCAACAACTCGGCACCGGCGGGTGTGGATGTGCCCGAGGCCGACGTCCAGGTCACCAAAACCGTTGACAACTCAACACCGAACGTGGGTGGCAACGTCACCTTCACCCTGACGGCCCGTAACAACGGTCCGCAGACCGCCGCGAACGTGGTCGTCTCCGACACGCTCCCGGCCGGTCTCACCTATGTGTCCGACAACGGCGCGGGCGCCTACAACTCCGTCACAGGGGTATGGACCGTCGGCAGCCTCGCCAACGCTGCGACCGAGACCCTCACGATCACCGCAACGGCAACGCAGCACCTGGCGCGCACGAACTCGGCGTCGATCACGACGACGACCCTCGACCCCAACCCGGCGAACAACTCGGACAACGTCGCCGTCAACGCGCTCGACGCTGACGTGGCCGTCACCAAGGGCGTCTCGACCGCGACACCGACCGTCGGTAGCAACGTCACCTTCACGATCGACGTGACCAACAACGGCCCGAACACCGCTCAGGGCGTCACGGTCAACGACCTGCTTCCCACTGGCCTCACGTTTGTCTCGGTCACCCCGTCGACCGGTACCTACACTGCGGGCACCGGCGTATGGGCCGTCGGCACCATGGCGAACGGCGCCGCCGAGTCGCTCGCCATCGTCGCCACTGTGACCACTCACACCGCGATCACCAACACCGCTGCGGTTACCTCAAGCACCTTCGACCCCAACAGCTCGAACGACGCCGACGCCGCCGCGGTCGACGCCCCCGAGGCCGACCTCGCAGTTACAAAAACCGTCGACGACGCCACCCCGAACGTCGGCCAGAACGTCGTCTTCACCCTCACCGTTCAGAACAATGGCTCCGACTCGGCTACCGGCGTCGTCGCCAGCGACGTGCTGCCGGCCGGCCTCACCTTCGTGTCCGCATCCTCCGGTGCCTACTCGAGCGGCACCGGCGACTGGACCATCGGCACCCTCACCAACGGCGCCAGCACCGTCCTCACCATCACCGCCACCGTTACCTCGGCATCGGCCATCACCAACACGGCCACCGTCACCGGCGCGGTCCACGACCCCAACACCGCCAACAACACGGCATCCGCACCCCTGGGCGCACGCACCGCCGACATCGCGGTCACCAAGACCGTCTCCGACAGCCGCCCGGACCGCGGCGCCAACGTCACCTTCACCGTGACGGTCACCAACAACGGCCCTGACACCGCCGTGGCCACGACCGTCACCGACGCGCTGCCCGCCGGACTCGCCTTCGTCTCGGCCACCCCGTCGGTGGGCTCCTACGCATCCGGCACCGGCCTGTGGACGGTGGGTGACCTGGCCAACGGCGCCAGCGCCAACCTCGCCATCGTCGCGACGGTCACCGACCATGTCCTGGTCACGAACACCGCGACGGGCGCCACCATCACCTTCGACTCGAATGCCACCAACAACACCGACTCCGTCGGGGTGAACGCCCTCGACGCCGCCCTGGCCGTCACGAAGAGCGTCGATAACGCCACCCCGAACGTCGGTGACAACGTCACCTTCACCATCGCCGTGGCCAACACCGGCCCCGACGCCGCCCAAGCCGTCACGGTCAATGATTCCCTCCCGGCGGGCCTGACCTTCGTCTCGGCGGCTCCGTCGGTGGGGACCTACACCGCGGGCACCGGCGTGTGGAGCGTCGGAACCCTCGCGAATGCCTCGGGTGCCACGCTCACCATCGTCGCGACCGTCACCACCCCGAACGCGGTCACGAACACCGCCACCGTCACGAGCACCACTTTCGACCCCACTCCCGCCAACAACACCGACGACGCCGGCGTCAACGCCGTGAACACGGACGTGGCAGTGACGAACACCGTCGACAACGCCACGCCGAACGTCGGTGACAACGTCACGTTCACCGTGACCGTCACCAACAATGGCCCCGATGGCGCCGCGGGTGTGAACGTCGGCGACCTTCTCCCGCCCGGCTTCACCTTCGTGTCGTCCAACCCCACCACGGGCACCTACAACGACGCCACCGGTGAGTGGACCATCGGGGCCCTCGCCAACGGTCAGACCCAGACGCTGGAGATCATCGCGACGGTCACCACCGCCGCGCCGCTGAACACCACGGCAACCGTTACCACCACAACGTTCGACACCAACGCCACCAACAACAGCGCGGACGCCGGTGTGGACGCCCCGGCAGCTGACTTGTCGATCAGCAAGTCGGTGAACACCCCTAACGCCAACGTCGGTCAGAACGTCGTCTTCACCCTTCAGGTCACCAATAACGGCCCCGACACGGCGCAGGCCATCACGGTTGCCGACACGCTCCCGGCAGGTCTCGCGTACGTCTCCGACAACGGTGCCGGCGCCTACGATAACGGCACCGGCGTGTGGACTGTGGGCAACCTCGCTAGCGGCGCCAACCGCTCACTCCAAATCACGGCCACGGTCACCAGCGCCGCCGCCATCACCAACGTTGCCACCGTCGCCTCCCCGACGTTCGATCCCTCCACGGCCAACAACACCGACGACGCGTCACTCGATGCCCCGAACACCGACCCCACCGTCGCCATCGCCGTGAGCGACGCAACACCGGCGCTGAACAGCCTCATCACCTACACGATCACCGTCACCAACAACGGTCCTGATGGTGCCACCGGTGTGAACGTCACCAACCTGCTTCCGGCCGGTCTCACCTACATCTCCGATAACGCGGGTGGCAGCTACAACTCCACGACGGGTGTGTGGACGGTGGGCAACCTCGCAAGCGGCGCCAGCCAGGTCATCCAGGTCGTGGCCCGTATCACCGACACCGACCCGATCACCAACACCGCAACGGTCACCTCCACCAGCTTCGACACCAACCTCGGCAACAACACCGCCAACGTGGTGGTCGACGTCCCTGAGGCCGACCTGGTCATCACCAAGACCGTCGATGACGCCACCCCGGACCTGAACGGTGTGGTGCGCTTCACCGTCACCGCCGCCAACAACGGCCCCGACACGGCCGCCGGGGTTGTGGTGAGCGACGCCCTGCCCACCGGCCTCACCCTGGTGAGCTCCAACCCGAGCGTCGGCAGCTACGCCGGTGGCTTCTGGACGTTGGGCAATCTCGCCAACGGCGCCAGCCAGACGCTCACCATCGACGCACGCGTCACCACCGCCTCCGCGGTGACCAACATCGCCATCGGCGCCTCGAGCACCTTCGAGCGCAACCCCGGCGACGAGTCGGCCAACGCGCAGGTCGACGTGCCGAACGCCGACGTGGCCGTCACCAAGACCGTCGACAACGCGGCCCCGCGCCTGGGCGACAACGTCACCTTCCGCATCACGGTGCGCAACAACGGCAGCGACCTTGCCCGCGGCATCGTCGTCACCGACGCCCTGCCCGCGGGTCTCACCTTCGTGGGGGCGGCACCGTCGGCCGGCGCCTTCGTCGCACCGTTCTGGAGTGTCGGCAACCTCACAAGCGGCTCGAGCCAAACGCTCGACATCGTGGCCCGCGTCGATAGCCCTGCGGTTATCACCAACACGGCAACGGTCACGTCCACCACCTTCGACGGCGTCGCCACCAACGACTCCGCGCAGGCCCAGGTGGATGTCTCCGAGGCCGACCTGCGCGTGCAGAAAACGGTCAGTGACCCGAGCCCGTCGTTGGGCACCAACGTCACCTTCACGGTGCGCGTGACCAACGATGGCCCAGACACCGCCACGCTCGTGCGTGTGGATGACGCCATTCCCACCGGCCTCACTCTCATCTCGGCAACTCCGTCCGTCGGCACGTACAGCGGCGGTTTGTGGACCTTCCCAAGCCTCGCCAACGGCGCGACGGAGACGCTGACCATCGTGACCCGCGTCGACACCCTCAGCGGTGTCACCAACACCGCAACGGCTGAGGCCGCCGAGCACGACGTCAACCTCACGAACAACACCGGGCAGGCCTCCGTGGCCGGTGTGATGGCCGACTTGGTCGTCGCCAAGACTGTCAACAACGCCAACCCGGCCGCCGGTGGCAACGTCACCTTCACGGTGGGTATCCGCAACGCGGGTCCCGACACCGCCAACGGTGTGGAGATCGCTGACGCCCTGCCAACCGGCCTGACCTTGGTCTCCGCCGCGCCGAGCGTGGGTACCTATGCTGCGGGCAACTGGACCATCGGGTCGCTGGCCAACGGCGCCACGGCAAACCTCGTCATCGTCGCGACCGTCACCACCAACTCACCGGTCACCAACACGGCCACGGCCACCAGCACCACGTTCGACCCGGACGGTCTGAACAACGTCGCCACCGCCGACGTGAACGTCCTCGATGCCGACCTCCAGATCACCAAGACCGTCGACAACGCCGCCCCGGACGTCAACGACACCGTCACGTTCACCATCACCGCCCGCAACAACGGTGACGACACTGCCGCCGCCGTGAGCGTCACCGATGCCCTGCCAACCGGCCTCACCTTCGTCTCGGCCAACCCGTCGGTGGGCACCTACAACGACGCCACCGGGGTGTGGACCGTCGGCGTCCTCGCCAACGGCGCCTCGCAGACCCTCCAGATCGTTGCGCGCGTCACCACCGGCGATGCGGTCGTCAACACCGCCACCGGAACCAGCAGCACGTTCGACCCGAACGCCGCAAACAACGAGGACATCGCCTCGGTTGACGCTCCCAGCGCCGACCTGGTGGTGACCAAGACTGCCAGCACCACCTCACCGAACCTTGGTGGCAACGTCACCTTCCAGGTGACTGTCCGCAACGACGGCGGCCAGAACGCCACCGGCGTGCGCGTCCAGGACCTGCTGCCCACCGGCCTCACCTACCTCTCGCACACCACCGCCACCGGCACCTACGCCGACGCCACCGGCGTGTGGAACGTCGGCAACATTGCCAATGGCGCCACCGTCACCCTCGACGTCATCGCCCAGATCACGAGCACGTCACCCATCACCAACATCGCCACCGCTACCGCGACGACGTTCGACACCAACACCGCCAACAACTCCGACCGCGTCACCGTCGACGTCGCCGAGGCCGACCTGGCCATCACCAAGACCGTCAACGACGCCACCCCGGCCATGAACGGCCTCGTCACCTTCACCGTCACGCTCACCAACAACGGCCCCGACGCCGCCACCAACGTGGTCGTCGCCGATCCGCTCCCCAGCGGCCTCTCCTACCAGAGCGACACCGCGTCAGCCGGCACGTACTCCGGGGGAAACTGGACCCTCGCCAGCCTCGCCCCAGGGGCCAGTGCCAACCTGCAGATCGTGGCGCGCGTCACCACGGATGCGCCGGTGGTCAACATCGCCACCGCGTCCTCCGACACCAACGACCCCGTCGGCACCAACAACAGCGCCCAGGCCGGCGTGGACGTTCCCAACGCCGACCTCGCCGTCACCAAAACCGTCAACGACGCCACCCCGGCCGCCGGCGGCAACGTCACCTACACCGTCACAGTCACGAACAACGGTCCCAACGCCGCCCCCGGGGTGAGTGTTGCCGACACCCTTCCGGCGGGGCTGACCCTGGTGTCGAGCTCCGCCACCCGCGGCAGCTACAGCGCCGATGTCTGGACCGTCGGCACGCTCGCCAACGGCGCCAACGCACAGCTCACGATCGTCGCGACCGTCGGCAACGGATCGGTCATCACGAACACCGCCACGGCCACCACCGACGCCTTCGACCCCAACACCACCGACAACACCGACAGCGTCGACATTGACGCCCCCAACGCCGACCTCGCCGTCACGAAGACCGTCGATGACGCCACCCCGTCGCTGAACGGCACCGTCACGTACACCGTCACCGTCACCAACAACGGCCCTGACACGGCGCCCGCCACCCGCGTGGTCGACGCCCTGCCGACGGGTCTCACGCTCCTGTCAAGCAACGCCACCGTCGGCACCTACGCCGCCGGCGTGTGGACCGTCGGTGCCCTCGCCAACGGCGCCACCGAGCAGCTCACCATCAGCGCCCGCGTCACCGACGCCGCCCTCATCACCAACACCGCAACGGCATCGTCCAACGCGTACGACGGCACCCCCGCCAACAACACCGACTCGGTCGATGTTGATGTGCCCGAGGCCGACCTCGCCGTCACGAAGACCGTCGACGATGCCACCCCGGCCCTCGGCACCAACGTGACCTTCCAGGTCACCGTCACCAACAACGGTCCGCGTCCCGCGGTTGCCGTCCGTGTGGCCGATGCCCTCCCGGCCGGCCTCACCTTCGTCTCCGCAGCCCCTTCGGTCGGTACGTACAACGACGCCACCGGCATCTGGACCGTCGGCGCCATGGCCAACGGCGCCAGCGAAACGCTCGACATCGTCGCCACCGTCACCTCCGCCAGCCGCATCACCAACTCCGCCACCGTCTCGGCGTCGTCGCTCGACAGTACCCCCGGCAACGACACCGACAGCGCCAGCGTCGATGTGCCCGAGGCGGACGTCACGGTCACAAAAACCGTCAACGACGCCACCCCGGCCCTGAACGGCCGCGTGATCTTCACCATCACCGCCACGAACAACGGTCCCAACGCCGCTGCCGGCGTGGCCGTCACCGACACCCTCCCGGCGGGCCTCACCTTCGTCGGCTCTGACTCCGCCGCGTACGACGGCACAACCTGGACCGTCGGCGCCCTCGCCAGCGGAGCCTCCGCGGTTCTCACCATCACCGCCGATGTCACCAGCGCAACCGCGATCACCAATACCGCCACGATCACCACCACCACCCGCGACCCCGACCTCACCAACAACGCCGACAACGCTGTCGTGAACGTGCCCGAGGCCGACCTTCGCCTGCAGAAGCTGGTGAGTGACGCCACCCCGCGTCAGGGCGCCAACGTCACCTACACCCTGCGTCTCACCAACAACGGTCCCGACACGGCAACCGGCGTCAACGTCACCGACGCCCTGCCGGCCGAGGTCACCTTGGTGAGTGCCACTCCGCCGGCCGGAACCAGCTTCGCTGCCGGCGTCTGGACCATCCCCAGCATCGCCTCGGGTGTCACCCGCGACCTGCCCATCGTCGTCCGCATCGACGCCGCCGGCCTCATCACCAACGATGCCGAGGTCACCGCCTCCGGCACGTTTGACCCCACCTCAACCCCGAATGACGCCATCGGCGACGACGCCGCCAGCGTCGCCCTCACTGCCGCCCCGCCGTCAGCTGACGTGTCGCTCAACAAGTCCGTGAGCGGCTCCACAGCACAGGTGGGAACCAATGTCGTCTACACCCTCACCGTCCGCAACGACGGCCCGTCGGCCACCACCAGCGTCACGGTCGCCGACACCCTTCCGGCCGAGGTGGCCTTCGTCTCCTCAACCGCCGACCGCGGCAGCTACGACAACTCAACCGGCATCTGGACCGTCGGCAACCTTGCCTCTGGTGACGCGGTTTCGGCGCGCATCGTCGCCCGGGTCAACCAGAGCGGCACCATCACCAACGTTGCCGGTGTTGACACATCCGCCGTGGCCGATCCCGACTCCACTCCCGGCAACACCAGTGGTACCGAGGACGACGAAGCGGCCGCCGTGTTCGTCGGGACCGACATCCCGGTCACCGCCGATCTGCAGATCGTCAAGTCGGCCAGCACCTCCACCATCCGCCAGGGTGGGACCGTCAACTTCGCCATCGTCGTCACCAACCGCGGCCCGGCCAACGCCACAAACGTCGAGGTCCTCGAGCAGCTTCCCGCCGGCCTCGGCCTCCTCTCCGCCGTCCCGTCAGCCGGCACCTACGATCCCGAGAACGGCCTCTGGTCAATCCCGCGGATCAACAACGGCGCTGCGGCCACCCTCACCGTCTCCACCCGGGCGCTCACTGCCGGTCGCGTGGTGAACGTGGCCGAGGTGGTGGCCAGCGACCAGGTCGACCCCACACCCACCAGCGCTGCCCAGGCCGCAGTCACCATCACCGCCCCGCCCCCGGTGCCCACCAAGCTCAAGATCACCAAAACCGCACCCAAGACCGTGAAGGCTGGCGGCAAAGTCACCTTCACCATCAAAGTCACCAACGTCGGCACCGTGCCCGCAACCAACGTCATCCTGCGTGATTGCGTCCCCAGCGGTTTGTCGCTCGTGCGTCGCCCCGGCAACGGTGTCACCTTGAAGAACGGCAAGCTGCAGTTCCCGCTCGGGACCCTTCAACCGGGTCAGACACGCACCTTCAAGATCACCTACAAGGTCGATCGCAACGCCCGTGGCTTCCGCGGCTGCACCGCCACGGTGGCCGGAGTGAACGCCAGCCCCGTCAGCGCCGCCGCCCAGACCCGGGTCATCGCCGGTCGACAGGTCGGAGAAACGCCCGTCGCAGGGTAAGATAGATAGGGCACGGAGGCCCAACACCGCATGACACCGAAAACATCACACCCTGTTCACTTCGGGTACCGCGTTAGCGGACTCGCCGTCCTGGGAATCCTCGGCGTGAGCGCCGCCCCGGCGGTGAGCGCCGTTCCGGATATCCGCGTGAAGGCGCTGCCCAACGATCGCACGGCGACGGTGCTGAGCGTGCGTCCCCGGGCCGGCCTTGCGGTGGTGGCCTTCCCGTCGGGCCGCATCGCCACGATCCACAGCTCGCTGCGCAGCATCACTCCCGGCCGCCGTGTTCAGGTGGACGGCATCAAGTGGGGCACACCCACCTCCGGCATCAAGTGGTCGAAGCGTCCCCGGGGCATCAAGTGGGGCATCAAGTGGAGCCGTAGCGGTGTGTTCCAATCGCGCCTTCGCTCCATCGGCCCGGCAAAGACCGCCCGGATTCGCGGCATCGTTGTGCGCCGCTTCGGTAGTGGCGTCGCCGTCGGCACCCCCGGCGGCATCGTCCCCATCCGTGTGGCCGTGTGGCTTCCGGGCATCAAGCGCACAACGGGCCGCACAACAGGGAACCCCATCCCGGGGTTGGGTGACACGGTGGTCATCGATGTCCGCTTCACCTCGTCCGGCCGGCTTGTGAGCACCAACGGTGTGCGCGTGGTCCGTCGGGCCAACGGGGCTCCGCTTCCCGTGTCGGGTCGCATCGCGTCTGTCTCGACTGAGCTGCGCACCATGACCGTCCGCAATGTCGAGGACCCCCGTCTGCCAGTAGTGCGCGAGATCCGTATCCCCAGGTCGGTCGACCTCACCCGGCTTCAGTTGGGCAGTGAGGTTGCATCGACGTCGACACTCACGTCCGACGGTTCCCTGCGCGCGGCGACCATCGCTCCCAACCAGTCATTCGAGGCGTCGAACGATCCGGCCAACCTCATCGTCGCTCCCCCGCCGGCAAACGACGAAGTCCTCGACCTGTTGCGTCGAGCCACCGACCGCTGGGTCGCCGCCCGCGGCACGAATTCGGTCACCGACCTCGCCACCTACGACCGCGGTTTGCTCCACCTCCAAACCGCCGACGTGGCCGCCCGCGACGGCAACACCGCGATCGCCACCACCGAACTGC